>NZ_FOGU01000001.1 GCF_900111315.1 Tranquillimonas rosea
ACGACGTCCTCGCCTACATGGACTTCCCCCGCGAACACTGGGCTCAGATCGCGTCGACGAACCCACTCGAACGGGTGAACCGCGAGATCAAGCGCAGGTCCGACGTCATCGGCATCTTCCCCAACGACGAGGCCATCGTCCGCCTCGTCGGCGCGCTGATGCTCGAGACCAACGACGAGTGGACGGTCGCGCGACGCTACATGAGCCTTGAAACCCTTGCGCGTGTCACCGACACTCCCACCGTAAGGCTGCCCGCTGTGGCGTCCTGATCAAGCTTGGACCTCTCCGAAGGTCGGCGCTCCTACACCATCCCACGGGACACTACCCGATGCCGAGGCGGGGGGAGATCAACATCGCGCAGAGCAGGATTGCCAGCGGCAAGAGCCTTTGCACCATCGCCGCAACCCGACCGGATCGCGCGACCTGCAACGCGTCCGCCAAGCAGAACGGGATGGTCCCGAACATTAGGCCGCCCATGAGCCAAAGGCGCGGGCCGGTGGGCACGAACGCCGCCCCGTAGCGGTCCAGGGCAGGCGCAAAGACGCACAGGCCCCAGATCAGAAGAAGGACGACAGCCAGTGAGCGGATGCTCTGCGGGCGAATTCCGGACCGCCACAAGAGCGCAATCTGGATTATCCCCCAGGTTCCGAAGAATGCGGTCAGGGCGCCGAACGCAACGAGCCCCCCCGCGCCCGACGGGATAATCGTCACGGCCAGAAGAGCTGGTGTAATGGGCGCTGCGAGTATCACCCATGCGTGACGGCCCAGCCGCACCGGACGAGGCGCGGTTGGTCCCAGCACCGTGCTGAGCGGCCACGTCAGCGCAACGAGCGCCGCCAATAGAGCGAAGAGCCACGGACCGATGTGGGGCAGGGCCCCTTGAGGCTCACGTGCGGTCGCACCGGCAATCCAGTCGCGCAACTCGGTCAAAGTGAACGGGCTGTAGAGCACGCCGACATGGCCGACCCACGGAGCGGATACGGCGCGACGCTCGACAGTGCCAAGCGCGACGGTCTCTCCCTCGGTCGCGTCTGGATCGAGCTGGCGAAGGCGGTCGAGCGCGACCGTGCGCAACCGGTGTTCCCGCGCACCTGATACGATCAGCAAACTTTCGGGCGCTTCGGGGGTAACGGCGTCGGAGTACATCGAAATCGCGACGACCGCAGCGGTAGCGTCGATCCGCTCCGCGGCGCGGATCACGACGTCGGTCGCCATCGAATGTCCGACCAAAGACACCGGACCGATCACGCTCGGCAAGCCAACCGCCGCGCGCGACACGGCGATGGTCTGAGTCACCAGTTGCGCCGTCGTGCCCTCGATAGAGGTGACATCGGCCGACATCGGCTTGGAATTGCGACCGTGGCCGTGGAAATCGAATGCGGCAACCACGAAACCTGATCGCGCCAAAGCGATCGAGATCGGTTGCATCATCTGCCGCGATCCTGCGTAGCCGTGCGCCACGACCACAAGCGGACCGCCATCCGCGCTATCGGATTGCCAGATCGTGACAGGGGTCTTCGCGAGGAAAAGCTTCTCAGCCGAAACGCCCGTGCGCTGGCGTTCGAGCATCGTAACGGAAAGTACGGCAAAAAGAATTGCTGCCGTCGCGAAGATCATATGCACCATTCGAGTCATCTGCATCGGTGTGAAGATAGTGCGAGGGCGAAGGGTCGTCGCGAAGCCAATTATAAATGCTCGAACGATGCTGCGTGCTGAATCCGACGGCCGCTCTGGGGGAGCCGCGCCGCAGCGATGAAGATCTTGTCGAAGGTCCGGTAATGGGATGTGCCGGCTGCTTCCCCCACCGTCGGGTTATCCTGAACCGGGATCGTCCGCGTCAAAGGAGAAGCAGCCATGTGTGCGAAGAAGACAGGAAGCCTTGAAGACCTCGCGGTTGTCGGCATCGACATCGGCAAGGATACGTTCCACCTGGTCGGGTTCGACCGCTCCGGTCAGGCGGTTCTGCGCAAGCAGATCAAGCGGCTCGCCTTGAATTCCACGTTCGACAAGCTGCCGCGATGTGTTGTCGGGATGGAGGCCTGCCTGAGTGCCCATTTCGTCAGCCGGACGCTGCGCGGCATGGGGTTCGACCCGCGGATCATCCCGGCGATTTACGTGAAGCCGTTCAACAAGGGACAGAAGAACGACTACAACGACGCCGAGGCGATCGCCGAAGCGGCTCTGCGGCCCAACCTCCGGACGGTGACCGAGAAGACTCAGGACCAGCTCGATCTTCAGGCCCTGCATCGCGTCCGGGCGCGGCTGGTCTCGCGGCGTACCGCGACCATCAACCAGATCCGCGCCTTCCTGATCGAACAAGGCATCACCGTCAGGTCGGGACTGCGGGCGCTGAGAAACTCCTTCGAGACGATCCTCGAACAACGTCGCGAGGAGATATCTCCTCGCATGTGAAGTATTCTGATCGGGCTCTACGGCGACTGGCTTTGGCTCGACGACCGGATCGCGGCGGTGTCGAAGGAGATCGAGGAGATCAGCCAAACGGAGGAGAGTTGCGCGAACATCATGTCGATCCCGGGCATCGGGCCCATGATTTCGACGGCCATGGTCGCGGCGGTCGGACAGGGCGAGGCCTTCGACCGGGGCCGCGACTTCGCGGCCTGGGTTGGGCTGGTGCCCCGACAGTTCAGCACGGGTGGCCGCACGATCTTGGGACGGATCACCAAGCGGGGAAGCCGATACCTGCGCATGCTCTTCGTGCAGGCCGCCAAGGTGATTATGATGCGACCCCACCGTTGGCAAGACTTCAGCTTTGGCGCGTGGCTCGAGCAGGCTGTCTCCCGCATGCCGAGGAACAAGGCCGCCGTGGCCCTGGCCAACAAGCTTGCCCGCATCGCGTGGAGCATCCTTCGTCACGGCACGCGCTTCGACACGATAAGAGATGAGACCATGGAAGCGATCTGACCGCTTCCCGGTCATCACGAAGTTCGCGAAAGAGAACAGCATGGAACGGAGAAACTACGCCCCCAGAGTCTGACGGCCCAAATGGTCATCACTGACCTTTCCGGTAATGAGACCAAGGTGCGTGCGTAACCCCATCGAGGCCACGGCCCGCGAGCCGACAAACAGGCCGGATACATATGAGCGATTTCCGAAGCCGCGCCGAATTCTCGATTGCGAACAGCAGCCGGCACATACAAATGGGCCGGAGCGACGCCGCGCTGGCGGTCGCCGAGCAAGTGCCCCGCCGCGCCGCCGCATGTCAGCTTCGAGCGCTGCGTGGCGCTCGCTGCGCCTGTGACGTTGGGCGGTTCGGTCATCAACATTGGTTGGTTGTTGCCGATCACCGAAAAATGATTAGCTCCCCAGCTTTGGGCGTTGCTGAACCATGATCATAGCCAGCCTGCCGCTTTGAGTTCCCGGCGGTAGGACCGACCCACCGGCACGCGGCGGTCGTCGGCCAATCGCAGGAGGATGCGCTGGCCGTCACGCTCGACGCCATCCACGGCATCGGCAGCCACCCACCACGAACGGTGGACGCGTTGGCCGAGGCTACCCAGTTCGCGCACGGCGTCCTCCATGCGGCACAGGATCATCTCCGACCCGGCCGAATGGTGAACCTTGAGGTAGTGGTCCTGCATCTCGAGGCAGAGGAGCTGCCCGCCAAGCGGGGCCGACAGGCGCGCCGCAAAGAGCGACTGGCCGACGGTGCCCGCCTGTCGAGCCTCCATCTCTTCAGGCTGCGCGACTGACGACGCGCTCTTGGGCGGTGCGGACTCCGGCATAGCCGCGATCCGCTCCTGCATGTCCTCCCATGTGTAGACGGGCAGCGAGATCGCGGCGAGCAGCAACAAAACCCGCCCGAACAGGACTACCACCTCGTCCGGCCAGCCGATCCCCGAAAGCCCGTTTGCCAGCGCCACCACCCCGGTTGCGGGCACTGCCGCGAAACAGGCACCCATGAGCGGCACCGTCAGCCAAGGCATCGGCGACCGTTCGCCCGCCACCTCATCCAGTCGGCGCAGGACAGCATCGGCCAACAGCCAGTTCACGGAGATGACTGCCAGCCAATAGGCGAGCCGCGGCACCGCGGGCAGCAGGTCGAACGTCCCGAACGGCCCGATGAGCCCCAGCACGAGGCCCACGCCGATCGGCGGGCCCAGGCGGAGGGACAGGCGGGCAAGTCGTTCGCGCATCGTGAAGGTATCTTAGCATGCCGTTCGCGCAATTTCCCAACCGTTTCCGCAACTTCGCTGGCCCGGCCCGGTGCAGCGTCGCTATCCCCGCCGCATCACGAAAACCACATTTCCCTGCATCGGAGTCCTCTCCCATGATCCAGATGATCCTGTTCCTGCACATCATGGCGGGCATCGCGGCGCTGGCCGCGGCCGGCATTGCCGTCGGCAGCGCCAAGGGTGGCCGACTGCACCGGGGCTCAGGTAACATCTACACGCTCGCCATGGCCATCGTCGGGATCAGCGCACTGGTGCTGGCCCTGGTCCACCCTAATCCGTTCCTGTTCGCGGTGGGCGTGTTCAGCCTCTACCTGGTCTTTACCGGCTGGCGGGCGGCAGTGGTGCGCGACGGTAAGCCTCGGCGCTTCGACCATGCCGGCGGTGCGGTGATGACGCTCTCGGGGCTCGGCATGCTGGGCTGGGGCGCGCAGGGCGTGCTCATGGGCAAAGGTGCGCACCCGGTGATCCTGTTGGTTTTCGGCTCCATCGGCCTGACTCTGGCGCTGTCTGACTGGCGCGACTGGGCGCGCGGACCCGTCGCCGGCAAGGTGCGCATCTCGCGACACTTGAGCCGTATGCTCGGTGGCACCATCGCCACCATCACCGCGGCGGCCGTCGTGAACCTCGCGTTCCTGCCCGATCTCTTAGTGTGGCTTGGCCCCACCGCGCTGATCACCCCCCTCATCTTCTGGTGGACCGCCCGCGTGACGCGCGGTGCCATCCGCGCCTGATCCTTCGATAGGAGACACGACCAAGCCTGCACGCCGCCTTATCCGCATCGGCCTCTGGACGCTCGCCGCGCACGCTGTCCTGATTCTTGCCGCCTTCCTGTGGCTTCGGCAGACTCCGGACTGAGCGGGAATCACCCTGTTCTGGGAAAGTCACCGGGTCGAGAACTTCCGCGCCATCGCGCAGGCTGTGACGGGCGAATAAACCATCTCGCATCCCGTCTCCTGGCACCGGGAATGGAATTATTTCACTGAGATGTATAGCGACCACTGGTTGAGTCCGGTTTGTCCGCACTCCCGCTGTTCGCGCCAGCCGCAGCGGATGACCGGGCCGCACCTGTTGTCGTGGTTACTCCCCGTCGGTAGGCTTCGCCGAGCAAAGGATCGCCCCGGCAGCCTGCGCTTTCCCCTATATTCAAGCAATTCGAGGATGGCACATGTGTGACCATATGATCGTCGTGACCGGCGGCCCCGGCTCCGGCAAAAGCAGTTTGATCAACGCGATGGCGCGACGCGGCTTCTTAACGATGCCGGAAGCCGGACGGGCGATTATCAAGGATCAGGTCCGGATTGGCGGATCGATCGCTCTTCGCCGAGCTAATGCTGGGATGGGAGCTGCGCTCCTACCAGGAAGCGCTTGGATTGGATGCGACCGTTATCATGGATCGCGGAATACCCGATGTGGTCGGATATCTGGCGCTCTGCGGTCTGCCGGTCCCAGCTCATATCGAGACGGCGGCGCGGCTGCATCCCTACGGCAAACGGGTCTTCCTTGCCCCGTACTGGGACGAGATTTTCACCCGGGACGCCGAGCGCAAGCAGGATCGGGAAGAGGCCGAGCAGACAGGCCAGGTGATGGCCGAGACCTATACCCGGCTTGGCTACGAGGTCGTCGAGCTTCCCCTGGCTGGTATTCACGAGCGCGCCGATTTCATAGCGGCCAGCTGGAAGACATTATGACGCCTACTGGCGCGCGACGGCAACTTTGTCCGCAGACAACCAGTTCGCCGTCGGCTCGATTTTGCAGTCGCGGCGAAGGTCGGCTCTGCGGGCGCGCCCGCAGCATCTTGAAGTGGCAGTCGATGTCCGCAAAGGGCCGTCCGCTCCCGCCTTCTGGGTCGGGCCAATCGCAGCTCGCCGCGCTGCCGCGGGTCCGCTTCGAGCCCAGACCTACATGCACGCGACTGTGGTCGAATGCCGGCTTTAATTTGTTAGGCAGATACAGCACGTTGTCCCGACTGTCGATGTGCCGAAATCTGCGGTTGTTACACGATGCCCACAACTGTGATGGCGTTAGTTCTTGTCAGTAAGAGGGGTTCTATAGACCAACGGCTTTTGCGGACCGGATGGCAAATCGACCTCAATTTGGTCGCCGGGCTTCACGTCGCCACTCTTGGTGACGATCGCCATAACGCCTGCTTTCCGAACCACGCCTTCAGGCGTTGCCACCTTGCAGTAGTCAAGTAGTCCGGCTTGAAAGTGGTTGATTTGATGACAAGGATTTCTGAGGCCAGTGAGTTCAATTTCCGCCTCGGCACCCAGTCGTAGCCGCGCTCCAGTTGGTAGGTTAAGCAAACTGACGCCTCGCGTGGTAATGTTCTCACCAAGATCACCTGGTTGAAGGAAGTGCCCTTCCTCCGATACGTCGTCGAAGAACTCAGCCTGGATCAAATGAACCTGTCGTAGGTTCGGCTGATCACCAAAACGCTTGATGTGAAAAAGGTGTTGATCGGAACGACCGGCGTGGACGTCTCCTTCGACACCGAAACTTTCAATGAGGCGAATGATAGTTTGTGAAATTTTGCTGAACTCATGCGCAACACCGCTTTGAACGCCGATGACACGGGGACTCTGGCTTGATGCGTTGAAATTATCGTTATGGCAAACCGCGTCGAATTCGTTTTGCATGTGTCAACTCGTGTTAAGACATGCGTTGGTTAACGTTAACGCCTACGGACCGGCCAACATGGCAATCTTAACAATGTTAGCAACAGGCGTATAAGCCTACAAGCGGACGTTGGGGCAGGCGCAACGAATTCACCCTTCGTCCGCGCTGCCGACCTCAGGCTACTGCATGATGCTGCTGCCTTCATGAATGGCCGGTTCAGTGCAGCTGCGGCGCGGCGTTAGCGGGCGCCATGGGCGGCCGCTTTGGGCCGGTCGCGACAGGCGCACTCATGCTGCGACTGCGAAGCCTCCTAAGGCCAACGCGGGAGATATAGCTGAAAGTTGGTGATGGCCCCTGAGGGGCGGCATATCATGGCGGTGTCGAGACGCCGTCAATTCTCCGAAGAGAAAGGGATATGCCACATGAAGAAGGCTACCATCACGCAGCTGCCCGATCCATCGGGAACTTCACCCGATCCGCTGACAGATATTCTGCGGTCCGGCGCGCGTCGGCTGATCGAGCAGGCCGTCGAAGCGGAACTGACAGCGCTGCTGACGGAGCATGCCGAGGAGACGACGCAAGACGGTCGCTCGCGGCTGGTCCGTCACGGTCACTTGCCCGAGCGCGATGTCATGACCGGGCTCGGCCCGGTGCCGGTCAGGGTGCCCCGGCTGCGTGACCGTGGGCATAGCCTGGAGAAGATCCGGTTCACCTCGTCGATCCTGCCGCCCTACCTGCGCAAGACGAAGTCGGTCGAAGAGTTGCTGCCCTGGCTCTACCTCAAGGGTATCTCCAGCGGCGACTTCCAGGAGGCGCTCGGGGCGCTCTTGGGCCCGAACGCGGCGGGGCTGTCGTCGACCACGATCTCGCGGCTGAAGGCTGCCTGGTGGGAGGAGTATGAACGCTGGCAGCGTCGCGATCTTGCCAGCCGCCGCATCGTCTACATCTGGGCGGACGGTGTCTACTTCCAGCCGCGCATGGCCGAAGAGAAGCAATGTGTGCTGGTGCTGATCGGAGCCGATGAATGGGGCCACAAGGAGGTCCTCGGCCTCACCGACGGCTACCGGGAGAGCACGCAGAGCTGGCGCGAGCTGCTGCTCGATCTGAAGCGCCGGGGCCTTGCCCGCTGCCCCGAACTGGCCATCGGCGACGGCGCCCTCGGGTTCTGGGCGGCGCTGCGCGAAGTCTTCGGCAGCACCCGTGAGCAGAGATGCTGGGTCCACAAGACCGGCAACGTGCTCAACGCGATGCCGAAATCCGTGCAGCCCAAGGCCAAGGGGCATCTGCATGAGATCTGGCAGGCTGAGACGAAGGCCGACGCGGAGGCCGCCTTCGACTTCTTCGTGGAGACCTACGCCGTGAAATACGACAAGGCGGCGGCCAAGCTGGCCAAGGACCGCGACGTGCTCCTCGCCTTCTACGACTTCCCCGCCGAACATTGGAAGCACGTCCGGACATCAAATCCCATCGAGAGCCCCTTCGCGACGGTCCGGCACCGGACCGGCAAGGCCAAAGGGTGCCTGAGCCGGAAGACCGGCCTCGCCATGACCTTCAGGCTCATGATGTCCGCCCAAGCAAAGTGGAGAAAGCTCGACGGCGCGAACCGTCTGCCCGAGATCGTCCAGGGCATTGCCTTCAAGGACGGCATCAAGCAACTTCAAGCCGCCGCCTGATCAAGCCGTCACCAACTTTTGGGCATAGCTCCCAACGCGGTCAGTTTGGGCCGTCCGCGAAGGCCAGCCGGAGAAGCGAATGGTTATGCTCGCTGCGGTGCCGCAGTTTGGCTTTGAGCCATGTCTGACCTACCTTAGCCTCACGGAAACAGGATATACGTCAGACCGCCGATCAGATCGCTTTCTGGTTCACGCGCTTCGACAGTTCGGCCGCGCTCTCCTTCCGTTAGCTGTAACGGTTCAGTAGGTAGGTCTTGTTGTCACGGGTGAGGATGGTGAACTTCATCAGCTCTTCCATGAAATCGACCATGCGATCGTAGAACGGCGACGGCTTCATCCGGCCCGTTTCGCCGAACTCCAGAAATGCCTTCGGCGTGGACGACTGGTTCGGAATGGTCAGCAAAAGCATCCATCGGCCGAGGATGCGCAACTGGTTCACGGCGTTGAAGCTCTGCGAGCCGCCGCTGACCTGCATGACGGCCAGCGTCTTGCCTTGGGTAGGCCGCACAGCTCCGAGGGACAGCGGTATCCAGTCGATCTGGGTCTTTAGGATCCCGGTCATCGCGCCGTGCCGCTCGAGCGAGCACCAGACCATGCCCTCGGACCAGGTGACGAGATCGCGCAACTCCTTTACCTTCGGATGATCCGCATCCCCGTCGTCGGGCAGAGGCAGACTTGACGGGCAATTGGTCGGGTCTCTGCCCTGAGCCGCGTCAGGATGCGGGCAGCTTCCTCGGTCATCAGCCGGCTGAAGGAGCGCTCTCTCAGCGAGCCGTAGAGCAGCAGAATGCGGGGCGCGTGTGTCGCCCGCTTAGTCGACAGCAATCGATCCGTGTCGATCGTCAGATGGAACGTTGACGGGCAACCTGGAGTGTCGCCGAGTAGTTCCTGAGGCGGTTGCACGACTCCCACATCCCACATCTCGATGGGCAGTTTGGGTGGGAGTCAGATGATGTAAGATATTGATATAAAACGGTATCGTGAGAATTCAAAATCCCCCGGTGGCAACATCGTGTCGGTTCGAGTCCGACCTCGGGCACCAAGCCTCTTTAAATGCAAGGGAAATTCCCGGCGCTCCCGCGCTCGGCCGTTCTCGCGCCCCAGCGTGTCCAGACCGACGCGCAGGTCGGCGGCCAGTAAAGGCGGCACCTCCGTTCATTGCGACCGGCCGCGTCTTGATCACCGTCAATGCCGCCGGCGGCCACCGCGCGAGAATGGACGGAGGGTCAAGGAGGAACTCAGATGAATATCGAGGACGCGATGCATCCCAAGGCTGACTGGGCAAGCGCGGACATGCCGGTCAGCGAGGTGGCCAGGATGATGGTCACGGACGACATCGGCGCCGTACCCGTGGGCAAGGACGACCGCCTGATCGGCATGCTCACCGATCGCGACCTGGCCATCCGCGTTGTCGCCGCCAGGCGCGATCCGGACCGAACCCTGGCCGAGCAGGTCATGTCGCCCGGCATCGTGTTCTGCACCACACACGAGACGCTCGAGGACGCGATACACCTGATGGACCAGAAGAAAATCCGCAGGCTGCCGGTGCTGGACGAAAACAAGCGCATGATCGGAATGCTCGGGATAGGCGACATCGCCCATGCCGTCGGTCAGAGCCTTGCCGGAGAATTGCTGCGCGCGGTCGCGGCGCACCATCGGTAGGCCCGCTGCCTGCGCACCGGGGTGGGCGCGACAGGAGCGTTGAAGCGATGTGACCGGTGTCGTACTTTCGGACCCGGGAAGGCCGCCGCGCGCCTTTCCGCCCCGGGGGAGGCACCGCGTGGCGTATGGGGGCTTTCCCGGGGGCGCCTATGGTCGGCAAACGAACCAATTCACGCAGCGGCGCCTGCCATCTCGGCACCATCTCCCAGCTGAAGGATCTGCCGGACGCCACGCTTCAAAGACTGGAGGCGGTCTGCCGCGTCCGGCCCTACGATCCCGAGCAGACCGTGATCCACTCCGACGACGAGCCGAACTATGTCGGCTTCGTCAAGCAGGGCGTGCTGCGCATGCAGAAGACCCTGCCGGACGGGCGCGAGCACATCGTCGGCCTGCTGGTCGAGGGCGACATGTTCGGACGGCTCTACAACGGCCCGATGCATTTCGGGATCGAGGCCGCGACCTGGGCCGAGCTCTGCATGATCCCAAGGCCGGCCTTCGAGGCGCTGCTGGCGGACTCGCCGGAACTTGACCGGCTGATCTTTCTCAACATGCTCAACGAGCTGGACCGCGCGCGCGACTGGATGATCATCCTCGCCAACCAACGGATCACGGGGCGGATCGCGGGATTCCTGCTGGTTCTCTGCACCCGCTTTCAAAGTGTCGATCACATCCTGCGACTGCGCGGCGGCGCCATCGAGATTCAGATGCCGATCTCGCGCGCCGACCTGTCGCATCTGCTGGGCACGCGGCCCGAGTCGATCAGCCGGGCGTTCCATGCGCTCGAGCATGACGGCACGATCAAGCTGGTGCGGTCGGACCTGATTCGCATCGTCGATCCCGAGGCGCTGGTCGAGGTGGCGGGCGACGACAGGTACGTGGCGAACCATTCTCTCCGGGAGCTCGTGCAGATACTTCAGTCGCGGGAGTGAAGGGCGACGGGCGTTCCGCGGCGCGAAAGATGGCCACCGTTGCGCAATGTCAATGAGAGGAGGCCACGTGGCGTGCATCAAGGATCCCGGATGACGGAGGAGGAGCACGATGCACGAGGCACATTCGACAGCGCAGGAAACCGGTCCGCTCGGACCGGCGCCGCGAGACTCTGTTCTGGCACTGACCGATCTCGGCCTGACGGATCTGGAGATCGCGCGATACTTCGGTGTCGCGCCCTGCCTGATCCATCGCTTGCGCGTCGGAGCCGCCGAGCGGCCGCCGGCCTCTGCCCAACCCACCGACGATCTCCCCCGTGCCGCGCACGCCCTGTCAGCGCGCTGGCGGCCGCCGTTGACCGACGGCCCGGCCCTGTCCGTCGTGTCGCCCTGACAGGTTGGGGAGGGAGCGGCGTGGTCCGGGCGGAAGACCCGGGCCGCGCCCCTTGATGTCCGCCGGCGCCTATCTGACCTGCTGCAAGCGGCGGCACATCTCGGCCCGGACTTGATCCAGAGCAAGACCGCGCCGGCCCGGACCGTGTAACCTGCCGGTACGACGCGGCAGGGAGCGGAGAGTACGGCCCATGGCGACGAGGCTGACATGCCTGTCTTGCGGGCAGGGCAACAGGGTGCCGGACGAGAAACTGTCGGCCCGGCCGAAATGCGGCACCTGCGGGGCGCCGCTGATCCGGGACACGCCGACCGATGTCTCACTCGACCTGCTGGAAAAGGCGGTGAGGATCGACGAACTGCCGTTGGTCGTCGATTTCTGGGCGTCCTGGTGCGGCCCGTGCCGCATGATGGGGCTCGCCTTTGCCGGTGCGGCGCGGACGCTTGCGGGGCGCGCGCGGTTCGCCAAGCTCGACACCGAGGCCTATCCGCAGGCCGGGCAGATCTATGGCATACGGGGCATCCCCCTGCTGATCGCGTTCCGCGCGGGGCGGGAATTGCGGCGGCAGGCGGGCGCGGTGCCCGAGACGGCGATCGTCGAGTGGGCGTCCGGCATGGCGCGGACCTGAGCGCGGAAACGGAGTGACGGACGGTGAGTGACGATCCCTACAAGGTGCTCGGTGTCGCGAAGACGGCGACGCAGGACGAAATCAAAAAGGCCTATCGCAAGCTCGCGAAGACGCTGCATCCGGATCTGCATCCGGGCGACGCCGGCAAGCAGGCCGAGTTTCAGGCGGTCTCCGCCGCCTACGATCTGCTGGGCGACGCCGACAAGCGCAAGCGCTTCGACGCGGGCGAGATCGACGCGAGCGGGCAGGAGCGGCCGGAGGCGCAGTTCTATCACCATTATGCCGGCCAGAACGCCGGTCGTCGCTACGATCCCGGCGGGGCGGGAGGATACGACGACATGTCGGACCTGTTCTCGGAGCTTTTCGGCCGGCGCGGAGGCGGCGGCGGCTTTCGCGGCGACTTCGACGCGCGGGGCGCCGACCTGCGCTATCACGTCGAGGTCGAGTTCCTCGAAGCCGCGCGGGGTGGCAAGCGGACCTTCACGATGCCCGATGGCGGGCGGCTGGAGATCTCGATCCCCGCCGGCGTGCAGGAGGGTCAGATCCTGCGCCTCAGGGGCAAGGGCGCTCCGGGATCGGGCAAGGGACCGGCTGGCGACGCCCTCGTGACGGTCAGCGTGACGACCCATCCCGTATTTAAACGTGAGGGCAGCGACATCGAGGTCGAGCTGCCGATCACCGTCGACGAGGCGGTGCTGGGTGGCAAGGTGACGGTGCCGACGATCTGGGGCGACGTGTCGATGAGGATCCCCAAGGGCGCCTCGTCGGGCCGGCGGCTTCGACTGAAGGGCAAGGGGATCAAGGCCAAGGCGGAGACCGGCGATCAGGTGGTGCGGCTGCGGATCGTCCTGCCCGAGAAGATCGACCCCGACATGGAGGAACTCGCGCTGCGCTGGCGCAAGCAGGCCGGCTTCGATCCCCGCGCGGAACTCAGGAGGCGGACATGAGCCTGGATGAACGCACGGTGGTCGCCCGCGTCGAGCGCCTGACGCTGAGGGATCTGCGCCTGTGGGTCCGCCGTGGGTGGGTCCGCCCGGAACGGGGCGAGCGCGGGCCGGTCTTTGACGAGGTCGACGTCGCCCGCCTGCGGTTGCTGTGCGACCTTCGCAAGGACATGGCGATCCCGGCGGACATTCTGCCGGTGGTGCTGACGCTGATCGACCGGCTGCACGAGACGCGGCGCGAATTGCGGACGCTGACCACCGTGATCGACGAGCAGCCCGATGCGGTGCGCCGCACCATCGCCGAAAGCGTCCGCGCCCGGCGACAATAGCCTCAGCAGGAGGACGGGCGCCCGCGGGAGCGGAACCCCGAACCGGTCCACGAGAACGTCTGTTCCCGGCAGGTCCGCGATCCTTCGAACCAGCGCGTCTCGAGGTCGGAACTGCTGCGCGAATAGGTCAGGCTCAGGGCCGAGTTCTCGGCCCCGCCGACGGGCAGCGGGAACACCTCGCCGTCGCGGCGGTCCACCACGAAGCCGACCACGCAAGCCTCGCCGCACGGGGCGGTGACGATCGAATGGGTCTCGGCGAAATTGGCCGGCGCCAGCAACCCCTCGCGGATGCGCGGCGCATACGGCCGGTATGCTGCGTCGCGGCCCGCGAAATCAGGCGAGGCGGCGGGCGGGCTTGCCATGTAGCCCAGCGAGTCCTCCTCGGGGACCGACATCCCGCGCTGGCCACAGGCCGCCAGGATCAGCAGAACGGGAAGGGCTGTCGGAAACCGGGGCACGGGCACGCTCCTTCTGAGGACACGCGCCGAGATGAGCATGCCGCCCGCGCCCTGTCCAATCCTTCCTGCGGGATCGGCGGCAACCGGTCGGTTGCCTCAGGCGAAGCGGCGCGACACCCGTGCCGCGTGCTCGGCCGTCACCAGGCTTTCGGCCAGCCGTTTCTGCAGATCGTCGCCGTCCAGCCCGTCGCGCGCCGCAAGAAAGGCCGCCGCGACCAACAGCGCGCTCGCCCCCTCGCCGCGGACGGGGGCCAGGCGGTCGGCCTCGCGCATCAGGCGGAACACGGTGTCGCGGACCTCCTTGTCCTCCATCGGGCGGGCGCGCTTGCGGCCGGGCCGCTCACGCGTCGGCCAGAAAACGACCGTGTGGCCAAGCTCGGGATCGGCGGCCACCGTGCAGCCGTGATGCCCGATGATGCCGTAACCGGATGCGCGTTGCGCGATTTCGGCGGCACCCGGCCGCGATCCCTGCGCGTCCTCGATGACAGGCTGCGCGCTCGCCAACGAGCCGTCCCGTCCTTCCGCAAAGTCCACGACGAGCAGATTGTCTCCGCTCACGCCGAGGGGCGAAGTGTCGTCATACTTTTTCATGTTGTGGTCCCTTGAACCCTCAGAGCACCGGGTCTTGGCGCCCGGCGTCCCCACCGCGCCCAAAGTAGCCACCCAATTGTTGCAAGATTATTCACTTTGTAAGGGATCTCGGCTCGCCAAGTGGTTGCCTGTCGCCGCCGGCAGTATCAAAGTGGCGCTCCGTAATTCCCGCGCGACCGATTGTTTAGTTCTTGAAATGCCAGACCATACTCGCCCGCCTGGTCCGGGGCTGACCTTTTCTGACGACTTCTCGTCCGCGTTGCGCCCCGACGGCAGCAGCGTGACCTTCACCGCCGCCGAGGCCGAGATCCTGCGCTATCTCGCGGGCCGTCCGGGCATCACGGTCACCCGCAGCCAGTTGCTGGACGTCATAACCGAACCCGGCTCCGACAAGCGGGACCGCGTGATCGACTCCTACATCGTGCGGTTGCGGCGCAAGTTCGGCGGGCAGGGCGGCCGCCGTGATGGCCCGATCCAGACGCGGTACGGCGTCGGCTATGCGTGGATCGAGACCAGTCTGCCCGCGCATGACGAGGGCGGGGCAGATATCGTGTTCGGTCCCGTTCGGGGCCTCGAATACCTGACGGGGAACAGCCTTGCCGCACGACGCTTCGTCGATGCCTTCGCGCCCCGCTTCGCCGCGCAGTTCGGCCCCTCCAAGACGGTCGTGCGCCAAATCGACCCGACCTTCCAGTCCGAGCTGTTCCATGCAGCGCGCTATGGCACCACAGTGATCCTCAACGACGACGAACGGGGCGTCGAGGGGATCTTCGAGACGAAGGAGCTGACGACGGGCCGCGTGATCACAGTCTCGCGCCACAGGATCGTCGGTGCCGATGCCGACCCGGCGGCCGAGATCGCGCGCTACGTGGTCGCGGATTTCTGGCGGGGGCTGGCGTTGCTGCCAGAGATGCCCGCGCCGGTACCAGTGATGATGAACAACGCCTCGATCGAGATTGCCGGGGACGCCAACGGCAGCGACCGCACCGACGCGATGCTGAATGTCCTTCTCTCGCGGGAGCCGGGCTCGCCCGAGCTGATACTGCTGAGTGCCATTGCACTTCACTCGCGCTACATTCTGAACGGCGTTTCGATGCTGGCCGAAGGGACCGAGGCGTTCGAGGCCGATGTTGCCCGGATCCGCGCCAGTCTTGACGCGGCCCACCCCGATATCGCCGACAACCCGATGCTGTCGATCGCGGCGGCCAAGCTGTTGCATTTCGCCAATCCCGACCGCCGGGCCGAAGCGCTCTGCCTTGCGGAAGAAGCACATGCGTCGAGCCGCTCGTTCGCGGGCTCGCTCGTGACAATGGCGCAGCTCCGGGCGTTGGAGGGCGACCCCGAGACGGCGCTGCGCCTGCTGGACCAGGGGCTCGAGCTGACGGAGGAGGGCAGCGAGTTCGAGGCCTATTTCCTTGTGCTCAAGTGCCAGTTCTGCCGCGCGGTCGGCGACAGGGCGGCACTGCGGGAGTCGCTCGGCCGGATCTATCAATGGCGGTCGCACAACAGGGCGTTCTTCGATCTCATCTTCGAGGATTCGACCCATCCGAGCGAGGCAGCGCGCGGCCTGCTGAGTGTGCTGTCCGTGCCGCAGGCGCATGGTGTCCTGCGCTACGTCTACTACCTGACCGCCAGCCTGTTCAGGCATGACGCGCACCGCGACGCGGTCCTGAGGCCGAGCGTGCAGCGTATCTACGAACGCTTTGGACCGGACGGGCTGCCGGACGAGATCGCGGACGTGCTGGGGGCGCTCGCGCCACGATAGATGCGGCCTCATCGGCGACTGACGGTCCCGGCGAGTCGGGGATTTGGCGTGTGCGGCGTTTCCGGTGGCGTGCCATTCAGGTGCCCTGCGCAGGATTGTATAAACCCTTCAGCAAGAGCGTCGTGCCATCGTGCCGCCATATTCTGCGCCACTTCTTGTCGCCGTTTCGGCAACAGTCAGGTCGTCGCAGTGGATCACTCCCGACCAAGCCGTTTCGCTCGATTCTTGCGCAAAGCGTGGATCATAAGAGTTAATGCTTTAGAATTACCTCTTCGGAGGTAGCCTATCTTCAGGCAGTTTGTTGACCAAACGGCACCTAGTTCATGCCTCTTGAACGGTGGCGCCCGATCACCTGCCAAGCGCTATCGCCCGATAGATGTCCGATTTCGGACACTTTTTGCTTTGGACCCCGTCGTGCGCTGCGTAAAAGGAGTGTGTCGGGTGCGCCCCGGCACAGCCGTTGCGGGACGGTTGACCCGAACCGAACAGAAGCGGAACGGGTGACGGGTCACAGCCGGGACGACGCTCCCGGCACGCCTTTTGATCGGCACTATATGCGCCGGTCGCGTTTGGCAGGACACCCGCTGCCAAGGAAGCGGGTGTCCGGTGGTTGGTATTGTGACGGGTGGCGACCCGGCACGCGTGATACTGGGAAGTGATTTGAGATGGCTGAGTATCGTTTCGATTGGACCGCGTTCAATGGTTTCGGCCGCACCACCAGTGTCCAGGGTCCCGCAGGACCTGTCGATGTCCGGGTCCGGGGCGCGCTCGACGACCGTGATGGGACACTCCGTGTCGAGGACGGCGCGGGCTCCGACATGCTCGTGTCCGAGCCCGACGATTACTCCGTCACCGCCCTGACATTCGCCGAGCCGGTCGAGAACGTCTCCTTCGCGCTCTACGACGTGGACGAGGGCAGGTCCCACGACGACAAGGTCACGATCTTCGCGTTCGACGTCGAGGGACACGCACTACCGGTGACCTTCACCGACGTCACCACGCAGACGGTCCACGGCAACACGATCGAAGGCGAGTGCACGACGGACTTCGACGAGGCCCAGGTTGGCGTCCGGATCGACGGCACGGTCGAGACCATCAAGATCTACCATTCCGACGGCCCCGACGCCCACGATCCCGGAAAGATCGGGGTCGGCGACATCCACTTCGACACCGTTGCCGATCCGCTGGACGGGGTGGTCGAGGGCAGCTCGGACTACGACCTGATCGACACCGCCTATGACGGCGACCCCGAGGGGGACCGGATCGATGCCGGCGACGCCATCCTCGCCGGAGAGGCGCCGGACGACGACGTCGTGCGCGCGAGCGCGGGCGACGATACGATCATTGCGGGCACCGGTGACGACGAGGTGTCGGGTGGCGCCGGCAACGATGTGATCTACGGCGACGCGGGCGAGGCGCCCGCCGTCGGCCCGCGCGAGAGCTTCGAGTGGGACAGGGCCCCGGATCCCGACGGTCATGGCGGGATCGACGACGGCGACCGTATCTCGGATTTCACCCAGAAAACCGGCAGCGTGAACGTCTCGTTCGCGCAGATCGGCCGCACCGGCCACGCAACGACGAACTTCGAGGCGACCGCGCAGAACGTCGACGGCATCCGCACCGGCGACGAGGAGATCGACCGCGACAGCTCGCTCGTGTCCGAAGCCCGCGGCGACGACGGCAGCGCAACCTACCAGCTGCGCTTCGCGGACCCCGACGGCGGCGCGGCGGCCGAGGTCAGCGACGTGGACTTCCGGATCAATGACATCGACGGCGATGGCGTGGTCCGGGTCGCGGCCTTCGACGCCGCCGGCAACCGCGTGCACGTGACGTTGACCGGCGGCGCGCGGCTGACGCTGAGCGACGGCGGCGGCGACGGTTTCGCCGGAGTCGACACGGCCAGCAGCACCGGCGGCTACCAGTGCGACGAGTCCGCGGACTATTCGCTCAGGGTCCAGGCCGCGGGGCCGGTGTCGCGCATCTTCATTCATCACGACCAGGCCGGCCCGGACAATTCCGGCGTGAACGTCACGGACGTGTATTTCAACGCGCCGGGCGTGGTCCCCAGTGCCGGGAACGACGATCTCTCCGGCGGCGCCGGCGACGACGCGCTCTACGGACAGGTGGGCGACGACAAGCTGTCGGGCGATGGCGGCAACGACACGCTGGCGGGCGGCGCGGGCCACGACACGATCCACGGCGGCGCCGGCGACGACCTGATCCTCGGCGGGACCGGAGTTGACACGATCCACGGCGGCGACGATGCCGATACGATCGGTTCGGTGAGCGTCGGTGACGTCATCCATGGCGGCGCCGGCGGCGATGACCGGGACGTGCTGGACCTTGGCGGAACGCTCGATGACGGCGGCCGGTACGCGTTGCGCAACGTCGTCACCGACATCGACGGCAACGGGATCGACGGCGATGTCGTCTATTTCGACGATGGCGGAAAGATGCTCGGCTCGGTCCACTTCGAGAACATCGAAGAGATCGTGCCCTGTTTCACCCCCGGCACGCTGATCGCCACGCCGAAGGGCGAGCGACCGGTCGAAAGCCTGCGGGTCGGCGACAAGGTGATCACGCGGGACAACGGAATGCAGGAGATCCGCTGGACCGGGCACAAGCGTCTCGGCTTTCCGGCGCTTTCCTCGCAGCCGACCCTGCGGCCGGTGATGATCCGGGCCGGTGCGCTTGGCCGGGGATTGCCCGAGCGCGACATGCTGGTCAGCCCGAACCACCGGGTCCTCGTCGCAAGCGACCGGACCGAGCTGTATTTCGACGAACGGGAGGTTCTCGTCGCGGCCAAGCACCTGGTCAACGGCGCCGACATCAACTTTGCGCAATCGCTGGGCGTGGAATACCTGCACTTCCTGTTCGACCGGCACGAGGTTGTCCTGTCCAACGGTGCGTGGACCGAAAGCTTCCAGCCCGGCGACTATTCCCTGAGAGGGCTGGGCAACGCGCAGCGCAGCGAGTTGTTCGAGCTGTTTCCCGATCTCGAGCGGATCGAAGGCCGTGAGAGTTTTGCCTCGGCCCGCCGCACGCTGAAGCGGCACGAGGCGGAGCTTCTTGCGGATTAGCCGGATGGTCGTGTCGGGCAAGTGCTCACCCCAAGCGCGAAAATGCGACGATTCGGGTGAGTTTCCGAATTATGGATCAACAATCGCGCCCTCATTCGGAGGACTGTCATGCAAACGGCAATGCAGCGGGGTCAGCGCTCGCACCAGACTGACGCGGGTGGAGCGACAGTCATGCGCATGAGTGGACTTTGTATATCTCAGGCGTTCGATGAGACGCGGTCGGACAGACATTCCGTCGCGTCAACACGGCTGGAGCACATTCAGACAACGCAGGGCGTTGGAGGTGACGTAGCGCCACCCTATAAACATTTCGTAAATCTTTACTCGGTTAGGTCACCGTAAATGCTTCGGCGACGGACCGGGGCCAGGTGGAAGGTATGCCAGAATGGCGGAACGAACCGGCACCTCGAACAATGACACGATCGACGGCACCGACGGCGACGACACGCTGCGCGGGCTGAACGGTCAGGATACCCTCGACGGCGGCCGCGGCGCCGACCTGGTCGAAGGCGGCGATGGCGACGACACGATCTCGGGCGGCGAGGGCGCGGACACGTTGCGCGGCGGCGACGGACAGGATCTCGTCACCGGCGGGCCGGGCGATGACAGCATCGAAGGCGGCGACGGCGTCGACCGGCTGCGCGGCGGTGACGGCGACGACACCATCAACGGCGGCCAAGGGCAGGACGACATTCGCGGCGGCGACGGCGACGACCGGCTGTCCGGCGGCGCCGATGCCGACACGGTCCAGGGCGGCGACGGCAACGACACCATCGTGGGCGTGACCGACGGCGACTGGCTGCATGGCGGCGACGACCGCGACACCTTCGTGATTCAACCCTTCGCCGGAAACGGCCGGATCCACGGCGGCGGCGGCGGGGACGATTACGATACGCTCGACCTCAGCGGACTCGATCCCGACGATTACCGCCTGTCCTACGACCCGCACAAGGAAAGCGGCACGCTGCGTGTCCGTGACGAGGGCGGTAATTTCAGCCGCACGATCCACTTCTCCGACATCGAGAACGTGGCCATCTGCTTTACCCCCGGCACCGCGATCGCCACCCCGCGCGGCGAGGTTCCGGTCGAGACCCTGCGCGAAGGCGACCGCGTCTTTACCCGCGACAACGGCGTGCAGCGGGTTCGCTGGACCGGGCGTCGCGACCTGTCGTCGGCCGAGATCGCCGCCGACGCGTCCCTGCGCCCGGTGATGATCCGGCAGGGCGCCCTGGGCCACGGCCTGCCCGAGCGCGACATGATGGTGTCGCCGTGCCACCGGATGCTTCTGTGCAGCGAACGCGCCGCGATCTATTTCGACGAGCGCGAGGTGCTGGCCGCGGCCAAGCACCTGACCGCGATGCCCGGCATCGAACCTGCGGCGACGCAGGATACCAGCTATCACCACATTCTGTTCGACCATCACGAGGTCATCCTCGCCAACGGCGCGTGGAGCGAAAGCTTCCAGCCCGGCGACTATTCCCTCCGCGGCATCGGTGCGGCGCAGCGTGGCGAGATCCTGAAACTGTTCCCGGACCTGGCGAAGTCCGAGGGCACCGACTCCTACGGCGCGGCACGACGCACCCTGCGCCGGCACGAGGCGCGGCTGCTGGCCGAGGGGTCCTAGTTCCGCCCGCGCCGCCACGCCTCCCACGCCTCGGGCGTGTCGAGGTCGGTCACGGCGCGGCGGCCGGGCAGGGGCATCGTCACGATCCGCCCCGCATGGCGACGCAACACGTCACGCGCGCCGGTATCCCCGCGCAACGCCAGCAATTCGGGCCGAAGGTCCGCGGGAAAGATCACCGGATGCCCCGGCGTCCCGTCCTCTGCCGCCGCCCGCAGGATCGCCTCTCCGTCCCAGCCCGCGATGAGCGCCGACAGATCGGCACCGGTCAGCTCCGGCATGTCGCAGAGAACGATCATGACGCCGCGCGCCTCGGGCGCCGCCGCGCAGGCCGCGACCAGAGACGCGGCCATCCCGGACGCGGCATCCTCCACTTCGACGCGGCTGACCGGCATCCCGTCCAGCGCCGCCACGCGCGCAGGCGCGTCCCGAGGCAACGCAACGATAACCGGGGCCCCGGTGGAGCAGGCCGCCTCCGCCTGCCGCCGCAGCAACGGCACGCCGTCGATCTCTTCGAGAAGCTTGTCGCGACCGCGCATGCGTGCCCCGGCCCCGGCCGCAAGAAGCAGAAGGGCCGGCGCCCGCGTCACCGTTCGGGGATCAGGCCGCGCGGGGCAAAGCGCAGCACGACCAGCATCAGCACGCCCATCGTCAGAAGACGCATATGCGCCGCGCTGTCGATCAGCCGCTGTTTCAGGATGCCGTCGTCGAGGTTGGCGGTGACGTTGTCCATCACCCAGCGGCCCAGTGGCTCGACCTCGACCCAGAGGAACCAGATCAGGATCCCGCCCAGCACGGCGCCGAAATTGTTGCCCGATCCGCCGACGATCACCATCACCCAGATCAGGAATGTGAACCGCAGCGGCTGGTAGGTGGTCGGCACCAGCTGCCCGTCGAGCGTCGTCATCATCGCGCCCGCCAGACCGCAAAGGGCGCTGCCCAGGATGAAGACCTGCAGGTGCCGGCGCGTCACGTCCTTGCCCATCGCCTCGGCCGCGGTCTCGTTGTCGCGGATCGCGCGCATCATCCGGCCCCAGGGCGACGCCAGCGCGGCCTGCGCCAGCCACAGCAGCACGATCAGGACAAGCACGAACAGCCCGGCATAGGCGAGCTTCACCGTGATCGTCGATGCCGTCACCGGGTCGAAGCCCCAGTCGCTCATGCGCGTCACGAAGGCCTCGCTGTTCTGCAGGTCGACCTCATAGGGAACCGGGCGCGGCAGGCCGATGACGTTCTTGACGCCGCGGCTCAGCCAATCCTCGTTCTTGAGGACCGCGATGATGATCTCGGCGATGCCGAGCGTCGCAATGGCAAGGTAATCCGACCGAAGCCCCAGGGCCGTCTTGCCGACGATCCATGCCGCGCCGGCCGCCAGCACACCGCCGATGGGCCAGGCCAGGACGATCGGCAGCCCCAGCCCGCCGAGATAGCCCGTCGCCGCCGGATCGACGGATTCGATGGCGTCGACCGCGGGCCCCAGAAGCCAGCGATAGACGACAAAGCCGATGGCCAGCACCGCCGCCACGATCAGACCGCGGCCCGATCGTCTGCCGAGTCGTTTCCACAGGAAGATCGCGCCGGCGATCGTCGCCGCGCCCACGGCCATCGCCGCCATCACCCGCGCGCCTCCGGCCGCCCAGGCGGCGTCGACGGGCGGCATCGACACGATGACCGCCGCCAGCCCGCCAAGCGCCACGAAGCCCATGACGCCCACGTTGAAAAGTCCGGCATAGCCCCATTGCATGTTCACCCCGAGCGCCATGATCGCGCTGACGAGCCCCATGTTCAGGATGCCGAGGGCGACGTTCCAGCTTTGCAGCACGCCGACCAGCACGATCAACGCGGCGACGGCCAGGAACAGAAGAGGTGTGCGCAAGGAAGGGTTCATGCGGATTTCCCCCGGAACAGGCCGGTCGGCCGGAACAGCAATACGATGACGAGGATCGCGAAGCTCACGGCGAACTTGTAATCCGTCGCGAGCAGCTGCGCGAGCCCGTCGATCTCGAGGCTTTCGGGCAGCAGGTAGTTCGCCACCTTCTTGAACGCGTAGGTCAGCGTCACCTCCGAGAAGGCGATGACGAAGCCGCCGGCGATCGCGCCGATGGGCGATCCGAGCCCGCCGACGATCGCCGCTGCGAAGACCGGTAGCAGCAGCTGGAAGTAGGTGAAGGGCTTGAACGACTTGTCCAGCCCGTAAAGCACCCCGGCGATGGTCGCGAGCGCCGCCACGATCAGCCACGTCACCCGCACCACGCGGTCGGGGCTGATGCCCGACAGCAGCGCCAGGTCCTCGTTGTCCGAGAACGCGCGCATCGACTTGCCGGTGCGCGTGTGGTTGAGGAACCAGAACAGGATGGCGACGGTCACCACCGCGGTGACGACGGTGATCGCCTGGCTGGTGCGGATCGCCAGCCCCTCGTCCAGGCCCGTCATCTGCCGGAACTGGATCGCGCCGATCAGGTAGCGCGCGCCGTCGTCGAAATTCTGGTCGTCCACGCCGATGACGAAGCGCACAAGCCCGTTATAGACGAACATCACCCCCATCGACACGATCACCAGCAGCACCGGCGATACCTTTCGGGCGCGGTAGAACTTGTAGACCAGCTTGTCGGTCAGCAGCAGCAGCACCGCGCAGGCCGCGATGCCCACGGGCAGCGCCAAGAGGGCGGTCGGCAACGGCCCCAGCGACACGCCCGCGGCCTGCAGCGCCCAGGTCGCAAGGATCGTCCCCATCGCCCCGAACGCCATCGTGTCGCCGTGGGCAAAGTTGGAGAACCGCAGGATCCCGTAGATCAGCGTCACCCCCAGCGCCCCAAGCGCCAGCTGGGCCCCGTAGGCGGTGGCCGGGATCACCACGAAGTTCGAGAAGGCCACGAGGGCGTTCAACGGTTCCATGTCTCAGTCCTTCCGCGCACGGCCGCTCCGGGCCGCGATATGCCACAGCTGGGGCGCCGCCGGGGCGCGCCGGATCCCGTTCCGCATCGCGCTCACCCTCCCAGGAAACTGCGCCGAACCTCGGGATCGGCCAAAAGCTCGGCCCCGCTCCCGGTATAGGCGTTGCGCCCCTGCACCAGCACGTAGCCGGTATCGGCGATCTCCAGCGCCTGCCGGGCGTTCTGCTCGACCATCAGGATCGAGATGCCGGTCCGCGCCACCTCGATGATCCGGTCGAACAGCTCGTCCATGACGATCGGCGACACGCCGGCGGTGGGCTCGTCCAGCATCAGGATCCGCGGCCGGGTCATCAGCGCCCGGCCCACGGCAACCTGTTGTCGCTGGCCGCCGGACAACTCGCCGGTGGGCTGGTGCCGCTTCTCGGCAAGGATCGGGAACAGGTGATAGACCTCCTCCATCGTCCCCGCGATGTCGTCGCGCCGCAGGAACGCCCCCATCTCGAGGTTCTCCTCGACCGTCATCGAGGGAAAGATGTTCCGCGTCTGCGGCACGAAGGCCATGCCCTGCGCCACCCGGTCCTGCGGGCTCAGTCCGGTGATGTCGTGTCCGTCCAGCCGCACCGCGCCCTGGCGCAGGGGCAGCATGCCGAAGACGGCCTTCATGGCCGTGGACTTGCCGGCGCCGTTCGGCCCCACGATGACCGAGATCCGGCCCTTCTCCACGGCGATCGTGCAGTCGTGCAGGATGTCGGCCGCACCGTAGCCGCCGGTCATCCCGCTCCCGATCAGTACCGGCTCGCTCACGTGGCGCTCCCCTCGCTCTTCATCTTCGCAAAAATACTCACGTCACGACAACGGCCGTCCCGCAGGCCGCCGGGGCGGGGCGCGGGTGCGGTCATGCCGTCGCCTTGTTCTTCAGACCGGTGCCGAGATAAGCCTCGATCACCTGCTCGTCGTTCTTGATGTCGTCGATCGTGCCCTCGGCCAGGACCTTGCCCTCGGCCATGACGATCACCGGGTCGCACAGGCGGCCGATGAACTCCATGTCGTGCTCGATCATGCAGAACGTGTAGCCGCGCTCGCGATTGAGCCGCTGGATGGCGTCGCCGATCGTGTTCAGGAGCGTCCGGTTCACCCCGGCGCCGACCTCGTCGAGGAACACGGTCTTGGCGTCGGTCATCATCGTCCGGCCAAGCTCCAGCAGCTTCTTCTGACCGCCCGACAGGTTCCCGGCCCGCTCGTCGGCGAGATGCGAGATCGTCAGGAAGTCCAGCACCTCGTCCGCGGTCCGGGCCAGCGCTTCTTCCTCGCGCGCGATGCGGCCACGAGCGAACCAGGTGTTCCACAGCGTCTCGCCGGTCTGGCGCGGCGGCACCATCATCAGGTTCTCGCGCACCGTCATCGAGTGGAATTCGTGCGCGATCTGGAAGGTGCGCAGCAGACCCTTCTCGAACAGCGCGTGCGGCTTGAGCCCGGTGATGTCCTCGCCGTTCATCGTGACGGTCCCCGAGGTCGGGGCGAGGTTGCCGGCGATCACGTTGAACAGGGTCGTCTTGCCCGCACCGTTCGGGCCGATCAGCCCGGTGATGGAACCGGTCGGGATCTCGAGCGTTGCTCCGTCGACAGCGTGAAATCCGTCGAAATGCTTGTGGATGTCGGTGACGACGATCATGTTGCTGTTCCCGCGGGCTCCGGTCGACCTGCGTCCCCAACGAACCGGCCGAAACACGGTCCCCGTTGTCAAAGAACGGCCCGGTGCGCAAATCCCACCGGGCCGTTCCGTTACGTCATAGTGCGATCAGCGGAACTGGACGGTCGAGTAATCGCCGTCCTGGATCTCGTACTCGCGGTAGGTGCCGGCGGCCTCGCCGGGGCCGACCAGCTCGACGCCCGTCGCGCCGACATAGTCGATCTCGCCGCCATCCTGCAGGATTGAGATACCCTTGCCGAGCTCGCCGGGCAGGATCTTCTCGCCCGGCTCGTTGGCCACGTCCATCACGCTGGGGGCGTACTCGCTCGCGGTGGTCGAACCCGCGGCCTGCATTGCCAGCGCCAGCAGCGCCGCGGCGTCATAGCTTTCGCGGGTAAAGGTGCCCTCGGGGTCGATGTCGGCAGCGCTGGCCACCTCGGCGAACGCCTCGGCGCCTTCGCCCTCGCTCCACGGAACGGCGCCGTAGGAGCCTTCCATGTACTGTCCCAGATCCTCCAGCAGGCTCTGCGCGAACATGCCGTCACCCATGACGAAGGTGTCGAACGCGCCGGTGTCGAGCGCCGACTGGATCACGCCCTTGCCGCCCTGGTCGGCATAGCCCAGCACGACCAGTGCCTCGCCGCCGGCCGAGGCGAGAGAGCCGATCTCGGCCGAATAGTCGGCCTTGCCGTCCTCGTGCGGGGCGCTGAGCGTGACGCTGCCGCCCTGGTCCTCGAAGTTCGAGATGAAGGAATCCGACAGGCCCTTGCCGTAGTCGTTGTTGGTGTAGGTGACCGCGACTTCCTCGACGCCCTTCTCGCGGACGATGTTCGCGATGACCTCGCCCTGGCGGGCGTCGGACGGCGCGGTGCGGAAGAACAGCCCGTCATCCTCGGCGTTGGACAGCGCAGGCGAGGTGGCCGAGGGCGAGATCATCGCGACGCCGTTCGGTACGGCGACATTCGCCAGGACCGCTCCGGTCACGCCCGAGCAGTCCGCGCCCATGATGCCCGCGACGCCTTCCGAGGTCACCAGGCGCTCGGCCGCGGCGGTGGCGGCGGCGCTGTCGATGCAGGTCGAGTCCGCCTGCACGGGCTCGAGCATGCGGCCGTCCAGCAGGCCTCCGGCCTCGTTGATCTCGGTCATCGCCAGTTCGGCGCTCGCGGCCATGCCGGGCGTCAGCGACTCGATGGGGCCGGTGAAGCCCAGGACGACGCCGATCTTGATCGGGTCGCTGTCCTGCGCCGAGGCTGTTCCGACGGCTGCCAGTGTCGCAGCCGTGGCAAGAAGCAGTTTCTTCATCCTTATCTCCCTGTATTTCCGGTCTTCTGGCCTGCACCCTAGAAGGCCACGCACCGAATGGGAAGTATCGGATCGCCGCATCGACGGTGCGTCAGGTCACGCCTCTTCGGCGCGCGCGGCCTGCGTGCCACGCTCGCGGTAGGGAGTCGTCTGGTAATGCGCGCGGTAGCATTTCGAGAAATGCGAGGGCGAGGCGAAGCCGCAGGCGAGCGCGACGTTGATCACGCTCATGTCGGTCTGCATCAGCAGGTTGCGCGCCTTCTGCAGCCTCAGCTCCATGTAGTAGCGCTTGGGCGAGCGGTTCAGGTAGCGGCGGAACAGCCGCTCGAGCTGCCGGGTCGACATGCCCACGTCGCGCGCCAGGATCGAGGGGCTGATCGGCTCTTCGATGTTGCTTTCCATCATCTGGATCACGGTGGAGAGCTTGGGGTGGCGCACGCCGATGCGGGTCGGCACGCTGAGGCGTTGGACGTCCTGGTCGGTGCGCACGATGTTGTAGATCAGCTGGTCTGCGATCTCGTGCGCCAGCTCCTCGCCGTTGTCGCGCGCCACGAGCTTGAGCATCAGGTCGATCGAAGAGGTGCCGCCCGCGGTCGTCATCCGGTTGCCGTCGAGGACATAGACCGATTTCGTCAGCGAGACGTCCGGAAAGTCCTCGGTGAACCCATCGTGGTTTTCCCAGTGGATCGTGGCGCGCTTGTCGTCGAGCAGGCCCGCCCGGGCCATCGTGTGCGCCGCGGTGCACAGACCGCCGATGGAGACGCCGCGCCGCGCTTCGCGCCGGAGCCAGTTGGTCATCTTCTTGGTCGCCGCGCGGCCCACGTCGATCCCGCCGCACAACAGCACCGTGTCCTCGCGCAGCAATTCTTCGAGATCGCCGTCGGGCGTGTACGACAGGTTGGCCGCGCAGCGCACCGGCGCGCCGCCGTCGCTGAGCAGTTTCCAGTCGTAGAGCGTGCGTTTCGAGATGTGGTTGGCCAGCCGCAGAACCTCGATCGCGCCGGCAAAGCTGAGTAGGCTGAATCCCGGAAGCAGAACGAATACATACCGCCGCATCCTGACCTCGTTCTGAGAGCCTTGCAGACGGTTGTTGCGTACGTTCATCGCCGCCGATCCCTTCGGGTTTTTTTGAGCGAAGCAGGTTTGCGAGGGCGGATCAATAGTGACCGGGGACACAATTGCCTTTTCCCTGTTTTCACCGCGTTCCGGCTTCCGTATAAGGCTGTCTCGACCTTCTTAAGGCGGGAGAGAGACGATGAGCGACTGGCACAAGACCGACTGGCGATCCAAGCCCCGGGTCCAGATGCCCGACTATACCGACGCCGACGCGCTGTCGGCGGTGGAGCGTCGTCTTTCGCAATATCCGCCGCTCGTCTTCGCGGGCGAGGCCCGCACGCTGAAGGCCGAGCTGGCCGAAGCGGCGGCGGGACGCGCGTTCCTGCTGCAGGGCGGCGACTGCGCCGAGAGCTTCGCCGAGTTCACCGGCGACGGCATCCGCGACACCTTCAAGGTGATGCTGCAGATGGCGATGGTGCTGACCTACGGCGCCAAGGTGCCGACGGTGAAGGTCGGGCGCATGGCCGGGCAGTTCGCCAAACCGCGCAGCGCGCCGACCGAGACCAAGAACGAGGTCGAGCTGCCGTCCTATCGCGGCGACATCATCAACGGGTTCGACTTCACCCCCGAGGCGCGGATCCCCGATCCGCAGCGGATGCTCGACGCCTACACCCAGGCGGCGGCGACGCTGAACCTGCTGCGCGCGTTCTCGAAGGGCGGTTTCGCCGACATCCACCGGGTTCACGCCTGGACGCTCGGCTTTACCGATACCGAAGAGGCCGAGAAGTACCGCGACATGGCGAACCGCATACAGGACTCGCTCGACTTCATGACCGCGGCGGGCCTGACCGGCGAGACCAACCAAGAGCTGAACACCGTCGACTTCTACACCAGCCACGAGGCGCTGCTGCTGGAATACGAAGAGGCGCTGTGCCGGGTCGATTCGACCACCGGCCAGACGATCGCGGGCTCGGGCCACTTCATCTGGATCGGCGACCGCACCCGGCAGCCCGACGGCGCCCATGTCGAGTTCTGCCGCGGCGTGGCGAACCCGATCGGCCTGAAATGCGGCCCCTCGCTGACGCCGGAGGACCTGAAGGTCCTGATGGCCAAGCTGAACCCGCAGAACGAGCCGGGCCGCCTGACGCTGATCTCGCGCTTCGGCGCGGGGCAGGTGGGCGATCACCTGCCGAAGCTGGTCAAGGCGGTGCAGGAAGAGGGCGCCAACGTCGTCTGGTCCTGCGACCCGATGCACGGCAACACGATCAAGTCGGCCACCGGCTACAAGACGCGGCCCTTCGACAGCGTCCTGCGCGAGGTGCAGGAGTTCTTCGGCGTCCACAAGTCCGAGGGCACCGTTCCCGGCGGCGTCCATTTCGAGATGACCGGATCGGACGTGACCGAATGCACCGGCGGCGTCCGCGCCGTGACCGACGAGGATCTCTCGGACCGCTACCACACCGCCTGCGACCCGCGCCTCAACGCGACGCAGGCGCTGGAATTGGCCTTCCTCGTGGCAGAAGAACTGCGCGACAGCGCGGTCAAGCCGCAGGTCGCGACGGCCGGGTAAGGTCGGCAGATACGGCGAAAGGCCTCAGGGCGCGTCGGGGAAACCCGGCGCGCCTTTTCAGTCCGGGGTGATGACCCGGAGCGAGGGCCGCGCCGCGCCGCTGTCCCGGTCGGGGTGGTCGGCATATCCGATCAGCGTCTGCCGCGTGTCCGAGGTGACGTCGAACCGGACCGGCACGCGCCGGGGGATGGCGGTGGCCGACAGGCAGCCGAGGATGCGGTTCGACTGCCCGTCATCGTCGCGCAGCGGCAGCAAGAGAAGCCGCGCGCCCACGCTGTTGCGGCGGAACCCGACCGGAGAGCGCAGTCCCAGCTCGACCCGCGCGGGTTCCTCGCAGACCGTCTCGACCGCCTCGGCGAACACGTCACGGGCCGCCGGGCCGGCAAAGATCGTCAGGGGCATGCCGCGCACGTCCATGCCCAGCAGATCCGTCAGGTGCGTGCCCGCGACCCGGAACCGTGCCACGCCGGGCGCCACGCGCTCCAAAAGGAAGGTGCGGTCAAGCGCGCTGCCGATGCCGCGCGGATCGATCTCGGACCGCCACGGCATCAGGCGGCCGTCGCTCAGCTGCGTCCAGTACCGCTCGACCGCGGCGCAGGCCGCGTCACCGGTTCCATCTTTCGTGCCACGGAAAAGAGGCACGACGTTCGTTGTCTCTTCGCTTCTCTCGGTCATGGCCCACTCCCGCCACATGCCCTCGTTACCCGCGAAACTTGCCGCTGTCCGACCCGTCTGATACCCGAATTGCGGCCAGTTCCGCCCCACAAAGTGTCAGTAGCATGGCGCTGAGGCGAAATCAGGCAAATTTGCGTCAAAAGGTTAACGCCATGCCCAACTCCATGACCGGTTTCGCCACAATCGGCGGTGCGCGAACCGGATGGAGCTGGACGTGGGAGCTGCGCTCGGTCAACGGGCGGGGACTGGACCTCAAGCTGCGTCTTCCCGACCGTCCCGAGGGCGTCGAGCAGCCGGCGCGGGCCGCGCTTCAGGCCCGTGTCGCGCGGGGCAACGTAACGCTGCAGCTGCGGCTTCAACGGGACGGCGATGCCGCGGGGGCCGGGGTCAACGCCGTCGCCCTCGAGACGGCGCTTGCCCAGATCGCCCAGGTCGAGTCCGCCGCCGCCGAGCGGGGCGTGGCGCTGGCGCCGACGCGGGCGGCGGACATCCTGACGATGCGGGGCATCACCGCCGCCGAGGACAGCGCGGACGAGGCCGAGGCCCTGCGAGACGCACTTCTGGCGGATCTTCCCGCGCTGCTCGACGCCTTCGTGGCCGCCCGCGCGGACGAGGGCGCGGCCATCGGCGGCATCCTGTCTGCCCAGGTCGACGCGGTGGAGGCCCTCGTCGCGCAGGCGCGCGAGCGTGCCGCCGCCCGTGGCGCGCAGGTCGCCGAGACGCTTCGCGCCAACGTGGAAAAGGTGATGCAGACGGCCGACGGCCTGGACCCCGACCGGCTGGCGCAGGAGGTGGCGCTGATCGCCGTCAAGCAGGACGTCACCGAAGAGCTGGACCGGCTCGACGCCCATGTCGCGGCGGCCCGCGATCTGCTGGCCGCCGAGGGGCCGGTGGGGCGCAAGTTCGACTTCCTGATGCAGGAGTTCAATCGCGAGGCGAACACACTTTGCTCGAAGTCCCAGAACGCCACGCTGACGCGGACCGGGCTTGACCTCAAGACCACCGTCGATCAGATGCGCGAACAGGTTCAGAACGTGGAGTAATCCCTTGGCGCGACGCGGCCTCCTCATCATCCTGTCGTCGCCGTCCGGGGCCGGCAAGTCGACCCTGGCGCGGCGTCTGCGCGAATGGGATCCCTCGATCCGCTTCTCGGTCTCGGCCACCACCCGCCCCCCGCGCGAGGGCGAGGTCGAAGGCCAACATTATCACTTCCTCACCGAAACCGTGTTCAAGCGCCTCGTGGCCAACGGCGACATGCTGGAACACGCCCATGTCTTCGGCAACTTCTACGGCTCCCCCCGCGCGCCGGTGCAGGAGGCGATCGACACCGGCTGCGACGTGCTTTTCGACATCGACTGGCAGGGCGCGCAGCAGATCAAGAACTCGGCGCTCAGCCCCCATGTCCTGTCGATCTTCGTCCTTCCGCCCTCGATCACGGAACTGCACCGCCGGCTCGTCAGCCGCGGGCTTGACGACGAGGCCACCATCCAGCGCAGGATGACCAAGAGCTGGGACGAGATCAGCCACTGGGACGGCTACGACTACGTGCTGGTGAACGACGACCTCAACCGGACGGCCGAGCGGCTGATCACCATCGTGACCGCCGAACGCCTGCGCCGCGCCCAGCAGCCCGAGCTGGTGGACCATGTCCGCAAGCTTCAGACCGAGTTCGAGGAGGGGGTGAAATGACGATCTACGCACTGGGCGACCGGACGCCCAGCCTGGCCCAGGACGCCTGGGTCGCGCCCGACGCCAACATCATCGGCGACATCGTTCTGGGCGCGGGGGCCTCGGTCTGGTTCTGCGCGACGCTGCGCGGCGACAACGAACGCATCGACGTGGGCGACGGCACGAACATCCAGGAGAACTGCGTCCTGCACACGGACATGGGCTTTCCCCTGACCATCGGCGCGAACTGCACCATCGGCCACAAGGCGATGCTGCACGGTTGCACGATCGGAGAGGAAAGCCTGATCGGCATGGGCGCGACGGTTCTGAACGGCGCCCGGATCGGCCGCAACTGCCTGATCGGCGCGGGGGCGCTGGTGACCGAGGGCAAGGAGATTCCCGACGGCAGTCTCGTCCTGGGGGCGCCGGGAAAGGTCGTGCGCGAGCTCGACGATCAGGCGCGCGCCGCGCTCAGGGCGTCGGCGCTGCACTATCAGGAAAACGCAGCGCGGTTCCGGGCCGAGCTGCGCGCCATCTGAGCGCGCTCAGGTCTCGGCCAGCGTGTCGGCGATCAGGTCGACGAAATCCGCCGGCCCCCGCAGGCGCGAGACGTCGTCGGCTCTGACCTTGATCCCCCAGTTCCGCGCCATCGCGGCATAACGCGGCTGCCGATGCGCCAGCGCGCGGGCATAGGCCCATCGCACGAAGGCGTCGGGATCGACCTCGTCCTCGGGTATGCCCTTGGTCTCGAGATACTCGGCCCAGGCCTCGCGCAGGAACTCGGGCTGGTAGTACATCGGCTTTGGCGCGCGGTCGAAACGGTCGACCAGGTCTTGCGTGTGGTCGTCGCTGCCCTCGATCCAGATCATCAGCGTGTGGTCGTAGAGCGCGCGCAGCACCGGGTCCTCGGGATCCTCGGGGTCCACGACCTCGCAGATCGAGCCGCCGGTGTCGCAGACGAAGTTGTCGTAGCCGTAGATCTCGCGCGCCCGGTCGATGAACGGCACGGTGTCGAGCAGCGACGAGATCTCGGCGACCTGGTGCTGTTCCTGCCGGATCATGTAATCGGCGAAGGGCAGGCCGCCCTTCGACGGATCGCCCGGCTTGCCCAGGTAGGCCGACAGCGGGGCGAGGTTGTCGAACGTAATGTTCGAGGCGACATAGATCGAGTCCGTCATCAAGAGCTCGCGCAGCAGCGGGATCTTCATCGCCTCGCGCTTGAAGTTGTCCTCGATGTGCTCACCCATGTAGCGGGTGCCGATCCGGTAATCGACCGAGTAGTGGAACCAGTTCCCCGTCCGCCGGAGCATCGCGGCGACATGGGTCTTTCCGAGTCCGGACATGCCGAAAAGGCAGACACGCTTCTGCTGCGCGGCCCGCCATTCCCCCGCGGTGTTGTAGATCATCCTGCCTCTCCGCTGCCTTCGGCCTTTCCTAGCGGGCCAGCGGCGCGGACGGTAGGGGGCTTGCGGTTCAACGGGAGCAATCCGCGGGCCAGAAGCGGAAATCCCACAGGCCCGCGGGTGGGCAGCGCTGCGTGGCGCGCTTTGAGGCCCGAACGAGCGTATGACCAGATGTCACCGGCACGCGGTTTCCGGCGTCCGCGAGGGCGAAGATTCGGTCGACGGCGCGGCGGGCCGGTCTGCCGTGCAGGCGGAGAACCCCTAAAAAAGAAAGACCCCCGCCGGTGTGGCGGGGGCCCAAAAGCGTGGTGCGGCAGGGTTCGATCAGAACTTGATCGCCACCTGCAGGCCGCCAGCGATGGCGGTGTTGTCATCGAAATCGCCGAAGGCGGTGCCGGCGGGCTGGTCGAGGGCCGAGGGCGCCTCGGTCCGGGCATCGCCGATCCAGATGTGGCGCAGGCCGCCGGTGATCTCGTAGCGCTCGGTCTCGTAGGTGACCGCGACGCCGACCGAGGTCTGGCCGTCCGTCGGGCCGAGGTTGCCCGAGAAGCCGCCGTTCTGATCCTCGTAGGTGGCCAGGACGGCCCCCGACCAGTTTTCGGTGAAGCGGCGGCCGAGGCCGACGGTGTAGGTGATGACGTCGTCGTCGTAGTTCACGAGCGAGCCGTTATACGCCGTGTTGTAGACCGAGGGCGTGATGTCGAACTCGGACCAGTCGACCCAGCGGACCGAGCCGAAGGCCAGCGTGTCAGGCGCGATGCCCGACTGCACCTCGAGGTTCAGCGATTGCGGCACCGTCGTCTCGAAGGAGGTGTCGAAGTTCGAGACGCTCTGCGTGGCCGGATCGAACACGGTCTCGGAGGCCGAGAAATCGTGCGTGATCTCGGAGTTGTAGGTCAGTGCGACGCGCAGGGCGATGTCGGGACGCTCGTAGGCTGCGCCCAGGACATAGCCGTAATCCGTCTCGGACGACGTCTCCATCTCGTAGCCGTTGAACAGCGAGACTCCGCCCGACGCCTGCTGCGCCCGAAGCCCGCCGAACAGGGTGACGTTCGAGGGCAGCTTGTAGCTGGCCAGCGCGGTGACGGCGGCGCTGTCGATCTCGGCGGTCGAGCTGTTCAGCCCGAGCGCGGCGAAGGGCGCGCCCCCGCCGTAGAGATACTGCGTGTCGCTGCCGTAGTTCACGTCGGCGCCGATCGGGTTGTCGACGATCAGGGCCAGCGCGACGGACTCGTTGACCTGTTGCTTGTAGCCGAAGGCCAGCGTGCTGTAATCCTCGGACATGTCGCCCGAGGATGCGCCGGCCGGCGACGTCGGCCCGACTGGCAGAAGTTGTTCGCCGGACACGTCCGGCGAGACGTAGCCGAAGCTCAGTTCGACGCGGTCGCCATCCTCGAACAGGATGCCCGCGGACTGGGCCGAGCGTTCGACACCCCCGGCGCCGGCCTGGCCGGCGATCAGGGCGCCGAGCGCGGTGAGCGTTGCAATGCGTTTCATGTTGGTGTTGCCTCCCGGAGTGGTCCCGGTACGCTAGCGATGGCATCAGATTGCGGTCAATTAATGACGGTGCGTCACGCAATCGTGGCCTGACACCCCGTCATCTTTGCGCAACAAGTCCCGTCCGCCGGCGCCGCTCGGCATAGACGTTGAGATAGTTCGCCCCGCAGATCAGCGCCGCGCCGACCGCGACCGACAGCGCCACCGGCTCGGCGTACATCAGCATGCCCACCGCGGCGATCACGGGCAGACGCAGGAAGTCGAACGGCACGACCAGCGTCGCGGGCGCGACCGACAACGCCGTCGTCAGGCACAGATGCGCCATCAGCCCGGCCAGACCGATCACGCCGATCCACGGCAGGTTCCCCGCCGAGGGCAGCGCGATGGACCCGTCGAGCCCCGCGCAGACCAGCCCGAACACCGCCTGCATCGAGGTCAGCCAGAACAGGATGCAGGTGATCGTCGCGGTCCGCGTCAGGATCTTCGTGGTCAGGATCGACCCGGCAAAGCCGAACGCCGCCAGCGCCGCCGGAAGCAGGCCGGGGGCGAGCCCCGACATGTCCGGGCGCGCGACGATCAGGATGCCGGCGAACCCCACGAGCGCCGCGATCAGCCGCGTGCGCGTCAGCCTCTCGGACAGGACGAACGGCGCCGCCAGCGCGACCCAGATCGGCGCCGAGAACTCCAGTGCAAAGACCTGTGCGAGCGGCGCAGTCGCGATGGCGAAGAACCACAGGTTCTGGCCGGTAAAGTGAAAGACGTTGCGCACGACGTGCAGTCCGAACCGCCGCGTGCTGACCTCTCGCAAGGTGCCCAACGCGCTCGCGCCGATCAGGACCAGCACCACGCCGACGAGCGAGCGGTAGGTCATGATCTCGAACGTGTCGAGTTCGAGAGAGACCTCGCGCCCCGCCACGGCCATCGCGGAAAACGACACGATTGCGCCCGCCATCCATGCCGCCGCTTCCAGCGGATTCGCGTCCGCCGGCACCATGCGCTTCAGCTCGGTCATTCCGGTCACTCCCCCTCGCTGGCCCTCTTTAGCCGCAGCGCGAGCCGGGCGCGAGGGGGCTTAGTGGAGCAGGGGCGTCAGCCCGGCCTCGGGCACACCAAGCGCGTCGGCGGCCGAATATCCCGCCGCGCGCAGGATGTTGACCGGCCATTTCACCCCTTCCAACAGGATCGGCACGGTCGGCAGGCGCGGGTTCGGCCCGTCGGCAGCGTAAAGCGTCAGGCCGTCCATCCCCGCCCACCGGAAGCTCGCCCATGCGCGGGGCAGGTGATAGGCGCTGGAGACGAGGATCAGCCTGTCCTCGGCAATGGGGCCAAGGATGTCGCGCGTGAAGAGAGCGTTCTGCAAGGTCGAGTGCGATCCGCCCTCGGCCCGGAGCCGCGCCGGCGGCACACCGGCATCGCGCGCGGCATCGGCCATCATCGCGGCCTTGGCGCGCGGGTCGCCGCCGCCGCGTCCGCCGGACATGACCAGAAGCGGCGCCTCTCCGTCCGACGCCAGCTCTTGCCAGAGCGTGACCCCCGACCGCGCCCGTGCCGCCGTCTCGGGCGTCATCCGGCCATCGGCGGTGGTCCCGGCGGACAGGACCACCACCGCCGCGGCGTTGTCCGGCAACGCCGGCGGCGCGTAGGTCAGCACGAACGCCGCGGTGCCGCCGCTGCCCAGAAGGAAGATGACGCATCCGGTGGCCAGAAGCCGCCGGATCACTCCCATTCGATGGTTCCCGGAGGTTTGGACGTGATGTCGTAGGTCACGCGGTTGATACCGGTGACCTCGTTGATGATCCGCGTGGCGGTCTCGCCCAGGAAGTCGTGGCTGAAGGGATAGAAATCCGCCGTCATCCCGTCGACCGAGGTCACGGCCCGGAGCGCGCAGGCATAGTCGTAGGTGCGTCCGTCGCCCATCACGCCCACGGTGCGCACGGGCAGGATCGCGACATAGGCCTGCCAGATCTCGTCATAGAGGCCATGCTTGCGGATCTGGTCGATGAACACCGCGTCGGCTCGCCGCAGGATCTCCAGCTTGTCGCGGCTGATCTCGCCGGGGCAGCGGATGGCCAGGCCGGGGCCGGGGAAGGGGTGGCGACCGATGAAGCTGTCGGGCAGGCCCAGTTCGCGGCCGAGGGCGCGGACCTCGTCCTTGAACAGGTCGCGCAGCGGTTCGACCAGCTTCAGCCCCATCTTCTCCGGCAGACCGCCGACATTGTGGTGCGATTTGATGGTGACCGACGGGCCGCCCGAGACGCTGACGGATTCGATCACGTCCGGGTAGAGCGTGCCCTGGGCAAGGAACTCGGCGCCGCCGATCTCGCCCGCGTGCTTCTGGAACACGTCGATGAACAGCCCGCCGATCGTCTTGCGTTTGACCTCGGGGTCGCTGACGCCTTCGAGCGCATCGAGGAACAGGTCGCTTTCGTCCGCGTGGATGAGCGGGATGTTGTAGTGGTCGCGGAACATGGTCACGACCTCGTCCGCCTCGTTCAGGCGCAGAAGGCCGTGATCGACGAACACGCAGGTCAGCTGATCGCCGATCGCCTCGTGGATCAGGACAGCGGCGACCGAGGAATCGACACCGCCGGACAGGCCGCAGATCACCTTGCCGTCGCCGACCTGGGCGCGGATCTTCTCGATCGCTTCGGCCTTGTAGGCGCCCATCGTCCAGTCGCCGGTGAAACCGGCATAGCGGGTGAAGTTCTCCAGCAGGCGACGGCCGTTCGGAGTGTGGTGGACCTCGGGGTGGAACTGCACCGCAAAGAAGTGCCGGTCGTAATCGGCGACCATCGCGAAGGGGGCGCCCGGCGAGGTGCCGATGACCTCGAATCCCGGCGCCAGCGCGGTGACGCGGTCGCCGTGGGACATCCAGACCTGCTCTTCGCCGGTGGCGAACAGGCCCGCGAAGATCCGGTCGTCGGCGTGGTCGCCGGCAGGCGCCACGCGGGCGCGGCCGAATTCGCGGTGATGGCCCGATTCGACCGCACCGCCGAGCTGGTCCATCATCACCTGCTGGCCATAGCAGATGCCGAGCACCGGAATCCCCATCTCGAACAGCTTTTGCGGCGCGCGGGGTGACCCGGGCTCGGGCACGCTGCCGGGCCCGCCGGACAGGATCACCGCCCGTGGCGCGATCCGGTCGAGCGCGGCGTCGTCGATCTGGTCGAAGGGATGGATCTCGCAGTAGACCCGTGCCTCGCGCAGCCGGCGCGCGATCAACTGGGTCACCTGGCTGCCGAAATCGACGATGAGGAGGCGGTCGTGATAGGTCTCGGACATGGCACGGGGCTTAGGGCGCTCGGCCGGTCCGCGCAAGACGCAGCATGCACGGATTCGCCGGCGCATGTCGTTTCCGGGCCTCAGGTGGCGCAGACGGCTCAGGCGCAGGTGGCGTCGTCCGGTAAGTGCTGTTGAAACGGGACCACGACGCGGAAAGCGGAGGCAGACGCATGGCAGAGGCACAAGCACGCAGGCGGAGCCGTGGCGCAGGCGGCGGCGCGGCGCGACGCGCGGAACGCACGGCGGTTCAGGTCGAGACGGCGCGCTTCATCGAGCGCAACGTTCCCAACTACGAGGTGCTGACTGAAGAGGCGCTGGAAACGATCGAGGCCAACGCCGAGACGGTCCTGGCCGAGATCGGCGTGAACTTCGTCGAGAATCCCGGCGCTCTGCAACGCTGGCGCGACGCGGGCGCCGACGTCGAAGGGGAGCGCGTCCGCATCCCCCGCGGCCTGGCGCGAGAGCTCTGCGCCACCGCCCCGGCGCAATTCACTCAAGTAGCACGAAACCGCGAGAAATCCGTCGAGATCGGCGGGCGTAACCTGGTGCTCGCCCCGGTCTACGGCCCGCCCTTCGTGCGCGGGCTTTCCGGCGGGCGGCGCTATGCCACGATCGAGGATTTCCGCAACTTCGTAAAGCTGGGGCAGATGTCCAAGTGGCTGCACCACTCGGGCGGGACGATCTGCGAGCCCACGGACGTCCCCGTCAACAAGCGGCATTTCGACATGCTGCACGCCCACATGATCCTGAGCGACAAGCCGTTCATGGGCGCGGTGACGGAGCCGAGCCGCGCGCAGGACGCGGTGGACATGTGCGGCCTGCTGTTCGGCAACGAGTTCGTGCAGGAGAACACGGTCCTCACATCACTCATCAACATCAACTCGCCGCTGACCTTCGACGCGACGATGATGGGCGCGCTCGAGGTCTATGCCGCCAACAACCAGGCCTGTATCGTCTCGCCGTTCATCGTGGGCGGCGCGATGGCGCCGACCACGGTGGCGGGCACGCTGACGCAGGTGCTGGCCGAACTGATGGCCGGCGTGGCCTATGCCCAGCTGGTGCGCAAGGGCGCCCCGGTGATCGCCGGAGCCTTCGTCACCTCGATCGACATGAACTCGGGCGCGCCGACCTTCGGCACGCCCGAGGCGGCGCACGTGACCTACGGGATGGGGCAGCTTGTCCGCCGGCTGGGTGTGCCATATCGCTCGGCGGGGTCGTTCTGCGGATCGAAGCTGCCGGACGCGCAGGCCGGAATGGAAACCGCGAACAGTCTGCAGACCGGGCTTCTGGCCGGGGTCAACTTCATGCTGCACTCGTGCGGCTGGCTGGAAGGCGGGCTGGTGGCCTCGTACGAGAAGTTCGTGCTGGATTCCGACCAGCTTGGCGTTCTGCACCATTTCGCCCGCGGCGTGGACATGGGCGACAACGGTCAGGCGATGGATGCCATCCGCGAGGTCGGGCCCGGCGGACACTATCTGGGCTGCGCCCATACCCACGCCAACTTCAAGGAGGCCTTCTGGCGCTCGAACGTGTTCGACTACAAGCCGTTCGAGACATGGGAGGAAGAGGGCGCGCGCGACAGCCAGGCGCTGGCCGCGGCGCGGGTCGACAAGCTGCTGGCGGATTACCAGCAGCCGCAGATCGACCCGGCCACGGCCGAGGCGCTGGCGGCATACGTGGCCGAACGAAAGGCCGCGCTGCCCGACGCCTTCAGCTGATCCCCTGGGCCCCGCCGGGGCGCGACAGCAGCAGCCGCGCCTCGGCCATCAGTGCGACGAGCACCTCGATGTGCCGCGCGATCGAATAGGTCGCCGCGCCCTCGGTGCGCGAGGCGTCCAGTTCCGCTTCCCGAGCCAGCAGATCCCGCACCGCCCGGTCGGGGGACAGGCCCGCCCCCTCGGCCAGAAGGCGCCCGAGGTCGCGCTGGCGGTCGTACTCGGCCAGGGCGTGACGGGCGGCGCGGATCAGGATCGCGGGGCGGCGGAGCGTGTCGAGCAGGGCGGACAGGTCGGTCATCGGCGGTCTCCGTTTTTCGGGACCGCCGGGATACCACAACCCATCGGCGTGTTGCGTTGCCCCGGATCTACCGTGCGGTGACGCTTCAAATTGTAAACAAACTCGCAGCATCCTGGCCACCACGCTTCGAAGGTTAACCAACGGATAACGATTGCGCTCAAGATTTGAACGCAGAACGACAGATAACCCGTTGGAAACACTGGTGGAGCGGCAAATATGGGGGATCACGCGATGCACCTTGAGACAGCGGCCCGGAGCTGGCCGCACTGGATACCCGGACCGGCCCGCGCCTATCTCGCGCATACCGAGCTCGGGTTGTCGTTGAGGGAAGTTGCGCGGAAATCCGGCTGCCACGCCTCGACCGTTCTGCGCCATGTGCGCCGGATCGAGGCCCGCCGGGATGACCCCCTTGTCGATCACGCCCTGCGCCGGATGGGCGCGGGCCTGTCGGCCCCGGACGCGAACGTCGACGCGGACGGGGCACATCGGAGGGGACAGAGGATGACCACCCAGCTCGAGCGGAAACAGGACCGCGACGCGGCGCCGAAGGGCGACGAGATCGATACCGAGGCGCAGCGCATCCTGCGCCACCTGGCTACGCCGGGGACCTGTCTCGCCGTGGCCGACGGACTGGAGAGGGCGGCGGTGGTGCGCGAATGTGCCGACGGCCAGACCCAGCGGATCGCCATCACCCCGCGCGAGGTCGCCGAGGCGATGGCCCTGCGCGACTGGATCGCCACCCGCGGCACCGGACGGATCGCGCGCTATCGCCTGACGCCGGTGGGGCGGGCCGCCCTGAGGCGCCTGCGCGCCGGCGAGGACGGCGCGCGTTTCGGCGCGCAGCACCGAAGCCTGGGCGCCGACCCGACGGGCGGGCGGGCGCGTTACAATGCCTGCGAAAGCCCGGTCACGGCGCTGGCGCGGCGCAAGGACCGCGACGGCAGCCCGTTCCTGAGCTCGCAGATGGTGGATGCCGGCGAACGCCTGCGCGAGGATTTCGAACTGTCGCAGATGGGCCCGCGCGTGGCGCAGAACTGGGACCGGTTCCTGACGGCGGGAATCGACCGGGGCGGGGATACGAGCCTCGAGCCGGGCTCGGACGCGGCGCGCGCGCGGGTTCAGGCCGCGCTGGCCGAACTGGGGCCGGGGCTGGCGGATATCGCGCTCAGGACCTGCTGCTTCCTCGAAGGGCTCGAGACGGTCGAGAAGCGGCTGGGCTGGGCGGCGCGGTCGGGCAAGATCGTGCTGCGGATCGCGCTGGAGCGGCTGCACAGCCATTACGAGCGCGTGCATGGCGGTCGCCAGCCGTTGATTGGCTGACCACAAGAAAACGGGGCGCCCCGAAAGGCGCCCCGGCGCTATCGTTCCTGTCGGCCCGGATTACTCGGCCGCTTCGATCGGCGAGTCGTCGGTGACCGGCACCGCGTTGACGTCGCTCGCCTTCTTCACGGCGGCACGCACACCGGCCTCGTAATCGGGATGCACCCGACCCAGGACGGCGAACCAGCGCTCCATCACCGAGTCCGAGCAGGGGCCCATGGCCGCGGCCATGTTGTCGAAGAGCCGCTGCTTCTGACCGTCGTCGAATAGCTCGAACAGGGCGCGGGGCTGGACGAAGTCCTCGTCCGCGGTCTCCTGCTTGTAGCGCTGCATGTCGCCGTCGATCTCGAGCGGCGGCTCGGCCACGGTCGGGTTCGCCACGGGTCCGTCATACTGGTTCGGCTCGTAATAGGCGTCCGGGTTGCCGAAGTCGTTGGTGAAGAACCGCATCGGACCATCTTTGTGGTAGTGGTTCACCTTGGCGTTCTTCGCCTCGTTCGCCGGCAGCGCCTCGTAGTGGGTCCCCAGGCGATAGCGGTGCGCATCGGCATACGAGAACACGCGCGCCTGCAGCATCTTGTCCGGCGAGAAGCCGATGCCCGGCACGACGTTCGAGGGCGAGTAGGCCGCGTTCTCGATGTACTGGAAGTAGTTCTCGACGTTGCGGTTCATCTCCAGCTCGCCGACCTCGACCAGCGGGTACTGGCCGTGCGGCCACACCTTCGTCAGGTCGAACGGGTTGAAGCCGCAGGTCTCGGCCTCTTTCTCGGGCATGACCTGGATGTAGAGCGTCCATTTCGGGAAGTTGCCCTCTTCGATCGCGTTGAAGAGGTCCTCCTGGTAGGATTCGCGGGTCTTGCCGATCAGGCGCTCGGCCTCGGAGTTGATGTAGTGCTTGTGGCCCTGCTGGGTCTTGAAGTGGAACTTGACCCAGTGCCGCTCGCCGTTGGCGTTCCACATCGAGAACGTGTGCGAGCCGTAGCCGTTCATGTGCATCGGGTTCACCGGGATGCCGCGGTCGGACATCAGGATGGTGACCTGGTGCACGGATTCGGGCTGCGCCGCCCAGAAGTCGAACATGGCTTCGGGCGAGCGCAGGTTGGTCTTGGGGTGACGCTTCTGCGTGCGGATGAAGTCGGGGAACTTGTAGGCGTCGCGGACGAAGAAGATGGGGGTGTTGTTACCCACCATGTCCCAGTTGCCGTCCTCGGTGTAGAACTTGAGGCTGAAGCCACGCACGTCGCGCTCGGCGTCGGCCGCGCCCTGCTCACCGGCGACGGTGGACCAGCGGCTCAGCACCTCGGTCGTCTTGCCGATCTCGGAGAACACCTTGGCGCAGGTGTACTTGGTGATGTCGTGGGTGACGGTGAACGTGCCCTGGGCGCCCCAGCCCTTGGCGTGCACCACGCGCTCGGGGATGCGCTCACGGTTCTGGTGGGCGAGCTTTTCGATCAGCTGGTAATCCTCCAGCATGACCGGGCCGCGCGGGCCGGCCGTCTTCGAGGTGTCGTTCGAGACGTACGGCGCGCCGGCGCTCGTCGTCAGGGTCGGCTTGTCAGCCATGGGTCGCCTCCTCAGGTGAATGGTCCTCGAGGTTATATGGCGATAATCGCAATAAAGAGAAATTGCATTTATCGCTTGCTGCGATAAGAAATGCCTATGCGCATCTCCCTTCGTCAGCTCCAGTACTTCGCCGCCCTGGCCGAGGCCGGCAGCTTTGGACACGCCGCAGAGATGGCCCATGTCAGCCAGCCGGCCCTGTCCCAGCAGATCAAGGAGCTCGAACGCAGCCTCGGCGTGACGCTGGTGGAGCGGCTGCCGCGCGAGACCCGGGTGACCCGGGCGGGGCAGGAGGTGCTGAGCCGCGCCCGCCGGATCCTGGCCGAGGTCGACGACCTGGAACAGGCCGTACGCTGGCAGGACGGGCTGTCGGGGCGGTTGCACCTGGGCGTGATCCCGACGGTGGCGCCGTATCTTCTGCCGCTGGCCCTGGCACGGCTCAGGGCGCAGGACGTGACGCTGGATATCCGTGTGCGCGAGGCGCAGACCGAGGTGCTGATCGACGCGCTCCAACGGGGCCGGGTGGATGCCGCCATCGTCGCGCTGCCGGTCCAGCGCGAGGGGCTGACATGGGAGCCTCTGTTCCCGGACACCTTCCTGCTGGCGGGATCCGAGGGCACGCTGAACAGGTGGCGTCATCGATCCGACGCCCTGCGCCCGCAGGAGATCTCTTCGGATCAGCTGCTGCTCCTGGACGAGGGGCACTGCCTGGCCGACCAGGCGCTCGAGGTCTGCGGGCTGCCCCGGCGGCGGCAGGTCGATCTGGGGGCCTCGTCGCTGTCGACGCTCTGCGGGCTGGTGGCGGCAGGGTTCGGCGTGACGCTGCTGCCGGAGCTGGCGGCGGCGAGCGAATCGGCGGCCGCGCCGAACCTGCGCCTGATGCGTTTCGCGGCGCCGGAGCCGAGGCGCGACCTGGCGCTGGTGCGGCGCGAAAGCTCGACCGACGACGGGTGGATGAAGAACCTCGCCGGCGTGCTCAGGGAGGCGGGCGAGGGCGTCCGCGCACGCTCGGCCTGAGGTTTCGGCATCTCTCTGCCAGCGGGCGCACCGTGCTGGCGGCGGGCCGCCCAAAACTGGCTGACCCTCAACCATCGGTTGGCAAGACGCGCGTGGCTTGTATCCGGGCAGCGGACGCAGATGGAGGGATCGAATGTCCGTTGCAAGCAACGTCGAGCGGATGATGCTCGAACTGGTGAATGACGAGCGCGCGAAGGTCGGGGCTCCGCCGCTCAAGTTGGAGTTGAACCTGAACGAAAGCGCCGAGACCCACAGCGACTGGATGCTCGACACCGACCGGTTCTCGCACACCGGCGCGGGCGGATCGTCGGCGGGCGAGCGGATGTCCGACGCCGGCTTCGACTTCGACGGCAGCTGGCGGTGGGCCGAGAACATCGCCTGGCAGAGCGAACGGGGTGAGCGTGGTATCCGCGACGATGTCGAGGACCTGCACGAGAGCCTGATGAATTCGCCCGGTCACCGCGCCAACATCCTGAACCCGGATCTCGACGTCATGGGCATCGGGGTCGAGCGGGGCAACTTCGCGGGCTACGACGCCGTCATGGTGTCGCAGAACTTCGCCAGCACCGGTGGCAGCCTCGACATCGACAACGGCGGCCAAGGCGTGCAGTCGGCGTCGCAGACCGTCGATATCGGACCGAGCATCACCGTCGACGACATATTCGTCGCCCGTGCGCGCGGCGCCTGGCGCGAAAAGCTGGCCAAGCACACCGAGACCGATGAGTCCGACGGTGACACGATCGCCTTCTACGAGATTCGCGACGACGAGGGGCACCACAACTTCCGGATGCGCGGCGAGGGTGTGATCGACGCCACGGACGGCGTGATCATCGCAGCCGACGATTTCGAGCGGCTGCGCGTGCGTGCCGACGATCACGTGGGCGAGACGACGGTCGAAATGCGAGCCTCGGACGGCGAAAACTGGGGCGATTGGGCCGACATCACGGTCGTCACGCAGTCGCCCGACGACTACTTCGGCTTCGCCTGAGCGGTCAGGTCGCGGCCGCAAGTCTCGCGGCATGATGGACAAAAGGCTCGGACCGCAATAGGTAAGGGCAAAATCGAGGACATCATGCCGCGCGATCTCAAGATACCCGGCGAGCGTCATCCCGAGAAGGCGCATCGCCCCGACAACGCCCAACCCAAGAAACCGTCGTGGATTCGCGTGAAGGCGCCGTCCGGTTCCGGTTATACCGAGACCAAGGCGATCATGCGCGAGCACAACCTCTCGACGGTGTGCGAAGAGGCCGGCTGCCCGAACGTGGGCGAATGCTGGAGCCAGGGCCACGCCACGATGATGATCATGGGCGAGGTCTGCACGCGGGGCTGCACCTTCTGCAACGTCGCCACCGGCCGCCCGGACTCGCTGGACGTGTTCGAACCCGGCCGGGTCGCCGACGCGGTGAAGAAGCTGGGCCTGAACCACGTCGTGATCACGTCGGTCGACCGCGACGACGTGGATGACGGCGGCGCCGAGCATTTCGCCCAGACGATCCGCGCGATCCGCCGGCAATCGCCGGGCACCACGATCGAGATCCTCACGCCCGACTTCCTGAAATCGGCACCGGGATCGCTCGAAATCGTGGTTGCCGCCAAGCCGGACGTGTTCAACCACAACCTTGAAACGGTGCCCGGCCTGTACCCCTCGGTGCGGCCCGGCGCGCGCTACTTCCACTCGTTGCGGGTCCTGCAGCGCGTGAAGGAAATCGATCCGTCGATGTTCACCAAGTCGGGCATCATGGTCGGTCTCGGCGAGCGCGCGGAAGAGGTGCGGCAGGTGATGGACGACATGCGCGCCGCCGATGTCGATTTTCTGACCGTCGGCCAGTACCTGCAGCCGACCCCCAAGCACCACGCCGTCGACCGCTTCGTCACGCCGGAAGAGTTCGCCTCTTACGAAAAGTCGGCCTATGGCAAGGGCTTCCTGATGGTGTCGGCCACGCCGCTGACGCGGTCGTCCTACCATGCCGGCGACGATTTCGCCCAGTTGCAGGAGGCGCGGAACCGCCGTCTGGAAAAGCTGGAGAAAGAGGGCGCCTGACCGGCGCCCCCGCCGCACTCAGCCGTCGGTCTGCGCGACCGGCGGCACGGCCTTGAGATAGGCGGCCAGCGCCGCCGTCTCGGCATCGGGCAACTGCCCGAGCTTGTCGATCACCGCCGTCATCTCGCCCCCCGCCACGTCGTAGGACGGGGTGAAGCCGCTGCGCAGGTAGGCGGCGATGTTGCTTTCCGACCAGTCGAGCCCGCCCGGCGTGATGTTCGGGATACGGCCGTCGCCCGACGGGTTCGCGGCGCCGCCCAGCCACGCCTCGGTCAAGAGCGCCCCGGCGCGGTTGCGCGGCGTGTGACATTCGCCGCAATGGCCCAGCGCCTCGGCCAGATAGCGGCCCCGGGCCGCCTGTTCCGAAAGATCGCCCTCGACCACCCAGTTGTCGCTGACGAAGGCGCGCTTCCACAGGCCGATGCCACGGCGGAGGGTGAACGGGAACGATAGCTCGTGCGGCTCGCTCGGGGTGTCGGATTCGGGGAGCGTCCGCCAATAGGCGACGAGGTCGCGGATGTCCGCGAGGTCGGCCTTGGCATAGGCGGTGTAGGGGAAGGCGGGGTAGTAATGCGCGCCGTCGGGCGAAACGCCCGTGGTCACCGCCTGGATGATCTCGGCATCGCTCCAATCGCCGATGCCGTGCTCGGGATCGGGCGAGATGTTCGGGGCGACGAACGTGCCGAACCCGGATGCGAAGCGCTGGCCGCCGGCCAGAACCGGCGGGGCGTCTTCATCCGGGTTTTCGTCCTCCACCGAGTCTTCGCCTTCGTCGCCCTCCGGCGCGGCGTGGCAGGACGCGCAACCAGCGGCGAGGAAGACCTGTTCTCCGTGCGCGACATCCGGTGCACCCAGATCGTCCAGGCGCGCGGTGTCGAGCGTGTCGGGGCGGGTGAGGAACCAGAACGCCCCTGCCAGAACGAGAAGCAGGAATACGGCCCAACGCAGAATGGGCGGCATGAAGGTCTCCTTGGTCCGTCAGGGGGCGTGGCGGGGACGGATCAGTCGTCGGACTGGCGATAATCCTCGTGGCAGCCGCCGCAGGACTCGCCAACGGACCGCATCACGCCACGCAGGGAGTCGAGCCCTTCGCCAGCCGCGCCTTCGAGTTCGGCGGTGGCGTCGATCAGGGCCTGCTTGGCCTCGTCGAACCCCTCGCGGTCCTCGAACACTGCCGGCAGCGCGCGCGTGTCTTCCATGTCCTCGACGCTGGTGCCGTCGAGCCAGTACCGCTCCTGCGACAGCGCGGCGAGGGCGGCGAGGTTGGACGCGGCCTGGCTGGCGGTGTCGGCGTCATACTCCATCTCGCCCTGCGCCATCGCGCCGAGGGGGGCGATGTTGTAGGAATAGAGCTGCATATGCGCGTGGCGGGCGTTCACCGCCTGCTCTTCGGGCGTGGCCTGCTGAGCCATGGTGGGAATTGCGGTGGCGATGAAGGACAGGCCTGTGCAGGCGGCGATGGCGAGGGGCTTCACTGTCATCTTCTGGCTCTCCGATTGGCTCGTTGCGTTCCGTGCATGTCACGCTACGGCAGATGGCCCGTCTGGCCACCTACGATTTCGTGAATGGCGCCTATCGGATCGGGCCGCGCCGCGACTCGGGCGTCAGGAATTCGGGCCATCCCCAGATCAGCTCGATCCCGAACAGGACGAGGCAGACCGCGATCACAGCCAGTACCAGCTTGACCCGGCCGGGAGAGGGCGGGTTCTGCGCCCATCGTTTCGCGCGCAAGAGCCAGGCAGGGTTCACGCCGCCGGCTCCTCTTCGGTGAAGCGCACCTTGCCGATGTAGGGCAGGTTGCGGTTCCGCTGGGCGAAGTCGATGCCGTAGCCCACGACGAACTCATCGGGGATCTCGAACCCGGTCCACGTCGCCCTGATGTCGACCTCGCGACGCGAGGGCTTGTCGAGAAGCGCGATGGTTTCGAGCCGCCGGGGCTGGCGCGAACGCAGGAGGCCGACGACGTGATGCAGGGTGAACCCGGTATCCACGATATCCTCGACAACCAGGACGTCGCGTCCGCCGATCTGGCCGCGCAGGTCCTTGAGGATGCGCACCTCGCGGCTCGACTGCGTCGAGTTGCCGTAGGAGGAGGCCTCGAGGAAGTCGACCTCGACATCGAGATCCAGCTCGCGGACGAGGTCCGCGATGAACACGAACGAGCCGCGCAACAGCCCCACGACGACCAGTTTCTCGGTCCCGGCGAAGCTCGTCTCGATCTCGCGGCCGAGGGTCTCGATCCGGGCGGCGATGGACTTGGCCGAGATCATGCGGTCGATGACATAGGATGGTTGCGCCATGGCGTCCCCTTGATTTCGCGCGCGCTTTGGTCGACATGACCCCGGATGCGCGCTGAGACGGATACGACATGACGACCCACGCCGAAACCCGCAAGCTGCCCTACACCGCCGACCAGATGTACGCTCTGGTGGCCGACGTGGAATCCTACCCGCAGTTCCTGCCATGGTGCGCCGCCGCGCGGATCCGCCAGACCCGGCCGATCGACGGCGGCAAGCTGATGGAGGCGGACCTTGTGATCTCCTTCCGCGTCTTCCGCGAGAAGTTCGGCAGCAAGGTCACGCTGTGGGAGACCGAGAAGAAGATCGACACCGAGTACGTCGACGGCCCCTTCAAGCACATGGTGTCGAACTGGACGTTCCGCGATCTCGACGAGGGCGGATGCGAAGTCCACTTCCACGTCGATTTCGAGTTCAAGAACCGCCTCCTGCAATCCGCCGCGGGCATGTTCTTCTACGACGCGATGCAACGGATCGTGCGCGCCTTCGAGAGGCGGGCGGCCGAGCTCTACGGCTGAGCCGCCCGGAAAGGCGTCAGGACAGCGCCTCGGTCAAAAGCTTGATCGCGTGATCGACGGTGGCGCGGCGTACGGCGTCGCGGCCGATCTCGCCGAATTCCACCGACTCGGTCCACGGATCCATGTCCTTTCGGGCGATGGCGAAGCAGACGTGTCCCTCGGGCTTGAACTCGCTGCCACCGGGTCCGGCGATGCCGGTGACCGCGACGGTGATGGTGGCGCGCGACCGGGACAGGGCGCCCTCGGCCATCTCGCGGGCCACGTCCTCGCTCACCGCGCCGTGGGCGTCGAGCGTCGGTTGGCCGACCCAGAGCATCTCTTCCTTGGCGATGTTGGAATAAGCGACGAACCCGCCTTCGAACACATCCGAGGCGCCGGGGATGTCGGTGATGGCGGCGGCAATCATGCCGCCCGTGCAGCTTTCCGCGGTTGCGATGCGCGCACCGGCGGCGCGGGCGGTGTCGATGAGCGTTTCGGCAGGCGAGGTCACATCAGTACTCCATGAGCAAGGGCGGCAAGGGCGGAGGCGACGATCGCGGCCAGAACGCCGGCGATCATGTCGTCCAGCATCACTCCGGTCGGGCCGTGCTGGCGGTCGGCCCAGCCGACGGGGCCGGGTTTGAGTATGTCGAACAGGCGAAAGAGGACAAAGGCCGCAATCCAGCCGGGCCACAATGCCAGAACATCTGCTCCTATCATACCAGCGCCGAACGACACCGGCCAGAGCGCAAGCCATTGACCGACAACCTCGTCGACGACGAACTCGGAGGGATCGGGGTCGCCGCCCTCGACGCTTTCTCGCCGGATCGCCCACCAGCCCAGCGCGGCGACCGCGACGGTGGCTACCACCACCAGCGCGAAGCCCCCCGCGATGTGCAAGAGCCACAACAGGGGCAGGGCGGCGGCCGAGCCCCAGGTGCCGGGCGCCGGCCGCAGGAGGCCCACGTAGAAGACGGTCGCGATCATCCGGCTCATGGCGCCACCAGCGTCACCGTCGCCAGCGCGGCGATGCCTTCCTCGCGGCCCGTAAAGCCCAGCGTCTCGGAGGTCGTCGCCTTGACGCTGACCCGCTCGGGCGCGACCTTGACCAGCCGCGCGATCTCGCCGGCCATCGCCGCGGCATGGGGGCCGATCTTGGGCCGTTCGCAGACCAGCGTGCAGTCGACATTCGACAGCCGGTAGCCGCGCTCGGCCGCGCGGCCTGCCGCGTGCGTCAGAAAGACGTGGGACGCCGCGCCCTTCCATTTCGGGTCCGAAGGGGGGAAATGCCGCCCGATGTCACCGTCCGCCAGCGCGCCGTAGATCGCGTCGGTCACGGCGTGCAGCCCGACATCGGCGTCGGAATGGCCCTTGAGCGTGCGGTCGTGCGGCACCTTCACGCCGCACAGTATCACGTAGTCCCCCTCGGCAAAGGCGTGCACGTCGAACCCCGTGCCCGTCCTGACATCCATGTCGCCTCTCAGTTCTTTCTCTGCCCGGGCGAAATCCGCCTCGGTCGTAATTTTAAGATTGGCCTCGTCGCCGGTCACGATAGCGACCTCCAGCCCCGCCGCACGCGCAACCGCGACATCGTCGGGCGCGGTCCCGTCATGGGCGCGGTGCGCGGCGAGGATCGGGGCGAACCGGAACCCCTGCGGCGTCTGCGCGCGCCACAGGCCGGTCCGGTCGCGCGTGCCGGTGACGCGGTCCGTGCCGTACCAGAGCGCGTCGCTGACCGTCAGCGCCGGGGCGGCGCCGTCCGCCTGTTCCAGCGCGGCGCGCACGCGGCCAATGACCGCGGCCGGCACCAGCGGGCGGGCGACGTCGTGAATCAGCACGGTCTCGACACCGCGCCCTTCGAGCGATTCGAGCCCGGCCCGCACGCTTTCGGCGCGGGTGCCGCCGCCGGTGACGATCTCGACATCGTCCCCGAGCGCCGGCGCGGTCCCGAGGTCGTCCGCGGCGAGGACGACGACAATGGGCGCGATGTCACCCACCGCGCGGAACGCGTCGATCGCGCGGCGCGCCACGCTGCGCCCGCCGAGGTCGCGCCATTGCTTTGCGACCGGGCCGCCGACACGGGTTCCGCGGCCGGCGGCGACGATGATTGCGGCTGTGCCCATATCCACCCTTTTTCTGCACCGCCGATCTATGCCGAGACGCAAGGCTCGGCAATGCTCGTCAGGATCGGGGCCTAAACGCCTAAATATTGTGCGATGCTTGCTTTTCAGCCATCCGAATGGCTCACCCATTTGCACGTCGCACGGGTGGGGGATAGCCATAGCGGCAACTGCACAAGGAATAGGCGACTTGATTTCGGCACTCGGGGACATCCCCGTCAGTTCTCCGGTCTTCCTGGCGCCCATGGCCGGGATCACGGATCTGCCGTTCCGGCAGCTCGTGGCCCGGTACGGCGCCGGCCTGACCGTCAGCGAAATGGTGGCTAGCCAGGAGATGGTCCAGGCCAAGCCCGGCGTCCGCGAGCGGGCCGAGCTGGGCTTTGGCGTCGAAGGCACGTCCGTCCAGCTTGCCGGGCGCGATCCCCGGTGGATGGCCGAGGCCGCGCGCATGGTCGAAGCGAACGGCGCGAGGATCATCGACATCAACATGGGCTGTCCGGCCAAGAAGGTGACGGGCGGGCTGTCGGGCTCGGCCCTGATGCGGACGCCGGACGTCGCGCTGTCGCTGATCGAGGCGGTGGTGGGCGCGGTGAGCGTGCCCGTCACGCTGAAGACGCGGCTTGGCTGGAACGACGACTGCCTGAACGCTCCTGACCTGGCGCGGCGGGCGGTTGCGGCCGGGGTCCGGATGGTGACGATCCACGGTCGGACGCGCTGCCAGTTCTACAAGGGGCAGGCTAACTGGAACGCCATCGGCGAGGTCGTCCGCGCCGTCGACGTGCCGGTGATCGCGAACGGCGACATCTGCGGGGCCGCTGACGCCCGTGCCGCGCTGGCCGCCTCGGGCGCGGCGGGCGTCATGGTGGGGCGCGGCATCCAGGGCCGTCCGTGGCTGCTGGCACAGATCGCCGCCGATCTGCAGGGCCGGCCGGTGCAGTCGGCGCCGGGACGGGCAGAGTTCGCGGACATGGTGTCGGCGCATTACGAGGCGAGCCTCGACTTCTACGGCCCCGAGCTGGGCGCGCGCGTCGTGCGCAAGCACCTGGGCTGGTACATGGACGAGGCCGGAACGCCGGACGGCCTGCGGCGCGAGGTCCTGACCGCCACGCCCGTCGACGTGCTGCGTCGGCTGCCCGGCGCGCTCGGCGCGCAAGCGGAGGCCGCATGAGCGATCTGACCGAAACCCTCTGGACCTCGCTTCCCATCCCGGCGCTGCTGGTGGACGTGAGCGACAGGATCGTCGAGATCAATCCCGCGGCCGAGCAATTCCTCAACGCCTCGCGCCGCTCGCTCTCGGGGGCACCGCTGTTCGACCGGCTGGCCATCGACTCGCCCCTGGACGACGCGTTCGGGCGGGTGCGCAAGGATGACGCGCCGCTCTTCATCAACAATGTCGACGTGGGCACCGGCAGCCGTACGCCGTCGGTCTGCAACATGCAGATCGCGCCGCTGGCGGGGCAGCCGGGGCACCTTCTGGTGCTGATCGAGCCGCGGCAGCTGGCCGACCGGCTGGGCCAGGCGCACAAGGTCAAGTCGTCGGCGCGCTCGGCCATCGGCATGGCCGAGATGCTGGCGCACGAGATCAAGAACCCGCTCGCCGGGATCACCGGGGCGGCACAGCTTCTGTCGATGAACCTGTCGGGCGACGATCTCGAGATGACCGACCTGATCGTGACCGAGGGCCGGCGCATCGTCGCCCTGCTGGAACAGGTCGAGCAGTTCGGCAACCTCCGCCCGCCGCAGAAAAAGGCGATCAACATCCACGATCTGCTGGACCGGGCCCGGAAATCAGCGATGGTCGGCTTTGCCTCGCACATGCGGCTGATCGAGGAATACGATCCCTCGCTGCCGCAGACCCATGTCGACGGCGACCAGATGCTTCAGGTGTTCCTGAACCTGCTGCGCAACGCGACCCAGGCGATGGGCGACGAGGGCGGCACGATCCGGATCCGGACCTTCTATGACCTGTCGCTGCGGATCCGCCGGTCCGATGGGTCCGGGGCCGCGCTGCCACTGCAGGTCGAGATCATCGACGACGGCCCCGGCCTTCCGCCCGAGATCGAGGCGGACATCTTCGAACCCTTCGTCTCGAGCCGCGAGAACGGCACCGGGCTGGGGCTGGCGCTGGTCAGCAAGATCGTCTCGGACCACGAGGGCTGGATCAGCGTGAACTCGGTGCCGGGGCGCACCGCCTTCCGCATATCGCTTCCCGTCGCGCCGAAAGACGCGGAGGAGGCATGAGCGACAACAGAACAAGGACGGGCTGATGGACGGCACGGTACTGGTCGCGGACGACGACAGGACGATCCGCACGGTTTTGACCCAGGCGCTGACGCGCGCGGGCTGCAAGGTTCATGCGACCTCATCCATGGTCACGCTGATGCGGTGGGTCGACGAGGGGAAGGGCGACCTCGTCATCTCGGACGTGATCATGCCCGACGGCAACGGGCTGGAGGCGCTGCCGCAGATCGGCAAGCAGCGTCCCGGCCTGCCGGTCATCGTCATCAGCGCACAGAACACGATCATGACCGCGATCCAGGCGGCCGAGGCCGAGGCGTTCGACTACCTGCCCAAGCCCTTCGACCTGCCGGACCTCATGAAGCGGGCGAGCAAGGCGCTGGAGGTCAAACGCCGCGCCTCTCCGCCGCCCCGGATCGCCGAGGCCGAGGCCGGCGCTGCGGGCGATCTTCCTCTTGTCGGGCGGACGCCGGCGATGCAGTCGCTGTACCGCCTCGTGGCGCGGGTGATGAACACCGACCTGCCGGTGCTGATCACCGGTGAATCGGGCACCGGCAAGTCGCTGATCGCGCGTGCGATCCACGATTTCTCGGATCGCCGCACGCTGCCCTTCGTGGTGGCGGGGGCAGCCGACCTTGCCTCGGTCGACGGCCCCTCGGCGATCCTCGGAAGGGCACGGGGCGGCTCGGTCCTGTTCGACGAGGTGGGCGATTTCGACGAGGAGGCGCAGGCCCGTATCGTCCGCATGCTGGACGGGATGAGCGACAGCGCGCCGCGGGTGATGGCCACCAGCCAGACCGACCTCAACGCCAAGATGGAGGCGGGCGCCTTCCGGCAGGACCTGTTCTATCGTCTCGGCGGGGTGACGCTGAACGTGCCCAGCATGCGCGAGCGGGTGGACGACATCCCGCTGCTGGCCGACCACTTCCTTGCCCGGGCCGAGCGTGACGGACTGACCGCACGGCGCTTTTCCACCGACGCCATGGACCTGATCCGCGCCTATTCCTGGCCCGGCAACGTGCGCCAGCTCGAGAACATGATCCGCCGGCTCGTCGTGACCTCGTCCGAAGAGGAGATCACCCGTGCCGAGGCCGAGGCGGTGCTGGGCAACCAGCCCGCAATGGAGCCGCTCGTGGGCGGGAGCGAGGGCGAGAAGCTGTCGGCAAGCGTCGCAAAGCACCTCAAGCGGTATTTCGACCTGCATGGCGGGGTGCTGCCGCCGCCGGGCCTGTATGGCCGGATCCTGCGCGAGGTCGAGATGCCCCTGATCGAGATCGCGCTGGATGCGACCGGCGGGAATCAGGCGAAATGCGCCGACCTGCTCGGCATAAACCGCAATACCTTGCGCAAGAAGATCACCGATCTGGATATCCGCGTGACACGGCGGCGCAAGTTGATGTAAAACCGCAACAGCCGAGTGGCGGTTGGGTGTCATACGACTTTCGGCCGCCATCATATGGGGTGGCGCGATCACGCGCCGCATAGCTGTTGGGGGTCAACTCGTGACGAGTCCCGTGCGGGCGGCCACATGGGAGCGCGTGTCGCGGCTGCGACGGCACCGGCGGGTGCAGAACGCCGCGACCCTTGGCCTCGTGGTTCTTGGTCCGGCGCTTGCGCTTCTGACCTTCCTTGTGCTCGGTCCAATGGACCAGGGCGCGACGTCGCTGACGCTGCGGCTGATCCTGCTTGTCGATCTCGTCTACATCCTCGTCGTGGCGACGCTGGTGCTGGGCACCATCGCGCGGATGGTCGCGGCGCGGCGGGCGCAGTCCGCAGGTTCGCGCCTCCACCTGCGCCTGACCGGGGTGTTCGCGCTCATCGCGCTGATCCCGACGGTGACGGTGGCGATCTTCGCCGTTCTCACGGTGAACGTGGGGCTCGAAGGCTGGTTCTCGGACCGTGTGCGCAACGTGGTGGGCGCCTCGCTCGCCGCGGCGGAAGCCTATGAAGAGGAACAGCGGCAGGATCTGGCCACCGACGCAGAGGCGCTGGCCCGCTACCTGCGGGGCGGCAGCGCCAGCGCGTTCATGCCGTCGGACGGCGAGTTGCGGCAGATGCTGGGGCAGGGGCAGGGGCAGATCCAGCGCGGCCTGCGCGAAGCCTATGTCATCGACGGTACCGGGCGGATCCGGGCCCGCGGCGAGCGGTCCTACCTGTTCGACTACGAGGAACCGCCCAACTCGGCGGTCGAGCGCGCCGCCGATGGCGAGACGGTCATCATCGAGGACTGGCCGATCAACGAGTTCCGGGCCCTGACCGCGGTCCCCGGCTTTGCCGACCGCTTTCTCTACGTCAGCCGCACGGTGGACGGCGAGATCCTGTCGCTGCTGGACGACACGCAGGAGACCGTCCGCCTCTACAACCAGCTGGAAGACGAACGCGGCCGCATCCTGTTCGAGTTCGGGCTGCTCTATGTCGGCTTTGCGGTGATCCTGATCCTCGCGGCGATCTGGCTGGGCCTGTGGTTCGCCGAACGCCTCTCGCGCCCGGTGGGGGCTTTGGCCGGCGCAGCGCAGAGGGTCGGCTCGGGCGATCTGGACGTGCGGGTCAAGGAAGAGGACGGCAACGACGAGATCGCCATGCTGGGCCGTCTGTTCAACCAGATGACCAAGCAGCTGAAGGGCCAGCGCGAGACGCTTCTGGCCAACAACGCCCAGATCGAGCGGCGCCGGAGGCTGTTCGACTCGGTCCTGTCATCGGTCACGGCGGGGGTCGTCGGGCTGGATTCCAAGGGCCGCGTCACCTTCGTGAACCGTTCCGCCGAGCGGCTACTGGGCCTGAGCGAAAGCGACCAGCAGCGCACCTCTATTTCCGTCGCGGTGCCCGAGTTCGGCGCCCTGTTCGACAAGCTGCGCAAGTCCAAGGCCGAGGGCGCGCAGGAAGAGATCAAGGTCAGCCGCGAGGGACGGCTGGAAAGCCTGCTTGTCCGCATGGCGACCCGGCGCAACGAAAATGGCAAGCTCGAAGGCTATGTCGTTGCCTTCGACGACGTCTCGGACCTGGTCGCGGCGCAGCGCATGGCGGCCTGGGGCGACGTGGCCCGCCGGATCGCGCACGAGATCAAGAACCCGCTGACCCCGATCCAGCTGTCGGCCGAGCGGATCAAGCGCAAGTTCTCCCGCCAGGTCGAGGATCCCGAGACGCTGGAGCAATACACCGACGTCATCGTCCGCCAGACCAACGACCTGCGCCATATCGTTGACGAGTTCTCGAAATTCGCGCGCATGCCCGAGCCCGAGCGGCGGACCCATGATCTTGTCGCGCTGGTGCGCGAGGCGGTGCTATTGCAGCAGACCGGACAAGAGGAGGTCGCGATCAGCGCCGATCTCCCCGACACGAGCATCATGGGCGATCTCGATGGCGCGATGATCGGGCAGGCGCTGACGAACCTCATCAAGAATGCGGGAGAGGCGATCGAGTCGCTCAAGGAAAAGGGCGCGCCCGAGGGCTACGCACCCGCAATCCACGTCACGATGGAGACATCCGGAGCCCAGGCACTGATCTCGATCTCCGACAACGGGATCGGCCTGCCCGAGGACCGGGCGCGGCTGTTCGAGCCGTATGTGACGACCCGAGACAAGGGCACCGGGCTGGGCCTGCCCATCGTCAAGAAGATCATCGAGGAACACGGCGGCACCCTGACCCTGACGGATGCCGACCCGTTCGAACCCGGCGCGCGGTGCGGTGCACGGGCGGAAATAAGGCTGCCCGTTCTGGGTGGTGAAACCGAAACAGGGGCCGTTCAGGCCCTGGCGGGCTGAGGAGAGGCAGAGACAATGAGCGACATCCTGATCGTCGACGACGAACGCGACATTCGTGAACTGATCGCGGACATCCTGAACGACGAGAACTTCCAGACGCGCGTCGCCGCGAACTCGGACGAATGCATGGCGCAGATCAATGCCGATCCTCCGGGCCTGATCATCCTGGATATCTGGCTCAAAGACAGCAACATGGACGGGATCGACATCCTCAAGACCGTCAAGCGCGACAATCCCGAGGTTCCCGTCGTCATCATCTCGGGCCACGGCAACATCGAGATCGCCGTCGCCGCGATCAAGCAGGGCGCCTACGACTTCATCGAGAAGCCGTTCAACATCGACCAGCTGATCGTCGTCATCAGCCGCGCGATGGAAGCCTCGCGCCTGCGCCGCGAGAACTCGGAACTCAAGCGGCGCGACGGCCAGATGGCCGAGATGATCGGGTCGAGCTCTGCGTTCAAGTCACTGAAATCGCAGCTCGACAAGGTGACCAGGTCGAACGGCCGGGTGATGCTGACCGGCCCGGGCGGGGCGGGCAAGGAGGTCGCTGCGCGGTATATCCACACCAATTCCGGCCGGGCCGACGCGCCCTTCGTCACCGTCTCGTCGGCCACGGTCGAGCCGGAGCGGATGGAAGAGGTCCTGTTCGGCCGCGAAAGTCCCGAGCGGGGGATCGAGTCGGGGCTTCTGGAACAGGCGCATGGCGGCGTCCTGTTCTTCGACGAGGTGGCCGACATGCCGCCGGGGACGCAGTCGAAGATCCTGCGCGTCCTCGTCGACCAGCAGTTCCAGCGGGTCGGCGGCACCGACAAGGTGCGCGTGGATGTGCGGGTGATCTCGTCCACCAACCGCGACCTCGCCGGCGAGATCGCCGCGGGCCGGTTCCGGCAGGAACTGTTCCACCGCCTCAGCGTCGTTCCGATCACCGTACCCTCGCTCGACGACCGGCGCGAGGACATCCCCGAACTGGCTGCGCATTTCATCGAGCAGTTCAACAAGACCCAAGGCCTGCCGCTGCGCCAGTTGTCCGGCGAGGCGGTCGCGATGCTTCAGACACTGGTCTGGCCGGGCAACGTGCGCCAGCTCAAGAACGTCATCGAGCGGGTGCTGATCCTGGGGCCCGAGAAGGGCGACATCGAGGCGCGCGAGCTGCCCGGCAATGACGGACCGGCCCCCGAGGACGGTCGCGTTGTGCTGTCCGGCAGCCTCGCGACACTGCCCCTGCGCGAGGCGCGCGAATTGTTCGAGCGGGAATACCTTCTGACGCAGATCAACCGCTTCGGCGGCAACATCTCGCGGACGGCGAACTTCGTCGGCATGGAACGCTCGGCCCTGCACCGCAAGCTCAAGTCGCTGAACGTGGTGACGACGAACAAGACCGGCAGCCGCGTGGCGCATATCGACGAGGACGAGCCCAGCGAGGCGCATGGCGGCTGAGCCGGCCTTCGTCACCGTCGATGGCCGGCCGGTCGCCTATCTGGACGAGGGGCCGCGCGACGGTGCGCCAGTCGTGCTGCTGCATGGCGGCGGGATCGATCGCGCGCGGCGCTCGTGGCGCGAGACGCTGCCGACGCTAACCGGCACCTACCGCGCGATCGCGCCCGATCTGCCGGGCTATGGCGACAGCGCATCGCTCGGGCCGGTGCAGGATCTGGGCACGCTGGGCGGGTGGCTTGCCGGGTTCCTGGAGGCGGTCTCGGCACCGCCTGCGCATGTCGTGGGCAATTCCATGGGCGGCGGGATGGGCCTGTGGCTGGCCGTGCATGCGCCCGAGCGCGTGCGCAGCCTGGTGCTCGTCGGCAGCTATGGTCTTGCGCCGCGGGCGCCGGTGCATCCGCTGCTGTGGCTATGGACCAAGGGGCCGGGCGGGGCGATGATCCCGCGGCTCGTCGCGCGGCGGCGGCTAGCGGCGCGGGCCGCGCTGACCGGGGTGTTCCGGCGCCCCTCGCGGGTGACCGGCGCGCTGGTGGACGAGATGCACGACGAGGCCCGGGTGCAGGCCCGCAACCAGGCCTTCCGCGCCTTCCTGCGCGGCGAGGTCGCGCCCTGGCGCTATCGCACCACGTTCGGCGACCGACTGGACCGGATCACCTGCCCGGTGCTGGTCGTGCACGGCAAGGGCGACCGGCTGATCGGCTGGCGACATGCCCGGCGGGCGGCACAGGCGCTGCCGCACGGGGAACTCCTGCTTATGGATGCCGGACACTGGCCGATGCGCGAAGCGCCACAGGACTTCACCGCGGCGCTCGGCAACTTCCTCGAACGGGTGAGCCATTGAACACGGTGCCCCGAAGTGACAAGAGATCCCGGGGGCCCATGAAGGGGATGTCATGAAGGTCATCATCTGTGGCGCTGGCCAGGTCGGCTGGCAGATCGCGCGCCACCTGTCGAGCGAGCGCAACGACGTCACCGTCGTCGACAACAATGCCGAGCTCGTGCGCCGGGCGACGGACACGCTGGACGTGCAGGGCATAGCGGGCTTCGCGTCCTATCCGGACGTGCTGGACAATGCCGGCGCCCGCGACGCCGACATGATCATCGCGGCGACCTATTCGGACGAGGTCAACATGGTCACCTGCCAGGTGGCCCACTCGGTCTTCGCGATCCCGCGCAAGATCGCGCGTCTGCGGGCGCAGAGCTACCTGACCGCGATCTACTCGGACCTCTACCGGCGCGACCACATGCCGATCGACGTGGTCATCAGCCCCGAGCGCGAGGTCGCGGACGCCGCCCTGCGCCGGCTGAACGCGCCGGCGGCCTTCGACACCCAGAGCTTTCTCGACGGCCAAGCGCAGCTTCTGGGCATCCAGCTGGAACCCGACTGTCCCGTCCTGAACACGCCGCTGCGCCAGCTGACCGACCTGTTCTCGACCCTGCGCGCGATCGTCGTGGGCATCCGCCGCCGGGGCCGTCTGTTCGCGCCAGAGCCGAACGATCAGCTGTTCGAGAGCGATCAGATCTACATCATGGCCCACCACGACGACGTGAACCGGGCGCTGGAGATCTTCGGCAAGACCACAGCGCGGCAGGAACGCATCGTCATCGTCGGCGGGGGCAATGTCGGCCTGACCGTGGCGCGCGCGCTGGAGAAGCGCCCCGAACGCGTCCGTGCCCGGATCATCGAAAAGGATCGCCGCATCGCCGAGCGCGCCGCCGACGCGCTGGAGCGGACGATCGTTCTGCACGGCGACGGCCTGAACATGGAGCTTCTGAACGAGGCGAACATCGCCAAGGCCGACGCCATCCTCGCCGTGACCGACGACGACAAGACCAACCTGCTGGCCGCCGTGCGCGCCAAGTCGGCCGGCTGCGACATGGCGATCTGCCTGGTCAACGATCCGACGCTGCAACCGCTGATGTCGCCGCTCGACATCGACGCCTACATCAACCCGCGCGCCACGACCGTCAGCTCGATCCTGCGCCACATCCGTCACGGCCGGGTGCGCAACGTCTATTCCATCGGCGACGCCGAGGCCGAGGTGATCGAGGCGCAGGTGCTGTCGACATCCCCCATCGCGGGACAGCTGATCCGGGACATCGACTTTCCCGAGGGCGTGCTCGTCGGAAGCCTGCGCAAGGGCGAGAAGGTCATCAAGCCGACCGGCCGCACCCGGATCGAGGAGGGCGACATCATCGTGCTGTTCGCGCTGGCCGCCGACGTGCCCGAGGTCGAACGGCTGTTCCAGGTCTCGATCGACTTCTTCTGATGGCACCGCTCGCAAGCGCCCGCCTGCCGCTGAGCGTCACGCTGACCGGGATCGGCGCGGCGGCGATGCTGGTGCCGGCGATGCACGCCGCGCTGGCGCGCGACTGGGATACCGCGCGGGCCTTCCTGCAATCGGCTCTTCTGTTCGTGGTGATCCTGGCGCTGCTGACGCTGGCGCTGCGGGGGCGGGTCCGGCGGCGGCTGGTGCGCAGCCAGCTGTCGACGCTGATCGCGGCCTACACCCTGTTGCCGGCGATGCTGGCCGTGCCCTTTGTCGAGGCCGTCGGCAATACGCGCTTCCTGTCGGGGTGGTTCGAGATGGTGTCGAGCCTGACGACCACGGGCGCGACGCTCTACGCGCCCGAGCGATTGTCGGACAGCCTTCACCTTTGGCGTGCGCTGGTGGGATGGATGGGCGGATTCCTGATCTGGGTCAGCGCGGTCGCGATCCTTGCGCCGCTCAATCTGGGCGGCTTCGAGGTCGCCTCGGGGCGCGAGGCGGGGAATGCTTCGCTCAGCGCGACGCAGATCACGCGGGTCGCGGACGCGGACGAACGGTTGCAGCGGTTCGCGCGGGATCTCGCGCCGATCTATGCCGGCCTGACGCTGGTGCTGGGGGTCTGCCTGATCATCGCCGGAGAGGCGCCGATCGACGCGGTCTGCCACGCGATGTCGACGCTCGCGACCTCCGGCATCACCACAGGCGAAGGCCCGACATCGACGATCTTTGCCGAGATGCTCGTCGCGCTGTTCATGGTGTTCGCCCTGTCGCGCCGCACCTTCAGCCGCGAGGCGACCGGCGCCGCGGCGCTGCGGCTGTCGAAGGATCCCGAACTGCGGATGGGCCTGACCGTGGTGGGTGTCCTGCCGCTGCTACTGGTGCTGCGGCACTGGGCCGGCGCCTACGATATCGCGGATCAGCAAAACGTCGTCGCGGCGCTCAAGGCGTTCTGGGGCGGCGTGTTCACGACGATGTCCTTCCTGACGACGACGGGCTGGGAAAGCACCGAATGGATCACCGCCCGCGACTGGTCGGGCCTGTCGACGCCGGGGCTGATCCTGGTGGGCCTGTCGCTGGTCGGGGGCGGGGTCGCCACCACGGCGGGCGGCGTGAAGCTCCTGCGGATCTACGCGCTCTACGCCCACGGCACGCGCGAGCTGGAAAAGCTCGTCCATCCCAACTCGGTCGGCGGCGCGGGGACCGAGGCGCGGCGAATCCGCAGCCGGGGCGCCTATATCGCCTGGATCTTCTTCATGCTCTTCGCGCTGTCGGTCGCCGCGGTGATGGCGGCGCTGTCGCTGACGGGGCAGGGGTTCGAGCAGTCGGTGATCCTGACCATCGCGGCGCTGTCGACGACCGGCCCCTTGGCCGAGGTCGCGGGCTCGGCGCCGACGGGCTACGACACGCTTGGCGATTCCGCGCGCGTGATCCTCGCGGCGGCCATGGTGCTGGGGCGGATGGAGACTCTGGCGCTGATCGCCCTGATGAATCCCGCCTTCTGGCGGAATTGAGCCGGAACCGGGTCTAACCTTCTGTTTTATGTCTGGAAACTCAGAGGATCCGGCTTCATACTCGGAAACCGTTGCATAAGGCCGCCCGACGCGGTTCGGTCAAAGAAAAAAAGGGTGCGGGACGACAGCTATGGCCGACAAACAGAATTTGCAGGACGCGTTTCTCAATCATGTCCGGAAGACGAAGGTTCCGGTCACCATTTTCCTCATCAACGGTGTCAAGCTTCAGGGCGTGATCACCTGGTTCGACAACTTTTGCGTGCTCCTGCGCCGGGACGGACAGTCCCAGCTTGTCTACAAGCACGCAATCTCGACGATAATGCCCGCCTCGCCGATCAACCTCTACGATGGTGACGACTGATCTTGGACACCGCCGAAACCGACGGGATGCGCGCCTATGTTCTGCATCCCGACATCCAGACCGATACCGATCGCCGCGAGCCTGAACCTGCGCTCGAGGAAGCCGTGTCGCTTGCCTATGCGCTGCCCGGCCTCGAGGTCGTCGGCGGCGAGGTCGTGCGCCTGCCGCGGGCCCATCCCGGCGCGCTGTTCGGCTCGGGCAAGATCGAGGATCTCAAGACCCAGCTGAAGCGCGACGAGATCGGGCTGGTCCTGGTAGACGGGCCGGTCAGCCCCGTGCAGCAGCGCAACCTCGAAAAGGCCTGGGACGTGAAGGTGCTGGACCGCACCGGCCTGATCCTCGAGATCTTTTCGGACCGGGCGCGCACCAAGGAAGGCGTGCTTCAGGTCGAGATGGCGCATCTGAGCTATCAGCGCACGCGCCTTGTCCGGGCGTGGACCCACCTGGAACGTCAGCGGGGCGGACTGGGCTTCATCGGCGGCCCGGGCGAGACCCAGATCGAGGCGGACCGCCGCGCCATCGACGAACAGCTCAACAGGCTGAAGAAGCAGCTCGACAAGGTCGTCAAGACGCGCGAACTGCACCGCGCCAGCCGCGCCAAGGTGCCGTTCCCGGTCGTGGCGCTTGTCGGCTATACCAACGCGGGCAAGTCGACGCTGTTCAACCGGCTGACCGGGGCCGAGGTGATGGCGAAGGACATGCTGTTCGCCACGCTGGACCCCACGATGCGCCAGGTCGTCCTGCCAACAGGCAAGAAGGTGATCCTGTCGGACACGGTGGGCTTCATCTCGGACCTGCCGACGCAGCTCGTCGCCGCCTTCCGCGCCACGCTGGAAGAGGTGCTGGCCGCCGACCTGATCGTCCATGTCCGCGACATCAGCCACGACGAGGCCGAGGAACAGGCCGAGGATGTCGAGGCGATCCTGTCGGATCTTGGCGTGGACGAGACGATTCCGGTGCTGGAGTTCTGGAACAAGATCGACCGTCTGCCGGCCGACCGTCGCACCACGCTCGAAGCGCAGGCCGCCCGGACGGACAATGTCCTGGCGATGTCCGCCTGGACGGGCGAAGGGATGGACGCGGTCGGCACCGCGATCGCCCAGCTTGCCGACGACGCCCGCACGCGACGCCGGATCACGGTGCCCTATTCCGACGGACGCCGCCGGGCCTGGCTGCACGAGCAGGGCGTGGTCGAGGCCGAGAGCCAGGACGAGGCCGGCTTCACGCTCGACGTGAACTGGACCGCCCGGCAGGAAAAGCGCTTCCGCGACCTCTGACCCTCAGCGCGGACGCAGGTGGGTGATCCCCACCGCGCCCGCGCGCGCCAGCTCTGGGTCGAGCGACATCGGGATATACTCGCCGCGCCGCCACAACTCTCCGAGGTCGTCGTAATGGCTCGACAGCGGGTGCCCCGATTGCCCGGTCGCCGTGATGAACACAGACGATTCCGGGTCGGCAAAGTCGTAGACCCCGCGATACCCCGCGCCATGGACATTGTTGAACGGCTCCGGTTCCGTCCCGGCGGTCATCCCGCGCTGCAGGGTGAAATCTCCGCCCGAGGTCGATTGCCGGATGTTCACGAACCACTTCAGGATCGGCGTGTCGCCCAGGACCTGGTGGTCGTGCGTCGCCTGGTGCGCATCCCCCCAGCGCAGCGATTCCAGCGCGCGTCCGTAATTCTCTTCCAGCCAGATCAGCGCGTCGTCGAGCGACAGCCGCGCCATCTCCTCGCAGGTCTCTGTCCGCGCGGACTGCACAACATCGCACCAGGCCGACGCACCGCCGGTGTCGCGGAACACGCGCTCGATGAACAACGGTTCCACATGGGCGAACTCGTCGGCCAGGGGGCCCAGGTCGTCGCGGATCAGCCGTTCCTGCAGCATCCGCAACCAGGTGGCATAGATCAGCGGCTCCGGCAGGTGTTCGTTCATCTCGCCGTTCCATTCGGCAAGCAGCGACAGCGCGCGCTGCCGCTGGCGCGCGGGCGTGCCATCGGGCGCGGCTTCGCCGGTGAACCACAGATCTGCGGCGATCAGCGGCAGAAGCGACCGCGCGGTTGGCGACACGGTGTCGAGCTGCGCTTCGATGAAGCTCTCCCGCGTATGCACCTCGCGGTTCTGCATCAGACGCCGCCAGCGCTGGATCCGCTGTGTGTCGCCCCAATTGAACGAGACATGCAGCGGAAACGGCCGGTCCAGCAGCTTGTTGTTGGTATTGCCAAGGATGCCGCCGGTCGGGTCCACGAACTCGGGATTCGAGGCATAGGGCAGGCGGCCCTGCCACCGGTTCCGTGACAGCCAGCCGGGCGTCGGCATCCGCCCCTTGCTCTGGTGCTCATCCGCCCGCCGCGGCATCGCGCCGATCATCTTCAGGGCGATGCTCTCGCCATCGGCCAACGTGAGGTTCTGGCTGGGGCCGATGAACGTCTCCGAGGCCGCGATCCCCTCTTCGACGCTCTTGGCGCGCATCAGGTCGAAGGCGGCGGAATACGAGGTGTCGTTGGCGGTCAGCACGGTCCATGACAGGCTCGCCACATGGCCCGGCGGCGTGACGGTCCCCAGATCGTACTGGCTGCCCGGCAGGATCGGCCCGTTCTCGGACCAGCGCAGCGTCAGGGTTACCGGCTCGGCTCCCGCGACCTCGATGATCGATGTCCGCGTCTCGAGCGGCTTGTAGCCCTCGGGTGTCAGCACCTCTTCGGAATTGTCGGGATTCACCTTCTCGATATGCAGATCCTGGTCGTCCAGGTACGACGAGGTCAGCCCCCAGCCCAGCTCTGCGCTGCGCCCAAGAAGGATTGTTGGCACGCCCGGAATGGTGGCCCCGATCACCCCGCCCGAGTCGAGCTCGAGCCGCGCCAGGTACCAGATCGACGGCGCCGTGAAGCCCAGATGCGGATCGTTCGCCAGAAGCGTGCCCCCGGCCGCCGCACGCGACGGCGCCGCGGCCCAGGCGTTCGACGCCCCGGCCAGTGACCGCGGCATCACCGGCGACAGCGAATCCCGCGGTGCGTCGTCGGCCTTGGCATAGCGCGGGGCGTCGGGGAACAGCGCCGCGTAGTCCGGCAGGGCGGTGATGCCGTTGCCCGGCGCGTCCGGCAGGATGTCGCGAACCCGCGCGTCCGGCAGCGCCAAGGATGTCCGCGCCCGCAGCACCTCGGACCGGACGTGAGAGGACAGTTGCAGCCCCATGAGCTTGATGATGGCAAGGCTGTCGGCGGGCTGCCATGGGGCGATCTGCGGGCTGAAGAGCCAGAACTCGGGCGCCCCGCGCCCCCGGGCGCCCGCGTTCACCTGCTCGAGCCAGGCATTGACCCCGTCGGCATAGGCCTGGAGCGCCGCGCGTGCCTCGGGCGTCTGGTCCTCGACCGACCGCACCGCTGCGTTGTAGAGATCCAGCCGGCGCACCAGCGAGTCGATCGCCACCGTGCGCTGCCCGAAAAGCTCGCTCAGCCGCCCCTGTGCCGTGCGGCGCAGCATCGTCATCTGCCACAGCCGGTCCTGCGCCTGGGCGAATCCCAGCCCGTAGAACACGTCCGCATCCGTCTCGCCAAAGACATGGGGCACGTTGGCGTTGTCCCGCACGATCTCGACGGGTCCCTCCACGCCCTCGACACGAAAGCTCGCATCGTAGTCCGGCAGCGACCGTGCCGCGAACCAGTACGCGATGGCAAGTGCCGCAAGCCCCAGAAACAGGAGCCCTGAAAAGATACGCAGAAGCCAGCGAAAGAGCAGGGCCATGTCAGCCTCGGTTGACCGTGAGGGGGGAAGCGGCCCAGAAGGGATAGGCGATTTGGCAAAGGGAGAAAAGCGTTGGCGAAGCTTGCATTTCTAGGACTCGGCGTGATGGGCGCGCCAATGGCGGGCCACCTGGCGAAGGCCGGCCACGAGGTCACAGTCTACAACCGCACCGGCTCCAAGGCCGACGCCTGGGTCAAGACCCATGGCGGCCGCGCAGCCGGCACACCCCGCGAGGCGGCGGACGGTGCCGAATTCGTGATGGCCTGCGTCGGCAACGACGACGATCTGCGCGCCGTCTGCCTCGGTCCCGACGGGGCCTTCGCAGGCATGGGCGAGGGAAGCGTCTTCGTCGATCACACCACGGTCTCGGCGGCGGTGACCCGCGAACTCTACGACGCGGCAAGCGACAGCGGCATCGCCTTCGTCGACGCGCCGATCTCGGGCGGACAGGCCGGCGCCGAGAACGGCCAGCTCAGCATCATGTGCGGCGGCGATCTCGACGCCTATTCGCGCGCCGAGCCGGTGATGGAGGTCTACGCCAAGCTGTGCCGCCGGATCGGCGACAGCGGCGCCGGCCAGATGACGAAGATGTGCAACCAGATCGCCATCGCCGGCCTCGTCCAGGGCCTCAGCGAGGCGCTGCACTTCGCCGAGACTTCCGGCCTCGACGGCCGCGCCGTGGTTGAAGTCATCAGCCAGGGAGCCGCCGGGTCCTGGCAGATGTCGAACCGCTACGAGACGATGCTCGACGACCGGTTCGATCATGGTTTCGCCGTGGACTGGATGCGCAAGGATCTCGGCATCTGCCTCGACGCCGCCGATGAATCCGGCGCCTCGCTGCCGGTCACGGCCCTCGTGGACCAGTTCTACAAGGACGTGCAGAAGATGGGCGGCGGCCGCTGGGACACGTCCTCCCTGATCAGGCGGTTGCGCAAGTCCGACTGACGGATCCGCCTCCGGCGGGGATATTTATTGGACAGAAGAAGAGACCGACGCCGCTTCTTCTGCCCGGCAATATCTCCGCCGGAGGCACGCGGCGCCGGAGGCGTCGCCAACATCACGTCGCGCCGCAGGCGCGGCATTTGGATCAGGCGTTGCCGCGGCCGGCGAACCGGCCGGCATCCTCGGCGGCGCGGCGGATCGCCTTGGCCTTGTTCACCGTTTCCTGGAACTCTGCCTCGGGGTCGCTGTCGAAGACCACGCCGCCGCCGGCCTGGATGTAGAGCTGGCCGTCCTTCAGCACCGCCGTCCTGAGAGCGATGCACATGTCCATGTCGCCGTTGGCGCTGAAGTAGCCGACGCCACCGCCGTAGACGCCGCGCTTTTCGGGCTCCAGTTCGTCGATGATCTCCATCGCGCGAACCTTCGGAGCGCCCGAGACGGTGCCGGCCGGCAGTCCGGCGAGCAGGGCGGACAGGGCGTCATGCTCGTCCGAGAGATCGCCCACCACGTTCGAGACGATGTGCATGACGTGGGAATAGCGTTCGACGACGAATTCCTCGGTTGGTCGGACGGTGCCGATCCTGGCGACGCGGCCGACGTCGTTGCGGCCGAGATCCAGCAGCATCAGGTGCTCGGCGCGTTCCTTCTCGTCGGCCAGCAGGTCCGCCTCGAGCCGGCGGTCCTCGTCCGGCGTTGCGCCGCGGGGGCGGGTTCCGGCGATGGGCCGGATCGTCACTTCGCCGCCGAAGACCCGCACGAGGATCTCGGGGCTTGCGCCGACCACCTGGAAGCCGCCGAAGTTGAAGAAGAACATGAACGGCGACGGGTTCGTCCGCCGGAGCGAGCGGTAGAGCGCAAAGGGCGGGTGGGGGAAGTCCTGGTGCCAGCGTTGCGACGGGACGACCTGGAAGATGTCGCCGGCGCGGATGTATTCCTTGGCGCGTTCGACGGCCGCGAGGTAGTCGCCGTGCGCGAAGTTCGAGACCGGTTCGGGGATCGCCGCGGCCTCGCCCATCTTGCGGCTGTCGCCGGGGACGGAGCGGTCGAGGTCGCGCACCGCGTCCATCACCCGCTCGGCCGCCTGGGCATAGGCCGCGCGGGCCGACAGGCCGGCCTCGGCCCAGGCGGGGGACACAACGATCACCTCGCCCTTGACCCCGTCCAGTACCGCCACCACCGAGGGGCGCATCAGCACCGCGTCCGGCACGCCCAGAGGGTCGGGATTGACGTCGGGCAGGCGTTCCACCAGCCGGATCATGTCGTAGCCGAGATAACCGAAGAGCCCGGCGGACGAGGCCGGAAGGTCGGCGGGAAGGTCGATGCGGGACTCCGCGATCACCGCGCGCAGGCTGTCGAGCGGCGAGCCGTCGAGATCTTGCCACGCATCGGCATCGTGCCTGGCCTGACGATTGATGCGGCTCGTCTCGCCGTGGCACTGCCAGATGAGATCGGGCTTCATCCCGATGATCGAGTAGCGGCCGCGCACCTCGCCGCCGGTCACCGATTCGAGCATGAACGTGTCGGGCCGCGCCGCACCGAGCTTGAGCATAAGCGAGACGGGCGTGTCGAGATCCGCCGCCAGCCGGGTATAGACGACCTGGTTCTCACCGCGGGCGTGGGCGGTGGCGAAGGCGTCGAAGGATGGGATCAGCTGCATCGTGTCACTGGAACTGCGCGTTGACGGCGCTGATCGCCTGCTGGTCGAGCTGCAGGCCGGCACGGTTCTGGATGGCACTGGTGAAGGCATCCAGCGCGTCCTGCGACATCGCCTGGGCCGCGCGCTCGGCGAAGGCCGATTTCGTCGCCTGTGCTTCGGCCGTGTCACCGTCGGGCGCGGTGATCGTGTCGAGCCGGACGAGGACCGCACCATCCGGGGCCGGGAGTGCACGGACGTCGCCCTCGGCCATCTCGAAGGCCGCGGCGACCATGTCGTCGGGCGCGCCCTCGACGGTGCCGTCGCGTGTCAGGTCGGTAGCCTCGCGCAAGTCCAGCCCCTCGACGTCCTCCAGGCTGCTGTCCTGCAGCAGCGCCTCGGCCTGCGCGACCAAGCGGTCGCGCAGTGTCTGCTGGCGCCACAAATCGGCGACGCGGTCGCGGACCTCCTCGAAGGGCTGCACGGAGGGCTCCAGGATCTCGTCGACGCGCAGCGCGAAGAGGCCGTCGTCGCCCAGTTCCAGAAGCTCGGGGAAGTCGCCCGGCTGTGCCGATGACGCGGCCTCGCGGAAGCCCTCGTTCGCGGCGATGCCATCTGTGTCGCCCTGGCTCCAGGTGATCTGGCCGGGTTCCATGCCGGTCTCGTCCGCGATCTCGTCGAGCGTGGCGCCGCTGGCGAGCAGGTCGTCGATCCGCTCGGTCCGGTCCGCGACGCGGTTCGCGGCCGTCTCGACGGCCAGTTCGCCGCGCAGCTCTTCGCGCGCCTCCTCGAACGACACTTCCTGGCGTTGCAGGATGCCGTTCATTCGGAACAGCGCCGGGCCGAGGCTGCTTTGAACCGGGCCCGCGATGCCGGGGCTGTCCAGGCCAAAGACCGCTTCGCCGGCGGCATCCCCGAGATCGGAGCGGGCCACGTCGCCAAGGTCCACGTCGGCCATCGACAGACCGCGCGAGTCGACCACGGCGTCGAAGGTCGTGTCCCCGGCCTCGATCGCGTCGGCGGCCTCCTGCGCGGCGCTCTCGCTGTCGAAGACCAGCCGCTCCACCAGACGGCGCTCGGGCTGGACGTAGTCGTCGATCCGGGCCTCGTAGAGCGCGCGCAGCTCGTCCTCGGGCACCTCGACCTCGTCGATCAGCATCTCGGGCGTGAGCGAGATATAGGTGATCTCGCGCCGCTCGGGCAGGGTGAACGTGTCCTCGTTCTGGGCGTGATACTCTTCGAGCTGCGCCTCGCTCGGCTCGGGCAGCGGCTCTTCAAGGTCATCGGCGCCGAGCGCGGCCCAGGTCAGGCTGCGGGTCTCGCGCGCATAGTCGAACAGCGTTGCGGTGAAGGCGTCGACCGGGCGCAGGCCACCGACGACCGCGCCCTCGAGAAGGCTGCGGGCGGTGTCGGACCGGATACGCGCCTCGAACTCTGCAACGGTGAGCCCCGATTGCTCGAGCGCCTGTTCGTAGGCGGTCCGGTCGAATTCGCCGTCGAGCCCCTGGAAGGCGGAGATCGCGAGGATCTCGTCGCGCACGGCGGAATCGCCGACCGAGAGACCCACGCGGTCCGTCTCGTCCTCGAGCGCGGTCTGCGAGACGACCTGGGACAGAACGGCGCGGTCGAGGCCGAACTGCTGGGCTTCGGAAAAGCTGAGCTGCTGTCCGGTCTGCTGGCGGATCGACCGGAGCCGCTGCTGCATCGCACGGGAGTAACGATCCACCGAGATTTCGGTGTCGCCGACCCGTCCGACACTGTCCACCGACCCGCCGAAATTGGTGGCGCCGAAGCCTGCGAGGCCGACGATCAGAAGGACCAGGATCACCCAGACCACGAGTTTCGATGCCGGGTTTTTGGCGCCCTTGACCATCCCTGTCTCCGCTTGCCCGTCAGATGTTCCGAGGCTGTCTATGACAGGGTCATGCTCGGGGCAAGGCGGCGCGGCCTCATGGAATGATGCGCGTGTACTTCGTTCCGGCCAGCGTGGCGCCGGCGATCAGCCCGGCCTGACCGAAGATCACCGCGATCACCGGCGAGAGCGAGGTCGTCGTCGCCGCCGACAGATTGCCACCCCGGTCGCGCACCGCGTATTCCACGTCCGCACCGGCGGCCCAGCCGGGCGAGTTGCGGAAGCGGTAGAGCGCGTCGTCGGTCATGAAGAACAGCACCTGCGCGTATTGCTGCGCGCCGATCTGGAAACCGAGGGTGGCCTGCGTGGCCGAATAATAATCGACCGTGGCACCGTCCACCTGAAGCGCGCCGCGGCCATAGGAGCCGCCAAGCCCGAGGCCGGCCTTGGTGACCAGCGGCATGACCAACATGCCCGCCGACTTGTCGCGCAGATCCTGCGTCGGCGGATAGGTCCGGTAGAGATAGTTGAGCGTCGCGTCGACCCGCGCGTCGATCATCGCCGACCCGCGGCTTTGCAGCCCGTTGTTGCAGGCGCCCAGCGCCATCACCGACAAACCTCCGGCAAGGAAGGCGCGGCGGGAATAGATTGTCATGGAATCTGCCCCTCGATCATGTGTCTTGCCTGATGCCTCGCGGCGGCCTTATGGGAGCCGCTCGCAGGCGAACTATACGCAGCGGCAGCACGCAAGTCACCAATGTATCGCGCGCCACGCGGGTATCGGCGGGCGGTTGCTGGACTAGCCTGCCAGCCGGCGGGCGACCTCGGGGGCGAAATAGGTGAGGATGCCGTCGCAGCCCGCCCGCTTGAATCCAAGCACGCTCTCCATCATCACCTTCTCGCCGTCGATCCAGCCCTGGTCGGCCGCGCCGCGGATCATCGCGTATTCACCCGACACCTGATAGGCATAGGTCGGCACGCCAAAGGCGTCCTTCACTTGGCGGCAGATGTCGAGATAGGGCATGCCCGGCTTGACCATGACCATGTCGGCGCCCTCGATCAGGTCGCGCTCTACCAGGCGCAGCGCTTCAGCTGCGTTGCCCGGATCCATCTGGTAGGTCGCCTTGTCGCCCTTGAGCGCGCCCGAAGCGCCGACAGCGTCGCGGAACGGGCCGTAGAACGCGCTGGCATACTTCGCGGAGTAGGACATGATCGTCACGTCGGTGTGGCCCGCATCCTCGAGCGCGGTCCGCATCGCTCCGATGCGCCCGTCCATCATATCGGACGGCCCGAGGATGTCGGCCCCGGAATCGGCCTGCGCGAGCGCCATCTTCACCAGCGCCTCGACGGTCGCGTCGTTCACCACGACGCCGTCCCGCACGATCCCGTCGTGCCCGTTGATGTTGTAGGGGTCGAGCGCGACGTCGGTCATCACGGCGATCTCGGGTACCGCATCCTTGATCGCCCGGACGGCGCGATTCGACAGGTTGTCGGAGTTCCACGCCTCTTCGCAGAGCTCGGTCTTGAGCGCCGGGTCGGTGTAGGGAAAGAGGCAGACCGCCGGGATCCCCAGCGTCGCCGCCTCTTCGACCGCGGGCAGCAGCCGGTCGATCGTCAGGCGGTGCACGCCGGGCATCGACGGGATCGGATCGGCGGCGTCCTCGCCGTCACGCACGAAGACCGGCCAGATCAGGTCGCCGGGGCTGAGCGACGTCTCTCGCGTCAGGTCACGCAGGGCGGGCGTCCGGCGCAGGCGGCGAAAACGGGTGGAAGGATAGGGGGCTTGGGTCATGGCGCGGTGTCCGTTTGCAACGGCTCCGGGCATCGCACGGCGACCCGGCGCCATCAAGGCTGGTCATGCGTCCGGGCCGTAGCTAGTGTCGCGCCGACTTCCGTTACCGTCCCGAAAGGCTGCCCGTGAACTGGTTGGACACCGCCTTCACGCTGATCGACATGCGCTCGTTCTCGAACCTCTGGTACTGGATCGGCTTGGCGATGGTCTGGTCGACCACCAGCCACTGGGTGCTGGGTGTACCGTTCGACATGGTCGCGCGGGCGCGTCGCTACGGCGGGCAGGCCGAGGCGGACCTCGAGGACATGGTGCGCATCAACGTGAACCGGCTGCTGTTCATCGGCCGGGTGTCGGGGCTGTGGCTCGTGGCGCTGGGGGCGATGGGGCTGACGGCGCTCGTGATCCTGGGGTTCTGGTACCAGCTCGAGTTCGCGCAGGCGGTCTTCCTCATCGTGTTCCCGCTGAGCTTCGTCGGCGGGCTCAGCTTTTCGACGGCACGGCTGATCGTGGCGCAGGGCCTCTCCGGCGAGGCCCTGCGGCGGCGGCTGCTGCGGCATCGTCAGACGACGCAGGTGATCGGCATGATCTCGATCTTCTTCACCGCGATGTGGGGCATGTACCAGAACATGAACCTGGGCCCCTTCGGCTGAACGCCGGCGATCGGGTCACTCCGTGATCGGCGCCGGCGGCGTATCCGCCGTCTCGGCATCCGAGGGCGCGGCAATGGCCAGCGCGATGACGCCAAGCGCGACCGCCAACGCATAGGCGCAGTGAATCCAGTCCAGCGAACCGGGAATCCGGTGTCTACGGTATTTCATTGTCTCTGCCTCTGCTCGATGGAGTCCGTTTTCGGACTTCTCTTTCCGTGGGGGCAGTGTGCGACACTGGGACCTATCCGTGAAGCCCCTCGGACCGGACCCGGCGTTCACGATTTCAGAAGAGCCCCGGATCGGCACGGGCCCGCCGACGGAACGCCGCGGCACCGAGGGCCACTCGTGCGTTGACACCGCCGCGGGGGTGGTTACTTCGCCCGCCATGGCAGACCTATCGCATATCATCGTCGGCGGCGCCCCCGAAGGTTTCGACGCGCGGCTTGTCCTGCGCGAGCTCGACAAGAGCGGCGTCCCGGTGATCCACGTCGCCCGCGACGACAAGAGGCTCGCCGCCATGCAGGCGGCGCTGGCCTTCTACGCTCCGGACGTCACCGTGGTGACCTTTCCGAACTGGGATTGCCTGCCGTACGACCGGGTCTCGCCCAATGCCGACATCTCGGCCAACCGGATGGCGACGCTCGCGGCGCTGGCGCACGGGGTGCTTCCCAGCCGCTTCGTGCTGTTGACGACGCTCAACGCGGCGACGCAGCGCGTGCCGCCGCAGGAGCTTCTGCGCGAGGCCGCCTTCACCGCCGAGGTCGGCCGGCGGATCGATGAAAGTGCGCTGCGCAACTTCCTGGTGCGCATGGGGTTTTCGCAAGCGCCCACGGTGATGGAGCCCGGCGACTATGCCATTCGCGGCGGCATTATCGACGTCTGGCCGCCGGGGGACTCGGGGCCCGTCCGGCTGGATCTCTTCGGCGACACGCTGGACGGCGCCCGACGCTTCGATCCGGCGAGCCAGCGGACCACGGAAAAGCTGAACGCGGTCGAGCTTGCTCCCGTCTCGGAGGTGATCCTCGACGACGAGGCGATCACGCGGTTCCGCCAGAACTACCGGGTGGAGTTCGGCGCGGCGGGCACCGACGATCCGCTCTACGAAGCCGTGACCGCGGGCAAGAAGCACGCGGGCGTCGAACACTGGCTGGGCTTCTTCCACGAACGCCTCGAGACGCTGTTCGACTACCTGCCGAAGGCGACCATCTGCCTTGACGACCAGTCGGACGCCGCCCGTGTCGCCCGGTGGGAACTGATCGAGGACGCCTACGAAAACCGCCGGGAGGCGCTGAACGCCAAGTCGCGGCTCGATTCCGTCTACAAGCCCGCACCGCCGCAGCTTCTGTATCTGGACGATGCCGCCTGGGAGGCGACGGTCGCCGACCGCCGCGTGCTGCAATTCGTGCCGCTCCAGCGCGCCAGCGGCCCCGGCGTGATCGATGCCGGAGGCCGCATCGGCCGCAACTTTTCGCCCGAACGACAGATGGAAAGTGTCAGTCTTTTCGGGGCGTTGGCCGATCACATTAATAAGAAACGCAAGGAGCGGCAGGTCGTCGTCGCCTCGTATTCCGAAGGCGCGCGCGAGCGCCTGATGGGCCTGATCGAGGACGAGGATGTACAGGGCGCGATGCCGATCGCGGATTTCCGGGACGTCCCCGACGGCAGCGGCGGGCTGTATCTTGCGGTCTGGGCGCTGGAGCACGGGTTCGAGTCCGAGGGCCTGACGGTCATCTCGGAACAGGACGTGCTTGGCGACCGCCTGATACGCAAGCCGAAGAAGAAGCGGCGGGCCGAGAACTTCCTCACCGAGGCGCAATCGCTGTCGCCGGGTGACCTCATCGTGCATGTCGACCACGGGGTCGGGCGCTACAAGGGGCTGGAAGTGGTCAACGCGCTCGGCGCTGCGCACGAGATGATCCACCTCGAATACGCCGAGGAGGCACGGCTCTACCTGCCGGTGGAGAACATCGAGCTGCTCAGCCGCTTCGGACACGAGGAGGGGCTGCTCGACAAGCTGGGCGGCGGTGCGTGGCAGGCCAAGAAGGCCCGTCTGAAGGAGCGCCTGAAGGAGATCGCCGACCGGCTGATCCGGATCGCGGCCGAACGCGCGCTGCGGAAGGCGCCGATCATGGAGCCGCCCGAGGACATGTGGGACGCGTTCTCGGCCCGCTTCCCCTATGAGGAGACCGACGATCAGCTCTCGGCCATCAACGACGTGCTGGAGGACCTGAGCCAAGGGTCGCCGATGGACCGCCTGATCTGCGGCGATGTCGGTTTCGGCAAGACAGAGGTCGCCATGCGCGCGGCCTTCGTCGCGGCTATGTCGGGGGTGCAAGTAGCCGTCATCACGCCGACCACGCTGCTGGCTCGGCAGCACTATCAGAGCTTTTCCGAGCGTTTCCGAGGCTTTCCGGTCAACGTGCGCCAGCTGTCGCGCTTCGTCGGTCAGAAGGAAGCGGCCGAGACGCGCAAGGGTATGGCCGATGGCACGGTCGACATCGTCGTCGGGACGCACGCGCTTTTATCCAAGAATATCAAGTTCAAGGAACTCGGTCTTCTGGTGATCGACGAAGAGCAGCACTTCGGCGTCACCCACAAGGAGCGGCTGAAGCAGCTGCGATCGGACATCCACGTGCTGACGTTGACGGCGACACCGATCCCGCGGACGCTTCAACTGTCGCTCACAGGTGTCCGGGAACTTTCGATTATCGGGACGCCGCCGGTCGACCGGCTGGCGATCCGCACCTATGTCAGCGAGTTCGACACGATCACCATTCGCGAGGCGCTGCTGCGCGAGCATTACCGCGGCGGCCAGAGCTTTCTGGTCGTGCCGCGGATCGCCGACCTGCCGGAGATGGAGACGTTCCTGAAGGAAGAGGTGCCCGAGGTCAGCTTCGTCACCGCCACCGGACAGATGGCGGCGGGCGAGCTCGACGACCGCATGAACGCCTTCTACGACGGCAAGTACGACGTGCTTCTCGCGACGACCATCGTGGAATCCGGGCTGGATATCCCGACCGCCAACACGATGGTCATCCATCGCGCGGACATGTTCGGGCTATCGCAGCTCTACCAGATCCGCGGCCGGGTGGGCCGGTCCAAGGCGCGCGCCTATGCCTATCTCACGACCAAGCCCAAGGCCAAGCTGACCGCCACCGCCGAGAAGCGGCTGCGGGTGCTGGGATCGCTGGATTCGCTCGGCGCCGGCTTCACTCTGGCCAGCCAGGATCTCGACATCCGCGGCGCGGGCAACCTGGTGGGCGAAGAGCAGTCGGGCAATATCCGCGAGGTGGGCTACGAACTCTACCAGTCGATGCTCGAGGACGCGATCGGCAAGATCAAGTCGGGCGAGTTCGAAGGCCCCACCGAACTGGGCGAGACCTGGGCGCCGCAGATCAATCTGGGCGTACCCGTGCTGATCCCCGAGGATTACGTGCCAGACCTGGACGTGCGCCTCGGCCTCTATCGCCGCCTGTCCGAGCTGACCACCAAGGTCGAGCTCGAAGGCTTCGCGGCCGAGCTGATCGACCGCTTCGGCCCGCTGCCGAAGGAGGTGAACACGCTGCTGCTGGTGATCCGCATCAAGGCCGAGTGCAAGCGCGCGGGCATCGCCAAGCTGGACGCCGGGCCCAAGGGCGCGACGATCCAGTTCCACAACGACAAGTTCGTCAATCCCGAGGGGCTGGTCAGCTTCATCAAGGCGCAGGACGGCCTGGCCAAGGTGAAGGACAACAAGATCGTGGTGCGGCGCGACTGGGCGAAGGACAAGGACAAGATCCGGGGCGCCTTCTCGATCGCGCAGGATCTGGCGAAGCACGCCACGCCAAGGAAGACCGCCGACGCGTGAACGGGGCGGCGGCTCAGGCCGCCGCCGGGCCCGCCTCGCGCGATTTGCCCATCAGGAAGAACGCGATCGTCGAGCAGATCAGCGTGCCGATCGCCAGCGGCACCGAGGTGCCGTTGAACGCCAGCCCGATCGGCGCGGCGATGGCCACGGCCATCACCGTCGACACCGCCCCGACCACCGACGATGCGGTGCCTGCGATATGCCCCATCGGTTCGAGCGCGAGCGCGTTCAGGTTGCCGAAGGTCAGCCCGGCCATGAAGAAGACCGAGGTCGACCAGAAGAAGAAGGCCGGGAAGGCGAGCGCAACGGGCAGCAGGTCTTGGGTGACGAGCACGAGGTAGACGCCCGATACGGCGATCTGTGCCCCGTAGGCGCTCATCGCCATGCGACGCATGCCAAGGCGCATCACCAGCGTGCCGTTCAGGATCGTGCCGGTCGCGGTGATCAGGCCGCCGCACAGGAACCAGATCGGAAACGTCTCGCCCATGTCGAAGGTGACGTCGTAGATCTGTTGCACCGAGCTCAACAGCGCGAACATCTGCCCGAAGGCGAGGGTGAGCACCGCGATGTAGATGCGGACCATCGGATGCCCCAGCACCTCGCGCACCGCCCGCCACAGCGTCCCGGCGCGGATCGGGCGGCGGTTCTCGGGGGCGAGCGTCTCGGGCTGGCGCAGTGTCAGCCACGTGCCGCTCGTCAGGCCGAGGAGCAGGAACGCGCCGAACACGCCGTGCCAGCCGAACCCGGCGATGATGAGCGCGCCGACCGACGGCGCCATCGCTGGCACGATCAGGAAAACGGTCATCACGAAGGACATGATCTGGGCCATGCGGCGGCCGCCATAGAGGTCGCGCACCAGGGCCAATCCGACGACGCGCGGGGCCGAGGCGCCGAAGCCTTGCAGCGCGCGGGCGGCCAGCAGGAATGTCAGGTTGTCGGCAACCATGCCCAGCAGCGCGCCGGTCAGGTACAGGCCCAGACCGAAAAGGATCGCCGACTTTCGGCCCACCGCGTCCGACACGGGCCCCGCGACGAAGGTGCCGAAGCCCAGACCGAAGACGAACGCGCTGAGGATCAGCTGCGCGCGGTTGGGATCGTCCGGCGACATCTCGGCGGCGATCTCGGGCATGGCGGGCAGCATCGAGTCGATCGAGAACGCCACGGTTGCGAGAAGCAACGCCATCAGCCCGATGAATTCGGGCATCTTCAACTGTCGTTTCGGCGGCGTCATTGTTCTGCGTCCGCCTTCTGCACCAACTCGTCGATCACCTGCGTCCAGAGATCGGGCGGTTGCGCGCCGGGCACGACATGCTGGTTGGCGACCACGAAGGTCGGCACGCCCGACACTCCGCGTTCGCGCGCATGGGCGTCCCGTTCGCGGACCGAGGCGACATCCGCATCGGCACTGAGCAACCGTTCGGTCATCGCCCGGTCCATACCGGCGGCTTCGGCGATTTCGAGCAGGACGTCATTGGCGCCGATATTGCGGCCTTCCATGAAATACGCCCGGAACAGCCGGTCGACGACGTTGCGCTGGCGCCCCTCGAGCCCCGCCCAGTGGATCAGGCGATGCGCGTCGAGCGTGTTCGGCGTCACGTTGAGCGCGGGCCAGTCGATCTCGAGCCCAGCGGCGAGGGCGGCCTCGTCGATCTGCGAATAGACCTTCGCCGCCTCTTCGCGGCCGCCGAACTTCAGCTCGAGATACTCCCGCCGGTCCATGCCGCCAGCCGGCATGTCGGGGTTGAGCTGGAAGGGATGCCATTCGATCTCGAACGGGTGATCCTTGCGGGACTGAAGCGCGGTGTCGAGGTTGGCCTTGCCGATATAGCACCAGGGGCAGATCGGATCGGACAGGATATCAAGCTTGATCATCGGCGTGTTCCTCGTGGTCCTGCCGCAGCTGGCGCCGCAGGAGTTTTCCGTTGCCGCCCCGTGGCAGGACCGCGACCCGCCGCGCCAGGCGCGGCTGCTTGTACCGGGCAAGCCGTTCGGCGCAATGGCCGAGGATCGCAGCCTCGCCGGGGTCGTCGTCCGCCGTGTAGAACGCGGCTATGATTGTCGTATCCTTGGCAACCCGCAGCTCAACCGCCGCGGCGTCGGTGATGCCGGGACAGGCGATGAGGGCCTCTTCCACCTCGACGGGCGAGACGCGGAAGCCGCCGGCATTCATCATGTCGTCCTCGCGCCCCAGATAGGTCACGGCGCCGGACTCGTCCATGCTGCCGATGTCGCCGGTCCGGAACCACTCGCCCGACATGCGCCGCGCCGTCGCCTCGGGCGCATCCAAGTATCCCAGCATCAGCCCCGGATCCCGGCGCGACACCGCGATGACACCACGCTCGCCGCGCGCGACGGGGGCACCGTCGGTCCCCAGAATCGCCACGCGCCGCCCCGGCTGCGGGCGTCCGAGCGTTCCGGCCGGCGCGGGATCGGCCGGGTTGCCGGAAATGAAGGTCGAGCATTCGGACATCCCGAACGCTTCGTGGATTGCCGTTCCGGTTGCCGCGCGCCACGCATCGTGGAGTGACGAGGCCAACTTTTCGCCGGCCGACAGGCCGTGGCGCAGTCGGCGCAGGGCAAGGTTCGCGTCCGATTTCAGAAGTTGGCGATAAATACCTGGTGCGGCGGCAAAAACCGTCACGTCATGTCGTTGGAGTAGCAGCGGAATCATGGACGGTGTCACGCCGGCCGCGGGGATCAGGGCCGTCGCACCGACAGACCAAGGGTCCATCAGGCCGGTCCCCATCGTGTAGGTCCAGTTGAACGCCCCGGCATGCATCAGACGATCCCCGGGACCGAGTGCGTACCAATGGTCGATCATCATGCGCCGCGCCCAGATCGAGCGATGCGCGTGCAGGACGGCTTGGGGCCTGGCAGAGGTGCCCGACGAGAACACCGCGAAGGCCGGCCGCTCGGGCGAGCCCATGTGAAACGCTGCCGGCGCATGGTCCCGAAGCGCGCGCAACGCCTCCAGCGAAAGGACCGGCGTGTCGCCGTCGGGCAGGGCGACATCCGGTGCGGCAAGGATCAGCCGCGGCGCGACGGGGCCGGCCATCCGGGTGATCTCGGCGCGTGTCAACTGCGCCGAGGTCGGCACGGGAACCAGACCGGCGGCGATGGAGGCGAGATAGGCGATGGGAAAGTCGACGGTGTTGCCCAGGCGAAGCAGCACGCGGTCGCCCGGAGACAATCCCTGTGCCAAAAGGCCGCCGGCAGTCCCCAGAACGACCTCTTTCAGACGCGTATAGCTCCACCGTTCGGCCCCGGTTGGCCCCACGACGGCCAGGGCCACGCGATCGCTGCATGCGTCCGCATGGGCCAGCACATGAGCCGCCATGTTGAAGGGGTCGGGGCAGGGCGCCGGCGCGCCGGTATCATAGATCGCCTGCATGCCTTGGTCGCTACGCCCCGGCGGGCGCCGATGCAAGCGCGCGGCTCAGTCGTCGCGGCCGAGCGGGCGCTCGGGCATCTCCTCGTCGCCGAACTCGGAGTCCTCATCATAGACGTCCTCGCCCGGCGGGATGTGCCGTGCGCTTTCCATGATGTTCGCGTTGTCGCGGAACTCATCCATCTTGACGTCGGTCGGGATCTCGCCCTGCAGCCACGCCGAGACCTGCTCTTCCGCCTCGCGGGCGGTCAGGTCGTGGGCCTTGGCGAGATAGTCGAGAAACCGCACGAGATCGCCGTCGGTCGCCAGCAGGTCCGCTTGGTTCGTGTTCGGCCAGCGCTGCTCGACCCGCTCGACGAAAGCGGGCCAATTGTTCTGAACGTCGCTCCATTGCATGGATGTCGTGCCTTCTTTTTCGTGTGCGTCCCGTCGATCAATGCCGGGACGCAGAAGGCAGTTCCACGGGATCGGCCGGTCCTTGCGTGACCACCCGGACGGCGGTGCCGCCGGCGGTTCCGGCCACCTTGATCGGCAGCGTTATCAGGGCGCATCCCGACAGCATCGCGCCAAGGACCGTGATTAGCACCAGCGCCCTCATTCCGCCTCCTCCGCATCGGTCTCTTCGGACCACCAGACATCCGGCTGAAAGCCGAGCCAGTCCCCGTACATCGAGATCGTCTCGGGATATTTCAGCCGCGAGACATGGGCGAGGCGGCCCACCTCGGAGTACCAGATCGGGATCACGTAGCGGCCGGTGGTAAGCGCGCGGTCCAGCGCCTTGACCGCGGCGTTGAACTCGTCCTCGGTCTTGGAGGTCAGCAGCCTGTCGATCATCGCGTCGATCGCCGGGCTTTCGGCCCCCATCCAGTTGTAGCTGCCCTCGGTGTCGGCCATCTCGGACGACCAATAATACTGCTGCTCGGTCCCGGGGCTGAGCGACAGCGTCCGCAGGTAATAGGTCATGCCGAAGTCGAATGACTGCGTGCGTTCGCGGTACTGGGCGTTGTCCACCGTCACGACGTCCGCGAAGATGCCCAGCCGCTCAAGCGCGCCGGTGAAGATGTCTATCATCTGCGGCGCCCAGGTCCCCCCGTAGATCGCCGTGGCGCTCTGATTCAGAAGGATCTCGAAGCTCAGCGTCTCGCCATCGGCGTTGCGCATCACGCCGTCCTCGACCGACCAGCCGGCATCGCGGAGAAGCTGCATCGCCGCCCGCAGGTTCTTGCGGTTTCGCGCGGTGCCATCGGATTCGGGGAGCTCGTAGCCCTCGAGCGCGCCGGGCAGCAGCGTGTCGGAGAACGGCTCGAGCAGCTCGCGCACGCGACCTTCCGCGGGGCCGTGATCCATCGCCAGGACCGAGTTGTGGAAATACGAGCGGATTCGGGGCTGGTCGCCGCCGCCCAGTGTCTCGTTCATGAACTCGTAATTGAAGGCGAGCAGCATCGCCTCGCGCACCCGCCAGTCGTCGAACGGCGCGCGGCGGGTGTTCATCACGAAGCCCGCGATGCCGGTCGGCCTGTCGTGCGGGATCTCGGACTTCACGATCTCGCCGGATTGCACGGCGGGGAACGTGTACTGGCGCTCCCACTCGCCGGCGTTGAGCTCACGGTAGGTGTCCAGGACGCCCGCCTTGAACGCCTCGAACACGACGTCGCCGTCCCCGAAATACTCGTACCGGATCTCCTCGAGATTGTGCTGGCCACGCATGACCGGCAGGTCGGCCGCCCACCAATCCTCGTCGCGCATCAGGCGGATGAAGCGACCGGCCTCGTACTCGCCGATCGTGTAGGGGCCCGAACCGATCGGGACCACGTCGAAGCCCGACGCGGTGAAATCGCGGTCCTCGTACTGCGCCTTCTTGAGGATCGGGCGCAGGCCCAGAATCAGCGGGAGCTCACGGTCGATCGTGTTGAAGGTGAAGCGGACCGTGCGCGGGCCGGTCTCTTCGACGGACTCGACCTTGTCCCAGGCGGCGCGGTAGCGGGGATGGCCCTCGGTGCCGAGCGTCTCGTAGGACCAGATGACATCCTCGACCGTGATCGGCGTGCCGTCCGAGAACTCGGCCTCTTCGCGCAGGGTGAATTCCACCCAGCTGCGCTCTTCGTCGGTCTCGACCGATTCGGCGATCAGGCCGTAGAGCGTGAAGGGTTCGTCCCACGAGCGGGCCATGAGCGACTGGAATACGTAGTTGCCGACGCCATAGGGCGCCTCGCCCTTCAGGATATGGGGATTGAGGCTGTTGAAGCTGCCGGCCTCGCCGAAGACGATGCGCCCACCCTTGGGGGCGTCGGCGTTGACATAGGGCAGGGCCACAAAATCCGGTGGCAGCGCGGGCTCGCCATACATAGCGATGCCATGCTGCGGCTCGGCATGGGCGCCGTCGACGCCGGCGAGCATCACCGACAGGGCGGCGGCGGCGAGCGTCTGAACGGATAGAATTCTGCTCATATCGGCAACGGCCCTCCGGATGCCTTGTTATTGTTGGGCTTTAGGTTACGGGCGCAGGTCATGGTTTTCAAACTTTTAGCTTGGCCAACGGAGAAGAACGGCCTATATAAGACTCACTGCTCGATAGGTTTCTTGCCTGTATGAAACCTGCCTCAATAACTGGCGCCCGCCTTGTGCGGGCGCTTTTTTTGTCTGGAACTTCCTCTCGGGGCAGGCCCCGCGCCGGCAGCGTCGTCGGAAAAATTCCCGCGGGCACCCTGTCTTTCGCAACTGCAGCACATACCATGCAAGGCGACTGACCTGCGACAGGAGGAAACTTGCGGATGTCACTCAAGGGAAAGACCGCCGTCATCACCGGGTCCAATTCGGGGATCGGTCTGGGCGTGGCGCGAGAGCTGGCCAAGGCCGGTGCCAACGTGGTGCTGAACTCGTTCACAGACCGCAAGGAGGATCATGACCTCGCGCAGGAGATCGCCGACAGCCACGGCGTCGAGGCCCGCTACATCAAGGCCGACCTCTCGAAGGGCGACGAGGCGCGGGGTCTGATCGAGACCGCCGGCACCTGCGACATCCTGGTGAACAACGCCGGCATCCAGCACGTCGCGCCTGTTGAGGAGTTTCCGGCCGAGAAATGGGACGCGATCATCGCGATCATGCTGTCCTCGGCCTTTCACACCTCGGCCGTTGCGGTTCCGATGATGCGCAAGGCCGGCTGGGGCCGCATCGTCAACATCGCGAGCGCCCACGGCCTGCGCGCCTCGCCCTACAAGTCGGCCTATGTCGCCGCGAAGCATGGCGTGGTGGGGATGACCAAGGTCGTCGCGCTGGAGACCGCGCAGGAGCCGATCACCGCCAACGCGATCTGCCCGGGCTACGTGATGACGCCGCTGGTGGAGTCGCAAATCCCGGACACGATGAAGCAGTACGGCATGGACCGGGAGACCGCGATCAAGGAAGTGATCCTGGACCGACAGCCCTCTAAGGAGTTCACCACCGTCGAGGAGCTGGGCGGCGTGACGACGTTCCTGTGTTCGGACGCGGCCAAGCAGATCACCGGAACGACGATCAGTGTCGACGGTGGATGGACCGCGATGTAGGCGACCGGGCAGGGGGCTCTGCCCCCGGTCCCGCCGCCGGCGGGACCCCCAGGGATATTTCGGGACAGAAGAAGCGCATGACGATGAAGAGGATCAACCTCGCGCTGCAGGGCGGCGGTGCCCACGGCGCGTTCACGTGGGGCGTGCTCGACAGGTTGCTGCAGGTGGAGGATATAGAGATCGCCGGCATCTCGGGCACCTCGGCCGGGGCGCTGAACGGGGCCGCGCTGAAGGCCGGGCTGGCGACCGGAGGCCGTGAAGCCGCGCGGGAGAACCTGGACTGGCTCTGGGGCCAGGTGGGTGCGCTGGACGAGACGCCGATCATCGACTGGATGATCGCCGCGTCGCCGACGCCGGGGATGATGAGCACGGCGCTGGAATACTCGCCGCAATACCTGGCGGCCGACGCTGCGATGCGGCTTTTCAGTCCGTATTCGCTGGGACCGTTCTACAGAAATCCGCTGGAACGGATCGTGCGGCGGTTCGACTTCGACAATGTCTGTGCCAAGGCCGGGCCGGCGCTGTTCATCTGTGCGACCAATGTGCGCACGGGCAAGATCAAGGTCTTTTCCGGCGACGAGATCGGCGACAGCGTGATCATGGCGTCGGCGTGCCTGCCGACATTGTTCCAGGCGGTGCACGTGACCGATCCGGCCACCGGCGAGACCGACGCCTACTGGGACGGCGGCTATACCGGAAACCCGGCCCTGTTCCCGTTGTTCGACCATGCGCTGCCCGCCGACATCATGGTGATCAACATCAACCCGCTGGAGCGGTCGCGCCTGCCGGTGAGCCCGCAGGAGATCATGAACCGGATCAACGAGATCAGCTTCAACTCGTCGCTGCTGCGGGAGCTGCGCGCGATCGAGTTCGTTCAGCGGCTAATCGCCGAGGGCCGGATGCCCGTGGGCGCGATGAAGAATGTCCTCATTCACATGGTGTCGGACGACGCCCTGATGAACGAGCTGAGCGTGGCCACCAAGGTCGTGCCCTCCGGGGTGGTTCTGGCGGCGCTGAAGGACGCCGGTCAGCGGGCGGCGGACCAGTTCCTCGAGCAGCATTTCGACGACCTGAACGTCGTCAGTTCCGTCGACCTGCCGAAAATGTTCAACTGACCCTATTCCGCCGCGCGGTGCACCTGCGCCGGCGGCTGGGTGGGATCCTTGGCGTTGGGATAGACGAGACCCGCCGAGATCACGAGCTTGGCCGCGTCCTCGACGCTCATCTCGAGCTCGATCACCTCGGAGCGGGGCACGAACAGAAGGAAGCCCGAGGTGGGGTTGGGCGTCGTCGGCAGGAACACCGATAGCTTCTGTTCCGACACGGGGATGCCGCGCTCGATCTCGCCCTTGGTGGTGGTCGAGACGAAGGCGATCGACCAGATCCCGCGTCGCGGATATTCCACCAGGCAGGCGCGGTCGAAAGACGTCTCCGTCTGGGCGAACACCGTCTCGGCGATCTGCTTGAGCCCGTTATAGACCGAACGGACCACCGGCATCCGGTCGACCAGGCCCTCGGCGAACCGGAGCAGCGAGCGACCGATCAGCCCCTTGGCGAGCCAGCCGATGATGATGGTGAACACCAGGAAGAAGATGACGCCGACGCCGCGGAGATTGATGCCGATGTATTGTTCGGGCTGAAAGCGCGACGGCACCAGCGGCAGGACGAAGGCGTCGACCCATCCCATCACCGTCCAGATCAGCCACAGCGTGAGGCCGATCGGGGCGATCACCACCAGCCCCGTCAGGAAGCTCGCGCGGAGCGACCCGAACAGGCTGGCGCGGCGGCGGGTTTCCGCCGCTTCGGCGAGGGGATTGTTGCTCATCGTCAGTCGGCCTTGTCGGACAGAGCGAAATTAGGCGCTCTCTGGGAGGATCACAACGGGCACGGGTCCCGCCACGGCTCATCCCCTGCGCAAGGCGCTGATCTGTTGTGCAATCCCGGCGGCCAGACGCGCATTGTTCAGCACAAGGGCGATATTCGCCTCGAGCGAGCGGCCCTCGGTCAGTTCGAAGATCCGCTGGAGCAGGAAGGGCGTGACGTCCTTGCCCAAGATGCCCTGCGCCCGCGCCTCGTCCTGCGCCGTGGCGATCACCGGGGCGAGATCCTCAGCCGGGATTTCGTCGGCCTCGGGGATCGGATTGGCGACGAGTTGCCCGCCGGAAAGGCCGATCCGGCCGCGCATGACATGGGCGCGGGCGATCCCGGCCGGATCGTCCAGGCGCAGGGGCGCCCTGAGACCCGAGACGCGCGACCAGAAGGCGGGAAAGCTGTCCTGGCCGACGGCGATGACGGGGACGCCGTGGGTTTCGAGCACCTCAAGCGTCTTGGGGATGTCGAGGATCGCCTTGGCGCCGGCCGCGACCACGCTGACCGGCGTCTGGCCCAGTTCCGCAAGATCGGCGGAGATGTCGAAGGTTTCTTCCGCGCCGCGATGCACGCCGCCGATGCCGCCGGTGGCGAAGACGTCGATGCCGGCGAGATTCGCCGCGATCATCGTCGCCGCCACGGTGGTGGCGCCGGTGCCGCCGGTGGCGAGGCAGACCGCGAGATCGGCGCGCGACAGCTTGGCGACGCCCTCGGTTCGGGCGAGCCCGTCGAGCTGCGCGTCGCTCAGGCCCACGTGCAGCGTGCCGGCGATCACGGCGATCGAGGCGGGCACGGCGCCCGCGTCTCGGATCGTCCGCTCGACGGCGCGGGCGGTCTCGACATTGCGGGGAAAGGGCATGCCGTGGGTCACGATCGTGGTCTCGAGCGCGACGATCGGACGACCGTCGCGCCGTGCGGCGGCGACTTCGGGCGAAAGCTCTGGGGTCATGGGGAAACGTCTCCGGATACGTGCAGGGCGGCGGCGCGCAGGGCCGCGTTAAGAGCATCGTCTGGCGCGGCACCGTCTTGTTCGGCGGCGATGTGGGCGGCCATGAACGAGTCGCCGGCGCCGGTCACACGGGTCACGAGGACCTCGGGCGGCGTGGCCTTGCGGGGGCCGTTCACGCCATCCTCGGCCGCGGGGGCAGCACCGTCGGTCACGAGCGCGCGGTGCGCGCCGCGGGCGACCAGCGCTGCGGCGGCCTCGGCGGCATCGTCCACCGGGCGGCCGACGATCAGACCGGCTTCTTCGCGGTTGACGTAGAAGGTCGCGGTCGGGTGACCCAGAAGCGGGACAAGCCGCTCGGCCTTGCCCGGAGAGGCGGGCGCGATCTTGAGATCCGCGGAAGCGAAGGCGGGCAGCCCGGCGATGCGGGCCAGCAGGCCCTCCGTCAGGTTGCCGTCCAGCGCGATGGGCCCGGTCCAGGGTGTCTCGACCGTGCCGAGGCGGCCGTCCGACAGCGGCGCCAGGATCTTCTCGCCTGCCTGTTCCAGCGAATGGGCATCGGCGATGGCGGCGATCAGGCCGTTCGCGCCCTCGACGGCCATGTAGGAATCGGTCGGCAGGTCGTCCGAGCGATAGAGATGCGCGGTGCCGATCCCCAACTCCCGGGCCGCGGCGAGCAACGCGTCGCCCTCGACATCGCGGCCCACGGCGCTCAGAAGCTCGGGCACCAGGCCGAAACGGCGCAAGGCGAGGGCGATGTTCATGGCGACGCCGCCGGGCTGGCGCACGATGCGTCCGGGCACGTCCGAGCCCACGCGCATGTGCGCACCCGAGCGGCCGATCACGTCCCACAGGACGCTGCCGATGCACAGGATATCGGGTGTCACGCTCATGCGGTCTCTGTGACGCCGGGCCGCGGCCGGTGCAAGGGGCAGGGGGCTCTTGCGTCCCGCGAGGAACGGGTGTAGATCGCGCGACACTTCACAGGCGGGGCTTGGGCCATGCGGGGAGAAATCCCGTATCGGTCCGCCGGTTGAGCCCTAAGGCTCTGACGTCCCGCCGAGGCGCAAACCGGAAAGGACAAGGACATGGCGCTCCCTGATTTCAATCTGCGTCAGCTTCTGGAAGCTGGCGTTCACTTCGGTCACCAGACCCAACGCTGGAACCCCCGCATGGGGCCGTACATCTACGGCGAGCGGAACGGGATCCACATCGTCGACCTCACCCAGACCGTCCCGATGCTGGACCAGGCGCTGCAGGTGATCCGCGACACCGTCGCCAAGAACGGCCGCATCCTCTTCGTCGGCACCAAGCGCCAGGCCCAAAAGCCGATCGCCGATGCCGCCGAGCGCTGTGCGCAGTACTACATGAACCACCGCTGGCTGGGCGGCACGCTGACCAACTGGAAGACCGTGAGCCAGTCGATCCAGCGTCTCAAGCACATCGACGAGCGCATGGCCGAAGGCGCCGAGGGTCTCACCAAGCGTGAGCGCCTCGCCATGGAGCGCGACCAGGAGAAGCTGAACGCCTCGCTCGGCGGCATCCGCGAGATGGGCGGCGTTCCGGACCTTCTGTTCGTCATCGACGTGAACAAGGAAGACCTTGCCATCGCCGAGGCGAAGAAGCTGAACATCCCCGTGGTGGCGGTGGTCGACACCAACTGCACCCCCGCGGGTGTGGATTACGTCATTCCGGGCAACGACGACGCGGCGCGCGCCATCGGCCTGTACTGCGATCTCGTCAGCCGTGCGGCGCTCGACGGCATGTCGGCCCAGATGACGGCTGCCGGTGTCGACGTCGGCGCGATGGAGGAAGCGGTCCAGGAAGAAGCGCTGGCCGAGGAAGAAGAGCAGCCGCGCGAGCCCGCGCTGGCCGATGCCGGCGCCGAGATCGGCGATGTCAGCAAGGAAGGCGTGCACGACGATTCCGTCGCCAAGGACGCGCCCTACAACCTGGACAACAAGGACTGAGCCCGTCCGGGCCTTCTGTCATTGAATTGATACCGGGGGCCGTTACGGGCGCCCGGTGTCATCGGAGATCAATTCGAGGAGAGCCAGACCATGGCCATCACCGCTGCTCAAGTGAAAGACCTGCGCGAACAGACCGGCGCGGGCATGATGGATGCCAAGAAGGCGCTGACCGAGACCGATGGCGACATGGAAGCCGCCATTGACTGGCTGCGCACCAAGGGCCTTGCCAAGGCCGCCAAGAAATCCGGCCGCACCGCCGCCGAAGGCCTCGTCGCCGTCAAGGTCGACAATGGCCGTGGCGTCGCCGTCGAGGTGAACGCCGAGACGGACTTCGTCGCCAAGAACGCGGACTTCCAGACCATGGTGTCGAAGATCGCCGACGAGGCCGTCAAGGTCGACGACGTCGAGGCGCTGAAGCAGGCCGATCTCGGCGGCAAGTCCGTGGACGAGTCGATCACCGACGCGATTGCGAAGATCGGCGAGAACATGTCGCTGCGCCGCATGGCCGTCATCGAGGCCGAGGGCGTCGCCGCCTATGTCCACAACGCCGCCGCGAGCGGCATGGGCAAGATCGGTGTGCTCGTCGGCTATACCGGCGGCAACGAGGATTTCGCGCGCCAGGTCGCCATGCACATTGCCGCGGTCAACCCCGCGTCGCTGAGCGAGACCGACCTGGACCCCGCGCTCGTCGAGCGTGAAAAGCAGGTCCTGACCGAACAGGCGCGCGCCTCGGGCAAGCCCGAGCAGGTCATCGAAAAGATGATCGAGGGCCGGATGAAGAAGTACTTCTCGGAAGTGACGCTTCTGAACCAGAGCTTTGTCGTCAATCCCGACCTGACCGTCGGTGCCGCGGCCGAGGAAGCCGGCGCCACGATCACCGGTTTCGTCCGCCTCGAAGTGGGCGAGGGGATCGAAGTCGAGAAAGAGGACTTCGCGGCCGAGGTCGCCAAGGCGGCCCAGGGCTGACACTTTCGGAAAATCCGAACTGACGAACGGTGCGCTTCCACCAAAGCGCACCGTTCTTTTTTCAGAGATGCCCGACACTGACCATTCGGGGATGAGAGGTCGCCCGGGTCTTCTCTGAGCGGATACTGACCGGGCGGAGAATGCACCCGGCCAGCACCAATCCGGTTTCCCGGCACCGAAAGATCGAAAACCGTAATTGCGGCCCGCCTCCCGGTGTCTGTTCCCTGGTCCAAGACCACCACTCACGGAACACCTGTAAGATGCCCAAAAGCCTTACCCTACGGAAGTACGGAAATCCGTACCCGATGGCATTGGATTAATTTTCCGTTAATTCTTATGGCGTTAAGGACGGGCCATCACACGCTTGTGAAGCTTGCCACGCGGCGGTTGAGAGACTTCACGCTGCAGTTGCAGCATGTCGATCGAATTACTGCTGAAGCACGAAGATCTGGTTCTGAAACGACGCCTTCAGCACCGCCTGGGCGGTGGTATCGACGTCCAGCGTATCGCGCGCGAGGCGGAGGTGTTTTTCTACCGTCGCCGAGGTAAGCCCCATGATCTGCGCGATGTCCTGCGCGGTCTTGCCGTCTCGCACCCATTCGAGCACTTCGCGCTGCCGATCCGTGAGCGTCCGCGACGGGTTCTCGTACGGAAGGTTGATAACCTTGAGATGGGTGATCGTGTTGAGCGCGACGATTTCCCGGCCGTTCTGTGCCCAGACGGCGTCGACATCGTCCTGGGACAGGCCGCGGCGCGCGGTGAGCGCGATCGCACCCTTGTTCCGCACCGAAGCGTCACGGAAGGCGATGGAGTATCCGGCCACGACGTCATGCGAGCGGTTGAACTCCATCACCGCGCGCTCGGACTCGCTCATCGAATCCTCGTGGTCCCACATCCAGCGCCAGCTGCAGGCGCCGTTGTTCTGTGCGGCCCAGCGGACCATCGGCGCGTGAAAATAGAGTCCGCCTTTGACGAAGCGGTCGGTATAGGCGCTGTCGTGGTTGGACAGGATGAGGAAGTCGTCGGAGTCGCCGAAGCCTGTCGTGGTCCGGAAGCGCGTGAAGCCGTAGAGCAGGCGATCGAAGCCGTATTCGGCCATGGTCTCGGAGTGGATTGACCAGACGTCCTGCATCGTAACGGAATCGAGTAACCGTTCGACGGTCTTCAACATCACGCATACCCCGAATGGCTCGCCACACTGCGAAAAAGGCGCAGATCAATCCTGTCATACGCCTTTACGCAGGGGAACGAAAACTGTCCAGCCAAACCTGTCTTCCGATGGAAGCCTTACCGTTACATAATACAGATTATACGAGTCGCACCAATCCCTCGGCGCGCGCTACCCCCAAGTGTAATTATATCGAAAAACCAGATGTTTAGCTGCGTCCTCAGATCTCAACTACGATCCGCAGACCGCTCTACGAACCCATCGCCTAGCCCAAAGCGTATCCCGCGCCGCGCACCGTGCGGACCGGATCATCGCCGCCGTGCTGGCACAGCGCCTTGCGGAGCCGGCCGATATGGACGTCGACAGTGCGCGTGTCGACGTAGATGTCGCGGCCCCAGACTCGGTCTAGGAGTTGTTCGCGGCTCCAGACGCGGCCGGGCTTTTCCATGAAGGTGGCGAGCAGCCTGAACTCGGTCGGGCCCAGCTTCAGCCCATGGCCGTCGCGGCTGACCCGGTGGGTTTCGGCGTCGAGCAGGATATCCTCGTATTCCAGCTGCTGACCCACCGTCGCGGGCCGGGTCCGGCGCAGTTGCGTGCGAACCCTCGCCATAAGCTCGATCATCGAGTACGGCTTGGCGACATAGTCGTCGGCGCCGGTTTCGAGCCCGCGCACCTTGTCGACCTCTTCGCTACGTGCCGACAGCATGATGATCGGCACGCTCCGTGTATCCGGCCGCATCTTGAGCTGGCGGCAGACCTCGATTCCGGAGACGCCCGGCAGCATCCAGTCCAGCACGATGATGTCGGGGCACGCTTCGTCGATCAGCAAGAGCGCATCGTCTCCGCTTTCGGCCCGTTCCACCGAAAAGCCCTCGGCCTCGAGGTTGTAGGCCAGCACCTCACGCTGCGCCGGCTCGTCCTCCACGACCAGAACCCGCGGCCCGTCGCTCATTTCTCGGCCTCCACGCTTGCATAGGGCGTGCGGTCGCCCTTGGGGCGGTTCTCGTCCGGCATGTCGCCGGTGACCTGATAGATCACCTGCTCGGCGATCGAGGTGCAGTGGTCGCCCATCCGCTCGATGTTCTTGGCGATGAAATGCAGGTGCATGCAGGCCGTAATGTTGCGCGGGTCTTCCATCATGTGCGTCAGGAACTCGCGGAACAGCGCGTTGTACATCTGGTCGACATCCTGGTCACGCGCCCGGACATCGGCGGCCAGTTCCGCGTCGCGCTGAATATAGGCGTCGAGCGCGTCCTTCATCATCATCTCGACCTCGCGCGCCATGCGCCGAATCGAGCGCGCGGCCCCCTCCACCGGCTGCAGCTGAACCAGTACCGTCGTGCGCTTGGCCAGGTTCTTGGCGTAGTCGCCGCAGCGTTCGAGGTGGGTCGAGATCTTCATTACCGTCAGAACGGTCCGCAGATCCTTCGCCGCCGGCTGACGCAGCGCGATGACGCGGGCACATTCCTCGTTCACCGTCTGCTCGAGCTCGTCGATCAGCTTGTCGTTGCGGCGCACCTCGTCGGCAAGCTCGGTGTCACGCTCTTCCAGGGCCTTCGCGCTGGCCAGGATCGCGGCCTCGACCAAGCCGCCCATCTTCATGATGTGCGTTTGCACCTCCTCGAGATCGCGGTCCAGCCCGAGGGTGAAATCGTTTTCTGCCATTGAAACAGGCTCCTTAGCCGATCCGGCCCGTGATGTAGCTTTCGGTCCGCTCATCCTTGGGGTTTTTAAAAATCGTCTCGGTGTCATCGTACTCGACGAGGTTGCCGAGGTGGAAAAAGGCGGTCTTCTGGCTGACCCGGTGTGCCTGCTGCATCGAGTGGGTCACGATGACGACAGAGTAATTGCCCTTGAGCTCGCGGATCAGCTCTTCGACCTGGTCGGTAGCGATCGGGTCCAGCGCCGAGCACGGCTCGTCCATCAAGAGGATCTCGGGCTCGGTCGCGATGGCGCGGGCGATGCACAGGCGCTGCTGCTGGCCGCCGGACAGGCCCGTCCCCGGCAGTTGCAGCCGGTCCTTGACCTCGTTCCAGAGCGCGGCGCGGCGCAGCGATTTCTCGACGATGTCGTTCAGCTCGGACTTGTTCTTGGCCAGCCCGTGAATCTTGGGACCGTAGGCCACGTTGTCGTAGATCGACTTGGGGAACGGGTTCGGCTTCTGGAACACCATCCCGACCTTCGCGCGCAACTGCACCGGGTCGATCCGCTTGTCGTAGATGTCTTCGTCGTCGATGAGTATCTGCCCTTCGACGCGGGCGATCGGGATCGTGTCGTTCATCCGGTTGATGCAGCGCAGGAAGGTCGACTTGCCGCAGCCTGACGGCCCGATGAAGGCGGTGACGTTCCTGTCCTCGATGTCGACGTCCACGTCCTTGATGGCGTGGGTGTCGCCGTAATAGACCTGCACCTTCCGGGCCGAGACCTTGATCTGGTTGTTCGGCAGGTGCGAGGTCGTATCGCGATCGTTCCGAACTGCGGTTTCCTGGTTCATTTTCAGCTCCTTACCAGCGACGCTCGAAGCGACGGCGCAGGATGATGGCGAGCAGGTTCATGCTCAGTAGGAAGACGAGGAGGATGATGATCCCACCCCAGGCACGCTCGTAGAAGGCCGGATCGGCCCGCTTCGCCCATTCGTAGATCTGCGCCGGCATCGCCGAGTTCGGGTCGAGAAAACCCGACGCCACACCCTCGGGATAGTTCGAGGCGATGAAGCCCACCATCCCGATCAGCAGCAGCGGCGCCGTCTCGCCAAGGGCCTGCGCGAGACCGATGATCGTGCCGGTCAGGATTCCGGGCGCGGCCAGCGGCAGCACGTGGTGGAACACCGCCTGCATCGGCGATGCGCCCACGCCGAGCGCGGCGTCACGGATCGAGGGCGGCACCGACTTGAGCGAGGCGCGCGTGGAGATGATGATCGTCGGCAGCGTCATCAGCGTCAGGACGAGCCCCCCGACCAACGGCGCCGATTGCGGCAGTCCGGCGAACTGGATGAACGCCGCGAGGCCGAGGATACCGAAGACGATCGACGGCACGGCGGCCAGGTTCGAGATGTTCACCTCGATCAGGTCGGTGAACTTGTTCTTCGGCGCGAATTCTTCGAGATAGATCGACGCGGCGACGCCGATCGGCAATGCTAGGGCCAGCACTACCAGCATCATGAAGAACGACCCCAGCATCGAGGCGCCGATCCCGGCCTGCTCGGGCCGGTTGTCCGAGGCATCGGTGCCGAGGATGAAGTCCATGTTGAAGGTCCGGCTCACGACACCGGCCTCCTGAAGCTGATCCACGATGTCGAGATGGGCGGCGTCGAGGTTGCGGTCCCGCTCGAGGTCGGCACGCTCCACCCTGCCCTTCAGGTAGCCGTCGACGCGCGACGAGGCGAGCAGCCGGAACTCTTCGGTCTCGCCGATCAGGTCGGGGTTCGACACAACCCGCTGCCGCACCGTGTTTTCGGCCGACGAGGACAGCATCTTGGTCAGGTCCGAGGCCGACATATCGGTCTCGACGTCGGCCTCCTCCAGCGCCGACTGCAGGCCCTGCTGGATCAGCGGCGAATAGGCAAAGGTCATGACGCCCGAAATGTCCGCGGGGTCGCGGTTGCCCTCGGGGTCGAGGGTTTCCGCCTCGAGCGTGATCGGCACCGTCACATAGGTCTGCGTGAAGGCCGGCACGCCGTTGCGGACGATCGAAAAGACCAGCGCCGCAAGAAAGGCCAGGCCGATGCCGATGGCGATGATGCCGTAGGCCTTGAACCGTGTCTCTGCCGCGTTGCGCTTTTTCGTGCGCGCGTCCTTTTCCAGGAGCGAGCCCTTACTGCGCGACGCCGAAGCGTCCGCGATGGTGGCAGGCGCGTCCGTCATTCCAGTTCCTCGCGGTATTTGCGCACGATGTAGAGTGCGACGACGTTCAGCCCGAGCGTGAACACGAACAGCGTCATCCCGAGTGCGAAGGCGACCAGCGCCTCCGGTGAGTTGAAGTCGGCGTCGCCGGTCAGCTGGCTGACGATCTTGGCCGTCACGGTCGTCATCGACTCGAAGGGGTTGCCGCTGATTTGGGCCGCGGCCCCTGCCCCGAGCACCACGATCATCGTCTCGCCGATGGCGCGCGACGCGGCCAGCAGCACCGCGCCCACGATACCCGGCAGCGCGGCGGGCATCACTACCTGCCGCACGGTTTCCGAATGGGTCGCGCCCAGGCCGAGCGAGCCGTCACGCATCGCCTGCGGGACCGAGTTGATGATGTCGTCGCTGAGCGAACTGACGAACGGAATCAGCATGATCCCCATGACGAGGCCGGCGGTCATCACCGCGGTGCCGCCATCCATCCAGTCGACGCCCAGCCACCCGTCATCGCCGAAGGTGCTCACCAGAAGCGGACCGACGGTGAGCAGCGCGAACAGGCCGTAGACGATGGTCGGGATGCCGGCGAGGATCTCGAGCAGCGGCTTGGCGATGCCGCGCACAGGCTTGGAGGCGTACTCCGACAGGTAGATCGCCGCGAAAAGCCCGATCGGCACCGCCACGAGCAGCGCCACGAGCGAAATGTAGAACGTGCCCCACAACAGCGGCAGGATCCCCAGCTGCGAGGCACCGCCACGGCCGGTGAAGCTGGGCGACCAAGTGGTGCCGAAAAAGAAGTCCATCGCCGGATAGAGACGCAGGAACTCGATCGTGTTGAAGATCAGCGACAGGACGATCCCGATCGTCGTGAAGATCGCGAGGCACGCCGCCCCGATCAGCAGCGCCATCACGCCGTGCTCGACCGACTTGCGGGCGCGGAACTCCTTGGTCGTCTGCGACACCGCGTAGGCCGTGCCGGCGAGCGAGAGCAGCAGCACGAGCACCGTCTTGATCGCGCTGCCCACCGCCGAGATACGGTTGTAGCGTTGCGCGTTCTCCAGCGTCTCGGGCGCGATGTTGCCGGTAAGCGCGATGCCGGCGCCCGACACGGCCTCGCGCAGATCGTCGATGTCCATGCTCTGGGAGGCGCTGCGGGCGCGTTCGGCCGTGATGGCCCCGCGCTCGACCGCCGTTTCGAGCCCGGCCGCGAGACGCCGCACCTCGCTCATCGCCAACCCGCGCGAGCCGGCTTCCTGCATGCGGCTCTCCGAGATCGACTGCGACACCCAGGTGTCCACGACGATCGGCTGGACGACGGCCCAGGCCGCCAGCAGAAGCGCGGCAGGCACGAGCCCGGCGATGACGGCATGGACGCCGTAATAGTTCGGCAGCGAGTGAAGGTTGCGGGCGTCACCGTCGGCAGATCGCATCGCGCGGCCACGGCCCAGTACATAGCCGACCGCCGCGATGACGAGGAGGACGGGGAGGATCCAGTAGAACGGCATGTGGGCTCCGGAGGCGGGGACGAACCGTGCGGTCCGCCTTCAGGGTCGGGTGCCGAGGCGGCACCGCGAAGATATCGTTAGGATGAAGGGCGGCCCGCCGGGGGCCGCCCTTCCGCGAAAGGCCTCAGCCTTCCTGCGAGATGGTGGTCTCGTTCTCGATCTTCTGCTGGGTCTGCTCCAGCTCCGGATCGGGGACGAGGCCGTAGTTGGCGAGCGGGCCGCCCTGACCGGCAACCTGATCGGACACGAAGAACGAGGCGTATTCCTTCAGGCCCGGGATGACGCCCAGGTGCGCCTTCTTGATGTAGAAGTACAGCGGACGCGACACCGGGTATTCGCCCGAGGCGATGGTCTCGGTCGAGGGCTCGACGTCGGCCATCGTGGCGACCTTCAGCGAGTCGGTGTTGTTTTCGTAGAATGAAAGGCCAAAGACGCCGACGCCGTTCGGGTTGGCTTCGATCCGCGCCAGGGTCTCGGTGTAGTCGCCGTCGATGTCGACCGACTGGCCGTCGGTGCGCACGCCGATGCAGGCCTCTTCGGCTTCGTCTTCCGACATGCCCATGTCGTTGACCATGGTGTCGTAGGCGCCCGACTCTTCGCAGCCGACGAGCAGGACGTTCTCTTCGAACACCTCACGGGTGCCGTGACGCGTGCCGGGGATGAAGGTCAGGATTTCGACGTCGGGCAGCGCCTCGTCGACCTCGGTCCAGGTGGTGTTGGGGTTGGAGACCATCTCGCCGTCCTGCGGCAGCTCGGCGGCCAGTGCGTTGTACCACTGCTCTTGGGTAAAGGCGTCGAACGCGGGGCCGTCGATCTGGCTGGCAAAGACGATGCCGTCATAGCCGATGCGGACTTCGATGATCTCGTCCACACCGTTCGAGGCGCAGGTCTCGACTTCGCTGTCACGGATCGCGCGGCTGGCATTGGCGATGTCGATGGTGTTCTCGCCGACGCCTTCGCAGAAACGCGACAGGCCGGCCGAGGAGCCGCCCGATTCGACCACCGGAGTCGGGTAGTCGAAGTTCTCGCCGAACGCTTCGGCCACGATCGAGGCGTAGGGCAGCACCGTCGACGAACCGGCGACCTGCACGTTGTCGCGGCTCTGCGCGGCAGCGGCCGTCGCCGAAACGGCGGCGATCGCCAGCGCGGAGGCGGTCGATTTCGCAAAGGACATGAAACTCTCCTGATTCTGTTTCAGACCGCGTCGGATGCGATCCATGAGCGCGTGCTAGGCGTCCGCTGCTGAGCTTTTGTGACAGCGATGTAACAGCTGTATGACACATGGCGGATCGTGGCCCGCACAGACCCGACGTCAAGGAAATGCGTCGCCCATAGGTAGAACAACCCGGAACGCGCTTCCCTCGCCGAGTGTGCTGTCCACCCTGAGACGCCCGCGATGGCGATTCACGATGTGCTTCACGATGGCCAGCCCGAGCCCGGTTCCGCCCATCTCGCGCGAGCGGTGCGAATCCACCCGGTAGAACCGTTCGGTGAGCCGCGGAATGTGCAGCGCGTCGATGCCCTCGCCCTCGTCAATGACCGACACCCGCACCGCCGGCCCCCGCAAGGCCGGGTCGCGCGGGTCGACGCGGGCGTGCACCGTGACCGTTCCGCCGGCGGGGCCGTATTTCAGCGCGTTCTCGACGAGATTGGTGAACACCTGCTTAAGCTGATCGCTGTCGCCCGGGATTCCGATCGGCTCGTCGAATCCCTCGAGCACGATCTGCGCGCCCCGATCTTCGGCCATCGAGGCCAGAACGCTCTGCACTGAGCGGATTAGCGCCGCCAGGTCCAGCCGGTCCGTCGGGCGCAATCTCTCGTCCGCCTCGACACGGCTCAGCGACAGCAGATCGCTGACCAAGCGGTTCATCCGCGTCGCCTCCTTCTCCATGATCGACAGGAACCGGTCCCGCGCCACCGCATCATCCTTGGCCGCACCCTTCAGCGTTTCGATGAACCCGAGCAGAGCGGTCAGCGGCGTGCGCAGTTCGTGGCTGACATTGGCGACGAAATCGCGCCGCATCTGCCCGGCCTCATGCATCGGGGTAACATCCTCGAACGACAACAGCACACCCTCGGCCTCCCCCAGGGAAACAAGGGCCGCGGCCGCGTCCCACGTCGTGTCCCGACCGCGATCCGTCAGAAGGTACTGCGCGGTGCCGCGGCGCGTCCGGCGCTTGAGCACCTGCTCGACGCAGTCCAGGATCGAGGGCTGCCGCAGCGCGGTGATGTAGTGCCGCCCGACGAGGTTCGGGCCGAACAGCGCGCGCGCCGGTTCGTTGGCCGCGGCGATACGCTCGTCGTTCGAAATGGCCAGTGCCGGGCGGGAAAGGCCGGTCAGCACCGTGCCGAGATCAGTGAGGTCCATTCGGGGTCGTCTCGGTTTCTGAAGTGAATGCCATAGAATCGCGCCAATTCCGGCCTAGAGTTTTCAGGAAGACGGGAATTGCAATACTGGCATCACATCGTATCATCATCGGAATATGATCTGGCGCTCAAGAGTTGCGAGTGCGGGCAAAAGGGGCTCGAATGGTCGCCAACAAGCTTCGTAACATGGCTGCGGCCACCCGTTCGGCACGGCGCGAGCCGACACCGGACTCGGTCGTGCTGTGCGTCGGTGAACTCACGACGCTGCGCGCCTCGGGCAGCGCCCCGCGCGAGCCCGACCAGTTTGTCTTTGCCGAGATTCACGAGGTGGGCGATTGGATGCACGCCGAAATGACACCCGAGCTGGTGCTGTCGCCGCTGCTGACACCGCGGTTCGACTGCGTGGACCTTGCACATCTGCTGCATCACCACGGGTATCGCGGCCGCTACCGCGTCCTCAGCGACGGCCTGCCGAATCCCGGCCTCGTCTGTGGCGAGATCCGGGCGCAGTGTCCGGGGCTGGATTTCGACATCGTCACCCTTCCGGCGAACACCCGCCTGTCCTGATCCCATCAGCCTTGTGACGCGGCGATCGCCGTGGCGAACTCGGCACAGAGCAGCTCGGCCGGTTCGACCCCGACAGACACGCGGAACGTGCCCTCTCCGATCCCCAGCGCGGCCCGCGCCTCGGGCGTCAGCGCCCGGTGCGACGACGTCGCTGGATGGCTGAGTGTGGTTCCGATATCGCCCAGCGTCGGCGCGAAGGGGATGTTCTCGGCGGCTTCGACCAGCGCGTTGGCGGCAACGCGGCCGCCTTCGATCCCGAACGTCACCATGTGCCCGCCGCGCGAACCCAGCAGCCTTCGGGCTGTGGCGTGGTCGGGATGGTCCGGGCGCTGCGGATAGAGAACGCCCGTCACCCCCGGCAGCGTCGCGATGTGATCGGCCAGGGTCGCGGCGTTCGACTCGGCCCGGTCGTAGCGCAGCTCGAATGAATGCAGCCCCCGCTCGGCGAGCCAGCAGTCGAACGGGCTGGCCGTCAGCCCGGCGGTCACGGCGAAATCGCGGATCGGGCCGCGCAGTTCGGGATCGCGCGCGGCAACATAGCCCAGCGTCGCGTCGGAGTGGCCGGCGAGCATCTTCGTGACCGAGTGGATGACGATGTCGGCCCCGTGCGCGAACGGCTTGAACGCGCGCGGCGTCGTGAAGGTGTTGTCGATCACCAGAAGTGCACCGTGGCGCGCGGCAATCGCCGCGACGGCGTCGATGTCGCAGACCCGCAGCGTCGGGTTCGACACGACCTCCAGCAGGACCATCCGTGTCTCGGGCCGCATCGCGGCGGCGATCGCATCGGGGTCCGTCGGGTCGGCCAGGGTTGTCTCGACTCCCAGCCGCGGCAGATCCTCCGCCAACATCCTGAGCGACCGTCCATAGAGCTGATCGCCAGCGACCACGTGATCGCCCGCGCGGCACAGGCCCAGCATCACCGCCGTCACGCTGGCCATGCCCGACGCGGTGACGAGCCCCCCCTCCGCGCCCTCGAGCGCGTCGATCTTCTGCGCCAACACGGCCGCGTTGGGGTGTCCTTCCCGCGCGTAGGTATAGCCCTCGGTCCGGCGCTCGTACTGCGCGTCCAGCGCATCGGGACTGTGCGAGGCATAGACCACGGAGGGTTGCAGCGGCGTCGCGACCGGCCGGCTGACACTTTCGGGCCAGGGGGTGCGGCGCACGGAGGTCTTGGGATCGCTCATCTCGGTCCTTTCGTGGCGGCGGGCCGGCGCCCTGCCCTGCGGCCTCGGGATAACGCCGCCAGCCCCGCTGCGCCACACCACATTTGCCGGACGATCCGGCAGTGTCCCGGCCCGCCTCTGGCAAATCGGTCCGATCCGGTCTATCTCACCGGTTCCCGACACTGTCCGGATAACACCAATGCCGATCACCCTTCCCTCGGATTTGCCAGCCTACGGAGTTCTCTCGACCGAAGGCGTGATGGTGATGGCCGAGATGGACGCGGCGCGGCAGGACATCCGGCCGCTGAAGATCGGGCTGCTCAACCTGATGCCGAAGAAGATCCAGACCGAGACGCAGTTCGCGCGTTTGATCGGGGCGACCCCGCTGCAGATCGACCTGCACCTGATCCGCATGTCCGAGCATCAGACCCGCAACACCGCGGCCGAGCACATGGAGGCGTTCTACCGCCCCTTCCAGGACGTGAAGGACGAGTATTTCGACGGCCTCATCATCACCGGCGCCCCGATCGAGCATCTTCCCTTCGAAGAGGTGACCTATTGGGACGAGCTGGTCGAGGTGATGAACTGGACGCAGACGCACGTCCATTCGACCTTCGGCGTGTGCTGGGGCGGCATGGCAATGCTGAACCACTTCCACGGGATCGAGAAGCACCTGCTGCCGGCCAAGGCGTTCGGCTGCTTCCGGCACGTGAACCTGCAACCGCAAAGTCCCTACCTGCGCGGCTTTTCGGACGATTTCGTGATTCCCGTCAGCCGCTGGACCGAGATCCGGCAGGAGGACATCGAGGCGACGCCGCACCTCGTCACCCTGCTCGGCAGCTATCAGACGGGCCCCTGCCTGGTGGAGGATGCGGCCCATCACGCGCTCTACATCTTCAATCACTTCGAATACGACAGCGATACGATCAAGCAGGAGTACGACCGAGATGTCGCCCAGGGCCGGCCCGTGTCCCTGCCTGTGAACTATTACCCCGAGGACGATCCGTCGAAGACGCCGCGGAACCGCTGGCGCAGCCATGCCCACCTTCTATATGGCAACTGGATCAATCAAATATACCAGACGACATCGTATGAACCTGCCGAAATTGGCTTCTAGCCTCCTGCTCGCGGCGACGGCGCTGACCGGCTGCGGGGCACTGGTCGATTCCCGCGCCGACCGGCGCGAGGCCGCCGCAGTCGCGGCCTATCCGCCCGAGGGTCAGTTCCTCGAGGTCGACGGCAGGCGCGTCCATTACGTGCAAGAGGGCTCGGGACCGGACCTCGTGCTGCTTCACGGGGCCTCGGGCAACACCCGCGACTTCACCTTCTCCTTCGTCGAGCGCGTGAGCGACGATTACCGTGTCACCGTCTTCGACCGTCCAGGGCTGGGCTATACCGACCGGATCGACGCGCGCTTCGGCGGCGCCTTCAACACCGAGGCCGAGACGCCGCGCGAACAGGCGGTCTTCCTGAACAAGGCGGCGCGGCAACTGGGAATCGAGAACGAGATCGTCCTGGGCCAGTCCTATGGCGGCGCGGTCGCGATGGCCTGGGGGCTCGAGGCGGATCCGGCGGCGCTGGTCATCGTGTCGGGCGCGACGATGCCGTGGAAGGGCCAGCTCGGCGCGCTCTACGGTCTGACGGCCTCGCCGCTGGGGGGCGCGGGCTTCGTGCCTCTGCTGACGGCCTTCGCCGGCGAGACTCAGGTGCGTGGCGCGGTCGAGACGATCTTCGAACCGCAAGATGTGCCGGAGGGCTACCTTGAGTATGTCGGCTGGCCGCTGAGCCTGCGCCGCGAGAGCTTTCGCGCCAACGCGCGGCAGGTGAACTCGCTCAAGCCCGCGATCATCGAGCAGTCGGCGCAGTACCGGTCGCTCACGATGCCGATCGAGGTGGTCCACGGAACAGAGGACGACGTGGTGCCCGACTTCGTCCACGCCGAGAACCTCGCTTCTTGGGTCGAGAGCGCGCAGTATACGCCCCTGCCCGGCATCGGGCACATGGCGCATCAGGTTGCCGGGCCAGAGGTCGTCACGGCCATCGACCGCGCGGCGGCCCGGGCCGGGATCCGGTGAGGGCTGGCATGGGTCGGAACCACGGCCGGACGGGGCGACATGGCTAAGCGCGGCTATCATCACGGCAACCTCAGACAGGCGCTGGTCGACGCCGCTCTCGGCCTGATCGAGGAGAAGGGCCCCGCCGGTTTCACGCTGAGCGAGGCGGCCAAGCAGGCCGGCGTCACCCCCGCGGCCGTCTATCGGCATTTCGAGGGACGCGAGGACCTGATCGCCGAGGCGGCGCGGCAGGGCTACGAGATCTTCGCCGACCTGCTGGACTATGCCTATGCCTCGGGCAAGCCGTCGGCGCTGGCCGCGTTCGAGGCGACAGGCCGGGCCTATCTCGCCTTCGCCAACCGGTATCCGGGCCATTACGTCGCGATGTTCGAAAGCGGCATCTCGATCCACCGCACGCCCGATCTGCACGCGGTGGCGACACGCGCGCTCGGCGTTCTGGAACAGGCGGCGACGGAACTGTCGCAACATATCCCGCCCGAGAAGCGCCCGCCGCCGCAGATGTTCGCGGCCCATGTCTGGGCGATGAGCCACGGGGTGGTCGAGCTGTTCGCGCGCGGTTCTCCCGGCACCAAGTCCCCCTTCCCGCCCGAGGACCTGCTGGAAAGCGGGATCGGCATCTACCTGCGCGGTCTGGGACTGGTCCCGCCCGACGACTGAGCGTCGCTGCAGTCAGTCCTCGTCGGCCAGCCGGCCCGTCCTGCCGCGCCGGAAACGCGCGGGCATCTTGCGCCGGATCCAGATCGCGCCACGGACCACCGTCGGCCGCAGCATCGGCAGATCGTAGGCCAGCAGCAGCAAACCCAGCGGCAGCATCCAGAGCCCCAGCACCGGAAGGATGCTGAAGATGCCGCCCAGCACCAGCGCAACCCCGAGCGGGATGCGCAGCCAGCGGCGCCGCGGCCCCGCCATGGTGCGGATCGGCCGGCGCGCGGCCGGGACGGCGCGCCCCAGCGCGTCGACCTGGCGATGCAGACGCCGTTCGTTCTTGTCCATGCCTGCTCCTCTGTCATCCCGTGAGGGGACGCTACACAGATGGCGGTTTCCCCGGACCTCTTCCATAGAGCGCGGAAAATGACCACCTGTTCCGCCAGAAGAAGAAGGACAGTCGCCATGCGTTATTCCGTACTCGATCTCGCCCCGGTGCCCGAGGGCTCGGACGCCGCCAGCGCCATCGCCGACAGCGTGACCCTGGCCCGCCGCGCAGAGGAGTTGGGCTATCACCGTTTCTGGATGGCCGAGCATCACAACATGCCCGGTATCGCCAGCGCCGCCACCTCGGTGCTGCTGGGCCATGTCGCCGACGCGACGCGCAGCATCCGCGTCGGCGCCGGCGGCGTCATGCTGCCGAACCACGCGCCGCTGGCCATCGCCGAGCAGTTCGGCACGCTGGCGACGATCCATCCCGGCCGTATCGACCTTGGTCTCGGCCGCGCGCCGGGGGGCGACATGGCCGTGGCCAAGGCGCTGCGGCGCAACCTGAACCAGGCCGACAGCTTTCCCGACGACGTGGCCGAGCTGATCGACTATCTCGGCCCCGCCCGTCCCGGCGCCGCCGTGCGCGCCTTGCCCGGCGAAGGCACCGGCGTGCCGATCTGGATGCTGGGCTCGTCGCTCTATGGTGCGCAGCTCGCGGCGCATCTGGGCCTGCCCTATGCCTTTGCCTCGCATTTCGCACCGGACGCGCTGGAACAGGCGATCGAGGTCTACCGCACGCGGTTCCGCCCCTCGGCGCAGCTCGAGACGCCGTATTTCATGCTGGCGGCGAACGTCTTTGCCGGCAAGAGCGACGCCGAAGGGTACTACCTGCGCAGCTCGATGCAGCAGGCCTTTGCCCAACTCCGGATGGGCCGGCCCGGCAAGCTGCCGCGCCCGGTCGAGGACATCGACACCACCATCGGCGCGGGCGTGCGCCGGGCCGTCGATCACGCGCTGCGGATCTCGGCGACCGGCGGGCCCGAGACCGTGCACCGGGAACTCGCGGAGCTGGTCGACATCTATGCCCCGGACGAGGTGATCCTGACGAGTCAGATCCACGACCCCGCGGCACGGCGGCGCTCGTTCGAGATCGCGGCCGACGCGCTGTCGCGGATCGGTCAGAGCGCGGCGGCGTGACCTGAATGAGGCGCCTGCGGCGCCACGCGATGTCTGCGCCGCCCTCCGGGCGACGCGGCCTCCGGCGGGGATATTTTCCGGGACCAAAGAGGATCGAGTTCAGGGAAAGATAACGAGCGAGCGGGCGTCCCAGGCGACGCGGGCCGCGTCGCCCCGCTCGAGCACGGCGCGGCCGGGGAGGTTCTTCATCGAGATCGTGACCTCGGCATCGGTGCCGTCGAGCGCGACGTCGTAATAGGTCATGTCGCCATAATAGGTGCGCTCGGTGACGGCGCCGTGGGCGAGCTGGCGGTCGGTGTCTTCGCCTGGCGCAAGGAGCGACAGGAGTTCGGGCCGTATGCCCACTGAGACGTCGCCGTCGGCGCGTCCCGCGGGGCACTGGTCGTCCTCGACGCTGGCCCGGCCGAGGCCCGCCACGGTGACCTCGGCGCCGGCGATTCGGCCGGGCAGAAAGGACATCATGCCGATGAACTGCGCCACCTGGCGGCTCACCGGTCGCCGGTAGAGGGTCTGCGGATCGGCGAGCTGCGCGATCCGGCCCTCGAACATCACCGCGATCCGGTCCGACATGATCAGCGCCTCTTCCTGGTCGTGGGTCACCAGGATGAAGGTGATGCCGACGGAGCGCTGCAGGCGGCGGAGCTCGGCCTGCATCTGTTCGCGCAGCTTCTTGTCCAACGCCGAGAGCGGCTCGTCCAGCAGCAGGACCTTGGGCTTGAGGATGAGAGCGCGGGCGAGCGCCACGCGCTGCCGCTGGCCGCCGGAGAGCGCGTTGGCCTTGCGGGCGCCGTAGCCGGCCAGCCCGACCATGCCCAGAGCCTCCTCGACGGCGGCGGCCTTTTCGCCGCGCGACATCGCCGCGCGGCGCAGGCCGAAGCCCACGTTCTCGGCGACGCTCAGATGGGGGAAAATGGCGTAGGATTGGAACACCATGTTGGTCGGCCGGCGGTTGGCCGGCACGCCCTCCATGTCGCGCCCCGACAGCAGCACGGTGCCCTCGGAGACGTCCTCGAACCCGGCGATGACGCGCAGGAGCGTGGTCTTGCCGCAGCCCGAGGGCCCCAGCAGCGAGAAGAACTCTCCGCCCGCGATCTCGAGGTCGATGCCGCGCAGGGCGTGGTAGTCGCCGAAATGCTTCTGCACGCCGGACAGGGAGATGATGCTCACACGAATCCTCCGGTATCCTTCGCGCCGGTCCGGGCGAGGCCGCGGCGGCGGAACAGTTCGGCGACGCTCAGCAGCAGGACCGAAAGCGCCACGAGTATGGTGCCGAGGGCCATGACCACCGGGATCTTCTGGGGAAAGCGCAGCTGCCCCCAGAGATAGACCGGCAGCGTCGGCTCGGTTCCGGTCAGGAAGAAGGCGATGATGAACTCGTCCAGGCTGATCGTGAACGAGATCAGGAGCGACGAGACGATGCCCGGCATCACCAGCGGCAGCGTCACCAGGCGGAACGTGGCCCAGCGGCTTTCGCCCAGGTCGTAGCTTGCCTCTTCGAGGGCGGGATCGAAATTGTTGAAGGACGACCCCAGGATCGCCACCGCGAAGGGCGTGCAGAGGAGCGTGTGCCCCAGCACAACCGTCCAGGGCCCGAGCGGCAGGCCGAGCGCCAGCAGCACCACCAGGAGCGCGACCGCGACGATGATCTCGGGCAGGACCAGAGGCAGCATGATGAAGCCGGTCACCGGGCGCTTGCCGGGAAAGGCGTAGCGTGCCCCGGCGCGCGCGGTGCAGAGCCCCAGCAGCGTCGCCAGCAGCGCCGAGGACACCGCCACGACCAGCGACGTCTGCACCGAGCGGATCAGCGCCGGCGTCTCCGGGATCGCGCGGAACCACTCGGTCGTGAAGCCCGACAGCGGGAAGGCGATTACCGTGGCGTCGTTGAACGCGAAGATCGGGAGGAGCACGATCGGCGCGTAGAGGAATACCAGGTAGAGAATGGCATAGACGCGCAGGGTCATCGCGGGCCGCTCCACCGGCGCGAGAGCGCAACGAAGACGAGCGAGATGGCGCTGACGACCAGCATCGCGATGACCGCGAGCGTCGCCCCCATCGGCGCGTTGTTGAGCCGCAGGAACTGGGTCTGGATCATGTTGGCGATCATCAGGCCGTCGGGGCCGCCCACGAGGCGCGGCGTCACGTAGTCGCCGATCGTCGGGATGAAGACGATCAGCGCGGCGGCGACGACGCCGGGCAGCGCGAGGGGGAAGGTCACGCGCCAGAACGCGCCGAAGCGGCTTTCGCCCAGGTCCCGCGCCGCCTCCAGCAGCGACCGGTCGATCCGCTCGAGGCTGACGAAGATCGGCAGGATGGCGAAGGGCGCGAAGGCGTGGGCGAGCGTGATGACGACCGCGTTGGGATTGTAGAGGATGAACGACAGCGGCTCGTCGATCAGGCCGAGGGTCTGGAGCGAGGTGTTGAGCACGCCGTTGAAGCCCAGGATCACCTTCCAGAGGAAGGCGCGGATCAGGTAGCTCGTCCAGAACGGGATCGTCACCAGGAAGATCCAAAGCGCCTTGTGCCGGTCCGCGACCTTGAACGAGATGAAATAGGCAAGCGGAAAGGCCAGCACGACCGTCGCGATCGTCACCGCGCCCGAGATCAGCACCGAGCGGAGCATCAGTTCACGGTAGATCGGCTCGGTCACCGCCGCCCGATAGTTGGCCCAGGTGAAGGTGCGGTCGATTTCCAGGTAGTCCTGCGACCAGAAGCTGAACGCGACGACCGCCGCCAGCGGCACCGCCAGCAGCGCGAGCGCGAACAACGCCGCTGGGCTGACGAGAAGGAGGCCCGACGCGCTGTCGCTGCGGGTCCAGCGCCGGAATCGTGTCCAAGTGGTGGCCAATGTGGCGCGGTCCCCGTTCCCTGCCGTTTCCGGACGATGACCCGGCTCTGCGCCGGTGGCAAGTCCCTGCCCTTCAGCCGAGGGCCTGCGCGATGGCGTTTGTCGCGGCGATGCACTCTGCCTCGGCGAAGCCGTCCATTTCGTAGTAGCTGCGGAAATACCGCTCGTTGCTGGGATTGATGCAGCCGGGCATGGCCACCTCGGACGCGCGGGTCACGAGCCAGTCGCGCACCGCGCCGCGCGGCTGCGGTATCTCGGCCAGGATCGCAGCGAGATCGGCGCCCTGCCCGACACGGTGCACATTGGGACAGCCCTCGAACCAGGGATGGCCGAAGATCAGGCCCGGCCGGCCGAGGCAGGCGGACTCGATCACCGCGGTGCCGGTGATGGCGGCCGTGGCGCGGGCGTTGGTGATGAGGGCGGTCGAGGGCGTCTCGTTCGGCGCGATGTGAAGCCCCTCGATCTGACGGATCACCCGGTAGAATCCCGGCGAACGGCCGAGAAAGCCGCGCATGGCGGCCGAGAGCTGCGAGGGATGCTCCTTGACGACGATGCCAATGTCGTCCGGCAGCAGCGCCCGCAGTACCGACAGGGCCCGGATCTGGTCGTGGAACACGCCGCCGTCCGGGTTGGTGGTGCGTTCGGGCTCGTAGTGGAGCGGGACATAGACGTAATCGGCGGGCAGGTCGGTGCCAATCGCCGCGTCGAGCCTGTCGGCGAGGCGCGTGCGGCGAGCCGCGATCGTGCGCTTGCGGTCTCCGAGGGCCGCGCGCGGCAGCCGGTCCTCGGTGAAGAGATTGTCGCTGGCATGGGGCGGGTCGATGTCGATTGCATAGCGCCGGCCAAGGACACGGCCCAGGGGCCGCAATGCGAGGCGGAGAGGCGCCGTCAGCGCGCGCATGCGGCGGTCACGGCGGGCGATGCGGGCGGCGCGGTCACGCTGCTGCGCCATGTAGCGCGGCTCGATCGCGGCGGCATCGTCGAAGCGGCCGACGAAGGCGTCGGCCTCCTGCCCGATCCGGTCGCGCAAGTGTTCGCGCAGTGCGCCGTCGGGGGCCGGCAGGATCGGGCCGTCATAGTCGCGGCGCAGCATCATCAGCGGCATGATCGACCAGCCGGCAAAGCACAGCACATCCCGCCCGAGCCACCGCATGACGTGCTCGATCACCAGCTGCAGCGGCTGGTGCGGCGGCTCGGACATCACCAGGGCGTCGGGGTCGTGCCGTTCCACCAGGGCCAGCGCCCAGAGGACCAGCCCGTCGAACAGCGCGGCACGGGTGACGCCGCGCTGCTCTCCGGTCCAGTCGACACGGTCCATCAGCTTGATCGCATGGTCGCGGGCGCGGTCGTGCTCGGCGCTGGTCCAGAACCCGGCATGGGTGCCACGCCAGAGCGGCGCGCCCGAAAGGGAGCCCGCGCGCGACGGCATCACCGGGACGACCTCGCAATCGGGGAAGGTCTCGCGCGCCGTGGCGTCGTGGCGGGGATCGCCCAGCCAGGCGACGGGGGTGGCCACGCCCTGCTCTTCCAGCGAGCGGGCGAGGTCGAACCACATGCGGCGGCCGGTAGGGAAATAGAAGATCCGCTTCATCGCGGGCGTTACATCGCGCGGAGACCGGCGGCGCAACGAAAAAAGCGCGGCCCCGCAGGGGGGCCGCGCCTCGAAAGCGTGGTCCGTGAGTGGTGAATCAGCGCTTCGAGAACTGGAAGCTGCGGCGGGCCTTGGCGCGGCCGTACTTCTTCCGCTCGACGGTCCGGCTGTCGCGCGTGAGGAAGCCGGCGGCCTTCAGCGGCGGACGCAGCGCGGGGTCGTAGTATTGCAGCGCGCGGCTGATGCCGTGCTTGACCGCGCCGGCCTGGCCCGACAGGCCACCGCCGCGCACGGTCGCGTAGACGTCGAACTGGCCCGACACGCCGGCCACGTCGAACGGCTGGCGCAGGATCATCTGCAGCACCGGACGCGCGAAGTAGGCGTTCATTTCCTTGCCGTTGACGGTGATCTTGCCCGAGCCCGGCTTGACCCAGACGCGCGCCGTGGCGTCCTTCCGGCGGCCGGTGGCATAGGAGCGGCCCAGCTCGTCGCGGACCGGCTCACGCGGGGTCTCGAGCTCGGCCATCGTGCCCTGCACGCCGCCGATGTCGTCGCTGACGGCTTCGTTCAGCTCGTCGAGGGATTTGATCTGATCGGCCATATCAGGCGCTCCGGGTGTTCTTGGGGTTCAGAGGCTTGACGTCGAGCACTTCGGGCTGCTGGGCCTCGTGGGGATGCTCGGCGCCGGCATAGACGCGCAGATTGGTCATCAGCTCGCGGCTGAGCTTGTTGCCCGGCAGCATCCGCTTGACGGCCTGCATCACCACGCGCTCGGGATGCGGACCTTCGAGGATCTGCTCGGTCGTGCGCGACTTGATGCCGCCCGGATAGCCGGTGTGCCAGTAGTTCGGGTTCTGGCGCTTCTTGCCCGTCAGCTGCACCTTGTCGGCGTTGATGACGATGACGTTGTCGCCCATGTCGATCGACGGCGTGAAGCTGGGCTTGTGCTTGCCGCGCAGGCGCATGGCGATGATCGAGGCGAGGCGACCGAGAACGATGCCCTCGGCATCGATCAGGATCCACTTCTTCTCGATATCCGCCGGGGTGGCGGTGAAGGTTTTCATGGCTCTCATCCTGTGAGTCGAAATTCCGGTGCCGCGCCGGGGTCCGCCCGGTGCGAGGGATGGAGGTGTTTCGCGTATTTCGAACCCGCAGTCAATCGCGACATTTGGATATTTATGGCGCCAAATCAGTACGTTAAAAATATGGTATCATTATACCCCATGCCAAGTCAGACTTCCACCTCCCCCGGCGGCTCTTTCAACAGCCCCGCCAGCGTCTCCAGCGCCGTGCGGAAGGTCGGCTCGCCCATCGGCCCGTTCAGCGAAAGCCGCACCGCGTTGGGCGCGCGGCCGTCGACCAGTGCGAACAGATCCGCCGGCTTGACGAGGATCCCGCGACGCTCGGCCGCGCGTGCGAAGGTCGAGGCCCGCCACCCGCGGGGCATCTTTACCCAGACGAACGGCACCGTGTCGCGCGACAGGACATCGTGGCCGTCCAGCGCATCGCGCGCGATGCGCACGCGCTCCGCCGTGACGCGCCGGACCCCGTCGCGGATCGCGTCCGCCCGCCCGCTTTCCATCAGGCGCCGGCACAGATCGACGGCGGGCCGCGGCAGGCCGAAGAACTGCTGTTGCGCGGTGGAGGTGGCGCGCGGGCCGTATCCCTTGGGCGCGATCAGCCCGCCGAAGCGCAGCGCCGGGCTGACCGACTTGGACATCGACGCGACGTGCCAGCCCCGCTCGGGCGCAAGGGCGCGGTAGCCGGGGAACGACTGGCGTCCGACGGAAAACGAGTCATCGTCGACGATGTGCATGTCATGGGCCCGCGCGATCTCGACGATGCGGGCGCGACGCTCGGGCGGGGTGCGGATCGTGGTCGGATTGTGCCCCTCGGCGCTGGTGCACAGTATCGCGGGCCCGTGCCGGCGGCACAGCACCTCCAGCGCGTCCGGCATCAGCCCGTCTCCATCCATCGGCACGCCCACGACGTCGGCCCCGACGAGCCCCGCCGCGTTGCGGAAACCGGGATAGGCCAGCTCTTCGGTGAAGACGACCGAGCGCGCGCCGCGCGACAGCGTCTGCAGCGCCATGGTGACGCCGTGCTGAGCCCCGCCGCAAAGGACGACATCCTCGGCCCAGGCCGGGCCCACATCGATGTCGCCCAGCCAGCGCAGGAACGCCTGGATCGTCGCCAGGTCGTCGCCGCGCGTGGGATAGGTCAGAAGGTCCGAGCCGCCCTCCAGCAGTTCCTCCTGGCAAGCGCGAATCGCCGCGGCCTGACCGACATCAGGCACGAGACTGGTGCTGAGATTGACCTGCCCCGCGCTGCTTTCGGTGAGGATGTACGGCGGCTCTGCAATGCGGCGGTTCGCGGGGGCGACAAACGTGCCCCGTCCGACCTCGGCCCGCAGCACGCCCTCGTCCGTCAAAAGGCCATAGGCCCGCGACACGGTGCCCGGCGTGATCCCAAGCCGGTGCGCCAACGCGCGAACCGTGGGCAGCCGCGACTCCGCGGCGAGCGACCCGTCCTCGACGGCGGCGCGGATGGCATCGGTCAGCGCGAGGTACTTGGGCCGACGGGTCTCGGCCAGTTTCGGCGCCCATATTGTATCGGTCACAATGTTTTCCTTCCCGGCCACCGACCGCGATTGTACCCATTACCCATACACAGTCAGCAATATTGTATCAATACAAAGCGAGGACGCCGCCATGTCGTCTCAAGCCGCCCCGTTCGCCTTTCGCGCCGACCCGCCATCGGGCTTTGCACCCTATCGGCGCCCGGCCCGCCGGATGCCGTGGATCGTGCGGCTGGTGCTGACATGGGACGCGCGGCACCGGACGAGGCGGCACCTCGCCGCCCTGCCCGAGCCGTTGCTGCACGACGCAGGCCTGACGTGTGAGATGGCGCTGGCAGAGGCCGCAAAGCCGTTCTGGACGGCATGAAATTGCGGCGCTTCGGCCACGCCGCCAGGTCACGAAAGATTTGCGAAAAATAGGGGTTGCGCCGACTCGGGCGTATCCTTAGGTGCCGCTCACGACCGGGACCGATCCCAACTTCGCCGAGACAGGTGGGGGGGCGCTAAGGACCCACGGATTCAATCTACTGGCTAGAAGGGGATGTGCCATGGACGGTGCTCACCTCTTCCAACTGGGGATCGGTCTGGAGACAGGCGCCCATGCGGAAGATTCCCGCAGCTCTCAAGCTGCGCCCGACGTCACCCGCGACGTGTTCGACGACACCCGCGATGATCACTTCATCCGCCGCGACGGCCGTGTCTTTGCCGGGACGCACCTCATCATCGAGGTGGTCGACGGCACCGGGCTCGACGACGAGGCCCGCATCCAGCAGGCGTTCCGCGACTGCGTGGACGAGTGTGGCGCGACGCTGCTGCACATCCACACGCACAAGTTCTCGCCCCAGGGCGTGAGCGGCGTGGCGGTGCTGGCCGAGTCGCACATCTCGGTCCACACGTGGCCGGAAATCGGCTATGGCGCCTTCGACGTGTTCATGTGCGGCGATGCCGAGCCGTGGCGCGCGGTCGGCGTGCTGAGCGCGGCGTTCGACACCCCCGACGTGCGCGTCAAGGAACTGTTGAGGGGCGATGGCTTGGTCGCCGAGTCCGAAGCGGCCTGACACGACCGACATTCGCAGGACATTTCCAAGGGGCCGCATCGCGGCCCCTTTTTTCGTTCCGGATCGATCACTTGGGGCAATCTGAACCGAAGTTGCAGGCAAATGAACCGGCGTCGCAGCCCGCGCCCCCTGCCACCGGGGTGCAATTCGAATGGCCCTCTCGGCATGTCAGGTCGGGGCTGTCGCCGCACGACGCGGCGCACGGTCACAGACACTGAAAGGGACCTTCTCATGCGCAAGACCATCACCGCTTTCGGCCTCGCGTCCGCCTTGCTGCTTCCCGCCGGATTGGCACTCGCCAGCGATGACGGCGTGACGCTCGACGACGCGACACGCGCGCGGATCGAAACCATGCTGACCGAGCAGGGCTACGAGGTCGCCAAGATCAAGACCGAAGACGGGCTCTACGAGGCCTACGCGAAGAAGGACGGCAAGCGGATGGAGATCTTCCTCGACGCCGACCTCTCGATCGTGCGCACCGACGTCGACGAGTGATCCCATCAAGCTGCAGGAGACGGAGATGACCCATCTCAAGGTCTGGGATCCCTTCGTGCGGTTCTTTCACTGGTCAGTCGTGGCGCTGTTCACCGCGAACTCGCTGTTCGTGGACGACGACGGCGCGCTGCACCAATGGTTCGGCTACGCGATCGGTGCGCTCGTCCTCGTGCGAATCCTCTGGGGCATCGTCGGCCCGCACTACGCCCGCTTCCGGAGCTTTCCGCCAAGCCCCGCGGGCATTCGCGGGCAGCTGACGGACATCGCGACCGGCCGGCCGCGCATCCATGCCGGCCATACGCCTCTAGGCGCACTGATGATCTACAACCTGCTGCTCACGCTGCTCGTCATCGTGATCTCGGGGTACCTGATGACGACGGACGCCTTCTGGGGCACCGAATGGACGGAAGGCCTGCACGAGGCGGCCGTCACGTGGGCTGAGATCTCGGTGCTGGCCCATGTCGCGGCCGTGCTGTTCGAAAGCGTTCGCATCCGAGTGAATCTTCCAAGGGCGATGGTGACCGGCTACAAGAAGCTGCCGGAACGGTAACGAGGGCGGCTCTTGGACAGGGCGATCAATCTTCCGCACGCGGATGCCAGGCCCTATGGCCTGGCGCTCCTGATCCTGGCGCAGGTCGTCTGCGCCGGGTTCTTCCTCTGGGACGTCGCCGAGGACTGGGCGATGTCCACCGACCCGCTCTGGCACCTATCGACCGAGATGGGCGCGACCCTGGCGCTTGCCGCCGCGATCATCTTCGAGACGCGGTCGGTGCTGCGCCTGCTGGAGCGCAAGGCACATCTCGAACGGAGCGCGTCCGTTGCGGCCAAGGCGATGACCGAGGTGATCGAGGCGCATTTCGACGCCTGGTCCCTGACACCGTCCGAACGGGACGTGGCGAACTTTCTCGTCAAGGGCATGTCGATCGCGGAAATCGCCACGCTGCGCGGTAGCGCCGAGGGGACGGTGAAGTCGCACCTGAACGCGGTCTACCGGAAATCCGGCACGCGCAACCGCGGCGAGCTTCTGAGCCTGATCCTCGAAAGCCTGATGGACCGCCCGCCGCCGGGCTGAGGCCCGCGCTTGCCGGCGGCACCGCCGGCGCCTAGATCGCGGCGATGGCCCTGATCCTGACCCTTGCATTCGATGCCGCCTCCGCGAGCCGGTTCGAGCACGCGCGGCAGGCGCACTTTCCGCCCGACCGGAATCTGATCCCGGCCCACCTGACACTGTTCCAGCAGCTGCCCTCGGACCGCATCGACGAGGTCGCGACGCGACTCGGGGCCGTGACCGCGGAGACGCCACCCCTGCCCTTCACCGTGGACGGCATCCTGGATTTCGGGCGCGGCGCGGCCTACCGGCTCGACATGCCCGGCTTCGCCGCCTTCCACGGCGCGTTGCGGGCGGCGTTCGGCGGGCTTCTGACCGCCCAGGACGACCGCCGTCGCAAACCCCACGTCACGATTCAGAACAAGGTCGACCGCGCGACGGCGGAGGCGACGCAAGCGGCCCTTCGCGAGGGCTTTTCCCCGTGGCGGGGTCTGGCGCACGCCGCGCTGCTCTGGCACTACCGCGGCGGCCCGTGGGAGGCCGCCGGAGAGTTCCAGCTGGAGGGACAGCGATGACCGACATGACCGGATGGAGCGTCGAGCGCCTGCACGACGACCACAGCCAGGCCCTGCGCGAGACGCGCGTGCTTTACGACAGCCAAACCGACCACCAGCGCTTGCGCGTCTTCGAGAATCCGACCTTCGGGCGCGTGCTGACACTGGACGGCGTGGTGCAGGTCACCGAGCGCGATAATTTCATCTACCACGAGATGCTCACCCACGTTCCGATCCTGGCCCACGGCCGCGCGCGGCGGGTGCTGATCGTCGGCGGCGGCGATGGCGGCATGGCGCGCGAGGTCCTCAAGCACCGCAGCGTCGAGAGCGTCACGATGGTCGAGATCGACGGCGGCGTCGTGGAGTTCTCGAAGGAATACCTCCCCTCGATCTCGGCCGGCGCGTTCGAGGATCCGCGGCTCGACCTCGTGATCGCCGACGGGGCGGCCTTCATGCGCGAGACCGAGGGCGGGTTCGACGTGATCATCGTCGATTCCACCGATCCCGTGGGTCCGGGCGAGGTGCTTTTCACCGATACGTTCTACGACCATGCGCGGCAGGCGCTGACAGAGGGCGGCATCCTGGTGACGCAGAACGGCGTGCCCTTCATGCAGGGGGACGAGCTGAGCGGCACGATGCGGGCGTTCCGGGCACTGTTCGAGGACTGGACCTGCTATCTCGCCACCGTCCCCACCTATGCCGGCGGCCCGATGGCCTTCGGTTGGGGCAGCACGGGGACGGCGGCCCGCCGCACGGACGCCGAGACGCTGCGGGCCCGGTTCGAGGCCGCGGCGATCGAGACCGACTATTACACGCCCGAGGTCCATCTCGGCACCTTCGCCCTGCCGCCCTATGTCAGCCGGCTTCTGCCATGACGCCGCGGCTGACGCCGCGACACGATCATTGCGCCGCCCTCCGGGCGGCGCGGTGCCTCCGGCGGGGATATTTCAGGGGCCGAAGAGGACCGGTCAGTGACAGGTGAATTCGCCGGTGACATTGCGCCATTCCCCCGGCCCGATCTGCCGGCGGTGGACGAAGCGCACGGAGTGGAGCGGCCCCTCGATCTCGTCGTGCCAGAACTCGATGAACCGGAACAGCCGCGGGTGGTCCGGCGCGAGGTCGTAATCCTGCCAGATGAAACTGTTGAGGACGCTCTGGTAATCGGGCATGCGGTAGAACATCTCGGCCGTGGTCAGGCCGTAGCCCTGCAGCATCAACTCGGTCTCGGTCATACTCATCGAAGGCTTCCTTTCCTCACCCATTGGTAAAGGATGCGCCAATCCGGCGAGTATGCAACGAAAACAGTGTGTTAGCACTCGCGGCCTGTGGCTGCCGGGTTGTGGCGGCGCCCCCCATTGCACGCTATATCCACGACAGTGTATAGTCGGTCCAACAATATATAGATGCGCAAGGCAGAGGACACGTCCAGGTGAGCGATACGCCCGAACCCCCTGAGAATGATGACGAAATGGGCGGACAGCCGCCCTCGGCACCATCGGGACCGTCGATTTCGATCTCGGACGAGATGCGGAACTCGTTCCTCGACTACGCGATGTCGGTCATCATCAGCCGGGCGATCCCGGATCTGCGCGACGGGCTGAAGCCGGTGCATCGCCGCATCCTCTATGCGATGCACGAGACCGGGAACACCCACGACAAGGCGTACCGCAAGTCGGCCCGGCCCGTGGGCGACGTGATGGGCAAGTACCACCCCCACGGCGACAGCGCGATCTACGACGCGCTGGTGCGGATGGCGCAGGATTTCTCGATGTCGCTGCCGCTGCTGGATGGCCAGGGCAATTTCGGCTCGATGGACGGCGACAACCCGGCGGCCATGCGCTATACCGAGGTGCGGATGGACCGTCCTGCACAGTCGCTGCTGGCGGACATCGAGAAGGACACCGTCGACTGGCAGGACAATTACGACGGCAAGGACCTGGAGCCCAGCGTCCTGCCCGCGCGGTTTCCCAACATGCTGGTCAACGGCGCCGGCGGCATCGCCGTGGGCATGGCGACGAACATCCCGCCACACAACCTGGGCGAGGTCGTCGACGCGACCCTGGCGCTGATCGCCGATCCGGACCTGTCCAGCGAACGGCTGATGGAATACGTGCCGGGGCCGGACTTTCCCACCGGGGGCATCCTGCTGGGCCGCTCGGGCGCGCGGAAGGCCTACATGGAGGGCCGCGGCAGCGTCACCATCCGCGCCAAGACGCGGATCGAGGAGATGCGCAAGGACCGCTATGCCATCGTCATCGACGAGATCCCCTATCAGGTGAACAAGGCGGCCCTGGTCGAGCGCGTCGCCGACCTTGTGCGCGAGAAGAAGATCGAGGGCATCTCGGGCGTGCAGGACGAGTCCGACCGGGTCGGCGTCCGCGTGGCGATCGAGCTGAAGAAGGACGCGACGCCGGACGTCGTGCTGAACCAGCTCTACCGGTTCACACCGATGCAGACCACGTTCGGCTGCAACATGCTGGCGCTGCATGGCGGCCGGCCCGAACAGCTGACGCTGCGCGATTTCCTCACCCATTTCATCGCCTTCCGCGAGGACGTGGTCGCCCGGCGCACCGCGTTCGAATTGCGCAAGGCGCGCGAGCGCAGCCACATCCTGTGCGGCCTCGCCGTGGCGGTGTCGAATGTCGACGAGGTCGTGGCGACGATCCGGGCCTCGACCGACGCGCCGGAGGCGCGCGAAAAGCTGATGGAGCGGCGCTGGCCCGCGGCCGACATCGCGCCCTACATCCGGCTGATCGACGATCCGTCGCACACGATGAACGACGACGGCACCTACAACCTGTCCGAGCGGCAGGCCCGCGCGATCCTGGAGCTGCGGCTGCAGCGCCTGACCCAGATCGGCGTGAAGGAAGTCACAGACGAGCTCGAGGAGCTTGCCGCGAAGATCAAGGACTACCTCGACATCCTGCGCTCGCGCGAGCGCATCATGGAGATCATTTCGGACGAGCTGACCGAGGTTAAGACGAACTATGCCGTCGCCCGCCGTACCGAGATCGTCGACTGGGCCGGCGACACCGACGACGAGGACCTGATCGAGCGCGAGGACATGGTCGTGACGGTCACCCAGTCCGGCTATATCAAGCGCACCCCGCTGGACGAGTTCCGGGCGCAGCGCCGGGGCGGCAAGGGCGTCGGCGGCATGGGGATGAAGGACGACGACATCGTCACCACCCTGTTCGTCGCGAACACGCACACGCCGCTTCTGTTCTTCACGACCGACGGCATGGTCTACAAGCTCAAGACCTGGCGCCTGCCGGTGGGCTCGCGCACGGCACGGGGCAAGGCGATCGTCAACATCCTGCCGATCCCGAGCGGCGTGTCGATCGCGGCGATCATGCCGGTGGACCGCGCCGAGGAGGATTGGGACGAGCTGCAGGTGGTCTTCGCCACCTCGGCGGGCGACGTCCGGCGCAACGCCCTGTCGGACTTCACCAACGTGAAGTCGAACGGCAAGATCGCGATGAAGCTGCCCGATGACGTGAGCCTGGTGAATGCCCGCATCGCGTCCGAGGACGATGACGTGCTCCTGGTGACGGCCGAGGGCCGGGCGATCCGGTTCCGGACCACCGAGGTCCGGATCTTCAAGGGACGCGATTCCACCGGCGTGCGGGGCATCCGGCTGGCCAACGGCGACCGCGTCGTCTCGATGGCCGTCATCCGCCATTTCGAGGCGACGCCGGAAGAGCGCGCGACCTATCTCAAGATGCGCCGCGCGATGGCCGGGCTCGCAGACGATTCCGATGCCGACGACGAGGACGGCGCCGGCGAGGACCGCGATTTCAGCCAGGAGCGCTATGTCGAGATGTCGGCGGCCGAGGACCTGATCCTGACGATCACCTCGAAAGGGTCCGGCAAGCTGAGCTCGAGCCACGACTACCCGGTGCGGGGCCGCGGCGGCCAGGGCGTGCGCGCGATGGATGCGGCGATGCGGGGGGGCCCGCTGGTCGCCAGCTTCCCGGTCGAGACCGATGACCAGATCATGCTGGCGACATCGAAGGGCCAGTCGATCCGCGTGCCGATCGACGGAATCTCGTTCCGCTCGCGTGGGGCCGGCGGCGTGAAGGTGTTCAACACCGGTCCCGGGGAAGAGGTCGTCTCGGTCGCGTGGATCGCCGACCAAGGCAACGCCGAAGATCTGAGCGAGGACGACGACGGCACGACGCCGGAGGAATGAGCGGGCGGGCGTGCCGCGCCCGCGTCGCCGTCCTGCCGCGATTTTGCCCAACCCGGCTGCGAGCGTGATCCGACGCGACTCGCAGCCGGAGCCCCCGATGCCCTTTCCGTCCCATGCCGATCCCCGCCTGCGGCGCACCCTGACCGGTGTGCGGATCCTGATCGCCTCGTGCTTTCTCGCGGCGACGGGGCTGATCGGGGACGCGTCCCTCAGCCTTTCCAACCTGGCGGACATGCCGGTCGCGACCGCCGAGCTTGTGGTCGGAACGGCCGTCTATGCCGCGGCCATTGCCACCATGCTGGGCTGCATGCTGCGTCTCGCCGCGGTGGCGCTCGCGCTGCTGGTGGTGGTGTCGGCGCTGGGGCTTCCGGCCGAGGGGATGGCCGGGCTCTGGAACGATGCCGCGCTGTCGGTTGCGGTGGCGCTGATCTCGATCGCGCCGCAACCGTGGGCCAAGCCGACCGCGACGTTCCGCAGCTCTCGCGGCACCGACCGTCGGCCACCGGCGGGACGCCACCGGACGCTGTCTTCCCTTGCCGAGGCGGGGGACAGCGCCGAGGACCGGAACATCTTTCACGACGTGACCACGGCCTGACCCTCTTTCAAAGCGCCGCGCACGCGGTTACATGCCCGGCATGAGCGAAGAACTTCACATCGTCGGCGGCGGCATGGCCGGGTCCGAGGCCGCGTGGCAGGCGGCCGAGGCCGGTGTGCCGGTCGTGATTCACGAAATGCGGCCCAAGGTCGGCACGTTCGCCCACCACACCGGCAATCTGGCCGAGATGGTGTGCTCGAACTCGTTCCGGTCGGACGACGATACGTCGAACGCCGTGGGGCTCCTGCACTGGGAGATGCGCGCGGCGAACGGGCTGATCATGTCAATGGCCGACCAGCACGCGCTGCCCGCGGGCGGCGCCCTGGCCGTGGACCGAGAGCCCTTTGCCGAGGCCGTGACCGCCCGGCTGCGGGCGCATCCCAATGTCCGCGTCGAAGAGGGCGAGATCACCGCCCTGCCCGACGACGGCCGTTGGATCATCGCGACCGGCCCGCTGACCTCGTCGGCCCTGGGTCAGGCCATCGCGGCCGAGACCGGGCAGGACGCGCTGGCCTTCTTCGACGCCATCGCGCCCATCGTCTACACCGAGACGATCGACATGGAGAAGGCCTGGTACCAGTCGCGCTACGACAAGGGCGAGACCGAGGAACAGCGCAAGGCCTACCTGAACTGCCCGATGGACCGCGACACCTACGAAGCGTTCATCGACGCGATCCTCGAGGCGGACAAGACGGAGTTTCACGAGGGCGAGACGGCGGATTACTTCGACGGATGCCTCCCGATCGAGGTAATGGCCGCGCGTGGGCGCGAGACGCTGCGCCACGGTCCGATGAAACCGGTGGGCCTGACGAACCCGCACCAGCCGGACGTGAAGGCGCACGCCATCGTGCAGCTGCGCCGGGACAACGCGCTCGGCACATTGATGAACATCGTCGGGTTTCAGACCAAGATGAAGTACGGCGCGCAGAAAGAGGTCCTGCGGATGATTCCGGGGCTTGAAGAGGCGCACTTTGCCCGGCTCGGCGGCATCCACCGGAACACGTTCCTCAACTCGCCGCGCCTGCTGGACGAGCGGATGCGCCTGCGCTCGCGGCCGAACATCCGCTTTGCCGGTCAGATCACCGGCGTCGAGGGGTATGTCGAATCCGCCGCCATGGGGCTGTTGGCCGGACGCATGGCCGCGGCCGAAATCGCGGGCCGCGACCTGCCGGCGGTGCCGCAGACGACGGCTATGGGCGCCCTCGTCCACCACATCACCGGCGGCGCCGACGCCAAGACGTTCCAGCCGATGAACGTCAATTTCGGGCTGTTCCCGCCGGTCGAGGGGCTCAAGGGCGGACGTCGCGGGCGCAAGGATCGCTACCGCGCCTATACCGACCGGGCAAAGACCGACTGGCAGGGCTGGATCGCCGCGACGGCGCCGGAGCCGGCCTGAGCGTCGGACCCGGCGGGTGAGCCTCGCAGTCCATACGCGGACGGCCATGTCCCGAGTGGCGCACCCCTGCCATCCAGTCACGCCGATGTGTCAGCCGTGACCCTCGTCACCCGGTTCGCCCCCTCGCCCACCGGGCCACTGCATCTGGGCCATGCCTTCTCGGCCCTGACCGCCCACGACCTTGCGCGGGACGCAGGCGGCACCTTACTGCTTCGCATCGAGGACATCGACCGCGCCCGCTCGAAGCCCGAATGGGAGACTGCGATCCACGAGGACCTGCGCTGGCTTGGCCTGCGCTGGCCCGAGCCGGTGATGCGACAATCGGATCGGCTCGACCTCTATCGCCAGACGCTCGACCAGATGTGGCGGGAGGGACTGCTCTTTGCCTGTTCCTGCACGCGCCGCGACATCCGCGAGGCGCTGTCGGCCCCGCAGGAGGGCGCGATGGGGCCGGACGGGTTGATCTATCCGGGCACATGCCGCGCTGAGACGGTCCACCGCCATCCCGTCCCGCCCGACGGCACGGCCCTGCGGCTCGACATGGGCCGCGCGTGGGATCGGCTGGGCACCGACACGCTGACCTACGACGAGACCGGGCCCGAGCGACGCGGCCGGCACACGATCTCGCGAGACGCGGCCGTGATGGGGATCGGCGACCCGGTGCTGGCCCGAAAAGACATCGGGACGTCGTATCACCTCTCGGTGGTGCTGGACGACGCGGCGCAGGGGATCACGGAGGTCGTGCGCGGGCTCGACTTGTTCGACGCGACCGGGCTGCATGTCATCCTGCAGGCGCTTCTGGACCTGCCGCGCCCGCGCTATCACCATCACCGCCTGATCCGCGACGACGCGGGTAAGCGTCTGGCCAAGCGCGACGACGCGCGGGCCATCGCCGCCTATCGTCACGACGGGCTGAGCCCGGACGACCTGCGCCGGCTCGTCGGCCTGCCCGCGCGATGACGACCCATTATGCCTCGGGCGTTGCGATCTCCACCGCCTCGCCGTCGCGGACCGCGGTGTAGAAGCACGAGCGGCGGCCGGTATGGCAGGCCGGTCCCTCCTGCCGGACCAGCGCCAGCAGGCAGTCGGAATCGCAGTCGATGCGCAGCTCGACCAGGTGCTGGAGATGTCCGCTCGTCTCGCCCTTGACCCAGAACGCCGCGCGGGAGCGGGACCAGTAGGTCACCCGCCCGGTCTCAAGCGTGCGGCGGACCGCGTCGGCGTTCATCCAGGCCATCATCAGGACCTCGCCGGTCTCGGCCTCCTGCGCGATGCAGGGGATCAGACCTGCGTCATTGTATGACAGGCTGGCGGGATCGAAGGACATCGCTACTCCTTTCCAACGGACGCGCACGGGCCTATCTATTCGGGACGCGACGAATGGGAAAGACCGATGTCCGACAGCGACCTGATCAAGCTCTACTCCGGCCGGATTCTCGAACTGGCCGCCGATCTGCCGCTGACGGACCGGCTGGAGGCGCCGGACGCGACGGTGCGCAAGCGCTCGCCGCTGTGCGGATCAACCGTCACGGTGGACCTGTCCGTGACCGATGGACGGATCAGCGCCTATGGGCAGGACGTGAAGGCCTGCGCGCTGGGACAGGCCGCGGCATCCGTTGTCGGGTCGAACATCATCGGCCGCACCCGGAGCGAGGTCGAGACGGCCCGCGATCAGCTCAAGGCGATGCTGAAATCCGACGGGCCGGTACCCGACGCGCCGTTCGACGGTCTCTCCGTTCTCGAGCCTGCGCGGGACTACAAGAACCGCCATGCCTCGATCATGCTGACGCTCGACGCCACGGCCGAGGCGATGGCCCAGGCCGAGCGCGCCGCCGACCTGTCGCACCACGGCTGATTTCCGCCTTTTATACATAAAAAACCGCCGCACATCCCGAAGGATGGCGGCGGAAGGTGCGTGTCTGTGGGGCGACCGGAGCATCCGGGGATGAGGCAGACCGGATGCAGGGGACAGGGATGCGACGCGGGCCGAACGTTGGGGACAGGGACCGCGCGCCGCTGGTCGGGTACAGACCGCAGGCAGAAACGGGGTCGGGCGTCAGAACAACCCGGGCAGATACAATCCGCCGATCAGAAGAACCACCAGCGCCGCGGCGCCGACGAAGTCCTGCGGCAAGGTGTCGGACGAGCGGTGTATCACGGCTTTGACGTCGGTGATCATGTCGGCGGCTCCCTATGGTGTTCTTCGTGTTGCTCCTTTGTTCTCACAAGGATGCCGGTGAGTAAAGAACTTTTTAGGAACATCCGGGAACAGGCGCGAACACTGGGCGCGAGTTAGCCCACCGAGATCAGCCGTATCGCCTTGTCCTGCTCCATCAGCCAAAGAAGCGTGCGCGCTGCCGCGCCACGCGTTCCGGTCAGTTTTGGGTCGTCGGCCAGCAGGCGCCGGGCGTCCGATTGCGCCAGCGCCATGAGTGCCGATTGCCGTTCCACGTCCGCGATGCGAAACCGCGGCAGGCCGGACTGCGCCACGCCGATCAGGTCGCCGGCGCCGCGCATGGCAAGGTCCTCTTCGGCGATGCGGAAGCCGTCCTCGGTTTCGCGCAGGATCTCCAGCCGGCGGCGTCCCGTGTCGTTCAGCGGCGGCTGGTACATCAGCAGGCAGGTCGATGCCTCGGACCCGCGACCGACCCGGCCGCGCAGCTGGTGCAACTGGGCAAGGCCGAAGGTTTCGGCCCGTTCGATCACCATGATCGACGCGTTGGGCACGTTGACGCCGACCTCGATCACCGTGGTCGCGACAAGCACCCCGGTTTCCCCCGCGACGAACCGCGCCATCGCGGCATCCTTGTCGGCGGGCGGCATCTGGCCATGCACCAACCCGACCACGCCGTCACCAAGCGCCGCGCGAAGCCGCTTGAAGCGTTCTTCCGCCGCGATCAGGTCCGAGGTCTCGCTTTCCTCGACCAGCGGGCAGACCCAATAGGCCTGCCGCCCCTCGGCCACGGCCTTCCTCAGGTGATCGACAACCTCGTCCATCCGCCCCGTCGACACCAGCGCCGTCTTGACCGGCTTGCGCCCCGGCGGCTTCTCGTCCAGCACCGAGACATCCATGTCGCCGTATTGCGCCAGCGCCAGGCTGCGCGGGATCGGCGTGGCGGTCATCACCAGCACATCGACGCCCTGCCCCTTCGCGCCAAGTTGTAACCGCTGGCGCACGCCGAAGCGGTGCTGTTCGTCGACCACGGCAAGACGCAGGTCGGCGAAGGCCACGTCGTCCTGGAACACCGCGTGCGTGCCCACGAGGACCTGGATGTCGCCCCGTGCCAGCGCGTCGAGCTTTGCGCGCCGCTCGGCGCCCTTGTCGCGGCCGGTCAGCAGCTCCAGCACGACACCGGCGCTTTCGGCCAGGGGTTGCAGCCCGTCGAGATGCTGCCGCGCCAGGATCTCGGTCGGCGCCATCATCACCCCCTGCCCGCCCGATTCCACGGCCGCCAGCAGCGCCATGAAGGCCACCAGAGTCTTGCCGGCCCCGACATCGCCCTGCAGCAAACGGTTCATCCGCTCCGGCCGCGCCATGTCGGCGGAGATCTCGGCGATCGCGCGGGTCTGCGCGCCCGTCGGCGCATAGGGCAACGCGGCCAGAACGCGCTTGCTCAGCTGTCCCGTGCCCTCGGACACCCGCCCCTTTGCGCGCCGGCGTTCCAGCCGCGCCAGGCCCATGGTCAGCTGGTGGGCCAGCAGTTCGTCATAGGCCAGCCGCTGCCGCGCCGGCGCGGTCGGCGCCAGCTCGGACCGGCCAAGCGGAGCGTGAGCCGTGCGCACCGCCTCGTCCCAGGCGGGCCACCCCTCGCGCGCCCGCAGGTCGGGATCGATCCATTCCGGCAGATCCGGCAGATGCTCCAGCGCGCTGGCGACCGCCTTGGACACCTGGCGCTGCGTCAGGCCCGCGGTCAGCGGATAGACCGGCTCGAACGGCGGGATCGCGGCGGCCTCGTCGACGGGCAGGATGTGGTCGGGATGCACCATCTGCGCCATGCCGTCGAACATCTCGACCTTGCCGGACACCACTCGCCGCTCCCCCTCGGGAAGCTGCCTCTTCAGCCAGTCCGACCGGGCGTGGAAGAACACCAACTGAAACGTCGTCTCGGCATCGCTGACCTCGACGCGGTAGGGCCGGCCCTTGACCGCGTTGGGGATGTGGCGGCCGACCACGACCTCGACCGTGGCCATGTCCGGCGGCGCGATCTCTCGGATCGAGGCGCGGCGCGAACGGTCGATGCCGGAATGGGGCAAGGTGAAGATCAGATCGCGGGGCCGCTCGACGTCGAGCTGCGCGAAATGCTCGGCCGTCTTCGGGCCGACCCCGGCGAGGCCGGTCAGCTCGGCGAACAGCGGATACAGGACCTCGGGCCGGCTCATGCGTCTCCGACGAGCGCCAGCCAGCCGTCCTCGTCCAGTGTCTCGATCCCCAGCTCCGCCGCCTTCTTCGCCTTGGACCCCGCGCCCGGCCCCGCGACGAGGATGTCGGTCTTGGACGACACGCTGCCCGAGACCTTCGCGCCAAGCGCCTCGGCCCGCGCCTTGGCCTCGGCGCGGGTCATCTTTTCGAGCGTGCCGGTAAAGACCAAGGTCTTGCCGGCGACGGGGCTGCCTTCGGTGTCGGGGCGTTCGACCCGCTCGACCCGCAGATGCGCGGCGAGGCGGTCGATCGACGCGCGCTCGCTGTCCTGCGCGAAGGCGGCGACCAGTGCGGCGGCGGCGATGGCGCCCAGCCCGTCGATCCCGACGATATCCTCCCACGCGGCGCGTGCCTCGGCCGAGACGGGATCCTCGTCCCACACCTTGCGGCGGGTCTCGGTCACGCGGGCGCGTCGGCCCTCGTCGGCGGCGGCGCGACGCTCGGCCTCGACAGCGGCGTCGGCCTCCTGGTGGCGACGCTCGGCGGGTCGGGCGGTATCGACGGCCTTCGTCAGCGCCTCCCAAGTGCCGAAGTGGCGGGCCAGGTCGCTGGCCGCGACTTCTCCGATATGCCGGATGCCGAGGGCGAAGATCAGCCGGTCGAGCGGGATCGTGCGGCGGTCCTCGATGGCGGCGAAGAGGTTCTGCGCGCTCTTCTCTCCCCAGCCTTTGATCCGGGCGAGCGGCTTTTCGGCGAGAAAGCGGATCGCCTTCACCAGCTCGTCCGCGTCCGTGCCGCTGACCGGGATCTCGACCGACCGCAGCAGTTCGGCGTATTTCTCGGCCGTCTCCTCGCCCCGTCCGGGGCGTTGCAGCTGGCCATGCACGAAGGCGGCGAGACCGTCCTTCAGCTTCGAGCCCGCCGCGTCCCGTTCCGGCAGGGTGAAGATGTCGGCCGGCTCTTCGATCCAGTGGAGAAAGTAGAACAGCTCGACCTGCTTGCCGCCGAGCCCCTCGATGTCGAAGGCCGCGCGCGAGACGAAATGACGAAGCTTCTCGACGGCCTGCGCGGGACAGATCAGCCCGCCGGAACAGCGCCGCGCGGCGTCACCTTCCTCGCGGATCGCTTCAGAGCCGCATTCGGGGCAAGTCGTCGGAAAGGCGTAGGGCGCGGCGTCGGCGGGCCGCTTGTCGAGATCGACATCGGCCACCTTGGGGATCACGTCGCCGGCGCGATAGACCTGAACCCAGTCGCCCTCGCGGATGTCCTTGCCGTCGCGGATGGGCTCGCCCCTGGCGTCGCGCCCGGCGATGTAATCCTCGTTGTGGAGCGTCGCATTGGAGACGACGACGCCGCCCACGGTCACCGGCGTCAGGCGCGCAACCGGCGACAGCGCGCCGGTGCGGCCGACCTGGATCTCGATCTTCTCGAGCCGCGTCCAGGCCAGCTCGGCCGGGAACTTGTGCGCGATGGCCCAACGGGGCGTGGTCGAGCGGAAGCCAAGGCGGCGTTGCAGGCCGAGGTCGTTGACCTTGTAGACCACGCCGTCGATGTCATAGCCGAGCGTCGCGCGCTGCGCCTCGATCTCGGCGTAATGGGCCAGCATCTCGTCCGGACCGTCGCAGAGCGCGGTCAGCGGGTTGGTCACGAAACCCAAGGCGGAAAGCCGCTCGATCGCCGCCATCTGCGTCTCTGCCAGCGGCGCGGTGTGGACGCCCCAGGCATAGGCGAAGAACCGCAGCGGGCGGCGTTCGGTGATCCGCGAGTCGAGCTGGCGCAGCGAGCCGGCGGCGGCGTTGCGCGGGTTGGCGAAGGTCTTGCCGCCCTGCTCCGCCTGCCGCTCATTGAGCGCGGCGAAGTCGGCATGGCTCATGTAGACCTCGCCCCGCACCTCCAGACGATCCGGCGCGCCGTCGAGCCGGTGGGGCACGTCGTCGATGGTCCGGGCGTTCTGGGTGACGTCCTCGCCCACGGCCCCGTCGCCGCGGGTGGCCGCGCGGATCAGATCGCCGTTCTCGTAGAGCAGGGTCAGGGACAGGCCGTCGATCTTGGGCTCGGCGGTATAGGCGAGCGGGGCGTCGTCGGCGAGGCCCAGGTAGCGCCGGATGCTCTGGTCGAAATCCTGCACGTCCTCGGGTCCGAAGGCGTTGCCGAGCGAGAGCATGCGCACCTCGTGCGCCACCTTGGCAAATCCCTCGGCGGGGGCCGCGCCGACCTGTTCGGTCGGGCTGTCGCTGCGCTTGAGCTTCGGGAACAGCGCCTCGATCTCGGAATTGCGGCGCTTGAGCGCATCGTATTCCGAATCCGGGATCTCGGGCGCGTCCTGCCGGTAGTAGGCGACGTTGGCCCGGTTCAGCTCGGTGGCGAGACGGGACAGTTCTCGCCCGGCTTGCGCCTCGTCCATCTGGTCGGGGCGCAGTTCACCCGCCTCGGCCGAATCCGTGTCCGGGCGTCCCGCTGACTTGTCTTGTGCCATCCATCCCTCCGCCGGACCGTTTCCTCGTGTGATAGGAGCGGGTCCGGCGCAGGTCCAGCCGTGAGTGGGCTTTGGGGTGCTGCCGCATCCCCGCGGCAGCTTGGTCGTCTCGTCAGGCCGTCGCCGCCACCGGCTCGGCCTCTTTCCGATCATCGGGGTCGCGCAGGACGTAGCCGCGGCCCCAGACCGTTTCGATGTAATTGTCGCCGCCGGTCGCCTGGCTGAGCTTCTTGCGCAGCTTGCAGATGAACACGTCGATTATCTTCAACTCGGGCTCGTCCATCCCGCCGTAGAGATGATTCAGGAACATCTCTTTCGTCAGGGTGGTGCCCTTCCGCAGGCTCAGAAGCTCGAGCATCTGGTATTCCTTGCCGGTCAGGTGCACCGCGGTGCCATCGGCCTCGACCGTCTTGGCGTCGAGATTGACCACGACCTTGCCGGTGCGGATGACCGATTGCGCGTGCCCCTTCGACCGGCGGATGATCGCGTGGATCCGCGCAACGAGTTCCTCGCGGTGGAAGGGCTTGGTGAGGTAGTCGTCGGCGCCGAAGCCGAAGCCGCGAATCTTGTGCTCGGTGTCGTCGTCGCCCGAGAGGATCAGGATCGGCGTCTCGATCTTGGCAAGGCGGACCTGGCGCAGCACGTCGTAGCCGTGCATGTCCGGCAGATTCAGGTCGAGCAGGATCAGATCGTAATCATAGAGCTTGGCGAGATCGACGCCCTCCTCCCCCATGTCGGTACAATAGACATTGAGGTTGGCGTGCGTCAGCATCATCTCGATGCTGCGCGACGTCGTCGGATCATCCTCAACAAGAAGCACTCGCATCACAAACTCCGGATTTCGATATCGTCGGTACTAGAAATTGACCAAAAGGGTTAAGCCGACGTTACTAGGAGAGCGGCCGCCCCTGTCAATCTAAAGTTGTCGATATTTCTGTAATCGGGTCGCCTTCAGCGCCGCCTCACCGTGGACATCGACGGCCGATCGCCAGCTGCGCAGCTCTTCGGCGCTCAGCCCATACATCTCCAGCGCCTCGTCCTCGGTGATGAGGCCAGCGGCGACGGCCCGGACCACCGCGGCCTTGCGGCTGGCCACCCACCGCATCGTGCCCTGAGGCGGCAGATCCGCACGCGTCATCGTGCGGCCGTCCGGCAGCCGGACGGCCCGTTTTCCGTTCACCTTCTTCAGATACATTCCCGCAACCCCTTGCGTTTCCCCGGGGACGGACAATGACCGTAGCCGCTTAAGGGCCGATGAAACGACGCCTTGTGAATATGGGCAATTTTCCTATATTGGCGGCACATTCTCCCGAAGGTTCAGAAGATGCCCCTCGACAGCACAACCAAGCTGAATTCGCTCGGCTTTGCCAAGGCGCCGTCCGAAACCCGCGTCGTCGTCGCGATGTCCGGCGGTGTCGACAGTTCCGTCGTCGCGGCCGAACTGGCGGCGCAGGGCTATGACGTGGTCGGCGTCACGCTGCAGCTTTACGACCACGGCGCGGCCCTGGCCAAGAAGGGCGCCTGCTGTGCCGGGCGCGACATCCACGACGCGCGCCGCGTGGCCGACGAGATGGGCTTTCCCCACTACGTGCTCGACTACGAGAACACGTTCCGCGAGGCGGTGATCGACGAATTCGCCGACAGCTATCTTGGCGGCGCGACGCCCGTGCCCTGCATCCGCTGCAACGAGCGGGTGAAGTTCCGCGACCTTCTGGAGACGGCGAAGGATCTCGACGCCGATTGCATGGCGACCGGCCACTACATCCAGCGCAAGATGGGTCCGAACGGGGCCGAGCTGCATTGCGCCGCCGACGACGCCCGCGATCAGTCGTATTTCCTGTTTTCCACCACGCAGGAGCAGCTGGACTACCTGCGGTTCCCGCTGGGCCACCTGCAGTCGAAGTCCGACACCCGCGCGCTGGCCGCGAAATACGGGCTGGGCGTGGCCGACAAGCCCGACAGCCAGGACATCTGCTTCGTCCCCGACGGCGACTATGCCAGCGTGATCGAGAAGCTGCGCCCCGGCGCCGCCGAACCGGGCGAGATCGTCCATGCCGACGGCCGGGTCCTGGGCACGCACAAGGGCGTCATACACTACACGATCGGCCAGCGGCGCGGTCTGGGCATCGGCGGGCTGGACGAGCCGCTCTACGTGGTGAAGCTCGATACCGAGAACTGCCGCGTCATCGTCGGCCCCAAGGAGATGCTGGCGACCCGCGTGGTGCCGGTGCGCGAGATCAACTGGCTGGGGGACGCGGACTTCCATGACGGGCCGCACGAGATCTCTGTCAAGGTCCGCTCCACCCGGCCGCCCCGCCCGGCGATCCTGCGGCCGCTACCGGATGGCGGCGCCGAGGTCGAGTTGCTGACGCCCGAGGAAGGCGTCTCTCCGGGGCAGGCCTGCGTGTTCTACGAGACGGGCACGACGCGCGTTCTGGGCGGCGGCTGGATCTGGCGCGGGGCCTGAGCGCGGGACGGTGATCCGGCGGGGCTGCCCTTGGCACTCGTCGGAGCCTCCGGCGGGGATATTTTCAGGACCAAAGAGGTCAGAGGCGTGCGAGGATGGCTTGGGCCGCTCGCAGGCCCGGCGGAGCGTCGTGCAGGCCCAGGCGCTCCATCGTGAGGCGGGCGGCGGCCTGTTGCGGCGCGCGCGTCTCGGGGTTGCGCAGGAGGTCCTGGAGCGCTGGCGCGATGAGGTCGGCGCGGCACCTGGCACCGATGAACTCTGGCACGGCGCGGGTCTCCGAGACGAGGTTGACCAGCGTCACCGTGTCGATCAGCGCCATGGCGGTGATGATCTTGCGGCTGAGCCAGGCCATGTCGTAGGCCACGATCATCGGCACGCCGGCGCGCGCCAGTTCCAGCGACACCGTGCCGGAGGCCGCGAGGGCGGCGTCGCAGGCGCCGAAGGCGGCCCATTTCCGTGACCTCTCGCCCGCGTCGATCAGGACCGGCTCCAGGGGCCAGTCCTTCGTCAGCTCCTTCATCGCGGACATGAGGCCCGGTGCCACCGGCACGACGGCGGCGAGGTCGGGCATGGTCCGGGCGAGGTCGGCGAGGGTGCGGCCGAAGACGGGGGCCAGGCGGGCGATCTCGCCCTGGCGCGATCCGGGCAGGACGCAGAGCGCGGGGCCTTTCAGCGCGTGTTCGTCGCGGAACGCCGCGATCTCGTCCGGAGTGGCGACGGGCTCGGAGACGACGGGGTGGCCGACGAAATCGCAGGCGACGCCGGCGGCCTCCATGTAGGGCGGCTCGAACGGCAGCACCGCGAGCACCTGGTCGACGCGACCCGCCATCCGCGCGGCCCGTCCGGGCCGCCACGCCCAGACCGACGGCGCGACGTAATGCACGATGCGAGTGGGCGCGCGGGCGCGGACCAGCCGCGCGAGGCGGAGGCAGAAATCCGGGCTGTCGATCGTGACCAGCAGGTCCGGCGCCTCGGAGACCGCGGCGTCGGCAGCCTGGTGCAGGCGCCGGCGGAGATGGGGGTAGCGCGGGATGATCTCGGCCAGCCCCATCACCGACAGGTCGGACATGGGAAAGAGGCTGTCGAGCCCTTCGGCCTGCATCAGCGGGCCGCCCACGCCGCAGAACCTCATATCGGGCCGGAGCTCGCGCAGCCCCGCCATCAAGGCCGCGCCGAGCCGGTCGCCCGACGCCTCGCCCGCCACGAGGAAGACCTTCACGGTACATGCCCCCAGAGGAACAGGCCCGCGGCATCGCAATCGGCGCACACACGGTCGCGGTCCAGGACGAGCACGCCGCCCGCCTCGACGGCGAGACCGGAGAGGCCGGCGCGCAGGGCGCCCGCCACGGTGTCGGGCCCGATCGTCGGAAGGTCGACCCGGTGGTCCTGCCCCGGCTTCGGCGCCTTGTAGAGGATGCCGCGCCCGGCGGCGGGATCGGGGCGGATGTCGGCGAGGCCGGGCAGCGTGGCGAGCATCCGGTCGGTGCCGGGCAGCGCCTCGACCGCCAGCGCCTGCCCCTGGGCCACGACGCAGGACTGGCCCACATCCGCCGCGCCGAGCGCGCCGACGATCCGGGCCGCGCGGTCGATGTCGGCGCGGTCGCGCACGGAGGGTTCGGCGCGGGTCAGGCAGCCGGGTTCGACCAGGAGGTCCGGCCTGAGCTCGTGGGCGGCGCGGGGCGTCAGGCCGGCCTCTTCGAACAGGGCGAGGACGGTACGCAGGGTCGTGTCGTCGCCGTCCTTCATGGCCTGGGAAAGCCGCGGCACGAGGGGGGCGGTGGCGGCGTCGATGGCGGTGGGGTCGATGTCGGGACGTCGGACGGCGCCCGCGAAACAGACCTCGGTCGCGCCCTCCCGCCGCAGGTCCTGCAGGAACGTGCCCAGCCGCTCGATGCGGAAACTGCGGCACTCGCGGCCCGCGTCCGGAACGGTGCAGGGCGCGCCCTCCATTGCGCAGAGGAGCCACGGCGCGCTGCCCGCGTCGAGCGTGTCGGCCAGGAGTTCCGGCAGGCGTCCCTGCCCTGCGATCAGCGCCAGCATCAGCGCGGCGTCAGGAAGCCGCGGTCGCTCTCGGCCAGGACGAAGTCGACGATGTCGCGGACATAGTCGCTGCCGGTCTCGGACGAGAGGCGGCGGGCGCGATCCTGGAATGCGCCCTCGCCCTGCTTGAGCGTCTGGAACGCGGCCCGGAGTGCCGTGATGTCCTCGCGTCCGACGCCCTTTCGCTTGAGCCCGACGAGGTTGAGACCGTCGATCTCGCCCCGCGGCCCCTGCACCAGCGCGTAGGGCATCACGTCGTGGGTGACCATGGTAACGGCGCCGATGATGGCGCCCTGCCCGATGCGGACCCATTGGTGCACGCCAGAGAGACCGCCGAGGATGACATTGTCGCCGAGGACGCAATGTCCCGCCAGCGCTGAGTTGTTCACCAGGATCACGTTGTCGCCGACCTGGCAGTCGTGGGCGACATGGGCGCCGGCCATGAACAGGCAGTCGTCGCCGACGCGCGTGACGCCGCCGCCGCCCTCGGTGCCGGTGTTCATCGTGACGTGTTCACGGATGCGGGCGCGCTTGCCGACGATCAGGCGCGTCTCTTCGCCGGCGAACTTGAGGTCCTGCGGGATCTCTCCGATCGTCGCGAAGGGAAACACCGTCGTGCCTTCGCCGAGCTCGGTGCGGCCGGTGATGACGACGTGGCTGCGAATCTCGACATCCGCGGCGAGGGTCACGCCCCCCCCGATCAGGGCGAAGGGACCGACGACCGCGCCGGCGCCGATCTCGGCGCCGTCCTCGACCACGGCGGAGGGATGAATCCGGGCTGTGTGATGGATCGCCATCTCAGGCGGGCAGTTCCATCATGGCGGTGAACTCGGCCTCGCAGGCGAGCTCTCCGTCCACCGTGGCGCGTCCCGAGAACTTCCACACCTTGCCGCCGCCGCGCTTGGTCGTGATGGCCATCTCGAGGACGTCGCCGGGCACGACCTTGCGGCGGAACTTGCAGCTGTCGATCGCCATGAAATAGACGCGGAACTGCTTGTCGGCCAGGTCCTGCGCCACACCGACCATCACCGCGGCGGTCTGGGCCATCGCCTCGACGATGGTGACGCCCGGCATGATCGGGGCGCCGGGGAAGTGCCCCTGGAAGTGCGGTTCGTTGAACGACACGTTCTTGAGGCCCACGGCCGATTTCGTGCCGTCGATGTCCCGCACCCGATCCACCAAAAGGAACGGATAGCGGTGCGGAATGATCCGCTGGATCAGGTCGATATCGGCGGTGGCGAGGTCGGTCATGGGCGTCGTCCGCAACTGTTCTGGCTTGTGCCGTTGCCTAGCAAGCGGGGCGTGGCGGCACAAGCGCGGGCGCTATTCCACCGGATCGGGCCGGTCCTCTTCGAGCTCGGGCATCGCCGGTGCCGGCGCGGTGCCGTCGTCCTGCGTCTGCGGATCAGCGGTGTCGGAGGCGTCCGGGGCGTCGGGGGACTCGACGATCGGCTCGGCCAGGATCGTGTCGGTGAGCAGGTCACCGCCCTCGCCGATCGCGTCGTCGATCCGTTCGATCGCCTCGTCGGTGATGTCGATGGCGTCGGCAGACAGGAAGATCGCACGCCGGTCCAAGATGGCGACGGCGCCGCGGTCGCGCACGACCTCTTCCAAAACCCCGGCGATCTGCGACAGGAACACCTGCTGCGCCTGCTCGCGCAGCCGCGTGACGTCGCGCACCTTGGAATCCTGCCGATCGCGGAGACGCTGGACCTTTTCGTCGAACGCCTCGGCCAGTGGCGCAAATTCCTCGGGCGCCAGCGTGGCGCGGCGCTCGGTCAGGTCGCGCTCTTCGGCGATCAGCTCGTTCTCGATACGGCGGTTCTCGGCGGCCAGCGCCTCGGCCTTGGCCTCGATCTCGGCGGCGATGCGGCGGCCGAACGCGGATTCCGAGAACAGGCGGTCCTGATCGACCGTCAGGATCGGCGACGGGACGGTGACCGGCGCACCCTGCTGCTGGGCCACCGCGCAGAGCGGCGCGGCCAGCGCCAGGACGCAGGCCATCAGCAGGGCGCGCATGGTCTCAGAACCGGGTCGAGATGGTGATCGCGAACTGTTCTTCCTCGTCATAGGTCTCCTTCTGGAGCGCCTTCGAGAAGTTGAAACGCAGCGGACCGATCGGCGTGGTCCAGAACAGCGACACGCCCACGACCGAGCGCAGGTGGAAGTCATCGTCGACCTCGACCCCGTTGGCGCCGGACGTGTTGTCGAGGCTCCAGACCGACCCCGCATCGGCAAACACGCCGCCGGTGATGCCGTATTCCTCGGGCACGCCGATCGGGAACTCGGCCTCGAAGCGGGCCACCGCATAGACGTTGCCGCCGAGCGCGTCCTCGTTCTCGGCCTCGAGATCGCGCGGGCCGAGGCCCTTGGAGCCGAAGCCGCGCATCTGGCGCGAGGACAGGAAGTAGCGGTCGGTCACGCGGCTATCGCCGTCGAGCATGTGGATCGCGCCGCCCTCGATCGTGGCGCGCAGCGTCACTTCCTCGTTGTAGACACGGGTCTGTGCCGAGGCGAGCGCGCGGGTCTCGATATACTCATTGTCGCCGCCGACGCCGGCATAGGTCTGGCCGAATTCCAGCAGGACGCCCGCGTTGGGGTTCAGGCCGGTGACGCGGGTGTCGTAGCTCAGCTCGTAGCCGAGCGAACTGGTCACCTTGCTGCCCTCTTCCGCCTGGATGATCGGCGAGGTGTCCTCGCTCACGTCCGAGATTTCGGCCTCGGCCAGGCGATAGGTCAGACCGAGACGGCCGTTCTCGCTGATCGGGAACTCGAACCCGGTGCTGAAGCCGAGGATCTCGGTATCGTAGTCGGCCGCGTCGTTGTCGGTCGTGTTGTAGAACGCGCTGAAGCGATATCGCAGGTCACGGCCCAGGAAATACGGCTCGATGAAGGTAATCGACGAATCCGCCGAGTCGGTTCCGGTATTGTAGCTGAACGCCAGCGTCTGCCCGCGGCCGAGGAAGTTGCGCTCGGAGAACGACACGGACAGGCCGGGCCCGTTCTCGAGCGAATAGCTGGCACCGAAGGAAAGCGAGCCGGTCGGTTGCTCTTCGACATTCACGTCGACGACCACTTGGTCCTCGGCGGAGCCCTGGCTGGTCTCGACATCAACGTTCGAGAAGTAATTCAGCGCCCGGATACGCTCGGCCGCCTGGCGGATCTGGCGCGGGTTGAACGGGTCGCCCTCAACCGTGCGGAACTGCCGGCGCACGACGCGGTCCAGCGTGGTCTGGTTGCCCTCGATGTCGATGCGCTCGACGAACACGCGGGGGCCGCGCGTCAGGCGGTAGTTCACGTCGAGCGTCAAAGTGCGCTCGTTCCGCGAGATCTGCGGCTCGACCCGGACGAAGTTCAGGCCCTTCTGGATCGCCAGCCGCTCCATCCGCGCGACGTCGCGTTCGATCGCGGTCGGGGTGTAAGTGCTGCCGGCGCGGGTACGCGCGACATTGAGGAATTCCTGCGCGTTCACTTCCGCCAGATCCGACGACGCGGTAATCTGGCCGAAATCGAATTGCTGGCCTTCCTCGATGTTGAACTGAATGAAGAAGGCGCCGCGGTCGCGGGCGAATTCGCTGCTGACATTCGTGATGCGGAAATCGGCGTAACCGCGCGAATTGTAGAAATCCGTCAGAAGCTGGCGGTCATATCCGATCCTATCGCTGACGAACGTGTCGCGCTGGATGATCTGACGCAGAAGGCCGGCCTGTTTCGTCTCCAGCACGCCGCGCAGGCGACGGTCGGAATAGGCGCGGTTGCCGACGAACGAGACGCGCTCGATCTCGCTGACGCCGCCCTCGGCGACCTCGAAGACCAGGTCGACACGGTTGTCCGACCGCTCGATGATACGGGGCGAGACAGACGCCGCCACTCGGCCGGCCTGCTGATAGGCGTTGGTGATCGCCGCGGCGTCCGCTTCGGCCTGCGTCGGGTTGTAGACGCGGCGCGGCGTGGATTCCACCAGCGGGCGCAGCTCGTCGTCGCTGAGCCGGTCGTTGCCCTCGATGTTGATGCGGTTGATCGTCGGGTATTCCTCGACCCGGATCACGAGCGTGCCGCCCTGCGGCTCGATCTCGACCGAGCGGAACAGGCCGGAATTGACGAGCCGCTGGTAGGCGTCGTTCAGCGTCGCCGCGCCGACCGCCTGCCCCTGCGGGATGCCTGCGATCGAGGCGATCGAATTCGGCTCGATCCGCTGGTTCCCCTGGATCGCCACGTTGGAGAAACTGTAGGTCTGCGCGTGCGCCACCTGCGGCAGCGGCGCGGTGGCCAGCATGGCCGCGACACTGGCCATTCCGATGCCGCGCCCGACCGCTGCGGCAGCCCCTTTCCGACGCGCTGCCACGCCACTGTCCCGATTGCTCATGCGCCCCATTCCATATTCGGTCGTCTTTGCGAAATGGGTACTGGGAATGGTGCGCCTTGTCAAAACGCGAAGGCCCGCCTCCGGTTCGCGAAGGCGGGCCTTGTGCAAGCCGGACACGCCTGTCCGGACGGCGTCAGAGAGAGCCGACGAACGCCCCCAGTCCCAATGCGCCGATGATCGTCGCCACGTACAGCAGCCGGTCCCAGTTCAGATCGAACAGGAGCGACAGGCTATTCGCGCCGTCCTGAAGTTGATTCATGATTCCGTTCCCGTTTGGACGGGTCCGCGGATAGGCCCCGAATATGGCGCGAGTTGGACGTCAAGAAGGCGTCAAGGGCAGAACAGGTCGTTCGTCAGCGCGAACACCATGAGCGCGCCGATCAGCGCCAGGCCGATTCCCATCAGGACGCGGAGCGCGCCGTCGCTGGGCGGCCGGCCGGTCACCGCCTCGTAGGCGTGAAAGACCAGATGTCCGCCATCCAGCACCGGGATCGGGAACAGGTTCATCAGGCCCACGGCGGTCGACAGGACCGCGATGAACCAGATGAAGCTGGTCGCCCCCTGGCTGGCCGCCGCGCCCGAGGTCTGGGCGATGCCGATCGGGCCGCTGATGTTGCACGAACTGATGGCGCCGACGGCCATGTGGTAGATGCCCGACAGGCTCGACTGGACGATATAGGCCGTCTGCGACGCGCCATAGCTCAGCGCCTCGAACGCGCCAGGCGTCTGCGAGGCCGGCTCGAAGAACATGCCGCCGGTGATCCCGATCAGCCACCGCGTCTCGAATCCGCCCCCCTCGGTCGGCAGGTCCATCCGCTTGGGCGTCAGCGACAGCGTCTCGGTGCCGGCGTCGGGACCGCGCCAGACATCCAGCGACAGCGCCTGCCCGTCCGAGCCCGCGACCTTCGTTCTGAGCTGATCGAAGGCGAAGACCTCGTCTCCGTCCACGGCGACGATGACGTTCCCCACCTCCAGATCCGCCTGCATCGCGGCCGATTGCGGGGTCACCCCGGCCACCAGCGGCGGGAACGGATGCGGGCCCTGCACGGTGATGACCTCGTCCCCGCGGCGCACCTCGTAGTCGAGCACCGGCTCAACGGGCAGCGTGTCGATGTAGCCGTTCATCTCGTCCAGCGGCGGCGTCGGCTCTCCGGCGATCGACAGGATCTCGTCGCCCGACTCAAGCTGCTGCACCTCGGCGGGAACGGGGCGGATCTCGTCCACCGTCAGCGGATCGCTCGCCACGCCGCGGAACAGGATGACGACGGCAAAGACGGCGACCGAGAGGACGAAGTTGAACACCGGTCCGGCCGCCACCGTGGCCGCGCGCGCCCAGAGCGGCGCACCGTGCATCGTGGCGCGGCGGTCCTGCGGGGTCAGCGCCTCACCGGCATCGACCTTGCCGACACTCGCCGCGTCGGCGTCGCCCGCGAACTTTACGTAGCCGCCGAAAGGCAGGGCAGCGAGCTGCCAGACCGTGCCGCGCTTGTCGCGCCGTTGCCAGATGACCGGGCCGAAGCCCAGGGAAAAGACGTCGGCATGGATGCCCGACCAGCGGCCCACGATGTAGTGGCCGTATTCGTGGACCGCGACGATGACGCTCAGCGCCACCACAAAAGCCACGACTGTGTAGAGGAAGCCGCCGAACGACGGGATCAGTCCAATGATATCCATGTAACCGCTTTTACCGTTGCAGCGTGCCGATGATGTCGGCCGCCGCGGTCCTTGCCAAATGATCAGTCGCGAGGATGGTATCAAGATCGAAGGCGGCGACAGAAAGGCGTTCGTCTGACAATCGCGTCAGCACCTCCTCGACGACGCGGCTCATATCGAGAAAGCCGATGCGCCCCTCGATGAAGGCGTCGAGCGCGCTTTCCTTCGCGGCGTTGAACACCGCGCCCGACAGGCCGCCCTCTTCCATGACCGCCCGCGCGAGACGCAGCGCGGGATACCGGGCCTCGTCCGGCGCACGGAACGTGAGCTGTCCGATCCGGGCGAGATCGAGCCGCTCGACCGGGATCGACCGCCGCGCGGGCCAGTGGAGCGCATAGCCGATCGCGTGGCGCATGTCCGGCGGCCCGACATGGGCCATGAGCGCGCCGTCGTTGAAGCCGACAAGTGCATGCATCAGGCTTTCGGGATGGACCAGCGCTTCGATCTTGCTCGGCGCGAAGCCGAAAAATTCTTTCGCCTCGATAAGTTCCAGCGCCTTGTTGAACAGGCTGGCGCTGTCGATGGTGATCCGCTGGCCCATGTCCCAGTTCGGATGGGTCGCGGCCTCGGCCGCCGTGGCCTGAGACAGACGCTCGAGCGGCCAGTCGCGGAAGGCGCCGCCCGAAGCGGTGATGATCAGGCGCTCGACCGAGCTGATGTCCTCGCCCACGAGGGCCTGGAACACGGCGGAATGTTCGCTGTCCACAGGCAGGATCGTCGCGCCGTGGAACGCCGCCCGCGCCATCATGAGCGGACCCGCGCAGACCAGGCTTTCCTTGTTCGCCAGCGCCAGGGTCGTGCCCTGCTCCAGCGCCGCCAGTCCAGGCGGCAGTCCCGCCGCGCCGACGATGGCCGACATGATCCAGTCCGCCGGCCGCCGGGCGGCATCGCAGAGCGCCGCGTCGCCCGCGGCGGCCTCGATCCCGGTGCCGGACAGGGCCGCGCGCAGCTCGTCCAGACGGTCCTCGTGCGCCGTCACCGCCAGCGCCGCGTCGTGCCGCCGGGCCTGTTCGGCCAGCAGCACCACGTTCGCCCCGCCGGTCAGCGCGACGACCTCGTAGTCCCCCGGTGCGCGGGAGACGAGATCGAGCGTGTTCACACCGATCGAGCCGGTCGAGCCCAGCACGCTGACGCGCTTCATACGACCCCCGGCGGAAAGTCGATCAGGGCCGAGATCAGCAATAGAAAGACCGCGCCCCCCAGCATCCCGTCGAACCTGTCGAATACGCCGCCATGTCCCGGCAGCAGGGTCGAACTGTCCTTGACCCCCACCCGCCGCTTAACGGCGCTTTCGGCGATGTCGCCCAACTGGCTCGCCATCGAGACCGAGACGGAAATGCCGGCCAGCTGCAGGTCCGCCCCGGTCCAGAGCGCCATCGCCACGCCGACGATCGCCGCCCCGATCCAGCCCGCCGCGGTGCCCGACCAGGTCTTCTTGGGGCTGACGCGCGGCCAGAACTTCGGTCCGCCGATATACCGGCCCGCGAAATACCCACAGACATCGGTGACGATCACCACCGCCAGCAGCCAGCCGAGCCAGAGGAAGCCATAATTCGTGCGCAGCGTGTAAAGCCCGAAGCCCGCCAGCAGGATCAGCACCGTGAAGATGGTGAACGACGCGCGGCGCCGCGGCAGTTGACCGAAGCCCACCAGGGCCGGCGCGATCAGCAGCGGCAGCGCGAAGCCCGGCGGCAGGAAGTTCGCCACCGTCAGGCACAGGGCCGCCACACCGGCCATCGCGATTGCGGGACTGTCGGGATCCAGCATCCTGGCAAGTTCCCAGACCATGACGGCGCAGACCACGACCGTCAGGACGAGGAAGGCGATCCCGCCCGCCCAGCAGCCCAGCACGCCGATGACCGCGATCACGACGCTGGACACCAACCGGACGTTCAGGTCGTCCCACCGACCGGCGGGCCCGGAACTCATGCGGTCACGGCACCGAATCGCCGCTCGCGCGAGCCAAAGCGCGCGACGATCGACGCGAACTCCTCGGCGCGGAAGTCCGGCCAGAGCGTGTCACAGAACTCGTATTCGGCATAGGCCGACTGCCACAGCAGGAAGTTCGAGATCCGCGCCTCGCCGCTGGTGCGAATGACGAGGTCCGGATCCGGCAGGAAGCAGGTGTCGAGGAAGCTGGCGAGCGTGGTCTCGTCCACGCGTGACGGATCGAGCCGACCGGCCGCGACCTCGTGCGACAGGCGCTTGGTGGCGCGCGCCACCTCGTCGCGTCCGCCATAATTCAGCGCGATGGTCAGGTGGACGCGGTCGTTCTTGCTGGTCAGCAGCTCCAGCTCGTCCATCAGCCGGACGAGCTTTTCGTCGAGCTTGCGCCGGTCGCCGATGAAGCGGACTCGCACGCCCTCGGCCAGCAGATCCCGCGCCTCGCGCTGGATGTAGCGGCGGAACAGGCCCATGAGCCCGGCCACCTCGGCCTGCGTGCGTCTCCAGTTCTCGGTCGAGAAGGCGAAAATCGTCAGGTACTTCACCCCGTGGTCAGGACAGGCGCGCACGATCTCGCGGACCCGTTTCGCGCCGGCGTGATGTCCGAACAGACGCGGCTTGCCGCGGGCCTCGGCCCAGCGACCGTTCCCGTCCATGATGACCGCCACGTGCTGCGGCGATCCCTGGCTCTTGCTCATTGCGTCCACGCCTTTCTCTTGCCCGTCCGAACCGCGAAGGCGGTCTCAGACCTGCATGATCTCTTCCTGTTTCGTCTCGAGCGCCTTGTCGACCGCGCCGATATACTTGTCCGTCAGGTCCTGCACTTCGTTCGACCACATCTTGTGGTCGTCCTCGGGCATGCCGTTCGACTTGGCCTTCTTCAGCTGGTCCATGCCGTCGCGCCGCACGTTGCGGATCGCCACGCGGGCATGCTCGGCATAGGTGCCGGCGACCTTGGCCAGCTCTTTCCGGCGCTCCTCGTTCAGCTCGGGGATCGGCAGACGGATGGTTGTGCCGTCGATCACCGGGTTGATACCGAGGCCGCTTTCGCGGATCGCCTTTTCGGCCTTTCCGAGCAGCGACTTGTCCCAGATATTGATGGTGACCATGCGCGGCTCGGGCACGTTGATCGTGCCGACCTGGTTGATCGGCGTCTGCTGACCATAGGCCTCGACCGTGATCGGCTCCACCATCGAGGCCGACGCGCGGCCGGTGCGGAGCGAGGCGAATTCCTGCCGGAGCGAGGTCATCGCGCCGTCCATGCGGCGCTTGAGGTCGTCGAAATCGATGTCCTGGTCGGTATCGGCCATGTGCTCACTCGTTCTCGTGGGCTGCCACGGCGGGCAGCTCTGCTATTGTTTTCATCGCGTTCTACACGCTTACGGCAACGCGTGCCAGCCCGCGCGTTCCGCCGGGGTCACGCATGAACGGTGGTGTAGGTTCCTTGTCCGGCAAGAATTCCGCGGAATCCGCCGGGCTCGTCGAGCGAAAAGACGACGATCGGCAGCCGGTTGTCGCGCGCCAGGGCGATGGCGCTGGCGTCCATCACGCCGAGGTTCTTCTGCAGCACCTCGTCGTAGGTCACGCGATCATAGCGCTTGGCGTCCTCGAACTTGGTCGGGTCCTTGTCGTAGACGCCGTCGACCTTGGTGCCCTTGAAGATCGCCTGGCAGCGCATCTCGTTCGCCCGCAGCGTTGCCGCCGTGTCGGTGGTGAAATACGGGTTGCCCGTGCCGGCGGCAAAGATGCAGACCCGCTTCTTCTCAAGGTGCCTCACCGCGCGGCGCCGGATGTAGGGTTCGCAAATCTGATCCATCGGGATCGCGCTGATGACACGGGTGTAGATGTCCAGCGCCTCGAGCGCGGATTGCATCGCCAGCGCGTTCATCACGGTGGCGAGCATCCCCATGTAGTCGGCCGTGGTCCGCTCCATCCCCTGTGCGCTGCCCTGCAGGCCGCGGAAGATGTTGCCGCCACCGATCACCATGCAGATCTCGACGCCGAGCTCGTGCACAGACTGCACCTCTCGGGCGATCCGCGCCACCGTCGGCGGATTGAGCCCGTAGCTCTGGTCGCCCATCAGCGCCTCGCCGGAAATCTTGAGAAGCACCCTGTCGTAGGTGCGCGACCGGCCCGGTGCCGAACTGTCGTCCATCGCCTGAATCTCCGCTGCCTGCCGCCGATTTTGCGTCGCGGCGGAAAATGTCGCAAAAGCCGGAAAGGTTCAATCCGGCAAGAGGCGCAAATGACTCCCGAGCAGGCGATCGCCGCCGCAGGGGCCGACAGGCCCGTCCTGATCGCGGGACCGACGGCCAGCGGCAAGTCCTCTCTCGCCGCCCGGATCGCCGCGCAACACGGTGGACTCATCGTCAACGCCGACGCGCTGCAGGTGTTTTCGGACTGGCGCGTTCTGACCTCGCGCCCGACGGTCGAGGACGAGCGTGCGCTGCCGCATCGGCTGTACGGTCACGTCCCCGGCGACACGCCCTATTCCACCGGCGACTGGTTGCGTGACGTGGTGCCGCTGCTGGAGGGGTGCCGCCCAATCATCGTCGGCGGTACGGGCCTGAATTTTCGTGCATTGACAGAAGGGTTGGCCGACATCCCTCAGGTTCCACACGAGGTAAAGCAGCAGGCGCGGGAGAGGCTTGAGACCGAAGGTCACGCGGGGCTGCTGGCCGAACTCGACGCCGAGACGGCCGGCCGTATCGACTGCGCGAATCCCGTCCGCGTGCAGCGCGCCTGGGAGGTTCTGGCGACCACCGGGCGCGGGCTGGCCGCTTGGCAGGACGACACCGGGCCCCCGGCCCTGCCCCTCTCGCGGACCCTGCCGCTTGTCCTCGATGCCGACCGGGACTGGCTGAACGACCGGATCGGCCTGCGTTTCGACCAGATGCTCGAAACCGGGGCGCTGGACGAGGCGCGCGGGAACCTGCCGGGCTGGTCGTCCGACCGCCCCTCGGCCAAGACCATCGGCGCGGCCGAGCTGATCGCTCACCTCAGGGGCGAAATGACGCTGGGCGCGGCGCGCGACCGCGCGGTGACCGCGACGCGGCAATACGCCAAGCGGCAACGGACGTGGTTCCGCGCCCGCATGCGGGACTGGCATCCCGTCGAGCTGCCAACAACCTGAGCGATTCTCCTTGCCCGCGCGGGGCGTCCCGATCACGATTACCCAAGGTCACCATCGGGAGGCCGCCCGTGACACAGCCCACGACAGCCCCGGATTCGACAGCAGGCTACCAGGTCGCGCCGATCCAGCGTGCGCCGACGGCCGCGCAGTGGCGCACTGCGGCCATGCGCAGCTATGGTCGCGGCGTGCTCTACTGGTTCAACCGCGGACAGGGGCGGATCACGATGCAGGGGGTGACGCGCGGCTATGGCGCCAACAACGCCATCTTCCTGCCCCCGCGGACGATGCACGGGTTCGAGATGATGGGACAGGTCAACGGCACGGCCGTGTTCCTGCCCGACGAGCCCGACCTTCTCTGGCCCGAGACGATCCTGCACCTGCGCGTCCGGGACGTGCAGCATCAGGCGGAACTGACGGCGATGGTCGACAACCTTCGGCGCGAGATCTCCCGCGACGACCCGGCGCGGGCGCGGGCGCTCAGGTATCACGCAGGGCTCTTGTCGGTGTGGCTGGAACGACAGGCGGCGACCTCGGGGCAGGAAGAGGTCGAGCCCAGGCGCGCCGCCGACCGACTGGCCGCGGCGTTCACCGCACTGGTCGAGCGCGACTTCCGCAACGGGGCGGGTGTGGCCCACTATGCCGCGCGGCTCGGCGTGACGCCCACCCATCTCAGCCGCGCCTGCCGGGCCGCCTCGGGACGGCCGGCCTCGGCCCTGTTGCAGGACCGCGTGCATTACGAGGCGCGCTGGCTGCTGGCCGAGACACGCTCTCCGGTCAAGAAGGTGGCCGAACAGCTCGGCTTTCGCTCGGCGGCCTATTTCACCCGCGCCTTCCACGCCCATACCGGACAGACCCCGTCGGAGTTCCGCAAGCACGGCTGACACGCCATGTCACACGGAACCGTGTCGGCGGGACGCACGCGACAGACCGGCTCGAACGTTGACGATCTTGTCGGGAACATGCGCAATACGCGGGCATCGACGGAGGCACGCATGAACAGACCCGGACCCGCCGACACCCACCCCGCCGCGCGGATGTACGCGGCGGAGTATCGCGCGGGACAGATGGACCGGCGCGAATTCCTCACCCGCGCCACATCGCTCGGGCTGAGCGTCGGTGCCGCCTGCGCGATGGCCGGCCTCACCCAGCCTGCAGTGGCCCAGTCCGAGGCGGCCCCCGGCGGCACCCTGCGAATCCAGATGGATGTGCTGGAACAGAAGGATCCGCGGGTCTGGGATTTCAGCCAGCTCGCCAATGTCTGCCGCGGGCACCTGGAATACCTGGTGCAGTACAACACCGACGGCTCGATCGCCCCGATGCTGCTGGACAGTTGGGAGGTCAGCGAGGACGCGACCGAGTACCTTCTGCGCATCCGCGGGGGCGTCACCTGGACGAACGGCGATGCCTTCACCGCCGAAGACGTCGCGCGCAATTTCCGCCGCTGGTGCGACGGCACGGTGACCGGCAACTCGATGGCGACGCGCATGGGCTCGCTCGTCGATCCCGCGACCCGCAAGGCGCGGCCGGACGCGATCACCGTGGTCGATGACATGACCGTGCGCCTGTCGCTCGCCACGCCCGACATCTCGCTCATCGCCGGCGTGTCGGACTATCCCGCCGCGGTCATGCACGGCTCGTACGACGGGGGCGATCCGACCGAAGCCGTCGGCACGGGACCCTTCAGGATCACCGAATACGTCGTCGGCGACCGGGCCGTGCTGGAACGGACGACCGACCACACCTGGTGGGGCGAGGATGTGTTCGGGCCGGTGCAGCTGGACCGGATCGAGTTCCTCGATTTCGGCACCGACCCCGCGACATGGCTCGACGCGTTCCGCAACGACGAAATCGACATGCTCTACGAGAGCGTCGGCACCTTCATCGAGGTCTTCGACGATCTCGGCTTGGTGAAGTCCGAGACGCTGACCGCCGCCACCATCACCATCCGCGGCAACCAGAACGCCGAGGTCGAGGGACAGCGCATCTACGCCGACCGCAATGTCCGGCGGGCGCTGCAGCTGGCTTGCGACAACGCCATCCTGCTGGAGCTGGGATATTCCGACCGGGGCGAGGTCGCGGCCAACCACCATGTCAGCCCGATCCACCCCGAATACGCCGATATCGGACCGTCCGAGGTGAACACCGACGAGGCGTTCCGGCTGATGGACGAGGCCGGGCTCGCCGATTTCGAGCATGAGCTGATCTCGATCGACGACGACTGGCGGCGCAACACGGCCGACGCCGTCGCCGCGCAGCTTCGCGATGCCGGCCTGCAGGTGCGCCGCCGCCTCCTGCCCGGCTCGACCTACTGGAGCGGCTGGACCGATTTTCCGTTCAGCACGACCAACTGGAACCAGCGCCCGCTGGGCGTGCAGGTCTATTCGCTGGCCTACCGCTCGGGCGAGGCCTGGAACGAGACCGGATTTGCCAATGACGAGTTCGACCGGCTGCTCGCCGACAGCCTCGCCATCGCGGAGGCCGACGAGCGGCGCGCGCTGATGGAGCGGATGGAAACGCTGCTGCGCGACGAGGGGGTCGTGATCCAGCCCTACTGGCGCGCGCTCTACCGGCATTACACCGATCGCGTGGTCGGGGCCGAGATGCACCCGACCCACGAGATGCACCTCTACCGCTACGCGCTGCGCTCCTGATCGGGATTGTCACGGAACCTCACGGCGCCGTGCACCATTGGCCTTGCAACACCGAGCCATTGGGAGAGCACGATGTCGTCGAATTCACTATCCTGGGCGATGCCCGTCATGCGGACCGGATACGCGGGGCGCGGGCTCGTCTACGTGGTTGTCGCCGGCTTCTCGCTCTACGCCATCTGGCAAGGCGGCGATGCGCAAGGAACCTCCGAGGCGCTGAGCCAGCTCGAGACCTCGACGGGCGGTGGCATCCTGCTGATCCTGATCTTCCTGGGGATGCTGTGCTACATGGTCTGGCGGCTGCTGGATTCGGCCTTCGACCTCGAGAATTACGGCAGTGACGGCGAGGGAACGATCGCCCGCATCGGGATGATCGTGACCGGCCTGATCCACGGCGCCCTCGGCGTGCTGGCCCTGACCGTCCTCCTCGGCAGCGGCGGACAGAGTGGTGGCGGCGGCGGCTCGACCATCGGGCGCACGACCGGCTGGCTTCTGTCGCAGCCCTTCGGCCCCTACCTGGTGGGCGCGATCGCGCTGGTGACGATCGGCGCCGGTCTATACTATCTCAAGAAGGCGTTCGCCGAGGATTACCGCAAGTTCCTGCGCGCCAACCATTTCACGATGAACTGGAACTGGGCGCTCAAGGCCGGCGTCGCCGCTCAGGGCGTCGCGGTAACGGTGATCGGCGGGCTCTTCATGGCCGCCGCGCTGCAGGCGGATCCCAGCAAGGCCGGCGGCGTCGGACAGGCGTTCGAATGGATCTCCGGCCAGACCCATGGACGGCTCCTGGTCAGCGCGCTGTGCCTGGGCCTCGCGGCATTCGCGTTCTTCTGCTTCGTCAACGCCGCCTACCGCATCGTGCCGAAGGTGGCCGACGAGGATGTCGAGACCCTCGCCGTCAAAATGAAGGAAAAGGCCAAGCAGAAGGCGGCCGGCTGACCGCCTACTGCCCCCAGATCGCGAGGACGTAGTTCTGCGTCTCCTGGTACGGCGGTACGCCGCCGTGCTTCTGCACCGCGCCCGGACCCGCGTTGTAGGCCGCCAGCGCCAGCCGCCAGGACCCGAACGTGTCGTACTGGCGGCGCAGGTAGCGCGCCCCGCCCTCGAGATTCGCCGACGGATCGTGGGGATCGACGGCAAGGCGCCGCGCGGTGCCCGGCATCAACTGCGCCAGGCCGATGGCACCCTTGTGCGACACCGCCGTGACGTTCCAAGCGCTCTCGCGCTGCACCAGCCGCAGGAACAGGTCCTCTGGCACGCCGTGCCGGCGGGCGGCGCTTCGCGCGACCTCGATGTAGGGCCCCGCATAGCCGCCGTTGTAGCGCGGCGTCGACAGGTGCTGGGGCACCTTCACCTTGTCCGGTCTCAGCCGCTCCGACCCGGAATATTGCGAGGCGGCCCGGCCATCCAGAAGCTTCGTCTGCGTGGCGAAGAGCTGCCGGCGGTTCTTCGAAGATACAGAGAGCGCATCTGCCATGGCCCCGGAGGCAACGAGCCCCAAGGCGGCGCTCAGCGCGATTGCGTGACGCATCGATCAGACCTGCACTGTCCCAACTGAGCGCACCCTAGCCGCGGTTGTCGCCACGATCAATCTTTCCGCGTTTGGCTTCTGTTAACCGTGTTTAACAGAGTGTCCGCCGCGTATAGGGTCCGAAAATCAAGAATCGGAGGCGACACATGGCAGGCTCGGTCAACAAGGTGATCCTGATCGGCAATCTGGGGCGCGACCCCGAAACGAGAACCTTCCAGAATGGCGGCAAGGTCTGCAACCTGCGCATCGCCACGTCCGAGAACTGGAAGGACCGGAACACCGGCGAGCGCCGCGAGAAGACCGAGTGGCATTCCGTGGCCATCTTCTCGGAGCCGCTGGCGCGCGTGGCCGAGCAGTACCTGCGCAAGGGCTCGAAGGTCTACATCGAGGGTCAGCTCGAGACGCGCAAGTGGCAGGACCAGAACGGCCAGGACCGGTATTCCACCGAGGTCGTGCTGCGCCCCTACAAGTCCGAGCTCACCATGCTCGACGGCCGTGAAGGCGGCGGCGGTGGTGGCGGCATGCCCGAGGACCGCGGCGGCTATGGCGGTGGCGGCGGCCAGCAGGGCGGCGGCTACGGTGGCGGCTATGGCGGCGGCGGCGGTGCCCCGTCGGACATGGACGACGAGATCCCGTTCTGATCACCGCGTCGGACACATGATGCCCAGACACGAAAACGCCCGGAGAAATCTGGGCGTTTTCTTTTTTGCCGTGAGTGAAGGGACCACCGGCGCCAATCGCGCCGGTGGCGGTCGTTCTATTCGGCCGGCGCCCGCTCTCCCGCGCGCGACGGCGAGCGCGGCGAATCCGATCGCCCGATGACATCGCCCGGCGGATCCGTGGGCAGGTTGTGCTCGGCCTCGTTGTCGTCGCGGAACCGTTGGCGGTGACGGTGCACCATCAGCCCGTCCCACCGCAGCGCGCGGTAGAGCCCGATCGCGATCAGCGCCAGCACGATGGCGAACGGGAACCCCGCGACCACCGCCGCCGCCTGGAGCGCGTTGAGGCCCCCCGCCAGCAGCAAGACCGACGCGACCGCGCCTTCGGTCACGGCCCAGAAGATGCGCTGGATCTTCGGCGGATCTGGGTCCCCGCCCGACGTGAGCATGTCGATCACGAAGCTGCCCGAGTCGGAAGATGTCACGAACCACATCACGATCAGCACGATCGCGAAGACCGAGGTCAGACTGGACAGCGGGAAGTAGTCCAGAAGGGCGAACATCGTGTCGCCGTAGCTTTCCTTCGTCGCCTCCACCAGCGTCGGGTCCCCGCCCATCGAGATGTCGATGGCGGTGCCGCCGAAGGCGGTGAACCAGAAGAACATGATCGAGCACGGCAGCAGCATCACGCCCAGCATGAACTCGCGCACCGTACGGCCGCGGCTGATGCGGGCGATGAAGACGCCGACGAACGGCGCCCAGCTGATCCACCATGCCCAGTAGAAGATGGTCCAGCTGTTCTGCCAGCTGCCCCCGGTCCACCCCTCGTTCCAGGTCCCGAGCGAGACGAACTGGTTGAGGTAATTGCCGTAGTTGTCGACGTAACTGTCGATGATGAACATCGTCGGGCCGACGATCACCATGAACGCCAGCATCACCATGCTGAGGTTCACGTTGAGGTTGGACAACCGTTTGATGCCACCGTCCAGGCCCGCGACCACAGACATCGTTGCCATCGCCGTGATCCCGGCGATGATGAGGATCTGCACGAACGGGGATTGCGGGATTCCGAACACCGTGCCGAGGCCCGAGTTGATCTGCATCGCGCCAAGCCCGAGCGAGGTGACGATGCCGAACATCGTGCCGAACACTGCCAGCACGTCCACCAGGTCGCCCCAGAAGCCCCAGATCTTCTCACCGATCAACGGATACAAAGCCGAGCGGATCGTCAGCGGCAGGCCCTTGCGGAAGTGGTAATAGGCCAGCGCCAGCGCCACCACCGCGTAGACCGCCCAGGCGTGGAAGCCCCAGTGCATGAAGCTGATCGCCATCGCCTGCGTCGCGGCTTCCTGCGTCTCGGGCTCGGCCAGCGGCGGCGAGAAGTAATGGTACATCGGCTCCGCGACGCCCCAGTAGATCAGCCCGATGCCGATCCCCGCCGAGAACAGCATCGCGGTCCAGCTGAACAGGCCGTATTCCGGATCCTCGTCCATGCGGCCCAGCCGGATGTCTCCGAACGGCCCGAGTGCGAGGAACAGGACGAAGACGAGAAGGACATTGACCTCGATGATCAGCGCCCAGCCGAGATACCCGGCAAGCCAGCTCTGCATGCCGCTGAAGATCGTCCCCGCGAGTTCGCTGAAAAGGCCACCGAAGATGATGAACCCGACGATCAGTACCGCCGAGGCGGCAAAGACGGGTCGGTTGACCTTGGGGAAGATCCACAGCGGCTGCTGCGGGATCTTGTCATGCATGTTGTGTCTCCCTGTCGGAGCGTCCGGCAGTGGTATGCTTGGACGATCACCGGCCTACCGGACACAACGAGCAACCGCCCGCCGGCCGAACATCTGCCCGGTCGGCGAAGTTGAGCGTAAACTAGAGGCCGTGCGACAAATGGCAACAGCTGTCAGCGGTGCCGGTCGGACCGCGTCCTGGGCCGTTGCACCCCCGCCCCGGACACAACATGTCGTATTGACAAGAAAAAGGGCGGCACCCGGTGTCGTGCCGGATGCCGCCCCGCGGTGAATTTTGTTCGATAGAACCTGCGCTCAGAGCGCGGCGAGGATCTTGTCGGGCGTCGCCGGGTAGTCGCGCACCCGCACGCCGCAGGCGTTGTAGATCGCGTTGGTGATCGCCGCGCCGACGCCGGAGAGGCCCAGCTCACCGATGCCCTTCGCCTGGATCGGGCTGGATTCGTCGTCCCGTTCCTCGATCAGCATCACGTCCAGGTCCGGCACGTCGAGGTTCACCGGCACATGGTACTCTGCAAGGTCGCGGTTCACGATGCGGCCATCGCGCGGGTCGTGCTGCAACTCTTCCGTCAGGGCCGTGCCGATGCCCCAGATCATGCCGCCGTGCCCCTGCGAGGTGGCGGTCCGCTGGTTCAGGACACGCCCCACCGCAAAGGCCGACAGCATGCGCCGAACACGGACCTCGCCGGTGACCTCGTTCACCGCGACTTCGGAGAAGTGCGCGCCGTAGCCGGCCTGCGAATGGCTCTCCGCGGTCTTGCCCGGCTCGAGATGACCGTGCCCGACCATCGGGGCGTCGATCAACTCGGTCAGCGCGGTCTTGCGGTTGTCGGCCACGGCGTTGCCGTCGCGAAGGGTCAGGTCGTCGTCCGCGCAGTCCAGCTTGCGGGCGATCTCGGCCCGGATTTCCTGCGCGGCGAGGTACACCGACGACCCCGCCGAGGCGGCGCCGAACGACCCGCCGGACCCCGAGGCCGGCGGCATCGCGCTGTCGCCCAGATCGACCTTCACCTTGTCCATCGGCAGGCCCAACATCTCGGCCGCGATCTGCCCGAGGATGGCATAGGACCCTGTGCCGATATCCGTCATGTCCGTCTCGACCAGGGCGGTGCCGTCGGGATTGAGCGTCACCCGCGCCTCGGACTCCATGATGAAGTTCGCCCGCGCCGCCGAGGCGACGCCCATGCCGATCAGCCACTCGCCCTCGCGCCGTTCGCCCGGCAGGCCACGCTCGGACCAGCCGAAGCGCTCGGCGCCGTCGCGCAGGCACTCTGCTAGCGACCGCGCCGAATAGGGTACGCCGCTCTCAGGATGAGTGTCGGGAATATTGCGAAGCCGCAGGTCCACGGGATCGACGTGCATCGCCTCGGCCAGTTCGTCCATCGCGTTTTCCAGGGCCAGCATGCCCACGGCCTCGCCCGGAGCGCGGACCGAGCCCGCGCACGTCCTGTTCACGCGCGCGATCTCTTGCACGTAGCGGCGGTTCTCGCCGCCGTAGAGGAAATGCGTCGCCTGCACCGTCGGCTCGGCGAAGCTTTCGCCGGGCAGGTTCGAGACGCGGTCCTCGTGCCCCAGCCCCGTCAGCACGCCATCGACGCCGGCGGCCAGCCGGACGCGCTGCCGCGTCTCACTGCGCCGCATCGTCATCTCGAACACGTCCTGCCGCGCCATGGCCACGCGGACGGGGCGGCCCAGTTCCTTCGACGCGATCGAGGCCGCCACCGCCTCGGGCGCGATGCCCAGCTTCGAGCCGAAGCCGCCGCCCACATAGGGCGCGTGGATGCGCACGTTCTCGGGCGGGATGCCCAGGCTGTCGGCCAGCTCGTTCACGTTGTACTTCAGCATCTGGTAGCTGCCGTGCACGACCAGGTTGTCGCCCTCCCAGGCGGCCAGAGCGGCGTGGGGCTCCATCGGAGCGCTGGAGTGACCCGGCGTGGTGTAGGCCGCGTCGATGCTGTAGGCGGCGCTGTCCATCGCCGCCTCGAGGTCGCCCTGATCCAGCCCCTCGGCCGTCTCGACGGTGGCCGCGGTGTCGGGGTCGGGTTCGGCGTTGGAGGGCGCATAGGCGATCTTGAGCGCCTGCCCCGCCGCGCGGGCGTCCTCAAAAGTTTCCGCCACGACGACCGCGATGGGCTGGCCGTAATAGGCGACCTTGTCCCCCGGCTGCACCGGTGCCGCGTTGGCGGTGCCCTGCGCGGGGTTCCGCAGCATCTTGCCGCCGTGCCAGACCCCCAGAACGCCTGGCATCGCCATGACCTCGGAGGTGTTCATCCCGGTCACGCGTCCCGCCGGGATCGTCGCGCGCACCAGCACGCCGACGGCCATGTCGGGCATCGTGACCTCGGCCGCATAGCGCGCGCGGCCCGTGACCTTCAGCGGCCCCTCGGGCCGCGGCAGCGGGGTCGACAGGACGCCCTGCCCGGTCTCGTCCAGAAGCCGCGCCTGCGGCTCGTCCATTCTGAGATGGCGTGTCATGCGGCCTCCTTCAGACCCGTCGCCTCGGCCAGCACCGCCTTCATCGTGCGGCGCGCCAGGACGATCTTGAAATCGTTGCTGCCCTGCCCGACCGCGTCGGCCAGAAGAACGTCGGCAGCGGCATCGAACAGCTCGGGCGTCGGTTCGGCGCCTTCGAGCGCCCGGTCGACCGCCGGGTCGTGCCAAGGCTTGTGCGCCAGACCGCCGAAGGCCAGCGTCGCCGCTGCGATGCGGCCATCCTGCACGTCGACGATCGCGGCGACCGAGACGAGCGCGAAGGCATAGGAGGCGCGGTCGCGCACCTTGCGGTAGACCTGCCGGCCCTTCGGCGGCGCAGGCAGGATGACGGCGGTGATCAGCTCTCCGGGCGCGAGGACGGTCTCGATGTGCGGCGTGTCGCCCGGCAGGCGGTAGAACTCGCGGATGCTGACCCGCCGGGTCGCGCCCGTCGTCTCCTGGATCTCGATCTCGGCGCCGAGCGCCTGCATCGCGACGGCCATGTCGCTGGGATGGGTGGCGATGCAATGCTCGGACGCGCCGAGGATGGCGTGAAGCCGCGTCTGCCCGCCGATGGCGGCGCAGCCCGAGCCCGGCTCGCGCTTGTTGCAAGGCTGCGCGGTGTCGGTGAAATACGGGCACCGCGTCCGTTGCAACAGGTTGCCGCCGGTGGTGGCCTTGTTGCGTAACTGGCCCGAGGCCCCGGCCAGCAGGGCGCGGGACAGGACTGGATAATCGCGGCGGATGCGGTCGTCGGCGGCCAGGTCGCTGTTGGTCACCAGAGCGCCGATCCGCAGGCCGCCCTCGTGGTCCTCGATGTGGTCGAGGTCCAGTCGCGTTATGTCCACCAGCCGATCGGGCGACATCACCTGCAGCTTCATCAGGTCCAGAAGGTTCGTGCCGCCCGCGATGATCGTCGCGTCGGCCCGCGTTGCGTCGTCCGGCGCGGAGGCTCGCAGATAATCGAAGGGCTTCATGTGGTCTCCTTGTCCGCCGTGTCCTGGATCGCGGCCACGATGCCGGGATAGGCCGAGCAGCGGCACAGGTTGCCGCTCATGCGCTCGGCGATTTCGTCGCGGCTCATCTTCGGGGCCGAGACGAGGTCGTCCGAGACGTGGCTGGGCCAGCCTTCCTTCAGCTCGGATAGCATCGCGGTGGCCGAGACGATCTGCCCCGGCGTGCAATAGCCGCATTGAAAGCCGTCATGGCCGACGAAGGCTTCCTGCATCGGCGACATCGCCTCGGGGCTGCCGAGGCCTTCGATGGTCGTGATATCGTCGCCCTCGTGCATGACGGCGAGCGCCAGGCACGAATTGATGCGCCGGCCGTTCACCATCACGGTGCAGGCGCCGCACTGACCGTGATCGCAGCCCTTCTTGCTGCCGGTCAGGTCGAGATGATGGCGCAGGGCGTCGAGAAGCGTGGTGCGGGGATCGACGTCGAGATCGTGCGTCGTTCCGTTGATTGAGAGAGAGATGTTCATTCGGTCGCCTCCTGTCGTGACAGAAGGCGCGTGGCGGCGGCAGAGTTCCCGGTCGAAGTTGTCGCGGCGGGATGACGCCGCGATATCCGCCGGGGACTCGCCGCCGCCAGGATGCGGCGCCTAGTCGTGGAACGGCGCGACGATCTTGCGACGGCCCAGCATGAAGGCATCCGCGACATGGACGAGCGGCGACAGATCGACGTCCCGTGCGCCGGTGTCGAGCAGGCTGGAGAAACGGGCGTAGAGCGCGTCGTATTCGCCGGTGTCACCCACATCCTGCGGCGCGCCGTCGACGTACATCTCACTGCCGCCCTTCGACAGGCGCAGCGTGCCGTCGTCCGTCTCGACCTCGATGTCCCAGGTCGGCGGATCCTCGTGGTTCCAGTCGAAGTTGGCCAGCACCGACAGGCCGCCGTCGCCCTTCAATTCGAGACGCGCGGTGATCGGCGTCTCGCAATTCTCGGGAAACTCCAACTCGGCGGCGCCGACGCGGACGGGCACCGGCAGGATCTCGGTCAGGATCGACAGCGCGTTGATGCCGGGATCGAATACGCCGACGCCTCCGGCCTTCCAGATCCAGGCCTGTCCGGGATGCCAGTTGCGCACGTCCTCCTGCCACGTGATCCGCGCACGACGCGCGGTGCGCCGGGCGAGCCAGGCGCGCGCCGGTTCGACCGCCTGGGCATAGCGCGAGTGCCAGGTGGCGAAGAGCGTGAGGTTCCTCTCGGTCGCCAGCCGGTCGAGTGCCTGCACCTCGGCAACGGTCGCGCCCGGAGGCTTTTCCAGCATCACGTGCCGCCCGGCGGCCAGAGCCGTTCGCGCCGCCTCGTACCGCGACTGCGGCGGCATGCAGAGCGCGATAGCGGGGATGTCCTCGCGCGCCGCCAGCAGGTCGTCGAGCGTGGCGTGGTTCTCGACCCCCTCGACCCCGCCCGAGCTGCTGACCGTGGCGGCCAGCCGGAAGCCGGGGTGCTTTTCGATCGAGGGGATGTGGGCGTCTCTGGCGATCTTGCCGACGCCCATGATGGCGATGTCAGTGACTGTCACGGGGGACTGCCCTTCCGCGTTGTCCAATGAGAAAGTCGAAGTCTGCGCCGGTATCCGCGCCGCGCACATGGTCGTGGAACAGCCGGTCATAGCCGCCCTCGGGCTGCTCGACCCGCGGTGTCCACGCCTCGAGGCGGCGCGAGATCTCGTCGTCGGAGACATCGAGATGCAGTCGGCGTCCTGGCACGTCGAGCTCGATCATGTCACCGGTCCGGACGATGGCCAGCGGTCCGCCGACGGCCGCCTCGGGGGCGGTATGCAGGACGACCGTGCCATAGGCGGTGCCCGACATGCGCGCGTCCGAGATGCGGATCATGTCCGTGATCCCCTTGCGCAGCACCTTAGGCGGAAGGCCCATGTTGCCCACCTCCGACATGCCGGGATAGCCCTTCGGTCCGCAGTTCTTGAGCACCATGATGCAGGTCTCGTCGATCTCCAGCGCATCGTCCGCGATGCGCGCCTTGTAGTCGTCGATGTCCTCGAAGACGACCGCCCGACCGCGGTGTTGCATCAGGTCGGGAGAGGCCGCCGACGGTTTCAGCACCGCGCCGTCCGGTGCGAGATTGCCCCTGAGAACGGCGATCCCGCCCGACGCGGTCAGTGCCCGGTCAACGGGCAGGATGACGTCCTCGTTCCAGTTGACCGCGTCCTTCACCTGGTCCCACGCGGTCTCGCCCGAGACGGTCAGCGCGTCGTTGTGCAAAAGCCCCGCCTCGCCCAGCCGTTTCAGGACGACCGGCAGGCCGCCGGCATAGAAGAACTCCTCCATCAGATATTTGCCCGACGGCATAAGGTTGACGATCGTGGGAATATCGCGGCCCAGCCGGTCCCAGTCGTCGAGCGTCAGGTCGACGCCCACGCGCCCGGCGAGCGCGAGCATGTGGATCACCGCGTTCGTCGAGCCGCCGATCGCGCCGTTGACGCGGATCGCGTTCTCGAACGCCTCGCGGGTCAGCACGTCCGACGGCTTGAGGTCGTCCTTGACCATGTCGACGATCCGCCGGCCGGTGAGCTGCGCCATCACCCGGCGCCGCGCGTCCACCGCAGGGATCGCCGCGTTGCCCGACAGCGCCATGCCCAGGGCCTCGGCCATGCTGGCCATCGTGCTGGCCGTGCCCATCGTGTTGCAGGTCCCCGACGAGCGGCTCATCGCCTGCTCGGCCTCGAGGAAATCGTCCTGCGACATGCGCCCGGCCTTGATGTCCTCGGACATCTGCCACAGCGCCGTGCCCGAGCCCACGCGCTCGCCCCGGAACCAGCCGTTCAGCATCGGCCCGCCTGTCACCACGATCGACGGGATGTCGGTCGAGGCCGCGCCCATCATCAGGCTCGGCGTGGTCTTGTCGCAGCCCACCATCAGGACCGCGCCGTCGATCGGCTGGGCGCGCATCGTCTCCTCGACCGCCATCGCGGCGAGGTTGCGGTACATCATCGCCGTGGGGCGGTACGTGTTCTCGGACGCCGAGAACACCGGCACCTCCAGCGGGAAGCCCCCGGCCTCCCACACGCCGGCCTTCACCTTCTCGGCAAGCTCGCGCAGGTGGCCGTTGCAGGGCGTCAGCTCGGACCAGGTGTTCAGGATGCCGATCACCGGGCGGCCGTCGAACAGGTCGTGCGGGTAGCCCTGGTTCTTGAGCCAGCCCCGGTGATAGATGCTGTCGCGCGACGTGCCGCCGTACCATTCCTGGCTGCGAAGGCGGCGCGGCCAGTCTGCCTTCCGGAAAGTCATTTTGTTCCCCTCGTCACAATGCGCGCACGGTGGTGCGCGGCTCGGGCCGCGTCTCGGGGCCGCCCGTCAGCGTGTTGCGCAGCGGCAGGCCGAACTGCGGCGCGACGATCTCGAACATGTCGCCCGGCCGCGTCTCGATCCCTTCGGCGAAGGACAGCGTCGCTGTGCCGAACATGTGCAGGTGCACGTCCCCCGGCTGCCGGAAGATCTCGTACTTGAAATGGTGATGCTCGAGATTGGCGATCGAGTGCGACATGTTCGCTTCGCCCGACAGGAACGGCTTTTCGAACACCGTCCCGCCGTCGCGCAGGATGCGCGAGGTGCCCTCGACATGCTCGGGCAGCTCCCCGATCAGCAGCTCCGGCCCCACCGATGCCGGCCGCAGCTTGGAATGGGCGAGATAAAGGTAGTTCTGCTTCTCCATCACGTGATCCGAGAACTCGTTGGCCAGCGCGAAGCCCAGACGGAACGGCGTGCCGTCCGGCCCGATCACGTAGAGACCGGCGATCTCGGGTTCTTCGCTGCCGTCCTCGGCGAAACCGGGCGACACCAGCGGACCGCCAGGCGCGACCAGCGCCGCGCCGGTGCCCTTGTAGAACCACTCGGGCTGCACCCCGGCGCCACCGTTCGCGGGCTTGCCGCCCTCGACGCCGAGCCGGAACATCTTCATCGAGTCGCTCTCGTCCTCGCTCTTGGCGTGCATCGCGTTGCGCGCCGATGCCGAGCCCAGATGCGTCAGCCCGGTCCCGGTCAAGTGCAGGTGCGCCGGATCGGGATGGGTCAGCGGCGGCAGCATCCGCCCCTCGGCATAGAGCTTCTCGAGGTCTACGGCGGCGTCGAGGCCGAGCGCGGCGATCCGGTCGACCAGCCGCTCCCCGGTAGTGGCGCAGTGCATGGCCAGGTCATAGACGCTGCTCGCGCCGCGCACCTCGTAGGCCTCGGTGCCCTCGCGGGCGACGACGGCCAGGCCGCCCTGCGCCGTGCGGATTTGGGACAGGAGCATCGTTTCACCCTTTCTTCTTGTTCAGGACGTCGAAGATCACGGCCGCCAGCAGGACGAGGCCCTTGATGACCTGCTGCCAGTCGATGCCGATGCCGAGGATCGACATGCCGTTGTTCATGACGCCCATGATGAAGGCGCCGACCACCGCGCCGACGACAGTTCCGACACCGCCCGACATCGACGCGCCGCCGATGAAGACTGCCGCGATCACGTCGAGCTCGAACGTCGCACCCGCCTTAGGCGTCGCGGTGTTCAGCCGCGCCGCAAAGACCAGCCCCGCCAGCGCCGCCAGCATGCCCATGTTGGCGAAGGTCAGGAAGGTCAGCCGCTCGGAGTTGATGCCCGACAGCTTCGCCGCCTTCTCGTTGCCGCCGATGGCATAGATGCGCCGGCCGATCGTGGTGCGCGCCGTGACGAAGGAGTAGATCGCGATCAGCAGCGCCATCACGATGAACACGTTCGGCAGGCCCCGGAACGTCGCCATCAGCCAGCTCATGTAGATCAGCGCGATGAAGATCAGCGCGTTCTTCGCGGCGAAGAAGGCAAAGGGCTCATCCGCGGTGCCGTTCCTGATCTGCCGGGCACGGGTACGCACCGCCAGCCCCAGAAGCGCCACGGCTACGACCACGCCCGCGGCCAGGGAGAACAGGTTGATCTCTTCCCCGCCCAGGAGGTCGGGCACGAAGCCGGCGGCGATCAGCTGGAACTGCGGAGGGAACGGTCCGACCGACTGCCCGGCCAGCAGCCACAGCGTCAGCCCCTTGAAGACCAGCATACCCGCCAGCGTCACGATGAAGGACGGGATCTTGAAATAGGCGACCCAGAATCCCTGCGCCATGCCGATGATCGCGCCCACACCGAGGCACAGGATGCCGGCGACGAGATAATGCACGTTCCAGTTCACGATCATCACCGCCGCCAGAGCGCCGATGAACCCCAGGACCGAGCCCACGGACAGGTCGATATGACCGCACACGATCACCAGCAGCATGCCGATGGCCATGATGACGATGTAGCTGTTCTGCAGCAGCAGGTTGGTCAGGTTCACCGGGCGCAGCAGGATGCCGCCCGTGGCGATCTGGAAGAACGCCATGATGGCGATCAGCGCGAACAGGATCCCGTATTCGCGCAGGTGCCCGCGCAGGAAGTTCCAGCTTGCCTTGGCCTGGCCGGCCGGCACGCTGTCGTTCGACGAATTGGTGGTCGTCTGGCTCATGTCCTCGCCCCCGACTTGATGATCAGCGACATGATCTTTTCTTGCGACGCCTCGGCAGTGGGCATCTCGCCCACGAAGCGGCCTTCGTTCATCACGTACAGACGGTCGGTGATGCCCAGCAGTTCAGGCATCTCCGACGAGATCACGATGATCGACTTGCCGGCCTCCGCGAGGTCGCGGATCACGGTGTAGATTTCGAATTTAGCGCCGACGTCGATGCCGCGCGTCGGCTCGTCCAGGATCAGGATGTCCGGATCGGCGAACAGCCACTTCGACAGGACGACCTTCTGCTGGTTGCCGCCCGAGAGGTTCACCGTCTCCTGCTCGATGGACGAACTCTTGACGTTCAGCTTGCGCCGGTACTCCTCGGCGACCTCCGCCTCGCGGTCGTGGTCGACGACCATGTTGCGCGCCACCGCGTCCAGCTTGGCCAGCGGCACGTTGCGGCGGATCGACTGGTCCATCACCAGGCCGTAGGTCTTGCGGTCCTCGGTGGCGTAGGCCAGCCCGGCATTGACCGCGCGGCGCACGCTCGACAGGTCCGCGGGCTTGCCGTCGATCGTCGCTTCGCCCGAGATGTCGCGCCCGTAGGACCGGCCGAACAGGCTCATCGCCAGTTCGGTCCGGCCCGCGCCCATCAGCCCGGCGATGCCCAGCACCTCACCCCGCTTCACGTGGAAGCTGACGTCGTCCACGACCTTGCGCTCGGTGTGGAGCGGATGGTGCACGGTCCAGTTGCGGACCTCCATCACCGTCTCGCCGATGCGCGGATCGCGGGCGGGATATCGGTCGTCCAGCGACCGGCCGACCATGTCGCGGATGATGTCGTTCTCGCTGACGCCCTGGCGGCAGTCCAGCCGCGCCACGGTGGCCCCGTCGCGCAGGACGGTGATCGTGTCGGCGACCTTCTCGACCTCGTTGAGCTTGTGCGAGATCAGGATCGAGGTCAGCCCCCGCGCCCGGAACTCGATCAGCAGATCCAGAAGCTTGCCGCTGTCGGTCTCGTTCAGCGACGAGGTCGGCTCGTCCAGGATCAGCAGACGCACGTCCTTCGACAGCGCCTTGGCGATCTCGACCAGCTGCTGCTTGCCGAGGCCCAGATCGTCGACCAGCGTCTCGGGGTTCTCCTTCAGGCCCACGCGTGCCAGCAGCTCGGCGGTCCGGCGGTTCGTCTCTTGCCAGTCGATGATGCCGTTCCGGGCGCGCTCGTTGCCCAGGAAGATGTTCTCGGCGATCGACAGCAGCGGGACCAGCGCCAGCTCCTGGTGGATGATGATGATCCCCTCGCGCTCGCTGTCGTTGATGCCGCGCAACGTCTTGACCTGGCCGTCATAGACGATGTCGCCTTCGTAGCTGCCATGGGGATAGACCCCGCTCAGCACCTTCATCAGGGTCGACTTGCCCGCGCCGTTCTCGCCGACGAGCGCGTGGATCTCGCCCTCCTCGACGGCGAGATTGACGTCGTCAAGCGCCTTCACACCGGGGAATTCCTTGGTGATGCCGCGCATCTCTAGGATGGTGCCCATCGCACGCTCCCACATTCCTCAGGGAAAAAGGCCCCCTGCCCGCCCGCGATACGGCGCGGCCAGGGGACGGCTCGGTCGGGGCCGCCATGCCGGCCCCAACCCTCCAAGATCACTCGATCTCGCTGCGCTCGTAGTAGCCGCTCTCCAGCAGGACATCCTCCCAGTTCTCGGAGGTCACCGGCACCGGTTCGAGCAGGTAGGACGGCACGACCTTGACGCCGTTGTCGTAGGTCTCGGTGTCGTTGATCGGCGGCTCGTCCCCGCCGAGGACCGCGTCGACCATCTGGACCGTGACGCCGGCCAGTTCGCGGGTGTCCTTGAAGATCGTCGAGTACTGGTCGCCGCGCAGGATCGCCTTGATCGACGGGATCTCGGCGTCCTGGCCGGTGACGATGGGCATCTCCATGTCGCCCGAGCCATAGCCGACGCCCTTGAGCGACGAGATGATGCCGATCGACAGGCCGTCATAGGGCGACAGCACGCCGTGCACCCGCATGTCGCCGGTGTAATTGGCCGACAGCAGGTTATCCATCCGCGACTGCGCGACCGAGCCGTCCCAGCGCAGGGTACCCACGGTGTCCATGCCGCGCTGGCCCGAGACGACGTTGATCTTGCCCTCCTCGATCAGCGGATCGAGCACGCTCATGGCGCCATCGTAGAAGAAGTAGGCGTTGTTGTCGTCGGGGCTGCCGCCGAACAGTTCGACATTCCAGGTCTCGGCGTCGGGGAAGCGCTGCTTGAGCCCGTCGACCAGGTTCGTCGCCTGCTGCACGCCCACCTGGAAGTTGTCGAAGGTGGCGTAATAGTCGACATGCTCGCTGTCGCGGATGAGCCGGTCATAGGCCACGACATCGATCCCCATCGCGTCGGCGTTGGCCAGCGCGTTCGACAGTGTGGTGCCGTCAATCGCCGCGATCACAAGCACGTCGACGCCCTTGGTGATCATGTTCTCGATCTGGGCCAGCTGGTTGGGAATGTCGTCCTCGGCGTATTGCAGGTCGGTCTCGTAACCGGCCTCCTCGAACTGACGCACCATGCTCTCGCCGTCCGAGATCCAGCGGGCCGACGACTTGGTGGGCATGGCGATGCCGACATAGCCCTCATCCTGCGCCACGGCGGGCGCGGCGAACGTCCCGGCGACAAGCGCCGTCGTCGCGAGGCAGCGAACGAGTGTCTTCATTGAAATGTCCTCCCGGCCGCCCTCGTCCCCTTTGGCGGGGTGGGTGCGGCTCATGGTTTTTCGTTTCCTCCCGGACAGCACGGGCGAAGCCCCGGCTGCCACCGACACCGAAGTGTCTGCGCAGGACGTTAGCGACCGGTAGCCATGCAGTACAAATACCTTTACAGAGGATGGATATATCAAAAAGAATATATCGGACATGCCGGGCGACGACCGTGACTTCCTGATCCGCCAGGGGCTCAAGCTGCGGCACCTTCGGCTGATGGCCGCGCTGGAGGAAACCGGGCAGATCAGCGCCGCGGCCGCGTTCCTGAACATGACGCAGCCCGTGGCCTCGCGGCTGCTGGCCGATCTCGAGCGTCTGCTGGGCGCCTCGCTCCACGATCGCCACCCGCGCGGCATCACCCTGACGCCGACGGGGCGGCTCTTGGCCGCGCGGGGCCGGCGGCTGCTGTCCGAGCTGGACGAGACGGGCCGCGAGATCGCCCGCCTCACCGCGGGCACGCGCGGTCGGGTCCATGTCGGGTCGGTCACCGGCCCCGCGCTGGAGCTGGTTCTGCCGGCGATCCGCGAGGCCCGCGTCACCCTGCCCGAGATCGAGATCGCGGTTCAGGTCGGCACCAGCGACGAGCTGGGCGAACGGCTGCTGTCGGGCGAGCTGGATTTCTACATCGGCCGGCTGCACGATTCGATGGATGCCCGCGCCGTCACCCTGCGCCCCATCGGGCCCGAACCGATCAGCCTGATCGTGCGCACCGGCCATCCGCTGACCCGCCGACCCGGCGCGGACCTGTCGGACTGCCTGCGCTATGACTGGGTGATGCAGCCGCCCGGCGGCCTGTTGCGCCGCACCGCCGAGGCCTACCTGCTCGAACGCGGCCTGCCGGTGCCCGACCGCATCGTTTCGACCTCGTCGCTGCTGCTGACGCTGGCGATGATCGGCGGCTCGAACGCCGTGGCGCCGGTGGCCCGCTCCGTCGCGCGCTTTCACGGCGGCCGCGACGGGATGGACGGGCGCATCGTGCAATTGCCCATTGCCACCGACATGGCCGTGGTGCCGTATGCCCTGGTTCAGCCCGCAGACCGCGCGCCGTCGCCCGCGGCGCAGACATTCCTGGGGCTGATCGAGGCCAAGCTGTCACCCCCGGCCGCGCGCGCGGGCCCTTGAAACCCGGCACCATTCGCCACCACACTCAGCCCAACGATCCCGAAAGCAACGTGGAGGGCGCAATGGCGTTCGAAGATCTCGTCGCCGACACGGACCTCGTCCGGTCGAAAGCCTATATCAACGGCCAGTGGACCGACGGCCGCGGCACCGACACCTTCGAGGTGCGCGATCCCGGCACCGGCAATGTCATCGGCGAGGTGTGCAGCGCGACGGTCGACGACGCGACCGACGCGGTGGGCGCGGCGCACGGCACCTTCGCCACCTGGTCGCGCACGCTTCCGGCCGAACGCAGCGCGCTCTTGAGCCGCTGGTACGACCTGATGATGGAGCACCGCGAGGACCTGGCCAAGATCATGGTGCTCGAACAGGGCAAGCCGCTGTCCGAGGCTCGCGGCGAGATCGACTATGCCGCCAGCTTCGCCGACTTCTACTCGGAAGAGACGAAGCGGATGAACATCGAAAGCGTCACCTCGCACCTGCCCGACGCCGAGATGGAGCTGTGGCGCGAGCCCGTGGGCGTGGCCGCGCTGGTGACGCCGTGGAACTTCCCCGCCGCGATGCTGACGCGCAAGGCCGCCGCCGCCATCGCCGCCGGCTGCACCACCGTCGTCCATCCCTCGCGCGAGACGCCGTATTCCGCCCTCGCCCTGGCCGAGCTGGCCCACCGGGCGGGCTTTCCCGAGGGGCTGTTCAACGTCGTCCCCGGCGAGGCGTCGGCGATCGTCAAGCAATGGACCGACGATTCCCGCGTCCGCGCGCTGTCCTTCACTGGCTCGACCGAGGTGGGGCGGCTGCTCTATCGCCAGTCCAGCGACACGATCAAGCGCCTGATCATGGAGCTTGGCGGCCACGCCCCGCTGATCGTCTTTGCCGACGCCGATCTCGACCGCGCCGTCGACGAGGCGGTGAAGGCCAAGTTCGCCACTACCGGGCAGGACTGCTTGGGCGCGAACCGCATCTTCGTCGAACGCTCGGTCTACGAGGCGTTCTGCGACAAGTTCGTGCGCAAGGTCGAGGGCATGAGCCTGGGGTACGGGATGGACGACCCCGATCTCGGGCCGCTGATCCACGACCGCGCCGTCGCCAAGCAGGACGAGCACGTCAAGGACGCGCTGGCCAAGGGCGCCACCCTTCGCACCGGCGGCAAGCTGCGCGAAGAGGGCAGCCTCTACTACCTGCCCACCGTGCTGACGGACGTGCCGCGCGACGCCGTCATCATGCAGGAAGAGACCTTCGGCCCCGTCGCGCCGGTCATGCCCTTCGACACCGAGACCGAGGTCGAGGAGGTCGCCAATTCCACCGAATACGGGCTGGTCGCCTATCTGCACACACTGAACCCCAGCCGCATCTACCGGCTCAGCCGGTCGCTGCAGTTCGGCATGGTCGCGATCAACCGCACCAAGATCACCGGCGCGCCGATCCCGTTCGGCGGCATGAAGCAATCCGGCATCGGGCGCGAGGGCGGCCGCTATGGCATGGAGGACTTCATGGACATCAAGTACGTCTGCCGCGACTGGTCCTGACGCCATCGGCGGGGCGGCCCCGCGCCGCCCCGTCTATTTCTGGCGGGCGATGTAGTCTGCGATCATCAGGTCCAGATGCGCGCCCCCGCCGTTCTTGAACACGGTCACGTCCGACGCGTCCCGCCGCCCGGACGCGCCGCCCACGAGATCGTAGAGATCGCCCAGCACGTCGGCCTCGCCGATCACGCCGTTCGCCAGCGGGATCGTCAGTTCCCCGATATGGCCAAGCGTGGTGGCGCGGCTGTCGACGAACAGCCGACCCGTCGAGATCAGTGCATCGTCGGCCTCGCGCATGTCCGCCTTGAACGCGCCGATCAGGTCCACATGGGTGCCGGGCCGCACATGCGCGGCATGCAGCACCGGCTCCCGCGCCATCGTCGCGGTCGACACGATGTCCGCCTCGTCCAGAGCCGCACTCAGGTCCGGGGCGACGCTGACCGGAACCGCCGCCGCCTCCTGCGCCGCGCGGAACGCCTCGGCCTTGGCCGGGTCGCGCGCCCAGACGAGGATCCGCTCCAACCCTGTCAGCACGGCGGGATAGGCCCGGACGAGGCTGGCCGCCACCGTGCCCGCGCCGACGATCAGCAGGGTGCGGCTGTCGGCCCGCGCCAAAAGTCGCGCGCCCAGCACGCTGTCGGCGGCGGTCTTGAACTCGGTCACCAGCCGGCTGTCGATCACCGCGCTCAGGTGGCCGTCCTCGGGTGAAAACACGAACATGCCCCCCTGCACCGTGGGCAGCCCGCGGTCTGCATTGCCCGACATCACCGTCACCGCCTTGACGCCGTATCCCAGCCCCGCGATATGCGCCGCCCGGTTCAGCAGCGTCGCGTCCGAGGGCCCGAGAAACAGGTCGTCGACCTCGGCCCGCGCACGCCTGTGACCGGCCTCCAGCGCATCGACGGCCGCCGCCCAGGACAGCCGCGGCGCCATCTCGTCGTAGCCGATCATCTCCGTCATCGCGTCCCCCCCCCAGTGCACCTCACGCGACCCTAGCCACCGGGCCGCGCCGCCACAACGGGCCTCAATGCGGGCGGCTGGCATCCTCGGGGCCGGGCTGGTCCAGCCGGTCGGCCATCTTCAACAGCTCCACCGCCCGGCTCAAGAGATGCTCGACCACGTTGCTACCGCGTGACGAGGCCAGCTCGAACGCCGCGGATTCGATCAGGTGACTGGCGCAGATCAGGGTCCGCCGCGGCGTATCGCACGGATCCGCGCCGGCAAGCTCGCCCTTCAGCGCCTCCAGCGTCTCGAGCGAGGCGAGCACGGCTTCGGAGCGGGTCATGTCGGTCATGGCTGTCTGCCTTCTTGTCCGGGCATTTGGTGGCTGTGAGCCGAGTGGCGCATCGCCACACGCGAATCCAGATGCTAAAAAGTTGTAATGCCGGCGGCGCCGGATGTGGACCGCTCTTTCTGCAACCGTGTCCTGCAAACCTCGCTCTGCTCTCACTTTCCCGTCAGGGCGATTGCCGAACGCGGCCCGCGGCAGCATTGATGAGTGCAGATCAGGGAGGTCCGAGAATGCTCGACGCCGGAGCGCGCCGGATCATCGATCCGCCGCTGAACATGCTGGGGCGCCACGTCGCCAGGACGGGTATCGGCGCCAACGCCGTGACGCTCGCGGGCCTCGCGCTGGGCCTGGTGGCGGCGGGCCTGATCTATGCCGACCGCCCGTGGCTCGCGCTTCTCTTCCTCGCAATCTCGCGACTGGCCGACGGGCTGGACGGCGCGGTCGCCCGCGCCACGGCCAAGACCGATTTCGGCGGCTATCTCGACATCGCGGCGGACTTCCTGTTCTACGGCGCGGTTCCCCTCGCCTTCGTGCTGAACGACCCCGCGGCCAACGGGGCGGCCGGGGCGTTCCTGCTGGCGTCGTTCTATTTCAACGCGACCAGCTTTCTCGGCTACGCCATCCTGGCCGAGAAACATGACATGGAGACCGCCGCGCAGGGCTCCAAGTCGCTGTATTTCTCGAACGGCATCCTCGAAGGGACGGAAACGATCGCCTTCTTCGTCCTGCTCTGCCTGCTGCCCGGCCTCTTCGCGCCGCTCGCATGGGTGTTCGGGGCGCTCTGCTACGCCACCGCGCTGCTGCGCATCGCCGCCGCGCACCGCATCTTCACGACCACGGAGTCCCCATGACCAAGCTCTCGACCGCCCTCGCGCTCTCGGCGGCCTGCCTGCCCGGCGCGGCCCTCGCCACCGACGCCCCCGATCCGTCCGACTGGCAGGCCGTGCTGGACGCGGCCGAGGGGCAGACCGTCTACTGGCACGCCTGGGGCGGCTCGACGGCGACGAACGACTTCATCGCCTGGACCGGCGACCGCGTCGAAGAGCGCTTCGGCGTCACCGTCGAACACGTCAAGCTCGCCGACACCGCCGACTCCGTCACCCGCGTCCTGAGCGAGAAGCAGGCCGGCGAGGACGCGGACGGCGCGGTCGACCTGATCTGGCTGAACGGGCCGAACTTCGCCCAGATGAAAGAGGCCGACCTGCTCTGGGGCCCGTTCGCCGAACAGCTGCCGAACTGGCAATACGTCGATACCGAGGACAAGACGGTGCGGACCGACTTCACCGTCCCGACCGAGGGGTTCGAGGCGCCCTGGGCGATGGCGCAGGTCGTGTTCATGTACGACACCGACGACATGGACGGCGCCCTCGGCAGCGCCGAGGAGATCCTCGACTGGAGCGCGGCCAATCCCGGCCGCTTCACCTATCCCCAGCCGCCGGATTTCCTGGGCACGACCTTTCTCAAGCAGGTGCTGATCGACATCACCGACGACAACGAGGTGCTGTCGCAGCCCGTGTCCGAAGCCGACTACGACGCGATCGTGGACCCGCTCTGGGCCTATCTCGACGAACTGACGCCGACCCTGTGGCGCGACGGCCGCGCCTATCCCGCCACGGGCCCCGCGCAGTTGCAGCTGATGGCCGACGACGAGATCGACCTCGCCATCTCGTTCAGCCCCGGCGAGGCCTCGACCGCCATCGCCGACAACCGCCTGCCACCCGCCGTGCGCACCTTCGTGCTGGACGACGGGACGCTGGGCAACGCCTCCTTCGTGGCCATCCCCTACAATTCGGGCTCCAAGGCCGGGGCGATGGCGCTGGCGAACTACCTCATGTCGCCCGAGGCGCAGGTGCACGCCCAGGACCCGGATGTGCTGGGCTATGGCACGGTGCTCGACATGGACAAGCTGTCGGACGAGGACCGCGCCGCGTTCGAGGCGCTCGATCTCGGCGTCGCCACGCTGTCGCCGGACGAGCTGGGCGAAGTCCAGCCCGAGCCGCATCCCAGCTGGATGACCCGCATCTCCGAGGAATGGACCGCGCGCTACGGCACCGGCCAGTAACCGGCGATGGCGACGCGGGCCCACCGCATGTCCGGCCGCGTCGCCCCGTCGGGGCCGTCCGCGCACGCCGCGCCGCCCCTGCTGGCCGCGATGCCGGCTCTGACGCTGATCGCCATGCTCGGTCCCGTGGCCGCCGGCCTTGCCGGGACCCTCCTGCCGGCGCTGGGCTACCTGCCCGCCGCCGGCCTCACCGACTGGTCGACCGACGCCTTCGCCGCGCTCTGGGCCTGGCCGGGTCTGGGCGCCGCGACGCGGCTGTCGCTGACCACCGGCCTTTTCGCCACCGCGGGCGCGCTGGGCATCGTGACGCTGATCCTCGCCGGCTGGTCGGGGACCCGCAGCTTCCGGCTGCTGGAGCGGCTGCTCTCGCCGCTGCTGTCGGTCCCCCACGCGGCGACGGCGTTCGGGCTGGCCTTCCTGATCTCGCCCTCGGGCTGGCTGGCGCGGCTGACCTCGCCCTGGGCGACCGGATGGGACAGGCCGCCCGACCTGCTGATCGTGCAGGACCCCTGGGGCCTTGCGATGACCGCCGGCCTCGTCGCCAAGGAGATGCCGTTCCTGTTGCTGATGGCGCTGGCCGCGCTGGGACAGGCGGATGCCGCGCGGCGGATGCGGGTGGCGCGGTCGCTGGGTTACGGGCGCGTGACGGGATGGCTCAAGACCGTGTTCCCTGCGGTCTACGCCCAGATCCGGCTGCCGGTCTACGTGGTGCTCGCCTATTCCATGTCGGTCGTGGACGTGGCGATGATCCTCGGCCCGTCGACGCCGCCGCCGCTGTCGGTGCAGATCGTCATCTGGATGGGAGATCCGGAGTTGCAGCGCCGGCTGGTGGCCGCGGCCGGGGCACTCCTGCAGCTTGGGCTCGTCGTCGGCGCGCTGGCCGCCTGGCGGCTGGGCGAGATGGCGGTGGGACGCCTGGGCTGCCTTTGGGCAATGAACGGGGGGCGGGGCCGCCGCGACGCGGGCCTGCGGTATGCCGGCTTCGCGTTCGGAACGCTGGCGGCGCTGGCGGTGCTGGCCAGCCTCGCCTGCCTGGGGCTCTGGTCGGTGGCGGGCTTCTGGGGCTATCCCGCGCCGCTGCCCGACACGCTGGACCTGCAAAGCTGGACGCGCCACCTGCCCGGCATCGCCGCGGCGGGGGGCACCACGGCGCTGATCGCCTTGGCGGCGACGCTGGCGGCGCTGGTGCTGGTGACCGGCTGCCTCGAAGCCGAGCACCGCAGCGGCCGCGCCATCACACCGCGCGGTATGTTCCTGATTTATTTACCTTTGCTCGTGCCGCAGACCGCGTTCCTGCCGGGGCTCCAGACGCTGCTGCTGACGCTCGGCGCCGATACCGGGCTGTTGCCGGTCATCGCCGCGCATCTGGTGTTCGTGCTTCCTTACGTGTTCCTGTCGCTGGGCGATCCTTGGCGGGCCTGGGACGGCCGCAACGCGACCGTCGCGGCGGCACTCGGCACGAGCCCCGCGGGCGTCCTGTTCCGCATCCGCCTGCCGATGCTGCTGCGCCCGATCCTGACGAGCGCGGCGGTGGCCATCGCCGTCTCGGTGGGGCAATACCTGCCCACGCTGCTGGTCGGCGGCGGCCGCGTCTCGACCCTGACGACCGAGGCCGTCGCGCTCGCCTCGGGCGGGGACCGGCGGGCGATCGGGGTCTGGGGCGTGGCGCAGACGGCGGCGGTGTTCCTGCCCTTCGCCCTGGCGTTGGCCCTGCCCGCGCTGATCTGGCGCCACCGGAGGGGATTGCATGGCTGACGGATTGCAGCTCGACCGCGTCTGCATCGAACGCGACGGCACACGGTTGATCGAGATCGACCGCACCGTCGCACCCGGCGAGGTGCTGACCGTGATGGGCCCCTCGGGTGTGGGCAAGTCCACGCTGCTGGCCTTCATCACCGGCACCCTGCCCGCCGGCTTCTCCGGTCACGGCACCGTGCGGCTCGACGGAACCGACATCACCCGCCTGCCGCCCGACCGGCGGCGGGTCGGAATCCTGTTCCAGGACGACCTGCTGTTTCCCCATCTCAGTGTCGGCGCGAACCTCGCCTTCGGGCTATCGGAAAATGTTTCGCGCGCGAAACGCCGCGAAAAAGTCCAGCATGCGTTGGACGAAATCGGCCTGCCGTCGTTTTTCGACCGGGATCCGGCCACCCTGTCGGGCGGTCAGAAGGCGCGCGTCGCGCTGATGCGGATGCTGTTGGCCGACCCCCGCGCGCTGCTGCTGGACGAGGCGTTCTCGGGCCTCGACGCCGCGCTCCGGGCGCAGATGCGCGACCTCGTCTTCGCGCGGGCGACAGACCGGCGGCTGCCGGTGCTGATGGTCACCCACGACGCCGAGGACGCCCGCGCGGCCGGGGGCGCGGTGATCGAGCTGGGTGCCGCCTGAGCCGGCCCGTTTTCCGCGTTCCGTCCGCCCCGTCCTGTGCTACGACAGCGGCGTCATCATTGGAGGCGGAGACGATGACCGATGCGGCACCCACTCCCGCGATCGAGGCGCGCGGATTGCGCAAGAGCTTCGGCGGCGTCGAGGCCGTGGCCGGGATCGACCTGATCGTGCCACGCGGCGCGATCTTCGCCGTGCTCGGCCCCAACGGCGCGGGCAAGACGACGATGATGCGGATGCTGGCCACGCTCGCCACACCGGACGCGGGCCGCGCGACGATCATGGGCCACGACCTTTCCGCCGATCCCCAGGGCGTGCGCGCGGCCATTGCGATGACCGGGCAGTTCGCGTCGCTCGACGAGGATCTCACCGGGCGCGAGAACCTGGTGATGCTGTCACTGCTCTGGGGCTTCGGCTGGCGCGGGGCGCGGCGGCGGGCGACCGAGCTGCTGGCCGCCTTCGACCTGGCCGACGCGGGCGGCAAGCGGGTCAAGGATTATTCCGGCGGCATGCGCCGGCGGCTCGACATCGCCGCCTCGCTGGTGGTGACGCCGGGGGTGCTGTTCCTCGACGAGCCGACGACGGGCCTGGACCCCGGCGCGCGGCAGAAGGTCTGGCGCATCATCCGCGGCCTCGCCCGGTCGGGCGTGACCATCCTGCTGACGACGCAATATCTCGAAGAGGCCGACCAGCTGGCCGAGCGGATCGCCGTCATCGACCGCGGCCGCAAGATCGCCGAGGGCACCAGCCGCGAGCTGAAGGCGGCCATCGGCTCGGGCATGCTGCACCTGACGCTCGCCGATCCCGCCGTGCTTGATCAAGCCTCGGCGCTGCTGGCGGCACGGCTGGGCGAGAGCGTCCAGCGCAGCCCAGAGGGCGGCAAGCTGTCGGTCCCCGCCCGCAGCAGCGCGGCGGCGGCCGCGGCGCTGACCGCGCTGTCGGAGGCCGGCATCGAGGTCGCGGATTTCTCCCTCGGCTCGCCCAGCCTCGAAGAGGTGTTCTTCGCCCTCACCCATGACGAAACGCGGGAGGCCACGGCATGAGCGAAGCGACGACGGACCGTTCCGCGCGCGAAACACCCGCGCTGGGGCAGGTCGAGCGGGTGGAGCGGCCTCGCCGGCCCTCGGCGGGGCAGAACGCGCTGGTCTTCGGCTGGCGCGCGGTGCTGAAATTCGTCCACGTGCCCGAGCAGCTGTTCGACCTGATCACCACGCCGATCATGTTCACGCTGCTGTTCACCTTCGTCTTCGGCGGCGCGCTGGCCGGGACGCCGCAGGACTACCTGCAGTTCTTCCTGCCGGGCATCCTCGTGCAGACGGTGACGTTCAACGCGGTCTATTCCGGCATGGGCCTGTCGACGGACCTGGAAAAGGGGTTGTTCGACCGGTTCCGGAGCCTGCCGATCTGGCCGCTCGCCCCCTTCGCCGGCCTGATGGTGGGCGACATCCTGCGCCACCTGATCGCCGGGCTGATCATCCTGACGATCGGGCTGGTGCTGGGCTATCGCCCCGAGGCGGGGGTGCCGGGGGTGGTGGCAGCCTTTTCCCTGCTGATCGTGATCGCGCTGGGATTCGGCTGGATCTTCCTGGTGCTCGGACTTCTGGTGCGGACGCCGATGACGGTGATGACGCTGGGGTTCAGCTTTCTCTTTCCGCTGGTCTTCGCCTCGAACGTGATGGTGCAACCCGATACGATGCCGGGCTGGCTGCAGACCATCGTCGCCGTGAACCCGGTGAGTCTGATCACCACGGCGATGCGCGGGCTAATGGCGGGATCGGCGAGCTGGGGCGATCTGGCGCTGGCGCTGATCGCGCCGGCGGTGCTGACGGTCACGCTGGCGCCGGTGGTGCTGGCGCTCTACCGGCGGCGCTGAGCGCTGGCGATCGGAACGGCGCGCCCTGACGGGCGCATGCGATGTCTGCGGCGGCCTCCGGCCGCCGCGTCTGGCCGCCCCGCCGGGGCGGCGCCTCCGGCGGGGATATTTTTAGGCAGAAGAAGCGCCCGCACTCAGACCTGCAGGTGGGCGCGGAGCATCCAGGCGAATTTCTCGTGGATGCGGCCCCGCTCGATCGCGAGGTCCTCGGTCAGGGTGTCGCCGTTGCCGGCCGCGACGTGACCCAAGCCCGCGAGCGTCGAGGCGATCTGCTCTTCGGCCTTGGCGAGACGGTCGACCATCTCGCGGTCGGTCTGGTGGCCGTCGGCCTCGTCCACCTTGGAGCGTTCGAGCATGCCGGCGAGATTGCCCTCGGCATGGCAGTCGAGGGCGCGGAGACGCTCGGCGAGGTCGTCCTGGCCGGCGAAGTGATCCTCGTAGATTTCCTGGAACAGCGCGTGCAGGGGGCCGAAGGCCATGCCCTTGACGTTCCAGTGGAAATTCTGGGCCAGCATGGTGGTGACCACGGTTTCGGCGACAGACTGGTTCAGCGCGTCGGCGATCGCCTCGAGGGCGGAGGGTTCGAGGGTGCGTGCGGTCTCAGCCATGATGTGTCCTTTCCTTCGGATCGTCGTTCTCTTCCCACATAAGGCGTGCCAGCCGGGCCGCAAGGAAGCCCAGCGACCGGCGGGCGCCATGCACCAGGCGGGAGTTCAGCAGGAAGGTGGCCGAGGCCTCGTCGCCGCGGCGGAGGGCGGCCACGAGCGAGATCAGCCAGCGCTCGTCGAAACTGAGGTCCGCCGCGCCGGGGCGGTATAGGATCGGCCGGCGGCCGAGCCCCTGGTCGAGGGTGCGGACCAGCGCCTCGGCGAAGGCGGGCGCGCCGGCCTCGGGGTCGGTCCCGAGGAGCGCGCAGGCCTGGAACAGGTCGGTGCGGGACGCGGCGCGGCAGCGCAGCGCCGAAAGGCGCAGGCGGTTGAGGAGCGCCCGGTCGGCCTCGGGCAGCGCGTGCGCGCCATGGGGCGCGGTCGTGTCGGGACGGGGCGTGGCCGTCATGGCGGGTCCGTGATCGTTGTGTTGCGGGGGCGCGGCCAATCCTGACCGCTTCACTCGGAAATGGGCGCGGGCTGTGCCGGGGTCAATGCCGGCGCGTAGCCACGCCTCATTTCGTGAGGATGAGTTTCCCCGCCTTGGTGATCCGGAGATAGTAGGTCTGGCCGTCGAGCAGGATACGGGCCTGGGTGCCGGCGCCGGTGACGCTGCGCGCGTCGTAGGTGGGCATGTCGCTGGCGGAGGCGTGGAAGACTTGAGGGTCGGGGCTGTGGGTCATGGCACGGTCTCTCAGACTCTGTCGGGATGGCCCGAAACCATCGTGTCCGGACACTGAGAGTATTCCTGATTAAAATGGTAGGTCTTGTCAACTCTCCCGGCGGGCGGGGCGCGCGGGATCGTCGTTCAGTGCCGGTCAAGGCGGCGGGGCGACGTACGGGACGCCCCGCCGGAGGGATCATTCGGGCAGCGCGTAGACCGCCACCTGGTCACCGACCTGGTCCTTGAGGATCGTGTTGCCGCCCGCGACGAAGGCCACGTATTGCCGGCCCTCGTATTCGTAGACCGCGGGGTTGGCGACGGCGGGGGCCATCGCCTGATCCTCCCAGAGCTCTTCGCCGGTCTCGAGCGAGTAGGCGCGCAACTTGGCGTCCATCGAGGCGCCGATGAAGATCACGCCACCTGCCGTCACGGCCGGACCGCCGATCGTGGGCGAGCCCCAGCTTTCGGGCATGAAGAAGCCGTATTTCTGGCTCGCGCCCACGGGCTTGCGCCAGTCGATTTCGCCCGTGGTCATGTCGATCGCCACCAGCTCGCCGAAGGGCGGCTCCCAGCAGGGCATGCCGAGCCAGTTCAACGCGGTGCCGAGCTGCATTCCGTAGGGCGCACCCTCCTGCGGCGAGAACCCGGTCTTGTTGCCCGAGCCGCTGTCGGCCTCTTCATAGGCCTCGCGCTCGTAGAGCTGGATGAACTGGGTGATGTGAGAGGTGTTCACCACCGCGACCTGGCTCTCGGCGTTGAAGGCGACGCCGCCCCATTGCACGCCGCCAGCGCTGTCGGGGTAGGCGAGCGTGCCCTCGCCCTTCGTCGTGGGCGGGGTATACATGCCCTCGTACCAGAGGTTGTCCCACAGCCGCGAACATTCGCCGAAGCCCACGAGGTCGGCCAGCCACCAGACATCGGGCTTTTCGGCCTGATCCAGCAGCGGTTCGGGCCGGGTCGGGACCGGCTGCGTCTCGGGATAGACCTCGCCCTCGACGGTGCCGTCGCCGCGCGGGACCTCGCGTTCCTCGATGGGCCAGACATCCTCGCCCGTCTCGCGGTTCACGACGAAGAGATAGCCCTGCTTGGTGCCCTGGATCAGCGCCGGGATCTCCTCGCCGTCGACGGTGATGTCCATCAGCGTGGGCGCGGAGTTGGTGTCGTAGTCCCAGATGTCGTGGTGCACCCACTGGCGGTGCCAGACCTCTTCGCCCGTCTCGATGTCGACGGCGGTGGTCGAGGTGGCGAGCGGCGCCTCGCCGGTGCGGTTGCCGCCCCAGTAGTTCGGCGAGGGCGAGGACACCGGCAGGTAGACCAGCCCCAGTTCCTCGTCCGCCGACATGTGCGTCCAGACATTGGCGGTGCCGCTGTCCTCGCGCATCTCTTCGGGGAGCGTCTCGAAGGTCCATTCCAGTTCACCCGTGCGGGCGTCCAGCGAAAACACCGTGCCCGGCGGGGCCTGCTCGAACGCCCAGTCCTTGCCGGCCCAGCCGAGGACAAGGTGGTCGCCGACAACTGTCGGCGGTTGCAGCAGCGACAGCGGCCAGCGGTCGTTGGTGTCGTTCCACTGGTTCACGTCCAGGACGCCGGCGTCGCCGAAATCGGCGCAGGGTTCGCCCGAATCGGCGTCGACGGCGAAGAGCCGCGCGTCCATCGTGCCGATATAGACGATCTTCTGGCAGCTCTCGCCCTCGACCGGGTCGTCGGCCTCCCAATAGGCGACACCGCGGTTCTTGAGCGCGGGCTGGGTCAGCGCCTGGAGCCTGGACTGGGTGTCGAAGCTCCACTTCTCCTCGCCCGTGGCCGGGTCGAGCGCCAGGATGCGGTAGAACGGGGTGCCGATGTAGAGCGTGTCGTTGGCGAAGACCGGGGTCGCCGACCAGACTGTCGCGGGCAGGTCACCCGACCCGTCGGAGACATCGCCGGTATGCACCTCCCATACCTTTTCGATCCGGTCGACGTTGTCGGCGGTGATCTGGTCGAGGGGGCTGTATTTCTGCGCGTTGAGCTGACCGTGGAAGGAATCCCAGGTCGGCGTCTCGGGCACGAGCGGAATCGGTTCGGCACTGGCCTGCGTCTCTTCCGCCGCCGCGTCGTCGTCGCCGGCGTCGGTCGGTTGCTCGGCGGCCGTGTCAGCGCCGTCGTCGCCGGACGGCGCGGACGCCTCGCCGGTGCTCGCGCCTTGGTCATTCTGCGACGGCGCCGGGTCGGCCTCCTGCGCGAGTCCGCCGGTCGCGGTGAGGATCAGGGGTAGCGCGGTGGCGAGACCGCGCGTCATCGGGTGTCGGATCATGGGGATCATCCTTTGGTGCGGGTCGGGTCGGCCGCGCGGGCGGGGCGCGTCATGTCGAGGAAGATGCCGATCAGGCCCAGCACCATCGCGACTCCGACGAACCAGCGGTGCAGCAGCAGCCCCGCCACCAGTGCCGCGAGGAGGCCGGCGAGGATCACGAGGCGCAGCACGTTGCGCCCTGCCCGCCCCCGGAGCGCGGGCAGCACCAGCGCGGCGAGCGCCAGGACCAGCGTGCCGATCACCAGCCCGAGGGCGCCGAGGGTGCCGTTCACCCCGGTCAGCGGTGTCAGGTAGGCGTAGAGGGCCAGCACGAAGGCCGCCACCGACCCCGCGAACACGAGGATCGCGCCGAGTCGGTAGGATGTGGGAGAAGACGTCATTCAAAGCTCCTTGGGTCCGCCGGAGCGGCAGCGCCGGACCGACGGGTGTTCGGGACAGGCCACGTGGCGCGGACGGCAGGGCCCGCGCACGGGCGTCGCGGCGTCGCCGTATCGGGTCGACTTGTCAACGAGGGGCAATTGCTACGGGCAACATCGAACGAACGGCCGGGACGACGGCCAAGTTCCCGAGTTTCCGGTGAAAATCCGACCTTCCGGGCGACAAACCTCGCGGCCAACCTGTCTCTTGGCGCGAGCCGTGTCCGGTTTTTGATTGGCGCCCGCCGCGCCCGCGCGGTAACCCGTGAAGCCGGGACGAATGTGGGAAAGGCCCTCGATGACAGCCATCTGGCCCCTTCTCCTCGGTGTCGCGGCACTCGGGATCGTGGCGTTCTGCAGCTGGCGGGCCGTGGCCTCGGCACGGACGCCGCAGGGCGCCATCGCCTGGGTGATCTTCCTTTTGGCGGCGCCGTGGTTCGGTGTGCCCGCCTATGTCATTTTCGGCCACCACAAGCTGCGCGCCTATACCGAGGCGCGGCGCCGCAGCCGCGAGCTGACGCGCCAGCTGGCCGCGCAGGCGCAGGATTATCCGCCGCGGGACGACGCGCGGCAGCGGCTGATCGCGTTCGCGCGGATGGGCAAGATGCCAATCGTCGGCGGCAACGATGCCGGACTGCTGATCGACGGGGAAGAGACCTTCGAGGCGATCTTCGAGGCCATCGAGGGCGCCCGGCGCTATGTCTGCGTGCAGTTCTACACGATCGTCGACGACGCGGTCGGACAGGCGCTGGCCGACCGGCTGGTCGCCGCCGCCGAGCGCGGCGTGACGGTGCGCGTCATCTATGACGGCGTCGGCAGTTACGGCCTGTCGCGCGGCTATCGCCAGCGACTGACCGACGCCGGCATCCGCATCCTCGACCCGCGCGCCGCGCGGGGGCCGACCTCGCGCCTGCAGATCAACTTCCGCAATCACCGCAAGACGGTGATCGTGGATGGCGAGACCGGGTTCATGGGCGGGCTGAACGTGTCGGAAACCTATCTGGGCCGGAACCCAGCCTACGGTGTCTGGCGCGACACGCATCTGCGGTTGCGCGGGCCCATCGTCAGCCAGCTGCAGCTCGTCTTTGCCGAGGACTGGCACTGGGCGACCGGAGAATCGCTGGCCGATGCGATGGGCTGGCATCCGGGGATCGACCCCGCCGGGATGACCGGTCTGCTGGTGCCGATGGGGCCCGGCGACGACATGGACACGGGCGCGTTGTTCTTCTTCAGCGCGATCACCGGCGCGCGGAACCGGGTCTGGATCGCGTCGCCCTATTTCGTGCCGGACATCGACACGCTGACGGCGTTGAGCGACGCGGCGCTGCGCGGCTGCGACGTACGGCTGATCGTGCCGGATACCGTCGACCACTACCTGCCCTGGCTGGCCGCCTTCGCCTTCTTCGACGAGGTGCGCCGGGCCGGGGTCAAGGTGCACAGGTACCAGCAGGGATTCATGCACCAGAAGGTCGTGCTGGTGGACGACGACATCGCCGCCGTGGGCACGGCGAACTTCGACAATCGGTCGTTCCGGTTGAACTTCGAGACGATGGCCGTGATGCACGACGCCGCCTTCGCACGCGAGGTCGAGACGATGCTGACCGCGGATCTCAAGGAATGTACCCTGCTGGAGCAAAGCCTCGCGGAACAGCCCCTCCCGATCGCGATCGGCGCACCGCTCGCGCGGCTGCTGGCACCGGTGCTGTGATGGAAGTGAAGATCGTCAGCTACAACATCCGCAAGGCGGTGGGGCTGGACCGGCGCCGCCACCCCGAGCGGATCCTGTCGATCCTGGGCGGGCTCGATGCGGACGTGGTGGTCCTGCAGGAGGCCGACCGGCGGCTCGGATCGCGCCCCACCGCCCTGCCCCGGTTCCTGATCGAGCAGGAGACGGATTACCGCGCCGTCGACCTCGCCCGAACGGATGTCAGCCTGGGCTGGCACGGCAACGCGGTGCTGGTGCGGCGGGGCCTGAAGATCGACGCGACGGCGCATTTCGACCTGCCGGGGCTGGAGCCGCGGGGCGCGGTGATGGTCGGGCTGGGCGGGCTGCATGTCGTTGGCGCCCATCTGGGCCTGCTCCGCCGCTGGCGGTTGCGTCAGATGCGCGCCATCCTCGATCACCTCGGGCCGAAGGCGCGGCACGCGATCGTCTGCGGCGATTTCAACGAATGGTCGCGCGACGGCGGCTTCGAGCCCTGGAACGACGTTCTGCGCGTGGTCTCGCCCGGCGCGACCTTTCACGCCGCCCGGCCCGTCGCCCCGCTCGACCGGTTCGCCCATGGCCCCGGCGTGCAGCTGCGCGAGACCGGCGTGCTGCGACAGGGCGCGGCGCGGATCGCCTCGGATCACCTGCCGGTCTGGTGCGTCGCCGATGCCGCCGCCGGGCTCAGCGATGGCGCGAAAGAAAGCGTTCGAACTCCCCTCGGGTCGGCGCGAGGCCGGTGAACGCCTCGACATAGCCGGGCATCCGCGAAAGGCGGGTCTTGCGCGGCTCGACCGTGGTCATCGAGATATAGCCGACCTGCGTGAGATATAGTGTGCGCGCGCGGATGTCGGCGGTGTCGGTGTCGAACCCGAAGCGGCCGAACATCGCCTGTAGAGCGGCGATGCGCGTCTCGTCCGTGCGCAGCAGTTCGGACTTGAGGTCGGGATCGGCCTGCGCCCAGTTGCGGATCGCGAAGTCGAGCCGGCTGTCGAACAGCTCTTCGTCGATCCAGCAGTCGAACACGTTCAGCACCGCCTCGGCGATCGTCTCGGCGTAGAGACCGCTCTGGCGCACGAGGTTGCCGGTGTTCTTGTCCTCCCACTGCCGGATCAGCGCGGCCAGCAGCGCCTTGCGGTCCGCGAAGTGCCAGTAGAACGAGGTGCGCGACAGGCCCAAATCGTCGGCCAGTGTGCCGATCTTAATATAGGCCACGCCGCGCTCGACCAGGATGCGATAGGCTGCGTTCAGCCACGCCTCCGCCGATCCGCGCCAGCCCGTCCTCGTCTCGATCTCGCCCTGCGTCATGGTCCCCTCCTAGCAGCCTGTCACCGGTGTCGCAAAGAAACTCGACGGCGTCGTTGTCCGACACGACATAGGTGTCGAGTTTTGCGACAATAGTGTCGACAGGGACCATCTTCCCCTCGCCAGCAAGGAGAGCGCGCGATGTCGACCGATCCGCTGTTGCAGCCCTATCGGCTGAAGCACCTGACCCTGAAGAACCGGATCATGACGACCAGCCACGAACCCGCCTATCCCGAGGACGGGATGCCAAAGGCGCGCTACCGCGCCTATCACGCGGAACGGGCCAAGGCCGGGGTCGCGCTGACCATGACCGCCGGGTCGGCGGCGGTGTCGCGGGACAGCCCGCCGGTCTTCAACAACATCCTCGCCTACAAGGACGAAGTCGTGCCGTGGATGGCCGAGTTGACGGACGCCTGCCACGAACACGGCTGCGCGGTGATGATCCAGCTGACCCATCTTGGCCGGCGGACGCACTGGAACAAGGGCGACTGGCTGCCCGCGGTCTCGGCGGGTCACGAGCGCGAGCCGGCCCACCGCGCCTTTCCCAAGATGGTCGAGACTTGGGACATCGCCCGCATCGTGCGCGACTATGCCGACGCGGCCGAACGCATGCAGGCCGCGGGGCTCGACGGGATCGAGCTGCAGGCCTACGGGCACCTGATGGACCAGTTCTGGTCCGAGCGGACGAACGCTTTGGACGGCGCGTATGGCGGGACGCTGGACAACCGCCTGCGCTTCACCTTCGAGGTGCTCGACGCGATCCGCGAGCGGGTCGGCGCGGACTTCCTCGTTGGGCTTCGCTACACGGCCGACGAGATGGCCGAGGGCGGCATCAGCGTGGCGGAGGGGCTGGAGATCTCGCGCAAGCTGGCCGATTGCGGGCAGGTCGATTTCCTCAACGTGATCCGCGGCCATATCGAGACCGACCCCGGCCTGACGGACGTGATCCCGGTGCAGGGCATGAAGAACGCACCGCACCTCGATTTCGCAGGCACGATCCGGCGCGAGACCGGGATGCCGACCTTTCACGCCGCCAAGATACCGGACGTGGCGACCGCCCGGCACGCCGTGGCCGAGGGTCTGCTGGACATGGTGGGGATGACGCGGGCGCACATGGCCGACCCGCATATCGTACGCAAGATCACCGAAGGGCGCGAGCACGACATCCGCCCCTGCGTCGGCGCGACCTACTGCCTCGACCGGATCTACCAGGCGGGCGACGCGCTGTGCATCCACAACGCGGCCACGGGGCGCGAGCTGTCGATGCCCCATGTCGTGCCCGCCGCCGACACGCGCCGCCGCATCGCCATCGCCGGTGCCGGCCCTGCCGGGCTGGAGGCCGCACGCGTCGCGGCCGAGCGCGGCCACGAGGTCGTGGTGTTCGAGGCGGCGGCGGATCCGGGCGGACAGATCCGGCTGACGGCGCAGAATCCACGGCGGCGCGAGATGATGTCGATCATCGACTGGCGAATGTCGCAATGCGCGGCGCGGGACGTCGAATTCCGGTTCAACACATGGGCCGAGGCAGAGGACATCGCGGCCCTCGCGCCCGACGCGGTCATCGTCGCCACCGGCGGCCTGCCCCATACCGAAGTGCTGCGCGAGGGGAACGATCTGGTCGTGTCGGCTTGGGACATCATCGCGGGCGACGTGGCGCCGGGCCAGAACGTGCTGGTCTACGACGACGCGGGCGACCATGCCGGCCTTCAGGCGGCCGAGGTGATCGCCAATGCCGGCGGCCATGTCGAGGTGATGACCCCCGACCGCAGCTTCGCGCCCGATGTGCCGGCGATGAACCTCACGCCCTACATGCGGTCGCTGCAAAAGCGCGACACCACCTTCACCGTCACCTACCGGCTGACCGCCGTGCGCCGGGACGGCAACCGCCTGAAGGCGATCATCGACAGCGATTACGGCCCGCTGGGCCAGGAGCGCACGTTCGACCAGATCGTCGTCAACCACGGCACCCTGCCGATGGACGACCTGTATTTCGATCTGAAGCCCGATGCGACGAACCTGGGCGAGGTCGACCACGACGCGCTGCTTGCCGGACGGCCGCAGGCGGTCGTCACCAATCCCGACGGCGCCTACCAGCTGTTCCGGATCGGCGACGCCGTCTCGGCCCGCAACACCCACGCCGCGATCTACGACGCCCTGCGACTCGTGAAGGACCTCTGATCCTCTGGCCCCAAGGAGCCATGCCATGCTTCGTGACGCCGACATGCTGTCCCACCTGATGCGCCGCAGGCCGCGCCATTCGTTGCCGCGGGACCTTTATACCGACCCGGATCTCTACGAGGTCGACCTGCATCGCATCTGGTACGCGGACTGGCTCTTCGCCCTGCCCGCCTGCGAGATTCCCAAGACCGGCAACCACGTGACGCTGCAGGTGGCCGATCACTCGGTCATCGTGGTGCGCGGCGCCGACGGCACCATCCGCGCCTTTCACAACACGTGTCGCCACCGCGGCTCGCGGCTGTGCAAGCCGGGCCGGAGCTCGTCGCCCAAGATCGTCTGCCCCTATCACCAGTGGACCTACGAGCTGGACGGGCGGCTTCTGTGGGCGCGCGACATGGGGCCGGATTTCGATCCGTCGAAACACGGGCTGAAGCCCGTCCATTGCCGCGACGCGGGCGGGCTGGTGTTCATCTGCCTCGCCGAGACGCCGCCGCCCTTCGACGCGCTCGCCGCCGCGGCCGAGCGGTATTTCGGGCCGCACGGGCTGGACCGCTGCAAGGTCGCGCACGAGAGCAGCATCGTCGAGCAGGCGAACTGGAAGCTGGTGATGGAGAACAACCGCGAGTGCTATCACTGCTCGGGGGCGCACCCGGCGCTCTGCGTCAGCTTCGACGACAATCCCAACATCGCGGGCAACGGCGACGGCATGACCGATCCGGCGATCGAGGCGCACCTGGCCAAGTGCGAGGCGGCGGGCCTGCCATCGCGGTTCCACATCGCCCCCGACAACAAGTGGCGGATGGTGCGCGTGCCGCTTCTGGGCAAGGCTGTGAGCTATACGATGGACGGCAAGGCGGCGGTCTCGCAGACCGTCGGCGACGTGCCGATCCGCGACGCCGGAACACTGCTTTTCTTCCACTACCCGAACACCTGGAACCACTTCCTGTCGGACACCGTGATGCTGTTCCGGATGCTCCCCCTCGGCCCGCAGGAGACCGAGGTCACGACCAAGTGGCTGGTGCACGAGGACGCGGTCGAGGGGCGGGATTACGACCTCGACCGGCTGACCGAGGTCTGGACCCTGACCAACGACGAAGACCGCGCCATCGTCGAGGAGAACCAGAAGGGCATCAACTCGCCCGTCTATGAACCCGGACCCTATTCCGAGACCCAGGAAAGCGGCGTGATCCAGTTCGTCGACTGGTACGCCGACACCATGACCGAGCGCCTGACCGGCCGGGCGCTGCACGCGGCGGAGTGACGGATATGGATGGCACCACCTCCCGCCGCGCCGGACCCTGGCAGGAATCCGAACCGCTCGAATGTGTCATGGTAATCCCCGAGGCGCCCGACGTGGCGACCTTCGCCTTCCGCGCGCCGTCAGGGGCATGGTTCGACTATCTGCCCGGCCAGTTCATCACGCTCGAGCTGCCGGTGCCCGGCGGGCCGGTCCAGCGGACCTACACGATCTCGGCCAGCCCGTCGCGGCCGCTGACGATCTCGGTCACGGTCAAGGCGCAGGCCGACAGCGTCGGCAGCCGCTGGATGCTGGACCATCTGCGGCCGGGCGACACGATCCGCGCCTGGGGGCCGGCGGGCCTGTTCACCCTGCCCGCCCGGCCCGATCGCAAGTACCTGTTCATCGCCGCCGGCTCCGGCATCACGCCGATGATGTCCATGGCCTCGTACCTGTACGATTACGGCGACCAGCCTGACGCGCGCCTGATTGCCTGCGCGCGCCGCCCGTCCGAGCTGATCTTCCGGCAACGGCTGATCCACATGGCCAGCCGGGTGCCGGGGCTGCGCCTATCATTCGTCGTCGAAGAGGAAGAACCCTACGCCGTCTGGACGGGCTATCTGGGCCGGTTCAACCAGCTGATGCTGAGCCTGATGGCGCCGGATTACCTTGAGCGCGAGGTCTATTGCTGCGGGCCCGCGCCCTTCATGCAGGTCGTCCGCGACAGCCTGAACGCGCTGGGCTTCGACATGGATCACTATCACCAGGAAAGCTTCGTCGCGCCGGTCGAGACGCCTGCCGACGAACCGCCGATCGACGACGTGATCCCGCAGGAGGCCGCCGACGCCGAGATCGACTTCGCGCGCTCGGGCGTCTCGATCGCCTGCCACGAGACCGACACGGTGCTGGCGATCTCTCGTGCGCAGGGGGTGCGAATCCCCTTCGGATGCACCTTCGGGGTCTGCGGCACCTGCAAGGTCCGCAAGCTGTCGGGAGAGGTGCACATGGTCCACAATGGCGGCATCTCCGAGGACGATATCGCCGACGGCTACATCCTCGCCTGCTGCTCGAACCCGATCGGGCCGGTGAAGATCGACGCATGACGCGGCACGGGCCACGTGCGGGGCCGAAAATGCCGGCACGACTTTGCCGAAGGCCTTATTTCGCGACAAGAATGGTGGACCGCGACGGCCGAGAGTCATAAGGAGGAAAAATGAAACAGAGGCCCGGTCCTGAAGCCGGGCCCGGACCTGATCAGAGGCGCAGATTCGAGCGTGAAGCACGATGTCGCAAGCGACAGCGGAGTAAACGTCGCAACGACGGTACGTCCGCTAGAGATCCGTGGCCGGTTCCTTACGGCGGTTGCCGTGCGGCTGGCCGGAGCCCCCGACGACCAATTCTATGAATCCCTCGACGTGCGCCTTCAGCAGACGCCGCACTTCTTTTCCGACGCGCCGCTGATCATCGATCTCGATCAGGCGGCGGATCTTGTCGACCCGGCCGATCTGCAATGGCTCGTCGACAATCTGCGTCAGCGCGACCTGTCGGTGTTCGGGGTGCAGAACGCCACGGCGGATCAGGCGGAGGCCGCCCGCGCGGTCGGCCTGATCTCGCTTTCGGGCGGGCGCGACGCGCCGCTGCGCGGCTCGCGCCGCGAGGAAGAGCGCAAGCCCGATCCCGCGCCGGAGCCCGAGGCCGCCGCCCCGCAGGCAGCACCGCCGCCGCGCACCACGACGAACAAGCTGGTCAGCACGCCCGTCCGCTCGGGCCAGACGGTCATCGCGGACCGGGGCGATCTGGTCATCGTCGGCCCCGTCAGCTCGGGCGCCGAGCTAATCGCGACGGGCAACATCCACATCTACGGCCACATGCGGGGACGCGCCATGGCCGGGATCAACGGAGACGAGACCGCGCGCATCTTCTGCCAGAGCCTCGACGCCGAATTGCTGGCCATCGCCGGGCTCTACCGGACAAGCGAGAACCTCGGCGCCGAGCTGCGCAGGAAATCCGTGCAGGTCTATCTCGAAGGCGAGCGGCTTCGTGTGGACCCGCTCGACAGGACACAGAACAGGAGCGGCCAGTGAGCAAGGTCATCGTAGTCACATCCGGCAAGGGCGGCGTCGGCAAGACGACGTCGGCCGCCGCCATCAGCGCGGGCCTCGCGCAGCAGGGCCACAAGACGGTCGTCATCGACTTCGACGTCGGCCTACGGAACCTCGACATGATCATGGGCTGCGAGCGGCGCGTGGTGTTCGACTTCATCAACGTCATCCAGGGTGACGCCAAGCTGAAGCAGGCGCTGATCAAGGACCGCCGGCTCGACACGCTGTCGATCCTGCCGACCTCGCAGACGCGTGACAAGGACGCGCTGACCAGCGAGGGCGTCGAGAAGGTGCTGGAAGAGCTGCGCGAAGAGTTCGACTACATCGTCTGCGACAGCCCGGCCGGCATCGAGCGCGGCGCGCAGCTGGCCATGTACTATGCCGACGAGGCGGTGGTGGTGACCAACCCCGAGGTCTCGTCGGTGCGCGACAGCGACCGGGTGCTGGGCCTGCTCAACAGCAAGACCAAGCGCGCCGAGGAATCGGGCGCCGACCCGATCAAGTCGCACCTGCTGCTGACGCGCTACGACGCCAAGCGGATCGGAGAAGGCGAGATGATGAACGTCGAGGACGTGCTCGAGATCCTCGCGATCCCGCTGCTCGGCGTGATCCCGGAAAGCACCGCGGTGCTGCGCGCCTCGAACGTGGGTCTGCCGGTCGTGCTCGACGACAAGTCGCGCGCCGGCAAGGCCTATGAAGAGGCCGTCGCCCGGCTCACCGGCGAGCAGATCGAGATGCGGATCGAGTCCGAGGAACGGCCCGGCCTGTTCCAGCGGCTCTTCGGACGGACGGCGTAACCCATGTTCGGATTCTCGTTCAAACCCCGCAACAAGGGGAAGTCCGCGCAGACCGCCAAGGAGCGGCTGCAAATCCTCCTCGCCCATGAGCGCGGCGGCAACGGGTCGAGCCCCGATTACCTGCCGATGCTCCAGCGCGACATCCTCGAGGCGATCAAGAAGCACGTCCATGTCGAGCGCGACGCCGTCGACATCCGGATGGAGCGCGACGACGAGCTGTCGAGCCTGGAGATCAACATCGAACTGCCCGGCGGCCGCACCGTGCAGTCGAGCGCAAGCAGCTGACACGCGCGGCCCGCGCCACGGCGCGGGCCCGCTTTAGCCCCCTCAGACGCGTCCGGCCCCCGGCCGCCCGCGCAGCAGGGCTTCGCCGAGCGCGGCGGTAATCGCGCCCAGCCCCAGCAGCACCAAGGCCACGTTCAGCATCCAGCCGAGAAACGGCACGAAGTTGAGCAGCACGGCTACCACCAGCCCCGCCAGCAGCGCCAGCACCCGGACGGCCATTCCCTGCGGCGCCGTGCCCTCGCGGAACGCATCGACCACGCGCATCGCCACCGAATAGACCCCCAGCAGATACCCCAGCGTCCAGGCCAGTACGAGCGCCAGCAGAACCAACGGGATCAGCGGCAGCCCCACGATCGTCAGGGCGCTGACCGGCACCAGACCGAACAGCGCGCTGAGCCCCAGCACGCCCATCAACAGCGACAGCCCCGGCCGCCCGGCCGCGCGCTGCCGCAGCGCCTGCACCGTCACCGGCATGAAGGCGATCAGCACGGTGCCCAGCACCAGAAGGAACCCCAGCGTCGTCGCCACGCCCGCGACAAAGGCGAACGGTCCCGGCGTGGGCATGTCGCGGGTCCAGCGCTCGGCCGTCTCGCGGCCCTCGCCCACATCGAGCGGGACATAGGTGACATCCGACGCGGCGATCACGGTGTCGGGGACCTCGACCTGGGACGGCGCGGCATAGCGCAGCGTGCCGTCGATCCGCGCTCCGGACCCGAACCGCAGGCTCCCGGCGGCGATCCAGACGTCGCCCGACACCGGCGCATCCAGTGTCACGTCGCCTCCCGACAGCACCAGCGCGCCCGCGACTGGTCCCCCGACCCGGACCGTCCCGCCGCTGAGACGGGCATTGCCATCGATCCGCCCCTCGGACTCGGTCTCGACAGAAAAGCCCGCGACGGTCGCGTCCGCGCCGATCGGCGCGGCGAGGCGCAGGCTGCTGCCGACGGCATAGAGGTTGCCCTCGACCGGTTCGGAAACGGTGACGGAAAATCCCGCCAGATGCGCGTCCGCCCCGACCGGCGCGCCCACGCGCACCCCGAAGCCTGCGGCAAAGAGATCGCGCGCGGCCTGCTCGGTGCCGTCGGCGTCGGACCCCGACAGGTAGACATCCTCGCCGGCCGAGAACCGGTCGGCCCGCGCCGCGGTCGCGACGAGCAGAGCGCACAGGACGGAAAGAACAAGCGTCTTGAGCATAACGGACTCCCCCGCATGAAACCTGGAAACCCTAGCCGCGCAACCGTGGCGGCACCTTGACGAGGATCAAGCCGACCCGCGGCCCCTCAGCCCGGATCCCGCCGGACCGGGGCGCTCGTCATCATCGCGAGGCGAACCAGGTCCAGCCGGTTGCGGCAGGCGAGCTTTGCGGTGATGCCGTCGATCCGCGCCGCCGCGGCGCCCGGCGTGGTGTCCTGGCTTCGCGAGATTTCGGCGGCGCCGGCGCCCTGCACCAGCATGTCGCAGATCGCGAGTTCCTCGGGCGACAGGATCCCGAAGGCCGACAGCCCCTCGCTCGTCAGGATGCCCCGCCGCTCGACGTCGAAGACCAGCAGAAGCGCAAGCGGCGCGTCGACACCGGTCTGCGCGTCGCGCAGCGGCAGGGTGCGGGCGACGAAAGGCACCCCCTGCGAGCGGCGCCGCAGGCTCATGATCAGGTCCTCGGGGCGCGCGGCGGGCCGGGTCGCGCCATGGATGATGCCCCGCATCCGCGGCCGGTCCTCGGGATGCGTGGCCCCGGCGATCCCGCCGACGTCGGTCAGCCCGTCCCTCTCGGCGGCGAGTTCGCCGAACTGGCGGTTCGAGACGACGATGCGCCCCTCCGCATCGCAGAAGGCCGCACCGAAATCGAGCGTATCGAAGAAATCGAGCATCGCCTGATAGCTCCGCACGAGTCTGCGGATCACCCGCCCGGTTTCGAGCGACTTGCCCACGACGCTGAACAGCACGTCGACATTCGCGCGGATGTCGGCGGGCAGCTCTGCGGTGGGACCGCCCAGATGGCCGCTGGCGATATCGATGACCGGGCCGAAATCGTTGAGCCGCCCGCCGAACCGCCAGCGCGCGCCGGTCACGTTCAGGATGGCGTCGCGGATCGCATTCGGCGGCAACGCATCATTCGCGCCGAATCCCAGCACCTCGTGCTCGAAGCTGTGGCGATAGGGCGGCAGATCGACGAGCTGCCCGTAGAGCTCGGTCTCGGCCTGGGGCGCCCGGCCGCCGATCAGGTCGTCGACCAGGTCCATGCCGCCCTCGCGGATCGCGCGGGACAGATGCATGATCGGGACCTGGCTGTTGGTCGAATCGTACTCGAAGATGAAGAAGGCCGGAAAATCGCTGCTGGCCACGATCCGGTCGCAGACGCCGTCCCATTCCTGGGGCCGGACCGCCGCGTCGATTGCACTGCGAAGAATCTCCGCGAATTCGGCACCCCTCATGCCACCCCTCGTCCTTGCGCCCCGCAAGGAAACTGCGGCACACCGCCGCGCCGCGCAACCCGCATGCGCCGCTCTACGTTCGAAGAGGAATGCTCAACACGGATCGTTCACGCTGCCGAACCGAAAGAAGCATCACTGACGAAAAGTCAGTTATTTCAGGTAGCTAGAGAATTTTGGCTCCGGCGGCAGGGGCCGGAGACGGAGCCTCGAAGCACTGAAAACGCGACGCTTTTGGAGATCGATTCCTGTCCGACTCCACAATGTGACATCAGAAGTGCCGTAACTTGTGCCCCGGCGCAAGAGCGCTGCGAGACGAGGATTGTCGGATCATCGCGACCCTGCTGTTCGGGGCGCATTTAGGTGCGCGACGGCCGGCACGGACAGCCCGTTCCCAGGGTCTGTGCCCGTCATGGCAGCGGAGTCTGATCCGGCGGCTCCTCCGGCTCGGGCACTGGACAGCCGTCGGGAAGCTCGAGACAGTCGCACTGCTCGTCGACCTTCCGCCCCGCGGCCTCGCCCAGCCGCACGCGCGTCTTCGCGGCTTGGTCGCGACACTGCTGGATCGTCATTTCGCTCGGGAGCTTTCTCTGCTCCACCACGTAGGAGCAGGCTCCGGAGACGATGCCAGGGACCGCGGGCTGGATGCCCGACCTCTCCCGCAAGGTCTCCATGTCCGATGCGGTGCGGCACGCATCACGCAGCTCCAGGGCCGTGACCCCCAAGATTGTCGCTACGCCGAGTATGGGCACGCTCTCCAGAGGGATCGCCCCCACATTACGGGCCGCATTGGTCGCGGCACGCCGCGTTATCCGAGCCGTCACCCGGTCGACGCGACGCATCTGCGTCGCGAGGTGGTCTTCAGCCGTGCGGAGTTGGCTGCCGAGGCGCCCGACCCTGTCCGACAATTCGTCGTTGGCGGCGGAAAGTCCCCGAATTCTGATGGCACGATCCGCTGCCAGCTGTTCAGCGCGACGCGCCCGATCCTCGATCTCGACCTTCTCGGCCGAAAGCTTTCGATTCTCCTGCGACAAACCGTCGATCCTGACCGCACGCGTCTCTGCCAGTGTGGAGAGCCGGCGATTTTCGGTGTCGAGGTCGGTTAGCTTCGTCCGGAGCGTCGAAAGTTCCGACGGCGTGGATACCACGGCGTCCAGCGGCATGAGTCTCGTGAGGCTCAGCATCGCCTCCGCGATCGGCTCCACCGCGAAGGAGAGGATATTGAAGACCAGGAGCGCCAGTATCACGAGCAGGATAGAGGCCCGCCGGGCCAGCGTCGTCACGGCACGCGCGAGTTTGACCACGGCGCCGTCAGGACGCCGGGTCACTCGGCGCACCTCTCATGCAGGTTCCAGTATCGCGCATCCTTCACAAGCGCAGCGTTGCGCTCGTAGAGCATGATCACGGAACGGCCACGCTCGTCTTCGTAGCAGGGCTCGCTCGACGCACCGAGAAGGCTGTTGAAGACCTCCGGCGACTCCGTGTAGGCCGTTGCCAGCAGGAGCGGCGTTACGCCTTCCTCAGCGCGGGCGTCCGGCGAAGCACCGGCGTCGAGAAACGCGGAGACAGTTTCGGGCGAGGCGTTCGGGAGTCGCGTCAATTCGTGCAGAGGTGTCTCGCCGTCCTCGTCGGTCGCGTCGACATCCGCTCCCGCCTGAAGCAGCAGGCGGACCTCGGCGAGCCCGGCATTCTTCGCAGCCAGATGCAGCGGGGTCTGAACCTGCTCGTTCACCGAACCGACCTCGGCCCCTCCAGCGACAAGTGCCGCCATGATCGCGGCCCCGTCCGGGCGCCGCGCCGCGAGGTGCAATGAAGTCTCCGCACAGGTCCGCAGCGGAAGGCGACAGCTATCCGTCGACAGTCTCGCGTTCGGATCGGCCCCCCAGACGATCAGGTAGGATATCACCGCCGCGCTGCTGCCTTCCGCCGCCGCCGTCGCAAGCGGCGTGCGGTTCTCGGCGGTCGTCAACGCGACATCGGCCCCCTCGGCAAGGAGCGCGCGGACGAGCTCGGCGCCATTGCCATGCGCGGCGGCCAGGTGCAGGGGCGTCTCGCCCGTGCCGGTGCGCTCGTCGAGCCCGCGGCCGGCGGAGAGGCAGCCGCGAACGTCGCCGGCCGTGGCCGAGCGGTAGAAATCATCGGAAAGCCACCCCCGGCATTCATCCGACGCCTCTTCGGCCGTGCAGACCAGGGGCAGAAACAGGAGGGGCAGACTGAACAGGACGCGTCGGAATGCTGGCATGATACCTTTGCAGCTGGTTGTCCCGACAGAGCAATTCCGCTGAGCCCGATTGTCAATTCCTCCGGGTCGAATCGCGGCAATCGCCCCGCCAGCATTCAGCGCCGTGCGATCACGGGCCCCACGCTCACCTTGGTCGGGTGCCCCGTGAGCCGCAGCGAACCACCTTGTCAGGCGACGACGTATGCGCCGGAGGAATCCGGCGGCGAGGCCGCCAGACCATCGCGCTCGAACAGCCTGCTCATGGTGTCGGCAACGATATCGCCGCTCCGCCGGTCGTCGCCCTCCTGGCCGAGGCCGGTCTGGAGACCGGCAAGATCCTCGCGCGTGTCGCCCATCGGCCAGAGCGCCCGGGAGGCCATGCGGCGCTTGCGCTGCATCAGGCTCTGGAGCAGGCAGTCGAAGGAATGTTCCCGGTAGCCGGGATGGATCGCCAGCGGGACGTGCACCGTGACCGGCCGCGCCTGCCCGATCCGGTGCACCCGGTCGTTGCACTGCTCCTCGACGGCCGGGTTCCACCAGCGCGACAGGTGGACCACGTGCGTCGCGGCGGTGAGCGTCAGGCCCGTGCCCGCGGCCTTGGGGCCGAGGATCAGCACATCGAACCCCCCGCCGTCGCCGGTGAGATGCTGCTGGAAGCGGTCGACGATCGCCTGTCGCCGCGGGATCGGCGTGTCGCCGTTGATCACGTCGACGCGGTTCAGGCCGAAGAAGTGCCTAAGGAGCTCCGCGAACCGGAACTGCATCTCCCGGTGCTCGATGAAGACAAGTGCCCGCTCCCCGGCCGCTGCGACCCGCTCCAGGATGCCGATCACCGCTGCCAGACGGGCGCTCATCTCGACGAATTCCCGCGGCGGCGCGACCTGGTGGAGGGACGGGTGCACGGATACCGAGCGTATGTGGTGCAGCATCTTCAGCGCTGCGCCCGGCCCTCCGCTGGCGAGTTTCGCCCGCGCCTCATCGTAGGAACTGGACTGCGCCGGCGGCATGAGCCGCGGATGCATCAGCCGGGTCTTCCCGGGAAGATCCGTCGCGACCTCGTCCTTCAGACGCCTGAGGCCGAGCGGTGGCAGATCCCCACGTGACTGGAACACCCGCGCGTGCAGCTCGGCCATGTTTGCGACATCCGGCGATCCGTAGCGGCGCCGGAAGTCGGCGCCCGCGCCCAGGGCCCCGGGCGCAAGCCTGTCCATGATGGTCCAGAGATCCATCGTCGAGTTCTCGATCGGCGTGCCGGTGAGACCGATCCGGAAGTCGGCATTCATCGCCTCGGCGGCCTTTGAGGCGATGGTATCCCGGTTCTTGATGTTCTGGATCTCGTCCATCACCAGCGCCGAGAAGCGTATTCCGCCCAGGGAATGCTGGTAGTTGGCAAGCGTTGTGTAGGTGGTCAGTAACCAGTGGCGATGCGCCCTCCCCTCCCTGACCGCCTCGTCGAGCCAGTCCAGGTCCAGCAGCGGCAGGCCGTTCACGGTCTCCGTCCCTCGCGCGGAGGCGACCTTGTGGCCGCCGAGAAACGAGCCGTAAAGGCGCGTCAGGTGCCCGAATGATCGCGGCGCAACATGACGTTCGACCTCCGCTTCCCACGTCTTCAGCAGCGACGTCGGCGCGACGACGAGGATCGGGCCGCGCTCGGCCGCGATTGACGTCCGCATGTGCGTCTGAAGCCAGGCGAGAAAGGCGATGGTCTGGAGCGTCTTGCCCAGCCCCTGCTCGTCCGCGTTCAGGATGCCCGGAAGGCCGCCGCACCAGGCGCGCGTGGCCCAGTCGAAGCTGTCGATCTGGTGCGGCCTGAGCGGGGTCACGATCGTGTCGGGCACATTGCAGGCGACGCCCGGTATCCTCGACGCAAGCTTGGCGCGCCAGGCGACCTCCTCGAAATTGTCGAGCGTGTCGAGGATGATCGGCCGCGATTGCTCGGTCTCGGGCTCCTCGCCGGGCGTGTCCGGGCTGTCCGGTTCCGCCTCTTGCCGCGACTTCAGAACCGCCTCGACGGCCGCCAGGCGCTCCGGCGTCACCTGGACCTGCTCGGTCCCGACATGCGCCGGCACATCGCTCCCCGCCACCAGCGTGGCCGCCATGTCGTCGCGCAACGCCTCGAGATCCGGCGTCGACATCTCCCCGATCGCTTCGGCCACGGCCGCGCTGAACACTTCGGGCAGCCAGGCGGTGCCGCTTCCCTCGATCGGGGTGGCAGGCCGCTCGTAGATCGTCGTGCCGGTCACCCGGTCGGAATATTCCCGGCTCTCGACGAAGCCCGCCTGCGCCACGCCTGCGGTCATTTCCTCCTGTCCGGCCTCGTCAACGCCGTCGAAGGCACCTTCCGCCGCCAGGTTCCGGGCGACTGCCTCGGTGATGAAAGCTCGCGGGTTCCGGATGAAGGCCTTGCGTTCCTCGCGCTCGGCCCGCTGCACCCGCGCGAGTTCCTCGAGCACCGGCCGGCTGCTCGGGTCGACCACCAGGTAGGCGTTGTTGCCCAGCTGATAGGCCGCACGCGCCCCGGTCTGGGCGAACCGATACTGGAAGACGGCCAGGGCCTCGCCCGAGAGCTCCGCATCCGACTCGCGGACCTCGCCCTCCGCCACGCCACGATCGTCGAGACTGCGCGAGGAATACGGGACCACTTCGAACTGTCCGAGCCCGTGATCCGGCGCGATGGAGAACCTGTTCGCGATCCGGACCTCAAGCCCGCGCAGGAAGGCGGTCATCGCCAGGTTCGCCGCCGGCCGGCTTTCTCCGGGAGCGTCAGTCTCCCTCTCGTCCGGCTCAAGCGCGCGGCGGAACGCGGCGAGGATACTCCAGTGCTCCTCGACCGGAGCGGCCGGGTCGAGGCCGTCGGCAAGATCCAGTGCCCGTTTCATCCAGAGCGGCAGGCGTCGTTCCCCGTCGGCCGTCGACAGGAACGCGCCGTTCCGTGGCGGCACGACCCGCCGCCCCGCGTCGCTCCACTCGTAGGCGAGGCGGAAATCCGGCCTGCCAAGCGTTCCGGTCACATCCGTGCGCAGCGTCAGATGGACGTCGTCGGGCAGTCCGAGGGCCCGTGCCGAGGCGGAGGACAGGCTGGCCACGGCATCATGCGACGCGCGAATCCGGTCACCGGCGATGTCCACCGCCCCCTCGTGCATGTCGCCCCATGCCCGCAGATCGCCGATCGCGAAGAGCAGATCGCGCTGATCCTCCGGCAGGTCGTGAAACGACGTTCGTCTCGGGGCACTGCCGACCAGCCTGGACAGGAGCCCGCGCCGCGCCTCGGGAAAGCGGATCACGACATGCTCCTGCGTGGCGCTGAAGTGCAGGCGATCATCAGACATTGCGCGTCACCCAGTCGGCCCAGGCGGGGATGGAACTGTGTGATTTCGCGTTCCTGGAGCGTCGCATGATCCTGTCGCAATAGTAGTGCTGACCGTAGAGCGCGGGTGCATCCGGGTCGTCCCGCCGGAAGATGTGCGTTCTGTAGCTGTGGCAGCCGTCGACGACGATCTTGTTGCCGATCCGCATGATCAGCAGCGAGGTGCTCCCGCCGCGGTCATGCTGGCGGCCGAAGCGGCGGTTGATGTCCGTCGCGCCGGAGCGCAGGAGGTTGCGCTGCGCGTAGTCGCGAGCGGAGCTGCCGAAGGCGACCCAGGCCTCGTCGATGCGACCGTCTTCGTAGAGCCCGAGCCAGAAATTGCGGCGCGGCGCCCACATGTGGCTGGTCTGGGTTGCCGTCACCATGTCGCAGAAGAAGAGCATGTCCTGCTTGGTCAGCCAGCGCAGGAAGATCGCCTTAAGGGTCGCATCGAACGCCGACCAGATTCCGCCCTGATGCGTGCGCGGATCGTTGTAGACGGAAACGACGAACTCGGTGATCTCGCCGCGGACTTCGTCCGGCGGCATCCTGTCGCCCCAGGCGCGAAGCAGCGCTTCGACGGCCAGGCCCGCCCCGGCCTGCAAGACGGAATTTCGCGACGGCGCCAACCAGGCGAAAAGCTGGCGCCGCGCGTCCGCATCGCGCAGCTTTGGGGCCAGCAGACGCAGGAAATCCCTGTGGGCACACCGTGCCAGGCCCATCGCATGCGGTGACCGGAACCCAAGCGCCTTGAGCGCCGCGTAAGGGTCCTCCGCCGCGAGCATCACCTCCGCCACCGCTCCCGGGGCACGCGCCGGCGCGAACAGATCCGGCAAGGCCTCGAGCAGCGCGGCGGAGCGGCGATCGAAGTCCGACCTGCGTCGAGACAGGGCGTCGGCAAGCATGGTCGTGTGCGGCGATCCCGGGTCGAAGCTTTCGAGGTAGATCTCGACCATGCCCTTCAGGAAGGTCGGGCTGTCCGTGAGACCCGTCTCTTCGCGATAGAAGGCCCGCACCGGGGCCAGGTCCGGCCGGTCGCGGCGGTCCGCGTCGAACACGGCAACGGCGGCGCTCATGACGCGGGAGAGCTTCACGTCGGTCCAGGACCAGCGTGTGACCCGCAACAGCATCTCCATGGCGAGAGCCTCGCGATCCTTCGCTTCGGGCACCGCGACCACGTCCGGCCATCGCGCGACGATGCGCGCCACCGCTCTGTCGAGCGACGTGAGCGGTGGCATGACGCGGGAGGTCAGCGGCGCGCGCTGGCGCATCGCCTCGGAGCCTCTCATGGTTCTGCCTCGCCCGAATTCTCCAGCGCCCGCCGGATGGCCGCAATTCCGTCGGTGTCCTGCGGCGTCACCATGATGAACCTCAGATCGATCCGACGATTTGTCGCCCGGCCCTGCGCCGTATCGTTGCCGGTGACCGGCCGGTCGGGACCATAGGCCGCGACCGACAGGACCGGCTGTCCCTTCAGGTTGCGGTGGTCCATGAGACCGCCCGCTGCGGCGGTCATGGCGAAGAAGGTCGTGTTCGCGCGCGCGGTCGAAAGGTTCCGGTTGACGAAATCGCTTCCGACATCGTCGGTATGACCCTCGATCTGGACCGCCTCGATCAGGATCGCGTGGGCATTGCACTCCTTGTCGAAGCGGGACCGCGGGCCGAGCGTGAAGCACGGCAGTACCTCGTCCAGGCGTTCCGCCAGGCGCGAGACGATGGCCTGCTTGTCCGCCGTGAGCGACGAGCGGCCGGAGACGAAGAGCCCTTCTCCCTGGAAACGAAGGGCGTCGCTCTCTTCGCTCAACTCGACCTTCAGCTCCGGGAAGTCGAGCAGGATCGCATGTCGCAGACGGAGCAGGATGATCCGCCGCGTCTCTGCCACCCGCGCGAGATAGGCTTCCAGCGGATCGATTGCCGTGAGGTCGGCGATCCTGGCTTCGAGCTCCGCGATCCTGGCTTCGAGTTCCGCGATCCGGTCGTCGCGTTCTCTGACGTCCTCCGTCAGACGCGCTATCTGTGCTTCCAGCTCTGCCCTCTCGGCAAGGAGCGCCTGCAATCGATCCTGTAGTTCCGCCACCCGGGTCCTCAGCGTGTCGCGCTCAAGCTGAAGTGCCGCGATATTGGCCATGAGAGCATCCAGGCGCGCCGAAAGCCGGGTCAGCATCTCCTGCGCCTCGGCCAGGTCGCGGACCAGCGCGTCACGCGTCTCGATCAGCCTGGCCTTCTCTTCTTCCAGAACGGCGATCCGGTCCGCGCGGTCCGCCGCAAGCGTGCGCCACTCGTCGCGCTCGGCCACCACCGCGTCATATGTCACGCGCTCGACCACATCCTGGGTGCGCACCTGACTGGCAAAGAACACCAGCAGGATCATGATGATGAAGAGGAACCCGACGGTCATGTCGGTCATAGAGACGAACGCGCTCTCCTCTTCCTCCTCCTGGGTGGTTCGGCGGGCTTGCGCGCGCATCACGCGCTCCGCCGCTGCGCGGGCAGGAAGCTCTCGGCCTGTTCGACAACGCCTTTCAGCGTGTCGAGGCCCGGAGCCAGCGTATCGCGCATCTGAACGACATGATCCTGCGCGGTCCCGAGTGCCGCCTCGAGCTGGCTGCTGTAGGCGGCCAGCGCGCGGCCGAGCATCTCGTCGATATCGTCGAGCCTGGCGGCTTCCTCCGAGAGCTGGCGCAACGTGTGACGCGTGGCCTCCAGCGATTGCGCGATCCCTTCCCGCTCGTTGCCGAGAGCGGTCTGGGCCGTTCGCAGGACGTTGCCGGCATCCTCGGCCATCTGGCGGGAATTCATCGTCAGTGCCTCCGATACCCTCTCGACGGTGCCGTCGAGGCGTCGCAGCCCCTGCTCGATCTGGTCATGCGAGGTTCGGAGCGGTTCCGTCGCCCCGACGAGGGTTCTGCTCGCTGTATCGAACGTGGTCGAGGCACCGGCAATGGAGCGAGCGCCGTCGGACAGCCCGCTCGCCGCGGACTGGGCTTCGGCCGCGCCCCGCTCGATGGCGCGTGCCATCTCCTGCAACTGGTCGCTCACCGTTTCCAGCTTCGACAGGATCTCACCGCTCACGCTGTCCCCGACCTCAGTGCCGAGTTGCGCGATCTGCCGGCTGGTAGCCTCGAACGCGGTCAGCAGCGACGTCCCCGCGCCGGTGATCGCCTGTCCCGCTTCCTCGGACGTCTCCGCCATCCGGCCCTGCACCGCGGCGGTGCCGTCCTCGACGGCGGCCGCCAATTGCTGCCGGAACCCTTCGGCCGACTTGCGAAGGTCGTCGGCCGCCGCGCTCATCGCGCCCGCACCCTCGGCGGTGTTGTCCCTGATCCCGGTGAGGGTCTCGTTCATGACGGCAAGCAGTTCCTCGGCTCCCTTGGTCATCGCCGATGAGGCCGCGGTGCCGGTGGCGGACACCTCCTGCCGCAGGTCCTGCAAGGCGCCCGACAACTGGCCGAGAGCCGTCTGCAAGCCCTCGCCCGCCTGCGCGTTCGATGCGTTCATCCGGTCGACCATTTGCCCGATCCGGTCCGAGGCTTCGCCCAGGGACTCGCTTGCGCGGTTGAGAGAATTCCCAACCGAATGACTGAGTTGAGATGAGAGATCGCCCACCAGGCCTTCGACGCTGGACGCTCCCATGGAGCTGACCTTCTCGAAAATCGGGTCCATCCGCTCCGCGATCGACGTCGTGATCTGCTCCGGAAGGGCCTCGAGCGGCTTGCGAAGCTCGGCCACCATGGCGAATCCGATCTCGCGAAGGTGCTCGCGTTGCTCCGTGGCCGCCTTGAGCTGGCGGAATCCGAGATCTTCCAGGCTCACGAAAACGAGCCGACGCTCAATCGACAGACAGAGCTTGTGCAGCGCGCGGTCGATCCGACTAAGCCTCTGACGCAGCAGCATGGTGAACAGGATCGAGCAGAACAATCCGACCAGGGACATCACGAACTTGGCCGAGGCGATCTGCATGAAGTTCGTCATGGCCATTTCGAGGCCAGCGTCAGACCCCGGCCCGGCCGCAGCCATCGAATGTGAGAAATCGAATAGAGCCGCAACCAGGCCCAGAAAGGTCAGCAGGAGGCCGACGGAGACGAACAGATTGGGCAATATTCGATAGAACCCGGGCCCGAATCCCAGATCTTCGGCATTGATGAAGGAGGAGGGGCGGATCGAGTTTCGCAACCGGAGCGGACCGTCGACATCGTCGGGAACGATCGTTTCCGCATATTCGTCCCAAGCCTGCCAGAGATCGAACGACTCGCGGGACCGGCGGCACTGCGTCTTGAGGTCTGACCGGAATGTCTCGAACCCCTCGGCGAATTCCGGGATACCGGCGTAGCCGTCCAAGATCGACTGCATGCCCTGTATCGCTCTCTGCTGTCTCCATGTTCGCCAGAAAAAGGCAGCGCCGCAGAAGATCAGGCAGGCGACCAAGAACATTGCCACGAGACCCGGGGAGCTGTCGGACTTCGTGAGGCGTTGCGCTATGCCGATGATGAAGCTGACGACCGCGTGGCCATAAGATTGCAGGTGTTCAATGAGCATCTCAGAAATCTGTCCGTCTCTTGGCGGCTTGAAATTCGTTCCGCCGCATCACTGAGCTACAAAGCTCGGCAAATCCGACGTCTTCAAGTGGCGTGATTGCGTAGTGCAGCAGCTCGGCGCGGCTGTTGCAGTTGCGCATTTCACTTTGCAGCGAGGGTGACGAGATTGCGACTGAAATCCGGCACTGCCGCAGCGTCGCTACACTTCGGATTCCGCCGGCTGTTGCGGCTTGGGGTTCATGCTGAGCAAATGCTCTCACGAATGGCGTGAAGGTTTCGCAGTCCTGAGATAACGGATGCCCGATCCGCGACCTCAAGCGCCACGATATCCAGCGGCATCTCCGAGCCTTGGACGTTCCAGGACGCCTTCGCGCCCCCCTCTCCAGGCCGCGCAGGGTAAGCGAGGACCAGGCGAAGATCGCGTCCTTGCCGACGATAGGCGTGGCCATAGGCAAGCATCTGATAGGCGTCTGCCGGCGCTATGTTGAGCCGGTGATGCGCCGGGTCCAGCGTCTTCCACTTGGTGTCAAGGATCACCGTCTGTTCCGGCAATTCGATCACCAGGTCCGGAATGAGACGGAACCGATTGCACGAGGTCACCCAATGGCGGCTGTCCTGAACCCGCGCCTGCATCCCGAAGACGCTTCTGGCGAGACGCGCAACGAAGGATTCGAAGAGTTCGTGCATCGGGAAGAGCAGCGCGAAGCCGCGCCCTGCCCCCGCATGCGTTCCCTGGTGCGAACTTCGCAGCAGCAAGCGCGCCAGCGCGAGCACCTCGCGCCAATGCGCGGTGCTCCGGTCTAAATGCGCCCGTAGAGCAAGCGGTTGGCGAGAGACGGTGACCTCCTCGTAGTGAACGAGCGCTTCGTCGAAGAGGCGCTGCGTGACGTTGGTCCTTGCGTTCTTGCACCCTGTCCGAATGGCGGCCGCGATGATCATGTTCAGCGGAATGTCGGGGGACAGCTCGTCGAAGCGGCACGCCACGCGATCAGGGCGCGCCGCATGGCGGGTCAACTGCCGCGTCACGTCGAGCGCGCCCCGAAGCAGCGCCAAGTCCTCGCGATGCGCGACGTAGGCGCGTGGCACGCCTCCCTTGAGCGCAGCCAGGACGCGGCGGGCAAATAGACGCAAGACAACTTCCAGCAGGTCGTGTTGCTCGTTCGAAGTTTCTGCGAGCTCCGCTCCGGAAAGTCGCACGTCCTCGGCGACGGCCAGCATCCGGATCAAGGTGCTCCGACCATCAGTTGCATCGAGCGCGATCTTTGGCAGGATCTCCACAGTCGTGCCAGGGACCGAGACGATGCCGCAGACCTGACCGGACTTGAGCGCCCCGTGTCCGCGGACGAGAACGTCGTCCGGACCAAGTCGGAGATGTCGCGCCTGCCGCCGTGCAGTGGCCGCCAAGGCATCCGCCACTGCAACGGGGACACCACCACGACCGATCTCCAGCGCGTCCCATTCGGTCATGCTGTAGACCGCGCGGGTCATGCGGCCCGTTCCTCGTCCTCAGCGTCTGACATGCCGGCATCGTCGTCCTGGCCCGAGACGAGTTCGTCATAGGCGGACCAAGCATAGAACTCGTCCTCATCGAAGCGGTCAATGTAGCGCCACCGTTCATCGGCGTATCCATCCTCCAGCCCGGGAGGCACCGGCAAGCGCTCGCGCCGCAGGAAACCGTTTCCGCCGCCCAGAACCGCGCGCACACGGCCGAGATCCTCGTGGAAGTATTCACGCAGCAGCGGGATGACCTTGTGCGCCATGACCTCATCGAGATCATCGCCGTTCCGGATCTTCATGAACCAACCATGCCCGACGAGATGATCCGGGCCGAGAAGCCATTCGATTCGTTGATTGATCGCAGCGAGCACAGCCGCAAGTTCCACACGGACACCTTCGCCACGTAGATTGGGTCTTTCCCGACGCTGCCAATCGGCAAGCGCAGCGCCGTCAGGGGCGAGATGTTCGAACCGGAACCTTCTGCGGAGTGCAGTGTCGAGCAGCGCGATCGATCGGTCGGCGGTGTTCATCGTGCCGATGATGTGCAGGTTCCCGGGCAGCGTGAAACGGTCACCGGAATGCGGCAGCGTCACCGCCAGTTCGTTCTCTGCGCCCGCGCGCTTGTCCTCTTCGAGGAGCGTGATCAGTTCCCCCATCACCTTGGAGATGTTGGCGCGATTGATCTCGTCGATGATCAGCACATGCGCCGGCGGGGGCGCATCGGACGGCTCGGCCAGAAGCTCTTCCAAGGCCGCCTTGTTGAGCTTCTCATCGACGAGTCGATAGAGCGTATTCCGCCGAAATGCGTGCTGGTAGATGTCGGTGGCGGGGCGCGGAGTCTCGGTTGTCCAGACCCATCTCACCTTGCGCCGGAGCGTCTTGTCGTCGATCTGGCGGTCGGGATCGTATTCGCAGGGGCCGGTGACAAGGCCGATAGCCTGGAAGGCCGTCGTGCCTGCGCTCGCAATGATGACATCCCCTTCGCGCATCGCGACCCGCAGCGTGAAGGGCCCGACGATTGCGGCGGAATTGCCATGGGTCCCGGGGTTCAGCCGATTGTAGTGCTCGAAGATGCGGTCATAGCTGTCGAAGGACGGGTCCGTCCAATCGAAGTTCTCTGGGTTGCCGAGGCGGATGACGCCGTCCTCCAGGCACTCGTCGCGCAGGTAGAACTCGTCGTCCCGATTGCGGCCGAGCGACATCTTGAAAACCCGTCGACCGTCAAGCGAAGGACCCGGCGTAGCGCCGCGCGCAGACGAGGCGCGCGCGGCGATGCGCTTCAACACGCCATCACGTGCGACGAGACGGAACCCCGCCTCGCCATCCGCGTCCTCTCCGGTCTCCGGACGAAGACCCTCTACGAATTCCTCGTAGCCGTAGCTCTGATGGAAGGTCACGAACTCGATACGATGCCGAGTGCACAATTCCCGATAGCGCGCCATGACCGCCTCGCGATCACCGAGCTCGGCCGCGGGATCGCATATCGCAACGGCGCGTTGCGCGGTCTCCCACGTTTTTCCGGTCCCCGGAGGGCCGTAGAGGATGGTGTTCAGCGGACCCGACGGAATCGTCTCTCCCGCATTGCCTAACTGCTCCTCGGCGTTCCCGTCCGTCATCGTGTCATCCTTGTAGCTGTGCACGACCCAGAGGGCGCTCTGCACGTCGATCATGTCGCGAGGGTGCAATCCTCGCGTGGTGAGCGCCGCTTGCACGGCTCGCATGAAGCGATGTTCGTTTCGATAGATTGAGGCGATATCCGAGTTCACCGGAAACCGTTGCCCGGTCGCTTCTCGCCACAGCTCCTCCCGGACGGTATGTCGAATGAAGATTCCCTGGTTGGGAGACAGATGCATCAAGAGGAATTCACCGATCTGGCGAGCACTATCTGTCTGGTTGCCGGGGACCGCGGACGTCCACTCGGCCACGAACCTCGCGAGCGCCTCCGCATGCGACTCCGCTTCTCCCAAGGCCGCCTCGGCCATCGCGAGGAGAGCGGGATCGGTTTGGCTGCGGTCCGCGTCGCCGGTGGGCGTCAGCGGAGCTGTGACCCGCCAGTTGAGCAAGTTGCCGGAACTCAGCGCCTTGATGATCCCGGCGACGCGCTCCTCCGTCTCCCGTTGAACGAGGGCTCGGTGCAGCGCCTCGGCAGTTGCCAGTTTATGATCCCGTTCGGACTCGTCGAAATCGTTGTCTGGCTGGTCGAATCTTTGAAGACCCGGGAATTGGCGAAGCAGTTTCGCGACCCAGCGGTCGACCACATCGGGCCGCAGGCATAGGTCGTCCGTCATCTCGAGCACCTCCTTGGCGAACCTCTCCAACTCCTCCGCATCGGCGATACGGACCGCAATTGCGTCATCCTCCCCGAACGACCACTCCCGGCTGAGAGCGCTGTGACGGCCTCCATCCTTCATGCCGTCGATGAAGGGCCTCTGCCCGACATCGTAGCCGGCGTTCCGCGCGCGCTCGGTGCGATCGGCGCTCAGGAACATCGTGTCTGCGCGTCCCTCGATGTTCCACAGAAGGCGGGCACCATCTGGCAGAGCAAAGGCGACCATTTTCTTGGTCGCGTGGCTCGGCACCAGGCCCAGTTCCTCCAGCTTTCGTCTGAGAGCATGCCGCAGCGGCACCGGCGCGCCATCATCGGCCTCGTTGTCGGCGATCCGCCGATCCACGTCATCCCACATCACCCCTCCACCACTGGATACATCGGCTCGCCCCAATCCTCCTCGGGCGCATCCATCATCAGGTCGACCATGACCGAAACGAAGCTGCCAAGGATCGCACTTCCGTCACGCAACTGATCGCGATTGACCGCAGAATTCCAGGTCGATCCGCCATGCATCACCTGGTTGCGCAGCACATAGAGGCGGTCAAACAACATGGAGAGAATGGTGACGGTCTCCCGCTCCCCGAGCGCTCGGTGAAAACGTCTCCGAGCCGCCTCGAACCTCTCTTCCCAATCCGCGGCGTCAGCTTCCCCATGATGGTGCCGCCAGAATGGTGCGAAAACGTAGCGGTTTTCGAGAAACAGGCGAATGGGCCCGAGAAAGCGAGACCAGACGATTCCGTAAAGGCGACCTTGCGCGTCCAAGCGTTCGAGGCGACGGAAGAAGACGTCGAAGTCGTTGCGTGCGCCAAGATCGGATCGCTCACCGCCATAGGCGGCATTAAAAGCGATCCAAAGAAACAGGAACGCGGCGGCGGCGTCCTCTGTCTCGTGCTCTGCCCGCCCGATCCAGCTGATCGAGCGATGAATGCGCAGTGCGAAGTCATTGGGCCACTCGTCCCGGATCGCCCGTTGTCGCTTCTTGAGGCTCTCAAAATCCGGGACGGTCTTGGGATCGGCGCTCATTCCTGCTCCTCGATGTCGAACCTCGTCAGAGCGCAAACGGCATTGACGAGGCGCATCTGCTCAACGGTCGAGCAAGCGGTCTCCGTCAACCGCGGCGAGGCGAAGACGAGACTTAATGCCTTGCCGCGGCTGATGGCGACATTGAGGCGTTCCCGTGCCAGCAGGAAGTCGAGCCCGCGCGACGTCTCTTCGGCCGACGACGCGGTCATCGACACCAGCGCCACCGGCGCCTCCTGCCCCTGGAACTTGTCCACCGTCCCGACGCGGATGCCCGGCAAAGCCTCGGCAAGCGCATTGACCTGCACATTGTAGGGCGCGACGACGATGATGTCGGAGTGCAGCAGCGGGCGGGTCGTGCCGGCGCGGTCCGTCCATGTGCCGTCGAGAAGCGAGGCGGCCACGCGTCGGATCGCCTCGATCTCCTCGGGGCATTCCTGCGCGCGGCCCTCCTGCGCGACGGGAACGAGAAATGCGCCCGTGGCGGGAAGACCCGCGGCGGCAATCCGCTGCCGCGACGTGCTCTCGTGCGCGGTGAGGCGGTCTTCATAGAACTGGCTCGAGATGTAGCGACAGATCTCGGGGTGCATGCGGCGGGTGACCGGCAGGAACAGTCCCCGGTCGGACGGCACGGTGATTGCACCGTCCAGAATCCAGTCGAGACATGAGAGATTCGCGGGATGCGGATGCGCCCCCTGGATCACCTGCGGCAATTGGTTCGGGTCGCCCACCAGCACCACGTTGCGCGCGGCGTTCGTCATTGCGAGCAGGTTCGCGAGAGAAACCTGACCGGCCTCGTCGACGAAAAGGTAGTCGAAGGCGCCGGCCATCTCGTCGCGCGCGAACAGCCAGGAGGTGCCGCCGACCACGTCCGCCGCTGCGAGTTCCGGATCGCCATTGTCACGCGCCAGGTGAATCCGGTCATAGGGCGGATCGAGCGGCGCATCCTCGCGCTTTCCCTTGTGAGCGAGCGACGCATAACCCGTGGCGAAAGGCAGCTCGCCATCCTCCAGAGCGTCGACGCAGCCCATGAGCACATTCCGGATGGCCTCGTGCGAATTCGAGGCGACCGCCACGCGCTTGCCCTGCCTCACCAGGTTCAGGATGGCGCGGGCTGTGACGAAGGTCTTGCCCGTGCCGGGCGGTCCCTGGACAGGCAGGATAGTTGCATCCATCGCGCTGGTTGCCGCGATCATCGCCTGCACCGGATCCGTGTCGTCGCCGACAGACAACGGCGGGATGCCGGAGAAGCGCGGCGCGCGGCGCGCGAGCAGGTCGTCTGCCGCGCGGTTCGCCCGGTCCCCGAGCTGATCCTCGACGATCTTGCGGATGGCAGAGGGAATCGGCGCGGCGCCGATCGCGAATGTGGGGAGGAGATCGAGACGGTCGGGCATCCTGTCGCCCTGGCTGGGCCCCATCTTGATGGTGACCTGCCCCCGGCGGCGGTCGAGCTCGATGACCGAGACCTTGGCGATGCCGCCGTCCAGCGCGATGCAGGCCTCCCTGCCCGTGCGAAGTTTCGTCTCCTGGGGCGGGAAGCGGTAACTCCGCCTCAGGGAGCGTTTCTCCGGCTCCTGTGCTCCCGTCGCGATCAGCCCCCCGAGGCAGTCCATGTCCTCGCACAGCTCCTCCGAGGTGCGTGCCGCGGCGTCGAACACCGCCCAGGCGGCCGGCTTGGCCTCGCGCGCGTGGAACTGCGTGAGATCGAACAGCAGCTGCCCGCGCCCCTCCGGAAGTTCTGCCGAGAGGAGGCGATCGCGCAGTGCGTCTTCTTCGGCTTCCCGCTCGTCATATGTCTCTGCCTGCGGCGACGCGGGCTCGGGCCAAGGTTCGTCGGGCCGCTGCGCCACGAGCCAGTCACGCAGTTCCCGGGTCGAGATGCAGTCCAGCCGGTTGTAGTCCTCGATCTCGGCGAGAATGTCCGCGTCACCCGTCTCCCGCCAGGCTTCATAGGCCACAACCGAACCGCCGGCCGTCTTCACCTCCCCCGTGCGAGCGAAACCGTAGAGCGCCTCCATGTCCTTGATCGAGTAAGACGTCTCGGACGCCGCGATGCCGCCTCGGACGACGGCATAGAGGTCGCAGAACCGTCGCTCTCGCAACAGCCGATCCAGCAGCGCCTCGCCGACGCCATGCCGGGTGCAGAGCCTGCGGAGCGCGGTGATCTCGTAGGGGGCGTAGTGGTAGATATGGGCGCGCGGATGAGCCTTCATCCGAGCCTCGAAGATATCGAGCAGCCGGATGAGCGCGTCACGTTCCTCGCGATGGTCGTGCGCCCAGAGCGCGCTGAAGCCGGAGCCGTCCCACAGGCCGTGCAGGTATTCCAGCCCGTCCGCAGCGCCCTCCGCATAGAACGGATCGCCTTCGATATCGTAGAACAGGTCCCCGGGGTCCGGCTCCGGGAGCAGGTGGAAACCCTTGCCCTCGACGGCCGGGCACAGGACGTGGTGCGGCCCCTTCTGCGCCCGGTCCGACTGTAGCCGCGCTTGCAGCCGGAGCCGCTCAAGCGTGGGCTCGGCAAGTCGCGGGATACGCCGGTCATGCGCGGCGAGACCTGCCATGGTGGTGATCCCGGCCGCTTCGATCTTTCCCACCTGCGAGCGGCTGATTCCCGCGATCCGGTGCAGGCTGTCATCCGCCTCCCACTGACCGGCACAATGCTCGCGCCAACGGCAAAGGTCGCAGGCCGCACACGGAACCGGCCGGGTCGGCCAGGGAGCGGCCACGAAGCTCTCCAGCCGCGCACGTGCGCCGCGGGCATAGGCGGAATACTCGGCCAGGCGGAAGGAGGCGCGCCTGCCGTCGCCCAGCAGGACATGAGCGTGTTCCGGTGCCCGGGCCTGTAGCGGTGCCAGCAGGTCGGAATAGAGGACGAGCTGGAGCAGGTGCGACGGCGAGGGCTTTCGCTTCAGCTTGGTGTCTGCGACCTCGTAGGAAAACGGTCCGAGACCGGAAGGGGTCTCGACGCGCTCCAGGAAGTCCGACCATCCGCCCCAGACACCCCCCTCGAGTGCCCCTTGGAAGACGATCGGCGCGCCGGACCTGAGCGCCGCGCGGGTTCCATTCACCGCGTCGGCGAACGTCTGGTCGCGATCGATCTCGACCACGCCGCCGAGGGCCCGAAGACTCGCCAGGTGCTTTTCCTCGTGCGCGTCGCCGTGCCGCTGGAGCAACGTCGCGTCCTCGCTGTCCTCCCCCGGCTCCGGGCCTCGTCCATGCAGCCGTTCGAGGTCGAGGAAACTGGCATGTGAGCAGGCCATGAACCGCATCAAATCGGAGGCCGACAGACGGATCTCGCCGTCCCTCCACATCATGCCGCATTCTCCTCGACGCCAGTCGCCGTCAATCTCAGCACGTGCCCGCCAAGATCGCGAAACGCCCGCTGGCGACATGACAACACGAGGATCTGAAGGTCGCCGGCCTGCCGGTGCAGCGCGTCGAACATGCGCTCGATGCGATCGTCGTCGGTAAAGACCAGGGCGTCGTCGAGGATCACCGGGGCATGCCGACCGGCCCGTGCCAGCATCCGGGCGAAGGCGAGCCGGACCAGAAGCGCCACCTGCTCCTGCGTTCCGCCGGAGAGGATCTCGAGGGGCTCCGGCCTGCCCTTCCGAACCAGGGCATCGGGCAGCAGCGTCTCGTCACCCCAGGTGAGATCGGCCTCGGGCCAGAGCAGACGGAGAAGCGGCTTCAGTTCAGCCGCGATCGGAGCGAAATACCGCTCGCGCGCCCCAGTCTTTGCCGCCTCAAGCGCGGTCTCCAGACGCCGAAGGACTGCCACCTCGTGCTCGATCCGGTCGAGGTCAACCCGGGCCGCGTCCAGTTCCTGAGCGGCCTCGGCGAGACGTTCCTCCACTGCGTCTCCGGAACCGCGCGAGATCCGCTCGTCGAGCATGGCGATCTCCGGCTTCAGCCGGGCAACCACACTGCGCGCCTCCTCCGCGACCGACCTTGCCCGCTTCAGCGACGCCTCGGCGGCGGCCAGGTCCGGAGCGCTGCGGGTCATCTCGGCGTGGACCGCCTCGGCCGCCCGCAGTGCGGTAGAAGCACGATCGAATTCGGTGGCGAGCGCGTCCTCCATGGTCCCTTCCTGTCGCTCCAGGGTTGCACTTGCGCGCGCCAATCTGTCTTCGGCGCCGGCGGCGGCCGTCTCGGCGCGCGCAAGGGCGGAACGGGCATCCGAGAGCCGCTCCGCCGCGGTATCTCGGGCCGACTGAGCGGCGATCCGCGCCTCCTCTGCCGTCGCGACCGCCGCCTCCGCCTCTGGCAGGTCCGGACCCTCGTCTTCTGCGGCCTCCGGGATGGCCGCGAGCGCCGCGCGCAGCGGATCGATTCCGTCCGGCGCAAGGCTCTCGAAGACGGCCTGCGCCTCGCGTCGGCGCCGTTCGGCCTCAGCGCGCGCCTCGGCGGCCAGGCGCGCCGTGGCGAGATCGGGTGCACCTGCGGCATCGAGCGCGTCGTGCAGTCTCCGCTCTGCGGTTTCTACGGACGTTCCGTCCTGCTCGGCAGCACCGGGGGAGACTTCCAGTTCGCCCACGCCCTCGATCACGAGGCGGGCCCGATGCGGCACTGAGACCAGGCGACTATCTGGCACCGGCGCACCATCGAGCCGGATCGCACCGTCTCGCCCCTCGCTGTAGCGCACGATGATCTTTGTGGCCGCCGCGTCGCGCGCGGCGCGGACCGCGGCGACGTCCGATGCGAGCGCCTCGAGATTGCGCAGCGTCTTCGCATCCGGCCCGAGCAGCGCCGCCGCCGCGGCCTCCTCCATTGCCTGCCGCGCAGCCTCCGCCTTTCCGATGCGATCGCTCAACTCCGCCCGGCGCGTCGCCCCATCCTGAGCCGCCTTCCGGCGCTGTGCTGCGCGCCGCGCCACTTCGGCGGCCTTGAGGCGGTCCAGCGCGACATCGAGCGCGGCCTGGGCGTCATCGCGCGCGGCGAGCGCCGTCGCGTTTTCACCCTGTGCGGTCTCGGCGGCACTGCGGGCCTCACACGTCTGCGCACTCGCCGCCTCGTGTTCGGCCAGCACCGCGCGCAGCGTCTCGAGCCGCCCCTGCGTGTTTGCAACCGCGAGCCGCGCGGCCTCGACCTTGCGCGCCGCGAACTCCACCGCTTCGGCATGGCGCAAAGCGGCTTCATGCGCCTCGCCCGCCTCCTTCAGGCGCAACTCCCGCGCCGCGGCCGCCTCCGGCGCCTCCAGTTCGGCGAGATCGCGGCGCCGCCGCTTCCGCATCTCCAGCGCCTCGTGCAGCATGTCGGCTGTTGCGGAGAGTTCCGCGTGCCGCGCCTCCAGGGCCTCAACACGCTCCTGGGCAGCCTTCCAGGAGCCGCCGGTCCGGGGCCGGCCAGTTCCGGTGGCGTAGTCGCTCAACTCCGATCGACACCGCGCGAGCGCGTCGTCCATGCGTCGACCACCGGTCATCGCCTCGACCTCGTGACCGACCGAGGACATCAGGTCGCGCCGCGCCGCGAGCGCCGCTTCCTGATCCTTTTTCGATCCTCCGCCGAGCGCCGTCATCCCCTGACGCACCCAGACCAGCCCGGACGGCCCGCCATCGCCGCCTCCGAGAAGCCGGCCGATCCACGCCTCCGCTTCGTCCGCCTGCGCGACGAGCCGTCCCTCCTGCGTCACCGTGACCGACGGTTTCGAGAGCCAGCGCTTGGCGATGACGAAACGATCCTCGTCGATCTCCACTTCGACCGTGACCTCCGGCGCACCGCCGGCATGCGGTCGCAGCGCCTTCACCTCCCGGGTCTGCGAGCCGTGTGCGACGAAGAACAGCGCCTGGATGGCATCGAACAGCGTGGACTTGCCCTGCTCGTTCGGTTCGCAGAGCAGGTTAAGACCGTCGCCGATCCCGTCGATCCGCGTCACGTCCGTGAAGCGGCGCACGTTATTGAGAGTGATCGACCGGAGTTTCATTGCGCGACCTCCTTCACGAAAGCATAGAGACGGGCGAGCGCGTCGGCGGCGACTTCGCGTTCGCGACTGTCCTGCGCGACGTCCTCGGCCTCGGTCAACAACGCCTCGGCCGCCAGGCGCAATGCCCCGGCCCGATCGATCTCGTCGAGATCGGCCTGCTCGTAATGGGTGCCCAGAGCGGCTGTGACGAGCTCGAAATATCCGAATTGCGGGCCGCGCCGTTCGGCGGCGCGACGCAGATCGGCCTGCTCGGGCAGCCCCGACCATCCAGTTGCCCGCACTCTGATCAGCGTGTCACGCGGATGTTCAGCGGGCAGAAGGGCTTCCAGGGCGTCCGCCGCATCCTGCCGCGGGCCGAGCGCAAGCTCCGCTTCGGTCCAGAGAAATTCTCCGGTCTCGATCTCCTCGACGCGCGGGCTCGCCCCGACGCCATCCATCGTCACCGCAAGGCAGACGCCTCGACGTCCATGCTTGAACCGGTCCTGCTCCGGGCTGCCGGGATACTGCACGCGTGGACCGACCTCCATCCGCCCGTGCCAATCCCCGAGCGCAAGATAGTCGAGCCTCGCCGAGCGGTCCCGGTCCGGAGGGATGCTCTCGCCCGTCTCCGTGAAATCGGTCACGCCGCCATGAGCAAGCCCGAGCCGCAGCGCTCCCTCGTCGCTCGGCATCGTCACCAGCGCCTCGCTGGCATCGCGGCCCGCAGAGCGCCAGGCAATGGGACAAGGCAGCAGCGTTGCGCCTTCGTCCAGCTCCACCGGCATCGCCTCGATGACCGGATGGACGTTCGGCGGACAGTCGCGTCGGATCGCATCCCACAGCGGCTCTGCGTCGCGCAGATTGTCGTGGTTGCCGGGGAGCAGCCACCACTGCATATCCCCTGCCCCGGCCATCGCGGCGAGCGCCTGCCGAAGCACACCCGCCGAGGGTGTCGGGGTGTCGAATGTATCGCCCGCCAGCAGCACATGGGTAGCGCCGTGTGACCGGGCGGCCCTCGCAAGACGGTCGATCGCCCCGTGACGGGCCTCCATCAGCCGGCCCCTGATGTTGTCGTCGGGCGGCTGAGGGATGTTTGCGAACCGTCGGCCGAGATGCAGGTCCGAGCTGTGGATGAAGCGGAATGTCATTGGCGACTCCGTAAAAAGGGCATGCAGCGCCGGCAGCGGCCGGATGTCCCAACACTTGGTTACTGACCGCGACAGAACCTGTCGCCCCCTCGCCGGAACATATCGGGAGGCATCGCGGGACGATCCGTCGGATGCTCGCCGGCAGGATGTTCGGCCGGGACGATTTCCGCGGTCTCGCGGCAAGGACGGGCTAAGGCGGAGATGGAAAGTCCGACCTCCGATGCGCAGCGACCATCTCGGCGAGCCGCGGCGGCGCCAGCACCTCCACCCGATCGCCCCATTGGTAGAGATGCCAGGCCATCTCGAGGAGACCCGACGCGAAGAACCGAACCGTCAAGGCGCCGTCCGGCTCCTCGGTGAGCGCCTGATCGGGATGAAACACGAAATCGCGCGCGATCGCCGCGGCCTCCGGACGGAACCGCCACACCACCTCTCCGTATTCGCCCGCCTCATGGTAGGAGCCAAAACCCTCCGCGGCATGGGCCGCCAGGTCGAAATCCGGATCGCGCGAAAAGCTCTGACCGTCGACCCGCGCGCGCTGCATCCGGTCCAGCCTGAATCGTCTCAGGCTGCCGTCCTCCCCGACCGGCCGCGCAACGAGATAAGGCCGGGTGCCGAGCAGCAGCCCGTAGGGCTCGACCCGCCGTTCCCGAGCGGCTCCGTCGCGCGCTCCCTGGTATAGGAAAGTCAGCCGGAACGGTGCGCGCAGCGCTTCGGTGATGGCGTCCAGCAGCGTCGGATCGGCGCGCACGCGCGGGCCGGGCCGGGAAGCGAATCCTTGCGCCTCAAGCAGCGCCTCGGCATCGGATTCCGCCCTTCGCGCATGAGGTGACGGCATCATCGACAGCAGGCGCTCCCGCAGCGTCCGCAGGCTCGCAGCGTCCTTCTCGATACCGTCCCGCTCCGCGCGGCGGATCGCCATGTCGAGCGCCACCAGCTCGCGATCCTTCAGGCCCTGCGCGTGCGCGAGACGGATATCGGAGGTCCGAACCTTCCAGTATTTCCGTTGCGCCTCATCGATAGAAATCTGGACGATGGGGAAGAAGTCCTCGATTGCTTTGGTCATCCGTTGCGCTGTGCGACGATCGACGCAGAACTCTTCCTCGATGTCCTGAAGCGCAACGCCGCGATGCCGGGCTGCGGACATTTCGGCGAGGCGAAGAATCTGAAGCGCTTTTGTGAATGACATCTGACAACGGATCAACTTGTCTGGGCACAATTCTCCAGACCGTCTTCGCGGTCAATCGAAGCGAGACAACCATTGCAGCCTTGAGGCCCAATGCGGCGCCGTTGGGGGAATCTGATCACACAGGCCAGCACTTCGCGATGCCGTGATCCAGCCTCGGGCGTGTTCGCACACGAGGCCACCGGCAGCACTGCGACGACGACCGTCGGCGCGCCAGTTTCGCTCCTGCTTTCGGTCCTCGGAACGAAGGGCTCACCGGGGTTGCTCTTGAGGAACTCGCCACGGACGCGTCCGAACATTGTGACGAGGCTGCCGTCGTGCGGCGCGTCGCGGGTTAGCACCAGCGGGCATTTGCCCTAACGTCACCGCGCGCCTCCGAGCTCGGGCCGTCAGATTCCCAAGCGTGGGGCCGCCCATCGAGTCCCGTCTTGACCGCTTCACGCGCCACTCTGGGCATCGCTTCCAAGGTTCGCGCGTTGGTTTTGCGGAGTCCATAGCAAGTAGACCCTCGGTTCGAACGGTGGCGGGATCGATGAGCCGGGTGGCGGTAAAGTCGTGGAACTCGCACTCTCAGTTCCACGCAGCCAGCGCGTCCATCGACCGGGAAGCTGCGGGTAGACGATCAGCAGGAAGAGCGCACCGCCTCGGTGACATGAAATGGATATTGCGCGATCAGTCCGCCGGAGTCATGCTGACAACATACCGATTGTGAAAGGAAATTCTTGTTTCTCCGCCTCCTGATCGTCTGCGTCGCATCACTCCTGCCGGCGGCGCTCCCGGCCATGGATTTTTCGCTCGAGCGCCTCGACCTTCGGCCTATCCGCCCTCCCACGCTGCACCTCACCGCCACCGGCGAGATCCGGAGCGGCGACACGGAAAAACTGATGGCACTCCTCGCTGGCGCCGACAAGAGCGACGTGCGCGATGTCCTTTTCCTCTTCGACAGCCCCGGCGGCTCGCTGATGGAGAGCCTCAGGATGGGGAACTACATCGCCGACATCCCAGCGATCGTCTCGGCCCAGGTCGGCGGCTCGGACATGCCGGACGCGATCTGTGCCAGCGCCTGCGTCTATGCCTACATCGCCGCGGACTACCGCTACCTCTCCGGCTCGGGGCGCATCGGCATCCACCAGTTCGGCATGTCGGAAGGCACGCTCGACGGCACCGAGGGGCTGGCAATCGGCCAGTCGCTCTCGGGGCTGCTCTCGGGCTATATCCGCGCGAACCGGACCGAGCCGGAACTCTTCGAGGCGATCTCCGCGATCGACCATGACGACATCCTCTGGGTGCCGCGCGAGGAGCTCGAGGACTGGCGGGTAGTGACCAACGACGTCTATGACGAGGAGGCTGGCTACATCAATCTCGACGGCAAGATCGCGCTGCGGATGAAGCACGTCTCGATCAACGGCGACAGCTTCCTCACGCTGTTCTGCACCGGCAACGGGATCGCGGGGCTCGCCGACCTGCACGAGCCCGACCTCGCGGCCTACGGCCAGTTCGATCTCGGCATCGACGGCGACTGGGTCCCGGCCGACACCTGGGACGTGGTCGACCGCAGCAACGGCCGGGGCCGCATCCTCTTCGAGATGCCAGCGGATTTCGCCCGCGCCGCGCTCACCGCCCGCAAGATCGGCGCGCGCATGGTCGCCCCGAGCGGCGACATCTTCTTCGGGTTCCAGCAGACCCTGCGCGACGGGCTTGTGGCGGAGATGATCCGTGGCTGCCCCGGCGCGACGGAGGCGCCCGCCGGCTTTGTTGCGCAAAGGGCGTGAAGCCCGGACCTCCCCTTTCCCCGGACTTACTTATCCTACGGGCTCTGTGACAGGTATGCCGAGCGCGGTGTAGCCGTTCAGCACGGCGGCTCGGATCTGGAGTTCGGCGACCTGACGATCGAAATCGCGTGCCGTGAGGCTCTGCCCCAAGAGCTTCACGCAGTGCATCTTCGTCTCGGCGCGGCTTCGGCGGTGGTATCCGCTCCACTTTCGCCAGATTGCCCGACCGAGGTACTTCGCTGCGCGCAGCGCCTCGTTCCGGGCAATGGCGCCAGCAGTAGATGGCTTCCAGGGTTTGGCGTTCCTGCGCGGCGGGATGACGGCATGGGCGCCTCGGTCTGCGACGGCGTCGTGGCACCTGCGCGTGTCGTAGGCTCCGTCTGCCGTGACCGAGGCGATCTCCACATCGGTGGGGACCTGGCTGAGCAGCTCAGGCAGCATGGGCGCGTCACCGATGTTGCTCCCGGTGATCTCGATGGCGCGGATCTCCAGCGTCTGTTCGTCGACGCCGAGGTGGATCTTGCGCCATAGACGGCGTTTCGCGCCACCATGCTTGCGGGCATGCCACTCGCCTTCACCCTCTGCCTTGATGCCGGTGCTGTCGATCAGCAGGTTCAGCGGCCCGTGCGAGCCACGGTAGGGAATGGACACCGCCAAGGTCTTCTGGCGTCGGCTCAGGGTGCTGAAATCCGGCACCGCCCAGTCGAGGCCGACCAGACGCAACAGACTCTCCACGAACCCTGTCGTCTGCCGGAGCGCCATGCCGAAGAGGACCTTCGTCGTCAGGCATGTCTGGATCGCGGCATCGCTATATTGCGGCTGCCGGCCTCGCTTGCCGGTCGGCGGCGGCACCCAGGCCATGTCCGGATCGAACCAGATCGTCAGGGAGCCGCGCTGCTTCAGCGCTTCGCTGTAGGCCGACCAGTTCTTGGTCTTGTAGCTCGGCGGGATAGGTCTGCTCATGCCGACCAGCTACCACGTTGGATTCACGAGATGAATCCACCACACGGCCTTTTGCGCAACAAAGCCATAGCCCAGGGGTAAAGGCGAATGTGCTGTTCTTCGACAAGAAGCCTGCATCGCGGGAAATTCAGACGAAAGAGCTATGGGTCTACGACTACAGGACGAACGTCCACAAGACTCTGAAGACAAAGCGCCTGGTGCGATCCGATCTCGATGATTTCGTCGCGTCCTACCATGCGCGTGTCGAGACTGAACGATTCCGCAGGTTCACCTACGAAGAGATCGCCACACGTGACAAGCTGAACCTCGACATCTTCTGGATGAAGGACGACAGTCTGGAAGACTTGGACAGCCTACCGAACCCGGATGTCATCGCGGCAGAAATCGTGGAGAACCTCGAAGCAGCGCTGGAACATTTCCGGGGAGTTCATGAGGAATTGCCCGACGAGGCCACCTGACACTTCTCGCACCTTCGCTGAAACAGGTTCCGAACTCACGAATGCAACGATTTCGCTGCCTTCCTTGGGACAAGAGCCTACGATCAGCGCTTTGTGCCGGTGACGTCCGATAATACAGCGCGAAGCTCCTCTCGGACCGGTTGGTTATCCTGCGTTTTTGGAGTTCCCGCAGCGGCTACCCAACACGAAAAACGGCCGCCCGAAGGACGGCCGTCTTCCTACTCGAGGTTCCGAACTACTGAGTCGCGGGCGTTCCCCGACTTGCGACAATCTCCGTCAGCGCAGCGCGAACACCATCGCGGTTCTTCGGATCGCGCAATTCGGCCAGCAGGTGGTCGAGACCGGTCGGCTCACTGCTGAGCCGCTCGACCTCGGCCTGGGCGACGCGAAGCGTTTTCTGGCTCTCTGCCAACTCTTCCGCCATTTCGTCCCGCTCACGCGCAAGCGTGTGACATGCCTCCTTTGCTTCGGCGAGGCATCCTTCGAGATCCGCGATGCGATGCTGCGCATTACGCTTGTCGGCACGGAGTTCCTCGCACGTCTGGTCGGCGACTGCTTGGGAGACCGCGTGCTGACGGGCAAGAACCAGCAGCAATTCCCGACCTGCGGCTGCTGCCGCCTCATCCACCGCGGCCGCGATGCCATCAGGGAGAGCCTTGAGCAGAGCTTTGTTCTCCGCGTCGACGATCTCTGCGTGGGCCGCAGCGACCAGGCTTTCGAGGGCCTCCTGCCGGATTGAGCCCTTGACCCCATGGTCGTTGCACAGCTTCTCCTTGACGTAAGGAGCGTCAAGCTCGGCGGCGGGGAGACCGGCGGCAAGGCCCGCCTCGATGATCTCGCACACGAAATTGGGGTCGTAGCTCAGTGGACGACCACCGGCGTTGATCCTGGTCTGCTTGGGTTTCGTCATGGGGAGTTTGTCTTTCGGTTTGTCAAACCGGGTTAGACAAACCCGGCATGAATGTTGCGATCGTCAGGTCGCTGTCGACATCACGCCCTCGAGCATCCGCACCAAGCTCCGGGAGGACCAGGCTCGCGTCGAGACCGGCGATCGTCGTATCGGCGGCGTTGCTATCGCCGTGGGCAGTCTCGCGGGCTTGGCTACTGCGCTCAGGCCGGAGCGGTCTTGGGAATGGTTGAAGACTACGCGAGATCGCCTGAAGAAACTTGCCAAGTCTCACGGGTCCAGGAACGCCTCGCGCGCGGTGAATGCTGCGGAACTGAGGGCTGCCGGCCAGCAGCTTCTCGCGACGGCTGATGCAGCCCACGCGGCCGCACGAAAACGGAGGGAGTTCGTCGCGGCGCACACGAAGGCGCGAACGGCGCTCACCATGATCCTGCTTTCCGAAGCTCCGATCCGGATCACCAGTTGCGCTGAAATCGAACTCGAGAGCACGCTTCTCGGAGATCTTGCTGGCCTGTTCCTCGACGCCTCCAGCACCAAGGAAGGCGCGCGAGACCGGCGCGCCTTCAGCACAACGCTGGTCGATGCGATCGGCCGATATATTCGCCTCCATCGCGCCGTCGTCGCGGCTCCGGGTGAAACCCGTTTATTCGTCGGCGACCGCGGTGGTCCGATCTTGCCCGGCCGGCTCTCGGAATGCCTTGGGGATTTCACCGAGCCGGTTTTCAAGGTTCGAGTCACGCCGCACGCGATCCGGCATTCGGTCGGCAACTTCATTGTCGCCTCGGCGCCTGAGGAAGCGGCACTCGCCAGCATCATCCTCAATCACCGGGGCGACGCGGTGACACCGGTCTATCACCAACGAGCAGATCAGATCGTGGCATCCAGGCGGTTGGGGGCAGCGACCGAGAGCGCCGCCGCCGCCTTGTCGGTCGACACAACACCGACCCGCAGGCGGCAGGGCAAGGTAAAAGCGCGTCCGCATCCGAAAACTCGCCGGAGAATGAAGAGCACTGTCTAAACGCTGCAATGAATAAGCCACAGCAGCGTTGTGGTTTGGGCCACTCATCGCCCAATCCGACGACGTCCCAGTTCTGGTTCTCTCCACCTCGCGTTCCGTGGGGAACGAACATTCCGATCGGGCGAACTAATTTTCGCCCGAAGCGAAGCCGATGATCGGCGGATGACGTACGGGAAATCTCAGCAGAGCGATGCTGAATGTGGACCTGCTTGATCCGCGCCCCTCGGGTGAGGGCGCGGACAAGACGGCCACCAACGGAAGACATGGGAGATGAGAGGAGGCACCCCGCGATACTATCGGACCGGAAGCGCGGTCCGAGCTTGACGGGTCATCGGGACCCGGAGTTCTCGAAGGAGATTCACCATGAACTACGATATCCACGACATGCGCGCCTCGCTTCGGGCGGCTGAGCAACGCCGCGAATTCATTGCCTGGCTTCGAGCCGACGCGGATCGTCTTGTCTCGTCAGCCGAGCTTCTCGGCGGAAAGGACTGGGAGACCCGCTCACGGGCAGTGGCCGAGGCGATGGCGCGTGGGGACGTGCCCGAGGCGGTGGAGGAAGAACTGAAGGACCTGCACCGACTTCTGACGCTGGAGTTCACTGATGACATCGAAAGCGAAGAATCCGCCCGCTTCGCTGCCTTGCATCCAGACGACCCTCGCGCCGATGATGCGCGCCTATGCGCCGAGGCGTTGGAGAGGGGGATCGATGCGTTGCGCGCCTTCGCTGCCGTGGCAGTCAAGGAGGTGGCGTGATGGACAGGATCGCTGAGATTGTCGCCGACGCGCTCGGACAATCCCGCCTCGTGCGGAAGTGTCTCGATGCGAAGATCATTCCGATACTCGATCCGCGGCATCGGAGCTTCGCCGGCGACATCAGCCGGCGGATCTCATCGCGGAACATCGTGAACGAGGCCTTCCTGCGCGACATCGAGACACTGATCGTTCGCATTGGCGAGGAGGCCGAAAGCGAGACCTCCTACGCTTGGCGCGGCCACGAACACGATCCGGAGTGCGGCTATGCCGTGCCCCTCCGCACAGAGCGTGCGGGAGCGCTTCAACTCGTGCAGGACGAGCTTGTGGAGCTCGCGACGCTCGTGCAGGCGGCACTCGACGCCGCCGAGGCCTGCGTCATCGCCAACGCTCTCTTCGACACGTGAACCAAGCGGCGCATCGCCAGATGCGCCGCCTTGACCGCACGACCCCGAGCTGCCTGCGACCAAAGGCGTCTTCTCCATGTCGACGGTGTTTCAGGTCGGGTCTCAAAAACCACCTTTGCAGCCCCATCGCCTGCACCAGATCGTCCACCCGGCGAGTCGAGACGCCACCGATCCAAGCCTCCTGAATGACAGCGACCAGCGCCTTCTCCGAGGTCCTGCGTGGCTCGAGAAAGCCGGGAAAGTAGGAGCCCTGCCGTAACTTCGGCACGCGCAGGTTCAGTGCCCCCAGCCGGGTGTCGCGCGCCCGGTCGCGATAGCCATTTCGGTAGCTGGTCCGGGCCTCCGCCCGTTCGTGGCGCCCGGCGCCGATCACGCCTTCGACGTCGGTTTCCATGATGAGCTGAAGAACCGCCTCGGCGACGGCGCGGAGGAAATCACCCTCGTCGTGCTTCTCAAGCAGATCGGTGAGGGACATGCTGGACTTGGTCATCGGGATCTCCGTGAGGGCGTGGTCGAAGTCGGCAAACTCCACCGCGACCTTACACCTCGATGGCCAACCCACTTACACCGCGGCGACACGCGGGATTTCTACCACCTCCTCGGACACTAACCTCCAGGAGATAGCCCATCTGAGCCGCAGAGATCTGAACGACGTGGCCAGTGAGGCTAACCGGCCAGATGAACTTCCCCGCCTCGAGCCGCTTTGTATAGAGCGACATGCCGACCCCATGGTGCCAGATCAGTTTAATCAGGTCGCCTTTGCGCCCACGGAAACAGAAGATCTCACCGGCATGGGGATCGCGCCCCAGCCCTTCCTGAACCTGCAAGGCTAGCGTGTTCATTCCCCGACGCATGTCGGTGACCCCACCCGCGATCCAGACCCGCACGCCGGCCGGAAACGCGATCATGCCCGCTCCACTACCTGGATAAGCCGCGCAAGGACAGAGGCCTCGGTAGCGGCGGCGGCCACAAGCCGGCGCCCGTTCGCCAGGATGATCTCGACCCGGTCATGCCCCGCGTCTTCCGCCGGCCCCCGCACATCGGTGACACCGGCCCGAGCGCGCGGTCCGGTGTCACGGCAACAGGCGAAAAATGCGTGCGATCTCCATCGCCGATCAGCAGGCCCTCCCGCACCTCGCGACGCCATCGCGTCAGAAGCGAACGAGAAATGTCGTGCCGCCGAGCCGTCGCCGCAGCCATACGGGGCGCGGCGTAGCTTTCCTCCACGATCCGCACTTTTTCTGCGTCCGTCCAACGACGTCGCCGGCCAGTATCCGTGACAGAGAGAACCTCTACCTGGGACATGAAGCTATGGTCTACCATAGCTTCAGGGTCTTAAGCGACATCCAAGCCCGTGCTCAGGCGGCGCTCACCGCAGGTTTACGTTGGAGCGGATTCTACCTCAAACTGGAGGAAGAAACGGGTCTCAGGTCACCTTGCACAGCCGGCGTTCCGACCTGATCCCCATCACATAGCCGATGACGAGCATGCGAATGATGAGTTCCGGGTCGATCGACGGCCGCCCGGTGTGACTGTAAAAGCCGCGAAGACCTGCATGCAGTTCGCGGAGATCGAGGAAGCGGTCGATCCCGCGCACGAGGTGGTTCTCCGGAATATGCGTCTCGAGATCGAACTCGTAAAACAGCCGCGCATGCACCTTTTGAGTTCCCAGCATTCCGTGCCCTCCCGCTCCCGTAAACAAAGGGAATCAGAAGCTTCGGCCCCGGCAAGCCTGGAGTTTTTCAACACTCATCAGCCCCTATCCGACCTTGTCGAGCGCCGATTGGGCCTTGTCCCTTTGATATCCGAGAGGAACCACGCCAACTCGCTTACGTGCATATGTTGTAAGCTCATCAAGCCACTTTTGGATTACCTCAATATGCCCTTCGTCCATGCGGTAACCCAACACGCCAAAGCTACGCACGACATCTGCAAGGGTCTCGAACGGATAGTACTGCGGGTTGTCCTGGCGTAGAGTTTTGGCGGTCAATTCTATCGCAGTTTTGAAATCTCTGAACAAGTCGACCCCAGCGCGGTTGGTTTTTTCGCCTCGCAACATCAGGAACTTTGCGCGCCGGTCGTCGAGCTGTCGCCGGTCGAAAGTGATTCCGGTGCGGTATTCGAATTCGTTGGCTTCACGATACCCCTGATCAAGTAGCTTTTCAGCCACAAGAATTTCGCCAGCCGCACATTTGGCCATATGCCATTGCATCCAAAATAGCGGCATTCGCCGGATTTGCGGCGCCTGCTTATTTTGCTCAAAGAATCGATCTATTTCATTACTATTGGTGACCAAATCGGAAAGAATGGAGAATCGCATTAATTGAGTGAACATGCGCTGCTCGAAAGGAGTGCGATAAATCGCTGCGAGGCTCTTTAGTATTGGAGAGATGACGTCGACGACCTCGGCATCGCTGAACAGGTTTTGTAGGATGTTCTGAGCCCCAATCGAGGGTACCGTCTGGATCATATCACCGGTTCGACGCACAATCCGGAAAGTATCAGTGCCGATTCTCGCATTCAGCCCGTCGATTATCGAGCCATAATCCGTCTCCATCGCATTGCTGAGGAAGGACACCGGCGCATTCTCTCCGATATGGCTGACATAGAGTGCGGTTATGATCGCGGCGCGCTCAGTCCGGCTGAGCGATATTTTATTGAACTCCTCACGATACCGATCAGTAACGTAGTCAGACCTAAGCAGCCGCATTAGGAAGTGCGGTAGGCTTGCTTGGCAGCTACTCTGGATGAAACGAAGACGCGCACCAGCGTCAAGCGCGCGAAAATCACGCCACCCGGCGATCTGATCGGCAAGGTCGCTCAGGGTGCTCGCCTCGTGCTCGTCAAGACGAACAAGGGGCATTTTTCGGAAGCTACCGAACCGTTCCAGCGATGCGAGGCCAACAGGGCTCGCATCTACCGCCACGGACCGGCTGGTGAGGATCAAGATACCTTCCTGCGCATCGAACTGACGCGCGATACTGGCAAGTCGGTCTGCTTGTAAATCAAAGCAGTTCTCGATGATCAGCACCGCATTTGGCGCATGATGGAGAATGTCTGCGACCTCGTTCAGGACGTTTTCATAAGCTTGGCGCATCCGATAGACAGGCCGCGCACCCGACAAGCGGTAGGCAAGATCTGTTGTGAGCAGGGTCTTCCCATCGCAAGGATATCCCTCAAGAAGAATTATCCGAGTGTCACCTGCAATCGCGGCCAGAGTGCCCTGTATGGCGCCGCGCTGAATGTGATATTCAGAAATGTCGTTGGAGGCATCTCGCGCAAGTTGCGAGTGGTCCACCTTGCCGTACAGAAACAAATCTTCTATTTGTACTTGAGTGGGCACCGCAGCCGAAGGTTCTTCAGGCGTGTATTTCGTGAAGCTGGCAAGGCGAGGCTCTTTCGGTGCGTCCTCGGCCAGAAGCCGTCTGATAGTATCGGCAAGCCCGGCTCGGCCGTTGAAGAACGGTGTGCCAAGTTTCTTTTGGGCGGCGGTGACATCAGGGTCGGCTTCGGCAGTCGGTCGATTGATAAAAAATGCCTTTTCACGCAAGCCAGTCAGATCGTTGATTGCTTGATTGAGGTGGAAATCGCCGGCATTAAAGCCGACGAACACCACGATTTGAGCCTGATCAATGTCGCGCCGAAAGCGGTCGAGCCACTTATTTACATAGGTAAGCCTCGAGTAGCTATCGGCGCCGAGCACACAACTATCCTGGATATTGTGTATGTCCCATTTCTGCACATAGCCGTGCAGATGGATGATTGGAAGATTCGGCGTCGCCGTCTCGGGATCGTCGGTGTTATTGAGGGCCTCTACCGGTTTATGCGCGGCCTTCGCCGCAAGCTCGAGCGCATCGTCGTAATTTGTTGTGTAGGCGGCCTGCCAAGGATAGCTTAGCAGATCGGTCATATCGGCGGTTACGTTGGATACGGCAAACCGGTCTTTCAGGAGTTTCATCATGCCGTTGTCGGCAATCTGTTCCTGTAGGGCGTCCGCGGCGTTTCGCAGATCCTTGTATGGCGGCTCTTGACGGAGTTCGCTATTGAAGAGATCAAGCAGCTGGGCGCCTGTGCCAAGAGTTTCATCCGGCTTGAAATTCAGGCAATCAGCGGAAAATCCCGCACCGCAGAACAGGACAGCCCCCCCGTTGCGAGCCATGTTAAGACGCTTCTGGAATTCAACAGTAGAATTGTCTTCCATAGGTTCAAACTCCTGATATGAAATTTTCCTTTGTCAAGATTTGACGGATTTTAGCCTGCGATTATCCCTTTATAAGGTTCGCAGGGCGGTTATAAGGTAGCCTTACGCTCCCTTCAACCGGCTACTCTCTCTCAGTGCCGTCTTGCCGTCCTCTTATTTATTATACCAGAGAAGTCCATCTTGGCTCGGGCCGCGAAGGGTAGTTCTTGTCTCAAAAGTTGGCTTCCCAGCATGGTGGTAATTTCGCTCAACGGATTTTCGACACCCAGGACAGCCGGCTTATACTGAACGTTTCGGGCGGATCGGAAGCAGGCGTCCTCGTGGCCAAGTCGAAATCTCGCGATGCTTCGCCAACTTGAGCGCGGCAATGACCTTCAGCATTTCGCGCATTACCGGCATTCGTTTCTGACGCAGCGAAGGTCAGCTTCTCGCCCTTCGTGTCGATCATCCCGGAACCGCTCGGCACAGCGCGGCTGAATGTCCGGTTCTTCGGCTGGTCTTGGATGCGCTCGCGCCGGCGGCGAATGTCGGCTCTCCGCCCTATCTTCGGCGGCGTTCGCGGACGCGGCGAGCATCGAGCAGACGCAGCGAGCGTTAGGAAGGTCCGCATACCCGACCACCACGCGTTGCGGACACCCCCTATTGTTTTCCGCGTAATCTCTTACTGCTGCCACATGGTGCCGGCGCCGGCAAACGAGATGGTTACCTGCGAGACGCCGGAACCACGCATCACGCGAAGGTCTTGGCGCGGTGAGAGCCCAGGTCCGTCACGCTGGCCGAAGCGACGTCCCCGAACGGCGAGCGGATCATCGAAACATCGATCACCACGGCATTCACGCAGTCCCTCAGCGTGGTCATGGAGAAACCGCCCGGGTTGTAGTTGGTGATGCCCACATCGCGTTCCACGTGCCCCATCAGCGCCCGTCGGTGCGAGTCCTGGCGTTCGGCCTGAATCAGGAGGTGGTTGAACGTGGTGCGGAAGCTGTGGAAGTCCCGCTGCGCGTCATAGATCCTGTGCTCGTGGCGATACCTGGTGAACCGCTTGGAGAAGGTTTCGGTATAGGTCTTCTTGGTCTTGCTGCGCTCGAGCCAGGGGAAAAGACGGGGTTCCCCTGCCCTTTTCAGCATCGCGACGAGTTGCATGAAACCGAGTTTCAGCAGGTTGTCATGGATCGGAATTGTCCGACGCGAGGCCTGGCTCTTGAGGCTCTGGCCCGGCCCCTGCTTCAGCACGATGCACGGGATATCGTCGATGACCTGGATGTCGTCGACATGGAGTTGAAGGACCTCCTCGCTCCGAAGTCCCATGTGGACCGCTACGAGGGGCGCCCAGAACATCGGATCACCCACGTCGTCGAGCTTGTCCTGGAAGATCGGCGTGCGGAAGAGCCCATCGAGCTTGCCGCACCAGGTCTGGCGCTCGTTGTCCTCCTGTAGGATCTCTCGGCGTTGGTATTCCGCCTTCTCCCAGATGTGATCGGCCATGATGTTGGTCGACAGATGGCCCTTCTTCACCAGGAAAACAGTGGTGCGCTGGAAGTCTTGCATGTGGCGGTAGATCGTCGCGGCCCGCAAGCGCGCGATTCGATCCTTCAGAAGCTCGGATTCGATCTTGCCCGGGCTGGCTCCCTGTTTCTCGAGCCTGGCGCGCGTGATCTCCCGGTTGCGCCTCTCGGTCGCATCCGCGTCGTCGGCCGCCTCCTGGGGCGACAGCTTGCTGGTCTTGGCCTGATAATTCCTGGGCAGCCGTGGCATCAATTCCCAAATCATCTTCAGTTCGTCATCTTCGATTTCGTCGAAGCGCTTGTTGCCGATAATCCGCGCGATCAGCACACCGGTCGAGCGGACGTTCGGCCCGGAATTCCGGGCCCAGCTCGCGCCGGCTTTCTCGTCCGCCTGTTCGGTCGGCTTGAACGATTTGTATCCCCGGCTGCGAGCGGCGACGTAGAGTTCCGTCGCCTCCGTAATCTTGGGGCATGGATTGCCGTTGCTGCACGGCTCTGGCGCTGGAGGGACTTGTGGGATGAGATCGTGCGCGGGAGCCGCAGTTGGCACGCTTGCAGGCGCAACCGGCTGCGTCACGGGCGCCGCTGGCTGCGATGCCGCGGCGCTGTCGCTTCCCGGCGGCGCCACCGGCAGCACGACCGCATTGGGGCCGGGAGTTGAACCGAATGTCGCCGACGTCGGCGCACTGCTGATCGGGACCGTGCCATCGACGAGCGGCCGGGCGGCCTGGAGGGCGGCACAGGGCCCCTGAAATTCACCACGATCCCGACGGAGGTTCTCCTGTTCCGCCTCGAGCATGACTCGCAGCGCGCGGAACGCGAGCCGCTGCCAGTCGGGATCGGTCTCGTCGAGGGGGATGCCGAGGCGTGCGGCAACCTCTCGCAGCGGGTTGCGGGCCCGCTCGCGGTCGCGGGTCGCGATCGCGTGGCGCAGCGTCTCGACAGCCGCATTGGCACAGGCAAGATCATAGGCCGCAACTTCAGGCGTCCGCAGGGGGGCCATTTCGCGCGCGACGTCGGCCGCCTCGATCAGGAAGCGGCAGAGCTCCACGAGGAGCCTTTCGATGATGTCGGGCGCGATCGCCATCGTTCTCTCCGTCACTCCGGCGAAGGCGATGTCGCTCAGAAGCGTAAGCTTCTGAGCGAGGGCCTTCGCGTCGGGGAGGACGTGGGATCGAAGGGAAAACAGGAGTGAGATATTTTTCGATGGGGTGCAGATTCTCAGGACGCGGCGGGGCCAGCGCCGGCGCCAGTGGTAGCCCGTCGGCCGGTATTCGAGGTGCAATTGTGCCGAGACCCATGACCGCATGTCTTCGACTCCTGTGCCAGCGTTTGTGCCGAGCGCGGTGACAGGAATCGTGCCATATCGGGCAGTCTGCGACTCTCAGCGCAGATTACCCAAGGATTTCAGGGCTTTTGAGAATTTTGGCTCCGGCGGCAGGGATCGAACCTGCGACCAATTGATTAACAGTCAACTGCTCTACCGCTGAGCTACGCCGGAACACGGAGCGGCGTATAGCAACAGTGGCGGGGGGCGTCCAGAGGGGGATGGAAGAAAATTACACGAGCATGAAGGTGGCGTCGGGAGACAGCCTCGGGATGGCGCCGACGCGGCCGCGGCCGGTCAGGTCGACGAGGTGCGCGAAGACGTTCCGCTGCGCGGCGGCATGCAGTTCGACCGGCGTGTCGGAATAGAGCGCGGCGGTCAGTTCGGACGGAGTGCGCGGCGCGTGTGACAGCGCGTCGAGGATCTGCGCCTCGCGGTCGCGGCGGTGCCCGATCAGCCAGTCGAGCCGCTCTGCCGGCGCGTCGATCGGGGCGCCGTGGCCGCTGTGAAAGACCTCGGCGTCGAGCGTCTGCAGGTACGCGCAGGAGGCCATGAAATCCGTCAGGTCCCCGTCGGGCGGCGACACCAGCGAAGACGCCCAGCCCATGACGAGATCGCCGGTAAAGACCGCCCCTTCCCACGAGAAACACAGGTGATTGCCGAAATGGCCCGGCGTCCAGTGCGCGGTGAGCGTCCAGTCCTCGCCGGAGACCACTACCCCGTCGGCCAGCGTCTCGTCCGGGGCGAAGGCGGCATCGACGCCCTCGCCGCCGCCCGCGAGTCCCTCGGCCGCGAGGCGCTGCATCACCTCCGAGCGTCCCGCCCTGGGCCCGCCATAGGCCAGGACCGGCGCCCCGGTCGCACGCGACAGCGGCCGTGCCAGGGGCGCGTGGTCCAGATGGGCATGGGTGACGAGGATGTGGCTGATGCGCCCTGCCCCCGCGGCACGCAGGATCTCGGCCATGTGGCCGGCATGGTCGGGGCCCGGGTCGATCACCGCGACCTCCCGCTCGCCCACGAGGTAGGTGTTCGTGCCCCAGTGGGTCATCGGCGACGGGTTTGGCGCGAGAATCCGTCGCAGGCCGGGCGCGAGCGTCTCGGCGTGGCCCGGTTCGGGGGCGGATGTCGTCATCTTCGTTCTTCCTCTCGACCGGCCGGGCGGGATAGGGATTTCACATGTCACGTCTGACCCTTAAACACTACATGCCACGGTCGCTCTACGGGCGGGCGGCGCTGATCCTGATGGTGCCGATCGTGACGGTCCAACTGGTCGTCTCGGTGGTGTTCATCCAGGACCATTTCGAGGACGTGACCGAACAGCTCACCCGCTCGGTGGCGATGGAACTGTCGTTCATCAGCGACCAGGTCGACGCGGCGGGCGATCCTGCGTCCGCGCTGACGCGGACGTCCGCGCTGGCCGCGACGCTCGACACCACCATCGCGTTGCCCGCCGAGGGCGCGGTGCCGACCCGGCGGCGGTTCTACGACCTGTCGGGGCGCAAGGTGATCGAAGTACTCGACGCCCGGTTGCCGGGGCTGTCGGGCGTGGACCTGGCCAGCGACATGAGCGCGGTGACGCTGTCGATCGACACCGATCAGGGGCCGCTTCGCGCGACCTTCCCCCGCTCGCGCGTGTCGGCATCGAATCCGCACCAGCTGCTGGTGCTGATGGTGGCGGTCAGCGCGCTGATGACGCTGATCGCCTTCCTCTTCCTGCGTAACCAGCTGCGCCCGGTGAAGCGGCTGGCCGAGGCGGCTGATGCCTTCGGCAAGGGCCGCACATTGCCCTACAAGCCCTCGGGCGCGACCGAGATGCGCGCGGCCGGCAGTGCCTTCCTCGCCATGCGCAGCCGGATCGAGCGCCAGATCGAGCAGCGCACGCTGATGCTGTCGGGGGTGAGCCACGACCTGCGCACGCCGCTGACCCGGATGCGGCTGAACCTCTCGATGATGGAGGAGGATGCCGACACGCGCGCCCTGCAGGAGGATGTCGGCGACATGGAGGCGATGCTGGACGCATTCCTGGACTTCGCCCGTGCCGAGGCGCTCGACGACCCCGAGCCGACCGATCCCGCCTCTCTCGTCCGGGCGGTGGTGGAAAAGGCCCGCCGCGGCGGCCAGACCGTGAGCGAAGGCGCCCTGCCCGAGCCGGCGCAGGTGCCGCTGCGCCCGGTGGCCATCGCACGCGCCTTGAGCAACCTCGTGGGCAACGCCGTGCGCCACGGCACGCGGGCGCGCGTCGGCTGCACGCTGACACCCCGCGCGCTGGTGTTCTCGGTCGAGGATGACGGGCCCGGCATCCCCGAGGACATGCGCGAGGCGGCGGTCAAACCGTTCCTGCGCCTCGACCCGGCGCGCAACCAGGACAAGGGCGGCGGCGTCGGACTGGGCCTGTCGATCGCCGCCGACATCGCGCGCCAGCACGGCGGCCAGCTGCGCCTTGCCGACAGCGCCGAGCTGGGTGGGCTTAGGGCGGAAATCGTCATCGCGCGATAGCGCGCGGGCGCTTTCCCAACCGGCGGCGCTCTGCTAAGCGACGCGGATGCTGCGCATCGACAATATCACCTTCTCCATGGAGGGCCGCCCGCTGTTCGAGGAGGCCTCCGCGACGATCCCCGAGGGCCACAAGGTCGGCATCGTCGGCCGCAACGGGACCGGCAAGACCACCCTTTTCCGGCTGATCCGCGGCGAGCTGGCGCTGGAGGGCGGCGCGATCTCGCTGCCGCCGCGGGCCCGGATCGGCGGCGTCAGCCAGGAGGTGCCGGGATCCGAGACCTCGCTGATCGACACCGTGCTCGAGGCCGACACCGAGCGCAGCGCGCTGATGGCCGAGGCCGAGACCGCCGAAGGCGCCCGCATTGCCGAGGTGCAGACCCGGCTCGCCGACATCGACGCCTGGTCGGCCGAGGCGCGGGCGGCGACGATCCTCAAGGGTCTGGGCTTTACCGACGAAGAGCAGCGCATGCCCTGCTCGGCCTTCTCCGGCGGCTGGCGGATGCGCGTGGCGCTGGCGGCGGTGCTGTTCTCCGCCCCGGATCTGCTGCTGCTGGACGAACCGACGAACTATCTCGACCTCGAGGGCGCGCTTTGGCTCGAGAGCTATCTCGCGCGTTATCCGCACACCGTGCTGGTGATCTCGCACGACCGCGGCCTGCTGAACCGCTCGGTCGGCGCGATCCTGCACCTCGAGGACCGCAAGCTGTCGCTCTACCAGGGGCCCTACGACACCTTCGCGCGGACCCGGCACGCGCGGCTCGAGGCGCAGGCGGCGCAGGCCAAGAAGCAGGAGGCCCGCCGGGCGCATCTGCAAAGTTATGTCGACCGCTTCCGCTACAAGGCCGACAAGGCCCGGCAGGCGCAGAGCCGGATCAAGATGATCGAGAAGATGGAGACGATCCAGACGCCGCAGGAAGCGGCGCTGCGCGCCTTCACCTTCCCCGAACCCGAAGAGCTGTCGCCGCCGATCGTCAATCTCGACGGCGCCGCCGTCGGCTATGACGGCACCCCGGTCCTGTCGCGCCTGACCCTGCGCATAGACCAGGACGACCGGATCGCCCTGCTCGGCCGAAATGGCGAGGGCAAGTCGACCCTGTCCAAGCTGCTCGCCGGAAAGCTCTCGGCCCTCGACGGCAAGGTCACCACCGCCTCGAAGCTGCGGGTCGGCTACTTCGCCCAGCACCAGATCGAGGAACTGCGCCCCGAGGAGACGCCGATCGAGCATCTGCGACGTCTGCGGCCGGCCGAGTCGCCGGGACAGGCGCGGGCGCGGCTGGCGGGCTTCGGCCTTCAGGCGGCCCAGGCGGACACGATCTGCGGCAGCCTCTCCGGCGGTCAGAAGGCACGGCTGTCGCTGCTGATCGCGACGCTCGACGCGCCGCACATGCTGATCCTCGACGAGCCGACCAACCACCTCGACATCGAAAGCCGCGAGGCGCTGGTCGAGGCGCTGACCGCCTATACCGGCGCGGTGATCCTCGTCAGCCACGACATGCACCTGCTGTCGCTGGTGGCCGACCGGCTGTGGCTGGTGAAGGACGGCCGGGTTGCGCCCTTCGACGGCGATCTCGAAGCGTACCGCCAGATGCTGCTGGCCCCGCCGCCGTCCGAAAAGCCCAAGAAGCCGGCCGCCGACAAGCCGCGGCGTCCGAGCCGGGACAAGATCCTCGAGATGCGCAGCGAGGTGCGCAAGTGCGAGGCGCGGGTCGAAAAGCTGTCGGACATGCGCGACAAGCTTGCCGCGAAACTCGCCGACCCCGAACTCTATGACGACGGCCGCGTGGGCGAGCTCGAGACCTGGAACCGCAAGTACGCCGAGGTGATGGAGGCGACGGAGCGCGCCGAGGCCCTGTGGATGGCCGCACTCGAAAAGCTCGAGAAGGCCCAGGCGTGATCGACTTGGGCTTCACCGTGACGGCTTTCGTCACGCTGTTCGTCATCATCGACCCGGTCGGCATGGCGCCCGTCTTCGTCGCCCTGACCTCGGGCATGGACAGCGGCCACCGCCGCGCGGTCGCCCTGCGCGCCGTGGGCATCGGGGCGCTGCTGCTGACGCTCTTCGGGCTGTTCGGCGAGGCGGTGCTGGGCTTCGTCGGCATCACCATGCCCGCCTTCCGCATCGCGGGCGGCGTGCTGCTGTTCCTAACCGCGCTCGACATGCTGTTCGACCGGCGCACTCAGCGGCGACAGGACCAGTCCGCGCCGGCCGAGGACCCGTCGGTCTTTCCGCTGGCCACGCCGCTGATCGCCGGGCCGGGCGCCATTGCAACGATGATCCTGCTGGTCGGTCAGGCCGGCGGCGAATGGCAGTCGGTCGCGATGGTTCACGGAGTGATGCTGATCGTGCTGATGGCGACGCTGACGCTGTTCCTCGCCGCTCCGCTGATAGAGCGGGCGCTCGGAGATACCGGCGTGAACGTGGTCACGCGGCTTCTGGGAATGCTGCTGGCCGCGCTGTCGGTGCAGTTTGTGCTCGACGGGCTGCGCGCCGTGGGCGTGGTGTCGGCGCCGGCCTGATCTTGGCGCGGCCCCTCGCGGCGCTTATCTTCCCGAAATGACCGGAAACGACATCGGCAGTCTTGCCTATCTCGCCCTGCTGGGCGCCGCGCTGATCGCCTATTACCTGGCCGCGAACCGGGCCGACCTTGGGCGCACGCTGCGGCAGGCGATGCTCTGGGGCCTGATCTTCGTGGGCGTCGCGGCCGCGGCGGGCCTGTGGTCCGGCGTGCGAGACAGCGTCGTGCCGCGCCAATCCTACGTGGCAGAGGGCGGTGGCCGGATCGAGGCGCCGCTGCGGGCCGACGGGCATTACCACCTGACCCTCGGGATCAACGGGACGGACATCGATTTCATCGTCGACACCGGCGCGTCCGAGATCGTCCTGTCCCGAAGCGACGCGCGACGGGCCGGGCTGTCGCCGGACGAGCTGGCCTATGTGGGGCAGGCCCGCACCGCGAACGGAACAACGCCGATCGCGGGCGTGATGCTGGACGAGGTGACGCTCGGCCCCGTGACAGACCGCAATGTCCGCGCCTCGGTCAATGGCGGCGAGATGGCGGGCTCCCTGCTGGGCATGTCGTATCTGGATCGCTTCGCGCGGATCGAGATCGCCGACGACCGGCTGATCCTCGAACGCTGAGCAGCCGGCGGCCCGTCAGGCCGCCGGACCGCGCCACGCTCAGGGCTTGCGGCGCTTCGGCGGCTGGTGGCCGCCGGCCCCGCGCGCAGCCTTCGACTGCGGCGGCGTGAACCGTTTCGACGTGTCCGCCGCATTGGCGCCGCCGGTCCGGCGTGCCGGTGCCGCGCCGCTTCGCGCCGTCTTGGGTCCGCGGCCTTCGGGACGTCCCCCCGACCCGCCGCCGGTCTTCGCCGGTGCGTGCTTGCCCGAAGCGGGCTTCGCCGAGGCGGGTTTGGGCGACGCCGATTTGGCGTGAGCGGGCTTGGCGGCAGCGGATTTGGCGGGACGGCCTGCTGGCTTGGCGCCCGCCGCCTTGTCCTTGTGCCCGTCGCGCTTGTGGGCGGGGGCCGGTTCGTCCTGCGTCCGCGCCGGGGCGCCGGCCTTGCGCGTGTCGGACGCGGGCGTTTCTGCCTCCGTCCTCTCCTGCGCGACCGGAGCCGGCGCCTCCTGCACTTTCGGCATCACCGGGGCCTCTTTCGGGGCGGGCTTCGCTGGGGCTTTGGGCGGCCGGGGCGCCTCGGTTTCGCGGGGACGCCCGGTGTCGGGCGCGCTTTCGATCTGCCGCACGGTCACGCCGTCCTCGAGCACACCGTTCGCCCCCAACGTCGAAAGGAATGCCGGAAGCCGCGCCTCGGCGATTTCCACGAAGGTTTCGGTCTGCTGGACACGGATCGCACCGATCGCATCCTTGTCGAGCTGTCCCGCGCGGCACAGAAGCGGCAGCAGCCAGCGCGGCTCGGCGCGGTGGTCGCGTCCCACCGACAGCGCGACCCAGGCGCTGGGACCGAAGGGCGCGCGGGCCTTCTCCGGCCGCGCGTCGGGCGCCGAAAGCTCTTCGGGGGCCGAGTGGCGTTCGCGGTAAAGCCGAAGATAGGCCGCCGCGATCGTCCGCGGCGATTGCGCCTCGAGCAGCCGGTCGGCAAAGGCGGCCTCGTCGGCGCCGATCTCGTCCGACCACGACGGATCGGTCAAGAGCCGCTCTTCATCACGGCGCAGGATCTCTTCGGCGCCGGGCGCGGTGGTCCATTCGGCGGTGACGCGGGCGGTCTTCAACAGGCGCTCGGCCCGCTTGACCGCCTTCGGCGGCACCACCAGCGCCGAGGTGCCCTTGCGCCCTGCCCGGCCCGTCCGGCCCGAGCGGTGCAGCAGGCCTTCGGCGTTCGACGGCAGCTCGGCGTGGATCACCAACTCGAGATTCGGCAGGTCGATCCCGCGCGCCGCCACGTCGGTCGCGACGCAGACGCGGGCGCGACCGTCGCGCATCGCCTGCAGGGCATGGCTGCGCTCGGCCTGGCTGAGTTCGCCCGACAGGCACACCACGGCGAATCCCCGGTTGGCAAACCGGGCGGTCAGCCGGTTCACCGTCGCCCGCGTGTTGGCGAACACGATCGCGTTCTGCGCCTCGTGGTAGCGCAGGACGTTGATGATGGCGTTCTCGGCGTCCTGGGCCGCGACCTTCAGCGCCTGGTAGGAGATGTCGGCGTGCTGACTGCGGTCCGACTGGGTGGTCACGCGCACCGCGTCGCGTTGGTAATGCGTCGCGAGGGTGACGATCATCGGCGGCACGGTGGCCGAGAACATCAGCGTGCGCCGATCTTCCGGCGCTGCGCCGAGCATGAATTCCAGGTCCTCGCGAAAGCCCAGGTCCAGCATCTCGTCGGCCTCGTCGAGAACCACGGCCCGGAGGTGACCCATCTCGAGCGAGCCGCGCTGGATATGGTCGCGCAGGCGCCCCGGCGTGCCGACCACGATATGCGCCCCGCGCTCAAGCGCGCGGCGCTCGTCGCGCATGTCCATGCCGCCAACGCAGGTGGTGACGCGCGCGCCCGCACCGGCATAGAGCCACGTCAGCTCGCGGCTCACCTGAAAGGCCAGCTCACGCGTGGGGGCGATGATCAGCGCCAGCGGCGCGGCGGCGGGGCCGAGCGTGCCGGCATCGTCCAGCAGCGTGGGCCCGATCGCCAGGCCGAAGCCTACCGTCTTGCCCGACCCGGTCTGCGCCGACACCAGGAGGTCGGCATCGTGCAGCGCGGGATCGGTGACCGCCTCCTGCACGGGGGTCAACGTGTCATAGCCGCGCTCGGCGAGCGCATCGGAGAGGGTCTGGATCATTCAGGAAGCCGTTCTGGGTGGGTCCGGCGACGCGACCGCATCGCCGCCTGTCCTGCGACAGGGGAGCCGCTTCCTAACGCAATCGGGCGCGCATGTATAGCGCGGAATCAGGCCCTGTCCGATCCGCTCGGGTCTCAGCCGGCAAGCGCGGCGCGCAGGGCGGCCCGCTCGTCCTCTTCCGGACCGGCAAACGGCGCGCGGCCCGCGCGGCTGTACCAGTAGGCGGCATTGCCCTCGTCGCCCTCGAGCCGGTGGAGATGCGCGTGCAGCCACGCGGCCTCGGGGCCCGGATCGTCCTGCACGACCGCATGGGCGCCATCCCAGTCGCCTGCCTCGAGCTTGTCGAGAGCGTCTCTCAGTGTCTCGTGCATGTCAGGGCCTCCCTTGGCATTGTCCCGGCCCCAGCGCGCGGGGCGGCGCGATGTTCCCGCGGGCGGGTAGTTGCGGACGTCGGAGGGGGCTCTGCCCCCGCCGCCTGCGGCGGCCCCCCGGGATATTTCGGGAACCAAAGAGGGTCCGGTGTGGATCAGCTTTCGGCCTTCTTCTGCCACGCGCCGGTCTCTTCGGACCAGTAGACCGCCTTGCAGCCGGCGCGGGTCAGGTCGCGCCACTGGTCCCGTGCGCGGGCGAGCGCATCGCCGTCGCCGCCGTCGAAGAGGATGCAGGTACGCTCGAACGCGCCGACCTCGTCGGCGGCGATGGCGGCGCCCTCGATTCCCATCAGGCAGGCGGCGCGGTTCGGGACATCGGTCTCGAGGGTGAGCAGGACCGGCTGGTCGGCATCGTGGGGGCCGCCGGCGACGCCATGAGGCAGGAAGCCATCCTCGGCGCCGAGCCAGAGCTGGCGGTCGAGCATCTCGATCCGCCGTGGCGTGGCGCCGCGCACGACCACCCGCCAGCCCTGGGCCAGCGACCGATCCAGCAGGAGCGGCAGCGCGGCCTCGAGCGGGCGCTGGGTCAGGTGGTAGAAGTAGACGGCGCCCACGGGCCCCGGCCTCAGCTCTCGTAGCGGTCGCGCACCAGCCGGTCGAGCGCGAGCACCCCCCAGCCGGTCGCACCCTTGGGCGCGTAGGTCGTCTCGGCGGAGGTATTCCAGGCGACGCCGGCGATGTCGATATGCATCCAGGGCACGCCGTCCTGCACGAAGCGGTGCAGGAACTCGGCCGCGGTGATCGCGCCGGCGGGGCGGCCGCCCACGTGCTTGACGTCGGCGACGCGGGATTTCAGGAGCTTGGCGTAGCCTTCGCCCAGGGGCATCCGCCACGCGCCCTCGCCCTCTGCCTCGGCCGCCTTGAGGAAGGCACCGCAGAGCGCGTCCTCGTTGCAGAACACGCCCGCGTTCTCGCCGCCGAGCGCGATCATCATCGCGCCGGTCAGGGTGGCCAGATCGACCATGCCGGCGGGATGGAACCGCTCCTGCGCGTACCAGAGCACATCGGCCAGAACCATGCGCCCCTCGGCGTCTGTGTTGATGATCTCGACCGTGTCGCCCTTCATCGTGGTGATCACGTCGCCGGGACGGTAGGCGGCGCCGTCGGGCATGTTCTCGACCAGACCGACGAGGCCCACGACGTTCGCCTGCGCGCCGCGCCGGGCCAGCGTCTTCATGACGCCGGCGACGGTGCCAGCGCCGCCCATGTCCATCGTCATCTCTTCCATGCCGGCGCCGGGCTTGATGCTGATGCCGCCGGAATCGAAGACCACGCCCTTGCCGACCAGCGCAAAGGGCGGCGTGCCCGAGGCGCCGCCGTTCCATTGCAGGACGACGACCTTGGAGGGGCTCACGCTGCCCTGCCCCACGGCGAGGAGCCCGCCCATGCCCAACTCGGCCAGCTGGTCCTCGTCCAGAACCTCGACCTCGACGCCGAGCTCGGAGAGCTCGACGAGCCGCTCGGCGAAGGCGGTGGTGGTAAGCTTGTTGGCCGGGGCGTTCACCAGGTCGCGGGTGAAGAACACGCCCTCGGCGCAGGCGGCGACGCCCGCCGCCTCGGCCTCGGCCTCGGCGGCCTCGGGCTTGGTGACCATCAGGGTCACCGCGCCCGCCTCTTCGGCGGGCTCGCCCGACTTCATCTCGGTGTAGTCGTAGCCCCTGAGCGCGATCCCCAGGGCGATGTCGGCCACGCCCTTGATCGCCCCCGCGAGCGCCAGCACCGCCTTGCCGCCGGCGGCCTTCGCGACCTCGACCCCCGCCTTGCGGGCGGCCGCAACACCGGGGCGCCGGTTCAGCTTGACCACGACCACCGCCTCGGCGGCGAGGCCGGTGGGATAGGCCAGCGTGCGCGCCTCGCCCGCGGCGAGCTTGCCGAACGCCTCGGACGCCGCGAACCGCTCGAGCGCGCCGCGCGTCAGGCGGTTCACCCGGCGCGCGCCCTGGTCGAGCTTGCCGTCCTCGTCGAGAAAGACGGCGACGATCCCCTCGGCCGCGGCGACGGCGTCGAGATCGAGGGCGGCGAAGGTGAGGGGCGCGGGCGTCGTCATCGGGCTCTCCATGTCATCGGGGCGGTCTGCGGGCACACCTAGCCGCTGCCCGCCGCCTTGGCCAGAAGACAGTTTCCGCCCCCACTCCGATCCGCTAGGGTGCGCGGCACGCGGGGCATCGTGGGGACGCTGGCGGACGTGGGAAGATTCGACCGATACATGCTGTCGCGTCTGATGACGCTGTTCGGCTTCTTCTCGCTCGTGCTGGTGTCGGTCTACTGGATCAATCGGGCCGTCGGCCTGTTCGACCGGCTGATCGCGAACGGCCACTCGGCGCTGGTCTTCCTCGAGTTCAGCGCGCTGGCGCTGCCGAACGTGATCCGCCTGGTGCTGCCGGTCTCGGCCTTTGCCGCGGCGATCTACGTGGTCAACCGGCTGTCCTCGGACAGCGAGCTGGTGGTGATCCAGTCGTCGGGCTATTCGCCGGCGCGGCTGGCGCGGCCGGTCCTGGCCTTCGGGCTGATCGTGGCGCTGCTGGTCTCGGTGCTGACGCACCTGCTGGTGCCGGCCTCGCTCCGGGCGCTGAACGAGCGGACGGCAGAGATCTCGCAGGATGTCACCGCGCGGCTCCTGACCGAGGGCGAGTTCCTGCATCCCTCGGACGGGGTGACCTTCTATATTCGCGAGATCACGCCGCGCGGCGAGCTCAGGAACGTGTTCCTGTCCGACACCGTCGACCCGGCCGAGCACCGGACCTACACCGCCGAGAGCGCGGTGCTGCTGAGAACCGACACCGGCCCGCGGCTGGTGATGTTCGACGGGCTCGTGCAGACGCTCGAGACCGCTACCGCATCGCTCTCGACCACACGGTTCGAGGATTTCGCCTTCGACCTGTCGTCGCTTCTGGACATCCCAGGCACCGGAGAGCCGTCGCCGGACGAGCTGCCGACCTCGGACCTGCTGCCGCCCTCGCCGGCGGCGGTCGCGGCGACCGGCGACCCCCCGGCCGAGCTGATCTTCGAGGGCGTGAGCCGGTTCGCGCAGGCGCTCAAGGCGATGGCGGCGCCGCTTCTCGGCGTGTCGATCATGCTGCTGGGCGGATTCAGCCGGTTCGGCCTGTGGCGACAGATCCTCGGGGCGGTCATCGCGATGATCCTGTTCGAGACGATCGACAACGCCGCCGCCGACCTTGCCGAGGGCGCGCCCGGTCTATGGCCCGTGGCCTTTGCCGCGCCGCTGGTCGCGCTCGGGGCCGCGGGGGGTATACTGTGGATCGCCGCGCGGCCGACACTGGTGACGCGGAGGGCGGCGGCATGACCCTGCACCTCTATTTCGCGCGGCGGTTCCTCCAGTCGTTCCTGATGGTGTTCGCGGCCTTCCTGGGGATCATGGTGCTTCTGGACCTCGTCGAGCAGATCCGGCGCTTCGACAGCGCCGAGGTGAGCTTTGTCCAGACGCTGGGGCTGACGATCCTGCACGTCCCTGAGAGCCTCTATGCCATCCTGCCGCTGATCGTGATCCTCGCCACGCTGTCGCTGTTCCTGTCGCTGGCCCGGACGTCCGAGCTGGTGGTGACGCGGGCGGCGGGGCGGTCGGCGATGCGCAGCCTGCTGGCGCCCCTGTCGGTGGCGCTGCTGCTGGGCCTTGCGGCGGTGACGGTGTTCAACCCGATGGTGGCGGCGACCAAGTCGCAATACGAGGTCGTCTCGAACCGGTTCGCCGCGGGGGATTCTTCGGTCCTGTCGATCAGCCAGGAGGGGCTGTGGCTGCGCCAGGGCGACGGCATGGGGCAGACGGTGATCCGCGCCGACCGGGCCAATCTCGACGGGACCGAGCTGTATGGTGCGACGTTCCTGTCCTTCTCCGACAGCGGCGGGCCGCAACTGCGGATCGAGGCCGAAAGCGCGCGGCTCGAGGAGGGCGCCTGGCAGCTGCAGGGCGTCAAGCGCTGGAACCTCGGGGCCGACAACCCCGAGGCGCGGTCGACGCGGGCCAACTCGATGCGGCTGCCCTCGACCCTGACGCGCAACCAGATCCTCGACAGCTTCGCGACGCCGCAGGCCATTCCGATCTGGGAACTGCCCGGCTTCATCTCGGATCTCGAGGAGGCGGGCTTCTCGGCCCGCAAGCACCGCGTCTGGCTGCAGATGGAAATGGCGCTGCCGCTTCTGCTGGTGGCGATGGTGCTGGTCGGGGCGGGCTTCACCATGCGGCATACGCGCTTCGGTCGGACCGGCGTGATGGTGCTCCTGGCACTGGGGCTTGGATTCGCGCTGTACTTCGTGCGCAACCTGGCGCAGATCCTCGGGGAATCCGGGCAGATACCGATCATGCTTGCGGCCTGGGGGCCGCCCGTCGCGGCGATCCTCCTGCCGCTCGGCCTGCTGTTGCACTGGGAGGACGGATGAGACTGCGCGTTGTTCTGGCGCTTCTGGGCTGGCTGATCCCCGCTCTCGCCGAGGCGCAGACCGCGTCGCTGGTCGCCGACCGCGTCGATCTGCGGGGCGGCGACACGTTGGTGGCCGAGGGATCGGTCGAGGTGCTCTATGGCCGGACCCGGCTGAGCGCCCCGCGCATCACCTACGACCAAACCGCCGACCGACTGCGGATCGAGGGGCCGATCACGCTGGTCGAGGGCGAGTCCACCATCGTCGTCGCGGACCAGGCGCAACTGGACACCGACCTGCAGAACGGCATCCTCGACAGCGCGCGGCTGGTGCTGGACCGGCAGTTGCAGCTTGCCGCGAACCAGATCACCCGTGTGGACGGACGCTATACGCTGCTGACGAAATCGGTCGCCTCGTCCTGCCGGGTCTGCGCCGCCGCGCCGGTGCCGACATGGGAAATCCGCGCCCGCCGGATCATCCATGACGAACAGGCGCAGCAGCTCTACTTCGACAGCGCCAGTTTCCGGCTTCTGGGCATCCCGATCTTCTACGTGCCCCGCCTGCGCCTGCCCGACCCGACGCTCGCCCGGTCTACCGGCTTCCTGCTGCCCACGGTGCGCTCGACCAGCGCGCTCGGCACCGGGGTGAAGGTGCCGTATTTCGTCACCGTCGGAGATCACGCAGACCTGACGTTCACGCCCTACCTGTCGCCGCAGACCCGCACGCTCCAGGCGCGCTGGCGGCAGGAGACGGTGCGCGGCGGCCTGAGCTTCGAGGGCGCGCTCAGCGACGACACCCTGCGCGAGGACGAGACACGCTATTACCTCTTCGGCAACGGCAGTTTCACCGTCGGCGCCGGGTTCACGCTGGATGTCGGGCTGCAGCAGGTGTCGGACCCGGCCTACCTGATCGACTACGACTATTCCGACCGCGACCGTCTGGTGAGCTTTGCGGAGCTGTCGCGCTATCGCCGGGACGAGGCGATCTTTGCCCGGATCACCGGCTTCGAGACACTGCGCGATTCCGAGATTCCGATCGAGGATCAGCTGCCCCGGTCCTACGCGCAGTTCGCCTTCGAGCGCAGCCACGACGTGGCCGGCGGCGTGCTGACCTGGGGCGCCGACGCCGCCGCGGTGCGTCGCAAGTCCGACGCACCGGGCGCGGGCCGCGACAGCCAGCGGGTCGGGCTCTCAACCGACTGGCGGCGACAGGAAACGCTGCCCAACGGCATGATCGCCGCGCTCACGACCGGCGTCGCGGGCCACGTCTACAACACCCGGCAGGATCCCACCTTCGATGACCAGACCGGCCGGCTGACCACCAGCGCCGAGGCGACGCTGCGCTGGCCCATGCGGCGGGTCACGGCGGGCGGCGCGCAACAGCTTCTCGAGCCGGTGGTCCAGCTCGCGTGGGCCGACGTGATCGGCGACACCGTGCCCAACGAGGACAGCGTCCTGGTGGAATTCGACGAGGGCAATCTCTTCAGCCTGTCGCGCTATCCCGGCCGCGACCGGATCGAGACCGGCGCCCGCGCCAATCTGGGCGTGCGCTTCACCCATCTCGCGCCCGGCGGCTGGACACTTGGCGCGCTCGTGGGGCGGACCGCGCGCTTCGACGAGACCGGGCAGTTCGAGGACGGCACCGGCCTCTCGGGCGAATCCTCGGACTGGCTCGTCGCCGGGCAGTTGCGGCTGAACGAGATGTTCTCGCTCACCGGCCGGACCCTGTTCGAGGACGACCTGACGGTCACCAAGGCCGCTGCCCGCATGGCCTACTCGACCCCGCGCGCGCAGGCCGCGGCCACCTATGTCTGGCTGCGCGAGGAACCCGACGAGAACCGCCCCGATCCGGCCCACGAGGTGACGCTCGACGCCGCCTACCGCCTCACCCGGCGCTGGTCCAGCAGCTTCGAGACGCGCTTCAACGTCGAGGCGGAGCGCGCCGCGGAGGCCGGGCTGGGGCTGCAGTACCGGACGGAATGCATCACCGTCGATCTTTCGCTCTCGCGCCGCTTCACCTCCTCAACTAGTGTGAGCGCGACCACCGATTTCGGGTTGGAGGTCTCGCTCGCCGGCATCGGTGCCGACCGCACCGGCGCCGCGGCGCGCAGTGCCTGCAACGGATGAACGGACGACAAAGGACGAAACCGCGCATGCAACGACTTCTCTCGCAGATCCTCCTCGCCGCGATGGTCTGGACGGGATGCACCGCGGCCGTGACCGCACAGAACATGTTCCGGACGGTCGCCACCGTGAACGAACGCGCCGTCACCGCCTACGAGGTCGACCAGCGCGCGCAGCTGCTCACCCTGTTCAACACGCCCGGCGACGTGCGCGAGCGCGCGCTCGAGTCGCTCATCGACGAGCGGATTCAGCTGGCCGCCGCCGAGGACGCCGGCATCACCGTCACCGAAGAGGAAATCCGCGACGGCCAGTCCGAATTCGCGGGCCGCGCCGACCTCAGCCGCGAACAGTTTGTCGCCCAGATCCAGCAGCAGGGCATCGCGCCCGAAAGCTTCCGCGACTTCGTCCGCGCCGGCATCGCCTGGCGCAAGACGGTCGAGGACCGCTTCGGCGGCAGCGTCAACATCTCGGAGACCGAGATCGACCGCGCCGCCGCCGCGCCCGAGGAACAACCCGGCCTGCGGGTCCTCTTGTCCGAGATCGTGCTGCCCGCCCGCAACGCGCAGGAACGGGCGCAGGCCCAGCAGGTCGCACAGCGCATCGCGGGCTCCGTCACCTCGCTGCAGGGCTTTGCCGCCGCCGCGCGCGAGAACTCGGCCTCGCCCAGCCGCGAACGGGGCGGCCGCATCGACTGGCTGCCGCTCACCAACCTGCCGCCGAACCTGCGGCCGGTGATCCTGGACCTGTCGCCCGGCCAGGTCTCTGCCCCGATCGACTTACCCAACGCCGTCGCCGTGTTCCAGCTGCGCGCGCTCGAGGAAACCGGCACCGCCCAACAGACGCCAGAGACGATCGACTATGCCAGCTTCCTGATCCCCGGCGGCCGCAGCCAGCAGGCGCTGTCCGAGGCCGCCCGCATCGACGCGCTGGCCGATACCTGCGACGATCTCTACGGCCTCGCCGAGGGCCTGCCGCCGCAACAGCTCGAACGTCAGACGGCCGCGCCGGGGCAGATCCCGCAGGACGTGGCCCTGCAACTCGCGCGGCTGGACCAGTACGAGACCTCGACGGCGCTGACACGCAACGACGGTCAGACGCTCGTCTTCCTGATGCTGTGCGAGCGCAGCTACGCCGACCCCGCGAGCGAGGTCGACCGCGGCGCGATCCGGCGGCAGCTGGTGAACCAGCGGATCAGCCGGCGGGCCGACAACTACCTCGCCGAGTTGAAGTCGAACGCCTATATCGCGATCAACTGACGCCATGAGACCTGCCCCCATCGCGCTGACCTGCGGCGAACCCGCGGGCATCGGCCCCGAACTCGCCGCCAAGGCATGGGCCGAGCTCGGAGCCGCCTTGCCGTTCTTCCTGATCGGCGACCCCGCGCACCTGCCCGCCCGGACGCCGGTGGTCGAGATCTCGGACCCGTCAGAGGCCCTCCGCGCCGTCGCCAAGGGCCTGCCGGTTCTGCCGCATCCCTTCGATGGCCCGGCCGAGCCGGGCGTGCCGCAACCGGCCCACGCGCGGGGCGTGATCGACGTGATCGCACACGCGGTGGACCTCGTGCAGGCGGGCGAGGCGTCGGCCGTCTGCACCGGCCCGATCAACAAGAAGGCGCTGAAGGACGGCGCGGACTTCGCCTATCCCGGTCATACCGAGTATCTCGCGGCGCTGGCGGGCGTGGACCGGGTGGTGATGATGCTGGCTTGCGACCAGCTCAAGGTCGTGCCAGCGACGATCCACATCCCCGTGGCCGAGGTGCCGGCGGCGCTGACCCGTGCCCTGCTCTACGACACGTTCCGCATCACGCACGAGGCGCTCATCCGCGACTTCGGTGTCGAGAGCCCCCGCATCGCGGTGGCCGGCCTGAACCCCCATGCGGGCGAAGGTGGCAGCATCGGGCACGAGGAACTCGACACGCTCGTTCCGGTGGTCGAAGCGCTGAAGGCCGAGGGGATGGGTCTGCTCGGGCCGCTCTCGGCGGACACGATGTTCCATGCCGCCGCACGCAGCCGTTACGACGCCGCGGTGGCGATGTATCACGACCAGGCGCTGATCCCGATCAAGACACTGGATTTCTCCGGTGGGGTGAACGTCACGCTGGGTCTGCCCTTCATCCGCACCTCGCCCGACCACGGCACCGCCTTCGACCTTGCCGGCCAGGGGCGCGCGGACGCCACGTCGCTGATCGAGGCGCTCAAGATGGCCGACCGTATGGCCCACGCACGGGCCGCAGCCGCGGGATGAGCGCCATCGACAGCCTGCCGCCCCTGCGCAGCGTGATCGCGGCGCACGGCCTGACGGCGAAGAAGTCGATGGGCCAGAACTTCCTTCTGGACCTGAATCTGACCGCCAAGATCGCGCGTCAGGCGGGCGACCTCGCCGGATCGGACGTGCTCGAGGTCGGCCCCGGTCCCGGCGGCCTGACCCGCGGGCTCCTGGCCGAGGGCGCGCGCCGGGTGCTGGCGGTCGAAAAGGATGGCCGGTGCCTGCCCGCTCTGGCGGAAATTGCCGAGATCTATCCGGGCCGGCTCGAGGTGGTGCAGGCCGACGCGCTCGAGATCGACCCGCTGGCGCACCTGACGCCGCCGATCCGCATCGTGGCCAACCTGCCCTACAATGTCGGAACCGAACTGCTGACCCGCTGGCTGGATCCCGGCCACTGGCCGCCGGTGTGGGAAAGCCTGACGCTGATGTTCCAGCGTGAGGTGGCGCAGCGCATCGTGGCGCAACCGGGCTCGAAGGCCTACGGACGGCTGGCGGTGCTGGCGCAATGGCGCTGCGACGCCCGCATCGTGATGGACCTGCCGGCCGAGGCGTTCACCCCGCCGCCCAAGGTCCGCTCGGCCGTGGTGCACCTGACCGCACGGGCCGAGCCGCGCTATCCCGCCGAGCCGAAGATCCTGCTGCCGCTGGTCGCCAAGGCCTTCGGCCAGCGGCGCAAGATGCTGCGCGCCGCCCTGCGCGGACACGCGCCCGACCTCGAGGACAGGCTGGCCGCCGCGGGGATCGCGCCGACCGAACGGGCCGAACAGGTGTCTCTGGAACGCTTCTGCGCGCTCGCACGCGAACTCGCGCGGTAGGCGTTACTCGGCCGCCTCGGCCGTGCCCGAGCCGGACTCACCGCCCGACGCCGCATCTTCGCCCTTCGACTTGGACTCGTCGCCCGAGTCTCCATCGGCCTTCGGCGCCTCGGTCTTTTTCGGCGACCGGCGGCGGCGCGGCTTGGGCTTGCTCTCGGGCGTCTCGACAAGACCGCTGTCCTGCCCGTCCTCGTTCGAGTCGATCACATCGCCGCCACCGGACTCGCCCTGCGCGGTCTCGGGCTGCGACGGCTCGGGCTGACCTTTCTGCTGGTCGTCCTGCTTCTGATCGCCCTTGCTGCGCTGCTGATCGTCGCCGTTACCGGAATTGCCCTTCTGGCCCTTCTGCTGATCGCCCTCGTTGCCCTTGTCGGGGTTCTGCTGCTGCCGATCGCGGCCCTGCTGGTCGGATTGTTCGCGGCGCTGCTCGTTCTCGCGCTGCGCCTCGGCCAGCATCCGCAGGTAGTGCTCGGCATGCTGCTGAAAGTTCTCGGCGGCCACCCGGTCATTCGCCAGCTGCGCGTCGCGGGCGAGCTGGTTGTACTTGTCGATGATCTGCTGCGGCGTGCCGCGCACCTTGCCTTCGGGACCCGAACTGTCGAACACCCGGTTGACGATGTTTCCCGAGGGCCGGTTGCGGTTCGACTTCGACCGCGAACGTGACTTCGATGATCTCATATTGCTTTGGTTCCGGCCTTGTTATGGCGTTGGCTCGATCCCTTGCCCACTCCCGGCCGCGCCTAGGGCGGCCACCGGATCGAGTGCGATATCTGGGCTATCGGCGAGGGGGACGCAGCAAACCGCATCCCACCGTCAGCTTCTCCGACAAATCATGCGAGACAGGCGATGACAAGCAAAAATTTGTGCAAATGCAGCCTGTAAGCGCCCTTTCCTGCGGGATTACACGTCCTTCTTGCGGGCAGTTACGACGCGGTCCCTGCTATCAATGTCGCGATGCACCGCCACGGCGTCAAGCCCTGCCTGCCGAAACAGTGCCGCGACGGCTGCGCCTTGCCCGGCTCCGATCTCGACCAGCAGACGGCCGCCGGGCGACAGGTGCGCCCCCGCCCCGGCGGCGATCACGCGATAGGCCGACAGCCCGTCGGCCTCGTCCGTGAGCGCGGCGCGGGGGTCGTGGTCGCGGACCTCGGGGGCGAGGTCGGGCATCTCGGCGGCGGCGATATAGGGCGGGTTCGACACGATCAGGTCGAACGTCCCCGTCACCGGCGCGAACCAGTCGCCCGCCACGATCCCGGCCCGGTCCGCCACCTCCAGCGCCGCCGCGTTGCGCCGCGCCACGGCGCAGGCGGCCCCGGACAGGTCGGTGCCCAGCCCGGTCGCACCGGGACATTCGGCCAGAAGTGTCAGCAGCAGGCAGCCCGTCCCCGTGCCAAGGTCCAGCACCCGCGCGAACGGCGCCTCAAGCGCCAGCGCGACGATCTGCTCTGTCTCGGGCCGGGGGTCGAGCGTGTCCGAGGTCACGGCGAAATCGCGCCCGTAGAACGCCCGCCGCCCGGTGATCTGGCTGACGGGCACCCGCGCCACGCGCCGGGCCACGGCCGCCTCGAACGCCTGCGCCGCCGCTTCGGGCAAAGTGTCGCCCGACACCAGCGGCACCCGTCCCGGTTCGATGCCGAGCGCGTGGGCCAGAAGCCACCGCGCATCGCGCGGCGCCCCCTCGATCCCGGCGTCCCGCAGGCGCGGGATCGCGGCCCGAAGCGCCTCGTCGCCGGTCACTTCAGCCCTCCATCTCGGCCAGCTTCACCGCCTGATCCTCCGAGATCAGGGCATCGATGATCTCGTCCAGATCGCCGTTCATCACCTCGTTCAGGCGATAGAGCGTCAGGTTGATCCGGTGATCGGTCAGGCGCCCCTGCGGGAAGTTGTAGGTCCGGATGCGCTCGGACCGGTCGCCCGAGCCCACCTGAGCCTTGCGATCGGCCGAGCGCGCGTCGGCGGCGCGCTGGCGTTCGATGTCGAACAGCCGGGCGCGCAGCACGTCCATCGCGATCTCGCGGTTGCGGTGCTGCGACTTCTCCGAACTGGTCACGACGATGCCGGTGGGCACGTGGGTGATCCGCACCGCCGAATCCGTGGTGTTGACGTGCTGCCCGCCCGCGCCGCTGGCGCGCATCGTGTCGACGCGCAGGTCGGCGGGGTCGATCTGGATGTCGACATCCTGCGCCTCGGGCAGTACCGCGACCGTCGCGGCAGAGGTATGGATTCGCCCGCCCGATTCCGTGGACGGAACCCGCTGGACCCGGTGCACGCCGGATTCGAACTTGAGCCGCGCGAACACGCCGTCGCCCTTCACGTTCGCGACGACCTCCTTGATGCCGCCCAGCTCTGTCTCCTGGTATTCGACGATCTCCAGCCGCCAGCCCTTCGCCTCGGCATGGCGCTGGTACATGCGCAGAAGGTCGCCCGCGAACAGCGCCGCCTCGTCGCCGCCGGTGCCCGGCCGAATCTCGAGGATGGCGGCGCGCGAGTCGGCGGCGTCCTTGGGCAGAAGCGCCAGCCGCAGCTCCTGCTCCAGCGCGGGTTTGCGCGCCTCCAACTCGGCCAGCTCCTCTTCGGCCAACGCCTTCATCTCGGGGTCGGACAGCAGCGCCTGTGCGCCCTCGATGTCGTCGAGCAGCGTGCGGTATTCCGCGATCCGCTCGGCCACGGGTCTCAGCTCGGAATATTCCCGGCCGAGCGCGGCCATGTCCCCGCTTCCGTCGGCAAGCCGGGCCTCCACGTATTCGAACCGCTGGGTGATCTGGGCAAGGGTGTCGAGGGGAACCATCCCGCTCTCGTCCTTCAACTCCCGCCGCTGGTCAAGGCCGGTTCAGCCAAGCCGCTGGCGCAACTGGGCGACCCAGTCCTCGGCGCGCTTGCGATTCACGCCCATGTCCGACTTTCCGAAACGCAGCCGCGAATAGATCACCGGCGCTGCGCCGCCCTCGGTCGGGATGGCGGCGACTGTGATATAATCGGGAAAGCCCCAGAGCTGCGAGCGCGTGACATAGGTGATCCGGCCCTCCTGCACGCTGCCGGCCAGCCGCTCGGTCCGGGGCGTCTCGCGGGCGATCGAATCTATCGCCTCGAGCAGCCCGGCGGTCGAGACCGGGAACACCGGCGCGGCGGCATTGCCCCGCGCCGGACGGACCAGCCAGCCGCCCTCTTTCGGCGGGTCGACCTCCATCGGGTCGACATGCCAGGCGGCGGCATCGGTGGGCGCCAACCGGACATAGGCCATTGCGGCCGCGATCACGACGACGAGCAGGGCGAGGGGGGCGAGGATCCAATTCATGGCCGGGCACCTATTCCACCAGGGCCGCCTTTCCAATGCCAATCGGCCGAAAGACGTGCCCACTACCACCGATGCGCCGGCGCCACCGCGGCGCCGACATGGATTTCAGCGAGAGGCACCGCCCCCCTGCATCCGGGCCACGGCCAGCAGGCAGAGGATCTCCATCGCCGCATGCGCCCCCGCTATGGCCGTGGCCCCCGCCGGGTCGTAGGGGGGCGACACCTCGACCACGTCGCCACCGCGGAAATCGAGCCCGCCGAGCGCCCGCAGCATCGCCGCGGCCTGCCAGCTCGCCAGACCGCCCCAGACCGGCGTGCCGGTGCCGGGGGCGAAAGCGGGGTCCAGCGCGTCGATGTCGAAAGAGAGATAGGCCGGCCCGTCGCCCACCGTCTCGCGGATGATTTCGTATGCCCGGTCTGTGCCCAGTTTGTGCACGTCCTGTGCACTGATGGTGCATATGCCCAGAGGGTCCGGATTGACCGTGCGGATGCCGATCTGCACCGACCGCGCGGGGTCGATCACGCCCTCCTTCACCCCCTTGTAGAACATCGTCCCATGGTCGATCCGCGCCGGCTCGTCATCCGCCCAGGTGTCGGAATGGGCGTCGAACTGCACCAGCGCCAGCGGCCCCGACCGCTCGGCATGGGCGCGCAGGATCGGCAGCGAGATCGAGTGGTCGCCGCCCAGGCACAACGTCGCCGCGCCCGCCCCGAGGATCGTCGCGGCATGCGCCTGCAGCGTCTCGGGAAACGCGGAAACCTGAGCATAATCAAAGGCCAGGTCGCCGTAGTCGACGACTGTGAGGTCGCTCATCGGGTCGACGTTCCAGCCGAAGGGCGGGTCGAAGGCCTGCAACGTCGCCGCCTCGCGGATCGCCCGCGGTCCCAGCCGCGCGCCGGGCCGGTTGGTCACCGCCTGGTCGAACGGGATGCCCGTGACGGCGATATCCACGCCGTCGAGATCCTTGGTATAGCTCCGCCGCAGGAACGACACCGCGCCCCCGAACGTGTTCTCGAACGCCTGCCCCCGCCGCTTGTCGCGCGTGAACGCCCCGTCGATCTCGGTCTTCGCGTCTTCCAGACCCATGCTCGCCCCCTGAGTAACTGCCCGATCACACCGCCCCCGCCCCGCCCCGTCAAGGCGGGCATGGACAGCCTTGCCGGCCTGTCCGATAACCGCCCCGGACCAGCCAGGAAAGACCCGCGATGGACAGCCACGACCCGATCTACGACACGCCCGAGGGGCTGCCCCGCCTGCTGCAATTGATGGCGCGGCTGCGCGATCCCGAGACCGGATGCCCCTGGGACGTCGAGCAGACGTTCGAGTCGATCGCGCCCTACACGATCGAGGAGGCCTACGAGGTCGCCGACGCGATCGAGCGCGAGGCCTGGGACGAGCTCGAGGACGAGCTGGGCGATCTGCTTCTCCAGGTGATATATTTCGCGCAGATGGGGGCCGAGCGCGGGCTCTTCGACTTCCACCGCATCTCGCGCACGATCACCGACAAGATGATCGCCCGCCATCCCCATGTCTTCGGCCCCGAGAGCAACGAAAAGTCCGCCGAACAGCAGACCCGCGACTGGGAGACGCAGAAAGCCTCGGAACGGGCGCGCAAGGGCGAAGGCGGCGTGCTCGATGGCGTGGCGCAGGGCCTGCCCGCGCTGACCCGCGCGCTGAAGCTGCAAAAGCGCGCCGCCCGCGTGGGCTTCGACTGGACGGACCGTGGCGATGTGCTGGCGAAGATCGCCGAAGAGACGGCCGAATTGTCGGAGGCCGCCGACAGCAAGGATCGCGACGCCGTCGAGGACGAGATGGGTGACCTGTTCTTCGTCCTCGTCAACCTGGCCCGCCACCTCGAAATCGACCCGGAGGCGGCATTGCGTCGCACCAACGCAAAGTTCACGCGCCGCTTCGGGGCCATCGAGCAACATCTTTTCCAACAAGGGAAAACTCCCTCCGACGCGTCGCTGGAAGAGATGGACTCGGCCTGGAACGACGCCAAGGCGGCCGAGCGGAACTGACACGATCCCGATTGACCCGAGTAAATCACTCGGATTTAACCGTGGCGACACTCAAACGGGAGGCTCCGATGTCACCACGCACGACCGTTCTCGCCCTGCTCGCCAGCGCCACGGCGCTGCCGGCCATGGCCGAGGTCAACATCTACTCTTACCGCCAGCCAGAGCTGATCGCGCCGCTTCTCGACGCCTTCACCGAAGAGACCGGGATCGAGACGAACTCCGTCTATATCGACCAGGGCATCGTCGAGCGGCTCCAGGCCGAGGGCGACCGCTCGCCCGCCGATATCATCCTGACGGTGGACATCTCGCGTCTGAGCCGCGCGAAGGAGGCGGGCGTCACGCAGGCGGTCCAGTCCGATGTTCTTGAAGAGCACATCCCCGAGGCCCTGCGCGATCCCGAGGGCCATTGGTACGGCCTCACCACGCGCGGCCGCATCGTCTATGCCAGCAAGGAGCGCGTCGATCCGAGCGAGATCACGACCTACAAGAACCTCGCCGATCCCAAGTGGGAGGGCCGGATCTGCACCCGCTCGGGCACCCACGTCTACACGCTGGGCCTCGTCTCGGCGATGATCGAACATTACGGCGAAGAGGAAACGCGCACCTGGCTGGAAGGCGTTAAGTCCAACCTCGCCCGCGATCCCGAGGGCAACGACCGCGCCCAGGTCCGCGCCATCTGGGCCGGAGAGTGCGACATCTCGCTGGGCAATACCTACTACATGGGGGCGATGATGAACGACCCCGAGCAGCAGGAATGGGCAAACGCGGTCAACGTCACCTTCCCGACCTTCGAGGATAACGACACCACTCACGTCAACATCTCGGGTGTGGCGATGACCAATTCCGCGCCGCACCCCGAAGACGCGAAGGCGTTCATGGAATTCCTCGCCTCGCCCGAGGCGCAGAAGATCTATGCCGACGTGGTGCACGAATACCCCGCCGACCCCGAGACGACGCCGTCCGACCTCGTCGCCGGTTGGGGCGAGATCAAGCCGGACACCACGAACCTCGAAGCAATCGCCGCCCACCGCGCCGACGCGCTGCGGCTGGTGCAGGAGGTGAACTTCGACGGCGGGGCCTGAGCCCTCGCGCCATAAGCTGCAAGATCAGGGCGCGATCCCAAGGGATTGCGCCCTTTTCTTTATACGGTGACGCACGGGAAACGCGACGCAGCCATGTGCCGGTCTGCGTCGAGCGTCGTTCATCTTTTCGGAGAATGGCGCGGTTGACGGGACTCGAACCCGCGACCCCCGGCGTGACAGGCCGGTACTCTAACCAACTGAGCTACAACCGCGCATCGCGTCGGCGAACCATCGGGGCAGCGGTGGCGCGGTTGACGGGGCTCGAACCCGCGACCCCCGGCGTGACAGGCCGGTACTCTAACCATCTGAGCTACAACCGCCCGCTGCCCGTCCGACGTATCCGCAGGACGTGGAGCGCGTGATAAGACCGAGCCCCGGCGGCGTCAAGCAGATTAGGGCCGGATCGCGGGCAAAATCCGCATGAAAAGACCTGACGTTCGGGCAATACGGCAATGGCTCCGCTCGGCCCTCGGGTGCTGCCCGGTGAAAATGACGTTCACCGATGCGCAGCGCTTGGGGTATTTCTTGTTTCAGGCCGAATCCGCGCGGACATGACGGAGAGAAACACGATGAGGGCGGTGATTCAGAATCGCTATGGGTCGCCGCAGGTGCTCCGCCTCGGCGATGTCCCGGACCCCGAGCCGGGGCCCGAGGACCTGCGCGTGGCGGTCGAGGCCAGTGCCGTAACCACCGGTGACTGGAGGCTCCGGGCCGCGGCCTATCCGCCGAGCCTGTGGCTACCGGGGCGGCTCTACAGCGGCTTGCGGGTGCCCAAGCACAAGGTGCCGGGCACCGTGTTCGCCGGCCATGTCGAAAGCACGGGCAGCGCCGTGTCGCGCTTTTCCCCCGGCGATCGGGTGTTCGGCATGACCACGCACGGCACGCACGCGGCACTCGTCTGCGTGGGGGCGACGTCGTGCGTGGCCCGGATCCCCGACGCCCTTTCGACTGAAGAGGCGGCAGCCCTGCCCTTCGGCGCGCTGTCGGCGCTGGTCTTTCTGCGCGACATGGCCGCGCTGCGGTCGGGTGAACGGCTGATGGTGATCGGGGCGACCGGCGGAGTCGGCATCCACGCAGTCCAGATCGGCCGCGCCTTCGGCGCCGACGTCACCGCCGTGGCCAGTGCCGCGAGCCTGCCCCTCGCCTCGGACATGGGCGCCTCGCATCTTCTGGATTATGCGCTGACGGACGTTCTGTCGGGGCGCCGCCGCTATGACGTCATCCTCGACACGATCGGCACCGCCTCGTTCCTGCAGGCGCGGCGGGCGCTGCGGCCGGGCGGACGCTTCGTGCCGCTGAACTTCGGCCTCGCGGACGTCGCCGTGTCGCTCGCCAGCCAGGTCATCGGCTCACGTCGCCTGCGCATCGGCATCGGCTCCGACCGGCAGGCGGATCTCGAGAAGATCGCTGGGCTCGTCTCGTCCGGCCAACTGCATCCCGTCATCGACGGTGTCTGGCCGCTGGACCGGATCGGCGAGGCACATGCGCGGGTCGAGAGCCGGCATACCCATGGCGCGGTGATCCTGCGCATGCCGCAGCCGGATCGCGGGGCCTGATGCCCTTCTCCGGCGGGATGACGGGAACGTGGATTGCCCGCGCGCGGTTGGTCGGTCAGCAATGCTGACGATGACCCGATCCGTATCCCGTGCGCTGTTGTGTGCCGCCCTCGCCGTTGCCGCCGTCCTGCTGGTCGGGGCGTTCGTGCCGGCGCGGCAACTTCGCGCCGTCACCACCCTGCCCGACAGCCTGCTGCATCTCGTCGGTGCGACGCTCCTGACATTCCTGCTGGTGCTGGCGCGTCCGGCCCGCTGGCGGACCTTGAGCCTCGCCGTGCTGAGCGGCGGGCTGCTGGTCGAGGTGCTTCAGCCGATGGTCGGGCGCGGCGCCGAGGGGCTCGACATCGCGGCGGACGTGACCGGGGTAATCATCGGCGCCTGCCTGGCGCTGATCCTGCGGTCTCCCGAGGACGATCACACCGCGCCGTCAGAGAGCCGGTAAGTGGTGGGTGGTGAGGGATTCGAACCCCCGACATCTTCGGTGTAAACGAGTACGGCGGATACTTACCAACCTGATTTTCCGACAAAAGTGGTTCCCATACACACGCCGAACTCTAGCGATTTGCACCAGAACAGACCGAGAATTTGGGAACCGCAATCTTCGCTCTAACGACGCCCTCGATTGGGCTGCATGATGAACCAAGCTCAACCGGAGGCTGCGAACGCCAGAAGCCGATGGCGCTGGAGGCGCATGCGCAGGACGGCCGCCCCACATGCGTCTAATCCAGCTACGCTACAACTTGCCTTGCCCATGTTGAAAGCCCTCAACAGGATCGGGATAAGCGGCAAAAGCATAATGTCACCGCAGTCAGATTGTTGGCTGCATTCTGCGGATGAATATATTATAGAGCAATCTCGTTCTGCGCGAGGAGTTGTATGTCGATCGCCAAAGTCCGGATTAGCTCAGTTCTCGTCCTCCTAGCCCTCGCGTCTCACCCTTCAGATAGCCAGGCAGACGGCTCCTTCTGGCAAGTCGACCTGGCACCGGGGTCGGTCTCGGCCGTGGCTTCCGTGGTGCGAGGTGACCTCACCTATGGCGCTGTCTATTCCAACACGGACGGGAGCGCGGCCGCGATTGCGAGCGTCGGATACGCCTTCCCCCTCCGCGATTGGGCCACGGTGAAGTTCGGACCCTCGCTTGGAGCCACGCGGGATGAGGGAGAGCCGCTCGATGATGTTGAACCCGGCCTGAAAGCCACCGTTGATCGCTACGCGCCTACTGAGTTCGGTGCGCTGTATCTGTTGGCTGAGGTGAACACGATCGATCGGTCTTGGTTTGCCCTGGCGCAGGCAAGCTTCGGCTCTGAGGGCTTCTCAGCCGAAATCTCTCGCGGCGGAAGCGACACCTACGATGAAGCCTCGCTGGCCTTCAACAAGCGGATCGAGGAGGCGCCATTGAGCCTTCGGGCAGGCTACCGTTTCTTTGCCAGGGAGGTCTTCGTCGGCTTTTCCGTCAACACGTTCTGACAGCGGGGACGCGAGAGATGTGCCGCGCATGAGACGGGCGACGCTTGTAGCTATCTGGGCGGTCTGCGGCTGAATGTCAGTCTTTGTGCGATATCCGACAGCATCGCCGATACTCTAACATGCCCGACCCCCGGCGCATTGTCCTCGGCATAAAAGCGCAGGAATAAGGCCTCACGCTGCGCGCCGTTGGGGAACAATTGCACTCTGGCACCGTCCATGGTGGGCGAGATCACCGATGCGTCGATCGGTCCGACCTCGCGGATATCAAGCGCTCCATGGGTTCCTTGCTCAAGACGTTTGCCACGTAGCCGCGCGGTGTCCGCCGTCAGGGACGTCAGCCACAGGTGGATCGGAGCACCGCTGACCGAGAAGGTCGCGCGCTCGGGTTCATCGGCCACGTGCCGTTCACGCCTCGGCAACTCGACACACGCCACGATTGTCACGCTCAACACGACCAAGTTGTAGATCGTCCAGAACAGGACAACCCACTTTCCGTCGCCGGCATCGTAATAGGCGAAGCTGTCCGAGACGATGCCGAGCAGAAGCCCGACCAGTGTCAGGACAAAGAGGGCCAGGAAGGGCGCCATCATCCCCCATTGGATCACGATCCGAGACCGGTCGCCCCCTTTGGCGGTGACCGAGAACGGGTGGCCGTTCGGCTTGAGAAGCCCGGTGAAGGCCGCCCGGCTGATTGGGATCGCCCCGATGAGTTGGCTCACGTCATTGAGGACTGGCACCACCATCCCGCGGCTCAAGAGGTTTAGCACGGTGATGATCCAAAGGAAGAATGGCCCGAAATGGGAGATCACATCTGGCAGCCGTGCATCGACCACCGTGATGTTGAAGTACCAGTAGAGCAGTGGATAGACGATCGCTGCAATCCTGAACGGGAACGTCGTCATCCAGAACAGCACGGAATCGATCACGCTCCAGCGGTCGCGTAGGCGCAGATTGTTACGGGCGAAGGGGCCCATCGAGGATCGCGCGATCTGCATCAGCCCGAGACACCAACGCGCGCGCTGCGTCACGTATTCCTTGAGACCCTCGGGGGCGAGGCCCTCGGTTAGCGGCTCTGTCAGGTAGACGGTCTTCCAGCCGATGTTCTGGAGGGCCAGGGTGAGCATGAAATCCTCGGTCACGCTCTCGGTCGGAAGCCCGCCCAGATCCTGTAGTGCCTGCCAGCGGCAGACCGAGGACGTTCCGCAACAGAACGCGATCCCCCACCCGTCGCGGGACGCCTGCATGTGGTCGAAAAAGAAGCGCTGCTCGTCGGGGTACGAGCGCCAGACCCCAAGGTTATGCTGGATCGGGTCGGCGTTGAAAAAGTGCTGTGGTGTCTGGACGAGGCCGACCTCTGGATCATGGAAGAGGGCCAGTGTTCGGGAAATGAACCCCCGGTGCGGCACGAAATCGGCGTCGAGAACCGCGACGAACTCCGGCGGCTCGGCATCCTCGGCGAGCCGCGCTAGCGCATGGTTGATGTTTCCGGCCTTCGAGCCCTTGTTATCGGGACGTCGCATGTATCGAACGCCCTGCGCGGCACAGAAGTCGCGCAGCCAGTCACGTCGCCCGTCGTCGAGCACAAGCACTTGCTTGTTTGCGTGGCGGAGGGATTTCGCGCCGATGATCGTCCGCTCGAGCACTTCCAGCTCTTCGTTATAGGTCGCGATCAGCAAGGCGACCCGCGGCTCTGTCGCGCCCCACCATCCACTGTTCGCGTCGGCCTCCTCGCTGCGAAGCCGAAGCCGGGACATGATGATGAACGCGCTGAACGAGCCGATCAGCGAGAGCATCTCCAGCAGGAAAAGCGAACCGCTGGCCAGGAAATCCAGCGTCAGGCCGGCCGGCGCCAGGGTCTCTGTCGCGCGCCATAGGGCGTAGCGGAGGCCGAGGAGGAATGCGACGGCGAAGAGCAAACCTCGGTGAAGGTTCCGACGCCGATCAATGATGGACGGAAGGATCAGACCGATGCCGGCGACCAGCAGGACCAGCAGCCAGGCGGACCCCAGTTCACTGAGATTGGGGAACGGCATGGCGTCAGCCGAACAACCCGCGGACCCAGTCGAGCGGGCGCCTGTCAAAGAAGGCCCGCCCGGTACGCCCTATGGCGCAGCCGAGTTCGTCATCCGAACGCAGTTCCGGCACCTGCAACAAGACATCATAGCGCTCGAGATGGCGTTGGCTCGGGGCGATGGCCAGGTTGCGATAGATCGTTCCCGCGCCACTTCCGGCAAGCCGTGCGACCGTGGCATCGAAGGTCAGGGAGGCTCCGAGCAATCTGAACTCTGCCGATTGCCCGGGCGACAACGTGTTGTAGATGCTTTCGGTCACTGAAAGCGTCACCATGGTCGATCCGCAATCGACCAGCCGGAGGATCGGGTCGCCGCGCTGCACGACCACGCCATCAGCCTGTAAAACCTCCCAGTAGGATCCCTCGACGGGAGAGGTGATCTGTCCGCCGCGCAAGGCGTTGACGCGCACCTGCTCACGGGCCAGGCGCTCTTCCACGGCCTCGAGCGCGGCCTCGGCGCGTGCTGCTTCTGCCTCGAAGCTGGCCAGGTCGCTTTGCAGCTCCACCACGCGCTGTTCAGCGTTCGGCGCATCGTTGTAACCGTCGCCAAGAAACACGCCCGCCTCGGCCGCGCGCAAGGCGATCTCCAGCACGGCGACACGTTCCCGCGCGTGATCGAGTGCAAGTTCTCGCGTGATTGGTTCGAAGGGTAGGCGGTCCTGCCCGTCATCCAGACCATCTACGAGTTGTTGCCCTTCCGCGCTCGGAAGACCTTCTTCCTGGAGCAGCTCCAGACGATTCCGGGCGTGATCGAGGCGCGTGCGCAGATCGGTCAGCCGTTCTTTGCGATACGTCTCTCCCCGAGCGCGTAGACTGGCCATTATGGCTTGGGTCTTTTCCATCATCGAACGCGCCGCGGCGAGTTCCGCCTCGGCGCGCGCACGCTCCAGGCGCAAATCGTTCAGACGAAGATTGTCGACCAGCGCGTCTTCGATCGAGGCAAGTTCCTCTGCCTGCGAGACGCGAGACCCGAGCGTGCGGTCCTGTAGGTCGAGCGTTCCCGCGACATCGGCCCGAAGCGTCACGACCTCGGCGTTGATCACGGCGTCGGCGCTCGCCCCGGCCATCTGCTCTCCGACGATGATCCACACCGCCAGAAGGACGACAACCAGCCCGCCTATCAGTCGGAAAAAGCGCATGCCGGGATCCTCGCTACTCTGCCTCCGGGTGTAAAACGGGAGGCGCCCACCCAAATTCCACCTCTAGATGATCAGTGTTCGGAAACGGCTTCAACCCGCGGCGCAGGTCGAACTCTCTGCATCGGCCACTTGAACGAGCAGGTAGAGGGAGGCCGGGTAGTAGGGTCCTCGGACGGGCGAGCCGGCAGTCGAAGCGTCGACCAGGTGACAGGCGATCAGATTCTTTACTGCGATGTATCCCGGCAAGTCGCTTGTTGCCACGATGTCTCCGAGTAGGTTCCGCGCTACCACGACTTGACCCTTGTGTGCACTGATAAGCCGCTCACGCGCCAGCGCGACCGCGGGATGCGACCGTCGTCCCGACCAGATCAGGTAGAGAGGGATCCGCAATGCATCGTAGGCGGATCTCAGGTCATGTTCCTGCGGCGAGACGTATCCTCTCTCTGTGACATCGATCCAGTCAGGCATGCGACCCGTGTGCGCCAGTTCCGCAAGACAGGTCTCGCCATGGTCGGCTGCACGGATGAGACGGGCGTCATTGTTCGCCATGCCCAATTCGCGGAGAGCGCGCGGCATGATGTAGGATGGGTTGAGCAACACGCGCGCCGAGCCTGCGCGCGCCTCGGCAGAGGGGCGCAAGAGCAGCTCAGCGGCGGCGCGCGGGTCTGGCCAGAGGCAGCTTGCCGAAATATCACGTGCGATTGCCAAGTAGACTTCGGCATCGACGTCCCAGCCCGAGTCCCGTGCCGCGCGCAACAGGGCCCACGCCCGAAAGAGATCGCCGTCGGTCGCGTTATGCCAGTCCGCGCCCTGGACACCGGCTCCCGGTGTCCATCGCCACGCCATCAACGCATCGCGGCGGACAAGGAGGTTGGCCCGCGTCCAACGCTCGATCCTATCGAAAGCATCCGAGTCGCCTCGGGCCTGCGCCAGAAGCAGGCCGTAGCCCTGACCCTCCGAATGACTCGCATCCTCCTGTTCCGGATCGACCACACGCCCGTCATCCCGTAGAAACCGGCTTTTCCATGCAGTCCAAGCGTCATCCAACTGCGTCTCTCCATGGGTTTGACGACCGAGCGCGAGCTGGGGAAAGCCGAACGCTGCTCCAAGCAGGGCAAGAAGCATTCTGCGGTTCATAACCGTTCCTCTTCACTGGCACATTCAGCATGCCCTCGACGGCCCGCGAGTGCTGTGACACAGGCGTGCCGCCAAAGTTGCGTAAAGGCAACCTGGAGTACCTACCGATGATAAGGCCACGTTATTGCGTAGAGATAGGCGGCCGTCTCAGAAAGGACAAATTCTCCTTGGATGTTATCTACGGAAACCCTCTTCAAAGGTAGGCGTGTCGGATGGCAGAGGTCGTCGTAAGGTAGTGCAAAAGGTGTTCGGAGAGCATGAATGAGCTTTCTCAAGCGCGAGTATCAGTATCAACCGAGCCTCCGCCGATCTCTCGTCGGGTTTATGGCGGTGGCATGCGTGACGGCCATGATTTCGCTTGTCTTGGGGGTTCGGCACTACGCATCGGATTTTGAGCGATCTGTACAGGCGAACCTTGTGCAACGGGGCACGGAGTCCGTACGCATGACCTTCGCGAACGCGATGGCGCGGGAGTGGGAAAGCCTCGAGGCCGTTGCCGAGAACGTCAATCTCGGCTCGCGTGAGCAGATGACTTCGTTTGTTGATGCGGTGGTTGAGGCCAGTAACCGGATCGCCTGGGCCGGTGTGGCGGACTTGTCCGGCCATGTCTTGGCAGGCTCGAATGGCTATCGAGAGGGCGAAGATGTCGGCGGTCGCCGTTGGTTCCGAGAGGGATTGAAGACACCGAGTTTCGGCAACGTCTTCTCCCTGGATCGGGCCGGCGGCGAGGACCGCTACTTGAACATGTCTGTGCCCATCAAGGGGCCTGATCTAATCGTCGATGGTGTGATGGTCTACCGGGTGAAGGTGGACTGGATCGAAGAATACCTGACAACCGCTGCGCGCGATCTCGGTCTCGATTTCTTCGTGCTGAACTCCGCCGGGGAGATCGTTATCGATGGTGATCTCTCCGGTTTTGGGCCCCTTTCCGAGAACATCGCTTTGGCAGCTACGATTGCCTCGGAACGTCGCTTCATGCGAGCCACCGCGGACGGGGCATATCTTGTTGGTATCCATACGAAATTGACGGCTGACACCATGCCTCGCTCGGGTTGGACGTTGGCAGTGCGCGTGCCAAGCACCACACCACAAGGAGATGTTCGTGACTTGACGCAGGTTCTTCTCGGTTTCTGCGGGCTCGTCCTCATGGGGATGCTCTTGTTCTCGATACTCTTCGGTCAACACTTTCTGCGCCCCATTCAGAAGCTTGCCGAGACCGCTCGGTCGATTGCCAACGGTGATGATCGGTATCCGGAGGAGCTTGACAGTACCCGCGAAAGTGCGGCCTTTTCCGATGCCTTGGCCATGATCCAGACCCGGCTGTCATCTAAGTGAATGCGCTCTTTTCCGTGCTCCGGACTGGTTGGCACGGAGGTCGGCTTCGACACTGTCCGCGGTAATCCACTGTGGCTACGTATCGGACAATCTGTACTCGAGCGTGCATCCTCTGATGTGCCGAGTCGGTCGTACTTGCTTTGACCAGTGCATTCGGAGGGCAACACCGGGGCCGATGTTCGCGACTTGAGCCGCGAATGCTCCCGATTCCGGTCCGTTTCGCGTCGGTTGAAATCGCTCAATCCGCACCGAAACCGCACCAAGGGCTACGACGCCCCGCCCCCCCGCATCGGCTCGCCGCCGGCATCCCAGTAAATCCGCAGATCGGCCGCGCCCTTCCGCCCGCAGCGCGAGCACCAGGCGCGCGCCAACATCTCCTCCCGAGTGGCGCTCGGAAGCTCGTCATGCGTCAGAACGAGGCGGACATTCGCTCTGCGGCCAGTGCCTTCGGAGAGCGGCGCAAAGGCGGGTGCTCACAACTTGACCCCGTGTTGTTCCCGATTCCGGTCGGTGTCGGGGAGTTTGGAGCTCATGCCCCCTTCAATTCCGAGAGTCGTGAAGCCTCGTTTCGCTGGGATATGGGAAGGTGCTTTAGTTCTGCCGTGCCTGACTTAAACCAGTTTGGTAAAACAACATTATAATGCCTCGCGGCTATGTCTCGGCGTTGACGGCTCTTCGACCTTGTGTCCTCTTGCTACGCTACGAACTTTGTCACGCGAAGAACATGATACAACGCTCAACACAGATTGACCGCTTCGAGTCCTCCGAGATGGAGGAGCGGATCAACCGCTTCAACGACGTTCCGATGAAGAGACGGGACTACGTGAGATTGGCGATCGTCTTGGTGCTCATGCTCGCATTGTTCGCAGTCTCGGCCGCTCTAGTAGTTTGGATCGCGGAGACGTATTTCTGGATACCTGTGAAGCCTTCTTAGTCTGCAATGGAAGACCCGCTTCGCATATCTAAACGCTGCGCGATCAAACTAAATCGGTCCAGAGATTACAGGAACGGACTGTCTTCAACTTCTTGCACCCTTTCCACAACCACCCCGACGCGCTTGCCCGCCGGATCGAAGTGCCGTGATTTTACGCGGTAGGCCACCGGAAGATCGCCTTGCGGACTGTAGACATAGTCGCCGACTGACGGGATGTTTGTTGGCTCCATGTCCATATCCCGCATCGGCTGCGGATGCTCTTCACCGCCGGGGTTCGGCACGAAAAACACTACATGCAAGGTATCAGCTGCTCTGCGCATGGCTTAGCTCTCGGCTCTCCGAATACGATGTTGCCAACACGTCGCGAACACGTGGCAAATGCCCTAGGACGGTTCGTCACCTCCGACTTTACCGTTAGCGACGCGACGGCTTCTCAGAGTAGGTGATACTGATCGACCTGATCGTCAAACCAGCGTCTCGGCGCGGTACGCTGCCATAGTTCAAGAGAATGCCTACACTACCCGCTATAAACCCGCATCGGCTCGCCGTCGGCATCCCAGTAAACCCGCAAATCGGCCGCGTCTTCCGCCCGCGGCGTGAGCAACAAACGCGCGCCATCAGCTCCTCACGCGTGCCGGACTAGATGGCGAGCGGTACATGCAGCGGGAGATAGGCGGGTGGCGCGGTCGGCGCCAGTGCCCTCTCTCGCAGGGCGTGCCGGTAGTCCCTCCGGGCCTACCAAAAATCCAAATTTATCCAGCACAATCAATGCTTTTGTGTCCCACACTTTCGCGCCGGGGCGCATTGCGGGTCAATGGCATACGGGGCATGTGTCCCACGGAATCGGCTGCTATTTCGTGTTGTCTCTGATGCCCTAGATCACGCTTGAAACGGCCTTGGCCGCGAAGCTCATCGCCGAGACGACGCGAGCCCCGCACCGGTTGCTCCTCGAGCTCACGGCCCTACGGTCAAGGAAGCCAAGGGGAGAACGAGTGAAGGAAAGGAGCCCATGGGCAAAGTACGTAACACCCTGAGCAAGGTCTGGGACGACCTGAACCCCAGCGATCCCAGCCCGATGTACCTCGTGAAGCTGATGGCTGCCATGATGGGCGCCTTCGCGATCGGGCTGCTGATCCACTTCATCAAGGTGTAAGTCGCAACGCATCCGGCATTGTGAGGCGCGCCCCCTCCTCACGGCGCGCCTCGCCCGGCATGGTCGGGCAGCTTGGGGAACTGATCATCGGGCGGTGCGGAAAATACACCTGAGAGACGACAGGCACGAGATAGCCCAACGATCTACTCCGCATCTCGCCAGCTGCCTCCATACCCCCGCATCGGTTCGCCGCCAGCATCCCAGTATATCCGCAAATCGGCCGCGCCCTTCCGCCCGCAGCGCGAGCACCAGGCGCGCGTCAGCAGTTCCTCGCGAGTACCGCTCGGAAGGTCGGCAGGCGTCGGGCCGAGCTGGACGTTGGCGGTGTGGCCGCAGCCGCACCAGATGGCGAGCATGTACATGCGGCGGGAGATAGGCGGGCGGCAAGGTCGGGGCCAGTGCCGGCTTCGGACCCAGGATTGGATTCGCAGTCGACGACGCCAGGGCGGACATCCGCAGTCCAACCGGTCGCGGAAAGTTCACTGCGGCATTTCTATTGCGCGATCTATATGGTAAGAGGCCCGCACGCGCTGAGATATGAGCATGTCTGACAAAATGGAGCAAAATCAGCATCGTAAATGGAAGGCATGGGTTGTTCCGATGCTTGCCGCAGCGATCGTGTTTGGGCTCCTGAGTGTCGTTCAGGCTATCAGCTTCTGGGCTTCTATCGTCGCCGCGATCATCATTGCGGTTGGAGGATTGATCCTACTACGGGCCCTGTAGATCAAAGCCAGTCTGCTTCGGCGGCGGCTTCACTTCGATCACTCGCGTGATTATCCGATCCGTCGGTCGCCAAACCTGCCCCTCCCGTTCTTCGGATATTTCGATCTCGACCACCATCTGAATGCCCTCTGCCATCGGTAAGTCTAGGGCACCGTCTGCCATGGCATTGAGGAACGCCTGATCCTTTATTGGCGCCCCGAATGCGCCGTATTTCGACTGGAAGCCCCAGCGGCGCGAGGTGTCGTTACTCAGGATTGGACGTATCAGGGTTAGCTCAATTTGCTCAGTGGTAGTGCGCTGTTCAGGCTCCTCCTCGAGCTCAGTGTCGTGCCCCAAAGGAAACTGGTCGCGCCGGACTACGCGCGAGGGTTTACCTTCGCGATTTGAGGTGGAACCCGCACCGACAACCTTTCGATCTTTCTCTAAGGCCTCGTATACGAGTCCGGCTTCACTTCGCGCAGTACCAGTTCGCAGAAGGCCAACGACATCTTCGGCGATTTGACTCATCTCTTCGTCGGATAGGACTTGAACTTCTTCAGGAGCATCCGGGCCCTTGATGTAGTCCATGACCTCGCCAACACCCCACGCAGCTGCCTCCTTGAATAAGAAGATGATGGAGGTCGTTATTGCCCCAACAATCGCACCCCGCGTATGCGGATCACTCGGCAGCTTGATAATGCTCCTGATCCGCTGACTGCCAGGAAGTGAGCTCTCAAGCTCGACATGCCAGTCGGCCATCGGATCGAGCTGCTGACCCACCGACTTTATCATCGAGACCCAAGCCAGTTGGGCGCGCGCGGCAGCCTCCAAGTCAATAAGGGAGCCCTGCTCCAAATCTACGTATAGGGTAAGTCCAGCTTCCGACATATGCGACCTCATCAATACGGTCGCAGTCAGACCAGACCGGGACGCTTAAAGAAAGAGCTTCGTTCCTTTCTGCGCTTCTGAAACTGGATGCCGGGGGAAATGCGTCACGCTCCGGCGGAGGGCGTGACGGTACGCGCACCACGCCGTGCGGACACCCTTCGCCCGGCGGCTCATCAGCCCCAGACCAGCAAACCCACGAATACCGCGACGAACGCCACGAAGCCCGCGATAAGTGAGAGCAGCCCGTTGCCGATCCCATCCTGCGGCCTGGCCTCCCCATAGCGATTGCTGACGCGGATAGCGACGATCAGCGCGACGATGACACCGGCGAAGCCAGCGCCGAGGATGTTCAGGATGATGTCCATCGTCGTCAGCCCTTCACCAGCAGCCGCAGGTTCCAGAGCGCGACCAGCCCGATGCCGGCCGCGAACGCCCAAACGGCCACGGGATCACCGATGAACCGGACCAGAACCCATGCACCCACGACGGTGAACACGATCTTCACCACCCACCACGCCGACCCGGCCCAGGACATGATCCAGCGCATGACGGGCGCCGCCTCGACGAAGCCCCGCTGCAAGGCGATGATGGTGGTGATGATGTCGGCCAGAGTGGCGAGGGCGAGCGCGATCAGGGCGGCAGTCATTTCTTCACGCCCGACATCAGCGCGGTCTTGTCCTTCGAACCTTGCGAGGATCCGAAGTAGAATTGCGTAACGCTCGAGACCGCGCCGCCGAGAAGGCCGATCAGTGCGATCAGCACCTCGCGCATGCCGGTTGGTGGAGCCACGAACATCAGCGTGCCGAGTACGGCGAAGAACCCGGCGATGATGACGCCGGCCAGCACCATCGGGAACAGTGCGCCCTTATGGCGCGCCCGCGCGTCGGCCCGGTCCTTCGCCGCGATCTTGAGGCGGGCGGTGTACTCGCTCTCGAGCGCCGCCAACGCCTCGAGCTCGGCTTTGCCCATGTCCTGCACCGCGGCCCGCAACTGCGCGTCAGGCGCGTCCGGGCGCCCAGTCACGGCCTGCGACACCTCGCGCACCACACGACCCGCCAGCGGCCCGCCGAGCGCGCCTGCGACGGTCGGGGCCACCTGCCCCACTGCGTCCTTCACGATCTTGCTCACGTTCATGCCGCGATCTCCTGCGTCCGGTCGAAAAGGGTGTCGGGGATGTCCTGCCACTTCAGGAACGACCGCTTCAGCCGGTTGTGGTAGCCATGGGTGGCATAGGCCGGGCCGTTGTACCCGCGGGCGAAGCCGGACCAGTCGTGCCGGCGCAGCTCGTCATCGAGCCCGGCCGAGACGATGTAGTCGACCATCGCCTGGAGATGCGCCTCCTCATCTTCGGCGAAGGCCTCGACCATCTCGCGCGCCGCCTCGAACCCAGCCATCTTGCAGTTGAAGCCCATGATCTGGCCGAGACCCCAGCTGGCCGAACGCAGCGCCGCATCCTCGTCGATCTCGATCGCTGCCTTCAGCCGCGGATAGCTGTCGCTGGGATAGGACCGCGTACCCCACCGGGCATAGGCCAGCCCCTGCCCCGCGGCGCGGTCGCGCTTGGCGCCGGGCCCCAGCTCGCGCCAGAAGATGTGCGGCTCGAACAGCATCGCGACGCGGCCGTCGCCGTCGAACCCGGAGCCACGCGCCTCGACATCGATCACGGCGTGCAGCTCATCCTCGCCGACGCCGATCTGCGCACCGATCTTCGGCAGGTCGATGTCGTCGAGCGTCCTGGCCGCGCCGCCGAAGGTGATGGGCTCGAGTCCCGGATCGGGTTGACCCTTCGTCGCCAGGTAGTCGGTCATGGCGCCGCGGGTCAGCTTGCCCATGATGCCGTCGGCAGGGCCGGGATCGTGGCCCAGGTCGTTGAGCGTCATCTGAAGGACGCGGGTCGTTCTGTCAGACATGGTGTGCCTCCATAAGAAAAAGCCCGCTCACTGGCAGGCTGGTGGGGTCGAGATGATGGGTGGACGTACTACTTTCGGCGTAGTGCCGAGTGTGTTGGCACTATGAGTGAGTGCGGGCCGTCGGGGCGCTCAGGCGTGCCGGCGGCCTCGCTTTCACGTTCACGAAATTGGAAGTGGATAGGGCAACTGCGGTGTTCTCTTAGTTTGAGAACCTGCCAAGGTTGGTTTGCCGGGACATTTTCCAGGCTTTATCCTAGGTCCGTCGGGGACTGTGAGTGGTGTACCCCGGCGGGCTTTGCTCTTCTGAAATCTGCATGCACGACCGCGAAGAGCTGATCAGCTCTAGATATTGGCGGTGACTGTCGACCGGACTGTCGGCGCCTTCGTTCGCTTCGGCGTGGTTGATGCATTCATCGCCGTTTCCGGCCAAGGGGTACTCGCTCGCTACTGAAATCGGCTGCACGACACCCTATATCTAAAAGGCCTCATTTTCGGGGCGGGAGGTCAGCCAATGTCTACCCTTCAACCGGAATGGATGCGCCGGGACTATGCCACCTACCTCGTGCTGGCGGCCATCGCTCTCATAGTCGCATCGTATTTTGCTACACCCTATCTCACTCCGGGCGCGACCGATGCTCCCAGCACTGTGGCGCCTTCTGAGTAAGCGTTCGACCAGCGGGCGTGAGGATACGTCGCTCGGACACGCTCTGAAGCGCCCGCCAGCTACCACGTCTTGAAGAACTCAGGCCGCCTCGGCGTCACCGCCCCCGAGCTTGAACCGCCGGGAGATCTTCAGCCGGACGAAGGTTGTGCGTAACCGCTCGATTGTGACCGCAGCTCAGACCTCGGCCTTCCAGTTCCAGGGGAGGAGCTCGTCGAGACGGTTGATCTTGTGATCGTGGATGCGGTCGAGGACGTCGGCGAGCCAGGCCTGGGGGTCGAGACCATTCATCTTCGCTGTCTCGATCAGGGTCATGGCCCGGGCGAGCGTCTCGCCGCCGCTGTCGGACCCGGCGAAGAGCCAGTTCTTCCGGCCGATCCCGATCGGGCGCATGGCGCGCTCTGCGGGATTGTTGTCGATCCCGATGCGTCCGTCCTCGAGGAACAGCTCGAAGGACGGCCAGCGGGAGAGCCCGTAGCGGAAGGCCTTGGCGAGATCGCCTTTACCCGGGATGCGCAGCAGCTGGGCCTCGGCCCATACCTTGAAGGCGTCGACCATGGGCCTGGAATGCTGCCCGCGCGCGGCCTTGCGCAGCTCGGCAGGCTGACCGGCGATCTCACGTTCGGCGTCGTAGAGCTTTCCGATCCGGTCGAGGGCTTCTCGCGCGATCTCGGACGTCGTGGCCTCCCAGACATCATGGAAGTCACGACGCAGATGAGCCCAGCAGGCTGCCTCGCGGAACTGGCTGCTGCCATCAGCGCGTGGGGCGTAGAGCGGATTGAAGCCGGCATAGGCATCTGCCTGAAGGATGCCGCTGCTATCCCGCAGATGGCGCTGAGGGTGTTCGCCTTTCCGATCCGGGGAGAAGCGGTAGACGACACCCGGTGGCGCCGTGCCGGCCCAAGGCCTCTGGTCTGAGACATAGGCCCAAACCCGCCCTTGCTTGATCCCCTTTCCGAGGCCGCGGTCCCGACGTGACCGGTCCAGCACGCGGATCGGAGTGTCATCTGCATGGAGGATCGGTGCAGCCATCACCTCGGTCTCGATCCGCTCGATGACAGGGGCGAGCACCTTCATGGCCCCGCCGCACCAATCCAGAAGCGTGCTGTCGGGGATATCGGCGCCCATGCGTGCGTAAATCTCGTGCTGACGATACAACGGAAGATGGTCGTCGAACTTGGAGACGAGGATCTGGGCCAGCAGCCCCGGACCAGCCATGCTGCCGGGGATCGGGCGGCTCGGGGCCGCAGGCTGCACCATCTGCTCGCAGCGGCGGCAGGACTTCTTCACCCGCGCGATCTGGATCACCTTCATCTGCGCGGCGACCAGGTCGAGAAGTTCGCTGACATCCTCGCCCACCACCCGCAGATCACCGCCGCAGTCGGGGCAACAGGTGCCAGGATCGAACTCGCGGCGTTCGCGGGGCGTGGCGTCCGATACGCGCGGTCTGCGTCGTGGCTTTGCCTCAACAACAGGAGCGTCGGCTGCGGCAGGCTCATCGTTCTCGATCGGCCCGTCACGTTGCTCGGCAGCCGCGACCAGCAGATCCTCCAGCGCCAGCTCGAGCTGCGCGATCTCCCGTTCGATCTTCTCGGAAGATTTGCCGAAGGCCTGCTTCTGGAGCTTGGCAATCCGTAGGCGCAGCGCCTGGACCAGCTGTTCATGGGCCTGGAGCGTGGCCGACATCCGGGCATTCTCTGCCTGAAGGGCGGCGATCACCGCCTTCAGAACGGTGGGGTCATCGGTGAGGCCGTCGGCACTGTCGGACATGACGACAGATACCATGACGCGTCGCATATAGCCAATAAAACAAGGGGTTCTGGGAGAAAATTACCCCACCCGCGCTGGTGGTGCGCCCCAGTCCGGGCGTCTCCAGTCGATCCCCTCCCATAGCATCGCCATCTGCGCGGAGGTCAGCCGGGCAACGCCGGTCTCGGCGGTCGGCCACGGGAAACGGCCGCGCTCAAGCACCTTGTAGTAGAGGCAGAACCCCTGGCCATCCCAGTAGAGGAGCTTCAGCCGATCGCCCCGGCGGCCCCGGAACGCGAAGACCGCGCCGCTCGCGGGCTTCTGGCGCAGGACATCCTGGGCCATGGCCGACAGACCCGCGATGCCCTTCCTCATATCGGTGACGCCGCAGGCGAGGTAGACCCGGACCCCAGTGCCCGGCCCGATCATGCCGCCTCGACGAGGCGGATCAGCCGGACGAGAGCGTCATCCTCGATCTGTCCGTTGCAGCGAAGGGTCCGGCTATTCCCCAGGACGATCTCGAACCGAAGAGCCTCCTCGGGTTCTACATCGGGAGTTTGGTCCAGCTCCTCCACGACATGCTCGACCGGCAGAAACACGGCCCCATCGGATCTCGGCCACATCCCCTTCCGCCGAAGCTCGCGACGCCACTGATAGATGTGCTGACGGGTCAAGTCGTGGCGCCGCGCGACGTCCGCAACGGTCGCCCCCGCGACACCGACCTCCAGAAGCATACCGAGCTTCTGATCATCGGACCAACGCCGTCGCCGCTCGACACCGACGATCACCTCATGCCGCATATCTGTCCCCGCCCGATACGACGTCGTTAACGACGTCAATAACGACGGAGTATAAGACCCGCGCCCGAAGGCAGGCAGGTGGCCTCAATCGGGCGGTTACGGTTGTGCGAAGATGCAAAGGGTTTAGGTATACCAGTGGTGTTCCCGTGTGGGGACTCCGACTCCTAAACTCGGTCGCCGCGGCTCTGTCGCCGGCGGCCGTTTTTTTAGTGGACGACCGTGTATTTACTTTAGCGGATGTCGTTTCTTGGCCCTCTCGGTCGAGAACAAGATAGCGACCACGGATCGACCGGTGCATCCTGTCTATGGATCGACCCCAACCGCTCTCGAGCAACCGATCCTTGGAGCCGCCGGGAAGACAATAATCCCGGATGCCCGCCCGGCGGCCTCCATTCTTCATCACAGATTGCAGTGTCCAGCAGGAAGCCTCACGTCCGCGACGGCGCCCCGCACGGGCCCGCCGTTCGATAACAGCGACGCCAGCCCGACAGGGCCTTGCGTCGCCTACTCGTCAGCACGCGTCGTGTCGGGCGCGATCGATAGATCATCTTTCTCTCGCACCAGGGCCGAGAAGGACATCACGACCAGAAGGATCGCGATGGCGAAGATCACGCCGAGCATGAAGGTGTCGTCGACTGGCGGTTCGGGACCCATCGCTCGATCTCCTTGCCCCGTAGAGGCGAAGGTGTCCCGGCAGGTCGGAGCCGGGACTCCCACCCCGGACGTACACTCAGTTGGCCTGGATCCATCTGACCGCCCGTCCGGGGCATCAATGCTCGCAATATAACTTCGTCATCCAATGACGATCTTGATGCCGCAGGTTGGATGAGTCGGGAAGATGGAAAGTCCGCCGTCGACGCCCCTCATCCGGCAACCGGCCATTTATGGCCCATGGTCTACAGGCGACAGACCTACCGACCCACACTCCTGCGAAGCAGGGCGATCAAATGCCAGTGATCCACTGATCCGGGCGGCTTGCAAATGCACCTGTACTGAGCGCGGGGTGGTTAGCAAAGTGGACGAGTGGCGACGTCCGATTGCCAATCGTCTGGGCGCAATGGCGGATTTTCGCCGTTGCCAAGCGATTGACACCGCCTACCTTTTTCAGGCGCGAGCAATGCTCGCCATCTCCGGCGCTCGTCGGAGTTCGTGTGGTGCGGCTCCGGCGAGCGTTCTTAGAACAATGCGATATCGGTTGAATCAGTTCCGATCGGCGCCACCTAACGGGGCGTTCTGCATCCAGCAGAGCAGTGAGTGAGTGCCGGGCCGTCGGGGCCCAATCGGACCTCGGCGGCCTACATGAAGACCTTGGCCACGACCCACACCGCGACGAAAGCTGCGAATAGCATGCCCGCGCCAGCCAGCAGCCAAGCGAGCCAGATCGCCAGGGATTGGTCCGGATGCTTCAGGGCGCCACACTGATCGCAATAGTCGCCGTCCAGTCGCATCCTGTGACCGCATGTCTTGCAACGGTAGGGCCGGAACATGGGATGTCGCATGGGAGGAGTGCCTTGCTCTTCAGTCGACGCGTCGACTGATGCCCAGCCACTACCGAGCAGCTACACCATCGGCGACGTCAGGTCCAACAAACGACATTTATTGTTGGTGGCGCTGTAGAAATCGGTGAAACCCGAACGGCGCCTTCCCATATATCCAGCACCCCGCTCATGGGGCCGGAGAGAATACTATGGCTACTGTCCAACCCAAATGGATGCGCCGGGACTACATGATCATCGGAGTACTGGCCATCATCGCGATCGCAATCGCGTCATACTACGGCGCGCCCTACTTCAGTTCGGGTGAGTCCGTCATGCAGCCTGAAGTCCCCGCTGCAACGGCGCCGGTCGAATAAGCTGGCATCGCTCACCGCCTGAAAAACCGGAACCGGATAAGGCAACTGCGGTGTTACCGCAGTGGGAGCGCCAGCTATCGCTGGTCTGCCGAGATTTGCTCGGCGATCTCCTAAGCCCGTCGGGGTAGTGTGGTGCCGTCCCGACGGGCTACGATTGTCTTGATGCAAGTCCGCCACATGTAGAGCTTTTCACGTTGCGCAAATGTCGCGAAGAGAAGAACAGGACATCGGACCTCTCCTGTCGCTTTTGCGACCGGTCCCGAGGCCGCCGGGCACTTCATCCCAATGTCCCGGCCTGGCGGCCTCAATCCCATTTGCGGCAGAAAACTGCTGATCTCGGGAGGCTGCATTGTCGGCCAAGCCCAGCTTGCGCATGTTATAAAACGGCTGCGTCGTTACTGACCGGTCGGAGGTCGTCGCCTCCCCCAAACACCTAGCACCGGAGCGGCGACCTCAATTATCTTACCGATCCCCGAGCTTGAACCGCCGATAGATCGTCAGCAGGAACGTCACCGCGAGCACGGCCTTGGTGGCCACGATCAGCCAGGGCACGACGTGCGGCGCCATGACGTCGATGTTCCGCGAGATACCGGTGAAGAGCACGGTCACGCCGACCATGGCATAGCCGGCCGCGATTGCCCGGCCCGGCGGTTGGGCCCGCGCATTGATATGCGCCAGCCACCAGCACGTCAGGATGATGATCGCGGATGTCAGGTTGTTCGCTGCCAGGAGCATGGTCATCTCTCGCCTCTCTCGAGGACGAGACGACGCACGCCTCTGATGGCGGCAATCCCGCCCTCACCCATGATGAAGCCCGCGGCCAGGTAGGCCCAGGTCCCGCCGCCGGTCACGCTGTCGAGCACGTGCCCGACCAGCCCGCCCAGGAAGATCGCCCCGAAGGCGCCGGCGAGCCCTTCCACGATCCTTCGCTTCCAACTCGCCTGGGGCGCAAACACGGCCCGTACATAGGCCCCGGCGGCACCGGATAACATCAGCGCGCTGACCTGCTCTGGCATCTGCCCGAACAGGGTCCGCACGGTCTCGGCAAACGTCATGCCGCCTCCGTCGTTTCGTGGAAGTTCAGCAACTGGCAGCCAAGCGGCGATGGCCGCGGCAACCGGCGTTCAAGCACAATTTCAACTTGACGATTCTGTCGTGCTGCGGCGGTCTGCCGCTGTAGTAATCCGCCGGAGTGTTTTATGCCGCACGACCCTTACAACATCGACAAAGCCGAGTTCTCCGACCATGACATGTGGACACGACACGATGCATTAATTTACCGAAGTCCGCGACCGCCAGTAATTAATTCGTCGTTTTACCCCGTGTACCAATACAACGACCTATACTCTGTATCAATTCTACCCCTAATACACCACATCGAAAACCCGAGCATCGACCCCAATTTCCGCTCTAACCTAGAAAACGGCTTCGATGACGTTTGTCGGCCAAACCCAACGGCCATTTCGGAAATTCAAAGGCTTGTAGGCAACGTTCGCTTTACCAATGAAGAGCGAAGCCCCACCACATTCTTGCGCCGTCTTGCAGAGGCGATGCAGGCGGATGTGGACACCATTGAGAGCGCCAATCCTGGCAAGACCAACGTCATCCTATGCGGCGGGAAGGACAGCCTGAACCTTCTTCTTCTGAGGTGGAGCAACCCTACAATAGTTCTCAGTGCGGACCCCAATTTTGCGCTTGTCCAGAAATTTGTAGAGGACAATGCACTTGGGCTTGAAGTGCAACGACTGAACGACAAGGAAGATCAAAGCCTGAAAAATACTGAGATCGCCGAAGCCGGATGTCAGGTAAATCATGGCAGTTGGAAGTGGACACCTGCCATCAAGCAAGTGTCGGACAACTTTGAAAAGAACGTCGTCTTTTGGAAAGGTCAGCTTGGCGATGTTTATCTGACATCAAACTGGCGGCAATACTCCGATTCCCGTAGCGTCTTGTACAAGAAGTTTCGTGTGCTTTACCGGCGTGGCGGCGATAAGTTTCCTACTGCGCGCAAACTCGGCGACCTCGTTTTCGCGCCGAGCACCGTTAAGCGACTAGAGCGTAGCATCGTTAACCGAGGCGCAGTGCTTCAGGGATCGCACATGGGGTTCTTGCGTAGTATCTGCGATTGCCTTTTCGTTTCAGCCTACCACGGACCGCAAACCACTTCGGTACTTCACTCGATGCATCTGCCAAGTCTCATCGGGGAAGACATACGCCCAGCTCTTGGCCGCGAAATTTTCGGGCAAGAAGTTGCTTACCCAACGAAAAACCCCGGTCCTCCTCGCTCCACGTTTAGAACGAATTGGCGCAGCATTTCAGGGTTTAAAGAGGCCATGCAGGTACATGGTGTAACAATATAAATGATACGCTGGGCGGGGTCTCGTCCCCGCCCAGCTCTTACACCTGGTAGTAAATCCCGTTGTAGAGCATGAACTGAACTGGCTGCATGGCAACCATAGCAATATCTGCGGCAGATTTCGTTACGATGTCGCCAGACGACGGGGAGGACGCGTGCTTAAGCGTGCAATTTCCGTTGACGTCTATCACAGTGACTAATCCGTTAACGTCAGTTCTACCGGCCGCAGACCCAAGGATGTTTTCGCCGGTTGCGTTGTTCAGGATAACAAAGTCCTGGTCACGGTCCCAAAAGTTCCCGGATGTGACCTCGTAAGATTCCTGCCTGACTGATCCGTAGTATCGCGCACGCTTGTGCAGGCTATCCCCGAGCCAGATTCCATCCGAACCATATGCGCGAAGCGGATACGACGCTACATCATTGCCGTTGCCAAATAGAATCTGTCCAGTGTTGAAGTCGAGCTTGAACTTCCTCGAGGCGATCACGTCGTTCGTTATGTATTTGTTGCCGAAACCGTTGTCGTTCACAATGTCCTCGAACGGTCCATCGACGGTTGGGTCGTCCAGCGAGCAGATCAGTGTGTTGTTCACGCCCTGCGGCCCGAACTCGATGCTGCCCGCACCGCCGTTTTCGAACCGCGTGTTGAGGAAGACATTGTTCGTGCTGTTGCAGTAGATGGCGATTTCGGCATCGGCGGAGCCAGAAAAATCCTCAAGATTTGTGCCAATGAACGTGTTTCCGTTGTTCTCTTGATCGGGCATGTAAAAACCATACCGGTCTGGCTCGGTGTCCCATGCAGCGTCAATCCTGATCACACCCCCGATTAGAGTGTTCTGGTTCACGCCCTGGACGCCTCCAGTAGCGTTGTAGGTGAACGCGATGCCGCGCTGATTGTTGATGATCTGCCCGAGGTGGATCGTGTTGCAGACCATGTTTTGCGAGTTGCCGCTCGGGGTCTTGTCGAGGGCTTTCAGCTCAAGGCCGATATAGAAACCGCGAATGGCGCGGAGATGCACCTGCTCGTAGTGCAGAGCATTCAGTTGCACCCCCACCGAGGTGCTATCCGTCCCGGCGTCCCAATCCGGTTGATCCGTGCCGGTGTTCTGGTCGCGTTCGATATTCGGCAGTACCATGCGGCGGGTGCCGGTCTGGCCGTCCCCGAAGGCTTCGATTGCAGCCCCGGTCCCGTTGTAGGTAAACAGCGCCCCGGAGGCCGCGACAAACCCCACTCCGATAGGGATGGAAACGGTCGTAGCCTCGAGCACATAGTTCCCGTTGGGCACCCATACGTCTACGCTTCCCCGGGTGCCTCCGTCTAACTCGGATGCCGCGATGGCCGCGTTGACAGCCGCTGCCGTGTAGCCACCGAAGGCGGGAACAGAATAGCCTGTCACATCTGGCACGACACGAAGCTTCACGCCCCCCGCCGTGATCTTGTGGTAGCCGTTTACAGCATCATCCGAGATAGGCTGAGCGTCCGATGCCGCCACCTTGGCGCGGAAACGCCCGTATTCAATGAAATCGCCCTCTGACACACCGAAAATGCCGCCGCCGTAGCCCAGGCTGGTATTCTGGAACAGGCCGTCGGGCGTATCGAACTTCCGCGCCAGGGCCTGCAACAAGCTGTCCACGCTGGTCTGCGTCGGCAGCTTCGCAAGCTCGCTCTCAGACCCTTCGTCATTCAGGTAGGCAACAAGCTGGTTCGACACCGTCGCGAGGAAGACCTCGCCGTCGCTCGTGCCCGCGATGCCGTCTGCCGCGGACGTGTAGACCGTGCCCGAGCCGATGCCGACAGCGAGAGCGGTGTTGTCGATCGACTCCTGAAGGCGATCCACGACCGCCTGGACCGCCAGCTCGAGCGTGTTGCGCGAGGTGAACTTAGGGTTGCTGCCCGAGGCGGACAGCCCAAATTGCGGTGCACTCATGCCTTGCTCCGTCAGCTGGTGGTGGTGGCGGAAGCGCTATCGCTGAAGGGCGACGTGCTGCCGAAAGGCCCGAACGAGCGGGCGAAGTAATAGCGGGTCTGGCCGTTGTTCAGGCCTCCCTCCGTAAGCGATGCCGAGCGGTTGGAGCCGATGTAGATCGGGTCGCCGAGCTGCGTCGCCGCGGCCTCGCTATCGGTGTCTGCGCCCCAGATCTCGACGCCCCGCGTCTCTGGATCGTTTGAGGTCGCGAACTCCAGATAGACTGAATTGGCCGAAGGGGTGACCTGGATAAATGTTGGCGCCGTGAGCGTGATCGTCAGGCCCTCGGCCGCGACCCCCTCGACGGTGCGATAGCGGGACTTGCCGGCCGCCGCCACGGTACGAACTCGGATGTCGTAGACACCGGAGGAGCTGAGCGCGTCCGTGATGCCGTAGACCTGGTCGCTGTCGTCCCGCACGTCTCCGCTGATGATGCGGCGCTCGGACCAGCCGGCTTCGGCGGTCTGACCCGGATCGTATTCCCTGATCTGCCACTCATAGGCGTCGACGCCTGACGACAGCGACGGATCAAAAGCGAACCGGAGCCTGGGCAATACCGTGTCGCCCGTGTCGAGGTTGGCGGCCGAGACAGTGATCGGTCCCGGCAACTGCACCTCGCCCCGATCGCCGTCATAGGGCTCGGTGACGATCTCTTCCTCTTCGGCAGCGGACCACTCGTAGATCGCCTCGCTGTGCAGGACCATCGCCGCCGGCATCACCATCGCCATGGCGTCGTCGCCCTCTCCACCCATCGGACGGAAGGCCGGGTGAATGGTCTCGATCTCATAGGTGCCGTCAAACACGTCATAAGGCTCCGGGAACGCCACGTTGGCCGTGCTGCCCGCGACCAGGTCGAAGCACTCGGGCGGCAGCTGCACGCCCTCGATCCGGTCCTGCCGGCGCATCCGCAGGCCTTCGATCTTGCGCACGCGCATTCCTTGCGTCGCCGAGGGGCAGAACGGCAGCGAGAGCTTTTTCGGCGCGGCGATGCCGCCGTCCTGTTCCCGCGCCCCGGGGATCGGCCAGGGCTGCAGGCTCGCCATCTCGTAGCCGCGCGCGGGCGAGAGGTACTCGACCCGCAGCTCGTTCACGAGATCAGCGCCCGGCACCATGTCCGAGAAGGTGAAGCCCTCGCCCAGCACATCGTCGACGGTCGCCGCCGGCGGCTGCCAGACACCGGGCGCGATCGCCAATTGCCCGCCGATCCGCACCAGGTTCGCCGCGCCCGACAGCACGAGTGGGTTCACGACATCCTCGATCTCCGGACGATCATAGGTCAGCGTGCCGGCCGCCCGGTAGCGAGGCTCGGACCCGCCGTCTGCCGTCTGGATCGTCTCGTCGCTGGCATTCGCCGCATCGATGAAGCTCTGCAGATGCAGGTTCAGCGCCCGATACTGCCGCATCGGGTTGCGGCGCAGGGCGTCGAGCACGCAGAGCGCGTGATTGTCCGACCATTGCCAGGTGCTCTCATCGTCGGGGTCTTGCGCCGGGTCACGCGGGTCCCAGACGAACGACCATTGCCCCTCGACCTCGACCAGCGGCGGCACCGAGGGCCAACGGAGGTTGAACTCCTCGCTGGCCCCGGCCTCGAGGCGCATCCAGATCACGGTCCGCCCTTCCCAGCGGTCGCTGGCCTTCCAGAGGTCCTCGTCGCCGTCGACGGCCCATGGCACGTTGTCGAGGAAGAACTGCGGCGGCGCGCCCTGGTCGCCGCGTCCGATCCACATCTCGACATGGTTCTCGAACAAGTCGCTGGCGGCTTTCGCGCCCTCGCCCTGCAGATCGAAGGGATCGCCGGTGAAATCGAGCCGCCGCTTGTCGAAGTAGATCACCGGATCGGTGAGCTTCGATGGCCGGCTGTTGAGGATCCAGCACCCCCAGATGAAGCGCGTCCGCACCGGCATCGCCACCGGCGTTCCCGTGGCGCGCGTGAGGCCGAGGGCATGGCGATAGGCCGGGTGCGGATCGGGTTGCGACAGCTGCCTTGAGACGTCCTGCGCGTCCTGCTGGCCGCCGGAGATCGCCCGGATCGCCGTGCTCGCGAGGTAGCTGACGCCGAGATTGACGGCGGCTCCCGCGATGAAGCTGGCGGTGCCGTACCCGACGCCGGCCGACATCAGGCCGCCAACGATGGCCGTCTCTATGCCCATCGCCACGCCCCCATCAGATCGCCATCCATCATCTTGAACCCGCGCCGCGACTTCGCGACGTACTCTCCCGGCCGGATGCAGAGGCCGAACGTCGTGCCGCCCCGCGCGTCGGGCCGCGCGACGAGGCAGAGATCGCCCGTTCGCGGGATCGCGACCCGCTGCATGCCAGAGGCGCTGAAGGCCGCCTCCGACCAGGCGAACCAACCGCCGGCCCGCGCGACGATCCGCATCGCGCCCGTGAAGCTGTCATAGGCGGGTCGACCGCTCGCCAGCGGGTCGCGCCCGAAGAGTGCCGCCGAGACCCCGCAGGCCGTCGTCAGGCAATCGTGCCGGCCCCGCACGAGCGGCCCGCGCATCTCGCGCCGGGCCGCCGTGAAGACCTCCGCCGGGCGGATGGTCACGGCGCCGGCCACACCGGCGGATTGACCCTGCGCTTATCGGCATGAATCAGGTGCCGCCCGGCCGTGTCGCCGGGATACTCGGCCTGCTGATCCTCGGCGCTGTGCTCGACCGAGGCCTGCGCCCGTGGCGGCGGCCCCATCCCGAGCCCCAACAGCAGGTCGTGGCTGTAATCCTCACCCTCGCGCGCGAGCTGGAAGGTCCGCTCGTCGAAATACCCTGTGAACAGCAGCACGGGGTCGGCGGCGAGGACATTGCCATGCATCCAGGTCGTCACCCCGAACCAGACCGCGATCTCGCGATTGCGGATCACGCGGCCGCGTTCGGCCAGGATCGTCTCGAGCGTGGCCGAGACGCGGATCATGCCCCCGTCAGCCGTCAGGCCCTCGCCCTCGGCCGGCGCGGCGAAGTCGAAGAGGTTCACCTGCTCGTCACCGTCGACGACATACCCGCCGCCGAGCCATGTCTTGCCGTCCCACTCCATTGGGAAGCGGCCGGTGTGGACCCGGACCGGGCCATCGGGCCAGTCGGCCTCGATCAGCAGGCAGGGAGCAACTGGAGCGGCTGACAGAGCGACCAGAAGCTCGGGCGAACAGCCACGTCTTAGCGCCATAAAGAACCTATCTGAGTTTGACTCGACCGAACGCCGCCAGCGACGGTCGCTTTGCCGGAATCAGGGAAATATCGATGAGCGATAGCGACAAGGTGGCCGCGGCCCGCAAATCCATTCAGGCTTTGCGGCCTGAGCAAACGGAACGCGGGCCCACTATGTCACTGGAGAAACTCAAGGAGACCCTTGAGGCGATGCAGGATGCGATCGAAGACTTGGACCGGCGGCTGCCCAAAAACTAGCGCCAGCGCAGGGACTCGCCCTCAAACGTCCACACGAGGGGGCGAGCCCCTTCGCTCCACTGAACACCCTCAGAGGTTTGGCGTTCTCGGGCAAACAGCCGCTTCAATAATTTCAGCATCGTTTCACCTCCATGGATCTACGTGTGTGAATCCGCCGGGATACTCGTGCTCGAAGACCTCGCGGAACTGCCACTCGAACGACCACGAGCCGCTCACGGGCTGGATGGCGCGCGGGCGGTTCAGCGCCTGGAACACGACGTCTCGCCGCTCCCCGACGCTGACGAGGCCGCCAAACGAGAAAGCTTCGTCCAGTCGGATCGTCGCCCAGCCGTAGGCGTCCGCCCTGGCCACCGTCAGAATCCGACGCGTTTCTTCGCCCTCACCGTCGCGCATCACGATGAACTCTGACGGCCGCACGACCGCGCCCGCCGGGAGGCCTTGAACCTGAACCAACGGCCAGCCATCGTCTGTCGTCGGCGTGCCGTACATCTCCAAATTGGCAGACCAGGACATGTCGGCGCTCTCCGCAGTCCATAGGAGCTCGTCACCGCTAGCGCGCCAGTTCAGGAGCTGATTCACGAGGTTCCGCCCGCGCGCATGCAGATGCCAGAGCGGCGCCATGGACGGCACGCGGACCAGCTGCGACCCGAAACCAAGCTGGTCCTTCAGCATCTCGATATAGCCGGCACTGGCCATGTCCGCCCCGATGCCGGTCACGGTGGCCGTCGCGAGATACCGGGGCGCCCCTGCACCGGAGACACGCGAGGGCTTTCCAAAGTAGCTCCGCGACCTGCCGATAGGGTGGTGGCGCGTCAGCTCCCACGCGGTGAGGCCGACCGGCGGCCAGGCAATGACCTTTGCCATCACTTGCCCCAGCTACTTTTCTGGCCGTGCCTCATCGACCGCTGCAGGCTATTGTTGTTCTGCGCGAGACGGCGATCCATGTCCTGCTGCCACTGCATGCGCATGCGGGCCATGATCGTCCCGTTGTCGCTCATGAAGAAATCGCCGCCGGTCTGCCGCGGGGCGGATTGCGGCCCGCCCTGCCCCTTCGTGTGATCGACCACCGACTCCCGAGGGTGCATCACGGCCCAGAACCCGCCCTTGCCGTCGAGACCGCCCGAGCGCGGGCCATCGCCGGTGTAGCCGCCACCGTCGTAGATCGGCCCGGCGAGGGCCGCTGAGGCGTTCATGGCCGGGTTCACGCCGCCAGTGCCGCCGATCCCGCCGAGCGCGCCCATCAGGGCATTGGACAACGGTCCCGTGATCGACCGGCGCACCCAGACCTTCGCGAGATCGGCGAGGATGGATTGCACCAGGCCCTTCACCTTCAGCTTGCCGGTGGTGACGAACTCGGCGATCGCGTCCTCGGCTTTCTTGAACCCGCCGACGATGGCCTCGCCGACACCCCCGCCCCAGTCCTTCGCGCCCTTGGCGTAATCAGCGAGCTTGCCTGTGACGGCATCCCAGCCGGTCGCGACCTTGTCAGCCGCTTTCTTGCCTTCTTCACCGGCTTTCCGCAGCGCCTCGCCGGCGCCACCCGCGGAATCCTCCGCACCCTCGAGCGCCGCCTTCGTGGCGCGGTCGCGGACATCTGCGAAGAAATCGCCCATCGGGTCCCGGCCCATAATCTGCGCCGCCTTGCTCCGGAAATCGCCATAAGCTTGATCACCGCGCTCAATCGCGGCGTCGCGCTTGCCCTCCGCCTCCGACCTCAATGTCTCGATCGCGTTGATGCCCTCGATCACCGTCGGCTTAAAATTCGTTCCGAAGACGCCGTTCAACTTGTCCTTGATGGAATCGATGAAGAGCTCGATCGAGCCGCCCAGCTTCCGGAGAATTGTAAGGACACCCTCAGCAGCCCCCCAGAATGCGGCGGAGAAGATGTCCGGAATGACTTTGACGGCCGTCTTCACTCCCTCCACCGCGACGGTGACGCCATTGATGATGAAGTTGCCGACGACCCGGACACTGGCCGTCACCGCGTCCCACGCCTTCTGGAACCAGGGCGCGATCTTCTCGATCAGCGGGCGCAGCTTGTCGCTGATCCGGCTGCCGATCACCGAGACCGCCGCCGAGACGGTGTCTCCGAGGCTCACCGACGCGTCCGTCGTCTCGTTGATCTCGTGCCGGAGGCCGAGGAAGGCGACGCCGGCGGCGGCCGCCGCGGCGGTGATCAGCGGGATCCGGGTCACGAGGCCGCGGATCATGCCGCCGAGGTCACGGAAGATCGCCCCGACGCCGCCGTTCCCGAAGCCGTAGATTTGCGCGATCTGGGTGCCCTGCTGCGCCATGACGGTGAACGGGTTCATCCCGCCCGCGAGCGACACGCCGATATCGTTGACCTGGTAGAACAGGCCCTGCATGCGCCCCGCGGCCATGCCCGACGCTCCCGCCATGCCCTGGATCGCGGTCGTGCGGCCCTTCAGCGCGCCGATGCTCGCCAGCGAGGCCTGCCGCTCGCGCTGGATCGCCGCCGCCATCTCGTCGGCCGAGATCGCGCCCTGGGCATGGGCGGCTCGGATGTCGTTGATCGTGTCCTTGTACCGCCGCACCACGCCGAAGACGGGGTTGTACTTGGCCCGGAGCTCATCGAGGGCGCGGCCCTGCGCCAGGATCGCCGAGGTGCTCTGCGTCACGGCCGGGCTGACGCCGGCCATCCGGTTGATCCGGTCCTGCATGTCCGAGATCGCCGGCGCGGTCGCCCGCATGCTCGCAGCGGCCCGCGACGCCTTGGCCGCCAGCCCTTCGAGCGCGCGCAGAGCGTTGCCGCTGGCCCCTTCGACACGTTGCAGACCGGCCGAGGCCGGTTGCGAGCCGGTCGCGACGGCACCGAGCGCTTCCTGCCCGGTACGACCGATGTCGCGGAACGCATTCTTGACCTCGACACCGCCGTCCGCGCTGATCCGGACCGAGACCGATTTCCGGCTCATTCGCGGCCTCCCGACGCCGCGATCCGGCCGTTCTTGCTGTCAGACTGCATGATCGTCCTTCCGAATCCGCGGTCAGCCGAAGTCGCCGAACTCATCAGCACCTTCGGCCTCGCCGACGCCACCAACGACATGCCCGCGCTTCACCTCCGCCGACCGCTCATTGATCTTGCGGCAGGCGACCTCTTCGACCTCCGGCAGGAGATCGGCGACGGCGAGCGTGTCATAACCCAGGGCGTGGGCCATCTGGAGCGCGGCGCCGATATCCCAGCCGAGGACGGCGCCCTCGATCGCCCGGACCTGCCCGCCCATTTTCATCGCCAGGTCCCAGACCTGCGCGCCCTCTAGGGTTTGCGGCTGCCGGTCGACCGCGGGGCACGCTTGGCATTGCCGCCCTTCGATTTCGATGCACCCGCTGCAGTACGCCGCGCCCCCGCCGAAGTGCCAGTCTGCGAGGGCGCGGAGCCGTTTTTTTCCTGCTCCAGACCCAGCCAGCGCGCCATGTATCGCTCCGCCCAGGCCTCGTAGAGCGCGTAATGGTCGAGGAGCGCCTCGACCGCCTCCGGCGTGACCTTGGCCTTCTTGCCATCATCGCCCTCGACGCCCCGCCAGTCGCGGATCACCAGCTTGGCCACGGCCTTGTTGAAAGCGAGCGCAGCCTCTTCGTCATCGTCCGAAGCTCCGCCGGCCTCGCGGTACGGCGCGAGGAGATCGTCGCGCCGGGCCTGCGCCATCACCGACGAGGTCGCGGGCGCCGCCAGGACGGAGACACCCGGCAGCAGGTCGACCCATTCGGGGTCGCGGTTCAGGTTGAGACGCATGGGCGCTCCTTTAGGCGTTGTTCGGGTTGTCGTAGCTGTCGACGTCGTTGACGAGCGTGGCGGTCGCCATCCGGCCGCCGCCGGCGGTCTGCGCCGCCTGCCAGGCGAAGGTCGCCTCGACGCCGCCGGGCCCTTCGATCGTCTGTTTCGGCTTCGGCAGGTAGACGGCGTGCGCGGTCAGGGTGAACCTGGTGTCGGCGTCGATCTCGTAGCCGAAGGCGAACTCGGCCGGCGTGCCGTTAACCGCCGAATCCAGAAGCGTCTTGTCGGCAAAGCGCACGGTGATCTCGCCCGAGAGCATCGCCATCGCTTCCTCGAGACCGTCGATCTTGCCGTCCTCGCGGATGGTTTCGATCCGGTCGAGATTGTTGCCATAGGTGATCTGCCCCGAGACGACGTTCGCCAACTGCGAGCCACCGCGCTTGATCGAGCCGTTGAAGGAGCTGAAGCGCTGCAGCGCCATCTGCTCGAGCGTGCCGGCGGCGCTGGCCGCCGCGGGGTCTTCGCCCTGGGCGATTACGTTGACCGTCGCGGTCACAAGCCCGCTCCGCTGCATGGTCCAGTTGATGCTGTTGGCCTTGCAGCCCGGGAACATCGCGTAATGCGGCACTTCGGGCATGCCGGTCTCGATCGCGAAGCTCGGGATCGCCCAGCTCGCCGACTGGAACTCGTGCGAGTACGGCGCGCCCGATCCGGTCATGGTGGGGTCGCCGAAGAGCGCCTTCAGCCAGATGCCGAGATAGCGCGCATCGATCGGAACGACGATGTCGCCGTCGGCGGTGATCGCGTCCTTCGTGGGCGGCAGAGGATCCCGGCCGAAGCCCAGGAGCTCGCTCTCGAGGAGCGGTTGCTCGCTCCCCAGCCCGGACGACGCGAAGGGCATCTTCCAGAACGCTCCCGCGCTCGGCGGCGTGCCGTATGCGCTCTCGAAGGCGAGCGCCATCTGCGCCCGCGCACCCCGTGCTCGTGCCATGATCCTGTTCCTTTCCGATGCTCAGCTCAGGGGGTCGGGCGACCCGTATTGAAGAATGATCCCGATGGTGGCGGCCTTCAGGGTCGCCGCGCCCTCGACCGGCAGGTCGATCGGCTCAGGCGCCTCGCCGATGACGTAATCGCAGAGCCCACCGAGCGTCCGGTCGGCCGCCAGCGCCGCTGCGACGGCCGTCTTCGCCGCGTCGAAGACCGCGTCGCGCTCGGTGGCGCTGTTGCGATCGACGACCAGGTCGAGCTCGGCGCGGTGCTCGTAGAAATACACCGGCGGCGAGATCAGCACCTCGGGCTCGCCGGGATCGCCGTCCCGCAGGATCAGCGTGCCCGCCGCCGGGATCGTGCCCGGCAGCGTCGCGTTGCGCTCGAAGCTCGCGCCCGCCGGCTTGGCGGCGTCCAGCAGGGCGGCCAGCGCCTCGAGGATGGTTTCGCTCGTGCTCGCCATCAGCGCGCCTCCGGCCATTTCGATACGATCAGCTCCGGCAGGCGGCCCTCCCAGCGGCGCTTGTCCCGGTCGAGGTCGAGACGTTTGCGCAGCTTCACCTGCGGCACGAGGATGAAGGCGACGATCGTCTGCTCGCCGGTCAGGATGCCGTCGCCCTTGCGGCGGCGCCCGCCCTTCCGGGCCGCACTGCCGCGCTTGTTCACCCGCGCCTGGTCGACCACCAGCAAGGCCGGCCGCCCGGGGCGATAGACGAAGCGCAGCGGCAGGCCCGTGCGGCGCTCGAAGTCGAGCGGCGTGGTGCGCTTGCCGCCCCTTCCCTTGTCGGCGGCATCGGTCGGGATCGCGAGCCAGAAGCCGTCCTTCGAGCGGATCGTCGCGCCGAGATTGAAGGCATCGACGATGTCGGGCGCCTTGGTGAAGACGAGCGACGTCGCGCCGATGCTGGCACCGCTGCCGGGATAGTTCCGCGCCTGGATGGACTTGCCGAGCCGGGTGCCGAGGCCCGCGCCGCGGACCTGCTGGCGCCAATCGGCCTTGAGCCCGCGTCCCGCCGCGCGGATGCCGGAGGTCACCGCCCGCTCGGACGAGAGGACCTCGCGCTCCATCACGTCGCGCAGGTCGCCCGAGATCCCGACATGCAGCTTCACGCCCGCGCCTCCGCCGTCCATTTGAGGCGCCGGGGATCCCGGCGCGGCTCGCCGACGACGGTCAGGGTCTCGTCGCCGAGATCGATCGTGTCGCCCGCCTTCAGGTCCGGCGCGTCCGAGACGCGAATGTCGAACTCGGTCGTGTCCGAGACGAACTGCCCGCGGTTGAAGTCCGAGACCACGTCCGGACGCCGGAGGATCACCCGGACGGTCCTGGCCTCCCCACCGCCCGCGGGCGTGTAGGTCGCGCTCTCCGCCATGTTCGGATCGGTGAAGACCGCGTCCATGGCGCGGGCGATCGCGTCCATCGCTCAGCCGTCGCTCTCGACCAGCGCCTCGAGATGCGCCCAGAGGGCGTCGCGCTCCTCGGCGGTGACCGGATCAGCGCCCTCGGGCAGCGCCCCATTGACGGCATCGACGGCGGGGCTGCCCTCCTCGGTCAGGTCGGCCTCGCCGAGCTCGGAGAGCGCGGCGCGGAACTGCGCCAGGCGCCCCTCGTCGATCGCGGGCCCGCTGACCTCGGCCCAGAGCGCATCGCGTTCGTCAGCCGTGACCGGCGCCGCGTCCGCCGGCAACGCGCCGTTGACGGCGTCGACGGAGGGTCTGCCCTCGTCGGTGTAGGCGCCCTCGTCGAGGGTCGCGACTGCCGCCCTGAACTGGTCGAGGCGCTCTTCCGGCGAGAGGGTCGCCTGCGGTTTGGGCTTGCGGGGTTCCTGCGGACGAGGCCGCGGGGCATCCTTCGGCTGCGGCTTGATTACCGCGCCCTTCTTCGCCTTCTCGATCTCGCGGCCGATCTCGGCCGGGACCGTGCCGCGCCATCCCGCGGGCAGCGTGCGGTGCGAGGTCGCGCTGGTGCGGTAGGTGTGGGACGCGGTCATCTCGACGCGCACCTCACCGGCATCCTTCTTCTTCGGCATGTCTCTGGTCTCCTCGAGGCGGGAAAAGACCCCGGCGCCGGTCGCGCCGGGATCGTCAGCCGTGTCGCGGCGCGGTTCAGTTCGAGGTGTGGCCGCGCACCAGGACGCCGGGACGCATGCAGATCGGCAGCGTCTGCATCATCGCCTCGACATCGACGAAGCGGTTCTCCTGCCGGTCAGGGAACAGCGCCGAGTAGAACTCCTGCCCGGGCAGGTTCGACATGCCGAGATAATCTGCCGAGCCGTTGAACTGCCGGAAGGTCTGGCGCGTGCCCATCGGGAAGAAGGACGCCTCGGCCTGCGGGATGAACTCGCGGGTCGTCATCGTGCCGTCCTCTTCCGGGACGGACGCTTCGGCGAGGTATTCCTTCCAGGTGATACCGGCGAAGTTGAACCCTTCCGAGGTGTCGTCGCGCAGCGGATCGCCCCCGTTCTGGTTCTGGTAGTACTTGTACCGCTCCTTGAAGTCCGGGTGCCCCATCAGCTTGTCGGTGAAGTCGGGATGGATCAGCCCCATAACGCCCGCGCTGACATCGCCCAGGAGGTTCGTCTTGATGTGGCGCGTGACCTCGCGCGCCTTCGCCGAGAGATCGGTCGTGTTGGTGCCCAGCACGAAGTCCACCGACTTCCGGGTGATCGAGAACTTGTCGAAGAGATCGGCGATCTCGGAATTGTCGGCGTCGCGCACGATGCCCTGCAGCGCGCCGGCGCGGTGATACTCGCGGGTGATGTCGATCGAGCCGCGCAGCTCGCCCTGCCGATCCATCACCTCGTCCTCGGCCTGCTTGAGCTCGGTCTCGGAGCCGAAGGCGCGGATGCCGTCGATATCGTCGGAGGTGATCCGCGACTTCAGGCCGAAGCGCTCGGTCGAGAAGTCGACCATCTTGCGCTTGCCGCGCGACTGGCCCGGAAGCGGCGTGCCGCGCTGCGAGGATTGCACCAGCTGGATGATGCCGTTGTGCATCTCGACCGAGAACCGCGTGCCGCGGATGCCCTTCGGGACGAAGAGCCCCATGTTGCCGATCAGGCCCCACTGGTTGGGGATGATGCGAATGGCGTCGCCGAGCGCCATGGCGCTGAAGGCGTCGCCCCGGAAGATATCGATATGCGCCATGAGACGCTCTCCTTCTTGTCTCTGGAGGATTGGAGGACGGCCCGGGACCCGGCGGCCCCGGCGCCGATCAGGTCGAGATCGCGACGATGCCGGCGGTCTCCAGCGAGGCGCAGGCGCTGTCGCGCAGGGTCTCGGTCGACCAGCTGTCGTCGAAGACCAGGCCGCCGCGGCGCACCTGGGCGGGTCCGCGCACCAGCGCGATCGCGCCCTCGACATCCGCGCTGGACGCGGCGGCGCGGGTCATCAGCACGGCGGCCGGCGTCTCGGAGCCGTCCGCGGCCCCCTGGTCGCTGGCCACGTACTTGCCCGAGGCGGTGACCTGGCCCAGCACGGTGCCGGGCTCGAGATCAGCCCCGGCCGCAACGGTGATCTCGTCGCGGCCATAGGCGCTCGGGGTCTCGTAGAGGAGGAAGTCGCCGGGCGTCTTGCCCTCATTCAGGGTCGGCATGGGAAAATCTCCGTTGCAGGGATCCGGGAAGGAAAAGGCCCGGCGCTTGGCCGGGCCCGCTTAGCTGTTGCCCCAGCGCGCCTTGGCGCGCTCGGCCATCGAGGGCCCCTCGCCGCCCGCGGCCGGCGGGGCGTCGATCTCGGTCGCCTCGGCATCGATGCTGGCGCCGAGCCCTTGGGGCTGGGTCGCGGTCTTCGGCGCCGCGGCGAGATGCTTCGCGGCCTGCTCGACGCTCATGTCGCTCTCGAAGGCGAGGCTCTTGGCGAGACCATCGCGGCCCGCCGCCTCGGGATGGCCGAGGATCCCGGCGATGCGGGTCCGCTCTTCGGAGGCCGAGGGCGTAGCCGGCGCCGGCGCGCCACCGTTGGGCTGCGACTGGCCCTGCGGGGTCGAACCGCCCTGCCCCCGAGGTGCCGGCTGGGTCTGTGCGGACGCCTGGCCCTGAGACTGGTCGCCGCCGGGGGCCGGGCTCTGGCCGCTGCCCTGCGGCGGCTGAGTGGCGTCGGGCGCCGGGGTCTGGGCACCGCCCTGCGGCGCCGTCTGGGTCGTGGTGCTCATGGGGGCACTCCCTTCCTTGGTTGCAGTGACATCCGCCGCGCTCCGGCGGCCATTGACGTGCGCGACGAAGCGCTCGAAGGCCTCGCGCGGATTGGCGACCTCGTCGGCGAGGCCGGCCGCGACCGCATCGGCGCCGAGATAGGTGGACGCTTCCGTCGCCAGGGCGCCGTCGCGGTCGAGCTTCGCCCCGCGCCCCTCGCCGACCGTCGCCGCGAAAACGTCGCGCAGCTGCTCCATCTCCTGGGCGAGATCGGCGCGGACGCTGTCGGGCAGCGGCTCGTAGGGATTGGCGTCGGCCTTGTGGTCGCCCGCGGCGATGACCGTGACCTTGACGCCCTCCGCCTCGACGCGGGCGCTGAGATCGGCATGCATGCAGATGACCCCGATCGAACCCACGCCGCCCGTGCGCGGGACGATCACCCGGTCGGCCTGCGAGGCGATCGCGTAGCCGGCGGAGAAGGCATGGTCGGCGACGAAGGCCCAGACCGGCTTCTTCGAGCGCAGCTCGCGGATTTGATCGGCCAGCGAGAAGCACCCCGCGACCTCGCCGCCGAAGCTGTCGACCTCGAGCGCGACGCCCCGGACATACGGATCGGACGCCGCGCTCTCGATCTGGGCCGCAAGCCCCTCGTAGGAGGTCTCGCCCGAGGATTGACCGATCCAGCTGCCGCGATGCACGAGCGTCCCGGTGACCGGGATCACCGCGATTCCGTCGATGGCCCTGTAGGGCATCCGGCGCCCGGCCCGGATGTCGTCCTCGAGCCGGTCGTCGAGGAGCGAGGCGCGGGCGCGCTGCTGGGAGGCCGCACTCGGTTCGGCGCCGTGCAGCTCGATCTCGCCCCCGGTGATCCGGGGCCCGAAGCCGGTGATGAACGCCGCGGCCTTCGCAGGCGCAGCCAGGAGCGGCGTGTGGAACACGCGCGCCGCGATCTGCGGATGTCGCATTGTGTCAGTCCTCGGGTGTGTCTTGCTGGTAGACGGCCGGGCCCAGGAGCTTCGCGAAGCTCTCCTGCATCGGGTGCAGGGCGTTCTCCGGCATCGCGGCGATCTCCGCCTGGATTTGCGCCATGTTCTCGGCGTAGTCGGTCCCGGTCAGCTCGGCCGCCTCTTCCTCGAGCGTCGAGAGCGACAGCGACACGCGCATCGCCGCGGCCTGCGCTTCCTTGACCGGATCGACGAAGCCCTTGCCGGGCCCGATCCACTTCGACCGGGCATAGGCCGGCCAGAACGCGTAGAAGTCCGGCGCGCCCTGCGGCAGCTTGAGGTGCCCGTCGATCACCATCTCTTCCAGCCAGGCCATGAAGAACGGCTGGCAGAAGCCGTGCGCGAAGGAGGTCCGGCGCGCGGTGAAGCCGCGCCATATCTCGATCATCGCCGCCCGCGCGCTCGAGTAGTTCGTCTTCGACCAGTCGGAGGCGAGCTGCTCGTAGCTGATGCCGAGGCCGGAGGCGATGTGGCGCAGGACAGCCGACTCGAAGTCGGCGAACTGCGCCGCTGGCCGTGCTGTGTTGACCATCCCGATCTCGTCGTTCGGGTAGAGCGTCTGCACCCGCGCGCCGCCGAGGCTGAGTCCCTTTCGATCCTTGTAGAAGTCCGACCGCGCCGCCTGGTAGTTCAGGAAGCCCGAGCCGTCGCCCTCCTCGCCGAAGAACTCGTCGATCACCTCGGGTCCCATAGGGGACTTGATGAAGGCGGCGAGCACCGCGTTGATCACCGCCGCCTGCAGCTCGACCCGGCTGTAATGGTCCTCCATCTTCAGCTTCTCGACGATCGGCGCGAGCCGGCTGATCCCGCGGGTCTGGCCGTCGCGCTGCTTGTCGAAAAAGTGCAGCACCTGCGGGCGACCGTACCGCCCTTCCCGCGCGACGCGCTTCCAGCGCATCGCGTCGGCCGATTGCGCGTAGGACGCGTTCCGGTGGCCCTGGCGGAAGTGGTAGGCGCGCGAGATGCCGTCCCGGGTGATCTCGACGCCGCCGCGCAGGCGCTCGCCGTCGGCCATGTCCATCGGGTTCGACAGCAGGTCGGTGTCCACGAGCCGCATCGTGGTCTTCGTCGGCCGGGTGCGCCGCCAGTTCACCAGCGCCAGCGCCTCGCCCTCGATCAGGTAGGAACGGTAGGCGGTGGCGAACATCTGCGGCACCGACTGGCTGCGGGTGGTGTCCGCGAAGTGGCGCGGATCGTCGGCATAGACGCGCCAGAGCGCCTCGACCTGTTCCTTGAACTCCCGCGCCCATTCGGCCGAGAGACCCAGCGCCCGCCAGTCCGGCTTCAGCAGCGGCCGGAAGTTCGCGCCGATGACGCTGTCGACCTCCTTGGCGATCGCGCCCGTGGCCCAGCCGTTGTTGCGTACCAGGTCACGGGCCCGGGCGGTGACCTTGTCCCGACCGGGGAGGATCTCGGAATCGACCGCGCGGTTCTCCGGCTGGTAGCCCGCCAGCGTGTCGATCGTGCTGTCGGCGGCCGTGTAGGGCGTCGTGCCGTGAAAGCCCGCGTCGCGCTCGCCGAGCGAGGCGGTCTTCCGCGGCACCTTCGGCATCTCGGTCCAGGACTGGCTCATCAGAAGCGCACCCGGTGCGAGCCGCCACCGCGGGACAGATCGCCCAGCTGGCGCTTCAACGATCGGACGTAGCGGCGCAGCGCCGCCTCGCTCGTCGGCGTGTACTCGGTGCGCGAGCCGTCGTAGCTGACGACGCTCACCGCCCCGCCGAGGGCCACCTTGTGAAGCGCGTCTTCCGCCTCGCCGAGGCGGGCGCGCAGGGTCGCGGTGTCAGTCATTGCGCTTCAGGACCTCCAGGAGACGGGCGCCGGCGCTGGCGCGGTCCGGGACTTCGGTTTCTTTGGGCGGCGTGTGCGCGGCCGCCGCGAGCGGCAGCTCGGCATCGAAGAGATCGCCCTGGGCCTCTTGCGGCGCGACACCGCGCTCGGCCTCCAGCGCGTCCCACTGGTCGTCGGTCATCGACGCCCAGCCCTTCCGCCGGGCCGCGGCCTCGGCATAGAGCTCGGTGTCGAGCTGCTCGTTGCGCCGGCTCGGCTCGACGAGCTCCCACTTCGCGGTGACGACACCGGTCCGCGACCGGGTCAGCACCTTCACCTCCGAAGTGATGCCCTGGTAGAAGGCGTCGCTGAGCCCGCGGGCGAAGTGGCAATAGCCCCGCTCGGTCGGGTCCTCCTGCTTCAGCCAGGTGTAGAAGTTGCCCTTCATCATCGAGACGTTCAGCAGGAACGCCCGCTTCTGCTGGCGCTTGGCCTTGCCGTCCTTCCGGCGCTCGAACTTCTGCGGCACCATCAGCGGCCCGTTCTGGCTCGAGCTGCCCTTGACGATGATCACCCGGCTCCAGGGATGGGTCTTCGCCCAGCTCCAGACGTCGTCGGTGTAGGTGCCGCCGTCGATCGCCAGGGCGTCGATCTTCAGCTTCAGCCCCAGCTCGGTCGGCCACTCGGTGCGCAGGTAGGCGTTGAGCGCCGCACGGCCGTCCTCGGTGCCGATGTGATGCGGGATCACGACGTAATCCACGGTCCAGCGCCGCCGGTCCCGGCCGAACGCCTTGAGGTGCAGCTCCATCCGGTCGTCCTGGCAGTCGACACCGGCCGTCAGCATCACGCCCGAGGCCGGCACCACACCCTTGGGCAGGACGGTGATCTCGCTGTCGGGATCGTCCGCGGCATGCTCGGTGCGGTCCCGCAGGTCCTGCCAGTCCGGCGCGTCGTTCGCCTGCTCGAAGGGCAGGCCCAGGACGTCGTTCCAGAACGTCTGCTCGGTCTCCGCCTCGACGCTGGCCTTCTGCTCCTCGACGGTCGTGGTCGCGGCCTCGAGGCGCGTCCAGCCCATGACGCGGGCATACTCGACGGCGATCGAGGCCCAGTCCCGCTGCGGGGCGTAGGCGCGCCAGAGATGGAAGCCCGGGTGATCGCCGCGGGGATTGTGCGGCACCCATTGTCCGGCGCCGACGATCCGCTCCTTCTCGCTGTGCTTGATCGGCTGCTGGCAGGATTCGCAGGTAAAGTGCGCCGCCGCCAGCCGCTCGGGATCGATGTTCGCCTCGAAATTCTCCCAGGTCAGCGGCTGCGAATACCCGCAATGCGGGCACGGCACGTGGTAGTAGCGCTGGTCGGACCGCGCGAAGGACCGCGTGATCCGGCAGGTGCCCTTGATCTGCGGCGTCGAGACCCGGAGGATCTTCGCGTCCTCGAAGCCCGAGGCCCGCGACACCGCCAGCGCCTCGGGATCGCCCTTCGGCGTCATCTCGAACTTCGACAGGTCGTCGAGGATCACCAGCCGCCGCGTCGTGCCGGCGAGGTCGTCGGGCGAGCCCGCCGAGGCCACCTTCAGCGAGCCGTCCCGCGCCAGCGTCTCCTGGTTGAACTTCGCGTCCTTCTGGTCGCCGCCCCGCCCGGTGCCGAAGATCGCCAGCAGGCTTGGCGCCTGCCGCCGCATCGGCAGCCACTTCGTGTCGACCCATTCGGTCGCGGCGCTCGAGGTCGGGTGGACGACGAGGCTGTCGAGCGGGCCGTATTCGTGCCAGGCGCCGACGGTCGGGTTCACCACCGAGACCGTCTTGCCCCATTGCGCCGAGCCGCGGACCGTGACCTCGCGGGCGGGATGCTCCGGCGAGAGCGTGTTGTGGATCTCGGCGAGGAACGGGAAGCGCCGGATGTTGAACGCGCCCGGCATCGGCGAGCGATCGTCGAAGATGATGTTCTCCCGGCACCAGCGGGTGATGTCGGGCGGCGGCGGCGGGCGCATCGCCTGCGCCAGCGCATCCGCGATGATTCCCTCGGCCGAGGTCAGGAACCCCATCAGATGTCCTCCTCGGCCTCGTCGTCGCCGAGCGCGGCACTCGCGCTGCGCTCGGTCAGCGTCTCGGCGCGGTGCTCGCGGTGCGCCCGCCAGGCCTCGAGCAGGATTGCCCGGGTCGATTTGAAATCGACGCCCAGCTCGTCGGCCACGCGGCGGGCCGCATCCCGCATCACGCTCTCGAACTCGGCGATCTCCTGGCTGATCTGGCGGCGCGCCTGCAGCGCGGCCGTGCTCGCCAGCACGTATTGCCCGTTCGCCTCGGCGTTCTGGCGGCGGAGCTTGCGGGCCTCTTCCTCGGCCTTCTGCGTCCGCGCCATGTTGTAGCGGTCGCTATCGCCGCGCGGCAGCTCGGAGGCCCCGAGACCGGTCGGCGGCGCGTTCGGCGCGGCCGGCGCCGGGGTCGCCCCCTCGTCCTCTGGCGCCAGGGTGCGCAACGCTGCCCGGGTCTCCGAGCCGTTGCCCATCAGCTGGCCCTGGTCGAGCCGCTTGCCGAGCGCTTCGCCGACCTTGGCCAGGTCGAAGCGCCGTGCGCGGCCCTTGCCCTGGTAGCAGCCGTCGAGCTTGCCGGCACTGACGTACTGGCTCACGCGGCCTTTGCTGACACCCAGTCGGGTCGCCAGTTCGGTCGTGCTCAACATCGTCATGTTTAGCGGAGTTTAGGCTTTCTCAATGGTTTAGAGGCTTTAAACGCATGCGCTAAGCCGCCCCGTATACACGCCAGGGCGCCAGAAGGACCCGCGATTCTGGGGGACCGGACGTCGAGCCTCAGTTCACGGACTCCGGTTCACCCCGAGGGCCGGGCTGACTGCCTAGGTCGACGGTCCAGAGAAAGGCGACCGCGGCGCCACCAACGACCAAGAGCCAGACGATGAGGACGATCATAAGCGGACCGTCTTTGAGGACGCGGCGCATCGCATTTCCTTCAGTTGCCCCCGAACGCAACTTGGCCGCTGCGCCCCGGTTCCGGGGCCGCCCGGGTTTCTTCTCGACATCCACCGCTCGGGCCATCAATCCTCGACACCGGAGGTGAACATGTACGGAATGCACATCAGGATCACCGCGCTCGCCGGCGAGGATTTCGAGCCGGAGTTCTACGTCATGGTCATCGAGACTGAAGGCGCGTCGATCTGCCTGTGGCACGGGACCAGCTACGAGCGCGCGATCCTCGAAGCGGAACGCGGTCGAGAGGACTTCGGCCCGGTCATCGACCAAGTGATCGAGACCTACCCGGACGAGATGCTGCGCGAATTGTAGCCGCGTCCCGACAGAATGCGCCCGAGCGTTTCGGCCGGGCGCGACCGGTTGACTGAACATATACCTCGTGACGAAAGCCCCGAGACGAGCACGCCTCACTGGACATTCGCTCCGATGTCCATCAGGCATCTTCGCCGGAGGCACACATGATTGGCACGCACATCCGTATCACCGCTCTTGCCGGTGATGATCGCCGCCCCGAATTCTTCGTTACGGCAATTGAAGCGGAGGGGATACCGATCTCACTTTGGCAAGGATCGAGCTATGAACGGGCGATCCTCATTGCCGAGAAAGCGCGAGAGGACTTCGGGCCCGTCTACGATTATGTCCCGGAGACCTACCCGTTCGATCCGTTGCGTGAGCGTTGACCCACACCTCAACAAAAAACGCCCGTGCGTTTCCGCCGGGCGCTCTTGTAGATGATAAGATTCTTGTAAGCCCCAGTTCGGGTAAGCGTCAATCATCTTCTTTCGAGGGCCAGAAAGCACCCGGCATCTCCCCGATGAAGACATGGCGCCGCGGACGGTGGACCGGACCAATCATCCGATCCAATGCCCCGGCCAGCGCACGACGCAAGGCATCGCGGTTTCCCGTATCCTTCGCATCCCAGCCGTTCGCCTGCAGCACGTCGGCAATCGTCTTGTCGTGGATGCAGACCATGTCGACCAGGTGACGGTCGGGAATGGCCCGGCGACGCGATGATGGCCGAACCCGCCGAACCTCCAGCGCCACGCCGTTGCCGATCCGGCGGTGCAGCTTTGTGAGCTGCTCACGGTCCCGCAGGACAGCGGTGATGAAATCGCCGCCACCGCCGCCGTCGCTCAGCGTCTCGAGCGACATGCCCCGGATCCCGGCGCTCGCGTGCCGCTCGGTCAGGTCGCGATAGCGCCGCCCCATCGCCACCTGGTCATCCGAGAAGCTGGGGGCTGCGCCCTTCTTACCGGCGGCCTGTGCCATTCGGTCGAAGACGTCGGCGCGGCGCATGCCCTGCCGGCCCTGCCACATGGCATCGCGAACCTCGTCTGTCCCGTCCGCCTTGCGGTGCACCCTGCTCTCGGCGAAGGGGACCGTCTGACCACGGGCCGGTGCGTGCCGGACGATCGCAGGCCCGCACTCTTCCGGCGCCGCGTTCTGCGACATCATCACCCGGAGCGCTGCCTCCTGCGCGGCGCGACGCTCGGCCGGACTGACGGACGTGTCCAGCGCCACGCCCTCGACCGTCTGCGAGAGCCGCGCCCTCCCCTTCGTGTCGACGAAGATCACCGGCTCCATCCGGTCACGCATCTTCATGGGCGGTCTCCCTCTTGTCCTGACCCTGTGCCACCAGCGCCCGCGCGGCGCGTTCGTCCTGCAGGTACGCCTCGAGCCATTCCCGGTCGGCGGCGGACGCGGCGGCCCGCTCGATCCGGTCACCGACCAGCTGGCGCTGGCGCTGGTTGCTGCCCGCGCGTTCCTTGATCTGCGTCATGTCGAAGGCCATCGGCGGACGCCCGTTCGCCCGCAGGAAGCGATACAGCTCGACCAGGTGACCCGAGGCTTCGGCGATCGGCCCTTCTACCGAGGCCAGCCAGCTCGACACGATCCGCTTCTCGGCAAAGGGCGGCGCCTGCAGCCCGTGGGCGAGGTTCCGGATCGTGACCTCCGCCGGCATGACGTTCTGCTGCGGCCCATCGGCGTGATCCATCACGACCTCCGCCAGCGTCAGCAGGTTGGCTTCGTCCATGTAGGCGAGATGATCGATCAGCCGCTTGCGCGCCTGGTCGTGTGCCTCGGCGCTCATCCCGCGCTTGCGCACCAGCCCCGCCTGGTCGAGCCGGTCGAACAGGCAGGACCGGACACGGTCCCGACCAGCTTTCTTCTCTTCACTGTCCATCGCTTGCCTCCTGCTCTTTCTCAGCATGACCCGATTGGATGCTGAGCCGTCCGTTTCAGCCCCGGGCGCCTCGTTCTGTGTCGCTCCTTCCCATTTCGTTTTATTTCCTTTTGTATTCTTTCCTTTACGCAGCACTGTGGAGAACTGTTCGTCACTGTGTGGCACTGTGCGAGAACAGTGCAGAACTGTGGGGCCACAGATTTTAGCTAGTCTCGACAGTCACTTCCGGGCCGAGTTCAACCTTCCCTCTCTCGCCGCGGCATTGAGGCCGTTCTCGATCGAAAGCTTGAGGCCGGGCATGCGCCGCTGGCCGTGGTGATTTTCGCAGAGCCACTCATCGAGCCATGCGATCAGCGCCCCATCCTTGCAGACCGCATCCGAGCAATTCATCTCAGCCAGGGAGGCGCTGAGGCGCCGGCGACGCTCCGCGACCGCCTTCTCCGACTGTGCGGCCTCGCGCTTCTCGCGCCTGTGCAGCGCATCGAGGGCGACCTCGATCACCACCGGGTGTCCGAGTACGATGCGGCCCTCATGGTGATACGGCCGCCAGTTGTGCAGCGGCGAAATGCTTCGCGACCGCAGCTCCGACCAGGCGGCGAGTTCGATCCGCAGTAGCTTCGCGAGCATCATGTCGTTATCCGGCAGCGAGCCGACCGGCGTTTGTTTGCGCGCCACGAAGAACAAGTTCAAAGCGGCCGCCTGCACATCCAGCGGCGCGGTCAGGAACAGCTCCGAGTTCAGCCAGCGGTCGTGCCAGAAGGCCGTGAAGTGATCGGTCGTCAGCTTCGGGTCGCTGAGTTCGGCCGGGTAGTCATCGAGGCCGTCAGTATCGATCGGTCGGATTTGAGAGCGCCGCTCGGGCGCCTGCGTTGCCTGCATCATGCTGTTGCCTCTCGGAAAAAATCCGGCTGCCGCTCACGTTCGCGACGTGCTGCCTCAAGTCGGTGCATTTCCGCCTCTACCCGGTCCTGCGCCATCGCGGCGTAGTCCGGGTTCAGCTCGCAGAGAACGGCGTTCCGTACGTTGCGGAGCGCCACCAGCGCCGTCGTTCCAGCCCCGCCGAACGGGTCCAGCACAGTGCCGCCCACGGGCGACCCGGCGAGGATGCACGGCTCAATCAGGTCTGGCGGGAAGGTGGCGAAGTGCGCGCCGCTGTAGGGCTTCAGGCTAACCGACCAGACGCTCCGGCGGTTACGCATCTCGCGCGGGCCAATCCGGTGCAGACTACCGCCGATGTTCGCGTTGACCCCGCCACGCTGGCCGGGAACGGTGTAGCCGCTCCTGTTGCCAGATGCCCGCCCGGTGGCCGGCTCCTTGATGGCCTCTCCGTCGAAGAAATACCGCCGCGACTTCGACAGCAGATAGATCATCTCATGCGCCGGCGTCGTCCGGTCGGAGACGCTGCAAGGCATCGGGTTTGGCTTGTGCCAGACGATCTCGTCGCGGAGCCACCATCCGTCCGCCTGAAGCGCCAGAGCGACACGGGCCGGTATCATCATCCGGTCCTTCGGCTTCAGACCTTCGGGGCATTTCCGTGCGCGCCTAGGGTGGTTCACAATTCGCGAGCCCTGCCAGGATTCCTCGACCGACTCCGTCTCGCGCCGCCCTTCCGCACCCCACGACCCGGCATAGCTGTCGCCCAGGTTCAGCCAGAGGGTGCCGTCCTCGCGCAGCACCCGGCGAACCTCGCGGAAGACCTCGACCAGCTTACCCACGAAGGCGTACGGGCTTTCCTCGAGACCGATCTGACCATCGACGTCGTAGTCGCGCAGGCCGAAGTACGGCGGGCTGGTGACGCAGGTATGCGCCGACTGCGCCGGCATCATGCGGAGATGGTCGAGGCAATCGCCGGTGCGAATTTCAATCATGCTGCGACCTCGTCTATCTGTCCGCCCCACTGGTCAGCCCATGCGGCCGCCATGCCGGGAAACGTCTTGCTGCGGATCTTCCAGCGGTCAGCGCCTGGCGGCGCGCGGTGCACCATCGACCAGGACTTGTGCTCCGACGTGCCCGGCTCGGGCGGCGTCAGTCTGTCGGTTGGGTGGAGCGGCGGCAGGCCGCGCCGGTAGAGGCCTGTCGCCTTGAAGAACGGATCGCCGAACCACCACGGCTGGACGATCTGCGGCTTGATCCAGTTGCGGACTCGCTCGCGAGCGTGGCCGTGCATGACGGGGTTCTCGACCGCGACGCGCGGGATCGGCGCGTTCAGGCAGTCGGAGAACAACGCGGCGCCCGCGTCCAGTTCGGCCCACATCTCGTCATGCGTACGGCCTGGAGGCGGCGTCTTGAGCCAGCGCACGCCGCTGTTGCACAGGCGCGTGCACGGCGGATTGGAGACGATCAGCAGGTCCCAGCCCCAGTCCAGCACGTTGCGGATGTCGTCCTGTATGTGCCGGTTGGTCGGCTCGTCGGCCGGCAGGATATCGCACTGCCAGGCATCGTGCCCGCGATCGAGGAAGGCGCGCAGCGCAACGCAGCTGGTGGCGCATCCGACGAGCACACGCATCAGCCCAGCCCTCCCGATTCCCAGAGCGCATCGTCGGGCCGCTCGAGGCGCTTCCGGCACTGCGGTATCCAGTGCAGCCGCGTCTCGCCCTGCGGGCGGTCGAATTGCCAGACAAACCAGGCATAGGACGTCGCCGTCGTCGCCAGCGGATCGTACTTGCCCTTCACCATCGGAACGCGCTCGCAGAACTGCAGCACGTCGGTGGGAGGCGTGAGGCTGAACAGTTTCTGATACCGCCCTACGCCCTCGAGAAACGCGCCGCGGACGATCATCGCGACACCCGAGAGGCTCGCCTCGATCGCGGCGCGAATGAAGTCCTCCGCCAGCCGAAACGGCGGATTGGTGATCGTCCAGTCGGCGGACCGGTCGGCACCGGGAAAGAGGTAATCCTCCTGCGGGAAACCGACTCCATAGTCATGGACATCGGACGCCATCACGGTGCCGAAGGCCTCGCCGAGCGGCCGGGCCATGAAACCGCGATTGGCGGCGGGCTCGCGCACCGACAGGTGAAACAGGTTCCAACCCTGCCCCGCCAGCCACTCGCAGAGCGCACGCGTGGCCCAGGGCGGCGTCGGGAAGTCGTCGAGGCTGTCGTGGGCCTCGTGGCGACGCTGCATGACGGCGGTCGAGCGGTTCTGCGTCATGCCAGGCCCCCGAATGCGAAACCGAGATCGAAACCGTCGCGGTCGCCGTGGCGACGGCTAAGGCGCGCCCCGTTGAAGAAGAGCGCGCTGGCACCGGTGCAGCCGAAGGCGGAGACGTAGAGGGCGGTATCGAGGATCATGCGGCGGCCCCCGATCTGCGCCGCGCGACATCTGAGGACCGCTCGCGCTTGGATCTTGACGAAAACAACACGCCGGGGTTCGGGCTCCGAAGCTCTCGCTCGACGAACGCCCGCATGTAGTCGACGTCGACGCCCGCAAGGGCGCAGATCATCGCGAAATCCTCCGACCTGTGCCAGTTGAGCCAATGTGCGCAGTTCAGGCCGACGCGGACGCCGCTCTTTTGCCCGAACTGCATCGATAGCCTCTCATGCAGGACAGCCCACCAGAGACGCCGGTGACCGCGGACGCCATCGGGATCACCAGCGGGCGGACCGGCCGCGCGGGTCAGCCCGCTGTCTCGACGCGCAACAGCCGTCATCGATTGCCCTCCCCGATGCAGTGGACCGGAATGCCGTGCCGAAGCGCCGTGATCGCTTCGCGCCACACGCCTTCGCTCTCGCGCCAGCCGGGCAACGGCGGGATCACGACGAGCTGCGAACGGACGAGCAGCGGGTGAAACCAGGCAGTCCAGAAGCCGTCGTCCATGGGATCGAGGTCGTCGGCGGAACCGGCGGTGAGATCGACTGACAGGACGATTGGCGAGATGGCGGTCACGCCCTCGACAGCGAGCGTTCTGACCCAGCGATGCGCCTTCTCCGCCGTCTCAATCGCGAGCGCCGGGCTGAAGCGGCCAGCGTCGTCGATCACGTGGCGGCGGAAGGGCGTGGCGACGTAGACGAGACGGCCGCGGCCCGCCTCAGTCGAGCGGGACAGCGGCATGTTCGAGTGCATGTGGCTCGGCGCGGCGCGACGAAGAGACGGCCAGTGGATGGCGCTATCCTCCGACAGGCCGAAGAACGGATCTAAGCAGGCGACGGTGTCCGTCATGCGGCGCCCCGCTGCTTTCGCATCAGCGCCTTGTAGCTGAGCAAATACTGGACCGCGTCGTCGATCTCTCGGTCGGCCGCATCCCGGTTGCCCTTGCTGTTGTGCTCGGCGGCGCGAAGCATGGCCGCCTGCGCCTCGCCGAACTCTTTTGCCGTCGCGCCAGCCTGCTCGTAGAGGCTGGTGACATTCGTCTGGACGTCGACAGGCTGGAAGACCCCACCGCCGAGTTCGGCATAGTGTGCGGCCATTTCTGCGGCAGCGAGCGGGCGTGCGGCACATAGCCGGTCCAAGTGGTTTGAACCGAGACCAGGCTCGTGGGCGCGAGCGGGATCAGTGTAGACCGAGAGTGTCGAGACGCTCAGGCCGATGATCCGGCTGACCTCCCGAAGGCCGCCTGCTGCATCATACGCCCGATAAATCGCGTCCTGGATGCTGTCTGGGGAGTTGTTGCGGGGCACGTCGAAAAGCCTCCGTTCTATTTCGATAGACGGGTGTGGACGGGTGTCGCAGGCTCGCCGCATGACAACCCAAGAACATTCCAGCCACTCATCACGACGCTTCGGCCTCGGAGGTATCGAGGAACTCGGCGGGCTCTTCGCCGCCCGGGTCAAAGGTGAAGAGCTGACAATCAGGGGGCGACAGCTCGTGCTGACCGCACAACTGACAAACCAAGAGGTACTTCTTCGCCGGAATGCGGTTGCTCGACTTCATGTTGGAGACCGCCGACGGCTTCACTCCGAGGGCCTCCGCAAACTCGCGGTGACCGATGGCCATAACTATGTCTGCGACGCTACTCATGTCGCGAACATACGCCTCACATTTTGTGAGGTCCAGTCTTCATTTTATTGAATGTTCAACTTTTCTGAGGTAGCGTGCAGATTGCCCCCAAGCAATTCAGGGGGCAGCTCAATGGATTATCAGGCAAAAATGGCCATGACCCGTCTTGGTGACGCATCGAGAGAAGCATGCGCTGTTCGCCTCTCCGCGGCCTGGCTGTCCACCGGCATGAGCAAGACAGACTTCTGCAAGGCAGCTGGCGTCGGCCTTACATCGTTTCTAAACGCTGAAGCTGCACGAAGCTTCCCGTCGAGAAAGGTCATGCTGTACCTCTATAGAGAGCACAGGATAGACTTTAACTTCATACTCCACGGAGACTTCCAACAGCTCCCAGGCGAGGTGCAAGAGCGGCTCATGACCGCCATCTCCGACGTAGAGTCTCAATCGGATCGAAGACGAGATTAAGGTCCAGCCCAAATTTGCTGCGAGCCTTTGTAGCGATCCGGTAGGCTAGTGCCGTCATCTAAGCTCCTAAATGTTCTCGTTTCGTACTAGTTAAGCGACCCCTCCGCTGTCACGAGAAATCTAACTCGCTAATGGCGTGCTCGGTACAATGCGGCGGCACTCGCCCCGTAGCAACTCACATTTTGTGAGTTTCATGTGTTGCACACTCATAAAAAATGAGCTACTACCTCTCCTCAAGCTCGCTAATCCATCGGCTTGACCAAGGCAACAATCCAGGCGGCGCCAAACCATAGCACCGCAACGATATCGGATAGCGCAACACGCAGGAGGTTGCTCATGCACCAGGACACACTCACAGACGCCCTCGACAGGTTCGACGCCATGCACCGTCGCGCCGAGCGCGAGGAGCGCCTCGCTCAGATCGAAGACTGGGCCCTGCCTCTCGGCATCGGAATGGCGATCGGCGCCGCGATCATGCTCATGCTTTTCGCCTGGCAGCCGCAGGCCCGCGCGGCCGACGCCGCCTATCACGCGCCCGCCTGCCCAACGGTGGCCTGCTGATGTCCTGCCGTCCCGACGATATCGCCCGTAGTGACGACGGCTCGATCGAGGCCCAGGACTTGCCGCACCGCGAGCGCTACCGCGTACCGCCCGCAGCACTGTGCATCGGCACCCTGATGGTCGTGCTGACCTTCTGCGCGATCGCGGCCGAGGCCGCGTCGAGGGTGTTCTGATGGCCGAGCGTGACGAGTGGAGCCCGTGGATCGAACACGACGGCAACGGCTGTCCCGTACCGGACGGGACAACGTTGAAGGTGCTTTGCTCCCTGCCGCGCGGGAAGTGGACCTGCATCGTGACCATCGGCGAAAACTATCAACGCCATGAGTGGGATGCGGCAGATCGAGTTTCACTGGGCACGCCGTACGGAATAGTTCGCTACCGCATCCGGCGGTCCAGAAGCTTCGACCTTCTCTTGAACATCGTTCGGGACGCTCACTCACCCGAATCCGCTAACACCGCGCTGGTGAGCCAGCGTATCTCCGGTGGTGCCACAAATTCCACTCACGGACGCTTCTGCGCCGGCATCACCGGACCCTATTTCGACACCGGCGGACACTCCTCACCCGCCGGCTACGCCGCCGCCCCGCTCTCCTCCTCCCTGCGGGGCGGCGGCGGCCTGAATAACCTGCCCGGCTCTCGCGCGTCTCGTGAGACCGGCACCTGCGGGCGGCGGGGCCGCCGTCGCCCGCCTTTTTCTCACACCGGAGACCACGATGCTTGGCCAACCCACAATTGAAGATGCCCAAACGGCAATTTCTCTCGAGCGACAGCGCCAGATCACACAGGAGGGCTGGCATCCTGAGCACGACGACGCGTGGGTGCATGGAGAACTTCTGAACGCAGCGCTTTGCTATTCGCATCACGACATGGACAGCGCGGAAGCGGGGAGTAGCGGCAAGCCCCCGAGCCGGTGGCCGTTCGATCCGGCCTGGTGGAAGCCGAAAGATCGCCACCGCAACCTGGTACGCGCCGGGGCGCTTTGCCTGGCCGAGAAGGAGCGTTGTGAGCGCGCGAGACTTCCAACGGGAGAAGCCGATCGTGAGCTTGATCGGATTGTCCGGGAGATCGCTGCGCGTGGTGGTGCCACCTGATCACCTGTCCATCCAAGTAGCAGGAGGAGCCGCCATGCCGCACGACCTCGAAGAGTTCACCGCCAAGATATCCGCGCAGAAGTCGCGGCTGTCGCTGATGGAGAGCGTGGCATCAGAAACCCGGGCGTTCGAGGCGAAGCTGATCGACCTCGGGGCCCCGGTCCAGGTCGACGTGTCGAACGCCGGGCTTCTGATCGATATCCGGTTCGAGGACACGCTCGCCCTGCCCGCCCCGGCGCCGGAGCCACAGCCTGAGGCCACCGCGGCGCCGGAGCCGGAAGCTTCGATCGAGACGGCAGCTGAAGAAGCCGTGCCCGGAAAGACCGAGGATCCGGCCCCCGAGCCGCAGAAGCGCTCGGACGTCAGCACGAAGGCTGAGCCCGGACAGTACGCCACCGGCCCGCTGACCGCGGAAGAGAAGGCGCAGGTTCTGGAGATGTACGACCGCGACGTCCCGGCCGGGCGCATCGCATCGGCCCTCGGTCGCGATCCGCGCGGGTTCTACCACAAGGTCAAGTCGACGCTGAGCAAAAGGGATGCCGAAAAGCGCAAGGCGGCGACAGAGAAGCGCGGCAAGGGCAAGCCCCAAGCGCAACCGAAACCGGCCGAGAGCGGGCCCGTCATAGCGGACGAGCAACCGAAAGCGATCGATGCGCAACCGGAAGAGCCGGAAGCGCAACCTATAGAAGCCAGCGCGCCGCACGAAGTTAGCGAGGACGCGTCAGAAGCCGATGCACTCGCCGACTTGGACGAAGCCGACGCCGCACCCGCCGCCAGCGCCACCGAGATGTCGCGCAGTCAAGGCGAGGAAGTCGCGCGCCTTCGGGCCCTGCCCAAGATGCCCGGCTGGACGCCGCAGCGGGACCTGGACCTCGCGACGCACATCTTCCGCGGCGCGTCCTTCAAGGCGGCCGCTGCGGCCCTGAAGACGGCCGAGGACCGCGTGCGCGAGCGCTGGTGGCAGTTGCACCGCGACCGGACGCTGGACGGCCAGGAACGGCTGCACCGCGCCCTGAAAGAGATCGCCGAGACGGAGGCCGGATAAGTGGAAGCCCACATGACCATCCCTTCCCAAGACAACGACAGCGAAGACCTGTTCCGGCGCGCCGCGGCTGTCGTCGTCAGCGAACGAAAAGCATCGACGAGCCTGATCCAGAGGCGGCTCGGCATCGGCTACAACAGGGCGGCCCGGCTGATCGAGCGGATGGAAGAGCAAGGCATCGTGGGCGCGCCCGATCATGTCGGGAAGCGAGAAGTCGCGACGCGCGAAACCATCCAGGCGGCGATCGATATCTCGTCGATCGTTCGTAGCGATAGTGAGGCACCGCGCATGCGCGAGACGCCAGAAGACGTTGAGGTTCGGGACAAGGCCTACCGCGTCACCGGCGAGGAGCTCCGCCAGTTTGTCGAGCGCTACGAGCGCCTTGAGCAGGAGAAGAAAGACATCGCCGAGCAGCAGAAGGAGGTCATGGCCGAGGCCAAGGGGCGCGGCTACGACACGAAGATCATCAGGAAGGTGATCGCCCTGCGCAAGCGCGAGCCCGACGACATCGCCGAGGAAGAGGCGGTGCTCGAGATGTACAAGCAAGCGCTGGGGATGAGCTGATGTCGGAGCAGTCCTTAACCGACAGCAGGTTCTGGCTCCTGATGCCCCTCAGACAACGAACGCTGAAGGCCCACCTCGAGAAGATGCTCGAGGAGATGCCGGACAAGTACCGCGGCGATCGCTACCTCAGGCCAACCACCAAGGCCGCAATGATTGAACTAATCCAGAAAGGCCGCGACCGCTACTGGAACGACCAGCAGTCGCGGGCGCCGGCAGCCTTATCTCGACCGGGTCGGCATCGTCGCAGGAAGGTCGCTGCCGACCTCTGCGACATCCCCGCCAGTGAATGCAACGAGTGGCTCCGGTCGCTCCCCGAGCCGAACCTCTCCTAGGAGATCATCATGACCACGAAGAACCCTCTCGGCCCGCGGCTCTGGGGCTACGCACAAACCGGACCACTTCCGGTGCTCGCGCCGCTGAGGCTCGAAGCGCCGAAGAAACCGTCCCGCTAAGGAGCAGGGGCAGGAACAATGATTCTAGGAGAGACATACACTGATCGCCAAGAGCGTGAAGACGTGTGGAAGAAACGCTATGCCCTCCTACCCGTTCAGCTTTTCGATGGCCGGTGGATTTGGCGCGAGACGTACTGGGTTCGAACGTCCACGCTTTCACCCAACAGCTACGGCGTTTTTCTGAGGCCGGTCATGCAGCGCTTCTTATCGATCCCTCAATCACCAACCCCTGAGCAGCGGCGCAAGAGCCGCCCCGGTCGAGCTTGAAGGAACGGAGCAATGCCCGCACAGCACATCAGGGAGCGAGAGAGCGCGCACCAGGCTGCACCACCGGCCAAGCCGCGCCTCGTCGGCTACGTGAGTGACACGAGGCTGGCGGAGCTGCTAGATTGCTCGGCATCCACGATCCGGGACTACTGCAAGCGCGGCCTTCTGCCGAAACCCTACCGAATCGGCGGCATGACACGATGGAAATGGACCGAGGTCGAGACAATGATCGAGGGACGCACGGGGTCAGGTGAAGAAGAGGACCCCATCTTGAGAGCGAGCCGTGGCACCTGACATCCGCCTTGATCGATACGTCCAGCGCAAGACGAAGCGCGGCCGCGAGTATTTCTTCTTTCGCATCGTCCGCGACGGGAAGGAACGCCGGTGGCCACTGCCCCATCCGTTCGAGGACGGATACCGCAAGGCGTATCGCAAGGCGTGGGAAGAGTGCTTCGGCGTGAACCTCGCGGAGATCGAGAACCCGCACGGTTTCGAGGCGCTGATCCGAAAGCACAAGGAAAGCGCCAAATACAACGGCCTATCGAAGGACTCTAAGAACCTACGTAACATGGCATGCGACCTGGTTCTGGATCGCTGGGGCGACTTCTTGCCATCCGCCATTCGTCCCATTCACGCTCAGGCGCTCTATGACAGCCTGGCCGACCGGCCGGCGACGGCGAACCGACGACTGGACGACATCAGCGCGCTGTTCAGCTGGGGCAAGCCGCGCGGCTTCGCCGACATCAACCCGTGCGAAGGCGTCGAGCGCGTCGTGTCCGAGGGCAGCTATGAGCCTTGGCCAGAATGGGCGCTCGAGAAGCTGTTTAAGCAAGGCAAGCCGCACATCCTGAAGCCGGCCCTCGGGGCGATCTACACCGGCCAGCGCCGGGGCGACCTACTTCACCGCTTCACCGCATCCCGGATCCGGGACGGGCTATGGACACCGAAACAGGGAAAGACCGGCACACCCGTCCCGATCCCGCTACACCCCGTTATGCTGGCGATGGTCGAGGAGCACCGCGAGTTGATGAAGAAGCGCGGCATCATCGATCCCGACGCACCGATTTTCGAGAACAGCCGCGGAAAGCCTTGGGGCAGCGGGTTCGGCGCCAGCTGGTCGAAAGAGCTCACCAGGTTGAAGCTGCATGTCGTCGAGCCCCGCCTGACGTTCCACGGACTGCGCACCACCAACGCGACGCTGATCGCCTCGGCAGTCGCGAAAAGCCCCGAGCTCTACGGCGGCATCGAACGCGTCCGGGCCATGCTGGGGCACCTGTCGAAGCGCATGTCCGAGCACTACGCACGTCGCGCAGAAGTAGAACAAATGAACACCGAGTCGGTGCTACTTTTGCCCGATTTTGGGAACCACTTAGGCGAAATTGGGAACCGCTGACGCACGCGACCTGCTAAGTCATTGATTTTGGTGGGTGGTGAGGGACTCGAACCCCCGACATCTTCGGTGTAAACGAAGCGCTCTACCAGCTGAGCTAACCACCCGGACGCCTGCCTTTAGCGCCCAAACCGGGCGCGAGGCAAGGGCCTAAACGACCGTCAGCCGCCGGCCTGCGCCTCGGCCTCGGCGCGGGACTTGCCGGTGACGTCGAGCGCCAGCGTCGCGGCCATCAGCGCATCGAGATCACCGTCGAGCACGCCCTGCGTGTCCGACGTCTCGTGCCCCGTCCGCAGGTCCTTCACCATCTGGTAGGGTTGCAGCACGTAAGAGCGGATCTGGTTGCCCCAGCCGGCCTCGCCCTTGTTCTCGTGCGCCTCGTTGATGGCGGCGTTCCGGCGGTCGAGCTCCTGCTGGTAGAGCCGCGATTTCAGCGCCTTCATGGCGATATCGCGGTTCTGGTGCTGCGATTTTTCCGAGCTGGTCACGACGATGCCGGTGGGAATGTGCGTCATCCGCACCGCGGAGTCGGTCGTGTTGACGTGCTGGCCGCCCGCGCCGGACGAACGGAACGTGTCCACCCGGATGTCAGACGGGTTGATGTCGATCTCGATGTTGTCGTCGACGACAGGGTAGACCCAGACCGACGAGAACGACGTGTGACGGCGCGCGGCGCTGTCATAGGGCGAAATCCTCACCAGCCGGTGCACGCCGGATTCGGACTTGAGCCAGCCATAGGCGTTGTGCCCCGAGATCCGGTACGCGGCCGACTTGATGCCCGCCTCGTCGCCCTCGGAAATCGACTGAAGCTCGACCTTGTAGCCCTTCTTCTCGGCCCAGCGGACATACATCCGCGCCAGCATGTTCGCCCAGTCGCACGATTCCGTGCCCCCGGCGCCGGCATTGATTTCGAGGTAGGTATCGTTCGCGTCGGCCTCGCCGTCGAGCAGCGCCTCGATCTCGGCCGCGGCGGCCCGCTGGCGCAGGTCCTTCAGCGACCGTTCGGCCTCGGCGATGACCTCTTCGTCGCCCTCCGCCTCGCCAAGCTCGATCAACTCGATGTTGTCGGAAAGCTCCTGCGCCATGCCCTTGTAGCGGTCCATCGCGTCGACCAGCGACTGGCGGTCGCGCATGAGCTTCTGCGCCCGGTCCGGATCGTTCCAGAGCTCGGGGTCCTCGGTCATCGCGTTGAACTCTTCCAGGCGGTGACCGGCAGTCTCCCAGTCCATCCGCTGGCGCAACAGGGCGAGCGACTTCTCGATCGCCTCGACATTGTTCTGTGCCTCTGCCCGCATGTCGCTGTCCTTTCTTCGGCCCCCGCACCTACCAACACGGGCCGCGCGCGGCAAGCCGCGGCGGCCCAGTACCGGTGGCGGGTGTCAGTACAGACCGCCGGATGAGAGAGAGTTCACCGTCGCGCGGTTCTTCGGGATTTCCTTCACCTCGCCCGTGGCCGTCCGCACCTGCACCGAGTCATCCTCGTTCTCGCCGCGGTTGAACAGCGGTAGGTCCGAGCCCATCGCGAAGCCGCCGTCATAGGCGACGCCGAAGATAGGCTCTTCGCCAAGGCGGAAATACTCCGCGACCACGCCCTCGCCGCTGGCGCTGTCGGGCAGACGCTCGCCTGTGCGGCGGTCGATCTTGATGAAGTGGCCGCCGTCGGGCACCTCGAACTCGCCGCCGCCGTACTTCTCGACAGCTTCCTTCATGAACTCGTTGAAGACAGGCGCACACAGGCCCCCGCCGGTCGCGCTGCGCCCCATCGGGCGCGGCTGATCGTAGCCGATATAGCAGCCGGCCGCGATGTTCGAGGTAAAGCCGACGAACCACGCGTCGCGCTCGTTGTTGGTGGTGCCGGTCTTGCCGGCAACCGGCACCGACAGGTTGACCGCGCCCGAGGCGGTGCCGCGTTCCACCACGCCCTGCATCATCGAGGTGATCTGATATGACGTAATCGGGTCGATGACCCTCTCGAGATCGGACACGATGCGCGGCCCCTTCCCGGCCTCGATCTGCGGATCGTCGCAGTCGAGGCAGTCGCGCCGGTCGTGCTTGTAGACGGTCTTGCCGTAGCGGTCCTGCACCCGGTCCACGAGCGTCGGCTCGACCCGCTCACCGCCGTTGGCGAACATTGAATACGCCGCGACCATGCGGAACAGCGTCGTCTCCTCGGCGCCCAGAGAGTTGGCGAGGTAGTGCCCCATCGTGTCGTAGACGCCGAAGCGCTCGGCATAGTCGCCGACGGTCCGCATCCCGACCTCTTCGGCAAGGCGCACGGTCATCACGTTGCGCGACCGCTCGATCCCGGTCCGCAGCGGCGTGGGGCCGTAGAAGCGGTTGGAATAGTTCTTGGGCCGCCAGACCTCGCCGCCGCCGACATCGACCTCGATCGGGGCGTCGACCACGATGGTCGCCGGGGTGAACCCGGAATCGAGCGCCGCGGCATAGACGAAGGGCTTGAAAGACGAGCCCGGCTGCCGCGTCGCCTGCGTCGCGCGGTTGAAGACCGAGTGCTGGTACGAAAAGCCGCCCTGCATCGCCAGGACACGCCCGTTGTGCACGTCCATCGCCATGAAGCCGCCTTCGACCTCGGGCACCTGCCGCAGCGTCCATCGGATGAAGCTGCCGTCGGAATCGCTCGTCATCCTGCGGACATGGACCACGTCGCCGACATCCAGCATCTGGTTGAGCGACTGGCCGGTCCACGACACGTCATCCGCCGGGACAATCGGCTCGGGGCCATCGGTCACGCCCTCGATCCCGAGCCGCGCCTGCTGGTTCGACACTTCGAGCACCACCGCAGGGTGCCACTCGTGCTCGAGAAAGATGTCGCGGGCGATGTCGACGTCGGACAGCGCTGCGCGCCATTGCTCTTCGCTGCCCAGCTGGTCCTCGGGGATGGTCTCGCCTGTGCCGCGCCACCGTCCGGTGCTGCGGTCATAGCCTTCGAGACCGGCGCGCAGCGCCTGCGCCGCCTTTTCCTGCAGCTCGGGATCGACCGTCGCGCGCACGCTGAGGCCGCCGGTGAAGAACTCGCCCTCGCCGAAATCCTCGCTCAGTTGGCGGCGGATCTCGTCGGTGAAATAGTCACGTGCGGGCAGCGAGGCGCGGAAGCTCTGGAAATCGCCGTTCTGAACGCTGCGCAGGGGCTGAACGCGCGCCTCGCGGTACTCGTCCTCGGTGATGTAGCCGTTCTCGTACATCTCGCGCAGCACATAGTTCCGCCGCGAGATGGCGGCCTCCTGGTCGCGAACCGGGTGCAGCGCAGCCGGGCGCTGGGGCAAGGCACCGAGATAGGCCGCCTCGGCGATGGTCAGTTCGCCCAGCGTCTTGTTGAAATAGGTCTGCGCGGCCGCCGCGACACCATAGGTGTTCTGCCCGAGGTAGATCTCGTTCAGATACAGTTCGAGAATGTCGTCCTTGGACAGCGTATCCTCGATGCGGGTGGCGAGGATCAGTTCCTTGATCTTGCGCTCGGCCGACCGTTCCCCGCCCAGCAGGAAGTTCTTCATCACCTGCTGGGTGATCGTCGAGGCACCGCGCACCGTCTGGCCGCGCGACTTCACTGCCTGGACAGCGGCGGCGAGGATCCCGCGCGAGTCGAACCCGCCGTGGGTGTAGAAATTCTTGTCCTCGGCCGAGATGAAGGCCTGCTTCACCAGCGCCGGAATCTCGTCGGCGGGCGCGAAGAGACGCCGCTCACGCGCGAACTCGTCGATGATCCGCCCCTCGGACGAATAGATCCGGCTGATCGTCGGCGGCGCATATCGGGCCAGCTGGTCCGTATCCGGCAGATCGCGGCCATACATCCAGAAGATGGCACCGACCGTCAGCGCGGCGAAGAGCGCTCCGATGCAGATCGCCGAGAAGATCGCGCCGAAGAAGGAGAGGATGAAGCGTATCACTGGGGAACTTGCGCCTTTTGCTGGATGCCCTCTTATACGGACACGGCGGATAGCGGTCAAAAGCGGCCGCCCACCGATCGCGGCTGAATGCCGCCGTTTGCGGTCACGTCGCGGTGAGGCGACCGGAACGTTCGATATGGGGCGCCCGTTTGCCGTGGCAAACGGCCTCGCGGATCATTGGCGCAGCAATTCCGCACGGTCGATGTCCGACTCGACCCAGGCTTCGATCGCCTTGCGCATCCCGATGGCCGTCCGGCGGCGCCAGGCGGGCGAGATCAGGTTCGTCCGGTCGCCGGGATTCGAGAGAAAGCCCAGTTCCACCAGAACCGACGGAATGTCGGCCGCCTTGAGGACCGAGAAGTTCGCCGAAAGACGCGGCCGCTTGTGCAGGTTCTCGGTGGCGTCCGCGATTCCCGCGACAAGCGAGTCCGCCAGCGCATCCGAGCGCGGCCGCGTCTCGCGCCGCGCCATCTCCATCAGCACACCGGCCACGCGGTCGTCCTGCTCGCTCAGGTCCAGCCCCGCCAGCAGGTCGTCGCGATCATGGCGCGCGGCAAGCTTGCGGCTTGCCTCGTTCGAGGCCTCTTCGGACAGGGTGTAGACCGAGGCCCCCGACGCGCGCCCCTCGGCCAGCGCGTCGGCGTGCAGAGACAGGAACACATGCGCGCCATTCGCCCGCGCGATCGACACACGGCGCTCCAGCGGAACGAAGCGGTCGTCCTCGCGCGTCAGCTCAACCCGAAAACCGCCGGCCCTTTCGAGCTCGTCGCGCAGGGTGCGTGCGAAGGACAGCATCAGGTCCGCCTCTGCGACACCGCCGGCCTCGGCGCCCGGATCGATCCCGCCGTGACCGGGATCCAACACCACGACCGTTGGGCCGTCACCCAGCCGCCGGCGCGGCAGCGGTACCGCATCGGCGGGATTCGGCAGGGCGAAGAGCCCGCTCTCGGGCGCGCCGGCCGATTTGTCGAACGCCTCTTCGCTGGTGGGGGCGAGCTGCAGCTTCAGCAATGCGCTGCCATCCTCGGCCCCGGTGACCAAACCCGCGGTTTCGACCGCCATCGGCTCGGCAAGGTCGAGCACCAGCCGCGACCAGCCCGGGCGCACCGGACCGGAGCGCAACCCCGTGACCCGGTCCGAGGCGGCCAGTGGCCCGAGATCGACCCCATCGAAGGCCACCTCGCCGAAATCCATCACCAGCCGGCGAGGATCGTCGAGCGTGTAGACCTGCCACAGCACAGGTTGCGACAGGCTCAGCGTCAATTGTGTCGTCGCGCCCAGATCGACGGATTCCGATTCGGCCGGGTCGGGCCGCGCGAGGGCCGACAGGGCCGCTTCGGCGCGCGCCGCTCCCGGCAGGCACAGAACCGCGATCAATAACAGGCGGGCGGTTGTCAGGCTGCTCATCCTCTGCCCCGGCTGATTTGTTGTTTTGACGCAACTATAGGCAGAAAATGGCTTACGGTGAAAGTGTGAAGGCCGCTTGTCAGCGAGATTTCATGAAAGATTCGAGCCGCCGCAGGCCCTCGGCGATGTCCTCCGTCGAACGCGCATACGAAAACCGCAGCATCGTGCCGCCGCGTTCGGGATCGAAGTCGAGCCCCGGCGTCACCGACACGTCCGCCTCCTCCAGTATCTCCTCCGCGAAGGCGAGGCTGTCGTCGGTCAGGTGGCTGACATCGGCATACACGTAGAACGCCCCGTCGGGGGGCGCGATGCGGTCGAACCCGGCCTTCGGCAGCCCCTCGAGCATCAGGCGGCGGTTCTCGGCATAGACGGCGAGATTGGCCTCGAGCTCGTCCTTGCAGTCCAGCGCCGCGAGGGCCGCGACCTGGCTGGCATGAGGCGGGCAGATGAACATGTTCTGCGCCAGCCGTTCGACGGTGCGGACGTGATCGGGCGGCACGACCATCCAGCCGATCCGCCAGCCCGTCATCGAGAAGTACTTGGAGAAGGAGTTCACGACATAGACGTCGTCGGTGACCTCGAGGGCGCTGACGGCGCGGCGCTCGTACTCGATCCCGTGGTAGATTTCGTCCGATATCAGCGCCGCGCCCCGTGCCTGCGCGGCATCCGCCAGCGCCGCCATCGCCGCCTTGTCCAGCATCGTTCCCGACGGATTGGCCGGAGACGCGACGATCAGCCCGGCGATGTCGTCGGGAAGGTCCGACGGCACCGGCTGGTACCGGTTCGCCTCGGCGGTGCAGATGTCCACCGGGTCGAGACTCATAGCCCGCAGGATCTGCCGGTACGACGGATAGCCCGGCAGCCCGAGCGCCACCTTGTCACCGGCCTCGAACAGCGCGGTGAAGGCCAGGACAAAGGCCCCCGAGGCCCCGGCGGTTACGACGATGCGCGCGGGGTCGACCTCGATCCCGTACCAGTCGGCATAGAGTTGCGCGATCCGCGCCCGCAGCTCCGGAAGGCCGAGGGCGACGGTATAGCCCAACGATCCCTGCCCCATCGCATCCGTCAGTGCCCGGCGCGCGCCAAGCGGCGCGGGGGTGCCCGGCTGCCCGACCTCCATGTGGACGATGTCGCGGCCCGCCTCTTCGGCCGCCCGTGCGGATTCCATCACGTCCATGACGATGAATGGGTCGATCTGGCTGCGTGCCGATTGCCGCATCCCCTGCCTCCGCTCTTCACATATCCGCTGGCGGCCTTGCGGCCACGCCCCGATCTGACATGCTACCCGCCGACCGACAAGCGTCCGCCCGCCGAGGAGTAGCCCCCATGTCCCGTTTCCTGCACGCCGCCGCGCTCTCCGCGCTGCTGGCCGGCCCGGCCGCCGCCTTCGACATCGACGCGATGTCGGACAGCGAGCGCGAGGCGTTCCGCGGAGAGGTGCGGGCCTATCTGCTGGAAAACCCCGAGGTGCTGATGGAGGCGATCTCGGTGCTCGAACAGCGCGACGCCGAGGCGCAGAGCGCCAGCGACGCGCAGCTCGTGTCCCGGAACAGCGACGCCCTGTTCGACGACGGCCATTCCTGGGTCGGCGGTAATCCCGACGGCGACGTCACTGTGGTGGAATTCCTCGACTACAAGTGCGGCTACTGCAAGCGGGCCCATCCCGAGGTGACCGAGCTGATCGAGAGCGACGGCAACATCCGCCTGATCGTCAAGGAATTCCCGATCCTTGGCGAACAGTCGGTCGAGGCCGCGAGCTTTGCCGTCGCCGTTCTGCGAACCGAGGGCGGCGAGGCCTATGAGACGGTGAACGACCGCCTGATGGCGATGCGGTCCGACATCACCGAAAACAGCCTGCGGCGGCTCTCGGACGAGCTCGGGCTGGATACCGACACGGTGATGACCGAGATGGAAGACCCTGAGGTGCGCTCATTGCTGGCCGAGAACCGCCAGCTGGGCCAGACGCTCCAGATCAACGGCACGCCAACCTTCGTTTTCGGAGACCAGCTCGTCCGCGGCTACGTCCCCCTCGACGCGATGCGCGACATCGTGGCCGAAGAGCGCGAGGGCTGATCGACCCTCTCAATTGACGAGAATCGTCCGGGTCTGGGGGTTCGTGTTCGCCGCGGCGCCAAGCGGCTTGCGCACCTCGACGATTTCGGAGTCCAGCGGCGTTTCGCACTCGTCGGTGATGTAGCCGTTCCCACCCATGTTCGTCCGGGCTTCGTCTGCCTCGACGTAGAGGCCGCCGGACGCCTGAAAGGCCCCGTTGATGTTCACGCTGGGTGCAGCAACCAGCACGCCATAAGCCACATCGGCGCCGCCGAAGTGGACTTCCTCATTCGACAAGAGGTGCAGGTTGAACTTGCCCGTATCGCAGAAATCCGAATATGCGCCCCAGCGCGCACCGCCGGCAAGTTGCATGCGCCCGTCCGCGAAAAGAAACGCGTTCTTTACCGAAGAATTCCCCGAGGTCTGAATCGTACCCCCAGCGATAACCGCTGAACCATGGAAATCGAGCTGCGAGTCAAGCCGCACGTCACCGCGCGTCACGTAAATCATGTTCGGCTCGGCCTTGATCGCCCAATTGCTCTCGTCGCGGAGCAAGGTCGCTGAAGCGTCATCAATTACCTGCACCGTAGCACCTTGGAACTCAGCAGGCAGAAGATCACCGCTGTAGGTCAGCCCATCCATGTGCATGAGCGTGTCCATGAGCGCACGATGACGCCCCGGAAGGGTCGGGACCACACTTGGCGTCAGAGAACGGGGCATGATCTTCGCGCGAGCATTTTCAACACGAGTGGGATTGCCGTTTATGACGATGTCGTCCTCGTAGGGCGAACTGAGCACGACACCGTCACCGTAGTAGTTGCTGCCCCCGTCGAAGATGCCCTGTTCGCCGTGCAGACAGACCCGGCCCTCGAACGTGTTGCCGCCGTTCAGACGAAGATCACCGCTCGTCAGGATCGTCGCTCCGCCGCAATAGGGTTCGAGCACCTGCTCCTCGCCGGCCTGGGCGGCGAAGGACGAGACGCTCACATCCCAGTAATCGATGCCTACGAGGCTGAGGATATGGGTCCCGACCCCGGTCCCCCGCGACTCGCGGCGATTGGCCGAGACGACGACGGCGTTCGGTTCCTCGGTCGAGGGCGTGAACGTCCGGGACCCGGCATCCCAGGTGCCATAGACGATGTCCTCGTCGCGGATCAGGTCGCGGAAGTCCGGGCCGAGATTGCGTTCCGCGACATCCGCGGCCAGCGCGCGGCCGGCCGCCGTATCATCCAAATGCGCCGCTGCGGCGAGAGAGACGGCATCGGTCACGGTCTGTAGTTGCGCGCGTTCACGATAGCCGTTCGCCCCGTCGAGCGCGAGGCCGCCGAGCGCCATTGCCGCGGTGAAGAAGAACAACGCGGTCACCGTCCCTGCGCCCGTGTCGTCCGACAGGAAATGCAGCGCCCGATCCTTGAAAACGGTCATGTCCGACTTTCCCTCACCCATCTTCGTTGTCCGTCGTCTCGATCCACATCGTGATGCTTCCGGCAAGGCGGCTGTCGCCGGTCAATTGCTTGGTGAAGCTCGCCACCTCTGAGAACGGGACCGAGACGGTGGTGGTCACGAAACCGTCCTGCGTCTCGACCTCGGCCTCGTAGGCCGCGTTGCCCTGGAAGCGGGCGGAGATGCGGCTCTCGGCCTCTTCCGGCGTCGCCTGGCCGAGGGCGACCTGCCGCGACGCGTCGCGCGCGGCCTCGTAGAGGATCGACTTGGTATGCATCAGCAGGGTGCCGTCGGCGCACAGGCACAGCAGCCCGACCATCATCGGCACCCAGAGGACGAACTCGATCGTTACCGATCCCTCCTCGGCCCGTCCGAACCGCCGGAAGATGGAAAGACCCCTAAATATCAACGTACTGTTTCCGTATTCCCGTTCACCTCCAGCTAACGGCCCGCGATGGTCGGCGTGCGGAGAAACTGCGGCGTATTTGTGGCATTCGCGTTAACGGCAGCGCCGAGGAATCCGCCCGGACCCTCTTGCGGGCCGCGGTGTGCCAGCCTATCTTCAATCCTGTCGGCAGCTGCCGACTATGGTGATAAACGCGCAGATAATAAGCGGTTCGGACCCGGGGGCGGTACCCGGCGGCTCCACCAAACATCCCGTCGTTGGGGGATCATGGGGCCGAAATAGGATCGACGAACGTGTAAAACTGTTGCTTTCACCCGGTGAGGTACCACCGTTATCGGTCCGATAAAGCATAATTGCCAACGACAATCGTGCTCCGGTTGCAGTTGCCGCCTAAGCGGTAACTAAGACCGAAATCTGAAGCCCTGGCCTCTAGCAAGGTCAGGCGGGGTTCGCAGGCACCTGGCAACAGAAGCCTGCACTTTCCCCATCTCCTGACATGAAACGGTCATCTGCCACGGTATTGTGCGCGGACCGGACCGCACCTAGCGTCCGCCCGGCAACGCAGGAGGACCGGATTCGTGGCCGACCAGACCGAGAGGCGCCAGACCTCGCTCGCCGAGATCACGCGTATCTTCGGGCGGATCGGCTTGCTGTCCTTCGGCGGACCGGCCGCGCAGATCGCGCTGATGCACCGCGAGCTCGTGGAGCTGCGGCCCTGGCTCGACGAGCGCAGCTACCTCCGCGCCCTGTCCTTCTGCATGATGCTGCCCGGTCCAGAGGCGATGCAGCTGGCGACCTATTGCGGCTGGCGCCTGCGCGGCGTGCCCGGCGGGCTGATTGCAGGCGGTCTGTTCGTCCTGCCCGGCGCGCTGGTGATCCTTGCGCTCGCAGCCGCCTACGCCGCCTGGGGCTCGGTCCCGCTGGTCCAGGCACTTTTCCTGGGCGTGCAGGCCACGGTCGTGGTCATCGTGATCGAGGCACTTCTGAAGGTCGCGCGGCGGGCGCTGACCCGCGCGGACCACTGGGTGCTGGCCGCGCTGTCCTTTCTCGGCATCTTCGTCTTCCAGCTGCCCTTTCCGCTGATCGTCGGCCTCGCGGCGTTGTGGGGCCTCGTGGCCGGGGGCCACGGAGAGACCGAGCCCGCCCCGCCCCCGCGGACCGCGCACACGCTTCGCACCGTCGTGCTGGGGCTTGCCGCCTGGGGCGCGCCGATTCTTGCCCTCTGGGCGATGAACCAGACCCTGCTGGTCCAGGTGGCGCTGTTCTTCTCGAAGCTCGCGGTTGTGACATTCGGCGGGGCCTATGCGGTGCTCGCCTACATGACGCAGGAGGTCGTCGCCGAGTATGGCTGGATCTCGACGCAGGAGATGATCGACGGCCTCGGACTGGCCGAGACGACGCCCGGCCCGCTGATTCTCGTCACGCTCTTCGTGGGATTCCTGGCCGGGGCGAACGCCGCCGGGCCGGGACTGGCGCTTGCCGCCGGGGCGATCACGCTGTGGGTGACCTTCGTGCCCTGCTTCATCTGGATTTTCGCCGGCGCCCCGTGGATCGACGGACTGACCGCCCGCCCCCGCCTGCGCGCCGCGCTCGCGGCAATCACCGCGGCGGTCGTGGGCGTGATCCTCAACCTGTCGCTCTGGTTCGCGGCACACGTGTTCTTTCGGGACGTGGGCGAGGTCACGGCCGGCCCGCTCCAGCTGATCGCCCCCGACCCCGCCTCGCTCCGGTGGGAAGCCCTGGCCCTGGCCGTCGTCGCAGGTATCCTGCTGCTCTGGCGACGGTGGAGCCTGCCCGCCGTGCTCGGTCTTTCGGCGGCACTTGGGATCCTGTTCGCGCCCGGAGGCCTCACCGGGTAATTGAAGCCCCGGTCTTTCCATGCGATCTGAATCTTCTATGCTGGACGAGGCTCCCGAAGGAAAGGTGACGATGGCGCGTTCAATCGACTACGGCAACCTCATGCATCGCGCGATGCGCGGACTCATACAGGAAGTGTTGAGCCGCGTGGCCGAAGAAGGTCTGCCCGGCGCGCATCATTTCTTCATCACGTTCGACACGATGCACCCCGACGTCGAGATCGCCGACTGGCTGAGTGATCGCTATCCCGGCGAAATGACCGTGGTGATCCAGCACTGGTTCGACAACCTGATCGTCACCGACGAAGGGTTCTCGATTACGCTGAACTTCGGCAACTCGCCCGAGCCGCTGTACATCCCGTTCGACGCGATCAAGACCTTCGTGGACCCGTCGGTCGAGTTCGGCCTTCGCTTCGAGACGCAGGATGGCGAGGACGACGGCAGCGAGGAGGACGAGTCCGACGACGCGCCGATGGAAGAGGACGCGGCCGAGGAACCCGAAGAGCACCGCGACGCCGAGGTCGTCAGTCTCGACAAGTTTCGCAAGTAGGCACAGGCGGGTGCGCCGCGCGGGCGATTGCCAGCGCAGTGCCGTCATGCAAAAGACTGTCCCCGTGACGCGACAACGGGGAGACAGCCCAGATGACCGATACCCGCACCGAGACCGACAGCTTCGGCCCTCTCGAAGTTCCTGCCGACAAGTACTGGGGCGCGCAGACGCAGCGGTCGATCCAGAACTTCCCGATCGGCTGGGAGAAGCAGCCCGTCGCGATCGTCCGGGCGCTCGGTGTGATCAAGCAGGCCTGCGCCGAGGCCAACCGCGACGCTGGCGCGCTTGACGGCGAGCTGGCCGAGGCGATGATCCAGGCATCCTCCGAAGTCGTTGCCGGCAAGTTCGACGACAACTTCCCGCTGGTCGTCTGGCAGACCGGATCCGGCACGCAGTCGAACATGAACGCCAACGAGGTGATCGCGAACCGCGCGATCCAGATTCTCGGCGGCACTATGGGCACCAAGGAGCCGGTCCATCCGAACGACCATTGCAACAAGGGCCAGTCGTCGAACGACACTTTCCCCACCGCGATGCACATCGCCACGGCGATGACCGCCCACGACGTCCTGCTTCCCGGTCTGGCCAAGCTGCAGGTCGCGCTGGAGCAGAAGGTCATGCAGTTCGACGGCATCATCAAGATCGGCCGCACGCACACGATGGACGCCACTCCGCTGACACTGGCGCAGGAGTTCTCGGGCTACGCGCACCAGGTGACGATGGGGATCGAACGGGTCCGCACGGCGCTGAACCGGATCTATGAACTGGCGCAGGGCGGCACCGCCGTGGGCACCGGCCTGAACACCTCTGACGGCTGGGGCGAGACGGTCGCCGCCAACATGGCGCGGATCACCGGCCTGCCCTTCGTCACCGCGCCCAACAAGTTCGAGGCGCTTGCCGCACACGACGCCATGGTCGAGATGTCGGGTGCGCTCAAGACCGTCGCCGCCTCGCTCTTCAAGATCGCCAACGACATCCGGCTCATGGGGTCGGGCCCGCGCTGCGGCCTGTACGAGTTGCTCCTGCCCGAGAACGAGCCGGGCTCGTCGATCATGCCGGGCAAGGTGAACCCGACCCAGTGCGAGGCGCTGACGCAGGTCTGCGCGCACGTGATGGGCAACGACGCCGCGGTCGGCTTTGCCGGCAGCCAGGGCCATTTCGAGCTGAACGTCTACAAGCCGATGATCGCCTACAACGTTCTGCAATCGATGCAGCTGCTGGGCGACGCCGCGGGCGCCTTCACCGACAATTGCGTCTCGGGAATCGAGGCCAACGAGACGCGGATCGGGCAGCTGATGCGCGAGTCGCTGATGCTGGTGACCGCGCTGGCGCCCGAGATCGGCTATGACAACGCCACCACGGTGGCCAAGACGGCGCACAAGAACGGCACGACGTTGCGCGAAGAGGCAATCTCTCTCGGCTTCGTCGACGGCGAGACATTCGACCGCGTCGTCCGTCCCGAGGACATGATCGGCCCCAAGAGCTGATCGCCCATGCCTCTGGCCGTTTTGGCGGCCCGACGCTACGCTCGTCATCGGCCCGCCCCGTTCGGCGGGCCGATCCGAGGGTCAGGACAGATGACGCAGCCGATCAACCTCAATCGCGAACGCAAGCGGCGCGACCGCGCCGCCAGGAAGAAGCAGGCCGACGAGAACGCCGTGAAATTCGGCCGCACCAAGGGCGAGCGCATGCGTGACGACCACGATGCCGACCGCGCCGGCCGCGACCACGACGGGCACCGCCTGGACGACACGTGAGGCCGCGCAAGCATTCGCTCACGCTCAAGGGGCACCGCACGAGCGTCTCACTCGAGGATGCGTTCTGGCAGGCGTTCCGCGACATCGCCGACCGTGACGGGCGCCCGCTCAACGACCTCGCCGCAGAGATCGACGCCGACCGCGGCACCGAATGCGGCCTGGCCTCTGCGATCCGGCTCTATGTCCTGGCGGACATGCGGCGGCGCCTCGACGACGGCTGAAGGGCGTCGCTAGTCCGGCGACTTGCCCGGCTGGTATCCCTGAAGCTGCTCCCGCGCAACATCGACCATCGGCCCCATGTCGCACTCGGCGCCCTGTGCCATCAGCAGGATGTTGGTCTGGATTTGCACATACATCGACACCCGCACCGGCGGCGCGTCGTTGATGTCCAAGTCCGCACGCATCCCCTTGTAGAGATCCGCGAATGCCTTTTGCAGGAAGGCGCAGTCGTCCGCGGACGGGTCCGCCTCCTGCGAGATGGCGGGCGTGGCCGCGAGGGCCGCGACAAGGATCATGCGTTTCATCGGCGATCTCCCTTTGTTGAACGGGATCGGAACGACGCCCGCCCGCGAAAGGATCCATCAACGCGGCGACAGGCGCAGCCGGATCCCGTCGCGCGCCCGCACCGTCAGGTGCGCCACGGGGACCGGCACCTGCCCCTCGAGCGGCGCGACATGCCAGCGGGACAGGAGGCAGGCCAGCAGAAGCGGCCCCTCGGCCATCGCGAACCCGGCACCGGGACAGACCCGCGCGCCCTGACTAAAGGGCAGATACGTCTCGCGCGGACAGGCCTTGAGCTCAGGGTCGCGCCACCGCTCGGGATCGAAGGCGTCCGGCCGGGTCCAGACGCGGGGATTGCGATGCATGTGCCAGGGGCTGACCACCACCTGCGCCCCCCGCGGCACCTCACGGTTGCGGAAGCGTTCCGGCTGCATCGTCTCGCGCACCATCATCGGGACGGGGGGATAGAGCCGCAGGGTTTCGCGGAACACGTCTCGGGTAAATCGAAGCTCGGACAGCCCGGAGAAACGCGGATCGGCCATGAACGCCGCCGCCTCGGCCGCCACGCGATCCTGGGCCTCGGGATGCGTCGCCACGAGGTACAGCGCCCAGGCCAGCGCCGAGGCGCTGGTCTCGTGCCCGGCCAGGAAGAAGATCGCGACCTGGTCGACCATCTCTGCGGTCGAGAACGTCTCGCCCGTTTCCGGATCACGGGTCGTCATGATCTTTGTCGCAAGGTCATCCGGCGCCGTACCGGCGGCGATCCGACGCTGCCGGTCCTCGGCCAGCCCGGCGATCAGCCCCCGGATGTCCCGCGCCGTTCGCCGCGTCCGGCGGGAGTGAAAGCGCGGCATCCACCGCGGCAGCGGGACGAAAGCTGCGAGGTTCAGGATGGGTTGCGCCCTTTGGTGCGCGCGGAATCGGGCAAAGACCCGCGAAGCCGTCTCATCTTCGATCGGCAGCGAGAAGAGCGTGCGAAAGATCACGTCGGCGGCGGCGTGACTGGTCGCGGCCTCAACCTCGACCACGCCCGGATGCAGCCGGTCGGCGGCCGCGCGCCCGGCCGCCAGCATCGCGGGAAAGGTGTCGCGCAGCCGCCCACCCTCGAACGCGGGGTCGATGATGCGACGTTGGCGCTGCCACACGGCCCCGTTCGTGAGAAAGACCGAACGGCCCAGCAACGGGCGAAGCCCCTCTCCGATCCGTTCGGATTTCGGGAAATCCAGCGGGCGTGCAGAAAGGACGTCTCGGATCAGGTCAGGCTCGTTCACAAGGTACGAGCGGAAGAACGGCGTCCGGAATTCGGCCATCCGGGCGCCGTACAGACGCTCGGGCTGGGCCGAGAGGATGTCGGCGCGGAACAGCCTGAGATAGCGCCAGAGCGACACGCGCCCGGCCCGCGATCGGGGTTTCGGCGGCTCGCGCGTCATGCCGCCCGCGAGGTGTGGCCGGAGGCCGGTCGCGTGATCCGGCTGGCCGACGGCTTTCTGCCGGCGAACCGGTCGCCCAGGGTCAGCGGCCCGGCGGTGATGCGGAAGTAGTCATAGTCGCCGGGCCTGTCGAAGGCACAGAGATACTGGAAATGCAGGCGGAAGAAGCGCCAGCGCAGCGCCTTCCATGTCTCGGGACGCAGGGTCTGGGTAAAGGCGGCCGACAGAACCAACGGCCAGCGCTGGTCAGGCGGCGCAACCCCCGAGACGGCCACGGGATCGCAGAGCGCGAAGGCGCATCCGTCGCCCGGCGCGGTGACATCGACCCAGGTGATGTCGTCGCGAGCGGAGAGATACCTGAGATCGGCGCGCAGGGGATACGCCTCCGGCAGGAAGCTGATCATGGGAATGACCTGACCGAGCGACAGGAATGACAGCGCGGGCCCATCCGCCGGACGCCGGCCCTGGCGCAGCAAGTCGGCCAGGATCGAAACGGCAAGATGCGCGCCCGAGGAATGGCCCACGACCAGCACCTCGTCGACATCGGCGCACAGCGCCTCGGCGATGGCATCGGTGAACCGCGCCATCCGGGCCGCAAGCTCTGGTGGCGTCGCGCCCCGGTCCCGCGCCGCGTGGGCATAGTCGTGCATCAGGTAATAGGCGAACAGCTTGCCGTCCCGTGCCCGGCACCAGCGCAGGACGGCCCAGCCCGCACCGAGCGCGGCACAGGCGACGACGATCCCGAAGAGCGGAGCCTGCAAGCCGGTCAGCGCCACCACCCGGGTCGCGACACGTACCACGATCCAACCGACCAGCACGGCCAGCGCCGCCTGTCCCAGCAGCATGCCCACGGGATAGAGCGCAGCGATCACCGGCCCCTTCCTCAGCCAGGTCAGGCGCCGCAACGCCCCGGTCGAAAGATAGATCCACGCCGTCCGCACCATCTGCGCATAGGTCGCGGCGATTCCGTGGGACATGCTGTCGCGCACGATGTCGGACCAGACGAGCACTTCGATGTCGGAGGTGACCGCCCGGCCATCCTGCACGCCCTCGACGCGCCAGCCATAGCGGGCGCCCTTTCGGGGCTGCAGATCGAGCTCGTAGCCGGACAGGGCGGCCTGCGTCGCGCCCTCCCTACGGTAGAGCTCGCGGTAACGGCGCGGCGGGATCGGGTCGTAGCCCGGCAGGTAGAACACCCGTCGCCGCCGCACTCGTCCGCCGTCCCGCTCGCTCGTCATGGCGTGACGCTATCCCGAAACTCGGGCCGGATTAAGTCGCCGGCGCGGCACCAGTGTCAGCCAAGCGCGGCCAACGCCGGGAACTGCTCGAGCAGCCACCAGGAAAACGCCGAGAACTGCCCCGTCAGCATCATCAGCCCGACGGTCCAAAGGAGCAGACCCATGATCCGCTCGATCCGGTCCATGTGCCGCTTCATCCACGCCATGACACCGGACAGCCGCGGAAAGAAGGCGGCCACGAGAAGGAACGGTATCCCGAGCCCGATGGCGTAGATGCCCAGAAGCGTCGTGCCCCGTGTCAGCGACGCCTCGGACGCGGCCAAGGACAGGATCGCGCCAAGCTGCGGGCCGATGCAGGGCGTCCAGCCGAACGCGAAGGCCAGACCCAGCACATAGGCCCCAAGGGCCGAGCCGCCGCGGTCGCCGGCATCCATCCGCATCTCGACGTCCATGAAGGACAGGCGGAAGATGCCGAGGAAATGCGCGCCGAACACCATCACGATCGCGCCCGCGATGACGACGAACCAATCCTGGTTCTGCAGGAAGAACGCCCCCATCGCCGAGGCCGTGAACCCAAGAAACAGGAATACCGTGCTGAGCCCGAGCACGAAAAAGGCCGCCGACATCATCACCTTGTTCCGGGCCGGAGTCTCGCCGCCGGACATCTCGGTCATCGTGATGCCGCCCATATAGGCCAGGTAGGGCGGCACGATGGGCAGGACGCAGGGACTGAGAAACGACAGAAGCCCCCCGACCAGCGCAACCAGCATTGCGGGGATCAGCCCCGCGTCGATGATCTCTATCCCGAACATGGCTCAGCCATACGCGATGCGGCAGGCGGCGTCATCCATCCATCCCTCACAACCCCGTGGACAGGACCGGCGGTGCGATTTAAGCCACGACCCCATGGATTACGATGCCGATCTCGACGCCCTCGGGCTGCTCTGCCCCCTGCCCGTCCTGAAGGCCCGCAAGAGGCTGCAGGCCCTCTCCGCGGGCCAGGTGCTGCGGGTGCAGGCCGACGACCCGGCCGCGGTGGTCGACATCCCGCATTTCTGCAACGAGGCCGGACACGAGTTGCTGGCCACCGAGACCCTGGACGGGGCGCAGCACTATTTCCTCCGCAAGGGCTGAGGCCGCAGCTGACGGGAACGAAAAGAGCCGCCCCCGGTCGGGGACGGCTCCTTGATCGGTATCGCGAGGCGCTCAACTACCGAGCGACCACCAGCCGCGCTTCTTGGGCTTGTTGTCCTCGGTCTCGCTCTCGGCCATCGCCGGCTCGCGCTCGGGCTCCGACTCGGCGGTATCTTCGGCCTCGGGCGCCGGCTCTTCGGCCTCCGGGGCCTCTTCGGCCTTGGGCTCTTCCGCCTTGACGGGGGCCGGCTCTTCGACCCTTGCCTCTTCCGTCTCGGCTTGCGCCGGCTCGGGCTCGGACGGCGCCTCGACGGCCTCGGGTTCCGACGGTGTCGGTTCCTCGACCGGCGCCGCCACGGCTTCGGGCTGCACGGGCTCCGCGGTTTCCTCGGACGCCGCCGGCTCGGTCTGAACCAGCGGATCGGCGGCATCGGCGGTTGCCATGGCGCCCGTCACCTCCTCGGCCGGCGCGGTCTCGGACGCCTCATTGGCCGCGGGCGCTGCCTCGGCGGGCTTGTCCGCCGTCTTGCGCGACCGCGAACGGGTGCGGCGACGCTTCGGCTTCTCGGCGGTTTCCTCGGGCTTGGCTTCCGCCGCCTCGGCCGGAGCCTCGGATGCGGTTTCGGCCTCGGACGATGCCTCGTCCTCCTTCGGTGCATCGACCGTCTCCGCCGTCACCGGTGCGGGGGACTCGTCCTTCGCGGGTGCCGAACCCTCGGTCTGCTGCTGCGACGACTGGTCCTCGCCATTGCTGCCTGACTTCTTCCGGCGGCGACGCCGGCGCCGCTTCTTGGGCTTGTCCTCGCCCGACGGAGTCTCTTCGGCGGATTGCGTCTCGGCCCCCTCGGGCAGGTTGTCCGTCGCATCCTCGGGGACCGCGACCTCGCTCTCGGCCTCGATCATCGTGGGATCGGCCGACACGACCGGAGCGGTCTGTTCCACGACGCGGGTCTGCGTCTTGAACTTGTCGATCGAGAAGTCGGGCGAGATCAGCATCGGATCGGCCTCGACCCGAACGGACATGCCGTAGCGGGCCTCGATCTGCGCGATGTGGTCGCGCTTGTGGTTCAGCAGGAAGTTGCAGATACCCACGGGCGCCTTCACCAGCACTTCCTTGGTGCGGTTGCGCACGCCCTCTTCCTCGATCTGGCGCAGGATGTTCAGCGCCAGGTTGTCGTCAGAACGCAGGAGCCCCGTGCCGTGGCACGACGGGCATGGCTGCGTGGTCGCCTCGATCATGCCGGGGCGCAGGCGCTGGCGCGACATTTCGAGCAGACCGAAGCCTGAGATACGGCCCACCTGGATGCGGGCCCGGTCCGTCTTGAGCTTTTCCTTGAATTTCTTCTCGACCGCGGAATTGTTCTTCCGCTCTTCCATGTCGATGAAGTCGATCACGATGAGGCCAGCGAGGTCCCGCAGGCGCAGCTGACGCGCCACTTCCTCGGCCGCCTCGAGGTTGGTCTTGAGCGCCGTCTCCTCGATCGAGCCTTCCTTGGTGGCCCGGCCCGAGTTCACGTCGATCGCCACGAGCGCCTCGGTCACGCCGATCACGATGTAGCCGCCCGACTTCAGCTGCACGGTCGGGTTGAACATCGACGACAGGTAGCTTTCCACCTGGTAGCGCGCGAAGAGCGGCATCGGGTCGACGTAGTGCTTCACGTTCTTGGCGTGGGACGGCATGATCATCTTCATGAAGTCCTTGGCCGTGCGGTAGCCGTCCGGCCCCTCGACCAGCACCTCTTCGATGTCGCGCGTGTAGAGGTCGCGGATCGACCGCTTGATCAGGTCGCCCTCCTCGTAAATCTTCGCCGGCGCGATCGACTTCAGCGTCAGCTCGCGGATCTGCTCCCACATACGCTGCAGGTATTCGTAGTCGCGGCGGATCTCGGTCTTGGTGCGCTGGCTGCCGGCGGTGCGGATGATCAGGCCGGCGCCCTTGGGCACGTCGATCGACGCGGCGATGTCCTTGAGCTTCTTGCGGTCGGTCGCATTGGTGATCTTGCGGCTGATGCCGCCGCCGCGGGCGGTGTTCGGCATCAGGACGCAGTAACGGCCGGCAAGGCTGAGATAGGTGGTCAGGGCCGCGCCCTTGTTGCCGCGCTCTTCCTTGACGACCTGCACCAGCAGGATCTGGCGGACCTTGATGACTTCCTGGATCTTGTACTTCCGCTTCGGCTTGCGCGGCCGGCGGATTTCCTCGGAGACGTCATCGTCGGCGACGGATTCGATATCCGCGTCACGCTCGGCGGCGTCGTCCATCGCGCTGTATTCGTCGGGCTCCTCGTCCTCGCCCTGGGGCACGTCCCGTGCGGCCGGCGCGTCGCCCTCGACCACATCCGACGCCTCGGCGGGATCGGTCTCGCCCCCCTCCTGTTCGAGGTCGACGACATCCATGCCGGGAATGTCCGCGACAACCGCCGCAGTGCGGGCGGTGGCCTCGGTGTCGGCATCGGGCGCGTCGGCCTCCGACGTCTCTTCCTGCGCGACCTTGTCGGCGCTCTCGGCCTTCGCCGCCTTCGAACGCGAGCGGCTGCGCGAGGGACGCTTCGGCGCCTCGTCCTCGTCCTGCTGCACGCGCTGCTCTTCCATCTCCTCGGCCAGCAACGCCTCACGGTCGGCGACCGGGATCTGGTAGTAGTCGGGGTGGATCTCCGAGAAGGCGAGGAAGCCGTGGCGGTTGCCGCCGTAGTCGACGAACGCCGCCTGCAGCGACGGTTCGACCCGCGTTACCTTGGCAAGATAGATATTTCCGGCAAGCTGGCGTTTCGCCTCGGACTCGAAGTCGAACTCGTCGACCTTGTTTCCGTCAACCACCACGACGCGGGTCTCTTCCGCGTGGGTGGCATCGATAAGCATCTTCTTTGACATGTTATTCTGTTCCGCACCGCGACAGGGTCCGCGCCTGGCGGCGCGTCCGTCTGCGGGTGTTGTCTGGTGAGGGCGATGCGGCGGCTTGGGCATGCGCGGCGGGCGGGCCGTCCGGCCCCTGCCCGATGCTTCTGTGCCTGCGCGCGCGTCATCGCGGTTCTTCTCCGACCTCCGTCGATGCAGAGGCCTGTTTTGTCCCGCGGCCGTCAGGGCCGTCGGGCGTGGGTCTGGCCATTTCTGGCCGATCGGCCTGTCCGCGACGGGCCGGGTTCGGCCAGACGTCTGCGGACAGCGAAACTCTCTTCAGGGCACGGCGCGAAGCGCATCTACCCATTTCCGCACCATAGCCGCGGGACTTGGCGAAAGACAATGCCGAACTTGTCCCGTCACGCTTGGTATTCGGGCCGACTGCACAACTCTTGGTCGCAGAGCTTCAAAATCCCGCTAGAGATAGTCGGCGCGCGTGAGCCCGTACTTCGCCATCTTCTCGTTCAAGGTCCGGCGCGGCAGGCAGAGTTCTTCCATCACCGCCGAGATCGAGCCCTTGTGACGGCGCATCGTGTTGTCGATCAGCATCCGCTCGAACGCCTCGACATACTCCTTCAGCGGCTTGCCCTCGGTCGTCATGCCGGGCTGGGCCTCTTCCTCGTCGGTCATCAGCAGCGACGAGATCGTGCCAGTGCCGCGACGGTTCTGAAGCACCGCCCGCTCGGCCACGTTGGCCAGCTGGCGGATATTTCCCGGCCAGGGCGCCTGCAAGAGCTGTGCGGCCTCCTGCGCGCTGACCTCTGGCGCCGGGCAGCCGTATTCGTCGGCGTACTGCTCGGCAAATCGGTTAAAGAGCGTCAGGATGTCCTCCCCCCGCGACCGCAGTGGCGGCAGGGTGATCTTCATCGCAGCGAGGCGGTAGTACAGGTCCGGCCTAAGCTTGTCCTCGCAGGTCACGCCGGCCTCGGCGAGGTTCGATATCGCGACGATCCGCGTCTCGGGCGGAGTGCCCTGCTCGTTGATCCATGACAGAAGCCGCGCCTGCAACCCGATGGGCAGCGCGTCGATGTCCTCGAGCACCAGCGTCCCGCTGCGCGCCTCCTCGATCAGCGGCTGCGCCGCGTCGTCGCCGGCGGGTCCGAACAGCCGGCGCCCCAGAGTCTCTTCGTCGTGTCCGGCGCAGGACGTGATGACGAACTTCTTGCCAGCCTTCGCCCCCACGGCGTGCAGCGCATGCGCCGCCAGGGTCTTGCCCGTTCCGGTCTCGCCATCGATCAGGACATGCCCGTCCGACTGCCCGAGATCGAGGATGTCCTCGCGAAGACGCTCCATCACCGGCGACGAGCCGATCAGCTTCTTCATGATGCCGGTGCCGTCCGACAGCTCGCGCCGCAGGGCGCGGTTGTCGAGCGTCAGGCGCCGTGCGTTCGCGGCCTTCTTGGCGAGGTCCGTCATCCGGTCGGGATTGAACGGCTTCTCGAGAAAATCGAACGCACCGACGCGCATCGCCTCGACCGCCATCGGCACGTCGCCGTGGCCGGTGATCATGATCACGGGCAGCGCGGAATCGATGCTCATCAGACGCTTGAGGAAGGTGATGCCATCCATGCCGGGCATCTTGATGTCGGTGACCACGACGCCGGGATACTCCGCGCCCAACCCCTTCAGGGCCTCTTCGGCGCTCGGGAAGGTCTCGGTTTCATAGCCCGACAGCGCCAGCCACTGGCTGATGGACTGACGCATGTCCTTCTCGTCGTCGATAATGGCGATCTTCATCGCTTGCGGCATCTTTCTTTTCGCTCCCTACTCGGCGGCAGCCGCCGCGGACTCGGCTTTCAGGACAGGTAAGCGCAATTCGAACACGGCGCCGCCCTCGTCGCCGTTATGAGCGGTTAATCGCCCACCCAAATCCGCCACGATCGATGACGAAATCGCGAGGCCAAGCCCAACACCGTCTCCCGGCGCCTTGGTCGTGTAGAACGGCTCGAACAGGGACTCGAGGTCCTCGATTCCGGGGCCGTTGTCCGAGACTGTCAGCAACGCGCTGACCCCGGCAGTAAGATAGAGCGACACCTGCGGATCGTCCTGCTGGCGGGTGGCATCGACAGCATTGCGCAGGAGGTTGATCATCACCTGCTCAATCCGGATGCGGTCGCCCTTCACCATTACCGGCTCCCGCGGGAGAGACATCGAGATCGACACGTCCCGCGCCTTGAGCTGCGGCTCCATCATGGCCACCGCCGAGGACACGCAGTCACGCAGATCGAGCGGTTCGAACGCCTCGCCCCCCTTGCGGGCATAGGATTTCAGCTGCCGCGTGATGGCCCCCATGCGGTCGATCAGGTCGTCGATCCGCTGAAAGCTCGACAGCGCCTCCTCGGGGCGGCGGCGTTGCAGCAGTAGCTTGGCGCCGGCGAGGTATGTCTTCATCGCGGCGAGCGGCTGGTTCAGCTCGTGGCTCACCGCCGCGGACATCTCGCCCAGGGCCGCAAGTTTCGAGGTCTGCGCCACGGTTTGTTCGGCCACCTGCAGGTTCGCCTCGGCCTTCTCGCGGCTGGCGATCTCGCGCTGGAGCGCGGTGTTCAGGCGGCGCAGCTGTGCGGATTCGCGCTGGAAGAAGATCGAACGCGACACCGCCTTGCGGCTCATCAGGTAGAACCCGCCCGCCATAAGGATCGCGAAGCCCATGATCTCGAGCGCGAGGACACCGTTCACCCGCTCCCGCACGCTGGCATAGGTCGTGAACGAGGTCATGCGCCAGCCCTGGAACGGGATGCGCGTCTCCTGGCGCATCACCGCCTCGCCGGCGAGGTAGGCGTCCGGCGGCAGCGCCGTCCAGTCGGCGGTCGCCTGGATCGCACGGCTGATGGCGTTCGGCGCCGAGCGGACCTGCAGCGCCTCTTCCTCACTCAGCCCGCGCCAGCGGCTTTCGGTGGCCAGGATGATCTGGCCTTCCGAGTTCGTGACGAAGACCGCGTCCGAGAATCCGGCCCACGCCTCTTCGAACTGGCCCAGGTCCACGCCCACGACGATGACGCCCAGAAGGTCGCTGCCATCCGTGATCTTCTGCGAATAGTTGAACTTGTAGCCCCCGGCCTCGGTCTGGGAGGTCGAGAACACCGTCTCGTTCGAGCGCATCGCCTCGACGAAGAACGAGGTCGAGCGATGGGTGGAGCCGAGACGCGAGCGATCGGTCGCAGCGACCGCGCGCCCGTCGCTGTCAAGCAGCATCAGCGACGCGGCGCCGATCTCGTCGACATAGGACAGCAGGCGCTGCGTGGTGCTGGAATAATCGCCCGAATTCAGCGCCCCGATCAGCGCCGGATCCCGCGACAGCAGCAGCGGCACGACCGAGGCGCGCTGCAGCTCGCTCATCAAGTTGCCGGAATAGAGCGCCAGCCGCACCTCGGCGCGATTGCGGGTGGATTCCGTGAACCGCTCGGTCAGCAGGTCGTTGGTGACCCAGACCACCACGAGCGCGATGATCGCGAAAACGGCAAAAACCATGCGCACCGGCCAGGAGCGGCCGGGCGGCGGTGCGTCTTCTTCCGTCGTGGCAGTCGTATCGGCCATGCTACGAGCCTATGCGCGCCCGCGGGCCGCCTCAAGCGTCACGCGTCGGCCAGGGCGTCGATCAGCCCGGTGAAGAGCGGCGCACCGTCCATGCCGCCCAGGGCCGGATCCGCCGCCCGTTCGGGATGCGGCATCATTCCCAGCACACGGCGGTTCCCCGACAGCACGCCCGCGATGTCCGCGACCGAGCCGTTGGGATTGTCGACATAGGTGAACGCCACGCGGTCGGCATCGCGCAGACGGGCCACGCCATCGGCATCGAGGACGTAGTTACCGTCATGGTGCGCGATCGGCACGTCGATCCGCACGCCCGCATCATAGCCCGAGGTAAAGGCGCTGGCCGCCGTCTCGACCTGAAGCGGCACGGTCCGGCAGATGTAGCGCAGGCCGGAATTGCGGATCAGCGCGCCGGGCAGAAGACCGGTCTCGGTCAGAACCTGGAACCCGTTGCAGACGCCCAGGACGAACCCGCCGCGCTCGGCATGGGTCTTGAGCGCCGCGCAGACCGGCGAATTGGCCGCGATCGCGCCGCAGCGCAGGTAATCCCCGAATGAGAATCCGCCCGGAACGGCGACGAGATCGGTTCCCTCGGGCAGCGCCGTCTCCTTGTGCCAGACCATCGAGACGCTCGCGCCTGCGGCGCGCAGGGCGACGGCGAGGTCCCGGTCGCAGTTCGACCCGGGAAAGACGAGAACCGCAGCTTTCATGTTCGCACTCCGCCTGCAAGAAATGACGCGATGCCGCTCAGAGCAGCTCGATGCGGTAGGATTCGATCACAGTGTTGGCCAACAGCTTTTCACACATCTCGCCGATCTCGGCCTCGGAGGTGCCGTCGGCGAGATCGAGTTCGATGACCTTGCCCTGCCGTACGCCCTCGACGCCCGAAAACCCGAGCGCGCCGAGCGCGTGGCGCACCGCCTCGCCCTGCGGATCGAGGACCCCGTCCTTGAGCATCACGTGAACCCGCGCCTTCATCGCGCCCCCTGAATCATTGTCGATAAGCCTGGATCGCGCCGGCGTTCAGTTGATGAGCGTCGGCTTGGTTGTGTGGGTGACGTTCGACGGCAGCACGCCCAGTCGCCGCGCCACCTCGGTATACGCGTCGGAGAGCGAGCCGAGGTCGCGCCGGAACACGTCCTTGTCGAGCTTCTGCCCGGTCTCGATGTCCCACAGCCGGCAGCTGTCTGGGCTGATCTCGTCGGCCACCACGAGCCGCTGGAAGTCGTTCTCCCAGATCCTGCCGATCTCGATCTTGAAGTCGACCAGCTTGATCCCGACCCCCAGCATCACGCCGGACAGGAAATCGTTCACCCGCAGCGACAGCGCGATCATGTCGTCGAGGTCCTGCTGCGTGGCCCAGCCGAAGGCGAGGATGTGCTCTTCGCTGACCAGCGGATCGCCGAGCCCGTCGTCCTTGAAGCAGAACTCGACGATCGGCCGCGGCAGCGCCGTGCCCTCGGCCAGCCCAAGGCGCGTCGACAGCGACCCGGCGGCGAAGTTGCGCACGATGATCTCGAGCGGGATGATCTCGACCGAGCGGATCAGCTGTTCGCGCATGTTGATGCGCTTGATGAAGTGCGTCGGCACCCCGATCTGCGCGAGGCCGTTCATGAAGAACTCGCTCAGACGGTTGTTCAGGACGCCCTTGCCCTCGATCGTGGCGGTCTTCTCGGCGTTGAACGCGGTGGCGTCGTCCTTGAAGTACTGCACCAGGGTGCCGGGTTCGGGGCCCTCGTAAAGAATCTTGGCCTTGCCTTCGTAGACCTTCTTGCGGCGTGCCATGGGAGAGTGCTCCAGTTCGCAGGACATACCGCGCCGACGATGCCGCGCGGTTTTGCTTTCGCGCCCCTATAGGCCCTTTGCGCGCACACGGCAAGAACGGCGGACTTGGCAACTGTCGGTGGCGACGGGTAAAATGAGAGCTTAGGGTATGAGCCCGACTCAGACCGCCGCGAGAGGTGACGTCATGCTGACGCTCAAGGACAGAGAGAGAGCCTTCGAAAACAAGTACGCCCACGACGCCGAGATGCTGTTCAAGGCCCAGGCGCGTCGCAACCGGCTGGTGGGCCTGTGGGCGGCGGACCTGATGGGCCTCGAAGGGGACGCGGCCACCGACTACGCCAAGCAGGTCGTGAAGGCCGACTTCGAGGAGCACGGGACAGAGGCCGTGGTCAGGAAGCTGGTCGGCGATCTCGGCGACAAGGCCGACGAACAGACCGTCCGCGACAAGATGGAAGAACAGCTGACCGTCGCCAAGGCGCAGATCGTCGAGGAAAGCTGATCCCCGCGGCGATCAAGCCGATCTCAGGAAAGACGGTCCAAGACCGCTCTCCGCCGGGTTCGGACGGCGAGTGTTTGACGCGGTTCAGTCGGTGACGGCTGTACCCTGTCCCGCGCCCTGCCCTTGGGTCTGTCGCGGCGGCTTCAATCCACTGCAAACGCTTCGGGTCCGGACCTAGCCGAGCGCGTTTTGCCGTGCTCCGGAGATCGCGCTCGTGATCCGCGCTCCGGCGCCGCGCAGGCGTTTGCGCCGGCCTGCGAAGGATGGCATCAGCGCAACGGGCGCGATCGCGCGCCAGGGATCATCGGGGCGGCCATGACGGGCACACTTGAGACACTACTTTCGCAGCGCGACTGGCTGCTCGCCGACGGCGCGACCGGCACGACCTTGTTCAACATGGGGCTTTCCTCGGGCGACGCGCCGGAGTTGTGGAACATCGACCATCCCGACCGGATCCGACGGCTCTATGAGGGCGCGATCCGGGCGGGCAGCGACCTGTTCCTGACCAACACCTTCGGCGGCAACGCCGCACGGCTCAAGCTGCACGACGCCCAGCACCGCGTGCACGAGATCAACCGCGCGGGCGCCGAGATCGGCCGCGAGGCCGCCGACCGCGCCGGGCGCCCCGTCGTCGTCGCCGGCTCGATGGGCCCCACGGGCGAGATCATGCGGCCGATGGGGGCGCTCACCTACGACCGGGCCGTCGAGATCTTTCACGAACAGGCCGAGGGGCTGAAGGCGGGTGGCGTCGACGTGCTGTGGGCCGAGACGATCAGCGCCGCCGAGGAATTCCGCGCCGCCGGTGCCGCCGCCGCCCGCGTCGGGCTGCCGTGGTGCGGCACGATGAGCTTCGACACTGCCGGGCGCACCATGATGGGCCTGACCAGCGCGGCGATGGTCGAGATGGTCGAGACGCTGGATATCCCAGGACCCGTGGCCTTCGGCGCGAATTGCGGCGTGGGTGCCTCGGACCTCTTACGCACGATCCTCGGCTTCGCGGCACAGGGGACCGACCGCCCGATCATCGCCAAGGGCAACGCGGGCGTTCCGAAATTCGTCGACGGACACATCCATTACGACGGCACGCCGGACCTGATGGCCGATTACGCGGTGCTCGCGCGGGATTGCGGCGCGCGGATCATCGGCGGGTGCTGCGGCACGACGCCCGATCACCTGCGCCGGATGCGCCAGGCGCTGGAAGAGACCGCGCCGGGTCCACGGCCGACGCTCGATACGGTGGTGGAACGGATTGGCGCGTTCTCGTCCGCGCGGGACGGCACCGGCGAGCCGGCCCCCGCCGACCGGCGACGGCGGGGGCGCCGGCGCGGGTGAGTCCGGGGGCGCTGCCCCCGTCGCCTGCGGCGACTCCCCCGGGATATTTGCAGGACCAAAGATCGGTCAGAAGAGCGTGAGCTGATCGCCCGGCTGCGGCGGGACGGCGAAAAGGTCGGTGCGGAGCGACGGGAGGTCCGCGTCGAGGCCGTGCCGGCGTGCGGCGACGTCGAACCGGCGGGCGATCATCCGGGCATGCACGCCCTCGCCGCGCATGCGGTGGTGCCATTCGGCGGAGTAGTCCTTGCCGCCGTGCATCTCACGCAGGCGGGCCATGACGCGTTCCCGGCGCAGGGGGGCGTGTTCGGCGAGCCAGTCGCGGAACAGCGGCGCGACCTCGTGCGGCAGGCGCAGCATAATCCAGCTGGCGGCCGCGGCGCCCGCGTCCCGCGCGGCGGCGAGGATCGATTCGACCTCGTGATCGGTCAGGCCCGGGATGACCGGGGAGACCATGACGCGGACCGGGACACCGGCGCGGGCGAGGCGTTCGATCGCCGCGAGCCGGCGCGCGGGCGCCGGCACGCGCGGTTCGAGCCGGCGCGAGAGGCCGGCGTCGAGGGAGGTGATCGAGATGCCGACGCGCGCCAGCCCCGCCTGCCCCATGGGACCCAGAATGTCGGCATCGCGTTCGACCAGCGTGCCCTTGGTGGCGATGGTGACGGGATGGTTGAAGTCGCGCAGCACCTCGAGAACCGATCGCATGATCCGCCGCTCGCGCTCGACCGGCTGGTAGGGATCGGTGTTGGTGCCGATGGCGAGGGGCGCCGGGACATATCGTTTCGACGAGAGTTCCTTGCGGAGTTGCGGCGCCGCGTTCGGCCGGGCCGTCAGCCGCGTCTCGAAGTCGAGCCCCGCCGACAGACCGAGATAGCCGTGCGAGGGCCGCGCGAAGCAGTAGATGCAGCCGTGCTCGCAGCCTCGGTAGGGATTGACCGAGCGGTCGAAGCCGATATCCGGCGAGGTGTTCCGGGCGATGATCCGTCGCGCCGTCTCCTCCCGCACCTCGGTCCGGAGGGCGGGCAGCGCCTCTTCCTCGATCTCCCAGCCGTCATGCTCGGGCGGTCGCTCGTGCCGCTCGAAGCGGCCGGGCCGGTTCGAGGCCGCGCCCCGCCCGCGCCGGCGCGACGGGTCGAGAAGGTCGCTGTCGTCGGTCATGGCAGCATGAATAGAACATTTAACGAACATCCGCAAAGCCACACTTGCGTGACATTCGGCCTGCGTCCGGCCGCGCCGTCGGTTGCCGTCCGGCGTTGGTCGCAATTCATCAACTTCGCCCGGACAGGATGGTTTTAGTGGGGTCGAACACATGGACGCGGAACCCGCGCCGGGAGATCGCTATGGCTGACCAAGACGACGACATCATCCTGTCGGACCTGACCGACGAAGAGCTCATCCAGCAGATGCACGACGACCTCTACGACGGTCTCAAGGACGAGATCATCGAGGCGGTGAACATTCTGCTCGAGCGCGGATGGCAACCCTACGACATCCTGACCCGGGCGCTGGTCGCCGGCATGACGATCGTCGGCTACGACTTCCGGGACGGTATCCTGTTCGTGCCGGAAGTGCTGCTGGCGGCCAACGCGATGAAGGGCGGCATGATCATCCTCAAGCCGCTCCTGGCCGAAACCGACGCGCCGCGGATGGGCAAGATGGTCATCGGCACGGTCAAGGGCGACATCCACGACATCGGCAAGAACCTCGTCGCGATGATGATGGAAGGCGCCGGGTTCGAGGTGGTCGACATCGGGATCAACAACCCCGTCGAATCCTACCTCGAGGCACTGGCTGCCGAAGAGCCGGACATCCTGGGCATGTCGGCACTGCTGACGACCACGATGCCCTACATGAAGACGGTCATCGACACGATGGTCGCCGAGGGCATCCGCGACCGCTATGTCGTTCTGGTGGGCGGCGCCCCCCTGAACGAGGAGTTCGGCAAGGCGATCGGCGCCGACGCCTATTGCCGCGACGCGGCCGTAGCGGTGGAGACGGCCAAGAGCTTCGTCGCGCGGCGGCACAACCAACTCGCCGTAGGGTAAGCATCGGCGCGGCGCTTTCATTCTGCGTCGCGCGCTCCCATCTCTATCACGTGATAGGGGGATGGCATGCCGCTGGACAAGCTTGCACTGATACTCGTCGTGGTGATGGCGGCGGCCGGGCTGACCGTCTGGATCGCGTATCTCGCCGCCGGCGCCCCGCAGATGCCGGGGTCCGCGTGGACGCTGCTGATACCGGTGGCGCTCGGGGCCTATGTCCTCTGGCGCGTCATCTCGGACCGCCTGATCTCGCGCGGGGACGACCGCCATGATCGTACCGGGAAGTGATGCCCTCTTTGTGACCGCCGCAACGGTGGCCGGCCGGCAGGTTGCGCCTTGCCGCGTTCTCGGCCGCGAACGCAAACACGTTCGTGACCAGATGGCAGACGCGGCACTGTGCGCCGACGCCATCGTCGGCGTCCGGGGGAGAGGTCGACGGCCATGAACGCTACGAGCCCTTCCGGCACCGCAATACGCCCGAGCCCGCGATGACCGACCGCGTCCCCGACGACGCCACGCTCGCGCAGGACGGCGCGGATCTGACGGGGAGCGGCCGGGTGCTTCTGGTGGCCTGCGGGGCGCTGGCGCACGAGATCATGGCCCTGAAGCGGGCGAATGGCTGGACGCATCTCGACCTCGCCTGCCTTCCGGCGCTCCTGCACAACCGGCCCGAACGGATCGCCCCGGCGGTGCGCGACCTCGTCGAGGCGCGGCGCGACGACTATGACAGCGTGTTCGTGGTCTACGCCGATTGCGGCACGGGCGGCGCGCTCGAGCGGACGTGCCGCGAGCTTGGCGTCGGGATGATGCGCGGCCCCCATTGCTATGCCTTCTTCGACGGGATCGACCGCTTCACGGTCCGCGGCGACGACGAGATGCGGGCCTTCTACCTGACGGATTTCCTCGTCCGGCAGTTCGACGCCTTCGTCACGCGGCCGCTGGGGCTCGACCGTCATCCCGAACTGCGCGAGATGTATTTCGGCAATTACGAGCGGCTGATCTACCTGGCGCAGACCGACGATCCGGCGCTCGACGCGAAGGCGCAGGAAGCGGCGGGTGCGCTCGGCTTGGCCTACGAGCGGCGCCCGACCGGCTATGGCGACCTGGAGACGGCGCTTTCGGGACTGTGATCAGGCGGCGGCGCGGCTGGCGGTGTCGCGGATGCGGCCCACCATGGCGCGCAGGCCGTTCGAGCGCTGCGAGGACAGGTGATCGTGCAGGCCGAGCCGGGCGAATTCCGACTGGGCGTCGATCTGTGGCACCTCGCCTACCGTGCGGCCGCCATAGAGCGCGCGCAGGATGGCGATGAGGCCCTTGACGATCATCGCGTCGCTGTCGCCGCGGAACGTAAAGGTGGCCTGCGGGCCGTCGCCCTCGATCTCGGGGATCAGCCAGACCTGGCTGGCGCAGCCTTCGACCTTGGTGGCCGGAACCTTGAACGCGTCCTCGAGCGGCTCCATCGCGCGGCCAAGCTCGATCACGTAGCGGTAGCGGTCTTCCCAATCGTCGAGAAACTCGAAGCTGTCGGCGATTTCCTCGAACTCGGCCTCTGCCATGAAACCCTCCTGTCACTGGGCGAGACCTAGGCATCCGGTGAAGCGGCGACAAGCCTTTTCAAGCCCCGGACGATCCGCTAGCCATCAGTGACATCACTGGCGGGCGGGAGAGACAGGCCATGACATCGCGACTCCTGACGGGCCTCTGCATCGCGGCGACAATCGCCGGCTGCGGGCGCATCGCGGACAGCCGCATCAACCCGGTCAACTGGTTCGGCGGCGGCCAGCCCGCGCCTGTCGCGACGGCGGCGCCCGACCCCGACGCCCCCGAGGGCGAAACCCGGCCGCTGATGGACCAGGTCACGCAGCTGCGCATCGAGCGGATGCCCGGCGGCGCCATCATTCACGCGACCGGTCTGCCGCCGACGCAGGGCTACTGGGAGGGCGAGCTCGTTCCCGTCTCCGACGGCGGCCCGACCGGCGGCGTTCTGGCCTACCAGTTCCGCGCAAACGAACCGCTGGAGGCGCGGCGCGTCTCGACGGCCGAGTCGCGGTATGTCGAGGTGGCCACCCGTGTCAGCACGCAGGACCTGGCCGCCGTGCAGGAGGTCCGCGTCACCGCCGCGCGCAACGCGCTCGCCGCGCGACGCTGATCCGCGCCTCGAACTGAACGGAAATATGGGCGGCACCGGGGACCGGCGCCGCCCTTTTCATGTGGTCACTCGCCGCCGTCGGAGTCGTCGGCGTTCTGCGCCTCGATCTCGCGCCAGCGGGCCACGTTCTCGTTATGCTCCGACAGGGTCTGTGCGAACGCGTGACCGCCCGAACCGTCGGCGACGAAATAGAGGTAATCGGTCTCGGCCGGGTTCACCGCGGCCTCGATCGCCGCCTGTCCGGGATTGGCGATGGGCGTGGGCGGCATGCCGTCGATGACGTAGGTGTTGTAAGGCGTCTCGGCGTCCAGTTCGCTGCGGCGCAGGCCTCGACCCAACGTGCCCTCGCCTTCGGTGATGCCGTAGATCACGGTGGGGTCCGTCTGCAGGCGGATCCCCTCGTTCAGGCGGTTGACGAACACGCTGGCCACCTGGGGACGTTCGTCCGCGACCGCGGTTTCCTTCTCGATGATCGACGCCATGATCAGCGCCTCTTCGGGCGTGTCATAGGGCAGGTCGTCTGCGCGATCCTCCCACGCGGCGGACAGGCGCTGTTCCTGCCGGGTTCGCATCCGGTCGATCAGCTCGCCGCGGGACGCGCCGGGCCGGACCTCGTAGGAATCCGGCGCGAGATAGCCCTCGGCGGGCACCTCGGCCAGATCGCCCTCGAGGAAATCGGCGTTCCGCAGCCCGTCGACGATCTGCCAGCTTGTCGCGCCCTCGGCGATGGCGATGCGATAGCGGGTGTCCTCGGCGTCACGGACCTGCTGGTAGATCTCCGGCGCGGCCTCGTCTGCGCCGGGATCGAACTCGGCCTGCTCGACGAAACGGTTGGTGGCGGGGTCAAGCTCGCGCACCTCGACATGGCTTTCCGTAACGCCGATGCGATAGACGATTTCGGTGCCACAGGTGGATTGCCCCGACGCCGTGACGATCGACACGATCTCGTCCATCGACGCGGTTTCGGGGACGAGGAAGCTGCCGGCCTTCAGGTCCTGCGACCGGTCGGTGTATTCCGCCCCGATCCGGAAGATGCGCTCGCTGCTGATCGCGCCCTGCTCGGCCAGATCCTGCGAGATGCCGCGCATGGTGGATCCGCTGGGCACCTCGACGCAGATCGCCTGCGCCAGCGGCCCCGGTGCGGTGAACTGCGTCTTGGCCCAGGCGATGAAGCCCGCCAGGGCCGCCACGACGACGATCAGAAGTGTCAGCGCGTTGGACGCGATGTTGCGCCACATCAGTCGGCTACCCTGGACAGGACGAGGCTCGCATTGGTGCCGCCGAAGCCGAAGCTGTTCGACAGGGCGATGTCGATGTCCCGTTCGACCTTGGCGTTGGCGGCAAGGTTCAGCGTGGGCGTGACGGCCGGATTGTCGAGGTTGATCGTCGGCGGCGCGACACGGTCGCGGATCGCCAGGATGCAGAAGATCGCCTCGATCGCGCCGGCGGCCCCCAGAAGGTGCCCGACGGAGGATTTCGTGGACGACATCACGGCGTTTGAGGCCGCATCGCCCATCAGACGCTCGACGGCCGCCAGTTCGACGGTGTCGGCCATGGTCGAGGTGCCGTGCGCGTTGATATAGTCGATCGACGCGGGATCGAGCTTGGCCCGCTTCAGCGCGGCCTGCATGGCGCGATAGCCGCCGTCGCCGTCCTCGCTGGGGGCGGTGATGTGATAGGCGTCACCCGACATGCCGTATCCAACCACCTCGGCGTAGATCTTGGCGCCGCGTGCCTTGGCGTGCTCGTATTCCTCCAGCACGACAACGCCCGAGCCCTCGCCCATGACAAAGCCGTCGCGGTCGGAATCGTAGGGCCGGCTGGCCGATTGCGGGTCGTCGCGTCGCTTGGTCGAGAGCGCCTTGCAGGCGTTGAAGCCGGCGATGCCGATCTCGCAGATCGAGCTTTCGGCGCCGCCCGCGATCATCACGTCGGCATCCTCGCACTGGATCATCCGCGCGGCGTCGCCGATGGCGTGGCTGCCCGTGGCGCAGGCCGTGACCGGTGCGTGGTTCGGCCCCTTGAAGCCGAAGCGGATCGAGACCTGACCCGACACCAGGTTGATCAGCGCCGAGGGAATGAAGAACGGCGAGACGCGGCGCGGACCGCGGTCGCGCAGCAGGATCGAGGTGTCGGCGATCGTCTCGAGCCCGCCGATCCCCGATCCGATCATCACGCCGGTGCGAAGCTGGCCTTCCTCGTCCTCGGGCATCCAGCCGGAATCCCGCACCGCCATCTCGGCGGCGGCGACACCGTAGAGGATGAAATCATCGACCTTGCGCTGTTCCTTCGGCTCCATCCAGGCGTTCGGATCGAACGTGCCCCCGGTGCCGTCGCCGCGCGGAATCTCGCAGGCGTAATTCGTTGCAAGATGGTCGGCGTCGAAACGGGTGATCGTGCCGGCCCCGGACTCACCAGCCAGAAGGCGCGTCCACGTCTCCTCGACCCCGGAGGCCAGCGGGCTGACCATGCCCAGTCCCGTCACCACAACTCGCCGCATATCGACCTCGCACCCGTGTTCTAAGTTGTTCGGACGTTCTGATACACGCCTGCAAGGACGCATGGAAGGGCAACCGGGCACGCCTTGGCGATCGGCTGCCGGTCATCCGCCGCGCACAAGCCCCGACGCCCGCAACGAAAAACGGCGGAGCCTTTCGGCCCCGCCGTTCGCAATTCGATCTGCTGTCCGCCGGGCGGACCGGCAAACGACTTATTGCGCGTCCTTGATGAACTTGACCGCGTCACCGAAAGTCTGGATCGTCTCCGCGGCGTCGTCCGGGATCTCGATGCCGAACTCTTCCTCGAACGCCATGACCAGCTCGACCGTATCGAGGCTGTCGGCGCCGAGATCGTCGATGAACGACGCGTTCTCGGTCACTTTTTCCTCTTCGACGCCCAGATGCTCGACCACGATCTTGCGGACGCGCGTCTCGATATCATCAGCCATTTGCCGTTTCCTTCTCGGTTCCTTGGGGACTGTCCCGTTTTGTCGTCTCAGGCCCCTTGGGCCGGTTCCTGCCATGCCACCCGCGGCACTGATACGGAGGGCCGTAGGAAACACCCTCCGTGCTGAATGGTGCGCCGCCTATAGCATATCGCCCGGACAAGGCAAACGCTTTCAAACATGGCGCTGCGCGGTTCACGGACCCCGCCGCATCGCAGCATCAGCCACCTGATTCTTCTGCCAAAAATCGCGGCGCTATGTTGTCTCTCGGCGGCTCAGAGCATCGCCATACCACCATTGACGTGCAGCGTACTGCCGGTGACGTAGCCCGCCTCGGGGCTGGCGAGATACAGCACCGCCGCCGCGATCTCTTCCGGCGCGCCCATGCGGCCCATCGGGACACTGCCGAGGATCGAGTCGCGCTGCTCTTCGTCAAGGGCACCGGTCATCGCCGTCTCGATGAAACCGGGCGCTATGCAGTTCACCGTGATCCCGCGCGTCGCCACCTCGTAGGCCAGCGATTTCGACATGCCCACGAGACCCGCCTTGGCGGCGGCGTAGTTCACCTGCCCCGCGTTGCCGGTGGCGCCGACGATCGAACTGATGTTGATGATGCGTCCCCAGCGGGCCTTCATCATGCCGCGCATGGCGGCCTTGGACAGCCGCATCACCGAGGACAGGTTGACGTCCATCACCTCGGACCATTGCGCGTCGGTCATCCGCATCAGCAGCGCGTCGCGCGTGATCCCGGCGTTGTTGACGAGGATATCGACCGCGCCCGCGGCCTCGGCCGCGCGGCCCGGCAGCTTGGCCACGGCCTCGGCATCGCTGAGATCGCAGGTGACCACATGGGCGCGCTCACCCAGTTTCGCCGCCAACTCGTTCAGCGGCCCCTCGCGCGTGCCGGACAGCACTACGGTCGCCCCCGCGCCGTGCAGCGCTTCGGCGATCGCGCCGCCCAGGCCGCCGGACGCGCCGGTGACAAGGGCGCTCTTTCCCGTCAGATCGAACATTTCTCTCGCTCCTCCTGTGCCGGCGCTCAGCCCGTGCCCATCGCCGCCGCGACCTCGGCCGGGGTGCCGACGGTCTGCGTCGTCGCGGCCCGGTCGATGCGCCGGATCATGCCAGACAGCGCCTTGCCGGCGCCGATTTCCCAATACGTGTCCACGCCTTCCGCCGCCATGAACGAGACGCTCTCGCGCCAGCGGACGGCGCCGGTCACCTGCTCGACCAGCCGGGTGCGCACCTCTTCGGCCTCGAGCACCGGACCGGCCGTCACGTTCGCCACGAGCGGCATCGCGGGATCGGCGATCTCGACCTCGGCCAGCGCCTCGTGCATCGCCCGCGCGGCGGGCTGCATCAGGGCGCAATGGAACGGGGCGGAGACGGGCAGCAGGACCGCGCGCTTGGCGCCCCGCTCCTTGGCAAGCTCGACCGCCCGCTCGACGGCGGCCTTGTGACCCGAGACGACCACCTGCGCGGGATCGTTGTCGTTGGCCGCCTGGCAGACCTCTTCGCCCGCCGCTTCCTCGGCCACGGCCCGCGCGGTGTCGAAATCGAGCCCCAGGAGCGCGGCCATCGCGCCCTCGCCCACGGGCACGGCCTGCTGCATCGCCCGGCCCCGCAGCCGGAGGAGCCGCGCCGCATCGGCAACGCTCAGCGATCCGGCGGCCGCCAGCGCGGAATACTCGCCAAGGGAGTGACCGGCCACGAAGGCCGCGCCGTCCGCGGCCAGCCCCTCGGACCTGAGCGCGGCGAGCGCCGCCATCGACGTCGCCATCAGCGCCGGCTGCGCGTTCTCGGTCAGGGTCAGCGTCTCGGACGGCCCCTCCCAGATCAGCGCCGACAGTTTCTCTCCGAGCGCCTCGTCGACCTCTTCGAAGACGGCGCGTGCGTCCCGGTACGTCTCGGCAAGGTCGCGGCCCATCCCGACGGCCTGCGCGCCCTGCCCCGGAAACACCCATGCTCGGCTCATCTTCGTCCCCCTCTCTGGTGCGTTGCCGCAGGGCCTTAGCCCACGGCGCGGCGCGAGGCAACGTCCGCGTCCTGGCGCACATCCGGCGTGCATCGATTGGCGATTGCCGGGCGCCCCCGCACAGGTATCGTCCGCTCGACCGCAACCCGACGCATCGGAAACCGCATGTCGCTGACGAATACTGCCACGCGCTACGGCGCGGTGACAAAGACGTTCCACTGGCTGACCGCCCTGCTGATCCTCACGGCGATCCCGCTGGGCTGGTATGCGAACCGCCTGCCGCTGGAACCGGGCGAGACGCTGGCGCTGAAGGCGCAGCTGTTCTCGGTCCACAAGACGATCGGCGTGGCGGCCTTTGCCGTGGCGCTGCTGCGCATCCTGTGGGCGCTGACGCAGCCGCGCCCCGCACCGATGCACCCAACGCGCCGGGCCGAGACCTGGCTGGCGCAAAGCGTGCACTGGGCGCTCTATGCCGCCCTTGTGGTGGTGCCGCTGTCGGGCTGGGTGCATCACGCGGCCACCGAGGGATTTGCGCCGATCCTCTGGCCGCTGGGCCAGACGTTGCCTCTGGTGCCCAAGACCGCCGCGGTCGCCGTGACCGCCGCCAGCATTCACTGGGTGTTTACCAAGGTGCTGATCGCCGCGCTGGTCCTGCACATCGCGGGGGCCGTGAAACATGCGGTCGCCGACCGCGACGCGACACTCGCCCGCATGCTGCCCGGTCGCACCGACGCCGCCGGGCACGGCCCTTCACCGGGCCATGCGCCTGCGGCGCTGGCGGCAACGCTCGTCTACGTGGCGGGCATCGGCACGGCGCTGGCGCTGGCGGAGGCCGAGGGTGACCGCGTCGCGTCCGTGGAGCCGCTCGCGGAGGCAGCGGGCAGTTGGCAGGTGCAGGAGGGCACGCTGGGCATCACCGTCCGGCAGTTCGGCGAAGACGTCGAGGGCCGCTTCGCGGAGTGGCAGGCCGACATCGAGTTCTCGGAAGAGCCAGTGGAGGGACGCCACGGCGAGGTCGAGGTGACGATCTCGGTCCCCTCCCTGACCCTGGGCTCGGTCACCGAGCAGGCTATGGGACCGAAATACTTCGCGGCGGAAGAGCATCCGCGGGCCGTCTTTTCCGCCGATATCGTGCCGGCCGAGCCGGGTTATGTGGCCGAGGGCACCGTCACGCTGAAGGGCGAGACAGCGCCGGTGTCGCTACCCTTCACGATGGAGATCGACGGCGACACCGCCCGGATGCAGGGCGGCACGACGCTGGACCGGCGGAGCTATGACATCGGCAGCGGCGAGACGAACGCGGACAACCTGGGCTTCGGTGTCGAGGTGTCGGTCGACCTGACGGCGACGCGGCGCGGGGACCGGGACGGGTAGCGCGGGCGTCAGGCGTGGAGGAAGGGGGCTGTCCGCCCCCTTCTTGCGCTGACGCGCAATTCATCCCCCGAGGATATTTTCGGGGCAGAAGAAGGGTTTCGACGTGAAAAAGGGGCCGCCTCGAAGAAGACGCCCCCTTTGGTGTCGGACGGTTGCCTCAGGAATCTTGGCCGTCGGCCTGCATCGCCTCGATCGAGATGCGTACCTCGACCTCGTCGCTGACATAGGGCGCGAACATGCCAACGTTGTAGTCCGATCGCAGCAGCGTGGTGGTGGCGTCGAAGCCGGCCCAGGGTTCGCCCTCCATCGGGTGCTCCGAGACTTGGTTCAGCGTGGCGTCGAGCACGACCTCCTTGGTGACGCCGTTGAGCGTCAGGTCACCGGTGATCTCGGCCGTGTCCTCGCCCGTCTGCGCGATCGACGTGGAGGCGAAGGTGACCATCTCGTCGGACTCGTCGCCCGCGCCGAAGAAATCGTCGGACATGAAGTGCTCGAACCGGGCTTCCCAGCCGGTCAGCATCGAGCGGACCGGAAACGAGACCTCGACCGAGGAATTTTCGGGGTTTTCCTGGTCGAACATGATGTCGCCCTCGAACCCGGAGAACATGCCCGTGCCGGTCGAGTAGCCGAGGTGGTTGTATGTGAACACGATCTGGCTATGGCTGGGATCGAGTTCCCAGGCGACTGGCTCGGCCCAGGCGGCGCCGGTGACGGTGGCGGACAGGAGCGCGGCGGTGAGAATGGTCTTCATCGGTAAACCTCCGTTGGGATGATGTCGGGGGCATATCGGGCGCCGGAGCGCCCCGGCAATCGCGGCAGCCAAACAGCTCCTGTGCGGGGCCGCGCAGCGCGCGGTCAGGCGACTTCGCGCGCCGGGGGCGCGACGAGATCACGCGGCTGTTCGGGGCGCAGGTCGCGGGACATGCGCCGGTGCAGCAGGGTCAGCCCCTCTTCGCAGGCGAAGGCAAGCTCCACCGGGCGGAGATCGTGGGCGAGGCGCGCGAAGAGCCGGGCCGGCGCATGCGGCCGCTTGACCCGCTGGAGATAGAGGCTCTCGATCCCGTCGAAGCCGATCCGGCGCAGCAGACGCGCCCGGCCGCCGGTTCCGCCACGCATCAGCCGCATCTCGCGCCGCGTGACGTCGAAATGGATCTCGGGGCCGCGACCCCGCGGCAGTATGGCGAGGAGCGGCATGGAGAGCGCCACGCAGAGGCCGGCCGACACCGCTGCCGAGACGAGCCCGGCGGAGAGGAGCAGGTTTACCACGGCGCCGGACAGGCCGACGATCAGGCCCACCGCCGCGACCTTTGCGCGCGAGCGCACCGGGCCGCACGGGCGCACGACATAGCCCCAGGGCATCTCGCGCACCGCAACCCGCGCGCGTCCCGCGCCGAAGATCTGCGTCTGCGCCCGTCCCGTCCGTCTGCCCATGCCCCGCGACTCCGCCAGCTCGCCGTTCGGATCCCGCTAGCGCCCCGCCGCGGCGAGATTGCGGCATGGTTGCATCAATTCGGCGACCGTGTATAAGCCCGTGGTCTTCCGCAGCTCACGAAACCGGCGCAGCCCCTCGTGGACGGGTCGCGGAAGGTCTTGCAAATTGCCCGTCCTTTGAAGCGCGCCCGATGAAAAATGGAGAGTACATGCCGCTTTACGAGCATGTCTTCATCTCTCGCCAGGACCTGTCGAACAGCCAGGCCGAGGGACTTGTGGAACACTTCAGCACGGTTCTGTCCGACAACGGCGGCAAGGTCGTCGATTCGGAGTACTGGGGCGTGAAGACCATGGCCTACAAGATCAACAAGAACCGCAAGGGGCACTACGCCTTCCTGCGCACCGACGCCCCGGCGCCGGCCGTGCACGAGATGGAGCGCCTGATGCGGCTGCATGACGACGTCATGCGGGTGATGACCATCCGCGTCGACGCGCACGACGACGGCCCGTCGGTGCAGATGCAGAAGCGGGACGAGCGCGACGGCCGTCGCGAGCGCCGCTGATCTTGAAGGATAGGAGCTAGACCATGGCAGCCAAACCGTTTTTCCGCCGCCGCAAGGTATGCCCGTTCTCCGGCGACAACGCGCCGAAGATCGACTACAAGGACACCAAACTGCTGCAGCGCTACATCTCCGAGCGGGGCAAGATCGTCCCCTCGCGGATCACCGCCGTCAGCTCGAAGAAGCAGCGTGAGCTGGCCCGCGCGATCAAGCGCGCCCGGTTCCTCGCCCTGCTTCCCTACGCCGTGAAGTAAGGGAGACAGACCAATGGCAATGAACGTCATCCTGCTCGAACGCGTGGCGAAGCTGGGCCAGATGGGCGACGTCGTGTCCGTCCGCGAAGGCTATGCGCGCAACTTCCTGCTGCCGCAGAAGAAGGCGCTGTGGGCGTCGGAAGCCAACGTGAAGGCTTTCGAGGACCAGAAGCAGCAACTGCAGGCCCGTAACGAGGAAACCAAGAAGGAGGCCGAGAAGACGGCCGCCGACCTCGACGGCAAGCAGTTCATCGTGATCCGGTCCGCCTCGGACGGCGGCTCGCTCTACGGCTCGGTCACCACGCGTGACATCGCCGAAAGCGCGAAGGAAGCCGGCTTCGACATCGACCGCAAGCAGGTGCGCCTGCACACCCCGATCAAGGATCTGGGCCTGCACAAGGCCGAGGTGCTGCTGCACCCCGAGGTCGAGATCGAGGTCGAGCTGAACGTCGCACGCTCGCCGGAAGAGGCCGAGCTGCAGGCGCAGGGCAAGTCGATCCAGCAGCTCGCCGCCGAGGAAGAAGCCGCGGCCGAGTTCGAGATCCAGGAACTCTTCGACGAGATCGGCGCGGCGCAGCTCGACGAGCTGGAGACCGAAACCGAGCAGGCCACCGAAGAGCCCTCGGTCCAGGAAAAGGAAGAGCTGGACGAGAAGCTCGACCGCGAGTGATCCTGTCGCTCTGAAAAATGAATGGCCGCGCCCTGCCGGGCGCGGCCATTTTCGTTTGCGACGGCTCTAGTTGAACTTCTTGATCTCACCCGACCGCAGGCGGGCGACGTACTGGTCCAGCTCCTGCCGGACGATGGGCATCAGGAAGTAGAGCGCGATCACGTTGACAACAGCCATCGAGAACAGCATCGCATCGGAGAAGTCGATCACCGGCCCCAAGCTGGCCGCCGATCCGACGATGATGAACAGGCAGAAGATCGTCTTGAAGACGAGCTCCTTCGTCTTGCCTTCGCCGAACAGGTAGGTCCAGGCCTTTAGCCCGTAATAGGACCAGCTGAGCATCGTCGAGAAGGCGAACAGCACCACCGCGATCGCCAGCAGCACCGGGAACCACGGGAACACCTGCGCATAGGCCGCCGATGTAAGCTCGACCCCGGATACGTTGCCATCGGTGCGGATCTGCCCGGCCTCGGCGTTCCATATATAGAGGCCGGTTTCGGGATCCTGGTTCAGCACGCCGGTGATCACAATGACCAGCGCGGTCATGGTGCAGATCACCACTGTGTCGATGAACGGCTCGAGCAGGGCCACGTAGCCCTCGGTCACCGGTTCTTTCGTGCGGACCGCAGAGTGCGCGATCGCCGCCGAGCCGATACCCGCCTCGTTCGAGAACGCCGCCCGGCGGAAGCCCTGGATCAGCGCGCCAGTAAAGCCGCCGACCACGCCCAGGCCGGTGAACGCGCCCTGGAAGATCTGACCGAAGGCCCAGAGGATCTGGTCGGCGTTCAGGATCAGGATCAGCACCGACACGATGACGTAGAAGATCGCCATGAACGGTACGACCTTTTCGGTCACGCGGGCGATCGACTTGAGACCGCCGGCGATGACCGCGAAGGTCACGATGGCGAGGATCACCCCGGTGATCCAGCCGGGATATTCCCCCAGAACGCCCGACAGCTGCGCATGGGCCTGGTTGGCCTGGAACATGTTGCCGCCGCCGAGGGCGCCAAGGATGGTGAAGATGCAGAACAGGATCGCCACAGCGGGGCCACCCTTGAGCCCCCGTTCACGAAACCCCTTGGTGATGTAGTACATCGGACCGCCCGAGACGGTGCCGTCCGCATATTCGTTGCGATACTTCACCCCCAGCGTGCACTCGGTGAACTTCGTCGCCATGCCGAACAGTCCGGCGATGATCATCCAGAAGGTCGCGCCGGGCCCGCCGATACTGACGGCCACCGCCACGCCGGCGATATTGCCGAGCCCGACCGTCCCCGACAGCGCCGTCGCGAGTGCCTGGAAATGGCTGACCTCACCGGCGTCGTTGGGATCGGAATAGTCTCCCTTCACCAGCTTGATGGAATGGGTGAACCCCTTCAGCTGGATGGCGCCGAAATACCAGGTGAAGATAAGCGCCGCGACCACCAGCCAGAGCGCGATCCACGAGAAGTTCGTGCCCGGCAGGTCCGCGAAGATCAGCGCGACGTACCAGCTTGTATACTGGTCGAAGAGCCCGTTGATCGTCTCGTCGATCCCCTGCGCCGCGGCCGGTCCGGCAAGGATCAGGCCCGCGGCGAGAGCGGTTGGCATCTTGAAGAACTGCATGTGATACGCCTTTCAGGGCACGATGACGGTCGGGACGCTGGCGATCTGCGCCAGCCCCAGGGGAACGGAGCCGAAGATGCGGGCGCCGATGGAATCGGACCCCGATCTGCCGACGAAGATCATCGAGGCGCCGCAGCTTTTCGCGGCCTTGGCGACAAGGGGCACGACGGACCCGTAGGACAGGTCGCCGGTCGCGGTCACGCCGGCGGTCCTCGCCTTTTCGATCGCCGGGTCGATGATATGTGCCTGCGCCCGGCGCACCTCGTCGTTTCGCCGGGCGTGACGTTCTTCCAGTTCTTCGGGGGTCAGGAACTGGTAGGGCGACCATTCGAGGACATGCACCAGCCTCAGCTCGGCGCCCTCCTTCTTCGCCCGCGCGATAGCGTAATCCAGCACGTTCGACCCACCCCCGCCGCCTTCGTAGGCGACGACGAATACTTCGTTGCTCATACCTTCAGGGCCCTCTTCCTTGTGTGTCCGGACGAGGCCGCGCGCGCGGCGTTGCCGCAGTCCTTACGTAAGGTCAGCGAGAATCCGTCATAAAACCATAAAAATCGAACATGACGGCGGATTTGGCGGGCATGCGACGCGATTTCGGGCCCCTTGCCCGCGGAAGCGCCGGCCGGGATCCCGACAGGGGACGCGACAGTTTACCGCGCGGCGGCGCGCGTTCGGATGCGAACCGGGCGCCCGCGCGCCGCGTTCCCCGATCGTACCCTAGAGGAGAGACCGACATGCCCCGAGCGACAGCGATCAGCACCATCGCCCTGGTCACCGCCCTGCCCGGGCTTGCCCTGGCGCAAGAGACACACCAGTGGGGCGCGAAGAACGTGCCCGACTTCGAGCCGGCGTTCGAGAACCAGACCCGCGCGCCCCTCACCCCCTCGGACTACGAGATTCAGAGCACCGAAGTGGCCGGCGGTCTCGTCCATCCCTGGGCGATCGAGATGCTTCCGGGCGACGGCGGCTACCTCGTGACCGAGCGCAGCGGGAACCTGCGTCAAATCGGCGAGGACGGCACGCTGTCAGACCCGATTTCCGGCGTGCCCGAGGTGTTCAACCAGGGACAGGGCGGTCTACTGGACGTGAAGGCCGGGCCGTCCTTCGAGGACGACCGCATGATCTACCTCACCTATTCCAAGCCCATGGGCGACGGCATGTCGGCCACCGCCGCCGCGCGCGGCGTGCTGAGCGAGGACATGACGCAGCTGAGCGAGGTAGAGGACATCTTCGTGCAGGATCCGCCCTCGCCCACGGCCAAGCACTATGGCAGCCGCGTGGTGTTCGACGGTGACGGGCACGTCTTCGTCACCATGGGCGAGCATTCGTCGATGGACGAACGCGTCTATTCCCAGGACCTCGACAAGACCTACGGCAAGGTCGCACGCCTGAACCTCGACGGGTCGGTGCCCGACGACAATCCGTTCCTCGACGACGACGCGGCCATCGACTCGATCTACAGCTATGGCCACCGCAACGTGCAGGGCGCCGCGATCCGGCCGTCGACCGGCAATCTCTGGACGATCGAACACGGGCCCGCGGGCGGCGACGAGCTGAACCTGATCGAGCCCGGCGCCAATTACGGCTGGCCCGTCGTCAGTTACGGCGAGCAGTATTCCGGCAACCCGATCGGCAGCGGCGAGGCCGCGCACGAGCCCGAGGGCTTCGTCGAGCCGCGCTACTACTGGGATCCGGTGATCGCCCCCGGCGACATGACCTTCTACGAGGGCGGGATGTTCTCGGACTGGGAGGGGGACATCCTGATTGGCGGGCTCGTCTCTGGCGGGCTCGTGCGCGTGGCGCTGGACGACAGCACCGCGACCGAGGAAGAGCGGATCATGCCGCAGCTCGGGCGGGTCCGCGATGTCGAGGTTGACGAGGACGGCTCGCTCCTCGTCGCAACGGACTTTCCCGACGGCGCGGTGATCCGCCTGACGACCGGCTCGGGCACGAACTGAGACCGCGCCGCGGTTGCCGGCCCGCCCTAGTGTGGCGGGCCGGCCCGAATGTCACTCGGGCACGCCGTCGGACCAAGCGTCCCAGTTCGAGACGATCTCTTCGACCAGTGCGTTGCCGACGCGATAGGCGTTCTCGGTCGCCGGTCCGTAGCCCCCCGACTCTGCCGCCAGCGACTCAGCAGCCGTCTGGTCGGGCGCCGACCGGTCGAAGTTCGAACCGGTGCGCAGGACGACAACGCGCGACATGTCGACAAGACCCGCCTTGGCCCCGCGTGACAGCGCGGTCAGCGTCGCGTTGTCCTCCATCTGCGTCGTGCAATAGGTGCCCTCGCCTCCGCTGAGCCGCTCCATCGTCGCCTCGACATCCTCGGCGATCATCTCGCCGTGCCAGTAGGTGTCGCCCGAGACCGTGTCGCAGACGCTGACGAAGGGCGCACGCTGCGCGGCCTCCTGATCGTAGGCGGACCGGTAGTCGCCGGCGGTCTGCGAGTCCATCAGCTCCACGTCCTTGCTGATCTCGGCCGCGCGGTTGGCGAGGGTCGCGTTCAGCACGAACAGCTCGGTCCCGGCGGTCCACCCCGCGTCGCTGCCCGGCTCGGACGCGCCGAGCGGAATCGAGCCCGTGTCCCAGTCCTCAGGCACCTCCCGCGGGTCGATCTGGTGACGCAGCCCGGCATCCGCCACGAAGCGCGCCCAATGGGCCGAGCCAAGCGTGCCGTGTTCCGGATCGACCCCGGCAATCCCGGCGATCAGCACGTAGCTGTCCGTCAGGTCCACCGCATCCCCGTAGACCACGGCCGAGAGCGAGCTCGCCGCATTGGCAAAGCCCATCGCCGTGGTCATCACGCACACGTCGTCGTTGCAATGCAGCGCGGGGAAGTCCTCGGGCAGTCCCGGCACGGTCACTTCCTGCGACAGGTCGAGGTTCTCGAGCCAAGGCGCGGCCTCGCCGCCGAACATGGTGACGACAAGGACCTTGGGATCGACCTGCTGTTGCGCGGTCGCAGCCCCGGCGCAGAGAAGCAGCGGGGCGATGGCGGCGGTCATGCGAAGCATGGCGTCTCTCCTGTTGGTGATGCACCTCTGCAATTACCGCCCTTCGGCCTCCGCGAACAGGGATCGTGCCGTCTTAACGCCGGCCGCGACCGGTTTATCCCCGGAACGAAAAGGGCCGCCGCGGACATGTTCCGCGGCGGCCCCACATTCCGTGCGCCAGATGGCGCGGCGTCGGATCACTCTTCGTCTTCGAGCTCTTCGACGGCCTTCTGCAGCTCTTCCTTCGAGACTTCCTTCTCAGACACCTCGGCCAGCTCGAAGATGTAGTCGACGACCTTGTCCTCGAAGATCGGCGCCTGCAGCTGCTGACGCATCTGCGGGTTCTGCTGAACGAACTCGAAGAACTGGCGCTCCTGACCCGGATACTGGCGCGCCTGATTCATCACCGCCTGCGTCATTTCCTGGTCGGTCACCTGGATATCGTTCTCGCGACCGATCTCGGCCAGCAGCAGACCAAGGCGCACGCGGCGTTCGGCCAGCTTCTGGTGCTCTTCGGTCGGCTCGATCTCGGGGTGATCGTGGCCCTGATGCTCGGGGTTTTCCTCGTGCCACAGCTGGTGGGCGATCTGCTTGGCCTCGGCTTCGACCAAGCTCGGCGGCAGGTCGAACTTGACCTGCTCGTCCAGCTTGTCCAGCAGCTCACGCTTCATAACCGCGCGCGAGGCGTTGCCGTACTCGGCCTCGAGCCGCTCGCGAATCTGGGTCTTCAGCGCCTCGAGATCCTCGGCGCCGTATTTCTTGGCCAGCTCATCGTCGACCTCGGCCGCCGCCGGCGCCTTCACTTCCTTGACGGTGACGGCGAACTGCGCGTCCTTGCCCGCCAGGGTCTCGGCGCCGTACTCCTCGGGGAACTTCACCTCGACGGTCTTCTCGTCGCCGACGCTGACGCCCTTAAGCTGCTCTTCGAAGCCCGGGATGAACGAGTTCGACCCCAGCGTCAGCGGATAGTCCTCGGCCGCGCCGCCCTCGAACTCCTCGCCGTCGATCGAGCCCTTGAAGTCGATCACGACCTGGTCGCCGTCCTCGGCCGCGCCGTCCTTGGCTTCGAAGTTCTGGGCGTTCTCGGCCAGGCTCTGCAGCGCCTCGTCGACTGCCGCCTCATCGGGCGTGACGACCATCTTTTCCAGCTGGATCGACTTGGCGTCGAAGTCCGGGATGTCCGGCAGCGCCTCGTAGGACATGTCGACCTCGACGTCCTCGCCGGGCTTCCAGTCCTCGTTCGCCATCTTCACTTCCGGCTGCTGCGCCGGACGGTCGCCCGAGTCCTCGAAATGCTGCGACATCGCGTTGTCGACGGCTTCCTGCATCGCCTCGCCCATCAGGCGCTGCCCGAACTGCTTCTTCAGCAGTGCCAGCGGAACCTTGCCCTTGCGGAAGCCCTTCATCTCCACATCGGGCTGCGCTTCGGCGAGCTTCTCGTCGACTTTCGCGTCCAGCTCGGTGGCCGGGACGGTGATGTGGTAGGAGCGCTTGAGCCCTTCGTTGAGCGTTTCCGTGACTTGCATATGCTGATCCGTTCCTTCTGGCCGCCCCTCGGGGGGCCCTGCGCGAAATTTGCGCCCTTCTAGAAGGCCGGTTTGCGGGACGCAAGCCGATTGCCCCTGTGTTTGCGGGACATGCACGGGCTCCGCCGACCTTCCGTCGAGACGCCGACGAAAGACAAGAAGTGGTGCGGGTGAGAGGACTCGAACCTCCACGCCTTGCGGCGCTTGGACCTAAACCAAGTGCGTCTACCAGTTCCGCCACACCCGCGGGCCGTGCCGGGGCACGAACGCTGCGCCGCCCTGTAGCAAAGCGGCACCGCGCTGGCGAGAGGAAAAGGCTCCCGCGGCCGGGCGAAATTGCCGGAAACCCGCGCGATCGGCCCCACAATCCACCCTCACCCAACCGAATCTTGACACAATCGGGCGACAGGAGGACCGGCAGGCCAATCGAGAGCATTCCATGTCCCACGGTTCCGCCACGGTCCCGTCCCGTCCTCACGGCGCCCCCGCCCTCGGCGGCATCGCGCCCGGCACCCTCGTGATGACAGCCCAGGGCGCCCGTCCCATCGAGGCACTCGCGCCAGGCGACCGGATCGTCACCCGAGACGCCGGGATGATGCGGCTGCTCGACCTGCGGGTGCGGCAACTGGCTGGTGTCCGTCCCTGTCGTATCCGCCCCAGCGCGCTCGCCCATGACCGCCCCGGGTCCGACGTCATCCTCGCACCGACCCAGCGTGTCTTCGTACGCGGCTGGCGCGCGCGGGCGCTCTACGGCACACGGTTCGCGCAGGTGCCGGTCTCGCGCCTGGTGGACGGCACCTACATCGCCCGTCTCGCCCCGCGGACGCTCCGGGTGATCGAACCGGTCTTCGAGCAGGCGCACATCATCTATGCCGGCGGGATCGAGCTTGCCGCGGCGACGCCGCTAACCGCCACCGCCTGAGCGGGCGCTGCGTCCCACCGCGCGGAGGACTGCCGACACGGGCGCAAGCGCCACGTCCTCCGCGCGCCCCTGGGCCTGCCAGTCCCTCAGCGCGGCGCGCGTCGACAGCGTGTTCCGCGCCATGACGACAACCGCCCCGCTCCGCTGCGCCCGGAAAGCCGCGTGATCCAAGAACCGCTGCACGGCCCGCATGTCGCGGCCCTCGGCGTCCACCCGTTCCCGCGCGTCCACGACCGGCACACCCGCCCGCGCCGCCGCCTGCCGCACGGCGTCGCCGGCTTGGTATGTCACCAGCCCGTGCCCGCTCCGCGCGATGGCCTCAAATAAAGTGTCGTTCTCCGCCTCCGCGACCAGAACGGCAACACTGCGGGGCGCCTCGTCCAGAAGGCGGAGCCAGTCGCGATCCCCGTCCGGCAGGCTCAGAACCAGTTCGGTCTCGTGGTCCGACGCGCCCGAGACACCGACCACCCGCGTTACCGGAAAGCCGACCTTCACCGCCGCACCATCTCCCTCCAGCAGCAGGACCGCCATCAGCGGCAGCGTCACCGGCGGATCGAACGCCACCGCGTTCTCGCTCAGCGCGCCGTCACCCGAGACCCAATCCGGCCCCTCGCCAAGCATGGCCTCATCCTCGAACGTCTCCAACCGGTCCGAGCTCGTCGGATCGCTTTCCAACGGTCCCAGCGCGCCGCCCGAGACAAGGCGCTCGCCCGCCGGCACCGCCTCCTCCTGTGCCGGGACCAGCGCACCCGGAACGGCACCATCGGAGGCTGGCGCTGACGCCCCCAGTCCGACCTCCGGTGCGGCGGGCCCCTGCAACAGAGGCGCACCAACCGGCGCCGCCACCCGAGGCGCCGCCGCGCGGGGCAGCACCGCCGGATCGCTCTCGGCCGACGCGGCGCGCGGCGGGGCGACCGGCGTCTCGGCCCGCGACACGCCCGGCCGCTCGACGCGCGGGACCGACAGCGCCAGCCGGTCGCTGACGCCTCCGGGCCCGTCAGGCCCGCCCGAACCGGGCAGCTCGGTCACCGGCATCACCGGCGACCTCTCTTCGGGGCCCGCTCGCCCCTCGGGCGCGGTGCCTGTCTCCGGCAGGACGTCCGCCGACGCACCCTCGCCCGCCACCCGCGGCGTCGTCCGGTCCAGCGCCAGCGAACCGCCATCCCCACCAGCGATGTCGGGCGTGGCGTCTCCCACGACCGGCCCGGCACCCGGCAGTGGCGACACAGCGACCTCGGGCCGGCCGCCGCCGGTAACCGACCCGACCGGAGCGCTCTCGCGCGACGGCGCGGACGCGCGTGATGCCGACGGGTCCGGCTGCGCCGCGTCCACACTCCGCGGCAGCCGCGGCGCCGGCTCCTCGCCGGCATCGGCCATGCCCTGCTCGGGCGACAGGGACAGGGTTTCGGGATCGGCGGCACGCGGCAGCCGCAGGCCGGTCTCGGCCTCGGGCGGCGCGTCGGCGGCGGGCTGGGCCGGCGCCACAGGCTGATCCGGTGCGACCGCCGGCTCGTCCCCTGGCACATCGGCCGGCGCAATCTCCTCAGCCGGCGTCATCGAAGGCCCGTCGGGCGTGGCCGCGACGGGCGGCGCTGCGGGCACCGACTCCGCGTCGGGCGGCTTGTCCGCACCGCCCGCGGGCGCATCCAGCCGGCTCGCATCCGCATCGGCCGCGGGCGCCTCGTCCGCCGCGGGGGCGACCGGCGCCGTGTCGGGCCGCGCCCGGTCGAAGGGTGTCCCGGCCGGCACCTCGACGGCGCCGGCGTCGGGCGGGTCGAACGACACCCGTCCCCCGACCTGCGCGGTCACCAGCAGCGCGGCGGCCGACACGGCGGCGCCCCAGAGCACGCCGGACACGAAACCTCGCCCCAATAGAGTTGCCTCCCTGCTGCCCGATGCCTTGACGCTCCGCGGCGCCTCGCGCCATGTATACCGCGACCGCATCGCGCGTTCACCCCCCATCGCGCAAGAGGACCCCATGCTGCTGCTCATCGATAACTACGACAGCTTCACCTACAACCTCGTGCAGTACCTCGGCGATCTCGGGGCCGAGGTGGCCGTGCGCCGCAACGATGCGCTCAGCGTGACCGAAGCGATGGATCTGCGGCCTACGGCGATCGTGCTGTCGCCCGGCCCCTGCGACCCCGACCGCGCGGGCATCTGCCTCGACCTCACCCTTGCGGCGGCCAAGGCCGGCACGCCGCTTCTCGGCGTCTGCCTCGGCCACCAGACGATCGGACAGGCCTTCGGGGGCCGTGTCGTGCGCGCGGGCGAGATCGTCCACGGCAAGACGGCCGACATGCATCACCGCGGCCAGGGCGTCTTCGCCGGCCTGCCCAGCCCACTACGCGCCACGCGCTACCATTCGCTGATCGTCGAGCGTGCCAGCCTTCCCGACACGCTCTCGATCACGGCCGAGCTCGCCGACGGCACGATCATGGGCCTCGCGCACCGCACACTGCCGATCGAGGGCGTGCAGTTCCACCCCGAGAGCATCGCCTCGGAACACGGCCACAAGATGCTCAAGACCTTCCTCGACCGTCTGGCGGTCCCGGCATGAGCGACGGCACGATCAAGGCCCTCATCGCCAGCGCGGTCGACCGCCCCCTGACCCGCGACGAGGCCGAGGCGGCCTTCACCATCCTGTTCGAGGGCGGCGCGACCCCCAGCCAGATCGGCGGCCTGCTGATGACCCTGCGCACCCGTGGGGAATCGGTGTCGGAATACGCCGCCGCCGCGGCCGTGATGCGGGCCAAGTGCCGAAAGGTGCGCGCGCCGTCGGGCGCGATCGACATCGTCGGCACCGGCGGCGACGGCAAGGGCACGCTCAACATATCGACTGCCGCCGCCTTCGTGGTCGCCGGCGCCGGCGTGCCCGTGGCCAAGCACGGCAACCGCAACCTCAGCTCGAAATCCGGCGCGGCCGATGCCCTGGGACAGATGGGGGTCGAGGTGATGGTCGGCCCCGAGATCGTCGAAGAGGCCCTGGCCGAGGTCGGCATCGGCTTCATGATGGCGCCGATGCATCATCCCGCCATGGCCCATGTGGGCCCGACCCGGATCGAGCTCGGAACCCGCACGATCTTCAACATCCTCGGCCCGCTCACCAACCCCGCCGGCGTGACGCGTCAGCTCACCGGGGCCTTCTCCGCCGACGTGATCCGCCCGATGGCCGAGACCCTGGCCGAGCTCGGCTCCGAGGCCGCCTGGATCGTCCATGGTGGCGACGGGACCGACGAGATCGCGATTTCCGAACCCACCGCCGTGGCGGCGCTCGACCACGGCACGGTCACCATGCACGAGATCGCGCCCGAGGATGCGGGCCTGCCCCGTCACCGGTTCGAGGACATCCTGGGCGGCACCGCCGAAGAGAACGGCCGCGCCTTCCGCGCCCTGCTCGACGGCGCCGCCGATCCGGGCCGCGCGGCGGCCTACCGCGATGCCGTCCTCCTCAACGCCGCCGCGGCCCTTGTGGTGGCGGGCCGCGCCGCCGACCTCCGGGACGGCGCCGAACAGGCCCGCGACAGCCTCGACAGCGGCCGCGCCCGTGCCAAGGTCGAAGGCCTCGCCCGCATCACCGCCCCGCACTGAGGCCCCCCACCTTCTTCTGTCCCAGAATATCCCGGGGGTGTGGGGGCAGCGCCCCCACGAACCGGTCAGCCAAGGCCTCAGGGTCAGCTCCCGAGCCCGCCAAGCACCGCCGGCAGCACCTCCGGCAGGTCCTCGGCGATCAGCCCCGGACCGACTCGCCGCGCCGCCTCGACATGCAGCCACGCCGCCGTCGCCGCCGCCCGCCCGGGCGCGAGACCGCGCGCCAGGAGCCCGGCGATCAGGCCGGTCAGCACATCGCCCGTCCCGGCGGTCGCCAGCCAGGGCGCCGCGCGACCGTAGCGGCCCGCGTGGACCCGGACCGTGCCGTCCGGCGCCGCGATGACCGTGTCCGGCCCTTTCAGCAGCACCACGCAGCCGGCGCGGGCCGCCGCTTCGGTGGCGGCGTCGATGCGCGACATGGCGGGCCCGCTTTCGGGCGTGGCCGCCAGGCGACCGGCGATGTCGGGGAAGAGGCGCGCGAACTCGCCGCCATGGGGCGTCAGGACACAGCCGGGATGCAGGTCGCCGAACAGGGTCTCGGGATCGTCGGCAAAGACCGACAGCGCGTCGGCATCCAGCACCGTGGGCCGCCGCGCCTTCAGCACCGCCCCCACGAGCGCCCGCGTGGCGTCGCCCGTTCCGAGCCCCGGGCCAAGCCCCACGGCGCTGAGGCGCGGGTCGTCCGACAGCATCTCCGACAGCGCCTCGGCGTCGGCCACGGGACGCAGCATGATCGCGTTGAGCTGCGCGGCGTTCTCGATCACCGCCGCCGGCGGGCAGCCCAGCGTGACCAGCCCCGCGCCGACCCGCAGCGCCGCGCGCGCGGCCATGCGCGCCGCGCCCCCGCGTCCCACGCCGCCCGACAGCATCAGGGCATGGCCGTGGGCATACTTGTGGCCGTCCGTCTTGCCCAGGCCCTCGGGCGGACCCACCAGGGAGGGGCCGCCCGGATCGTCGGCCATGCCCAGGCCGATGTCCACGGTCACGACCCGGCCGCACCACTCAGGCCCCTCGGCGAGGTATTGCCCCGCCTTCGGCGCGTGGAAGGTAAGCGTCAGGTCCGCGGCCAGCCCGTCGCCGATGATCCGTCCGCTGTCCGAGCACAGCCCCGACGGCATGTCGATCGCCACCCGCAGCGGCAGCGCCCCCGGCGGCGGCCGCAGCGCGTCGGGACAGGCGAAGGGGCGCGACAGGCCGGTGCCGAAGAGCGCGTCGACGACGAGGTCCGGCGGCGTGCTTCCCGCCTCCCGCGCGATGGGGCCGATGGCCCTCCAGCGGTCGCGGTTCGTGCCCGCATCTCCGCCGCTCTTGTCCGGGTCGGCCAGCGTCACGACCTCGACGCTCCAGCCGCGGGCATGCAGATGCCGCGCCACGACGAACCCGTCGCCGCCGTTGTTGCCCGGCCCGCACAGCACCAGCGCGTGTCCCGGCGCCGGCCGGGCCGCGACGATCTGTTCGACGGCGCCGCGCCCCGCGCGCTCCATCAGGTCCAGGCCGGTCACTTCGCCCCGTTCCATCGCGGCGGTCTCGATCCGGCGCATCCGCGCCGCGGTCATCAACTCAGCCATTGCGGCCACCTTCACAAACTGCGTACATTTTCAGCAACATGACTAAATGAGCGCCAGCCCATAAAATTCCCAGCCATGCCTGTTTCTCAGGCAGGCCCCGGTGCATTGAGAGCCCGGCGCGGACATGGTCTGTCGCAGGAACACGTCGTAGCCAAGGAGTCGGCCCGCATGAAGAAGATCGAGGCGATCATCAAGCCGTTCAAGCTCGACGAGGTCAAGGAAGCGCTGCAAGAGATCGGCGTCCAGGGCCTCAGCGTGCTCGAAGTGAAAGGGTTCGGCCGCCAGAAGGGCCACACGGAACTCTATCGCGGGGCCGAATACGTCGTCGACTTCCTGCCGAAGGTCAAAATCGAGGTCGTGCTCGGCGATGACCAGGTCGAGGGCGCGATCGAGGCGATCGTCGCGGCCGCCAAGACCGACAAGATCGGCGACGGGAAGATCTTCGTCTCGCCGGTCGAACAGGCGATCCGCATCCGCACCGGCGAGGCCGGCACCGAGGCGCTCTGACACCAGGGCGCGCGGCGCTGCCGGCCAGACGGACCAACACGCAACACCTTAACTCCAGGGGGAACAGGGACACATGAGCAAGTCCGATTTTCTCAAGACGATCAAGGACGAAGACGTCGAGTACGTCGACATCCGCTTCACCGACCCGCGCGGCAAGCTGCAGCACGTGACGGTGATGTCGCACGAAGTCGACGAGGATTTCCTCGACGAGGGCTTCATGTTCGACGGCTCCTCCATCCAGGGCTGGAAGTCGATCGACCAGTCCGACATGAAATTGCTGCCGGACACCGACTCGGCCTACATGGACCCGTTCTATGCCGAGAAGACGCTGGCCGTGCACTGCACCGTGGTCGAGCCCGACACCGGCGAGCGCTATGACCGCGACCCGCGTGGTACCGCGCGCAACGCCGAGGACTACCTGAAGTCCAGCGGCGTGGGCGACAACTCGTTCTTCGGCCCCGAGGCCGAGTTCTTCCTGTTCGACGACGTCCGCTACTCGGTCGAGATGAACAAGGTGTCCTACTACGTCGACGCGCAGGACGCGTCGTGGAACACCGACACCGAGTACGAGATGGGCAACATGGGCCACCGTCCGGGCGTCAAGGGCGGCTACTTCCCCGTGAACCCGATCGACGACGGGCAGGACATCCGCTCGGAGATGCTGTCGACGATGAAGCGGATCGGCATGAAGGTCGACAAGCACCACCACGAGGTCGCGAGCTGCCAGCACGAGCTGGGCATGATCTTCTCGTCGCTGGTCGACCAGGCCGACAACCTGCAGAAGTACAAGTACATCATCCACAACGTGGCGCACGCCTATGGCAAGTCGGCCACCTTCATGCCCAAGCCCGTCGCGGGCGACAACGGCACCGGCATGCACGTGAACATGTCGATCTGGAAGGACGGCAAGCCGCTCTTCGCCGGTGACAAGTACGCCGACCTGAGCGACGAGGCGCTGTTCTACATCGGCGGCATTCTCAAGCACGCCAAGGCGCTGAACGCCTTCACCAACCCGTCGACGAACTCGTACAAGCGCCTGATCCCGGGCTTCGAGGCGCCGGTGCTTCGCGCCTACTCGGCCCGCAACCGCTCGGGCTGCGTTCGTATTCCGTGGTCGGAAAGCCCGAAGGGCAAGCGCGTCGAGGCCCGCTTCCCCGACCCGTCGGCAAACCCCTACCTGTGCTTCGCGGCGCTTCTGATGGCCGGCATCGACGGCATCAAGAACAAGATCCATCCGGGCGAAGCGATGGACAAGGACCTCTACGACCTGCCGCCGGAAGAGCTGGCCGGCATCCCGACCGTCTGCTCCTCGCTGCGCGAGGCGATGGACGAGCTGGAGAAGGATCACGAGTTCCTGCTCGCCGGCGACGTGTTCACGAAGAGCCAGCTCGAGGGCTACATGGATCTCAAGTGGGAAGAGATCTACGCCTACGAGCACACCCCGCACCCGGTGGAATTCAAGCTCTACTACGGCTGCTGAGATCCGGGCGGCGGCCCCTCTGCCGCCCCCTCGGACACCAACGGCCCGCGGCATCGTCGCGGGCCGTTTTTTCTTGCTCAGAACCTTTTCGGCGAAAGTCCGCTGCCTGAAACCTGGGATCGAGTACGTTTACGCCCAATATCGCATGGGTTGTGACCTTTCGGCTAATACCACCCACGCAATTAACCTTTTCCTGCCCCATTGTTTACCAATTTGGGCGCGATCACGGTCCAAACGGCAAAAGGACCGGAACACCCATGTCTGGACGCTATGCAGAAACGACTGCCAGGATCGTCTACCCGGGCGAGGTCTCTCTGAACCTCGGCGCGCTGGCCGAACCACTCGTGGATCGGCTGCGTCAGAAAGGCTACGAGTTCGACGTCGTCGGCCAGGCCGCCGGGCACGAGCTTCTGTTCGTCAGCCGCAGCCTCATCGTCACGCTGTCGCGCCCCGAAGAGCACTCCGACACCGTCTGCGTCTCGTCGGAGACTCCGAGGGATGCCGAGGATCCGAGCGCGGCGACCAAGATGCGCTTCCGCGCCTGCGCGGCGGTGGTCCGTCATTTCGTCGCCAGCCAGGCCGCCAGCAAGATCGTCTGGTCCCATGCCGGCCGCGAATATGTGACCGAGACCGGCGGCGAGCGGATCGCGCCCTGCGGCGGCGCGCTGCAGGACAAGCAGGCCGACAACCGCGATAACGCGCCGGATCTGCCGGACGAGCAGAGCGTGCCGCTCAAGCTGGCCATCTACACGATGAACACCTCGCTCATGCTGGTCTCGCTGCCCGTGGGCGCGGGGATGCTGACCTACAACCTGCTCAAAGGCGGGTCGATCAACGCGACCGGCCGCGTGATGGCGCTGACGGGGCTGGCCATCGGGGCCAGCAACATCCCCTCGATGCCCGAGATGGCGTTCCTCGGCTCGCTGCTCTGAACGGCGCTCAGCCCGCCTCGGCGCGGGCGGCCTCGCGCGGCGGGGCGACCGAGACGATACGTCGGCCGGGAATGTCGCGCGGCGCGTCGGCGTCGCCGATGAAGTGGATCTCGGTATCGCGTCCGATCCAGGCCAGCATCAGCGCGTCGGGATTGTCCCGGCGCCAGCGCTTGAGCCCGTATTCCTCGGTCAGCCCGGTGATCCTCACCTCCCAGCCGTTCCAGACCTTTCGGTTCAGATTGTTGTAGGTGGCGCCCGCGCCGAAACGCCGGCCGCCCAGCGACGCGGGCAGCGCGTGGCGCGTGGTGTCCGATTTCTCACGCGCGACCTGGTAGACGTTTTCGCGGCCGAACTCCGGGGCGAGGTCGGTGGCGACGAGCGTGTTGTAGGCGTCGTTGTCGGTCGCCGCGACGACGATCTTGTAGGCCGCGGTCTCGACCCGGTACTCGGCCGCTTCCGACAGGATGTCGCCGTAAAAGGTCGGCACGCCGATCTTGCGCGCGGCGGTCAGGTGTCCCCGGTTCGGATCGGCGATCAGCACCGGGATCTCGGCCTCTTTCAGCGCCTCGGCCAGCTCGGTCGAGAATTGCGAGCCGCCGACGATCAGCACGCCCGGCGTCTCGGCCCCCGTGAGGCCCAGAAGCCGCGCGAAGGGAGCCAGCGTGAAGCCGTGCACCACCACGCTCGCCGCGACCAGCACGAAGGCGAGCGGACCGATCAGCGCGCCGTCACCGACGCCCAGCCCGAACAGGCGGTCCCCGAACAGGCCAGCGACCGCCACCAGCACGACGCCCCGCGGGCCGGTCAGCGCGACCAGCAGCTTTTCCTTGAAGGGCAGCGATGTGGACATGAGCGACAGGAACACCGTCACCGGCCGGACGATCAGCACGACCAGCGCCACGAACACCGCCGCCCGCCAGTCGAGCTGCGCCAGCGTCGAGAAATCCAGCGACGCCGCGAGGAGGATGAACACCCCCGACACGAGCAGGACCGTCGCCTGCTCCTTGAAGCGGCGGATTTCGTCGTAGGACGGCAGGTCGGCATTGGCCATCACGATGCCGATGATCGTCACCGCCAGCAGCCCGCTTTCGTGCAGAACCGTGTCCGAGATGGCAAAGACCGCCAGCAGGACCGCGAATAGCACCGGCACCTTCATGAACTCGGGCACCTTGTTGCGCCGGAACGCCCAGGCCAGGCCGAACCCCGCCGCCAGGCCGAACAGCACCGCCAGCCCGATCCCCATGGCAAGTTCCCAGATCACAGTGCCCGGCGTCTCGGCCGTGCGCACGACCAGCACCACCTCGAAGGCCAGCACCGCCGCGAGCGCGCCAATGGGATCGTTGACGATCGCCTCCCACTGGAGCAGCTGCGCCGGCCGCCGCGCCAGCCGCGACGTGCGAAGCATCGGCGCGATCACCGTCGGGCCGGTGACGATCATGATGCCGCCGAACACCGCCGAGCTTTCCCAGCTCAGCCCCGCGCCCCAGCGCAGCGCAAGCGCCGACAGCAGCCACCCCAACGGTGCCCCGATGAAGACCAGCCGCTTCACGCCTTCGGCGGCGTCCCGCAGCGAGCGGAAGTTCAGCGTAAGCCCGCCCTCGAACAGGATCACCGCCACCGCGACCGAGATGATCGGCCCCGTCAGTGGACCGATATCGCGCTCGGGGTCGAAGAGGCCCAGCACCGGGCCGGCGATCACGCCCGCGGCCAGCATCAGCACGATGGCCGGCAGCCGGAGCCGCCACGCCAGCCACTGCGACCCGACCCCGAGCGCGCCGACGATCGCGAAGGCCATGACCGGGCTCATGGCGGCGGCAACATCGGTCACGGCCATCTTTCTCGTCCTTATCTTTGCAGGTGCAGCATCGCCAATCCGCGACGGGGCCACAAGTTCCGGCATGCATCTTGCAGCATGGGCCGGGCTTCGCTAGCGCTCGAACGGTGCGATGGCGAGGGAACCGATGACTCAGACCCAGACACCCTGGTGGCAGGACGGCATCATCTACCAGATCTACCCGCGCTCCTTCCAGGACAGCGGCGGCAACGGCGTGGGCGACCTGCGCGGGATCGGGCAGCGGCTCGATCATCTCGCGGGGCTTGGCGTCGACGCGATCTGGATTTCTCCGATCTATCCGTCTCCGATGCTCGACGGTGGCTACGACATCTCGGACTACCGGGGGATCGACCCGACCTTCGGCACGCTGAAGGATTTCGACCGGCTCGTCGCCGACGCCCATGCCCGCGGTCTGCGCGTGCTTCTCGACTTCGTGCCCAGCCACACCTCGGACCAGCATCCGTGGTTCCGCGCCAGCCGGGCCTCGCGCAGCGATCCCAGGCGCGACTGGTACATCTGGCGCGATCCCGCCCCAGACGGCGGCCCGCCGAACAACTGGATCAGCGAGTTCGGCGGCCCCGCCTGGACCTGGGACGAGCCTACGGGCCAGTACTATCTCAACATCTATCTCTACGCGCAGCCCGCGCTGAACTGGCGCAATCCCGAGGTGCGGGCCGAGATGTACGACACGATGCGATTCTGGTTCGACCGCGGCGTCGACGGCTTCCGCGTGGACGCGGCCGAGCATCTGACCCCGGACGACCAGCTTCGCGACAACCTGCCAAACCCCGACTGGCGGGTCGAGGAAGGCCCCGCCCGGTCGCTCTTCCGCACCTATTCATCGCACCAGCCCGAGGGATTCGAGATCGTGCGCGAGATGCGGCAGGTGGCCGACGAATATCCCGGTCGCGTCCTCGTGGGAGAGGCCTATGGCACACTCGACGAGGTGATGCTGTATTACGGCGAGACCGGCGACGGCTTTCACCTGCCCTTCAACTTCGAGCTGATCACCGCGCCGTGGGATCCGCTACACATCGCGGACTTCGCCGATACCTACGAAGGTGCCCTGCCCGCCGGCGCATGGCCCAACTGGGTGCTCGGCAACCACGACCGCGACAGGGTGGCCAGCCGCACCGGCCCGGCGCAAGCGCGTGTGGCGGCGATGCTGCTGCTCACCCTGCGCGGCACGCCGACCATCTACCAGGGCGATGAGCTGGGCATGGTCAACGAGACCGTCCCGCCCGAGATGGTCCAGGACCCTTGGGAAAAGAACAATCCCGGCTACGGCCTTGGCCGCGATCCGGTGCGCATCCCGATCCCGTGGACTGACGGCCCGGGCCGCGGCTTCACCGAAGGCACGCCCTGGCTGCCGCTCTCGTCGGTGGACAGCGCCGCCGCGCAGGAGGACGATCCCGGGTCGATGCTCACGCTCTACCGCGCCCTCATCGACCTTCGGCAGACCGAACCGGCGCTGTCCCGCGGCCGCTATCGCAGGCTGCACGCGGACGAGAGCTTGTTCGCCTATACCCGCACCCATGGCGGTCGTACGCTTCACGTCGTGCTGAACTTCACCGCCAAGGCCCGGCCCCTGCCCGCGCGCGGCACGCCGCTGCTGTCCACGCGGCCCGAGCGGGCACTGTCCGACGCGCCGGCCGAGCTGCTGCCGAACGAGGGGCTGATCCTCGCCGCCTGACACCGCGCGGGGAAGCCGGGCGCTGTTGTGATCGCGCAAGGCGGGCTCTATGTCTGGCGGCGCGAAACGCGCGGCCCGCCCCGGAGCCCGCGCGCCCCAGACCACGAGCAAGCGCATGGCCAAGACCACATCCCCGAGACGCCAGGCCCTGGAGGACCGCGTCGTGCGCGCCGTCCTGTGGGTCGCCGCGCGGCTGCCCTATCGCTGGCGGGTGCCCGTCCTCGGCTGGCTGACCTCGCGTGTCGCGGCGCCGCTGCTGGGCTGGAACAAGCGGGTGCGCGAAAACCTCGCCTACGTCCTGCCCGACCTGCCCGAGGCCGAGATCGTGCGCATCGTCCGCGCCGTTCCCGACAACGCGGGGCGTTCCCTGGCCGAGCTCTATTCCGGGGCCGAGTTCCTCGAACGTGTCGGCCCCACGCCCCTGCGCGGTCCCGGCGTCGAAACGCTCGAGGCCGGGCTGCGCGCGCGGACGCCAATGGTGCTCGTCACCGGGCATTTCGGCAATTACGACGCCTTCCGCGCCGTGATGAAGCATCGCGGCGAACCGCTCGGCGCGCTGTACCGCCCGATGCGGAACGCGGCTCTGAACGACCGCTACGTGCAGGCCATGGCCCAGCTGTCCAGCGTGCACGCCGCCGACCGCAAGGGCATTGTCGCGATCATGCGTCACCTCAAGAACGGCGAGCCCGTGGCCGTCGTCAGCGACATTTACGCCGAGGGCGGCCTGCCGGTGACGTTCTTCGGCAAGACCGCCCCCACCGCGGGGTCGATCGCGGAATGGGCGGTGAAGTTCGACGCGCCGATGATCCCGATCTTCTCGATCCGGCAGGACGACGGGCTGAGCTTCGACATCGTAGTCGAAGAGCCGATCCCGCACGGCACCGTCGAAGAGATGATGCAGACCTACAACGACCGGGTCGAGGCGCAGGCCCGCGCCCATCCGGGCCAGTGGTTCTGGATCCACCGGCGCTGGAAACCGCACCGTCAGCGGGCGCGCGCCGCCGCCACGACCGGACCGTAATCGGGTTTCTGCAGGATGACCGCGGCGGGCTCGTCGCCCGACGCCTGGGCTGTCATCGCCAGCGTGCCCGCCCCGTCCCAGCGGCCGACCTCGCGCCAGCCGGTCACGACATTCGTGTAGGTGATCGTCTTGCCCGCGTTCTCGCCGCGCTTGATCGACACCTCGCGCTCTGGGACGAAGGTGACAAGCTGCACGATGACATCGCCGACCGAATCACCGCGCGGCGTCGCCTCGATCTGCAGCACACCGCCATCGTGGCTGACGGTCAGGACGACCGGCTGCTGGGCGTCGTGATGCGCCTCGATCAGCTCGGCCAGCTCCATCGGGCGGTAGCCGACGACGTGATCCTGCCCGCCCACGACCATCTGCGGCGTGTAGACGGTGCTGCCGCCCGCGGCGTGGGCATATCCCTTCTGACGCTTGGTATAGGCGGGATCGGCGAAGTCGTCCTTCCAGCCGATATAGTCCCAGTAATCGACGTGCAGCGCCAGCGGTAGCACGTCGCTCCGGCCCTTCAGCTCGGTCAGCAGCGCGTCCGCCGGCGGGCACGACGCGCAGCCCTGAGAGGTGTAGAGTTCCACCAGGACCGGCTGCCCATCGGTGTCGTGCGCCTGCACCTGCGGAGCCATCGCAAGGCAGAGGGTTATGCCGGCGGCGGGAATGGCGCGCATTGTCATGGTCCTCGTCTTGACGCTGGCCTTCGTTGCCTACTTGATCCGATAGGCCATAGACCAATCAAGGATTAGCGAGAACCCGTGTCCCCACGTCGGCGTTGTTACAAGGAATGGCCTCGCCAAGCCCGGTGCACAATGGTATACAACGCGCGACCCCAGCCCGGACGATCCGCCGAAAGGCATCCCGCCCGGCGGCGGCCAGTTAAGCAAGCCAGGTAAAGGAGCCACGCCCATGCCTATCACGGTCGGCCAAGACAGTGCCAAGACGCGCAAGACCTTACAGGTCGGCGACCAGAGTTTCGCCTACTACTCGATTCCCGCCGCCGAGCAGGCCGGGCTCGGCACGTTCTCCAAGCTGCCGATGTCGCTGAAGGTCGTGCTCGAGAACATGCTGCGCTTCGAGGACGGCGAAACCGTCACGACGGACGACATCAAGGCGTTCTCGGACTGGGCCGCCAACAACGGCAAGACCGATCGCGAGATTGCCTATCGTCCCGCCCGCGTGCTGATGCAGGACTTCACCGGCGTTCCCGCCGTGGTGGACCTCGCCGCGATGCGCGACGGCATCGTCGAGCTGGGCGGCGACCCGCAGAAGATCAACCCGCTGAACCCGGTCGACCTGGTCATCGACCACAGTGTGATGATCGACGAGTTCGGCAACCCCCGCGCCTTCCAGATGAACGTCGAGCGCGAGTACGAGCGCAACATCGAGCGTTACACCTTCCTCAAGTGGGGCCAGAAGGCGTTCGACAACTTCCGCGTCGTGCCGCCGGGCACCGGCATCTGCCACCAGGTGAACCTGGAGTATCTCGGCCGCTCGGTCTGGCAGGACACCGACCAGAACGGCGACAACGTGGCCTATCCCGACACGCTGGTCGGCACCGACAGCCACACCACCATGATCAACGGCCTGGGCGTGCTGGGCTGGGGCGTCGGCGGGATCGAGGCGGAGGCCGCGATGCTGGGCCAGCCGATCTCGATGCTGATCCCCGAGGTCGTGGGCTTCAAGCTGACCGGCGCGCTGCCCGAGGGCACGACGGCCACCGACCTCGTCCTGCGCGTCTGCGAGATGCTGCGCGAGAAGGGCGTCGTCGGCAAGTTCGTCGAGTTCTACGGCGACGGGCTCGATAACGTGAATCTCGCCGACCGCGCGACGATCGGCAACATGAGCCCCGAGTTCGGCGCCACCTGCGCCTTCTTCCCGATCGATTCCGAGACGCTGCGCTATCTAGACACGACCGGCCGCGACCGGGGCACGATCGAGCTGGTCGAGGAATACGCCAAGGCCAACGGCCTGTGGCGCGAGCCGGGCAACGAGCCGGTCTTCAGCGACACGCTCGAACTCGACATGTCCACCGTCGTTCCCGCGATCTCGGGCCCCAAGCGCCCGCAGGACCACATCGCCCTCGACAAGGCCGCGCCGACCTTCCACGAATACATCGAAGGACAGCGCGACGGCGCCTCGGGCGACGGCGACAACGGCGAGAAGATCCGCTGGGAGGCCGAGGGCGGCCAGCCCACCCCGCGCGAGATCCCCGGCGATTCGGGCAAGCACAAGCGCGGCTTCGTCAAGATGAAGGACATCGACGACGAAGACGTCGAGTTCCAGCTGCATGACGGCTCGATCGTTATCGCCTCGATCACCTCGTGCACCAACACCTCGAACCCCTACGTGATGATCGGCGCCGGCCTCGTCGCCCGCAAGGCGCGCGAGCTCGGCCTCGACCGTCAGCCCTGGGTGAAGACCTCGCTCGCACCCGGCAGCCAGGTCGTCTCGGCCTATCTCGAGGAAACCGGCCTGCAGGAGGATCTGGACGCGATCGGCTTCAACCTCGTGGGCTACGGCTGCACGACCTGCATCGGCAACTCCGGCCCGCTGGCGCCCGAGATCTCCGACTGCATCGCCGAGAACGACCTGATCGGCGTCTCGGTCCTGTCGGGCAACCGCAACTTCGAGGGCCGGATCTCTCCGGACGTGCGCGCCAACTACCTGGCCTCGCCGCCGCTCGTGGTGGCCTATGCCCTGGTCGGCGACATGAACGTCGACATCACCCGCGAACCGCTGGGCAAGGACAAGGACGGCAACGACGTCTTCCTCAAGGACCTCTGGCCCGCCCAGTCCGAGATCGCCGAACTGGTGGAAAAGACCGTCACCCGCGACAGCTTCCAGGAGAAGTACGCCGACGTCTTCAAGGGCGACGAGAAATGGCGCTCGGTCGAGACCACCGACAGCGAGACCTACGACTGGCCGGCCTCCTCGACCTACGTGCAGAACCCGCCCTACTTCCAGAACATGTCGAAGGAGCCGGGCACGATCACAAATGTCGAGGGCGCGCGCATCCTCGCGATCCTGGGCGACATGGTCACCACCGACCACATCTCGCCCGCGGGCTCGTTCAAGGAAACCTCGCCCGCCGGCCAGTACCTGGTCGAACGTCAGGTTTCCCCGCGTGAGTTCAACTCCTACGGCTCGCGCCGCGGCAACCACGAAGTGATGATGCGCGGCACCTTCGCCAACATCCGCATCAAGAACGAGATGCTGGACGGCGTCGAGGGTGGCTACACGCTCGATCCCGACGGCCACCAGGTGTCGATCTACGATGCCGCGATGGCGTGGCAGGACAAGGGCGTGCCGCTCGTGGTCATCGCGGGTGAGCAGTACGGCGCCGGCTCCAGCCGGGACTGGGCCGCGAAGGGCACCGCGCTGCTCGGCGTCCGCGCCGTGATCGCCGAAAGCTACGAGCGCATCCACCGTTCGAACCTCGTCGGCATGGGCGTCATCCCGTTCGAGTTCACCGGCGGCGACACGCGCAACTCGCTGGAACTCAAGGGCGACGAACAGGTCGAGATCCACGGTCTCGAAGGCGATCTGCGCCCCGGTGCGCTGGTGCCCTGCAGCATCACCTACGGCGACGGCTCGACCAAGGAGATCGAGATCAAGTGCCGGATCGATACGGGCGTCGAGAAAGCCTATGTCGAAAACGGCGGCGTGCTGCATTACGTGCTGCGCAATCTCGCCAAGTCGGCCTGACACAGGCAGCAACACCACCATCTCACGACACGGCCCGCCCCGGACACGCGGCGGGCCGTGCCACGTCTGGCGCCACGTTTCCGCCACATTTCCAGACACACCCAAAGATATCGTCCATCCGGCCGGACAGCCTTCTCGTGCCTCATCCAAAGCGCTGAGAGATTCGGATTTTTCCCAATAAACGCTGCTACTCCGGGCTGGCGCGGCGGCGCGCGAGCTACGGCATCCGGCTTAGATCAAGAGGCTATCGTGCGCGGTGTCGCAACAATCGGTATGGTGAGCCATCACCGTGCGACCGGGGTGCCGCAAACACTCTGTTTCCTCGCGGTGTGGCATGGGCCTGTTAAGACTGACCCTGTTCATTGGGGGACGATGACGATGCTGACCGAACTCTGCGCCTACCTGCGCAGACTGCCTTTCGCGGTCCCGTTTCTCGAAACCGGGATCCTGTTGTTCCTCGCCTACGCCGCGGCGGTGACCGGAACCTAGTCGCGCGCCTCGGCGATGGCGGGCCGGATGCGGCTGTCCATCACCCTGTCCGTGATCGGCCCGGCAAAGCGCAGCACCACCCGGCCTTCCCGGTCCAGAACATAGGTCTCCGGCACACCGTACAGTCCCCAGTCCAGCGCCGTCCGCCCGCTCGGATCTGCGCCCATGGCGACGAATGGATTGCCGAGTTCCTTCAGGAACGACACCGCGTTCTCCGGATCGTCCTTGTAGTTGATGCCATAGATCGGCACCCCCTCCCCGGCCAGCTGCTCGAGATTGGGGTGCTCGGCCCGGCACGGCGCGCACCAGCTGGCCCAGAAGTTCACCAGCTTGACGCCGCCCTCGCGCAGGTCCGCCGTCTCGAACGTCGACCCGTCCAAGGGCTCCAGCGCCACACCCGGCGCGATCTCTCCGGCGCGGGCCGACGGCAGCGCATCCGGATCCTCGCGCTGCATCCCCAGCCAGAAGGCCACGGCCAGGCCGGCGAACAGCATCGGCGGCAACAGCATCAGCGGCTTAACCATTGCGCCGCGCCTCCGCCTCGTCCAGCTGACGGCGCACGCGCCGTGCCCGCGCCACGCTCAGCCCGACAAGCCCCGCAAGCAGCACCAGGCTCCCGGCATAGGCCACCAGCACCTCTGCTGCATAACGTCCGAGTTCCACGCTCATGCCGCCCGCTCCCTGAGCCGCAGCGCGTGCAGACGCCTGAGCCGGATCTCGGTCCGCGTCCGCAACAGGACGAGGGCCACGAACAACAACACGAAACCGGCGATCGCCACCAGCAACGGGTAATAGAACACGTCCGCCACGTTCTCCTCCGCATCGAGCGACAGCGAGGCCCCCTGGTGCAGCCCCTGGTTCCAGAAATTCACCGCATACCGGCTCAGCACCGCGAAGACCGAACCGACGAGGCACAGCACCCCGGTCAGGTCGGCCGCGGTGTCCGGATCGTCGATTGCCGCCCACAGCGCCATGTAGCCCAGGTAGAAAAGGAACAGGATCAGGAACGAGGTCAGGCGCGGATCCCAGGCCCACCAGGTGCCCCACATGGGCTGCCCCCAGACCGCCCCGGTGAAAAGTGCGATCAGCGTCATCGTCACACCCACCGGCGCCGCCGCCTTCGCCGCCAGCGCGCTCACGTGGTGTCGCCGGATCAGCCAGACGAGCGAGGCCACCAGCATCATCAGCCAGGCGTTGATCGCCATCAGCGCCGCGGGAACGTGAAGATAGATGATCTTGACCGTCGATCCCTGCCGGTAATCCTCCGGCGTGAAGAAGAACCCCCAGACCAGCCCGACCAGAAGACACAGGGCCGCCGCCCCGCCGAGCACCGGCACGGCGCGGGCGGTGGTGGCCATGAAACGGGCCGGGTTTGCGTATTCCCAGAGCGACATCGCCCTCTCTCTATGCCGCCGCCGCGCCACGCTCAAGCGCTCCGACACGATCGCGCCTGCGGCGCGATGCCTCCGGCAGGGGTATTTTCCGGCAGAAGAAGTCGCGACGCGCGCCCAGCTTCTTCTGTCCCCAAATATCCCCGCCGGAGGCACGCGTCGGCCGGAGGCCGGCGCAGACATCGCGTGCCGCGCGCCAGCGCGGCTCCTTTGGGATGGCGCCTACCTGAGATTGACCCGCAGGGCGGCGGCGGCGGCGAAGGGGAGCAGCGCCAGCGTGCCGGCGGTGATGCCGCCCAGCATGGCGAGCGGGGTCGCCAGCGCCAGCCCCTCGGCGCCACGGCGCGAGACTTCGGCGCCGAAGATCAGCGTGGGCACATAGAGCGGCAGCACCAGGAGCGACAGCAGCAATCCCCCACGCCGCAGCCCCACCGTCAGCGCGGCGCCGAAGGCGCCGATCATGCTGAGCGCCGGCGTGCCCGCGGCAAGCGCGAGAAGCAGCCAGCCATACCCTTCCGCGGGCAAGTTCAGGAACACGCCCAGCACCGGTGCCGCCAGGGTCAGCGGCAATCCCGTGGTGAGCCAGTGCGCCGCCGCCTTGGCGGCCACGACGCCCTCCAGCGGCAGCGGCGCGGTCGCGAGCAAGTCGAGCGATCCGTCCTCCCAGTCGAGGGCGAAGATCCGGTCGAGCGACAACAGGCACGCCAACAGCGCGCCGAGCCAGAGGACGCCCGGCGCGATTCGTGCCAGCACCGCCGTCTCGGGGCCCACGGCGAAGGGCACGAGCACCACGACGATCAGGAAGAACGCAAGGCCCAGCCCGAAGCCACCCCCGGCCCGGACGGCCAGGGCCATGTCACGCAGGAGCAACCGGATCACAGGAAGGCCTCGTCGAAGCCGGACGGATCGGGCCGGTCCACCGCCCGGAAGGACGCGAGATCCAGGACACCCGCCTCGATCCCGAGGTCGATATGCGTGGCCATCAGCGCCGCGCCCCCCGCCGCGAGATGCGCCCGCACAACCGCGGCGAAGAGGGCCACGCTGGCCGCGTCCAGCGACACCGTGGGCTCGTCCAGCGCCCAGACGGGACGGCCCGTAACCAGCAGCCGCGCCAGGCCCAGCCGCCGCCGCTGGCCCGCGGACAGGGTCTGGGCGGGACGGTCGCGCAGCGCCGAGAGGTCGAACGCGGAAAGGGCATCGTCGATGCCCGAGGTGCCGAACACCCCCGCCCAGAATCGCAGGGTCTCGGCCACGGTCAGCGTCGGCTTCACGCCGTCCGCGTGACCGCCATAGGCCAGCGTCTCGGGCGCCATCCCGACTGTGCCGTCCAATGGTGCCTGAAGGCCCGCCAGCGTGCGCAACAGCGTCGTCTTGCCCGACCCGTTCGGCCCCCGCAGCACCAGCGCCTCGCCGGGCGAGAGGCTGAAGGACACGCCCTCGAGCACCGCGAGGCCGCCCCGCGCGCAGGCCAGGTCGCGCACCTCCAGAAGCGGCGCCATGCTCAGACCGGCAGCAGCGCCGCCGCGATCCGCCGGCCCTCGGACAGCAGCACGTTGTAGGTGCGGCAGGCCGGGCCGGTCGCCATCGCCTCGACCCCCAGGCCGGCCTCTTCCAGTTCGTCGCGGAGATCGCGGGGGATATGCGCGGTCTCGGCCCCGGTGCCGACGAACAGCACGTCGACGGTCGCGGCCACCGCGCGCAGGCCCTCGCGGTCGTCGTAGCCGCCCCAGCCCAGAGGGCCCTCGGGCCGGAGAAGCACCGCCCCCTCGATCACTTCGCCGCCGATCCGGAAGAAGCCCGGACCGTAGCCGTCGATCGGCCGCGAGTCGTCATAGGTCACTTCGTTGAGGCGCATCTCGCCCTCCTCTCGGCCATGGACGGGCGGCGCGGACCGTGCCGGCGCCGCCTCCTGTTGTCCGGAACGTAGGCGCGGCCGCGGCCGGAGCCAAGCCGGCCGTCAGCTCTCGACGTTTGCGAACTGGTTGCCGCCGGTCTTGTCGGGCTTGGACCAGTCGCGCTTGGTTCCCAGCAGCAGGACGATGTTCTTGGCGACATAGACCGAGGAATAGGTGCCGACGATGACGCCCCAGGTGATCGCGAAGACGAAGCCGCGGATCACGTCGCCGCCCAGCACCAGCAGCGCGATCAATGCGATCAGCGTCGTGCCGCTGGTCATCACGGTCCGCGCCAGCGTCTCATTCACCGACAGGTTCATCACGTCGCGCAGGGGCTTGGTCTTGTACTTGATCAGGTTCTCGCGGACGCGGTCGAAGATCACCACCGTGTCGTTGATCGAATAGCCCACGATCGTCAGCAGCGCCGCGATCGTCGCCAGGTCGAAGCGGATCTGCAGCAGGCTGAAGATGCCGATCGTCAGGATCACGTCATGGAACAGCGCGGCCACCGCGCCGACCGAGAACTGCCACTCGAAGCGCAGCCAGATATAGATCAGGATCGCCAGCAGCGACGCGCCCACGGCAAGGAAGGCGGTCTCGACCAGTTCGCCCGAGACCTTAGGCCCGACGCTTTCCACAGAGGTGAAGCTGACCGACGGGTCGACCTCCTGCAGGGCGGTCTCGATCTCGGACACGGTGTCGGCGGGGACGCTCTCCTGCCCCTCCTGCGCCTGGATGCGGATCATCGCGACGTTCTCGTCGGGACCGAACGAGGGATCGAAGACCTCGCTGATCGCCACGTCGCCCAGGCCCAGGGGCTGAAGCGCGTCGCGATATTCGCCGACATCCACCGCCTCGGTCGACTCGGTGCGGATCGTGGTGCCGCCCTGGAAGTCGATGCCGAAGTTCAGACCGACGGTCAGCCACAGCACCAGCGCGGCCAGCACGGCGACGATCGACCCGCCGAGCGTCGCCCGCGAATAGCGGAAGAAGTCGAAATTGGTGGTCTCGGGGACGAGTTTCAGGCGCTTCATGGCTCAGACCTCGATTGTCTTCGGGCGGGCGCGCTCGAACCAGGTGACGATCAGCAGCCGCGTGACGAAGATCGCCGTGAAGATCGAGGTGACGATGCCGAAGCCCAGCGTCACGGCAAAGCCGCGGACCGGGCCCGAGCCCATGGTGAACAGGATGACCGCGATGATCAGCGTGGTGATGTTGGCGTCGATGATCGCCGACAGCGCGCGCTCGTAGCCCAGCTCGATCGCCCGGCTCGGACCCCGCGCGGTCCGCATCTCTTCGCGGATTCGCTCGAACACCAGCACGTTGGCATCCACCGCCATGCCGATGGTCAGGACGATCCCGGCGATGCCCGGCAAGGTCAGCGTCGCGCCGATGGCGCTCAGCAGGCCGAACAGCAGACCGACGTTCAGCAGCAGCGCGATATTGGCGAAGATGCCGAACAGGCCATAGCTCGCCCCCATGAAGACCAGCACCGCGGCGAAGGCGACGATGCAGGCGATGCGGCCCGCCTCGATGCTGTCCTGGCCCAGCTCGGGGCCGACCGTCCGCTCTTCGAGAAAGCTCAGCTCGGCCGGCAGCGCGCCGGCGCGCAGCAGAACCGCCAGCTCGGTCGATTCCTCGACCGTGAAGTCGCCGGTGATGATGCCCGAACCGCCGGGAATGTGGTCCTGGATGACCGGGGCGCTGATGACCTCGTCGTCCAGCACGATGGCGAAGGGGCTGCCGATGTTCTCGGCGGTGTAGTCGCCGAAGGCGCGCGCCCCCTGCGGGTTGAAGCGAAAGTTCACCGCGGGCCGGCCGTTCTGGTCGAACGAGGGCTGCGCGTCGGTGAGGTTCTCGCCCGACACGACGGGCGAGCCGTCGACGATGTAGAACAGACCTTCCTGGTTCAGTGCCGGCAGGATGTCCTGTCCCGGCCCGACATTGGCCTCGGCATCCTGGGTGCGGCCCTCGACCGGGTGGAAGGTGAGCTGCGCGGTGGTGCCGATCAGGTCCTTCAGCTCGCCGGCAGACCCGATGCCCGGCACCTGGATCAGGATGCGGTCCTCGCCCTGGCGCTGGATGTTCGGCTCGCGCGTGCCGACCTCGTCGATCCGGCGGCGCACGATCTCGAGGCTCTGGCGCACGGTCCGGTCGTCGGTCGCGGCGCGTTCCGCCTCGCTCAGCTGCACGACGATCTCGTCATCCTGTCCGGCGACGGTGATGTCGTCCTGTACCGCGCCGGTGACCGAAGAGACCGGCTGCGCCAGGTCGCGGACGATCTGCAGCGCCTGCTGCATCCCCTCGGGGCGCGAGATGCGCACCCGCAGCACGCCCGGCTCGGTCTCGACGCGGCGGATCGTGCCGACCTCGTCACGGGCGTCGCGCAGCGCGTCGCGCACGCTGGGCCAGTAGGCATCCATGCGTTGTTCGTAGACGTCCTCGACCTGCACCTCGGCAAGCAGGTGCGCCCCGCCGCGCAGGTCGAGGCCGAGATTGACCAGCCCCGAGGGCAGCCAGTCGGGCCACTGCCCGGCCTCGGCGGCGCGTTCGGGGGTCGAGCCCTGCTGCACGATCGCCCGCTCGGCGTCGTTCGACGTCTCGACACGGCCGTAGAACAGGTTCGGCATCGCGTAGAGCAGACCCAGGACCACGAGGCCCCAGATCAGCACGCGCTTCCAGATGGGGATCTGCAGCATGTCCGGCGCTTACGTGTTCGCCGGTTCGGTCTTGTTGAGCACCTGGCTGATCGTGCTCCTGACCACGCGGACCTTCACGTTGTCGGCCAGCTCGACCTCGAGCTCGCCGTCTTCCTTGACCTTGCTGACCTTGCCGATCAGGCCGCCGGCGGTCACGACCTGGTCGCCCCGGCGCAGCGCCTCGACCATCTTCTGATGGTCCTTCATCTTCTTCTGCTGAGGTCTGATCAGCAGGAAGTACATGATGGCGAAGATCAGGATAAGCGGAACGAACGAGGTGATGGCGCCAGCGGCGCCCCCTCCTCCGGCCGCTTGCGCAAAGGCGGGCGTGGCAAACATCGGCTATCCTTCGTCTTGCGGGGGCGACTGCGCCCCCTCTGCGTAACGGTGTCGTCCTATCTGTGGCCCCGGCGGTTGGCAAGCAAGTGCCCGCCCCCTCACCGCAGCGTGCGCTCGGTGGCCTCGGTCAGCGCGCCGCGGTCGCCCGCGGCATAGCGCAGCACGTCGATCCAGTCGAACACCAGCGACATGCAGATCGTTACAAGGAACGCCGCCATCATCCCCTGAGCGACACGGGGCCGCACCCCGTCGCGCAGCCGCACGACCAGGTGGATCGCCAGCGGCGTCCAGATCACCACGTGCGGCAGGCCCAGCAGCCGGACGAATCCCACCGCGGCGAACAGCCAGTGCATCGTCACCGCCACCGCGACGTTCGCCACCAGAATCACCGCCCCGTCCCGCCGCGTGCCGCGGAACGCCAGCAGCACCAGCGGCGCCACGATCATCGCCACCGTCAGCCACAGGACCCACAGCCGCAGGCCCTCGGGCATCGTCGCCACCGCTTGCGAAAAGGTCATCGCGCCTCCGTCTCCGTCGTGCCGGTTCCCCCTCGGGTCCAAATCGGCCATAACCGCGCGCGACTCGGACCGTAAGGGGACCCTAAGACCGATGCACGACATCCGCACCATCCGCGACAACCCGGACGCCTTCGATGCCGCCATGGCCCGGCGGGGCCTTTCCGGCGTCTCGTCCGAGGTGCTGGAGATCGACGGCGCCCGGCGCGAGAAGATCCACGCCGCCGAAACCGCCAAGGCCGAGCAGAACGCCGCCTCGAAAGAGATCGGCGCCGCCAAGGCCCGCGGCGACGAGGCCGAGTTCGAGCGTCTCCGCGCCCTGGTGGCCGACAAGAAATCGGACGTCGCGCGGCTGGAGCAGGAGGCAAAGGAGCACGACGCCCGCCTCACCGAGCTGCTGATGACGCTGCCGAACCTGCCCTACGACGACGTGCCCGACGGCGCAGACGAGGACGACAACGTCGAGCTCAAGCGCTGGGGCAGCCCGCGCGACTTCGGCTTCGCGCCCAGGGAACACTTCGACCTGCCCGCCGCCCGCGATCTCGACTTCGAGACGGCGGCCAAGCTCTCGGGCTCGCGCTTCGCCGTCCTGTCCGGCGCCATGGCGCGGCTGCACCGGGCGCTGGCGCAGTTCATGCTCGACGTGCACTCCGCCGAGAACGGCCTGACCGAGACGATCACCCCCGTCCTCGTCCGCGACGAGGCGATGCGCGGCACCGGCCAGCTGCCCAAGTTCGCCGAGGACAGCTACCAGACGACGAACGGCTGGTGGCTGATCCCCACCGCCGAGGTGACGCTGACCAACATCGTCGCCGGCCACATCCTCGACGAGGGCTACCTGCCCCGCCGCTACGTCGCCCACACCCAGTGCTTCCGCTCCGAGGCCGGCTCGGCCGGCAAGGACACCGCCGGGATGCTGCGCCAGCACCAGTTCGAGAAGGTCGAGATGGTCTCGGTCACCCGCCCCGAGGATTCCGAGGCAGAGCATGCCCGCATGACCGGCTGCGCCGAGGGCATCCTCGAACGACTCGGGCTGCCCTACCGCACCATCGTGCTGTGCACCGGTGACCTGGGCTTCGGCGCCCGGCGCACCCACGACATCGAGGTCTGGCTGCCGGGGCAGAACACCTACCGCGAGATCTCCTCGGTCTCGACCTGCGGCGCCTTCCAGGCCCGCCGCATGAACGCCCGCTACCGCGCCGACGGCGGCAAGCCGGACTTCGTGCACACGCTCAACGGCTCGGGCCTCGCCGTGGGCCGCTGCCTGATCGCGGTGCTCGAAAACGGCCAGCAGGAGGACGGCAGCGTCGCTCTGCCCGAGGTGCTGGCCCCCTATACCGGCGGCCGGACCACGATCACCGCCGAGGGCGTGCTGGCCTGACGGACGGCCCTACGGGGCCTCCGCCCCGGACGGCAGGGGCATCGTGAAGATGAAGGTCGTGATCTCGTCGGTGGATTGCGCGGTCAGCGTGCCGCCATGAGCCCGCGCGATCTCGGACGCGATATACAGCCCCAGCCCCACTCCCGCGCGGTTTGTCGTGTCGGCGGCCCGGTGGAACGGCTCGAACAACGTCGGCAGCAGCGCCTCGGGGATCGGCTCGCCCATGTTCGACACCGCGATCCGCAACCGGTCCCGCTCGGTATCGGCCTCGACCGTGACCGGCTCCTGCGGCCGGCCATGCACGGCGGCATTGCTCAGAAGGTTCGAGACAAGCTGACCGATCCGCTGCGGGTCGCACGGCACCTGCCGCCTTAGGTCCAGCTTGCGGACCACGCTGAAACCGTCGACGGCCTCCATCTCGGCCGCAACCGTCTCGATCGCGGCGCCAAGATCCGCGTCCGGGTCGATTTCGGCCTCGATCCCGCCACCGAGACGCCCCCGCGCGAAATCCATCAGGTTGTGAACGATCCCGTTCATCCGCTGGACCGAATGTTGCATCTCCTGCCGCAGGGTCTCGGTCGTCTCGTCCAGATCCGAACGGCCCATCATCCGCAGCCCCGAGGACAGCGACGCGATCGGGTTGCGCAGGTCGTGGCCGACGATGGCGATGAACTGCTCGCGCAGCTCGGCCGTCTTGCGTTCGTCCAGCAGCGCAAGGCGGCTGCGTTCCAGCTCTTCGAGCGAGTCGAGCTCCCGCGCCACCAGATCGGCGAACAGGCGGAACGTGCCCACCGTCGCCTCGGAACTGACCTCGCGCGGATCCGCGTCGATGGCGCAGAGCGTCCCGAAGAACGCCCCGTCGGCGCGCACGATCGGCACCGAGATGTAGCTCTTGAAGCCATACTGCGCCGGGACCGCGTGATCGTGGAAATCGGCATCGCGCGACACGTCGTCGATCGTCACCAGCGTGCCGCCGGCGCGGATCTCGTTGCAGATCGTCGTCTGGACCTCCAGCTCGTCGCCCGGCCCCAGCCCGAAGGCAAGATCGTCCCGCGAGGCGCAGGTGATCCAGCGATCCTCCGTCACACGCGCGATGGCGACAAAGCGCATGCCGGTGGTGCGTGCGCAGACATCGAGGATCAGGGGAACCTGCTCGATAGACTGGATCCGCGCGATATCGCGATCGAAGTCATGTGTGGGGTCGCTCATCGCACCGTCCGGCCAGAGGGCATTTCACGACCGTTAACATCCCGGGGCGCCCCCGGAAACCCGTCCTCGCGGCACCGTGCAACGCCGCGCCACGGGCGACGTTGCAATAAGCCTCGCAGATGCCGAAAGCCGCGGCAAGCCTTGCCTTGCCCGCATGCGGCGCCACCTCCCGCCCCATGCCGATCCTAGTCCTCGCCGCCGCGCTTGCCTTCACCCTTTCACCGCTCGTCTCCGACGGTTTCAACGGCTTTACCGCCGATCAATTCCCGGTGCCGCAGGACGAGCCCCCGGTGCAGCCCGCAGGCTATGCGTTCTCGATCTGGGGGCTGATCTATCTCTGGCTGATCGTCCATGCCGGCTACGGCCTCGCCCGGCGCCGCGCCGATCCTAGTTGGCAAGCGGCGCGCCCGATGCTGCTGGCCAGCCTCGCGGTCGGCGCGGTGTGGATTCCGGTCGCCAACGCCTCGCCGCTCTGGGCGACCCTCCTGATATGGGTGATGCTGCTGACCGCCCTCGCCGCGCTGATCCGCGCCGGGCGCGACGACCGGTGGCTACTGGAGACGCCGCTCGGTCTCTATGCCGGCTGGCTGACGGCGGCGAGTTTCGTCTCGCTGGCCCTCGTCGCCGCCGGCTGGGGCTTCGTCTCCGAAACCGTCGCCGCGTGGGCCGCCCTGTTCGTCGCTCTGGCGGTTGCAACAGCGATCATGCGCGTGCGCCCCGCGCCGGGTTACGCCGCCGCCTTCGGCTGGGCGCTGATCGGCGTCGCGGTGCAGAACGGCGGTACGCACCCCGGCCTCACCATCCTGGCCCTTGCGGGCGCGGTGGCGATGGCGTGGCTCTGGGTCCGCGCCGTGCGCTGATCGTATGCCGCCTTGTGCACGTTCGGTGCACGCCCGGTGCACGGTCTGTGCACCCTCAATCGGGGCGACTTTTGCCCAGATGTTTGCGCAGCTTCGACGGCCCCGGCTTGGTCTTGCCCTTGAACGGGTTCTGGTCGGATTGCGACCGCATCCACAGCCGCACCGGCGTTCCGGGCATATCGAAATCGTCCCGCAAACCATTGATAAGATAGCGGGAATAGCTTTCCGGCACGTCCTTGGGGTTCGAGCACATGACGACGAAACCCGGCGGCCGCGTCTTGGCCTGCGTCATGTAGCGCAGCTTGATCCGCCGCCCGCCCGGTGCCGGCGGCGGGTGCGATTCTATCATAGAAACCAACCACTTGTTCAGCTTCGCCGTACTGACCCGCCGGTTCCAGACCTCGTGCGCCTTGATCACTGCCGCCTGCAACCGGTCCAGCCCGCGCCCGGTCCTGGCCGACACCGTCACCAGCGGCGCCCCCCGCAGCTGCGGCAGAAGACGTTCAAAAGATTCGCGCAACTCCTTGATCTTGTTGTTCTTGTCGTCCTCGATGTCCCACTTGTTGACGGCGACGACGACCGCGCGACCCTCGCGTTCGGCCAGGTCAGCGATCCGCAGATCCTGCTGCTCGAACGGGATCGCGGCGTCCAGAAGGACCACCACCACCTCGGCGAACTTGACCGCGCGAAGGCCATCGGAAACGCTCAATTTCTCAAGCTTTTCCTGCACTTTCGCGCGCTTTCTCATCCCGGCGGTGTCGAAGATTCGCACCGGAACCGGCCCGCCCTGGCCGTGCCAGTCCATCGTGACCGAGATCGCATCCCGCGTGATCCCGGCCTCGGGCCCGGTCAGCAACCGCTCTTCGCCGAGGAACTTGTTGATAAGCGTGGATTTTCCGGCGTTCGGACGGCCGATGACGGCGACCTGCAATGGCCGGGACTCGGTCGGCACGCGGGGACCTTCGTCCTCGTCCGGCTCCTCCCCGACATCCACCTCGGTGACCGGCGCCTCGGCCGCGGCGCGCTCTTCAAATTCGCCGGCCAACGGCATGAGAAAGCTCAACAAATCGTTGAGCCCTTCGCCATGCTCGGCGGACATCCGGATCGGCTCGCCGAGCCCCAGGGCATAGGCCTCCAGCATCCCGGCATCCGCCGCACGCCCCTCGCCCTTGTTGGCCGCAAGGATCACGTGCTTCGCCTTCCGCCTGAGGATGTCCGCGAACACCTCGTCCGTCCCCAGCACACCCGCCCGCGCGTCGATCATGAACAGGCAGACGTCGGCCATCTCCACCGCCCGCTCCGTCAGTTTCCGCATCCGTCCCGGCAGCGACTCGTCCGTCGCCTCTTCCAGCCCGGCCGTGTCCACAACGGTGAATCGCAGATCCCCCAGCCGCGCCTCGCCTTCGCGCAGGTCGCGAGTCACACCGGGCTGGTCATCGACAAGCGCAAGACGTTTGCCGACCAAGCGGTTGAAAAGCGTGGACTTTCCGACGTTCGGGCGTCCAACGATGGCGAGGGTGAAGGTCATGGCTCTGCCCTGCGTTACGGGAAGTCCCGCCCCTTACACCCTTTGCGCCTCAGCGGAAAGCGTGAAGGTCACCGTCCTGGGACACGACATACATCACACCGTTCGCGACCGCCGGCGCGCTTGCCGCGCCGCCCGGCAGCGCGACCTGCTGCACCACTGTCCCGTCGGTCGCATCGAAGGCGCGGAGCACCCCGTCCGAGGACGCGACCCACAGCCGGCTTCCGGCCAACAAGGGCCCGAAATGATTGTATATTTTCTCGCGCTTACTGGCCCGCTCTCGCAGGTAGAGCGGCAGTTCGACGCCCCACACCCGCTCGCCCGTCGCGGCATCGAGCCGCACCAGCTCACCCAGGTCGGACAGCAGGAAGACCGAACCACCCACGGCGGCAACAGGGCCGAGAGCGCCTTCGCGCACCGACCAGACCCGTTCACCGCTGCTGGCCTCGAACGCGACAGTCCGTCCGCCCGAGCTGCCCACGTAGATGCGGCCGCCCGACACGACGGGATCGCCGCTGAGATCGGAATACCGGGCATAGACCCGCCCCTGACGCTCACCCATGACGCGGCCGGTCCAGAGGTTGTAGCCCCCCTCGCGCAGCGCCGCGATCATCTCGCCGCTGGAGAACGGGAACAGCGCCGTCCGGTCCGTGACCGCCGGGGCCGAGCCTCCGACCACGCCGACATCGCCGGGCGTGCCCTGAACGGTCCATTCGACACGGCCGGTCTGGGTGTCGATGGCCCACCCGCGCGCATCGCGGCTGACGACGTAGACGAGATCGCCGTAGACCGCCGGCGCGCCCGAGGCCGGCGCGTCGAGGTCCTGGCTCCAGAGTTCGCGGCCCGTCGAGACATCGAGCGCGAAGAGATCGCCGAAGGCGGTGGTCACGAACAGGGTGCCGCCCGACACCGCCAGCCCGGCGCCCGAGGCGTCGTCGGGACTGTCGGTGGCCGGCGTCAGATCGGCAGACCAGAGTGCGTTGCCCCCGGTGTCGTGCGCCATGACGCGGGCACGGCTGTCGACGGTGAATATCCGTCCGCCCGAGACAACCGGAGCCGCGGTGATACGGTGACGCCGGTTTTCGCCCTGCCCGATCGAGGCGGTCCAGATCCGCTGCGGCGCGGCCGAGAAGGACACGTTGCCCGGGTCGTGCTGCGCGTCGCCGGCCACGTGCGTCCAGTCCGCGTTGGTGCGCGGTCCGGGGATCGAGATCGGCGCGGCACGGTCCGCCGCGGCGGCCGCGTCCTGCTGCGGCGGCCGCAGGTCAAGCCGTTCGCCGGTAAGGATCAGTTCGCGCGGCGCGCACCCGGCCGCGACGGCAAGCAGCAGACAGGCCCCAATCGTACGTCCCAGTATCATTTTGTCTCGCGTCGCCCCTTTCAGACTGCCTGCGCCGATCCGCATCGTCATGCTGCGTCCGGCGAGCCGCCGAGCGCCACGATCAGTTGCGACGCACGCTGTTGCAAGCCCTGGCTCACGCCATCTTCGCCGATGAGGTCCTGAAGAACCCCCAGCGCCGCGTCGTCATCGCCGGCCGCGACATGCGCCATCGCCGTCTGCTCCAGCGCCAGAAGCCGGTACGGCGCGCCCGGGATGGTCAGCGGCTCGAGCCGGTCGATCCGCTCCTGCGGGTCGAGATCGTCGCCGAGCAACAGGACGGACTTGATCTGCGCCAGATCGCGGTAGACGGCGTCGAGGTCCTGGTTGCCCGCCAGCGCGTCGAGCGCCTCGGCCGAGGCGGCCCGCATCTCGGCATCCTCGACCTCGCCGGCGGCGATCATGGTCAAGATCGCCTGGCGTGCGCCAGAGGCGTCGATCTCGGCCAGCGCGGCGCGGCGCGCCTCGGCGCTGTCCTGCTCGAGCGCGGAGAGGATCGACGAGCCGAACGCCTGCGCCTCGGACGTCTGTTGCGCCTTGCGGTATTCATTCCAGGCGGCCCCCGCGACAAGGACGACGACGGCGACGATGCCGACCCAGCCCCAGCGGCGGAGAAAGTGGAACATCCGGTCGCGGCGGACCTCTTCGGACACTTCGTCGATGAAGGAGTCTGGATTGCTCACGCGGATGCCCTTCCCGTTCTCTGGCGCTGCGTTCCTATCGTGCCGCGCGGCGTGTGCCAAGGGCCACGCAAAGGTTCGGACAACATGCCGGCAATATTGCACCCTTGGCGTGAAACGCTTATGTTTCACAAGTCCTGACGGGAGCGCCGCGCCGGGCGGCGCGGACCTCCCCCATAGAACCGTGAAGAAGGTCCGGGAACCATGCGCCCGATGTCGATCCTGATCGCCGCGCTGGTCGCATTTTCCTTGTATCTTCTGGTACTTGAACGTCCCGCATTGCTTGCGCTGGCCGGGGTCGAGCCCCCCGCTCCCGGTGCCGCCACCGACGTCGCCCCCGCCGCGTCCCCGAACGCGGTGTCGGTCGTCGCAGTTACCTCTCAGGCCCGCCCGATCGACAGCGCCGTGCTGGTGCGCGGCCAGACCGAGGCCGCCCGCATCGTCGAGGTCCGGGCAGAGACGGCGGGCAAGATCGACCGCCCGCCCTTGCGGAAGGGTGCCGATGTCTCGGAAGGCCAGGTTCTGTGCCGGCTCGATCCCGGCACGCGCGAGAACGCGCTGGCCGAGGCGCAGGCCCGTCTGCTTGAAGCCCGCGCGGCGACGCCGGCAGCCGAGGCGCGCCTGGTCGAGGCCCGCGCGGCGCTGGAAGAGGCACAGGTCAACGACACCGCGGCCCAACGGCTCAGTCAGGACGGTTTTGCCAGCCAGACGCGCGTCGCGGCGACGCGGGCCGGCGTCGAATCCGCGCGCGCCGCCATCCAGGCCGCGACCGGCGGGCTGGAGACGGCCCGCGCCCAGATCGAGACTGCGGCCGCCGCCGTGGCCGCCGCCGAGACCGAGCTGTCGCGCCTCGAGATCCGCGCGCCCTTCGACGGGCTGCTGGAATCCGACACCGCGGAACTGGGCGCGCTGATGCAGACCGGGGGGCTGTGCGCCACGGTCATCCAGCTCGACCCGATCAAGCTGGTCGGGTTCCTGCCCGAGACCGAGGTCGACCTCGTCTCGGTCGGCGCCGGCGCCCGCGCCCGCCTAGCGTCAGGGCGGAGCGTGGAGGGCGAGGTCACGTTCCTCAGCCGGTCGGCCGACCCGCAGACCCGCACCTTCCGCGTTGAGGTCGAGGTCGCCAACACGGACCTCTCGATCCGCGACGGACAGACCGCCGAGATCGTGATCGAGGCCGAGGGACGCGAGGCGCACCTCCTGCCGCAATCGGCCCTGACGCTCAACGACGGCGGCGATCTCGGGCTGCGCACGGTTGCCTCCGACGGCACCGCTCAGTTCGTCGGCGTGCAGGTCATGCGCGACACACCCGAGGGGGTCTACGTGACCGGCCTGGACGAGACGGCGGATGTCATCGTCGTGGGGCAGGAATTCGTCACGGACGGCGTTCCCGTCACCCCGACCTACCGGGACGCGGGCAGATGACCGGCCTCGTGGACTGGGCCGCTGCCCGTGCGCGGATGGTCCTGGCGTTCATCATGCTCTCGCTCGCGGCCGGCGCCGTGACCTACACCGCGCTTCCGAAAGAAGGCGAGCCGGATATCGAGATCCCCGCCCTCTTTGTCTCGGTTCCGTTCCCAGGCATATCTGCCGAAGATTCCGAGACGCTGCTGGTTCGCCCGATGGAGACCGAGCTCTCCGACCTCGACGGCCTCAAGACGATGGGCGCCACCGCGGCCGAGGGCTATGCCGGCATGGCGCTGGAGTTCGAGTTCGGCTGGGACAAGACCCGGATCATGGCGGATGTCCGCGACGCCATGAACAAGGCCGAGGCCTCGTTCCCCGACGGCGCGGAGCAGTATTCGATCAACGAGATCAACTTCTCGGAATTCCCGATCATCATCGTCAGCCTGACCGGACAGGCCCCCGAACGCACCCTGTTGCGGTTGGCGAAAGAGATGCAGGACCGGCTCGAGGGACTGGAACCCGTGCTCGAGGCGGCAATCGCGGGCGATCGGGAAGAGATGGTCGAGGTCGTCATCGACCCCTTACGGCTCGAGGCCTACAATGTCACCGCCGCCGAGCTGATCCGGGTGGTGCAGAACAACAACCAGCTGATCGCGGCCGGCGAGGTCGAGACACAGCAGGGCGCCTTTTCCGTCAAGATCCCGTCGAGCTTCGACGACCAGCAGGACATCTATGCCCTGCCGGTGAAGGTGAACGGCGACCGCGTCGTCACCTTGGGCGATCTTGCCGACATCCGCCTCACCTTCGAGGACCGCACTGCGACTGCGCGGTTCAACGGCGAGACGACCGTCGCGCTGCAGGTGGTCAAGCGCAAGGGATACAACCTGATCGACACGGCCGCGCTGATCCGCGACGAGGTCGCCGCCGCGCAGGAGACATGGCCCGGGGAACTGCGGCAGGTGGTGTCGGTCGAGACATCGAACGACCAGTCGCGGCAGGTCCGCTCGATGGTGCAGCAGCTCGAAGGGTCGGTCCTGACGGCGATCGCCCTGGTGATGATCGTGGTGCTCGGCGCCCTCGGCATCCGCTCGGCCCTGCTTGTCGGCTTCGCGATCCCGACCTCGTTCCTTCTGTGCTTCATTCTTCTGGGCCTGATGGGGATCACGATCTCGAACATCGTGATGTTCGGCCTGATCCTCGCCGTGGGGATGCTGGTCGACGGCGCCATCGTCGTGGTCGAATACGCCGACAAGCGCATCTCCGAGGGCTCCGGCCCCATGCGGGCCTATGTCGAGGCGGCCAAGCGGATGTTCTGGCCCATCGTCAGCTCCACCGCCACGACGCTCTGCGCCTTCCTGCCGATGCTCTTCTGGCCCGGCGTCGCGGGTGAGTTCATGGGGATGCTGCCGGTCACGCTGATCTTCGTGCTCTCGGCCTCGCTGATCGTGGCGCTGGTGTATCTGCCGGTGATGGGCGGGGTCGCGGGCCGGCTCAGCCGCGTCTTCGAGCATGCCGCCGGCAGCCTGAAGGCGGCTACGCCGTGGCCGACGCGCGTCGGGCTCGCCCTCCTTGCCGGCGCTCTCGTCTTCGTCGGCGCGATGCAGTCCCTCAATCCCGGCTACCTGCCGATGATGCGCGCCGCACCGCCCTGGGCCGGCACGGTGCTGGGCGCCCTGCTGATGCTGGCCGGCGCGTGCGGGCTGGGCGTGACCCTCACCTCCCTGAAACGTCCGCCGCGTCCCCGCCCGCCCCGCGGCGGTCGCCGCCGGACGCCGTTCGGTCACGTCATCACGCTGATCGCCGGCAACCCGGTGATGCCGCTCGTCACCATCGGGGCGATCTGCATCTTCGTCTACCTGACCTTCGTCTACTACGGCGCCAACAACAACGGCACCGAGTTCTTCGTCGAGAGCGAACCGGAACAGGCGCTGATCTACGTCAAGGCCCGCGGCAATCTTAGCCTCGCCGAGAAGGACGCGCTACTGCGCGAGGCCGAGGACGAGGTTCTGGACGTCGTCGGCATCCAGAGCGCCTTCGCCTTCGCCGGAGACGGCGGGCTCAGCTCGAATACCGGCGGTGCCGAGGGCCCGCCCGACGCGATCGGCCAGATCCAGGTCGAACTGATCCCGTGGGAGGACCGCCCAGCCTATGCTGCGTCCCATTCCCGCGACGTCTCCCTGGCGCAGCTCGACGGCAACGCCGTGATGGATGCGGTCCAGGCCCGCCTCGACCGGCTTCCCGGCGTCCGGACCGAGGTGGTCGACCTCGCCATGGGCCCGGCCTCGGCCAAGCCGGTGCACCTGCGCCTGACCGGAGACGACTGGGACGCGCTGCTCGCCGCGACCGAGACGGCCCGACAGCGCTTCGACGCCACGCCGGGCCTGATCGACATCGAGGACAGCCGCCCCCTGCCGGGCATCGACTGGCAGATCGACGTCGACGTCGAGAAGGCGGGCCGCTTCGGCGCCGACGTCGCCACGGTCGGCGGCATGGTGCAGCTTGTCACCCGCGGCATCCTCCTCGACACGATGCGCGTGCCCAGCTCGGACGAAGAGATCGAGATCCGCGTCCGCCTGCCCGAACGCGACCGGGTCCTGTCGACCCTCGACAGCCTCAAGGTCCGTACCGCCGACGGCCTCGTGCCACTGTCGAACTTCGTCACCCGCAAGCCGGTGGCAAAGCTGGGCCAGATCGACCGCGTCGACCAGAAGCGTCATTTCGACGTCCGCGCCGACGTCGCGCCCGGCCTCGTCTCGCTGGGCACCGCCGCGTCCGAGGATCGCGACATCCTCGCCGTCGGCCGGGTGCTGACGCCCGAGACCCCCTCGCCCGAGGGCGGCCCCACGCCCGGTCACCGCCTCGACCTCGCCGGTGGCACGAGCGTCGCCCTCCTGAACATCTCGCAGGACACAACCGCCGAAACCCTGCGCAGCCTCGCCGCCGAGGGCCGGCTGATCCCCCGCCCCATCAACCCCAACGAACGGATCGCCCGCCTGACGGAATGGCTGGAGACCACCGATCTCCCCGCCGGCATCGACTGGGAATGGACCGGCGACCAGGAGGACCAGGCCGAAAGCCAGGAGTTCCTTGGCAAGGCCGGCATCGCCGCGCTGGGGCTGATGTTCGTGATCCTGCTGGCGCAGTTCAACAGTTTCTACAACACGCTGATCGTGCTGACGGCGGTGGTTCTCTCCACCACGGGCTGCCTGATCGGCATGATGGTGATGGGCCAGCCCTTCTCGATCATCATGACCGGCACCGGCATCGTCGCACTGGCCGGCATCGTGGTGAACAACAACATCGTCCTGATCGACACCTATCAGGACTACGCCCGCTACATGCCCGCAACCGAGGCGATCATCCGCACCGCCGAAGACCGCATCCGCCCGGTCCTGCTCACCACGATCACCACGATGGCGGGCCTCGCACCGATGATGTTCGGCCTCAGCCTAGATTTCGCGGGCGGCGGCTACAGCATCGATTCACCCACCGCCCTCTGGTGGAAGCAGCTCGCGACGGCCGTCGTCTTCGGCCTCGGCATCGCGACGGTGCTGACGCTCGTCTTCACCCCCTCGGTGCTCGCCGCGCGGGTCTGGGTCGTCACCTACGCCCATGCCCTCGCCGGCCTCCTGGCGCGCGCCTCGATGGACCGCTCCAGCCGCGCGACGCGCGACTGGGCCCTGCGCCGCGCCGCCGCCCGGGTCAGGCCGCCCGAGATTCTCTGGGACACCACGCCAGCCTCTCCTCGCCCGCCCACGCTCCGCGCCGCCGAGTAAGCCTTCTTCTGTCCCGAAATATCCCGGGGCCAGCGGGGCAGAGCCCCGCGACCGCGCCGCCCGACGGGCGGCGCCATGATCGTGTCGCGCCCGGCGGGCGCGGCCGCCAGGTCAGGCGGCGTCCTCGACCGCCTGGCGCCGCCAGAGCGCGGCGTAGCGGCCGCCGCGCGCCAGCAGGGTCTCGTGGGTACCGGCCTCGACGATGCCGCCCTCCTCCAGCACCACGATCCGATCGGCATCGGCCACGGTCGACAGGCGGTGGGCGATCGTCAGCACGGTCCGCCCGCGTCCCACAGCGCGCAGCGCGTCCTGGATGTCGCGCTCGGTCTCGGTGTCGAGGGCACTCGTCGCTTCGTCCAGCAGCAGGATCGGCGGGTTCTTCAGGAGCGTGCGCGCGATGCCCACCCGCTGCTTCTCGCCGCCGGACAGTTTCAGCCCGCGTTCACCCACCCGGGTCTCGTAGCCTTCCGGCAGACCCACGACGAAGTCGTGCAGCCGCGCCGCCCGTGCCGCCGCCTCGATCTCTTCCGGCGGCGCTTCGGGACGGCCGTAGGCGATGTTGTAGCGGATCGTGTCGTTGAACAGCACCGTGTCCTGGGGCACCACCCCGATCGCGGCGTGCAGGCTGTCTTGGGTCACCTCGCGCAGGTCCTGCCCGTCGATCCGGATCGCCCCGCCGGTCACGTCGTAGAACCGGAACAGCAGACGTCCGATCGTCGACTTGCCCGACCCGGACGGGCCGACGATCGCCACCGTGCGCCCCGCCGGCACGGTCAGCGACACGTCCCGCAGGATCGGCCGCTCGGGGTCGTAGCCAAACGTCACGCGGTCCAGCTCGATGCAGCCCTCGGTCACCGTCAGCTCCGGCGCGCCGGGACGGTCCGCCACCTCGGTCGGCCGGTCGAGCAGGTCGAACATCTCGGCCATGTCCACCAGCGCCTGCCGGATCTCGCGATAGACCGAGCCCAGCATGTTCAGCGGCATGGTGATCTGGATCATGTAGGCGTTGACCATCACAAAATCGCCCACCGACAGCGCGCCGTTCGCCACCCCCACGGCAGCCATGACCATCACGATCACGAGGCCCGCCGTGATCAGCAGCGCCTGCCCGAAGTTGAGGAAGGCGAGGGTATAGGAGGTCCGCAGCGCGGCCTCGACATACCGCCCCATGGCCCCGTCATAGCGGTCGGCCTCCCGTGTCTCGGCGCCGAAATACTTGACCGTCTCGAAGTTCAGGAGGCTGTCGATCGCCTTCTGGTTGGCGTCGGTGTCCTGCGCGTTCATCTCGCGGCGGATCTTCACCCGCCACTCGGTGACCTTCAGCGTGAAGGTGACATAGGCCGCGACGGTCACCACGACCACCACGAGGTACCAGAGGTCGAACGCCACGGCGAGCACCACGGCGATCATCGCCAGTTCCAGCAGCAGCGGCCCGATCGAAAACAGCAGGAACCGCAGCAGGAACTCGACGCCCTTCACCCCGCGCTCCATGATGCGGCTGAGACCGCCGGTGCGCCGCGAGATGTGATAGCGCATCGACAGCCGGTGGATGTGACTGAAGGTCCGCAGCGCGATCATCCGTAGCGCGCGTTGCCCGACCCGCGCGAAGACGACGTTGCGCAATTGCTGGAAACCGGTGTTCAGAAGCCGCGCCATCCCGTAGGCCACCGTCAGCCCGACCGCGCCGGCCCCCAGCGTCCAGGCGGCGTCGACCGCGCCCTCGCCGGCCAGCGTATCGACCGCCGCCTTGTAGATGACCGGCGTGCCCACGGCGATCAGCTTGGCCAGCACCAGCGCCGCGAGCGACAGCACGACGCGCCGCTTCACCCAGGGCTGGTCGTTGGGCCAAAGGTACGGCGCCACCCGGCGAATGGTCCGCATCCCGCTGGCGCGGTCCTCCGCGGCGGTCGTCTCGGTCATCAAAGCCTCGCCTGCTCTCAGGACGCTGAAGTTAGGCCGGAAGGGCGCCGCCGGCCAGCGCCGCGTCACTCCGGCACGGTAAAGACCTGTCCTGGATAGATCAGGTCGGGGTCGCGGATCTTGTCGCTGTTCGCATCGAAGACCCGGACATATAGCATCCCCTGCCCGTAATTCTCGCGTGCGATCTGCCACAGGGTAAAGCCGGGCTGGACGGTGACGACGGAGTTCCGTGTGCCGTCGGGCCCCTCGACGAGGCGGGCCAGCGCCTCGGGCGCCTCGGGCCGGAACGGCGTCTCAACGCGCGAGACGACGGCACCGTCGTCGCCGATCTCGTCCACGCGCAGGGTATAGACCCGCCGCTCCACCGTCGGCAGCTCGGCCTGCCAGCTGCCGTCGGCCGAAATCTCGCTCGTGCGGATCGCCCGGTTGTCGAGATAGACCCGGACGAAGCCCCGCCCCTTGCCGCGCCCCGAAAGGACCACCTCTCCGGCGGCATCGTAGCTGATGGTATCGATAACCACGCTCTGCGCCTCCGGCCGGTCCGGCCGCTGAAGCACGCGCACGCCCCTGTCCTCGGCCAGCAGGACGGTCGGGCCGGCAGACGCCGGATCGGCCCCGTCCACCGCTTCCGGGGCGTTCGCGGTGCCGGCGCCGGGCGCCTCGGGGGTGGCCGGCACGTCGCTCACGCCGGTGTCGGTCTGAACCACGGCCTGCTCCGCCGCAGCCTCCGTGCCGCCCGGCCCATCGCCTGCAGCGTTCCCCTGGGCCGACGCCACCGCTTCAACGGGCTCCGTCCCGTCTTCCTGCTCTACGCCGGCGGCGATCGGCACGGCATCGTCCCGCTCGTCGCGTGCCGCTTCCGCACGTTCGGAGCGCGCGGTCTCTCCGGTCTCAGGCACCGCACCGGCGTCGCCGGGACGGACGATCCGCGACGCGGCGTCAATCTCCGGGGCGGCCGCGAGGGTCGAGGGCGCGTCGCCCTCGGGGCGTTCGCCGGTCGCCGGCTGCGCCGGTGCGATCAGCACGGTCTGGCGCGACACCTCCTCGACGCCGGTGGCATCGGTGGTGCGCAGCGTCAGCTCGCGGGCCTGCCCCATGGCACCGAGATCGAGCATCGCGAAGAACGACCCGTCGCCGCCGCTGGACGCCTCCCCCGCCACCTGTCCGTCGACGAGGATCTCGACAGAGGCATTCGGCGCTCCGCGACCCGCCACCTGCGCGCGCCCGTCGGGCTCGACCCGCACGAGGTCGAAGCTGGGGCCTTCTTTGGTGTCGGGCAGATCCGGGGTCGGTTCCGCGGACGGCACCGTACGATCGGCCGTCGGCGCCGCAAGAGCGACCTCGTCCCCGGCGTCGTCGCTCGTGGCACCATCTTCCGAAACGTCCGCCGGTTCAGTCACGGCCGACAGCATGTCATCGCCGTTCGTCGTGTCATCCAAGCCACGCTCCGGCCTCTCCGACAGCCAGAACGCGGCGCTTCCGATCGCGATGACAGCGGCTCCGGCAGGCCACCAGCGGCGCAGCTGAAATCCGGCGCCCGGCATGGTCGCGTCCTTCCTCAAGATCGCGCCGCCTGTCCCCCCGAGGCAACGCTTGAGACACGATAGCAACGCCGATATGCAGGGTCAAAAGGGGAACGGTTAACGATGACAGCGCCAACAGCTTCGATCTGCGTCTATTGCGGCTCGCGAGACGGTAAGGGTACGGCCTATGCCGAGGCCGCGGAAGCCACGGGCGCGATGCTTGCGCGCAACAACTGGCGGTTGGTTTACGGCGCCGGAGATGTCGGGCTGATGGGTCGTGTGGCCCGCGCCGCGCAGGCGGCGGGGGGCGATACGTTCGGCGTGATCCCCGGACATCTTCTGGACCTCGAGGTCGGCAAGCGCGACCTGACGCGGTTCGTGGTCACGCAGACCATGCACGAGCGCAAGAAGGTCATGTTCATGAACGCCGATGGGATCGTGGTGATGCCCGGCGGCGCGGGCAGCCTCGACGAGTTCTTCGAGGTGCTCACCTGGGCGCAGCTGGGACTGCACCGCAAGCCCTTGATTCTTTTGAACATCGACGGCTTCTGGGATCCGTTGCTCGGATTGATCGACCATGTGATCGACCGCGGCTTCGCCGACGAGAGCCTGAAGGGCTACGTCACCTCGGTGCCGGAGACCGACGCGCTCGAGGACGCCCTGCGCGCCGCCCTTCCCTGACGCAGCGCCTCGGCGGAATACAGCGCCAGGGCCGTCCAGATCAGCGCGAAGGTGATCGCGTGCGCGGGGGTGAAGGGTTCGGCAAAGACCAGCGTGGCGCAGAGGAATTGCAGCGTCGGGTTGAGGTATTGCAGCAGTCCGACCGTCGCCATCTCGACCCGCCGCGACGCCGCGGAGAACAGGATCAGGGGCATGCCGGTCAGCGGTCCGGACACCATCAAAAGCAGCGTGTCGTGCCAGTTCGTGCCATAAACACCGTCCGCGCCGACGGCGAAAAACAGCCAGGCCAGCGCGATTGGTGACAGCAGAAGCACCTCGGCCGTGACCGACACGACCGGACCCGCGGCGATGCCGCGCTTCAGCGCGCCGTACATCCCGAACGTCATCGCGAGGATCAGCGAAATCCACGGAACGGCACCCAGCCCCCGCGAGAGCCACAGAACGGCAAGCGTGGCCAGCCCCACCGCGAGCGACTTCAGCAGCGACAGACGCTCGCCGAACAGCACCACCCCGATCATCACCGCCACCAGCGGAAAGATGTAGTAGCCGAGCGACGCCTGCATGGCGTGACCGGTCTGCACCGAGAAGATGAAGAAGAACCAGTTGGTCGAGATCGACAGCGCCGCGAGCAGAACGATCCCTGCCCGCTTCGGCCGCGCGAGCAGGTGGCCGATCTGCGCCAGACGCCCCTGCACCATAAGCACCCCGGCGAAGAACACCAGCGACCACAGCGTCCGGTGCGACAGCACCTCCAGCGGCGGAACGTGTGCGAGCAGCTTGTAGTAGAGAGGCGAGAGGCCCCAGATGGTGCAGGCGCCCAGCATCGCCAGCACGCCCAACGTCGGGGAACTCGGCACCGGCAGGGCGGCGGCAACTTGTCTGGAAAACTGCGTCATCTCGGCGCGGACCCTGCGCCGCCACGCTGGAACTTGCAAGAGGCACCCCCGTCGACGGGGATGCCTCTCAAGCGGATGTCAGGCAGCGTCGAGTTCCCCCACGACGATGCGCTCGATCTCGTGCACGGGGTGGTTCGTGAGGGTCTTGGGGATTTCGCTCACGACCTTGGCCGAGACTTCCTTGTGCAGCTCGCTGCGCAGCGAGCCGAGGATCTGCGGTGCGGCGACGATCACGAGGTTCTCGAACTTGTGCTTGTGCGCCTTCTTGTACAGCAGCTCTGCCAGCTCGGACGCGAAGCGGTCCTTTTCCAGCTGGTGCCAGTCGGTATCTTCGACCTTCGAGCTGTGCGCCGACGGACCATCGTTGAAACGGCCGGGCTTGTTTTCCGCCTGGTCGCGCGCCGGCGGGTTCTCGTGCTCCTCTTCCCGCACGACGACGAGCTGCGGATCCTCGCCGTCCGCCACGTTCTCTAGGAACAGCGCTTTTTCACCGTCGGCGATCAGGACCCAAGAGCCCTGGGTCAGCAAGGCGGCCATTATTCGTCCTCCTGGTCTTCGTCGTCTTTCTTCAGCGAGTCGGTCACGCGGGTGCGGCCCGCGGGATCCTTCGTGGCCTGCTTCAGCTCATCGGCCGAGGCGACCTGGCGGTTGGGTTCGCCGCCAGCGCGGCCGCCTTGCGAGATGTCGGCGTCGACGCCGGGCACCTTCTCGGTTTCCTTGATGCCGTCCTTGGATCGCTTGCGCTCTGCCATGTCGGGTCTCCTTTCGTTTGGGGTTCCAACTTGGGTGGATCGGCCGCGGTTCCGCCCCAAAATTTGCTGCGCAGGAACATACCGGCCGCTGCCATCTTGTGTCCCGACAAGACCGTTAGCGCTGCCCTGGAGGCCCCCTTGTTCGACTGGATTACCGGTATCATCGACAGCCTCGGCGTCGTCGGAATTGCCGTGCTCATGTTCGCCGAGAACGTCTTTCCGCCGATCCCATCCGAGTTGATCATGCCGCTTGCGGGCTTCAACGCGGCCCGCGGGGACATGCCGCTGATCGGGGTCATCATCGCGGGCACGATCGGCGCCGTGGCCGGGGCCTACATGTGGTACTGGATAGGCAAGCGGATCGGCATGCGCCGGCTCAAGGACCTGTCGGATCGGCACGGCCGGTGGCTGACCATCTCTCCCGACGAGATCGACCAGGCGAACGGCTGGTTCCAGCGCCACGGCGGGCTGGCCGTGCTGATCGGGCGATTGATCCCGACGGTACGCACGTTCATCTCGGTGCCCGCGGGCGTGGCGCGGATGCCGCTAAAACGCTTCCTCGCCTATTCGACGGCGGGCACGGTGGTCTGGAACCTGTTCCTGACGCTCTGCGGCTATTTCCTCGAGTCCCAGTACGAGCGTGTCGTGAGCTGGCTCGATCCCGTCTCGACGGCCGTGGTCGTGGGCATCCTGGCCTTCTATGCGTGGCGCGTGGCCACCTATGGCCGCCGGATGCGGCGACACGCGGCGTCTGGCAGCAAGTAAGGCCGTCCGCGCCCGATCACTCGGCCGCGCGACCCTCTTCCACCAGCTTGGCAAGATCGTCGGGACGGCGCAGTTCGCGCCGCTCGCCGGCCACCGTGCACATGACGACAGCCGCGGCCTCTTCGTCGATCAGCAGTGGCCACAGCCAGCGGACCGCATCGTCGGTCGAGACCTCGGAGGCGAGGATCAGGCTGGCTGTCAGCTGAAACCCCTCGCGCTCGCCGTCGAGCACGGCGTCGACGGCCATCGGCGTCAGCACCACGCCCGGCGGCGTCTCCCGCGATGCCTGAAGCGTGTGGACGGCTTCAGCCTCCAGCCCTTCGAGTTCGATCAGCATGTCCTCTCTCCTCTTGCGGCACGACAAAAGAAAGGCGCGGCCCCGCCTCGGCGGGGGCCGCGCCAATCGCTGTCCAGCGTCGATCCGGCCTGCGGATCACATGCGGCTGGCGACGTTTTCCCAGTTCACCAGGTTGTCCACGAAGTTCTGCAGGTAGGCCGGGCGCTTGTTGCGGAAGTCGATGTAGTAGGAGTGCTCCCACACGTCGACGCCGAGAAGCGCGGTCTGGCCAAAGCACAGCGGGTTAACGCCGTTCTCGGTCTTGGTGACCTTCAGGCTGCCGTCGGTGTCCTTGACCAGCCAGGCCCAGCCCGAGCCGAACTGCGCGCCACCGGCGGTGACGAACTGCGACTTGAACTCGTCGACCGAGCCGAACGCATCCTTCAGCGCGGTTTCCAGCTCGGACGGCATGGACTTGCCATCAGGACCCATCATTTCCCAGAACTGGTTGTGGTTCCAGTATTGCGAGGCGTTGTTGAAGATGCCCGACTGTGCGACCGAGTTCGGATCGTAGGTGCCCTTGATGATCTCTTCGACGGGCTTGCCTTCCCACTCGGTGCCGGCAATCGCCTTGTTGCCGTTGTCGACATACGCCTTGTGGTGGATGTCGTGGTGATACTCGAGCGTCTCGCGGCTCATACCCAGATCCGCCAGCGCGTCGTGCGAATAGGGAAGATCGGGAAGTTCGAATGCCATGGCGGCCCCCTCGTGGTTCATGTGAATTGACACTCTGCACCGGGTAAGTGTCCCGATGCGGTCACCACGTCAAGGTTTGGCGCGGACGTTGGTTCCGGAAAGCGCATCCGAATCCGGGCGGTCCGGCAACAGGTTGCCGGTCTCACCGGTAATAGCCGACCTCTCCGCCCGGGGCGGCCGCGTGGCACAGCAGGTCGAACACGTAGGTCGCGACCGAGCGGAAGCAGATCACGCGGGCGCTGTCCTCGGTCGGCATCCAGAACGCGGCAGCCACTTGCGCGAAGCGTGTCCGCCGCAGTTCTCCGGGGCCGAAATTTCCGGGCGAGACGTCCGCCGGGGTCAATTTCGCAAGCACATCGCGCACGCCCAGCCCGTCGACCGAGATCAGCGCCCGCGCGTCGGTCACGTCCACGGCAAGGTGGTGCCGGTCCGACAGCGCGGTCCCGATCCGGTCCAGCGAGTCGGGAACGCTGCCCGGCGCCACCAGCAGCAGAACCTCGTCCGGCGCCATCCACAGGACGCCGTGGCTACCGTCGAGGCTGGCGCCGCGAGAGGCCGGGAAAGCCGCGCCGGTGACCGCGCCGCACACCTCGCGCAGAGCAGTGTCGGACAGGTCCCCGCGCAGGCTGATCATGCCCGTGCGCGGCGCTTCGGAGACGCTGACGAAGCCGTCAAAAGACGCATCGGCAAGTGGCGTGGCGACATCAGACATTCTGACGCTCTCCCTCGGGATCGTAGAAGGCGGGCGACACGATGCGCGCCCGGTGGACCACGCCGTCGGTGCCCGGAAAGTCCAGCACCTCGCCCATCCGGTCGGGACCGTTCCGTACCAGCCCCATGGCGATGCCGCGCCCCAGCGTGGGCGAGCGGTAGGTCGAGGTCACGCGGCCCTGAACGTTGCGCTGACCGTTGGCGTTCCGGCCCTCCTCGACCGCGTAGGCCCCGTCGGGCAGCACGCCGCCCGACAACGTCTCGAGACCGACGAGCTTCCACCGGTCGGGCCGCGACAGCTCGCGCCGCTGCTGACCCCGCATGCCGATGAAGTCGTCCTTCTTCTTCGAGATCGCCCAGTCGAGCCCGAGATCCTGTGGAACCACCGTTCCGTCGGTCTCGTCCCCGATCATGATCAGGCCCTTCTCGGCACGCAGGACGTGCAGCGCCTCGGTGCCATAAGGCGCGATTCCATGCGTCTCGCCCGCCGATCGCAGGGCCTGCCACAGCGCTTCGCCCCGGCTCGCAGGCACGGCGATCTCATAGCTCAACTCGCCCGAGAACGAGATCCGGAAGACCCGCACGGGAATGCCCGCCAGCGCACCGTCGGCCCAGTCCATGAAGGCCATCGCGTCCTTCGAGACGTCCATGCCGCCCACCGTCTCCAGCACCTCGCGGGCCTTGGGCCCTGCCACTGCGATCTGGGCATATTGCTCGGTGACGTTCGCGACGTAGACCTGCCAATCCCACCATTCGGTCTGAAGCCAGTCCTCCATGTGGGCATGGATGTGATCCGCGCCGCCCGAGGTCGTGTGACAGAGAAAGGTCTGCTCATCGAGACGCGCGACCACGCCGTCATCCATCAGGAACCCGTTCTCCGAGCACATCAGCCCGTAGCGGCAGCGGCCGACCTTCAGCGTCGACATCTTGTTCGTGTAGATCATGTCCACGAAGCGCCCGGCGTCTGGGCCCTTGACGATGATCTTGCCCAGCGTCGAGGCGTCGAGCAGGCCGACCTTGTGGCGCACCGTCAGGATCTCGCGCTCGACCGCCTGCGCGACCGTCTCGCCGTCGCGCGGAAAGACATAGGGCCGGCGCCAGTGGCCCACCGGCTCGAACACCGCGCCGGCCGCCTCGTGAAGGTGGTGCAACGGCGTGCGGCGGATCGGCTGGAACAGATCACCCCGCGCCTCGCCCGCGACCGAGCCGATGGAGATCGGTGTATAGGGCGGGCGAAACGTCGTCGTCCCGACCGCCGGGATCTCGGCCCCCAGCGTATCGGCCAGGATCGCCAGGCCGTTGATATTGCTGAGCTTGCCCTGATCGGTCGCCATGCCGAGCGTGGTATAGCGCTTGGCGTGCTCGACGCTCTCGAAGCCCTCTTGCGCGGCCAGCGCGACGTCCGAGACCTTCACGTCGTTCTGGTAGTCCAGCCACATCTTTTCGCGCAGCTTGACCGGCGCCTTCTCGGGCATGGTCCAGACGGCGCGGATCGGCGCCGTCTCTTCGCGCTCGGCCTGCAGCGCGGGGGCGTCGTCCAACGACCGCCCCAGCGCCTCCGTTACCGCGCGGGCAGCCCGGTCGGCGTCACCGAGAATGTCGGCCGTCGCGAGGTATCCGTTCGCCGCGCCGGCTGCCTCGACAAAGCCGCGGCCATCGGCGCCGGTGGGCGGACGGTTCGGATCGGGCCGGAACATGACCTCGTCCACGTCCCAGGTCAGCTTGCCGCCGCAATGGGACCACAGGTGCACGACCGGCGACCAGCCGCCCGACATCGCGACGGTATCGCAGGCGATCTGTTCGGTCACCTCCCCAGTGCCGTCCTGCAGACACAGGGCGGCGCCGGTGACATGGCGCTTGCCGCTGAGCCCCGCGATGGCCGTGCCGGTCAGCACCCGCAGCCCGGCCGAGCGCGCCGCCTCGGCGAGCGCCCCGCCACCGCCAGGCCGGGCATCGACGATCGCCGGGACGGTCACGCCCGCCTCGGACAATGCCAGCGCGGTACGGTAGGCGTCGTCGTTGTTCGTCACGACCAGCACACGCTCGCCAGGCGTCACGGCGTGGTTCACGACGTAATCGCGCACGGCCCCCGCCAGCATCACCCCCGGCAGGTCGTTGCCCGCGAACGAAAGCGGACGCTCCAGCGCGCCCGTCGTGGTGAGTATACGCCCCGCCCGCACGCGCCAGAGCCGGTGCCTGGGCCCCTGCGCGCCCGAGACATGGTCGGTGACACGTTCATAGACCAGCGCGTAACCGTGATCGTAGACACCTGCCCCCATCGTGCGCGGGCGCATATGCACGTTCGGCATCGACTGCAATTCGGACAGCACCCCGGTGATCCACGCGTCGGCCGGCTTGCCCTCGATCACCGCCCCGTCCACCGGGGCGCGGCCGCCCCATTGCGCCGTCTGCTCGACCAGCAGCACCCGCAGCCCGGCAGCCCCGGCCCGCCGCGCGGCCTGAAGCCCCGCGACGCCGCCGCCAACGATCAGCACGTCGACGGTCACGTTGAAATGCTCGTAGCGGTCGGCGTCCTTTTCCGCCGGTGCATGGCCCAACCCGGCCAGCGCGCGGATCACGGGCTCGTAAACGTGCTTCCAGAAGACCCGAGGGCGCAGGAACGTCTTGTAGTAGAACCCCGCCGGCAGCACACGGGCCGCGCGCGAGATCAGACCGCCCAGATCCTGCTCGAGGTTTGGCCAACGGTTCTGGCTCAGGGCCGTGAGGTCGGGATAGAGCTCGGTCATCGTGGCGCGCTGGTTCGGCTCGAACCGGTCGCCGGTCCCGAGCCCGAACAGCGCGTTCGGTTCCTCGGCCCCGCTCGACACCACACCGCGCGGGCGGTGATACTTGAACGACCGGCCCATCAGCGTGCGGTTCGACGCCAGCAGCGCCGAGGCGAGCGTGTCGCCTGCGAAACCGCCGTAGCGCCGCCCGTCGACGGTGAAGTGGAATGTGCGGCTACGGTCGATCAGGCGACCGCCCTGGGAAAGGCGCCGGCTCATCACGCGACCTCCCTACGCTCTTGGGGGCGCCGTTCGGCGATACGGTCGAGGATCTCCCGTGGCGGGGCGTGGGTCTGGGCCGAGTAGGTGCCGAAGACCTCGAGCGTCATGGTGCAGCGCGCGGCGTGGAACCACTTGCCGCAACCGTGGGCGTGGCGCCAGCGCTCGAAATGGACGCCGCGCGGGTTCTCACGCAGGAAGAGATAGCGCTCGAACGCCTCGTCCGAGCTTCCGGGACCTTCGCGTTTCAGGTGCGCGGTGCCGCCCGGTGTCAGTTCCGTCTCGTCGGCATCTATGCCGCAACAGGGGCAATGCAGGATCAGCATGCCGGGCCTCCCGTGGTGTTGGGGTTCGCGTCGGGGCGGTGGCGGATTGCCGGCCCCGACGCCACCCGAACGGGGTGGCCCGGCTGGGGCCGATCAGTTGCCGGTGTCTTCGCCGGCCTCCGGTGCAGAGCCGTCGGTCGCGCCGCCGCCCTCGCCCGTCTCGGCGGTGCCGGTCGTTTCGCCGGCCGTGCCGCCGGCCGGATCGGTGCCTCCGCCGCCGCCGGATAGCGCGAAGACGGCGATGAGCACCACGACGACGACCGCGCCGATGATGTAGACCCACTTCCGGTTCCCGTCGGCGCTGGATGGCGGCGTGCTTTGGTGGCTGGATTGCGTGGGTCGTTGTTGGTTGGGATCAGACATGATGGGACCTCCCCGCTGGCTCTGACATGAGCCTTGAACCACCATGCCACGGGGTGGTTCCGGGCGCCCGCCCGCTCGGCGAAGAGCGGCCGATGCAGGCGCTTTTCCGCCCGTCCGGCCCCCGCCATTCTGCGCGCTCCGGCCATCAGTGCGCCACCCCCGCCGCGACGCTCTCGTCGATGAACCGGCCCTCGCGGAAACGGTCGAGCGTGAAGGCCTCGGCCAGCGGCGACTGCCCCTTGGCCATCAGCTCGGCCATCGCCCAGCCCGAGCCCGGCACCGCCTTGAAGCCGCCCGTGCCCCAGCCGCAATTGATGAAGCAGTTTCCCAGCGGCGTCTTCGAGATGATCGGAGAGCGGTCGCCCGTCATGTCGACGATCCCGCCCCATTGCCGCAGCATCTTGAGGCGCGAGATCATCGGAAAGGTTTCGACCAGCGCGCGCACCGTCTCCTCGATGTGGTGGAAGCTGCCCCGCTGGGTATAGTTGTTGTAGCCGTCGGCACCGCCACCGATCACCATCTCGCCCTTGTCGGACTGGCTCATGTAGCCGTGGACGGTGTTGGCCATGACGACGACGTCCATCGCCGGCTTGATCGGCTCGCTCACAAGCGCCTGAAGCGCGACGCTCTCGATCGGCAGCCGGAACCCCGCCATGTCGGCCAGCGCACCGGAATGGCCGGCCACGACGATGCCCAGGCGGTCGCACTCGATCTCGCCCCGGGTGGTCGAGACGCCAGTGACCTGACCGCCCTCCGAGCGGATGCCGGTGACCTCGCATTTCTGGATGATGTCCATGCCCATGTCGGAACAGGCGCGGGCATAGCCCCAGGCGACCGCGTCGTGCCGCGCGGTCCCGGCGCGCGGCTGCCACAGGGCGCCCAGCACGGGATAGCGCGGCCCCTCGAGCGAGATGATCGGGCAGAGCTGCTTGACCCGCCAGGACGACACGAACTGGGTCTCGACGCCCTGCAGCGCGTTGGCGTGCGCCGTGCGGCGATATCCGCGCGCCTCGGCCTCCGTCTGGGCCAGCATCAGAACCCCGCGCGGCGAGAACATCACGTTGTAGTTGATGTCCTGGCTCATCGTCTCGTACAGGCTGCGGCTCTTCTCGTAGATCGCCGCGGATGGGTCCTGGAGGTAGTTCGAGCGGATGATCGTGGTGTTCCGGCCCGTGTTGCCGCCGCCGAGCCAGCCCTTCTCGATCACCGCGACGTCGCGGATGCCATAGAGCTTGCCGAGCCAGTAGGCGGTGGCGAGCCCGTGGCCGCCCGCGCCGATGATGATCGTGTCATAACGGCGCTTGGGCTCGGGCGAGCGCCAAGCGCGCTGCCATCCGGTGTGATGGCGCAGGGCCTCTCGGGCGATGGCGAAGGCGGAATAACGTTGCATCTGGGCGGCGGCCCTCCCTTTCCTGCCCCGTTTCTGCCGGGCGTGGGCCCCGCCGCCTTGGCTGCGCGCGGCGGATGGCGGCGCATTCGCGACACCGGGCAAAGACGTTGTGACGCCGGGCCACAGGGAGCGGCGCTTTCGCCCGGCGCGCACAGGCGCTAAGACCGGCGGCGACCGGTCACGAAGGGGACGTGCATGGGGTTCTGGATCGTCGCATTCGCGCTTTCGCTCACGGCAGCGGGGCTCATTGCGCGCGCCCTGGCGCGGGGCGGCGGCGCCGCGCACGACGCCGACACCGACGTGCAGGTCTATCGCGACCAGCTGAGCGAGGTGGACCGGGACCGTGCGCGGGGCGTGCTCAGCGACGCCGAGGCCGAGCGCCTGCGGATCGAGGTGTCGCGCCGCCTGCTCGAGGCCGACCGCGCGGGCCGCGGCCGCGCCACGGTGGGGGCCGCGCCCGGTTGGGCCACGGGCGCCGCGATCACCGCCTGCGGGATCGGGCTCGTCGGCGGCGCCTTCGCGATCTATGCTTGGCTCGGCGCGCCGGGATATCCGGACATGCCGCTGCAAAGCCGGATCGCCGCGGCCGAGGACGCCCGGCAGGACCGCCCCAGCCAGGCCGAGGCCGAGGCGCAGGCGCCGGACCGTTCGGTCGCCCCGTCCGAGATCGACCCCGAGTTCGAGACCCTGATCGAGCGGCTGCGCACCACGATGGACAACCGCCCCGACGACCGGCGCGGGCAGGAGCTGCTGGCGGTGAACGAGGCGCGGCTTGGCAATTTCGCCGCTGCCGCCCGCGCGCAGGAGCGGGTCGTCGCGCTGAAGGGCGCCGAGGCGGGTGCGGAGGATTACGCGCAACTGGCCGAGATGCTGGTCGCCGCAGCGGGCGGCTATGTCTCGCCCGAGGCCGAATCGGCGATCACCCGCGCCCTGCAGGCGGACGGTCAGAACCCGCAGGCGCGCTATTACGCCGGGCTGCTCTATGCCCAGACCGGCCGCCCCGATCGCGCCTTCCGCATATGGCGGCGCCTGCTGGAGGAAAGCCCCGGGGACGCGCCCTGGGTGCCGCCGATCCGCGCCCGGATCGACAGCCTCGCCCAGGCCGCGGGCGTGAACTACAGCGCGCCCGAACCGCGCGGACCGTCGGCCGCCGACATCGCCGCGGCCGAGGACATGAGCGTGGAGGATCGCCAGGAAATGATCCGGGGCATGGTCTCGCGCCTGTCGGACCGGCTGGCGACCGAGGGCGGGCCGGCCGCGGACTGGGCCCGGCTGATCGGCGCCTACGGCGTCCTTGGCGACACCGAGGCGGCGGCGGAGATCTGGGCCGAGGCGCAGGATGCCTTCTCGGGCGACACGAGCGGGCTGGAGCAGATTCGCGCTGCGGCGGAACAGGCAGGAGTGACGGAATGATCCACGAGGAGATCGAGGACTTCCTCGCCGCCCTGCCCCGCGGCACGGCGATCGGCGGGCTCGATTTCGGGACCAAGACGATCGGCGTCGCGGTCTCCGACGGGATGCTGTCGGTGGCGACACCGCTGCAGACGATCCGGCGCAAGAAGTTCACCAGCGATGCCGATGCGCTGGCGCGAATCGTGGCCGACCGGAGACTCGGCGGTCTGGTGCTGGGGCTGCCGCGCAACATGGACGGCAGCGAGGGGCCGCGCTGCCAGTCCACCCGCGCCTTCGCGCGCAACCTGCGCGGTGTCCTTGACCTTCCGTTAACGTTCTGGGACGAGCGTCTCTCCACTGTCGCCGCGGAACGTGCGCTGCTGGAGGCGGATACGTCGCGAAAACGTCGCTCGGAGGTGATCGATCACGTGGCCGCCGGTGTAATCCTGCAGGGAGCGCTCGACAGGATCGGGAATCTGAGGCGGAGCGAATGAGAGACGAACGACTCGAGCGGGCCACCATCCAGAGCCCCTGCGTGAAAATCTGCGTCGTGCATCCCACGGAGCGCATCTGCACCGGCTGCCTGCGGACGCTGGACGAGATCGCGGGCTGGGGCCGGATGGACGACGCCGAGCGCCAGGCGGTGCTCGACGCGCTGCCGCAGCGGAACGGCCAGCTGCGCAAGCGGCGCGGCGGACGGGCCGGGCGGCTCTCGCGCGGCTGACGTCGTCGGGGGCGCTGCCCCCGTCGCCTGTCGGCGACTCGCCCGGGATATTTAAGGACAGAAGAAGCCCGGTCAGAGGATCGACTGGCGCATCATGTTGAGCGCGACCAGGATCAGGAACGCGGCGAAGATGCGCTTGAGCGGCCGTGCGTCGATCCTGTGGGCGAGCGCCGCCCCGAGGGGGGCCGTGGTCAGGGTCATCGCGATCACGATCAGGAAGGCGGGCACATTCACCGCGCCGATCGTGAAAGGCGGCCGCGCGGCGTCGGGAATGTCGACCAGGAGGAACGCGACCACCGAGGGCACCGCGATCAGCACGCCGAAGCCGGCCGCCGTGGCAACGGCGCGGTGGATCGGGCGGCCGTAAAGCGTCATCAGCGGGACGCCGAAGGAACCGCCGCCGATCCCCATGAGCACCGAGAGGAAGCCCACCACCGGCGACATCGTCCAGCGCAGGGCGCCGCCGGGCATGGTGTCGCCCAACTGCCACTCGTTGCGGCCGAACAGCATGTAGAGACCGATGCATACCGCGAGGACGCCGAAGAGCGCCTGCAGCACCTCAGAGCGGAGCGCGGCGGCGACGAGGACGGCCAGGATAGCGCCGACCGCGATTCCCGGAGCCCAGCCGCGCAGCACCGACCAGTCCACGGCGCCGCGCCGGTTGTGGGCCAGCACCGAGCGGCACGATGTCACGATGATCGTGGCCAGCGACGTCGCCAGGCAGATCTGCATCAGGTAGGCGCTGTCGTATCCCAGCGCCGCGAAGGAATAGAAGAAGGCCGAGACGAGCACGATCCCCCCGCCCACGCCCAGGAGCCCCGCGAGGATGCCGGCCACGCCGCCGATCGCGGCGAGCAGCAGCGCAAGAAGGATCAGGAGGGTCGGATCGGGCATCGGCGGTGTCCTCGTAGTGGCGGTCGCGCCTTGCTACGCCGCACGACGACCGGGCCGCAACGCCGCGCCGCCCGCGCGGCCAACCTGCTGCCCGGCGGTCACACCGCCTCGAGCGCGGGGCGCGGCACCGCCGCCAGCGCCTCGTCGAGGACGTCCAGACCCGCCGCGCTGCCCTGGCCGCGCTCGGAGAGGATGCGACGCCAGGCGCGGGCACCGGGTTGCCCGGCGAAAAGGCCCAGCATGTGACGGGTCACCTGCGCGAGCTTGCCGCCAGACTCGAGATGGTGCGCAATATGGGGCCGCATCGCTTCGACGATTTCGGCGCGGTCGCGCACCGACTGCGCGGCGCCCCAGAGCCGAGCGTCAGCCCCGAGCAGAACGGCGGCGGGATCGTGATAGGCGGCGCGGCCCACCATGACACCGTCGAACCCGTGGTGCAGCTTCGCCTCGACCGCGTCGAGCCCGGCGATGCCGCCGTTCAGGCTGACATGGAGGTCGGGATAGCGGGCCTTCATGCGGCGCACGAGATCGTGGTCGAGCGGCGGGATGTCCCGGTTCTCCTTGGGGCTGAGGCCCTGCAGCCACGCCTTGCGCGCGTGGATGATGACACGGCGCGTGCCGGCGGCGCGCACCTTGTCGAGGAAGTCGGGCAGCGTCTCTTCGGGATCCTGCTCGTCGACACCGATGCGGCACTTGACGGTCACGGGGACGCGCACGGCCGCCTGCATTGCCGCGACGCACTCGGCCACCAGGGCGGGCTGCGTCATCAGCACCGCGCCGAAGGTGCCGGCCTGGACCCGGTCCGACGGACAGCCGACATTGAGGTTGATCTCGTCATAGCCCTCGGCCTCGCCCATCCGGGCGGCCTGGGCCAGTTCGGCCGGCTCGGAGCCGCCCAACTGCAACGCCACCGGGTGCTCGGCGGGATCGAAGCGCAGAAGCTGCCGCGCCCCGCCCCGCACCAGCGCGGCGGAAGTCACCATCTCGGTATAGAGCAGCGCATGCCGCGACATCTGCCGGTGGAACATTCGGCAATGTCGGTCGGTCCAGTCCATCATCGGGGCGATGGAGAGGCGGGCGGCCTCTTGGGTGGTCATGGTCATGACGCGGCGCTCGAAGGTTGTTCAGGTGGCAGGGCGGCGGGGCTGTGAGGTTTGCCGCCGGGTCGAGGGCTGGTAGCAGACAACGCGGCCGTATGCACCCCCGGTGCGTGCGGGCCGCCCGTCACTTCGAGAAGAGGACCGGGCGTTCCGCGGTGGTCATCAGGTCCCAGGAGACCGCGCCGATGATGAAGTCGTAGGCTCGGGAATGGCCGAAGGCGCCGGTCGCGATGAAATCGCCGCCATGCTCGGCGGCCTCGTGTTCGATCACGTCGACGATCTTCTCGGCATGGGGCTCGCGATAGCTGACGGTGACGTCGAATCCGTGCCGGGCGAGCGCCTCGGCCATCGCGTTCAGCGGCCCCTCGGCCAGGTCGCGGCCGTCGGGGCGGCCCACGTGCAACAGCCGGATCCGCGCGCCGGCATCCAAGAGCCCGGTCGTGTCGAAGGTGGCACGGGTCGCCTCGCGGGTGGGGCTCCAGCCGATCACGGCGCTGCGGTGCAGGCCGTCGCCGATCTCCTTGTGCGGCACGATCAGGACCGGCCGTCCGACGTTGCGGATCACGGTCTCGTGCAGCTGTCCGGCGGTGCGCAGTTCGGGCGCGGGCTGACCCAGCAGGACGAGATCGGCCGCGCGCGCGCTGTCGAGCAGCGCATCAGCCATCGTCTGATCCTCGTCGGGATCGATGTTGCGCCACTCGCTGCGGACGTCCTCGCGCCGGGCGGCCTCGTAGAACTGCGTCTCGATCTGCTCGGACACGCGAACATGCTCTGCCCGCGCGTGGTGCAGGACTTCGGGTGGGACGTGAATCGAGAGCTGAGCGTTGCGCACGATCTCGGGCATCACGAACAGGCCGAGCAGATGCGCCCCGTGGTGCCCCGCCAGCGCGGCGGCGGCGCGGGCCAACTCGGTGGCGCCGGTTTCCTCGTAGAACGCGATGGCGATCGTTTTGGGTTTCATGCGGTGCCCTTTCCCGGCGGCACGCCGACGGCAACGTCGACTTTCACGAATACGGCGCGGCCCGCTCCGAATCCGGGCCGCCCCCTGAAAATGACCGCCATCCCGCGAGCTTGCACTGACCTCGATCAATGCGCCGGGGCGCGTGGCACCCCATCGTCCGCCGAATCCTGCCGGCGGGACATCCCCGTGCCGGGTGGTTAGGATCGACATCCGCGCGGCCCGGTTCGCGCGGCAGACAGGAGCCCTCGCATGAGCGCATCGCCAGACACAGCGCCGCCGTCCGGGCCCGCCGCCCGGATGACGCTGGACGGGCATGCCCTCAGGGTGAGCGGCGCGTTGCGGATCGACACTGTCGACCGGATGGCGACGGCCCAAGTGCCGGACATGAGCGGCGTGAGAGAGATCGACATCACCGCGCTGTCGCATGTGGATACCGCCGGGGCGTGGTTCGTTCTGGACCTGCAGAGGCGGGCCGGCGCGGCGGCCACGCTGCGCGGGGCGAGCCCGGCACAGGCCCAACTGATCGAGACCATCCGACAGAACATGCCGCCCGACGAGGCGACGGTCGAGCGGCGCGCGCCGTTCGGGGACCTGCTGGAATCGCTGGGCCGGACCTCGGCCAGCTATGCGCGCACGGCGGTCGACATGACGGGTTTCCTGGGCCAGGTGATCGCGACGCTCGCGGTGCTCGTGCTGCGGCCGCGGCGGTTGCGGCTGATCTCGCTGGTGCATCACATGCACGAGGTGGGCGTGCGCGCGGTGCCGATCGTCGCGCTCATGGCGTTCCTGATCGGCGTGGTGCTGGCGTTCCAGGGGGCGGCGCAGCTGCGGCAGTTCGGCGCCGAGGTGTTCGTCGTCGACCTGATCTCGATCTCGATCCTGCGCGAGCTGGGCATCCTGCTGACGGCGATCATCGTCGCGGGACGCTCGGCCTCGGCCTTCGCCGCGGCGATCGGGTCGATGAAGATGCGCGAAGAGATCGACGCGATGCGCACGCTCGGGCTCGACCCGATCTCGGTCCTGGTCGTGCCGCGGGTGCTGGCGCTGATCCTGATGCTGCCGGTTCTGGGCTTCCTGGCCGACCTTGCGGGCCTGATCGGCGGGGGGCTCATGTCGTGGATCGAGCTGGGTATCTCGCCCGCGGTGTTCCAGTCGCGCCTGCTGAGCGGCGCGGATGTGTGGCATTATGCCATCGGTCTGATCAAGGCGCCCTTCTTTGCCGTCATCATCGGCATCACCGGCTGCTACCAGGGGATGCAGGTCGAGGGGAACGCCGACTCGCTGGGCCGGATGACTTCGGCCTCGGTCGTGCTGGCGATCTTCCTGGTGATCGTGGCGGACGCGGTGTTCTCGATTTTCTTTGCCGTGCTGGGCGTATGATGGACGGACCGGACCAAAAGCCCGAGACGGTGATCCGAGTGCGCGACCTCGTCACGCGTTTCGGCACGCACACTGTGCATGAGGGGCTCGACCTCGACGTGCGCCGGGGCGAGATCATCGGCGTCGTCGGTGGTTCGGGCACCGGCAAGTCGGTGCTGCTGCGCGCCATCGTCGGGCTGCTGACGCCGCAGGAGGGCCGAATAGAGGTGCTGGGCCAGGATGTCGGCCGCACGACCGAGGACGAGTATCGCCGCCTCAGGCGCCGCTGGGGCGTGATGTTCCAGGATGGGGCGCTGTTCTCGTCGCTCACCGTCCAGGGCAATGTCGAGGCGCCGATGCGCGAGCAGACGGGGCTGTCGCCGGAGCTGCGCCGCACCCTCGCCGACATCAAGGTGCGGATGGTGGGGCTGCCGGATTCGGCCCACGCCAAGTATCCCGCCGAACTCTCGGGTGGCATGCGCAAGCGCGCCGGGTTCGCCCGCGCCATTGCGCTGGACCCCGAGATCGTGTTCCTCGACGAGCCGACCGCGGGGCTCGACCCGATCGGCGCCGCGGCATTCGACACGCTGATCCGGCAGCTTCAGGCGGCGCTGGGGCTGACCGTGTTCCTCGTGACCCACGATCTCGACAGCCTTCACGCGATCTGCGACCGCATCGCCGTCCTGGCCGAGCGGCGCGTGCTGGCCGTGGGCACGATGTCGGAAATGCTCGACATCGATCACCCGTGGGTGCGGGAGTATTTCCACGGACCTCGGGCGCGCGCGGTCGCCCCCAGCGGACAGGCGAAGGACTGATGGAAACAAGAGCGAACTTCATCCTGATCGGCGCTTTCACCCTTTTGGGGCTTCTGGGCATGCTCGGCTTCTTCATCTGGTTCGCCAACATCCAGGTCGACCGGCAATACGCGACCTACGGCGTGCTGTTCGACGATGTCTCGGGGCTGGATGTCTCGGGCGACGTGCTGTTCAACGGCTTGCCCGTGGGCAAGGTGATCGCCTTGCGGATCTTCGAAGACGACCCATCGAAGGTCTATGCCGGGATCGAAATCGAGGCCGAGACGCCTGTCTACGAGGACACGGTCGCGCAGATCATGTCGCTGGGCGTGACCGGCGTGGGCTATATCTCGCTGTCAGGCGGCAGCCCGGACGAGCCGCGACTGACGGCCGAGGACGGCACGCCGCCGATCATCCAATCCCGCCGCTCGACCGTGCAGACCCTGGTTGAGGACGCCCCGGACCTCTTGTCCGAGGCGGCGGTGCTGCTGGACCAGCTGCAGGTGCTGACGGGCCCCGAGAACCAGGCCCATGTCGCCCGGATTCTCGGCAACCTTGACTCGTCCTCGACCCAGCTCGACACGGCGCTGAACGACATCTCGTCCATCGCCGGAACGCTGGGCGACGCCGCCGGCGAGATCACGCTGTTCACCAGCCGCCTGAGCGACATGGGCGCATCGCTGGACACCACGCTGACGACGGCGAACGACACGCTGACGGCGGCCACGGGCGCCTTCGACGAGACGCGGCGCCTCATGGTGTCGGCCGGCCCGGCCATCGAAAGCGCCGGCGGTGCGCTCGACGCGGCCGAGACGCTGCTGGCCGAACGGGTGCCGCCGGTGGTCGACGAGGTGTCGCGGACCGCGCGCAACCTTGACCGGACGATCGGCGATCTCGGCGCGCGCACGGGGGCGATGTTGGAGAGGTTCGGGGATACGGCCGACCTGCTCGACGCGCGGCTGCAGCAGCTGCAGGGCACGCTCGAAGGGGCGGACGCGGCCCTCGCCGCGGTGACAGACGCCTCGCGCGGCGTCGACACGCTGGTGACCGGGGACGGCACGCTCCTGGTCTCGGAGGCGCGGGAGCTGATGGCGCAGGCGGCAACGGCGATGGAGGCCGTCGAAGAGGTCCTTGTCTCGGACGTGCCGCAGATCGTGGCCGACGTGCAGGCCGCCGTCACGGTCGCGCGCGAGGCCGCCGACAGCATGGCGGGCACGCTCGACACGCTTGGCGAGGGCATCGCGCCCCTGACCGGCGACGCCCGCGAGGCGCTCGCCGCGGCGACCGGCGTCATGGGCCGCGCGGAAGAGACGCTGACCGCTCTCGACGGCACGCTCACGGCGGCCGACCGCACGTTGGCCTCGGCGGGCGCGGCATTCGACAAGGCGACAGAAGTCCTCGACACCGACCTGTCGCCGGTGCTTGGCGACCTGCGCCGTTCGTCCGCCCGGATCGCCACGGCGGTCGAGGACGTGACCGCAGACATCCCCGCCCTCACCGAAGATCTGGATGCGCTCATCGCCCGCGCCGATGACGTCGTCGCGCGGGTCCAGTCCTCTGTCGACGCGCTCGCCCCCGGCATCGGAGAGTTCGCCCGCACCGGCCTGCCCGCCTTCAGCCGGCTCGGGACCGAGGCGCGCGGCGTGATGTCGGCGCTCGAACAGCTGCTGCGGCAGATCCAGCGCGACCCGGCCCGCTTCCTGCTGGACGACCGGGTCCCGGAATACAGGAGATAGCCATGACACCACCCCATGCCGCCCGCCGCACATTCCTGCTGGGGCTGGCCGCCACGCTGGGCGGCTGCGGCGCCATCGCCTCGCTCGACTCGGCCTCCCGACCGCTCGACACCTACGATCTGGTGCCGCGATCCGGCAGCACGACAGGCCCGCGCTCGGCCCGGACGCTCGTCGTCGCGCGCCCCGACGCGGCCACCGCGCTCGACACCGACCGGATCATGATCAAGCCGTCGCGTACCGAGATCACCTATCTGCCCGAGGCCCGGTGGAGCGACGAGATCCCGGCGGTGTTCCAGGACCTCCTGATCCGCGCGATCTCGGGCACCGGACGCGTCCGCTATATCGGCCGGGCGCAGGGTGGTCCGGTGCCCGATGTCGCCGTGCTGACCCGGATCGATGCCTTCCACGCCGAACTGGCCGGCGACGGCACGGTGCGCGCCACGGTCGACGTGACGCTGACCCTCGTCGACGACCGGGACCAGCGCGTCATCGCCTCGCGGCCGTTTTCCGGCACCGCCCCGGCGACACGGGATGCACCGAGCGAAGTCGTTCAGGCGATCCAGACGACACTGGACACCCTGCTGCCCGAGATGACCGACTGGACGCTACAACGCCTGGCCTGACGGCGTGGCCGGCGCGGGCCGCCGGGACAGGACCGGGGCCAGCGCCGCGATAACCAGCGCAAAGCCCCCTACGATGAGGAACGCCACCCGCAGCGAGCTGATCGCGGAAATTGCACCGATCGCCGGCGGGCCGAGCAGCAGCGCGCCGTAACCCAGCGTAGCGACCGCGGCGATGCCCTGTCCCGGAGGGATCACCGGATCGGCCGCCGCGCGGCTGAAGGCCAACGGGATCAGCGCGGCATACCCGATGCCCATCAGAACGAACCCCGCCAGCGCGGCCGGCAGCGTGGCGAAGGTCACGGCCAGGAAAATGCCCGACGCCGCGACGATCCCGCTGACCCGCGCGATGCGCCCCGGCCCGTGATGGGTCACCAACCGGTCGACGATCAGCCGCATTCCCACCATCGTCGCCGAGAAGACGGCGTAGCCCAGCGTCGCCTTTGCCTCGCCCGTGCCCACCACGTCGCGCAGGAACACCGCGCTCCAATCCACCATGGCGCCCTCGCCGATCCCGGCCGAAAGCGCGACCAGCCCGACCAGGACCAGCGCGCCGCGTGGGAAGGCAAAGACGGGATCGGTGCTTTCGCGCTGCCGAGTCTCGGAGTGCCAGGTCACCGACAGGAAGGGCAGCAGTCCGAGCGCCGCGACCAGGGCGCTCAGGGCGAATTGCAGCGGATAGCCCATCCCCGCGCTCGCCACGACGAAACCCAGGCCCGCGCCGGCCCCCGCGCCAAGGCTCCACATCGCGTGGAACGACGACATGATCGACCGCCCTGCCCGTTTTTCCACCTCGGTCGCCCAGCTGTTCATCGCCACGTCCATCGACCCGTGGCACATCCCGAACAGGAACAGCCCCGCCGCCAGCCAGACAACGCCCGGCGCCAGCGCGACCAGAACGATCGACACGAGGTAGACCCGGGCGATCTGCCGCGTGACCGGCGCCGCGCCATGACCGTCGGCCAGCCGCCCGGCGAGCGGGAACGAGATCAGCGCGCCGATGCCCATGATCAGAAGTAGCACGCCCAGACCGGCCTCGGTGATCCCGTGCCTCTCGATCACGGCCGGAATGCGCGAGGCCCAGGTGCCCAGCAGGACACCGTTCAGGGCAAAGGCGGCGGCAACGCCGCGCCAGGGGGTGCGCAGGTCGGGCATGGCAGGCTCCGGTCGGTCAGATGTCGAGCGGGTTCACCCGCCTCGTGACCACGGACGCGGCTGATTGGCAAGTCGCGCGGCACGCGACCTGCCCGCGGGTCACCAGAGCCGGCCGAAGATTGCCAGCACGACCGGAATCGTGATCACCGCGGCCAGCGTCTGCACGGTCACGAGGCCCGCCATCAGCCGCCCGTCGCCGTTCAACTGCTGCGTCAGGACATAGGCCGTGGGCGCCGTCGGGATCGCGGCGAAGATCACCAGCACCATCGCCGCATCCCGGCCCAGAGCGAACACCAGCGCGACCGCCCCCGCCAGCACCGGCATCGCCAGCAGCCGCAGCCCCGACACTGCGCCGAGCGTCCGCAGCTCGCGCCGCGCGCTCCGGGGTTGCAGAGCGGCCCCGACGCAGAGCAGGCCCAGCGGCAGGCTCGCCTGCGCCAGCAGGTCGAGGAAGCGCCCGATGCCGAACGGCAGCCCCGTCCCCGCAAGCGCGATCACGATCCCCAGAGCGCAGGCCAGGATCAGCGGATTGGTCAGTATGGGCCGGATCAGGTCGCCCGCGCCCCGCCGGGCCTCGGGCCCGGTCAGCGCGAGGACCGACAGGACATTGACCAGCGGCACGGCCACCGCCAGCAGCACAGCGGCACTGCGCAGACCGGCATCGTCCAAAAGACCCGCCGTGATCGCCAGCCCGAGATAGGTGTTGAAGCGGACCACACCCTGAAGCACCGGCCCGAACCGCGCCGCCCGCATCGGCCGCACCCGACGCAGCGCCACCAGCGCCCCGGCTGCGAGGCACACCAGGGTGACCGTTGCGCCCCCGAGCCGCAGGATCGCGGGGTCGGACAACGGCGCGTCGGCCAGGTTCACGACCAGCAGCGCCGGAAACAGCAGGACGTAGTTGATCCGCTCGGCCGCCGGCCAGAAGGCGGGATCGGGCAGACCGACCCGGACCAGCGCAAAGCCCAGACAGATCAGCGCGAAGATCGGCCAGATCGTCAGCAGAAGCACGCGCCGCGCCTCCTTTCGCGGGCCACGACCCTGCGCCACATGCTCACCATCTGGGGCTCTGGCCAGGCCACCGAGCCGTCACTCGAGGTCCAGCCGCATCGTCGCCATCCCGCAGCGGCTGGCCAGTTCTTCGTATCCCGAAGAGCGATAGAGGTTCAGCGCCGGCTCGTTGTCCAGCTCGACCTTCAGCGTGATCGACAATGCGCCGAGCTCGCGCGCCGCGTCCTCGACCAGCCGCGCGATCTCGGCCCCTGCGCCGCCGCGCGCGGAATCCTCGACGAACACGTAGGTCAGGTGCCGCACCTCGGGTCCGACGCCGACGCGCAGGGCAAAGAAACCGACCTCGCGTCCATCGGCGTCGACGACGTAGAAGGAGGCGTCGTCGGCCTCGTTCAGCCACTTCTCGCTCCATTCGCGGGCATCGAAGGGGCGCTGCGCGTTCGGATTGACGAGCGCGAGGTCCTCCTCGTCCGCCAGGAGCCGCCCCAGCGGATCGAGGTCGAACGGCATGTTCCGGCGGGCGGTCAGATCGGCCATCTGGGGCTCCCGTGGTGCACGTGTCGGAAGGTCCGAAGGTTCCACAGCTCCCGCCGGGTCGCAAGGCACCTGACCCCGCCGCACGTTAACAGCCGGGCAAGACCTTTACCCTATCGCAGGGGTAAAGGCCCTGCCTCGGGGGCCGGACGAACCGCAGGATGTACCATGCCCCGTTTCCTCTCGCCGATCCGTGTCGCGCTATGCGCCGTGCTCGCCTTTCCCGTCGCGCTTCGGGCCGACGATCTGCCCGCGCCCTCCGGTGAGGTCCTGCTGACCATCACCGGCGACATCGCGCGGACCAACGGTAAAGGCGCGGCGCGGTTCGACCGTGACATGCTTGCCGCGATGGACCCGGTTACCTTCCGCACGGAAACGATCTGGACCGATGGGCCGCAGACCTTCACCGGCCCGACTCTGTCGGCGCTGCTCGACCACGTCAGCGCGGAAGGGGCCACCGTGACGGCGACGGCGATCAACGATTATGCCGTGACGATACCGCAAGAGGACCGGGTCGCGACCGGCCCGATCGTGGCCTACCTGCGCAATGGCGCGCCGATGTCGGTTCGGGACAAGGGGCCGCTCTGGATCGTCTATCCCTACGACTCGGACCCCGCCTACCGGACCGAGGTCATCTATGCACGCAGCATCTGGCAGCTCGACCGGCTCGACGTGGGCCGCTGACCCCGCACAGGATCGGACCCGTGCCCCGACAGACCCTCGCCGTCCTGCGCCGCTGGCTGCGGCCCGGCGCGCTCGTCGCGGCCTTCACGCTGGTCGCGGGCCTCATCGTGTCGATGGGGTGGCTGGTGCTCGAGCAGATCGACGATTTCGGCACCGCAAACTCCGACAACATCCAGTGGAGCCTCTCCCAGGCGGATGCCGAGTTCTTCCGCTTCCGCCTGGCGCTGGCCGAGGCTCGGCGCGATCCGCAGGCCGCGCCGGATGTGCGGCGGCGGTTCGACGTGTTCTACAGCCGCATCGATACCATCCGGCGCGGCGCGGTCTATGACGTCATCCACGACCGGAGCGAGGTCGCGGCGCCGCTGGCCGATGTGACCGCGTTCCTCGACGACGCCGTGCCGCTGATCGACGGCGACGACGCGGCCCTCCACGCCGCGCTGCCGCGACTCGCCGCGCGGGCCGATGCGCTGACACCGCGGGTCCGGGCAATGTCGCTCGCCGCGCTGGCGGCCTTCGCCGAGCTCTCCGACGACCGCCGGCACGAGATGATCGGCACGCTCGTCCGAATGGCCGGGCTCCTGATCGCGCTCGTCGGCGGCCTTGCCCTGATCGCCCTGACGCTGCTGCGACTCTACCGACTGAGCGAGACGCGCGCCCGCGAAATCCGCGAGGCCGGCCGCCGCATGCAGACCATCGTCGAGACATCGCTGGACGCGATCGTCGTCTGCGATGCCGAAGGGCGCATCCTCGAACTGAACGGCTCGGGCCGGCGCATGTTCGGCTTCGACCCCGGCGAGGCGATCGGCCAGCCTGCGCTGAGCCTCCTCTTTCCGGACGAGGATATCGCCGCCCGCCGCGAGGACACGCTGCGCTTCCTGGCCGAGAATCGCCGCCCCGCCCCGCGCGAGCGGCGGCTCGAACTGCAGGGACGCTCGCGATCTGGCCGCGCCTTTCCGGTCGAGATCTCGGTCGACCGGGCCGAGGGGGCCGACGGTGGCATCTACGTCGCCTACCTTCGGGACATCTCGCACCGAAAGGCCGCCGAAGACGCGCTGACCCACGCCCGCGACCGGGCGCTCGCCGGAGAACGCACAAAGGCCGAGTTCCTCGCCGTGATGAGCCACGAGATGCGGACACCGCTGAACGGCCTGCTCGGGACATTGCAACTGATCCGCGACACCGAGCTCGACCCGCGGCAGGCCGAGCTGGTCGACGCGATGCATCGGTCGGGCACGATCCTGCTGGACCTCGTCAACGACGTGCTCGACCTGTCCAAGCTGGAAGCCGGCAAGATGCAGCTGGAAGAGCGTGTCTTCGACGTCTCGCGCCTTCTCGACGGCGTGGTCGATGTCGCGGCACCCATCGCCGCCCGCAACGGCACAGAGCTGTCGTGGACATGGATGGGCGCCGCCCCGCCCCGGATGGCAGGCGACCCGCGCCGTCTTCGGCAGGTGCTTCTGAAGCTCGTGGGCAACGCGGCAAAGTTCACCAAGGGCGGCAGCGTCCGGATCGAGTGTGCGTGCCCCTCGGACGGCTCGGACCTGACCCGGTTCACCGTGACCGACACTGGAATCGGCATCTCGGCCGCGGCTCTCCGGCGCATCTTCAACGACTTCGAGACGCTCGACACCTCGCGCGCCCGGCAGGTGGGCGGTACCGGCTTGGGGCTCGGCATCGTCCGCCGTCTCGTGGCCCTGATGGAGGGCGAGATCGAGGCATCGAGCACGCCGGGCGCGGGCAGCCGCTTCGTGGTGGGCGTGCCGCTTCGGCGGGCGACCGCCCCCGACCCGGCGACGGCCCCGGTACCAGCGGCCGACACCGCCGCGCCGCAGCCGCTCTCGGTCCTGCTGGTGGAGGACAACGAGATCAACCGCTTCGTCGCCCGCGGCCTGCTCGAGGCCGAGGGCCACACCGTGACCGAGGCGGTCGATGGTGCCGACGGCGTGGCCAGGGCCGACGCGACGCGGTTCGACGTCATCCTGATGGACATCTCGATGCCGGTGATGGACGGCCAAGAGGCCGCGCGCCGCATCCGCTCGGGCGGCGGCGCCTCGGCCGGGAACCCGATCGTCGCGGTCACGGCCCATGCCCTGCCCGAGGACGTGCCACTGTTCCACAAGGCCGGGATGGCCGCCTACCTGTCGAAACCGATCGAGCGGAAGGCCCTGTCTGCCCTTCTGCGCGAGGTCACCGCCGATGCGCCTCAAACGCCAGAGGCGGACGGGCAGCAGACGCCCGACACCCCGCCGCTCGTCGATGCGGACCAACTGGCCGACCTGCGCGCGACGATCGGAGACGATGGGATACGCGACCTCGTGGCACGGCTCGATGCCGAAACCGCGCCTGCGATCCGCCGGCTGGCCGGAGCCGAGCCGACTGCCGACTGGCTTGGGCCCGAGGCGCACAAATGCGCCGGCTCCTGCGCGGCGTTCGGGCTGGTCCGACTGCGCACGACGCTGTCGCAGATCGAGGCCGGCACACGTCGGGGCACCCCGCCCGACCGGGCGGTTCTTGCCGCGCTGCCATCGCTGTGGCGCGACAGCCGTGTCGCGCTGGATGCCCTGATCGGCGAGCGGGAACAGGCGTAAACCCGCGCCGTCGGGGCGCGGGTCAACGGCTCACCACTTGCGGGAAAGCGTTACGCTGACCTCGCGACCGGCCCCGTATGAGCAGGTGAAGAGGTCCTGGCAGCCGGTGACATAGCGCTCGTCGGCGACGTTCGTGACCGCCAGGTTGCCCTGCCAGCCATTGTCCCAGGCATAGCCCGCGTGCAGGTCGACAAGCGTCGCGTCGGGCACCTCGGTCGTGTTTGCCTCGTCCGCCCAGCTTTCGGCCTGATAGCGCAGCCCGGCGCCCAGGGTCAGACCGTCGAGTTGGCCGGCAAAGGCATAATCGGCACGCACAGCGATCTGGCGGTCGGGGATCAGCGTGGGCGTGTTGCCCACGAGGGCCGCATCCGCATCCTCGGTGATTTCCTGGTCCAGGACCGTCGCCGCGCCGTGCACCGTCAGCCCGTTGCCGAAGTCATAGCGCCCCTCCAGCTCGATCCCCTGCGAGCGCACCTCCCCCAGCTGGCTGAGGTTGGGCGACACGCCGGTCACGACATTCTCGCGATCCAGCCGGAACACCGACAGCGTCGCCATCGCGTTCCCCGAGGGCGCGGCCCATTTCAGGCCGGCCTCGGTCTGCTGCCCGCTCTCGGGCTCGGTCACGCCCTCGGCAGGCGAGGCAATGGTGGGCAGGAAGAAGCTCGACACCGACAGGTAGGGCACGAGGCCGCTGTCGAATTCGTAGGCGATGCCCGCACGATACGAGGTTTCGCTGTCGTCACGCTCGAACGCGGTCAGGCCGTTCGTCTCGGTCGACACCCAGTCGTGGCGCAGGTTGGCCGTGGCGATCCAACCGGCGCCGAAGCGCAGCTGATCCTGCGCATAGACGCCGACCTGCCGCTGCCGGGTGGTGCCGTCGATGTACGGATCGCCCAATTCGGGCGTGCCCGGCGCCACCGGGTCGAGCGGATCGGCGGTCGGGAACGACGTGCCTGAGGCCTGCGTCTGGTCCAGCTCCCAGAACCGCGCGTCGAGACCGAACAGCAGCTCGTGCGCCACCGCCCCGGTCTGTGCATCGCCGGTCAGGCGCAGGTCAGCCTGCGCGGTACGGACCAGTGTGTCATGCTCGAACGCGATGAGGCTGAGCGCGCCGGTGTCGTCCACCGGCTGCGCGGCGAAGCCATAGCCGAAGGGATAGTAATAGCTCTCTTCGATGTCCGCGACGCCCAGCCGACCGGTCCCCTCCAGCGTCCAGCCATTCGCGAAATCATGCTCGACGATGGTGGTCAGCGTCGCCTGCCGCCGCTCGTAGCTATCCCAGTCGGGGTCCGAGTAGTTCGTCTCGGTTCCCAGGCGGCCGAATGCGTCCGTCGGCTTTACCGTGCCGTAATACGGAAGGAAGCTGCCTCCCGAGTGCTGTTCGTCGGCGAGGAACACGTTGGCCAGCACGGTCACCTCGGTGCCGGCATCTGTCTCGAAGCTGAACGAGGGCGCGAAGGTGCCGCGCAGACCGTCGTTGAAATCGTCGTAGGTGTCGCCGCCCTCGATCCGGGCCGCGAACCGGTAGCTGGCGCCGCCATCCAGCGTGTCGCCGTAATCGAACGCGGTCCAGGCCCGTCCGGCATCGTTTACGCCGAACGTCAGCTCGCGCACGCGCTCGCCCGGACGCTTCGAGACATAGTTCAGCAGCCCGCCCGGATTGGAGCCGCCATACAGCACCGAGGCCGGCCCGCGCAGAACCTCTATCCGCTCCAGCGAGAACGGGTCCACGTAGAACGAGCCGAAGCCGAACCCGAGGTTCTGCATCCCGTCCCAGAAAACGCCCGTCTGGTCCGACTGGAAGCCGCGGATGTAGTGCCAGTCGTAATCGGAATCGTCACCGTACACGTCGGTGGTAACGCCGGGCACATAGCGCAGCGCCTCGCTCGCGCGGGTGGTGTTCAGCGTCCCGAGCTCCTCCGAGTCCACGACCGAGACCGATTGCGGCACCTCGGTCAGCGGCGTTCCGGTCTTCATGCCCGTTTCGGTCGCGGGATTCACGGCGCCGTCGACGGGGCCGGTGGGGTCTTCGCCCGGAGACGAGACATAGATGGTGTCCAGCACGGTGGTCTGCGCGGCCACCGCAAGCGGCAGGCACATCGCCGTCAGGGCGGTGCCGGACAGAAGCAGCGTTCGGGTCGGAATCACGAGGCGGTCCTTCGCTCAATCTGGGTCGGTTCGGCGGCATCCTGTCCATCCAGGCCGTCCGCGTCTTGCACGGGACTGCCGCGGTTTGAACGAAGCCGCGCGCGCTGCCACGCGGCCGGCGTGTCCCCGGTAGCCCGCCGGAAGGCACGGGTCAGGTGAGCCTGGTCCGAAAAGCCGGTTTCGGCCGCCACAGCCGACGGCGTCTCGCCACGGGCAAGCAAGGTTTCGGCCCGCTCGATTCGCGCGGCGATCTGCCAGCGGTGCGGGGGCTGGCCAGTGGCCGCCTTGAAGGCGCGGGCAAAGCTCGACGGCGGCAGGCCCACCAGATCGGCCAGTTCCGCCACGCTCACACTGCGCCCGAGGTTGCGCCGCAGATGCCCCGTCGCGCCGGTCAGCGCCTCGGCCGACAACGCGCCGGGACGGTCCGGTTCCGGCGCATGGAACAGCTCGACCACCAGCGCCTCAATCAGCGCGGCGGCATAGGCCGAAGGGCGATCGGGTTCGGCGCATTGCTCGGCGATGAGCCGGGCCAGAGCCTGCACCCGCGCGTTCTCGACCATCAGCAGCGGCGCGTTCGGCACGCTTTCGCGCCCCAGGATCGCCGCCAGCCGGGCCGCGCTGAAATGCAGGTCCAGGTGCCGGAAGCGTCGCGCGCTCGGCATGTGCCCCCAGAGCGCCGTGCCGCCGGGCACATAACTCACCGGCCCCAGCGGCGGCCTGCCGGACGGCGTCTCGCCAAGCGCCAGCCGGGCCTCGTCCATCATCACCACGATGCGCGGATCGGGCGAGACGTAGCGCCCGCCGCCACCGCGTCGGCCCTCGACATGCCAGAGATCGGCCACCATGCCGTCGAAGCGCAGCACTCTTGGTGCCGCGGCGGGGACGAGACCGTGGATCTCGCACCTCATTCTGGGATGAAAGGACATCGTGGGCTCCGCCGTCGTGACACTCGGACTCGGCTGGGCCCCGTGGCCTGGCTGCGGCGGTTAAACCCGACTTTTTTGGTCAGGACAAGACGGCGGGCGCGGACGCCGCCCAGGATGACGCGAAAAACGGCGCCGCCGGGCGCCCCTGCCCGCGGAACCGGCGCTCAGAGGCGGCTTTCGTCCTCTTTCGGCGCCTCGTCCCAGCGCTCGTCGAGTATCCGCATCCGGTCGCCGTCGGGATCGTCGTATTGCCGGGCCCGCAAGGTCCAGACGAAGCCGCCAAGACCCAGAAGACCCAGCCCGACGGAAATCGGAATGAGAAACGCCAGTACGTTCATGCGCGCCCCCGCATCGCGTTGAGTGTCACGGTCAGCGAAGAAGTTGACATCGCCAGCGCCGCGATCAAGGGGGTGGCGAGCCCGGCCAGCGCGACTGGCACCGAAATCGCGTTGTATCCGACGGCGAGCCAGATGTTCTGGCGCATCCGCGCCCGCGCCCGTCGGGCGTGGCGCAGCATCTGCGCGACCGGCGCCATGCGGTCCGCCAGCAGCACCACGTCGGCGGCGTTGCGGGCGGCGTCGAGCGCGCTCGACGGCGCGAGCGAGGCATGGGCCACGGCCAGCGCGCCGGTGTCGTTCAGGCCGTCCCCGACCATCAGCGTGAGGTGCCCGGCCTCGGCCAGCCGTTGCAGATGTTCGGCCTTCGTCTCGGGCGTGACACGGGCCGAGAACGTCTCGATCCCCAGCCGGCCCGCCATGCGGGCGACGGCAGGCTCGGCATCGCCCGACAGCAGCTCGACGCCGTAGCCCGCCTCTTGCAATGCGGCGACGCAATCGGCGGCATCGGGACGCAATTCCTCGTCGAAGGTGAAACGGTGCCGCGCCGTACCGGTGTCGAGCAGCACGCCGCCATCCTGCGCGCCGGTCTCGACCCAGCCGGGTCGCCCAAGCCGCACGGAGCGGCCCTCAAACCGGCCCTCGACGCCGTGGCCGGCACGCTCGCGCAGGTCGGTGACGATGGCGGGCGCGATGCCACGCGTCTCGGTCGCGGCAACCAGCGCCCGCGAGAGCGGATGCGACGACCCTTGCGCCAACCCGGCGGCCAGCGCCAGCGTCGGCGCATCCGGGGTCTCGCGCAGGACGGCCCGCCCGGTGGTCAGGGTACCGGTCTTGTCGAACACCACGGTATCCACAGCCGCCAGACGCTCAAGCGCCGTTCGGGATTTCACCAGTAGGCCCAGCCGGAACAGCCGTGCCGTGGTCACCGTCGACACCGCCGGCACCGCCAGCCCCAGGGCGCAGGGACACGTGATGACGAGGACCGAAATCGCGACGTCTAGCGCCCGCCACCCGTCGCCCGTGCCGACCCACCACGCCACCAGCGCGGCGGCGCCCAGGATGTGCACCAGCGGCGCATAGATGCGGGCGGCGCGGTCGGCGATGCCGGAAAAAGCGCTGCGCTGGGTCTCGGCGGCGGCCACGAGATCGGCAAGCCGTCGCAGCCCGGTATCCGCCCCGGCCCGCACCACGCGCACCAGAAGGGGACCGGATAGGTTGATCTCTCCCGCGCCGACCTCGGTTCCCGGTGCGGCGGCCACGGGGGCGCTTTCGCCGGTCAGGATCGCGCGGTCGAGCTCGCTCTCACCCTCTGTGACGAGACCGTCGGCGGGCACGCGGTCCCCCGCGCGGATACGCACGACGTCGCCGGCGACGAGAGTCGCCGCTCGCACGACATGCTCGCGCCCGTTCTCGACGCGCACGGCCTGGGGCACCTCCATCGCGGCGAGATCCGCCGCGGCGGACCGCGCGGCCTGGCGGCCGGCATGGTCCAGGTACCGGCCGACCAGCAGGAAGAAGGTCAGCGCCAGGGCGGCATCGAACCACCCTGCCCGCTCGACCCCGTTCAGCGCCCCGGCCAGCGACACCGCCGCCGAGAGCACGATGGCGAGCGAGATCGGGACGTCCATGTTCAGCCGCCCGCCCGACAGCGCCCCCAGCGCCGAGGCAAAGAACGGCCGTCCCGCAAAGGCCACCGCGGGCAGCGCGATCGCCGCCGAGATCAAATGGAACAGTTGCGCCGTGTGGTCCGCCGCGCCCGACCAGACCGCCACCGACAGCAGCATCACATTCATCATCGCGAACCCTGCCACGCCGATCCGCACCAGCAGATCGCGGCCCGGCCCGCTGCGGCCCGACAGCACCCCGGTGTCGAGCGGTTGCGCCCGGTGCCCGCGTGCCGCCAGCGCGTCGACCAGCGTGTCTGTGCCGACGCTGCCGTCGGTGGCGACCATGGCGCGCTTGAGCGACAGGTTCACCCGCGCGTCGCGGACACCCGGAAGATGTCCCAGCGTCTCCTCGACCGAGGCGATGCATGCGGCGCAATGGATGTCGGGAAGGTGCAGGACGAGGTCGGCCGCCGCCGGAGCGGCGGCCCGGGCCGCATCATCGGGAAGTGCGGCGCAGGCCGCGCAGGCCATCGTCATGGCACGACCTTCAGCGTGATGCGCTTGTCCACCGGCGTGCCGTCCTGTGCCGTCGCCGTCACGTCCAGCCGCCACGCGCCATGATCCAGGTGGATCGGCGCCGCATGGTCGGGGCCGAAGACGAGCGGCTGGTTGTCGGCCGCGGTCGTCGGGCGCCCGACCAGAGCAGTCAGCGAGGCGGGGCGCACCGGCGCGCCGCTCTCGTCGGTGATGTCGAGAACGATGCGCGTGCCGTCATATCCGGCCTCGAACTGCCACCCCAGCGCCTCCTGTGCCGCGCGACGGTCATCGAAGACCTGGCTGGCGACGTAGGAGTTAGCGACCTCCAGCCCCGGAAAGGTCCGCACTGCGTTCACGGCCAGAACGAGGTTGACGGTGATGATAGTGCCGAAGCCGAGGACGAACATCGCGAGGACATGGCGTCCGGTCAGAGTGCGGGTGGTCATTGGCCGCTCCCGTTGAAGGTGGTTGAGACAGAGGCGCGGGCCCCGCTTTGCAGCTCTTGGACCCAGAGCCGCAGGTCCGTGCGCTCGGCCGAGGCCGCGGTGCTTTCGGGGGGCGCGGAGACATAGACGCGCTGCATGGCCTGGGTGTCGGCGCTGACTCCGACCTTGCCGTCGACGCTGCCCTCGACCTCGACGCTCAGCGGCGCCTCGGCGGTCGCCGAGATGGCGAACTCGCGCGCCTCGCCATGCTTGTTGCGGATTCGCACGTCATAGGCGTTGCGGATCGTGCCGTCGGACAGCGTGACAAAGGTCGGGTTGCGTACCGGCGCGACGGTCATCTCGATCTCGGGCCGGATGAACAGGGCGAACAGGAGACCCAGACCCACTGCGGCCCAGAGCGCGGTATATACAACGTTCCGCGGGCGCAGGACGTGCTGCCAGATCGGCTTGGGCTTACCGCCGGCGATCTCGCGCGGGGCGTCGGACAGGGCGAGATAGTCGATCAGCCCCCGGTCGCGGCCCGTCTTGGCCATCACGTCGTCGCAGGCGTCGATGCACAGGGCGCAGGTGATGCAGGCCATCTGCTGCCCGTCGCGGATGTCGATCCCCATCGGACAGACATTGACGCATGCGTTGCAGTCGATGCAGTCCCCAAGCGCCTCGGCGCCCGCGGCCTTGCGGTGCTTGCCGCGCGGTTCGCCGCGCCAGTCGCGGTAGGCGACGGTCAGCGTATCCTCGTCCATCATCGCGCCCTGGATGCGCGGCCAGGGGCACATGTAGATGCAGACCTGCTCGCGCATGAAGCCACCGAACACGAAGGTCGTCGCAGTGAGGGTCGCGATGGTCATGTAGGCGACGGGCGCGGCGTCGAAGGTCAGCAGATCCTGAGCCAGCGTGGGCGCGTCGGTGAAGTAGAAGACCCAGGCGCCGCCGGTGGCCAGGCCGATCAGCATCCACACAGTCCATTTCGTCGCACGGAGCCGGGCCTTGCGCACACTCCAGGGCGCGTTGTGCAGCCGGACGCGGGCATTCCGGTCGCCCTCGATCCAGCGTTCGACTAGGATGAAGAGGTCGGTCCAGACCGTCTGCGGGCAGGTATAGCCGCACCAGACCCGCCCCAGCGCCGCCGTGAACAGGAACAGCCCCAACCCCGCCATGATCAGCAGACCGGCGACGAAGTAGAATTCGTGCGGCCAGATCTCGATCCAGAAGAAATAGAAGCGCCGATCCGCGAGATCGACCAGCACCGCCTGGTCCGGCAGAGCCGGGCCACGGTCCCACCGAATCCACGGCGTGACATAGTAGATGGCAAGCGTGACGGCCATGATCCACCACTTGAGCGTCCGGAAGTAGCCCGAGACACGACGGGGGAAGACAGGCTCGCGCGGGGCATAGAGGGAGTCGGTTTTCGTTGTCATGACCGGGCATGTCGCACCCTTCGCGGGTCCGGGCCTTGACCTGGATCAACGGACCGGAACCTGCGTCAGCCGGTGGCTGTTTCGCACCGAACCGATCGAGGATTCCGATGCCCTGTTCCTGCCATTCATCCCTGACCCGCCGCACCTTCCTGACGGGCGCGGCCGCCGTTCCCCTGGCCACGGCGGGGTGCGACCAGGCCGCCGTGCTGGTGTCGGAAGCCGAGGCCGAAGCGATGGGCGAGCGGGCGTGGCAGCAGATCACCTCGGACGTCCCAGCGACGCAGGACGCGGCATTCAGCGACACGGTGTCCGAGGTCTCCTCCCGTCTGATCCGCGCCGCCGGCGGATCGCCCGGCGAGTGGCAGGTCGTGGGCTTCGATTCGGACCGCATCAACGCCTTTGCCCTGCCCGGACAGCGCATCGGCGTCTTTCGCGGCCTCTATGACGTGGCGCAGAACCGCGCGCAGCTGGCGGCGGTAATCGGGCACGAGATCGGCCATCTCGACGCCGATCACGCCCGCGAGCGGATGGGCAACGCCCGCGCGCAGAACTGGCTGCAGCGCATCATCGCCTTCGTCCTGCAGACATCGGACGTCGAGTTCGGACGCGAGATCATGGCGGCGCTCGGGCTGGGGCTGGAATACGGCATCACCCTGCCCTATTCCCGCAACCAAGAGCTCGAGGCCGACGCGCTGGGGCTGCGGCTGATGGCACAGGCCGGATACGACCCGCAGGCGGCGATCACGTTCTGGCAGCGAATGGACTCGGCCCAGCCGGGCCGCCCGCCCGAGATGATCGCCACGCATCCCGCCCCCGAATCGCGCATCCGCGAGATACGGGACATGCTCCCCGATCTGCAGAAGACCTGAGACGAAAAACCCGGCCGGCGCCGACGGCGACCGACCGGGCCGGACCCGGCGACCACTCCTCGCCGGGTCCTCATGCCGGAGGGCTCACTCCCCCTGTTGCGCCTCCGGCGATTCGCCACCCCCAAGCTGGTGGACGTAGGCGGCCACGGCGCGTACCTCGGCCTCGCCCAGCCGTTCGCCCCAGGCCGGCATGACGCCGAACGGCCCTTCGGTGATCGTCTCGACCAGAGAGTCGACGTCGCTGCCATAGAGCCAGATCGCGTCCGTAAGGTCAGGCGCCCCGACCGTCCGGTCGCCTTTCGCATCGGTGCCGTGGCAGGAGGCGCAGTTCATGTCGAACAGCTCTCCACCCGGTCCGGCCAGCGGATCGGTGCCCTCGGGCAGCGAGGCCACATGCTCGGCCAGGGTCACGATTTCCTGCTCCTCGAGGATGTCGCCGAACGCGGGCATCTCGGACCAGCGCGCGTCGGGATCGTCCTCGTTCCGGATGCCGTGGCGCACGGTATAGGCGATCTCGTCCAGCGAGCCGCCCCAGAGCCAGGCGTCGTCCAGCAGGTTGGGATAACCCAGCGCGCCCTGCGCACCCGAGCCGTGGCACTGCGAACAGTTGGTGCGGAACACCGCGCCGCCGGCCGAGACGGCAAAGCGGTGCAGCTCTTCGTTCTGGGGCAGCGCGGCCATCTCGGTGTTCACCAGGCCCTGTCGCAGATCGGCATTGGCGGCCTCGGCCGCCTCGATCTCCGCGGCGACGTTGGCACGGGTGGAATAGCCAAGGAGCCCCGAGGTCGCCTCGTTCACCAGGGGCCAGGCGGGGAAGAGGATCATGTAGATCACGCCCCAGATGATCGTCCCGTAGAAGGTCCAGAGCCACCAGCGCGGCAGCGGGTTGTTCAGCTCTTCGATACCGTCCCAGGAATGCCCGGTGGTCTCGGTCCCGGTGACGGGATCGATGCGTTTCTCGCTCATTTCAGCGTCTCCTCGCCGGCGCGGCAGGTGCACCCGGCGCAGTTTGCACCGCAGCCGGTCAGCGCGGGGGCGGTATCGTCCTTCACCGCCAGCGCCGCGGCCTCGTCGTGTACGGGGCGGCTGCCGGGGCGGAACGCCCAGAAGCAACAGCCCAGGAAGAAGGTGGTCATCGCCAGGAGAACCCAGCTGTCGGCGATTTCCCTCAGGATCGAATAGGTATCCATGGCGGACCTCAGCGGCTTGCGTCTGCGGTGAAGGTTGAGAAGTCGACCAGCGTGCCGAGCATCTGCATGTAGGCGATCAGCGCATCCATCTCGGTGATGCCGGGCCTACCGTCGAAGTTGCGGACCTGCGCGCCGGGATAGCGCTCGAGCAGACCGTCGATGTCGCCGAACGGATCGACCTGCACGCGGAAGTCGGCCACCGCATTGTCGATCATCTCGTCGGTATAGGGCACGCCCACCATCCGGTGCGTGGCCATCACCGCTTCGATGTCGTCCGCCTCGACCGGCGTGCGCCCGAGGAAGTCGTACTTGGGCATCACGCTTTCCGGCACGACCGACTGGGGGTCGTTCAGGTGGTCGACGTGCCACTCGTCCGAGTAGCGGCCACCGACGCGGGCCAAGTCCGGCCCCGTGCGCTTGGAGCCCCACTGGAACGGGTGGTCGTACATCGACTCCGCCGCCAGCGAGTAATGCCCGTACCGCTCGACCTCGTCGCGCATCGGCCGGATCATCTGGCTGTGGCAGACATAGCAGCCCTCGCGGACATAGACGTCGCGCCCGGCCAGCTCGAGCGGGGAGTACGGGCGCACGCCCTCGACCTCCTCGATCGTGTTCTCCAGCCAGAAGAGCGGCGCGATCTCGACGATGCCACCGACCGTGACCACCAGGAACGAGGCCACGAGCAGCAGCGTGGCATTGCGTTCGAGGGTGGCGTGCCGGTCGATCAGCTTGGTGTGATGCGGCAGCTCGTTGGGGACTTCGCCGGGCGCGTCGGACACGGTCGAGACCTTGGGGTCGTCCTTGGGATCGGGAACTTTGGGGTTTTTCTTTTCGGTCATGTTCTTGATCTCACTCGGCAGGCACGGTGGTGCTGGTTTCGGCCCGCGCCGGCGCGGCACGCACGGTCATCCACATGTTCCAGACCATGATCAGCGCGCCGGAGAGGTAGAGGACCCCGCCCAGTCCGCGCACGATGTACATCGGGAACTTGGCTGCGACGGTGTCGGCGAAGGAGTTGACGAGGAAGCCCTGGGCATCGACCTCGCGCCACATCAGGCCTTCCATGATGCCGGTCACCCACATCGAGGCCGCGTAGAGCACGATGCCGATGGTCGCGAGCCAGAAGTGCCAGTTGATCGCGGCGACCGAGTACATCCGCTCGCGCTGCCACAGCTTCGGCGTGAGGAAGTAGAGGCAGCCGAAGGTAATGAGCCCGTTCCAGCCGAGCGCGCCAGAGTGCACGTGCCCGATGGTCCAGTCGGTGTAGTGGCTCAGCGAGTTCACCGCGCGGATCGACATCATCGGCCCTTCGAAGGTGCTCATCCCGTAGAAGGCGAGCGAGGCCACGAACATGCGGATGATCGGGTCAGTGCGGATCTTGTCCCACGCGCCTTCCAGCGTCATCAGGCCGTTGATCATGCCGCCCCAGCTGGGCATCCAGAGGATCACCGAGAACACCATGCCCAGCGTCGAGGCCCAGTCGGGCAGCGCCGTATAGTGCAGGTGGTGCGGGCCGGCCCAGATATACAGGAAGATCAGCGCCCAGAAGTGGATGATCGACAGCTTGTAGCTGTAGATCGGCCGCCCGGCCTGCTTGGGCACGAAGTAGTACATCATGCCCAGGAAGCCCGCGGTCAGGAAGAAGCCCACGGCGTTGTGGCCGTACCACCACTGCGTCATCGCGTCCTGCACGCCGGCGAAGACCTGCACCGACTTCGAGCCCAGCAGGGACACGGGGATCGACAGGTTGTTGACCACGTGCAGCATTGCGACGGTCACGATGAAGGCCAGGAAGAACCAGTTGGCGACGTAGATGTGCCGCTCTTTCCGGGTCATGATCGTGCCCATGAAGACCGCGAGGTAGGCCAGCCACACCAGCGTCAGCCAGATGTCGACGTACCATTCCGGCTCGGCGTATTCCTTCGACTGGGTCGCCCCGAGGAGATAGCCGGTCGCGGCGAGCACGATGAACAGCTGGTAGCCCCAGAACACGAACCACGACATGTTGCCGCCCCACAGCCGCGCCGCGCTGGTGCGCTGGACGACGTAGAACGACGTCGCGATCAGGGCGTTGCCGCCGAACGCGAAGATCACCGCCGAGGTGTGCAGCGGCCGCAGACGCCCGAAGTTCAGGTAGCCCTCGGACCAGTCGAAGTTCAGCGCCGGAAAGGCCAGCTGGAAAGCGATGAAGACGCCGACCAGGAATCCGACGACGCCCCAGAAGGCCGTCGCGATGACGCCCGCGCGGATCGGGCCGTCCATGTAGCCGGTCGGCACGGCACGCGCCGTCGCCGGCTCGTCCGTCCGCCGAAGTTGCCAGAGGAACAGCCCGCCCGCGACGAGCATGATGATCGCCGCGTGCACGCTGTATGCCAGGTCGTGGCCCCGGTCGGCCGCAATCGCGGCGAGCAGGGTCACGAGACCCAGGGCCGCGAGCCTGAAATAGTCCATATCGTTCTTCTCCTGTCCCGGCGCATCGGCGGACAACAGGCCCGCCGCGCCTTTGGCGGAGGAGATGGCATGCCCCGTGGAACCGTCGCCTTGACATGGATCAACACGCGCCGGGTCAGGGGCTTGACCTGTATCAATGCCCGCCCCGCACGCAGGGCGCAGTCTCGCCGCGTCATATCCGACGCCACCAAAGGAGGACGTACCGGTGACCTACAGAACCCTTTCGACGATCGTTCCGCCCCCGGGGCCCGAAACGGTCGACGCCGCCGTGGCGCTTGCCGAGCGCTGGGGCGCCCATCTCGATGTGATCTGCGCCGGCGAAATCCACGCCGACCCGGCCTGGGGGCCCGAGGGCATCTCGATGCTGTCGGTGACGCTCGCCGAGGCCGACACCGAGGCCTGCGAAAAGGTCGAGGCGGCGATCCGCAAGAGGCTCGAGCGCGAGTCGATCGCGTGGACCTGCCGGTCCGTCACGGGCCCGCTGGGAGAGGCGGCGCGGCAGGCGGCGCGCGCGGCCCGCTATTCCGACCTTGCCATCCTGCCCCGCCCGCTACCGGACCAGCTGCTCGCCGAAGCGGCGTTCGAGACGGTGCTGCTGGAGGCCAAGGTGCCGGTCCTGCTGCCCGCCGAGGGCGCGACGCCAAGCTTCGAGCGGATCATGATCGCCTGGGACGAAAGCGACGAGTCGATGACCGCCGTGCGCACGGCGCTGCCGCTTCTGCAGACGGCCGACGCGGTGCAGGTGGTCGTCGTCGATCCCAAGCGTCACAGCCCCGACACGGCAGATGCCGGGCACCCAGTGGCCGTCTACCTGTCGCGCCATGACGTGCACTGCGAGATCGCGCAGGTGCCGCGCGTGCTGCCGCGCATCTCCGAGACGCTGGTGCAGAGTGCTCGCGAGTTCGAGGCTGATCTTGTGGTGATGGGGGCCTACGGCCATTCCCGCGTGCGCGAGGCGCTGATCGGCGGCGTCACGCGCGAGATGATCAAGCGGACCGACCTGCCGCTGTTCGTGGCCCACTAGGGCTCAGGCGATCAGGCCGCCGTCGTCGTCCTCTCCGGCTTCGAGCGCGAGCCGCTCGAAGTCGGGAATCCGCACCTCGCGGGCCGAGGGAACCTCGATCAGGCCGTCCTTGCGCAGGGCGGTCACCTGGCGGCTCGTCGTCTCGATCGTCAGGCCCAGGTGGTCGGCCATCGCCTCGCGCGAGAGTGGCAGGTGCAGCGTCACCGAGCGGGCGGGTTGGTCCTGCCCGGACCCCGTCGCGTGGCGCCGGGCCAGGCTGACGAAGAACGACGCGACCTTCTCGCGCGCCGTCATCCGCCCGAGCACCACGGCCCAGTCGCGGGCCGCGTCGAGTTCGTCCAGCGTCATCGTCAGCATGCGGGTGGCGATATGGGGCGTCTCGCGCACCAGCCGCTCGAAGGTGCGCCGCTCGAACCGGCAGAGCGTCACGTCGCTGACCGCCTCGATGTCATAGGCCGAGGTCTTGCGTCCCGGGCGGCCGATGAAGTCGGACGGCAACAGCAGACCCACCGTCTGCCTGCGCCCGTCCTCCAGCGTGCGGGACATGGTGGCGCAGCCCTCGACCAGCGACGACAGATACTCGAGCGGCTCGCCCGCCGTGGCCAGCGGCGAGCCGGCGGGCACCGTCCGATACGATTTCGTCCGCTCCAGAACGGCAAGCTCCGAAGCATCGCACTCCGCGCAGACCGCGTTGTGGCGAATCGGACAGTTTTCGCAGGATCGAAGAGAGGGTCGGGAAGCCATTTTCCAAGTTTACCCCGAAGGTTGACCTACATCAATGCCGCCGCGACGCAGCATCGCCAATCTGCGCCCCATGACGACAGCCTCACGAAACACCACCCTTCTGGATGCCCGGGTTCCGCGTTACACGAGCTACCCGCCGGCAAACCGTTTTACCGATGCCGTCGGCGCCGAGACCGCCGCCGACTGGATGGCCGCGATCTCGCCCGATGCGCGGGTGTCGCTCTATGCTCACATTCCGTTCTGCCGGCGACTGTGCTGGTTCTGCGCCTGCCGGACGCAGGGCACACGCAGCGATGCGCCGCTGCACCGCTACCTGGATCACCTTGAGGATGAGCTGGCGCTGGTGCGCGGACTGTTGCCCGAAGGCGTGCGGGCCGACGCGATCCACCTGGGAGGCGGCACCCCAACGATCCTGCCGGGCGAGTTGCTGTCGCGTCTCGGAAACGGGCTCAGAGAAGCGGTGCCGCCGACGGAGGATGCCGAGATCTCCGTCGAGATCGACCCGTGCGAGATCGACGCGCCGCGCCTCGATGCGCTGGCCGCGATGGGACTGACGCGCGCGTCGATCGGGGTGCAGGACTTCGACCCGGTGGTGCAGGATGCGATCGGCCGCCACCAGGGCGCCGAGGTGACCGCCGCAACGGTGGAAGGCCTGCGCGCCCGCAACGTCAACAGCCTGAACGTCGACCTGCTGTACGGCCTGCCCCACCAGACGGTCGCGCGGCTGATCTCGACGCTGGAACGGGTGCTCGACCTCGCTCCCGACCGCATCGCGCTCTATGGCTATGCCCACGTCCCGTGGATGGCCCGCCGGCAGAAGCTGATCCCCGAAGCGGCGCTTCCCGACGGCGAGGCGCGCATCGTCCTGAACCAGACGGCGCGGGAATTGCTGACGCGGAACGGCTATGTCCCCGTCGGCATCGACCACTACGCGCTGCCGCACGACAAGATGGCCGTCGCCGCGCGGACCGGCAAGCTCAGGCGGAACTTCCAGGGCTACACGACCGACCGGGCGGACACGCTCATCGGTCTGGGCGCCTCGGCGATCTCGCGCTTTCCGGGCGGCTATGCCCAGAACGCCCCGGCCACCGGTGCCTGGCAGGAGCGTATCGCGGCCCGGCGGCTGGCGACGACGCGCGGCTATGTCCTGACGGACGAGGACAGAGCCTGCGGTGCGATCATCGAGCGGCTGATGTGCGACGGCGTGGCCGACATTCCGGCGCTCTGCGCGGCCGAGGGCGTCTCGCCCGTGCCCTACCTGCACCGGGCGCGTCGGGCGATCTCGGAACTGCCGGACATCGCCTCGCTCGAGGACGGCCGCCTGGCGGTCACGTCCTTCGCCTATGTGCGGATCGTGGCGGCGCGGATCGACGGGCTGTCGATGTCCGGCAAGGGCCGCTACAGCATGGCCAGTTGATCAGGTCCGGGGAAAGACGAAACACCGGTCGCGGCGAATCATCAGCCACAGCACGGTGCCGGGCTTCGGCAGGAAGACGTTCGGCACCGTGGCGCTGATCCGGCTGCCGTCGTAGTCCAACCGGAACTCGACCAGACTTTCCTTGCCGATGAACCGAGACCTCTCGACGACGGCGCGCGCGGGCGTGCCATCGGACGGCGTCGGGTTCGGCCCGCGCCCGTTGCGGTCGAAGTCGATCCGCAGGTGCTGGGGCCGGATCACGATCTCGACCTCGGTGCCGTCCGGCACGCCGGGGGCCAGGAACTGCCCGAAGGCGGTTTCGGTCAGCGCGCCCCGCACCGTGCCCTCGATGACGTTGATGTCCGAGAAGAACGCCGCCGCTTCCTTGTCGGCCGGGGCGTTGAACACGTTGTAGGGGGCGCCCTGCTGCACGATGTGCCCGTTGCGCATCAGCGCGATCCGGTCGGCCATGCGCATCGCCTCTTCCGGTTCGTGGGTCACGAGCAGGACGGCGGTGCCCTCTTCCTTCAGGACCGACAGCGTCTCGTCCCGGATGCCGTCGCGCAGGCGGTTGTCGAGGCCCGAGAACGGCTCGTCCATCAGCATGATCGAGGGGCGCGGCGCAATCGCGCGGGCCAGCGCGACGCGCTGCTGTTCGCCGCCCGAAAGTTCGTGCGGGAAGGCGTCGATCAGGCGCAGCATGTCCACGCGGTCCAGCAGCTCCTCGACCCGCGCCCGCTTGTCCGCCTTGGACCCGGTCAGGCCGAAGGCCACGTTCTCGGCCACGCTGAGATGCGGGAACAGGGCGAAGTCCTGGAACATCAGGCCGATGGAGCGCCGTTCGGGGGGCACGCGCAGCACCGTGTCGCAGATCAGTTCGCCATCGACCCAGATGCACCCGGAGTCCTGCATCTCGACCCCTGCGACGATGCGCAGGGTGGTGGACTTGCCACAGCCCGAGGGGCCCAGAAGGCACGTCACCTCGCCCGGCATGACCTCGAGCGACACGTCGTCGACGACCGTCCGCCCGGCGAAGCTGCGGGTGATGTGTTCGAGTTTCAGGCGCGGGACGGGATCTGGCACGGGCTGCCTTGGGGAAGATGTCCGAGAGTTTCGGTCGGTTACCAGCCCCCCGCGGCCCCCGCAAGTCCGGCTACATCGACAGGTTCACCGCCCCGCCGTCGAGCAGGATGTTCTGGCCGACGATGAACCCCGCATGCACCGAACAGAGAAAGGCGCAGGCTGCGCCGAACTCGTCCGGTGTGCCATAACGGCGCGCCGGGATCGTCGCCGCCCGCCGGGCCCGCGCCTCGTCGATGGAGATGTTCTCCTGCCGCGAGACCGTGCCGTCGAGCTGATCGGCGCGGTCGGTCGCATGAATACCGGGCAGCAGGTTGTTGATCGTCACCCCGTCCGGCGCCACCTGCCGCGCGGTGCCGGCCACGAAACCGGTCAGCCCCGCCCGTGCGCCGTTCGACAGGCCGAGCGCGGGGATCGGCGCCTTGACCGACTGGCTGGTGATGTTGACGACGCGGCCCCAGCCGCGGCCCTGCATCGACGGCAAGCACGCGGTCATCAGCGCGATCGGCGTCAGCATGTTCGCGTCCAGCGCGGCAATCCACTCGTCGCGGCCCCAGTCCGACCAAATCCCCGGCGGCGGGCCGCCCGCATTGGTGACGAGGATGTCCACGTCGCCCGCGGCCGACAGCACGACCTCCTGCCCCTCGGCCGTCGTGATGTCGGTCGCGACCGTGTTGACGCTGACGCCGTGATCCAGCCGCAGCGTTTCGGCCGCGGCTTCCAGCGTCTCGGCCGACCGGCCGTTCATCACGAGGTCAACCCCGGCCGCCGCGAGCGCCTGCGCGCAGCCAAAGCCCAAGCCCCGCGACGACGCCGTCACCAGCGCGCGCCGGCCGGCGATTCCCAGATCCAGCATTTGTCCCTCCCTGTCACCAATGCCGCGCCTGCCCGGCAGATTGTCGACACTGTGGCCGGCACGACGCCCCGTTCTGCCGCCCGACATGCGCGGTCGATTGACCGATCGTCAAGCTGTGCCTAGCGTCCATTGCGCTTTCGGAGCACGCCTTTCGAGGTGGTCCCACCCCTTTCGTCGTAGTCAGCGAGCCGCGCGTCATGCCGACCGATCCCGCCCTCGAACCCGCCCAGAGCCTGCCGGTCCACGCCGCCGGCAGCTTCGTCGCGGTGGACGGCGCGAACCTGGGCGATCCGCTCGGCCACGCGGACGAGCTGATCCCCGGCGACGTCTACATGCTGGCCGCGAGGGCCGAGCGGCGGCGCATGGCGGTCACGCTGGACGGCGACGGCCACCACCTGACCATCGCGTCGGGCGGGGATGCCGGCCGCCTGGGCGCGGCGCTCCATTTCGACTGCTGCGCCACTCTGATGTCGGCGGACGGCGCCACCGTGGACGCCCTGATCCTTGTCGAGATCGCGACCGACGGCGTGTCCGTCGAAGAGGTCTGGCTGTTCCCGCTGGCCCCGCTCATGCCGCGGGTGGGCTATGCCCTCGTCGCGTTGGACCGGGACGGCGCCCGCGCCCGGTTCGCCGAGACCGCCTGCGTGTCGTTCACGCGCGGCACGCAGATCACTCTGTCCTCGGGCCGGCAGGTGCCGATCGAGGCGCTGTCGGTGGGCGACAGCGTCCTGACGCGCGATCACGGGCCGGAGCGAATTCGCTGGATCGGCCAGCAGACGGTGCGTGCGCTGGGGGCGTTCGCCCCGATCCGCATCGCCGCCGGAACGCTGAACAACGAGAACGACCTGATCGTAAGTCCCAATCACCGCCTGTTCGTCTACCAGCGGCGCGACACGATCCGTGCCGGGCGGGCTGAGGTACTGGTGAAGGCGAAATACCTTCTGAACGGCGCCACCGTGACGCGCACGGACGGCGGGTTCGTGGATTACTTCCAGCTGCTCTTTGACAGCCACGAGATCATCTACGCCGAGGGGATCGCCGCCGAGTCGCTGATGGTCGACACCCGCACCCGCCCTGTCCTGCCCCCGGACCTGCAGGACCGCCTCCGCAAGTCGGACCCTGCCGCGCTATCCCGGCGCGATCTCGGCTATGAGGTGCGCGAGGGGCTGCTGGACGGCGACCGGGCGGTGGAGTTGCTGCGGCAGGCCACCGCCTGCTGAGACGGACCTAGCGCGCCGTAACGAAGCCGCCGTCGAGCGTCTGCACGCCGTCCCGCGTGCCGACCGTGCCCGACAGCCGGCCACGCACGAACCCGGCATTGTCGCCGTAGACGCTCCCGTCGATCGTGCCGTCGACGTCCAGCGCCCCGCGACCGCCCGTCAGCGTGCCTTCCAGTGTCGCGCGCATCACCGGGTCGCCCGCTCCGTCGATCGTGCCGTCGCGTATCTCCAGCGCGCCGCCGAGCGGCGTGTCGTCCGACCGCCGCAGGTTCGAGATCTCCCCCGCCGCCGTTTCCAGCCCGAAATTCATCAAAAGGCGCATGTCGCCGTTCAGCGTCGCGGCGTTGCCGGCGCCGGACAGGTCCATCCGGGCATGGCCTTCGTACAATGCCTGCCCAGCCGGCAGCGCCCGCTGCGGCGTCCGGCGCCAGCCGGTCTCGTCCCGGAACGCGGAGTCGAGCGCGTCGAAGGCAGCCTCTCGCGCGGCATAGTCGAGCACCGGATCGAAGGTCTCGCCGCCATCACCATCACCGCTGCCGCCATCATCATCGTCACCGCCTCCATCGCCGGGCGGCGTGGGCTCTTCCGTTCCCGGCGGCTCCACAGCCGGCGACGACGACCCGCCGCAGCCGGACAGCCCGGCCAGGACCACAACGAACAGGACCCATATCCGCATCGCATCTTCTCCGGTCGCCTCAGACCCCGAAGATCGGTGCGATTCTCTTAAAACTGGATTAATCCGCGCCTCAGCCCGGCATCGGCGGCGAGAAGAACTCTTCGCGCACGATGCGGCCGTCGGAGACGTGGTAGACGGCCACCTCGCTCATCTGCCAGCGCTGGCCGCTGCTCTTGTCGGTGGCGTCGACCCTGAAGATGACAGCGAACCGGTCGTCGCCATGCAGGAACGGGCCCTCGGTCTCGGCGGCGTGGGTCTCCATCGCCGTCTCCCACCAGTCGTGCTTGCCGTGGATCCCGGCCCGCCCCTCGGTGATGCGCTCGCCTCCCGGCATCGCGAAGGCCTCGACCGAGACAGCATCCTCGGAATACAGTCTGTCCAGGTTCTCGGCCGCGCGCCCCTCGCGGCAGCCCACCACCAGCTCGTTAGCGATTTCGTCACGTGTCATCGAAACCTCCCGCACCACCGGACCACCCGGTGCGGAAAGGGTCTCATGGGCGGGTCGCCCGGCAAAGCCTCAATTGCACCGGCCCCGCCCCGCGTCTATATCCCCGCCCATGCTGGACCGCACCTCGAACGCCCCCGAACTGCCGCCCGAAATCGCCAGGCGCCGCACCTTCGCGATCATCTCGCACCCGGATGCGGGCAAGACGACGCTGACCGAGAAATTCCTCCTCTACGGCGGCGCCATCCAGATGGCCGGCCAGGTCCGCGCCAAGGGCGAGGCCCGGCGCACCCGCTCGGACTACATGCAGATGGAAAAGGATCGCGGTATCTCGGTCTCGGCCTCGGCGATGTCGTTCGATTTCGAGGATTACCGCTTCAACCTGGTCGACACGCCAGGCCACAGCGACTTTTCCGAGGACACCTACCGCACGCTGACGGCCGTGGACGCCGCGATCATGGTGATCGACGGCGCCAAGGGCGTCGAGAGCCAGACCCGCAAGCTGTTCGAGGTCTGCCGCCTGCGCGACCTGCCGATCCTGACCTTCTGCAACAAGATGGACCGGGAAAGCCGCGACACGTTCGAGATCATCGACGAGATCCAGGAAAACCTGGCGATCGACGTCACCCCGGCCTCGTGGCCGATCGGCATGGGGCGCGACTTCCTCGGCTGTTACGACATGCTGAACCGGCGGCTCGAGCTGATGGACCGCGCCGACCGCAACCGCGTGGCCGAATCGATCAAGCTCGACGGTCTCGACGATCCGCGGCTCGCCGACCACGTGCCGCCGCGGCAGCTGGAACAACTGCGCGAAGAGGTCGAGATGGCGTCCGAGCTGATGCCACAATTCGACCACCAGGCCTTTCTCGACGGCACGCTGACGCCGATCTGGTTCGGCAGCGCGATCAACTCCTTCGGAGTCAAGGAGCTGATGGACGGGATCGGCCACTTCGGCCCGCAGCCCCAGCCCACCAGCGCCGAGCCGCGCCAGATCTCGCCGGACGAGACCAAGGTGTCGGGCTTCGTGTTCAAGGTGCAGGCCAACATGGACCCCAAGCACCGCGACCGCGTCGCCTTCGTGCGGATGTCCTCGGGCCATTTCAGGCGCGGCATGAAGCTGACCCATGTCCGCTCGAAGAAGCCGATGGCGATCTCGAACCCGGTGCTGTTCCTGGCCTCGGACCGCGAGCTTGCCGAAGAGGCCTGGGCCGGAGACATCATCGGCATCCCCAACCACGGCCAGCTCAGGATCGGCGACACCCTGACCGAGGGCGAGGCGATCCGCGTCACGGGCATCCCCTCCTTCGCGCCCGAGCTTCTGCAGAACTGCCGCGCCGGCGATCCGATGAAGGCCAAGCACCTCGACAAGGCGCTGACCCAGTTCGCCGAGGAGGGCGCCGCGAAAGTGTTCAAGCCGATGCTGGGCGCGGGCTTCATCGTCGGCGTCGTGGGCCAGCTGCAGTTCGACGTCCTCGGCAGCCGGATCGAGGGCGAATACGGCCTGCCCGTCCGCTTCGAGCCGTCGCAATTCACCTCGGCCCGCTGGGTCTCGGGCGAAAGGCAGGCGGTCGACGCCTTCGTCAACGCCAACAAGGGCCACATCGCCCACGACAGCGACGGCGACATCGTCTACCTCACCCGCCTGCAATGGGACATCGACCGGATCGAGCGTGATCATCCGGACGTGCGGCTGACCGCGACCAAGGAGATGATGAGCTGACCTCGGGCGCCATTTTCCGCCGAGCCGACATGCCCCCGCAACATCGGCCCCTCAAGATGCGTTGATCGACCGATCACTGACGAGGAACGTAGAATGAAACGCATTATCGCACTCGCCGCCGCCCTGCTCCTGCCGATGGCCGCCACCGCTCAGGACGGCGACCATGTCTCCGAGTCGAACGGCGTGCGGGTGATGCACGCCTGGACCCACGCCACCGACACCGACTCGGCCCGCGTCTACTTCGAGATCGAGAACGGCTCGGACCAGATCGTCAGCCTGCAGGCGCTCGATGCGTCGGTCGGCATCGATGTCGCGCTCAAGGCCGCCCCGCTCGACGCCAATTCGAGCGAGCCAGTCGGCCTGCCAGAACTGCCAATCGCGCCCAACAACACGGCCACGCTCGAGCCCGAGGGGATGTTCATGCAGATCACCGGTCTGGACGAACCGCTTTCGGCCGGCGACCGTTTCGAGATGCAGGTCGAAATCCTGCCCTTCGAACCGCTGACTCTCGAGGTCGCCATCGAGGAAAAGGACGCCGCCGGTCATTCCCACGCCGATCACACCCAATGATCTCGTCCCGTCGACGGGCGCGCCCTGGAAAACGCACGAACGCCAATTATATGGGCCGATATTGACCGGAGCGGCTGCATGAGCTAGCAGCCAGAGCCATCGGGGCGGCCCCAACCGGGGGCGCGCGCGCCATACGGGCCGCAGCCCCTCAGACGCACGGGCCGCGACGGGTCCGTAACACATCGGATCCGCATGACCACGTTCAAAGACCTCAACCTAGACCCCAAGATCCTCAAGGCCGTCGAAGAGGCCGGCTATACCACGCCGACGCCGATCCAGGCGGGCGCCATTCCGGCCGCGCTGCAAGGGCGCGACGTGCTCGGCATCGCGCAGACCGGCACCGGCAAGACGGCCAGCTTCACCCTGCCGATGATCAACGCGCTCGGGCGCGGCCGCGCCCGCGCCCGGATGCCGCGCAGCCTCGTCTTGGCCCCCACCCGCGAACTCGCCGCTCAGGTCGCCGAGAACTTCGACACCTATTCGAAGTATACCAAGCTGACCAAGGCACTCCTGATCGGCGGCGTCTCGTTCAAGGAGCAGGACGCGCTCATCGACAAGGGCGTCGACGTCCTGATCGCCACGCCGGGCCGCCTGCTCGACCACTTCGAGCGCGGCAAGCTGATCCTGTCCGACGTCAAGATCATGGTCGTCGACGAAGCCGACCGGATGCTCGACATGGGCTTCATCCCGGACATCGAGAAAATCTTCTCGCTGACGCCCTTCACCCGGCAGACCCTGTTCTTCTCGGCCACGATGGCCTCGGAGATCGAGCGCATTACCAACACCTTCCTCGCCAATCCCGAGAAGATCGAGGTCGCACGACAGGCCACCGCCTCCGAGACCATCGAACAGGGCGTCGTCGTCTTCCGCGCCAGCCGCAAGGACCGCACCGCGGCGGAAAAGCGCGACATCCTGCGCAAGCTGATCGATTCCGAGGGAGACAAGGTCACCAATGCCATCGTCTTCTGCAACCGCAAGGTCGATGTGGACATCGTCGCGAAGTCGCTGAAAAAGCACGGCTACCACGCCGCGCCGATCCACGGCGACCTCGAGCAGTCCCAGCGGACGCGCACCCTCGACGAATTCCGCAGCGGTGACCTGCACTTCCTCGTGGCCTCCGACGTCGCCGCCCGCGGACTCGACGTGCCCGCAGTGAGCCATGTCTTCAACTTCGACGTGCCCTCCCATGCCGAGGATTACGTTCACCGCATCGGCCGCACCGGCCGCGCCGGACGGGACGGCAAGGCGATGATGCTCTGCGCGCCGTCGGACGAAAAGAACCTCGAGGACATCGAGAAGCTCCTCGAAAAGTCGATCCCGCGCCTCGAGAACCCGCTCGGCCATGCCGCGCCCGAAGCCGAGGCCGCCGAGGACGACGCGCCGCAAAAGCCGGCCAAGCGCACCCGGACGCGTAGCCGCAAGAAGGTGGACACCGCGCCTGCCGAAGAGACGGCGGCCACCGAAACGCCCGAAGCGGCGCCCGCACCTGAAGCCGCACCCGAGACCACCGCGCAATCGGCCCCGGAACAGCAATCGGCTGACGACGGCAACAAGAGCAAGGGCGGCAAGCGCAAGCCGCGCGGCGGCAACCGCAAGTCCTACCAGAAGAAGAACGACGACAACGTCGTCGGCATGGGCGACCACCTGCCCAACTTCATCGCGATGAGCTTCGAAGAGCGCCGCGCAAGCTGACGGCGCCCTTTCTCTTCGGTTCCCGAAATATCCCCGCCGGAGGCACGGCCGCGCCAGAGGCGCGGCCAGACATCTCATGGCGCCGCAGGCGCCACCGGTAGAAAGCACCCCCGAGCGTCAGTACGTCCGCCCTCCGCCCATGGGGGCGTCAGCTCAGCCGGCCGACACCAAGCTCGACCGGCTGACACCAACAATCGCGTCAGCTCAGCCGACTGACGACGACGGTCACCTCGGGCTTGCGGCCGATCTCGTCGTTGGCGCTCTGGCGCGCTTGGCGTTTCAGCGCATCGTCCAGCTTGTCGTCGTCCAGGAGCGTCTTGTCGTCCATCCGCTGCAACAGCTGCGCGAGGTCCGCCTCGACGACTTCGGCCAGCGCCGCGTTCGAGCGCCCCTTTTCCGGCAAGCCGATGACCTCGACCCAAGGCTCGCCGAGCGGCGCGTCATCCTCGTCGATGATCAGCGTCACGACCATGTGGCCGTTCACCGCCATTCGGATCCGATCGCGCACGATCCCGTCCATCGCGCCGATCTGCACCGCCCCGTCGAGATAGGTGCGCCCCGTCTCGACATAGTCGACGACCTTCGGCTCGTTGCCCGACAGCGACACGCATGTGCCGTTCGGCGCCAACACGCCGGTGCGGCCCAGGCTGTCCGCCAGCTTGACGTGCTCGCGCAGGTGGCGGTGCTCGCCATGCATCGGGACGACGAATTGCGGCTGCATCATCTCGTGCATCGCCTCCAGGTCCGGCCGGTTGGCGTGGCCCGAGACGTGGTACCGGCCCTCGTTGTCGTCCACCACGTCGACGCCCATTTCGGAAAAGGCGTTCATGATGTTGATCACGTCCCGCTCGTTGCCGGGGATCGTCTTGGACGAGAACAGGAAGGTGTCGCCGTCGTTCAGCTTGAGCCCCAAGTGCTTGCCGCGGCTCAGCTGCGCGCTGGCCGCGCGGCGTTCACCCTGGCTGCCGGTCGCGATCAGCATCAGGCTCTCGCGCGGCACTTCGCGCGCGTCCTCGGGGCTGATCGTGGCGGGAAACTCGCTCAGGACGCCGGACTGCACCGACGCTTCGACCATGCGCCGCATGGCGCGGCCCAGCAGGCAGACCGACCGCCCGGCCGAGATGCCGGCCTCGGCCAGCGTTTTCACCCGCGCCACGTTGCTTGCGAAGGTCGTCGCGACCACCATCCCGTCCAGCGACGAGACCAGCTTGGAGATTTCCGGCCCCACCGTGCTTTCGGACCGGCCGGGATGCCCGGAAAAGACGTTCGTCGAATCGCACACGAGCGCCCGGACACCCGGCTTGGCCACCTCGGACCATTGCGCATGATCGAACGGCTCGCCCACGACCGGGGCCGTGTCGATCTTGAAGTCGCCGGTATGGACGATCCGGCCCGCGGGCGTGTCGATCACCAGCGCCGAGCTCTCCGGGATGGAGTGCGATACCGGCAGGAATCCGACGGAGAACGGGCCCGCCTGCACCGTCTCCGGCCACGGTTTCGCGATATGCAGGACGGAGGTGTCCAGCCCGTGCTCTTCCATCTTCCGCGTCGCGATGTTCGCGGTGAAGGGACGGGCATGAACGGGGGCGCGCAGACGGTTCCAGACATGGCCCACGGCGCCGACGTGATCCTCGTGCGCGTGGGTGATGAAGATGCCGTCAAGACGGTCGGCCCGCTCGGCGATCCACGAGATGTCGGGAAAGATCAGGTCGACGCCCGGCGTCGTGTCCATGTTCGGGAACGTCACCCCGAGATCGACGATGATGAATCGTTCCTGCCCCTCCGGGCCGTAGCCGTAGAGATAGCAATTCATGCCGATCTCCCCCGCGCCACCGAGGGGGAGGTAGATCAGGCGGTCGTTGCTCATGTGTTTTCTCTGTCCCTGTTATAGCGATGGATCACGGTCAGGCCGTGCATCGTCAGATCTTCTTCGAAATGGTCAAATAGGGTTTCGCCCTGCTGAAACAAAGGCGCAAGCCCGCCGGTGGCCACAACGGTCATCTCCCGCGCGCGTTCCGTCTTGATCCGCGCAAGCACGCCGTCGATCAGCGAAACGTAGCCCCAGAAGATGCCGGATTGCATGCAGGCGACCGTGTTCGTGCCGATCACGTGCTCGGGCCGCGTCACGTCGATGTTGGGTAGAGCGGCGGCAGCGTCGTGCAGCGCCTCGAGGCTGAGATTGACGCCCGGAGAGATCACCCCCCCGATATACGCCCCGTCCGAGGCCACCACGTCAAACGTCGTCGCGGTGCCGAAATCGACGACGATCAGGTCTCCGCCATAGCGGTCGAAGGCCCCCGCGGTGTTCACCAGCCGGTCGGGGCCCACCTGCGTTCCGGGATCCACGCGCACGTCCACCGGAAGCGCGCAATCCGACCGCCCGACCACGAGCGGCCGACAGTCGAAATAGCGGTTGCACAGGACCCGCAGGTTGAACACCACGCGCGGCACCGTGGACGAGATGATCACCTCGGTGATCCTCGCCTCGATCTGTTTCAGCTGCATCAGCGTGCTGAGCCAGACATAGTATTGGTCCGCCGTGCGCTGCTGCTCGGTCGAGGTCCGCCATGTCGCGAGGAACTTCGTACCGTCCCAGATGGAAAAGACGGTGTTGGTGTTCCCGCAATCGATCGCCAGAAGCATCCGCCCCCTCCGTCAGAAGAACACGTCGGCCGCCGGCACAGCGCGCCGGCCATCCGGGGTTTCAAGCACGAGCTGCCCGTGCTCATCGATGGTCTCGAAGCGGCCCACGATCTCTTCGCGTCCCGTGCGGGCCGTGATGACCTCGCCCAGACGCGCGGCGTGGCGCAGCCAGTGCTCGCGGATCGTCGGAAAGCCCAGCCGTGTCAGGATGCTCTCCTGCGTGGCATAGGCGTCGGCGAGGATCACCAGGAACTCCTCGGGCTCGATCTCGACCCCCGTCGCCTCGGCCACGCTGACCGGCGGGAACACCGCATCGCGCACATCGTCCGGCGCCATCACCAGGTTCACACCGATGCCGATGGACAGCCACTCGACCTGTCCCGCGGGGCCCGCGCTTTCCAGGAGGATGCCCGCGACCTTGCCGTTGTCGAGCAGCACGTCGTTCGGCCATTTCAGCGACAGGCGTGTCCGGTCGACCCGCATGGCGAGCGCCTCGAACAGCGCGTTGGCGGCGAGGAACGACCGCAGTGCTGCCCAGGCGGGCACCCCACCCGGCCGCATCACCAGCGTCGCCGCGAAATTCCCGGCCGGGTTGGCCCAAGCGACGCCCCGGCGGCCCCGTGCCGCCGTCTGTTCGCGGGCGAGTATCCACGTGGGATAGTTCAGCTCGCCCGCAATGCGCGCCGCCTCGGCGTTGGTGCTGTCGACCCGATCGAGGACGATCCGGTCGAACCCTTCCGGCCAGGGCGCCTCAGTCGACAAGGGTGGCCGCAGCGGCCGCTGCGGGGCCCTCGATGCCGAACAGGTTGACCACGCCGAACACCATCATCGCCGCCGACACCATCAGCATGCCCCAGAGCACCGGGCTGGACGATCGGTCGAGCCCGTCGCCCTCTTCGCCGAAATACATGTAGAAGATGATGCGCAGGTAGTAGAACGCCGCGATCACCGAAGCGATGACGCCCAGCACCGCCAGCCAGCCAAGCCCGGCATCGACCGCGGCGCGCAGCACGTAGAACTTGCCGAAGAATCCGACGAGCGGCGGCACGCCGGCCATCGAGAACATCAGCACCATGACCGCGAGCGCCTTCAGCGGCTCGGTCCTGGAGTACATGTTCAGCGCCTTGATGTCGGTGACCGGCTGTCCGTCCTTCTCCATCGACAGGATGAAGGCGAAGGTGCCGACGTTCATCACGACGTAGATCGCCATGTAGACGAGCATCGCCTGCACGCCGAACGCACCGCCGCCGGCCAGGCCCATCAGCGCAAAGCCCATGTGGTTGATCGAAGAATAGGCCATCAGGCGCTTGATATTCGTCTGGCCGATCGCGGCGATTGCGCCCAGGAACATCGACGCCACCGCGAGAAGTGCCACGATCTGCTGCCAGTCGCCCACGACACCGCCGAAGGCGTCGTGCAGGATGCGGGCGAACATTGCCATGGCGGCGACCTTGGGCGCCGTGGCGAAGAACGCGGTCACCGGCGTGGGCGAGCCTTCGTAGACGTCCGGCGTCCACATGTGGAACGGCGCGGCCGACACCTTGAACGCGACACCGGCGCTGACGAAGACCAGACCGAACAGCAGGCCCAGCGGGATGTTGTCGCCGGCGCTTACCGCGCGCACGATGCCCTCGAACTCGGTTGTGCCGGCAAAGCCGTAGGTCAGCGACGCACCATAGAGCAGCAGGCCCGAGCTGAGCGAGCCCAGGACGAAGTACTTGAGGCCCGCCTCGGTCGACTTGGGGCTTTCACGGCGCAGCGAGGCGACGACATACAGCGCCAACGACTGCAGCTCGAGGCCCATGTACATCGCGATCAGGTCGCCGGCACTGACCATCACCATCATGCCCACGGACGCGAGCGCGACGAGCAGCGGATACTCGAACCGCAGGAGATCCCGGCGGGCCATGTACTCTTCGCTCATCAACAGGACGGCAGCCGCCGCCAGAAGCAGCGTCACCTTGGCAAACCGGGCAAAGGCGTCGTCGACGAACATGCCGCCGAACGCGGTCCGTGTCTCGCCGCCCGACAGCCCGATCCAGCCCGCCAGAAGGACGAGAACCGCCGCCGTCGCCCACAGGATGACGGGCGCCAGACGGTCTTTGCCGGTATAGACCGCCACGATCAGGCCCAGCATCGCAAGGAGTGCCAGGGTGATCTCGGGCAGAATTACGGAGAAATCGGCAGAGGTCATACGGCGATCCTTACATCTCGGCCAGTGTCACGCCGGCCTGTTCGGCCAGTGCGGTCTGTGTATCGGAAATCAGCGCCTCGACGGAGGGGCCGACGATGTCGGTCACGAGGCTGGGATAGACGCCCAGAAGCAGGGTCATCGCGACGAGCGGCGCGAAGATCCACTTCTCACGCCGGGTCATGTCGGTGATCGACCGCAGCGACTCCTTGATGAGGTCGCCCAGGACGACCCGGCGATAGAGCCACAGCGCATAGGCGGCCGACAGGATCACGCCGGTCGTGGCGACCGCGGCGACCCAGGTGTTCACCTGGAACATGCCCATCAACGTCAGGAACTCGCCGACGAAACCGCTCGTCCCCGGCAGGCCGACATTGGCCATCGTGAACAGCATGAAGATCATCGCATAGGCCGGCATCCGGTTCGCGAGACCGCCATAGGCATCGATGTCGCGAGTGTGCATCCGGTCATAGATCACGCCCACGCACAGGAACAGCGCGCCCGAGATGAAGCCGTGGCTCAGCATCTGGAAGATCGCGCCGTCGAGGCCCTGCTGCGTCACCGTGAAGATGCCGGCGGTCACGTATCCCATGTGCGCGACCGACGAATAGGCGATGAGCTTCTTCATGTCCTGCTGCGCGAGCGCCACAAGCGAGGTGTAGACGATCGCGATGGCCGACAGCCACAGGATCAGCGGCGCCAGCAGGTCGGACGCTATGGGGAACATCGGCAGCGAGAAGCGCAGGAAGCCGTAGCCGCCCATCTTCAGCAGGATCGCGGCAAGTACCACGGACCCCGCGGTCGGCGCCTGAACGTGCGCGTCGGGCAGCCAGGTGTGGACCGGCCACATGGGCATCTTGACCGCGAACGAGGCGAAGAAGGCCAGCCACAGCAGCGTTTGCAGGCCGCCGACAACCTGGATGCCAAGCACCGGGAACGTCTCGGACGCGAAGTTGTGCGCCAGAAGTGCCGGGATGTCCGTCGTACCCGCGTCCACGTACATCGCCGTGATCGCCACCAGCATCAGCACCGAGCCGAGGAACGTGTAGAGGAAGAACTTGAACGCCGCGTAGATGCGGTTCTTGCCGCCCCATATCCCGATGATCAGGAACATCGGGATCAGGCCGCCCTCGAAGAACAGGTAGAACAGCACGAGATCCAGCGCGCAGAAGACGCCGATCATCAGCGTCTCGAGCACGAGGAAGGCGATCATGTATTCCTTCACGCGCACGGTGACGTCCCAGCACGCCAGGATCACCAGCGGCATGAGGAACGTCGTCAGCATCACGAACAGGATCGAGATGCCGTCGACGCCCATCTTGTAGGTCAGGCCGACCAGCCACTCGCCCTCTTCGACGAACTGGAAATCGGTGTTCTGCGGGTCGAACCCGGCCAGCAGGAACAGCGAGATCAGGAACGTCGCGCTCGTCGCGATCAGCGCAAGCCACTTGGCGTTCAGGCGCGCGGCCTCGTCGTCTCCGCGCAGGAACAGCGCCAGGATCGCCGCGGCCAGAAGCGGCAGGAAGGTGATGATGGAAAGTAGGCTGTCCATGTTATTGGGCCCCTCCGGCCAGCGTCATCAGCGTGATCAGGACGGCGATACCGAGCACCATCGCGAAGGCGTAGTGGAACAGGTATCCCGACTGCGCACGGCCCGCGAGGCGGGTGAAGAACGGCACGATCCCCATGGCGAGACCGTTGATCCCGCCGTCGATCACGCCCCCGTCGCCGCGCCGCCACAGGAAGCCACCCAGGCTCCGCGCCGGCCGCACGAAGACGGCGTTGTAGATTTCGTCGAAGTACCACTTGTTGAGAAGGAAGCGGTACAGGATCGGCTGGTTCGCCGCGAGCTTGCCGGGCAGATCAGGCCGCCGGATATACATCTGGAAGGCCAGCAGGAAGCCGACGAGCATCGCGACGAAGGGCGACACCTTGACCCAGACCGGCGCATGGTGCGCCTCGTCGAGGACGTGGTTGTCGGGGTGCATGTAGATCGCCCCCTCGCCAGGCGCGGGACCGGCCAGAGCGGTTTCCGTTCCGTCACCTTCGCCCGACCCCTCGGCGCTTTCGCTTGCCGCCGCGTTATCCTCGGCAGAGCCGCCTTCTGCCGACGCGGTTTCCTCGCCGTGGTCGCCGCCCGCCTCTTCCGAGGCCTCGGCTTGATGCGGGATGCCGAACCAGGTCGTGACCTTCTCGTGCGAGCCGAAGAACGGCCCGTACCAGACCATGCCCGCGAACACCGCGCCGATTGCCAGCACGCCGAGCGGCGCCGTCATGATCGTCGGCGATTCATGCGCGTGGTCATGGGTGTGCTTGTCGCCCTTCTGCGGCCCGTAGAACGTCATGAACATCAGGCGCCACGAGTAGAACGAGGTGAAGGCCGCCGCGATGACCAGCATCCAGAAGGCGTAGGTCGCCACGCCGGTCTGCCCGCCCCAGGCGCTCTCGATGACGGCGTCCTTCGACAGGAAGCCGGCGAAGCCGATATGCGTCAGCGGGATGCCCACACCGGTGATCGCCAGCGTGCCGATCATCATGGCCCAGAACGTGTAGGGAAACTTGTCCTTCAGCCCGCCATAGTTCCGCATGTCCTGCTCGTGGTGCATCCCGTGGATGATCGAGCCGGCGCCGAGGAACAGCATCGCCTTGAAGAACGCGTGGGTGAACAGGTGGAACATCGCCGCCGAGTAGACGCCGACACCCGCTGCCACGAACATGTATCCGAGCTGCGAACAGGTCGAATAGGCGATCACGCGCTTGATGTCGTTCTGCACCAGACCCACCGTCGCGGCGAAGAACGCCGTCGACGCCCCAATGAAGGTGACGAAAGCGGTGGCGTTCGGCGCGAACTCCATCAGCGGCGACATCCGGCAGACGAGGAACACGCCCGCCGTCACCATCGTCGCGGCGTGGATCAGGGCCGAAACCGGGGTCGGGCCTTCCATCGCGTCGGGCAGCCAGGTGTGCAGCAAGAGCTGGGCCGACTTGCCCATCGCGCCGATGAACAGCAGCAGGCAGACCACCTCGATCGCGTTCCAGTCGCGCCACAGAAAGGTCATCTGCGTTTCGGCCATCTCGGGCGCGGCGGCGAACACGGTGTCGAAGTTGATCGAATCCACCAGGAAGAAGATCGCGAAGATCGCCAGGGCGAAGCCGAAATCGCCCACCCGGTTCACCACGAAGGCCTTGATGGCCGCCGCGTTCGCCGACGGCTTGCGGTAGTAGAAGCCGATCAGGAGGTACGAGGCGACGCCGACACCCTCCCATCCGAAGAACATCTGCACGAGGTTGTCCGACGTCACCAGCATCAGCATCGCGAAGGTGAAGAAGGACAGGTACGCGAAGAAGCGCGGGCGGTAGGGCTCGTCGTCCTTGAAGTGCGCGTCATGCGACATGTAGCCGAAGCTGTAGAGATGCACGAGGCTCGACACCGTCGTCACCACGACCAGCATGATCGCGGTCAGACGATCCAGCCGGATCGCCCAGTCGGTGCTGAGACTGCCCGACTCGATCCAGCGCAGGATCTGGATGCGGTGCATCTCGCCGTCATGGGCGAAGAACACGATCCACGACAGGAACGCCGCCAGAAGCAGCAGGCAGGTGGCCGTCCATTGCGCCGGCTTCTCGCCGATGATGCCGTAACCGAAGCCGCAGATGAGCGCGCCGATCAGCGGCGCGAAGAGGATAATCGTCTCCACAGCCTCAGCCTTTCATCACGTTGATGTCTTCGACGTCGATCGTGCCGCGGTTGCGGAAGAAGCAGACCAGGATCGCCAGCCCGATCGCCGCCTCGGCCGCGGCGACCGTCAGCACGAACAGCGTGAACACCTGCCCCACCAGATCGCCGAGATAAGCCGAGAAGGCGACGAGGTTGATGTTCACCGCCAGCAGCATCAGCTCGATCGACATCAGGAGGATGATCACGTTCTTCCGGTTCAGGAACAGCCCGAAGATCCCGATGACGAAGAGGGCCGCGGCGACGGTGAGGTAGTGTTCTAATCCGATCATTCTGTCCCTCCGGGCGTGCTCACCCGTTGAAGTATCCGTTGGCCACCAGAACGGCGGTGATGATCCCGATCGCCACCGCCGTCCAGCCGCCTGCGTTCATCTCACAGCCCCTGACCGGGCTTCACGTCCTTCAGCTCCATCGCCTTGGCGGGGTCGCGGTACATCTGCGCCAGCACGTCCTGCCGCTTGACGTCCGGACGGTGCCGCAGCGTCAGCACGATCGCCCCGATCATGGCGACCAGCAGGATCAGGCCCGCAAGCTGGAAGAGCATCAGGTAGTCGTCGTAGATCAGCTGCCCCAGCATCTGCGTGTTGTGGGCGCCCTCGAACTGGTCGGGCTGCGCCGCGAGAAGCTCTGGCGCGATCTCCGAGGTCTGCCAGACGCCGAAGGCGAGGCCGAGCTGCATCAGGATGACGACACCGATCAGCAGTGCGATCGGCATGTAGCGCGCCATGCCGGCCTTGAGCTCGGTGAAGTCGATGTCGAGCATCATCACCACGAACAGGAACAGCACCGCGACCGCGCCGACATAGACGATGATCAGCAGCATCGCCACGAACTCGGCGCCCAGCAGGACGAATAGGCCCGCCGACGACAGGAAGGCCAGGATCAGCCACAGGACCGAGTGGACGGGGTTGCGCGCGATCACGGTGAACAGGCCGGCGGCGGTCACAGTGATGGCGAAAAGATAGAAGGCGAAATCCGCGACACCCATTAGGCGGTCCCTTTCATCGCTGTCCTCTCGCGCCCCCTTAACGGTACGGCGCGTCGATTTCCAGATTGCGGGCGATCTCGGCTTCCCAGCGTTCGCCGTTCTCGAGCAGCTTCTCCTTGTTGTAGAAGAGCTCTTCCCGCGTCTCGGTCGCGAACTCGAAGTTCGGTCCCTCGACGATGGCATCCACCGGGCACGCCTCCTGGCAGAAACCGCAATAGATGCATTTCGTCATGTCGATGTCGTAGCGCGTCGTGCGGCGGCTGCCGTCGGTGCGCGGCTCGGCGTCGATGGTGATCGCCTGCGCGGGGCAGATCGCCTCGCACAGCTTGCATGCGATACACCGCTCTTCGCCGTTGGGATAGCGCCGCAGCGCGTGCTCGCCGCGGAACCGCGGGCTGAGCGGCCCCTTCTCGTGCGGGTAGTTGAGCGTCGCCTTGGGCGCGAAGAAGTATTTGAAGCCCAGCTTGAGACCCTTGAAGAAGTCCTGCAGCAGGAAGTACCGGCTGGCGCGGGTATAGTCGATGGATGCCATTTTCAGCCTCCGTAGGTTTCGTCGGGTGCGCCGCTGGCGGTCATCTCAGCCGCCCACGGCCCAGCGGGCATAGGCGCCGCCGAACAGGCCGTACTGGGCAAAGAATGACACCAGCACCACCCAGGCCAGGCTGAACGGAAGGAACACCTTCCAGCCCAGCCGCATCAGCTGGTCGTAGCGATAGCGCGGGACGATCGCCTTCACCATCGCGAAGAGGAAGAAGAAGATCGCCATCTTGCCGACCATCCACAGCGCGCCGTCGGGCAGGCCCGGAATGGGCGACAGCCAGCCGCCGAAGAACAGCAGCGAGGTCAGCGCGCACATAAGGAAGATCGCGATGTACTCGCCCGCCATGAACAGAAGGAACGGCGTCGAGGAATATTCCACCTGGTAGCCCGCGACGAGCTCCGACTCGGCCTCGGGCAGGTCGAAGGGCGGGCGGTTCGTCTCGGCCAGCGCCGAGATGAAGAACAGGAACACCATCGGGAAGTGCGGCAGCCAGTACCAGTTGAACAGGCCCAGGTTGCCGTCCTGCGCGCGGACGATCTCGCCGAAGTTCAGGCTGCCGGTCGTGATTATGACGCCGATGATGATCAGTCCGATCGAGACCTCGTACGAGATCATCTGAGCGGCGGACCGGAGCGAGCCGAGGAACGGGTATTTCGAGTTCGACGCCCAGCCCCCCATGATCACGCCGTAGACCTCGAGCGACGAGATCGCAAAGACGTAGAGGATGGCGACGTTGAGGTCCGCCAGCACCCAGGTGTCGTTGAACGGAATCACCGCCCAGGCCACCATCGCCAGGACGAACGACATCAGCGGCGCCAGCAGGAAGACCGTGCGGTCCGACCCGGCGGGGATGACGATCTCCTTGACGACATATTTCAACGCGTCGGCGACGGTCTGGAGCAGGCCGAATACGCCCACCACGTTGGGGCCGCGGCGCATCTGGACAGCGGCCCAGATCTTGCGGTCGCCGTAGACCATGAACAGCAGCGACACCATCACGAAGGTGATCACCATCCCGCACTGGGCAGCGATGATCAGCGCGATTCCGGGCGCCGTGGAAAAGAAATCAGCCATGCATCCTCACACCGTCGGTATTCCGTCTTCCCTACAGGCGGCGACCACCACATCGGCATCGATGGTGCGTGTCCCCTCGGGCAGCGCTGGCGAGACCGTGTAAACCGCATCTCCCCGCCAAAGGCCACCCTCTTCGTCGAGATTCGTTCGAACGCGTCGTGCAAATCCATAGTCGCGGATCCGCGCATACTGCGCCGCGGCGCAGTCGGCATAGGCCGTCACGTCGCCTGCGGAGGACGCTCCGCGCATCTCGACGAGGAAATTGACCAGATCCCCGCCCAGGAGCCGTGTCTGCACGCCGAGATACTCGGGCGCCGGCGCCTCGGCAGGGGGTGTCGTTTCGGCGCAGGCCGCGACTCCGGCCATCAATACCAGTACCGCGGTCCCGCGCCCCATCGTCTCACTCGGCCGCGATCTTCTCCGCGGCGCGATCCTTGGCCATCGCGCTGAGCTCGGCCATGACCTCGCTCGACCGCATGATCGGGTTGGCGAGATAGTGCGCCTTCACGTGGGTCGTGAGCGGCTGATCGAGCCCGTCGGTCCCGGCGTCGGAGACCGGCTCGAGCGTGTTCTCGACCACGCGCTCGACCTTCTTGAGATGGGGAACCTCGGCCACCATCGCCTGGCGCAACTGAGCGAGGCTGTCATAGGGCAGCGTGGCGTCCACCTCGGCCGACAGCGCGCGCAGGATCGCCCAGTTCTCCTTGGCCTCGCCGGGCGCGAAGCAGGCGCGCATCGCGATCTGCGGGCGGCCTTCCATGTTCACGAAAAGCCCCTGCTCTTCGGTATAGGCGGCGGCAGGCAGGATCACGTCGGCGCGGTGCGCCCCGCGGTCGCCGTGGCTGCCCTGGTAGATCACGAACGGGCCCTGCGGAATGTCGACCTCGTCCACGCCCAGGGCAAAGACCGTATCCGCCCCGTCGAGTGCTTTGGTCATGCCGCCCTCGGTCACGGCGCCGACATCCATCGCGCCCACGCGGCCGGCCGCGGTGTGCAGGATCAGAAGGCCGGCATTGGCGTCCTCGGCGATCTTCATCGCCCGCGACAGACGTGCCGCGCCGCCTTTCCCCTGCAGCGCGCCCTGGCCGACGATGACCATCGACGGCGCCTCTTCGGTGCCCTTGGTCAGTGGCGTGTCGCCCAGGTCGGACATCGCGGCGCCCGCATGGATGTAGCCGTAGGTCAGGTCGACCGGCTCGCCCACCAGGGTGACGTCCGCACCATAGAGCCATGCCTTGCGGACACGCGAGTTCAGCACCGGCGCCTCGGCGCGCGGGTTGGTTCCGATCATCAGGATGTTTCGTGCATGATCGATGTCCTCGATCGACGCCGTCCCGACATAGCCCGAGCGGTTGCCCGCGGGCAGCGCCGCGCCGTCGGTGCGGCATTCCACGCGGCCGCCCTGCCCCTCGACCAGCTGCTTCAGGGCAAAGGTCGCCTCGGCCGGGGCAAGGTCGCCGATCAGGCCGGCGACGGTCTTGTCCTTCATCGCTTCGGCCGCCGCGGCGAGCGCCTCGGGCCACGTCGCAGGCTTCAGCTTGCCATCCTTGCGGACATAGGGCCGGTCGAGACGCTGGCGCCCGAGCCCGTCCCAGACATAGCGCGAACGGTCCGACAGCCATTCCTCGTTGATGCCGTCATGGTTGCGCGGCAGGATCCGCATCACCTCGCGACCCTTGGTGTCGACGCGGATCGCGGCGCCCATGCCATCCATCACGTCGATCGTCTCGGTCTTGGTCAGCTCCCAGGGCCGCGCGGTGAAGGCATAGGGCTTGGACGTCAGCGCGCCCACCGGGCACAGATCGACGATGTTGCCCTGCATCTCGGAATCGAGCGTCTGGCCCAGATACGAGGTGATCTCGGCATCCTCCCCCCGGCCGGTCTGGCCGAGCTCCGGCATGCCCGCGACCTCGGTGATGAAGCGGACGCAGCGCGTGCACGAGATGCAGCGCGTCATGTGCGTGCCGACGAGCGGGCCGAGATCGACGTTCGCCACGGCGCGCTTGGGCTCGCGATAGCGCGAGAAGTCGACGCCATAGGCCATCGCCTGATCCTGCAGATCGCATTCCCCGCCCTGGTCGCAGATCGGGCAGTCGAGCGGATGGTTGATGAGCAGGAACTCCATCACCCCTTCGCGCGCCTTCTTGACCATCGGCGAGTTCGTCTTGACCTGCGGCGGCTCACCGTCCTTGCCGGGGCGCAGGTCGCGGACCTGCATCGCGCAGGAGGCGGCGGGCTTCGGCGGGCCGCCGACGACCTCGACCAGGCACATCCGGCAATTGCCGGCGATCGACAGGCGCTCGTGGTAGCAGAACCGGGGGATCTCCACCCCGGCAAGCTCGCACGCCTGGATCAGCGTAATGGCGGGATCGACGTCGATATCCTTGCCGTCGATGTTGATTGTGCGGGTGTCGGTCATGTCCGGTCTCTCCTGCTCGGCACGGACACCGCGTGAGCGCCGGCCCGGCATCGGTCTTGGCGCAGGTCGCGCTGCGCCGCAACACCCGTTCGGACCATGGGCATCCGTCCTGTCGCGGATTATCTAGCACCAGCCGCGCCGAGGCCCAAGGGGCCGGACGCCTCAAATCGGCTCGACCCGGACCTTAATGCGCCGAGAGCAGCCGTCCGGCCTGCGTTTCGGCAGCAATTTCGGCGCGGCCAACCGCGCAATAGCCCTCGGGATTGTCCGGCGTGGCGCCCCGCGCGGCCAGATCGGCGCGGATGCGGTAGCGCAACGCGTCCTCGGCGGCGTCGTTGTTGCGCAGCGCCTTGATGTCGGCCGAGCTGTATCCCTTGCGCTCGGCGTAGTTCTTCAGAGAGTTCAGGAACGTTACCGCCCGGATCCAGCGCGGCGAGATGTCGTCGCAGTTCTTGCGTACCTCGTCGGCGAGACCGATCGCGTAGAATCCCGACACCACGGTCGGGTCCTCTTCCAGCGGCGGCAGCGCCTGGGCGATGGCCGGGTTGCTCAGTCCGACGACAAGGGCGAGCGCGGCGATGGGGCGTGTCATGCGGAACTCCTGCGTCAATGGGCGGCACATCCCGGCACCGATATCGCCATCCCGCGCCCCCGTGACAAGTCACGCGACCGCGAGCCGCCTCAACGGAAGGTGCAGCGCCCCGCCACGGTCAGGTTCCGCCCGTCGCTCCGGACGTCCCAGTCTCCGGTCGCCGGATCGTTTGCCCAGTCAACGTCAGGCCCGCCATAGCGCTTGATGCAGTAGCTGACGCCACCGTAGCGCAGCGATTCGCGTACCGCGGCAAGCTCGTTTCCGGCGGCGCGGTAGGCCGTCACGGAAAAGTCGCGCTGATCTTCGCCGCGCGACAGGCTGGTGCTGAACGGCAAGGCGCGCTCGGCCTCTGCCCGCGTGCCCAACACGCGCGAACGGATGCCGCATCCGGCGAGGGACGCGATCAGGACCAGGAAAACCGCCATTCGCAGCATGTTGCACACCTTCGGGCCGTACGGGTTCGGACCGTCCTTAACCCATCCGGCCGCCGCGGCCAATCCTGACCGGCGCGTTCAGCCCGCCGCGTCCCGAACGATCCGCGCATCCGTTGCACCGACCGCACGCGCCTGGTCGATCTTGAGCTCGGCCACGCTCTCGTGACGCATCCGCGCGACCACCCGTTCGATCATCGGCAGCACGACGACAGAGATCGTCGGCACGGTGAACAGCGTCGAGAACAGGATCTTGAGCCAGAGCGACACATCGATACCAAGCCACTCGAAGGCATAGGAAAACAGTAGGACGCCCGGATATACGCAAATCCAGATCAGTCCGACGAAAACGAGGCGGTCTTTGACGCGCAAGGCGAGCTCCTGTGGCTGTGGGCCCGCGTGCCGCGCGCCGAAGGGGAGAGCCTACAAACGACAACGCCCGCCGCACGGTTTCCCGGCGGCGGGCGCGTCAGAACGGCGCGGCGCATCACTCGGCGGCGATCGGCGCCCCGCGCTTGTGCTTGATGCGGTCCTCGATCTCGTCGCGGAAGTGACGGATCAGGCCCTGGATCGGCCAGGCCGCGGCATCGCCGAGCGCGCAAATCGTGTGCCCCTCGACCTGCTTGGTCACGTCCAGCAGCATGTCGATCTCTTCCGGAGCCGCCTCGCCTGTGACGAGACGGTCCATCACGCGCATCATCCAGCCCGCGCCTTCGCGGCACGGCGTGCACTGTCCGCAGCTCTCGTGCTTGTAGAACTTGGACAGGCGCCAGATCGCCTTGATGATGTCGGTGGACTGATCCATCACGATCACCGCCGCGGTACCCAGGCCCGACCGGTTCTCCTTGAGCCAGTCGAAGTCCATGATGCCGTCTTTCATGATCGAGCCCGGCAGCAGCGGCACCGACGACCCGCCGGGAATCACGGCCTTGAGATTGTCCCAACCGCCGCGGATACCGCCGCAATGACGGTCGATCAGTTCCTCGAACGAGATCGACATCTCTTCCTCGACCACGCAGGGATTGTTCACGTGGCCCGAGACGGCGAAGATCTTTGTCCCGGCATTGTTCGCCCGCCCCATGCTGGAGAACCAGTCGGACCCGCGCCGCAGGATGGTCGGCACGACGGCGATGGATTCGACGTTGTTCACTGTGGTCGGGCAACCGTAGAGGCCCGCGCCGGCGGGGAACGGCGGCTTCATCCGCGGCATCCCCTTCTTACCCTCGAGGCTTTCCAGCAGCGCCGTCTCCTCGCCGCAGATATAGGCGCCGGCGCCGTGGACCAGGAACAGGTCGAAATCCCAGCCCGAGCCGGCGGCGTTCGCGCCCAGCAGACCGTCCTCGTAGGCGGCGTCGATCGCGGCCTGCAGCGCCTCACGCTCGCGGATGTATTCGCCGCGGATATAGATGTAGCAGGCATGGGCGTTCATCGCGAACGAGGCGATCAGGCACCCCTCGATCAGCGTGTGCGGCTCGTGCCGCATGATCTCGCGGTCCTTGCAGGTGCCCGGCTCGGATTCGTCGGCGTTCACCACCAGGTAGGCCGGGCGTCCGTCGCTTTCCTTCGGCATGAAGGACCACTTCATGCCGGTGGGGAAGCCGGCGCCGCCGCGTCCGCGCAAGCCGCTTTCCTTGACCTGCTCGACGACCCAGTCGCGACCCTTCTTGATGATGTCGGCCGTGCCGTCCCACTGCCCGCGCGCCTTCGCTCCGGCGAGCGACCGGTCGTGCATGCCGTAGAGATTGGTGAAAATCCGGTCTTCGTCCTTGAGCATCGTTCTATCCGTCCTGCTTGTCCCGGCGCCTGCGCCAGATCTGATATGTCACCGCAAGCGACCACACGAAAGCCGCCAAGGCGGCGAGATCGAACAAAAAGAGCCAGCGCGCCGGCCAGCCGAGGCCGGTTCCAAGCCAGTTCAGCCCGATCCAGGCAAACATGGTTCCGACCATCACCAACGCCACGAGTTTGGCGCGGCGGGCCAGGATCATGTCTTCGTCGTCGGCCATGGGCCCCCGTTCGATCCTCTATCGCGGGACGGTCCTAGCGCAGATTTGCGCCGGAGGCGAGCCGACCTATCGTCACGGTCAGTAGACGTCGCCCTTGTCGACCCGCTTGGAAAACTCCGTCTCTCCGCCACCGGCGAGCACCTTGGCCTGCGCGACCCAGTCGTCCCGGCTGACCCGCCCCTTGAACCCCTCGAGGTTCTGGTCGACCCAGGCGACCTCGGCCGGTCCCCACGCCGCGATCTGGTCGAAATGGTACAGGCCCATGCCGTGCAACATCTCCTCCAGCTTGGGACCGACGCCCTTGATCTCCTTCAGGTCGTCCGCTCCCCCCTCGCGCGGGGCGTTCAACGTCGGCGGCTTCGTGCCCTCGCCCGCCGCGTCCACCGCGTCCCGGCTCGGCCCCGAGGCCGCGGCCCCGCCATGCGACTCGTAGCGCCACTCGCCCTTGCGATCCGCCAGTTCTTCCTCGCCCGGAAGGACGGTGCCGGTTTTCACGCCGCCCTGCGGTCCGCTCGCGTCGGGATGGCCGGCCCGCGCCTCCTCGGCGCTCGGCGCATCGCCGGGCGAGCGCAGATGGTCCGAGGTCCGTTCCGCGACCGGCGCGGGCGTCTCGCCATGCGCACGATGTCCCGGTCCGCGGTGGAAGCCCCGGAACAGGACCACGGCGGCCACGGCCGCGACCGCCAAGGCCAGAAACAGTGCCGGTGAGAAGGCGAACCCGCCAACCACCATCAACGCCACGAAAGCGACAAGCCAGATGCCGGCGGAAATGCCGCCGACTGCGGCCAGAGACCCCTGCGTTTGTTTCGACATACCTTCACTCTCCCTGTCGTAAAGGGCCACCCAGAGCTGCCCCCACGTCAGGTTGTAGCGTGAAATCAGGTGTCTGTCTCCCCGTCCGAGTTCAGGCCGCGTGCCTGGCCGACCCAGTCGTCCCGGACGGCCCGTCCCTTGAAACCTTCGATGTTACGGTCGACCCAGGCCAGCTCGGCCTCGTTCCAGCCGGCGATCTGGTCGAAATGGTAGATGCCGCGGCCGTTCAGCTGCTCGGCCAGCTTGGGACCGATTCCCTTGATCCGGGTCAGGTCGTCGCCCTTTCCGTCCCGCGGCTTGTCCAGCCCCTCGGGCTGTCGCGTGTCCTCGTCCGGCAGGTCCGACGCGGCCCCGGTTTCACCCGCGCGCGATGTCGCGGAGGCTGCGGCGGCAGGCGCGCCCTCGGCGGGGCGTCCCTTCTGGTCGACGGGCGCTTCCTGCTTGGTCGTCCCGGTGGCGTCCGGCGCAGTGTGCTCGGCGGGCTGCGGCCCCGGCGTCTGGCCGGAATCGGGCGTACGAGTCAGGTTGTCGCCGCGCTCGATCGCGGGCTGCTTGCCGGCCGCGCCGGCCGGGCGCCACGGCTTGAGCAGCGGCACCTCGGTGCCGTCGATGCGCTTGACCGTGTCGCCGATCGACTTGGCGAGGTCGATGCTGGCGTTGTGCGGCTGGCGCTTGTCGTCATCCACCTGCAGCGATGTCAGCCCGCCCGCCGGCTCGCTCGCGAAGCGGCCCTGCTGCGGGCCCGGCGTCGGCACCTTGCCGGCGGCCATCTCGTCGAGGATCTCGGCGAAACGCTCCTGCGTCAGATCCTCGTAGTAATCCTTGCCGATCATCGCCATCGGCGCGTTCGCGCAGGCACCAAGGCACTCGACTTCTTCCCAGGTAAACTTGCCGTCGTCGGAGATCTCGAACTGGTTCTGCGCGATCCTCTCCTTGCAAACGGCCATGAGGTCCTCGGCGCCGCAGATCATGCAGGATGTGGTGCCGCAGACCTGGACATGCGCGATGCTGCCCACGGGGTGCAGCTGGAACATGAAGTAGAAGGTCGCCACTTCGAGCACCCGGATATCGGCCATGCCCAGCATCTCGGCGATGTATTCGATCGCCTTGCGGCTGATCCAGCCCTCCTGCTCCTGCGCGCGCCACAGAAGCGGGATCACGGCGCTCGCCTGGCGGCCTTCGGGATACTTGGTGATCTGCGCCATCGCCCATTCCAGGTTGGCGGGCGTGAAGGCGAAGCTCTCGGGCTGGTCGTGGTGAAGACGACGTAGCATGTGTCGTTATCCTGTCCGGGTCCTATTGGGCCATGCGAGATGGCCGGAAAGTGGGGCGGAAAGACCGGGCGCACCGGCGCCCGCCCTTTCTCAGCGGTCGACTTCGCCGAAAACGATGTCGAGCGTGCCGATGATCGCGGCGACGTCGGCCAGCTGGTGGCCCTTGGTCAGATGGTCCATCGCCTGCAGATGAAGGTATCCCGGCGCGCGGATCTTGGCGCGATAGGGACGGTTCGTGCCATCGGCCACGAGATACACGCCGAACTCGCCCTTGGGCGCCTCGACCGCGGCGTAGATCTCGCCCTCGGGGACGTGGAAGCCCTCGGTATAAAGCTTGAAGTGATGGATCAGCGCTTCCATCGAGGTCTTCATGTCGCCGCGCGTGGGCGGGGCGATCTTGCCGCGCGCCATCACCGGGCCCGGCTCGTTGCGCAGTTTCTCGCAGGCCTGCTTCACGATGCGCACCGATTCCCGCATCTCGGCCATGCGGACGAGGTAGCGGTCGTAGCAGTCCCCGTTCTTGCCGACCGGGATCTTGAAGTCGAACTCGTCGTAGCACTCGTAGGGCTGCGCGCGCCGCAGATCCCAGGCCAGGCCCGAGCCCCGCACCATCACGCCGGAGAAGCCCCAGTCCTGGATGTCCTGCTCGTTCACGACGGCGATGTTGGCGTTGCGCTGCTTGAAAATTCGGTTCTCGGTCAGCAGACCGTCGATGTCGTCGAGCACGGGGGGAAACGCGTCCGCCCACTCGTCGATGTCCTCGATCAGCTTGGGCGGCAGATCCTGGTGGACGCCGCCGGGACGGAAATACGCCGCGTGAAGCCGCGCGCCGCAGGCCCGCTCGTAGAAGATCATCAGCTTCTCGCGCTCTTCGAAGCCCCAGAGCGGCGGGGTCAGCGCGCCCACGTCCATCGCCTGCGTCGTGACGTTCAGCAGGTGGTTCAGGATGCGGCCGATCTCGCTATAGAGCACGCGGATCAGCTGCGCCCGGCGCGGCACCTCGGTGCCGGTCAGCCGCTCGATCGCCAGGCACCACGCGTGCTCCTGGTTCATCGGCGCAACATAGTCGAGCCGGTCGAAATACGGCAGGTTCTGCAGGTAGGTCCTGCTCTCCATCAGTTTTTCTGTGCCGCGGTGGAGAAGGCCGATATGCGGGTCGACGCGGTCCACGATCTCGCCGTCAAGCTCCAGCACTAGCCGGAGCACGCCGTGCGCGGCGGGGTGCTGCGGCCCGAAGTTGATGTTGAAGTTGCGGATCTTCTGTTCGCCGGTTTCGACGTCGCCGAATTTCTGTCCATCCATGGTCAGACCCTCATCCAGTCGCGCCGCGCAGGGACGGCGCCGTGACGTCCAGCCAGGCGTCGGGCAGCCGACCCATCACCTTTTGGACATGCTCGTATTGCGGTTGCAGCCAAGCCCGCGCTCGTCTGCGCTGGCCCGGCTTCAGCTCGATCTTCTCGCCCTCGTGCACCCGGCGGGCGGTGTCGCCCTCGCGCGCGGATATGCCGAGGAAACGGCACAGGCGCGGCAAACCGCCCGGCGCGATCAGCTCTTCGTAGAACATCACCAGCAGCCGCTCGGGCGCGATGGCAGCGTCGAGACGCCCCAGGGCGCCGGCATAGTCGCCCCGAATCTCGATTTCGCGTTCTTCGCCGCGCAGCGTGCGGTTCAGGATACGCGCGGTACGCTCGGGCTCGGCCGTGGGTTCGGGGCTGCGCCGGCGGGCGATCATGCGCACATGGCTCCACAGACGTGCGACGGGGTCGCGCAGCAGGTAGACGAAGCGCACGTCCGGCAGAAGCCGTGCCATCGCCGAAAGCCGCTCGGTCGGAAGCAGCGCATAGGCCGGCGTCACGTCGCCCACCAAGGCAGCCTCGCCCCGCCCGGCTTGGAGGTAGTCAAGGTAGCCGCTGACATCGCCCTCGTCCGCGGTCAGCACGTCGCGGTAGGCGCGGCGGTCGGCAATACGCTCTTCCAGCCGCGGGCGCCGCTCGACCGGGGCGGTCCACCAGCGCTGCGTGAGAGTGTCGATCGTCTCGCCATGCTGCCGCGCCTCGACATCGCGCCGGCCGGACTCGAGCGCATCGAAGTAATGCAGTTCCTTGATCGACCGCAGATGACATTCGGGATGCCCTGCGAGTTCCTCGTAGAGCCACGAGGTCCCCGCCTTGGTCGCGCCGACGCAGAACATGAGGGTTGGCGCCGCCATCACACCCCCGCGCGATCCGAGAACTTGTCGCGGAACGCGATGATCCACAGCAGGATGATCGCGCCGACGGGCAGCACGGCGAACAGCGCGAACGGAGCCGCGATGCCGTAACGGGGCAGAATCTTCCAGAACGGGATCACGAGCAGCGCCGTGAGCACCAGATACCAGAGCACCCCGTTGCCGCCGCCGATCATCACTTTGCACCTTCCGTGCTCTTCTCGTCGCCGGGCAGGACGTAATCCGCGCCTTCCCACGGCGACATGAAGTCGAACTGGCGATACTCCTGCACCAGCTTGACCGGCTCGTAGATCACGCGCTTGACCTCTTCGTCGTAGCGCACCTCGGTGTAGCCGGTGGTCGGGAAGTCCTTGCGCAGCGGATACCCGCGGAAGCCATAGTCCGTCAGGATGCGCCGCAGGTCGGGATGCCCGGTGAAGAGCAGCCCGTACATGTCGAAGACCTCGCGCTCGAACCAGTTGGCCGCCGGGAACACATTGGTGATCGAGGGCAGCATGTCCTCTTCCCGCGCGCCCAGCTTCAGGCGGATGCGATGGTTCTGGTACATCGACAGGAAGTGGTAGACGACCTCGAACCGGGCCTCGCGCTGGGGGAAGTCGACGGCGGTGATGTCCACCAGCGTCGAGAACCGGCACGTGCGGTCGGTCTTGAGGAAGTCCACCAGCGACACCAGCGACGACGGCGCGATGGTCAGCGTCAGCTCGCCATGGGTGATGTGCCAGTTCAGAACGCAGTCGGGGCGCTTCGCCTCGATGTGTTCGCCGAGTTCGTTCAGTGCCTCGCTCATCGCGTGATCGTCCCCGTCCGGCGGATCTTACGTTGCAGCTGCAGGATGCCATAGAGCAGCGCCTCGGCCGACGGCGGGCAGCCCGGCACGTAGATGTCGATCGGGATCACCCGGTCGCAGCCGCGCACGACGCTGTAGCTGTAGTGATAGTAGCCGCCGCCATTGGCGCAGCTGCCCATCGAGATGGTGTAGCGTGGCTCGGGCATCTGGTCGTAGACCTTGCGCAGGGCGGGCGCCATCTTGTTGGTCAGCGTGCCGGCAACGATCATGCAGTCGGACTGGCGCGGAGAGGCCCGCGGCGCGACGCCGAACCGCTCGGCGTCGTAGCGCGGCATCGAGGTGTGCATCATCTCGACCGCGCAGCAGGCCAGACCGAACGTCATCCAGTGCAGCGACCCGGTACGCGCCCAGTTGATGATGTCCTCGGTCGAGGTCAGCAGGAAGCCCTTGTCCTGCAGCTCGGTGTTGAGTTTCTGCGTGGTGACGTCGCGATCGACGCCCGCCGTGTTGGCAGCGGTGCTCACTCCCATTCGAGGGCTCCTTTCTTCCATTCGTAGGCGAAGCCCACCGTGAGGACGCCGAGGAAGACCATCATCGACCAGAATCCGACATGGCCGATATCCTTGAACGCCACGGCCCAAGGGAAGAGGAACGCGATCTCGAGGTCGAAGATGATGAACAGGATCGACACGAGATAGAAGCGCACGTCGAACTTCATCCGGGCGTCATCGAAGGCGTTGAAGCCGCATTCGTAGGCGCTGACCTTTTCGGGGTCGGGGTTCCGTACGGCCAGAACGGCGGCGGCACCGATCAGGATCAGCCCGAGAGCAACGGCGAGCCCCAGGAAAATCAGGATCGGCGCGTAATCTTGCATCAGGTCTTCCACGGGAAGGCTCCTTTCATGGGGCAACGCCCCGTGACCGAGTTGGGTTCGGTTTAGACCCGGTCCAAGAGGGGGTCAACCGAACGTGCGGAGCGCAGTCGCTCAAATCCCTGACAGACAGGCCCCTCACGCCGCCCGACGTATCGTCGCAGCTGGTCAGGCCATCTCCCACGCGGGGTAGAATTGCTGCGCGTACAGCCGGTCCGCGCCCTCGGGCGGCAGTGCCGCCTGGAATGCGGGCCGGTCGGTGATCCGCTCGTACCATTCCGCAACCTGAGGAAAGCCCTCGAACGTGGCGAAGTGGCGGGCCATGTAGACCGCCTGCCCCACCGCGATGTCCACGGCCGAGAATCCGCTGGTCAGCAGGTAGTCACGATTCTCCACCGGCGTCGAAAGCCGTCCCTCGATCGCGCCGAAACACTTCTGCACGCGCTTCGCCTCAAGCTGCATTACGATCGGGCTGCGCATCGTGTCCTCGTAGAGCATCACGTGCTGCTGCGTCAGCGCGGCGGAATGCTGGCTGATCGTCTCGGCGAAGTGCAGCCAGACCAGCCAGTCGGCGCGCTCGATGTCTCCGGGAAGACGGCCGAGTCCGGTGTCCTGGAACGTCTCGCACAGCACCTCGATGATCGCGCCCGATTCCCAGATGATGTCGCCGTTCATTTCCAGCGCGGGCACCCGCCCCGCCGGATTCAACGCCAGGTAATCCGCGCTCCGCAGCGTCTTGTCGAAGGGATGAACCTGCAGGCCGTAATCGACCCCGAGTTCATTGAGCAGCCAGAGAACCCGCATCGAGCGCGTCTCGTGGCAATGGTGCAGTCGGATCATCGCGCCTCCGTTGGATCGCAGGGCCATGCCGCGGCGCGGCATCCCGTGACGCTCGCAACCGCGGCACGACTTGGCAAGAGCGGTGTTGCATCAAGCACACGAAAAGGTCGGTTTCGCCCGGTCTCTGGTCGAAAAGCGACATGCGCCCCGGAACCGGCCGCAGGTCCCACCTTTGGACCGACAGGTTCGTCACGCACGGACCGACCGAAGTCCTACAGCGGAGTTTTTCATGAAGAGTAATCTAGTCGCGCGCACCGCGCTTGCCGGCGGTGCGCTGGCCGTTCTGCTGCCGGCCGTCGGCGCAGCGCAGACCGCAGACCCGCAGGCCCGGATCGCCGCGCTCGAACAGCGGGTCGCCGAACTTGAATCCCAGCAGCAGAGCTCGGGCCCGACGCTGGACATGCCGGGCGGCATGAGCGTCGAGATTTACGGCTACGCCAAGGCCGACCTGTTCTTCGATCAGGACTACGACCTGGGCAACACGATCTTCTCGCTGGGCTCGGTCGGTCTGCCGAACGGTCCCGAGGAAGGCGATTTCCAGAACGCCATCGCATACGAAAGCCGCCTGGGCGTGAACACCACGCTGCCGACCGAGATGGGCGACATCAAGACCACCATCGAGGGCGACTTCTACGGCGGCGGCGGCGGCGAGTTCCGCCTGCGCCTTGCCTACGGCGAGTTCATGGGCCTGCAGGCAGGCAAGAACTGGACCAACTGGATGCCGCTCGATTCCTACCCGCTCACGCTGGATTTCCAGGGACCGGCGGGCATCCCCTTCGCGCGTGAAGCGCAAGTTCGCTACACGTTCAATCCCACCGACGCGCTCGAGGCCTCCTTCTCGCTCGAGGACGATCCGAACGACGAGTCCGACCGCTTCGCCGTCACGGCCGCAGGGCAGTATTCGTTCAACGACAGCAACTCGGTCCGGCTCGGCGCCGTGTCGCGCTCGATCGACGACGAGGACGGCTACGGCGTGGTCCTGTCCGGCGTCGCGGGCCTGTGGCAGGGCGGCACCTTCGTCGGCAACTACATCCACGGCGAGGGCATCGGCAGCTACATGGTGTTCCCGACCGACGACGTCTACGACGGCAACGCCGTCGAGACCGACGCGGTGTCGCTGCAGGTCCGGCAGGAAGTGACCGACAAAATCACGCTTTCGGCGGCCTATGGTTACCGTGAGATCGGGGACGGCGCCGTGAACGACACCGAAGAGATCGAAACGATCCACCTCACCGCCACCTACACCCCGGTGGAGCAGGTCACGATGGGCGTCGAGTACATCACCGGCGAACGCACCGAGTTCGACGGCGACAGCTACGACGCCGACCGCGTGCAGGCCTCGGTGCAGTACGACTTCTGATCCCGGCGCCGGGCGGCTATTCCGCGGCCGCCCGGCCCTGCCAGACCGCGCCGACCTCGGCGCGGATGATGCGGGCGATCTGCGCGCAATCCCTTTCGTCGAACGTCAGCGGCAGCCGCATGTCGAGCAGCCCGGCCAGGACACGGTCCGTCTCGGGCATCGGCTCGGGCGCGGCGTAGCGCCAGTGCACGTAGCGCGAGGTGAAGGCCGCCGGCGCCTCGGCCCCGAACCATTTCAGCTCGACCCCGCGGGCGGCGCAGCGCTCGACCACGTCCCGCACCGCCTCTGGCGACCAATCCTCCAGCAGGAACTGGAAGGACGACCCGACGAACGCCTCCGGCGCCGGGCGGTCGATCAGCGTCAGGCCCGGCGTTTCGGCCAGGCCCGCCTCGACCACGCGATACCGGGCCGTCCACGCGGCACAGTTCCGGTCCAGCGCCCGCAGTTGCGGCCGAAGGATTGCCGCGCGCAGGTTGTCCATCCGGCCCGAGACGTTGGGGATGTCGGGATGTTGCGTTTCGAAATGGGCGGGCGGCGGCGCGGCGGCGTGCCGGTCGAACAGCATGTAGCTGCCCGACAGCAGGATCGCCCGCGCCATCACGTCGGGATCGTCCCCGACGATCAGCCCCCCCTCGCCCGAGTTCATGTGCTTGTAGGTCTGGGTCGAGTAGCACCCCAGCGCCCCGTGCCGGCCCGACGGCACTCCGTTCCAGCGCGCGCCCATGGTATGCGCGCAATCCTCGATAACCGTGACGCCAGCGGCATCGCAGATCCGCATCAGCGCCTCCATGTCGCAGACATGCCCGCGCATGTGCGACAGTAGCAGCACCCCCGCGCCGCTCGACGCGATCTTCGCCGATAGGTCGTCGAGGTCCAGAGTCAGTCCGCGGGTCACGCCGACGAAGACGGGATGCCCGCCGACGCTCTGGATCGCGCCGGGCACGGGCGCCAGCGTGAAGGCGTTCGACAGGACCGGCTCGCCGCCGCCGACGCCCACCGCCCGCAGCGCCGTCGCCAGCGCGGACCCGCCCGAGGCGACGGCAAGGCAGTAGCGCGCCCCAGTATAGGCGGCGAACTCCACCTCCAGCCGGGCGACCTCCGCCGTCTCGCCCGGAGCCGAGTTGTAGCGGTGCAGCCGGCCGTGGCGCATCACCTCGACCGCGGCGTCGATGCCATCCTCGGGAATCGGCTCCTGCTGCGTAAAGCTGCCCTCGAACCGTTCGGTCATGCCCGCTCCTCAGCCGATCAGACCGCGCACCACGCCGCCCAGTTCGTCATAATGGGGCAACAGCGCCTCGGGTGCCAGATCGGCGACGCCGGCGCCTTCTGGGCCGAACGTGACCAGCACCGAGGGCACGCCCGCGGCGCGGGCCGTCTCGCGGTCGGTGACGGTGTCGCCCACCAGCAGCGACCGCGTCGGATCGCCGCCCGCCAGCCGCACCGCCTCGAAATAAGGCGCGGGGTCTGGCTTGCGCAGGGGCAGCGTGTCCGCCCCGACCAGCGCGCCGAACCAGTGCCGCGCGCGAAGGCGGGTCATCAGCGTCTCGGCCAGCCCGCTGGGCTTGTTGGTGCAGATGGCCACGGCATAGCCTTCGTCTCGCAGGGCCGCGATCGCCGCCGCGACACCGGGATAGAGCACCGTGTGGGTGTCGATGTTCTCGCCGTAGAGTTCGAGCAGCCGCGGATACTGCGCCTCGACCGCGGCATCGACATCCGCCTCGTCCAGCCGCTCGAACCCGAGCCGCAGCATCGCGCGGCCGCCGCGGAACGCGGTCGACTTGTCGGCCACGGGATCGAGCTGCGGCCCCGCGCCGATCTCGCCGAAGCAGCCGTTCGCCGCCGCTATCAGGTCGGCGCCCGTATCGGCGAGCGTGCCGTCGAGGTCGAAGATCACAGTGCGCATGGTGTCCTTTCGATGCCGACGCGTTCCGACGGATGAAACGCGCCGTAACCATCTTTGATCGCGCACCGACTTGTGGCACGCCGCATCGCAGTTAGAACGACACCAGCCAAAAAGAAAGAGCAGCCGATGTCCGCGACACTGATCGTCCTTGCCGCCGGCCAGGGCACCCGGATGAACTCCGACCTTCCGAAGGTCCTGCACCAGGTGGCCGGGGCGCCGCTCTTCGCGCACGCTCTGGCATCCGGTGCCGCGCTGTCGCCGGCCCGCACGGTGCTGGTCGCCGGGCACGGAATCGACCGGGTGCGCGAGGCGGCGGCGGAACTCGATCCCGAGATCACGGTCGTCGAACAGGCCGAGCAGCTGGGCACCGCCCACGCCGTCGCCCAGGCCCGCCCGGCGCTCGAGGGCGCGACCGGGGACGCGGTCGTGCTCTATGGCGACACCCCGTTCATCTCCGGCGAGACCCTGCGGCGCATGGCCGCCGCGCGGGCCGAGGGGCATGCCGTCGTCGTCCTCGGCTTCGAGCCCGTCGATCCCGCCCGCTACGGCCGGCTGGTGATGGAGGGCGACCGGCTGGCACGGATTGTCGAGTACAAGGACGCGAGCGAGGCAGAACGCGCGATCGGGCTGTGCAACTCGGGCGTGGTGATGGCCGACGCCGAGGCCCTGTTCGACCTGATCGACGCGGTCGGCAACGACAATGCAAGCGGCGAGTACTACCTGACAGACATCGTCGCCATCGCCAACGACAAGGGGCTCAGCTGCACGGCGGTCACCTGCCCCGAGGCCGAGACGATGGGCGTCAACACGCGCGGCGACCTCGTCCGCGCCGAGGCGGTGTTCCAGCAGGCGGCACGCAGCGCGGCGCTGGAGGACGGCGTCACCCTGACCGCGCCCGAGACCGTCTTCTTTTCGCACGACACGGTCGTGGGGCGAGACAGCGTGGTCGAGCCGAACGTCGTCTTCGGCCCCGGCGTGTCCGTCGAATCCGGCGCGACGATCCGCGCCTTCAGCCATCTCGAGGGCTGCCATGTGGGCAACGGCGCGGTGATCGGACCCTACGCGCGCCTGCGTCCCGGCGCAGAGCTGTCGAACGACGTGCGCGTGGGCAACTTCGTCGAGATCAAGAGCGCCCAGATCAGCGACGGCGCCAAGGTGAACCACCTCAGCTATATCGGCGATGCCAGCATCGGCGCGGGCACGAATGTCGGCGCGGGCACCATCACCTGCAATTACGACGGCGTATTCAAGCACCGGACCGAGATCGGCGAGCGGGCGTTCATCGGCTCGGACACGATGCTGGTTGCGCCGGTCAGCATCGGGGACGAGGCGATGACCGCCAGCGGCTCGGTAATCACATGCGACGTGCCCGAGGGTGCGCTGGCGCTGGGACGCGCCCGGCAGGTCAACAAGGACGGCCTGGCGCGCCGGATGTTCGAAAGATTGAAATCTCTTAAAGCCAAATCCACAAAACAGGTGAAATAATGTGCGGAATTGTCGGGGTGCTCGGCACCCACGAGGTATCGCCGATCATCCTCGAAGCGCTGAAGCGGCTGGAATACCGCGGCTACGACAGCGCCGGGATCGCGACGGTCCGGGGCGACGGAAAGCTCGACCGTCGCCGGGCGGTGGGCAAGCTGGTGAACCTGTCCGACCTGCTCGTGCATGAGCCGCTGTCGGGCAAGGCAGGCATCGGACATACCCGCTGGGCCACCCACGGCGCGCCATCGGTCGAGAACGCGCATCCCCACAAGGCCGGCCCGGTCGCCGTCGTTCACAACGGCATCATCGAGAACTACGCCGAACTCAGGACCGAGCTGGCCGCCGCCGGCTACGCCTTCGAGACGCAGACCGACACCGAAACGGTCGCACTGCTGGCCCAGAGCTTTCTCGAGTCCGGCCTCCCGCCGCGTCGCGCCGCCGAGGCGACGATGGCGCGGCTGACGGGCGCCTTCGCCCTCGCCTTCGTGTTCGACAACGAGCCCGACCTGATGATCGCCGCACGACGCGGCTCGCCGCTGGCCATCGGATACGGCGATGGCGAGATGTATCTCGGCTCGGACGCGATCGCTCTGGCGCCCATGACCGACCGGATCACCTATCTCGAGGAAGGCGACATGGCGATCCTCACGCGCGAGGGCGCCACCATCCATGACGGCGAGGGCCACGAGGTCGCCCGCGCGATCAAGCAGATCGCCATCGACCCGACCCAGCTGGAAAAGGGCGGCCACCGGCACTGGATGTCCAAGGAGATCGCCGAGCAGCCCGGCGTCCTGGCCGACGCGATCGCGCATTACGCCTCGGAAGACGCGATCAAGCTGCCGCAGGACATCGACTTTTCCGGGATCGACCGCGTGGTGATGATTGCCTGCGGCACCGCCTTCTATGCCTGCCAGACCGCGAAATACTGGTTCGAGAAGATCGCCCGCCTTCCTGTCGAGGTCGATATCGCGTCCGAGTTCCGATACCGCGAGCCGCCGATCGGACCGAACACCCTCGCCGTCTTCGTCAGTCAGTCGGGCGAGACCGCCGATACGCTGGCTGCCCTGCGCTATTGCGCCGGCAAGGCCCGGATCGCCTCGGTGGTCAACGTCTCGGAAAGCTCGATCGCGCGCGAAAGCGATATCGCTCTGCCGATCCTCGCGGGGACCGAGATCGGCGTCGCCTCGACCAAGGCATTCACCTGCCAGCTGACAGTGCTTCACCTGCTCGCCCTCAAGGCCGCCAGGGACCGCGGCCAGATCGAGCCCGCCATCTTCGGCGAGATGCTGCGGGACCTGCGCGCCCTGCCCGGCCTGATCAATCAGGCCCTCGCCGTCGGGCCCGACATCCGGGAAACCGCGTTCGCGCTGTCCGAGGCCGAGGACATCCTGTTCCTGGGACGCGGTCAGATGTACCCGCTGGCCCTGGAAGGCGCGCTCAAGCTCAAGGAGATCAGCTATATCCACGCCGAGGGCTACGCGTCCGGCGAACTGAAGCATGGTCCCATCGCGCTGATCGACGACAGCGTGCCGGTGATCGTCATGGCCCCCACGGACGAGCTGTTCGACAAGACCGTGTCGAATATGCAGGAGGTGATGGCCCGCCACGGCCGGATCGTGCTGGTCACCGACGCCGATGGCGCGGCGACCGCGGGCAACGATACCTGGCGCGTCCTGACGATGCCGACGGCGCCGTCGCAGCTTGCCCCGATCCTCTACGCGATCCCGGCGCAGCTGCTGGCGTACCACACGGCCATCGCCAAGGGCACCGACGTGGACCAGCCGCGCAACCTGGCGAAATCCGTCACCGTGGAATGACGCCGCTCAGGCGCCCCGCTCGCGCAGGGTCCGCCGCATGATCTTTCCCGTCGCTGTCATCGGCAGCGACGGAACAGGCACGATGCGCCGAGGCGCGACATGGGGGCTGATCCTGGTGCGGACGCGGTCGATCAGCTCCTTCTCCAGCGCGGCGGGATCGGCGCCGTCGCGGAACACCACGAAGGCGGTCACGACCTCGGTCCGCACCGGATCGGGCAGGCCCACGGCAGCCGCCATCACGACCTGCGGATGCCCGGCCAGGCAACTCTCGATCTCGGTCGGTCCGATGCGGTAGCCCGACGAGGTGATCACGTCGTCGTCGCGCGCGACGAAACGGAAGGTGCCGCCTTCGTCGCAGGTCCCGAGATCGCCTGTCCGCATCCACTCGCCGGTGAACTTCTCTTCGGTCTTCTCGGGCTGGTTCCAATAGCGCAGGAACATCACCGGCGTCCCGCGCCGCACCGCGATCTCCCCGCTTTCGCCCGCGGGCGCCGGTTCCCCATCGGCATCGATCACCGCCACATCGTGCCCCGGCACGGCGCGCCCCATCGCGCCCGGCGGCGTGTCCTCGATCCCACGCGAGGTCGAGACCACGAGGTTGCACTCGGTCTGACCGTAGAACTCGTTCATCTTCAGCCCCAGCGCGGTCTCGCCCCAGTCCAGAAGCTCCGGCCCGAGGGACTCGCCGCCCGACCCAATCGAGCGGATGTCGACCCCGGCGGGAACGCTCGCCTGCCGCATCAGGCGCAGCGCGGTCGGCGGCAGGAACAGGTTGCGCACCGCGTGCCGGGCGATCAGGGCATAGGCCTCGTCGGGGTCGAACTTGGCGGCCCGGTGGCTGACCAGCGGCACACCGTAGTGCAGGCACGGCAGCGCCATGTCCATCAGGCCGCCGATCCAGGCCCAGTCGGCGGGCGTCCAGCCCCGGTCGCCCGGACTTGGGAACCACTCGTGGTGCAGCTCGATCGACGGCAGGTGTCCCAGCAGGAACCGATGAGCGTGCAGCGCGCCCTTGGGTGAGCCGGTCGTGCCCGAGGTATAGATCATCACCGCCGGGTCGTCCGGCCCCGTCTCGGCCCGGATCGGCGAGTCCGACGCCCGCGCCGTCTCGACCGGAAGGTCCAGGAACGGGGCCTGTGCGGCCCCCGTCACGCCGATTGTCGACACGCCCGGCAGCACGGCCGTCAGCGCCTCGACCTTGGGCAGGTTGGCGGGGTCGGTGATGATGGCAGCGGCGCCGCTGTCCTCCAGCCGGAACCGCAGCGCATCCTCGCCGAACAGGGTGAATAGAGGCAGGGCGATGGCGCCCAGCTTGTAGGCCGCGAAATGCGCAATCAGCACGTCGGGCCCCTGCGGCAGCAGGATCGCCACGCGGTCCCCTGCCGTGACGCCCCGCGCCTGCAGCACGCGGGCCAGCCGGTTCGCCGCGCGGTAGAGGTCGATGTAGCGCCACTCGCGCGCGGTCCCGTCGGCCGCCACGTCGATGACTGCGAGGCGGTCGGGCTCGCTCTCGGCCCAGCTGTCGCAGCAGCGCTCGGCGATGTTGAACCGCGTGGGAATCTGCCAGCGGAAGCGCGCGCGCAGGTCGTTCCAACCCGCGCCGTCCGCCGGCAGGACCGTGCGATCAGAGACCATAGACCCGCAGAGTCGGCAGGTCGGTCAGCGGGGCGTCGATGGTGCGCATGGCCCCCAGCGAGACCTGGCTGCCCGCGCCCGGCTCACCCCCGAGGGGACGCAGTTCGACACGGGCCGACTTGCCGTTCGCCGGATACACGATGCGACCGGGGCGCGTCGTGCTCACGAGCGGTGTCTTGACCCAGAGCCCCTGCTCCGTCGCCGCGCCAAGGGACGCCACGGTCTCGCCGAGAAGCTCTTCGCTCTCGCCGGCATCGGGCGGCGCACTGGCGGCGGCCCGCTCTTCGTCGGTCGTGGTGTCGAGCGCGTCGGCGGTGTTGCCGCCGCTGGTCGGCGCGGGGCTGCTCTGGGGCGCCGGTGCGGCGGCCGTCTGCTCGGGCCGCCCGCCGGACTCGCCGCCGTCGAACATGGATTGGACTTGTGCGCAGGAGGCCAGCGCGGCGGTGAGGGCAAGAAGCGAAACACGGGTCATGGCAGGAGCCTAGAGTGCACGCCGACATGCCGCAACGGCCACCGCACCTTGCGGCAGGGCGCCGCCGCACTTAGTCTCTGGCCCATGACAGACCGCCTGATCGATCCCTTCCAGCGGGCCATCTCGTATCTTCGCGTTTCGGTGACGGATCGCTGCGATTTCCGCTGTGTCTACTGCATGTCCGAGAACATGAGCTTCCTTCCCAAGAAGGAGCTGCTCACGCTCGAGGAGCTGGACCGCATGTGCTCGACCTTCGTCGGGCTCGGCGTGGAAAAGCTGCGGATCACCGGGGGTGAGCCGCTGGTGCGCAGGGACATCATGAAGTTCTTCCACGGCATGTCGCGGCATCTCGAGTCGGGCGACCTGCGGGAACTGACGCTGACCACCAACGGCAGTCAGCTGGCCCGCTTCGCGGACGATCTCTATGCCGCGGGCGTGCGCCGGGTGAACGTCTCTCTCGATACGCTTGACGAAGAGAAGTTCGCCAAGGTCACGCGCTGGGGACGGCTGCCGCAGGTGCTCAAGGGGCTCGACGCGGCGCAGAAGGCTGGTCTGCGGGTCAAGATCAACGCGGTCGCGCTCAAGGGCTTCAACGAAGAGGAACTCTTCAGCATCACCCGCTGGTGCGCCGAGCGCGACATGGACCTCACCTGGATCGAGGTGATGCCGATGGGCGATATCGGCAACGAGGATCGGCTGGGGCAGTACTGGTCGCTCGACGACGTGCGCGCGCAGTTGGCCGAGCAATACACCGTGACGGACCTCGCCGAACGCTCGGGCGGCCCGGCGCGCTATGTCCGGCTGGAAGAGACCGGGCAGAAGATCGGCTTCATCACGCCGCTCAGCCACAATTTCTGCGAAAGCTGCAACCGCGTGCGCCTGACCTGCACCGGCGAGCTTTTCATGTGCCTCGGGCAAGAGGACATGGCCGATCTCCGCAAGCCGCTGCGCGAGTTCCCAGACGACGACCGCGCGCTCGAGAACGCGATCCGCGGAGCCATCGCGCTCAAGCCCAAGGGCCACGACTTCGACTATTCCCGGCAAAAGCTCGACGGCCAGATGTCGCGCCACATGAGCCACACGGGCGGCTGAGGCGCCGGGTCACGCCCACGTGACGTCATGTTGGTCTCTCTGCCGCGCAGCCTAGGTGCTGCGCCGCAGAGTTTTTAACCAAGAAGAGGCCAGCATGACTGTCTCCGCTTACGGCGTGCCGCAGGAGCGCGCGCCGCTCGAACACATGAAGATCGACCGCCGCGAGACGCGCCCCAACGATGTCCGCATCGACATCCTCTATTGCGGCGTCTGCCACACCGACATCCATTTCGGTCACGACGACTGGGGCATGACGGAATTCCCGCTCGTCCCCGGCCACGAGATCGTCGGCCGTGTGACCGAGACCGGCAGCGACGTGACCCGCTTCAAGGAAGGCGATCTTGTCGGCGTCGGCTGCCTCGTCGACAGCTGCGGGCATTGCGGCTCGTGCAAGGACGGCGACGAACAATACTGCGAGAACGGCGCGGTGCAGACCTATAACTCGCCCGACCCGGTCTCCGGCGGGATGACGATGGGCGGCTATTCAACCAGTGTCACCGTGGTCGAGGATTTCGTCCTCAAGGTCTCGGAAAAGCTCGACACCAAGGCCGTCGCCCCGCTGCTGTGCGCCGGGATCACTAGCTACTCGCCGCTGCGCCACTGGAACGTCAAGAAGGGCGACAAGGTCGGCGTGATCGGTCTGGGTGGCCTGGGTCACATGGGCATCAAGCTGGCCGCGGCGATGGGCGCCGAGGTCGTGATGATCACCCGCTCGGCTGACAAGGCCGAGGACGCGAAGCGGCTCGGCGCCGACAGCGTGCTGCTCTCGGGCGACGAGAAGGCGATGGCAGCGGCGGCGGGCAGCTTCGACTTCCTGCTGAACACCATCCCCGTCAAGCACGACGTGAACCCGTATCTCACACTGCTGAAGAAGGACGCGACGATGACCATCGTCGGCTCCATCGACGGCACCGACGAGCTGTTCGGCGGCAACCTCGTGTTCGGCCGCCGGTCACTGGCGGGCTCGCTGATCGGTGGCATCGCCGAGACGCAGGAGATGCTGGACTTCTGCGCCGAGCACGGCGTGGTGCCGGATGTCGAGATGATCGACATCGGAGACATCAACGACGCATGGAAGCGCGTCCAGTCGTCCGAGGTGAAGTACCGCTTCGTGATCGACATGCAGTCGCTCAAGGCGCAGGCCGCCTGACCGACCCCTGGGAGGGGACCCTCGCAGGGCCCCTTCCCGCTCAGGTGATCGGCAGGCGCTGCTCGACGATCTCGGCCCACCATGAGCAGCCGGCGGGGATCGCCTCGTCGTTGAAGTTGTATTCAGGGTGATGAACCGCCGCCGTGTCGCCGTTGCCGACGAGGATATAGGCGCCGGGCCGCGCGTTCAGCATGAACGCGAAATCTTCTCCCCCCATGATCAGCGCGGCCTTGTCGCACTGCCCCGAGACCGAGCGCGCCACTTCGGCGGCAAAGTCGGTCTCGTCGGGGTGGTTGTTCATCACCGGATAGTTCCGGTCATAGCGCACCTCGGCGCTGCCGCCGAACGCCAGCGCCGTCTGTTCGGCGATCCGGGTCAGCCGCTCCTGCGCCAGGTCGCGCACCCGGTCGTCCAGCGTCCGCACCGTGCCCTTCAGGATCGCCCGCTGCGGGATGACATTGTAGGCGTTCGACGACGTCTCGACCGCGGTGACCGAGACGACGACCTGATCCACCGGATCGACGTTGCGGCTGGCGATGGTTTGCAGCGCCAGGACGATGTGGCTGGCGATGACCGTGGGGTCGATCCCCTCCTGCGGCTTTGCGGCGTGGCTGCCGCGCCCGGTGACGACGATGTCGAACACGTCGGTGGCGGCAAAGAACGGCCCCGGCCGGATCGCGAACCGGCCCGTGGGGATGCCGGGCCAGTTGTGCATGCCGTAGACCTCTTCGATCCCGAAGCGCTCCATCATGCCGTCCTCGACCATCTCGCGGCCGCCGCCGCCGCCCTCTTCGGCGGGCTGGAAGATCACCGCCACCCGCCCCGCGAAGTTGCGCGTCTCGGCCAGGTAGCGCGCGGCACCGAGCAGCATCGCGGTGTGCCCGTCATGGCCGCAGGCGTGCATCTTGCCGGGGGTTTCGCTGGCATAGTCGAGCCCGGTCGCCTCTTCGATCGGCAGCGCGTCCATGTCGGCGCGCAGCCCGATCGTCCGCCCCGTCGCGCGGCCCTCGATCACGCCGACCACGCCGGTGCGCCCCAGCCCCTCGACCACCTCGTCGCAGCCGAACGCGCGCAGCTTGTCGGCTACGAACGCGGCGGTGCGATGCGTGTCGAACAGCAGTTCGGGATTGCGGTGCAGGTCGTGCCGCCACTCCGTGATCTCCGGAAGCCAGTCGGCAAAGCGGTTCTTGACGGGCATGAAGGCTCCTTTCCGGTTCGGTGTCAGAGATGCGGACCCTGGCGCAGTTCGCTTCCGTCCGAGAACCGCGACAGGCGGAAGCGGGTGAGATCGTGACCCGGATCGCGGTCCATCGCAAGATCGGCGGCCACCCGGCCGACGCCCGGTCCGATGCCGAAGCCGTGCCCCGAGAGACCGGTCAGAACCACCAGTCCGGGCAGCGCCTCGCACCGATCAAGGATCGGCACCAGGTCCGGCATCGTGTCGATCAGCCCCGCCCACGCCCGCTTGATGCGGATCTCGCCCAGTCCGGGGAACGCGGCGCCGAACCGCCGTGCCATCTGCCGCACCTTCGCGCGGTTGGGCGGCGGGTCCAGGACGCGGCAGCGCTCGAACGGCGATGCTTCGTCGGGCTGCCAACGGCGCGGCGTGCTCCAGGCGTCGGGCCAGCCACGGGGCGCCCACGGGCGATAGGCCGTGCCCAAGGGGTCGGCCATCAATTGCCTGCGAAAGGACGGCAGCGCGCGAAAGGCATCGGGGCCCACGAAGATCTCGTGATACGAGGACGGTGCCAGCGTGTAGCCGCCGTCCTGCCGCCGCCGGAACGCCAGCCGATCATCGGCGGCCCCGCCCCGACAGAACTCGGGCAGCGCTTCGGTCGCCGCCGCCGTCGAGCGGACGGAAAGCTGCGGGATCGGCACGCCATGCGCCCGCAGGAACAACGAGGACCATGCCCCTCCGGCCAGCACGACGCGCGAAGCGCGGATGCGGCCATGCTCGGTGACGACGCCGGTGATCCGGCCGGCCTCGACATCCAGCGCGCGGGCGGCGCAATCCTCGCGCACGCGGACGCCGGCCCGCACCGCCAGCCGTGCCAGCGCCGGGACGGCGACCCACGGCTCGGCCCGCATGTCGGACGGCGTGTAGAGCGCGCCCTGCCAGCGTGCGGCCGCGTCGGGAAACATCTCGGCGGTTTCGCGGGCCGAGAGCATGCGGGTGTCCAGACCATGCTCCCGCGCATGGGGCAGCCAGCTTTCATAGCGCCCACGGTCGGCCTCGCGGCGGATCAGGTAGACGGTGCCCGTGCGTTCGAGCCCGAGATCCTCGTTCGTCTCGGCGGCAAGCTCCTGCCAGCGCCGGTTCGCCTCCATCACCAGCGGCAGCTCGTCGGGATCACGGCCCTGCTGGCGGATCCAGCCCCAATTGCGCGAGGATTGCTCGCCGGCGATGCGCCCCTTTTCGATCAGGACGACGCTCTGCCCTGCCCGCGCGGCGTAGAGCGCCGCGGTCACCCCCGCGACGCCGCCGCCGATCACGACGAGGTCCGCCGCTTCAGGCAAGGCCCCGCCATGTTCGACCGGCTGCGCGGCCGAAACCGGCCCGGTCGGCCCGGTCATCGCCCACGCCCCGAAGCTGTTGCGGCTGCGGCGGTTTTCGCTGTCATCGGCCTCTCCCACGCTCAGGCCCGACCGTGGTGCGCCCGGCGCCGCACGAGGTCAAGGCTCCGCACCGCGGCCGCGCGCCCGATCGGACAGCCATCGCCCCGCTGCCCGATTTTCGGGCGACGACCGCGTCGGGCCCGGCGTCTCGGAACCGCCCTGCCACCGGTCCGTTGGCCTCGGTCCGAGGAAGGGGAGCGCCCGATGCCGACCGACCGAGATCTGACGACCGGCCCGATCACGCGCGCGGTCCTGTCGGTCTCGGCGCCGATGTCGGTGGGCATCTTCGCGGTGCTGAGCGTCGGGCTGGCCGACGCCTATTTTCTGGGCCGCCTCGGCGAGGCGCAACTGGCGGCGGTCGGCTTTCTCTATCCCGTGACCACCGCCGTCACCTCGCTTGCGATCGGACTGTCGGCCGGCGCAACCGCGGCCTTGAGCCAAGCGATCGGCCGCGGGGACGACAGGCGCTCCGTCGCTCGGATGGCGCTGCACGCGCTTGCCTTCGCGGTGGTGCTCGGCATCGTGGCCGGCGGCGTCATCTGGCTTGCGACCGGCCCGCTCTTCGCCGCGCTCGGCGCGGGACGCGAAGTCGCGACCGAGATCCGCGCCTACATGGGCTGGTGGTGCGTGTCCTTTCCCGCACTTGCGGCCATGATGACGGTGAACGCGGTGTTCCGCGCCCATGGCAACGCGGCAAGCGCGGCGATAATCATGACCTCGGTGGCGGCGGTGAACGTGGCGCTGGACCCGGTGCTAATCTACGGGTTCGGGCCGATCGCCCGGCTGGGCACCGGCGGCGCGGCGATCGCCACCGGGATCGCGCGCGTGCTCTCGCTCGCCGCCGGCCTGATCTGGGCCGCGCGGCGAAACTACCTTTCCTGGGATACCGCGCCGTTCAGAGGCATCGGCCGCTCGCTCCGCCGGATCGTCGAGGTCGGCCTGCCCGCCGCCGTGTCGAACGCGATCAACCCGGCGGGCATGGCCATCGTCACCGGTGCCGTCGCGACCCTGGGCGAGACGGCGGTCGCCGGGTTCGGGGCGGCGACGCGGGTTCAGACCCTAGCACTGGTGCCGGTTCTGGCGCTGTCCTCGGGGATCGGGCCCGTTGTCGGCCAGAACTGGGGCGCCGCGCAGGTCGGGCGCGCGCAGAGGGCGGTGCGCTTCACCTTCCTGCTGTGTCTCGTCTACGGGCTGGCGCTGGGGGTTCTGCTGGCGGTCTTCGCCGAGCCGCTGTCGGCCATCTTCGCCTCGGCCATCGGAGACGCCACCTTTGCCACGACATACCTGCGCTGGGTCGGGTGGACGCTGTTCGGCTACGGCGTCCTCGTCACCGGGAACGCGGCGATGAACGCCCGGTCCCGCGCCGTGTGGTCTATGGGGATGAGCCTGTCGCGGATCTTCGTCCTTTACGTGCCCCTGGCCTGGATCGGCGTGTCGGTCGCAGGGTTCGCGGGCATCGCCGCGGCGGCGGCCACGGCCAATGTCGCGGCGGCGGTGGCCATGGTCTTCGCCGCCCGCGCCAACCGGCTCTGGCCCGGCGCGCTCGGTCTGGCCGAGCGGCCGAAGGGCACGATCGAGGACGCGCCGGGTCAACTCAGCCATACCGGGCCGACGGCTGGCTGAGCCCCCTACTCCACCTTGCGGCGGATGCGGCGGATCACCATCCAGACGGCCAGCACGACAAGCGGCGTGATCATCGCCGTGCCCACCGGCTTGGACACGCCAAGCGGTCCGAGCGCGGGGTGAACGAAGTAACTGACGAGGTTCACCGCGTAATAGCTGATCGCCACCACCGACAGCCCCTCGACCGTCTTCTGCAGGCGCAGCTGCAGGTCGGCGCGCTGGTCCATGCTTTCGAGCAGCTTCTGGTTCTGCGCCGAGCGTTCGACATCCACGCGCGTCCGCAACAGGTTGCCTGCGCGGATCGCGCGCTCGGACATCTCGTGCAGGCGCTTCTGCGTCGCCGCTACGGTCCGCATCGCCGGGTCGAAGCGGCGCATCATGAACTCGCCGAAGGTCTGCCGCCCCTCGAAGCGTTCCTCGCGCAGGACACGGGTGCGCTGATTGACCAGCGCCTCGTAGGCCTCGGTCGCGCCGAAGCGGAACGACGTCTGCGCCGACAGCGTCTCGAGTTCGGCCGACACGCCCAGGAGCGACTTGAGCGTCGTATCGGGCCGGCTGACGTCGCCGGTCATGTCGGTCATCAGGCGGGTCAGTTCGCCGTCGATCTCGGACATCTTCGGCCCCAGCTCGCGCGAGCGCGAGAGCCCGAGCATCGACATCGCCTTGTAGGTCTCGATCTCGCACAGGCGCTGGACGACGCGGCCGATCCGGCGCGGCCCGGCCTCGGGCTGGGCGAAGACGGCCATACGCATGTGCCCCGCGGGGTCTATGCGGAAGTCGCCGGCGATCACCGCGGTGTCGTCGAGCACGCGGCTCACGGCGAGGCTTTCGGGCACGAACCAGTCGTCGATCCGCTCGCGCATGGTTTCGGCCGGTGGCGCGGGCTCCACCCGGATCAGCGCCGAGGTGATGCGGGTGCCCGGCGCGTCGGCAAGCCAGTCCTTCGGATAGACCTCGAACATGGCGGGGTCGAAGGGGCGCTCGGCCACGCCGTTTCCGAAGACGGTGTAGGTGACGAACTCGGTGTGCTGCTCCCACTTGAGATCGTACTTGCCGATCCGACCGAAATAATGCGTGGCGTCCGGTTCGGGATGGGCCGCGCCGAACCGGTCGAGCATGGCGATCAGGTGCGCGCGGTCGGCGTCGCGGTCGCGGCCGGCGGCGTTGCGCGGCTGTTTCACCGCCAGGTAGGCGGCGAAACAGGGCGCTTCGAGAGTGGGGAACGGGCGTGCGTGAAGCTCGTTGGCAAGCTTGTACCGCAGCGGATGGTCGTCGAGGGGGCTCATCGCCGCTCCGTGTCTGGATTCCCGAAGCAGGCTAACGCCCGCCGACACCGTGTAAAGCTGCAACCCGCCGCGGTGTCAGTCTATTTCGGCATACAATCCGCCGACGCGGCCGCGCCGAGGCGCCCCGATCACCCCCCCTGGACGTAGGCGCGCAGGGTGTCGCGGACGCCGTCACGCTCGATCCGGGACAGCGCATCGGCGAAGGCGTCGGCAAAGCGGCGATCCTCGCCGAGGGTGCCGAAGATGTCGCCCTGGCGCAGGAAGGCGCCGGCATCCGTCTTCGACGCCTGCGCGGCGGCGCGAAGCTGCTCGGCGCGCGGATCGTCGAGATGGATGTCGCGCCCCGCCTCGTCCTGCCCGCGGCAATAGGTGCACCAGAGCGCGACCTCCAGCGCCAGCCCGTCGAACCGCTTGGAGTCGCGAAGGGCCTCACGCACCGCCGGAAGAATGAACTTGGGCTGGCGGTTCGAACCGTCGAGACAGAGCCGCGCTATCGTGTCGCCGACCTTGGCGTTCGCGAACCGCTCGGCCACCTTGTCGCGGTAGGCGCCGTAGTCGACGCCGGGGATCGGCTCGAGCGTCGGCATCAGTTCGCGGGTCTCGAGCGCGTGCAACCAGGCGGCCACGTCCGGATCCGCCATGCCCTGATCGGCCAGCTCGTGCCCCAGAAGCGCCGAGGGATAGGCGATCGCCGCGTGGCCCCCGTTGAGGATCCGCAGCTTCATCAGCTCGTAGGGCAGCACGTCCTCGACGAACTCCACGCCGACCTCTTCCAACGCCGGGCGCCCGGCGGGAAAGTGATCCTCGAGCACCCACTGGCGGAACGGCTCGCAGACCACCGGCGCTGCGTCCTCGATGCCGAACTGGTCCCGCACCATCGCCAGTTCGCGCGGGGAGGTGGCGGGCGTGATGCAGTCGACCATGCCGTTGGGGAACGCGACCTCGGCCTCGATCCGCAGCGCGAGGTCGGGATCGCACAGCCGGGCATATCCCAGTACGGCCTGCTTCGTCGCGTCGCCGTTCGACGGGATGTTGTCGCACGACATGACGGTAAAGGGCTGCACCCCCGCCTCGAACCGCCGCGTCAGGGCGGCGCAGATCTGGCCGAACACGGTCTTGGGCCGCGAATGGCCCGAAAGGTCGGCCTGGATGTCGGGATGCGCCTCGTCGAACCCGCCGGTGTCAGCGTCGATGTAATAGCCGCCCTCGGTCACGGTCAGCGACACGATGCGGATCTCGGGGTCGGCCATGCGCGCGATATTCGCCTCGGGCTCCACCGGCACGAAATCGGCGATCGTTCCGACCACCCGCGCCGACAGGCCGGCGGGGTCCAGTTCCACCACGGTATAGAGCCAGTCCTGCGCGGCCAGCCGGTCGCGCATCCGCGCGTCGCCCTCGCGCACGCCGGCACCGACCAGCCCCCAGTCATGGTCGCGGCCCGAGGCGAACAGCCGGTCGAGATAGACCGCCTGGTGGGCCCGGTGGAAGTTGCCGACACCCACATGCAGGATGCCGGGCTTGAGGCTGGACCGGTCATAGCCGGGCCGGGCCACCTCCTGCGGCAGCGAGCCGAGGGTGGCAGCGGAAAGCGCTTCTGTCATTGGACCTCCTCAGACGGTCTTGAGCATCCCGCCGTCGACATGGACGGCGCTTCCGACCGCATAGCTGGCGCGCTCGGAGCAAAGAAAGACGCAGAAATCGGCCACTTCGTCGACACTGGCGAAGCGGCGGATCGTGGCGTGTTCGTCGGCGACCTCCTGAAGATAGTCCTCCCACCGGTCGCCCTTGAGTTCGCGGGCGGTGTTTTCCCAGTCAGGGGTGCGCACGAGACCCGGATTGACCGTGTTCACGCGGATGTTGCGGTCGATCAGTTCCGCCGACAGGCACTTGCCGAACATCATCATCGCGGACTTGGTGACGTTGTAGATCGGCTCGTACCACAGCGGCTGCACGGCGCAGATCGACGCGTTCATCAGGATGGCGCCGCCGCCCTTGTCCGCCATCTGCGCCGCCAGGCCGCGCGACAGACGTACAGCCGCCATCACGTGCAGGTTCCAGAAGTCGAGCCATTTCTCGTCGGGCGCGTCCATCACCGTCTCGTTCGATCCGGTGCCCGCGTTCGACACGAAGATGTCGGCCCCGCCCATCTCTGCCGCGGCCCCGACGATGGCCTCGCACCCCTCGGCGGTGGCCACGTCCGAGGCGACGCCGCGTGCCTCCACGCCGAACTCGGCCGCGATGTCGGCGGCGGCTTCATCGACCGCCGAGCGGGTCCGCGCGGTGACAATCACGTTCGCGCCCTCTCGGGCAAAGCCGCGGGCGATGCCCAGGCCGATGCCCTTGCTGGCCCCGGTCACGACGGCGAGTTTTCCGTTCAGTCCCAGGTCCATCAGCTCATCCACTGTCCGCCGTCGACGTTGTAGCACTGCGCCACGATGTAGTCGGCCTCGGGGCTGGCCAGAAAGATCGCCATGCCGGTCAGGTCCGCGGCGGTGCCCATGCGGCCGTAGGGCACACTGTCGCCGACTTCCTTCTTCTTCTGCCCCGGCGCCTTGTTCTCGTACTTGGCGAAGAAGGCATCGACACCGTCCCAGTGCTCGCCGTCGACCACACCGGGCGCGATGGCGTTCACGTTGATGCCGTGCTCGATCAAGTTCAGACCCGCCGACTGGGTCAGCGAGATGACCGCCGCCTTGGTCGCGCAATAAACCGCGACCAGCGGCTCGCCCCTGCGGCCCGCCTGGCTGGCCATGTTGATGATCTTGCCGCCACCGCCGCGGGTGATCATGTGCCGGGCCACGGCCTGCATGGTGAAGAGCGTCCCCGCCACGTTGACCGAGAACACCTTGTCGTAATCCGCGCGCTCGATCTCGACGATCGGTGCGGCCGTGAAGAGCGCGGCGTTGTTGATCAGGATGTCGATCCGGCCCATCCGCTCGGCCGCCTCGGTGACGGCGGTGTCGATGCTGTCCTGACGGGTGACGTCCATCTCGACGGCGATCGCGGCGGGGCCGATCTCGCCCGCCGCCTTGCGGGCGGCGTCCATGTCGATGTCGGCGATGGCAACGCGGGCGCCCTCGGCGACATAGGCCTTGGCGAAGGCCAGGCCGATCCCGCGTCCGGCGCCGGTGATGAGTGCGGTCTTTCCTTCCAGCCTCATGAGATGCGCATCCCCTCTCCGTCGAACCGGTGTATCTTGTCCTCGACCGGGGTGAGATGGACAGTGTCGCCGTGGCGCAGCGTCACCTCGCCGTCGGCGCGGACGGTGATCGTCTCGGCCAGTCCGGTCTCGTGGATGTGCAGAAACGTGTCCGAGCCGAGATGCTCGGCGACGCCCACCTTGCCGGTCCACTTCCCGCTCTCGGTCGACAGCGCCATGTGTTCCGGCCGCACGCCGATCGTGGTCGCGTCATAGGCGCGGGCCGGCTCTCCAGCGATCAGGTTCATGGTGGGCGAGCCGATGAAGCCGGCGACGAACAGGTTGCGCGGATGCTTGTAGAGATCGAGCGGCGAGCCGACCTGTTCGATCAGGCCGGCGCGCAGGACGACGATCTTGTCGGCCATCGTCATCGCCTCGACCTGGTCGTGTGTGACGTAGATCATCGTCGTCTCGAGCCGGTTGTGCAGCTCGGAGATCTCGAGCCGCATCCCCACCCTGAGCGCCGCGTCGAGGTTCGAAAGCGGCTCGTCGAAGAGGAACGCCGCCGGTTCGCGGACGATGGCGCGGCCGATGGCGACACGCTGGCGCTGGCCGCCCGACAACTGACCCGGCCGCCGGTCGAGATAGTCGCTGAGGTTCAGGACCTTCGCGGCGTTGTCGATCCGGCGGTCCTGCTCTTTCTGGTCCATGCCCGCCATGCGCAGCGGGAAGGCGATGTTCTTGCGCACGCTCATGTGCGGGTAGAGCGCGTAGGACTGGAACACCATGGCCAGTCCGCGTTTCGCGGGCGGTGTCTCGGTCGCGTTCTTGCCGTCGATGCGGATCTCGCCGCTGCTGACGTCCTCGAGGCCGGCGATCAGGCGCAGCAACGTGGACTTGCCGCAGCCCGAGGGGCCGACGAAGACGACGAACTCGCCGTCCTCGATTGTCAGGTCCAGCGGCGGAATGACCTGCACGTCGCCGAAGCTTTTGGTGATCTTGTCGAGCGTTATGCGTCCCATGTCGGTCTCACTTCACTGCGCCGAATGTCAGGCCGCGCACCAGCTGCTTCTGGCTGAACCAGCCGAGGATCAGGATGGGCGCGATCGCCATTGTGGAGGCCGCCGAAAGCTTTGCATAGAACAGGCCCTCGGGGCTGGAATAACTGGCGATGAACGCCGTGAGCGGGGCGGCGTTGGCCGCGGTCAGGTTCAGGGTCCAGAACGCCTCGTTCCAGGCCAGGATCACGTTGAGAAGGAAGGTCGAGGCGATGCCGGGCAGCGCCATCGGCGTGAGCACGTAGAGGATCTCGTAGCGCAGCGTCGCCCCGTCCATCCGCGCCGCTTCCAGGATCTCGCCGGGAATCTCGCGGAAGTAGGTGTAAAGCATCCAGACGATGATCGGCAGGTTGATCAGCGTCAGCACGATGATCAGTGCGACCCGCGTGTCCAGAAGCCCGGTGTTGCGGAAGATCAGGTAGATCGGGATCAGCACGCCCACCGGCGGCAGCATCTTTGTGGAGAGCATCCACATCAGGACGTTCTTGGTCTGCTTGCCGGGCACGAAGGCCATCGCCCAGGCCGCGGGCACGGCGATCACCAGCCCGAGGAAAGTCGATCCGAGCGAGATCACGACCGAGTTCAGGAAGTGCCGCCCGTAGTTCGAGCGGTCCTGCACGGTGGTGTAGTTCTCGAGAGTCCAGTTGAAGTTGAAGAGAGAGGGCGGCGTCGCCACCGCCTCGGCCTCGGTCTTGAAGCTCGTCAGGATGGTCCAGAAGATCGGGAAGAAGATCAGGATCCCGATGGTCCAGGCCAGGGCGGTGACGGCGGCTTTGCGGCGGGTTGAAACAGCGCGTGCCATGGCTCAGGCGTCCAGGTTCTTGCCGATCATCCGCATCAGGAAGATCGCAACGATGTTGGCGAGGATGACGGCCACGACGCCGCCGGCGGACCCGGTGCCGACGTCGAAGCGCAGGAGGCTCTCGGCGTAGACCAGGAAGGTCAGGTTGGTCGTCGCCGTGCCCGGACCGCCATTCGTGGTCACGAGGATCTCGGCGAAGATCGACAGCAGGAAGATCGTCTGGATCAGGATGACGACCGTGATCGCCCGCGCCAGGTGCGGCAGGACGATGTGGAAGAACCGGCTGACGGCCCCGGCCCCGTCCATCTCGGACGCCTCGAGCTGCTCGCCGTCGAGCGACTGCATCGCGGTCAGCAGGATCAGCGTGGCGAAGGGCAGCCAGCCCCAGGCGACGATCAGGATGATCGACAACAGGGGTATCTCGGCGAAGAAGTCCACGGGTTGCATCCCGATCGCATCCGCAAGGAAGGCGAAGAGCCCGTTCACCGGGTTCATGAACATGTTCTTCCAGACCAGCGCCGACACGGTGGGCATCACGAAGAACGGCGCGATCACCAGGAGCCGGACGATCCCCTGCCCCCAGAACGGCTGGTCGAGCAGAAGCGCAAGGAGGATGCCGCCGACCACGGTGATCAGCAGGACGCCCCCGACGAGGAAGAGCGTGTTCCAGATCGCGGCGAAGAAGGCCGGATCGGTGAGGAAGTAACTGTAGTTCTCGAACCCCGCCCAGGCTTCGGTGCCCGGCATCAGCAGGTTGTAGCGCAGGAACGAGAAGTAGATCGTCATGCCGAGCGGGATGAGCATCCAACCGAGAAGCAGGATCACGGCGGGCGAGATCATCAGGCGGGCGGCGGCGCGGGAATGTTGTGTGGCCATGGCGCGTGTCCTGAAGACGGGCGAAGGGATCGGCCGCACGAGGAACCCGAGGAGCGGATGTGCGACCACTCATGCCGCGTCGCCGCGGCCTGGGGTACGGGGGCGGCATGTCGCCGCCCCCGTAGGAGGAGCCTTACTCGCTACCGTAGCCGGCGCGGTCCATGGTGCGCTGGGTCGAGGTCTGCGCGCCCGACAGCGCCTGCGCGGCGTCCATCTGGCCGGCCAGCGCGGCCGAGAACTGCTGACCCACCGCGGTGCCGATACCCTGGAACTCGGGGATGGCGACGAACTGGGCGCCGGTATACGGCGTCTCCTGGACCGAGGGCGCGTTGGTATCGACCGCGTTGATCGAGTTCAGCGTCATCTCGGCGAAGGGCGCCGCTTCCTGGTACTGCTCGTTCTCGTAGAGCGAGGTGCGCGTACCCGGAGGTGCCGCGGCCCATCCTTCGTCCTCGGCGACGAGCTCGGTGTAGCCCTGCGAGGTCGCCCAGGCGACGAACTGCTTGGCGGCCTCGGGCGCGTCGGTCGACGACGGGATCGCCAGGTTCCACGACCACAGCCAGTTGCCGCGGTTGTCGACGCCTTCCTTGTTGGGGAACTGCGCGAAGCCCACGCTGTCTGCGACGGTCGATTCATCCTCGTCGGTGACGAACGAGGCGGCGACGGTGGCGTCGATCCAGATGCCGCACTTGCCCTGCTGGAACAGCGCGAGGTTCTCGTTGAACCCGTTCGAGGACGCGCCCGGAGGACCGTAGTTGTTCATCATGTCGAGGTAATCGGTCAGCGTGGCGTTCCACTCCTCGCTGTCGAACTGCGGCGCCCAGTCCATGTCGAACCAGCGCGCACCGTAGGAGTTCGCCATGGCGGTCAGGAAGGCCATGTTCTCGCCCCAGCCGGCCTTGCCGCGCAGGCAGATGCCGTAGACCTCGTTCTCCTTGTCCGTCATCGCCTCGGCGGCGTTGCGGATGTCGGTCCAGGTCGGCTGATCGGGGATCTCGACGCCGGCCTCCTCGGCCAGGTCGGTGCGGTACATCACCATCGCCGATTCACCGTAGAACGGAGCGGCATAGAGCGTGCCGTCCACCGTCAGCGCCTCGGCGATCGCGGGCAGGATGTCGTCCGTGTTGTAGCCTTCGGGCATGCCTTCCAGCGGTAGGAGCCACTCCTGCTTGGCCCAGATCGGCACCTCGTAGTTGCCAATGGTCATCACGTCGAACTGGCCGCCCTGGGTGGCGATGTCCTGCGTGACGCGCTGGCGCAGCACGTTCTCTTCCAGCGTCACCCATTCCAGGGCGATGTCGGGATGCTGTTCTTTGAAATCCTCGGTCAGGCCCTGCATCCGGATCATGTCGCCGTTGTTCACGGTCGCGATGGTCAGGGTCGTTTCCTGCGCGACGGCAGGCAGAGCCATGGCCGTCAGAAAGGTAGCGCCCAAAAGGGCGCGCGTCGCCTTAGTCATAGAGTCCTCCCAAACGTCTTTGTGAGCATATGCCACAAGTATGGGCAAATCCTCACCTCATGGCCGAGTCGTGTCAAGCCCTTGGAATCGCCGCACTGCAGCGAGCCCACGCACTCGAACTGAGGGTAATCTGTTCGGCTGCCGAGGTGGCGTCAGGCCTTGCCCAGCAACGCCCGCGCCGTGGCCTCGCTGGTGATGAGACCGGTCAGCAGCCCACCCTTGAGAGCGCCCCGGATCGCCTCGACCTTGCTGGCGCCGGTGGCGAGCCCGATCATCGGCCGCCCTTCGCCCGCCTGCAGGGGTGCGCTGGCGATGCGAGCGTTCAGGAGGTCCGGGATCAGCCGACCCTCGGAATCGTACGACCAGCCGGTGATCTCGCCCACCGCACCGGCCTTTTCCAGCGTGCGGCTCTCGTCCGGGCGGACGAAGCCGTCCTTCACCAGCGGCGCGGTCTCGTCGATATTGCCCACGCCGACAAAGCAGACATCGGCCCTGCGGCACAGCTCCATCGTGTTGCGCACCGGCTCCTGCGCGTGGAGCACGCGCAGTTCCTCGGGATTCCGGGCGAGCACAGGCAGCGGCATCGGGTAGTGCCGCGCGTTCACCCGCTCGGCCAGCCGGATGACGACGTTGAACGGCGAGGCCGAGCCGTCGTTCATCATGTTGCCCAGAAGCGAGACGATCCGGTGTTGAGGGCAGTCCATGCCAGGCACCTCCTCGACCGCCGCGCGCAGGGCGCGTCCCGTGCCCATGGCGATGATCCTGGGTTCGGGCGATTTCAGCACGCGCTCGATCTCTTCGGCGGCGGCGATCGCGATCCCGTCCAGCAGGTCGGGCGCATCGGGGTCGCTGGGCACGACCTCGCAGAGTTCCAGGCCGTAGCGCTCGGACAATTCCTGCGCCAGCTCCATGCAATCCGAGATCGGGTGATCGATCCGCACCTTGATGAGCCGTTCGCTCACCGCGAGCGACACCAGCCGCTGTGCCGATTGGCGCGAGACGCCAAGCTTGCGGGCGATTTCGTCCTGCGTGTTGCGCGCGACGTAATAGAGCCAGCCGGCACGCGCGGCCTCGTTCAGCCGCGATGAGTCACCGTTCGAGCTGCGCCCCATCCTGCTCCTCCCGGAATAACGAGGGACAGACCTGCGCCAATTCCCGCCAGTTGTCAAAGCTCCCGAGAGTGCCGGCAGGCAGCTCCGCGGTCTCGCCCGCCAGATGCGCCCCGCCGACGAAGCGCAGCGAGGGAATCCCCGCCGCCTCGGCCGCCTCGAGCCCCGGCACGCTGTCCTCGATCACCAGGCTGTCCCGCGGTCTCGCGCCCATCCGCGCCGCGGCGTGCAGGAACAGATCCGGCGCCGGCTTGCCGTGTGTGACCTCCGAGGCGGTGAACACGTGGGGCCCGAAATGGGCGGACAGCCCCGCCACCTCGAGCGCGCGCTTCGTGCGGGCGGGGCTGCTGGAGGTGGCCACGCAGACCGGGACCGAGATCTCGGACAGCACGGCGGGAAGCCCCGGTGTCGGGGTCAGGCGGTCCTCGAAATCGCGCAGCAGCCGGGCGCGGTAGTCGGCCTCGAAGCTCGGCGGCAGCACCGCCCCGAAGTCCCGCGACAGCATCGCGGCGACCGTGGGGAAGCTGCGGCCCAGAAAGTGCTTTCTGACATCTTCGCGGGTGATCTCGAGCCCGACGCCGCGAAGCTCGGCGATCAGCGCGTCGGCGCTCAGCACCTCGCTGTCGACCAGCACGCCGTCGCAATCGAATATGACCAGATCGACCATCTTCCCCCCTCGGTCTGGCGGCCGCGACCGCGGGCGACAGTGTTCCAGCGCCCCGGCACCGGCACAAGGTGCAATGTCGCCTGACCATTGCATGCGGTCCCGGCGGGCGTCAGAAGATGGGACATGACCTGCGAAACCGTTTACGCCGACGCGACAGATCCCGTTCACCTCGCGGCCACGCGCATCGCCGCGCTGGCCGAAGGACGCGCCCGGCTTCTCGTCGCCGTCGCCGGGCCGCCGGCGAGCGGCAAGTCGACGATCGCCGCGCGCATCGCGGATGCGCTGGACGATGCCGTGGCGGTGCCGATGGACGGCTATCACCTGGACAACGAAACGCTCTCGGCGCGGGGCCTGCTGGCGCGGAAGGGCGCGCCCGAGACCTTCGACGCCGACGGCTTCATCACGGCAATGCGGGTGCTGAAGACGGGCGAGCGAACTGCACTGCCCGCGTTCGACCGCGCCGCCGACGCCACCGTGCCCGACGCCATCGAGGTGCCGGCCGAGGCCCGCATCGTCGTGGTCGAGGGGAATTACCTGTGCCTCGACGCCGCGCCGTGGCGAGAACTCCATTCCCTCTGGGATTACCGCATCGCGCTGGACGTACCCATCGAAGAGCTCCGGCGGCGCCTGACCGAGCGCTGGCTCGAGCATGGTCATACGCATGAGGACGCCGTGCGCCGGGCCGAAGCCAACGACCTGCCGAACGCCCGCCGGGTGATGGACGAGGCGCTGCCGGTGGATCTCAGGATCGTCGGCTGACGCTCAGGGAATGATCTCGAACCGGGTGACGTCCACCATGCCCCGGTCGGTGATCTTCAGCGCCGGGATCACGGGCAAGGCCAGGAAGGCGAGCTGAAGGAACGGCTCGGCCAGCGTGACGCCCAGCCCCTTGGCCGCCGCCTGCAGCTCGACGAGGCGGGCATGCACGTCCTCGAACGACTCGAGGCTCATCAGACCGGCGACCGGCAGCGGCAGCTCCGCCACGACGGCGCCGTCCGCGGCCACGACGAAGCCGCCCTCGATCTCTCCCAGCCGGTTCGCCGCCAGCGCCATGTCGGCGTAGTCGATCCCGACGCAGGCGATGTTGTGGTGGTCATGGCACACGGTCGAGGCGATGCCGCCCTTGCGGATGCCGAAGCCGCGCACGAACCCGGTGGCGATGTTGCCGTTCCGGCCGTGCCGCTCGATCACCGCGATCCGGGCGAGGTCGCGGGAGGGATCGGGCCGCTTGTCGCCCTCGTCGATCTCGATCGTCTCGTGCAGGTGGTCGGTCAGGATCTGCCCGTCCCTGATGCCGATCACGTCCGTCTCGGCCCGGTTGGCGCGGGCGCGAAAGCTCTCGGGCGTCACGCGCGGCGCGCGCACCGAGCCGCGCCCGACGGGCGCCACGGTGCCCCGGGCGGCGAAGGCATCTTCATCCACGACCTGCCCGCCGCACAGGACCAACTGCGCATCACAGGCCTCGAGACTGCCGAGCGCGACAACGTCGGCGCGGTAGCCCGGTGCGATCATGCCCCGGTCCTTCAGCCCGAACGCCTCGGCCGCCGAAAGCGAGGCTGCCCGATAGGCCGCGAGCGGCGGCGTCCCGAGCGCGATCAGCGTCCGGATCATGTGGTCGAGATGCCCCTCCTCACCGATATCCAGGGGATTCCGGTCGTCGGTGCACAGGCACATGTAGGGCGATGTCCGCTCGGTCAGCAGCGGTTGCAGCGCATGGAGATCCTTGCTGACCGATCCCTCGCGGATCAGCACGCGCATCCCCTTGCGCAGCTTTTCCAGCGCCTCGTCGGCGGTCGTCGCCTCGTGCTCGGTCCGGATGCCCGCGGCGACATAGGCATTCAGGTCGCGCCCCAGCAGCAGCGGACAATGCCCGTCGGCATGCCCGCCTTCGATCAGCCGCAGCTTGGCCATCATGCCGGGGTCGCGGTGGATCACGCCGGGATAGTTCATCACCTCGGCCAGCCCGATGCCCGAGGCATGGCCCATGCAGCGGCGCAGATCCTCGTGCGACAGTTCGGCCCCCGACGTCTCCATGTCGGTCGAGGGGACGCAAGAGCTGAGCTGCACGCGCAGATCCATCACCGTGTACTCGCTCGCGGACTGGAAATAGCGGATGCCGTCCAGCCCGATGACATTGGCGATTTCATGCGGGTCGCAGATCGCTGTCGTCACCCCGCGCGGCGCGACGCAACGGTCGAACTCGAACGGTGTGACCAGAGAGCTTTCGACATGCAGGTGCGTGTCGATGAAGCCGGGTACGAGGGTCAGGCCCGACACGTCGATGACCTCGCGCCCCTCGTAGCTTTCGCAGATGCCGACGATCGTGTCGCCGCAGATCGCGACGTCGCCGTCCAGCATCTCTCCCGTCATCAGGTCATAGACGCGGCCCCCGCGCAGCACCAGGTCCGCCGGTTCGTCGCCGCGCCCCTGCGCGATCCGTTGTTCGATATCGGCCATGCCGTCTCCTTGCCTCGCTCGGCACAGTGTTGGCGCAAGCCGCGTGGCGTGACCAGAGCGATGGACCGCGTCAGAGGGTGACGACGCGTCCTTCCAGCGCCGCGGCCTGCGCGGCCAGGCCCATCTCGACCGCGCGCAGGCCGTCGGTGAGCGACACCTCGACCGGCCCCTTGCCGCGCGCCGCGTCAGCGAAGCGGACATGCTGGTAATAGGTCGAGCCGTTGTGGTCGCCCGCCGCCAGAAGCTGGGGATCGACGGGGATCTCGATGCTCTGGGGGCCGCGCGGGTTTCGCGGGCTGACCACGACCTCTGACACCGGCGGGGCGCCCAGATGCGGCGGCCAGAACCGACCCGGACCGGGAATCCGCGTCTCGATCTTGCCCGCGGGACCGATGGCGCTGATCTCTTCCTGAAAGCGCGAGCCCTCGGCGTACATGCACAGCTCGAGCATCGCCCGCGCGCCTCCGGCAAAGTCGCAGATCACGTAGGCGCTGTCCCAGATGTCCGGCGTGCCGGCCTCATAGCTTTCGGCCATGTGGTTCACCTCCTGCCCCGCGCTCGCCATCACGCGCACCGGCTCGTCCCGGAGGATCAGGCGCATCAGGTCGAAGAAATGACAGCATTTCTCGACCAGCGTGCCGCCGGTGTAGCGGTTGAAGCGGTTCCAGAAGCCGACCTTGTCGAGGAAGGGAAAGCGGTGCTCCTGGATGGTCAGCATCTTCACCCCGCCGGTGGCCTGCGCCACCTGGTCCAGCAGCGTCTGCACCGGGGGCATGTAGCGGTATTCCATCGCCACCCAGATCGGCGCGGCATAGCCCTCGGCCATCGCCCTGAGACGCGGCGCGTCGTCGGGATCTGTGAAGAGCGGTTTCTCCATCAGCAGCGGCAGCGGATTGCGCGCCGCGATCTCCTCGAACTGCGAGACGTGCAGGTGGTTCGGGCTCGCCACCAGCAGGCAGTCGAGGCGCGTGTCGCCCAACAGGTCCCACAGCGAGCCGTACATCACCGCCTCGGGCGCGAGCGCCCCGGCTGCGGCGGCCTGGATCTCGTCGGGCTCGAAGATCGCGGCGACGCGCGCGCCGGGCAGAAGCGCGATGTTGCGCAGGTGCTCCTGCCCCATCATGCCGCAGCCGATCACGCCGTAGTTGAGGATGTCGGACATGGTTCTCCCTATCTGATGCGCGAGACGTAGCGCGCCCGGTCCGGGTCGAACCAGGTGCGTGAAACCTCGACCGAGCGGCCGTCCTGCGCGTGGCTGATGCGGTCGACGTATCCGGCCGGCCGGCCCGCTTCGAGCGGCGGCGCCCAGTCGGGCATGGTTGCCACGCCGACCCGGTCCTCGGCGCGCACGATGCGCAAGCCCAGCCGGCTGTGGTAAAAGTGGTAGAGCGACGGCGACAGATCCTCGGCCCGCAAATCGTCGGCGCGGCCGGCATCCAGCCAGATCTCTTCCGCGGCGGCCGGGTCCCCGTCGAGCCGGCGCAGACGGCGGATGCGCCAGGCCTCTGCCGAGGTGCCGAAGGTCGGCAGGTCGGCGGGCTTTTCCAGCCGCTCAAGACCGATGATCTCGGCCGAGGGCTGCCCGCCGCCCTCGACCCGTTCGAGCCGGAAGAAAGCATAGAGCCCGCCCGCCGCACGCGTGTTTCGGATGTAGTTGCCGGACCCCTGCCGGCTTTCCACGAGCCCCCGGGACGACAACGCCGCCAGCGCCTTGCGCAGGGTGCCGACCGAGATGCCATACGCCGTCGCCATGTCCCGCTCGGGCGGGAGGCGGTCGCCCTCGCGCAGACGGCCGGCCGCGATCTCGTCGGTCAGCAGGTCCGCGATCTGGGCGTAGAGGGGTTGCGGCGGCGTGTCTGTCATTGTCCCGATAAAATTGATACAGCATTGATGCACATCAAGGCAGATGCTACGCAAGGGCTGATTACGGCCGATCCTGGGGAGAATCGCATGACCGTCGTGCCCGTCACTTCCGCCGATCTCGACGCAGCCGAAGTCTCGTGGTTCTCGGCCCTCTGCTCGGACGACTATCAGTTCCTGGGCGTCCCCGACCCCGACCTGAAATCCTCGTGGGAGCATTGCCGCGACATCCTGCTCGAATCCGAGCGTCAGGGCTTTCGCAACATCCTGTGCCCCTCGTCGTTCCAGGTCGGCCAGGACACGCTGAGCTTCGTCGCCGGCTGCGCGCCGCTGACCCACAGCATCAACATGCTGGCCGCGATCCGCTGCGGCGAGATGCAGCCCATCATGCTGGCGCGGACGGTCGCGTCGCTGGACCACATGCTGAAGGGGCGGCTGACGCTGAACGTCATCTCATCGGACTTTCCCGGAGAGAAGGCCGACAGCGCCTATCGCTACCAGCGCTCGCGCGAGGTGGTCGAAATCCTGAAACAGGCCTGGACGCGGGACGAGATCAACTACACCGGCGAAATCTACGACTTCAAAGGCGTGTGGACCGATCCGGCCAAGCCCTACCAGCAGAACGGCGGGCCGCTGCTGTATTTCGGCGGCTACAGCCCCCACGCGCTCGAGCTGTGCGGCCAGCATTGCGACGTCTATCTGATGTGGCCGGAGCCCAAGGAACAGCTGGCCCAGCGGATGCGCGACGTGAACGCGGTGGCCGAGAAGTACGACCGCACGCTCGATTACGGCCTGCGCGTCCACATGATCGTCCGTGACACCGAGGCGGAGGCAAAGGAATACGCCGAATACCTCGTCTCGAAGCTCGACGACGAGCTCGGCCAGCTGATCCGCGACCGGGCGCATGACAGCACCTCGCTCGGCGTCAGCCACCAGGCGCGGGCGCGGGAACTGGCGGACCAGTACGGCTTTGTCGAGCCGCATCTCTGGACGGGGATTGGCCGCGCCCGCTCGGGCTGCGGCGCAGCGCTCGTCGGCTCCACCGACCAGGTGATGAGCGAGATCGAGGAGTACAAGAAGATGGGCATCCGGGCCTTTATCTTCTCGGGCTATCCCCATATCGATGAATGTAAATCCTTCGGCGAGCGGGTCCTGCCCGAGCTGGAGACCTGCTCGCTGCCCGACATCTACGGCCGCGTGCCGACCGAAACACCGAAAACGCCCCTCGGGGCGGGAGAGCGCCGCTGACATGGACCGCGTCACCCTCACCGATACCCTTTCGCTGAGCCGCATCGTCTACGGCATGTGGCGCCTGTCGGAAGACCGCGACACATCCGCCGGCCACGTTCAGGCCAAGGTCGAGGCCTGCCTCGAACAGGGCATCACCTCGATGGACCAGGCCGACATCTATGGCGGCTACGAGGCCGAGGCCCTTCTGGGCGCCGCCTTCAAGGCCGCGCCGGGGCTGCGCGACAAGTGCGAGATCGTGACCAAGTGCGACATCGTCGCCCCCGCGGGACGGCACGCCGACGCGCGGGTCAAGCACTACGACACGTCGCGCGCCCACGTCACGCAATCGGTCGAGGACTCGCTGCGCCTGATGGCGATCGACAGGATCGACCTGCTGCTGATCCATCGCCCCGACCCGCTGATGGACCATCACGAGACCGGGCGCGCGCTGGACGACCTCGTCGCCTCTGGCAAGGTCGGGGCCGTGGGCGTGTCGAACTTCCGCCCGTGGGACTGGTCGCTGCTGCAATCGGCGATGCAGACGCCGCTCGTGACGAACCAGATCGAGATCAGCCTGAACCGGCTCGAGCCCTTCACCAACGGCGACCTCGCGTTCCTGCAGGAAAAGGGCGTCCCGCCGATGGCCTGGTCGCCGCTCGGCGGCGGCAGCCTGATGTCGGGCGAGAGCGACCAGAAGGGCCTGCGCCCCACCCTTGCCCGCGTGGCGAAGGAGCAGAACGTCGACATCGCCGCGGTGGCCGTCGCGTGGCTGCTGGCCCATCCGTCGAAGATCATGCCGGTCATGGGCACCAACACCCTGTCGCGCATCGCGACCCTGGGCGACGCCCTGAAGGTAGAGATGGACCGCCAGGCATGGTTCGAACTCTACACTCACGCGCTGGGACACGAGGTGCCGTGACGGACAGCTTCTCTCCCGGCCCCGACACGGCCCGCGCCTATCGGGACGCGCTGGGGCGGTTCGCCACCGGCGTGACCGTCATCACCTGCATGACCGAGGACGGGCCCCTGGGCATCACGGCGAACAGCTTTTCCAGCGTCTCGCTCGAACCGCCGCTCGTCCTGTGGTCGCCGGCGAAGGCGTCGAAGCGTTTCGTGCCGTTCACCGAAGCCGACCATTTCGCGATTCATGTCATGGGATCGGATCAGGCCCATGTCTGCGGCGGCTTCGCCAAGCAGGGCGACGCCTTCGAGGCGCTGGACTGGTACGAGGGCCCGCGCGGCACGCCGCTGATCGAGGGGTGCCTCGCGCGGTTCGACTGCGCGCGCCACGCGGTGCATGATGGAGGAGATCATGCCATCGTCATAGGTCACGTCCTCGACGCGACGTTGCGGGAGGGAGACCCGCTTCTGTTCGTGGGGGGCAGATTCGGTCGGTTCACAACCACGGACTGACCTGCGACTGTACGCGGTAGCGGTCCGACGGACGGACCGGCTCCGCATTGGGAGGAGACCGGGGATGGGCGTCTTGAGGGGCCTCTTGCGGCCACTGGAGGTGTGGAACGATACCGTCCTGCCGCTGGGGCGCGCGCTTGCCATACTGGCCGTCGGGCTGATGGTGCTGGCGATCCTGATCCAGGTCTTCTTCCGCTATGTCCTGAACAACGCCCTGCCCTGGCCGGACGAGGCCGCGCGGTTCTGCATGCTGTGGATGACGGGGCTGATCGCGCCGATGGCCTATCGCCGCGGCGGCTTCGTGGCGATCGACATGGTCGAGACGCTGCTGCCCCGCCGGGTCTCGGCGGTGCTGTCGATCGTGCTTCTGCTGATCTCGGGGCTGGTGCTGTTCGTCGCGCTGCGGATCGGCTGGTCCGAGGTCACGGGCTTTGGCGGGCAGTTCGCCACCGCATCGCTCTGGGTGCCGTGGATCGACGGCTGGTTCCGGGTGCCGCGCAGCTGGATGATGGCCTCTCTCGTGGTGGGCGTCGCGCTGCTGCTGATCGTGAACCTCGAACTGATCGTCCGCTCCCTGATCATCGCACTCGGCGGCGGCGAGCGGCTCAAGCCGCTGGCGCCGGCCGACGACGAACTGATGGCCGAATGACATGCTGATCTGGTTCCTGCCGGCATTCCTCGTCCTGCTGGTCCTCGGCCTGCCGGTCTTCTTCGGGCTGATCGCCGCGCCCGGCATCCTGTTGTGGCTGAACGGGCAGGAGCGCGACATCACCCTGCTCTACCGCAACCTCTACAACGGGATGGACAGCTTTCCGCTGATGGCGATCCCGTTCTTCATGCTGGCGGGCGAGCTGATGAACAAGGGCGGCATCACGATCCGCCTGGTGGAGTTCAGCCAGGCCCTGATGGGGCATCTGCGGGGCGGGCTGGCGCATGTGAACATCCTGTCCTCGATGCTCTTCGCGGGGCTCAGCGGCTCGGCCGTGGCCGACACCTCGGCCTTGGGGTCGATGCTGATACCCGCGATGGAGAAGCAGGGCTATACCCGCCGTTTCGCCGCCGCCGTCACCGCCGCCTCGTCGGTCATCGGGCCGATCATCCCGCCGTCGGGCATCATGATCATCTATGCCTACGTCATGGGCGAGAGCGTCGCGGCGCTGTTCCTGGCCGGCATCGTGCCGGGCGCTCTGGTGGGGATCGGGCTGATGCTGTGCGTGCGTGTGCTGGCCGACCGCTATGACCTGCCCAAGGCCGAGCGCATCGTCCACCGTGGCCAGAGCATCGCCCCCACCGAGGGCTGGATCTCTCTGGTTATGCTGCGCCTCAATCTCGGCGGGCTCATGGCCGCCATCGCGGCGATCTTCGTGCCGCTGAACGGGTGGGCCCTGACGGCGTTCTTCGTGGTCGTGGCCCATGTGCTGCTGATGTGGCTGCGCCGCCGCGTCGATTCCGATTTCCGCGTCGTCGCCAAGAAGGCCGTGGTGCCGTTGCAGACGCCGATCGTGATCCTCGGCGGCATCCTCCTGGGCGTGTTCACCCCGACCGAGGCCGCCGCGATCGCGGTGTTCTATGCCCTGCTCGTGGGTTTCTTCATCCTGCACTCGCTCAAGCTGTCGGACCTGCCGGAAGTGCTGAGCCGCGCCGCCATGACCTCGGCCGTGGTGCTGCTGCTGGTGGGCGCGGCGATGGCGTTCAAGACGGTCGTCTCGCTCAGCCACGCGCCGCAGATCCTGGCCGAGTTCATCCTGGCCCTGTCCGACAACCCGCTGATCCTGCTGTTCCTGATCAACGTGCTGCTGTTCATCGTGGGGATGTTCCTGGACGCCGGCCCGGCGATCATCATCCTCGGGCCGATACTGGGACCGATCTTCACCGATCTCGGCGTGGATCCGGTGCACTTCGCCATCATCATGTCTGTGAACCTGACCGTCGGGCTCGCGACCCCGCCCATGGGACTGGTGCTGTTCGTCGCCTCGTCCGTCTCGGGCGAGAAGGTCGAGCGCATCGCGCGGGCGATCCTGCCGTTCCTCGCCGTGGAAGTGGCGGTGATCTTCCTGATCACCTATTTCCCGGCGATCTCCATGACGATCCCCCGCCTGACGGGGTTCGTGAATTGACCGAAAAGCACATCCAGAGGGAGGTATGAGATGCTAAAGGGTCTGACCACGGCGGCGCTGACCGCCGCCATGCTGGCGGGCGCGTCGCTCGCCGCATCCGCTCAGGAATACACCCTGCGCGCGACCGCCAACTCGAACGAGAACGACGAGGATTACGACGGCCTCATCGTCTTCAAGAACTTCGTGGAACAGGCGTCGAACGGCGAGATCGCCGTCGAGATCTTCATGGGCACCCAGCTGTGCTCGAACGGGGCGGAATGCCTGCAGGGCATCGCCGACGGCTCGATCGACATCTACATCTCGACGTCGGGCGGCGCCGCGGGGATCTTCCCCTTCGTGCAGGTGCTCGACCTGCCCTACCTGATGGCGAACGACCGCATCGCCGAGACCGTGCTCGAGAACGGCTCGCCCTTCGTGGACACGATGCAGCAGATGGTGCTCGACACCTCGGGTGGGGCCGTGCGGCTGATGACGATCGGCAATACCGGCGGCTGGCGCAATTTCGCCAACACCCAGGGCCGCGTGACCCAGCCCTCCGACCTCGAGGGGATGAAGATCCGCACGGTCGTCGCCGATCTGCCGCAGGAGCTGGTGCGCGCGATGGGCGCGTCGCCGACGCCGATTCCGTGGCCCGAACTTTTCACCTCGCTGCAGACCGGCGTGGTCGAGGGCTCGAAGAACGGCATCACCGACATCATGTCGATGAAGTTCCCCGATGCGGGGCTGCAGTACCTGACGCTCGACGGGCACGCCTACATGGGCGCGCTGTGGTTCATGAACAACGAGACGTTCATGTCGATGCCCGAAGAGCTGCGCCGCGTGGTGCTCGACGGGTTCTATCAGCTGCAGCAGGCGACCTTCGCCTCGCCCAAGCGCAAGTCGATCGATGCCTACGAGGCGTTCCGCGAGGCCGGCGGTGACATCTACGTGCCCTCGCCGGACGAGAAGGAGCAGTTCGCCGAGGCCGCGCAGCCGGTCTACGAGTGGTTCCAGCAGAACGTCGAAGGCGGCGAAGAGATCTTCCAGGCGATGAACGACGCGGTGTCCGCGGCCGAGGAAGAGATCGACGCGGCGCGCTCGGCCGACATGAACTGACGGGGCGCCGCCCGACCGGCCTCCCTCCGGCCCCTTCCGCCCTGCGCGGGAGGGGCCTTTTCGTTCCTATCCATGCCCCGGCAGGTCGCCGCCGGGCCGCTGCCGGCGCCGGCCCCGCCGCTCGTGCAGCAGGTAGACGGCAAGGCTGACGACCACGATCGCCCCGCCAAGGATCACCGCCGCGCTCGGCTCTTCCGGCGTGCCAAGCCAGACCCATACCGGGCCCAGCACCGTCTCGGTCAGCATCAGCAGGCTGACATTGGCCGCGCGGGTGTGCCGCGAGGCGGTCGAGAGCAGCCCGAACGAGATCGGCAGCACCACGGCCCCCGCCAGCAGGATCGCCCATACCGACCCGGCGGTCAGGCCCGCGGGCCCCGCCACGGCGCTGCCCGAAAGCCCCGCGAGGATCGCCCCCGTCCCGATGGCGGGCAGCATCGGCAACTCCGGGTGGCGGCGCAGGGTCACGAAGCTGACCGACAGCACCACCGCGACCGCCAGGCCGCCGGCCGCCCCGAGCAGCGCCGAGGGGTCCAGCCCGACCGTGCCGCCATTCTCGCCCAGCACCGCGATGCCGATCCCGGTCAGCACCGCCGCGATGGCGACCCAGGTGGCCCGGCCCGTCCGTTCGTTCAGCACCACCGCCGACAACAGCGCAGACACCACAGGCACCGTCGCCAGGCCGAACAGCACCACCGGCACCGGCGCCACCGCGATGGAGCCGGAGAACAACACCTGGTTGAACGCCTGCGCGCAGATCACCGCCGCTCCCGCGCCGCAGACCAGCCGGGCCAGATCGCCGCGCCGGTCCCGCGCCGTCACGACCCACACCGCCAGCAGAACGGTGCCCATCGCCAGCCCGCGCCAGCCCAGCATGCCGGCGCCCGACAGGCCCGAAAGGCGCATCAAAAGCGTGTCCGGCGTCAGCACCAGCGCGCCGATTGCGGCCAGCGCGATGCCGCGGGAGGTGTCGTTCGGCATGAGGCAGGGTCTCCGGAGGCGCTCGGTCGCCCTACTCCATGTCGTCGGGGTCGGAAAGGCCCCGGTCGATCCGCCGGCCCTCGACCCACTGGATCGCGACCAGAACGCCGCCAAGCGCCACCACCGCGCTCGCGATCCCCATGAGGAACACGCCGGTGGTCTGGTCGACCTCGACGGTGATGAGCTTGCGCACCACGGCCAGCATGCCGATCACCACCACCGTGCGCAGCTGCCGCAGCCCGTGGTTGCCCGCGACGCTCTGCCGGATCGAGTGGGCAAGCTCGAGCGAGATGACGGCGGCGAGCACGCGATCGAACAGCGACTGGAACCGGGTGTAGTCGAGCGGCTCGTCGAAGCGGTTGAAGACACTCCAGAGCGACAGGAAGAAGCTGTAGGTCGCAAGCAGGATGACGACGATCATGCCGATCAGGATGACCCCCGCGATGCCCCGCTCGAACCAGCCGTAGAGGCCGAGGAACCGGGCGCCGCTTGTCGTCCGCATTTCGCCTGGGTCGGCCATCGCGCCCTCCCGTCGCTGCCCGGTCCCATGACCTAGCGCCGGACGGAAAAGCATCCAGCCGCGCGGCTCAGCGCAGGCCCGTCGCCTTCAGCAGGTTCCGGCGCTTGGCCTCGTAATAGTAGCCGCGGGCATACCAGCCGACGGCTTCGTCCGGGTCGCCGTCGGAGACCATCCATGCGCCCCGGAGATACTTCACCGCGTAGCGCAGGTTCGTCTCGGCATCGAGAAGATCGGAGGCCGGTCCGCGATGGCCCATCGTCCGCGCGGTCTGCGGGTTGATCTGCATGAGACCGTAGTATGGCCCGTTCCGTGCGGCGGGGCGATAGTCGCTCTCGCGCTGGACGACGCGATGCACCAGCGACCGCGGCACCTTGTAGTGATCGGCGTAGCGGTCGATCAGACGGCGCAGGCGCGGCGTCTCACCCGGGTAAAGACCGGGCCCGCGGCGCGTGACCTCTGGCTGCACACCGCGCCCGCAGGCTGCGACGGCCGAAAGACAGAGCGCCAGGGCGGCGCGTCGGGAATGGCGGCGCATCTGCGGGGCCTCTTCTCATGCTGCATCCGCCGAAAGGTTAGCCCCGCCTCACGGCGCCGTCAGCCCTTTTGTGGCGGCCCCCATCCCTTTTCCTCATCGAAAGGGATAGAGCCAGGGCTTGTAGTCGCCCACCATCACTGTGGCCTCCTCGATCTGTTCCCGGGTCATCTTGCGGCTGATGTCCTCGAGGCTGATCGCGGCGTCGGGGTCGCCGCCGATGGCCGACAGGTTGTACCACATGTAGGCCCGCACCGGATCCGGCGCCGGCAGGCCCAGCCCCGTCTCGTAGTACCAGCCGACGCCCGACTGCGCGCCCGGATGCCCCTTCATCGCCGCCCGCAGGTACCAGTCGAAGGCGCGCTCGTAGTCCCGTTCGACCCCGAGGCCCAGCGCGTACATCACGCCGATCAGCTCTTCGGCCTCGGCATTGCCCGAGCGCGCGGCAGGGCGCAGCTCGTCCATCGCGGCGGCGAACTCGTTCGCTTCCATCAGGTCGCGTGCGACTTCGAGATCCGCCCATGCCGGGCTTGCGAGAGCCAGCGAAGCTGCCAGAATTGCCACATGACACCGACGCGTGCCGCCCATCTGCTGCTCCTTTCGCTGTGGCCCGCCTGGGCCGCGGCCGGCGCCCTGCCGCCGCCACTGACCGACGCCGACTTTCGCGACGCCGATCCCGCGAAGGCCAGGATCGGCCAGCTCCTGTTCTACGACAAGATCCTCAGCGGAAACCGGAACATTTCGTGCAGCACCTGTCACCATCACGACCATGCGGGGGGCGACGGGCTGAGCCTGGGGATCGGAGAAGGCGGCAGCGGGATCGGCCCCGAGCGGACACCGGGAACCGGCGACGACCGGATCATGAAGCGGGTGCCGCGCAATGCCTCCGCGCTGTGGAACCTCGGCCACCGCGACATCGACGTGCTGTTCCACGACGGCCGGCTCGAGGCGTCGGACCTCTACGACAACGGGTTCAACTCGCCCGCGCAGGAATGGCTGCCGCTGGGCCTCGACGGCATCCTCGCCGCACAGGCGCTGATCCCGCTGACCGCGCAGTTCGAGATGGCCGGCAATATCCGGGAGAACGACGTCGCCGGCGCCATCAACGACCGCATCGACGCCGCGTGGCCGATCCTCGCCAAGCGTGTGCGCACGATCCCCCAATACGGCGAGATGTTCGTCGAGGCGTTCGACACGATCGACGATCCCGCCGAGATCACCATCGTCGAGATCGGCAATGCCATCGCGGATTTCGAGATCCTCGAATGGACCAGCCACGACAGTCCCTTCGATGCCTATCTGGACGGTGACGAACAGGCGCTCTCGCCGAAGGCCGCGCGGGGCATGGGGCTGTTCTACGGCAAGGCCGGCTGCGACGGGTGCCATTCGGGGCAGCTGCTGTCGGACCAGCAATTCCACGCGCTCGCCCTGCCGCAGTTCGGGCCGGGGCGCACGCGGCTCTTCGACCCCGCGGCCCGCGATGTCGGGCGGATGGGCGAAAGCGACCGGCTGGAGGATGCCTACCGTTTCCGCACCCCTCCGCTGCGCAACGTCGCCCTGACCGCGCCCTACGGTCACAACGGCGCCTATCCGACGCTGGAGGGGATCGTGCGCCACCATGCCCGTCCCCGCGCGATGCTCGAGGCATGGACGCCCGACATGGCCCACCTGCCCGACGTGCCGTGGCTGGAGCCGATCGATTTCGTCGTCGCCGAGAACCGGCGCGAGCGGGCACGCCACCGCGCCGCGCTGGACATCGAACCGGTTCCGCTGACCGAGGACGAGATCGGCGACCTCGTGGCCTTCCTCGAAAGCCTCACCGGCGCCACCGCCCGCGACCGCCCCTTCGGCCGACCCGTGACGGTGCCAAGCGGCCTGCCGGTGGAGTGACGTCGCACCCCCTGTCGACGGCCGCCGGATGGTCTAGGTGTCGCGGGCGACACCGAGGAGGCCGCGACACGTGCTGAGCGTCGATACCCTGAGCAAGACCTATCCCGGCGAGGCCGGACCTACCGCCGTGCTGAAGGGCGTGTCGTTCGGGCTGGACGATGGCGACACAATGGCGCTGCAGGGGGAAAGCGGCTCGGGCAAGTCGACGCTGCTGCACCTGATCGGCGGGCTCGACCGTGCCGACAGCGGGCGCATCGTGATCGGAGAGGACGAGGTCACGGCGCTGGACGATCGCGGCCGCGCACGCTTGCGGCGGGACAGTGTCGGCATCGTGTTCCAGCAGTTCAACCTGATCCCCTCGCTCACCGTGGCCGACAACCTGGCCTTCCAGGCGCGGCTCGCCGGACGGCGGGACACCGACTGGGACGCCCGCCTGACCGAGCGGCTGGGCCTGGCCGACCATGGCAAGAAGTATCCCGAACAGCTGTCGGGCGGACAGCAGCAGCGTGTCGCCATCGGCCGCGCGCTGGCCGCCAAGCCGCGTCTCGTGCTGGCCGACGAGCCCACGGGCAATCTCGACGAGGACACCGGAGAGCGGGTGCTGGACCTGATGCTCGACCTCGTGAGGGAGACCGGCGCGACGCTTCTGATGGTGACCCATTCCGCACAGCTCGCCGCGCGCATGAACCGGCGGCTCTACCTGGAACGCGGGGCGCTCAGCGGATGATGCAAGCCGGCCTCCACGCGCTGCTGTCGCATTGGTGGCGGCGGCCCTTCCAGCTTGTCACGCTTCTGCTGGGGCTGGCGACGGCCACCGCGCTGTGGTCCGGCGTCCAGGCGATCAATACCGAGGCGCGCGCCAGCTACGACCGCGCCGCTCAGGCGCTCGGGGCCGAGTCGCGGGACAGGATCGTGGCCCGCGACGGTGCCGCGATCAACCAGGACGACTTCGTGGCGTTGCGCCGCGCGGGATGGCTGGTGACCCCGGTCGTCGATGGCCGCGTCCAGACCGAAAACGGCAGCATCCGGCTGCTCGGCGTCGATCCCTTCACCCTGCCCGGCGGCAGCCTGCCAGGTGATCTAGCGGATACCGCCCTGGACCTGTCTTTCCTGACGCCACCGGGACAGGTCGTCGTGTCACCGGCCACTGCCGACCGCCTTGCCGGAACCGACCTGCCGCCCATCGTTCGGGTCGAGGGCGTCGCGCCCGCGATGGGCTATGCCGATATCGGCATCGCACAGGACCTGCTGGGGCTGAGGGGGCAACTCTCCTACCTCCTCGTTCTCGACGACCAGCCGCTGACCCGTCCGTCGCTGGACACTATTGCGCCGGACCTGCGTGTCCGCGAAGGCCAGGGTCAGGCGGACCTCGCCCGCCTGACCGACAGCTTCCACCTGAACCTCACGGCCTTCGGTCTTCTCAGCTTCGCGGTGGGGCTGTTCATCGTTCGCGGGGCCGTCGGGCTGGCGTTCGAGCAGCGCAGGCCGGTCTTTCGCACCTTGCGGGCGCTGGGGCTGTCGACGCGGGCGCTGCTGGGCCTGCTGATGGCCGAGCTTCTGGTCTTCGCGGTCGTCGCCGGGGCGCTCGGCATCGCGCTCGGCTACCTGATCGCGACGCTGCTTCTGCCGGACGTGGCGGCAACACTGCGCGGCCTCTACGGCGCCAGCGTCGAGGGTGAGCTGTCGATCGCGCCGGTCTGGTGGCTGACGGGGCTGGGGATCTCGGTGCTGGGGACGGCGATCGCCGCCGGATCATCGCTGTGGCAGGTGGCCCGGCTGCCGCTGCTCGCACCCGCTCAGCCCCGTGCCTGGGCGATGGCGCGCGAACGCTCGATGCGCTGGCAGGCCGTCGCGGCGCTGGCCCTTGCCGTCCTGGCCGCGCTGACCGGATGGCTGGGAAGCGGATTGGTGGCAGGCTTCGCGATGCTGGGCGCACTGCTGATCGCCGCGGCGCTGGCCCTGCCCCTGATCCTGCACGGCGCCCTCAGGCTGGGCGGGCGGATGGCGCGCGGCCCCGTGCGCGAGTGGTTCTGGGCCGATACGCGGCAGCAACTTCCGGGGCTGTCGCTGGCGCTGATGGCGCTGCTGCTGGCGCTTGCCACGAATATCGGCGTCGGCACGATGGTGTCGTCCTTCCGGCTGACCTTCACCGGCTGGCTCGACCAGCGGCTTGCCTCCGAACTCTACGTCACCGCCGAAGACGAGGCGCAGGCCGGCGACCTCCGCGCGTTCCTCGAAGAACGCAGCCGCGCGGTCCTACCGATCTTCTCGGCCGAGGGAGAGATCGGCGGCCTTCCGACCGAAATCTACGGTGTCGCCGACCACCCGACCTACCGGGACAACTGGCCGATCCTGTCGGCGCAGCCGGATGTCTGGGACCGGGTCGCGGAGGGTGACGGCGTCCTGATCAACGAGCAGCTGTCGTATCGCGACGACCTGTCGCCGGGCGACGCGATCATCGTGTCGGGCTGGCAGACCGAGGTGGCCGGCATCTACAGCGACTACGGCAATCCCCTGGCTCAGGTGCTTGTGGGCATGGACGCGCTCGACCGCTTCGAGGATGTGCGGCGGACCGAGTTCGGCGTCCGCATCGACCCGTCCGAGACCGGGGCGTTGACCGACGCGCTGATCGACACGTTCGGCCTGTCGCCCGACGCAATCGTCGATCAAGCACGGCTCAAGCAGATGTCCCTGAGCGTGTTCGAGCGCACCTTCGCGGTGACGGGGGCCCTCAACGTGCTGACGCTGGCGGTGGCGGGCTTTGCCATTCTGACCTCGCTGATGACGCTTGCCACGATGCGCCTGCCGCAACTGGCGCCGGTCTGGGCGCTGGGGCTGACGCGCGGGCGGCTCGCACGGCTGGAGATGTGGCGCGCGCTTCTGCTTGCCGGGCTGACAATGCTGCTGGCCCTGCCGGTGGGGCTGCTGCTGGCCTGGGTTCTGCTGGCGGTCATCAACGTCGAGGCGTTCGGCTGGCGGCTGCCGATGCACCTGTTCCCCGGCCAGTGGGTGCTTCTGATGGGATTGTCGCTGCTGGCCGCGCTCTTGGCCAGTCTCTGGCCGGCACGCCGGATCGCGCGGACGCCGCCGGCGGATATGCTCAAGGTCTTTGCCAATGAACGTTAGACACCAGTGGACACCGGTTGGCCCCGTCAGGGCCGCCACCCTCGCGCTGATGGCAATCGGGGGGCTGGCGGGACCTGCCGCGGCGCAGGGGTTCGCAGGGATGGGCACCGATGCCGAGGGATATGCCCTGCCGCAGCCCGGCGTCGCGTTCTCCTTCCCCGCCGACCACGGGCCGCACCCGGCCTTTCGCATCGAGTGGTGGTACATCACCGCCAATCTCGAAGGCCCCGAGGGCCGCGCCTACGGCGTGCAGTGGACCCTCTTCCGCAACGCCCTCGCCCCCGGCGGCACGGACGCGCCCGGCTGGGCGGCGACGCAGGGGTGGATGGGCCACGCGGCGCTGACCACGCCCGAAAGGCACTTCGTCACCGAGCGGATCGCACGGGGCGGCATCGGGCAGGCCGGTGTCGAGAGCGACCCGTTCGAGGCGTGGATCGACGACTGGGGCCTCTCGGGGCCCAGCCTCTCGGACGTGCGCATGACCGCCACCGGCCCCGACTTCGCCTATGACCTGGCCCTCGCCACCGACCGTCCGTTCGTGCCACAGGGCGACAACGGCTACTCGGTGAAGTCCGAGGCGGGACAGGCGAGCTACTACTACTCGCAGCCCTTCTACCAGGTCGAGGGCACGCTCACCCTGCCGGACGGCAAGGTTCAGGTGACCGGCGATGCCTGGCTGGACCGGGAATGGTCGTCCCAGCCCCTGGGCGACGATCAGACCGGGTGGGATTGGTTCTCGCTGCACCTCGACGGCGGCGAGAAGCTGATGGGCTACCGGCTGCGCGACGCGAGCGGCGACGATTTCTTCGTCTCGACCTGGATCGCGGCGGACGGCACGCCGACGCCCTACGAGGACGGCCACCTGCGCGGCACGCCGTTGGAGCGGACCGAGGTCGCCGGGCGCGAGATACCGACGCACTGGTCGCTGGCCCTGCCCGAGCGCGATCTCGACATCGAGGTGCGGGCGATCAACTCCGCGGCGTGGATGGACACCAGCGTGGCCTATTGGGAGGGGCCGGTGACGGTGACCGGCAGCCATGACGGGATCGGCTATCTGGAGATGACGGGATATGAGTGAGTGGTTCGAGACGCTGGACGGCTTGCGCGACGCGGCCTGGCGCCGGTTGGCCGGGGGGCCCGACGACGCGACGGGGCCGCTGCGGACGCTGTCGCTCTCCACGGTGGATGCCGACGGTCACCCGGCGGCGCGCACCGTGATCGTGCGCGCGGCGGACCGCGAGGCGGCCAGGCTCGACGTGCATACCGACCTCAGCTCGTCCAAGGTCGCGGAACTGCGCGGTACACCTCGCGCGGCGCTTCTGAGCTGGGATCCGGAGACGGCGCTGCAAGTGCGGCTGTCGGCTCACGCCGAGGTGCTGTCGGGCGAGGTAGTGGCGCCGATCTGGAGCCGCGTGCCCGACACCGCGCGACGCAACTACGGCGGCACGCCGCCGCCCGGGACGCCCCTGCACGCCCCCGGGACCTACGAAGAGACCATCGACCGCGACCGCTTCGCTGTGCTGCGCTTTCACGTCGAGACGATGGAGGTGCTGCATCTTGGAACACGGCACCGCCGCGCGGTCTTTGGTGGCCGCGGCGACGGACGGTGGATCGCCCCCTGACACTCCCGCCTCAAGAGGCTAAGGGACGTCAGACCGCCCAACACCCGGACCGACACCGATGCAGACCCTGCCCCTGACCCGCGACCTCGTCCTGATCGGCGGCGGCCATGCGCATGCGCTGGTCCTGCGCGCCTGGGGGATGAACCCCCTGCCCGGTGCAAGGCTGACCGTCATCAATCCCGGCCCGAGCGCGCCCTATACCGGAATGCTGCCGGGCTACGTCGCCGGCCACTACACCCGCACCGAACTCGAGATCGACCTGGTCAAGCTGGCGCGGTTCGCCGGGGCGCGGCTGGTGCTGGGCCGGGCGACCGGGCTGGACCGGGCGCGCGGTCTCGTCGAGGTGGAGGGGCGCGCGCCGCTGGCCTATGACGTCGCCTCGATCGACATCGGCATCCATTCCGAGATGCCGGCACTGCCCGGCTTTTCCGAAAACGGCATCGCCGCGAAACCGCTGGAGCGGTTCGCCGAGGGCTGGAGCGCGCATCTCGACCGGCTGCTTGCCGAGCCGACGCTGATCGATCGCGGCGCCGTCGTGATCGGCGGCGGTGTCGGCGGGGTCGAACTGGCGATGGCGATGGCCCACGGCGCGCAGGCCGCGACGGGCCGCGTGCTGCCCGTCACCGTGGTCGAGGCGGGCACCGCCCTGCCCGGTGTCGGCCGCCGGGCGCGCGCCGCACTGATGCGGCATCTAGACCGGCTGGGCGTGCAACTGATCGAGGGGCGGGAGGTACGCCGGGTCGAACCCGATCTCGTGGAACTGGCCGATGGCACGCAGGTCTCCACCGGCTTCACAACCGGCGCGGCGGGCGCGCGGCCCCACGGATGGCTGGCGCGGACGGGGCTGACGCTGACCGACGGCTTCGTCACCGTGGACCGGACACTGCGCAGCTCAGACCCGTCGATCTATGCCGCCGGCGACTGCGCCCATCTCTCGCACGCACCACGACCCAAGGCCGGGGTCTATGCGGTGCGGGCCGCCAGGGTACTGGACCGGAACCTGCGCGCCGCGCTCGGCGACGGCAAGACGCGGGCCTATCGGCCGCAGCGCAGCTATCTCAAGCTGATCTCGCTGGGGGAGAAATCCGCTGTCGCCGAAAAGGCCGGCTTCAGCGCCGAGGGGCCGCGGCTGTGGCGCTGGAAGGACCGCATCGACCGCCGCTTCATGGACCGACTGTCGGACCTTCAGCCGATGGCCGCACCCGCACTGCCCCGCCATCGCGCGGCGGGGCTGGCCGAAGAGGTCGCCGGCGGCAAGCCGATGTGCGGCGGCTGCGGCGCCAAGGTCGGGCGCGGCGCGCTGGCCAAGGCTCTGGCCGGGCTGCCGCCGATCACGCGCGACGACATCGTTACCGGCGCCGGCGACGACTCCGCGATCCTCAGGATCGGTGACACGCGGCTGGCCCTGACGACCGACCAGCTGCGCGGCTTTACCGAGGATTGGGGCCTGATGGCGCGGATCGCCGCGGTGCACGCGATGGGCGATGTCTGGGCGATGGGCGGGGCGCCGCAGGCGGCGCTCGCCACGCTGACGCTGCCGCGCCAGACGACGGAGATGCAGCAACGCATGCTGGCCGAGATCACCGCCGAGGCGAACGCGGTGTTCGAGGCCGAGGGCGCGGCGATCGCGGGCGGGCACACCGCGCTGGGGTCGGAGCTGTCGATCGGCTTCACCGTCACCGGTCTGTCGCCCCGCATCCCGATCACGCTGTCCGGCGCAGAACCGGGGGACGCGCTGATCCTGACCCGGCCGCTCGGCTCGGGCACAATCCTGGCGGCCGAGATGGCGCTCGAGGCGCGGGGCACATGGGTCGCGGCGGCGCTGGAGCACATGGCGCGACCGCAGGGCGACGCGGCGCGGATCCTCGCCTCCGCGAACGCGATGACGGACGTGACCGGCTTTGGGCTGGCCGGGCATCTGAGCGGGATGCTGGACGCCTCGCAGGTGGGCGCTCGGCTGCAACTGACATCTATCCCGCTGATGGAGGGCGCGCTCGAGCTGTCCCGTGCGGGGACGCGATCGACGCTCTACCCCTCGAACCGCGAGATCGCGCAGGCGATGATCCTGCCCACCGACGACCGCGCCGAGCTGTTGTTCGATCCACAGACGGCGGGTGGCCTTCTGGCCGCCATCCCGCCGGACGAGGCCGACGCGTGCCTAGCGGCCCTGCGCGAGGCCGGCCATCCGGCCGCCCGGATCGGCACGATCCTGGACGGTCCCCCGCTGATCGAAGTGAACTGAGCGCTACTCGGCGGCCTGCCGGTCGGGCACCATCGCGTCGAGCCGGTCCGCGATCCGCTCGACATCGTCGGGTTGCAGCCCCTCGGTCTTGACCGTGCCGAGGAAATCGCCCTCGCCCCGGCCGCGCTGCTTGGCGTACCGGGGGTCATAGTGCCGCTCCATCAACTCGGCCGCGAGGGTTTGGAACGCGCCCTCGCGCAGAAGCCCGGTCCAGCGCTCGACGGTCTCGGCCCCCTGCAGCCGCTTGAGGCCCGCAATGATCTCTTCCGTCCGCCCCGGCGCGGCGATGAGATCGGCATAGGCGCGGGTCAGGTATTCGGCGCGGGCCTCCAGCGGGGCCGAAATCTCGACCCGCGGGGCGCGGCGCATCTCGGCCCAGAGCGCGGGCGGCACGATCCGGGCGCCAACCTTGGACGATTCCGCCTCGACGAAGACCGGCCGCGCCGGGTCCAGCGCCGCGACCTCGCCCGCCAGCGCGCTCTCGAAGCCCTTCTGTTCCGGCTGGTCGGCACCGGTGCCGCCGAAGACCGAGCCGCGATGGCGGGCCAGCCCTTCGAGGTCGATCACCTGCCTCCCCCGCGCCCGGAGCGCGGCCAGGATGTCGGTCTTGGCGGTGCCGGTGTTGCCGTCGACCAGCACGACCCGGCTCGGGAACGGCCGATCATAGAGCGCGGCCTTCACCGCCCGCCGGTAGGATTGGTAACCGCCCGCGACGAGATCGACCCGCCAGCCGATCTGCGACAGGATCCCGGCGAACGAGCCCGAGCGCTGCCCCCCGCGCCAGCAATAGACCAGCGGCCGCCACCCGCCGTCGTGATGCGCCAGCGGCCCCTCGATATGCCGGGCCGCGTTGCGCGCCACCAGAGCCGCGCCGATCTTGCGGGCGCGGAAGGCGCTTTCCTGGACGTAGATCGTTCCGACCTCGGCCCTTTCGGCATCGGACAGCACCGGCAGGTTGATCGCGCCGGGCACGTGATCCTCGGCGTATTCCGACGGTGAGCGCACATCGATGATGGTGTCGAAGTCGAGCGCCCGGAGCGCGGCGAGGTCTGGGATCTGAACGGCCATGGGGCGAGGAATAGGCCCTCAGCGCAGAGAGGCCAAGAGCGCGTCCGCCATCGCGCGGCCGCTCTCCCAGGCATGCTCGGCCTCGGGACCGAGGGCCCAGTCGCCTCCCGCCAGAAGCGTCCCGTCATCCGTGGCAAGACAGCGCTGCCCCAGCGCCCGGGCGGTGCGGGCATAACGCCAGCGATGCGCCGCGGCATGGACCGGCGGCGTGGCGGGATCGAGCTCGGCCAGAAGCGCCTTCGCGGCCGCCTCCCTGTCGAGTTCGAGGTTCTCCGCGCTCCACGCCGCGTCGGCATGGGCGGCAATGCGGCGGGGGCGCGGCGCGCGGTCCGGCAGGCTCCCCTGCTCGACGATCTGGGCAAAGACACCGCCCGGCGCGGGAAGCGTGACCTCGTCCTCCCACGCGGCGAGAAGCGTCCAGCAAGGCGCCATGTCGACCCGCTCGAAGGCGTCGTCCGGCAGATGGGCGCCGACCAGTTCGGCCGCCTGCGGCGCCGGGATCGCGACGATCACCGCGTCGAACCGGCCGAGCGCGTTTCCTTCGCCGTCGGCAAGGCTCCAGCCGACACCGGCGCGGGCCACCTCGCCGACGCGGACGCCACGATGGACGGTCAGCCCCTCGGCCAGCGGCTTGCACAATCCGCTGGCCCCCGGAAGGCCGACGGCGTCGTTCCCCTTGCCGTCGTCGTGCCAGGCGGCGGCGCCGGCCTGCACCAGCGTTTCCACTAGCGCGGCGAAATCCTCGTTGCGAACGGCGATGCCCGGTGCGCCATGGTCATACGGGCCGTGATCGGTGCGGCGCGTGGCCAGCCGTCCGCCCAGGCCGCGCCCCTTGTCGAAGACGACCGGCGTTCGGCCCGCGTCGGCCAGGCGCCGCGCGGCGGTCAGGCCGGCCAGTCCCGCGCCAATGACGGCGATGGTATCGTGTGTCTCGGTCATTCCGGGCGACCTAGTGCCCCGCGGCACGGCGTCACGCCGGCGGACCCCGCCACGCGTCAAGCTATCTCGTCCGATCGGAAGATGACCGAAGGGAGGCTTTCCATGCGACTGCGCTTTTCACTCGCCCTCGCCGCACTTGGCGGCGCCACCGCCGCGCAGGCGGAGATCACGGGCAACTATCACGAATACACCGTCGGCGACCGGACCTTCGAGGGGTATGTCGCCACGAACACCGCTCTCGACGAGCCGCGCGGCACGGTGCTGATCGTCCACGACTGGGACGGGATGACCGAGTACGAGGAACGCCGCGCCGACATGCTGGCCGCGCTCGGCTATACCGCCTTCGCCATCGACGTCTACGGCGCGGATACCGACCCGCAGACGACCGAAGAGAACCGCTCCCTCTCCGGCGCGCTCTACGAGGACCGCGAGACGTTCCGCGAGCGGCTGATGGGGTCGATCGAAGAGGCCGGGAACATCCCCGGCGCGAGCGACGACATGGTGCTGATGGGCTATTGCTTCGGCGGCGCGGCGGCCCTCGAAGCACTGCGCGCCGGGGCCGAGCTGGACGGCTTCGCGACGTTCCACGGCGGGCTCGAGACGCCCGAAGGCCAGGATTACAGCGCCGCTGAGGGACCCGTGATGGTGTTCCACGGCTCGGCCGACCCTGTCTCGGGGATGGAAGCCATGGCGGGGCTCCTGAACAACCTGCAGGAGGCCGGGATCGAACACGGGGCCGAGGTCTTCGGCGGCGCGCGCCATTCCTTCACCGTCTGGGGATCGGACGACTACGACCTCGAGGCCGACCAGGCGGCATGGCGCGGCTTTCAGGAATTCCTCGAAGAGGCGCTCTGAAGCGCGGAACCGTGGTGTGTCGGGGGATGGTGCCGGTCGAGGGACTCGAACCCCCGACATCCTGATTACAAATCAGGCGCTCTACCAGCTGAGCTAGACCGGCCCTGCCCGCGTCTCTAGGACGTGCGCCGGGGCGGCGCAAGTCTCAGCGATTTGTCCGGGCCAGAACGATGACCGCTACCAGCCCGACACCCATCACCAGAAGCGCCGCGGGCGAGGCCTCGCCAATCCGTTCGAGCGAGGCCTGCTCGTGCACCCGTGTCGCCAGCGTGTTGTAGTTGAACGGCCGCAGCAGCAATGTCGCAGGCAGTTCCTTGACGCAATCGACGAACACCAGCAAAAGCGCCGTCCCCAGCGACGCGCGCATCAGCGGCGCGTAGACATGGCGCAGCGTCCCGCCCGCACCCAGCCCCAGCGCCCGCGCCGCCATCGGCAGGCTCGGCGACACCCGGCCCATCGCCGAATCGGCCGCGCCCTGGGCGATGGCGAAGAAGCGCACGCAATAGGCCACCACGATCGCCGCGGCCGAGCCGGTCAGGATCAGCCCAGGATCGTGCCCCGTGACCGCCAGGATCGCGTCCGCCAGTGCGTTGTCGAACGCGGCCAGCGGGATCAGGATGCCAAGCCCCAGCACCGCACCCGGTGCCGCATAGCCGATCGTCGTGACCGGCATCAGGCGCCGGGGCAGCGACCGGCCCGCCAGCCGCACGCCATAGACCAGCACCAGCGCCCCGAGCACCGTCAGCAGCGCCGCCGCGCCGCCGGCGACGACCGTGTGCATCAGCGACCGCCCCAGACCCGGCGCGAGCCACGCGTCGGGGTGGCGGAGGGCGTGCCAGCCCATCACGCCCACCGGCAGGACGAAGCCGACGGCGAAGGGGACGGCGCAGGCCAGCGTCGCCGCAACACCGCGCCAGCCGGTCAGGTCGATCGCCGGCATCGGACGCTCGCCGCGCGTCGCGCGATGGGTCCGCCCCCGCCGACGGCTGCCGCGTTCGAGCCCCATCAGGGCCAGCACCATCACCAGGATGACGCAGGCGATCTGCGCCGCGCCGCCCGCGCTGTTCATCTCCAGCCAGACGGTGAAGATGCCGGTCGTAAGCGTCTGCACGCCGAAATAGTCGACCACCCCGAAATCGTTGACCGTCTCCATCATCACGATGGCGGTTCCCGCCGCGATCGCCGGACGTGCCAGCGGCAGGGCCACGCGAAAGAACCGTGCCCAGGGGCCCGAGCCCAGCAGGCGCGCGACCTCGATCGCGTTGCCGGATTGCTCGCGGAAGGCGGCGCGCGCCATGAGGTAGACATACGGATACAGCGCGGCGGCAAGCACGACGATCGCGACGCCCTGCGAGCGGATGTCGGGAAACCAGTAGTCCCCCGCCGACTGCCAGCCGAACAGCGCCCTGAGACCGCGCTGAACCGGGCCCGCGTATTCCAGAAAGTCGACGATGGCGTAGGCGCCGACATAGGCCGGGATCGCCAGCGGCAGCAGCAGCAGCCATTCCAGCCAGCGCGCTCCGGGAAAGCGGTAGCTGACGATCAGCCAGGCGGTCCCCGTGCCCACCACCGCCGCCGAGATCCCGACGCCCAACATCAGGAGCACCGAGTTGCCGAAATAGCGTGGCAGCACCGTCGACAGAAGCTGCGGCCAGATGTTCTGGCCCGGCGTCAGGGCCAGCCAGCCGACCGTGACGAGCGGCAGGAGAACGAGCGCGGCAATAGCGATGGCGGCGACCGACCACAGGTCGATCCGCGGCAGCGGGCGGGCGTCCGGCGATGCTTGAGTCTTTTGATCGACCATGATGCGCACCTAGCGCCTCAGGGGGTCGGAAGTCCACCAAAAGGCGCTGGTCATCGCGGACGCAACGCCGCAGAAAGACGCGATGGAGATTGCCTTTCACATCGGCGCGCACTGCACCGATCACGACCGGCTGGTAAAGTCGCTGCTGCGAAACCGCGCGCGCCTGGCCGAACACGGCGTAAGCGTTCCCGATCCGCAGACCTACCGCCCGCTCCTGCGCGATCTGATCACGACGCTGCGCGGCGAGACCGCCACGAGCGAGCGGCAGGACGCCACGCTCGAAGCGATCCTTGAGGGCGAGGATCCCGCCCGGCTCGTGTTGTCGAACGACAGCTTCATCTCGGTGCCGGGCCGCGCCATCGGCGACGGGATGCTCTATCCGCGCGCGTTCAAGGCCGGGTGGCTGCGCCGGGCGTTCGCCGACCACACGGTCACGTTCCACCTCGGCATCCGCAACCCGGCCAGCTTCGTCCCCGCCCTCGTCGCCGCGCAGTCCGACGACAGGCGCCCGCAGCCGGACGTGCTGCACGGAACGGACCCGCGCGAGCTGTCATGGTCGGGCTTCGTCCTGCGCCTGCAGGAGGCGGCGCCGGACGCCGGCATCGTTGTCTGGTGCCACGAGAACGCGCCACTGCTTTTCCCGACGATCCTGCGCAGTATCGCGGGCCTGCCGTCCTCCGCGCACCTGCACGGCGATTTCGACATGCTGCGCCACATCATGTCCGACGAGGGCCAGCACCGCCTGCGCGCCTACGTCAAGCGGCACCCGCCCGCACAAGCAGAGACCCGGCAGCGGATCATGGCGGCGTTCCTCGACAAGTTCGCCCTGCCCGGCACGCACCAGACCGAGATCGATCTGCCCGGCTGGTCGCCCGCGCTGGTCGACGAGCTCACGGCGCTCTATGCGGCCGATATCGACCGGCTCGCCGCGATGCCCGGGGTCACCCTGCTGGCCCGGTAGACTGTCCGCCGCCAGGGGCCGGGCAGGCCTTGCCCTCGCAGGGGGCGGGCTGGGCGGGTGGCGATTTCGGGAACCACAGGCGTGGCATCTCGGGAATGGTCGACTGCGCCCGTGCCCCGCCCGCGATCGACAGGCACACGATGGCACAGGACAGGACTCGGTGAAACGTGAGGATCATAGTCTCGTCCCCCCTTGCGGCACATCGGGATGTGCCGGGCGATGACGGCCGGCCGACATGCCGGACGATGACGAGACTACCGCAAAGGCGCGTGCGCCGGTATCGACCCGAAGGGGTACATCATTCCGGTGGGCACGGCCTCGCGGGGATCAGCCCATGCCAAGCGCCTGCTTGTACATGTCAAGCACCGCCTCTTCCTCGGCGATGTCGTCGGGCTCACGCTTGCGCAGCGCGATGACCTTCTTCATCACCTTGGTGTCGTAGCCGCGCCCCTTGGCCTCGGCCATGACCTCTTTCTGCTGTTCGGCGATGTCCTTCTTGTCCTGCTCCAGCCGCTCGTAGCGTTCGACGAACTGTCGCAGCTCGTCCGCCGTCACACGATAATTGTCAGAAGGGGGATCGACGATGTCGCTCATGGGAAACGCCTTGCTTTCGCGGGATGAGCCCGCCTCCTACAAGCCCGCGCCGGCCGGGACAAGATGCGTCGATTGCCGCGCGCGGGGTTTCACGCTAGGCACGCGCACCTGAAGGACACGGCAACACGGAGGCTGGGGCGATGGAAGCACTTGTATGGGGCGGCGCCGCGCTTTCCCTTCTGGGTCTGGCGGGCCTCGTCTGGTGCATCGTCGAGGCCTGGCGCGCGCGGCGGGCCGGCCTGACGGACGAGGCGCTGCGCGCACGGCTTCAGCGCCTCGTCGCCTGGAATCTCGGAGCGCTGGCAATATCGGCGCTCGGATTGATGATGTGCCTGCTGGGTGTCATCCTGTCCTGAGGTCAAACCTCAGACAGGGACATTGTCCCACAGATCGTCGGGCTCGGCGGTCGCGACGGGTCTGGTCGAAGCAACGCGCAAGTCGGCGCTCGACGACAGGCGACGGCGCAGCGCCGCCTTGACCTCGTCGATGCGTTCGGGCTGGGTGAGCACAGTATCAACCAAACGGTCGATCTCGTCCGTCTTGCGGTATTGGCGCATTGGCCAGTCCTCCCATGGCAGCTCGGGTACGGCAGACTGTACCCTTATCCAAAAGTCTAACATGACGGAGCGTCAGCTGCGAAGCACGAAAGAGCAGCTTCGGCACATTGGCGCCCGCTCTGCCGATCAGGGTGGCAGGGTGACGTTCCGCTGCGCATCTCAGGTACGCGCCGACGCTGGAAACCCGCCGCGCGCGGCGATACTGTCCGCACATGGAAATCCGCACCATCACCCCCGCCTACGCCGTCTCGCCGCAGATCACGCCCGAGGATGTGCCCGCGCTGGCCGAAGCCGGCTATAAAGTCATCATCTGCAACCGCCCCGATTCCGAGGTCGGCCCGGACGAGAACGCCGCAGCCGTGCGCGCGGCGGCCGAGGCGGCCGGCCTTGCCTTCCATGACAATCCGGTGGTCAACGGCGCGCTGACCGAGGACAACGTCACGACCCAGGGCAAGGTGCTGTCCGAGGCAGAGGGCCCGGTCTTCGCCTATTGCCGGTCGGGCACCCGCTGCACCATCGTCTGGGCGCTGTCGCAGGCCGAGCATGCCTCGCCCGACGACCTGATCGAGACGGCGGGCCGCGCCGGATACGACATTGCCGGGCTGCGTCCGCAGCTCGAGATGATGGGCAAGCGGGGCATCACCCGCACCTAGCCCTCGTCGGTCAGCTGCTGCGGCTCCCAAGTGTCGGGCGCGGCGGCGTCAGCGGCGCCTGTCAGGCGCACCGCCCTATGCCCGCCGCTCTGTCCCAGATGCGCCCAGCCCAGCGTGGCGCCGCCCGGCCCCGCCAGGCGCGCACGGGACAGCGCGTCGCGCGGGATGGGAACCAGGTCGCCCCGCTGTAGATCGCGGGCCCGACCCACCGGCAGCGGCAGCCGGACCAGTTCGACCGAGACCGGAACCTCGGCCTGGAGAACCGCCTGTTCGAGCCGCCCGCGCCAGAGGTCGGGGTCATAGACATCGGCGGCCTTCGGCTGCGGCAGCAGCAACCGCAGGACACCGCTCCGCCCGGTGCCGACCCCCAGCGCCAGATCGAACCGCAGCACGAGGTGCGGCGCGTCGGCCAGCGCCAGCGCGGCCGCGCGGCCATCGGCCAGCCGGGTGCCATAGCGGAACCCGCGGCCCGGCGCGTCGTCGTATCCCTCGGCTTCGGCGTCGAAGGTGCTGAGCACCCGGTCGATCACGTCGGCCAGCATCGTGGCATCGGTGATCGTCGGCTGACGGCTGGGCGCGGCGCGGGCCAGCACCTTGCCCATCGTCTGCGCCTCGATCACCGCCGAGACGAGCTGCGACGACACCATCGCGACTCCGAGCGCGCCACCCGGCGCCTCGAGCAGCGCGATCAGGTCGTCCTCTTCGGGCAGGTCCGCCCGCTCGGCCGCCGGCACATCGGCCTGTTCGAACGCGGTCAGCGCCGCCGGCAGGCCGGCGCCGCCGGACAATCCCTTGACCAGCGCCAGCCGCCAGGCACGGCGCAGAGCCGGTTCGACACCGGCCAGCCGATCGTCGGCCCGGTCGATCATCCGGTGCAGCGTGGTCTGCCGTGCCTCGGCCGTCATGGAGTCCGTCCGCTCTTCCTGAGGGGCCTTCCTGCCAAAATGCCGTTACCAAACGCTTACGCCGCGCGGACATTCGCCAGAGGCAGCGTGACGCGGAACGCCGCACCGCCCTGCCCCGGCAGATACGAGATCCCGCCGCCCAGCCGGACCATGATCTCGCGGCAGATCGCCAGGCCCAGCCCCGCGCCGCCCGCCGCCGAGGTGTCCCCGAGGCGAGAGAACTTCTCGAAGATCACCGCCTGCGCGTCGCGCGGAATCCCCGCGCCGTTGTCGACGAAATCCACCGATACCGCCACGCCGCCGCGCCGCACCGCGATTCCCAGCTCGGGTTCGGCCGCGTCGCAGTATTTACGCGCGTTGGCGATCAGGTTGATGAACACCTGCGCCAGGCGGTCGGGGTCGGTCCGCAGCGGCACCTGTTCGTCGGCCGGGTTGCGGCGGATGCGCAGCCCGTCCGCGCGCGAGCCGGTGGCCGTCACCGCCCGGTCGATCACCTGCGACAGCATCACGTCCTGCTCGTTCAGCGTGACCTGCCCGTTCTCCAGCACGCTGAGGTCCAGCAGATCGTCCAGAAGCCGCGTCAGGCGCAGCGCCTCGTCATGGATGATGCCGGCATAGCGGCTGCGGGCCTCGGGCTCTTCGACGCCGCCGTCCCGCAGGATCTCGGAGAACGACCGGATCGAGGTCATCGGCGTGCGCAACTCGTGGCTGATCTGGCTGAGAAAGGCGTCCTTCTGGATCGACAGCGCCGTGAGCTTCTCGTTCGCCTCGCGCAGCTGTCGGGCGGTGCGGCTGAGTTCGGCCGACTTCGCCTCGAGCTGGGCGGAGTATTCCATGATCTGCGCGGTCTCGTCGGCCACGCGCATCAGTTCCTCGACCGACACCGCCGCCCCGCCGGTGATCTGCCCCAGCATCGCATGGGCCGTCGCCGCCCCGACCGACCCGGCCAGTTCGCGTTCGAGCCGGTCGAGGAAATCCGACGTGGTGTCAGGCAGGTAGCCCTGCTTGCCCTGCGCGGACGCCTCGGCCTGGAACAGCGCCTGCGCCTCGGACGGGCCCAGGATGCGCTGCGCCATGATCAGCAGGTCCTCGGCCTCGGCCATTCCCGGCGACCAGCCGCGCGCGCCGGCCGGGTGGCGGAAGACATGCACGAAATCGGCGCCCTGCAACCGCTCCAGCGGCGTCGGAAAGGTCAGCAGCGAGCCCGCGCAGAAGGCCAGCGTGTTCAGCAGGATCGACCAGAACAGCGCATGGATCACCGGGTCCATCGCGCCGGTGCCCAGCAGCGCCTGCGGCCGCAGCCAGCCCACGCCCCAGGGTCCGTCCTGCAGCAGCGCGGCGGGCATCGCGGCATCGGGGCCGAAGCTGGGCAGGAGCAGCGCATAGAGCCAGATCGCGAACCCCACGCCCACGCCGAGCGCCGCCCCGACCCGCGTCGCCCCGCGCCAGAAGATCCCGCCCAGAAGCGCCGGCAGCACCTGCGCCACGCCCACGAACGAGATCAGCCCGATCGCCGCCAGCGCGGTCCCGCCCCCCGACACCCGGAAATAGGTATAGCCCAGCCCCAGCACGCCGATGATCGACAGCCGCCGCGACAGCAGCAGCACGTTGCGCACGTCGCCCGACATCGACGCGCCGTCGGTGCGGGTGGCCAGCCAGATCGGCATGACGATGTGGTTCGACACCATCGTCGCCAGCGCGATCGCCGCGACGATCACCATCGAGGTCGCCGACGAGAACCCGCCAAGGAAGGCGAACATCGCCAGCACCTCGCGGTCGAACGACAGGGGCAGCGTCAGGACGAACAGGTCGGGATTGCTGCCCTCGGGCATTGTTGCCAGCCCCACGACCGCGATCGGGACGACGAAGAGACTCATCGCGAAGAGATACAGCGGAAAGGCCCAGCTGGCGGTGGCCAGGTGCCGCTCGTCCGCGTTCTCGACGACGAGGACGTGGAACATCCGCGGCAGGCACAGGAAGGCCGCCGCCGACAGGAAGGTCAGACCGATCCAGCGGCCCGGCGCCACCTGCCAGTCGCTGATCGGTGACGCGTCGATGTAGCGGTAGATGTCGCCCGGACCGTCCGCCACCGACCACACCACGAAGGCCCCGACCGCCAGCAGAGCCAACAGTTTGACCACGGCCTCGACGGCGATGGCGGTGACGACGCCGTGGTGACGCTCGTTCACGTCGATGTTCCGGGTGCCGAACACGATGGTGAAGATGGCCAGCCCCGCCGCGACCCACAGCGCCGTGGCCTCGAGGTCCGGGCTCTGCCAGTGCTCGGGCGTGGCGACATGGCTGTCGGTGGCGAAAACCGCGAAGGACAGCGTCACCGACTGGAGCTGCAGCGCGATGTACGGCGTGGTCCCGAGCACCGCCAGCAGCGTCACCAGCACGCCCAGCAGCGTCGACTTGCCGTAGCGCGACGAGATCAGGTCCGCGATCGAGGTAATCCGCTGGGTCCGGCCGATCCGCACCATCTTGCGCAGGATGCCCCACCAGCCGACCATGATCAGCGTCGGCCCGAGATAGATCGTGGCGAATTCCAGCCCCGAGCGCGCGGCATATCCGACCGCGCCGTAGAACGTCCACGCGGTGCAGTAGATCGACAGCGACAGCGTGTAGACCAGCGGCGAGCGCAGCCAGCCCAGCCGTCCGCCCTCGGCCCGCTTCTCGGCCCAGAAGGCGATCGCGAACAGCAGGACGACGTAGCACAGGCAGACGGCCAGAAGCAGGTTGAACGAAAGCATCAGCCGTCCTGGTCCGCGTCCTCGCCATGGCGCACCAGCCGTCCCGACAGAAGCGCCGCCAACACGATCAGGCCCAGCCACACGGCAAAGACGTAAAGCCCCGCATCCGCCGTGGCGGGGCGTGCCGCGGCCTCGTCACCGCCGGACCAGAACACCGGAAAGACGAAGGCGACGGCGCCCGCCAGAGGCAACAGCCGGGCGGCGTCGGCCAGCCGCCGACGGCGATAGGATTGCCGCTCGAGAAAGACGGGCGGCCGCGAGGTGCTCATGCCTGCCGCGCGGCGTCGCCGCCGGCCTCAGCGAACAGCGCGTTGACCGCATCGCGGACCTCGGCGTTCGAGAAGGGCTTGGTCATGAACCGGCTCGCGCCCAGCGCCAGCGCCTGCTCGCGGTCGCGGGTCTGTCCCCGCGCGGTGAGCATCAGCACCGGCAGCGCGCCATGCACCGGATCGGCGCGCAGGTCGGACAGGATGTCGAACCCCGACCGCCCCGGCAGCATCACGTCGAGGATCACCAGATCCGGCGTGCGCCGCGCCAGCGCGGTCATCGCCGTGGCGCCATCGGCATGCGTATCCACTGCCCATCCGTCGCGGGACAGGATGAAGCGGATCGCTTCGATGATGCTCGGTTCGTCCTCGATCAGCAGGACACGCTTGCCCATGCGACGATGCCCCTCCTCCCCAAGGTGCAGCCGTGATGTGAAACTATGACGCGCCGCTCCGGTCAAGTCAAAGAAAGCCGCCACTTGCGCGGCGGCGCTCTTCTCTAGCCGGCCGCGGCCACGATCGAGGGCTCGCGGCGCGCCGGGCACTCGGCACGGGGGCAGATGCGGCAACTCACGCCGACCGTATTGGGGACGACCTCCGCCGGCACCGCCGACGGATGCAGCAGCATCACCGCCTCGATCACCGCCGGGCCGTCGAAGCCCTCTGGATAGCTTGGCTCGGACACCGCGAAGGACAGGAACCGCTGGGGCGCCCGTCCCGCCGGCGCGATCCACGAGCGGATCGGCTGCATCGGCCGGGCCAGCGCCTGGAACAGCGGCCACAGCGGACAGGCCGCGCCGAACCGGGGCAGATCGAAGCCGGCCACCGGCTTGCGGAAGGTCAGCGTGCCCGAGCCGTCGCAGACGACCAGGCCCACCGGCCCCGGCAGACGGTCCTCGGGCATCTGGGCGAGGCGCCGCAGCACTACGCTCAGCCCGACACCGAACCGCGCCGCCAGCCCCGCGGGGTCCATGCCCAACGCATCCACGCTGTCGAGGAACGGCGCCATCGGCAGCGCCGCCGCGTCAGAGGCGTAGCGGCCGACATGGGCGAGCGCCAGCGCGCTGGACGAGGCGCTGGACAGCTCCGCTGCGCCGTCAACGACCGCCGCGGGCGCCGCGCCGTCCTCGATCTCGGGCATGTGGTGGCCCCGCGCCGACAGCCACGCCTCCAGTTCCTCCTGCGGGGCGGCGAGCGTCTTTTCGGCGTTGCCGCCCGCGTCGAGATAGCTGACCAGCGCCTGGGCGCTTTCCGCCAGCCGCCGGCTGTCCTCGTAGAGGTTGCGGTGGAACCGGGTCTGCCATTCGGGATCAACGGCCTCCTCCCCCGCGAGGATGCCGCTGGTCGAGCGGATCGCGGTGACCGTGGACAGCAGGTCGTGGATCGAGGCCGACAGGAAGGGGTCGTGCGCCAGGCGGTCATTCAGCGTCGCGACCGCGCGCTCCAGTGTGTCGATGCGCCGGGCCTGCGCGGTGACGAGTCCGGCCCAGCCGGGGAACTGCCCGGCGAACCGTTCGGCGCGCTCGCGCTCGGCCGTCTCGCCGCCGGGACTGGCCGCCGCCGCGCGCAGGGCATCCAGCAATGCCGCCTCGGCCCCCTCGGCCAGCTGGGTGGAGTCGGTGTCCAGCGCGTTGGCGATGTCCGACAGCAGCTTGCCGCCGATTCTGCGGCGGTTGTGTTCGATCAGGTTCAGGTAGGACGCGGAAATTCCGACGCGTCGCGACAGCTCGGCCTGCTGCAGGCCCAGATCCAGTCGCCGCGCCCGGATGCGCGTGCCCGTCAGGCCGCGTGTCGGCATCGCGAAAGCCCCGTCAAATCATGCACTTTCTGCACCCGCGTGATAATTTGTTTACAAAACACTTAGACGACTTGTTCATTTGTTTACAGAAAAATCACGCTTTTAGAGAGAGTTGTTGTTTTGTTTTCGACCTGCCGGCATATTTTTGCCTGTCCTGTAAAGGGACGCCCGTCCGCCCACGCGGCTGGACGGTGACGAAACGGGAGGAAGTCATGACGAAATCGAGACTGACACGCCGCGGCGTGCTTCGGACAGGTGCGGCCATGGGGGGAGTCCTGGCCACGCCGACGCTCTTCACCGGTGCGGCCTGGGCCCAGGACAGCGGGTTCACCAATGCCCCCACGGGCAGCACGGTCACGCTGGGCTTCAACGTGCCGCAGACGGGCCCCTATGCCGACGAGGGCGCCGATGAGCTGCGCGCCTTCGAGCTGGCGGTCGAGCACCTCAACGGCGAAGGCGACGGCGGCATGCTGCAGACCTTCTCGAGCGACGCGCTCGAGGGTGGCGGCATCCTCGGCAAGAAGGTCGAGTACGTCACCGGCGACACCCAGACCAAGTCCGACGCGGCCCGCGCCAGCGCCCGCTCGATGATCGAGAAGGACGGCGCGGTGATGATCTCCGGCGGCTCGTCCTCGGGCGTCGCCGTCGCGGTGCAGGGTCTCTGCCAGGAGGCCGGCGTGATCTTCATGGCGGGTCTCACCCACTCGAACGACACTACCGGCAAGGACAAGAAGGCCAACGGCTTCCGCCACTTCTTCAACGCCTACATGTCCGCGCAGGCGATGGCGCCGGTGCTCGAAGGTCTCTACGGCAGCGACCGCAAGGCATATCACCTGACCGCCGACTACACCTGGGGCTGGACGCAGCAGGAATCGATCCAGGCCGCGACCGAGGCGCTCGGCTGGGAGACGGTGAACAACGTCCTCACCCCGCTGGCGGCGACGGACTTCTCGTCCTACATCGCGCCGGTCCTGAACTCGGGCGCCGACGTGCTGGTGCTGAACCACTACGGCGGCAACATGGTCAACTCGCTGACCAACGCGGTGCAGTTCGGGCTCAAGGAAGCCACGGCCAACGGCAAGGACTTCCAGATCGTCGTGCCGCTCTATTCCGAGCTGATGGCGCGTGGCGCGGGCGAGAACATCGCCGGTATCCCCGGCAGCCAGAACTGGGACTGGAAGATCGAGAACCAGCTGGGCGACCGCTACAAGGGCACCAACGCTTTCGTGCAGTCCTTTGGCGAAAAGTACGGCTTCCCGCCGAGCCAGGCGGCGCACACCTGCTACGCCCAGACGATCCTCTACGCCGACGCGGTGCAGCGGGCGGGCTCGTTCAACCCGTGCGCCGTGGCCGAGGCCTTGGAAGGGTACGAGTTCGACGGGCTCGGCAACGGCCCGACCCTCTACCGCGCGTCCGACCACCAGTGCTTCAAGGACGTCGTCGTCGTGCGCGGCAAGGAGAACCCCGAGAACGAGTTCGACCTCGTGGAGATCGTCGAGGCCACCCCGGCCGAGAAGGTCACCTACGACCCCGAGCACGAGATGTTCGCGGGCGGCAATCTGGGTGAGTGCAACCCGGGCGCCTGATCCGCGCGGTCATCGGCCGGGCGTCAGGCAGCGGCGCCCGGCCGCCGAAGCTCCGCCGTCCCCTGATGGGGGCGGCGGAGTGATACGCGGCGACATCCCGCATCTTCCGAGAGGTCCCACGAGATGGACGCGATCCTACTTCAAATCCTCAACGGTCTGGACAAGGGCTCGGCCTACGCGCTCATCGCCCTCGGCCTGACGCTCATCTTCGGCACGCTGGGGGTGGTGAACTTCGCCCACGGGGCGCTGTTCATGATCGGCGCCTTCTGCGCGGTGACCCTGCAACGCATCCTGACGATCAGCTACGAGACGGTCGACGACAGCCGCACCGACTTTCTCGGCAACCCGATGACGGTCGAGACGCCCTACGTCCAAGCGTGGTTCGGCCCCGAGACCGGCGCCACGATCATCGACTGGTCGGTGCCCCTGGCAATCCTCTTCGCCATCCCGATCATGCTGCTCGTCGGCTTCGTGATGGAGCGCGGCCTGATCAAGCACTTCTACAAGCGCCCCCATGCCGACCAGATCCTCGTGACCTTCGGCCTGGCGATCGTGCTGCAGGAGATCATCAAGTATTTCTACGGCGCCAACCCGATCCCGACCCCCGCTCCCGACGTGTTCAGCGGGTCGTTCGACTTCGGCGTCCTTCTGGGCTTCGACCCCGGCGCGATCATCTATCCCTACTGGCGCCTCGTCTACTTCGTGTTCGCGATGGCGGTGATCTCGGGCGTGTTCGCCTTCCTGCAGTTCACGACCTTCGGCATGGTGGTGCGCGCGGGCATGGCCGACCGAGAGACGGTGGGCCTCTTGGGCATCGACATCGACAAGCGCTTCACCATCATGTTCGGCATCGCGGCCGGCGTCGCGGGACTGGCGGGCGTGATGTACACGCCGATCAACGCGCCGAACTACCACATGGGGATGGACTTCCTCGTGCTGAGCTTCGTCGTCGTCGTGGTCGGCGGCATGGGCTCGCTGCCCGGCGCGGTGCTGGCCGGCTTCCTGCTGGGCATCCTGGAATCCTTCGCCTCGATGACCGCGGTGATCGACCTGATCCCCGGCATCAACCAGATCATCATCTACCTCGTCGCCATCATCGTCCTTCTGACCCGTCCGCGCGGTCTGATGGGGCGCAAGGGCGTGATGGAGGAGTAATCCCATGCTCGGATTGAACACCAAGGACACGTGGCTGCTGGTCATCGTCGCACTGATGACCCTGTTCGCGCCGTTCCTTCTGAACCCCTTCCCCGCGAACAGCTCGCTGGCGCAGTTCAACGCGGGCTATCCCGACCTGATGCAGCGGTTCGTGATCTTCGGAATCTTCGCGATCGGCTTCAACATCCTGTTCGGCCTGACCGGCTATCTCTCGTTCGGGCACGCCGCCTTCCTGGGCGTCGGCTCCTACGCGGCGGTGTGGATGTTCAAGCTGCTGGGCTACAACGTCGTGCCGGCCATCATCCTGTCGGTTATCGTCGGTGCGGTCTTCGCCCTGCTCATCGGCTTCATCTCGCTCCGGCGATCGGGGATCTACTTCTCGATCCTCACGCTGGCCTTCGCGCAGATGTCCTTCGCGCTCGCCTACTCGGTGCTGACGCCGATCACCAACGGCGAGACGGGGCTGCAGGTCTACACCTCCGACCCGCAGTACTTCCAGCGGTCCGGGGCCCCCGACATCCCGCATTTCTTCGGGCTCGAGATGCGCGCGACCGAAACGCTGCGCATGGGCGGGTGGAGCTTCGACATCAACGCCGGCTACTACCTGTGCGCGGCGGTCCTGCTGGTGGCCTTCTACATGGCGATCCGGCTCTTCCGCTCGCCCTTCGGGATGATGCTGCGGGCGGTCAAGTCGAACCAGCAGCGGCTGAACTACACCGGTCTCAACGCGCGGCCCTACACCCTCGCCGCCTTCGTGATCTCGGGAATGTATGCCGGCCTCGCCGGCGGGCTGATGGCGTCTATGGACCCGCTCGCCGGGGCCGAGCGGATGCAGTGGACCGCCAGCGGCGAGGTCGTCCTGATGACGATCCTCGGCGGAGCGGGCACGCTGATCGGCCCGGTGCTGGGCGCGGGCTTCATCAAGTACTTCGAGAACATCTTCTCGAAGATCAACGACGGCGTGCTGCACGGCTGGTTCGGCTTCCTGCCCGACGGGATCGAGAACGTGCTGGTCACCGTCGTCCATCCCTTCGTGGGCAAGGGCTGGCACCTGACGCTCGGCCTGCTGTTCATGCTGGTCGTCATCTTCCTGCCCGGCGGGCTGGTCGAGGGCGGACAGCGCATCGGCAAGTACGTCTTCCGCCGTCGCGGCCGCAAGGCCGGCGGCGCCGAGGCCGAGGCCGCCCGCAAGCAACCCGCCGAGTGAGGATCACGACATGGGCATTCTCGAAGTCAAGAACGTCAACAAGAACTTCGGCGGCCTCAAGGCGCTCTCCGAGGTCAACCTCTCGGTGAAGGAGAACAGCGTCCACGCCATCATCGGCCCCAACGGCGCCGGCAAGTCGACCCTGCTCAACTGCCTGATCGGCAAGCTGATCCCCGACACCGGCAGCGTGATGTTCGACGGCCAGTCGGTGCTCGGGCGCAAGCCGCACGAGATCAACCAGATGGGCATCAGCCGGGTGTTCCAGACCCCCGAGATCTTCGGCGACCTCACCGTGTTCGAAAACGTGATGATCCCGATCTTCGCCAAGCGCGACGGCTCGTTCCGGATGCACGCCTTCGAAAGCGTCGCCCACGAACGCGACATCGTCGAAGAGGCCGAGGCGGTGCTGGCGGACGTGAACATGCTGGAAAAGCGCGACCTGCACGCCGCCTCGCTGTCGCGCGGCGACAAGCGGCGGCTCGAGATGGCAATGTGCCTCAGTCAGAAGCCCAAGCTCCTGCTTCTGGATGAGCCTACCGCCGGAATGGCGCGGGCCGACACCAACAACACGATCGACCTGCTGAACCAGATCAAGGCGAAGCGAGACATCACCATGTGCATCATCGAGCACGACATGCACGTCGTGTTCTCGCTGGCCGACCGGATCACCGTGCTCGCCCAGGGCACGCCGCTGGTCGAGGACACGCCCGACAAGATCAAGGGCCACCCCAAGGTGCAGGAAGCCTATCTCGGCGAAGCCGCGTAACGGAGACAGACGATGCTCGACCAGCGACCGTTCGACAAGAACGCCAACCACGCCAGCACCGCCCCCGCCTTCCTGTCGGTCTGGGGGCTCGAGGCGTATTACGGCGAAAGCTACATCGTCCAGGATGTCAGCTTCAACGTCCACGAGGGCGAAATCCTCGCCCTGCTCGGCCGCAACGGCGCGGGCAAGACCTCGACCCTGCGCACCATCGCCCGGCTCGGTTCGCCCGAGTTGAAGCACGGCGAGATCTGGCTCGACCACGCGCCGCTGCACACGATGAAGGCGCATCAGGCCGCCGGCGCGGGGATCGCGCTCGTGCCCGAGGATCGGCGCATCATCGCCGGTCTCACGGTCGAGGAGAACCTCAAGCTCGCCCAGATCGCCCCGCCCGTCGGCTGGTCGCTGGAGCGCATATACGAGCTCTTCCCGCGCCTGGGCGAGCGCAAGTGGCAGGAGGGCGTGACGCTGTCGGGCGGCGAGCAGCAAATGCTGGCCATCGCCCGCGCCCTGGCGCGTGACATCAAGGTGCTGCTTCTCGACGAACCCTACGAGGGACTCGCCCCGGTGATCGTGCAGGAGATCGCCAAGACCCTGAACATCATCCGCGAGCAGGGCATCACGACGGTGATCGTGGAACAGAACGCCGTCGCAGCGCTTAAGCTTGCGGATCGTGCCGTCATCCTCGACACAGGATCTGTCGTCTACGACGGGAGCGCCAAGGAGGTTCTGGACGACGAGAAGCTGCGCGCGGAATACCTCGCGATCTGAGGCGCTCCGCGTACCGACACACCGCCGGCCCGGCCCCGCGACGCGCTGCGCGCCGGCATGAGACTGGAGGAGACCATGTTGGACGAAAGTAACAAGACCTACCCGCCGACCGAGGCCTTCACCGCGCAGGCCCACGCGGACAAGGAAACATACGACCGGATGTATGCCCAGTCGATCGAGGATCCCGATGGCTTCTGGGCGGAGCACGCCAAGCGCATCGACTGGATCAAGCCGTTCAGCAAGGTCCGGAACGTCAACTTCGATCACGGCGACGTCTCGATCAAATGGTTCGAGGACGGCACGCTGAACGCCTCGGTCAACTGCGTCGACCGTCACCTCGCAGACCGCGGCGACCAGACCGCGATCATCTGGGAACCGGACGATCCCGCCGACGAGGCGCAGCACATCACCTACAAGCAGCTGCACGCCCATGTCGGCAAGATGGCCAACGTCCTCAAGGAGATGGGCGTCAAGCGCGGCGACCGTGTCGTGCTGTATCTCCCGATGATCCCGCAGGCCGCCTACGCCATGCTCGCCTGCGCCCGGATCGGCGCGATTCACTCGGTGGTGTTCGCCGGCTTCTCGCCCGACGCCCTGGCCGCGCGGGTCAATGGCTGCGAGGCCAAGGTCGTCATCACCTCCGACGGGGCGCCGCGCGGCGGCCGCACGACGAACCTCAAGGACAACGTGAACAAGGCGCTCCTGCACTGCGACGACGACGTCAAGACGCTGGTGGTCCGGCGCACAGGCCAGCAGGTCGCATGGCACGAGAACGACTACTGGCTGCACGAGATGGAAGAGAAGGTCTCGGACCAGTGCGAGCCCGAAGAGATGAACGCCGAGGATCCGCTGTTCGTGCTCTACACCTCCGGCTCCACCGGCAAGCCCAAGGGCGTGGTTCACACCACCGGCGGCTATCTGGTGTTCACCTCGATCACCCACCAGTACACGTTCGACTACCACGACGGCGACGTCTTCTGGTGCACCGCGGACGTGGGCTGGGTTACCGGCCACAGCTACATCGTCTACGGCCCCCTCGCCAACGGCGCGACGACGCTGATGTTCGAGGGCGTGCCCACCTGGCCCGACGCCGGCCGCTGCTGGCAGGTCTGCCAGGACCACAAGGTGAACCAGTTCTACACCGCCCCCACCGCGATCCGCGCGCTGATGGGCAAGGGCAACGAGCATGTCGAGAAATACGACCTGTCGTCGCTCAAGGTCCTCGGCACCGTGGGCGAGCCGATCAACCCCGAGGCCTGGACCTGGTACAACGAGGTCGTCGGCAAGGAGAACTGCCCCATCGTCGACACCTGGTGGCAGACCGAGACGGGCGGCCATCTGCTGACCCCGCTGCCGGGCGCGATCCCGACCAAGCCGGGCTCGGCCACCCTGCCCTTCTTCGGCGTCAAGCCGGTCGTGCTGGAACCCGAAAGCGGCAAGGTGATCGAAGAGACCGAGTGCGAGGGCGTGCTGTGCCTCGCCGACAGCTGGCCGGGCCAGATGCGCACGGTCTACGGCGACCACCAGCGCTTCATGGACACCTACTTCCAGCAGTACAAGGGCTACTACTTCTCCGGTGACGGCTGCCGCCGCGACAAGGACGGCTACTACTGGATCACCGGGCGCGTCGACGACGTGATCAACGTCTCGGGTCACCGAATGGGCACCGCCGAGGTCGAAAGCGCCCTCGTCGCGCACGAGGCGGTCTCCGAGGCCGCGGTCGTGGGCTATCCCCACCCGGTCAAGGGCCAGGGCATCTACGCCTATGTCACCCTGATGCGCGGCACCGAGCCCTCCGAGGATCTCCGCAAGGAGCTCGAGACCTGGGTGCGCAAGGAGATCGGCCCGATCGCCAAGCCCGACCTGATCCAGTGGGCCCCCGGCCTGCCCAAGACGCGCTCGGGCAAGATCATGCGCCGCATCCTGCGCAAGATCGCCGAGAACGACTACGACAGCCTCGGCGACACCTCGACCCTCGCGGAACCCGAGGTCGTCGACGACCTGATCGAGAACCGCCGCAACCGCGGCGAGGAGTGACGCATCGTTCCTTTCCCGGCGATCAAGGGCCGCTCCCGGCGGGGGCGGCCCTTTTCGCGTCGCCGCCGCCGGTTCCACCCGATCGCAACGCGCGCCGTCCGCCGGCACGTTTCCGCCGTCACACGCCTTGCGATGAGCAGAGACCGGCCCCGCCACGGCATTTTTCGCAACCTGCCTTGCACTGAGCGGAACCGGACGGCGCTGCCCGCTTTGTGGGCATGTAACGGGAAGGATAGCCAAGGAGGCTAAAATGTTCGATCCGAAAAAATTCCTCGCGGCCACGGCGACGGCCACCATTGCCCTGATGCCGATGCACGGCTTTGCGCAGGATGACGGCGGCAGCTCCTCCAACATGGAGCAGGCCGGCGAGAACATGGAAAACGCCGCCGAGAACGCGGGCCAGGCAGCCGAGAACGCCGCCGAGAACGCGGCGGAAGAGACTCAGGAGGCCGCCGAAGCCACCGAGAACGCCGCTGAACAGGCCGGTGAGGAAGCCCAGGAGACCGCCGAGGACGCGGCTCAGGCGACCGAGAACGCCGCCGAGGAAACCGGCGAGATGGCCGAAGAGGCCGGCGAAGAGGCCGCCGACACCGCGGGCGATGCGGCAGACGCGACCGAGAACGCCGCCGAAGAGGCCGCACAGGAGACCGGCGAAGCCGCCGGCGACCTCGCCGCGATGATGGAGGACCAGTTCTCCGACATCGCCGACATGACGATCGGTGACCTGACGGGAACCGACGTCGTGACCACCTCGGGCGAGGATGTCGGCGAGATCGACGGCTTCGCGATGCAGAACAACGAGCTCATGGCACTGGTCGGCATCGGTGGTTTCCTCGGCCTGGGCGAGCACAACGTCTCGCTCGAGATGACCCGCATGAACTATTCCGCCGAGGAAGAGCAGTTCGTGGTCGAGGGCTACACCCAGGAAGAGCTCGAGAACCTGCCGCAGTACAACGAGGACAACCTGACGATGGTCGAGGACGACGTCGCGCTCAGCGCCGCGGCGGAAGGCCAGGCCAGCGCGTCGGGTGATGGCTCGGGCAACGGGTCCGGCTCGGGCGAGATGAGCTCGGACAGCGGCTCCGGCTCGGGCGAGATGAGCTCGGACGGTGGTTCGGACTCGGGCTCGGGCGACATGGAAACCGAGGAAGACTCCGACTCCAACTAAGCGCGCCCGCACGCGCACAGGGATAGGCCCGCCCCTCGGGGCGGGCCTTTTCGCGTCCATGCCCCGCAAGAATTACCCCGTCACCCCGGATGGCCGCTACTTCGTCGCCAGGGGCCGCCTCTGGCGACGCACCGACCCGCGCCTCCCCGAGGCCGAGCGCCGCGCCGCGGTCAAGGCGCTGATGCAGGCCCGCCGCGCCGTGGGCCAGGCCACCACCGAGCAGGAAGAACGCGCCGCCCGCGACGCCGTCGACACCGCGAAACGCCGCCTCGGCGAACGCGGCCCCGTCTGGTGGACCGACGGCGCCCCGGACGTCTCCGGCCGCGCGCCCTGGACCTGCCACTATGCCGACTGGTGGCACGCCCTCGACCCCGCCACCCGCGACGACGCCCTCTAGCCCGTCTTCGGTCCCCCCAATATCCTCGCCGGAGGCACGGCCCCGTCTGGTGGACCCGACGACCCCCCGGACGTCTCCGGCCACCCTGAACCTGCCACGACGCCAACGGCCCTTACGCCCTCCACTTCACCACCCGCAACGACGCGCTCCCCCACTCTTTGGTCCCCAAAAATATCCCCGCCGGAGGCACGTGGCCCCTCGGGGCCGCCTCCAAACGAAAAACGCGGCCCCAAGGGGCCGCGCAAATCCGCTCACCGAGTCCCCCCGGTGCCGCTATTCCAGCGCCATGTCGGTGATCTCGTGCGTCCAGGCCGCGTCGCCCGGATCCTCTGTGATCACCGGGTCCGACCCGCCGGCCAGCAGCGTGTCGACGGTGCGCTGGAACGCCTCTGGGTCGAGCGAGCCGTCCGACCCCTCGGTCAGCTTGGCGATCTCGCGCATCATCCGCTTCTGGTGCTTCTCGGTCTGCGCCCCGGTCGCGTCGTTCTCCAGCACGATCTCCGCCGCCGCGTCCGGGTTCTCCTCCGCCCAGTCCCAGCCGCGCATCGAGGCGGCGACGAATCGCGCCAGCGCGTCTTTCATGCCGTCTTCGGCCAGCGTCTCCTCGGTGACGTACAGCCCGTCCTCCAGCGTCGCCACGCCGCGGTCCTCGTACTTGAACGTCACCAGCTGGTCCTCGCTGATGCCGGCATCGATGATCTGCCAGTACTCGTTGTATGTCATGGTCGAGATGCAATCCGCCTGCCCCTGCAGCAGCGGATCGACGTTGAAACCCTGTTTCAGGACCTCGACGCCCTCCTCGCCACCGTCGGTGGGAATCTCCAGCTGCGACATCCACGACAGGAACGGATACTCGTTGCCGAAGAACCAGACGCCCAGCGTGCGGCCGGGAAAGTCGTCGGGGCTCTCCACGCCGGTCTCTTCCAGGCAGGTCAGCATCATGCCCGATTCCGCGAAGGGCTGGGCGATATTGACCAGCGGCAGCCCGCGCTCGCGCGCCGCCAGCGCCGCCGGCATCCATTCCACGACGACATCAGCGCCGCCACCGGCCAGCACCTGCGTCGGCGCGATGTCCGGCCCGCCGGGACGGATCGTCACGTCCAGCCCGGCCTCTTCGTAGAACCCCTCGTCCTTGGCGACGTAATAGCCCGCGAACTGGGCCTGCGTGACCCATTTCAGCTGCAGCGTCAGCTCGTCGAGATCCTGCGCCGAGGCCATCGCCCCCGGCACCAGCGCAACCGCGATCGCGGCTCCCGTCAGTCTTTTCATCTCGCTATACTCCCAGTTGGTTGTTTGGCTATTGTCGTTGTTATCGTTGCGACGGATGCCAGAAGGTCACCCGGCGTTCGGCCAGCGCCACGGCCCCGTAAAAGGCCGACCCGGCCAGCGCCGCCACGGTGATCTCGGCCCAGACCATGTCCAGGCTCAGGCGCCCCACCTCGGTCGAGATGCGGAACCCCATCCCCCGCGTCGGCGAGCCGAAGAACTCGGCCACGATCGCGCCGATCAGCGCCAGCGTGGTGCAGATCTTCAGCCCGTTGAAGACGAACGGCATCGCTGCCGGCAGCCGCAGCTTCAGAAGCGTCGGCCAGTAGCCCGCGGCATAGGTCTTCATCAGGTCGCGCTGCATCGCATCGGTGGCGGCCAGCCCCGCGACGGTGTTCACCAGCATCGGGAAGAACACCATCACCACCACGACCGCCGCCTTCGATTCCCAGTCGAAGCCGAACCACATCACCAGGATCGGCGCGGTCCCGACGATCGGCAACGCGGCGATGAAATTGCCCACCGGCAGCAGCCCCCGCTGCAAAAACGGCGAACGATCGATCGCCACCGCCGTCAGCAAAGCCGCGCCGCAGCCCAGGACATATCCCGTCAGCGCCCCCCGCAGGAAGGTCTGCACGAAATCCTCCCACAGCGTCGGCACCTCCGCCCCGATCCGCGCGCCGATGGCCGAGGGCGGCGGCAGGATCACCGCCGGCACCCCGAACAGCCGCACCACCATCTCCCACAGGACCAGCAACGTCAGCCCGAACAACAGCGGCACCGCCAGCGTCGTCACCCGCGTCCGCCGTTGCGCCGCAAGCCACGTGTTCACCCACCAGGCGCCCGCCCAGACGGCGACCACCGGCACCAGCCGCAGGTCCACGAGCGCGGCGCAGACCAGCGCGGCCCCGATCCAGAGAGGGCCCGCGCCACCGCGCAGCAGCCCCGCCGCGGGCCCGTGTTTCAATTCGTTCAGCGCCAGGACGGCCCCTCCTTCTTCTGTCCGGAAATATCCTCGGGGGGGCGCCCGCAGGGCGCGGGGGGCGGACAGCCCCCCTCGGCGGCGGCCCGACCGCTCACCGGTCCATCCCCATGCGCCGCAGCACCGCGCGCTGCACCGCGCCGATGGCACCCACCAGCAGCGCCGCGCAGACCGCGGCCATCAACAGCGCCGACCAGATCTGCACCGTCTGCCCGTAATAGCTGCCCGACAGCAGCCGCGCGCCAAGCCCCTGCACCGCTCCCGTGGGCAGCTCGCCCACGATGGCGCCGACGAGGCTCGCGGCGATGCCCACCTTGAGCGAGGCGAAGAGATACGGGATCGACGCCGGCAGCCGCAGCTTCCAGAACACCTGCCCCCGGCTCGCCGAATAGGTCCTGAGCAGGTCCATCTGCATCGCGCCCGGACTGCGCAGGCCCGACACCATGCCGACCACGACCGGGAAGAACGACAGGTAGGCCGAGATGATCGCCTTCGGCACGATCCCCTGTATCCCGATCGAGTTCAGCACGACGATGATCATCGGCGCGATCGCCAGGATCGGGATCGTCTGGCTGGCGATGGCCCAGGGCATCACGCTCATGTCCATCGCGCGGTTGTGGACGATCCCCACCGCCAGCAGGATGCCCAGCACCGTGCCGAAGCCGAACCCCGCGAGCGTCGCGCTCAGCGTGACCCAGGCGTGGTAGACGAGGCTCCGGCGCGACGTGATCTCCTGGGCGATGACCGTGTCGTAAAGCTCGACCGCCACCTGGTGCGGCGCCGGCAGCATCGGCCGGTCCTGCGCCATCGTGTCGGCGACCAGCTCGGCAAAGCCCACCTCGCGGTCCGCCCGCGCAGCCTGGTCGAGGGTCCATTGCGCGTTCAGCGCGACCGTGCCCACGTACCACAGCGCGAAGATCGCCAGCACCACGGCCAGCACCGGTCCCGCCGCCGCACCCCGGCCGCGCAGCCACAGGCCGACGCGTCCCGATCGTCCGGCGCCCGCGCCCGGTGCGGCGATCGGCGCGCTCATGGATGCCCCCGGTGTATGTACCGATGGTGCACGGTTTGTGCACGCCCGGTGCACGCTCTGTGCATCGTCCGATCAGGCATCGCCATGCCCCGCCCGCAGCCCCTCGCGCACCCGGTGGGCCACCTCGATGAACGCGGCCGAATCCCGGATATCCAGCGGCCGCTCCGCCGGCAGCGGACTGTCGATGATGTCGGTGATCCGCCCCGGCCGCGGCGACATGACGACGATCTTGGTCGACAGATAGACCGCCTCGGGGATCGAGTGAGTCACGAACAGGCACGTCTTTTTCGTGCGAGCCCAAAGGCTTAGAAGCTGCTCGTTCAGGTGGTCGCGGACGATCTCGTCGAGCGCCCCGAAGGGTTCGTCCATCAGCAGCAGGTCGGCGTCGAAGGCCAGCGCGCGGGCAATCGACGCCCGCTGCTGCATCCCGCCCGAAAGCTGCCAAGGATACTTCTTGTCGAATCCTTCAAGATCAACAAGTTGCAGGACCTCTCTCATGCGGCGATCCTGCTCGGCGCGGTCGTATCCCATGATCTCCAGCGGCAGCTTCACGTTCTTGCCGATGGTGCGCCACGGATACAGCCCCGCCGCCTGGAAGACATAGCCGTAAGCCCTTGCCTTCCTTGCCTCTTCCGGTGTCATGCCGTTGACCGAGATGTCCCCGCCCGTGGGCGTCTCCAGCGCGGCGACCACCCTCAGGAAGGTGGTCTTGCCGCAACCCGAGGGCCCGATGAAGCTGACGAACTCGCCCTTCCCGATCTCGAGGCTCACATCCCTCAGGGCCTGCACGGCCCCGTCGGATGTCTCGAAGGTCAGGTCGACGTTTCTGGCAGAGACGACAGTGCCTTGGCCTGCGTCCTTCACCTGGGTGGTAGCCTCTGCCACGGCCATCAGACACCGCTCGCGGGGATGCCGGACCGCTCGACCTTGCGGGGCGCCGTCAGCTCTTTCCAGGTGCTGAGCGCGCGGTTCACCGGACCGTTCGCCGGCCGCTTGATGAAGCTGCCATAGCCCTCTTTCGGTATCACCTTGCCATCGTCGACCGCCAGGCGTCCGCGATTGAGCACGTAGCGCGGCAGGCCCTTCACATGCTTGCCCTCGAAGACGTTGTAATCAATGGCGGATTCCTGCGTCTTGGCCGAGATCGTCTTTTCCTTCGCAGGGTCCAGCACCAGGATGTCGGCATCCGCCCCCACCATGATCGCGCCCTTGCACGGGTAGATGTTGAGGATCTTGGCGATATTGGTCGAGGTGACTGCAACGAACTCGTTCGGCGTCAGCCGCCCGGTCCCAACGCCATAGGTCCAGAGCATCGGGATGCGATCCTCCAGCCCGCCGGTCCCGTTCGGGATCTTGGTGAAGTCGCCGACCCCCATCCGCTTCTGCTCGGTCGAGAAGGCGCAGTGGTCGGTCGCCACGACCGAGAGAGAGCCCGATTGCAGCCCCGCCCAGAGACTGTCCTGGTGCTTCTTGTTGCGGAACGGCGGCGACATCACGCGCCGGGCCGAGTGGTCCCAGTCGTCGCTGAAATATTCGCTGTCATCGAGTGTAAGGTGCTGGATAAGTGGTTCACCGTAAACGCGTTTTCCTTGCATCCGAGCCCGGCGGATCGCCTCGTGGCTCTCTTCGCAGGAGGTGTGCACGACATAGAGCGGCACGCCGGCCATGTCGGCGATCATGATCGCGCGGTTCGTTGCCTCACCCTCAACCTCCGGCGGCCGGGAATAGGCATGCGCTTCGGGGCCGTTGTTGCCTTCGGCCATGAACTTGGCCTGCAGGTCGGCGACAACGTCCCCGTTCTCAGCATGGACCAGCGGCATCGCCCCCAGCTCGGAACACCGCTTGAACGACGCGAACATCTCGTCGTCGTTCACCATCAACGCGCCCTTGTAGGCCATGAAGTGCTTGAAGGTATTGATCCCCTTCTCCTTCACCACGGTCTCCATCTCGTTGAAGACCTGCTCGGACCACCACGTGATCGCCATGTGGAAGGAGTAGTCGCAATGGGCCTGCGCCGACTTGTTGTCCCATTGCTGGATCGCGTCCAGCAGCCCCTGGCCGGGCTGTGGCAGCGCGAAGTCGACGCACATCGTCGTCCCCCCGGCCAGCGCCGCGCGGGTGCCGCTTTCGAAATCGTCGGTGGAGAACGTGCCCATGAAGGGCATCTCCATGTGGGTGTGCGGATCGATCCCGCCGGGCATGACGTAGCATCCCGTCGCGTCGAGCGTATCGTCGCCCTTCAGACCGCTTCCGATCTGGGCAATTTTTCCATCCTCGACAAGGACATCCGCCTCATAGGTGAGGTCCGCGGTGACGATGGTGCCGTTCTTGATGACCGTGCTCATCTTCTGTCCTTTCAGGTATCGCAGATTTGCGCGCCGGAGGCGTCGTTCAGGCGGAAGCCCACAGGCGGATCGCTCTGTTCGATCATGACGCCGTAGCAGCCATTCTCGTCGCGGATCAGTAGCGCCGGATCGACGCCATCGGGCAGCGCAGCCATCGCGCGCGGAGAGATGTCGCGCAGGCGCCCGTCCTCGTCGCGCTCACTCAGGGCGCACCCCGTCGCCAGGGCTAGAAGAGGCGCTGCAATCAGTAACTTGGACGTCATTCTTACTCCACGATTTCCGCTGTCTCGACCACGGCATGAAACAGGACGTTCGCCCCTGCCGCCGCCCATTCGGGGCTGATTTCCTCGGCTTCGTTATGGCTCAGGCCGTCGACGCAGGGGCACATCACCATCGCCGTCGGCGCGACGCGGTTGATCCAGCAGGCGTCGTGCCCGGCGCCGGAGACGATGTCGCGATGGGAATAGCCGAGCCGTTCGGCCGCGTTGCGCACGGCGGTCACGCACTGGGCGTCGAACTCCACCGGGTCGAACCCGCCGACCTTCTCAAGTTCGATCTGCAAGCCCATGTCATCGCATATCTTTTTAGCCCCCGCGTCCAGACGCTCTTCCATGTCCTTGATGACCGAAAGGTCCGGCGAGCGAAAGTCGACCGTGAACACGGCCTTGCCGGGGATCACGTTGCGCGAGTTCGGGTAGATGTCGATATGACCGGCGGCGCCCACCGCGTCGGGCTTGTGCGACCAGGCGATCTCTTCCACGAGCTCCAGGATACGCGCCATGCCAAGCCCGGCGTTCTTGCGCATCGGCATCGGGGTCGAGCCGGTGTGGCTTTCCTTGCCGGTCACCGTGACCTGCGTCCAGCTCAGGCCCTGTCCGTGGGTGACGACGCCCACGTCCTTTTCCTCGACCTCCAGGATCGGGCCCTGCTCGATATGCAGCTCGAAGAAGGCATGCATCTTGCGCTCGCCCACGGGCTCGTCCCCGCGCCAGCCGATGCGGTCCAGTTCCTCTCCGAATTTCAGGCCCTTGGCGTCCTCTCTTGATTCCGCCCAATCCTGCGCGTGCATTCCGGCGAAGACACCCGACGACAGCATCGCCGGGGCAAAGCGCGTGCCCTCTTCGTTGGTCCAGTTGGTGACGACGATGGGGTGTTTCGTCTTGATGCCGAGGTCGTTGAGCGAGCGCACGATCTCGAGCCCGCCCAGCACGCCCAGGACGCCATCATACTTCCCGCCGGTCGGCTGGGTGTCGAGGTGGCTGCCCACGTAGACCGGAAGCGCGTCGGGATCGGTGCCCTCGCGCCGCGCGAACATGTTGCCCATCGTGTCGAGCCCCATGGTCATGCCCGCGGCCTCGCACCACGACTGGAACAGCGCGCGGCCCTCCGCATCGGCATCCGTCAGCGTCTGGCGGTTGTTGCCGCCCGCCACGCCCGGGCCGATTTCGGCCATTTCCATCAGCGACTCCCAAAGCCGCGATCCGTCGATCTTGAGGTTCTCACCCGGCGCTGCCATCCAGCCCCCATCCCTGTTGTTGCAGGTCCTGCGCCCGGCGCGGCCCCGTCAGTGATATTCTTGACCAATTGGTCAGGATCACGCTAGCAGAGAGCAATAGGCAGTCAAGAATTTCGGCCGACGCTTCGTACGGGGCCAAGATATGCCCATTTGTCGGCGTCCTTCGCGGCGGCGTGATGAATAACCGGGCACCGGAGGAGCCGAGTCCCATGGATACGCTACCGCCCCGCACCACCCGCATCCAGAAAAAGAATGTCTCGCGCATCCTGGAAGCGGCGCTCGATGTCTTTTCGGCGAACGGATTCCGCGGCGCCACGCTTGAACAGATCGCCCGCGCGGCCGGTCTCTCGAAGCCGAACCTGCTGTATTACTTTCCCTCCAAGGAGGCGATCCATGTCGAGCTTCTGAGCGGGCTGATGTCCACCTGGCTCGATCCGCTTCGCCTGATCCATCCCTCTGGCGAGCCGGTGGAGGAGCTCATCGGGTACGTGATCCGCAAGCTCGAGATGTCGCGGCAATTTCCGCGCGAAAGCCGCCTGTTCGCCAACGAGATCGTGCAGGGCGCCCCGCGCATCATGCCGCTGATCGAGGGCGAATTGCGCGAGCTCGTGGAAGAGAAGAGCATCCTGATCCGACGCTGGCAGGACGCGGGCCGGCTGGCCCGGATGGAACCGCGGCACCTGATCTTTTCGATCTGGGCGACGACGCAGCACTACGCGGACTTCGACGTGCAAGTGCGCGGAATCCTTTCGGAAGAAGACGAACGGCATTTCGAGGACGCGCGTGCGTTTCTCGAGACGTTCTACCGGAACGCGCTCGACCCGGCCCGCGGTTGAGGTTTCGTAAAGAAACGGCGGCGATGATGGGGCAAGGACATCGCCGCAAAGAGTATCCGTCATGCTGTCCATGATCACGGGCGGGGCGATCGGACCGGTCGCCACCGACACCCGGCCCACCCTGACTGAGCGCCCACCAGCCGGCGTCGTTCCCGACCGCACGCCTCCCACGACCGCTCCGGTCGATCGCGTCGTCGCGGCGCCGAAGAGCGGACTGCGACCGGAAAGAGTATCGCCGCTCCTGCCGCCGCCGGACCCCGACCGGCCCACCGGACCGCCACCCGCATTTGACGAGACGCCGCTGCAGCGGTTGCAGGCCCGGCGCTTCGAGGCGCCTGACGCGGAGACGCGGTCGCGATCACCGGCAACGGAGCGAGAGACCGGTGCGGCGGCGACCGCGCAGGGGGGGCTTTGCTCCTGCGCCTTACTCGCATCTCACACCGGATGCCGCGGCGGCCGAGGCCCAGCTCGACCGCCGCCGCTGAACGTTATTCCGCGGCCTTGGCGGCGGGATTGTTCGGATGGCTCGTCCAGTTCGCGTATTCGCCGGCAACGACCTTGCCCGTCCGCGGATCGGTCTGGCCCGTCGGCAGCTCTTCCATCGTGATGCAATCCTCGACGGGGCAAACATTGACGCACAGGTTGCAGGCCACGCATTCCTCGTCGATCACCTCGAAGACGCGGCCCGGCTTCATCGCGATCGCCTGGTGGGACGTGTCCTCGCAGGCGGCATAGCAGCGACCGCACTTGATGCAGGCATCCTGGTCGATCCGCGCCTTCGTGACGTAGTTGAGGTTGAGGTACTGCCAGTCGGTCACGTTCGGAATGGCCCGGCCGGTGACCTCGTCGATCGAGGCGTAGCCCTTGGCATCCATCCATTCCGACAGGCCGGCGGCCATTTCCTCGACGATCTTGAACCCATAGGTCATCGCCGCGGTACAGACCTGCACGGTTCCCGCGCCGAGCGCCAGGAATTCGGCGACGTCGCGCCACGTGCTGACACCGCCGATACCGCTGATCGGCAGGTGGGCGGTCTCCGGATCGCGAGCGATCTCGGACACCATGTTCAGGGCGATCGGCTTGACCGCGGGGCCGCAATAGCCGCCGTGCGTGCCCTTGCCGTCGATCGTCGGCTCGGGCGCCATCTGGTCGAGGTCGACAGAGGTGATCGAGTTGATGGTGTTGATCAGCGAAACCGCGTCCGCGCCGCCGGCATGGGCCGCACGGGCGGGCTTGCGAATGTCGGCGATGTTCGGCGTCAGCTTCACGATGACCGGCATCCGGGTGTTCTGCTTGCACCAGCGGGTCACCATCTCGATGTATTCCGGGACCTGCCCGACGGCCGAGCCCATGCCCCGCTCGCTCATGCCGTGGGGGCAGCCGAAGTTCAGCTCGATCCCGTCGGCGCCGGTCTCTTCGACCTTGGGCAGAATCTCCTTCCAGGCCCATTCTTCGCACGGGACCATGAGCGACACGATCATCGCCCGGTCCGGGTAATCGCGCTTGACCGCCTTGATCTCGCGCAGGTTCGTCTCGAGCGGGCGGTCGGTGATCAGCTCGATGTTGTTGATGCCCATCACCCGGCGATCGCCGCCATGCAGAACGCCATAGCGCGGCCCGTTCACGTTCACGACGTGCGGGTCGAGGCCCAGCGTCTTCCACACGACGCCGCCCCAGCCGGCATCGAAGGCCCGGCGGACGTTGTATTCCTTGTCGGTCGGCGGCGCCGAGGCGAGCCAGAACGGGTTGGGGCTCTTGATGCCCACGAATTCGGTCGTCAGATCGGCCATTTCGGCCTCCTTTTCCTGTTGCCGTCAGCCGGCCCGAACGCTGCTTTCCTTACTCAGGGCGGTCATCGGGCGCTGACGTCGGCTGTCTCTGTCGCGGGGCACCGGCCCGGCCCCGGGCCGGACACGGCGCGGTCAGCCCATCAGCTGGGCGTGGATGTCCTCGGCGGCGTCGCGCCCCTCGGCCACGGCAGTGACGGTCAGGTCGTCGCCTCCTGCGGCGCAGTCACCCCCGGCCCAGACCTTTTCGACTGACGTGCGCCCGGCCCCGGTGACCGTGATCTTGCCGTCGCTCAGCATCATGCCCGCGGGTGCCCCTTCGAGCCGCTGGCCGATGGCCTTGAACAGCTGGTCGGCGGCCAGGCGGAACGTCTCGCCCGTGGGCTCGAGCCCATTCGGGCCGTCCTTGGTATACTCGAACTCCACCTCACGGACCGACCCGTTGCCGTGCACCGCGACGGGCTGGGCATGGGTGATGATGCGCACACCCTTGGAAGCGGCGAGATCCTGTTCGAAAACAGAGGCCGCCATCCGGTCACGCCCCCGGCGGTAGACCATCGTCACCTCTTCGGCGCCCAGCAACTTGGACTGCACCGCGGCGTCCACCGCGGTCATCCCGCCGCCGACCACGACGACGTGACGGCCGATGGGTAGCATCGAGAGATCCGAGGTCTGGCGCAGTTCGGCGATGAAATTCACCGCATCGCGGACCTCTTCCTTGTCCTCTCCGGGTGCGCGAAGGGCATTCACCCCGGCCAGCCCGATCCCGAGGAACACCGCGTCGTACTGGTCAGTCAGGTCCTCGATCGAAAGGCCTTCGCCGAGGCGCTTGCCCAGTTCGACCTCGATCCCGCCGATCTGGAGCAGCCAGTCGACCTCGGCCTGGGCGAAGTCGTTGGGGGTCTTGTAGCTCGCGATGCCGAACTCGTTCAGGCCGCCCGCCTTGGACCGCGAATCGAACAGCACGACATCGTGGCCCTTCATGGCCAGACGGTGCGCGCAGGCCAGGCCGGCCGGCCCGGCCCCCACGACCGCGATACGCTTGCCCGTGGGCGCCCCACGCGTGAAGGGATGCACGTTCCGTTCCATGAGCGAGTCGGTGGCGTGGCGCTGCAGGCGCCCGATCTCGACCGGCTTGCCCTCGGCCGCCTCGCGGACGCAGGCCTGTTCGCAAAGGTTCTCGGTCGGGCAGACCCGCGCGCACATGCCGCCCAAAATGTTCTGCTCGAAGATGGTCTTGGCGGCCGCCTCGTCCATCCCGGTCGAAATCTGGCGGATGAAGAGCGGGATATCGATTTCCGTCGGACAGGCCGTGACGCACGGCGCGTCATAGCAGAAATAGCAGCGGTCGGCGGCGACGGCCGCTTCGTGTTCGTCGTAAGCCGGGTGCAGGTCCGAGAAGTTGCTCTCGAGCCTGTCCTCCGGAAGCCGGCCGGACACGATGCCCGGCGTCAGTTCGCTTTGCGTCATGCTACACGCTCCCTGTTGTCTTTTTTCGAGACTGACAGAGCCCGTATTTTTATCAACTGGTAAAATTTCTGCGGTGACGGATCCTCTCGTCGATTGATGCGTTGCGCATCAAAATCAGGCACGATTGACCGGTTGCTTCGCGCTTTTCACCCCGGAGAGGCTGACGTATAACGCCCAAGACCTAGGAATCCCCCCACAGAACCGCCCATCCGGGGCGTCACGAGAAGGGCACCACCATTTCATGACCGACGAACCTCACGCCGCCGATGTCGCCTTCATCCGGGCGCTTGCCGAACTGCTGCACGAAAACGACCTGACCGAACTGAGGGTCAAGCGCGAGTACGGCGAGGACGACAGCCTCGATGTGAAGGTCAGTCGTGAAAAGCCTGCGGCCGTCGCCGCGCCTGCACCGGCGCCGGCCCCCGCCGCTCCGGCCCCTGCCGCACAGCCGGCCGCCACCGCGGCCCCTGCGGCGAACGAAGATCCGGCGAACCTCCCCGGCGCGGTCACCTCGCCCATGGTCGGCACCGCCTACCTGTCGCCGGAACCCGGCACCGCGGCCTTCGTCAAGGTCGGCGACCCGGTGAGCGAGGGCCAGACCCTGATGATCGTCGAGGCCATGAAGACGATGAACCACATTCCCGCCCCTGCCTCGGGCACGGTCAAGCGCATCCTGGTCGAAGACGGTGCGCCGGTGGAGTTCGGCGCGCCCCTGATGATCGTCGAGTGAGGGCGCCATGTTCGACAAGATCCTGATCGCCAATCGCGGCGAGATCGCCCTTCGTGTGGTCCGCGCCTGCCGCGAGATGGGCATCTCGAGCGTCGCGGTCCATTCGACGGCCGATGCCGACGCGATGCATGTCCGCATGGCCGACGAAAGCGTCTGCATCGGGCCTCCCTCCTCTTCGGAAAGCTACCTGTCGATGCCCGCCCTGATCTCGGCCTGCGAGATCACCGGCGCGCAGGCGATCCATCCCGGCTACGGCTTCCTCAGCGAGAACGCGAGCTTCGTGCAGATCGTCGAGGACCACGAACTGACCTTCATCGGCCCCTCGGCGGAGCATATCCGCATCATGGGTGACAAGATCACCGCGAAGGAGACGATGAAGAAGCTGGGTGTGCCGTGCGTGCCCGGCTCCGAGGGGGGCGTCGTCGATTTCGAGACCGCGCGCGGCATCGCCGCAGACGTCGGTTATCCGGTCATCGTCAAGGCCACCGCCGGCGGGGGTGGCCGCGGCATGAAGCTGGCCCGGACCGCCGGCGACCTTGAAAGCGCGTTCCGCACCGCCCGCGCCGAGGCGAAGGCCGCCTTCGGCAACGACGAGGTCTATATCGAGAAGTATCTCGGCACCCCGCGCCATATCGAGGTGCAGGTGTTCGGCGACGGCAAGGGCAACGCCGTCCACCTGGGCGAGCGGGATTGTTCGCTGCAGCGGCGCCACCAGAAGGTGCTGGAAGAGGCGCCAGGCCCGGCCATCGACGCCGAGACGCGGGCGCGCATCGGCAAGACCTGCGCCGACGCCGTGGCCGCCATCGGCTATGCCGGGGCCGGCACGATCGAGTTCCTGTACGAGAACGGCGAATTCTACTTCATCGAGATGAACACCCGACTGCAGGTCGAACACCCGGTGACCGAGGCGGTCTACGGCGTCGACCTCGTGCGCGAGCAGATCCGCGTCGCCGCCGGCGAGCCGATGTCGTTCGTGCAGGAGGATCTCACGCCGCTCGGACACGCGATCGAGGTGCGCCTGAACGCCGAGAAGCTGCCGAACTTCCAGCCCTCTCCGGGTCGCATCACGCAGTACCACGCGCCTGGCGGTCTCGGCGTGCGGATGGACAGCGCGATCTACGACGGCTACCGAATCCCGCCCTATTACGACAGCTTGATCGGCAAGCTCATTGTCTATGGCGGCGACCGGCAGGAGGCGCTGGCGCGGCTTCACCGCGCCCTGGGCGAGCTGATCATCGACGGCGTCGAAACCACGGTGCCGCTGTTCCACGCCCTGCTGGAAGAGCCGGACATCCTGACGGGCAACTACAACATCCATTGGCTGGAGCACTGGCTGGAGCGCAACCTCGGCTAGGGCGCAGATGCGGTGACCGAACGTTCGGACCTCACGCCGGAACTCGTGCTGCAGGCCTATGCGGCCGGCATCTTTCCTATGGCCGAGGCACGGGACGACCCCGAGATTTTCTGGGTGGACCCGCACCGGCGCGGCGTGTTGCCGCTCGACGGGTTCCACCTGTCCCGCTCTTTGCGCCGGCGCATCCGGCGCATGAGCTATGTCGCAACGGCCGACCGGGACTTTGCCGGCGTCGTCTCGGGCTGCGCGGATCGCGACGAGACCTGGATCAACGACACGATCTTCGACATCTACGCCGCCCTGAACGCCCGCGGCCACGCCCATTCGGTCGAGTTGTGGGAGGGGCAGCATCTGATCGGCGGCGTTTATGGCGTGGCCATCGGAGCGGCGTTCTTCGGCGAATCCATGTTCTCGCGCCGCACCGACGCCTCGAAGATCGCACTGGCCTTCCTGGTACACCGGTTGCGCGCGGGGGGCTTTCAGCTGTTCGACACGCAGTTCATCACGCCCCACCTCGAGACGCTGGGCGCCATCGAGATCCCGCGCGAGACCTACCGCGCGCAGCTTGCCTCAGCGCTGACCGGCAGGGCGGACTTCCAGACACTTGGGCCCGGCCTGCCGACGGCCGATCAGGTGTTGCAGCGCAGTACCCAGACGTCGTAGCGCGAATGCTCCAGCGCGTTCAGCGCGGGGCTCGAAGCGACCATCCACCCTTTGAACGCCGGTTCCTCGACGCCCGCGTCGCGGATCACGAGATAGGCATAGGCATTGCCTGCCGGGTTGTCGGCCGGATAGCGGCACTCGCCCAAAGTGATCTGCACGCTACCGAACGAACGCGTCTCGCCGGTGCCGAGCTGGATGTCCTGCGCCTCGCCCGACAGCTTGTCGAGACCGCGCAGCGTGGCGCCCTGGGCCGCGCGCACGTTCTCCTGCGTGGTGTTCTCGTCGACGAACTGCGCGGGGGCAGGCCCTGCGGCGAACGCCAGCGCAAGAAGCAGGGGCCGCATCATTCATCACCTCCACCGCCGACATAGCGCAACAGAAGATTCAACAGGCTGACCGAGCTCTGCGTGTCCTCGATCTCGGCGCCCGGTTCGATGTTGAACGGCGATCCGCCGGGCAACAGTTCGAGGTAATTGCCGCCGAGCAGCCCCTCGGAGGCGACGATGACCGCCGTATCCTCGGGCAGTGCCAGCGCGTCGTCGACGGTAAAGGTGGCGTCGGCGCGGAACGTCTGGGGGTTCAGCTCCAGATCCGTCACTGTGCCGACCTTCACGCCGCCGAGGCGCACGTCGGTGCCGACGGAGATGCCCTCGACCGAGCGGAAGCTGGCGGTCAGGTCGTAGGTCGGCGCGCGGGCCCCGATGTCAAAGCCGGTGGCCTGCCCGCCATAAAACAGGAACCCCGCCGCGGCGAGCAGGACAACCGCCCCGACCGCCGCCTCGGCCTTCGACTCGGACATGATCGTTACTCCGGCTTCCAGGCCTCGTAGTCGCTACGTGCCTTCGGCTCGGGCCGGCGGATCGATCCCGGCGGCGCATAGGCCAGATCGGTGCCGGTCATGTTGGCGATATGCGGCTTTTCCCATTTCTTGTGGGTCAGCGGCCGTTCGGTCGGCGGCTCGTCCCAGGTGTGGTGCAGCCAGCCATGCCAGTCAGGCCCCACCCGGCTTGCCTCGGCTTCGCCGTTATATATGACCCAGCGCTTCTTGCCGTCCTTCGAGCGGTAGAAGATGTTGCCGGCATCGTCCTCGCCGACCTTCACGCCGTTGCGCAACGTGAAGAGCTGCGTGCCCAGCGTCTGGCCGTCCCACCAGATGACGGCGCGCTTGATGGTATCGAAAATGCCCATCGGGTCCTCCGGGATCAGGGATACGGCAGATATGGCCGAGGAAGCGACGAAGGTCCAGAGCCGCCGTCGCGTTGCCGCTGGCCTATCGCGACAGGCCCGGTGCGGCAACGAAAATGCGGCGCCGGGACACCCGACGCCGCATTCGGAAACTTCGGTTCACGCACGGCGCGGTTTACCCGGCCGTCGCGGATTCCTTCTTCTGCTCGGCATAGATCATCAGCGGCGCAGCTTCCGACGTCACGGCCTCTTCGTTGACCACGACCTCGTCGACACCTTCCATGCCCGGCAGATCGAACATCGTGTCGAGCAGGATGTCCTCTAGGATCGACCGCAGGCCACGGGCGCCGGTCTTGCGGGCGATCGCCCGCTTGGCGATGGCCATCAGCGCATCTTCAGTAAAGGTCAGCTCGGCATCCTCCAACTCGAAGAGGCGCTGGTACTGCTTGACCAATGCGTTCTTCGGCTGGGTGAGGATCGTCACCAGTGCGTCTTCGTCCAGGTCCTCCAGCGTCGCGATGACGGGCAGACGGCCGACGAATTCGGGGATCAGGCCGAACTTCAGCAGATCCTCGGGCTCGAGGTCGGTGAGGGTCTCGCCGATGCCGCGCAGGCTTTCGTCCTTCACGTCGGCGCCAAAGCCGATCGCGCTGCCCTTCCCGCGCTGCGAGATGATCCGGTCGAGCCCCGCGAAGGCACCGCCGCAGATGAACAGGATGTTCGTCGTGTCCACCTGCAGGAATTCCTGCTGCGGATGCTTGCGCCCGCCCTGGGGCGGTACCGACGCGACGGTGCCCTCCATGATCTTCAGAAGCGCCTGCTGCACGCCCTCGCCCGACACGTCACGGGTTATGGACGGGTTGTCGGACTTGCGCGTGATCTTGTCGACCTCGTCGATGTAGACGATGCCGCGCTGCGCGCGCTCGACGTTGTATTCGGACGCCTGGAGTAGCTTGAGGATGATGTTCTCGACATCCTCGCCGACATACCCAGCCTCGGTCAGCGTGGTCGCGTCCGCCATGGTGAAGGGCACGTCGAGGATTCGGGCCAGTGTCTGCGCCAGAAGCGTCTTGCCGCAGCCTGTCGGGCCGATCAGCAGGATGTTCGACTTGTTCAGCTCGATATCCGTCTTGCCGGCGTGATTCAGGCGTTTGTAGTGGTTGTGAACCGCGACGGAGAGCACGCGTTTCGCATGCGACTGACCGATGACGTAGTCATCGAGGATCTCGCAGATCTCTTTCGGGCTCGGCACACCTTCCGACGACTTCAGGCCCGACGCCTTCGTCTCTTCGCGGATGATGTCCATGCAGAGTTCGACGCATTCATCGCAGATGAACACGGTCGGCCCGGCGATGAGCTTTCGGACCTCGTGCTGGCTCTTGCCGCAGAAGGAGCAATATAGCGTGTTCTTACTGTCGCCGGAAGTATTCGCCATGTCTTACCTCTCGGGCATTTCGCCCTTTCGTGTGGGCCCCCGCGGGGTGGCCGGTCTGCCCTCCGACCAAGCCTAGGGCAGACCATTTTCTGGCACAACGCGAAAAACGCGATCCCGGGTCCGGGTCAGGATTCCCCCTCGGGCGCGTCGCGGTTCTCGACGATGTCGTCGATGATGCCCCAATCCTTCGCCTCTTCGGGCGACATGAACTTGTCACGCTCGAGCGCGTCCTCGACGGTCTTCAGCTTTTGCCCGGTGTGCTTGACGTAGATTTGATTGAGCCGGTCCTTCAGCTTCTGCGTCTCCTGGGCGTGGATCATGATGTCCGTGGCCTGCCCCTGATAGCCGCCCGAGGGCTGGTGGACCATCACCCGGCTGTTGGGCAGCGAAAAGCGCATGCCCGGCGCACCCGCCGCCAGCAGGAGCGATCCCATCGAGGCCGCCTGCCCCACGACCAGCGTGGAGACGGCCGGCTTGATGTACTGCATCGTGTCGTAGATCGACAGTCCCGAGGTGACGACGCCACCTGGGCTGTTGATGTACATTGAGATCTCTTTCGAGGGATTTTCCGCCTCGAGGTGCAGCAGCTGCGCGACGATCAGGCTCGACATGCCGTCGTGGACCGGACCGGAGAGAAAGATGATACGCTCTTTCAGCAGCCGCGAGAAGATGTCGTAGGCGCGTTCGCCCCGGCCGGTCTGTTCCACCACCATGGGGACGAGGTTGTTCATGTACGTGTCGATCGGATCGGTCATTCCGCCTGCCTCGCGCTGTCTGGAAACCTAGCCTCAATTTGCCAACAGAGTCTTAGTGACGCGTCAGAGGGGCCGCAAGTAGACAGCCGGAAACTCTGGGCCTTGAAAGACACGCGCCGCGCGTTAACGCGTCCGCGATGGCGCGACCATCGGGCGCAAGCCGGCGCCCCCTGGCCCGCTTTCCTGTGCACCACCGCGCCCCGGACAACTTACCGAACGGAAAGTTAACGCAAGGTTAAGGAAAAACAGCCGGTTCGGACCGTTCCCCGTTCCGCTCGGGCCCCGGGCCTGTGGACAACCATGTGGTCGGCTCTCAGGACTCCACCGTCGCCAGGGTCGCCCTGATGGCCCGGCGCCATCCGTCGTACTTGGCTTGGCGCGTGTCCTCGTCCATCCGCGGCTCGAACCGCTTGTCGAGCGCCCAGCCCTCGGCAAAGCCATCCTGATCGGGATAGACGCCGGCCTTCATGCCGGCCAGCCACGCCGCCCCCAGCGCAGTCGTCTCGAGCACCTCGGGCCGGTCCACGGGGGCGCCGATGATGTCGCTGAGGAACTGCATCGCCCAGTCCGAGGCCGACATGCCACCGTCAACACGCAGGGTCTGCGCCTCGCCCTTGGACCAGTCCGCCTGCATCGCCTCCAGAAGATCGCGGGTCTGGTACCCCACGCTTTCCAGAGCGGCCCGCGCGAACTCTTCGGGGCCGGAATTGCGCGTCAGACCGAAGATGGCGCCGCGGCACTCGGCATTCCAGTACGGCGCCCCCAGCCCCGTGAAGGCGGGGACGAGGATCACGTCCTGCGAGGTATCCGAGCGCTCGGCCATCGGCTGCGTCTCCTTGGCGTCGCGGATGATCTTCAGCCCGTCGCGCAGCCATTGCACCACCGCCCCCGCGATGAAGATCGACCCCTCCAGCGCGTATGTGGGCTTGCCATCGAACTGGTAGGCGATCGTGGTGAGAAGCCGGTTCTGCGAGAACACCGGTTCTTCGCCCGTGTTCAGAAGCGCGAAACAGCCCGTCCCGTAGGTGGATTTCAGCATCCCGGGCTTGAAGCACGCCTGCCCCACGGTCGCCGCCTGCTGGTCGCCGGCAACGCCCAGGATCGGGATCTCGCGCCCGAACAGGTCGGACCGCGTGACACCGAACTCGGTCGCGCTGTCGCGCACCTCGGGCAGCATCGATTCCGGGATGCCCAGAAGGTCGCAGATCGTCGTCGACCAGCGCCCCTTGCGGATATCGTAAAGCATCGTGCGGCAGGCGTTGGTCGCATCCGTCACGTGCGACGCACCGCCCGTCAGCTTCCAGATCAGATAGCAGTCGACCGTCCCGAACAGCAGCTCGCCGGCCTCGGCCTTCTGTCGGGCACCGTCCACGTTGTCGAGAATCCAGGCCAGCTTCGTCGCCGAGAAATACGGATCGAGCAGCAGGCCGGTCCGTTCCGTCACCATCGGCTCGTGCCCCTCGGCCTTGAGCCGGTCGGTCATCTCGAAGGTGCGCCGGTCCTGCCAGACGATCGCCTTGTGGATCGGGCGCCCCGTCGCCTTTTCCCAGACCACGACCGTCTCGCGCTGGTTGGTGATCCCGATCGCGGCGATGTCGGAGACCGGAACGCTGGCGCGCTCGATCACCTCGCGGCAGGTGCCCGCAGTCGTGGACCAGAGGTCCGAGACGTCATGCTCGACCCAGCCCGAGGCCGGGTAGTGCTGGGTGAACTCCTCCTGCGCCTTGGCGACGATCCCGAATGTCTCGTCGAACAGGATTGCCCGGCTGGACGTGGTGCCCTGATCGATGGCCAGAATGTGTCCCATGACTCCTCCCCTCGTTCCTGCGGCGGTCTTGCGCGTCAGGCACACTCAAGCCGACACGCGCCGCCGTTTCAAACCCTCAGATCGGCCCGCCTATTCCGCGGCGCGGGCCACGCCGCGCGCCTCGGCCATCCAGGCGTCGAGTTCCGCGATCTCATCGGCGCTCATCCGCAGGCCCAGTTTCGACCGGCGCCAGACGACGTCGTCGGCCGTGCGGGCGAACTCCTTGTCCATCAGCCAGCGGATCTCGGCCTCGGTCAGCGTCGCGCCGAAGATTCGGCCGAGATCGTCGGTCGCCGCGGCGCTGCCAAGTATCTCGCGGGCGTCGGTACCGTAGGCGCGGATCAGGCGCCGTGCCCAGAACGCGTCGAGGAACCCGTATTCCTGTTGCAGTTCCGCGATCTGGCGGTCGACGGACGCCACCGGAAAATCGCCGCCGGGCAGCGGCACCTCGGCCGTCCACTCCCCCGGTGTGCCGGGGAAAAATGGCGTGATCTTGGCCAGCGCCTGCTCGGCCAGCTTGCGGTAGGTCGTGATCTTGCCGCCGAAGACGTTCAGAAGTGGCGGCTCGGATCCCAGGGGGCCGTCGGTCGCCGGGCCCGCGTCGAGGGTCAGCACGTAGTCACGCGTCGCCGCCGTCGCGGACTTGGCCCCGTCGTCATAAAGCGGCCGCACGCCCGAGTAGGTCCAGACGATGTCGTCGCGGGTGACTGGTTTCTTGAAATACTGCGAGGCGAACCGGCAGAGATAATCCGCCTCTTCTTCGGTGCATTCCGCCGGCTTCGACGGATCGTTTCCGTGGTCCTTGTCGGTGGTGCCGATCAAGGTGAAGTCGGTCTCGTATGGGATCGCGAAGATGATCCGCCCGTCCTCGCCCTGAAAGAAATACGCCTTGTCGTGGTCGTAGAGACGCTTGGTGACGATATGACTGCCCCGCACCAGCCGCACGTCCTCGCTCGAGTTCACGTGCACGGCGTTGCGGATGATGTCGCCGACCCAAGGGCCGCCTGCATTGACCAGCGTGCGGGCCTGGACGACTTCCCGGGTGCCGGTGTCCTCGTGCTCCAGCTCGATCCGCCAGAGGCCGGCTTCGCGCTCGGCCGACAGGACCTTGGTGCGCGTCATGATCCGCGCGCCGCGCTGTTCGGCGTCGCGGGCGTTCAGCACCACCAGCCGCGAATCCTCCACCCAGCAATCGGAATATTCGTAAGCCTTCTTGAACCGATCCGAGATCGGCCCGCCCTCGGGCCGCTCGGTCAGGTCCAGCGTGCGCGTCCCCGGCAGGATTTTCCGCCCGCCCAGGTTGTCGTACATGAACAGCCCCAGCCGGATCAGCCAGGACGGCCGGCGTCCCTTCATCCACGGCATGACCGTGTTCAACAGCTTCGAAGTCGGCGTCTCTCCCTCGAAGCGCATCTCGGCGCTGTACGGCAGCACGAACCGCATGGGCCAGCTGATATGCGGCATTGCCTTCAGCAGCGTCTCACGCTCCACCAGCGCCTTCTGCACCAGCTTGAACTCGAAGAACTCGAGATACCGCAGGCCGCCGTGGAACAGCTTGGTCGAGGCCGACGAGGTGGCCGAGGCCAGGTCGTTCATCTCGGCCAGTGCGACGCTCAGCCCCCGTCCCTGCGCATCCCGCGCGATGCCGGTGCCGTTGATCCCGCCGCCGATCACGAAGATGTCCACCGGGCTTCGGTCGGGGGGATGAGGTGTCGTCTCGGTCGCCGCCATTCGGGCCTCCGCTGTCGTCATCGGGCGCGGCGCGCACCCGGCCGGGACCTAGGGCACACCGTCGGGCGGCCAACCGCCGCCCCGACGCACGATAGCCAGCACCGCCGGCAATGGCTACCGCCGGAACAGCGTGCGCAAGCCGCGTGCCCCGAGATAAAGCAGGATCAGCCCGACAACCGCCTCGCCCTGCGCGACAATCGGGCGCGCGCCCAAAAGCGCGCCGCCGGTCGCGCACAGCGCCATCCCCAGCGCGAGGGCCAGTGCGGCGAGAAGGTATTCGAGCGGTCTCGGCAGCATGCGGCACAGGTGGGTCGTGGCCGCGGCGGATCAATCCCCGCCGGGCCCGTCAGACGCAAAAGGGCCCGCCCGGATGATCCGGGCGGGCCCCTTAAGCCACGGGACGGCGTCGTTCAGCTGCTGATCCTGCTGAGAAGGCCCTCGATGCTGGCCTTCGCGTCGCCGTAGAGCATGCGCGTGTTGTCCTTGAAGAACAGCGGGTTCTCGATCCCCGAATAGCCGGTACCCTGGCCGCGCTTGCAGACGAAGACGTCCTTGGCCTTCCAGACCTCGAGAACCGGCATGCCGGCGATCGGGCTGTTGGGGTCGTCCTGAGCGGCAGGGTTCACGATGTCGTTCGAGCCGATGATGATCACCACGTCGGTGTCGGGGAAATCGTCGTTGATCTCCTCCATCTCGAGAACGATGTCGTAGGGCACCTTCGCCTCGGCCAGGAGCACGTTCATGTGCCCCGGCAGGCGGCCGGCGACGGGGTGGATGGCAAAGCGCACCTCCTTGCCCTTGCCCCGCAGCTTGCGCGTCAGTTCGCTGACGGCGTTCTGCGCCTGCGCCACCGCCATGCCGTAACCCGGCACGATGATCACGCTGTCCGCCTCGTCCAGCGCCGAGGCGACCGCGTCGGCGTCGGTGGCGACCATCTCGCCCTCCATCTCCTGCGCGGGACCCTGGCTGCCGCCGAAGCCCCCGAGGATCACGCTGACGAAGTTGCGGTTCATCGCCTTGCACATGATGTAGGACAGGATCGCACCGGACGAGCCCACCAGCGCGCCGACCACGATCAGGAGGTCGTTCGACAGCGAAAAACCGATCGCCGCCGCGGCCCAGCCCGAATACGAGTTCAGCATCGACACCACGACCGGCATGTCGGCGCCGCCGATACCCATGATCAGGTGATAGCCGATGAACAGCGACAGGAGCGTCATCAGGAACAGCGGGAAGAACCCGCCCGAGCCGAAGAACCACACCAGGCACAGTGCCGAGCCGATGGCCGCAGCCGCGTTCAGCAGGTGCCCGCCCGGCAGCTTCGTCGCCGCGCTCGTCACCTTGCCCGCCAGCTTGCCGTAGGCCACCACCGAGCCCGTGAAGGTGATCGCGCCGATGAACACCCCGAGGAAAAGCTCCAGCCGCAGCACGTTGATCTCGGCCTGGGTCTTGTGCGCCACGATCGCCGCGAAGCCGCGGAAGCTCTCGGCCACCGCCGCCGCCTCGGCCTCGACCGCCGGCCGCGGGAACAGCGTCCCCGCCTCGGCAAAGGCCTGCGCCACCCGGCCGATCTCGAAATGGGCGTTGTAGCCCACGAACACCGCCGCGAGACCGACCAGCGAGTGCATCGCCGCCACCAGCTGCGGCATCTCGGTCATCTGCACCCGCTTGGCGACGATGACGCCGATCACGCCGCCACCGGCGATCAGGATCAGCGACAGCAGCCAAAGCCCCACGCCTGGGCCGAACAGCGTCGCCAGAACCGCCAGCGTCATGCCGGCGATGCCGTACCAGATCGCCCGCTTGGCGCTTTCCTGGCCCGACAGGCCGCCCAGACTCAGAATGAAGAGGACGGCCGCGACCACGTAGGCCGCTGTGGTAAATCCGAAATCCATGGTCCCCTCCTTACGATTTCTGGAACATCGCGAGCATCCGCCGCGTCACGAGGAAGCCGCCGAAGATGTTGATCCCGGCCATGAAGACCGACAGCGCGGCAAGGAGGATCACCAGGAACGACCCCGAGCCGATCTGCATCAGCGCACCGAGGATGATGATCGAAGAGATCGCGTTCGTCACCGCCATCAGCGGCGTGTGCAGGCTGTGGCTGACATTCCAGATCACCTGGAAGCCCACGAACACCGCCAGCACGAACACGATGAAATGCTGCAGGAACGAGGCCGGCGCCACCAGCCCCACCAGAAGCATCGCCACCGCGCCCACGCCCAGCAGCGTCACCTGCCGTTTCGTCTGTGACCGGAACGCGGCCAGCTCCTGCGCGCGCTTCTCTTCGGGCGTCAGTTCCTTCGGCTTCTCGGTCTTGGGCGCCGCACCGATCGCCTTGGTCTTGGGCGGCGGCGGAGGATAGGTGATCTCGCCGTGGTGGGTCACCGTGGCGCCCCGGATCACGTCATCCTCCATGTCGTGCACGACCTGGCCGTCCTTCTCGGGCGTCAGATCGGTCATCATGTGGCGGACATTTGTCGCGTAGAGCGCCGAGGATTGCGTCGCCATCTTCGAGGGGTAGTCGGTGTAGCCCACGATGGTGACGCCGTTCTCGGTGACGAACTTCTCGTCCTTGCGCGTCAGCTCGCAATTGCCGCCGCGCTCGGCGGCGAGGTCGATGATGACGCTGCCGGGCTTCATCGCCTCGACCATGTCCTTCGTCCACAGCTTCGGCGCTTCGCGGTTCGGGATCAGCGCCGTGGTGATGACGATGTCCACGTCGGGCGCCAGCTCGCGGAACTTCTCGAGCTGCTTTTCCTGGAATTCCGGGCTCGACGGCGCGGCGTAGCCGCCGCTCTCGGAGCCGTCCTTGGTCTCTTCGTCGAAGTCGAGATAGACGAACTCCGCCCCCATCGACTCGATCTGCTCGGCCACCTCGGGGCGCACGTCGAAGGCGTAGGTGATCGCGCCCAGCGAGGTCGAGGTGCCGATCGCGGCCAGACCCGCGACCCCGGCGCCCACCACCAGCACCTTCGCCGGCGGCACCTTCCCCGCCGCCGTCACCTGGCCGGTGAAGAACCGGCCGAAATTGTTGCCCGCCTCGATCACCGCGCGGTAGCCCGCGATGTTCGCCATCGACGACAGCGCGTCCATCTTCTGCGCCCGGCTGATCCGCGGCACCATGTCCATCGCGATCAGGCTCGCGCCCTGCTCCTTCGCCCGCTCCAGCAGGGCCTCGTTCGAGGCGGGGTAGAAGAACGAGATCAGCAGCTGATCGCGCCGCAGCATCCCCACTTCCTCGTCCGTCGGCGGGCGCACCTTGGCCACCACGTCGCAGCCGGCATAAAGCGCTGCCGCGTCGTCCACCACCTCGACACCCGCCTCGCGGTAGGCCGCGTCGGTGAACCCCGCCCGCATACCCGCGCCAGACTGGACCGCGCACTCGTGCCCCAGCTTCTGAAGAGCCTTCGCGCTCTCCGGTGTCATCGCGACACGGGCTTCGCCCGACATCACTTCCGTTGGCGTTCCGATCTTCACGTCCCTACTCCCTTCTGGCTCATTGGCGCGGGGCCCGCGTCCGGTTCCGTAACGGCATCGTGTATGGCAGCCCCAGGGTCAAGCCTGTGTATAGGCCGCAATTTTGTTGCGCAACCGGAAGCCATGACGACATGCAAGAGATGCGGCCCGCTCAGATCCAGCGCCGCACCCCGGCGCGATAGCGTTCGAAATCGTGGCCGAAGGCGGTGCGCAGGCGCTCTTCCTCGGGCCGGATGAACCGTCGGTCGAGCAGCCAGGCGAGAACCGGCACCGCGAGAAGCGCGAGCCACGAGCCACGCGCCAGCCCCGCCCCGGCCAGCAACAGAAGATCGCCCAGGTAGATCGGGTTGCGCGAGACCCGGAACACGCCCGTGCGCACCAGCGCCGAGGGCATGAGGTGGGGCAGCGGGGTCGTGCGCCGGCGCCGCATCTCGAGCACGGCGGCAAGCATCAGCGCGAGCCCCGTCGCGATCAGCAGACCGCCCAGGGGACGCCCCCAGCCCGGCCACGCAACGGGCCACAGCGCCGCCTGCGCCCAGCCGAGCGCGATGCACAGCGCCAACCACGTCGGGGGAATGTCGATCCATTTCGCCATGGCGCGCACCTCCGCAACGAGGTATCGCCGCACCCGGCGCGGCTGTCCAGCCGGACGCCGCTGCCGGAAAGAGGACGGACGGGAGGGCCGAGAGATGACCGATTTCGCCGCGACACGCGAGATGTTTCACCTTCCCGACGGCGTGATCTACCTCGACGGCAATTCGCTGGGACCGTTGCCCAAGGCCGCCCCCGACCGCGTGCACGAGATGATGACCGCCGAATGGGGAGAGATGCTGATCACCGCGTGGAACCGCGCGGGCTGGATGGCCGCCCCCGCGCGCATCGGCGACCGGATCGCCCGCCTGATCGGCGCCGCGCCGTGCACGGTGGTGATGGGCGACACGTTGTCGGTCAAGGTCTACCAGGCGCTCGCCGCTGCCCTGGAAATGCAACCCGACCGCCGGGTCATCCTGTCGGACACCGGCAACTTTCCCTCGGATCTCTACGTCGCCGAGGGGCTGATCGAGGCGCTCGGCCGCGGGCACCGCCTGAAACGGGTCGCCCCCGAGGAGGTGGCCGACCACATCGACGACACCGTCGCCGCAACGCTTCTGACCGAAGTGGATTACCGCACCGGGCGGCGGCACGACATGGCCGCCCTGACGCGCCGGGCGCACGAGGCCGGCGCGCTTGCGATCTGGGATCTCGCCCATTCCGCCGGCGCCTTGCCCGTCGACCTCGCCGGCACCGACGCCGATTTCGCCGTCGGCTGCACCTACAAGTTTCTCAATTCCGGGCCCGGCGGACCGGCCTTCATCTATATCCGGCCCGATCTGGCCGACCGCGCCCGCCCGGCGCTGGCCGGCTGGCTGGGGCACGAGGCGCCGTTCGCCTTCGATCCCGATTATCGCCCCGGCGCGGGCATCGCCCGGATGCGCGTGGGAACGCCACCGATCCTCCAACTCGCGGCGCTGGATGCGGCACTCGACATCTGGGAGGGCGTGGACATGGGCGACCTGCGGCGGCGCTCGATCGCCCTGGCCGAGCTGTTCCGGGACGAGGTCGCGCGCAGCTGCCCCGGGCTCGAGCTGGCGTCGCCTGCTGACCCGGCCGCACGCGGCAGCCAGATCTCGTTTCGCCACCCCGAGGGGTATGCGGTGATGCAGGCGCTGATCGCCCGCGGCGTGATCGGCGACTTCCGTGCGCCGGACATCCTGCGCTTCGGACTGACCCCGCTTTACACCAGCGAGGACGACATCCGGGCGGCGGTGGCGACGCTGGCCCGGATCCTCGACGAGCGGCTCTGGGACGACGCCGCCTACCGCGTGCGCAACGCCGTCACCTGATGCTTATGCCGGAAGCCACGTCGCGTAGTCGCTGACGAGCAGGCGGCTCGGCGCGACGTCCTCGTCGACGGCGGGGAAGCGGCCGATTTCGTCGCGGAACACGTTGTCGGTCACGTCGTCATTGACGGTCGAAACCTCGCCCACCAGCACGTCGCCGCCCTCGCCCCAGAAGGCGTGCCAGTCGCCCGGCATCAGCGTGACGCTTTCGCCGGGGGCCAGACGCAGCACCTCACCCGGGCCGATCTCGCGCGGGATGCCGTCACACCGGACCTGCACGCCGCGATCCTCGGCGAAACCGCCCTTGGAATCCGAGCCGAAAAGTTCGAGGGCGAGCGTTCCGCCACCGCGGTTGATGATGTCCTCGGCCTTCATGACGTGGGTGTGCATCGGGCTCAGCTGATCCTCGCGCGTAATCAGCAGCTTCTCGGCATAGCACATGCCCCGGCCGCGCTGGAGGTCCGCCAGGGCTCCGTTCCGCAGGGTGAAGAGCACGAGGCCCGTCTCGTCGAACGTCCCGAGACCGTAGTCGGTGACGTCCCATCCCATGCCGGAGTCGATGATCCGGCGGGCGCGTTCGCCCTGCGCGACGAAATCGTCGGGGGACCAGTTCGCGAAGGGCGGCAGCACGAAGCCGTGCCGCGCGATCATCTCGGCGGCGTCTGCGATGAGGTCGTTGATGGTCGATCTTTGCACCTAGGCGTCTCCTCCGGCGAATTGACGGCTCGATCTCTGCACGCCCTCGGCCCATCCGGCAAGCAGCTGATCAAGTCCCTGCCCCGCATGGGGCCGCTCGGAAATCACCTCGGGCACCGAAAGGTTCCCGTGCTCGGGCACCGGCGATGACCAGGCCACGTCGAGGCCGTGCAGCGCGGCCGCCGCGACCGGCAGTTGGCCGATGGCCTCGGCGACCTTCCCCAGCAGGCGACCGACCTCGCGCTCGTCGGGCGGGACTGCCTGTCCGACCGCGAGCACGAAGAACGGCACACTGCCCCATCGGCCCAGAGCGGAGGAGAGGTCGCGCCTGCGCAACAAGTCCGGCACAACGACGATGATCGCGGCGCGGATGCCCTCGGGGCCAAGAAGATGCAGGGCAGTCACGGGCAGCCGGGCCACCGGACAGAACCGGGCCGTCAGCAGCGAGAAAGCATAGGAAGCGATCCGGGTCGTCAGCGACCCAGGAGAACCATCGATGAGGAGGTAGCGCATGACAAGTCTTCGGCGGCAGCGTTGCCGGGTGAAATCGGAGACGGCTTATCTGCCTCTCGACGCATCACTGCAAGCGCTAACTTTCCCCGCCTGCCCAAAAATTACGCGCTTTGAAGAACCCGCCGTCTCTTCCCACTGGCCCAGTCGGACACGGCCGCGCCGAAGGCCTCGAAAAGCGGTCGCGAGACGGGATCCTCGGACGCCCGCCACTCCGGATGCCACTGAACCGCAAGCGCGAATCCGGGCGCCCCGTCGACATACAGTGCCTCGGGCGTGCCGTCCGAGGCATGCCCGTCGATCACCACGCGCGGTCCGGCGGACTTGATTCCCTGGCCGTGCAGCGTGTTGGTCATCACCTCGGTGGCGCCCATCAGGCGGTGAAACGGCCCGTTGGGCGTGAACGTCACCTGGTGGCGCAGCTCGAACTTCTCTTCCAGCGTGCCCTCGGGCGGCATGCGATGGTTCATGCGGCCCGGCAGGTCCCGAATCTCGGGATAGAGTGTGCCGTTCATCGCCACGTTGACCTCCTGGAAGCCGCGACAGATGCCCAGAACAGGCTGTCCCCGGTCGATGCAGGCGCGGATCAGCGGCAGGGCGATGCGATCGCGGGAGCGGTCGAAGGCGCCGTGCGCCTCGGTCGCGACTTCGCCGTACTCCTCGGGATGCACGTTCGGCCGGCCGCCCGTGAACAGGAAGCCGTCGCAGCACTCCATCAGGTCCTCGACCGAGAGCACTTCGGGATCGCACGGAACGACGAGCGGCACCGCGTCGGACACCTTCGAGATCGCCTCGGAGTTCATCGCGCCACCACCGTGGACGCGGTATTCCCCGTTGATCAGATGCTCGTTTCCGATGATGCCGACGACCGGTCGCGCCATGCCAGTTCCCTGCTGCCGTTGTATGAAACGTTAATATAAGGGCATCACGGGGCGGCCAACAACCGCCGCACCGCACACATCCTGTGCGACGGGCGATTGCGCGAAAATACGGCGCCCTGCCGGATTCGTCAGCGCGGGCGCGAGGTCGGCCTCCGGTTCCGGCGGCACCGGTCGGAACAATAGCGCACCTCGTCCCAGACTTGCGCCCACTTGCGTCGCCAGGCGAAGGGGCGGCCGCAGACGGCACAGACCTTGGTGGGCAGGTCTCCCTTGCGACGCGGTGCCACGGGGCAGCCCCCGGCGTTACTCGCCCGCTTCGCTGGTGACGGGGGCGGACGCGTCGACGTTCTCTCCGGTGTCCTCGTTGCCACCGATCCCGCGGATCGTCACCCAGCCGATCAGAAGCACCAGCAAAACGAGCGCCAAGAGCACCGAGGCGCCCATCCCCAGAAGCGGGGTCTTGTGCTTCTTTTCCTGCTCTTCAAGGTTGGTCTTGGGGGCGGACATGGGATACCTCCTAACGGCTGACAGGTCTGCCGCTTGCTGAGCGGCGTTACCCGTCTAACGTAAGAAGGACCGCTGAGGTTCAATTCCGGAGCAGGAGACGAGAATGAAGGACGCCGCGCCCCGTGCCGTGCTGTTGAGCGACTACGCACCCTACCCGTTCGAGATCGACGAGGTGCGCCTGACCTTCCGGCTCGACCCGCACGCCACACGGGTCCTGGCGCGGATCGCGTTCCGTCCCAACCCCGCCGCCGAGCCGTCGCGGACCATGCGGCTGGACGGGGAGGCGCTCAAGCTGCTGTCGGCCCTCATCGACGGCGAAGAGGTCGAGCCGCGGCTGGACGACACCGGGCTGACGGTCGACGTCCCCGATGGCGCATTCGTCTGGGAGGCCGAGGTCGAAATCTCGCCGGCGGACAACACCGCCCTCGAAGGGCTCTACATGTCGAACGGCATGTACTGCACCCAGTGCGAGGCCGAGGGCTTTCGCAAGATCACCTACTATCCCAACCGCCCCGACGTGATGGCGCCGTTCCATGTCCGCATAGACGGCGAGGCGCCGGTCCTTCTGTCGAACGGCAACCCGGTGCATTTCGGTGAGGCCTTCGCCGAATGGCACGATCCCTGGCCGAAACCGGCATACCTGTTCGCGCTGGTCGCCGGCGATCTCGTGGCGCATCCGGACACGTTCACCACCAAGAGCGGCCTGCCCGTCGCGCTGAACATCTACGTCCGGCCCGGCGACGAGGGAAAGGCCGACTACGCGATGGACGCGCTGAAACGCTCGATGCGCTGGGACGAAGAGACCTACGGCCGCGAATACGACCTCGACGTGTTCAACATCGTTGCCGTCGACGACTTCAACATGGGCGCGATGGAGAACAAGGGGCTGAACATCTTCAACTCGAAGTATGTCCTCGCCTCGCCCGAGACGGCCACCGACCGCGACTACGAGCTGATCGAGGGCATCATTGCCCACGAGTATTTCCACAACTGGACCGGCAACCGCATCACCTGCCGCGACTGGTTCCAGCTGTGCCTGAAGGAAGGTCTGACCGTGTTCCGCGACCGCGAGTTCACCGGCGACCAGCGCAGCCACGCGGTGAAGCGCATCGACGACGTCGTCATGCTGCGCGCCCGCCAGTTCCGCGAGGACAACGGGCCGCTGTCGCACCCCGTCCGGCCGTCCTCCTATATCGAGATCAACAACTTCTACACCGCGACCGTCTACGAGAAGGGCGCCGAAGTGATCGGCATGCTCAAGCGGCTGGTGGGCGACGAGGCCTATCACCGGGCGCTCGATCTCTATTTCGAGCGGCATGACGGGCAAGCCTGCACCGTCGAGGACTGGCTGGCGGTGTTCCAGGATGCCACCGGGCGCGACCTGCACGCCTTTTCGCACTGGTACACGCAATCCGGCACACCGCGCCTTCGCGTGCTGGAAGAGTTCGAGGACGGCACCTACACCCTGCACTTCCAGCAGGAGACGCCCCCGACGCCGGGGCAGGACGAAAAGGGCCCGCAGGTGCTACCCATCGCCGTGGGCCTGCTGTCGCCCGAGGGCGACGAGATCGTCCCCACCACCCTGCTCGAGATGACAGAGTCCGAGCAGAGCTTCACGTTCGAGGGCCTGAGCGAGAAGCCCGTGCCCTCGCTCCTGCGCGGGTTCTCGGCGCCGGTGATCCTCGACCGCGCGACCTCGACCGAGGAACGCGCCTTCCTGCTGGCGAACGATACCGACCCCTTCACCAAGTGGGAGGCGGGGCGCGCGCTGGCCCGCGACGTACTGATCCGCATGGTCACCGACGATGCGCAGCCGGGACCCGCCTATCTCGACGCGCTGGAACGGGTGGCGCGGGACGACACGCTCGACCCGGCCTTCCGCTCGCTGGCGCTGGCGCTGCCGTCGGACGACGACATGGCGCAGGCGCTGGCCGACGGCGGAGTCACGCCCGACCCGCTGCGGATCAACGCCGCCAACCGCGCGCTGAACCAGAAGATCGCAGAGCATCTTTCGGACGTGCTGCCGCAGATCTACGAGGCGATGGAGGTCGTCGGCCCCTACACTCCCGATCCCAAGGCGGCGGGCCGCCGGTCGCTGCGGCAGACGGCGCTTGCGCTGATGTCGCGGACAGATGGCGGCAAGCGGGCCGCGCGCCAGTTCGAGACCGCCGACAACATGACCGAGCAGATGGGCGCCATCACCTGCCTGGTACGGATCGGCGAAGGCGCCGATCAGCTCGACGCCTTCTTCCGCCAGTGGGACCACGACCGCCTCGTGCTGGACAAGTGGTTCGCGCTGCAGGCGGGCCTCGCCAAGCCGGGCGACACCGCCGACACTATGCGGCGCCTGACCGAGCATCCGAACTTCGACTGGAAGAATCCCAACCGCTTCCGCTCGGTGATAGGCGGGATCGCGGGCAACCATGCCGGCTTTCACGAGCCGTCGGGCGCGGTCTACGAGCAGGTGATCGACTGGCTGGTCCGGCTGGACCCGCTGAACCCGCAGACGACCGCGCGGATGACCACGATGTTCGAGACCTGGCACCGCTACGACACCGACCGGCAGGAGATGATCCGCGCCGCGCTCGGTCGCCTGCGCGCGACCGAAGGGCTGTCCCGCGACACGGGCGAGATGGTCGCGCGCATCCTCGGGGACTGACCCTTCACGCTGTCGTGTGAGCCACGGAACCTGACCGCCTCCTGTCCGTTTCAGCGCCAAGCAGACAGACAGGAGGCAATTATGCCGAGCATCACCGACGCGAAGGTCCTGATCCTCGCGACCAACGGTTTCGAGCAATCCGAGTTGACCGTGCCGCGCGACAAGCTGCGCGAGGCCGGCGCGACCGTCCATGTTGCCAGTCTCGACGGCAAGGACATCACCGGTTGGGACAAGACCGACTGGGGCGATACCGTCCCCGCCGATCTGGGTCTCGGCGACACGAGCGTGCGCGACTACGACGCGCTTGTCCTGCCGGGCGGCCAGATCAATCCCGACATCCTGCGCACCGAGCCCGAGGCGGTCATGCGCGTTCGCGAATTTGTCGAAGCGGGCATACCCACCGCTGCGATCTGCCACGCCCCTTGGCTTCTGGTCGAGGCCGACCTGCTGCGCGGCAAGCGGGCGACGAGCTATCCGTCGATCCGCACCGACCTGCGCAACGCGGGCGCGGACGTCGTGGATGAAGAGGTCGTCACCGACGGCGTCATCACCACGAGCCGCAATCCGGGCGACCTGGAGGCGTTCGTGAAGCGCATCATCGAGCAGATCGAGGGCCGCCACGACCAGTCGGTCGCGGCCTGACACGTGCAAGTCCCCGCCGCTGAACGGAAACACGGGTGGCGGGGACCGGTCCGGCGACCTATACTATACTCTCAGAGGGGTATTTTGCCGCCGGGCCGGATTGTCTAGTCATGGCCCTGTCAACTTGAAGTGTTGTGTGGGGCCATGAGAGAGCGACTCGATCCGCTGATATCCGAACGCGCACCCTGGCTGTTCGCCAACAGGCCGGGAACGCGTCTTGTTCATCGCGCGCTCACGAAAATGCTGAGCTATGACAAGACCGTGCGGCTGGCCGAACATTTCGAGCACGCCGACTCGCCGTCGATCATGAACCAGATGGGCGACTACCTTGCGCAGGACGTCGAGGCGACGGGCCTCGACAACATCCCGCGCCAGGGGCCCGCACTGATCGTGGCCAACCATCCCACCGGCATCGCCGACGGAATCATCCTGCACCACCTGATCGCGCCGCTCCGGCCCGACCTGTTCTTCTACGCCAATTCCGACATCCTGCGCGTCCTGCCGCAGATGTCGTCGATGATCTGCCCGGTGGAGTGGCGACAGGACAAGCGCAGCCGCGGCAAGACGCGCGAGACGATGAACTACACGAGAGAGGCGATCGACGACGGCCGCGTCGGCGTGATCTTCCCCGCCGGCCGTCTTGCCAAGCGGCGCGGGCTGCGCCTCTATGAACGGCAATGGATGACTTCGGCCGCCATGATCGCGCGGAAGTTCGATCTGCCGGTGATTCCGGTGAACGTTCGAGCGCGCAATTCGGCGATCTTCTACATCTTCGACAAGATTCACCCGACCCTGCGCGACATCACCCTGTTCCACGAGACGCTGAACAAGTTCCGGCAACCGTATCGCGTCACCGTGGGCGAGCCGATTTCGCCGGCGGCGCTTCCGGCGACGTCGGAGGATGGGATCGAGTTGTTGCGCAAGGCGACCCTGGCGCTCGGCGGCCGCTACGCGCCGACGGTTTCTCTGGTGGACAATACCGGCCTGCCCTCGCTGTCGCGGCGCCGGACGCAGATCCCGAACTAGCCGTCGGACGGGCCCGGCTCAGGGACCGATCAGGAAATCGACCGAGGACGTCGCCGCGCGGGTCACCTCGACCGGCGTCACGCGGTCTGGCCGCGCTTCGGGGCGCAGGTCCGGCAGGACGGGACCGGCGACCAGCGTTTCCGGCACCGGCTTGCGCGTCGGCCGCGGGCTGGCGAACATCTGGCAATAGTCCTGCCGCCGCAGCCAGGACGCCATCTCGGCACGCTTGGTGCCCGAGCGCATCGGGCCCCAATCCGCCGACACGCCGCTCCATTTCGGGCTGCGGGCGTGGATCACGCCGTCGCGCTTGACCGTGCGGGCCATGATCCGGACCGCGCAGGACAAGTTCGCCGCGCCGTCCGTCAAAGCCTGCCCACTGCGCGCGCGGCAGCCATAGCCACGTGCCGTCGCCGGCAGGATTTGCAGAAGGCCGTACCACTGACCGCCGCCGCCCACCGCGCCGGGGCGCCAAGTGCTTTCGTGCTTGGCCAGCGCCGAGAGGAACCCGACCCAGAACGACCGGCGCGCGCCCGTGGGCGCGTCGGCGTAACCGGGGCACCAGGTCTCGATGTCACCGGGCACCATGCTGACCAGCGGCTCGCCGGGGCCGCGGAGCGCGTCGAGCACTGCGCGCGACCACGCGTCGCCCTCGGAACGGAAATCCCAGCGCGCGGTCGGGATCACCTCCACCCATTCGGGCCGCGCCCTTGGCATCGGGCTGACCGCTGGGGCCTCGACGGCGTCGGCCGCCTCGGGGCTCGCCAGCGACGCGGTCGGGACCGCGAGGCCCATGGCCACGGTTGCCGCCAGAACGCAGCGGCGCGACACGGCGGCGAACAGGCCCGAACGGGTCATGCGCTCAGCCCTCTGTCTGGCAATAGGGCTGCTGGACGACCCAGGCGCGCATCTCGTCCCGCTTGGAGGACGAATGGAACGGCCCCCAGTCGAGCATCCCGCGCGCGACGGTGCCGCGGGACATCACCTGGTGGGTGGCGATGCGGATGGCGCAGCTAAGGTTGGCAACGCCGTCCTTCAGCGCCTCGCCGCTCTTGGCCCGGCAGTCATAGCCACGTGCCGTGTTCGGGTCGATCTGCACGAGGCCGAACCACTGCCCGCCCCCGCCGACGGCATCGGGCCGCCAGGTGCTTTCGTGCTTGGCAAGCGCCGAGAGGAGCCCGACCCAGAACGCCGACCGCTCTTCCGGCGTGCCCTCGGCATAGCCGGGGCACCAATCGTCGATGTCAGACGGCGTGAAATCGCGCAGGCCAGCCCCTTGCGAGGCCATCGCGGACATCGAGGCCTCGGTCCAGAGCGTCGCCTCGGGACGGTGATCCCACCGGGTCACGGGCAGCTGCGGCTCGGGCGTGGCGGTTTCGGCTTTCTGGAGAGAGCAGGCAGAGGCGAGAAGACAGACGGCGAGCAGTGCAATGCGACGCATCCGACTGGGCTCCAACTTGTTTCGGACTGGCGCGGTAGGTGCCCCGACTCGCCACCTTCGATCAACCCCACCCCCGAAAAGCGGCAGCGATCCGCCGATGGACGCACAGAGACCCGCCGACTGTCCGATATCGGTGCGGATGCGACCGATCTGCCCTCGCCCGCTTGCCGCCGCCGCAGGGCTGGCCTAGAACCGCCCGCGAAACGCAGCCCGGAGGCTCTCGCCCATGCTCGATCTCACCTACGAGGCGCCGACACCCAAGGTCATCCAGGGCGCCAAACACGACTGGGAACTGGTCATCGGCCTGGAGGTACACGCCCAGGTCGCCTCGAAGGCCAAGCTATTCTCGGGCGCCTCGACGCAGTTCGGCGCCGAGCCGAACTCGAACGTCGCCTTCGTCGACGCCGGGATGCCGGGTATGCTGCCGGTCATCAACGAGGGCTGCGTCGCACTGGCGGTCAAGACCGGGCTCGGGCTGAAAGCGCAGATCAACCTCGTCTCGGCCTTCGACCGCAAGAACTACTTCTACCCCGACCTGCCCCAGGGCTATCAGATCAGCCAACTCTACCACCCGCTCGTCGGCGAGGGCGAGGTGCTGGTCGACATGGGGCCGGGCGTGGCCCGCAAGGTCCGGATCGAGCGCATCCACATGGAACAGGACGCGGGCAAGTCGATCCACGACATGGACCCGCACATGTCCTTCGTCGATCTCAATCGCACCGGCGTCGCGCTGATGGAGATCGTCAGCCGCCCCGACATCCGCGGCCCCGAAGAGGCCGCCGCCTATGTCGGCAAGCTGCGCCAGATCCTGCGGTATCTCGGCACCTGCAACGGCGACATGCAGAACGGTAATCTGCGCGCCGACGTGAACGTCTCGGTCTGCCGTCCGGGCGACTACGAGAAGTTCATCGAAACCGGCGACCCGAGCGTGCTCGGCACCCGGTGCGAGATCAAGAACATGAACTCGATGCGGTTCATCCAGGCGGCGATCGACCACGAGGCGCGCCGCCAGATCGCCATCATCGAGGACGGCGGCAGCGTCGTGCAGGAGACCCGGCTCTACGACCCCGACAAGGGTGAGACCCGCTCGATGCGCAACAAGGAAGAGGCGCACGATTACCGCTACTTCCCCGATCCCGACCTGCTGCCGCTCGAGATCGAGCAGGCCTGGGTCGACGAGATCGCCGGCTCGCTCCCCGAGCTGCCCGACGAGAAGCGCGCGCGGTTCGTGACCGAATACGGCATGACCGAATACGACGCGAACGTGCTGACCGCCGAGGTCGAGAACGCCGCCTTCTTCGAAGAGGTCGCCGCGGGCCGCGACGGCAAGACCGCCGCGAACTGGGTCATCAACGAGCTGTTCGGGCGGCTGAAGAAGGACGACCTGGCGATCTCGGAAAGCCCTGTCTCCGCCGCGCAGCTCGGCGCGATCCTGGACCTGCTGGCCAAGGACGAGATCAGCGGCAAGATCGCCAAGGACCTGTTCGAGATCGTCTGGACCGAAGGCGGCGATCCCGCGCAGATCGTCGAGGACCGCGGCATGAAGCAGGTCACGGACACCGGCGCCATCGAGGCCGCGGTCGACGACATCATCGCCGCCAACCCCGCCCAGGTCGAAAAGGCGCAGGGCAACCCCAAGCTCGCCGGCTGGTTCGTCGGCCAAGTGATGAAGGCCACCGGCGGCAAGGCCAATCCCAAGGCGGTCAACCAGATCGTGACGGACAAGCTGGGCCTCTGATCCCCCGCGGGAAGCGCGCCCGAAAGTTGGCGGCGCTTCCCGGCACACGCCTGAGACGGCGTCTCCTCGCTTCGGACCTTCGCCCATTCCGGCCGATCAAGACCGTTCGCTGGCGGTCCGAACCCGGCCCGACCCTTGCCAAGCCCTGTCCGCCCGGCCCACAGCGCCTATCTGCTGGCGCATGCAGCGTTTCGCCCAGCTTTTCACCCGGCTCGACCAGACGACCAAGACCAACGCCAAGGTCGAGGCGCTTGCCGCGTATTTCACCGACGCGCCCGAAAGCGACCGGTTGTGGACCATCGCCCTTTTGTCGGGCCGCCGCCCGAAGCGGAGCGTCAATGCCACCCACCTGCGCGAATGGGCGTCCGAACATGCCAGCCTGCCGCTGTGGCTGTTCGAGGAATCCTATCCCATCGTAGGCGATCTGGCCGAGACGATCGCGCTGATCCTGCCGGACCCGACGGGCCGGTCCGATCGGACGCTGACCGACTGGATCACCGAGGTGAAATACCTGGGCAAGCTGGACGAGGCCGAGCGCAAGGCCCGCATCCTCGCCGCCTGGGACGGGCTGGAGGCCGCCGAGCGCTTCGTGTTCAACAAGCTTCTGACCGGTGGCTTCCGCATGGGCGTCAGCCAGAAGCTGATGACCCGCGCCCTGTCGCGCGCCACCGGCATCGACGAGCCGGACCTGGCGCACCGGCTGATGGGCGACTGGTCGCCCGAGACGACGAGCTTCCGCAGCCTGATCCTAGAATACGATCCGACGGCGGACCTGTCCAAGCCGTATCCCTTCTACCTCGCCTACCAGCTGGACGACCCGCCCGACACGCTGGGCCCGCCCGAGGACTGGGCGGCCGAGTGGAAATGGGACGGCATCCGCGGCCAGCTGATCCTGCGCGGCAGCGCGCATTTCCTCTGGTCGCGGGGCGAGGAGCTGATGACCGACCGCTTCCCGGAATTCGCCGTCCTGCCCGACTTCCTGCCGGACGGCACCGTGATCGACGGCGAAGTGCTGGCGTGGGAGGGTACGCGCCCGATGCCCTTTGCGGCGCTCCAGAAGCGTATCGGCCGCAAGACCGTGCCGAAGAAGCTGCTGACCGAGGCGCCGACGATCCTGCGCGCCTACGATCTGCTGGAACACCACGGAGAGGACATCCGCGCCCTGCCTTTCGTCGAACGGCGCAAGCGGCTCGAAGCCGTGCTTGCCGACGCGCCTGCCGACGCGCCGATCCTGCCGTCGCCGCTGGTCCAATTCGGCGACTGGGCCGCCCTCGCCGCCGAGCGCGAGACCTCGCGCGACTTCTACGCCGAGGGCCTGATGCTCAAGCGCTGGGACAGCCCCTATCGCGACGGCCGCAAGAAAGGCGATTGGTGGAAATGGAAGGTCGATCCACTGACCATCGACGCGGTGATGATCTATGCCCAGCAGGGGCACGGGCGCCGCGCGAACCTGTTCACCGACTTCACCTTCGCGGTCTGGTCGGGAAACGATCTGATCCCGTTCACCAAGGCCTATAGCGGCCTGACCGACAAGGAATTCCGCCAGATCACGGCCTGGGTCCGGAAGAACACGCTGGAACGCTACGGGCCGGTACGCGCTGTTAAGGCGGAGCACGTGTTCGAGATCGCCTTCGAGGGGATACAGGAAAGCCCGCGCCACAAGTCCGGCGTGGCCCTGCGCTTTCCCAGGATGTCACGCTGGCGCCACGACAAGCCGGTTGCGGAGGCGAACACGCTCGTTGACTTGAAGGAGATGCTGGCCGCCTATGGATAACGACGACGACCTGCCCGACGCCCGCCCCTCGGAAACCTACGACACGCTGGCGAACCTGCCCGAGGGTCTGTCGCCCGCCGACCGGCCCAAGGTGCCGACGACGCTGCCGCCGCCAGGCGCCTGTGACTCCCATGTGCACGTTCTGGGCGGCGCCGCGGATTTCGCGCTGAGCGAGAACCGGCCCGAGAATCCGGCGGGCGGACGCAGCTGGAAGGACTGGCTGCAGATGCTCGACATGCACCTCTCGACGCTCGAACTGGAGCGGGTGGTGGTCGTCCAGTCGATGCTGCACGGCACCGACAACGCGATCACGCTCGAGACTTTGCGCCATCTCGGCAGCCGCGCCCGCGGTGTGGCGATGATCTCGGAGGATGCCGACGACACGCTGCTGACGCGGCTGGCCGATGCCGGCATCAAGGCGGCGCGGATGAACCTCGTCCACGGTGGCGCGATCAACTGGAACGGCGCCAAGACGCTGGCGCCCCGGCTTGCGGCCCACGGGATGCACCTGCAGGTGCTGATCGAGGCCGACCACCACATGGAACAAATCGCCGAGGACATCCGCACCCTGCCCGTGCCGATCGTGTTCGACCATATCGGCTGGCCCGACGTGGCGTCGGGGCCCCGGCAGGCGCCGGTCGAGACGCTGCGCCGGCTGCTTGGTGAGGGTCGCGCCTATGCCAAGATCTCCGGCGTCTACCGCTTCTGCGACGCCCCCTGGGACGACGCGGACGAGATCGTCGCCTCGCTCGTTGCCGCCAACCCCGAGCGGTGCCTCTGGGGCTCGGACTGGCCGCATATCCTGCTGGACGGGGCCGAGATGCCCGATGCCGGCCTGCTGGTCGATGCGTTCCACCGCGCTGTGACGGACGCCGAGTCGCGCCAGAAGGTCTGGGTCGACACGCCCGCCGCGCTCTACGGCTTTTGATCCGCGCCTTGCGGAGCGTACCGCCGACACCCTATCTCTGAGCCGGAGAACAAAGAAAGGACCACGATGACGCTCGACCTGCCCCGCCCCGTCTTCGACGCCTCCGCCCCGGGCGGTAAGGATCTGGGACAGCTGCCGGAATGGGACCTCACCGATCTCTACGCAGCGCCGGATGCGCCCGAGCTGAAGCGCGACATGGACTGGCTCGAGTCCGCCTGCGCGGACTTCGCCGCCGATTACGAGGGCAAGCTCGACACGCTGGATGCCGCGGACTTTCTCGACTGCGTGAAGCGCTACGAGCGGATCGACGTCATCGCCGGCCGCATCATGTCATTCGCCGGCCTGCGGTATTACCAGCAGACGACCGATCCGCAGCGGGCGAAGTTCCTGTCGGACTGCCAGGACCGGATCACTACGTACACCACCCCGCTCGTGTTCTTCACGCTCGAGGTGAACCGCCTGCCCGACGATCATCTCGACGCGCTGTTCGCCGCGAACGACGAACTGGCGCGCTACCAGCCGATCTTCGACCGGATGCGCGCGATGCGTCCCTACCAGCTTTCGGACGAGCTGGAGAAGTTCCTGCACGACCAGTCCGTCGTCGGCGCGACCGCCTGGAACAAGCTCTTCGACGAGACGATGGCGGGGCTCGAGTTCCGCGTTCAGGACGAGACGCTCGGTCTCGAGGCGACGCTGAACCTGTTGACCGACCACGACCGCGACAAGCGCGAGGCGGCGGCACGGGAGCTGGCGGCGACGTTCCAGAACCGGATCGGCCTGTTCTCGCGCGTCCACAACACGCTGACCAAGGAGAAGGCGGTCGAGGACCGCTGGCGCGGCATGCCGACGCCGCAGACCGGGCGGCACCTGGCCAACCATGTCGAGCCCGAGGTGGTCGAGGCCCTGCGCAACGCCGTGGTCGACGCCTATCCCAAGCTCAGCCACCGCTACTATGAGCTCAAGCGCAAGTGGCTGGGTCTGGACAAGCTGCAGGTGTGGGACCGCAACGCGCCGCTGCCGATGGAGGATCACAAGACCGTCGACTGGGACACTGCCAGGTCGATGGTTCTCGACGCCTATTCCGATTTCTCGCCGCACATGGCCGAACTGGCCGACCCGTTCTTCACAAAGGGCTGGATCGACGCGGGCGTGAAGCCCGGCAAGGCCCCCGGCGCCTTCGCCCACCCCACCGTGGTCGACGTGCATCCCTATGTGATGCTGAACTACCAGGGCAAGCCGCGCGACGTGATGACCCTGGCGCACGAGCTTGGCCACGGGGTGCACCAGACCCTCGCCGCCGGACAGGGCGAGCTTCTGGCCGCGACGCCGCTGACCCTCGCCGAGACGGCCAGCGTGTTCGGCGAGATGCTGACCTTCCGAAAGATGCTCGCCAACGCCAAGGACGACGCAGAAAAGAAGGTCCTTCTGGCCGGCAAGGTCGAGGACATGATCAACACGGTCGTCCGGCAGATCGCGTTCTACGACTTCGAGTGCAAGCTGCACGAGGCGCGCCAGGGCGGAGAGCTGACGCCCGAGGACATCAACAAGCTCTGGATGAGCGTCCAGGGTGAAAGCCTCGGGCCCGCGTTCGAGTTCATGGAAGGCTACGAGACGTTCTGGGCCTACATCCCCCACTTCGTCCACTCGCCGTTCTATGTCTATGCCTATGCTTTCGGCGACGGGCTGGTGAACGCGCTCTACGCGGCCTACGAAGAGGGCGACCCGGACTTCCAGGAAAAGTACTTCGAGATGCTCAAGGCCGGCGGCTCGAAGCACCACAAGGAGCTTCTGGCCCCGTTCGGTCTGGACGCCAGCGATCCGGCGTTCTGGGACAAGGGCCTGTCGATGATCTCGGGCCTGATCGACGAGCTCGAGGCGATGGAAGACTGATCGCGTGGCCGCCGGGACGTCGTGCCCGGCGGCTCACCAGCCCAGAGGCGTTTAGCCCGCAGCGGCGTAGACCCGATCCATCATGGCCTGCGTTCCCCGGCTGAATTCCAGCGGGCACGGATACTGGATCTCGCCGCGGATGGCGCGGCCGAAATTCTCGACCTGAAGACGATAGTGGTTCACGCCGGGGAACCGCTCGGCGTGGGTTTCCATGCCGCGCTGCGTCATCACCTGCGCCTCGCCGAACACGTTGGCATTGAAAGGCACCGGCACCGTCAGCACGCCGTCGGTGCCGTGGAATGTCACGTGCTGACGCGGCGCCATCCGCATCCCGACATAGGCGTTGTAGGTAAACCCGGGAAAATCGGCCGTCACCAGCGCGAAGGAATCGATGCCGTTGTCCCAGTCGATGCGCGCCGTCAGGTCCGAAGGCTCGGCGCCCGTGGCATAGCGTACCGCGCCGAAGGCATAGACCCCGATATCCCGCAGGGCCCCGCCGCCGGTGCCGGGCTTGTTGCGGATGTTGTCGAGGTCGGGATTGTTGAAGCTGAACGCGACATCGACATGCAGCAACTCGCCGATCGCACCCTCGGTCAAGAGCGTGCGCGCGCGCTGCCATTGCGGGTGATGCACGATCATGAAGCCCTCGGCCGCGAGAAGGCCGCTCGCATCCCGAGCGGCGATCAGGTCGTCGATTTCGTCGGCCTGCATCGCCACAGGCTTTTCACACAGCACGTGCTTGCCCGCCTTCAGCGCCTTCTTCGTCCATTCGACATGCAGGTGGTTCGGCAGCGGCACATAGACCGCGTCGATCTCGGGATCGGCCAGCAGCGCGTCGTAATCCCCGTGCACCCGCAAACCGGGGGCGAGCGCCGAGAACGCCTCCGCCTTCTCGGGCGAGCGCGAGCCGACCGCGGCCAGCACGGCGTTCTCTGCGGAGTGGATCGCGGGCCCCATGTGTTCGCGCGCGAATTTCGCGGCGCCGAGGATGCCCCAGCGGATCGGTTCGGTCATCAGCGTGCTCCCTGCCTTGGATGCCGAGACATTGGCCCCCGGCCCCGCCCCCGTCAATCAACTGGGAAGGCGCATTTTTTCCGATGCCCGCGCCGGCGTCCGCGCTATGGTCCCGCACGGACATGACGGCAGGAGGCAGCGCATGAGAAAGCTGCAGGCACAGGGCGTGCACCACATCACGCTGACGGGCGCGGACCGGCAGACCTCGATCGACTTCTGGGAGGGCGTCTTGGGGATGCCCTTCGTGTTCGATCAGCCGAACCTCGACGATCCCGACGAGGGGCATCTCTACTTCGATCCCGGCGACGGCCGGCTGATCACGATCTTCACAAACGAGAACCGCAAGCCCGTGCACAGCCGCACGCCGATGGATCCGGGATGCGTTCATCACATCGCCTTCAACGTCTCCAAGGCGACGTGGATGCAGGCGGTCGAGCGGCTGGATGCGCGCGGCATCCGTCATTCGGGTCCGAAAGATCGCGGGTTCATGGACTCGATCTATTTCAAGGATCCGCTCGGACTTCTGATCGAGCTTGCCTGCTACAAGTTCGAGCCCCCGCTGGGATGCAGCCATGCCGACGTGATGATCGAGGCGCACCGCCAGCGCGTCGCCGCGGGCGACGATCACATCATGGAAGTGCACCTCGCCGACGCGATCGAACTGCTGGTGCGGCGGCGCCAGCAGACCCTATCGGGCGACCGCGACCCGAAGGACCCGTACTGACCCCTTGGCGCCGGGCGCACGCAACAGGGCCCGGACAGACATCAACGCAAAAGGGCCGCGCGGGGTGATCGCGCGGCCCTCTGGCAATTTCCCAGCGATGACGATCAGGCGGGGGTCAGCATGCCCTTTTCACGGGCCAGTTCGGTCATGCGCTTCTGCAGCTTCTCGAAGGCGCGCACCTCGATCTGGCGAATCCGCTCGCGGCTGACGTCGTACTGGCCCGAGAGTTCCTCAAGCGTCACGGCCTCTTCCTGCAGGCGGCGCTGGACGAGAATGTCCTTCTCGCGGTCGTTGAGAACATCCATCGCCTCGGTCAGAAGGGCGCGGCGGCTTTGCAGTTCGTCCTGCTGCTCGTAGTCGTTCGCCTGGTTTGCACCCTCATCCTCGAGCCAGTCCTGCCACTGGGCCGAATTGTCATCGTCATTCGAGATCGTGGCGTTGAGCGACGCGTCGCCCGCCGACAGACGGCGGTTCATCGAGATGACCTCGTCCTCGGTCACGCCCAGCTCGTTCGCGATCTGGGCCACGTTCTCGGGGCGCAGGTCGCCGTCCTCGAGCGCGCCGATACGGCTCTTGGCCTTGCGCAGGTTGAAGAACAGCTTCTTCTGCGCGCTGGTCGTGCCCAGCTTCACCAGGCTCCACGAACGCAGGATGTATTCCTGGATCGACGCGCGGATCCACCACATCGCATAAGTCGCCAGGCGGAAGCCCTTCTCGGGGTCGAACCGCTTGACCGCCTGCATCAGGCCGACGTTCGCCTCGGAGATCACCTCGGCCTGCGGCAGGCCGTAGCCCCGGTAACCCATGGCGATCTTGGCGGCCAGCCGCAGGTGCGACGTCACCAGTTGATGCGCGGCGTTCGTATCCTCGTGGTCGACCCACCGCTTGGCCAGCATGTATTCCTGTTCCGGCTCGAGCATCGGGAATTTCCGGATTTCCTGCAGGTAGCGGTTTAGCCCCTGCTCCGGGCTCGGCGCGGGAAGGTTCGCGTATGTCGCCATTTCTTGTCCCTCCTGCCGCAGGTGTGGTGCAGCAATTAGCAATCTAGTGAACCGATCGGTTCAGTTCAAGGCGTATAGTCGAGTGTTCATATAAAGAATGACTGCCGCGTGACTCCGGGTCCACGCGATTGCATTGCATTCACAGCGATGTGCGACCTCGCTAGGACGCGTGAGCCCCGCGGAAGGTTTCAAGAAGGGTCGCCATGTCGTCGGGCAAGGGCGCTTCGAACCGCATCGGCCGGCCGTCGGCCGGGTGCGCGAATCCCAGCGTGGCCGCATGAAGCGCCTGGCGCGGAAAGAGCCGCGCGACCTCGGCCACGTCAGCGCCAAGGGCACGCGCCGAAACCTTGCGGCGGCCACCATAGGTCTGATCGCCGATCAGGGCATGCCCGGCATGGGACATGTGCACCCGGATCTGGTGCGTGCGCCCCGTCTCGAGCCGGCAGCGCACCAGCGCGGCGGCCTCGGCGAAGCCCTCGATCACGTCCACCCGTGTCACTGCATGCCGCCCGCCGCCGAACACAACCGCCTGCCGCTGCCGGTCCGTCCGGTGCCGCGCCAGCTGCGAGGTGATGCGGATGACGCCGCCGGGATCGCGGCTGACGCCGCGCGTGTTGATCAGCCGTGCATCGGCCGGGTTCGGCAGGCCGTGGCACAGCGCGAGATAGCTGCGCTCGGCGCTGTGGGCGGCGAACTGGTCCGCCAGCGCGTGATGCGCCCGGTCGGTCTTGGCCACCACCAACAGGCCGGTCGTGTCCTTGTCGATCCGGTGCACGATACCGGGCCGGCGTTCGCCCCCCACCCCCGACAGCGCGCCGCCGAAATGATGCAGCAGGGCGTTGACCAGCGTCCCGCCCGGAGCCCCCGGCGCGGGATGCACGACCATGCCAGCGGCCTTGTTCACTACCACGAGGTCATCGTCCTCGTGCACGATGTCGAGCGGGATCGCCTCTGCCGCGGTCTCGGTCTCTTCCGCCTCGGGGACGGACACAGTCAGCACGTCCCCTGCCGCGACCTTCACCTTGGGATCGTCCAGCACAGCGCCGTCCCGCGACACGGCGCCCGCGGCGATCAGGCGCGCAAGCCGCGAGCGCGACAGGTGGGCCGAGGCTGGCACATCCCGCGCCAGCGCCTTATCAAGGCGGCCGGGCGGCTCGGGCCCGATCACGACTGTCAGGATTTCCACCATGGACGACACTCCGCACAACACCGCCGAAGCAAGGGGCCTGACCTTCCTGCGACGGCTCGTGACGGTGCTGACCGCCACGATGATCGCGGGACTGGTAATCCTGATCGCGCTCTTTGTCACCCGCTTCCCCGACGCCTCCGGCGCGGTGCCCTTGCCCGACAGCATCGCCCTGCCCGACGGCGCGCGCGCCACCGCCTTCACCCGCGGGCCGGACTGGTTCGCCGTCGTGACCGAGGACGAGCGGATCCTGATCCTCGACGCCGAAACCGGCGCGCTGCGCCAGACCGTGACGGTCGAGTAGCGCCCACCTTGAACGCGCGCGCCCCGGTGGCTAGGCAGACCGGCGACACCGCGGCGCCCGGCGGGGGCGCGGCCGCTCGGAAAGGATTCCCATGACACTCCGCCTGTGCGTCGTCTCCACCAACAAGTTCACCAATGCCATCCTGGACGAGATCGAGTCCGCGTCGGGCGGAGAGGTCGAGGTGGCGCTGCACAACGGCCGCAAGGACGACGATTTCCGCGCCAGTGCCCTGTCGAGCATGCGGGCGCGCAAGGGCCGCAAGGGGCACCTCTTCCAGGGCCAGCGCTGGACGGGGGCGGCGGTCTCGCTTTTCCAGCAGCCGGATTTCATCGAACAGATGGAAGAGTTCATCGACCACCTGCACCGGCGCTCGGACATCGGCATGCACGGTCACAAGGCGCATCCCCTGCGCACGATGCAGGACTATGCCGACTTCTACCACATCCTCGCCGACGTGATCGCGCAGGCGATGATCGACCGCGGCGTAACCCACTGCGTGTTCTTCAACATCCCGCACCTGGCCTACGACACGATCTTCTTCCAGGTGGCCAAGGCACTGGGTATCCCGGTCACGATGGTCACGCAGTCGCTGTTTCCCGACCGCTACTTCTCGCTGACCGATGCGAAATCGCTCGGCGCCTTTCCGGCCGACCCCAGCGTCGCACCGATCCGGGTGGAGCCCGCCTTTCCGCCCGACCCATTCTACATGAAGGGCGTCAAGCAGGGCTACGAGGAAGGCGGGACGCTGAACGGCAAGGCGATCCGGCACCTGATCGCCTTTCTCCTGCTCAAGCGACCGCTTCAAGCGTTCAACCCGCGTTACGTCGCCCGGCTGGTGCGGCACATGCGCCAAGTCTACGGCGGCCTGCCGAAATGGCGCGACCCCTTCGCGCGGTTCTTCCACGAGGACGAGTTCGCCTATTTCGACCAGCTGGTCGCCTTCGAAAACCAGGAGGTCGACCTGAGCGGCGACTACGTCTACGTCCCGCTCCAGCTTCAGCCCGAGATGACGACCTCGGCCCTGGGCGGCCGGTTCCGCGATCAGGCGCTGGCGATCGAGCGGCTTGCCGACCTCGTCACCGAGGGTACGCGCATCCTGGTGAAGGAGAACCCCAAGCAACGGCTCTACATGCGCGGGCCGATGTTCTTTCATCGCCTCAACCGGATTCCGAACGTCGAGTTTCTGCCCAGCTGGGTGGACACCAAGGCGCTGATCTCGGGCGCGAAATGTGTCGCGACCATCACCGGCACCGCCGGGTGGGAGGCGATCCGCGTGGGCGTGCCGGCCCTCGTCTTCGGTGCGGCGTGGTATCGGGGCCTCCATGGCGTGACCGAGTACCGTGACGACCTCACTTGGGACGAGGTGGTGGGCCCGACCATCGACCACGCGCAGCTCGAGGCAAGCTTCGGACAGCTCATGGCGCGGAGTCACGAGGGCGTCGTGAACGACCACTACATCCAGATCGTGCCCGACTACGACGACGACGCGAATCGCCGGCGCGTGGCCGAAGAGATGATCGGCCTGATCAAGCGCGAGATCCCGTTCAGCTTTGATCCAGCCGCTTCGTGACTCCACATATTCGGGGGTGGTACCGCCTCCCCGGCTTGAACGGGGGACCTCTGGATCCACAATCCAGCGCTCTAACCAACTGAGCTAAGGCGGCACTGCGGGGCGATTTACAAAGAGCGCCGACGGATTGCAAGCGTTCAGAGCGCGATCTCCCACTCCTGTTCGACAAGATCCCGGCCAAAGCTCCGGACCGGCCGCGCCGCCGTCATGCTGAATCCGCTGGCAGCATAGAGCGCGCAGGCGGCGCGGTGGCTCTCGTGGGTCGAGAGGATCAGGCGGGTATGGGACGTTTCCCGCGCGAACCTCCGGCAGGTCTCAAGCATCCGCCAGCCCAGCCCCTGCCCGCGCGCCTCGGGCTCGAGCAGGAAGAGACGCAGGCGGGCCGTGTCGCGGCGGTCGGTCGCCGTGCAGAACAGCGATCCGAGGCGGACCCCGCCCTGCCACGCGATCCATGCGGCTTCGCGAGCGGGACACCGCGCCTCGATGAAGCGCGCGACGACGCCCCGCACCGCGGCCTCGAACCTGTGGTCGAATCCGCACTCGGCGCGGTACAGTTCCGCATGCCGCGCGATCACCCACGCGGCATCCGGGTCGCTGAAATCGTCGAGGCGCACGCTCATGCGCAGCCATCTTCCAGGCTGCGCCTCGGGCTGCAAGCCGTCTTGCACACTCCCCGGGCAGCGGCTAAATCCAAGCGTCTCATCACCGAGAGGACGCGCCATGAGCATCGACAAGGAAAGCGACATCGAGGCGAATCTGCAGATCGGCCCGACGACGTTGGGGATGGTGCGGATCTATGTCGAGGGATCCGGCCTCGAAGTTCCGCTCGATTTCGATCCCGACGAGGCCGACGAGATCGCCGAAGAGATCCGCGCCGCGGCCGAGCGTGCCCGGCAGATGGGCCGCAAGGGCAAGAAAAAGAAATAGTCAGCCGCCCGAGACGGCCAGCCCCGGATCGCGCGCCGACTGCCAGCGCAGGGCGGCGTGCCGGGCGAACTTCTGCACCATCACCTTGCGCCGCGCCGCCGGAAGCTTGTCCTCCGGCCCCATGCGCACGATCTCGGCGTCATAGCCGTCCGCGACAATCAGGCCGGATTCGTCCGGCAGAAGCTCGGTCGGGAAATGTTCGTCCACGGCCCAGAAGAAGCGGTCGCACCATTCCAGGTAATTGTGCCACTTGCGGTCCGAGGTGAAGTCGACGCGACTCGACTTGCACTCGACGATCCAGATCTCGCCCTTCGGCCCCAGCGCCATCACGTCCACGCGCAGTCCCGGCGAGGGGATCAATTCCTCGACCGTGACGAAGTCGTGGCCCAGCAGGTGACGGCAGACGCCGCGGGCCAGAAGCTGGCCGGGCTTCAACTCGGGCGGCAGATGGTCCTCGGGCATGGGGCAAGTGTGAACAAAAGGGAAACGTAGCGCAAGTGAAGATCGTCGGCGCAAGCCCCTTGTCGCCTCCCCCATATCACCTTACTTCTGCGGTGTGACGGGTTCTGCCCTTCCTGTGTAGGGCCAAATTCCAGTGACCTTACTCTTTACCGAGGGAGCTGGCTCTGTGCGGACCGTGGTTCGTTCACCTGGCGCCCACCTGTCTTTACAGGTCCTCGGGAATTTAGTTAACCCCACGTTAGCGGTGGTCCCGTCACACACTACCCTCTCACCCATCCGTGACCCGGCCCCGACGCCCCACGCCTGACAGGGGGTGCCGCGTGCCCTATCTTTGACCGACGGCAACGCGAGGGACATATCCGACATGACCGACGAGACGCGGCTGAGCCGGGCGGAAGCCCAGGGCGTGCGCCATGCCCGCGAGCTCGAGGGGCACCTGGGATGGCTCGACGGCTTTACCGGAGCGGCGCTCGGGGTGCTGGCCACGGCGTCGGGGATCTATACCTATCTCGGGGTCTCGTCGCTGCTGGACGACGACGGCGCGCTCAGCGTCTTTGCAGCCCTCGCCTATTCGATCGCGGTGTCAGTCGGGATCTTCGTCTTCTGGTCCTACCTGATGCGCCTGCTTCCGGCGATGCGCACCAACACCGCGCGGCTCGGGCTGATGGGCGCGATGGGGCTGGGGTCGCTCGCCATCGTGGCGATGTCGTCCTGGCTGAACGCCGCCGCCCTTGCTGGCGCCGCCGCGGTCGAACAGCACCTCGCGGAGACGGTGCAGGACTACCAGGGCGCGCTGGAGCGGACGCACGGCATCGCGATCTCGGCCCAGGGCCTGCAGCGCGACGTATCCCGCGCGCGGCAGAGCTTCGAGGACCTGTCCGAACAGGAGGCGACGGGCGAGCTGTCCGGCTTCGCCGGCCGCGGCGCGGTGTTCCGCGTGCTGCAGCAGAAGGCCGAAGAGCTGACGGCGCTGGAGGACCAGATCGCCTCGCAGGAGCCCGCGATCGAACGTGCCTTCGCCGAGGGCAACCAGATCCTCAGCCGCATGCGCTCGCTCACGGTGGAACCGGGCCCGGTCGAGGCGCGCTCGGTCGAGTTCTCGGAAGAGGCCGTGCGCCTTGCCGGGATCATCAGCCAGCTGCGCCAGCTGTCGGTCGCGCCGCTGGTGGCCCGCGCCGCGCAGGATCTGTCGGCGTCGGTGGTGCTGCCGGAACTCGACGGCTCGACCGAGACGACCCGCGCGGGACAGCAGGCGACGATCAACTCGGTACTCGAGGTGCTGGGCCAGCGGGCCGAGACGTTGCGCCAGGCGGCCGAGGCGGTGATCTCGATGCCGCCGCCGGACGAGACCGTCTATACCCCGATCTCGACCGCCGACGCGGTGATCCGCTACGCTGGCAACTTCGTGCCCTCGTGGGCCGGGGCGATTTCGATCGACCTGCTGCCGGCTGTGCTGGTGTTCATCCTAATGGTGGTCCAGGCCGCGATCCGGTCGTCGCGCGACCCCGCTCGGATCGAGGACACGATGACGATGGCCGAACTGCGAGCCGCGCTCAGCGCCGCCCGCGATGTCGACGCCTCGCTCGACCGCGAGCGGACGCCGCCGCCGCAGGACACGCAAGAGCCCGACGACACCCGCAACGAACCGGATGATGAAGAGCCCCATCCCCGCCCCGCGCCGACGCCACTCAGGGGCTCCGGACCGTGAGCGCGCGGATCGGGCCCGGCGGCGTCATCAAGACGATCCTCGGGGTGCAGCTGGGCATGGCGGCGATCCTGTTCGCCGCGGATATCGGCGCGGACATGCCGTCGCTGCCCTTCGGGCCCAAGCCGCCGGACATGGACCAGCCGGTGCGCCCCGGCGACCAGACCCGGCGCTACCGGCCCGACCGGCTGCCCGAGGCCCCCGCGAGCCGGCCCTTTCCCGAAACCGGCGAGATGCCGGACCGCCTGCACTTCACCCCGTCCGAGATCGATGGCGAGTCGGTGCTGCGCCTGACCGGACAGATCGCGCCGGGGGATGCGGACCGGTTCGTGGACTATCTTCAGCAGCAGGACGACGGCGTGAACACGCTCTACCTTCATTCGCCCGGCGGCTCGGTGCAGGACGCGCTGGAGATCGGCCGCACGATCCGCGACAGCGGCGCGACGACCGCCATTGCCGCCGGCGACGTGTGCCTGTCGGCCTGCCCCTATGTCCTGTTCGGCGGCACCGACCGCAACGTCGACCCCGAGGGGCATGTTGGCGTGCACCAGCACTATTTCGGCGAGAACACCGTCCTGCCCGCGTTCATGGCGGTCGAGGACGTGCAGCGCGGCCAGGGCCGCGTGATGGCCTATCTCGAGGAGATGGGCATCGGGCTGGGCGTGATGGAGCCGGCGCTGCTGACACCGCCCGACGAGATATACATGCTGCTTCCCGAGGACCTGCGGACCTACGGCATCGTCGCGGCGGACGAGAGGGAAACGGGCTGACCGCTCAGAACGCCTCGGGCTTCGCCTCGCGCGCCATGTGGTCGAGGATCGCGTTGACGAACGCGCCCTCCTTACCCTCGGGAAAGAACGCCTGCGCGATGGACACGAACTCGACGATGACGACCTTGGGGGGCGCGTCCCCCTCGATCAGCTCGGCACCCGCGGCGCGGAACAGGGCGCGCAGCGTCGGGTCGATCCGCGCGATGGGCCATTTCGCGACCAGCGCCCGGTGGGTCATCTGGTCGATCGTCGCCTGCCAGTTCACCGCGTCCTCGGTGATCTTGCGGAACAGGTCGACATCGCCCTCGGCCATCTCGACCCCGTCCTCGTAGACGGCGCCAAATCGGTGATCCTCGAACTCGCGCCGTATGGCCTCGACCGTCTGGCCGGACTTCTCCATCTGGAACAGCGCCTGCACGGCATAGAGCCGCGCGGCCGACCGCATCTGCCGCTTGTCCTTCGCCATTACGCTTTCGTCGTCCCGTCGCCTGCGACCTTGAAGCCGATTCCCTTGGGCGCGCGGCCCATGCTGCGCGACAGCGCGATCAGGTGCAGCGCCGCCTCGGCCGCGCCGCCGCCCTTATCCTGCCCGTCGGGCTGGGCCCGCACCGCGGCCTGGTCATGGTTCTCGACCGTGAGGATGCCGTTACCGATGCAGGCGCTGTCCAGACCCAGCAGCGTGAGCGCCCGGCTGCTGTCGTTGCACACGGTCTCGTAATGGGTGGTCTCGCCCCGGATCACGCAGCCAAGCGCGACGTAGCCGTCGTAATCCGCCTGCCGATGGGCGATGCGGATCGCGGTGGGCACCTCCAGCGCGCCGGGCACCTCGATCGTCTCGTGGGCCGCGCCGACGCTCTCCAGCTTGGCGCGTGCCCCGGTCAGCAGCATGTCCGCGATGTCGCGGTAATAGGGCGCGACCACGATCAGCACCTTCAGCGGCGCGTCGAACTCGGGCATCGGCGGGGTGTAGTGCGAGCTGCCGGCCATCTCTCAGCCCTCCAGCGGAATGGTGCGGGTGCCGACGATCGACAGGCCGTAGGCGTCGAGCCCCACGACCTTGGGCGTCGGCGAATTGGACAGCAGGACCAGGTCGCTCAGTCCCAGCGAGGACAGGATCTGCGCCCCGAGGCCGTATTGCCGCAGCTTCTGTGGCGAGACGTGGTCGTCGCTGTCCATCTTCATGTGGACGTCGCGCAGCAGGACGAGCGCGCCGCGTCCCTCTTCGGCGATGACTTTCATCGCCTGCCCGAACTCGGTCGTGCGCCCCTTCTCGCCAAGGCCAACGATGTCGAGCATCGGGTCGAGCGTGTGCATCCGTACCAGCACCGGGTCGTCGCCGGACAGGTCGCCCTTGATCAGCACGATATGCTCGGCGCCCTGGGTCACGTCGGAATAGATGCGCATCGTCCAGTCGCCGCCGAACTCGCTCGTGATCGTGCTCTCGCTCTTCACGGCGACGAGATTGTCGTGGCGGCGGCGATAGCCGATCAGGTCGCTGATCGTGCCGATCTTGATGCCGTGGTGCTGCGCGAACTTCACCAGGTCGGGCAGCCGGGCCATGCTGCCGTCGTCGTTCATCACCTCGCAGATCACGCCCGACGGGTTCAGCCCTGCCAGCCGCGCGAAATCCACGGCGGCCTCGGTGTGGCCCGCGCGGACCAGCACGCCCCCCTCGCGAGCGCGCAGCGGAAAGATGTGGCCCGGCGTCGCGATGTCGGCGCCGGTTTTCTGGTGGTCGATGGCCACGGCGACGGTATGCGCCCGGTCGTGGGCCGAGATGCCCGTCGTCACGCCCTCGCGCGCCTCGATCGAGACGGTGAAGGCGGTCTCGTGCCGCGACGAGTTGTAGGAGGCCATCAGCGGCAGGCCGAGCGCGTCGATCCGCTCGCCCGTCAGGCTCAGGCAGATCAGCCCGCGCCCGTAGGTCGCCATGAAGTTGATGACCTCCGGCGTCGCCATCTGGGCCGGGATCACAAGGTCGCCCTCGTTCTCGCGGTCCTCGTGGTCCACGAGAATGAACATGCGACCGTTGCGGGCGTCTTCGATGATCTCTTCGACCGACGAGATCACATCGGCATAGTCTTCGGTCGCGTTGTCTTGCATCAGGCCCGGCCCTTTCGTTTCGGGGCGGGATGTAGCGCACGCGCGCGGCGATGGAAAGCGGGTGCGCTCACTCCGGCGCGTCGTTGAAATACCTCTCGGCGGGAACATACCCGGCCAGACCCGCCACCGCGCACCAGCCCCGCTCGACGCCGGTATCGCCGACAAGCACGACGGCGTCGGACGGGATCGCACCGCTGGCCAGCGCCGCGCGCAGACGCGTCCGCGTCTCGGACCAGCTGTCCCACGGTCCCGGCCCGGCAAAGACCGGATCGCCCAAGGGCGATACGACGCTGTCGGGCCGGCGCGGCGGATTCGCCAGAAGCCGCCGTTCGGCCCCCTCGATCGCCCGCAGCTTTTCGGTCCGTCCGGGCGCCGGACGGTCGCGCAAGGCCAATCCCAGGGCATTGGTCGAGAACAGGAAAGCGACGATGTCGCGACCGGTCGTCGCCTGGACGGTGGCATAGGTGTCGTAGTCGAGCCCGAGCTCCCGCGCCCGCCGGACGCGGCGGCGCACGATCTCGATCGGCAGACGCGGCAGCAGCTGCCGGCGGGCGTGGCGCCAGGCGTATCTCTGCCAGCCCCGGCCTGTGCCGAAGGCCGGCCCGCCGTTGTGGCCGAGGACGCTCATCCGTGGTCCTGCAGGCGGGCGACGTAGCGGGCCAGCGTGTCGATCTCGAGGTTCACCCAGTCGCCGACGGCAACCCCGCCCCAGGTCGTCACCTCTTTCGTGTGCGGGATGAAATTGATCCCGAAGGTGGCGCCGTCGACTTCGTTCACCGTCAGCGAGGTGCCGTTCAGCGCGACCGATCCCTTGGGCGCGATGAACCGCGCCAGGCCGTCCGGCGCCCGCAGCATGACCCGCGTGCTGTCGCCCTCGTCCTCGACCGACACGACCTCGGCCACGCCGTCGACATGGCCCGAGACGATGTGCCCGCCCAGCTCGTCGCCGACCTTCAGGCTGCGTTCGAGGTTGATGCGATGCCCCTCGGGCCAGCCATTGCCGCCGACACTGGTCTTCGACACGGTCTCGGCCGAGATCTCCACGTCGAACCACGGCTCGGGCGTCTTGCCGAGCGCGATGACCGTCAGGCAGATGCCGTCGCAGGCGATCGAGGCCCCGATCTCGATCGTGTCCACGTCATGGCCGGTCGCGATCCGCGCCCTCAGGTCGCCGCGCCGCTCGACCTCGAGCACGCGGCCGATATCGGTGATGATCCCCGTGAACATCCTCGGGCCTCCGTCACTTGCGTCCCCAAGCCACCTAGCCCCCCGCCGCGCCCGCCACAAGACACACCGTGCCGCTGTAGCGGCCCGCCCGTGCCATGCTGCGGTCAAGATCTTTGGCAACCTTTCCGTCCTAGGATAGCGACGCGCGGCACGGAACGCGGTCGACGGAACGACGTGATGAGTACCAAGAGTGACGATGACGGGGCCCGGCGGTTCCTGTTCCTGCAGGGACCGCACGGGCCCTTCTTCGACCGGCTGGCCGCGATGCTCCGGGCGGCGGGCGCGCAGACCTGGCGCGTCGGCTTCAATCGCGGAGACGCAGCGTTCTGGTCCGACCGCACGGGTTACATCCCGTTCCTCGGCACCGCGGCGGACTGGCCGGAGGTCGTCGAGGGGCTGCTGAGTCGGCACCGGATCACCGACATCGCGCTTTATGGCGACGCGCGGCAGATCCACCTCGACGCGATACGCATCGGCCGGCGTCTGGGCTGCCGGATCCACGTTTTCGAAGAGGGCTACCTGCGGCCCTACTGGATCACCTACGAACGCGGTGGCGCCAACGGCCACTCTCGCCTGATGCAGATGACGGTGCCCCAGATGCAGGAGGCGCTGGCGGATGCCGAACTTGACCTGCCGGATGCGCCGGCCCGCTGGGGCGACATGCGCCAGCACATCTTCTACGGCGCGCTGTACCATGCCTGGGTGATGCTGGCGAACCGCCGCTACGCCAACTTCCGCCCTCACCGCGACCTGCATGTCCGGCAGGAGTTCCGACTCTACCTCCGCCGGCTGGTGCTGATGCTGTGGCACTGGGCCGACCGCGTGCTTGCCACGCACCGGATCAAGACGGGCGGCTTTCCCTATCACCTCGCGCTGCTGCAACTGGCGCACGACTCGAGCTTTCGGCGCCACTCGCGGTTCGCGTCGATGACCGAGTTCCTCGATCTCGTGATCGACGGTTTCGCCCGCGGCGCCCCGCGGCACCATCACCTCGTCTTCAAGGCGCATCCGCTCGAGGACGGGCGGGTGAACCTGCCCCGCGCGATCGCCGCCGCCGCCCGCCGGCACGGCGTCGGCGACCGGGTTCATCACGTGCGGGGCGGCAAGCTGGCGCATCTGCTGGACCATGCCCGCAGCGCCGTGACGGTGAACTCCACCGCCGCCCAGCAGGTGCTCTGGCGCGGCCTGCCGCTCAAGGTGTTCGGTGACGCCGTCTATGCCAAGCCCGAGTTCGTGTCGGGCCAGCCGCTGCCCGACTTCTTCGCCGAGCCGATGCGGCCCGACAGCCGCGCCTACCGCGACTTCCGTCACTTCCTGCTCAAGACCAGCCAGGTGTCCGGCGGCTTCTATTCCTCTCGCGGGCGGCGGCAATTGCTGCGGCAGGTGGTCGACATGATGCTGGCCGAGGACGATCCCTACGACGCGCTCGAACGCGGGACCGCAGCGCCACGGCAACACCTGCACGTCGTCCGATAGCGCCGCGCGCCCACTGGTCTGGCTAAAGCGTCGGGATTTCCGTACTTTAAACGGAAAAACGCGCAAGGCAGAACAAGGTCGAGGAGACCGGGCAGTGAATTTCAACGCATCGCGTCTCGCGCGCAGCGCCGTGTTCGCGGCGCTCGTCGCCGCCGTCGCAGGCTGTGGCCTGCCCCGATCGGGCCCCAACAAGCGCGAGATCTTCGCCGGCTCGGTTCAACGTCAGGGCGATGCGTTCGTCGTCTCCGTGAACGAACGCGTGACCCGTGCGACCTCGGTGGTGCCCGCGCTCGGCTTCAGTTCCAGTTTTCTGAACGCGGGCGTCGTCGGGTCCGACACGATCCGGCCCGGCGACACGCTGGGCCTGACGATCTACGAGAATGTCGACGACGGGCTGCTGGCGGCAGAGGGCGTCAACGCCACCGTGCTGGAAGAGGTCCAGGTCGACGGCGACGGCTTCATCTTCGTGCCCTATGCCGGCCGCATCCGCGCCGCGGGCAACGCCCCCGAGACGGTGCGGCGGCTGATCACCGAGAAACTCGACGCCCAGACGCCCGACCCGCAGGTGCAGGTTCGCCGCCTGGCGGGCGACGGCGCGACGGTATCGGTGGTGGGCGGCGTGGGCGCGCAGGGCGTCTACGCGATCGAGCGGCCGACCCGCACCCTGTCGGCCATGCTGGCGCGTGCCGGCGGTCTCGCGATCCCGTCCGAAGTGGCGCGGGTCACGGTCGTGCGCGGCGACCATGAGGACGAGGTCTGGTTCGAGGACATCTACCGCGGCCCGCGCGCGGACATCGCGATGCGGGGCGGCGACCGGATCCTCGTCGAGCAGGACACCCGCTCGTTCACCGCGCTCGGAGCCACGGGCACGCAGAACCGGGTCGATTTCGACACCCGATCGATCTCGGCGATCGAGGCGATCGCCCGCGTCGGCGGCCTGAACACCGCCCTGGCCGACCCCACGGGCGTCTTCGTCTTCCGCAACGAGCCCGAGGAGATCGCCGAGCAGGTGCTGGGCCGCACCGACCTGCAGGGCACGCAGCGGATGGTCTATGTGCTGGACCTGACCGAACCGACCGGCATGTTCGAGGCGCGCGATTTCGTCATCCGCGACGGCGACACGGTCTATGTCACGGAGGCGCCCTATACCCACTTCAACAAGGTGCTCGGCGCGCTCACCGGAACGCTCGGCTCCGCCAATTCGCTCGACTCGCTGGCCAACGACTAGGCCATGACAGCCGACGGGTCCGAGATTGCCGCGGCGACCCGTCTGCACGTCTTTTCCGGCGGGTTCCTGACGCAGCGGCGCGTGCGGCGCATCCTGCAACTCGCCGGCTGGACCCCGACCCTCGGCCGGCCCGGCCCCGACGACACCGTCGGCGTCTGGGGCCACAGCCCGGCCGCCCGGCGGGGGCGCGCGGTCGCCGAGCGCACCGGGGCCCGGATCCTGACGATCGAGGATACCTTCCTGCGCTCGGTCCATCCAGGTCGCGTGGCGAATGAACCGCCCCTTGGCCTGACGCTCGACACCCGCGGCGCTTTCTTCGACGCGCGCCAGCCCTCCGACCTCGAGCATCTGCTGGCCACGCACCCGCTGGACGACACAGCGCTTCTGGACCGGGCGCGGGGCGGCATCGCGCGGATGCGGCAGCGTCACCTGTCGAAATACACCGGCTTCGACCCGGCGCTGCCCGTCCCCGCCCCCGGCTATGCGCTGGTTATCGACCAGACGCGGGGCGACGCCTCGGTCACGCTGGGCGGCGGCGGCCAAGCCATGTTCGACGAGATGCTGGCCGTGGCGCAGATCGAGAATCCCGGCGCGCGCATCCTGATCCGCACTCACCCCGAGACCCGCGCCGGCCGGCGGCCCGGCCACTACGGCCCCATGCACGAGGACGCCCGCACCACGCTGCACGGCGACGCGGTCAGCCCCTGGGCCCTGCTCGAAGGCGCGGTCGCGGTCTATACCGTCAGTTCCCAGCTGGGATTCGAGGCGATCCTCGCCGGTCACCGCCCGCGCGTGTTCGGGCAGCCCTTCTACGGGGGATGGGGCCTGACACAGGACGAGGCGCCGCTTCCCCGGCGCACCCGGAGGCTGACGCGCGCCCAGCTCTTCGCGGCGACGATGCTGCTCTACCCGGTCTGGTACGATCCCTGTCTCAACCGGCTCTGCGCGTTCGAGACCGCGTTGAACCAGCTCGACGCCGCCACGCGCCCCTGGCGGGAGGACCGGTACGGCTATGTCGCCAGCGGCATGCGCCTGTGGAAACGGCCCGCGCTGCGCGGCATGTTCGGCGGACACGGGCCCATGCGCTTCGCCGATCCGCCGGCAACCGCCAGCCGGCGAGCCGCGCGGGCGGGCCGGCCGCTGATGGTCTGGGCAAGCCGGGATGGAGACGACCATGCAGCGCGATCGGTCGTGCGTGTCGAGGACGGCTTCCTGCGCTCTCGGGGCCTCGGGGCGGACTTGGTGCCGCCCCTGTCGCTGGTCGCGGACCGGCAGGGCATCTACTACGACCCGACGCGCCGGTCCGACCTCGAGGACCTGATCGCCGAGAGCGTCACCCTGCCCGAAACAGAGCTGCGCCGCGCCGAGCGCCTGATCGCCCGACTCGTGACCGCCGATCTGTCGAAATACAATCTCGCCGGAACCGACCTGCCCTGTCTGCCGGCGGGCCGGCGCATCCTCGTGCCGGGCCAGGTGGAAGATGACGCGTCGATCCGGCTGGGCTGCGGCGAGATCCGCACCAATGCCGCCCTGCTCGCCCGCTGCCGCCGGGACGCGCCCGATGCCGTGCTGCTCTACAAGCCGCACCCGGATGTCGAGGCGGGCCTGCGGTCCGGCGCCCTGCCGGCGGCAAAGGCGGACGCGGTGCTGCGGACGGTGTCGCCCACCGCCGCCATCGGCGCGGCGGACGAGGTCTGGACGATGACCTCTCTGCTCGGGTTCGAGGCGATGCTGCGCGGAAAGCCAGTCACCTGCCTCGGCACGCCGTTCTATGCCGGCTGGGGCCTGACACGGGACCTCGGCGCCGTTCCGGCCCGCCGCACGGCGCGTCCGAGCCTCGCGCAGCTCGTCCATGCGACGCTGATCGGCTACCCGCGCTACCGAGACCCGCTGACGCGGCTGCCCTGCCCGGTCGAGGTCGTCGTGGACCGGCTGGCCGAGGGCACGGCGTTGCCCGGCGCACCGGCGCTGCGGGTTCTGTCAAAGCTTCAGGGCCTGTTCGCCAGCCAGTCGCGGCTCTGGCGCTAGGCCCTGTCCCAGACATGCATGACGTCGCCGCCCACGGGCCGCGCCTCGCTCAGACGGAAGCGCGGGGCCTCGGCCAGTGTGTCGAGCCCGAGCGCCCCGAGCGCCGGCTGCCCCTCGGCCCCGAGTGCGAGCCCGGCGGTGAAACCGACCAGCCGGTCGACCAGCCCCGCCTGCAACAGCGAAGCGGCCAGCGCCCCGCCCCCTTCGCAGAACACCCGCGTCAGGCCCGCCTCGGCCAGCGCGCCCAGCAGTTCGGCCGGGGCCAGCTGCCCGCCCGGTCCCACGGGCACCGGAAACAGGCGGGCGCCGAGCGCCTCCCATGTCGCGGCACTGCCGCCGCGCAGGTCGCCGGCGCGGTTGCCGTGAACCAGCCACAGCGGTTGAGTCCCCGCCGTCCGGGCCAACCGTCCGTCCGTGTTGAGCGCCAGTTGCCGGGCCGCGACGACACGCACCGGCTGACGTACCGCGCCGAAGTCGCGCACGTCCAGCATCGGATCGTCGGCCCGCGCAGTGCCGCCGCCGATCAGGACGGCGTCATGGCACAGACGCAGCGCATGAACCTGCCGCCGGGCGGCCGGACCGGTGATCCAGCGGCTTTCGCCTGTGGCGGTCGCGATGCGGCCGTCGAAGGAGGTGGCGAGCTTCAGCGTCACAAAGGGGCGGCCCCGCGTCACGCGCAAAAGGAACCCGGCCTGATCCCGCTCGGCGGTGGCGGCGCACAGCCCCGTCTCGACCTGCACGCCGGCCGCGCGCAGCCGGGAATGGCCGCCGCCCGAGACGCGCGGGTCGGGGTCCTCCAGCGCGGTGACCACGCGCACAACGCCCGCCTCGACCATAGCATCGGCGCAGGGTGGCGTCTGGCCGTGATGGGCACAGGGTTCGAGCGTCACATAGGCCGTGGCTCCACGCGCCGCCGGGCCCGCCTGCGCCAGCGCGACCCGCTCGGCGTGGGGGCGTCCGCCGGTCTGTGTCGTGCCGCGCCCGACGATCCGGCCCTCGCGGACCAGCACGCACCCGACGGCCGGGTTGGGCCAGACATGCCCCAGCCCCCGACGCCCGAGCGACAGCGCGAGCGCCATGTAGCGGGCGTCGTCCCCGGCCGTCACTCCGGCGGCTTGACCGCCAGAGGCCGCAGCTCGCTCACGAACTTGTCGAAATCGTCGGCCGAGTGGAAATTCTTGTAGACGCTGGCAAAGCGGACATAGGCCACGGTGTCGATCCGCGCGAGGCTTTCCATCACGATCTCGCCAATCACCTTCGAGGGAATATCGGTCTCGCCCATGCTTTCCAGACGCCGCACGATGCCGCTGATCATCTGATCCACGCGCTCGGGCTCGACCGGGCGTTTCTGCAAGGCGATCCGGATCGACCGTTCGAGCTTGTCGCGGTCGAAATCCTCGCGCCGGCCATTGGTCTTGATGACGACCAGATCGCGCAGTTGCACCCGCTCGTAGGTGGTGAACCTGCCACCACAGGCCGGACAGAACCGGCGCCGCCGGATCGAGACGTGATCCTCGGCGGGACGCGAGTCCTTCACCTGCGTTTCAATGTTTCCGCAAAACGGGCAGCGCATCGCCGTCCCCCATTTGGTCGTCTTCACCGCGTGGCCACAGACACTATAGGCATTTGCCAACCCCTTGGGTAGCCAAGATTTGCGACCGCTACATCGTGCGGCCAAACCGTTGGACCTTTGCCGCACTCCGGGCGTTTCCCGCCCGATACCAGCAAAGGAGACGATCGATGGCGAAGACCCTGTTCATCACCGGTGCCTCGACCGGCATCGGCGCCGCCACGGCGCGCACCGCTGCCGCCGCGGGGTGGAACGTGGCCCTGATGGCGCGCAGCGCCGACAAGCTCGACGCGTTGGCGGCCGGGATCGGCGACCAGGCCCTCGCCGTCCCCGGCGACGTGACCGACCTCTCCTCGGTCGAGGACGCGGTGACCGAAACGGTCAAGCGCTTTGGCGGCATCGACGCGGCCTTCGCCAACGCGGGCAAGGGGCTGGACCGGCCCGGCACGGTCGAGGGCGACCCGCAGGAGTGGCGCACGCTGGTCGACATCAACATCATGGGCGTGCTCTACGCCGCGCGGGCCACGCTACCGGAACTGAAGAAGACCAAGGGCACCCTCGTGCTGACCGGGTCGGCCGCGGGCAAGCGGCATATCAGCGGCTCGATCTACGGCGCGACGAAATGGTTCGTCCACGGCTATGCCGGCAACATGGCCGAAGAGATGCGCGAATGGGGCGGCCGCTGCAGCGTCATCGCGCCCGGCATGGTCGACACGCCGTTCTTCGACGATGGCGCGCCGGACAAGCTGCAGCCGCAGGACGTCGCCGATGCGGTGATGCACGCCATCGCAGCACCGGAACGGGCGGCAATCCGCGAAATCCACCTGATGCCGCAGAGCTGAGCAGCGTCAGCCCAGATGCGCCGCCACGCGCCGGGTATGCGGCGCCTGGCGGTGCTCGAACAAGTAGATGCCCTGCCAGGTGCCGAGCGCGGGCCGGCCATCCGTCACCGGGATCGACAGCGACACCGGCATCATCGCTGCCTTGATATGCGCCGGCATGTCGTCCGGGCCCTCGACAGTGTGCGACAGGTAGCTCATCGAAGGGTCGTCCGCCGGTGGCACGAGGCGATGGAAGTACGCCTGCAGGTCCCGCTGCACGTCGGGATCGGCGTTTTCCTGGATCAGGAGCGAACAGCTGGTGTGGCGCACGAACAGCGTCAGGAGGCCGGTGGTCCCGCTCGGCGCCCAGCGGCCTACCTCCGACGTGAAGTCATAGAGTCCGGTCCCGCGGGTCTGTATCGAAAATTCCGTCTGCATCAAACGCATGGTGGAGCAACCGCCGGCAAATGCAAACCCGGCCGGAACATGCCAGCCGACATGCGCATTGGCGGGACATGTCGCTTCAGGATGTCGCCCGGAAAACCTTCGTTCCCGCCACCTTGCGCAACGGAGCGGCGCTGCTCGCACTGATCGTCCTGGCGCTGTTCGCCTGGTACGCGCGCAACGCGCTGCTTCTGGGCTTCGGCGGGCTGATCGTCGCAACGATTTTGGTGACCGCCGCCCAGCCGATCAAGCGCTGGACGCCGCTCGGCCACCGCGGGGCGGTATGGCTCGCGGGCCTTCTCATCGCGCTGGCGCTGGCCGGCCTGATCGGGCTGATCATGCCCACCCTCACCCAGCAGGCGGCCGAGTTGTCCGATGCCCTGCCCGCCGCGCTGGACCGCGTGCGCGGTGTGATGGGCGAGACAGCGCTACAGGACATGATGTCGAGCTCTGCGCTGTTGCAGAACCTCGCAGGTCACCTGACCCGCTGGTCTGCGGCGGTGATGGGCACGACGACCAGCCTGTTCTTCGTGCTCGTCGCGGGCGGGTTCTTCGCGATGAGCCCGCAACTGCATCGCGACGGGCTGGTGTCGCTCGTCGCGCCGTCCTCGCAGGAGCGGACACGCGCCGTTCTGGACCGCGCGGGCAAGGGGCTTCGGGCGTGGCTCTTCGGCCAGATGATCGCGATGGTCACCGTCGGGGCCGCCGTCACGCTGGGCACCTGGCTTCTGGGGCTGCCGGCGCCGCTGGCGCTCGGCGTCATCGCGGGACTGCTGGAGTTCGTGCCGGTCCTCGGCCCCGTCGTCGCCGCGCTGCCGGGCGTGCTGCTGGCGATGACGATCTCGCCCACGATGATGATCTGGACCGCCGGTCTCTACGTCCTGGTCGAGCAGCTGGAGTCGAACATGCTCCTGCCCATGGTCGAGCAGAGCGTCGCCGATGTGCCGCCGGCGGTGTTCTTGCTGGCGATCGTGTCGATCGGCTCGATCTTCGGCATCGCCGGCGTCATCCTCAGCGCGCCGATGACGGTCGTCGCTTATGTCCTGATCTCGGCGCTCTATATCGACCCGCTGAACGGGCGCGACACGCTGCCGGAATAGCCCCCAGCGAAAGGAAAGGGCCGGCGAAACGCCGGCCCCAAGAACTTACTGATCGAGGAACGAGCGCAGCTTGCGCGAGCGGCTCGGGTGCTTGAGCTTGCGCAGGGCCTTCGCCTCGATCTGGCGGATCCGTTCACGGGTAACCGAGAACTGCTGGCCCACTTCCTCGAGCGTGTGGTCGGTGTTCATGCCGATGCCGAACCGCATCCGCAGCACACGCTCCTCGCGCGGGGTAAGCGACGAGAGCACGCGCGTCGTCGTCTCCTTGAGGTTCTCCTGGATCGCGCTGTCGAGCGGCAGGACCGCGTTCTTGTCCTCGATGAAGTCGCCGAGCTGGCTGTCTTCCTCGTCGCCGATGGGCGTCTCGAGAGAGATCGGCTCCTTGGCGATTTTCATCACCTTGCGGACCTTCTCGAGCGGCATCTGCAGCTTCTCGGCCAGCTCTTCCGGCGTCGGCTCGCGGCCGATCTCGTGCAGCATCTGGCGCCCGGTCCGGACCAGCTTGTTGATCGTCTCGATCATGTGGACCGGGATGCGGATCGTGCGCGCCTGGTCGGCAATCGAGCGGGTGATCGCTTGCCGGATCCACCACGTCGCGTAGGTCGAGAACTTGTAGCCTCGGCGATACTCGAACTTGTCCACGGCCTTCATCAGGCCGATGTTGCCTTCCTGAATGAGATCAAGGAATTGCAGGCCGCGGTTCGTGTATTTCTTGGCGATCGAGATAACGAGACGCAGGTTGGCCTCGACCATCTCCTTCTTGGCCGCGCGAGCCTCTTTCTCGCCCTTCTGGACCTGGGCGACGATGCGGCGGAACTCGCTGATGTCGACGCCGACATACTGGCCGACCTGGGCCATGTCGCCGCGCAGTTCCTCAATCTTGGGCGTCGATTTCTCGATCAGCGTCTGCCAGCCCCGGCCCTGCTTCTGGCCCATCCGGTCCAGCCAGGCAGGGTCCAGCTCGGCGCCGCGATACTCGTCGATGAACTCGCGGCGGTTGATGCGGGCCTGGTCGGCCAACTTCACCATCGCGCTGTCGATCGACATGATCCGGCGGTTGATGCCGTAGAGCTGGTCGATCAGCGCCTCGATGCGGTTGTTGTGCAGGTGCAGTTCGTTGACCAGCTCGACGATCTCCGAGCGCAGCTTCTGATACTCGGCCTCGGCTTCCTTGGTGAACGAGCCGTCCTCGTTCAGCGTGGCCGACATGCGCAGGTCCTGCATCTCGCTCAGCTGCGCATAGTTGCCGGCGATCACATCCAGCATCTCGAGGACGCGGGGCTTGAGCGCCGCCTCCATCGCGGCGAGCGACATGTTCGCCTGGTCTTCCTCGTCCTCGCCCTCGTCCTTGGCGATCGGGTTGCCGTCGGCGTCGTACTCCGGCTCTTCGGTCTTCTTTTCCTGCTGCTGGTTCTCGGCCGGCGCGGCGGCGGCTTCCGGCTGCAGACCGGCGACGACCGACTCGTCGGCTCCCTCCTCGCCCATCTGGCGGCCGAACGTCGTCTCGAGATCGATCACGTCGCGCAGCAGGATCTCTTCGTTGAGAAGCTCGTCGCGCCAGATCGTGATCGCCTGGAAGGTCAGCGGGCTCTCGCAGAGGCCCTGGATCATGGTGTTCCGGCCGGCCTCGATCCGCTTGGCGATGGCGATCTCGCCCTCTCGGCTGAGGAGTTCGACCGAGCCCATCTCGCGCAGGTACATGCGCACCGGATCGTCGGTGCGGTCGAGCTTCTCGCTCTCGGAGCTCGAGACCGACACCTCGCGCGAATTCGAGGTCTCGACCAGGTCGGTCGATCCCTTCTGATCGTCGTCCTCGGCGTCCTCGCCCTCGATGACGTTGATGCCCATCTCCGAGAGCATCGACATCACGTCCTCGATCTGCTCCGAGCTCACCTGGTCCGGCGGGAGCACCTGGTTCAGCTGATCGTACGTGATGTAGCCGCGCTCCTTGGCCTCGGCGATCATCTTCTTGACCGCTGCCTGGCTCATGTCGAGCATGACTTCGCCGTCCTGGTCGTCGGGCTTGCGGTCGTCGTTGTCCTTGGCGGCCATCCGGCACTCCTTCTGCGGAGGGAGATTCGTCATCGTTCCGAATCGTCTAGCGCGAATCACTGATTCGCACACCTGTTTACCTTAAATTCCGTTTACCAACCCTTCCCCCAAGGTCACTGGGGGGCGTTGCGCCCCTTGGTAAACGTGATGCTGTTCAGCAGATCGTCGAGGGCTCCGCGTTCCTCCCGGCTCATACGTGCGCCATTCGGCCCGACATCGTACTGCGTTGTGTCCTCGTGCATGCTTCGTACAGCGTTGTTGCGCGCTTCGGCCGCCTGCGACAGGCGCCAGATCGTCGCCTCGTCACTGCCCCGGTCGAAGTCCTCGAGCGCCTCGTCCAGTTCCTGCGCGGCACCGCGCCACGCCAGCAGCTTCGCGACCTCTTCCTTCAGGCAGGCCGCCGCCATTTCGGCATCGCCACCGGCCCTAAGGGCCGGCACCAGCGCAATGTGGCGCTGCGAGAAGAGCTTTTCAAGGAGCTCGCCCCCCAGTTCCCTTTCGATTTCGCCCCTCAGATCAGAGGTATCCTCGCCGTAGCGGAAGAGGATCGCGTCGCGCAGGCGGGTGTGATCCTCGTTGCTCATCTCCAGCCGTTCGAGCGCGTCTTCGACCCGCTCCAGCAGGTGCGGATAGCTCAGAAGAACGGCCAGCACCACCGCCTCGCGCATCTCGTGCTCGACCGCGCCCTGCGCCAGCGCAGAATGCTGTGCCGCCAGCGGCGCGGTCGGCTGGTCGCGCTTCCAGCTGCCCTTGGCACGCCGTTGCGGCGGCGCGGGGCGGAAGAGCTGCCAGCGCATCTCCTTTATGGCATCGCCGTAATGGCGCCGGATCGTGGGATCCTGGATCTTTGCGATCGCCGCGCGCAGCGACCGGTCCAGCGCCGCGCGCCGTTCGGGGCTGTCAAAGACCTTGCCCTCGGTCTCGCGCTGCCACAACAGGTCGACCATGGGCCGCGCCGCCTGCAGGATCTGCTGCATCGCCTCGGGGCCCTTGGCGCGAATCAGGTCGTCGGGGTCCTGCCCTGGCGGCATCAGCGCGAATCGCAGCGACCGGCCGGCCTCGAGCAGCGGCAGCGCGGTGTCCATCACCCGCATCGCCGCGGCCAGCCCCGCCTTGTCGCCGTCGAGCGCCACGATCGGCTCGTCGCCCATCCGCCACAGCAGCTGCAGCTGGTCGCCCGTCACCGCGGTGCCAAGGGGCGCGACGGCGCCGTCGAACCCGGCCTGCGCCAGCGCGATCACGTCCATGTAGCCCTCGGCCACCACCAGCGCGTTGCCCTTGCCCGCCGCCTCGCGTGCCGGGGCGTGGTTGTAGAGGCTGCGGCCCTTGTCGAAGAGCTCGGTCTCGGGCGAGTTGAGATACTTTGCCCGCGCGTTCGGATCCATCGCCCGGCCGCCGAAGGCGATGGCGCGGCCGCGGGCGTCGCGGATCGGAAAGATGATGCGTCCGCGGAACCGGTCGTACGGCGCGCCGCCCCGGTCGGATTCGGCGGCCAGCCCGGCGGCGATCACGTGCTCGGCCGGAACGCCCTTGCCGGTCAGGTGCTTGAAGGCCCCGCCCTGTGCCGGGGCAAAGCCGATCTCCCAGCGTTTCAGCGCCGCTTCGTCCAGCCCCCGCCGCGCGAGGTAGTCGCGCGCCTCCGACGCCGCGCCGGTCTTGAGCTGCAGCGCGAACCACTGGACCGCCTGCTCCATCACCTCGGCCAGCTGGGTGCGCCGGTCGGCCTTGGCCTTGGCCTGCGGATCCTTCGCGGGCATCTCCATCGCCGCCTCGCGGGCCAGGATCTCGACCGCTTCCATGAAGCCAACGTTCTCGCTCTCGCGGACGAAGGTGATCGCGTCGCCCGAGATGTGGCAGCCGAAGCAGTGGAAGAAGCCCTTGCGGTCGTCGACGTGAAAACTGGCCGTCTTTTCCTGGTGGAACGGGCACGGCGCCCACATGTCGCCCTTGGCCTGGTTCGACTTGCGGTCCCACGTCACCTTGCGCCCCACCACCTGCGACAGGCTGATGCGGCTGCGGAGTTCGTCCAGAAAACCCGGCGGAAGGCTCATGACAGCGATTCTCGGTGCATGGAACGCCGGAGTCTAGCGCTCCGCCCCGGCATTGGCCATGCGCCGTCGGCCGGTGTCCGAAAATCCGTATCTTCGCCTCATTGCCGGCACAAACGGGGCGCAGGTGTTTCGCTCATGGGAGGATCAGGGGAACGGAAATGAGATCCGGATACGTCACGCGTGATGTTTCGCGCGCGAAACATCTCCTCTCGCGGTTCGCGGGAGACGAGCGCGGGTCGATGCTCATCTTCGCGCTGTTCATCTTCGTGTGTCTCTGCCTGCTCGGCGGGCTGTCGATCAACGTCGCCCGCAACGAGTTCTCGCGCATCCGCCTTCAGGCCACGACCGACGCCGCCATCCTCGCCGCCGCCGACCTCGACCAGACGCTCGACCCCAAGAGCGTCGTGCAGGACTATTTCGCCAAGGCGGGGCTGGCCGACAAGCTGGATCCCGACGACATCGTCGTGACGGAGCTGATCAACTCGCGCCAGGTCACGGCGACGGCCAAGTACGATCAGCCCAACATGCTGTTCAACATCAGGCTCAACGGCATCTCCGACCGCCTGCCCCAGACCTTTCCCGTCGCCGCCGCCGGATCGGCCAAGGAAGAGATCAGCGACATCGAGGTCTCGCTCGTCTTGGACGTGTCGGGGTCGATGCAATACTACGACCGGATGGAAAACATGCGGAAGGCGGCGAAGGACTTCGCCGAAGAGGTTCTCTCCGCCGACGATGGGGCCCAATCCGGACTGAGCGAAGTCTCTCTGTCCATAGTCCCCTACTCCACCCAAGCCGCGGCCCCACAGCCGATCCTCGATGCGATGAACCTGGGCCACCGTCACGACTACTCCGGCTGCGTCGATTTCGAGGCGGACGACTTCACAACGACAAAGCTGCCGATTCCGACCGAAGGGCACGAGGACGATCCGCTGGACGCCACCCGGCGGGCCCAGACGGCCCATGTCGATCCTTACTACAGCGAAACCGAAAAGAACCCCAGATTTCGGGTCTGCCGCACAGATGAGGCTTTCCGCAGCACGGCCCTCGGCGGCTCGGTCTCGCAGGTTCAAGGCGACATCCAGGCCCTCACGCAGGGCGGCAGCACCTCGATCGATGTGGGGATCAAGTGGGGCGTGTCCCTGCTCGACCCGTCGATCCGCGATGTCGTCTCGGACATGATCGACGCGGGCCAAATCTCCGGCGATTTCGAGGGCCGACCCTACGATTACGACCGGCCGAACGCGATGAAGGTGCTTGTGGTCATGACGGACGGCAAGAACGAGGAACAGTGGCAGATTACCGATGCCTATGCGAGCGGCCCCTCGGACGTCTTCACATATTGGGATGGCTACAAGACCCGGTACGCCGTCGACGCGCCCGAAGAAACACATTCGTTCTACGATTGGCGCGATGGCTGGACACAACGGCACGGCGATGACGACTATATCGGCAATGAGCGCTTCTACCTCCCGCACGACGACACGTGGGAGAACTTGGAGGACAAGGACCTCACCCGGCTCGACTGGAAGGATGTGTGGACCGCGATGCGCGTGAAGTATCACGCCAACGAGTTCCGCGAGGACCAGTATGGATCCCAGAGCGCCTACGACTACTGGACCGGCAGCGATGTCGTGACGGAGATCGACCGCACCGAGAAAGACACGCGGATGGAGAACATCTGCCAGGCCGCCAAGGACGAAGGCATCGTCATCTTCGCCGTCGGCGTGAAGATCGACAGCACCTACGCGAAGAAGCTTCGCGACTGCGTCGGCAACGACAACAACTACTTCGACGTCGACAACGACGAGATCGACTACGCCTTCGCCGCCATCGCCAGCGCGATCAACCAGCTCAGGCTGGTGAAGTGATGCGGGGCGCGCTCGTCGGGTTCTGGCGGGACAGGCGCGGCACCTCGACGGTCGAGTTCGCGCTCATGTTCCCCCTCGTCCTGGCCTGGTTCATCCTGGGCGCGGAGGTGGGCATCCACCAGCTGCGTCAGACGATGTTCGAGCGGGGCGTCGACGTGGTCACCCGGGATCTCCGGCTGGGCGAGCCGACGCTTCAAGATCCCGAAGAGTTGCGCAAGGCGGTCTGTGCCCGGACGCTGGTGATCGCCAATTGCATGGGCGACCTGACGATCGACATGACCCCGGTCGAGGTCGACACCTTCGCCCCCGCCGCCGAACCGATCGACTGTCGCGACCGGACCGAAGAGATCAAGCCGGTGGTCAACTACGACCAGGGCAGCTCGAACGAGGTCATGCTGCTGCGGTTCTGCGTGCTCTACGACCCGGTCTTTCCGAACATGGGCCTGGGCGAGATCATGCCGCGTGCCGCGGGCGGCGGGGTGCCGATCTACGCGACCACCTTCTACGTGAACGAGCCATGATCCGCCAGCTGAGAAACATCGCGCGCCGCTTCGCCGCCGACACGCGCGGCACAGTGATCGTCGAGACGGTGCTGGTCCTGCCGCTGCTGATCTGGATGGTGCTGGCCATCGTCGTCTTCGTCGACGCCTTCCGCATGCAGACCCAGAACATCCGCGCCACCTACACCATCGGCGACGCCCTCTCGCGGCAGCTCAACGCCGTTGCGCCCAGCTACCTCGAAGGGATGCAGAGGCTCTACACCTATCAGATCGGGCGCTCCTACCCAACGGGCCTGCGGATCACCGTCGCCTATTACGACGCGGAAGAGGACGAGCATGTCCGCGTCTGGTCGTGCTCCACCGGGATCGCGGACGATCCGATGACACAGACCGACATCGACGCGATCAAGGACGAGATACCGCAGCTCGCCGACGGCGACACGATCGCCCTGATCGACAGCTGGATGGACTATACCCCGCCCTTCGACATGGCGATCGGCGCGATCGAGGCGCGGCTGGAAGAGATGCGGTTCGAGAACCGCATCTTCGTCTCGCCGCGCTTCACCGGTCAGCTCAAGCTGACCGACGCCGGGTCGGGCAACTGCTGAGCCGTCACAGCCCCTTGGCGCGATAGCTGGCCGATACCCGCTCGATCGCGACCAGATAGGCGGCAGTGCGCAGGTCGGCCACGTCCTCGCGCGAGTGCCAGACCTTGCGCATGGCCTGGTAGGCGGTCCGCATCGTGTCATCGAGCCCCGATCGCACCAGCTCCAGCTCGTCGGCGCCGCGGAGATACTTCTCCTTGAAGCCGGGCGACAGGGTCCAGCCGAGCTCTTTGTCGCGCGACAGCCGCTCGAGCTCGTTGATCAGAAGCTCGTGCCGCGCCTCTTCCTGCCGCCGCTGCATCCGGCCGAAGCGGATGTGGCTGAGATTCTTGACCCACTCGAAGTAGCTGACGGTCACACCGCCCGCGTTGGCATAGAGATCGGGGATGACCACGGTGCCCGCCTTGCGCAGCACCTCGTCCGCCGCGGCCGTGATCGGGCCGTTGGCGGCCTCGACGATCATCCGGGCGCGGATGCGCGAGACGTTGTCGCGGTTGATAACGCCTTCCAGCGCGGCCGGAATCAGCACGTCGCAGTCTTCCTCCAGCACCTTGGCACCGTCCTCGACGAAAGTGCCGTCGGCAAAACCCTTCACCCCGCCGTGCCGTCCGATCCAGCCGTGCACGGCCTCGACGTCCAGCCCGCTTTCCGAGGTGATCGCGCCGTCCCGCTCGACGATGCCGACGATCTTCGCGCCGTCCTCTTCCGCCAGGAACTTCGCCGCGTGATAGCCCACGTTGCCGAGGCCCTGCACGATGATCCGCTTGCCGTGGAGCGACCCCGACAGCCGCGCCGCCTTCACGTCCTCGGGGTGGCGGAAGAACTCGCGCAGGGCGTATTGCACGCCACGGCCGGTCGCCTCCACCCGGCCCTGGATGCCGCCGGCATGGGCCGGCTTGCCGGTGACGCAGGCGCGGGCGTTGATGTCGGTGGTGTTCATGCGCTGGTACTGGTCGGCGATCCACGCCATCTCGCGCTCGCCGGTGCCCATGTCCGGGGCCGGCACGTTCTGGCTGGGGTTGATGAGGTCGCGCTTGGCCAGCTCGTAGGTGAAGCGGCGGGTGATGCGCTCGAGCTCTTCCTCGGAATACTCGCGCGGATCGAGGCAGAGCCCGCCCTTGGAACCGCCGAACGGCGTTTCGACCAAAGCGCACTTGTAGGTCATCAGCGCCGCCAGCGCCTCGACCTCGTCCTGGTGGACGCCGGTCGCGTAGCGGATGCCGCCCTTCACGGGCTCCATGTGTTCAGAATGGACCGAGCGATAGCCGGTGAAGGTGTGGATGCCGCCGCGAAGCCGCACCCCGAACCGCACGGTGTAGGTCGCGTTGCAGACGCGGATCTTTTCTTCGAGGCCCGGCTCGAGGTCCATCAGGGCCACGGCCCTGTTGAACATCAGGTCGACTGAGTCGCGGAAGGAGGGTTCGGCGGGCACGGACATGGGACGCTTCCTTTCAGCTTGTCTTTGGCCAGATGCCCCACCGGACGTCGCTCCGGCGCTCCTCCCGATGCAGAGCATATGCTCAATCCGTAACCAAATCGTGCCCGCTTGCCTACAACCCTCCGACATGCACCGGTTTTCAGGTTTCGGCGGCGCGCTCCAGCTTGAGCTCGGCCACGCGCTCGGACATGGCCTTCGTCTGGGCGGCAGGAACGACGCCGCCGACGCCGAGCCGCTGGCCCACGCGCCACCAGAGCCCCGGCGCCCAGGCCGCCGGCATCGGCCGCGCCAGCCGCAGCACGAACCCGTTGGACGGCTTGAACGCAAAGGCGCCCCGGTCGACCGAGGCGATGTTGTCGATCGGCGCCAGCACGCGGCCCGTCTCGTCCCGCAGTCCCTCGGCCGTCAGCACGAGACGGCTGGCCGTGGCGCGCCAGAACCAGCCCGACAGCACCAGCAGCGCGCCGCCGATCGGCAGCAGCAGGACGTTCCCCGATGTGGAGCCGGAATAGAGAAGCAGCGCCCCCGTCGCGGCCAGCAGGCCGGTCCCCACGACGCGCCGGACGGCGCCGGGGCGCAGCTCGGCCAGCACCTCTTGTGTCTCGCTCATCGGCATCTCCCTTGTCGGGGCCGTCGTACCCTGCCGCGCGGCGGAAGGCGAGCCGGCTTGCCGCCGCGGGCCCCGGCGGACTAGGGTCCGCGCCGACAGCGAAGGACGACAGATGCGCGCCACCCTCCTTGCCTGCTGCCTGGCCGCGGCCGGCTGCACCCAGTTCCCCGAACTCGACGGGGTGGAATCGCCCGCCGCGGTGCAGGCCGACTATCCCGCGCTCTCGCCGCTGGGCGGCATCCTGCAGCGGGCCGAGACGGGGCGGCTGACCGATCCCGCGGCGACCGACGATCTCGCCGCGCGCGGGGCCGCCCTGCGCCGCCGGACCGTGCCCGAGCGGCGGGCCGATCCGGACCTGACGGACCGCGCGACGCGCCTGCGGGACCGCGCAGACGCCCTGCGCGCGCCCTGAGCCCGCGAGGTGACGTTGCCGCCCCCGGAAAACCGCGCTAGAGGTCGCGCGCCGCAGGCCACGGCCGCGCGGCAGGAACATTGAGCAGCGACAAGCGACGGAGTGCATGACATGACCACCCCCCTACGTCTCGGCATCGCGGGCCTCGGCACCGTGGGGGCCGGGGTGGTGCGAATCGTCCAGCGCCACGCCGACCTGCTGGAGGCCCGCAGCGGCCGCCCGGTCGAGATCGTCGCCGTCACCGCGCGGACCAAGGGCCGCGATCGGGGGGTCCGGCTTTCGCAATACGAGTGGGAGGACGATCCCGTCGCCCTCGCCCGCCGCGACGACATCGACGTCTTCGTCGAGCTGATGGGTGGTGCCACCGGCACCCCGAAAGAGGCCGTCGAGGCCGCCATCGCCGCGGGCAAGGACGTGGTCACCGCGAACAAGGCCTTGCTGGCGCTGCACGGACAGGACCTGGCCGAGGCCGCCGAGGCGAACGACGCCGTGATCCGGTTCGAGGCGGCCGTCGCCGGCGGCATCCCGGTGGTCAAGGCGCTGACCGAGGGGCTGGCCGGCAACGAGGTCACCCGCGTGATGGGCGTGATGAACGGCACCTGCAACTACATCCTGACGCGGATGCAGGCTGCGGGGCTGACCTATCAGGAGGTGTTCGCCGAGGCCGAGGCGCTGGGGTATCTCGAGGCCGACCCCGAACTCGACGTCGGCGGCATCGACGCCGGGCACAAGCTGGCGCTGCTGGCCTCGATCGCCTTCGGCACGCGGGTCGATTTCGACGCGATGTCGCTGGAGGGGATCGGCAAGGTATCGATCGCCGACATCGAACAGGCCGCCGACATGGGCTTCCGCATCAAGCTGCTCGGCGTCGCGCAGATGTCGGGGCGCGGGCTCGAAACGCGGATGTCGCCCTGCCTCGTGCCCGCCGCCAGCCCGCTGGGCCAGCTCGAGAACGCGATGAACATGGTCGTGCTCGAAGGCGACGCCGTGGGCCAGATCGTCCTTCAGGGCGCCGGCGCGGGCGAGGGTCCGACCGCGAGCGCCGTGATGGCCGACATCATCGACCTTGCCCGCGGCACGCGCCTGTCCACTTTCGGCCAGCCGGCGGCCGCGCTGAAGCCCGCCACGCCCGCCGCGGTGTCCACGCCCGCGCCGTTCTACCTGCGGATGGCACTGCAGGACCGCCCCGGCGCGCTGGCCAAGATCGCCGCGGTGCTGGGCGACGAAGGCATCTCGATCGACCGGATGCGCCAATACGGCCATGTCGACCCCGCCGCCCCCGTCCTGATCGTGACCCATCGGACCACCCGCGACGCGCTCGACAGCGCGATCGCGGCGATGGAACGGACCGGGGTGCTGGCCGGCGAGCCCGTCGCGATCAGGATCGAGGACGTCTGAGCGCCCTGCTCCAGACGCGCGCCCTGCTGCCGGCCGACAATCGCTGTCTGTCGGTAACAGGGTTGTGCGGGCGCGGCGCGGCGGGCTAATCGACACCGGCGACGACATTTTCCAGCGAAGGACACTTCATGGCCGCGCCCACCGATTTCAACGACCGCATGCTGTCCCTTGGCCTCGCCCGCGTGAGCGAGGCCGCGGCGCTTGCCTCGGCCCGACTCATCGGCCGTGGTGACGAGAAGGCCGCCGACCAGGCCGCCGTCAACGCGATGCGCAACCAGCTCAACCAGCTCGACATCACGGGCACGGTGGTGATCGGCGAAGGAGAGCGCGACGAGGCCCCGATGCTGTTCATCGGCGAGCAGGTCGGCACCGCCAAGGGCCCCGAGGTCGACATCGCGCTCGACCCGCTGGAAGGCACGACGCTGACCGCCAAGGACATGCCGAACGCTCTGACGGTGATCGCGATGGGCCCGCGGGGCTCGATGCTGCACGCGCCCGACGTCTACATGGACAAGCTCGCCATCGGTCCAGGCTTCCGCCCCGGCGTCGTCACGCTGGACATGAGCCCGGCGGAACGCGTCAGCGCGCTGGCCTCGGCCAAGGGCGTGTCGACCGAGGACATCACCGTCTGCGTGCTCGAGCGGCCCCGCCACGAGGACATGATCGCCGAACTGCGCACCACCGGCGCCGCGATTCGCCTCATCACCGACGGCGACGTCGCCGGCATCATCCACACCGCCGATTCCGAGCGCACGGGCATCGACATGTACATGGGCTCGGGCGGCGCGCCCGAGGGTGTGCTGGCGGCTGCCGCGCTGAAATGCATGGGCGGCCAGATCTACGGCAAGCTGCTGTTCCGCAATGACGACGAGAAGAAGCGCGCCGAGAATGCCGGGATCAAGAACCTCAACCGCGTCTACACGCGCGATGACATGGTGACCAAGGACGTGATCTTTGCCGCGACCGGCGTGACCGACGGCTCGATCCTGCCCGGCATCAAGCGCGAGCCCGGCCACCTCACCGCCGAGACGATCCTGATGCGCTCCAAGACCGGCAGCGTGCGCCGGATGACCTACCGCAACCCGATCGAATGGTCGCCCGGCCCCAAGCACTGAGGCTGGCGAGAGAGGCAGGAGGCTGATATGGTGGCAGGCGAACGCAGCCCCACCATATCTGGAATCCCATGCCCCGTGACAGCGTGATCCGCCCCTTTCTCGGCATCGACAACTCGCTGACCGGCCGCCGCTGGGTCGGCCTCGGAGACGAGGCCGACCGGCTGTCCGAAGGGCTTGCCCAGGCGACCGGCCTGCCGATGGCCGTGGCACGTGTCCTCACCCGGCGCGGCATCGACGCCGAGGCGGCGGCCGGGTTTCTCGCTCCTGCCCTGCGCGATTTGCTGCCCGATCCCCTGAGCCTGCGCGACATGGACGCCGCCGCGGCGCGTTTCCTCGCCGCCGTGTCCAGGGGAGAGCGGATCGCGGTCTTCGGCGACTACGACGTGGATGGCGGCGCCTCGTCGGCCCTGCTGGTCATCTGGCTGCGCGCGATGGGACGCGAGGCGACGCTCTACATTCCCGACCGGATCGACGAGGGCTATGGCCCGAACGACCCCGCGATGGCCAAGCTGGCCGCGACGCACGACCTGATCGTCTGCGTCGATTGCGGCACCCTGTCCCACGGCCCCATCGCCGCGGCCGCGGGCGCCGACGTGATCGTGCTGGATCACCACCTCGGCGGCGAGACGCTGCCCGACGCGGTCGCCGTGGTGAACCCCAACCGGCAGGACGAGACCGGCGAACTGGGGCATCTCTGCGCCGCCGCCGTGGTGTTCCTGCTGTTGGTCGAGGCGAACCGCAGGCTCCGCGCCGAGGGCGTCGCGGGCCCCGACCTGATGGGCATGCTCGATCTCGTGGCGCTGGCGACCGTGGCCGACGTGGCCCCGCTGATCGGCGTGAACCGCGCGCTCGTGCGGCAGGGCCTGACGGTGATGGGGCGGCGCCAGCGGCCCGGTCTCGTGGCGCTGGCCGACGTGTCTCGGATGGACACCGCGCCGAACGCCTACCACCTCGGCTTCCTCCTCGGGCCGCGGGTGAATGCCGGCGGCCGCATCGGACAGGCCGACCTCGGCGCCCGCCTTTTGTCGACCACCGACCCGCACGAGGCCGCCGCCATGGCCGAGCGGCTGGATCAGCTCAACACCGAGCGGCGCGAGATCGAGGCGACGGTCCGCGAGGCCGCGCTGCAGCAGGCGACCGAGCGCGGGCTGGACGCCCCGCTGGTCTGGGCCGCCGGAGAGGGTTGGCATCCGGGCGTGGTGGGCATCGTCGCCTCGCGCCTGAAGGAGGCGACAAACCGCCCCGCCATCGTCATCGGCCTGGAGAACGGCGTCGGCAAGGGCTCGGGCCGCTCGGTGACGGGCGTCGACCTCGGCGCCAGTGTCCAGCGGCTCGCGGCCGAAGGCCTGCTGGCCAAGGGCGGCGGTCACCGGATGGCCGCCGGCCTGACCGTCGACGCCGACAAGCTGGAGCCGGCGATGGAGCGGCTGGCCGACCTTCTTGGCAAGCAAGGCGCGGGAGAGATGGGGCCCGCGGACCTCGACCTCGACGGACTGCTCGCGACATCGGCCGCCACGCCCGAACTGATCGCCGAAATCGACAAGGCCGGCCCCTTCGGGATGGGCGCACCCGCACCGCGTTTCGCCTTCGCCGACCAACAGATCGCCTTCGCCAAGCGGGTCGGAGAGCGGCACCTGAAGCTCTCGATCACCGACGGCATGGGCCCCCGGCTCGACGCCATCGCCTTCGGTGCGTTCGACGGGCCTCTGGGCGAGGCGCTGGTCAACGCGGGCGGCCGCCGGTTCCACCTGGCCGGGCGGCTCGAGATCAACCAGTGGGGCGGCCGGCAGAAACCGCAGCTGAGGCTGGAGGATGCGGCGCCCGCCGACACGGACTGATCCGGGGACGGCGAGAGGCGCGATGCGCGGGCGTGGGCGGCGCCTGTCGCAAGGGAAGGCAAATTTCCTGCGAAATCGTCGAAAAATACGCTTGCAGCCCCCCGCGTCTTTTTCTACACACCGCCCCACGCCAAGCGCGGCCCGTTCGTCTATCGGTTAGGACGCCAGGTTTTCAACCTGGAAAGAGGGGTTCGATTCCCCTACGGGCTGCCATTTTTCCCGCCTCGCAGCATCCGCCCTTCGGACAGGTCCTGCCTGCCGACGACCGCATCTGGTGGTCGCGCGCCGGTATGCGACAGCAGGTCAGCCGGGATGGGCCGGGGTCGTCGGGCGGAGGGCCAGTGCCGCGGCGCCGCAATCGATCCGGGGGCGGCCTTCGCGCAGGCGTGCGATGCGGCTGCGCTCGACACGGAAGTAGCGGGCGATCTCGTCGTCGCTGAGACCAAGGTCGGCCAACGCCTCCACCGCGCTGCGCGGATACGCGCCTAGCCTGTCGTGGTCGAGCCTCGTGGAATCACCGGGGAGTCGGGACATGGGTCTTTCCTCCTGCAACTGGGCTTCTCGGCACGACACCTCACGGGACGGTCTGGCCCCTCATTGATCGGGATCAATGCCTCCGGACCGTCGGAAACCTTAGGGTCGCTTAAATCTGCCGCCGGGAGAGCGCCGTCAAATCACTGCTGGTCTATACGCCTTTCAGTGTGCGGGGGTGGTAGGCCTTTTGGCAAGACCGAACTCCCGATCACCGGTTTCCGGAGGATTGTCGCGTACCCGCCCCCCGGCGGCCGCGGGCAAAAGCGAGAGGGCGCGAAATGCCACGGCGCCATGAGACCCAGCCCGGCCCCGCAATCCATCTCGCTGACAGGGCGGACGAGACCGGCGTGTCGGACGCGGTGCCGCCCGAGGACGGGCCGCGCTTTGCCGGGGCCGCGCAGCCGGCACGTCGCGCGCTGGGGATCGCGGCGGTCGAGGTGGCGGGGGCACAGGTGCCCGTGGTCACGACCGACCTGTTCGCCGATCCCTTCAGCACCCTCGTCGAGCTGCGCTGCGACGACGGCGTGCCCCGCCCGACGATGCTGGTGGTGCCGCCGCTGTCGGGGCAGTTCTCGATCCTGATGCGCGATGTGCTGGTGGGGCTGCTGCCGGATTTCCGCGTCGGCCTGATCGACTGGACGAACGTGCGGCACGTGCCGGCCGACCGGGGCGGGTTCGGCTTCGGGTCCAACATCCGCGCCATCGAAGAGGCCGCCGACCTGCTGGGAGAGGGGCTTTCGGTGCTGGCGCTCTGCCAGGGCGGCGTGCCGGCCCTGGCCGCCGTGGCGCGGCTCGAAGCGCGCGGCGCGGGGCCGGCGACGCTGACCCTCATGGCCGCCCCGGTGGACCCTTTGGCCAACCCGACGCGCCTGGTGCGGCTGCTGCGCCGCCTGCCGGCGATGTGGTACCGCGCCGTGCCCCTGACCCGCGTGCCAAAGCGGTACGCGGGCCACGGGCGGCTGGTCTATCCGGCCGAGATGCAGCTGATGGCGCTGCGGACCTATCTCGGACGCCACCGGACCCAGGACGGAGAAATCACCCGCAAGCTGACCCATGACGACGGCGCGGCGCCCGGCGAGTTTCCGTTCCTCGATCTCTACGCGTCGGTCATGGATCTCGATGCCCTGAACTATTCCGAGAACATCAGCCGGGTGTTCCTGGAGCGCGGCATCGTGACCGGCCGGCTGACCTGCGACGACGAACCAATCGTGCCGGCCGAGATCCGCGACTGCGCGCTGTTCACGATCGAGGGCGCGGACGACGACGTCGCCGCCCCGGGGCAGACCGCCGCCGCCCACGCCGTGTGCACCGCCCTGCCCGAAAGCAAGCGCGCGCACCTGACCGTGCCCGGCTGCGGACATTTCTCACTGTTCCACGGCGACATCTGGCGGCGGTCGATCCTGCCCGAGGTGCGCGCCCATTGCGCGCGGCACCACTGAGCGACCCTCAATACGACGGAAGCCGCGGCGGTTCGGCCGGCATCCGGTTCGCCCGGGCCTCGGCGTTCCGCGCCTTCAGCCGCGCAAGTGCGAGGCGTTCGACGGCACGGTTCCGCGCCTCGTACAGGGCGCGGATGTGCGAGCCGGGACTGCCGATCTGCCAGGACAGCCGCGTCCGCGCCTGGGGCACATACAGTGCCGCATGGTCGAGCGCGCGCTGCCAGGCGATGTCCGCGTCGAGAAACTCTCGGTACGACCGGATGTAGAGGCGTCGTGACACTCTGGTATGCATCTTGTCTTCCTCCGTCCTGGGCGTTGCGCCCGGCGCGGGCGGCGGACGGGTTCGCCTTGTACGCCCCCGACGCCGGCGCGATCTGCCGCGCCGCGACGCCATCCCAGCGTAGCACATTTCTTGCATTCACGCTCAATTCGCCAAAGGGCTAGTGCGCCGGCCGCGGCGGCCGGTCGGTCATGTCCGAACGGTCACTCGCGGCGCTTCCGACGATCTGTCGGCGCGGGCGGGGAAGGTCGAACGTGCCGCATCGGGAACCGTTGCGGATCTCCTCTCGCACACGGACTGGCGAACGAAAATTCCGCGCATGTTGACCTAGCGCAAGTCGGCCGGCCCGGTCCGGTGGAACAGTTGACCTGTTACGTGCGGACACGCGACGACAAGGGAGGAGACGATGCAAGGCACCACGGTCGACGAACTGGCGGAACGGCTTCGGGCGCGGCGGCAGGAACTGGTCGGGCGCATGAAGCGGATCGAGACCGATCTGGAGCGCCCGCGTCCGCGGGACGACGAGGACCGCGCGACCGAGGCCGAGAACGACGAGGTGCTCGAGGATCTGGGCCATGCCGGTCAGCGCGAGTTGGCGGCGATCGACGCGGCGCTGAACCGGGTCGCGGCGGGCACCTACGGGATCTGCCTGTCCTGCGGCGAGCAGATCGCCCCCGAGCGTCTGGACGCCGTCCCGACGGCCCCGCGTTGCCGCGCCTGCGCCGGCTGAGCGAGAAAACGCAGAACCGCCCTTGAAGCTCTAGTTGCTAGAGCCCTTACCTTCTGCATCGACCGAAGATGCGGGGGACCGAAGATGGCGGGCGACACGGCCACATTGCACGAATGGCGGGTCACGGGAATGGATTGCGGGTCCTGCGCCGCGAAGGTGCGGGGCGCGGTCGAGATCCTGCCCGGCGTCGAGGACGTGGATGTCGCCCTGATGGCCGAGCGCCTGCGGGTGACGCTCGACGACAGCCGCACCTCGACGGAACGGGTCGAGTCGGCCGTCCGCGCGGTGGGCTTCGGCATCGCCCCCCGCGGCGCCGCGCCGGAAAAGCCCGAGGGCGCTTTCGTCCTGCCCGAGGGCGCGTTCCCGGATGCGCCGTCGCCCGACGCCGATCCCGTCGCCGACGAAGCTTCGGCGACCGATCCGGCGTGGCATGCGACGGCGAAAGGCCGGTTGGTGATCGGAACCGGCCTGCTGCTGGCTATCGCCTGGACGATCCAGCTGACCGTCGGCGGCACCGCCGCGCACCTGGCCTTCACGCTGGCCACGCTGATCGGCGTGGCCCCCGTCGCGCTCAGGGCGGCGCGGATGGCGCGGGTCCGGATGCCCTTTACCATCGAGATGCTGATGAGCGTCGCCGCCTGCGGCGCGTTGGTGATCGGGGCGGTGCAGGAGGCGGCGCTGGTCGTGTTCCTCTTCGCCGTCGGCGAGACGCTCGAGGGGCTGGCGGCGGGAAAGGCGCGCGACGGCATCCGCGCCCTCGCCCGTCTGGTGCCAACGACCGCCCGTCTCGTCGAGGGCGCGCACATCACCGAGGTAGCGGCGGCGCGGCTGCGGATCGGGCAGGTCGTGCAGGTGCGCCCCGGCGACCGCGTGCCCGCCGACGGCACCGTCCTCGACGGCACGTCGGGCGTGGACGAAAGCCCGGTCACCGGCGAAAGCGTGCCCCGCCTGAAGGAGCCCGGGGCGGACGTCTTTGCCGGCTCGATCAATACCGAGGCCGAGCTGCGCATCCGCGTCACCCGCGCGGCCGAGGACAACACGATCGCCCGCATCGTGCGGCTGGTGCAAGAGGCCGAGAGCGCCCGAGCCCCGACCGAGCGGTTCATCGACCGGTTCAGCCGGTCCTACATGCCCGCCGTCGTCGGACTGGCGCTGCTCGTCGCCGTCGTGCCGCCGCTGGCCGTCGGAGCAGCGTGGGACACGTGGGTCTACCGCGGCCTCGCGCTGCTGCTCATCGGGTGCCCCTGCGCGCTGGTGATCTCGGTCCCGGCCTCCATCGCCTCGGCCCTGTCGACCGGCGCGCGGCACGGCCTGTTGATGAAGGGCGGCGCGGTGATCGAGGAAGCCGCCCGCACCACCTGCGTCGCCTTCGACAAGACCGGGACGCTGACCGAAGGCCGGCCGCGCGTGACAGACATCGCCGCCGGGGACGGCGACAGCGCCGCGTTGCTGCGACTGGCGGCCTCGGTCGAGATGGGGGCCAGCCATCCCCTTGGCCGAGCCATCGTCGCGCGGGCCCGGACCGATGGCGTGGCCCCCGCGCCCGCCGAAGACAGCCGGGCGATACCGGGACTGGGCGCGACGGCGGATGTCGACGGGATGCGGATCACCGTGGGCGCGCCGCGCCTCGCCGCCGAGGCCGGCCTGCTGGACGACGCGACGGCGAACCGGATCGCGGCGCTGGAGGCCGAGGGCAAGACGGTCGTCACCGTGTTCGGCACCCGCCTGCACGGCATTATCGCCCTGCGCGACTCGCCCCGTCAGGATGCGGCCGAGGCCATCGGCCGCCTGCGCGGAATGGGCGTGGGATCGGTGATGCTGACCGGGGACAACCCGGCGACCGCCGCGTCCATCGCCGGCGAACTGGGGCTCGATCACCGCGCCGGGCTGCTGCCCGAGGACAAGGTCGCCACGATCCGCGAGCTGACGGCCTCGCACCGGGTGATGATGGTCGGCGACGGCATCAACGACGCCCCGGCGCTGGCACTGGCGCAGGTCGGGGTCGCGATGGGATCGGGGACTGACGTCGCGCTCGAGACCGCCGACGCGGCGATCCTGCGCAATCGCGTCGCCGACGTGCCGGCCCAGCTGAGGCTGGCGCGGACGACGATGGCCAACATCCGGCAGAACGTCGCCATCGCGCTGGGGCTCAAGGGCGTGTTCCTGGTGACGACGATCTTCGGGGTGACGGGGCTGTGGATAGCCATCCTCGCCGACACGGGCGCGACGGTGCTGGTCACGCTCAACGCGCTGCGGCTGCTGCGCTTCGACCCTGGCGGCACGCCGGCCGACGGACACCGGAGCGCACGGGCGCGTGCCCCTGCCCCGTCCGCGACCGAAGCCGCGTGATCAGCCGCCGCCCGAGGACCGTGCGGCCCAAGCCATGCCGCGGCGCATGATCTCGGTCACCTGAGGCACCTTCAGATCGGCCAGCTCATGCCCGATCGAGCAGTAGAAGATGCGGCCCCGATCCCAGCGCCGCTTCCACACGACCGGCACGACCGTGCCCTCGATCCACCAGAGGTGGTCGCCAGAGAACGTCGTCGTCGCCAGCACCTCGTTCTGCGCGTCGGTGAGCATGTAGTATTGCTCGGAATGCATCCGGAAGCTGCCGATCCCCTGCATGATCGGATCGGCCGGGCGGGTGACGGTCACGTCGTAATCAACGTAGTCGTCGGTGGGCGTCGGATTGTCGGGCCAGCCCGGCGGATGGGCGACGAACTGCCCGCCGATCAGGAAGTGATAGGTCGGCCTGTCGCGGAACGCGTCGCCCATGTGCCCGTGCCAGCCCGCCAGCCCGCAGCCGCCACCGACGAGGGTCAGAAGCCCGTCCTCTTCCTCTTTCGTCATGTTGCCGAATTCCGGCTGGTGCGAGGACCGCGCAGAGGACCAGATCGGCACGATCAGGTCGGCATCGGCCATGCTCCCCGGATCCGCGAGTGGAGAGAGCGTGTCGTGGACGGTGACGCTGGCGCCGTCCTCTTCGAGCAGCGACTTGCACCAATCGGCAAAGGCGGTGGGGTCATGGCCCTCCCATCCGCCGGCAAACAAAACGGCCTTCATCCGTTCTCCTTCCGCATGTAGTTCACCATCGCGGCCATGTCGCGCGCGTCGAACCCGTCGGCTCCTGCGCGGCGCAGCCAGTCCAGCGTCTCGCGGCCCTGAGGCATCGCGACCCCCAGCCGGTCGGCCAGTGCGGTCGTCACCTCCATGTCCTTCCGCGCCAGGGCCACGGTGAAGGTCACGTCGTGGGCTGCCTCGTCGAGATAGAGCGGACGGCGATAGGACAGCATCGGCGCCGCGGCGGCGCTGGCCTCGATCGCGTCGAACGCGGACTCGGGAGCGATGCCGGCCGCCTCGGCCAGCGTCAGCGCCTCGGCCAGCGTCTGGTTCAACCCGTGGATCAGCGAATTGACGGCGAGCTTCATCACCGACCCCGCACCCACCGATCCCAGACAGATCACCTTGTCGCCCATCGCGTCGAGCACGGGGCGCAGCGGGTCGGTCGCGGCCTGATCGGCGCCCACCATGATCATCAGCTTCGCCGCCTCGGCCGCCCCCGTGGCGCCCGAGACCGGCGCGTCGATCACGGCCACCTCGCCCGAGCGGTCGGCAAGGGCGCGGATGTGGTCGGGGCTCATCGTACCCATCTCAAGGAAGGTCCGTACCCCGCGGCCCGCGAACAGTCCGTCGGGGCCGTCGTGCACCGCGTCCGACGAGGGGTCGTCGGCCAGCATCGTGACGACCACCTCGGTCGCGTCGGCCAGCTCACGCGGGGTGGCGGCGACGGCGGCCTTGTGGGCCTCGGCGAATTGCACGGCCTTCTCGGGCGAGCGGTTCCAGACCGTCACCTCGTGTCCCGCCGCGACAAGGTTCGCGGCCATGCGCCAACCCATCCGGCCCAGCCCGGCAAAGCCGACCCGCATCACGCCGCCTCCTGCGCGCGGATGCCGGAGATCGCCTGGACGAGCGTGTCCTCCGTCACCTCGTCGGAGGTGAACTCGCGCATCACCCGGCCCTGGTACATCGCGACGATGCGGTCCGAGACATGCAGGACCTCGGGCATCTCGGACGAGATCACGATGACAGCATAGCCCGAGCGGGCGAGTTCGCGGATCAGGTTGTGGATCTCGGACTTGCTGCCGACGTCGATGCCGCGGGTCGGTTCGTCGACGATGAGCAGCTTGGGTTTCATAGCCAGCCACTTGCCGATGACGATCTTCTGCTGGTTGCCGCCCGACAGGTTGCCCACCATCGACCGCCACGACGGCGCCTTGATCTCCAACCGGTCGCGATAGATGTCGTAGATCGCGACCTCGGACCCGTTCGACACGAACGGCCCCGTCGTCAGGTCGCCGATCTGCGGCAGGGTGATGTTGTCGCGGCAGCTCATCCCAAGGACAAGCCCCTGCTCCTTGCGGCTCTCGGGCACCAGCGAGATGCCCCGCTCGATCGCGTCGGCCGGCGAACTGACGGTCACAGACTCGCCGTCCAGCAGAATCTCCCCGGCCGAGGGCGTCCTGAGGCCGAAGAGCGTCTCGGCGATCTCGGTCCGCCCCGCTCCGACGAGGCCGTAGAACCCGACCACCTCGCCCGCGCGAACCTTGAAGCTGACGTCCTGGTAGAGTTTGCCGCAGCTCAGCCCGCGCACGTCCAGCGTCACGCCGCCCAGATCGTGATGCAGCGTGTTGCGCGAATAGTCGAGCGAGCGTCCGATCATCAGCTGCGTGACCTCGTCCTCGTTCGTCTCGGCGGTCTCGAGCGTGCCGCGATAGGCGCCGTCCCGCAGCACGCTGATCCGGTCGGAGATGGTGAAGATCTCGTCCATCCGGTGCGAGATGTAGACGATGCCGACGCCCTGCGCCTTGAGGTCGTTGATGATGTCGAACAGCACGACTTTCTCGGCGTCGGTGAGCGAGGCGGTGGGCTCGTCGAAGATCACCGCCTTGGCGTCCACCGTCAGCGCGCGGGCGATCTCGACCATCTGCTTCTTGGCGATCGACAGGCGCGAGACCTTCACCTCGGGGCCGAAATCGCAGTTCAGCTTTTTCAGGATCGCGCCGGCACGGGCGAAGAGCGTCTTCCAGTCGACGCGACCGAAGGACTTGGTCGGCAGCTCGCCCAGGAAGATGTTCTCGGCCGCCGTCATCTCTTCGGCCAGCGACAGTTCCTGGTGGATCAGCACGACACCCTTCGACTTGGCCGCCAGCGGCGACGGCAGGACCGTCTCCTTCTCCTCGATGTAGAGGCGGCCGGAATCGGGCTGATACATGCCCGCGATCACCTTCATCAGGGTCGATTTCCCGGCGCCGTTCTCGCCCAGCAGGGCGTGGCATTCGCCCGGCATCACCTCGAAGCTCACCCCGTCGAGGGCACGCACGCCAGGGAAGGTCTTGACGATGTTGTCGAGCCGGAGTGCGGGGGTCTGGTCGCTCATGTCCGAAGCTCCTCCTTGCCGCCGCGGGTCAGCTGCTTGTCGAGGAACAGCACCGCGATCAGGATCGTGCCGAGGATCACCAGCACGTAGAATGCCGGGACCTGCATCAGGTTCATGCCGTTGCGCAGGATGCCGATCGCCAGCACCCCGCCGAACGTGCCGATGATCGTGCCCGACCCGCCCGTCAGCTTGGTGCCGCCCAGCACAACCGCGGTGATCGTCCAGAGCTCGTATTCCCGGCCCAGGTTCGGCGTCGCCGCGCCCATCTGCGTGCTGAGCGTGATGCCGGCCAGCGCAGCGAAGAAGCCCACAAGCATGAAGTTGATCAGCATGTGCGGACCGACCCGGATGCCAGCGTTCACCGCCGCTTCGCGGTTGCCCCCGACGGCGTAGGTGTTGCGCCCGTGGACCGTGCCCGACAGCAGAAGATGCGTGCCGAGCGCGAACAGCAGGAACAGCACCGCCAGCGTCGGCAGCCCCGCCACCGACGAGGCACCGAAATCGGAATAGGCGAAGTTCATCGCGAAGAACGACTGCTCTTCGGTATAGGCGAAGACCAGGCCCCGCACGCCGAGCATCGCCCCGAGCGTGACGATGAAGGCGTCGACGCCGGTCTTCCACACGATCAGCCCGTTCACCGCGCCCAGGATCACGCCGGACATCAGCCCGGCGATGACCCCCGGCAGGATCGCCCAGTTGCCCCAGTTGGCGAAGGCCTCCCACCCTTGGATGTCGATCGCCAGCGACGCAGCGAGCGCGACCGTGGCGCCGACGCTGAGGTCGATGTTCCCGTTGATCATCACCAGCGTCATGCCAAGGGCGATCAGCCCGATGGTCGAGGTCTGCACCAGGATGTTCTGGAAGTTCTGCAGGTCGAAGAAGTAGGGGTTCGCGAAGCTGAAGAAGACGAAGATCAGCACGACGAAGCCCCAGATCGGGTTGCGGATGAGCCATGTCTTGAGGGTCTGCATCTCGGTCTCTCCCGTTCAGGCGATCGGCGACAGGAGCCGTCCGCGCTTGGCGGCGACATCCAGCCACACGGCCAGGATGATGACGATCCAGGTGACGATCCACTGGACGTAGTAGGCGTAGCCCAGCAGCAGCAGGCCATTCTGGATGAAGCCCAGGATCAGCACGCCGATCACCGTCTTCAGAACGTTGCCGGACCCGCCCAGCAGCGAGGTGCCGCCAAGGATCACCGTGGCCAGCACCTGCAGCTCGTAACCCTGGCCCACGTTGTTCTGACTGCCCATCACCCGGCTGCCCAGGATGATCGCTGCGATGCCGACGCACAGCGCCGAGATCACGTAGGTCAGAAACACCGTGCGCGACCGCCGGATGCCGCTGAAGGTCGCCGCCGTGGGATTGCCGCCCACGGCATAGACCCTGCGGCCGAACGGCGTGTAGGCCATGACGATGTGCATCAGCACGGCCAGCCCGAGGAAGATCACGATGGGCGACGCGATGCCCAGCATCTGCCCGCGCCCGAAGATCGCGAACCACGTGCCCTGCTGGTTGGCGATGTCGACGTTCTGGCCGCCGGAATAGATCAGCGTCAGCCCCTGTATCGCCGACAGCATGCCGAGCGTGACGATCAGCGAGTTCAGCCGCAGGAAGCCCACGAGCGTCCCGTTCACCGCGCCGATGCACAGGGTCGCCAGCAGCATCACCGGGATCGCGAGTTCGGGGCCGAGCTTGTCGTGCAGGTCCACGACCATCACGGTCGAGAACGACAGCATCGACCCGACCGAAAGGTCCAGGTTGCCGCCGATGACCACGACGGTCACCCCGACCGCCATCACGCCGATGATCGCGCTCTGTCGCAGAACGGTCATCACGTTGTCCGCACTCAGGAAGCGTTCGGAAAACAGCGCGAATCCCAGCATGAACAGGGCAAAGGCGATCAGGATGCCCTGCTTCGCCAATACCGACACGACGGCATTGCCCTGTACGCGTCGCTTCGGCTTGGATGCTTCGCCGACCTCTGACTTCGTTTCTGCCACCATGGCGGCACACTCCTCCCCGGTTGCCGGTCCGTCAGACCAGCGTCATTCCTCCGTCGATCATCACGATCTGGCCGGTCATGTAGTCGCTCTCCGGCGCGGCCAGGAACGTGGTCGTGCCGGTGATGTCGTCGGGCCTGGCGACGCGTCCCTTCAGGATGTCGCGGGCGAATTCCTGCATCGCCTGCCCCGGCCGCTCGGCCGCGCCGATCGACATCAGGTCGCGGTCGACCTCTTCCCACATCTCGGTGGCCACCACGCCGGGCGCGAAGCCGGTGACGGTGATGTTGTGCTTGGCGAGGTCCCGCGCGCCCGATTGCGTCAGCGACACCACGGCCCACTTGCTCGCGCAGTAGGGCGCGACATTGTCGAAGCCCTGCCGCGAGGCGATCGAGGCGGTGTTGACGATCTTGCCACCAGTGCCCTGCGCGATCATCTGACGCGCGGCCTCCTGCATGCCGATCATCACGCCCAGGCCGTTGATGCCCATGATGAAGTTCCAGTTGTCCTCGGTCACGTCGAGGAAGTTCATCGGCTTGTTGACGCCGGCATTGTTGAACTTGACGTCCAGCCTCCCGAACTTGTCGACCACGGCGGCGATCATCGCCCGGACCTGCGTGCGGTCGCGCACGTCGACACCGGCCGCCATCACGTTGTCGGCGCGCCCGTTCAGGCGCTGGCGGTTGGCCTCGGCCACCTCGTTGGCCTTGTCGCCGTTCAGATCGGCGAAGCAGACCATTGCGCCCTCGTCCAGAAGCGCTTCGCCGATGGCGCGGCCGATCCCCTGCGCCGCCCCGGTCACCAGGCAGACCCGATCACTCACACGTCCCATGCGTCCTCTCCCGTTCTGCGATGCGAAAGGCGCGGGCCCTGTTGTGACCCGCGCCTCCCGGGAGGGCCTCAGAACACCGGCTTGTCGAACTCTTCCATGTTCTCCTGGGTGATCTTCGGCGTGTCGAAGTAGTTGAGGAAGGGCACCTCGGCGCCGTTCAGCACGTCGATCGCCGTCTGCAGGGCGGCCTCGGCATCGTCGACCGGGGACTGGTAGATCGAGCCCCAGTATTCGCCCCGGCCCATCGCCTCGTAGCCGACGGCAAAGTTCGTGGCGCCGACAAAGGTGATGTCCTCGGCCCGGCCGGCCGCCTTGGCGGCGTTCAGGGCGCCGACGCCCATGTTGTCGTCACCGGCATAGACGCCGTCGATGTCGTCGTACTTGGTGAGGAAGGATTCCATCACGCGCTGCGACTTCTCGCGGTTCCAGTCGCCCGGCTGCGTCTCGACCAAGGTGACCTCCGGACACACCTCGGGAAGGCGATCTTCGAAGCCCTTCGCGCGCTCCAGCGCGGTGGTGTAGCCCGGCTGGCCCGAGATCTGCACGATCTGAGCCTCTGTCTCGATCCCCTGTTCCTTGAAGCGGTCGCACATGATTTCGGCCGAGCGCGAGCCCTGAGTGATGTTGTCGGGCCCCGAGAAGGAGGCGATGAAGTCGAAGCCTTCCTCGGCGATGTTCGAGTTGGTGATGACCACGGGGATGCCGGCCTGCTTGGCCTGGCGCACGGCCGGCACGACTGCCTGGCCGTTGGTCGGCCAGATGATGATGGCGTCCACCTGCTGCTGGATCAGGTCCTGGATCTGAGCGATCTGGCGGGCGACGTCGCCGCCGGCGTCAAGCACGATCGTATCAACGTTATCGAGCTCGGCGGCCGCGTTCTCGAACGCCTGCTCATACGTGGTCTGATAGCTGTCGACGCCCACGTTGTTCTGCGTGATGCCGATCGTCATCGTGTCGTCCTGCGCGGCGGCGGCGCCGGCGAAAGCCAGGCCGGCCAGAGCCGTCGTCCCGAGCACGGTAATCCTGCGGGTCGTTTTCATGGTCGTGTATCCTCCCGGTGTATTGTCGTGATCCGACATTCTTTCTCGGCCCGCCCCGTCACTGGTCCTCCCGGAGGGGCTGTCCGTTCCGACGCTCCTGCGCCGGACTGTCTACAGAGTGGCGGATTGGCCGAAGGAAGCGTCAGCAAAAATATTCAAACTGGATAGACTGATGTTCAGAACGGACAGCTCAGCCGTGTTGGCGGAGCGCCGAAATGGACACGATGGGGTCAGCCGCCATGACCGACACCAAGAGATCCAGAATGGACATTTCGAACGCCCCCACATCCGCGCCCGGCGCGCCTCCGCAAGATGCGGACGGCGCGGCGCAGGGTGCGCGGACACGGGCGGATCTCCTGCACATGCTGGCGTTCATCGAAAGCCTCACGACCGAGCTCGACACGGGCCTGTCGCTCGGCGCGACGAACCCGTTCCTGAACATGGCCGCGCACCTGATGCGCCAACACCTCGAGGGCAAGCCGGTAACGCCCTCGTCGCTCGCCGCGGCGGCCGGGGTGCCCTACGCCACCGCCGTGCGCCGCGTGAACGACATGATCGCCGCCGGCCTGATCGACCAGCGGCCGAAGACGCGGACGGGCAAGAGCTTTTCCCTGCACCCCTCGGCCCGGCTGATCGACGACTGGACCCAGATGTCGGATCGGGTCCGCCGCCTGGGCGAGCGCAGCTTCGGCGGCACCTCGGACCGGGACACGCGCGACTACTATTTCGGCGGTTCGTACATGGCGGGACACTCGATCCAGCCGCCGCGCGTGCTGCACGATCCCCTGACCCTGCCCGGTGGCCTGCGAATTCTGGTCCACGGCGACCCGACCTTCATGGTCATGGACAACCTCAAGCGGCAGTTCGAGCAGCTCATCGGCTGCAAGATCAGCCAGCGCGCCTTCTCCATCGACCGGCTGCACGACGAGGCGCTACGCAACGCCGAGCGGCGCACCTCTCTCTACGACATCATCGCCGTCGATCTGCCGTGGATCGGCGAATTCGCGGAAAAGGGCGTGCTGCTGCCGCTGGACGAGGTGCTCGACACCGACCGGCTCGATCCCGGCGACTTCCACCCGGCGGGCTGGAACGCGACGCACTGGCGCGGACGGCCCTACGGCGTGCCCAGCCAGACGACGCCCGAGTTGCTGTTCTACCGCCGCGACCTCTTCGCAGAGGCGGGAATGGAACCGCCAACCACAACCGACGCGGTACTCTCCGCCGCGCGCGAGTTCCACGATCCCACGGCCGGCCGTTACGGAATCGCGTGGAACGCCGCGCGGGGCACCGCGCTCGGCCACCAGTTCATGATGATCATGGCGGCCTTCGGGCAGCCGGTCCTCGACCTGCCCGCCATCGCCGGCGGCTTCGACACCCGCCACCTGCACGAGGGCGGTCACCGTCCGATGCTGGATTCGCCCGGCGCGCTCCAAGCGGCCGAGTACCTGATGGAGCTGATGAAGTACTCACCGCCCGACATCCTCTCGATGTCGTGGTACGAGCGGGTCCGCCCCTATGCCGCCGGCAAGACGGCGATGGCCTATGGCTACACGCTGCTGGTGCCGTATTTCGAGGCCGATCCGAACTCTCCGGCCGCGGCGACGACGGGCTACCTGCCCCACCCCGCCGGTCCCGGCGGCGCCGCCGTGGCCCCCGTCGGGGGATATGCGATGGGCATTCCGGCGAACCTGCCGCCCGACCGCCGCGCGGATGCGGCCGAGGCGCTGATCGCCTTCACCGCGCCCGAGGCGCAGAAGCTCTACGTCCAGAACGGCAGCCGCACCTGGCCGCGATACTCTGTCGGCGCCGACCCCGAGCTGCGGCGCCTGTCGCAGCTGTTCGACGCCGTCGACCAGATGTCCTGGCGCGACGAGCTGCAGTTCTGGCCTAGGCCCCCGGTGCCCCAGATCGGCCGCCTGATCCAGATATGCGGACACGAACTGCACGACATGCTGCGTGGCATCACCACGCCGGAGCAGGCGCTCCGGGCCGCCCAGGCGGCCTGCGAAAACCTCATGAAATCGGACGAGTAAGGGAGGAACCCGATGGACCCCGAGAGGCTCAAGGGCAAGAACATACTGATCACCGGCGCCGCGAGGGGCATGGGCGCCACCAATGCCGAGCATTTCGCCGAGCAGGGCGCGAATGTCTGCCTGGGCGACCTGGATCTCGACACCGCGCAATCGGTGGCCGACGAAATCAACGCCCGCGGCAACGGCAAGGCGATCGCGGTGCAGATGGACGTCACCAAGCGCGAGGACAACGCCGCCGCCGTGGCCGCCACGGTCGAGGCCTTCGGCTCGATCAATGTCGGGGTTCTCAACGCCGGCCTGAACAAGCCCCGGTTCTTCATGAATATCGACGAAGACAACTGGGACATGATCATGAACGTTAACACCAAGGGCATGTGGCTGGGCATGCAGGAGGTGGCGCGGCAGATGATCAAGCAGGGCCCGCAGGAGCATGTCTACAAGCTGATCTGCGTGGGCTCGGTGGCGTCGCGCAAGCCACTCTACGACGTCACCGTCTACTGCACGTCGAAATACGGCTGCCTCGCCCTGACCCATTGCGGCGCGGTCTCGCTGGCCGAGCACAACATCACCGTGAACGGCTATGCCCCCGGCGTGGTGAAGACACCGCTCTGGGAACAGCTCGACAAGGACCTCGTCGAGATCGGCTTCAAGCAGCGCGAGGGCCAGGCCTTCGAGGACCTCGCCGACACCGCGCTGGCGCTCAAGAAGGTCTCCTATCCCGACGACGTGAAGGGTACCGCGGCGTTCCTGGCCAGTCACGACAGCGACTACATGACCGGCCAGATGATCCATATCGACGGCGGCTGGGTCATCCAGTGAGCGGCGCCATCCCCTGCCGGCCGCCACGTGGCAGCCGGTCCGACCAACCCAGGACCGGCGCCGCCGCGCGCCGTGGAGGATCATAGATGCAGAATGCGTTGAACCCGCGGATATTGCAGCCTGGCGACATGGATCCGCACTGGCGGTGGGACAAGCATCTGCCGGCGTGGGGTCATTCGTCGGTGGATTTCGAGCGTCGTGTGGACCACGACCGGTTGCGGCGGTACCGGCTGAGCCGGGCGAAGGACGCGCTGGCGCAGAGCGGGTGCGGCTCGCTTCTGATGTTCGACGTGAACAACATCCGCTACGTGTCGGGCACGAAGATCGGCGAGTGGGAGCGCGACAAGCTGTGCCGGTTCTGCCTGCTGACCGGCGACGAGGAGCCGTATGTGTGGGATTTCGGCTCGGCGGCGATGCACCACAAGGAGTATTGCGACTGGCTCGACCCCGACAAGTGCCTTGCGGGGGTGACGGGGATGCGGGGGACGATCCCGCCGTCCTTCGGTCTGATGAAGAAGTACGCCGAGGAGATCGCCGCGCTGATCCGCAAGGCGGGGATGGCGGACATGCCGGTGGGCGTGGACTATGCCGAGACGGCGATGTTCTTCGCGCTGCAGGAGGCGGGTCTGAACGTGGTCGACGGCCAGCAGGTGATGCTGGGGGCGCGCGAGATCAAGAACTGGGACGAGATCCAGCTGCTGACCCAGGCGGCGTCGATGGTGGACGGGGTCTACCACATGATCTGGCAGGAGCTGCGGCCGGGGATCCGCGAGAACGACATCGTCGCGATGTCCAACAAGATGCTCTACGAGATGGGCTCGGACGACGTCGAGGCGATCAACGCGATCGCGGGCGAGCGCTGCAACCCGCATCCGCACAACTTCACCGACCGCTACTTCCGGCCCGGCGACCAGGCGTTCTTCGACATCCTGCAGAGCTACCAGGGCTACCGGACCTGCTATTACCGGACCTTCAACATCGGCCGGGCGACGCCGGCGCAGCACGACGCCTACGTCAAGTGCCGCGAATGGCTGGACGCCTCGATCGAGCTGATCAAGCCGGGGGTGACGACCGACACCGTGGCCAAGGTCTGGCCGACGGCGGAATCGCTGGGCTTTCCCAACGAGCTCGCCGCCTTCGGGCTGCAGTTCGGCCACGGGCTGGGGCTGGCGCTGCACGAGCGGCCGATCATCAGCCGCGCGGTGTCGCTCGAGCATCCGATGGAGATCGAGACCGGCATGGTCTTCGCGCTGGAGACCTACTGCCCCGCCGCCGACGGCTATTCCGCGGCGCGGATCGAGGAGGAGGTGGTGGTGACCGACACCGGCTGCGAGGTGATCTCGCTGTTCCCGGCCGAGGACCTGCCGATCTCGCACCGCTACTGACGCGACGCCGCCCGGGGGGCGCTGGGGCGCGCGGGCTGCGTGCCCGCCGTCCCCCGGGTCCCGGGCGGGCGGCCCGCCTCCGGCGGGAGTATTTGGACGAAGATGAAGGGGCGCGGCGCCCCGCCGGGATGTCCCCCGCGCCCGCGAACGCGGCGCGGCGGGGGTCCGGCCGACCAGGGAGGAGTTCTGTCATGGCGAGGGCCACGGCGAAGACCAACACCGAGGACTACATCCGGATGTACACCCAGATGGTGCGCATCCGCGCCTTCGAGGACAACGCCAACCAGCTGTACCTCGCGGCCAAGATGCCGGGGCTGACCCACATGTATTCCGGCCAGGAGGCGGTCGCGGTGGGGATCTGCGAGGCGCTGGAGGACGACGACAGGATCACCTCCACCCATCGCGGCCACGGCCATTGCGTCGCCAAGGGGGCCGAGTTCAAGCAGATGTTCTGCGAGCTGCTGGGCAAGGCCGAGGGCTATTGCCGCGGCAAGGGCGGCTCGATGCACATCGCCGACACCAGCCACGGCAATCTCGGCGCCAACGCCATCGTCGGCGGCTCGATGGGCATCGCCACCGGCGCGGCGCTGAGCGCCAAGCTGCAGAAGACCGGCCGCATCGCGGTCTGCTTCTTCGGCGACGGCGCCACCGCCCAGGGGCTGTGGTACGAGGTGATGAACATGGCCGCGCTGTGGAAGCTGCCGGTGATCTATGCCTGCGAGAACAACGGCTATTCCGAGTACACCCGCACCGACGAGATCGCCGCCGGATCGATCACCGCCCGCGCCGAGGCCTTCGGCATCGAGAGCTTCGAGGTCGACGGCCAGGACGTGCTGGCGGTCAACGAGCTGGCGCGCGGCCTGGTCGAGCGCTGCCGCAAGGGCGAGGGGCCGTTCTTCGTCAACCTCGCCACCTACCGCTACCACGGCCACCATGTCGGCGACATCAACCGCGACTACTACCGCTCGAAGGACGAGGAGAGCGAGTGGAAGCAGCACCGCGACCCGATCACCAACTTCGGCAAGTGGCTGGAGGCGCAGAACATCGCCTCGGCCGAGGAGCTCGTCGGCATCAACGACGCCGTCCGCCGCGAGGCCGAGGCGGCCGTCGCCCATGCCGAGGCCGCGGCCTATCCCGACGTCTCGGAGGTCGACATGCACGTCCATGCCGGCATCCCCCATGCCCTGAGCGCCTGAGGAGGCCGCGATGACCAGAGAACTCACCCTCTCGAAGGCCGTCAACGAGGCGATCGCGGAGGAGATGCGGCGCGATCCCACCGTCTTTGTCATCGGCGAGGACGTCGCCGAGGCCGGCACCCCGTTCAAGGTGCTCGCCGGGCTCGTCGACGAGTTCGGCACCGAGCGCGTGATCGACACGCCGATCTCCGAGCCGGGCTTCACCGGCCTCGCCGTCGGCGCCGCGATGACCGGATCGCGCCCCATCGTCGACCTGATGTTCGGCGACTTCCTGTTCCTGGTGATGGACCAGCTGTGCAACCAGGCCGCCAAGATCCACTACATGTCCGGCGGCACGATGACGGTGCCGATGGTGCTGCGCACCAATCTCGGCGCCACCCGCCGCTCGGCCGCCCAGCACAGCCAGAGCCTGCACGCGCTGGTCGCGCATATCCCGGGACTGAAGGTGGCGATGCCCTCCTCGGCCTACGAGGCCAAGGGCCTGCTGAAGACCGCGATCCGGGACGACAACCCGGTGGTGATCTTCGAGGACAAGCTGATGTACCAGGACAAGGCCCCGGTCCCCGAAGAGGAGTACCTCATCCCCTTCGGCCAGGCCAACGTCCTGCGCGAGGGACGCGACATCACCCTCGTGGCCACCTCCTCGATGGTCCAGGTCTGCAGCAAGGCCGCCGAGACCCTCGCCGCCGAGGGCATCTCCGCCGAGGTGATCGACCCGCGCACCATCGTCCCCCTCGACGAGGCCACCATCGTCGCCTCGGTCAGGAAGACCTCGCGCGCGCTGGTCGTCGACGAGGGCCACCAATCCTACGGCGTCACCGCCGAGATCGCCGCCCGGATCGCCGAGCGCGCCTTCTACCATCTCGACGCCCCCGTCGGCCGGATCGGCGCGATGGATGTCCCCGTGCCGTTCTCGCCGGCCCTCGAGGACCTCACCGTCCCCACGCCCGATGCCGTCGCCGACCGCGCCCGCGCGCTGTGCAAGGGAGGATGGGCCGATGCCGCATGAGGTGATCATGCCCGCCCTCGGCATGGCCCAGGACACCGGGCAGATCGTCGCCTGGCTCAAGGCCGAGGGCGACGCCGTCAAGGCCGGCGACCCGATCATGGAGGTCGAGACCGACAAGGCCACGATGGAGGTCGAGGCCGCCCATGACGGCTTCCTCGTCGGCCTCCGCGCCGCCGCGGGCGACAACGTCCCCGTCGGACAGGTCGTCGCCACCATCGCCGAGACCGCCGACGCCCCCGTGCCCGACGCCCCGGCCGGGGATGCCGCGAAGGACACCGGGGACGCCGCCGGGACCGCCGACGACACGGCCGCCGCGGACGACGGCGCCGCCGCGCCCGAGGCGGCCCCCGAGGGCGCCCCGGTGATCATGCCCGCCCTCGGCATGGCCCAGGACAGCGGCACCATCGTCGCCTGGCTCAAGGCCCCCGGCGACGCCGTCGCCGCCGGCGACCCGCTCTTGGAGGTCGAGACCGACAAGGCCACGATGGAGATCGAGGCCGGCCATGACGGCTATGTCGCCGAGCTGGTCGGCGAGGCCGGAGAGGCGATCCCCGTGGGCGAGGTGATCGCCCGCATCACCCCCGAGGCGCCCGCCGCACCGCGCCACCGCGCCCGCGGCGCCACGCCCGCGCCCGATACAGCCTCCGGCACAGCCCCCGCGCCGGAGGCCGCAGCGGACGCGCCCGCACCTGAGCCCGCGGTCGACGCCACGACCGACGCCCCGGCGCCGGAGCCCGGCGGCCGCATCCTGGCCTCGCCCAAGGCAAGGCGCCTCGCCGCCGAGCGCGGCCTCGACCTCGCCCGCCTGGCCGAGGCCGGCCATCCCCAGCCCTACCACGCCGCCGATATCGAGACCCTCGCCGCCCTGCCGGACACCGCCGCCGGCACCGCGCCCGGCGCGGCCGCCGGCCCCGCAGCGGCGCCGGCGCTGCGGCTCACCGCCCGCGTGCCCGCCGCCGCCTTCGACGGCTTCCGCGCCCGCGTCGCCGAGCGCCTCGGCGCGCCGCCCCCCGCCGACGCCTTCCTCGCCCTCGCCGCCGCCGGCGCGCTGCGCGACATCGCCGGCGACACCGGCGCCATCGCCGTCGACACCGAGGCGGGGCCGCTCACCGATCCCGACCTCACCGGGCTCGGCGCGCTCGACACCGGCGGCACCGCCGCCCCCGGCCTCGCCGTGCGCGACCTCTCCGCCACCCGCCTCGCCAGCCTCGACACCGGCGCCGGCCCGACGCCCCGCCTGACCCTCACCCGCCGCGACGACACGCTCGAGATCGCCCTCGCCGCAGCCCCCGGCGCGATCGCCGAGGACGACGCCATCGCCCTTCTCGCCGGCACCGCCGAGCGCATCGAAGACCCGCTGCGCCAATTGCTCTGACAGCCCCCGGAGGCCCCATGACGCAGACCGCCACGCCCCATCTCGAGACCGACCTCTATATCGACGGCGCCTGGCGCCCCGCCACGGGCGGCGCCCGCTTCGACGTCCTCAACCCCGCCGACGAGACCGTCATCGCCTCGGTCGCCGCCGCCGATATCGACGACGCCGACGCCGCCCTCGACGCCGCCGCAGCCGCGATGCCCGACTGGGCCGCCCGCCCCCCGCGCGAGCGCGCCGAGATCCTCCGCCGCGCCTTCGAGCTGATGCACGCCCACAAGGAGGACATCGCCCGCCTCATCACCCTCGAGAACGGCAAGGCCCGCGCCGACGCCATGGGCGAGACCCTCTATGCCGCAGAGTTCTTCCGATGGTTCGCCGAGGAGGCCGTCCGCGCCGACGGCATGCTCACACCCGCCCCCGCCAGCGGCGCCCGCATCATGGTCCAGCACCGCCCCGCCGGCATCGCCGCCCTCGTCACGCCCTGGAACTATCCCGCCGCCATGGGCACCCGCAAGATCGCACCCGCCCTCGCCGCCGGATGTCCCGTCATCATCAAGCCCGCCGCCGAGACCCCCCTCACCATGCTCGCCCTGATGCCCCTCCTCGAGGAGGCCGGCGTGCCCAGGGGCCTCGTCAACGTGCTGCCCACCCGCGCCTCGGGGCCCCTCGTCGACCACATCATGCACGACCCCCGCGTCCGCGTGATCTCGTTCACCGGCTCCACCGGCGTCGGCCGCACCCTGCTCAGGACCGCCGCAGACCAGGTCCTCAAGCCCGCCATGGAGCTCGGTGGCAACGCCCCCGTCGTCGTCTTCGACGACGCCGATCTCGACACCGCCGTCACCGGCACCATGCTCGCAAAGATGCGCAACCTCGGCGAGGCCTGCACCGCCGCCAACCGCATCTACGTCCACCGCGACATCGCCGAGGACTTCACCCGCCGCCTCACCGACGCCATGGCCGCCCTCACCCTGGGCAACGGCCTCGAGGACGGCGTCGATGTCGGGCCCCTCGTCAACGCCGCAACCCGCGACAAGGTCGCCGAGCTGGTCGAGGACGCCCTCGCCCGCGGCGCCACCCTCCGCCTCGGCGGTGCCGTCCCCGACGGCAAGGGCTTCTTCTATCCCCCCACCGTCCTCGCCGAAGTGCCCCCCGACGCCCTCTGCCAACGCGAGGAGATCTTCGGCCCCGTCGCCGCGATCCAGACCTTCTCGGACACCGACGACGTCGTCGCCCGCGCCAACGACACCGAGTACGGCCTCGTCGCCTATGTCTTCTCCGGCGACTTCCGCCGCGGCCTGCAGGTCTGCGAGCGCCTCGACTACGGCATGGTCGGTCTCAACCGCGGCCTCGTCAGCGACCCCGCCGCCCCCTTCGGCGGCATGAAGCAGTCCGGCCTCGGCCGCGAGGGCGGACACGAGGGCATGCTCGAGTTCATGGAAACGCAGTACATCTCCGCGGAGTGGTGACGATGGACGACCTCAAGACCTCCCCCGCAACCCGCGCCTATGCCGCCCGCAACGGCGTCGACCTCCAGGCCCTCGCCGCCGAGACCGGCCGCACCACAATCGGCCGCGAGGACGTCGACGCCAAGATCGGCGGCGCAAACAAAGGCGACGCCAGGATCGGCGGCGCAAACAACGGTGACGCCAGGATCGGCGGCGCGGCCCAACGCGACGATCCCGCCGCCTACTGGGACGTCGACCACGCCCGGTACGGCCCCGTCGAGCACGAGCCCGTCTCCCGCCTCGCCCGCGTCGCCGCCAAGAACCTCGCCGCCGCACAGGCGATGATCCCAGCCGTCACCCATCACGACCGCGCCGACACCACCGCCCTCGACGCCTTCCGCGCCCGGCTCGCCCCCGACGCCGCCGCCCGCGGCCTCCGGCTCACCGCCCTCGCCTTCCATGTCCGCGCCCTCGCCCGGACCCTCAGGCGCCATCCCCGCTTCAACGCCTCCCTCTCGCCCGACGGCGAAACCCTGATCCTCAAGCGCTACGTCCATGTCGGCATCGCCGTCGACACACCCCACGGCCTCATGGTCCCCGTGATCCGCGACGCCGACCGCAAGGGCCTCTGGCGCATCGCCGCCGAGATCGACGCCCTCGCCGCAAAGGCCCGCGACCGCAAGCTCCGCCCCGACGAGATGGGCGG
>NZ_FOGU01000011.1 GCF_900111315.1 Tranquillimonas rosea
GCGAGGAGATCCGCGCCAGCCTGTTGGAGCTTCTTCTTGATAACGGCCAGCTGTGGGAGATGCTTCGGCGCAGCGGTGGGTCTGCCGGGGAAGATGTACGCACCGGCTGAGCGAACGCTCGAGAGGTTGGGTGCCACCATTGCACAACTCTGCGTCGCCCTTGGCGGAGTGGACCTCTTGCGTCCTGCTCTCGCGGTGGCGTCGAACCAGCAATGAGGACCCATCACCATGTATCACACCACAGCGTCGTTATTCGTGGGTCGTCCTGTCTCGTCGACCTCGTTGAGGGGGCAGTTTCCTGTAGAGACCCCTATAGGTTTTCACCCCCCGAACCATAACTGCCTTGCTACTGTGGCCATGCGATCACTTCAGCAGGAGTTGGAGGACCATGGTTGCCCCTCCTCCTCGACGACTTGGAGGGGACTACACGCTGTTGCGGAAGCACTCGAGCAGATGGCCGAGGGTGAGTCGCTGCCTCGGTTTCACCTCTCGAGCTTGGATCCAGGGACTGGCAAGACCCTCCTGGTCAAGCACTTCATCAAGACCCTGCTTAGTTCTTCCAATCATGAAGAGGTCGCCGTCCTAGTCTGTGTCTCTCGCCTGGAGGAGGTCGACAGGATGTGGGTTGCCCTCGAGGCGTGCCAGGACGAGGTCGCGATCTGGACTGGGGATGAGGAGGTCAACGCCAAGTCTAGCACTCCTGTCAGCGAAGCTCGGGTCTTGCTCACCACACAGCAGAAGTTGGAGGCGGTGTGCCAGGGCAACAGTTTCAAGGCGACCACTGCCTTCCACTACCTGGGACGACCACGCGAAGTTCGCATCTGGGATGAAAGCTTCCTGCCGGGCACTGAGGGCTTGCTTTCGTCAGATGATCTTGGGGGCCTGTTAGGATACTTCCGCCGCTCTGCGCCCGAGCTGTGTTCCGCGTTGGAGAACCTTCAGGACGAACTGAAGCTTGCAGCCCATGGGGACATTCTCGACGTGCCCAGCCTTGAGGAGATGGGCGGTCAGGTCGGGATCGCGGAAGTCCAGAGGGTCGGTAACGCCGAGACCACGTCCCTGGTCGACAAGAAACGGCTTGAGCGTCTTTGTCATGCTGTTGGCGACAGCCTTCCCGTCCACCGGAACAACCTCGGTGAGATCAAGCTGCTCGACTACCGAGACACGCTGCCCGACGACCTCGCCCCTATGATGATCCTCGACGCGTCGGGGCGCTGTCGGGAGACCTATGCCCTGATGGAAAGTGAGCGCCAAAGCCTAGTGCGGCTGCCGTCAGCCGTGAAGGACTACAGCAACCTCAAGATCAGCCTATGGGCCAAGGGAAGCAGCAAGGCATCGCATTGGCGGGACAAGGAGGAGGTCCTCATCCAAGGGATCGCCGAAGCGGTCATGACCCGACCTGACGAGGAGTGGCTGATCTTCCATCACAAGGAGCTGACGTACCTCAGGGATCGGCTCGAGGCATATCTTCCAGATGGCCTCTCCGACCAACTCAACTTCCTCACCTGGGGCCACCACCATGGGACGAACGCCTTCGCACATGTTCCGAACGTGATCCTCGCGAGCCTGCTGTTCCTGCCGCCTGAGGTCTACGAGACCCGTGCCCGGCTCTGCGCAGGAACATCCACCACCGAAACGGTCTGCGAGAAGACCTGCTTGTCTATGGAGAGCGGGGAGCTGCAGAACGACGTCTTGCAGGCCCTGTGCCGTGCTTCTGTGCGCGGAATGCAGGCAGAGGGGACATGCCCACCTTGTCGAGCCTGGATCATCGCAGCCAAAGCAACAGGCCTCGAGGATCGCCTCCCTGAGTTGTTCCCTGGGTGCCGGGTCGAGCCGTGGCGCCCTACAAAGGCGACCAAACTGTCGGGGTCCATCCGCAAGGCTTTGGACGTGATCGACCGGTGGACTCACGAGGGGGGCGGTGACGAGATCGTCTTCGCGGAGGTAGCAGAGGCGATCGGGATGTCTCTGAAGGACTTCAACAAACGCGTCGCCAAGGACCCACGTTTCAAGCGGGAGTTGGCCAAACGCGACTTCGACGAGGTCATGGTCTCCAGGCAAACCATCAAGGGGCGCCGCCAGGCCAAGGGCATCACCCAGGCATCACCGGCTTCCCCCTTCATCCCTGACCCCGAGGCGACGTTCATCGTCTGAGACCCTCTGGAGGTTTTGGGGGTCACATGTCCGAGCGCCTTTTCAATAGTGCGTCCGCTCGACTTCCCCCCATCGCTTTGACGGCCCCACCCCATGCGAAGGCATTAGGGGACACCATTGCATGAGCCAGCAGACCGCCACTGCGGCACAATCCGACAACTGGAAAGAAACCATCATGACCGCCAACGTCACACTGAACATCAACACCTTCTGCCCGCTGCCCATCTGGATCCCGACCGTCAAGGATGATCGCGATGGGGCTTGGTTCATACTCACCGATCAGCTTCGAAAGCTATTGGAGTTGCCGAAGGACTTTGATCACGAGGAGATGCTCGACCTCGATGAATGGTCCCGGCGCCCACTCGAACTTGGGCAGGGCGAGAACCGGGAGTTCCAGCTCATCTCAGAGAGCGGCCTCTACAAGCTCATTCTCTTGAGCGATGCGCGGCCTGTCCAGGCCTTCAAGTCCTGGGTCTTGCACACTGTCGCACCGAGCCTTGCTGAGGACGGCCTGTTCAAGATGGGCGAGGAGGCCTTCTTCCATGCACCCGAAGGCTATGACCTCACCCAGGATGACATCTGGGACGAGTTCGCCTCTGATAGCGGCAGCGCAAGTGACCTAGCCAGGCGCTACCTGCCCGAGCTGCGCAAATGGGGAACTGCCGAAGAAGGCATGGTCTGTTTGCTGGACCGGCAACCTACGCTACTGGAGCAAAACGTTGCCGACGCCTTCGCGCGGAAAGCCGAAAGGCAGCGCGTGCCAAGAGAGGCGGCCTGAACCGGCGACCGTAGACCAAACCGTAGACCATCCGGTGCCTGTTGACGCCGGGTGGTCGATCCTCTTAACCCTTGTCTTGCTGAAAGAAACACCCGAGAGGGTGCCTGTAACGGGAATAGAACCGGGGACAACAACAGCCCCCGGGCACCACTACTTTCCAAGTAAGTATCTGGTTTCTCTCGGCTTTGACATGAGCCGACGGCGCGCGCCCGTGCGCCGGCAGCAGGACGCTGCCGGCGGGGGCTGCGCTCTTTCTCTCGTTTCGGTGATGCATCGCCAGCGGGTCGCCATGCTTCCCGCTACGGCTGGCTGCCCTCGAAATGCGGGGGGGAGCCGGGGGTGACGTCGATGCGGTGGAACTGGCGGTAGCGGGTCGCGATGCGGTCGAGTTCGACAGCGCGGCGCTGGTCGTCCCAGTCCAAGAGGGCGGCCATCGTCTCGGCCAGTTCCGATACGGCGGCATGGGACAACGGGCGTTCGAGGAACAGGGTGCTGCGGCCGAACAGGAAGTCCTCGGCGTGGGCAACGAGCTCGGTGCGGATCACCGCCGAAATCTCCTGGCGCGACAGGTCGGGGAGGTGGACCATGAACGCCTCCTCGGGGCCAAGCTCGGCGGCGATGGCGCCGGCCCGGCAGCCATAGCGCCGCACAAGGACATGCGCCCGATCGCGGGACAGCGCGTGGGCCTTGGCGATGTCGCGGGCGAGGGTCTCGTGGCCCGCCGCCCGCCGGTCGAGCCCGGCGCCGCCGCCGATGGCGCGGTCTTCGGTCCGGGCGCGGCGGGTGCGGCCGAGACGGGACAGCACGGCGTCGGTCACTTCGGCCGAGAAGGCGCGGAAGGTCGTCCACTTGCCGCCGACCAGCGACAGGATCGGGAAAGCCCGCGCGCCCTGTGGCGGCAGTTCCGGCATCGAGTGGTCGCGGCTGACGGCGCCCGGATCGTCGGCGTCGCTCGCGGGCAGGGGGCGCACCCCGGAATAGCTGAAGAAGATGTCCTCGCGTCCGACGGGGACGCCGGGAAAGATGCGCCGGAAGGCGTCGAAGAGGTACTCGACCTCGGTATCGTCGCAGATCGCCGTGTCGGGGTCCTCGATCGGGATGTCCGTCGAGCCGAGCAGGACGTGCCCCATGAAATTCGAGACCAGGCAGATGCGACCGCCCTCGACCTCGAAATACAGCATCCGGCCCGTCAGCGTCCGCGCCAGCGCCGGCATGTCCAGCAGCAGGTGGCTGCCCTTCGTGCCTCCCATCATTCGCTGGTTGGTGCCGGCACCCTCGTTCACGCGGTCGATCCATGCCCCGGCCGCATTGACCATCACGTCGCAGCCGATGTGAAATACCTCGCCGCTCAGTCGGTCGACCAGCCGCGCGCGCCCGTCCTCGATGCCGTCGAACGCGATGTGGTTCAGGGCCAGGCTGCCGTCATTCTCGGCCATCCCGTCGAGCAGGAGTTCGACGGTCAGGCGCTCGGGCGAGGTGATCCAGGCGTCGTAGTACGAAGCGGCGACCCTGATGTCGGGGTCGAGGTCGGGAATCTCGCTCAGCACGTCACCGCGGCGGATCATCCGATGACGCGGCATCACCCGGTTCAGCGCCCCGTAGATGTCGTAGATCGTCAGCCCCAGCTTCACCAGCAGCGCCCCCCGCTGCGACACCCTCGCGGGTCGGCGGAACAGCTTGGCGATTGCGGCGCGCATACCGCCGAACCAGGTGTGGATCGGGATCACCATCTCGAGCGGGTGCACGTAGTGCGGCGCGTTGGCGAGCAGGCGGTTGCGCTCCTGCGCGGATTCGCGGACCAGCCGGAACTCGGCGGTCTCGAGGTATTTCAGCCCGCCGTGGATCATGCGCGAGGGCGCGCGGCTGGCGCCCGAGCAGAAGTCGTCCCGCTCGACCAGCAGGCAGTCGACGCCCTGGAGCGACAGGTCGCGGAACGTGCCCGCGCCGTTGATTCCGCCACCCACGATCAGGACGGGCATGTGGTCGGTCTCGCGCAGGCGGGCGAGGAGGGCATCTCTCTGGGTGGTCATTGGCTCACTCGATCAAGGGCAACTGCGCAACGGCGCGGGCGGTCCGGCGGTAGCGCTCGAATGCGGCGGCGACACGGTCCCGGTCGGCACCGGGCCGATAGGTTCGCAGCGCGGTCTGGGTGTGGGCGGCGGCGTCGGTCCAGTCGGCGTAGACGCCCGCCGCCAGGCCAGCGCAGATCGCCGTGCCGAGCGCGCCGGCCTCTTGCGTAGCGGGTACCTCGATCGTGCGGTCGAGGGCGTCGGCGAAAAGCTGGCAGAACCAGGGGTTGCGGCTGGTTCCGCCGGTGAGGCGCACGCGGTCGATCCGCCGCTCGGGGTCCAGCAGATCGACGTGATGGCGATGGTTGAACACGATCCCCTCGGCCACCGCCCGCATCATGTGACCGCGCCCGTGCCAGCCGCGCAGGCCCAGGAACGCCCCGCCCGGATCCTCGGGATGGGGCGAGCCGTAGTGATAGGGCAGGCAGACGATCTCTGACGGGTCGTCGGCGATCGCGTCAAGCTCGGCCTGAAGCGCACCGAACGGATCGTCGGTCTGCAACAGGTCGCGGGCGATCTGCTGCATCGCCCAGTCCAGCGTGGCGCTGGAGCCGGGGGAAATCGACATGGTGTTCCACTGGCCCGGAAACAGGCCGTTGCGCGCGAACCAGCCGGGCCCGATCCGCGCCTCCTCGGTCAGCGTCTCGTTGATCGAGAACGTGCCGGCGATGACCATCAGCGTGCCCGGCGCGATCACGCCCGAGCCCACGGCGCAGGCGGTGACGTCGTGCAGGCCTGCCGCAACGGGCAGGCCGCGGGGCAGACCGGTCTCTGCGGCCGTGTCCTCGGTCACGTGGCCGGCGACGCCGCCGGGCAGGTGGATGGGCGGCAATGCGTCGCGCAGCGGTTCCAGCCCGTAAAGCGCGAGTGCCGCGTCGCTGTATCCTTGGGTCGTGACATCGGTGAAGGATACGCTGGCTTCGGTGAAATCGGTGCCCACCTCGCCGGTCAGACAGAAGCGCAGCCAATCCTTGCACGAGAGCACGGCGCCGATGCGGGCGAAGCGGTCCGGCTCGGTGTCGCGGACATGGGCCAGAAGCGCGGCGGGAGAGGCCGCGAACGGCCTCTGGCCGGTCAGCGCCTCGGCCCGGTCGAACAGGCCCTCTGTGCTCCATCGGTCGATCGTGGGCTGCGCCCGGCTGTCCAGCGAAGTGGCCGCAAGCCCCAGCGGCGCATGGTCGTGGTCGAGCAGGTAGACGCCGTCGCCATGCCCCGCGACCGAGATGGCGAGAGGCTTCACACCTTCGGGCACGGCCTTTCCCGCCTGCGCGAGCGCGTCGCGGATGGCGTCGGCGGAGGCACGCCAGTGGCCGCTCATGTCGCGCTCGACATGACGGGGGCGTTCCTTGATCTGCGGGACGCGCCGGGCGGCCTCGGCGACCACGCCGCCGTCCAGGTCGAAGACCACGGCCTTTGTCATCGTCAGGCCGCTATCGAGACCGATCAGAACCTGCATCCTGCCTCCCTCAGCCGCCCCCCAGCGTGCGATGCATCGGGGCGAGCGACACCCCCTCGCATTCCAGGCGGTTGCGCAATGTTCGTGCCAGCGACACCGCGCCCGGAGTGTCGCCGTGGACGCAGAGCGTCGCGGGCTCGACGGGCAGGCGCTTGCCGCCGGTCGTAGGTATCGTGCCCTCCATCACCATGCAAAGCACTTGCTCCTCGGATTGCACCGGGTCGTGGATGACCGCGCCCTCGACCGAGCGGGGGGTGAGCTCGCCCGCGTCGGTATAGGTGCGGTCGGCAAAGACCTCGCAGGCGATGGTCAGCCCGGCCGCCTCGGCCGCGGCGTAGGTTTCCGAATAGGGCAGGGTCACGAAGATCAGGCCGGGGTCCACCGCCATGACCGCGCGCACGCAGGTCTCGGCAAGGTCCCGGTCCACAGCGGCCATGTTGCCGAGGGCGCCGTGCGTCTTAACGTGGGTCATCGGCGGGCCATAGACCTCGGCCATGCCGCGCATCGCCGTGATCTGGTAGATCAGCTGCGCCTCGAGATCCTCGGGCCGCTCGCCGGTGATGCGGCGGCGCCCGAAGCCGTAGAGGTCGGCGAAGGAGGGGTGCGCGCCCACGCCGACGCCCTTCTCGCGCGCGGTTCGCAGGGTGTCGCGCATGACCACCGGGTCGCCGGCGTGGAAGCCGCAGGCGATGTTGGCCGAGGTCACGATGTCCAGCATCGCGGCGTCGTCACCCATCCGGTAGGCGCCGAATCCCTCGCCCATGTCGCAATTCAGATCGAGTAGGCGGCTCATGGCTCGTGATCCTCCTGTTCAGCGTTCCGGCAAGCGCCGGCAATTCCGATGATTTCTTGCGCAATCGACGGCTGGGCAAGTGCCCGGGTGACGTTGGGTTCGGCGCGGGGATACTGGTGGTATACTGAAATCGCAAGCTTCCCCGGAGGCTGCAAAGAATCAAACGACAGGGATCAAGTCATGTACAAGACGACGTTCGCAATTGCCGGGCTCGCCGGCGCCACGATGTCCTTCGCCGCCCAGGCACAGACGACCTGGAACATGTCCGTCGTCTGGCCGGAAGGGAACTTTCACACCCAGAACGCGCTGCAATTCGCCGATGCCGTCGAAGAGGTGACAGGCGGCGACGTGGTCATCAACGTGCAGTCGGGCGGCGCGCTCGGGATCAAGGGCCCCGAGGGCATGGCCGCCGTCCGTGACGGGCTGGTGCCGATCGCCGATATCCTGATGAACCAGCAGGTTGGTGAGGCCCCCATCCTCGGCGTCGAAACGCTGCCCTATCTCGCGCCCACCATGTCGGACCTCGCGCTGTTGCACAAATTCTATCGCCCCAAGGTGGAAGAGGTGGCCGAGAGCATGAACCAGAAGCTTCTCTACATGGTGCCGTGGCCGGGGCAGGCGGTGTATTCCGAGAACGAGATCCAGAGCATCGACGACCTTTCGGGCCTGCAAATCCGCGTCGTCGACGCCAACGGTCACGACTATTTCGAGGCGCTCGGCGCCGCGCCGCTCCAGATGCCGTGGGGCGAGGTCGTGCCGTCGCTCGCCGCCGGGACGATCTCGGGCGTCACGACGTCCTCTTCTTCGGGCGTCGATGGCGCGTTCTGGGAGTTCCTGGACCACATGAGCACCTTCAACTGGCAGGCCTCGTCGAACATCGTCACCGTCAATCTCGACGCCTGGAACGGTCTCGACGCCGAGGACAGGGCGGCGATCGAAGAGACCGCCGCCGCGCTCGAGGGCGAGTTCTGGCTCAACTCGGCGCGAGAGGACGCCGAGAAGATCGCGACGCTGGAAGAGAACGGCATGACCGTCACCAGCCCGTCACCGGAGCTGCAGGACGAGCTTCTGGCCCGCGCAACGCCGCTCTGGGAGGCATTCATGGAGCGTGTGCCGGACTCGCGCGAGTACATCGACCAGTACCTTGAGGCCAAGGACTGAAGCCGCGTCCGTTCCGAAAGGCGGCCGTGGGGGGGCAAGCTCCCCACAGTCGCGACCATTCCCGCCCCGGAGGTTCCCTGACTTGACCGAATACCGTCTCGCCGGCGTGGTGCGCCCGATCGACGTGCTGACCCAGGCGGCCCTGTATCTCTCGGCGCTGTGTCTGTTCGCGCTCTTCGGCTTCATCCTGTCCGAGGTGATCGCCCGTAACATCTTCGGGCGGTCGATCTCGTTCAGCTGGGACTATGCCGCCTACATGATGGGCGCCGTGTTCTTCCTCGCCTCGGGTGCCGCGCTGAGAAACGGGGTGCATGTCCGCGTCACCGCGCTGCGCGAGGTGCTGGCGCCGGGGATGCGCCGCGCGCTCGACATCCTGGCCTGCCTCGTCGGGATCGCGACGGTGGCGATGATCCTGTGGGCGCTGGCCGAGATGGCCTGGCTCAGCTACGGTCGCGGATCGCGGGCGGCGACCGTGTCGAAGACGCCGCTCTGGCTGCCGCAGGCGGCGATGGCGGCGGGGGCGCTGGTGCTATGGCTGCAGATGATCGCGCAGACGCTCCGTGTGCTGGCCGGCGGCACCCTGCACGGCGACGCGGCGGAATAGCGCGATGGGCCAGATCGTCGCCGCCCTCGTGCTCTTCCTCGTCGTGCTGCTCGGCGCGGGCGTCTGGATCGGTCTGGGCCTGATCGGGGCCGGGATCGGGACGCTTTCAGTGTTCATGCCGCAGATGCCGGCAACCAAGCTTCTGGCGCAACAGCTGTGGAACAGCGCGACATCGCTGGAACTGCTGGCGCTGCCGCTCTTCATCCTGATGGCCGAGATCCTGTTCCGCACCCGGCTGGCGGAATCGCTGTTCAACGGGCTGGCGCCGTGGACCCGGCGCCTGCCGGGCCGGATGAGCCATATCACCGTGCTCGCCTCGACCCTGTTCGCCGCGGTGTCTGGATCGTCGGCGGCGACCACGGCCACGGTCGGGCGCATCACCGCCGGAGAGCTGCTCCAGCGGGGTTACGACCGGCAGATGGTCATCGGCTCGCTCGCGGGGGCGGGGACGCTGGGGTTCCTGATCCCGCCGTCGGTCATCATGATCATCTACGGCGTGCTGGCCGAGGAATCGATCCTCAAGCTGTTCATTGCAGGCGTCATTCCCGGCGGACTGCTGGCCGGGGCCTACATGGTCTATCTCGGCGCGCGGTCGGTGATGAACCCCGCGCTGGTCGGCGAGGCGCTGCCGCCGACGAGCTGGTCCGAGAAGGTGCACGCGGCGCTCGGCCTTCTGCCGGTGCTGTGCCTGATCTTCGCCGTCATCGGATCGATGTACGGCGGCATCGCCTCGCCGACCGAGGCGGCGGCCGTGGGCGTCGCGGGGGCGATCGCGATCGGCGCGCTGCAACGCTCGCTGACGCCGCGCGGACTGATCGAGGCGACGCTGCTGGCCGCGCAGACCTGCGCGATGATAGGGCTGATCATCATGGGCGCGATGTTCCTGTCCGTCGGCCTCGGCTATCTCGGCGTGCCCCGCTTCGTGGCCGGCCAGATCGAGGCGCTGAACCTGTCGCCCTTTGCCCTGATCGTCGTGCTGCTGATCTTCTACGTGCTGCTCGGCTGCCTTATGGAGGGGATGTCCTGCATCGTGATGACCCTGCCGATCACCTTGCCGCTGATCCTTGCCGCGGGCTACGACAAGGTGTGGTTCGGCGTGTTTCTCGTACTGGTGGTGGAAATGGCCCAGATCACGCCGCCCGTCGGCTTCAACCTGATCGTGATCCAGCGCCTGACGGGCGACCGGATGGGGGCCGTCGCGCGCGCCGCGCTGCCGTTCTTCGCGATCATGGTGGCGATGGCCCTTCTGCTTGCGGTCGTGCCGCAGATTGCGACATGGCTGCCCGAGACGATGTCCAACAGGAACTGAGATGACGACGCCGGCCTTCCTTCCCTGCGGTGAGCAGGCGCTGAGCGTCGAGCTGGGCGACAGCATCGACCCCGAGACGAACGCCACCGTCATCGCTCTTTCGCGGAACCTCGCCGACGCGCCGGTCGAAGGTGTGGTCGAGACCGTGCCGACCTATCGCTCGCTGCTCGTGCGCTACGATCCCGGAACGATCCGGGGCGACGCGCTGGAAAAGGTGCTGACCGAACGCGTGTCGTCCCTCAACCGGCAGCAGGGCGCGGCGCGGCTGTGGCGGATACCGGTCGCCTATGGCGGCGAGGCGGGCTGCGATCTCGACGATCTGGCCGCGCAGAAGGAGATCGACACCGAAGAGCTGATCCGGCTGCACTCCGAGGCGGCGTATCGCGTCTACATGATCGGCTTCGCGCCCGGCTTCGCCTATCTGGGCGGTCTGCCGGAAATCCTGCACACGCCGCGCCTTGCGCAGCCGCGCCAGAACATCGCGGCCGGCGCCATCGGCATCGGCGGCCAGCAGGCCAGCATCAACTCGGTCGCGGGACCGTCCGGCTGGCGCTTCATCGGCCAGACGCCGGTGCGTACATTCGATCCCGCGCGGGAGGTGCCGTTTCTGCTGGCCGCCGGCGACGAGGTGCGGTTCGAGCGTATCGCGGCGGACGAGGCCGAGAGGATGTCAGCCGAGGGCTACACCCCCGAGCCGGAGGCGGCGACATGAGCCTGACCGTCCTTCAGCCCGGCCCCATGGTCACCGTGCAGGATGCCGGACGCTTCGGCCTGCGCGACTCGGGCGTCTCGGCGGCGGGCCCGATGGACGCGCCCGCGCACCGGCTGGCCAACGCTCTGGTCGGCAATCCGACGGGCGCCGCGGCGCTGGAGTTCGCCGGGATGGGCGGACGGTTCCGGGTCGAGACGGGCTGCCGGGTCGCGCTCACCGGCGTCACCGCGCCGCTGGAGATCGACGGGCAAGCCTGCGCCGCCAACGCCGCCCACCGCGCCGATGCCGGGGCGGAGATCCGGATCGGGGCCGCCAGCGACGGTGTCTGGGGCTATCTCGCGCTGTCCGGCGGGATCGAGACCGCGCCGCTGATGGGCGCCCGTGCCACCCACCTGCGCGCCGGTCTCGGTCGCGCGCTCGAGGCCGGCGACAGCCTGCCGTTGGGCGCCACCGATCCCCAGGCGCCGTGCCTTGCCCTCGGCGGGCCGTTGCCCGACGAAAGCGGCCCGATCCGCGTGGTGCTCGGCCCGCAGGATGACCGCTTTTCCGATGAGATCCGCGCCCGCCTGTCCGACGCGGAGTTCACAGTCTCGTCCAAGCGCGACCGCATGGCGATGGTGCTGGACGATGTGACCCTTCCGGCCGAGCACGGTCACGACATCGTCTCGGACGGCACCGTGCCCGGCTCGATCCAGGTGCCGGCGTCGGGGCAGCCCATCGTGTTGATGGCCGAAAGCCAGACCACCGGCGGCTACGCCAAGATCGCCACCGTCATCGGGCCCGACCTGCCGCGCCTGGCGCAGATGGCGACGGGGACGCAGTTCCGCTTCGCCGTCCTTACCCGCGACGAGGCGGAAGAGGCACTGATTGCCGCCCGCAGCGCCGAGGCCGAGCGTCTTGCCGCACTGCGCCCGCAGGCCGCCACGCGGCTGACATCGGAATTCCTGCTCAGCTGCGACCTGGTGGGTGGCGTCTGGCCCGGCGACGAGGTCGTGCCATGATCCCCGGCAAACGGGCGCAGACGGCGCACCGCCAGATCATCAACATGATCCTCGCCGGCCATCTGCGGCCGGGCGACGCGCTGCAGGAGACCAAGCTGGCCGAACGCCTGGGCATGTCGCGCACGCCCGTCCGCGAGGCGGTGCGCCGGATCGAAAGCGAGGGGCTGGCCGAACAGAAGGGGCGGTTCCTCAAGGTGCGGCGGCCTACGCTGGACGAGATCGCCGAGGTGTTCGAACTGCGCCTCGCGCTGGAGCCGTGCGGTGCGGCGGCCGCCGCGACGACCTTGCCGCGCCAGCGCGTGATCGACATGGAGGCGCGGATCGACGGCCTGATCGCCCGCGGTCCCGTCACGGACGAGACCGGCTCGGCGCACGAGGATGTCGAGCATTGGGACGCCGACGACGCCTTCCACGGGACGCTGGCCCAGGCGAGCGGCAACCGCGCCATCGTGCAGGTCGTCCGGACGCTGCGGCGCCGGACCTGCATGTTCGACCACGCGCAGCTGCCCGAGCGTTTCGCCCTTGGCGTGCGCGAACACCTGGCCGTCATCGACGCCATCCACCGGGCCGATACCGACGGCGCCGCCGCGGCGATGCGCCGCCATATCGAGAATGCCCGCGACGCGATCCTCTCGCGCCTGCACGACACCGGGAGCGCACCATGAAGTGTCTGATCGTCCAGCACATCCACGAGGCGGCACTGGAACATCTGGCCGACAACGGGATCGAACCCGTGCTGGCCCCGCGGCCGGACATGGAGACGGTCGCACGGCTGATCCCGGACGTCGACGCGGTCATCACCCGCGATGCCGGCCTGACCGCGCCGGCCATCGCCGCCGCGTCGCGCCTGCGGGCGGTGGTGGTGCATGGCAGCGGTCACAACGCCGTCGACACGCAGGCGGCGACGGCGCACGGGGTGCTCGTGGCCAATACGCCGGGCCTGAACGCGACCTCGGTCGCCGAGCTGGCGCTGGGGCTGGCGATCTCGGCAGCGCGGGGCATAGCGGGCGGTGACCGGGCCGAGCGGGCGGGCGCCGCGGGGTTCCGCGAAAGCGCGACGTTCTCGGAGCTGACGGGCAAGACCGCCCTGATCGTCGGCTGGGGCGCCATCGGTTCGAAACTGGGGCGGATGCTGCGGGCGGCGCTGGGAATGACGGTGCTGATCCATTCGCCCCGCGCGCGCGACACCGGCGACTTCCCGCATGTCGATCTGGCCGACGGGCTGGCGCAGGCGGACGTCGTGTCGCTGCACACGCCTCTGCGGCCCGAGACGCACCACCTGATCGACGCCGCGGCGCTGACCCGCATGAAGCCCGGCGCGGTCCTGGTGAACACCGCGCGGGCCGGCCTGATGGACGAGGCCGCGCTGGCCGCCGCGCTGTCCGAGGGGCGGCTGGCGGGGGCGGCGCTCGACGTCTACACGACGGGCGCACCGCAGGGGCCGCTGGGCGACTGCGGCAACGTGATCTTCACCCCGCATCTCGGCGCGACGACCGAGGATGCCCTGCGTGCGGTCGGGATTGGCGCGGCGACCACCGTGATCGAGGCGTTGCGGGGCAACGTGCCCGCCACGGCGCTCAACGCCGAGGCGCTGCGACGGGCGCCCGCATGAGCGTCATCGCGACCACGATTGACAGGGTGCTGGAGCGGGTGAACGCGATAGGGACGTTAAAGGCCGGATTCAGTCGCCCGTCCTATTCGCCCGAGGAGGGTGCGGCGCACGAGGTCATCGCGGACGAGGCGCGGCATCTGGGCCTGACGCCCTGCCGCGACGCCGCAGGCAACCTGGCCGCTACGCTGCGCGGCGCCGACCCGGAGCGTACGCCGCTGGTGATCGGGTCGCATCTGGATACCGTCCACGCTGGCGGCGCCTATGACGGGACGGCCGGCGTCGCAGCCGGGGTGGCGCTGCTGGCCGCCCTGCGCGAGGGGGGCGGGATACCGCCCGCGGACATCATGCTGATGGTCACGCGGGCGGAGGAAAGCGTCTGGTTTCCTGTCTCGTATATCGGCTCGCGCGCGGCGCTGGGGCGGCTGACGCGGGCGGATCTCGACGTCGTGCGGGCCGATACCGGGCGCCCGCTGGCCGATCACATGCGCGACGCTGGGCTCGACCCGGAGGCGGCGGTGCAGGCGCCCGCACCCCGTCCGGCGCGGTTCCTCGAGATGCATATCGAGCAGGGGCCGGTCCTGCACAGCGCGGACGAGCCGTTCGCTCTGGTGACGGGCGTGCGCGGGGGCTTGCGCTATCGGACCGCGCGGATCGACGGCGTGTGGGCCCATTCCGGCGGCGCCCCGCGCGAGGGTCGGGCCGATGCCGTCGTCGCCTTCGCCGAACTGGTGCGCGGGATGAACGCGGCCTGGGACGCGGTGCTTGCCCAGGGTCACGATCTGGCCGTCACCTTCGGCCGCGTCGACGCGGCCGGGCCGCTGCACGCGATGGCCAAGGTCGCGGGCACGCTGGGCTTCTGTCTCGACATGCGGTCCGACGATCCGGCGGTGCTGGAGCGCGCCGACGCCATGCTGGCCGAGGTCGTCGCACGGATCGAGTGCGAGACGCCGGGCATCAAGGTCGATCTCGGTTCCCGGTCCCGCTCGACGCCGGTGCCGCTGCCTGCCGGGATGGCCGACGGGCTGGACCGTGCGGCGCGGCGGCTGGGCCATGCGCCCCGCCGGATGCTGTCGGGCGGCGGGCACGACGCTGCGGCCTTCGCCGCCGCCGGGTGGGACAGCGCGATGATGTTCATCCGCAACTGGAACGGCAGCCATTGCCCCGAAGAGGGGATGGATCAGGCCGACCTTGCCCGCGCGGTCGAGGTCGTTCACGCCGCGGTGACGGAGGGGGATCTGTGACCGAAGCGCGGGAACAGACGGCTTACCAGGATATCAAGGCCGCGATCCTTGATGGCCGGATCGAGGCGGACACGATCCTGAGCGAGCGTTCACTCGCGGTGGAGTTCGGCGTCTCGCGCACGCCCCTGCGGGGGGCGCTGTCCCGGCTCGAACGTGAATCGGTGATCGCCCGGCTCGAGAACGGGGCGCTGCTGGTGCGCTCGGTCTCGATCGAGCACCTGCTCGAGATCGTGCAGCTGCGCGCCATCCTCGAAGGCACGGCGGCCCGCCGGGCGGCGGAGCGCGGCTCTCATGCGGCGCTCGACGCCTCGGCCGAGGAGATGCGGCGGTTCGCGGACGGCGCGACGGTCGGGTTCGACACGTTCTGGGCCGCCGACGACAGGTTCCACGACGCGGTGGCCGAGGCGGCGGGCTATGCGCTGTTGCCCGGCATCCTGGCCGAACAGCGCGCGACGGCGCGGCGCTGCACGATCACGCGCGTGCACGACCGCTTCGACGAGCAGGCGCGCGAACATCTCGCGGTGGTCGAGGCCATTCTCGCGGGCGACGGCGATGCCGCCGAGGCGGCGATGGAACGGCATTTCGACAACGTGCGCCGACGCTTCCTCGACTGGCTGGGGCGGCAGTGAAGGCCGGCGGGGCCGTTCGGGGACAGGCCGGGGACCGGAGCGCAAGACGACGGGTCTTGCGCCCCCGCGGCGCGGTTCAGACGCGCAGGAAGTGGACGATCAGACCGAATGCGAACGCCCCGATGATCACCGACATGAGCTTGACCAGGTAGTACGGGCTGGGCTCCTTCGGGTTCAGGTCGTCCCACATTCGAGCGATCGTGTTGCGCATGTTCGGCATGTGATCGGGCCCTTTCTGCCTTCTGGCTAATGAATGACGTAATGGATTTGCAGGCAAAGACAAACGCGGGCCCTCCTGCGGGCTCAGCCCGCGAGAGCCGATGTCATGCCCGATTCCGGAAAGCAGGTTGCGGCGCGGCCCGTGTTTTCCTGCCAGCGGCCGATGGAGCGCCGGGTCTTGAATCCGGGCAGGCCGTCCGCCCCGCCGACGTCGTGGCCGCGCGCCTGAAGTCCGCGCTGCATCTTCGCGATGTCCGAGCGGTACATCGTGCCCACCGGGTCCCAAGAGGTCTCGAAGTCGCCCATGCCATAGGCGATGCGGTCGCCCACATGGCCCACGAAGAGCGCGTAGAGGTCGCTCATGTTGTAATCCTTCAGGACGTAGAAGTTTGGCGTCACGATGAAGGCCGGTCCGTTCCGGCCGGCGGGCATCATCAGGAAGCCCTCGCCGTTCAGTTCGTGCTCGGGGAAGGCCCGGCCCGACACCCGGTCGATTCCCATCGCCGCCCAATCCCGGATCGGTCGGCCCTGGTCCGGCCCTTCGAGCGTGCACGAGACCGAGCGCGGCACCGTCACCTCGAACCCCCAGTCGCGTCCCGGTCTCCAGCCGTGGCGGTTCAGGTAGGTGCCTATCGAGGCGATGGTGTCCGCCTCGGACCGCCAGATGTCGGCGCGTCCGTCGCCGTCGCCGTCGGCCGCGTAGTCGAGGAAGCTCGACGGCATGAATTGCGGCTGGCCGAGCGCACCGGCCCAGCTGCTCTTCATCGCGCGTTCCGGGGCGTGGCCGGCCTCGGCGATCTCAAGGGCGGCGACCAGTTCGTCGGTGAAGTAGTCGGCGCGGGTGCTCATGAAGCCCTTGGTGCCGAGGACCTCGAACGCGTCGTGCGGGATGTCGACCCGGCCATAGCCGCTTTCCCGGCCCCAGATCGCCAGGATGATATGCCCCGGCACCCCGGTCGACCGCTCGACCGCGGCGAGGGTCGAGGCGTGGCGGCCGGCCATCCGCCGCCCGACGGACGTCGCACCGGTGACGGAGCCACGGTTGAAGTATTTCGACGGCGCCCCGAACTCGGCCTGCCGCTGGGTCCGCGGCGTCTGCCGCGTCGTGCCCGGCGGCACGAGGTCCGGCAGCTCCCAGTTCAGCGACACGCCCGAGAACGCGGAGTCGAAAGTTCCGCGCGACACGCCCTCGGCGCGGGCGCGGGGCCAGATCGTCTGCTCCAGCCAGCCGCGGAACTGCTGCTCGACAGCGGCCCTGTCCTGGGCAAGGGCGGGCGCCGAGACGGCGAGCGCGGCGAGAAGGGCGAGGACGCGGAGGGGCACGGCGGGTCTCCTTGATGGGCGGTCGCTGCGGACATGACCAATTGTCAGACCCTGCCGTCATCGCGGGGGTGGCATCAACCGGTCTCTTGCAATGCGAAAGCGTGGTGTCAAAAGCGCGCATGACGTGTACGGAGCCTCAGCGTCCGCCGATCCGGACCCGAACAGCGGACACGGCCGCAGGGGCCGTCCCGAACTAAATTGGAGACCCCATGTGGACTGATTGGCTTCTGCCCGGATCGTCGAGCGCGATCCTGCTCGTGGTGCTCAGCACCTTCGGCATGTACCTGACGATCCTTCTGCTCGCGCGATGGTCGGGGGTGCGCAGCTTTGCCGAGATGTCGACCTTCGACATCGCCGTCACAATCGCCATCGGCTCGGTCTTTGCCACGACCATCGCCAGCAAGGAGCCCGCGCTGCTTCAGGGCATGGCCGCGGTCGCGACGATGTTCACGATCCAGCTGGCCGTGTCGCGTATGCGGCGCCACTTCGGCGGCTTCAAGGGTGCGACCGACAACACGCCGATCCTGCTGATGGGACCGGGCGGGGTGATGAAGCCCAAGAACATGCGGGTCGCCCGCGTGACCGAGGACGACCTGCGCACCCATCTGCGCCAGGCCAACGTGCTGGACCGGGCGGTGGTGAATGCCGTGGTCATGGAGGGCACGGGCAAGATCCACGTCCTCGCCGGACACGAACGCGGCAAGGCAGCCGAGAGCTGGATCCTGGACGGTGTGCGCGACTACGACGGCGAAAGTGCCTGAGCGACCGTCAGACCCAGTCCCACAGATCGACAGGGTCGGGCGACGAAGACCTCTCTGCCGCTTCCGGTGATCGTGACGCCGCCGCCGCCTCGAAGCTGGGGCGCCATCGTCGAGGGCGAGGCTGTTCCAGTTGTCCTGGCAGCCTCTCACGAGGTCGCGCCCTGGGCTGGGAATTGTGCCGGGCGCCGCGTTTCAGGCGGTCCGGATCAGTCCAGCGTGGCGCCGGCACTGCGCGCGGTGTTGCCAACATGGGCGCCCATCGCGCCCGCAGCGGCGGCGCCGTCCCGGCGCTGCAGAGCTGCCACGATGTCCCGGTGCTCCTGGATGGATTGGGCCATCCGGTCGACCGCCGTGTTGGGAATCGGCTGCCGCTGGCTTTCGGTCAGCAGCTCCTGCACCGACTCGTAGAGCCGCCGGAGCATCCGGTTGGGGCAGGCTTCGGCGATCAGCCGGTGAAAGCGCAGGTCGGCCTCGACATGGGTCAGCAGGTCGCCACTCTGCCAGGCGCTTTCGAACTCCGCGTTCGCGGCGGACATCGCGTCCAGCGCGGCGGGCGTGATCACCGCCGCGGCGAGACGGCAGAGCTCGGTCTCGATCAGCAGGCGCGATTGGAACACCTCGTCGATGCTGTAGGCGTCGTCGTAGCGCCAGACAGCGGCCGCCTGTTGCCGGCCGTCGGGATCGACGACGAAGGTTCCGCGGGCGGGTAGGGTACGCACGAGTCCGAGCGTCTCGAGCGTCAGCAGCGCCTCGCGCAGCGACGGGCGCGAGACGCGCAGCCGTTCGGACAGCACGCGCTGAGAGGGGATCTTCTCGCCCTTCTTCAACTCGCCCGAACGGATCATCTCCTGCAGCCGTCGCGCTGCGGTCTGCGCCACGGGCGCCTTTTCGTCGTGCTCGTTCATCCGGTCCCCGGTCTCGTTGCCGTGCGCGATGCTACCCGTGTCGCGCCGGGGGTGCCAACGTAAGCTGTTGCATCGTTTTCGCGCCCGTGTTCGGATACTGGTCAGACCGGTTTGGCCGGTCAATCCAGAAGAAAACAGATCAACAGGGAAAACACCATGATTGGAAAGCATCTGACTTCGGCGGCGCTCGGGCTCGTGCTGGCCGGCGTGACCGCGCTTTCGGCGACGGCGCAGGATTCGCTCACCGTGGGGGCGAACATCGGCAACGTCCCGTGGGAGTTCCAGAACGACGCGGGCGAGTATGTCGGTTTCGAGATCGATCTCGTCAGCGAGGTCGCCGGCCGTCTGGGGATCCCGCAGGTCGAGGTCGTGAACATCCCCTTCAACGGCCTGTTCTCGGCCGTGCAGTCGGGGCGAATCGATGTCGCCACCTCGTCGATCACCATCACCGACGAGCGGCTTGAGTCGGTGTCCTTCGCCCAGCCGTACTACGACAGCGACCAGTCGCTGACCGTGGCCACCGGCGGGCCGGCGTCGCTGGACGAGATGGACGGCAAGGTCGTGGGCGTCGATACCGGTTCGACCGGCGACATGTGGGCGACCGAGCAGGCCGATGCGTACGGCTTTGCCGAGATTCGCCGCTACGAGGGTCTGAACCCTGCGATGCTCGACCTCGCGGCGGGCCGGATCGACGGCTACATCTCGGACATCCCCGCGCTGCTCTACTACAGCAAGGACAAGCCGAACATCACCGTGGCCCAGCGGATCGAGACCGGCGAGCAGTATTCGATGATGTTCGCCAAGGACGCCGAGCTTGCCGTGCAGGTGAACGAGGTGCTGACCGCCATGAAGGAGGACGGCTCGCTCGCCGCGCTGCACGAGAAGTGGTTCGGCAGCGCGCCGGACGAGGGCACCTCGACGGCCACCGTCCTGCCGATGCCCACTCTGGACTGATCCGGAAGCGCGCGGGCCGGCCCGGGCCGGTCCGCGTCTCCGCCCATGAGGGCATCTGATGAATCTTGTCGAGACATTCTTCAATGTCGATGTGTTCCTGCGCACCTGGCCGCTGCTGATCGAGGGGCTGTGGGTGACGCTGCAACTCGGCGCGGCGAGCATCGTGGCCGGGCTGATCGTCGGGCTGTTCCTGTCGCTCTTCCGGCTCTACGGCGTGGCGCCCGTGCGCGTGATCGCGCGGCTCTACATCGACATCTTCCGGTCGATCCCGGTGCTCGTCCTGCTGATCGTGGTGTATTACGCGCTGCCCTTCGTGGGGGTGCGCATGTCGCCCTTCGCCTCGGCGATGACGGCGCTGACGATCGTCTCGGGGGCCTACACCGCCGAGATCTTCCGCGCCGGGATCGAGGCCATCCCGAAGGGCCAGTTCGAGGCCGCCGCGGCGCTGGGTCTGACCGGCCCGCAGCGGATGCGCGACGTGATCCTGCCGCAGGCGGTCAAGATCGTGATCCCGCCGCTGACCAACAACTCGATCAACGTGGTCAAGGACACCGCGCTCGCCTCGGTCGTGGCGATGCCCGACCTGCTGAAACAGGCGACGCAGGCGCAGGCTCTGGCGGCCAATCCGACGCCTCTGATCGTGGCGGCGGTGATCTATCTGGCCTTCCTGTGGCCCGCGGTCCTGTTCGTCACGCGGCTGGAGCGTCGCTTCGGCGCCAGGAGCAGCTGATGGCCGGCTTCGTGAGCATCCGCAACCTGCGCAAGTCCTACGGCACGTTCGAGGCGCTGAAGGGCATCGACCTGGAGATCGAGAAGGGCGAGGTCGTCTGCGTCGTCGGCCCCTCGGGGTCGGGCAAATCCACCCTGATCCGGTGCATCAACCGGCTGGAGAGCTTTTCGGACGACAGCACGATCCTCGTCGACGGCACCCCGGTCATGCCGGGGCGGGCGCTGGCCAAGGTCCGCGCCGAGGTCGGCATGGTGTTCCAGGGCTTCAACCTCTTTCCGCACCTGACCGTGCGCGAGAACGTCATGCTGGCCCCCCGCCGCGTGCGCGGCGCTAACCGGGCGACTGCGGGCGAACAGGCCGATCGCCTGCTGCAACGGGTCGGCATCTCCGAACAGGCGGACAAGTATCCCGACTACCTCTCGGGCGGCCAGCAGCAGCGCGTCGCCATCGCCCGCGCCCTGGCGATGGAGCCGCAGGTGATGCTGTTCGACGAACCGACCTCGGCCCTCGACCCCGAGATGGTGGGCGAGGTGCTGGACGTGATGCGCGACCTTGCCGGGACCGGCGTGACGATGGTGATCGTGACGCACGAGATGGGCTTTGCGAGCCAGGTCGCCGACCGCGTGATCTTCATGGACGGGGGCGAGATCGTCGAGGCCGGACCGCCGAACGAGCTTCTGGGCGCGCCGAAGCACCCCCGCACCCGCAATTTCCTCAGCGCCGTGCTGAACCACTGAAGGACCGATGATGACCGACACTCCGCAACCGCTCGACCTGGACTTCGTGCGCAGCCGCTTTCCCGGCCTGCGCGACGATTGGGTGTTCTTCGACAATGCCGGCGGCTCTCAGACGGTGCGTGACGCGGTCGACCGCATCACCGAGTTCCTGTTCGAGCGAAACGTGCAGATCGGCGGCAGCTACGCGGTGTCGCAATCCGCGGCCGAGGCGCTGACGAAGGGGCGGGAAGCGGCGCAGTGCCTCGTCAACGCCGCGCGGCCCGAGGAGATGGTGTTCGGCCCCTCGACCACGATCCTGCTGCAGCATCTCGCCGCCGCGATGCGCGGACAGCTGCAACCGGGCGACGAGATCATCGTCTCGCGCGCCGACCACGAAAGCAATATCGGCCCGTGGGAGCGGCTGCGCGAATTCGGTGTCGAGATCAAGTTCTGGCCGCTGAACGCCGATACCGCGCGCCTCAGCCTCGACGACCTGGCGCCGCTGATGACCGACCGCACGAAGCTGGTCTGTGTCACCCATGTCTCGAACATCCTGGGCCGCGTGAACCCGGTAGGCGAGATCGCCGAGTTCGTGCACCGCCACGGCGCGCGGATTTGCATCGACGCGGTCGCCTATGCGCCACACCGGCTGATCGACGTGCGGGCCTGGGACGTCGATTATTACGTCTTCAGCCTCTATAAGTGCTACGGTCCGCACACCGCGATCATGTACGGCAAATACGACCTGCTGCGCGAGCTGGACGGGCTGTATCACTATTTCTACGGCAAGGAGAAAGTCCCCGGAAAACTCGAGCCCGGCAATCCCAACTACGAGCTGGCCTACAGCACCGACGGCGTCGTGGATTACCTCGCCGAACTCGGCGCGCGACAGGGCGCCAGCGGATCGCGGCGCGAGCGGGTCGCGGTGGCCTTCGGGGCCATCGAGGCGCACGAGAACCGGCTGACCGAGCGCCTGCTGGCGTGGCTCAGGGCCCGCAACGACTGCCGTGTGATCGGTGAGGCGACGAATGACGACGGCGGCCGGGTGCCGACCATCTCGTTCAAGTTCGATGGCGTGGATTCCGGTGCCGTCGCCCGAGCGATGGACGCCTATGGCATCGCGATCCGGTTCGGGGATTTCCACTCGCGCCGGCTGGTCGAGGATTTGGGCGAGACGGGCGGCAACGGTGTGCTGAGGGTGTCGATGGTGCACTACAACACGGTCGAGCAGGTCGACCGCCTGACCGAAGCACTGTCCGAGATCGTCTCGCGCGTGGCTGCCTGAACCTAGCCGCGCCGTCCGATGTCCTCGGGCGCGACCGACACGGTCTTGATGACGGCGTGGCACGCCGTGCCGCGCGCAAGACCCATCCGTTCCGCCGAACGCTGGGTGATCCGGGCCAGCAGGGTGTCGGCGCCCGAACGCAGCCGTACCAGCACGCCCGGCCCCTCGCCGCGGCGAATGTCGGTGATCTCGCAGGGAAGGATGTTGAGCGCCGAGATCCCCTCGGGCCGGGTCAGCGACAGGGTGACGTCCTGCGCCTCGATCCGCACGCGGATTTCGGCGCCCACGGCGGCCGCGACGCGAGGTAGGAAGATCTGTGCCGACGAGGTCGACAATTCGGTCAGCCCGTCGGAATGGTGCGTGTCGATGCGCCCGGTGATCACGGCCCCCACGCCCCGGATCCCAGCGGACGCCGCAGAGAAGGGGTCGGACAGTACGTCTTCGGCGGCACCGGCGCGCAGGACGCGGCCCTCGTCCAGCACGATGACGGTGGTGGCAAGGCGCGCGACCTCGGACACCGAGTGGCTGACATAGAGGATCGGGATGCCCGCCTCGTCGCGGACCCGCTCCAGATAGGGCAGGATCTCGGCCCGGCGGGCCTCGTCCAGTGCGGCGAGGGGTTCGTCCATCAGCAGAAGACGGGGCCGCGAGAGGATCGCCCGCCCGATCGACACCCGCTGCCGTTCGCCACCCGACAGGGTAGCCGGACGCCGTGACAGCAATGGTGCCAGCCCCAGCAGGTCGACCACGTGGTCAAACTCGGGCCCGTCGCCGCCGTGCCGGGCGAACCAGCGCCCGTACAGCAGGTTCTGCCGGACGGACAGGTGCGGGAACAGCCGCGCCTCCTGGAACACGTAGCCGATCCGCCGGCGATGGGGCGCGCGCCAGAGCCGGGCGCCGGTGTCCACCAGCGCCTCGCCCCTCGCCACGACGCGGCCCGCGTCCGGCCGCAGCAGTCCGGCGACGGCGTTGACGACGCTGGTCTTGCCTGATCCCGACCGCCCGAACAGCGCCGTGACGCCGTCCGGCGCCGTGAACGCCACGTCGAGCGCAAAGCCCGGAAAGCGGTGCCGGACAGCGACCTCGAGGCTCATGTGCCGCTCAGCCTGCGGGCCATGCGCGCGGCCAGCACCTCGGAGGCCAGCAGCGCGGCCATCGCCACCGCCACCGACACCAGGACCAGCTTGATCGCGGTGCCTTCGCCACCCGGTACCTGCAGGAAGGCGTAGATCGCCGAGGGCAGGGTCTGCGTCTCGCCCGGGATGTTCGACACGAAGGTGATCGTCGCGCCGAACTCTCCCATCGCCTTGGCGAAGGCCAGGATCGCGCCGGTGAGGATGCCCGGCAGGATCATCGGCAGCGTGACCGTGGCGAACACCCACAGCCGCGAGGCGCCGAGCGTCGCGGCCGCCTGCTCGAGACCGGGGTCCACCGCCTCGATCGACAGGCGGATCGCGCGGACCATAAGCGGAAACGCCATCACCGCCGCTGCCAGCGCGGCCCCGGTCCAGCGGAAGGCGAAGACGATCCCGCAGCACTGGTCGAGGAAGCCGCCGACCGGCCCCTGCCGCCCGAAGGTGAGCAGCAGGAGATAGCCCGTCACCACCGGCGGCAGGATCAGGGGCAGGTGGACGAGCCCGTTCAGCACCTGTTTTCCCGGAAAGGACCAGCGGGCGAGGGCATGGGCGACGAAGACGCCCAGCGGCAGGCTGACGAGCGTGGCGGTCAGGGAGACGCGCAGCGACAGGACCACCGCGCTCCAGGCCTCTGGGGTCAGCCAGTCCACCGGCTCAGCCGCCGGTCACGTCGAAGCCCTGCCGCTCGAACGCCGACCGGGCCTCGGGGCCCTGCAGGAAGTCGACGAAGCGGTCCGCCAGGGCGTTCGTGCTGTCCGCGAGCGGGGCCGCAGGGTAGACGATCGGCGGATGGCTGTCCTCGGGGAAGGTCGCCAGCACGGAAACGCTATCGTCCGCCGCGGCATCGGTGCCGTAGACGATCCCCAGCGGCGCCTCCCCCGTCGAGACCAGCGCCAGCGCCGCGCGGACGTTGTCGGCCTGCGCGACCCGCGGTTCGAGCGTCCGCCACAGGCCCAGGCTCTGCAGCGCGGCCTTGCCGTAGATGCCCGCCGGCACCGCCTCGACCAGCGCCATCGCGAGCCGTCCGTCGCCCAGCCGCGCGGGCAGGGCGGCCGGGTCGGACAGGTCGACCGCGTCGTCCCCGTGGCCATGCCCGACCAGCACCAGCGTGTTGCGCAAGAGGTCCACGCGCCGCTCCGCCACGATCAGCCCGTCGGCTTCCAATCGGTCCATCCAGGCCGTGTTGGCCGAGATGAACACGTCCACCGGGGCGCCATGCTGGATCTGCCGGGCGAGCGTCGAGGAGCCGGCGAGCGCCACCTTCGCCGTGTGATCGGTCGTCTCGGCCCAGAGATCGGCCACGTCGTCCATCGCATCCTTCAGGCTGGCGGCCGCAAAGACCGTCACGCCGCCGGCGCGGGCCGGGGCGGACACGGCGAGAAGGGCCGCGACGGCGGCTGCGATGCAGACGCCGGCGACCCGACCGGTGCGGGAACGGGACATGGACTCCCCTTCGCAAGCGATAGGTTTCGCCGGAAATATCGTTCGGGGCGACGGGTGGCCGCAAGCGTTATTTTTCGCCGGACATATCCCCGAGCATCCCGCGCAGCGCGGCGATGTCCTCGGCGCCGGCCTTGGCCGCCCGCCGTTCCAGGCTGCGATACCGGTGCAGCACGTCGCGGCCCGTATCGCTGAGACGCGCGCCGCCGCCGCGTGTGCCGCCGCGGCTGCTGTCGACCAGCGGATGCCGGAACGCGTCGTTCATCTGCTCCACCAGCGTCCAGGCGCGCTTGTAGCTCATGCTCATGGCGCGTCCCGCGGCGGCGATCGAGCCCAGCTCGTCGATCAGTTCCAGGAGGTCGGCCTTGCCGGGGCCCAGCATCGCATCCGGCCCGAACACCACGCGCAGGCGCAGCCGCGTCTCGTCGCCGTCGTCGGCCATCGCGTTCCGGTCCTCCCGCCTCTCCAGCTATGACGCCCGTTATGGCCACGATACCATATCGGCGCGGCCTGCCGCCCGCCAGTGGCGTCAGTTGATCCCGGCGCGCAGGAGCGTCGCGACGGCGCCGTCGAAATGCTCGGACATGGCGGCTTCGGCGGCGTCGGCGTCATGCGCCGCGATGGCTCGGGCGATGCGGTCGTGCAGGTGGATGTTGTCGCGCCGATTATGGTAGCTGCCCCGCGCCCTCCAGCCGATGTGCCAGGTCTGCCGCGTGATGACCCGGAAGCTCTCGATCAGGATCGAGTAGAGCGCGTTGCCCGAGGCGCGGGCGATCACCTCGTGAAATCGGATGTCGAGCTCCATGATCTCTTCGTGGTTGCCGTCGAGCGCCACCTGCATCGCGGCGACGATGCGCTGCAATTCCGCCGCCTCGGCGTCGCTGCGGCGCAGGGCGGCGAGGTTGACGGTCCGGGTTTCCAGCGTCCGCCGCACGTCCAGCACCTGCTGGATCGACAATTGGCGGGTATGGACCGTGTGGTCGAGGATTAGGCTCAGCGCGTCGGCGTTGGACGAGGCCACGCGCGCCCGCCGGCCGTTGCCGACCTCGACGATCTGCAACGCGGCGAGCCCCCGCAGCGCCTCGCGCGCAATGGTGCGCGACACGCCAAGCTCCGCAGCCAGCGCGTTTTCCGCCGGAAGGCTGTCGCCCGGCATCAACTGACGCTCACCGATCAGCCGGCGGATGTCGGTCATGGTCCGCTCGACGAGACCACCGCGGCCGGGGGCGTCATCGGCCACCTGTATTATAGGTTTTGTCATTTGATGGTACCAATAGGCTTTTTTATTGAACATTAGAATAGCTTTCGTCCTAATGCCTGCCAAGCACGAACGGGGAATCGGCGGGGCCGCCGGCAGAAAGGGGCAATTTTGAAGATCACCGCGATCAGGACCTACCGCGTGGAAGAGTTCGCGAATGTCCTGTGGGTGCATGTCGAGACCGATGCCGGGATCACCGGACTGGGCGAGACCTTCTACGGCGCTGCCGCCGTCGAAGCGCATATCCACGACATCCTGGCAAGCCGCCTGGTGGGGCGGAACCCGCTGCATGTCGAGGCGCTCCACAAGGAGATGCTGACCCTGCCCAACGCGCAGAGCTCGACCGGCGTGGAATATCGCGCCGCTTCGGCAATCGACATCGCGCTGTGGGACGTGTTCGGCAAGGTCTGCGACCAGCCGGTGCATCAGATGCTCGGCGGGCTCTGCTTCGACCGGATGCGGGTCTACAACACCTGTGCCGGCACACGCTATGTCCGCACCAACGCGATCAAGCCGGTCGACACCTGGAACACCGACGACGCCAGCGGTCCCTACGAGGATCTCGACGGCTTCATGAACCGCGCCGGGGAACTGGCGCAGGACCTGCTGGACAACGGCATCACGGCCATGAAGATCTGGCCGTTCGATCCCCCGGCGATGGAGACGAAGGGTCTGCACATCTCGGCCGAGCAGATGAAGACCGCGATCCGCCCCTTCGAGCTGATCCGCGAGGCGGTGGGCGACCGGATGGAGATCATGGTCGAGTTCCACTCGCTCTGGAACCTGCCCGTCGCCAAGAAGATCGCCCGCGCGCTCGAGCCGTTCGATCCCACCTGGTACGAGGATCCGATCCGGATGAACTCGCCGCAGGCGCTGGCCGAGTATGCGCGCGACACGGACGTGTGGGTCTGCGCGTCCGAGACGCTGGGCTCGCGATGGGCCTACAAGGAGTATCTGGACCGTGACGCCGCGCATGTCGTCATGGCAGATCTCTGCTGGACCGGCGGGCTGACCGAGGGGCGCAAGATCGCCGCGATGGCCGAGACCTATCACCGGCCCTTCGCGCCGCACGACTGCATCGGGCCCGTGGGTTTTGCCGCGGCGATCCACATGAGCTTTTCCCAGCCCAACACTCTGATCCAGGAAAGCGTCCGCGCCTTCTACAAGGGATGGTACCGCGAACTCGTGACCGAGGTTCCGCGGATCGAGAACGGATACGTCTACCCGATGGAGGGTCCGGGCCTGGGCACCGAACTGGTGCCGGCGGTCTTCGAGCGGACCGATCTCAGCAGCCGCACAACGACTATCGAGGAGACAGCATGAGCCTTACCCTGTTCGACCTTTCCGGAAAGACCGCGCTGATCACCGGCTCGTCGCGCGGACTGGGTCGCGCCTTCGCCGAGGGGCTGGCCGGTGCCGGCGCGCGGGTGATCCTGCACGGCACGAACGAGGCCCGCCTGGATGCCGCCGCCACGGAGATGCGTGCCGCCGGTCACGACGTCCTGACGGTGGCCTTCGACGTTACCGACGAGGCCGCAATCCTGGCCGCGTTCGAGCGGTTCGATGCAGAGGGCGTGGAGATCGAGATCCTCGTCAACAACGCCGGGATGCAGTTCCGCAAGCCCATGCTCGAGCTCGAGACCTCCGACTGGCAGAAGGTCATCGACACCAACTTGACCGCCGCGTTCGTCATCGGGCGCGAGGCGGCGCGGCGCATGGCGCAGCGCGGCTCGGGCAAGGTCATTAATCTGGGGTCGTTGACGTCCGAGCTGGCTCGCGCCACGGTTGCACCGTACACGGTGGCGAAAGGCGGCATCAAGATGCTGACCAAGGCTATGGCGGCCGAATGGGGCGAAGCGGGAATCCAGGCCAATGCCATCGGCCCGGGCTACATGCTGACCGACATGAACGAGGCGCTGGTGAACAACCCCGACTTCGACGCCTGGGTGAAGGGTCGCACGCCGATGCGCCGCTGGGGCAAGCCGGAAGAGCTGGCGGGCACCGCGATCTACCTGGCCTCGGACGCGTCGAACTATGTCTCGGGCCAGATCATCTATGCCGACGGCGGCATGGTCTCGGTGCTGTGAGGATGCAGAGCGTCGTCATCCATGCGCCCAACGACCTGAGACTCGACGATCAGGCGGACGCGCCCGCCCCGCAGCCGGGCGAGGTCCGCGTCGCCATCTCGCGCGGTGGAATTTGCGGGTCGGACCTGCACTATTTCCATCACGGCGGGTTCGGGGCGACCCGCATCAAGGAGCCGATGATCCTCGGCCACGAGGTGTCGGGCATCGTCGATGCCGTGGGGCAGGGGGTCGACGGTTTCGCCGCCGGCGATCGCGTCACGGTGAACCCATCGATCCCGTGCGGCCGCTGCCAGTATTGCCTTCGGGACATGCGAAACCAGTGCGAGGACATGCGCTTTGCCGGCAGCGCGATGCGCTTTCCCCATCAGCAGGGGCTGTTCCGCCAGGGCGTCACGGTCGACGCCGCGCAACTCGTGCGGCTTTCGCCGACGACGGATCTGAGCCACGCCGCGATGGCCGAACCGCTGGCCGTGTGCCTGCACGCGGTGCGCCGGGCCGGGCCGCTTCTGGGCAAGCGTGTGCTGGTCTCGGGCTGCGGTCCGATCGGGTGCCTGACGGTGCTGGCGGCGAAGCATGTCGGCGCGACCGAGGTGATCGCGACCGATCTCGGCGCCGCGCCGCTCGACATCGCCGCGCGGATTGGCGCGGACCGCACCATCGACATCGCGTCGGCCCCTGACCAGGTCGAGGCGCTGACCGAGGGCAAGGGGACGGTCGATGTCGCGTTCGATTGCTCGGGCAGCGACGACGCGCTGCAGACGGCCATCCGCGCCGTGCGGCCGGCCGGCACGGTCGTCGCCGTGGGGCTGGGCCCCGACGCTGCGCTGCCGCTGAGTGCCATGGTCACGCGCGAGATCACGCTGACCGGCACGTTCCGCTTCGACTCCGAGTTCGGACTGGCCGCGCACTTGATCGACCGGGGCGCCGTGGACGTGTCGCCGCTGTTGACGCAGGTGATGCCGCTGCGCGAGGCGGCCTCTGCCTTCGCGCTCGCCTCGGACCGGAGACGGGCGATGAAAGTGCAACTCGATTTCGACGGGGGCTGACGGAGCGGCCCCCGCACCAGGAGCATCAACCACTAGGGAGGATCAAGATGCAACGTATCTTCAAGACCGCCACGGCGGCCGCCGCGCTGAGTGTCGTCGGCCTGTCCGGCGCGATGGCGCAGGACTACAGCTTCCGCTTCCAGTCCTCGGACCCGGCGGGCAACCCGAATTTCGAGTTCCAGAAGGGCTGGACCGAGACCGTGTCCGAGATGACCGACGGACGCGTCGAGGTCGAGCTTCTGCCCGTGGGCTCGATCGTCGACTACAGCGAGACGCCAGAGGCGATCCAGGCCGGGATCCTGGACGGCCACATCACTGACACCTCGTACTTCGCGGGCAAGGATCCGGCCTATGGCCTGATCGCGAACCCCGTCGGCGCGTGGTCCTCGCCCGAGCAGATGATCGACTTCGTCGAGAACGGCGGCGGCGCCGAACTGATGAACGAACTCAACAATTCCTATGGGCTGGAGTTCATCGGTGTTTCGACGCCCGGCCTCGAGGCGTTCGTGTCGAAGGTGCCGCTCGACGGCGTCGACGATCTTCAGGGGATCAAGGTGCGGACACCCGAGGGCATGATCGCCAACGTGTTCGACGCCGCCGGTGCCGCGCCGGTGAACCTGCCGGCCTCCGAGGTCTATACCTCGCTCGACAAGGGCGTGATCGACGCCGCCGACTACAGCGTGTTCTCGGTGAACCAGGAGGTCGGCCTGAACGAGATCGCACCGCACCCGGTCTATCCGGGCTTCCACTCTCTCCCGCTCGTCGAGGTGTCGATGAACAAGGAGAAGTGGGACGCGCTGCCCGACGACCTGAAGGCCGCCATGAAGGAGTCGGTCAAGGAGTTCCAGCAGACCCAGGTGAACACCCTGCAGGAGCGCAACGAGGAAGCCGCGGCCGAGGCTGCCGAGGCCGGTGACGTCACCATCCACGACTGGTCGGACGAAGAGCGCGCCAAGTTCCGCGAGATCGCGATGGGCGAGTGGGAGAACGTCGCCGAGCGGTCGGAGATGGCGCAGAAGGTGTTCGACACGCTGACCCAGTATCTCCGCGACGAAGGCCTGATGAACTGAGTGGACGTCGGAACCGGTCCGGGCGGCGGGACAGAGCCGCCCGGATCCCATACCGGGGAGGGGCAGATTGACATCCCAGAGTGACGAGAGCGCGCAACACGGCGCCGAAAGCGTGAGCAAGAGCCGCGCCCTGCCCGAGGCGGGGCGTCTCGGGAGGATCGTGGACAAGGGCGGATGGCTGTTCGCCGCGGGTATCGTCGTGGCCGCGATCATCCTGCTGATCGAGGTCTTCCTGCGCTACGTGTTCAACAGCCCGACGAGCTGGGCACATGAGACGACGACGTTCCTGTGCGGGATCGCCTTTCTCTATGGCGGCCTGTTTTGCGCGGCGCGCAACACCCATGTCCGCGTGGTCCTGATCTACGACGCTCTGCCCGCGCGTCTGCGGCGTATTTTCGACGTCGTGATCTCAGCCGCCTCGGCTGTGGCGGCGCTGTTCTTCGCCTATGCCGCCTGGCTCATGGTGCAGAAGGCGGTCTACGCGCCGTCGGGTGACATCCGGCTCGAGCGTAGCGGCAGCGCCTGGAACCCGCCCTATCCGGCCTTCACCAAGATCTTCCTGCTCGCGATGCTGATCTTGCTGACCGCCCAGTTCATCGTGCTGACGTTCAACCATTTCCGGCGCCTGCGCGCCAAGGCCGGCTGACATGATGGACATTCTCGATCCCGGCGTCATCGGCATCGGCCCGGCGACATTGATGATGTTCGGCATGATGGTCGTGCTGCTGCTGACCGGCATGCCGCTGGCCTTCGTGACGCTGCTGGTGGCGCTGGTGTTCGCCATTGGCGGCTTCGGCACGATGGCGGTGCCCCTTATCACCAGCCGCATCTATACCTTTGTCGACAACTTTGTCTTCGTCTCGGTGCCGATGTTTGTGCTGATGGCGGCGATCCTCGACCGGTCCGGCATCGCGCGGGACCTCTTCGACGCGATGAAGCTGGTCGGCGGCCGACTGCGCGGCGGCGTGGCGGTGCAGACGATCTTCGTGTCGATCATCCTGGCCGCGATGTCGGGTATCATCGGCGGCGAGATCGTGCTGCTCGGCCTTCTGGCGCTGCCGCAGATGCTGCGGCTCGGCTACGACCGGAGCCTTGCGATCGGCGTGGTCTGCGCCGGCGGTTCGCTGGGCACGATGGTGCCGCCGTCGATCGTGCTGATCATCTACGGCCTGACCGCGAACGTTTCGATCGGCGACCTGTTCACCGCGGCGTTCATCCCCGGCTTCATGCTGGCGTCGTTCTACGTGATCTACGTGCTCGCGCGCGCCTATCTCGACCCCAAGGCCGCGCCGCCGCCCGACAACGAGACGATCCCGAACCAGGAGAAGCTGCGCCTGCTCAAGGGCCTGATCCTGCCGATCATGGTGGTGATCTTCGTCCTCGGCTCGATCTACGGCGGGATCGCGTCGGTGACCGAGGCGTCGGCCATCGGCGTCGGCGGGGTGATGCTGTCGACCATTCTTCGGGGCGAGTTCACCTACACGCTCGTCCGGGACGCGGCGATGCAGACGCTGGCCACGGTCGGCATGATCGTCTGGATCGGCATCGGGGCCACGGCGCTGGTCGGGGTCTACAACCTGATGGGCGGCATCTCGTTCGTGTCGGGGCTGATGACGGGAATCTCGGACAATCCGCGGATCGTGGTGCTGGCGATGATGGGCATCCTCTTCGTCCTGGGCGCGTTCCTCGACTGGGTCGGGATCGCGCTGCTGACGATGCCGATCTTCGTGCCGATCATCCGCGACCTCGGTCTCGACCCGATCTGGTTCGGGGTGCTGTTCTGCATGAACATGCAGGTCAGTTTCCTGTCGCCGCCCTTCGGCCCGGCTGCGTTCTACCTCAAAACGGTGGCGCCGCCGGACATCTCGCTGGGGGACATCTTCAAGTCGCTCCTGCCGTTCATCTGCCTACAGGTGCTGGCGGTCGGGATCCTGCTGCTGTTCCCGGCCATCGCGGTCTACTGAGATCAAAGCGGGCGGCCACGGCGCCGCCCGCTTTCAACCGCCGGTGTCGTGGACGGCGGTGCCCCAATCGCCGCATTGCTCCCGCAGGGCGTTGGGCAGGCTGTCGGTGAAGATCGCGTCGATCTCGCGCAGCGAGGCGATCTTCACCGGCGCCGTCCGCGTGAACTTGGAGCGGTCGGTCACCAGGAACGTGCGCTTGGACTGGCGGATGATGGCGCGGCTGACGCGCACCTCCTGCAGGTCGAAGTCCAACAGGTCGCCGTCTTCGTCCACCGCCGAGGTGCCAATGATCGCACGGTCGACCTTAAACTGATCGATCACCTCGAGCGTCAGGTCCCCCACCAGCCCCCCGTCGCAATGACGCAGGATGCCGCCGGCCACGATGATCTGGCACGAGTGGTTCGCCGCCAGGATGGCGGCCACGTTGAGGTTGTTGGTGATCACCGTCAGGTTCTCGTGGCCCAGAAGCTCGACCGCGACCGCCTCGGTCGAGGTACCGATGTTCAGCAGCACAGACGAATTGTTGGGGATCTCCGCCGCGCAGAGCCGTGCGATGGCGGCCTTCTCGGCCTCGTTCGTGGCGCGGCGCTCGGCATAGCCGATGTTGCCGGCACCGGGCGGCATGATCGCCCCCCCGTGGACCCGGTCCAGCTTGCCCAGGTCGGCGAGTTCGGACAGGTCGCGCCGGATCGTCTGCGAGGTCACGCCGAAGCGCGCGGCAAGCTCCTCGACCGAGACGCGCCCCGTCTCGTTGGCGATTTCGAGAATCTGCGACTTTCGAAAACTCTGTGCCAAATCTTCGGGACTCGCTGTGATGTCGCACGGTGGGGTGCGATTGCCTGCGTCAAATGTGCGCAAATGCGCGTTTCTGTCAATCCGCATCGAAAACCCGTGCGAAAGCTACGACGAATGTTCGTGACAATGTTCGGTTTTGCCTTTCCAACGCGCGAAAATCGGTTAACCAAGCGTTAAGTGAAGAAAAAAGAAAACTTAGGTTTTGACTCGCACCCCTGTTTTCCTGTTCTCTTCGTAACCAATGGGAGGAGACAGCGATGGAACCGGCGCGCGCCGAGGTCTGTGACGTGTTCGTCATAGGCGCTTGCATCAGTGGATATGCGACTGCCTGCACCGACGGCATGAACCCGGCCGGGCAGGGCCCCTCGGGCGATGCGGTGAGCCTCGTCGCGCAGACGGTGGCACGTGCGACCCTTCGACCGGCGGATAGGGAATATGCGCGACGCGCAGACGATGTACTATGGCGCAGACGCGTGCGAGCGCCGCGGCCCGGCACGGAGGAGGTCGAGCCGACGGATGCATGGATGAAGCACGGGAGCGCCGCCCGCGAGAGGCGGCGGCCCGAGGGGAGGAGAGCGCAATGACGCTGGAACTCGACGGTGTCACCAAGGTCGTGGGCGGGCGGACGCATATCCATCCGACCGACCTCAGGCTCGAGGCGGGAACGATGAACGTTCTGCTGGGGCCGACCCTTGCCGGGAAGACATCCCTGATGCGCCTGATGGCCGGGCTCGACGTGCCGACCGAGGGCCGCGTGCTCTGGCGGGGCGAGGATGTCACCGGGATGCGCGTGCAGGACCGCAAGGTCGCGATGGTCTATCAGCAGTTCATCAATTACCCGTCGATGACCGTCTACGAGAACATCGCCTCGCCCCTGCGGCTGATGGGGCAATCCCGCGACGAGATCGACGCGGCCGTGCGCAAGACCGCCGACCTGATGAAGCTGACACCGATGCTGGATCGTCGGCCGCTGGAGTTGTCGGGCGGCCAGCAGCAGCGCTGCGCGCTCGGCCGGGCGCTGGTGAAAGATGCCGGGCTGGTGCTGCTGGACGAGCCGCTGGCGAACCTCGACTACAAGCTGCGCGAGGAACTGCGCGCCGAGATCCCGCGCATCTTCGAGGAAGCGGGCTCGATCTTCGTCTACGCCACGACCGAGCCCGAAGAGGCGCTCTTGCTGGGCGGCAACACGGCGACGCTTTGGGAGGGGCGGGTGACACAGTTCGGACCGACCCCGGCAGTCTATCGCAAGCCCGCCGACGCCACCACGGCGCGGGTGTTCTCGGACCCGCCGATGAACTTTCTCGATCTCACGAAGTCGGGTCGCACGCTGACCTTCGCCGATGGCCGGACCGAAGAGGCGACAGACCGGCTCGAGACGCTGGCCGACGGCACCTACATGGCGGGGTTCCGTCCGAACCACCTTTCACTCGAACCGCTCGCCGGAAACTCGCTGACCTTCCGCTGCACGCTCGAGGTGACCGAGATCACCGGCTCGGAGACCTTCGTGCACCTCGACCACGAGGGCACGCGCTGGGTCGGGCTGGCGCACGGCGTGCGGCATCTCGAGCTGGGGCGCGAGATGGACGTGCATCTCGATCCCGCGCACATCTACATTTTCGGCGAGGACGGCGATCTCGTCGCGCCGGCCGCCTACGCGGCGGCGGCCTGAGGAGGAGGCTCATGGCACAGATCACCCTGGCGAACCTTGCGCATTCCTATCTGCCCAACCCTTCGGGCGAGGCGGATTTCGCGCTGAAGGAAATGAACCACGTCTGGACCGATGGCGAGGCCTACGCGCTGCTGGGCTCGTCGGGCTGCGGCAAGACCACGCTCCTGAACATCATCTCGGGGCTTCTGCGCCCATCGCAGGGCCGCGTCTTCTTCGGCGACACGGACGTCACGGACATGACCACGGCGGACCGCAACATCGCGCAGGTGTTCCAGTTTCCCGTCGTCTACGACACGATGACCGTGCGCGAGAACCTGGCCTTCCCGCTGAAGAACCGCGGCGCACCCAAGGATTACGTTCAGCAGCGGGTCGCCGAGATCTGCCGCATGATCGACATGGAGGATCAGCTCGACCGCAAGGCGCGGGGGCTGACGGCGGATGCCAAGCAGAAGATCAGCCTCGGGCGCGGGATGGTGCGCGAGGACGTCAACGCGATCCTGTTCGACGAGCCGCTCACCGTCATCGACCCGCACATGAAGTGGGAGCTCAGGACCCAGCTCAAGGAACTGCATCAACGGTTCGGCCACACGATGATCTACGTCACCCACGACCAGACCGAGGCGCTGACCTTCGCGGACAAGGTCGTCGTGATGTCCGAGGGCCGCGTGGTGCAGATCGGCACGCCCGAAGAGCTGTTCGAGACGCCCGAGCACACCTTCGTCGGCTATTTCATCGGCTCGCCGGGCATGAACGTGCTGGACGCCACGGTCGAGGGCGGCAGTGCCCGCGTGGGGGCGCACGAGGTGCCGCTGGCCGGGCGGTATGACGGGCTCACAGGACATGTCCAGATCGGCATCCGTCCCGAGTTCGCGCATCTCTCCGAGTCCGAGGGGCTGCCCGTCACGATCAAGCGGGTCGAGGACGTCGGCCGCCACAAGATCGTTCGCGCCGACCACGAGGGGACCGAGATCAACATCATCGCGGCCGAGGGTGCCGAGATCGGCGCCGACCAGCGCCGCGTCGTCTTCGATCCCGACCGCGTCAACGTCTACGCGGACGCCTGGCGCGTCCCGCCGACCAGCATGGGGAGGGCCGCGTGATGGACAAGCGCGTCAATCAGAAAGCCTGGCTGCTAGTCCTGCCGGTGCTGGTGCTGGTGGCGTTCTCTGCGGTGATCCCGCTGATGACGGTCGTCAACTACTCGGTCCAGGACAGCTTCGGAAACAACCAGTTCTTCTGGGTCGGCCTCGAATGGTTCAAGGAGACGCTCGCCTCTGAACGGATCCGCGACGCGCTCGGCCGGCAGTTCATGTTCACGCTGATCATCCTGGCCATCGAGGTGCCGCTGGGCATCCTCGTGGCGCTCAACATGCCCAAGAAGGGCTTCTGGGCGTCGGTCTGCCTGGTCCTGATGGCGCTGCCGCTGCTGATCCCGTGGAACGTTGTGGGGACGATCTGGCAGATCTTCGGCCGGGTCGACATCGGCCTTCTTGGCTACACGCTCGACGCGCTCGGGTTCGACTACAACTACACGCAGGACGCGCTGGACGCCTGGATCACGATCATCGTCATGGACGTATGGCACTGGACCTCGCTCGTGGCGCTTCTGGCCTATGCGGGCCTGCAATCGATCCCCGAGGCGTATTACCAGGCGGCCAAGATCGACCAGGCGAGCCGCTGGAAGGTGTTCCGCTTCATCGAACTGCCGAAGATGTCCGGCGTGCTGACCATCGCGATCCTCCTGCGGTTCATGGACAGCTTCAAGATCTACACCGAGCCGTTCGTCGTCACCGGAGGCGGCCCCGGCAACTCGACCACGCTGTTGTCGATCGACCTGGTGAAGATGGCGCTGGGGCAGTTCGATCTCGGGCCCGCCGCGGCGTTCTCGATCATCTACTTCCTCATCATCCTGCTGGTCAGCTGGGTGTTCTTCACCGTGATGACCAACCTCGACAAGGAGGAGGGCCCGAAATGACCAACGTCGACGCCCGCGCCGACAGCGGCACCTCGACCGGCACGCGGACACGCACCGCGGCGCGGTCGGGCTTCCGGATCAACAGCAAGGCGGTGGTGATGACGCTCTACCTCGCCTTCCTGCTGATCCCGATCTACTGGCTCGTGAACATGAGCCTGAAGACCAACAACGAGATCCTGTCGACCTTCTCGCTCTGGCCGCGCAACCTGACGTTCCAGAACTACATGACGATCTTCACCGATCCGTCGTGGTACTGGGGCTACATCAACTCGATCATCTACGTGACGATGAACACGGTGATCTCGATCGTCGTGGCGCTGCCGGCGGCCTACGCCTTCAGTCGCTACACATTCCTCGGGGACAAGCACCTGTTCTTCTGGCTGCTGACGAACCGAATGGCGCCGCCGGCGGTCTTCGCGCTGCCGTTCTTCCAGCTGTATTCCTCGGTGGGACTGTTCGACACGCATATCGCCGTGGCGCTGGCGCACACGCTGTTCAACGTGCCGCTGGCGGTGTGGATTCTCGAAGGCTTCATGCGTGGCGTTCCGAAGGAGATCGACGAGACCGCCTATATCGACGGCTACTCGTTCGGGAGGTTCTTCGTGAAGATCTTCATGCCACTCGTGGCCTCGGGCATCGGCGTGACTGCTTTCTTCTGCTTCATGTTCTCGTGGGTGGAGCTGCTTCTGAGCCGCACGCTGACCAGCGTCGACGCCAAGCCGATCGCGGCGACGATGACGCGCACGGTCTCGGCCTCGGGGCTCGACTGGGGGGTGCTGGCCGCAGCGGGGGTGCTGACCATCATCCCCGGCGCGCTGGTCATCTATTTCGTCCGTAATTACATCGCCAAGGGCTTTGCCCTGGGCCGCGTGTAGGGAGATACGCTCATGGCTTGGATGGCATGGACCTGGCCCACCGCGGCCTTCTTCGCCTTCATCGCGGCGTGCCTGATCGTCTTCACGGTCCTGGGGTTGAGGCGCCCCGAGACGCCGCGCACCGGCGTCCTCGGGATCGAGACGACACGCGGCGACCGTCTGTTCATCACGCTTCTGGGCTCGGCCTATATCAATCTGGCCTGGCTCGGTCTCGTCAGTGCGCCGCAATGGGGCGCGCTGATCGTCTGCCTGATCTTTGCCGCAGCGGTGTTCCGCTGGGTCTGATCGGCAGACGTGCGACTGCGGCCGGCGCGGGGCGCCGGCTGCTTCTGAAGGGTTCAGAAAATAGGGAGGAACCATAATGACCCTCTGTTACAGATCGACGACGGCGCTCGGGCTTGCGCTGGCGGTACTCGCCAGCCCCGCGCTCGCGGGCATGGAAGAGGCCCGCGAATTCCTCGACAACGAGATCGGCGAGATGTCCTCGCTGACCCGCGAGGAAATGGAAGAGGAGATGCAGTGGTTCGTCGATGCCGCCCAGGAATTCCAGGGCATGGACATCAACGTCGTCTCCGAGACGATCGCCACGCACGAATACGAAAGCCAGGTTCTGGCTCCGGCGTTCAGCGCCATCACCGGCATCAATCTGACCCACGACCTGATCGGCGAGGGTGACGTGGTCGAGCGTCTGCAGACGCAGATGCAGTCGGGCGAGAACGTCTATGACGCCTATGTCAACGACTCGGACCTGATCGGCACCCACTGGCGCTATCAGCAGGCGCGCAATCTGACCGAGTGGATGGACGAGGAGGGCGCCGACGTCACTTCGCCGACGCTCGATCTGGACGATTTCATCGGGCTCGAGTTCACGACCGGCCCCGACGACATGCTCTACCAGCTGCCGGACCAGCAGTTCGCGAACCTGTACTGGTTCCGCTACGACTGGTTCAACGACCCCGAGATCCAGGCCGCCTTCGAAGAGGAGTACGGCTACGAGCTGGGCGTTCCGGTGAACTGGTCGGCCTACGAGGACATCGCCGAGTTCTTCACCGGCCGCGAGATCGACGGCCAGGAAGTCTATGGCAACATGGACTACGGCAAGAAGGACCCGAGCCTCGGCTGGCGCTTCACCGATGCCTGGATGTCGATGGCCGGCATGGGCGACAAGGGCGAGCCGAACGGCCTTCCGGTCGACGAATGGGGCGTCCGCGTCAACGAGAACAGCCAGCCCGTCGGCTCGTGCATGGCCCGCGGCGGCGCCACCAACAGCCCCGCGGCCGTCTACGCGATCGAGAAGTACAAGTACTGGCTCGAGAACTTCACCCCGCCGGCCGCCGCTGGCATGACCTTCTCCGAGGCCGGGCCCGTCCCGGCGCAGGGGAACATCGCCCAGCAGATGTTCATGTACACGACCTTCGTGCCCTCGCTTGTGCAGGACGGTCTGCCGATCATGAACGAGGACGGCACGCCGAAATGGCGTCTCGCCCCCAGCCCGCACGGGGCCTACTGGGAAGAGGGGATGAAGATCGGCTACCAGGACGTGGGGTCGTGGACGATCCTCGACTCGACCCCGGTGGACCGGGCGAAGGCGGCCTGGCTCTATGCCCAGTTCGTCACCTCCAAGACTGTGGACGTCAAGAAGAGCCATGAGGGTCTGACCTTCATCCGCGAATCCACGATCGAGCATGAGAGCTTCACCGACCGCGCGCCCAAGCTAGGCGGTCTGGTTGAGTTCTATCGTTCGCCGGCGCGCACCCAGTGGTCGCCCACCGGCACCAACATCCCGGACTATCCGCGCCTGGCGCAGCTGTGGTGGCAGAACATCGGCGACGCGTCCTCGGGCGCCAAGTCGGCCAAGGAGGCGCTCGACGCGCTCTGCGAACAGACCGAGGATGTGCTCGAGCGTATCCAGCGGGCGGGCATCCAGGGCGAACTCGGCCCGAACCTGAACGAAGAGCGTGACCCGCAGTACTGGCTGGACCAGGAAGGTGCGCCGAAGCCCGCGCTCGAGAACGAGGATCCGGAGCCGCAGACCGTCAAGTACGACGAGCTGATCGCCTCCTGGCAGTAAGCCGGACCTTCTCTGACAGCTGATTGCGGCGGCCCCTCGGGGCCGCCGTTTTTTTCGTTCCGGAGCAGGGGCCGCGCCTGACCCTGCGGCACTCCCATGCACGGCGCGCAACCCGCCCATGTGCGCAGACACCTTGCGGGACGGCCGCAGGGCCTTAGCTTGCATCCTTTCTGCGGTGCAGCGCCGTGCCGTCCTCCGTCCCGAACCGAATGCGAGCCTCATGACCGCCGATCCGCGCCAGGCCAAGCTGACCATCCTGTCCCTCGCTATCGGCGCCTTCGCGATCGGGGTGTCCGAGTTCGCGGCGATGGGGCTTCTGCCATATTTTGCCACCGGCCTAGACGTGACCGAGCCCGTGGCGGGCTACGCCATCAGCGGCTATGCGCTCGGCGTGGTGATCGGGGCGCCGGTGCTGGCGGTGCTGGGCGCGCGGCTGTCGCGCAAGACGTTCCTGACGATGCTGATCGGGGCCTTCGCGCTCGCCAACCTTCTGGGGGCGATGGCGCCGGACATCGCCACCTTTACCGGCGCGCGGGTGCTGGCCGGGCTGCCGCATGGCGCGTATCTGGGCATCGCGATGCTGGTGGCGGCGGACCTGCTGCCGAAAGGGCAGCGCGCGGCGGGCGTGGCGAAGGTGATGCTGGGCCTGACGATCGCGAACGTCGTCGGCGTTCCCACCGCCGGGGCGATCGGGCAGACCTTTGGCTGGCGCTGGTGTTTCGTCATCGTCGGCGCGCTGGCGCTGTTGTCGCTGACGATGATCTCGCGGTTCGCGCCCGCCGACGCGCCCGACCCCGACGCCAGCCCCCTTCGTGAGCTTGGAGCGCTGCGCAACCGCGCGGTCTGGCTGACGCTGATGGTCGGCGCGGTGGGCTTCGGGGGTATCTTCGCCGTCTATTCCTATCTCTCTGCGGCGATGATCGAGGCGGCCGCCGCGCCGGAATGGAGTATCCCGATGGCGCTGTCGGCCTTCGGCGTCGGCACCACGATCGGCAATGTCGTGGCAGGGCGGCTGGCCTCATGGTCGCGGCTCGGCGGGGCGTTTGTCCTGTTGTGCGGCATGGTGGTCGTGCCGGTGATCTACACGATGGTGCTGGGCAGCTGGCCGGCGATGATCGCGGTGGTGCTGCTGCTGGGCATGACGGCCGGGCTCGTCATTCCGTTACAGATGCGGCTGATGGACGTGGCCGGCGACGCGCAGTCGCTCGCAGCCGCGCTGAACCACGCCGCGTTCAACCTCGCCAACGCGCTCGGGCCCTATATGGCCGGGCTTGCCCTGGCGGCGGGGTATGGCTGGGCATCGACCGGCTGGGTCGGAGCCGGCCTCGCGGCGGCGGGCGTGGCCGCGCTCGGCGTCGCGTGGCTCGACACCCGCAGACCGGGCAAGTCCGTGCCGGCGGCGTCGGGCAGCTGTTGAGGGATCGGGGCGCGGGCGCCGCGGCACGGAGGCCCCGGCGCCCGGATCGGTCGGTCTAGCCGCGGTTGGCGAGAAGCGGCAGTGTCATTTCCTTGGCATAGGCCCGCGCGCTCTCGAGATAGGGCTCGTAGCTCTCGCGGACCCGCGCGACATCCTCGCTCTCGGCCGACAGCTCGTCGGCGACCTCCCACCAGGCCTCTTTCATCGCCGCGACGACATCGTCGGGGAATTGCAGGAACTCGACCCCGCCATCCCTGAGCTCGGCCATCGCCTGCGCGTTGAAGTAGTCGAACTGGGCGTGCGCCTCGAGCGCCGAGGCATAGGCCGCGGCCCGGCAGATCGCCTGCAGGTCGGCGGGCAGCTCGTCCCAGGCGTCCTGGTTGAACACGATCGCCAGGCCCGCGCCGGGTTCGTTGTAGGCGGGAACGTAGCAGAGGTCCGTGATCTTCTGCAGACCGAAGGCTTGGTCCAGCATCGGGCCCACCCACTCTGCGGCGTCGATGGCGCCCGATTGCAGTGACTGGAAGATCTCCGGCGGCGGCATCAGCACGGCGTTGACCCCGAGCTTGCGGTATATCTCGCCCCCCAGGCCGGCGACCCGCATGTTCAGGCCTTGAAGGTCATCCACGCTCTCGATGCGGTTCTTGAACCAGCCGCCCGACTGGGTGTTCGAGTTGCCGGAATAGAGCGGCTTCAGGCCGCGCTGCGCATAGATGTCGTCCCACAGCTCCTGGCCGCCGCCATGCTCCAGCCAGGCGACGTGCTCGAACGATGTCAGGCCGAACGGCACACCAGTGAACCAGTGCAGGGCCGGGTTCTTGCCCGCGGCATAGTAGGTCGGGCCGTGGCCCACGGGCGCGTTGCCCTGCTGCACGGCATCCTCGACGCCGAAGGGCGGGACCAGCTCGCCGCCGCCATAGATGGTAAAGCTCATCCGGCCGTCCGACATCGCCTCGACCTTTTCGGCGAAGTTCTGGACGTTGGTGCCCACGCCGGGGGCGTTCTTCGGGAACGCGGTCGGCAGGTTCCACTGGATATTGCCCTGCGCGACGGCCGGGGCGGCCAGCGGCACGGTCGCGGCGCCCAGGGCGCCGGTTGCGATGAAGTCTCTGCGTCTCAAGCGGTATCCCCTCCCTATCGGAACATCAGGTCTGGCAACCAGGTCGCCAGCTCCGGTACCGCAATCAGAAGCGCCATCGCGAGGATCTGCAACCCCACGAAGGGCGCCACGCCGACATAAATGTCCGTCGTGCTGATCGACCGGGGCGCCGCCGAGCGGAAGTAGAACAGGGCGAACCCGAAGGGCGGCGTCAGGAACGAGGTCTGCAGGTTCATCGCCAGCAGCACCCCGAACCAGACCGGAGAGATGTCGGTGCCCAGGATCGGCGGGCCGAGCAGCGGCACGACGATATAGATGATCTCGATCGCCTCGAGGATGAACCCGAGGAGGAACACGATGGCCAGGACCAGCGCCAGCGCCGAGGCCGTGCCGCCCGGCATCGCGGCGATCAGGTCGGCCACCCGCTCGTCGCCGCCGAAGCCGCGAAAGACGAGCGACAGCAGCGAAGCGGCGACGACGATGCCGAAGACCATGCCGGTGATCTTGACCGTCTCGTCTACGGCACCCGCCAGGATGCCGCCGCGAAACAGGGTCACGCCCCCCGCGAGCGTCCCGATCCCCACCAGAAGCGCCGCGATCACCGCGACGGGGCCCGCAACGTCGGCAAGTCGCAGCGCGATCAGGACCACCGCGCCGAGCGCCGCCGCGGCGACCAGCGCGCGGCCTGCGCGACCCGCCTTGCCCGACGCCGCGAGCAGCAGCGCGCCCACGGCGCCCAGGCCCGCGGCCTCGGTCGTCGTGGCGATGCCCGCCAGGATCGACCCCAGCACGGCGACGATCAGCGCGATGGGCGGCAGGAAGGTGAAGACAAGCAGCCGCGCCGTCACCGGGGCGCCCTCGACAGGGACCGGGCCGCGCGCCGGGCGCAGCATGATGGCGATGAACACCGCGTAGAGCGACACCAGCACCAGGCCGGGCAGAAGCGCCCCGGCGAACAGGTCGCCCACCGAGACGGGATCGGGCGCGAAGTTGCCGGCCGCCTGTTGCGCTTCGAGGTAGGTGCTGCCGATCTGGTCGCCGAGCAGCACCAGAAGGATCGAGGGCGGGATGATCTGCCCCAGCGTGCCGCTCGCGCAGATCACGCCGGCCGCCAGCCGCTTGTCGATCCCGGCCTCGGTCATCGCAGGCAGGGCGATCAGCACCAGCATCACCACCGTCGCGCCAATGATGCCGGTCGAGGCGGCGATCAGCGTGGAAAAGGCCAGAACCGCCAGGGCGATCCCGCGCGGCGAGCCGCGGACCAGACGCGACAGCACGTCGAGCATCCGCTGCGCCAGTCCCGAACGCTCCAGCAGAACCCCCATCAGCACGAACAGCGGCACCGCCATCAGGAGGGTGTTGGACATGATGCCCCAGACCCTTGCGGGGAAGAAGGTCAGGAACTGCAGGTCGAAGACCCCCATCGTGCTTGCGATCAGGGCCGAGACCAGGGGTACGCCTGCGATCGCCAGCATCGCCGGGATGCCGGACAGGATGCCGCCGAACAGCGCCAGCAGCATCGCGACGAGGGCCGCGTCCGCCCCGGTCACAGCGGCCTGCGGGCCAGCACGGCCGCGATTCCCTGCAGGATGGTCAGCGCCGCCGCGAGGGGCAGGGCGGTCTTCAGCAGGAACAACCCGCCAAGGCCGCCCGTCTCGACCGAGGCCTCGCGGATCGACCAGCTATAGGCGAGGTCGGGCCAATAGGCCCAGATCAACAGACCGAAGACCGGGATCAGGAACAGCACCAGCGCGACGATGTCCGAGCCGCGGCGATAGCGTTCGCCCAGCTTCTCCGAGATCACCTCGACCCGCACGTGACCCTGGTGGGCCAGGCAGACCGGGATGCTGAAGATCGCGAGCGCCGCGAAGGCATAGCTCGCCGCGTCCTGCAGCTCGATATAGCCGACGCCGAAGCCATAGCGAAGCACCACGATCAGCAGCACCGTCGCCGCGAGGGCGAGCGCGGCCACCGAGCAGAGGCCGCGCGCGGCGATGTCGAGCATGCGGCAAAAGCGGAGGTATCGGTCGATCATGTGGCCCATCCCGTTGCGCGGGCCTTCTGGCACAGCCGCGCGTCGACTGCCACCCGGCGCAACGGGAAAGGCGGTCGCGTCCCGGCTCAGTAGATCGCGACCTTCAGGTCCTGGCCCTCGGCGGCGATGCCGCGATACATGCCCTCGGAATTGAACGGCAGCGTGACCGAGCCGTCGCGGCCGACCGCGACCAGCCCCCCGGTGTCGCCGACCTCGCGCACGAGGTCCCCCATCACGACATGGCGCGCGGCGTCCTCGAGGCTCTCGCCGCGGTGGCGCATCCGCGCGTCGATCTCGTGGGCCGCCACCCAACGCAGGAAGATCTCGCCGTGCCCGGTGGCCGAGACGGCGCAGGTCGCGTCGTCCGCGAAGGTGCCGGCACCGATGACCGGGCTGTCGCCCACGCGGCCAGGCATCTTCGCGGTCATGCCGCCGGTGGATGTCGCCGCGGCCAGCCGACCCTCGCGGTCCCGCGCCACGGCCCCGACCGTGCCGTGGCGTCGGGCGGGATCATCGTCGCTGACGCCGCGCGCCTTCATGTCGAGCGTGGCCTGAAGCGCGTTCCAACGGTCCTGCGTGTAGAAATAGTCCGGGTGCTCGTAGTCGAGCCCCGCCGCGCGCCCGACCTCGAGCGCGCCGTCCCCGATCATCAGAACGTGGTCGGTGGTTTCCATCACCGTGCGCGCCAGCCGGATCGGGTTGCGTGGGCCGCAGATGCCCGCCACCGCGCCGGCCCGGCGGGTGGTGCCTTCCATCACCGCCGCGTCCATCTCGTGCGTGCCGGCGCTGGTGAAGACGGCGCCGCGCCCGGCGTTGAACAGCGGCTCGTCCTCGAGCGCGCAGACGGCTGCGGTCACGGCGTCGAGCGCGGTGCCGCCGCTGCGCAGGACGACCTCTCCGGTCTCGAGCACCCGCTCCAGCGCGGCGTGATAATCCCGTTCCAGTTCGGGCGTAATGCGCGCCTTCGGCAGCACTCCGGCGCCCCCGTGGATCGCAAGTGTATATCCCGTCGTCATTCGGCCGTGTCCTTTCATCCGAAATGCGCATCGGAAACGCGCAGCCGTGTACCGCCTGGTTACCATTTCCGGGCGAAGCTGTGTTCTGCCCGCCAAGTTCCGTAACTTCCTTGCGAAACGGCCTGTCAAGTCCGGACGCAAGGGTCTAACGTGGGGACCCGTAAGGGCATCGATTGGCAGATGGAGCGGTGCAAGATATGAACAAGACCCTGAAGTTCCCCGCGGTCGGTCCCCTCGTCGCCATCGGCGGCGCCGAGGACAAGACCTCGGAGGCGAATATCCTGCAGCGTGTGCTGTCATTGACCCCGGTCGAAGAGCCCGTTGTCGGTGTCATCACCACGGCGAGCAGCATTCCGGCCGAAGTGTACGAGGGCTATCGCGAGGCGTTCGGCCGTCTCGGCGCGGCCGAGGTGCTCGACATCCGGATCCGCGAGCGGGCCGAATCCCGCGATGCCGGGTTCCTCGACATGATCGAGCGCAGCGACATCATCTTCGTGTCGGGCGGCGACCAGATGCGCCTGACGAACATTCTCGGCGGGTCCGCCGCGCTCGAGGCGATCCGCAAGCGGCACGATTTCGGCGCGGTCATCGCCGGCACCAGCGCGGGCGCCGCGTCGATGTCGACGACCATGGTCTACGGAGGGGCGGCCGATGACTCCCTTCGCAAGGGCGCGGTGAAGATGAGCGCCGGGTTCGGACTCGTCGCCGGGGTCATCATCGACACGCACTTCCTGGAACGCGGCCGCTTCTCGCGCCTGATGGAGGTCGGGGCGACCAACCCCGAGTATCTCGGCGTCGGTCTGGGAGAGGACGCGGCGGTGCTGTTCGACGGTGGGACGATCCGCGCCTTCGGTCCCGGCCATGTCGTGCTCGTTGACAGTTCCAAGATTACCGGCTCCAATGTCTTCGATCTGAGCGACGGTGAGGCGGTTAGCGTCCACAACGTCATAATGCATGCGTTGGTCGACGGGTATGGTTACAGCCTGACGGACCGACGGGTCCTGACGCCGGATGAGCTCAGGGCCATCAGGCCGGAGCAATGGATTGCGTATTCTTGAACAAAGGGCCCTTCGCGGACCCAACTACTACAGCCGCTATCTCTCGATCTACATGCGGCTGGATATCGAGGAGCTAGAAGACAGACCGAGCGACCAAGTGCCCGAGATCGCCGAACGACTCGAGGCGCTGATGCCCACCATCCACGACCACCGCTGCTCTGTCGGAGAACCTGGCGGGTTCCTGCAGCGGGTGCGCAACGGCACCTATGCCGGGCACATGGTCGAACATGTGGCGATCGAGTTGCAGAACCAGGTCGGCTTCTCCGTCGGCTACGGCAAGACGGTCGATAGCTACGATCCCGGCATCTACAACGTCGTCTACCGCTATCGCGACGAGGCGACGGGCCTTGCCGCCGGCGTCGCTGCCGTGGACATCGTGAAAAAGCTCTATGACGGGGACGAGGTCGACCTGACGCCGATCATCGCCCACCTCAAGGAAGTCCGCGACGCCAACGCGCTCGGGCCCTCGACCGGGTCGATCGTGAACGCCGCGAAGGCGCGCGGCATCCCCGCCTACAACCTGACCGAGGGCACCAGCTATACCCAGCTGGGCCACGGCGTGAAGCAGCGCCGCTTCCAGGCGACGGTGACGGACGCCTCGGGGATCATCGGCCACTCGATCGCCGACGACAAGGAATGGACCAAGCAGATCCTCGACGACGCCGGCGTGCCAGTGCCCAAGGGGCAGGTCTGCTATTCGTGGGAAGAGATCGAACAGGCGGCGGACTGGATCGGCTGGCCGGTCGTGACCAAGCCGCTCTCGGGGAACCACGGGCGCGGGGTGACGACCGACATCGCGTCGGTCGAGGATCTGAGATCGGGCTACGAGGCCGCGCTCGCCCGTGCGCGTGACGGCTCGTCGGCGGTCATTGTCGAAAGCTACATCAAGGGCGAGGATCACCGCATGCTGGTGATCGGCGGCAAGCTGGTCGCCGCCGCGCGTCGCCGTCCGGCGCATGTCACCGGCGACGGTACCTCGACCATCCAGCAGCTGATCGACTGCGAGAACGCCGATCCGCGCCGCGGCGTGGGCCACGAGAACCTGCTGACCCAGATCCATGTCGACGAGCAGACGCTCCGCATGCTCGAACAGGCGGGCCTGTCGCTCGACACGGTGATGCCCGAGGGCGAGGTCGCGTTCCTCAAGTCGACCGCCAACATCTCGACCGGCGGCACGGCCACCGACCTGACCGACGAGGTCCACCCCGAGGTCAAGTTCCAGATGGAGCGGATCGGGCGGCTCGTCGGGCTTGACATCATCGGCATCGACCTTCTGGCCGAGACCCTGTCGAAACCGCTCGAGCAGCAATCGGCCGGCGTGGTCGAGGTCAATGCCGGCCCCGGCTTCCGCATGCACATGGCGCCGACGCATGGCAGCCCCCGCCCGGTGGGCGAGCACGTGCTCGAGATGCTGTTCCCCGACCACGCCGACAACGGACGGATTCCGATCACGGCGATCACCGGCACTAACGGCAAGACCACGACGACCCGCCTGACCGCGCATATCCTGCGGCAGGCCGGTCACTCGGTCGGGCTGGGCTGTACCGGCACCGTCGAGATCGACAACCACATCATCCTGCGCGGCGACTATTCCGGTCCCGCGGCGGCGCAGGCCGTGCTGCGCGAGCCCACGGTCGAGCATGCCGTGCTCGAAGTGGCGCGGGGCGGCATCATGCGCCGCGGCCTCGGCTTCGACGAGTGCGACGTGGGCGTCCTTCTGAACATCGCGTCCGACCACCTTGGCGAGCGGGACATTCACACGCTCGACGAACTGGCGCGGTGCAAGACCGTCGTGGTCGACGCGGTCAAGAAAGAGGGCGGCTACTGCGTCCTCAATGCCGACGACCCAATGGTGATGGAGCACGGCACCTACTGGGCGCGGGGCGAAATCATCTATTTCACGATGAATCCCGACAACCCGGACCTGGCCGAGCATCTTGGCAACCACGGCACCGTCATCACGGTCAAGAACGGCTGGATCGTCATGTTGCGGGGCCGGGTCGAGGTCGAGATCGTCGAGGTGAACGACGTTCCCATCTCGTTCGAGGGGCACGCCCCCTTCAACGTGCAGAACGCGATGGCCGCCGCGGGCTCGGCGCTGGCCCACGGGCTCGAGATCGACGATATTCGCGCCGGTCTGCTGACCTTCCACCCCACGCCGTCGCAAATGCCGGGCCGCACGAACTATTTCGAGGCGGACGGCGTGAAGTGCCTGATCGACTACGGCCACAACGTTCCCGCGCTCAAGGCTCTGGAACCGCTGGTCAGCGGTCTGGGCCTGCAGCGCAAGATCGGCGTCGCGACCGCGCCCGGCAACCGCCGGGACGAGGATCTCGTCGCGCTCGGGGCGCAGCTTGCGCGGATGTGCGACACCCTCTACGTCTACGAGACCGACTCTCGCGGGCGGACGCCGGGCGAGACGGCAAAGCTGATCCATGAGGGCGCCGAAAGCGCCGGGTCGGACTGCCGTGTCGAGACGGTGATGGAAGAGCACGCCGCCACCGCGCGCGCCATCGAAGAGGCCAAGCCGGGGGACTTCCTGCTGCTGCTCGTGGACGACATCGAGGGAACGACGGAGCGGCTCAAGGGGCGCAGTTTCCCGAGCACCGCCGAAATCGCAAAGACCTGAAATCATGTCGGACGACATGTCGGCCGCGGATCTTTCCGGGCGCTGGCGTGTTGTCAGCGAGGAGGGACACAAAAATGACAAAGAACGTATTCGTCGTCGGCCTGAACCCGATGAACGCAGAGCGGCTCAAGCGGCTGCGCGGCGTCGAGGACGTCACGTTTCACCAGCTGCTGACACCGGCGCAGGTCTACGAGACGCAGGAATTCGACATTCCCGCGATGCTGGCCGAGGCCGAGGCCACGCTGGACGCGTTCGACGGCTCGATCGACGCCATCGTCGGTTACATGGACTTTCCCGTGTCGACGATGCTTCCGCTGCTCTGCCAGAAATACGGCACGCCCAACGCGTCGCTCGAAAGCCTGCTGAAGTGCGAGCACAAGTACTGGAGCCGCAGCGTCATGCGCGAGTCGGTGCCGGATCACATCCCCAAGTTCACCGCCTTCGATCCGTTCGACGACACGGCGTTGTCCAAGATCGGCGAGGCCGAGCTGCGCTTTCCTTTCTTCATCAAGCCGATCAAGTCGTCTGGCTCGCGCCTGGGCTTCCGCATCGACAGTCCCGAGGACTTCGACTACGCGATCGAGAAGCTGCGCGCCGAGATCCGGCTGATCGGCGAGCCGTTCGACCACGTGCTGAGCCAGGCGGACCTGCCCGACGAGATCCGGGCGATCGAGGGCCATTACTGCATGGCCGAACAGGTCATCGGTGGGCGGCAGTGTACGGTCGAGGGCTATGTCCACAACGGCGAGGTCGTACCCTACGGCACCGTCGACTCGATCCGCTATCCGCAGGTCCTGAGCTTCTTCTACTATCTCTATCCCTCGACGCTGCCCGAGCGCATCCGAGACAAGATGAACGAGATCACCCGCACGATCATGAGCCACATCGGCTATGACAATGCGGGCTTCAACGTCGAGTATTACTGGGACGAGGTGCAGGACAAGATCTGGCTGCTCGAGATCAACACCCGGATCGCGCAGTCGCACTGCGACCTGTTCGAGATGGTCGACGGCGTCAGCCACCAGCAGGTGACCATCGACCTCGGCCTCGGGCGCAAGCCCGACATGCCGCAGGGCGAGGGGCCCTCGAAGGTCGCGGCCGAGTTCTTTTACCGCGTGTTCTTCAACGACGCGACCGTGTCGCGGGTGCCGTCCGAGGCCGAGATCCAGGTGGCGGCGGAACAGGTCGAGGGAACGCGCATCGCCTCGCATGTCACCAAGGGCATGCAATTGTCCGAGCTGCCCGAACAGGACGCCTACAGCTATGCCGTCGCGTCGATCTGGATGGGCGCGGGCAAGCACTCGAAGCTGCTCTGGAACTACGAGCAGGTGATGAAGCGCCTCAACTACGAGTTCTCCGACATCGTCGAGTGAGCCGGCGCCGGGCCGTCGGCCGGGTCTCCCGGCCGACGCTCAGACCGACCGCGGCGCGGGCCCGAACACCTTGATCGCGGCATAGGCGAGACCCCAGATCGCGATATACAGTTCGGTGATCTCGGTGGTCCATCTCACGGCGTCGAACGCCACCGATTCCTCGGCGAAGATGCCCTGGAACAGCTTCAGCAGCGCCGTCACGCCGATACAGGCAACCAGCGGGATCAGCGCCGGATGCGCCCGCAGATCCTGCCAGACCCTGTCTGGCACGATCCCGATGCGCGGAAGATACAGCGCGGCGGCGCCGAGGCAGAACACGAAGTAGAAGATCTCGGCCTTGCCCTGCGGACCTTCGATGTTGTGAAGGGTGAACTCTTCCTGCGCGTTCGCCTCCTGCATCCATGCGGGGATGTCGTACCCCAGGATCGGCTGGCCCCACTGCGTCTCTTCCAGCGCGGCGAGCAACGCGAGCAGGGCGAAGCCCAGAAACAGGATCGCCTGCAGCGGTCCACCGGAGCGGGCGCAGCGCCAGCACAGGACCATGCCCAGCCCGAACGCTCCGACGAAGGCGAAGGCGGTGCCCATCTCGACCGCCGTGTATTCCCGTGCGCTGCGGAAACCGTCCGCGACGAGCGGATAGGTCGCCTCGTTGAACGCCAGCACGCACCAGGCGATCAGGGCGACGACCGGAAGCCATTTCAGGCCAGACTCGACCTCTTTGGAAAGTTGCAGGGAGGAGGCGGTGTGCCGTTCGGAATATCGCAAATCAATGCTCCATCGGCGGCAAGTTCGCGCCGCGCTCACGTGTAACAGATTTGTAAAAATCTAAGGCGCCTCCGCAAACGGCAACCCGCCGGGGCCCCTTCAGCGCATTGTCGCCGACCCCTTCTTGCCATCTGCCGTTGCCTTGGGCGCCGGTGCGTCTCCTGTGCCGCCCTTGTGGTCAAGTTCCGGCGATCCGGCACCTTCGCGCTGGACTTTGGCAGGGGGCACGGCGATAGACGTATCTTCGAAAGACGAGCATCGGACGCCCCCATGAAGATCGATCATACCCTCCCGGCCGAAATCCGAGAGATTGTCCATACCGAGATCCCGATGCCCGACGGCACACGGCTGGCGGCGCGCATCTGGATGCCGGTCGATGCCGAGACGCGGCCCGTTCCGGCGATCCTCGAGTACATTCCGTACCGCAAGAACGACAAGACGCTGGAGCGCGACCATGCCCGCGCGCCGTGGCTGGCCGCCCGCGGCTATGCCTATGTCCGGGTCGACCTGCGCGGCACGGGTGAATCCGAAGGCGTGATGACCGACGAATACACCGAGCTCGAACTGCAGGACGGCTGCGACGCGATCGCGTGGATCGCGGACCAGGCGTGGTGCGACGGTGGCGTCGGCATCGTCGGCATCTCGTGGGGTGGCTTCAACGGCCTGCAGATCGCCGCGCTCAGGCCGCCGGCGCTGAAGGCTGTGGTCACGATCTGCTCGACCGACGACCGCTATGCCGACGACATTCACTACATGGGCGGCACGATGCTGAGCGATCAGCTGTCCTGGGCGTCAGTCATGTTCGGCATCAACACGCTGCCGCCGGATCCCGCCCATGTAGGCGACCGCTGGCGGAAGATGTGGCACGACCGGCTGGACGGCTCGGGCCTGTGGCTCAAGACGTGGCTCGAACACCAGACCCGCGACACGTACTGGAAACACGGCTCGATCTGCGAGGATTACGCCGATGTCGAAGTGCCGGTCTATGCGGTGAGCGGCTGGGCCGACGGGTATTGCCGCGCCGTGTTCCGGCTGGTGCAGAACCTGCGCGGCCCGGCGAAGGGCATCGTCGGTCCGTGGTCGCACAAATATCCCCATCTGGGCGAGCCGGGGCCGGCGATCGACTGGCTCAGCGAAGAGGCGCGCTGGTGGGACCAGTGGCTGAAGGGCGAGGACACCGGCATCATGGAAGAGCCCGCGCTGCGGCTGTTCCTGCAGGACCATGCCGAGCCGCGGTCGCACTATGTCGAACGTGCCGGTCGTTGGATCACCGAGCCTGCGTGGCCCTCGCCGAACATCTCGCCCGTGTCCTATGCGCTCGGCGCCGATGGCAGGCTGTCGGTCGACGGTGATCTGCCGGACCGCCCGCTGCAGATCTGCTCGCCGCTCTGGGTCGGTCTGCAGGGCGGCAAGTGGTGTTCCTATGCGCATCCGGGCGACCAGCCCGGTGATCAGCGCCGGGACGACGCCGGCAGCCTCGTGTTCGAGACCGAGCCGCTGGAGGCGCCGGTCGAGATGGTGGGCGACGCGCGGCTGACGCTGACCTTCGCTGTCGACCGTCCCGTCGCGCAGGTTGCCGTGCGCCTGGGCGACGTGGCGCCGGACGGCGCCGTGACGCGGATCAGCTATGGCCTGATGAACCTGACGCACCGCAACGGCCACGACGCCCCCGAAGAGCTGGTGCCGGGCGAGGTCTACACCGTCAAGGTGCCGCTGAAACACGTGGCCCAGCATTTCCGCCGCGGCCACCGCATCCGGCTTTCGGTCTCGACGGTCTATTTCCCGATCGCGTGGCCCTCGCCCGAGCTGGTGACGATGACGGTCCATCCCGGCCGGTCGAGCCTGTCGCTGCCCGTGCGTGCCGATGACGGGGCGACGGTGGCCGAGTTCGGCCCGCCGCGTATCGCGCCGCCGCTGGAGCTGACCCACGAGGTGCCGCCCGCCGCGGAATGGACGGTGATCGAGGACCGCGACACCGGCCGCGTCACCGTCGAGATCCTCGACCACGAGGGCGGGGCCGAGATCGACCGGCATGCCTTCTACCATCTCTCGGAAGGGCGCGAGACCTACAGCTATCTCCCCGGCGACCTGTCGTCGGTGCGGGGCAAGGTCACCTGGACGCACGAGATGCGGCGCGAGGACTGGACGGTCAAGACGATCACCGAGACGACGCTGTTCGGCACCGTGACCGATTTCCACGTCGAGGCGCGGCAACGCGCTTGGGAGGGCGAGGAACTGGTCAGCGACCTGTCGTGGAGCGAGACGCTGCCCCGGCAGCTGGTCTGACCGTCAACCCAGCTCGAGCGTGCAGACACCGTATTCCAGCGCGGTGTCGCCGCCCGGTGCGGGGCCCGTCCACATCCGCGCGGTCTCGAAAACCTGCGACAAACCCAATGCCTCGGCCGCCGCAAGGGCCGGGGCGTTGCAGTCGGGGACGTCCAGCATGATCTGCGCGCCTTCTGCCAGAACGACCAGGTCGTCCAGCAGGCGGCGGGCGACCGTTTCGTCGCGGGCGTGCAATGGCCCGATCTTCCAGCCGACACGACACCGCCGCATCGCCGCATAGCCCGCCAGATGGCCGCCGATATGGATCGCGCGGACGTGGCGGTCGGGGGCGTTCTTCAGCCAGCCGGTCAGAAACGGCGCCCGCGCGAAACCGGTGGCGGCGGTGTCGAGTGCCAGCGCGTCGGCAAGATCGGCCTCGGAGAACGGGCGGCTGACGAGCCGTCCCGCGGGGGCGGGGACGCTGCCCGCGAACCGCAGCGTGGCGTGGTGACGCTGGAACCCTGCGCGACCATAGCTCTCCTGCTGGGCGACCACACCGTCGAGCCCGACAGACGCGCCGTTCACGCGCGCCAGCCCGCTGGTCCAGACGGCGGTGCCGAGACCGCGCCCGCGCAGGTCCGCGCGGCACAGGAAAAGCCCGAGAAAGGCGTGCTCCGGCCCGACGCGGACGACCGACACCGCCGCGGCGGGAGCGCCGTCGTGTAGCGCCATCAGGAATCCCTCGGGGTCGGCGCCAATGAAATGCGCGGCATCCGACTGTCCGGGATTCCACCCCTCGTCGGCGGCCCAGTCGAGGACGTGCGAAAGGTCGTCGCGGGTCATCGGGCGGATCTCGGGGCTCATGCCTGGGTCTCCTTGTTGCGGGGCGCGGCATACCCTCCGGTCTTTACCGTGCGATGCCCCAGCCGTGCCAGACCCGAGGCCAGTTGCACCGCCGCCGCGACGCCGTCGATCACCGGCCGGTCGAGGTCGTGGGACAGCCGTTCGGCCATCTCAGCCATGCCGCCGCAACCCAGCACCAGCGCGGCGTCGGGCACGTCCCGGGCGGCCTGCCGCAGGGCGGCCGCCACCGGGTCGGTCTCGCCCGTCGCGTACGACAGGTCCAGCACCGCCACACCGGCGGCGCGCACCCCGGCGCAGCGCGTGGCAAGACCATTCAGCCGCAGGTTCGCCTCCAGCACCGGGACCGACACGGGCGCGGCGGTGACCACGATGAAGCGTTCGGCCAGCTGGCAGGCCAGCAGGCAGGCGGCCTCTCCGATCCCCACGACGGGCCGCGTCGCGGCGCAGCGGGCGGCGTGCAGGCCGGTGTCGTCGAAGCAGGCGATGATGTGGGCGTCCACGCCGTCCGCCTCGGCCTCGGCGATGCGCTGCAGCAGGCCGGGGACCGCCATCGCGCCGTCGTGGTGCCCCTCGATCGAGGCGGGCCCTCGGGGCGAGGTCGTGGCTACGATCTCGACATCCGGCGGCGCGGTCGCGTGGGCGGCGGCGGCGATGGTGCGGGTCATCGACGCGCTGGTGTTCGGGTTCACGACGTGAAGGCGCATCGGCGTCAGCGCTGGTTCCGGCTGCGGCGGATCACGAAGGCGACCGTCAGCAGGACGCCCACCGCCAGAAGGGACGCCGCCGTCGTCGTCGTGCCGAGGGCGTAGATCTCGGGCGTCGTCACCGTCGTGGTCAGGGCGGCAAGCTGCATGGGCAGCGTGTTGTCCGATCCCATAACCTGGCTCGAGCGTGCCAGTTCGTCCCAGGACAGCGTGAAGCCGAAGACGGCGACCCCGATCAGGAACGGCGCGATGATCGGCAGCGTGACATGCACGAAGGTCTGCCAGCGCGAGGCGCCCAGGTCGCGGGCCGCTTCCTCGTAGGAGGGGTCGAAGCGATTGAAGACCGCGAACATGATCAGCAGGCCGAAGGGCAGGGTCCAGGTCAGGTGCGCCCCGAGTCCCGAGGTGAAGGTGCCAAGCGCTGTGACGAAGTTGCGCTGGATCGACTCCATCCCCGTAGCCATGCCGAACGCCTTGACCGCCTCGTCGATCAGGCGGAACTCCAGCCCGATGCCCAGCGACACGACGATCGACGGCATGATCAGGCTGGCGATGGCGACGTAGAGCAACAGCATGGCACCCGGAAACCGCCGCCGGAAGGCGAGGCCGGCCATGACCGAGATGACCACTGTCAGCACCATAACCACCAGCGCCAACCGCAGCGAGCGGAAGAACGCGGTCGAGATGTCCACCGATCCGCCGTCGGACCACAAGGTCCGGAACCAGTGCAGCGACCAGCCCCGCATGGGGAAGACCAACCCCCCGTCCGGCCCCTGGAACGACAGCACCACGATGGCGAGCATCGGCCCGTAGAGGAACAGGATGAACAGCGTGAAGACCGCTGCGAGCACGTAGAAGGATCGGGGACGTCCACCGTCGGCCATGTCAGAGCTCCCGCCGGATATCGACCATCTTGAGAAGCGCCGAGATCGCGAAGGTCACGGCGATCAGCAGCAGCACCGCGTTGGCCGCCGCGATGGGGAATTGCAGGTACTGGATCTGGGTCTGGATCGTCTTGCCGACAGAGGCGATCTGCTGGCCGCCCATGATCCCGATCGTCAGGAAGTCGCCCATCACGATGGTTATGACGAAGATCGACCCGATGATGATGCCCGGCTTTGCGAGCGGAATGATCACGCTTGTCAGCGTCTGCACGCCCGTTGCGCCGGAATCCGCCGCGGCCTCGATCAGCGACCGGTCGATACGCATCATCGAGTTGAAGATCGGCACGACCATGAACAGCGCGTAGAGGTGGGTCAGCGCCAGCACGACGGCGAAGTCGGAATAGAGAAGCCATTCCAGCGGCGTATCCGTCACGCCGATGTCGATGAGGAAGCCGTTGACCAGCCCGTTCCGCCCCAGCAGCGGAATCCACGAGATCATGCGGATCACGATCGAGGTCCAGAACGGGATCGTGCACAGCAGGAAGAACGCCACCTGCACCGGCAGGGTGCGCACGTGGAAGGCCAGGAAATAGGCCACGGTGAACCCGATCAGCAGGGTCGTCAGCCAGACCAGGAAACAGAATTTCAGCGTCGAGAGATACGTCGCCAGCGTCACGCAGAGACCGGGAAGCTCTTCCAGGCAGCCGGAGAACACGTCGGTGTAGTTCTGGAAGACGAGGGCGGGCTCGATCGAGTATTGGGTGAACTCCCAGAAGCTGACGATGATCGTCACCGCCAGCGGCAGCAGGAAGAACACGAAAAAGACCAGCGCCATCGGTGCGGCCTGCCACAGCGCCTTCCCGGCGCCGGGTTCGGCCCCCGTGGCGCTCTTGGCGCGGGCGCGCCGGAAGAACCGGCGCGCCCCGTCTGCGGTGGCCTCGCTCATGCCGCGATGAACTCGTTCCACTTGCGGACCATGTACTGGTTCTCGTCCATGACGGCGTTCCAGCATGCGACAGCGCCCATCCGTTCCTCGTAGGAGCCGCCGTCGCGCACGGCGCCGGCCTCTTCCATGAGGTCGCCGGAGGGCGACATGATGTCCTGCTCGGCTTCCTTGCCCTCGTACCAATAGGCCCACTCGTAGGGCTCCATGAACTCTTTCGCGGTATCCAGCACGGCCGGATAGTAGCCTTGGCGGGACAGATGCGCGCCCGCCCAGCCCGAGAGGAACCAGTTGACGAACTCGTAGGCCGCGTCGAGCTTGCGGTCCGAGATCGTGCGGGGCAGGCCAAAGCCCGAGGCCCAGGCGCGATAGCCTTCCTGCAGCGGCTGGTACTTGCACGGCACGCCCTGGGTGCGGACGGCGGTGACGGCGGGCGACCACATCGACTGGATCACCACCTCGCCCGAGGCCATCAGGTTCACCGACTCGTTGAAGTTCGACCAGAAGGCGCGGAACTGGCCGGCATTCTTGGCCTCGATCAGCTTCTCGATGGTGAAGTCGATCTCTTCGCGGGTCATGTTGCCCTTGTCGCCGTAGGTGATGTCACCCCGCGCCTCGAGCGCCATCGCGGCGTCCATGATCCCGATCGACGGGATGTTCAGGATCGAGGCCTTGCCGGCGAAGTCGGGATCGAGCAGCGACGCCCACGACGAGATCTCCTTGTCGATCAGGTCGGGACGGATGCCCAGCGTGTCGGCGTTGTAGGTCGTGGGGATCAGCGTGATCCAGTCCGTCGGCTCGGTCGCGAAGGACTGCGAGTTCTGCCCTTCGAGATAGAACACCTCGGCGGGCGCGGTGCCCTGCAGGCCGACTTCCTTGCCGTTGACGGTGCCCTCGGTGATCACGCTGGCGATGTCGTCGGCGCGCTCGATGCGGCTGGCGTCCATGCCCATCAGGTTGCCCGACGGCACGAGGTTGGGCAGCGCGAAATACTCGCTGTCGACCAGGTCGAACGAGTTCGGCTGCGTGATGACGCGGCGGGCCACGTCGTCGGTCGTGACCGCGATGTACTCGATGTTGATCCCGAGTTCCTCGCCGGCCTTCTGCGCGATGCCGGGCGACTGGTTCACGGCCGTGGACAGGTAGCGCAGGGTCACCGGCTCTTGCGCGTGGACGAAGGGCGCCGGGAATGCCGCCGCCGCACCTGCGGCGGACGCTCCCTTGAGAAAGCCGCGACGGCTCGCACGGATCTTGGTCATGTGAAGTCCCCTCTCTGTTGGACTGGGCTTGGTCCCTGTGGGACCGGTTCTTGGACCGCGTTGCCGTTCAGGGCTCGGCGGTCAGTTCGTGCACCTCGTCGGCGGGCCAGGTCAGGCCGACCACGTCGCCGGGTGTCACGGGATCGCTGAAATAGGTGCGCTCGGAGACGATGGCCGACATCTCGTCGCCGCTGTCGGTGGCGAGGTTCACCATCACCTGCGGTCCGCGATACTCGACCTCCTGCACCGTGGCGCGGCGCGCGCCGTCGGCGCGGCTGATCTGCAGCGCGTCCGAGCGAAGGGTCACGGTCCGGCCGCCCTCGGACATGATGTTGTGGCCGCCCATGAAGCGGGCCACGAACTCTGTGCGCGGGCGGTTGAAGACCTCGCGGGCGGGGCCCGACTGCACGATCTTCGCATCGTTCATCACCACGACCAGGTCGGAGAGGGCCATCGCCTCTTCCTGGCTGTGGGTGACGTGGATGAAGCTGATGCCCAGCTCGCGCTGGATGCGCCGCAGCTCGCCCCGCATCCGCACCCGCAGGAACGGGTCCAGCGCCGAGAGCGGCTCGTCCAGGAGCAGCACCGAGGGCCGCGTCATCAGCGCCCGCGCCAGTGCCACGCGCTGTTGCTGGCCGCCGGAAAGCTGGTTCGGCTTGCGGTCGGCGAACTCGGTCATCGAGACGAGATCGAGCATCTCCATGGCGCGCTTGCGGCGCTCGGCCTTGCCGGTGCCCTGCATTTTCAGGGAAAAGGCCACGTTCTCGGCGATGTCGAGATGCGGGAACAGGGCGTAGTTCTGGAACATCATCGCCGTACCGCGCTTGGCCGGCGGGATGTCGTTGATGCGGCGGTGGCCGATCAGGATGTCGCCGTCCGAGATCGACTCGTGCCCCGCGATCATGCGCAGGGTCGAGGTCTTGCCGCAGCCCGAGGGGCCGAGCAGGCAGCAGTACTGGCCTGCCTCTATCTTGAGTGAAATCCGGTCGACCGCCACCACGTCGCCATAGGCCTTGGTGACTGCCGCGAGTTCTACGGTTTCCGGTTGTGCCATTCTTCGCCCCCAAGCGTCGCCGGAAGGGTGCGCCGAGGGGCGGGCCCGTGCAATTTGGCGGCGTCAATGACGCGGCGAAATTGGGCGAATGGTCAAATCATGTGCATATGGCCCGCCGTTTGCCGCCGATTTGCGCCGGATGTGAGCGATTTTCAGGCCGACTCGGGCCCGCGCGGGTGCAGGCGGGGGCGGGGGTTGGTGAGGGTCAGGTGGCCGTGGTGGAAGGCGAGGAGGGGGGGAGTGAGGCGGCGGACGGCGTCGACGGGGCTCGTGGCGTCGAGGATGACGAGGGTGGCGGGGGCGCCGGGTTCGATGGGGCGCGGGGGGCGGTTCATCAGCCGGGTGGCGCCGTCGGAAACCATGTCGAAACAGGTGGTTAGCCCATCCTCATCGCCGATGCGCGCGACGTGGGCATAGAGATGCGCCATCCGCAGGGCCGAGCCGTCGCCGAACGGCGTGAAGGGGTTCAGCACGTTGTTGGTGGCCAGCGAGCAGCATACACCATGCGTGCACCCCGTGTGCACAGGCGATACACCGCGCGGCATACACTTGTCCGCCTCGCCGCCCATCAGGAACAGGTCGGTCGAGGGCAGGGCGGTCAGCGCGATCCCCGCCGCCGCCAGCCGGTCGAACATCGGATGCAGCGCCTCGGGGCCGACCGCCGACAGCCGGTTCACATGGCCCAGCGTCACCCGGTCCTGCCAGCCCTGCGCCTCGGTCCGGGCGATCACCGCCTCGAGCGTCGAGAGGTCCGGGTCGAGGTCGAAGTCGAGATGCATGTCGAGGTCGACGTCGAACTCGGCCGCCATGGCGAAGAGGATGTCGAGCTGGGCCATCGGGTCGGAATCGGTGTAGGGGCAGGCGCCCAGCACGGTGGCACCTTGCGCCAGCGCCTGCCGCAGGAGCGCCTCGGTGCCCGGCAGGTTCGTCAGGCCGTCCTGGGGAAAGACGCAGATCTCGGTCTCGATCCCCCAGGCGCGGCTGGCCGCCGCCGCCTGCACGCCGCGCAGACCGGCGAGGCCGACCACCGGGTCGACCTCGACATGGGTGCGCAGCAGCGTGGTGCCCTGCGCGATCATCATGTCGAGCACCCGCTCGGCCCGCGCCTGCACGTCCTCGGCGGTGAAGTCGCGCTTGGCGGCGCGCACGCCCGAGATAGCCGCGGCGGGATCGGCGGCGGCGGGGGCGCGGTCGAGGATGCAGGCCTTGTCCAGATGGACGTGGGTCTCGACGAAGCCGGCAAAGGCGAAGCCGCCGCCCGCGTCGTGGATGGCGGTCCCGGCGTCGGCCTCTAGCCCCGGCGCGAGCGCGGCGATGCGGCCGTCGCGGATGCCGATGTCGACGCGGCCCGTCCGGGGGTCGGTTACTGCGTTTCGGATGATCGTGTCCATGGCCTCGTCCGGCTGCCTGCCCAGCGTGGGGAATGTGCTGGAAGCGGGCGCTGTTCCCCGGCCTCTGTCCTAACGGGACGGGCGGGCACCGGAAAGCGGTGGCGCGAAAGCGACCGGGCCGCGCACGGCGGCGCGGCCCGGTGTGCCGAGGATATGGGCGCGATGCCTCAGACGAAGGTGAAGTCGTCCATGCCGAAATACGACTCGCTGTCGATCACCAGCCTGTTCACGTTCTCGAAGCGCTGGGCGTCGAGCGGATCGGAGAACTCGATCACGTCCTGGGTCCCCTGGTTGTCGACCGTGAAGGTGATTTCGCCCACCGCCGCGCCGCTGCCGTCGACGAAGGCCTGCACGGTGATGTTGCAGGTGACGAGGGCGCTGTCGTAGCTGACGGCGTTGAAGGCGGCGCTGACGAAGGTGAAGGCGTCGGCGCTGTAGATCTCCATCGGCGATCCCGCGGGCGCATCGTAGCCGTCGTATTCGGGGCGGTCGACGCCGTCCTTTTCGCCGATGAAGGCCGAGTTCGGCTGCGACGCCGGCCCATAGCCGAGCTGGCTGTCGCCGGCCGGGTTGAAGATGCCCGCCTGCGACCATTCGAACCCGGCATAGACGTTGCTGCCGCCGTTGAGGTCGATGAGCGACGCCTCGGCCCCGTGGGCCAGGGCGAAGTCGTCGAAGTCGATCACCGTCAGGGTGCCCGACAGGTCCACCGACCCGGCGAGGTCGTCGAAGGTCAGCCGCAGGTCGCCCAGGCCGCAATCATCGCCGTCGATCCGAACGATGATGTCGCCCTGGTGGACGGTGACGTAGCTGTCGCCGCGCCCGGTGTCGGCGACCGTCTGGAGCAGGGTCGAGAAGTCGTCGGAACTGTCGATCTTGACGAACGGCCGGCCGAAATAGTCGCCGAACAGGTCGAAGCGCAGGACGTGCGAATCCGGGTCGAAGCCCTGGATCAGCTTTTCACCGCGGGCGAGGGGCGTGAACAGCAGCGCCTGCGTGGCCTCGCCCCGCGTGCCGTTGTTGGTCGGGTCGTCGTCGAAGTACGACCAAAGCCACCCCGTGCGCGGGGCCACGTCGAAATCGTATGTCGCGTCGCGCCAATCCACCAGCGTGGGATCGTCCACGCCCACCATCCTGTTCTGCGGCGACCCGTAGCTCGTGTATCCGACGGACATCTCAAGACCCTTCCCGTTTGCTTCCCCGCGGCGATCTTCGACGAAGCGCGGGGCCGTGCGGGAGGTGTCCTTTCGACGGTCGGGCTACTCATTTCGATGAAAGAACAGGCAGATGCGCCAATGTAGCGGGCCGACGGCGCGATGGTGACAGGGGCCGCCGCTCAGGCCGGTCGCCGGGTTTCCGCCCAGCGGTGCAGGATCGCGGCAGCCTCGTCGGCGTGGGATTGTTCCGCCGGCATGTCGCGGGTTTCGACCGGACGGCCACATTCGTGGCGGAGATACAGCGCGTCGATCGGGAAGCGCGCGCTTTCGGGGAGGCCGCCCAGCGCGTCGGCTGCGTGGCCCATGTCGGCGGCATAGTAGAGGTTCGCGATCCCGGCGATGTTCATCGTGGCCACGCACATCGCGCAAGGCTCGCAGCTGGTATAGAGGTCGCAGCCCCGCAGATCGACCGTGCCGAGGGCGCGGCAGGCGTTTCGGATCGCCTCGGTCTCGCCGTGGGAGGTGGGGTCGAGATCGGCGAGAGAGCGGTTCAGCCCCTCTCCGACGATGCGGCCGTCGCGGACGACGACGGCGCCGAACGGCTCGGTCCCGGGTTCGGTGAGGGCGCGTTCGGAGATCTCGATCGCGCGGCGCATGAAGCTGTCATCGTACATTGCCTGTCCTCTCGATGTCGCGTGGTGCAAGCCCTAGCGCCCGGCGGCCGTCCGTGCCAGCCCGCGCGGCGAGCGGTTTGCGCTTGGTCCGCGGTTGCGCCTAGGGTTCGCCGACCCCCCACGGTAAGGAGACCGCCCTTGTCCCATCACGCCCTGCGCTTCGACGAGATGACCCCGCGGGACCGCTACAAGGTGCTGATCGGCACCGTCGTCCCGCGTCCGATCGCCTGGGTCACGACCGTCTCGCCCGAGGGGCGGGTGAACGCGGCGCCGTATTCGTTCTTCAACGTGCTGTCGCACGATCCGGCGATCCTGGCGCTTGGTGTCGAGAACAAGCCCGACATGGTCTACAAGGACACCGCCGAGAACATCCGGCGCACCGACGTGTTCACCGTCAACATCGTGGACCGGGCGAACCTGGAGGCGATGGCGGTGACGGCGGCGAGCTTTCCGCCCGAGGTGGACGAGCTGTCGGTGGCCGGCCTGACCGCCGTGCCGGGTGACCGGGTGGCCAGCCCGCGCATCGCGGAATCGCCCGCCGCCTTCGAGTGCCGCCGCTATGTCGGCATCGAGATCGGCCTGTCGCGCGAGATCATCCTCGGCGAGGTGCTGATGGCCCATGTGCGCGAGGACGTGATCGACACCGACACCTATTACAGCGACGCCACCCGGCTGGACGCGATCGGGCGGATGGGCGGCAACGGCTATGCCGGGACGCAGGACTGTTTCGACCATGTGACGCCCAAGGCCGAGGACCTGGACTGGCCGGGCAAGTAGCGCGCGACGGGTTTGCCGGGGCAGCGTTTGCCCTTACCCTGTGGGCGCGGTCGCGAGGAGGACGATGAGGTGCAGGATTTCGGGGAAGCGATCTCGCTGGCACTTGGGCTGGTGCTGTCGGGCGACGCGGACCTTCTGGAGATCGTCGCGCTGTCGCTGCGGGTCAGCCTGACGGCGACGGTGGTGTCCTGCGCGATGGGGCTGCCGCTGGGGGCTTTGCTCGCCACCGCCCGGTTCCCGGGGCGCGGCGCGGTCATCGTGTTGACGAACGCGCTGATGGGGCTGCCGCCGGTGGTGGTGGGGCTGGTCGTCTACCTGCACCTTTCGCGGGCGGGGCCGCTGGGCTTCCTCGGCCTGCTCTATACCCCGGCGGCGATGATCGTGGCGCAGACGATCCTGATCACGCCGATCGTCACCGCCCTGTCGCGGCAGGTGCTCGAGGACCTTCATTCCGAATACGCCGAGCAGTTCCGCTCGCTCTGCCTGACGCGGCTGCAGACGGTGCAGGCGCTGTTGTGGGACGCGCGGTATTCGCTGCTGACGGTGGGGCTGGCCGGGTTCGGCCGGGCGGTGGCCGAGGTGGGCGCGGTGATCGTCGTGGGCGGCAACATCGACCACCTGACGCGGGTGATGACCACCGCCATCGCGCTGGAGACGTCGAAGGGCGACCTGCCGCTTGCGCTGGCGCTCGGGCTGATCCTGATGACGATCGCCCTGGGCGTGAACGCTGTGGTGCAGGGGCTGCGGATGACCGCGGTGCGGCAGGCCCATGCCTGAGGGACGCGGAGAGATGGCGGCGCCGGAATACCTGACGGTCAAGGAGCTGGCCGATCTGCTGCGCGTGAAGGAGCGCAAGGTCTATGACCTGGCCGCCTCGGGCGAGGTGCCGTGTTCGCGGGCGACCGGCAAGCTGCTGTTCCCCGCGGGCGAGATCCGGGCGTGGATCTCGGGCGCGAGCTCGGGCGGGACGGGCGCGGCGCGGCCGCCGATCTTCCTTGGCAGTCACGACCCGCTGCTGGAATGGGCGCTGCGGCAGTCGCAATGCGGGCTGGCGACGTTCCTGGACGGCAGCCTCGACGGCCTGCGCCGGTTCGTGGCGGGCGAGGGGGTGGCCGCCGGGTTGCACCTGCGCGACGGCGCGGCGGGTGGCTGGAACATCCCCGGCGTCGCCGCCGCGTGCGAGGGGCAGGCGGCGGTCCTGGTCTCGTGGGCGGTGCGGCGCCGGGGGCTGGTCGTCCGTCCCGAGGAGAGCGGCATCGACGGGCTGCCGGCGCTGGCGGGACGCCGCTTCGTGCCGCGTCAGCCCGAGTCGGGCAGCCAGACGCTGTTCGATGCGCTCTGGGCCGAGGCGGGGCAGACGCCCGACGCGATCGACCGCGCGCCGGTCGCGCGGAGCGAGGATGACGCCGTGCGCACCGTCGCCGAGGGCGAGGCCGACGCGGCCTTCGGGCTCGAGGCACTGGCGGCGCCCTATGGGCTGTCCTTCGTGCCGGTTGTGGACGAGCGGTTCGACCTGCTCGTCGACCGCAGGGCATGGTTCGAGCCGCCGATGCAGGCGCTGCTGGGGTTCCTTGCGACCGACACGTTCCGACGCCGGGCCGCGGCGATGCCGGGCTACGACGTGACCGAGCTGGGCGTGGTGCGCTGGAACGGCTGAGGGGCGGGACCGTTTGTCGCCGCCGCGCGGCGCGGCTTTGACCCGGCCCCGCGCTTGGGGCAAGAGGCGGCTATGACCACGATCACCGCCCGCCGCCTGCCCGAACCGGGCACCCTGATGCCCTATGCCGCCATCCTGCTGGCCGGGGCGGTGATGTGGACGGTGTCGACCTATTATCCCGCGCGGATGCCGGCGGTGGGGCCCTACGAGTTCTCGTGGGGCATCTGGCTGGCGGTGACGCTGACCGCGCTGTGGTTCGCCCGCGGGCTGTCGCGGGTGGATTCCGCGCGGCGGCCGGGGCCGTGGCGGCAGGCCGCGTTCTGGGCGGGGCTGCTGCTGATCTACGGGGTGACGCAGACGGGGTTCGAGTATCTCGCCCAGCGGATGTTCTTCACCAACCGGCTGCAGCACGTCGCGATGCACCATGTGGGCCCCGTCCTGCTGGCGCTGAGCTGTGCGGGGCCGGCGATCCTGGCGGGCGGGCCGGACTGGCTGCGGCGGGCCTGCGACAGCGGACCGGCGCGGGGGGTGATGCGGGTGACCCAGCAGCCTGCGGTCGCGGTGATCCTGTTCGTCGGGCTGTTCTGGTTCTGGCTGATCCCGCCGGTGCATTTCGTGGCGATGCTGGATCCGGTGCTCTATGCCCTGATGAACTGGACGATGGTGCTGGACGGCATCCTGTTCTGGGCGCTGGTGCTGGACACCCGGCCCAGCCCGCCGGCCCGCGTTCGGTTCGGCCTGCGCGCCGCCCTCGCCGTGGGGGTGATGTTCCCGCAGATCCTGCTGGGTGCGCTCATCACCTTCTCGCAGAGCGACATCTTTCCCTATTACGCCTTCTGCGGCCGCTATTTCCCCGGCATCAGCGCGGTCACCGATCAGCAGATCGGCGGCATCGTGATCTGGATTCCGCCCGCGATGATGAGCGTCGTGGGCCTTCTGGTGGTGGTCGGCAACATGCGCCGCGCGGGCGCCGAGCCCTGAGGCCCGTCGTTCAGGCGAGGAGCCGCGTGATGTCGTCGGCCGCGGCGTCGATGTCGGCCTCGGCCGTGTCGAAGCTGGTCAACATTACCCGCGCCTCGCCGTCAGGTCCGAAGACATAGACCGACTTGCCGTGAGAGACGCCGTATTCCATCGCGCCGGGCTCGTGTTCGGCGACCTTGTAGGTCACGCGCAGGCGGCGGGTCAGCGCGGCGAGCTGGTCAGGCGTGCCGCGCAGCCCGTCGGCGCGGTCGGTGAAGTTGGCGACGTAATCGCCCATCTGGTCGAGCGTGTCGCGCGCGGGATCGACGGTGACGAACAGGATCGACAGCCCCGCCGCGTCCTCGCCCAGCCGGTCTGCAAGGGCCGAGAGGTTGGCCAGCGTCATCGGGCAGATATCGGGGCAGAAGGTGAAGCCGAAGAACATCGCCACGACCTGCCCGCGATAGGACTCTTCGGTCACGGTGGTCCCTTCGGAGGCGCGGGTCAGGGTGAAGTCGAGGTCGGGCAGGGTGCCCTCGACGTTGCGGCCGTACCAGTCCTCGTCCCGGCATCCGCCCATGGCGAGCATCGCGGCACCGGCCGCGCCGAGGCGCAGCGCCCCGCGCCGGGTCATGCGATCAGTACGGCCCATAGAGAACCAGCAGCCCGACGCCGATAGCGCCGATCAGGAACACCACGCTGACTCCGACCAGCAGCAGCGCGACGAGCTTGTTCGCCTTCTCGCGCGCGACGCGCTGTTCGTCGGCGGTGGTGGGGGTGTCGGTGTCGTCTGTCATTGGCGGGTCCGTGCCTTGGGGCGGTTCGGGGTTCTATGCGGTGCGCTGTCGCAACCGGCGGGGTCAGCCGAGCCAGACGTCGAGGAACAGCATCAGGACCAACCCGACGGACAGGCCCAGCGTCGCCTTGTTCTGGTGGCCGCTGCGGTGCGTCTCGGGGATGATCTCGTGGCTGATGACATAGAGCATGGCACCCGCGGCGAAGGCCAGCCCCCACGGCAGGAGCGGTTGCGCGATGGTGACGACCCCGGCCCCCAGGAGCCCGCCCACCGGTTCGATCAGGCCGGTCATCGTGGCGATGCCCCAGGCGCGCGCCTTGCCATAGCCCTCGCCCAGGAGCGACACGGCGACGGCCAGCCCCTCGGGCGCGTTCTGCAGGCCGATCCCCAGCGCCAGGGGCATGCCGCCCGTCAGTCCGTCCGCGCCGAAGCCCACGCCGACGGCGAGGCCCTCGGGGAAGTTGTGGATCGTGATGGCGATGATGAAGAGCCAGACCCGGCGCAGCGCGGCGGCCTCGGGGCCTTCGCGGCCGGTGCGGAAATGCTCGTGCGGCAGCGCCTCGTTCATCATCGCGACCGCGCCCATCCCGATCAGGATGGCGATGCAGGCGATGGCAGCCGGGATCGCGCCGTCGCCGTACTGGCCCTCGGCCGCGTCGAGGGCGGGGATGATCAGCGAGAAGAACGAGGCGGCCAGCATCACGCCTGCGGCAAAGCCCAGCGACATATCGCGGAAGGCGCGGGTGGGCTGGCGGCCGAAGAGCACCGGCAGCGCGCCCACCGACGTCATCATGCCGGCGGCGAGACTGCCGAGAAAGCCCAGCAGCAGCGGCGACGAGACGGTGTCCATCAGCACGCCGACACGGTGTCGGGGCGGGCGGCGTCGGGTGCGGGCATCGTCACTTTCCTTTCGTCGACAGCGTCAGCCGCGACATCGCGGCGACGCGCCGGTCGAGGCGGGCCGCGGTCTCGGTCCTGGCAGCGGCGAGGCGTCGGGCCGCCGCGGCGCGATCGGTTGTTTCAGTCATTTCGGCCACGCGCTCGTCCGACAGCGGGTCGACGGGCCGGCCTGCGATGCGCACTTCGTAGTGCAGGTTGGGGCCGGTCGCCAGACCGGTCGCCCCCACGGCGCCGATCACGTCGCCCGCCCCAACCCTGCCGCCGTCGGACAGTTCCTGCGCGACCGTGCTGAGATGCGCATAGCGGCTCATCCGTCCGTCGCCGTGGTCGATCTCGACCACGCGGCCATAGCCGCCGCGCCGCCCGACGAAGGACACCCGCCCCGGCGCGGTGGCGTGGACGGGCGTGCCGCGCGCGGCGGCGTAATCGACGCCGGTGTGCATGATGACCCGGTTGCGGATCGGGTGGTCGCGCGGCCCGAAGGGTGAGCTGAGGCGCGCGTCCTCGACCGGCATGGCTGCCGTCTGCACCAGATTGCCGTTGCGGAACACCGTCACGCCGCCCGCGCCGTCGAGCAGCTCGATCACCGCGCCGTCGAGTGCTAGCGCGGCATAGCGCAAGCCGGGCTGTCCGATGCGCGTGCCGTCCGCGCTCACATCCTCGTGCCAGAGAACGTCCAGCGTCTCGCCGCCCTGCATGTCGCGGCGGAAATCGACGATGCCGCCCAGCGTGTCGGTGAAGTCGGCGGCGAAGCGGGTGGGGATGTCGGCGCCCTCGAGCGCGGCGAAGATCGTGCCGTCGACCGCCACCGTTCCCGCATGGGCGCGCGTCGTCGTCTCGGGGTCGATCAGGCGGGAGGCGGGGCTGTCGCCCAGCATCGTAACCACGCGGCGGCCATCGTCGATCGTCAGCGATACCGCCGCGGGAGTGCCGTCGCTCAGCGACTGCACGCTGACGCGGTGACCGGGGCGCAGGCCGCCTGCATCGGTCTTGTCCGCGATGGCGGCGACAACGGCGCGGCGGTCCTCGGGGGCGAGCCCGCTCTCGGCCAAGAGCGCGTCGAGCGTGTCGCCGCTGGCCACGACGCGGCTCCAGGCGGGGCCGGGTGCGGGCTGGGGCGGGGCGACGCGCCCGCTGGCCTGCGGCGTGGCGGGGCCGGCCGGCGCGGGGATGCGCGGCGCGGTGTGGACCCGGGCGGGGCGGGCGCCGGCGGTGGCGGCGATCCGGTGGCTTCCGGGTTCGGCCACCGCTTGCGACAGGTCGGGACCGGCGGGGCGCAGCAGGTCGGCGCCGCCGAGTGCCGCGACGAGGGCTCCGGCGCATCCGAGCGTTCCCGCGGCGATCCAGGTGACTTTCATGTCTCCTCCGGCTGCGTGATCGGGTCGGGGCCGCGGCGGCGGGCGCCGCGGCCGATGTCCTGTGAAGGGGCCGGCCGGGCGGATTACTCGGCGGGGCCGCGGGCCGTCGGGGCGAGGATCGGCACCTCGACCTCGATTTCGGCGCCGTCCTCGAACACCAGGGTCAGCGGGAAGGTCTGGCCTTCCTCCAGCGGCGCGGTCAGGCGCATCAGCATGGCGTGCAGGCCGCCGGGTTCGAGGCTCACGGTTTCTCCCGGCGGGATGGTGATGTCGCCCGCCGGCTCCATCGTGCTGACGCCATCGGCGTTGGTGCCGCTGCGGTGAAGCTCGGGCATGCCCGAGATCTTGGCCTTGAGCCCGGTGAGCGTGGCCGCGCTGTCGCCGGTATTGGTCAGCGCCATGTAGGCGACGCCCGGCCGGCTGGTGCCGATCGAGGCCCGCGACCACGGCGCGTCGACGACGATGCCGTCGGACCCGGCCCCGGCAGCCATCGGAAATGCCAGGAGGCCGGCGAGGACGGTGAAGCGGAACGATCTGATCATGTGGGTCATCCGTGTTGGGGTGCCGTCACCTGCCGGCTTGCGCCATTTGCCAGCCGTATCGCCATGTTGCGCAGCGATCCTGATGTCGCGCGAGGGGGTGTCGCAGGGTCCGGTCGTCATGGCGCCATGGCTACACGCCATCGCCGGTGGGGGTGCAAGCCCCGATTTCGTCGCGGCGGCGGCGTCACGCCGATGTGAGGCCCCGGACCGCGGGTTGCGGGACGTCGGTCGGATACCTACAATCGCTGTAGCTTCAAGGAGGACACATGCTGAGCATCGGCACGCTGGCCCGCGAGACCGGGACCAAGGTTCAGACCATCCGCTATTACGAACAGATCGGCCTGATGCCCGAGCCGGATCGCAGCGAGGGCGGGCAGCGCCGCTATGGCCGGGACGAGCTGGACAGGCTGGCCTTCATCCGTCACGCGCGGCAGCTGGGGTTCCACCTGGATGCGATCCGCGAGCTTCTGAACCTTGCCGATCATCCCGACCAGTCCTGCGCGGCGGCGGATTCCATCGCGCAACGCCAGCTGCGGCAGGTCGAGCAGCGGATCGCGCGGCTCGAAGCGCTGCGGACCGAGCTCAAGCGCATGGTGCACGATTGCGAGGGCGGCACGCTGGCGGATTGCCGGGTGATCGAGGTTCTGCGCGACCACTCGGAATGTCTGACGGACCACACGCATATCGGCGCCTGAGGCGGAAAATGCGGCGCGGCCCTTGAAGCTCTAGTCGCTGTAGGCCCTAGCTCTGTCGGGACCCGTTCCAGAGCAGGAGACCGGCCCCATGCCGCACGACCACGGACACGCCCATATCGACCCGGCCTCCGGCGACCGCCGGGTGTCGGTTGCGATCTGGGCAAACCTCGCGCTGACCGTCGCGCAGATCGCCGGCGGCATCGTGTCGGGCAGCCTCGCGCTGATCGCCGACGCGCTGCACAATTTCTCGGACATGGCGTCGCTGCTGATCGCCTTTGCCGCGCGCAAGATCGCCCGGCGCCCGGCGGATGCGCGGATGACCTACGGCTACGGCCGGATCGAGATCGTCGCCGCGCTGATCAACTACACGACCCTGGTGCTGATCGGCCTCTACCTGATCTACGAGGGCGGGATGCGGCTGATCGATCCGCCCGAGGTGGGCGGCTGGACGGTGATCGTCCTGGGGGCCGTGGCGCTGTTCGTCGATGGGCTGACGGCGGCGCTGACGTGGTCGATGCAGAAGGGCAGCGTGAACATCCGGGCGCTGTTCCTGCACAATCTCAGCGATGCGCTGGCCTCGATCGCGGTGGTCGGCGGCGGCACGCTGATCCTGCTATATGACTGGCGGCTGGTGGATCCGCTGGTGACGCTGCTGATCGCCGGCTACATCCTGTATCTCGCCCTGAGCGAGATCGGAACGCCGATCCGCACGCTGATGCTGGGCAGCCCGCCCGACATCGACAACGACGCCGTGATCGACGCGGTGAGCCGCGTGTCGGGCGTGCGCGAGCTGCACCACGTCCATTTCTGGCAGATGCAGGAGCATGCCGCCGCGCTCGACACCCATGTCGTGCTGGAACCCGAGGCGTGGCAGCGGCAGGAAGAGATCAAGCACGACATCAAGCACGTGCTCGAGACCGCCTTCGGCATCACCCATTCGACGCTGGAATTCGAATCCGCCGCGAACGCCCATACCGACGTGGGTCTCTATGGCGCGTGCACCGCGATGCCCCGTCATCACGCGCACGACTGAGGGGCGCCGGGTGGGGCGGTGGCTTCAGGCCGCCTGCTGCACCCGGCCCATGCGGCGGGCGAGCGCGCGCTCGACAAGGACCAGCGCGTCGTAGAGCAGCACCGCGAAGATGCCGACGATCAGCCCGCCCTGCAGCACGTAGGCCGTGTTGTCGGTCAAGAGGCCCGCGATGATGACTTCGCCCAGCGTCGCCGCCGCCACGGTCGAGCCGATCGTCGCGGTTCCGAGAGAGATCACCACCGACAGGCGGATGCCGGTCAGGATCACCGGCGCGGCGAGCGGCAGCTCGACCTGCCACAGCTGCTGCCAGCGGGTCAGGCCCATGCCGCGCGCGGCCTCCATCGTGCGGGGCGGCAGCGTGCCGAACCCGGTCATGGCGTTCTCGAACACCGGCAGGAGGCCGTACAGGAACAGCGCCACCAGCGTCGGCCCCGAGCCGAACCCGAAGACCGGCACGGTCAGCGCCAGCACAGCGACCGGCGGGAAGGTCTGGCCGATATTGGTGATCGTGCGCGACAATGGCCGGAACGCGGCACCCGCGGGCCGGGTGACGAGGATCGCGAGCGACACGGCCACCACGGTGGCCAGCCCGGAGGCCACGGCGACCAGCCCCAGGTGGCTGAGCGACAGCGACAGGAGCGATGTGCGCTGGTAGATCACAGGGCCGCCGTTCGGCGCGAAGGGGGCGAAGAGCGGCGTGAACAGCTCGGGCCGCAGGACGAGCGCCACCAGCAGGGCCACCAGCAGGCCGCGCAGGATCAGTCCCTTTCTCATGAGGCGCGCGCCGCCCGTGCGCGGATCGCCTCGAGCGTGACGCGGCCCACGACCGTGCCGTCGCGGGTGACCGGCAGCGCCTCGCGGTCGGTCCAGAGGCTGGCCGAGAGCGCGTCGCGCAGGCTGGCGCCCGAGTCGATGGCGGTGCCGTCTGCCGGGCCGTCCTCGACGATCTCCGAGACGGGGACGAGCGAGAGGAAGCGCATCGGCCGCTCGGTATCGCCGATCAGGTCGGCGACGAAGTCGGTTGCGGGGTCGGCCACGATCTCGGCCGGGGGGGCATATTGCAGAAGCCGGCCGTCATCCATCACCGCGACCTTGTCGCCGAGCCGGATCGCCTCTTCCATGTCGTGCGTCACCAGCATGATGGTCGAGCCGAGCTTGCGCTGGATCTGGCGCAGGTCGTCCTGGGCGCGGGCCCGGATGATCGGGTCGAGCGCGCCGAAGGGTTCGTCCATCAGCATCAGGTCGGGGCGCGAGGCCAGCGCGCGGGCGACGCCGACGCGCTGCTGCTGTCCGCCCGACAACTCGTGCGGGAAGCGGTCGCGGAACGACGCGGGCTCCATGTCGAACAGCGTCAGCAGCTCGTCCACGCGCGCCCGGATGTCGGACCGGGACCAGCCCAGCAATCTGGGCACCGCACCGATATTGCGCGCGACCGAGTGGTGCGGGAAAAGGCCGTGGCCCTGGATGGCATAGCCGATCCGGCGCCGCAGCAGGTGGGGCGCCATCTCGCCCGCCGGCTCGCCGTTGATACGTACGCTGCCCGAAGTCGGCTCGACGAGCCGGTTGATCATCCGCAGGAGCGTGGTCTTGCCCGACCCGGAGGTGCCCACGACCGCCGTGATCGTGGCGGTGTCGACCGTCAGCGACACGGCGTCCACCGCGGTGGTGTCGCCGTAGACCTTGGTGAGGGCGTCGATTTCGATCATGGGGCGGCTCCCTTCGGCGCGCGGCGGGTCAGGTCGACGCAGATGTCCATCAGCACGCCCGCGACGATCGCCATCAGGACGGTCGGCAGCGCGCCGAGCAGGATCAGGTCGGTCGCCGTCTGGTTCAGGCCCTGGAACACGAAGGTTCCGAACCCGCCGCCGCCGATCAGCCCGGCGATGACGGCAAGGCCAATGTTCTGCACCAGCACGATGCGGATCGCGGCGAGGATCACGGGCAGTGCGAGCGGCAGCTCGACCCGCATCAGTCGCTGACGCGTGGTCATGCCCATGCCCGTCGCCGCCTCGAGCGTCGCGGGCGGCAGGGTGCCGAGCCCGGCAACGGTGTTCGAGACCACGGGCAGCAGTGAATAGAGGAAAAGGGCGAGAAAGGCCGGCGCGAAACCGATCCCGGCGATGCCGATGGCGCGCGCGCCGGGGACCGAGGCGCCGACCCATGACAGGATCGGGATCATCAGGCCGAACATCGCGAGCGAGGGGATCGTCTGCAGCAGGCTCAGCACCGGCAGGACGGCGCCCCGCGCCTTTGCGCGCCGGTGGCACAGGATACCCAGCGGAAAGCCGACAAGCGCGGCCGCGGCGAGCGAGCCGATGGCCAGCGCCACGTGACGCTGCGCGGCCGTCCAGAAGCTCGCCGCGCGGCCGGCATATTCCTGCATCACCGACAGGTCCATCAGCGCGCCGGAGCCCAGCAGCGCGCCGAACGCCCCGAGCAGTCCGACGAGGATGGCGAAGCGCGCCCCCGGACCGGGGCGCATCGCCGACAGCGCGTCGGCCATGAGCAACAGAAGCGCCAGCAGCAGAAGCCAGAACCCGATCGCCGGCGAGACGCGGGCGAGCTCGCCGGCGTCGGCCAAAAGGGCGCGGGCTCCGATCGTCAGCGTCAGGACGATTCCGCCGACACCGACCAGGCTGCCGGCGAAGCGGAGCCACTGGCGGCTCCGGACCAGCCCCATCGCCAGCCCCGCCACCACGGCCGCCAGGGTGACCGAGACCGCCCATGGGGGCGCCATCGCCCACAGGGCCACGTCCTCGCCCAGGACGATGCGGTTCTCGCGGATGACGCCGAACGGCAGCACAACGGCAACGAGCCCGATGACGGCAAAAAGCGCACCGCTCGGGCTGAGGGAGTGCCACGCCTTGGCGGCGGCGTGCCCGGCGGTGGTCCGCCGGGCGTCGGGGGCCGCGATCAGTTCAGGACCCCGCTCTGGGTCAGGTAGTCCCGCGCGACGGCTTCGGCCGGCTCACCGCCGACCTGGATGCGGCCGTTCAGCCTTTGCAGGGTTTCCATGTCCAGCCCTTCGAAGATCGGGTTCAGAACGTCCGGGATCTCGGGATATTCGTCGAGCGTCTCGGCCCGCACGATGGGCGTCGGCTCGTAGACCGGCTGCACGCCCTGGTCGTCCGCCATCACGACGAGACCGGTCGCCCCGACACCGCCATCGGTGCCATAGACCATCGCCGCGTTGACGCCGGACGTGCCGCGCGCGGCAGCCTGGATCGTCGCGGCGGTGTCGCCGCCCGAGAGGATGACGGTCTGGTCCTCGGACAGCTCGAAGCCGTAGGTCTCCTGCATGGCCGGAAGGACGGCGGGGGAGGACACGAACTCGGTCGAGGCGGCAAGCGTCACGTCGCCGCCATTCGAGATCCAGTCGCCGAAGTCGGTCATCGTCGAGAGGTCGTTCTCTTCGGCCACATCCGAGGTCACGGCGATGGCCCAAGTGTTGTTGGCGGGCGCCGGCTGGAGCCATTGGATGTCGTTCGCCTCGGCGTCCAGTTCCTTCGCCCGCTCATAGGCGGCGTCGGGATCCTTCCAGGTGTCGCTGTCGGCCTCGTTGAAGAAGAACGCGGCATTGCCGGTGTACTCGGGGTAGATGTCGATCTGGCCGGCGAGGATCGCCTCGCGCACCACCTGGGTGCCACCAAGCTGAAGCCGCCGATTGACCGGCATCCCCGCATCCTCCAGCGCCAGCGCGATCATGTTGCCCAGAAGGCCGCCTTCGGTATCGATCTTGGACGACACGACGATGTCGGCGTTGGCCGCGTTGGCGAGGGCCGCCGCAGCCAGTCCGAACGCGGCAGCAGCAGATTTCAAAGTCATCGACGTACACTCCCTGATGTTGCGACAAGCGAAGTAGAGTGAGTTTGCCACGTGGCCAACCCTGTGTCCTGCTTCACCTTCCGCCGGCGCGATACGGGCCGGGGCAGTATGCCATCTGGAAAGGATGAAGCCGAGGACAGGGGATGGCCGCGGGTAGATGGCGGTTCATTTACTTGAGGGATGTTTCTGGCGTTTCCGAATTGAGTCATCCTATCAAAATATCGCGCAGTTTTTTTCGACGTGTCGACGTAGTTTCGAGCACGCAATTTCGGTCTTTTTTCGCTTTTCAGTTCTGTGGAGTTCTCGGGGATGCTGCGAGCTGACTTTATCATGGGGATTTCGGTCCGAAGTATCGCGGTCAAGCGATCACTGCACGGGTGCAGGGCTCCCTGTCTAAAGATTGACTACGCTTAAAGTGGTAGCCTTTTAGGCGTAGAAAGCGAGGCATTGCGGCGGGTTCCTGACTGATTACCTAGGGTAAATTGACCGTGAGTTGTAAGTTTCGGCGGCTGCGATTCGAGATGCCGCGCGTCTGAAATTTATGGGGTTATACCATGTCTTGTGTATTGCAGCGCATTGGTATCTATATGCTGAAAAATCACCCTGGAGCGTCCGGGCCGGACCTGTCCAAAAGATTACGTTTACTTTAAGTTAATCCGTCTTATTCTGATCGGACTTAGTTCGTTTTTTATACTAGCTCCGGTGTCGCCGTTTGCGATGCCATCATTTTTTGGGAGGCCGGCTCCTGCCCGCCGGAAACATTTATGGAACAAACCATCGTGGCGAGGAAGACACTAACAGAAATGGAAATGCCGGCACAGGAGGTGCCGGTCATCGCATTCGTCGGGAACTCAGTATCCTTCTCAGATGGCCTTATCCGCCTGATCGGGTCGGATTTTCCCGACTTCCAGGTGAAACGTTACGCGACCCTCATTCAGCTCGCGGACGAGGCGGAGGCGGTGCTGAACGCGACGACGACCGTCGTGCTCGAGGAAGCGTACGTCCGGCATCTCTCGGACGACCTGGAGTCGATCCAACAGTTCTTCCCGCGCGCGAACCTCGCACTGGTCTATCGTGACCAGACGGCCGTGGTCGAGCTCGTGCGCAAGCTCAGCCGGCAGTCCAGGCTGGGGCAATTGTGTCTGCTGCCGATGCGGATGCAGTACGACAACTGGCGGTCGGTGATCTGCCTGCTGATCAACGGCGAGGGCTACATCCATCGCGACGTGATCAACGCGGCGCTCAGCCCGGCGCCGGACGTGCCGGCGGCGGTTGATGCGCCGCTGACGGGCGCTGTGCGCGAGGATCCGAACAACGGCTTGACCGGGCGCGAACTCCAGGTGCTCGACCTCGTCTCGAGGGGACAGCAGAACAAGGTCGTCGCTGCGGAACTCGGCCTGTCCGAGCATACCGTGAAGCTGCACATGCACCACATCATCAACAAGCTGGGCGTGCAGAACCGGACCGAGGCGACTGTCTGGTACCTGTCTCTACGGGCCGGGGCGGGCCGCGTTTCGAGCTGAACGCAGGTCTTGTCTGGCGACCGGCCGCGGCGTCCCTCGGGCGCCGCGGTTCTCGTCTGCACGGTCACATCGCGCGGGGCACCGACCGGGAGTTCTTCATCGCCTTCTCACGGTAGAGCGCGGCATCCGCCAGGCGGAACACGTCGGCATAGGCCGGGCCCGGCGCGGCGAAGCAATGCGCCCCGATGCTGGCGGCCCCGCGGCAGCGCGGCTCCATCGCGTGGGTCGCGGTCATGAACGAGGTCTGGATGCGGCGGACGGTCCGTGCGACCCAGGCCTCGTCCTCGGGGATGTCGCAGAGCAGCACCGCGAACTCGTCCCCGCCGATGCGGCCGACCGGATCGCCTGCGCGGCAGATGCCGCGCAGCGTGCGGGCCATCAGGCGGATGTAGCGGTCGCCGAAGGCGTGGCCGAACGTGTCGTTCACCACCTTGAAGTCGTCGACGTCGATCAGCAGCAGCGCCACGTGGCGCGGCCGCTCGACCCTTTCGACGAGGCGATGTGCGGTCCTGTGAAAGCTGGTGCCGTTCAGCAGCCCGGTCATGTGGTCCAGCCGGGTCCGCCGGAGCAGGGTGGCGTTGTCGGAATGCAGCATCGACACCTGGTGCTGCAGCCGGCGGGTCTCGATCTCGGCGGAGAGGACCCGTTTGACCAGCGGCATCATCGCCTCGACCGGGACGCGACGGTCGGGTGTCAGGCGCAGGTCCGTCCGCTCGCGGAACACGATTTCAGCCGACCAGCCCGTGTGTTCGAGGGCGAGGCGCAGGCCGACGCGTCCGTCATCCTCTTCGAACCACCCTTCCGGCAAGGCGGGCGCGTCCCGCAGGACGCGCAGGGCCGCCGGAACGCCGGCGCAGCCCTCGATCGCGTCGCAGAGCTCCTTCAGGATGGGCTGGAGTGAGCTGCGGGGCCCGTCGTCCGGAGCATTGGGCGACGCCATGGGATCACCGTGCCTCGACCAGCGCCCGCTGGGAATCCGGGCCGGGCGACGAGCGGTGCACCGCCATGAACTGCTGTCGGGCCTGTGGCTTGCGCCCCGAATGCAGCAGGGCGTAGCCGCGCAGCATCGCCATGCCGCGGTCCAGCCCGCCGGTCTCGCGGCTGAGCCGGTCGACGTACGCCACGGTCTCGTTGTAGCGGCGATTGTCGAAGGATTGCAGCGCAAGCTGGCTGAGGATCGACTTGTCGGTCGTCTGTCGCTGTTGGGCGGAAAGGCTCGCGCGCCGGGACAGGTCGGCGGCCTCGCGCACCATGTCGGCCTCGAGATAGGCGAGGATCGCGCCATAGTTCGAATCCCGGGCCAACTGCGCATCGCCGGTATTGGCGGCGGCGGTCTGAAAGGCGCGGATCGCTTCGAGCGGTCGGCCCATGTTCATCGCGCACCAGCCCCGCTGGCTGAGCATCCGGGCCGACTGGTTGCCGTTGGTCAGCCTGAGACAGGTTGCCCAGTCCTCGCGGTCGGCCGCAGCGGCGGCGCTCGACAGGCTGCCGCCGCCCGCGGGCGCCTGACGGCCCGTCGAGGGCGCAGGCGCCGGGTTGACCGGCACGGGCGCATCGCGAGCGGTGCGGCTGACGCGGGCAGGGGCGACGCGGTTGCCGCGGTACTCGGGGCGGAGTGACGTCACCGGCGCGGGGCCGCCGGAGCGCGAGGCGGTGGAGGATGTCGAGGACGCCGAGTCCATTGCCGTGCCGTTCACCATGTCCTGCCGGCCGATCAGCGGCGCGAGTTCGCTTTCGAGGTCGGCGAGACGCGAGCGCATCGATGGGTTCCGCTCGCGCGCGGTTTCGAACAGCGCGGCGACCTGTGACTCGGTGCCGACCTGCGACGCCTTCTGCAGCGTGGCGATGACGTAGTCGGACGTGGTGCAGGTCGACAGGATGCCGGAATAGGTCGAGATGGCGCTGTCGACCCGTTCGTTGCGCGCCTGCAGCTCCGCAAGCTGCCATGCGTTATTCACCCGCTGGCAGGTCAGAAGATCGGGAAACTCGCCGATCGTGGCGAGCGCGGCGGTCAGGTCGTCCTCTGCGATGGCGGTGTCGAAGTTCGTCTGGCCCTGCCGTTCGTTCAGCACGTTCAGCAGTTCGTCCGGCGGCGACCACGAGGGCTGTTCCTGCCGGGTGCGCGCGATCAGTTCGCGGGCGCCTTCGTATTCGCTGCGGGCGATCAGCTCCCAGATCTGGCTGGTGTCGACCTGGTCCGAGCGTTGGGTGAGGTCCTCGAGCAGAGCGTCGATCTCGACGTCGGGGAACTCTTCCTGCAGGCGCTCCTTTTCGGCGCGGACCGCCTGCTCGTCCCCGATCGACAGGAAATAGCGCAGCGCGGCGAGGTCGGACTCGGACACGCTCTGCGCGGAAAGCGGACTCCCCGCGACGAGCGAGACGAGCGCGGCCAGGGCGATGCGGCGGGGCGAAAGGGTCAGAGGGAATAGCATGAGAACTGGGCCTCTCGTTGAGCCACCAGGGCCAGCAGGTGCAGCGTGGCCGGATAGTAGGGCTGGTTCGCGGTGAAGGCCGGCATGGCGCCGGGAGAGACGTCGCCGCGGCTGCACGCGGCCAGAACGGCGATGGCGCGGTAGCCCGTGTCGGGGCTTGTCTCCATGATCTCGCCGCTGGTCCGGTCGATGATCGTCGGGGTCTGCGGCGTCTCGGCGTTCACGAAGGGCTGCCACGCCTCGGCGGCATACAGCACTGCCGGATGGCCGGCGAGCCCGGACCAGACAAGGTAGAGCGGCAGACGCAGCGCCTCGTAGCCGAAGTCGAAGGATTTCTCGGGCGGCTCGGCAAAGCCCGAGGATGTCACCGCCACCCAGTCGGGCGGCAGCGATTCTCGCGTCAGCCGCGCCAGCATCGCGACGCTGTCGGCCGACACCGTCTCGAGCGCCGAGACACCGGTTGCGCGGGCGATCTGCGTCATCGCCCGCGGACAGGTATAGGCCGGGTTCACGATGAAGCCGTCCTCGTACTCGAAGCCCTCGACGCCCGGCAGTAGCAGCGTGCAGTCGGGATCGTCGGGGCAGGGACGGATGCACAGGCGCTCGATGTCATTGGCGATGGCTGTGGCCAGCTCGGTATAGCGCGCCTCGCCAAAGCGTTCGGCCGCCCGGACCAGCGCCCAGGCGTGAAAGATGTCACCGTCGGTCGCGTTGTTGGAATCGGTGACACGCCCGCCCTCGGCCGGCTGCCAGCGCCATGAGAGCAGCGCGTCGTCCGGGCGCACCGCGAGGTTCGACAGCGACCAGTCGAGCAGCTGTTCGAAGCCCTCGCGGTCGCCGAAGGCCTCGGCCAGCAACAGCCCGTAGCCCTGGCTCTCCGAGTGGCTGGCGTCCTCCTGGAAGGCGTCGACCACGCGGCCCTCGGCGGTCATGTGCACGTCCTTCCACGCCTGCCAGAGCGGCGTCATCGGGTCCGAGGACTGCGCCGCCAGCCGGCTGCCGGCCGCGATGAGGGGAAGCCCGGCGATGAGGCCGAGAACGCTCCGTCGTGTGGTCATTGCCGGCCTCTCGAATGGATCAGGAACGCATAGGCCGCGGCCGCCGATAGCAGCGTGGTCAGAAGCAGAACGGCCACGAAGGCCGACGGGCGCGCGGCGGCGTAGTTGCCGGCGATGGCCCGCGCGTTGGTAAAGGTCACCGTGTCCGCCAGTTCGGGGAGGCGGCTGGTGTCGGCCCAGCTTTCCCAGCGGCCGTCCCAGGTCAGAAGCGCCATGTGCCCCTGAAGCGGCACGCCCGTGGTGGCGACGCGGCCGACGGCGTCGGCGACGTCCTGGAAACGCGCCTCTTCGGTCACGGCGAGGTACAGGGTGTCTGGCGTCTCTTCGTCCAGCTGGTAGAGCAACGCCTGGCCCCGACGCTGGCCCATCCACTCGGCCAGTTCCGCCGCCGGATCGGGGAACAGGAGCGACGAGAAAAAGTCCCGGACCCGCGCGACACGCTCTCCGGCCCAGTCGACGATCCCGGACTCGAACATCTGCGCACGCTGCAACTCCACCGGCCTGCGGGCACGCGCCTGCGGCTCCGCATCCCGGTTCGAGGTCTGCACCCGGCCGAGCGTGCCGTTGACCACCTCGCGGCCGGACCAGAGCGATCCGAACGACGCCTGGTCGATCTCATTGGCGTCGGTCACGATCAGCGACACCGAGCCGCCGGCAGTCTGCGGCGTCTCGCGCCGGGGCAGGGCCGCCGCGATGTCCAGTATGTTGCCGGCGCGTTCGGCCCTCGTCGCCCGCGTCAGCGCCTCTGTCAGGCCCTCGGGGCCCAACCGGCCCAGAGCACTGGCGACACCGGGGGCATACATTTCGGGCGAGTTCGGCACCCGCAGCATCGAGCTGTCGTCGATGGAGACGCGGGTGAAGCGCACGTCCGGGCAGGGGGCGTCGGCGGGGTCGCCGGGCACGATCACCTCGAACGACAGGTCGTTCCGCCCCGCCTGCAGCAGTTCGGCCCCGAAGCGGACGGGAAGGACATCGCTGCTCTGGTGGACCTCGTCGTGTAGCGGGATCATCCGCACCGGTTCGCCGTTGACGATGACGCGCAGGCGCGACCCCTCGGGCAGGCCTGGCGCGTTGTCGAACCGCAGCGACAACTCGGCCCGTTCGTTGGTTGCGACGAGCCACGCGTCGGGCAGGGTGAATGTCACGTCGCCGGACCAGAGGTGATCCTCGACCGCGTAGGTCTCGAAGCCCAGGTCCGACAGCGCGACCTTGCGTCCGGTCTCCATCGCCGGCGGGGTCTCGGCCACGGGATGCGTGCCGAGCGTCTGTCCCATGTCCGGCAGGCCTGTGGGATCGACGCGCAGCACCATCGCGGGCGACGCGCCGGTGCCGCCGATCGTCGCCGTCGCGGTGTCGCCGCGTGTCAGGGCAAGGACTGGACGCGGCGCCTCGGGGTCGGCCGGGATGTCGAGGTCGAAGCTCAGCCCGCCGCCGGCGAGGATTCCGCCAAGGGACCGCGCGGCGGTCACCGCCTCGTCCCGCAGCGAGGGATCGTCGAACCGCATGCCGATGGGCTCACCCGCGCCGCGCGCGGCGGCCACGGCCGTCAGGAACTCGGTCGGGCCTGTCACCAGCGTCTCGGGACGATAGGGCGCCCCGCTGAGCGACAGGTCGATGTCGGTCCAGAGGTCGTAGGACGCTTGCGCCCCGCAATACAAGCGGTGGCGGTGGACGGCCTCGATCCGCACGCGGTTGGCGCCGGGTTGCAGAACGCCGCCGGGAAGCGGCAGCGCCATGCCGTCGACGCCTGAGATGTTTTCGGGCGTGACCATGCCCAACTCGTCATCACCAACAAGCACCCGCAGCCGGGAGTCGCGGGGCAGCACATACGCGCTGGACACCGTCGACAGGATCAGCCGGTCGGGCATTCCACTGGCCGGAGCGAACAGGATGAACTCGGCCGAGTCGCGTTCGCCACTGAGGCGCACGCGACCGTTCTGCGCCATGCCGATCCGCACCGGCCAGAGCGACGAGATCCGCTCGGCCTCGCCAAGGGCCGGCGCTTCGGCGGTGACGTCGTCGTCCGCGGTCTGAGAGCCGGTCACTCCGTCGGGGCCGGGGATGGCGATGCGGGCGTCGTCGTCCGACGGCGCCCCGGAGGGCAGCTGGATCGTCGCGTCGGGCTGTTCCTGCGGGTCGGACTCGGGGTTCGGCAGCGACTGCGCGCCGGCCGACGCGGCCAGCACGAGCGACGCGATGGCGGCAAGGTGGAAGGGAGGCCGTGTCCGGGTCATCTCAGGCTCCCGAGGTGGATTGCGAGCGGCGCATGTCGGTATCGCCGGAGAGGACGAAGAACGGCGTGTTGTCCGCGTCGATGAAGGCCTGCGACTCGATCGGGGCATGGCCGACCCAGCCGGCGCTTTCGGCCGCCTCGACCCGCTTGGGCCGCATCGCGCCGGGGCGCAGAACCAGCGACACGGTGCTTCCGATGCCGGCGAAGGCGAGCACGAACATCCGCAGAGCACCACGGATCAGCCCGACATGGCTGGAGCGGCTGGCCCGGATCGCGGCCCAGCGTTCGCTGTCGCCGTTCAGCATCGCGGCGATCGTCCTGAGGCCGGCGCCGGTCTGGTCCTCGGCGAACTTCATGCCGAGGACGAGGCGCCCGCCCTCGGTGCGGACATTGGCGATCTCCCCGTTGATCGGTGCGGCGGCATCGAACCCGAAGGATTTCGACGGCATGAAGCGCAGGCGCTCGCTCGGCTTGTAGCTGCGATGCGCCTTCTGGTCGGGGCGGGGCAGCAGCACCAGGCGCGCGCCGCCATACGAGATGTCGGTGATCGTGGCCGGCAGGTTCTGGCCCTCGGTCGCCGAGTCCCCGGCAATGGCCGGGATGGTGACGGCGCAGCGCGGAGAGGCGCGGCGCTGCCGGGCCTCGACCACGGCACGCAGGGCTGCGCCCGTCAGCAGCGCGTTGGCGATCACCCAGAAGCCGACGATCTGCAGGATCTCGCGGTCGCCGGGCAGGGCGTACCACCGCCAGGCCAGCACGGCGACGCCGGACAGCATCAGCGCGAACAGCAGGATCAGCGGTCGGGCCACGTCGGACAGGACGGACTCGGTGACCGTCTCGGTCTTGCTGGTGACCTTGAAGCTGGCGCTCTTCGGCCGGGCGAGGGCGCCGATGACGGCCCGCACAAGGTAGGGCGTCTGGGCGATCTCGTAGATCTCCGACAGGAACGGCCGTCGCGTGGTGCCGTAGAGCGTGTTCTGCACGACGTAGCTGATGATCAGGTAGCTCGACATGTAGGCGAGCGCCTCGGACGCCGTCGTCACGAACAGCTCGATCCCGAAGAACAGGTAGGTCAGCGGGGCCAGCAGCAGGACCAACCGGAACAGCGGAAACAGCCAGTAGGTCATCGAGTTGAAGTAGCAGAGCTGCTGGAACGGCCGCATCCCGCGCTGCGCGAAGGGAAACTTGCTGGTCAGAAGCTGCATCATCCCCGTCGCCCACCGGCCCCGCTGCTGCAGGAACGAGGCGAAGGTCTCGGGCTGGAGACCCGCCACCATCGCGTGGTTGAGATACATGCTCTCCCAGCCGCGGGAATGGATCGTCAGCGCGGTCTCGGCATCCTCGGTGATGGTGTTGCCCGAGATGCCGCCGACCTCGTCCAGCGCGGTGCGGCGCAGGACGGCCGCCGAGCCGCAGAAGAATGCGCCGCCCCAGCGGTCGAGCCCCTCGTGCAGCTGGCCGTAGAACATCTCGTTCTCGGGCGGTGTATCCTCGCCCAGATGAAGGTTCCGTGCGACCGGATCGTCGTTGAGGAAGAAGTGCGGCGTCTGGACGAGGAAGAGTTTCTCGTTTTCCGCGAAATACCCGACGGTGCGCGCCAGGAAATCGCGCGTCGGGGCATGGTCGGCGTCGAAGATCACGACCAGTTCACCGTCGAGCCGCGACAGCGCCTCGTTGAGGTTGCCGGCCTTGGCGCTGCGGTTCTCGGGCCGGGTCATGTAGATGCAGCCCAGCTCGTCGCAGAGCTCCTGCAGCTCGCGCCGGCGCTTGCGCGCCGCGGCGGCCTTGACCGGGTCGGGGTTGCCGCAGCGGGCGTCGGTGCCGCCGTCGTCGCAGAGCACCACCTTCACCAGTTCCGGCGGGTAGGCCATGTTTCGGGCGGCCGCCAGCGTCACCGCCAGCAGGTCGCGCGGCTCGTCCAGGGTGGGGATCAGAACGTCGACGCGGGGCAGGGCGCCGACGCTGACCGGCGCCGGACGCTTGTGCCGCACCGGGTCCGCCATGATGAAGTTGCCGAGAAAGAAGATGCCGATGGCGAAGGTCTCGACCATGAACAGCAGGAGCGCCGCGACGAACGAAACCGGGTCGTCGAGACCGGGCAGGGTGTGGAGCACCCGCCAGAACCAGTAGCGCAGCACCACAACCGACGCGATGCCGAGCATCGCCATCCGGGCGGCCAGATTATGGGCGTAATGTCTGAGAACGAGGACGGACACGACCGTGACGACGCCGAGCAGCGCCTGGACGGTGATTGTCGTCGGAATGCTGGCCATCACGAGAACGCAGGCCACGGAGATAAACCAAAGGGAGATCCGAAGGGTCGCTCCGGATCGAGAGACTAAAGACTTGGACATTCGTTACCCTTCATGGGTGCTGTGGTGCGTTGATCAAATGGATCGGTCGGAAATCATTGGCGCCAAAGCCTCTTCGAGAGAGCCGGTGACGCAGTTGCGAAGAACCTTGGAGGTGGTCGAAAAGCCGGACGACACTTCGAGGCCAACGAAATCGACTTCGCGCAGGGCGAAGGCGCAGGTCGTCCGCTCGTTGGGCCGCTGCACGGCATAGTAGAACCGGCCGGACGCATCCTGCCGGACCCGGAAATCCCGCTCGGTGACAAATTCGAACGGGGTGGGCAACGACTGCAGGCTCCCGAGAATGCGGGAGACCGGGGTGCCGAAGCCCCAGTTCGTGACGTTCATGTACGTCAGCGTGTTATCGCCCGGAACGATCGTGTCGTTCGGCAGAAGGCGATGGATCCGGCGCTGCCCGTCGACGATACGAACGGTCATCGGATCGCCGGCGTTCTCTTCTTCGGCTAGGGTTCGCGTCAGCCGCATCGGATCGTTCGCCGCCATCATCGCCGGCGACGCCATCTCGGACACGATCTCGGCACAGCCGGACACCATCAACGGCGCCAGGAGCGCGAGCAGCATCCGCGACGGACGCTGAAACCATGTACGAGAGCGGTGACGCATCTCACAAAATCCCTCTTCGTCTGTCGCCACCGGGGCGTCAGAGAAACAACTCTACCTGAGAGCGAGCCGGTCATGACGCCGCCGGTTCTCCGGTCTCTCGCGCCTGAACTCTTGTTACTCGCGGAACATCGCCGACCGTGCGTGGTCGGCGAGACTCGAGATTTCACGCCTGCGAAAGCATGATTGACCCAAAAGGACCACTAGATGAAACGGAAAATTAATACTTCGGGTCACATCTCATGGATTGGACCTGTGATGTGGTTCAAACGTGCAACAAATGTTTCCGCATCCGAGGCAATCCTAAGGATATAGACTGATAGGCGCTATCCCTTCGACAGCACCATTGCGGCCCAAGTTGCAACCTTTGGGTGTATGGCACGGTCAGGTTTTGCTTCCGGTAGTTTGAGTGGCTGCTGGGGTTGTGTCGGTGCGCCTTGGTGAAACCGTCAGATGTGGTTCTGCCGAATCGACGCTACGGCACCCTAGGGGGATGCCTCCCCGAGTGGCGTACGCCTCTTTTCCGGGCAGTCCTCGCGGAATGTCTAGGCCTGTGTCTCGGCGCGCGGCAGCTCGTCCTTGGCAAGCGGGTGGAAGCAGGCATAGCTGTGCCGCCCTCCGGTGTACTCCGGAAAGGACTGCCGGCACTCATCGGTGGCCTTCCAGCAGCGCGGGTTGAACGGGCAGCCCGGCGGGACGGCCATCGGCGACGGCAGTTCCCCTTCCAGCTTGATGCGGTTGCGCTTGCGCCGCGGATCCGCGACCGGCGTCGCCGAGAACAGCGCGCGGGTATAGGGATGCCGCGGGTGGGCGTAGACATCCTTGAGCGGCCCCGTCTCGACCGGGCGGCCCAGATACATCACCATCAGTTCGTCGGCGAAATGCGAGACCACCGACAGGTCGTGGCTGATGAAGAGATAGGCCAGGTCGAGACGCTCCTGCAGGTCGACCAGCAGGTTCAGGATCTGGCTCTGGATCGACAGGTCGAGCGCCGAGACCGGCTCGTCGAGCACGAGGATCTTGGGGTCGAGCATCAGGGCGCGCGCCACGGCGACGCGCTGCCGCTGGCCGCCGGAGAACATGTGCGGGTAGCGGTCGAAGTGCTCGTTCCGCAGCCCCACCATCAGCAGCATCTCTCGCGCGCGCTTCTCGCGGTCGGCCTTGCCGATCTCGGGACGGTTCAGCAGCAGCGGCTCCATCAGCGTCTGGCCGATGGTCTGCCGTGGGTTCAGTGAGCCGTAGGGGTCCTGGAACACGATCTGCACCATGGCGCGCAGGTCGCGGTCGCCCTTGGCGCCGTTTGGTCCGATCTCCTTGCCGCCGATGGTCAGGCGGCCCGAGGTGGCCGGTTCGATCATGGTGACGACACGGGCGAGGGTGGACTTGCCGCAGCCGGACTCGCCCACGACGGCCAGCGTGCTGCCGGGCCGGAGCGAGAAGCTGGCCCCGTCCAGTGCCCGGACCGTCGCGTCGGGACGCATCAGGCCGCCCTTGACCGAGTAGTGGCGCGTCAGGTTTTCGGCGGTCAGGATCGTGTCGCTCATGCCGACGCCTCCTTGCCCTGCGGCTCACCGTGAAGCAGGGGATAATGACACAGCGCATACCCAAGCTCGGCCGAGGCCTTCTGCGGTTGCACCGCGCGGCACCGCGCGTCGGCGAACTGGCAGCGCGGTGAGAACAGGCATCCCTGCGGACGGTCGAACTGTCCCGGCACGACGCCGGGGATCGTCGGCAGAAACCGGTCCTGCGACCGCTCGGGCAGGGCCGACAGCAGCGCGGCGGTATAGGGGTGGTGCGGGTCGTCGAACAGCGCTTCGACCTGCTGTTCCTCGACCTTCTGACCGGCATACTGGACGGCGACGCGTTTCACCGTTTCGGCCACGACGCCCATGTCGTGCGTGATGAGGATCAGCGCCATCCCGGTGCGATCCTGCAGATCTGTCAGCAGCTCGAGGATCTGCGCCTGGATCGTCACGTCGAGCGCGGTCGTCGGCTCGTCAGCGATCAGCAGCTTGGGCTCGCAGGCCAACGCCATCGCGATCATCGCCCGCTGGCTCATGCCGCCCGACATCTGGTGCGGAAAGGCCGAGAGGCGCTTTTCGGGGGCGGGGATGCCCACCTGCTCCATCAATTCGATCGCGCGTGTCTGGCGGGCCTTGCGGTCGAGGCTCGTGTGCAGGCGCAGGGTCTCGCGGATCTGGTAGCCGACGGTAAAGCAGGGATTCAGGCTCGACATCGGCTCCTGGAAGATCATCGAAAGGTCGCGGCCGATGATCTTGCGCCGTGCGCGGCCCGACAGGGTGCGCAGGTCGTGGCCGTTGAACTCCATCCGGTCGGCGGTGATCGTGGCGGTCCAGGGCAGAAGGCCCATCACCGCCAGCATCGACACCGACTTGCCCGAGCCGGACTCGCCCACGATGGCCATCAGGTCGCCCCGGTCGACCGAGATGTCGATGCCGTCCACCGCGCGGAACGCGCCACTGACGGTTTCGAACTCGACGCTGAGATTGCGGATTTCGAGAAGCGCCATGATTCAGCTCCTCTTCAGCTTGGGATCGAGCGCGTCGCGCAGACCGTCGCCCATCAGGTTGATCGCCAGCACGGTGACGAGGATGCAGAGGCCGGGCAGGGTGACCACCCACCAGGCACGCAGGATGAACTCGCGCGCCTCGGCCAGCATGGTACCCCATTCCGGCGTCGGCGGCTGCGCGCCCATGCCGAGAAAGCCGAGCGCGGCCGCGTCCAGCACCGCGGTCGAGAAGGACAGAGCGGCCTGCACGATGATCGGCGACAGGCAATTGGGCAGAACCGTCTTGAACATGATGCGCAGCTGGCCCGACCCGGCGACACGCGCCGCCGTGACATAGTCCTTCGCCCGCTCGGACAGCACCGCGGCGCGGGTGAGGCGGACGAAGTGGGGCTGCAGCACGACCGCGATGGCGATCATCGCGTTGATCAGCGAGGGGCCGAGGATCGCCACCAGGACCAGCGCCATCAGCAGGCTCGGGAACGACAGTACGATGTCCATCACCCGCATGATCAGCGTGTCCGCCCAGCGGGGCGCAAAGCCGGCGATCACGCCGATCACCACGCCGAAGAACGTGGCGATGGCGACGACCACGACGCCGATGAAGAACGAGAACCGCGCCCCGTAGAGCAGCCGCGAGACCATGTCGCGCCCCAGCGGATCGGTGCCCAGCGGGAACTGCCAGCTGCCGCCGTCCTGCCAGACGGGCGGTTGCAGCAGATGGTCGCGGAACTGCTGCGCGGGGCCGTAGGGCGCCAGCAGCGGCGCGATGATGGCGATCAGCAGGAATGTGGAAAAGACGACCAGCCCGATGACCGCGCCCCGGTTCTCCTTGAACGAATGCCAGAACTCACGCACCGGCCCCGGCGGCGGGGCGGGCTGCAGGCCGTGTTCCGTCTCAGCGGTATACTCTGCCATCGGATCAGCCTTTCCGGATCTTCGGGTTGATGAGGCCGTACAGGACATCGACCGTCAGGTTCACGATCATCACGATCGTGGCGATCATCAGCAGGCCGCCCTGGACGACCTGGTAGTCGCGCCGGAAGATCGAATCGACCATCCACTTGCCGATGCCCGGCCAGGAGAAGATCGTCTCGGTCAGGATGGCGCCGGCCAGGAGCGTGCCGACCGACAGGCCGATGACGGTGATGACCGGGATCATCGCGTTGCGCAGAGCGTGGACGCCGTTGATCTTGAGCGGCGGCAGGCCCTTGGCGCGGGCGGTGCGCATGTAGTCCTCGCCCAGAACCTCGAGCATGGCCGAGCGGGTCTGCCGCGCGATGATGGCCAGCGGGATCGTCGCCAGCACGATGCTGGGCAGGATCAGGTGGCTCACCGCGGACAGGAACGCCCCGTCCTGGTCGGCCAGCAGGCTGTCGATCAGCATGAAGCCGGTCGGCGTGTCGAAGAAGTACATCAGGCTGATCCGGCCCGACACGGGCGTCCAGCCCAGTCCCGACGAGAACACGATGATCAGCAGCAGCGCCCACCAGAAGATCGGCATCGAGTAACCAACGAGCGCCGTCGTCATCAGCGTTCGGTCGAAGAACTTTCCGCGGTAGACGGCCGCGATCACGCCCGCGGGGATGCCAAGCAGGATGGCGATCACGATGGCGCAGAGCGACAGCTCGAGCGTGGCGGGGAACAGCGCGAAGAACTCGTCGATCACCGGGCGCTTGGTCACGAAGGACGTGCCCAGATCGCCCTGGAAGATGCCGGCGAGGTAGTCGATGTACTGTTTCCACAGCGGCTGGTCGAAGCCCAACTGCGCCGAGAGTTGTTCGTAGCGCTCCTGCGAGACGCCCCGCTCACCCGCGAGCAGCAGGATCGGGTCGCCCGGCAGGAGCCGAATGAATGCGAAGGAAACCAGCGTGACGCCGAAGAACGTCGGCACGAAGGTCAGGAGTCTGCGGACCAGGAACGAAAGCATCGGTAGCCCCTAGCGTATGTCCCGAAAAACGAAAACGGCCGAGCGCGTGGCCCGGCCGTTCGCGACGTGGCGTCACATCACTGTGCGAGCTCGACGCCGTAGAAGATGTGCCCGCCGAACGGGTCGATCTTGTAGTTCTGAACTTCCTGGCGGATCGGTTCGAACACGATCGAGTGCGCGATGGTGGCCCACGGCGCCTGCTCCTTGAAGACGACCTGCGCCTCTTCGTAGAGCCGCGTGCGCTCGTCGCGGTCGGTGGTGGTCTTGGCCTCCTGGATCAGCTCCTCGAAGGGCTCGTGGCACCACTGCGCCCGGTTCGAGCCGCCGACGGCGTCACAGCCCAGCAGCACGGCCAGGAAGTTGTCCGGGTCGCCGTTGTCGCCGGTCCAGCCCAGCAGAACCGCACCTTCCCGATCCTCGGCCTTGGACCGCTCGAGATACTCGCCCCACTCGTACGAGACGATCTCGGCCTCGACGCCGACCTGCGCGAAGTCCTCCTGGATCAGCTCGGCCATGCGGCGTGCATTGGGGTTGTAGGGGCGCTGCACGGGCATCGCCCACACTTCCATCGACAGGTCCGTCACGCCGGCGTCTTCCAGCATCTGCTGCGCCTGCTCGGGATCATACGGATCGTCCTCGACGGAGTCGTTGTACGACCAGATCGTCGGCGGCAGCGGGTTCTTTGCCGCGGTGCCGGCGCCCTGGAAGACGACGTCGATGATCGCTTCCTTGTTGATCGCCATGTTCAGGGCCTTGCGGACCTGCGGATCGTCGAACGGCTCGACCTGCGTGTTGTAGGCGAGGTAGCCGACGTTCAGGCCTTCCTGGCTCATCAGGTTGATCGCCTCTTCCGACTCCATCGCGTCGAGGTCGGCGGGGTTCGGGTAGGGCATGATGTGGCACTCGCCGGCCAGCACCTTCTGGTAGCGCACCGACGCGTCCGGCGTGATCGCGAAGACGAGGTTGTCGATCGGCGCGGCGCCGCGGAAGTACTCCTCGTGCGCCTGGTAGCGGATCACCGCGTCCTTCTGGTAGCCGACCCATTCGAACGGACCGGTGCCGACGGGCTGCTGGTTCAGCATCTCGGGCGTGCCGGCCTCTTCCAGCTGATCGGCGTATTCCTTCGACATGATCGAGGCGAAATCCATCGCCATGTTCGCGATGAAGGGCGCCTCGGGCCGGGTCAGATTGAAGCGGACCGTCATGTCGTCGACCTTCTCGATCGACTCGATCAGGTCGGGCATCGACATGGCGTTGAAGTATTCCCAGGTGCCGCCCGACGCGTCGTGGAAGGGGTGCTCGGAATCGAGCTGGCGCTGGAAGGTGAAGATCACGTCATCCGCGTTCAGCGGGCGGGTCGGCTCGAAGTACTCGGTCGACTGGAACTGGACGTCGGGGCGCAGTTGGAACGTGTACTGCGTGCCGTCCTCCGAAACCTCCCACTCCTCGGCGACGCCGGGGACGGTGTTGGTGGTGCCGCGCTCGAATTCGACGAGGCGGTTGTAGACGTTCTTCGACGAGGCGTCGAAGGTCGTGCCCGACGTATAGAGAGCCGGATCGAAGCCCTCGGGCGAACCTTCAGAGCAATAGACGAGCGTCTGTGCCGAGACGGCCGTGCCCAGAGCCGCGGCCGCGGCAGAATACATGACGAGCTTGGGGAATCTTCGCATTCCTTGACCTCCTGTTGGTATCGGTCTTTTTCGGTCGGTGCGCCGCCGCCCGCGCGGGGCAGGGCGCCGAGTGCCGAAGAGCCTGCATCGCGCGAGGGGCTCATGCAATAGATCACCCTGCGTCGCCCGGCAGCTGGCGCGTCGGCCGAGGCCGTGGTCAGCCGGGGGGCGGGGGCCAAAAAGGTCCGGACCGCATGCTTCTGGCGTTTTTTCCTACTAGACGTTAATGTCCATGCTGAGGGATGCCTCAAGGCGCCCGGCGAGACGAAAGGACGACGACGTGACCGAGAGAAAAGGCGGCCTCGCCGCCGCCAAGCAGCGCCCCGCGCCCCGCAGGGCCCGCAAGCGCGACGCGGACGCCTCTCGCGCCGCCATTCTTCAGGCCGCGCTCGAGGAATTCTCGGTGTACGGCCACTCGGGCGCCCGCGTCGACCGTATCGCCGAGAATGCCGGAATCTCCAAGCCGCTGATCTATGATTACTTCGGCAACAAGGACGCCGTCTACGCCGCGGCCCTGCGCGAGGCGTATGTCCAGATCCGCGACGGCGAGGAGGAACTGCATCTCGAGTCGTTCTCGCCGTCCGAGGCGATCCGCCGACTGGTGCATTTCACCATGCAGCACTTCTGGGAAAAGCCCTGGTTCATCTCGATGCTCAACACCGAGAATTTGCGCCGTGGCGAAACCGTGCAGGACTTGCACGACGCGGCGGATATCCAGTCCGTGCTGGTGACGAAGCTGACCGAAATCCTTCGGCAGGGCGCCGAGGCGGGTGAGTTCCGCGACGACGTGAACCCCGTCGAGTTCTACATCTACATCGCGTCGCTCTGCTACTTCCCGGTGTCCAACCGCTTCACGCTCGAGGCGGTGTTCAAGGTGCAGGTGACCGAGGACTGGCTGCGTGACCGGGCGGAAACCGCGGCCGATATGCTGCTGGCCTATCTCCGCAAGTCGCCCACGGCCTGACGCCACGCTTCATCTCGCATCTGTAGCGTCACGCCGCGCAACCTCGGCGTGCAATCGTGCCTATTCGCGGTGCCTTACTGACTTGACAGTAGCCTTTTCGAAAAGATACTACCAAGTAGTAACTCAGTGCGGGCGATGCCCGCCGCGCCGGGAGGAGGGACGAATGAAAGAGAAGCGCATCGGTATCATCATGCACGGCGTGACGGGCCGAATGGGGATGAACCAGCACCTGATCCGATCGGTGCTGGCCATCCGCGATCAGGGCGGCGTGACGCTGTCCGACGGGTCGCGGCTGGTGCCGGACATCAAGATCGTCGGCCGCAACGCCGACAAGGTCGCCGAACTGGCCAAGCGCCACGGGATCGAGCGGCACGGCACCGACATCGACGCGGCGCTGGCCGATCCGGAGGACACGATCTTCTTCGATGCCGCGTCGACGAAGCTGCGCCCCGAGCTGCTCCGCAAGGCGATCGACGCGGGCAAGCACGTCTACAGTGAAAAGCCGGTGAGCGAGGGGCTGGAGGAAGCCATCTCGATCGCGCGGCACGCCAAGGAAAAGGGCGTCAAGAACGGCATCGTCCACGACAAGCTGGACCTGCCGGGCATCGCCAAGCTGCGCCGCCTGCGCGACAGCGGCTTCTTCGGCCGCATCCTCAGTGTGAAGGGCGAGTTCGGCTACTGGGTGTTCGAGGGCGACTGGATGCCTGCCCAGCGTCCGTCCTGGAACTACCGTGCCGACGATGGCGGAGGCATCATCTCCGACATGCTGTGCCACTGGCGCTACGTGCTCGACAACGTGGTCGCGCCGGTCCAGTCGGTCAGCTGCCTCGGCGCGACGCACATCCCCAAGCGCTGGGACGAGCGGGGCGAGGAATACACCGCTGACGCCGATGACGCGGCCTACGCCACCTTCCAACTCGAAGGCGGCATCGTCGCGCATATCAACTCGAGCTGGTGCACCCGCGTGCGCCGCGACGATCTCGTGACGTTCCAGATCGATGGCACCCACGGCTCGGCCGTGGCCGGCCTGCACGATTGCTGGACGCAGCACCGCGTGAACACGCCCAAGCCCGTCTGGAACCCCGACGAGCCGCAGCCGCTCGACTTCCTGCAGGACTGGGAAGAGGTGCCGGACAACCAGGTGTTCGACAACGGCTTCAAGGTGCAGTGGGAACAGTTCCTGCGGCACGTCGCCGAGGACGCGCCGTTCCACTACACGCTGGTCGAGGGCGCCAAGGGCGTGCAGCTGGCCGAGGCGGGCTACCAGAGCTCGCGTGAGCGCCGCTGGGTGGACCTTCCCGACCTGGAGATTTGACGATGGCACATCTCGACCTTCCCGACGGCCTGCTCGACCTGAAGGCGGGCCCGCCGCCGGAGCCGGCGGGCAACTGGAACCGCATCGCCTATGCCGCGGCGCATGTCGTGGCCGACCCGATGGCCGACGTCGACCCCGGCGAGGGCGGCGCGGTCGACTGGGACCGTACGCTGGCCTATCGCGAGCATCTCTGGTCGCTCGGCTTCGGCGTGGCCGAGGCGATGGACACCGCGCAGAGGGGCATGGGCCTGGACTGGAGCCAGGCGCTCGAGTTGATCCAGCGCTCGACCGCCGCCGCGCAGGCGGGCGGGCATCGCATCGCCTCGGGCGCGGGCACGGATCAGCTCGCCCCCGGCCCGGACGTGACGATCGACGACGTGATCGCCGCCTACGAGGAACAGTGCGAGCAGGTGGAAAAGACCGGCTCCCGTGTGATCCTGATGGCCTCGCGCGCGTTGGCCGCCGCGGCAAGCGGCCCAGAGGATTATGCCAAGGTCTATTCCCGCGTGCTGGACGGCCTGCAGCAGCCGGCGATCCTGCATTGGCTGGGCGAGATGTTCGATCCGGCGCTCCTGGGCTACTGGGGCTCGCAGGATCACATGACGGCGATGGAGACCTGCCTTGGCGTCCTGAACGACAACGCCGCCAAGATCGACGGCATCAAGATCTCGCTGCTGTCGGCCGAGAAGGAGATCGCGATGCGCCGCCGCCTGCCTGACGGCGTGCGCATGTATACCGGCGATGACTTCAACTACGCAGACCTGATCGCGGGCGACGAGCAGGGCTATTCCGACGCCTTGCTGGGGATCTTCGATCCTATCGCTACGGCTGCCGGACGGGCGTTCAACCGCCTGGGCGAGGGCGACGAGCGCGCGTTCCACGAGATCCTCGAACCGACGGTGCCGCTGTCGCGCCACGTGTTCAAGGCGCCGACCCGGTTCTACAAGACCGGGGTGGTGTTCCTGGCCTATCTCACCGGACACCAGGACCACTTCACCATGATCGCCGGGCAGGAGGGCGCGCGCTCGACGCAGCATCTCTGCCGTATCCTGCGGCTTGCAAACGACGCCGGCCTGTTTGCCGATCCCGAAATGGCGGCGGCGCGCGCGCGGCCCGTTCTGGCGGCGCGCGGGGTCACGGCATGAGCGGGCTCGACGCGCACCAGCTGTCGCTCAACACGGCAACGGTCCGGCCGCAATGGACGCTGGCGCAATGCATCGACGGCGCCGCGCGGCACGGGTTCGGCGGCATCTCGCCCTGGCGCGACAAGCTGCACGAGATGGGCACCGACCCCGCCGCAAAGGCCATCCGCGACGCGGGGCTGCGGGTCTCGGGCCTGTGCCGCGGGGGCATGTTCACCGCCGACGGCCCCCTGAGCACGGAGGTGATGGACGACAACCGACGGGCGGTGGACGAAGCCGCGACGATCGGTGCCGACTGCCTCGTGATGGTGGTGGGCGGGCTTCAGCCTGCCTCCCGCGATCTTCCGGCGGCGTGGGAGACAGTCGAAGAGGGGCTGGCCCGCACCCTGGACCATGCGCGCGGGGCAGGGGTGAAGGTGGCGATCGAGCCGCTGCACCCGATGTATGCCGCCGACCGGGCCTGCGTGAACACGATGGGCCACGCGCTCGACATCTGCGACCGGCTGGGCGAGGGCATCGGCGTGGCGGTCGACGTCTATCACGTCTGGTGGGACCCGAACCTGTCGCGTCAGATCGAGCGGGCCGGGCGCGACAGGCTCATGGCCTTTCACCTGTGCGACTGGCTCGTCCCGACGCGCGACCTGCTGACCGACCGCGGCATGATGGGCGATGGCGTCATTGATCTGCCGGGCCTGCGCCGCCAGGTCGAGGCGCACGGGTTCGACGGCCTCAACGAGGTCGAGATCTTCTCCGCCGAGAACTGGTGGAAACGCGATGCCGACGAGGTGCTGGCCACCGTCGTCGAGCGGGGGCGGACGGCCTGCTGAACTCCTCCCGGGCCGAAAGCACTCTGCGGGCCGCCCTTCTACGGGGCGGCCCGCTTGCGTTTCGGGCTACTCGGCGGCCTCGTGCAGGCCGGGCAGCAGCGACGCCACCGAGACCTCGGCCCCTTCGTCGGACGACTTGAGCGCGGCGAGCCCGGTCAGGACGCTCATCGCACCCGCCCGGCTTCCGGCGCGCTGGTGCAGCGGGTCGTTGCCCCGCCGGAAGATCATGTCGCGCATCAGGTTGTCGCCGCCGTAATGGCCGCCGGGCGCATGGGGCACCTCGATCGTCTCGATCTCGTTGGGATAGCTGCGGATCAGCTTGATCTCGTCCGCGGCCTCGGTTTCCCATGGCTGCTTTTCGAACTGGCGCAGTTCGATGCGGCCATCGGTGCCGTTGAAGGCGATGTGGTGCCCCTCGACCGGCATGTAGGTGTTGAGCGAGTAGGAGACGAGCACGCGGTTGGCGTAGCGGATCGAGGCGACCATCGTGTCGGGAATGTCGATCTCTTCGCGGTAGACGCAGGCGTCGCGGTAGTAGCCGTCGTCCTCGGCCGGGGCGCCGTAGAGCGGCCAGAGGAACGGGTCTGCCTCCATGTCGAAGAAGTACCGGCACTCCGACGCGTGCGGGCAGCCGTGGCAGCGCTCGGCACGGAAGGGGCCGTTGATGCCGTAGTTGCGCAGCTCGCCAAAGGCCAGCACCGACTCGGGGTCCGAGCCGAGATACCAGTTCAGCAGGTCGAAATGGTGCGTCGCCTTGTGCACGAAGAGCGAGCCGGAATGTTCGCGGAAGGCGTGCCAGCGGCGGAAGTAGTCGGCGCCGTGATCGTTGTCGAGATACCAGTGGAAGTCGACGGACGTGACCGTGCCGATCTCTCCATCGTCGAGCATCTGCTTCATCTTCGCGGCCGTCGGCGCGTAGCGATAGTTGAACGACACGTCGACCTTGCGGCCCGTGCGCTTCTCGGCGTCGCGGATGCGGGCAATCTTGTCGGGTGCCGTTGTCATCGGCTTTTCGCTGATGACGTCCGCGCCGGCTTCGAGCGCCTTCACGATGATGTCGTCATGGGTGTCGTCGCGGGTGCAGACGATCACCAGGTCGGGGCGGTGTTCCGACAGGCAATCGTCCAGGTCCGTGTGGATCGGGGCGGACGACCCGATCATCTTGCGCGCCGCTTCCGCCCGCGGGCGGTTGAGGTCGCAGATCGCGACAAGCTCGACGGTATCGCCCCAGCCCTCCAGCAGTTCCCGGCCCCACATCGTGGTGCCTCGGTTGCCCACTCCCACCAGGACGTAACGTGTCTTAGCAGCCATGAAATCGCGCCTCCCTCTGCGCTCTCGCGATCGCCGGACGGAGATCGCTTCTTGTCTGACATGTTGTGGCCGTCGGATTTCTCAGCGCTGATTCGCGTTCGAATCCGGAATTTTTCGACCACAAAGTAATCATACGACTTTCAACCATAGGGTAACTAACCCCTGTGACGGCGATCCTCGCAAAAAATTACCTACTGGTCGATAAAGTTGTTGCCACGTCGGTAGGGTTTTTGGAAGGATGCCGCCATCCGGAGCCGCCGTGGAGGGCGGCGCATCGGTCATTCAGGGAGGATCGGCGGCCGAATTCACGGCTTCGGTCCGCGCAGTTTGGGAGGAAGATATGGATTTCAAGCTCGACAGGCGGGGTCTCCTGCTGGGGGGCAGCGCTCTTGCCGCCGCAACCGCGGCGGGCCTGCGTCCGGCATTCGCGCAGGACGGACGGATTCGTCTCCTGTGGTGGGGCTCGCAGCCGCGTGCCGACCGCACCTTCGAGGTGATCTCGCTGTTCGAGGGATCGCATGACGGCGCGACCGTCGATGGCGAGACGGTCGGCTGGTCGGATTACTGGACCCGTCTTGCCACCCAGGTCGCCGGCCGCAATGCGCCCGACGTGATCCAGATGGATTACCGCTACATCTTCGAATACGCCCGCCGCGGCGCGCTGGCCGAGCTTGAAGAGTTCCGCGACAGCACGATGCCGCTCGAGGGCTTCAACGACCGCACGCTCGAGGGCGGGTCGGCCGACGGCCATCTCTACGGGGTCAGCCTCGGCGCGAACTCGGCCGCGGACATCTGCAACATGGATGCGTTCGAGGCCGCAGGCATCGAACTGCCCGCGACCTTCACCTACGACGACCTGCGCGAGTTCGGCCCCGACCTCGCCGGCGCCGCTGACATTCCCTACGCTACGGCCGACGAATCCGGCTACGAGACGGCGTTCGAGAACTGGCTGCGCCAGCGCGGCAAGGCGCTCTACACCGATGAGGGCCAGCTTGGCTTCTCGCAGGAGGACGCGCAGGATTGGTACGAGCTGTGGGCCGGGCTGCGTGAAGACGGCATCTGCGTGCCGCCGGACATCCAGGCGCTCGACCAGCGCCAGGTCGAGACGAACATGCTGACGCTCGGCCACGCGGCGATGGCGGTGGCCCACACCAACCAGCTGGTCGCCTACCAGTCGCTGAACCCCGCCACACTCGAGATGCGGCCCCTGCCGCTGATCTCGCCGGACGCGACCGGCGGTCACTATCGCAAGCCGTCGATGTTCTTCTCTGTCGCCAAGGGCTCGGAGAACAAGGAACTGGCGACGACGTTCATCAACTACTTCGTCACCAACCCCGAGGCGGCAAAGGTGCTGGACGTCGAGCGCGGCGTGCCGGAGTCGCCGGAGATGCGCGAAGTCATCGAACCGATGCTGGACGAGGCAGGGCAGGCGGCCATCGCCTTCATCGAGGATCTGGGCGAGCTGGCCGGGCCGCTCCCGCCGCCGCCGCCGAAGGGCACCGGCGAGATCCAGACGCTGATGATCCGTCTCGGGCAGGAGGTCGGCTTCGGTCAGCGCTCCATCTCCGAGGGGGCCGAACAGCTCGTCTCCGAGGCCAGTTCGATCCTCGAACGCGCCTGATCCAGCGACCTCCGGGTGGCCGGGCAGCGCCCGGCTGCCCGGCCAGCCCGAGAGTACGCTCATGTCACAGCCATCGGACATCATGGAACGTCCCGGCCCGGTCCCGGTCGTGCGCCCGACGTTGCGCGCCCGCCTGACCCGCCGGCTGGGGCCGACCGGCGCGGCCTACGTGTTTCTGTTCCCGTGGCTCGCGGGGTTCCTGGTCCTGACCGCCGGCCCCGCGCTCTATTCGCTCTACCTGTCCTTCACCTCGTACGACCTGATCTCGTCGCCAAGCTGGATCGGCCTCGACAACTACATGCGCATCGCCACCGACGACCCGAAGTTCGAGGCGTCGGTGAAGGTGACGTTGACCTTCGTGCTGCTGTCGGTGCCGCTCAAGCTGGCCTTCGCGCTCGCCGTTGCGCTGCTGCTGAACCGGGGTCTGAGGGGCCTGACGGTGTACCGGGCGATCTTCTATCTTCCGTCGCTGCTGGGCACGTCGGTCGCGATCGCGGTACTGTGGCGCCAGCTGTTCGCGGGCGACGGCCTGATCAACAACCTGCTGGCCAAGTTCGGCATCCAGGGACCCAGCTGGATTTCCGACCCGGACACGGCGCTCTACACGCTGGTGATCCTCGCGATCTGGCAGTTCGGCTCGCCGATGATCATCTTCCTCGCCGGCCTGCGCCAGATCCCCACGGACATGTACGAGGCCGCATCGATCGACGGCGCCTCGAAGAGCCGGCAGTTCTGGCGGATCACGCTGCCGCTGCTGACGCCGGTGGTGTTCTTCAACGCGGTGGTCCAGACGATCGAGGCGTTCAAGGCCTTTACCTCGGCCTTCATCATCTCGGGCGGGACCGGCGGTCCGATCAACTCGACGCTGTTCTACACGCTGTATCTCTATCAGGAGGCCTTCGGGTATTTCCGGATGGGCTATGCGTCGGCACTGGCCTGGATCCTGCTGGTGATCATCGCCTTCTTCACCGCCTTCTCCTTCCTGACGGCACGTTACTGGGTGCACTACGATGACTGACGCCACCGCTGACACCCCGACCGTCACGGCCGAGGACGAGGAAACTCGGCGGCCGCTCTGGCGGTCGATCCTCACACACGCTGTGCTGATCGCCGCATCGTTCGCGATGCTCTACCCGATCCTCTGGATGATCTCGGCCTCGTTCCGACCCGAGGAAGAGATCTTCACCTCGACCTCGCTGATCCCCAGCCAGATCACGCTCGAGGCCTACCCGCAGGGCTGGTTCGGCCTCAGGGTCAGCTTCGGGCAGTTCTTCATGAACTCGTTGGTGATCTCCATCCTGTCGGTCGTGGGCAACGTGTTCGCCTGCTCGCTCGCGGCCTTCGCCTTTGCTCGGCTCAGGTTTCCGGGGCGCAACTTCTTCTTCGCGCTGATGCTCGGCACGCTGATGCTGCCGTATCACGTGACGCTGATCCCGCAGTACGTTCTGTTCCTCAACCTCGACTGGGTGAACACGATCCTGCCGCTCGTCGTGCCCAAGTTCATGGCCGTCGACGCGTTCTTCATCTTCCTGATGGTGCAGTTCTTCCGCGGCATCCCGCGCGAGCTGGACGAGGCCGCCAGGATGGACGGCTGCTCGCCCTTCCGGATCTACTGGCGGGTCATCATGCCCCTGTCGGTGCCGGTGCTCGCCACGGCCGCGATCTTCACCTTCCTTTGGACCTGGGACGATTTCTTCGGCCCCCTCATCTATCTGAACGACATGCAGCAATACACAGTACAGCTCGGCCTGCGCAGCTTCATTGACAGCTCGGGCACCTCGAACTGGTCCGGCCTCTTCGCGATGTCGCTCCTCAGCCTCGTGCCCGTCTTCCTCTTCTTCCTCTTCTTCCAGCGGCTGCTGATCGACGGCATCGCGACGACGGGGCTGAAATGACGGGATTTGCAGCAATCGGCCTAGACCACGGCCACATCAACGGGCTCGTCCGCGAGTGTCGCGACGCGGGCGGCGTGCTGGCGGGATACGCCACGCATTCCGACACTCTCGCCGAAGGGTTCGAGGCGCAGCACGCGCCCGCCACCCGCCGCAGCGAGGACGAGCTTCTGGCGGACCCGGACGTTGCCCTGATCGTGTCGGCGGCGATCCCGTCGGAACGTGCAGACCTCGCTGTGCGGGCGATGCGGGCGGGCAAGGACGTGATCCTGGACAAGCCCGGCGTCATCGACCTAGACGCGCTCGAGACCCTTCGTGCGGTCCAGGCCGAGACGGGGCGCCGCGTGCGCGTCCACTACTCGGAACTGGAAAGCAACGCCGCCGCGCGCACGGCGCGACGGCTGGTCCGCGAGGGCGCGATCGGCACGGTGCTCCACTACAACGGCACCGGCCCGCACCGGCTCGACCAGGGCAAGCCGCGCCCCGACTGGTTCTGGGACAAGGACCGCAACGGCGGCATCCTGAACGACATCGCCTCGCACCAGATCGCGCAGTTCCTCGTCTATTCCGGCGCCGACCGGGCCAACATCCGCTGCGCCCGCGTCGCCAGCCGGGGGCAGCACGATGGCTTTGAGGACATGGGCGACATTGTGATGGAGGCGGGACAGGCCCACGGCTATGGCCGCGTCGACTGGTTCACGCCACCCGGCATGCCTGTCTGGGGCGACGGACGCATCGTCCTGACCGGCACCAAGGGCATGATCGAGATGCGCAAGTATGTCGATCCCGCCGGCGAGGGGCCGGGCGCCCACCTGATCCTCACCGATGACGAGGGGCCACGCCGCATCGACTGTCCCGATGCACCCGACTTCTGCGCCAACGCGCTGTCGGACGCGGTCGAGGGGACCGAGACGGCGATGGCGCAGGCCACCGCGTTTCACCTGATGGAACTCGCCGTCACGGCGCAGCGCATGGCCGAGGAGGCACAATGACCGTCTATTCCGTTGCCGTGGTCGGCCTCGGCGTGGGGCAGGGCCACATCGCCGAAGCCTATGCGCCGCTGACCGACCTGTTCGACCTGAGACTGGTCTGCGATCTCGACGAGGCGCGGCTCGCACAGGTCTACGAAAGCCACGGTGTCGAGGGCACCACGAATTTCGACGACGTGCTGGCCCGCCCGGACATCGACATCGTCGACATCTGCACGCCCTCGGCGATGCACCTGCCGCTGGCCAAGGCAGCGCTGGCGGCGGGCAAGCACGTGGTCTGCGAGAAGCCGCTCGTCGGCTCCCTCGCCGAGCTGGCAGACCTGCGCGAGGCCGAGCGGAACGCGCCGGGTGTCCTGATGCCGATCTACCAGTACCGCTGGGGCTCGGGCGCGCAGGCCGCTCGGAAGATCATCGATGCCGGTCTCGCGGGCCGCCCGCTGGTCGGCACGGCCGAGACGCACTGGCTGCGCACGCCTGAATACTATGCCAGCCCCTGGCGCGGAACCTGGGCGGGCGAACTGGGCGGCACGATGACCACTCACGCCACGCATATCCACGACATGCTGACCTGGTTGATGGGCCCGCCCGAGGCGGTGTTCGGCCGCTCGGCCACCCGCGTCCACGACATCGAAGTCGAGGATTGCGCCTCGGCCTCGTTGCGGCTCGCCTCGGGCGCGCTGGCGTCGCTGACCGCCACGGTGGGCAGCCGGGACGAGTATTCGCGGCTCTACATGGCGTTCGAGAATGTCAGCTTCGAAAGCACCCGCGCGCCCTATGCCGTGGGGCGCGGACCGTGGACGATCACCGCCCGCGATCCCGAGTTGCAGGCCCAGGTCGATGCCATCGCGGCCGAGACCGCCAATGTGCGTGAGCGTTTCGCGGGGCAGCTCTCGGCCTTTCACGAGAGCCTCAGCACCGGCGCCCCGCCGCCGGTCACGATCGACGACGCCGATGCGGCGCTTTCGCTGCTGACTGCGTTCTACCGCTCGTCCCAGACGGGGCGCGAGGTGCAGCTGCCGTTCGCGGCGAACGACCCGGCCCGCGCGGGCTGGACCCCGGCGACCCTGACAGAAGAGGTGTGACGAGATGGCGACCGAAATCGTCTTCGACAAACTGGTGAAGAAGTATGGCGCCGTCGAAGTCATCCACGGGATCGACTTGCAGATCGATCCGGGCGAGTTCGTGGTGTTCGTCGGCCCCTCGGGTTGCGGCAAGTCCACCCTGCTGCGGATGGTCGCGGGGCTCGAGCAGATCTCGGGCGGCGACCTGATCATCGACGAAGAGCGGGTGAACGACATCGCCGCCGCCGACCGGGGCATCGCGATGGTGTTCCAGTCCTACGCGCTCTATCCGCACATGTCGGTGTTCAAGAACCTCGCCTTCGGTCTCGAGACGGCGGGCGAGAGCAAGGCCCAGATCAAGGAGAAGGTGCATCACGCTGCCGAGGTTCTCCAGATCACGCCGCTGCTGGAGCGCAAGCCAAAGGCGCTGTCCGGCGGCCAGCGGCAGCGCGTCGCCATCGGACGGGCCATCGTGCGCGAGCCGCGGATCTTCCTCTTCGACGAACCGCTGTCGAACCTCGATGCCGAACTGCGGGTGCAGATGAGGGTCGAGATCGCCGAACTGCACCGCCAGCTCGGCAACACGATGATCTACGTCACCCACGACCAGGTCGAGGCGATGACGATGGCCGACAAGATCGTGGTGCTGCGCGACGGCTACATCCAGCAGGTCGGCAAGCCGCTCGACCTCTACAACCACCCCGCCAACCGCTTCGTCGCCGGCTTCATCGGCAGCCCGCGGATGAACTTCCTCGACGGCACCATCGCCGCGACCGGCGACTCGGTCGAGATCGAGATCGACGGCAAGCGGATCAAGCTGCCGGGACGCACCGTTCAACGCGGCTCCGTCGGCGATCCGGTGACGCTGGGCGTCCGGCCCGAGCATCTGCGCATCACCGGCGGCGAGGGGATGGGCACGCTCGGCACGGTGCGGCGGACGCTGGTCGAAAGCCTGGGCGGTCAGACGCTGATCTATGCCCGGACCGAGGGCAGCCGGAACGTCGTGCTGGCGCTCGACGGGCAGGTCGATGTCGGAGAGAACGTGCCGACCTATTTCGACCCCGCGCTGGCGCATCTCTTCGACCCCGAGGGCAACAAGCTGTAACCGTATTACCCGGCCGCCCGGCGCGCGCGCCGGCGGCCGGCCCACCATGGCACGCCCGCGCCGGGCAGTCCGGCGACCATCGCGACCAGCCCGAACGCCACGCTCGCGGCCACGCCCGCTTCGGCATCCGCGCCGGCAAGCGGCCAGAGCAGCGCCGCCGCCCCCTCGCGAAGCCCCCAGCCGCCGACCGAGACGGGAAGGAGCATCGCGGCCAGGATCAGCGGGACCACCGTCACCGATGCCAGGGCCGGCAATGTGGTCCCCGTGGCCCGTGCGCAGGCCACGAAGGCGCCGAGGTTGCAGACCGCGATCAGCAGGCTGAGCGTCATCTGTCGCCAACGGACGTCTCGCCCGAACAGGGCCTGCGCCGCGGGGCCGGTCAGCCGCGCCGCCGGGCCGCGCCCTTTCAGCGCGAGCACGGTTCCGGCGCCCAACAGGGCAAAGCCCACGGACAGCACAACGGCCAGCCAGCCGATCCAGCCCGGCCAGCTCTCGCGCCACCCGGCGACGGGCAGGAGGACGAGCCCGAACATGAGGATCGCGAAGAACGCGATCTGGCCGACCATCCGTTCCAGCACCACCGCCTGTCCGGCCCGCGCCAGCCCGGCCTGCTGCCGAGTCCGCACCGCGCGGCCCGCATCGCCCAGCACCCCGCCGGGAAGCGTCGTGTTCACGAACTGCGACAGGAAATACTCGGCCACCGCCTCGGCCCGCCCGAGCCGCTGGCCAAGCTGCGCCGCGACCAGCCGCCAGCGCAGGGCCGACAGCCCGATCTGCGCGACGATCAGCCCGAGCGCCCCGATCAGCCAGCTCGGCGCGGCCCGGGACAGCGTGTCGAGGATGCGCGTACCATCCAGCCCGTGCCAGAGCAGCGCCAGCAGGCCGAGGGGCACCGCGACGCGCAGCAGCGCGAGACCGGAGCGCAGGACAGGCGGGTTTCGGCTCATCGCTTTCGATATCGCCCGCTCGGCGCGTGTGACAAGCGGCATCGTGTCTCGACCTCGGCGGTGGACCGGCGCCCGTGCGTGCCTATCCTTAGGGATTGAAAGCATGGAAGGTCTGATCTTGGACGGAAGCACGCCCACTGCGGCCGCCGCCGACGCGCGGGCTGGCGCTACTCTTCGGCTGCGCGGGCTGACGAAGCAGTTCGGCGACGGCAATGTCGTCGAGGCGCTGGATCTCGACGTGGCCGCGCGGGAATTCGTCGTGCTCGTGGGCCCGTCGGGCTGCGGCAAGTCCACGACGCTGCGCATGGTCGCCGGGCTGGAACAGCCGACCGCGGGCGACATCGAGGTCGACGGCATCCGGGTGAACGGGATGGGCGCGGCCGAGCGCGACGTGGCGATGGTGTTCCAGGACTACGCGCTCTATCCGCACATGACGGTGGCGCAGAACATCGGGTTCGGCCTGCGGCGCCGTGGAACGGGGCGCGCCGAGACCAGGCGCGCGGTCGCCGAGGCGGCGCAAATGCTGGAACTGACCGATCTTCTGGACCGAAGGCCTGGCGCCTTGTCGGGCGGACAGCGGCAGCGTGTGGCGATGGGCCGGGCCATCGTCCGGCGGCCGCGTCTCTTCCTTTTCGACGAGCCGCTGTCGAACCTCGACGCGCGGCTTCGGGTCTTTATGCGGACCGAGGTGAAGCGGCTTCACGCGATGATGCCGACCACCACGCTCTACGTGACGCACGACCAGACCGAGGCGATGACGATGGCTGACCGGGTGGTGGTGATGAATGGGGGCCGCGCCGAACAGATCGGCCCGCCGATGGAAATCTACGACAATCCGGCCAGCCGTTTCGTCGCAGGCTTCATGGGCGCGCCCGAGATGAACTTTGCTACGGCAGAGCTGAGCGCCGATGCGGTAACGCTGCCGGGGGTCACGCTGCCCCGGCCGCCGGTGACGGGGCAGGGCGAGGTGACGCTCGGTCTCCGGGCCGAAGCACTCACCGCCGAGGCCGCGCCCGCGCCCGACCGCATGCCCGCGACGCTGGTTCTGGCAGAGCCGCTGGGCGCCGACGTGCACGGGCTGTGGCGGACCGACGCGATGGGCGAGATCTGGGTGCGTCACGATGCCGATGCGCGGCTGCGCCCCGGCGACACGTCGCATCTGGCCGTCGATCCCGCGCGCATGCATCTTTTCGATCCCGCGTCGGGTCGCACCCTGCGCCGCAGGGATACGCCGACCGCGACAGACGTCTAGTCACGCCGCAAGCCCGACAAGGAGGAGATCCCCGCAATGTTCCTGACCCGTGCCGCCACCCTGACCACCGTGACCGCGCTCGCCGTCCCGGTGAGCGCGCAGGATCTCATCACGCGCAGCCGCGTCGGCCCCGAGGATGCGGAGAGCTCGATGAGCTTCCGCCTGACGGCCTACGATCTCTATTCCTCGGATCCCGAGATGAAGGCCGCCTTCGAAGAGCTGTTCACCGACTTCATCACCGCGCGGCCCGGCTGGAAGATCGAGACCCAGATCGCCACAGACAACATCAACCAGGAGCAGGCCCGCCTGCTGGAGCAGGCGCGCGCCGGACGGGGGCCGGACTGCGCGATGATCGACAGCTCGCAGCTGGCGACCTTCAAGAACGCGGGCGTCCTCACCCCGATGAACGCGCATTTCTCGGACGCGCAGGTGGCGGACCTCTTTCCTTACGTCCGCGATGCCGTGACCGACGCGGACGGCGATCTTCTGGCGTGGTGGTGGTTCACCGATCTGCGCGTGCTCTACCGCGACGCCAGCGTGATCCCCGACGCGCCCCAGACATGGGAGGCGGCGCAGCAGGCCGGCCTCGCCTCCGTCGAGGAGGGGTACGAGGGCCTGCTGTTCAGCGCTGGCCGGTGGGAAGGGACGACCTTCGACTGGCTGGGCAATTACTGGGCGCAAGGCGGTCGGCTGGTCGACGACGCGGGGCGCCCTGTCTTCGGCGAGGGCGAGAACCGCGAGAAGTTCCTGAATGCCGTGCGCTATTACAAGGGCCTCGTGGAGAGCGGCGCTGCGCCTGGACGGGTGACGACGATTTCGGGTTATGACGCGATGAACGCCGCCGCCGCGGCAGGGTCGGCGGCGCTCTTCGTCGGCGGCAACTGGCAGTACGACCAGCTGCGCAAGACGCTTCCCGAAGACACCTTCGCCAACTGGGAGGTGTCGGAACTGCCCGGCCCGACGGCGGACCAGAGGGCGACCGGCACCGGCGGCTGGACCATCGGCGCGTTGAGTGACGATCCGGACAAGGTGCGGATGTGCGCCGAGATGATCCAGGAGATCTATTCGGGCGAGGGCAACGCGGTGCAGGGGCTGCTGCCCACCTCGGCGGCGCAGTACGAAGAGTACGACGCCTTCGAAGGGCCGCAATTCGACCTCTTTGCCGAGGCGCTCGAGAACGGTCAGGCCCGGCCGGGCGCCCCGGTCTATCCCGAGATCTCGAACCAGATCCAGATCCTCATGGGCGACGTGCTGTCCGGCGCGGCCGAGCCCGAGGCGGCGCTGGATCAGGCGTTCGAGGCCTCTCTCGCCGCCTACGACCGGCTCTGACGCTTGGCCGACCGCCCGTATCTCTGGCTCCTTCCGGTCGCGCTGCTGCTGGGCGCGTTCTACGTCGTCCCCGTGGCCGACGTGGTGCGCCTGTCGTTCAGCGACGCCACGCTCCTGCGACCGGCGGATAGCTTCGGCCTGCAAAGCTGGTCGGTCACGCTGGGGGCCGACGGGCTGGGCGGCATCCTGTGGAACACGGCCGAGTTCACGCTGCTCAGCGTGCTGGGCCTGCAACTGGCCGGGCTCGGCGTCGCGCTCTTGCTCGCGCGGGGCGACCGGAGGGGCCTTAGGGGGATGACGGTGCTGCGGACCGTCGTGCTTGCCGCGTGGGTCATTCCCGGCATTGCCAACGGGCTGATCTGGCAGATGCTGTTCTCCGAGGCGCCGTTCGGGGCCGTCAACTCGACGCTGGCGCTAATGGGCCTGCCGCGGGTGGCGTGGCTGTCCGATCCCGGCAACGCGATGCTCTCGGCCGTCATCGCGAACATCTGGCAGGGCACGGCGTTTTCCATGATCGTGTTCTACGCCGCCCGCAGCGCGATCGGTCCGAGGTTGTACGAGGCCGCCGAGGTCGACGGGGCCGGGGCGGGCGCGCAGTTCCTCTACATCACCCTGCCGCAGATGAAGGGAGCGATCCTCGTCAATTCCGTGATCGTGACGATCCAGACGCTGAACACCTTCGACAGTATCCTCGCACTGACCGGCGGCGGGCCCGGGCGGGCGACCGAGGTGTTGTCGCTGCACATCTTCAACCTCGTATTCACCAATTTCGATCTGGCCGGCGGCAGCGTGCTGGCCCTTGTCCTCGTCGCGATCAGCACGGTGCTGACGCTGATCTACATCGCCGTCCTGGCGGCGCGCAGATGAGCCCGCGCGCCGCCGACATCGCGACCTATGTCGCCGCCATCCTGTTGGCCGCGCTGTTCCTGGCGCCGCTCACTTGGCTTGTCTCCTTGGCGCTGCGGATGCCGCAGGAGGTCTATCTCGGCGCGGCAAGGTTCGTGCCCGAGTCGCCGACGCTCGACAATTTCGTGCAGATCCTCACCGACCGCGCCTTCGGCAGCTACCTTTGGAATGCGGTCAAGCTGTGTGCGCTCGGCGCCTTCGGGGCCGTGGTCGTGGCCACGCCCGCCGCCTACGCGTTCTCGCGGATGCGGTTTCGGGGGCGGCTGCCGCTCATGCTGGCGATCCTGCTGGTGCAGATGATCTCGCCGCTCGTGGTGCTGATCCCGCTCTATCGCTACATGGACCGGATCGGCCTGCTCGACACGCATCTGAGCGTGATCGGCGTCTATATGGCCCTCGGCGTGCCGCTGGCGGTGTGGCTCCTGAAGGCCGCGTTCGACACGATCCCGCCCTCGCTCGAAGAGGCGGCGGCGATCGACGGCTGCTCGCGGCCCGAGATCCTGCTGCGCATCACGCTGCCGCTGGCCGCGCCGGGTCTGGCCTCGGCCTTCATCCTCAACATGATCATGGGGTGGTCGCAGTTCCTGGTGCCATTCATCCTGCTGACCGGCGACGGCAAGCTGCCGATCTCGGTCGCGATCTTCAACTTCGCCGGCTCGACCAGCGCCTCGACGACGCAGCTTCTGGCGGCGGCCTGCCTTGTCGCCGTGGTCCCGGCGCTGGCCTGTTTCGTGGCGCTTCAGAGGATGATCGTCCGCGCGATCACCGCCGGCGCGGTCAAGGGCTGAGCCCCGAGGACAGCGCGCCGACGAAGCGGTCGCGGAACGCGGCCATCGGCCAGACCCGCACGTCGTCCCTGGGCACCAGCCCCTCCTGCCAGTCCCACGCGTCGAACAGGGCCACGACATCCGGCGGACCGATCAGGTGGACCGGCACGTCGTAGCTGTCGCTCTGGGCGACGAAGCCGGCGGGCTGGTGGTCGCCGAGCACGACGATCAGGGGGCGCGGGTCGGCGCGGGTGTCGGCATAGGACAGGATGGATTGCAGGGCATAGTCGATGGCCTTGCGATACTGGTCGCGCACGCGGTCGTGGTCCTGCCAGACGATCTCTGGCGGGTCGCCGGCATTGGCCCAGCGGGCAAAGACACTGCCGTCGCCCACATTCTCCCATGGTACCAGCTCGGGCACCGGCGTCCACGGCGCATGGGACGAGATCAGCGCGATTTCCGCAAGGAGCGGCGCGGCGGGGGCGGTGGGCCCTGAGCGCAGGCGCCGGTCCATGGCGGCGAGGGTGAACTGGTCGGGCATCGTCACCCAGTTGAACGGTGGCCCGCGATAGCCCAGCGACTCGGCCACCAGCACGGTGTCGAAGCCCATGTGCTCGACTTCGGGCCAGTCCAGCGTGATCGCAGGCATCACCGCCGCCGTATGACGCCCGCCCGCGCGCGCAAGGTGCGGCAGCCCGCGCCGGTCGCTGGCCAAAAGCGCGCGATAGCGTGTCTGGTCCGAGATCGTCAGCCCCGAGGCCAGCGTCGCGTGGGCCAGCCAGCTCTGGCCACCGCGCACGGGCGAGCGCAGGTAACCCGACCGCATCGCGAGCCCCGCGTCGCGCAACCGCGACTCGTAGCGTTCCAGCGTGCCGACATGGGTGCCGGAGTAGAGAGGGTTGTCGAAGCTCGCCCGGCCATAGCTCTCGACGAAGGTCAGCAGGATGTCGTGGCCGTCGAGCCGGTCGAACAGCGGCCCCGTCCCGGCCAGCGGGTCGGTCCGCGCGGCCTCGCGAAAGGCGGCGAGCTGCCGCGCCGTCTTGCGCGCCTCGGTCACGCGCTCGATCCCCAGCCGGGTGGTGAAGGCCGCGCCGGGCGGGTTCATCGGCGGATCGATCGTGCCGCGCACCATGCCGATCTGCACCACCATCACCGCGACCGAGGCGGCGATGACCGCGCCGCAGCTCGCCAGCCACATGCGCCGTCCGCGCCGCGGCAGCGTCAGCGCGGTCCAGCGCCCGGTTGCCCACCAGAGCGCCAGCACAAGGATCAGAACGGTCAGGATCAGCGCCCCGGCCGCCAGAAGCGCCAGCGGCAGGCCCAGCGTGCCGCGCCCCAGCTGCCAGGCCGAGACGACGAGCGGCAGGTCCACCATCACGTCGAAGCTGCGCCCGAACGCCACGTAGGTCGCGGCGTCCGCAGCCTTCAGCACGGCGCTGGCCGTCAGCATGAGGACCAACGCGGCCCGGATCGTTGCGGCGACGGCCCCTCCGGGCAGCGCCACGAGAGCGGCGAGGATCAGCGGCAGTTCCTGCGGCACCAGCGTCAGCGCGCCCCAGGTCATCGCGCCGGGATGGTTCGGCTGCGCCAGCACGACATAGAGGATCGCCGCGGCGGCGAGCAGTCCGGCGGCCCGCCTCATCGCCGCGCGGCGAGCCAGCGGATGTCGATGGCGAACGACCAGGTCAGCAGCACGGCCACCGCAGCGGCCAGGGCGGTCGACACCGGCGGCGTGACGACGGGCGCCATAAGGGCGACCAGCGTGCCGATCTGTACCACGCAGACCGCCTTGCGGCTCGCCCGCTCGGGCAGGGGGGCGGCGAGCCAAGGGGCGACCGCGCCCGCGGCCACGAACGCATAGCGGCCGAGCCCCAGCAGCAGCACCAGCGCCCCGGCCTTGCCACTTTCCCATGCCAGCACGGCCAGGACCAGCGCCAGCAGCGAGTCGACCTCGACATCGAAGCGGGCCCCATACCGCGACACCAGCCCCGCGCGGCGGGCGAGAAGCCCGTCGATCCCGTCGAGCGACAGGACCAGCGCCGCGAGGGCGACCCAGGTCCACGCCAGCGCGTCGTTCGTGACAAGCACACCCGGCGCCACCATCGGCATCGCAAGCGCGGCGGTCAGCGCCCCGCGCAGATGGGTGACGACATTGCACAGGCCCAGCCGCGGGTGCGGAAAGCTCCATTCGGCCGTCCGGGCCATCAGCACGAACGCCGCGGCGCTGAGGGCGACATGCAGGCTCAATGCAAGCGGCATGCCGGGCGCGAGCACCGGAAAGGCCGCGGCCAGCGCCTGCGCCAGCGCGACAAGCAGGGCGGCATGCAGCACGGCCACTGCCGCGAAACGTGCAAGCGGCGGCGCGGCGGCCTGTCCGCTGTCGGGGATATGGCTGCCGAGTTCCGTCATTGTGGTGTTACGTAGCGGGTACGAGGGCGGATCAAGCGGCGACGCCGTCGTTTGTATCGTCCGCTGCCCGCGCTATGCTGCCGCGCATGACGGTCGCCGAATCCGCCCCGCAGTCGCATGGTTACCGCACCCCCGCACGGGTGCTGCACTGGCTGACCGCCGTACTCGTGCTGGCGACCCTTCCGGTGGGGCAGGTCATGGTCATCGACGGTCTCCCGCGCGCGCTTCAGAACACGCTGTTCATCTTTCACAAGAATGTCGGCGTCGTCATCCTGTTGCTGGTGCTGGCGCGTCTGGCCTATCGCGCCGCACGGCGGGCGCCGCCGCTGCCGGACACGTTGCCCCGCTGGCAGGCGATTGCCGCGAAGGCGACGCACTGGCTGCTCTACGGGCTTCTGATCGTCATGGCGGTCAGCGGCTATATCCGGGTCGAGGCCGGCGATTTCCCCATCGAATTGCTCGATGCCCTGGGCATTCCGCCGCTGGTGCCGGTGAACAAGGCGCTCGCAGAAAGCGCGCAGAGTGTCCACTATTTCGTCCGCCTGGCGGTGTTCGCGTTGGTCGCGTTGCACGTCCTCGCGGCGCTCCACCACGGGCTCTGGCGCCGCGACGGTGTCTTTCGCCGGATGTGGCCGCCCGTCGTTCGATCAGGCCGCTAGGCTGACCTCGGCCCGCAGCGGGCGGTGATCCGACGCGGCGCGGATGCCCGGCCCGTCGAGCGCGCGAACGCCCCGGACCGCGCCCGGCCGGTCCGACAGGATTCGGTCGAGGGGAAAAAGCGGCCGTCGCACCGGAAAGCTTCGCGCCACCCCGCCATGCAGGCGCCTCCCGACGACGCGCGGCGACAGGGCCAGCCCGCCCCACGGCCGCCACTCGTTCAGATCGCCCACTACGAGGGTCGGCATCGGCGTGCGCCGGGCGAGGTGCTGGCCGATGATCCGCATCTGCACCAGGCGCAGCGGCTGAGACAGTGACAGGTGCGTGGCCACCAGCCGCACTGGGCCCCCGGCACTGCGCAGGTCCATCACCACGGCGCCGCGCGGGCAGAGACCCGGCAGGTCCAACAACCGCGCCTCGCCCCGCTGTATCTCTGGCCCGAGGAACAGAACCGTCCCGTGAAAGCCGTGGCTCTCGGGCCGCCAGCGCAGCGCCGGGTCCGGCTGCGCATGGGACAGTCCGGTGAGACTTGCGATGCGCTCGAGGTCCAGCAGACCTTTCTGCGGCGCGTCCTCGGTGTCGGCCTCCTGCAGGGCCAGGATGTCGGTGCCGCCGGGGGGACAGACCTCCTGCGCCAGCACCGTCTCTATCCGGACAGGATCGGTCCGGCCGTCGGCGCCCCGGGCGCGGTGGATGTTCCATGTCGCCACGCGGAGCGGGGAGGGCACTGGCAGGGCTTTCGGTCGTGAACGGGTCCGCGGATCAAGCCCGCGTGCCCGCGTCGGGTTCCGGTCGGCGGGTGACGAAGCCGTCCCTCTCGCCTAGGTTTCCCCCATGACACTCGCACCTTTCGCCTTCCGCACGGCCGCCACCATCCGTTTCGGGCGGGGGACCGCCCCCGAGGCCGTCGGCGCCGCGCTGGCCCATGGTACACGTGTGCTCGTCGTGCATGGGCGCACGGCGGCGCGGGCGGACTGGCTGGTCACCGCGCTGCAAGAGGCGGGCGCCGAGGTGCACCGCATCGCCTGCGCCGGAGAGCCGGACCTGGCCGCGCTGGAAGCCGCCACCGACACCGCCCGCGTCGGCGGCGTGCAGGTAGTGATCGGCCTGGGCGGTGGCGCGGCGCTGGATCTCGCCAAGGCGGCCGCGGCGCTGGCGCCGTCCACCTCGGAGGCGGTCGAACACCTCGAGATCGTCGGCTCCGGCCGCCCGCTCGACACCGATCCGCTGCCGTTCATCGCGGTGCCCACCACGGCGGGGACGGGCAGCGAGGTGACGAAGAACGCGGTCATCGGCATCCCCGATCACGCCCGCAAGGTCAGCCTGCGGGACGAACGGATGTTGGCGCGGTTGGCGATCGTCGACCCCGCGCTGACCGACGGGCTACCCAATGGCGTGACCCTGGCCAGCGGTCTCGACGCCGTGACGCAGGTGATCGAGCCCTATCTCAGCCACCGCGCGACGCCGCTGACCGACGCGATCTGCGCCGACGCGATCCCGCGGGGCGCCGCCGCGCTGACCCGTCTGATGCGGGGCGAGGACGCCGGCGCGCGGGACGAGATGGCCTATGTCAGCCTGTGCGGCGGCGTGGCGTTGGCCAATGCGGGGCTCGGGGCCGTGCACGGCTTTGCCGGGGTGCTGGGCGGGCGGACCGGCGCCCCCCACGGCGAGATCTGCGCCAGCCTCCTGCCGCACGTCCTGACCGCCCACGCCGCACGCGCCGGCGACGATCCCGCACTCTCGCGCCGGCTCGATGCGGTGCGGGGCTGGCTGGCAGGGGCGCTGGACGTGGCGCCGGCCGAGGCGTTCGACACGCTGGCCGTCTGGTCGCGCCGGGCGGGCATCCGCGGCCTTGGCGCGATGGGCGTCGCGGCGGCGGATCTCGACGAGATCGTCGAGGCCTCGGCGCAATCGTCCTCGATGAAGGCCAATCCCTATCCGCCCGAGCCGCAGGCCCTTCGCGCGATCTTGGAACAGGCCCTGGGCTGAGCCCGCTCAGGGCCGCAGGAACCGGATCAGGCTGCCGCCGGCGTCGACGATGTCGGCGGTTCGGGCCAGCAGGTGCTCTGACCCCATGGCGGGGGCGCCGTCACGCTCGACCCGCGCGAGAAGCCGCATCAGCCGTCGCCGGTGGGTCCCGGTCGCCGCCTGAACCGGGTCGGCGAGAAGCCCCGCGAAAGTGGTGATGACCGACGCGATCAGCGCCAGCGCCACGCCGATGGCGATCACGTGCCAGAGCGGCAGCTCGACGGGGAACACGCCGTACCATACGCCGCCCAGCGTCTGGCCGAGCGGAAAGCTGGACACCGCCTGCGCCTCGGCCATCCGCCCGGTCAGCACGGGCGCGAGCGAGATGACACCGGGCGTGGCCATGCGGAACACGGCGAATCCCATCGCCAGCACGATCAGCGAGGTGGTGATCTCGGCCACGGCGGACCGGACGGCGGTGTAATCCTCAAGGCACGCTTGCTGCCGCGCGCTCAGTGGCGTGTCTGGGCCCAGCATCGGCGCGATCAGCTCATCTCGCACGCGGGTCTGAACGGCGTGGGCCACGGACGAGCCCAGCAGGATCCGCCGCCCGGCCAGCCAGCGCGCGGCGCCGCGCAGGCGCACCAGCCACAGCAGCCCGGCCAGCAGGCGGGTCAGCAGGAATACGGGCGCGAGGGCGACGTTGACCGGCGCGCGCAGCAGATCGAGCCCGAGCGCATGGCGATGCAGCCGCGCCGAGCCGCGCAGGCCGTAGTGACGCCGGACAAATGCCCGGACGCGCTGAAGGCGGGCCGCGCGGTCCTCCGCGCCGTCAGTGTCTGGGTCGGGCATCGGCAGCTCCCCGAAGCGGCGGCAGGCGCCGCGATCCGGGGCAGGGTAGCCCCGGCGCGGCGCGATCGCCAAGCGCCGGGGTGACCGGCGGCATCACTTTGCCGCCAGCGCGCTCACAGGTTCTGGTAGATCGGGAACTTTGCGCAGAGGGCTTCGACCTCGGCGCGGACCTCGTCTTCGACTGTGGCGTTGGCGTCTTCGCCATTGGCGGCGAGGCCGTCGGTGACGCGGACGATCCAGTCGGCGATCTGGCGGAACTCGGGGTCGCCGAAGCCGCGGGTGGTGCCGGCGGGCGAGCCCAGGCGGATGCCGGAGGTCACGGTGGGCTTCTCGTCGTCGAACGGGATGCCGTTCTTGTTGCAGGTGATATGCGCGCGTCCCAGCGCCGCCTCGGTGGCGTTGCCCTTGACCCCCTTGGGCCGCAGGTCGACCAGCAGGACGTGGCTGTCGGTGCCGCCGGTGACGATGTCGAGCCCGCCGGCGATCAG
>NZ_FOGU01000002.1 GCF_900111315.1 Tranquillimonas rosea
GGCCGTTCTGGGGTTGATCTTTACGGCAGCCAGGTTGGGGGTCGTCTTGAGGACATGGGGTCGTTCGACAAGTATATTGGCGGGTCCCCGACGAACATGGCGTGCGGGACGGCGCGGCTCGGGCTGCGGTCGGGTCTGATCAGCCGGGTTGGCGACGAGCACATGGGTGGGTTTCTCCGCGAGGAGCTGGAGCGTCACGGGGTGTCGGTGGAGGGGGTGCGGACCGACCCCGAGCGTCTGACGGCGCTGGTGATCCTGGGCATCCGCGACCGCGAGCGGTTCCCGCTGATCTTCTACCGCGAGAACTGCGCGGACATGGCGCTGTGCGCCGACGACATCGACCCGGCCTTTGTCGGCGCGGCGCGGGCGGTGGTGGCGACGGGGACGCATCTGAGCCACCCGACGCCCCGCGCGGCGGTGCTCAAGGCGCTGGAGCTGGCGAAGGCGCAGGGCGGGCGGACCGCGCTCGACATCGACTACCGCCCGAACCTGTGGGGCGTGGCGGGCCACGGGGAGGGCGAGAGCCGGTTCGTGGAATCCGCCGAGGTGACGCGGGCGCTGCAGGAGGTGCTGCCCCATTTCGACCTGATCGTGGGCACCGAGGAGGAGTTCCACATTGCCGGCGGCTCGACCGACACGCTGGAGGCGCTGCGGGCGGTGCGTGCGGTGTCGGCGGCGACGCTGGTCTGCAAGCGGGGGCCGATGGGGGCGGTGGCGTTCGAGGGCGCGATCCCCGAGAGCCTCGACGAGGGGCAGTCGGGGCCGGGCTTCGCGATCGAGGTGTTCAACGTGCTCGGCGCGGGCGACGGGTTCATGTCGGGTCTGCTGAAGGGCTGGCTCGACGGGGAGGCCTGGCCGGTGACGCTCAAATACGCCAATGCCTGCGGCGCGCTGGCGGTCAGCCGGCATGGCTGCACGCCGGCCTATCCCAGCTGGGAAGAGCTGCAATTCTTCTTCGACCGCGGCATCGTGCGCCCCGACCTGCGCAACGACGCCGAACTGGAGCAGGTCCACTGGGCGACCAACCGGCACGGCGACTGGTCGACGATGCGGGTCTTCGCCTTCGACCACCGGGCGCAGCTCGAAGAGATGGAGGGCGCGGATCCTGCGCGGATCGGGCGGTTCAAGGAGCTGTGCCTGGAGGCGGCGCAGGCGGTCGCGCGGGGGCAGGGCGGCCACGGCATCCTGTGCGACGGGCGGCTGGGGCAGGAGGCGCTGTTCCGCGCCGCGGGCACCGGCCTGTGGACCGGGCGGCCGGTGGAATGGCCGGGGTCGCGGCCGCTGCGGCTCGAGCCCGAGACGGGGCCGGACCTGGGCGGGCTGCGGAACTGGCCGCGCGACCAGGTGGTGAAGTGCCTGTGCTTCTGCCATCCCGACGACGATGCCGGGATGTGGGCGGACCAGGAGGCGACGGTGACGCGGCTGTTCCACGCCGCGCGCCGCAACGGTCTGGAATTCCTGCTCGAGGTGATCCCCTCGACGGTGGGCCCGGTCGACACGGAGACCACGGCGCGGATCATCGAGCGGGTCTATGGCTGGGGTGTGCATCCCGACTGGTGGAAGCTCGAGCCGTTCGACAGCGATGCCGCCTGGGCGGCGGCGGTGGCGGCGATCGAGCGGCACGACCGGCACACGCGCGGGATCGTGGTGCTGGGGCTCGACGCGGCGGAAGAGGCACTGGCGGCGCGCTTTGCCCGCGCGGCGCGGTTCCCGCTGGTGAAGGGCTTTGCCGTGGGGCGGACGATCTTCGGGGCGGCGGCGCGGGACTGGTTCGCGGGCCGGATCGGCGACGAGGCGGCGGTGGCGCGGATGCGGGACAATTACGCGCGGCTCTGCGGGATCTGGGACGCGGCGCGCGCCGCGGCCGAGCGGGACGCGGCATGAGGGACGACAGGGAAGGAGACCGGGCGATGACGACGATCCGGCTGACCGCGGCGCAGGCGATGACGCGCTGGCTGGCGGCGCAGATGACGGAAGACGGCGAGCGCTTCATCGAGGGCGTCTGGGCGATCTTCGGGCACGGCAACGTGGCCGGGATCGGCGAGGCGCTGCAGGGGATGGGCAACGCGCTTCCCACCTGGCGCGGCCAGAACGAGCAGACCATGGCCCATGCCGCGATCGCCTATGCCAAGACGCAGAAGCGGCGCAAGGCGATGGCGGTGACCTCGTCGATCGGGCCGGGGGCGACGAACATGGTGACGGCCTGCGCGCTGGCGCATGTGAACCGCCTGCCGGTGCTGCTGATCGCGGGCGACGTCTTCGCCAACCGGCGGCCCGACCCGGTGCTGCAGCAGATCGAGGACTTCGAGGACGGCACGGTCAGCGCGAACGACGCGTTCCGGCCGGTGAGCCGCTACTTCGACCGGATCAGCCGGCCCGAGCACCTGATGACCTGCCTGCCGCGGGCGCTGCAGGTGATGACCGATCCGCAGAATTGCGGGCCGGTCTGCCTGGCCTTCTGCCAGGACGTGCAGGCCGAGGCGTTCGACTATCCGGCGGACTTCTTCGAGCCGCGGGTCTGGCGCATCCGCCGGCCCGAACCCGACCCGCGCGAGGTCGCGGAGGTGGCGGATCTCATCCGGTCCGCCGAGACGCCGGTGATCGTGTCGGGCGGCGGAGTGCTCTATTCCGGCGCCGAGGACGCGCTGGCGGCCTTCGCCGAGGCGCTGAACGTGCCGGTGGTCGAGACCCAGGCGGGCAAGGGCGCGCTGGCGGCGGCGCATCCGCTGAACTTCGGCTCGCCCGGGGTGACGGGGTCGGCCTGCGGCAACGATCTCTGCGCCGCGGCGGACCTGGTGATCGGGGTGGGCACGCGGTTCCAGGACTTCACCACCGCGAGCTGGACGGCCTTCCGCAACCCCGAGAGGCGGCTGGTGTCGATCAACCTGCATCCCCACGACGCGGCCAAGCACATGGCCACGCCGCTGGTGTCCGACGCGCGGGTGGCGCTGGAGCGGCTGACCGGTCTGCTGGATGACACGCGGTTCGAGGCGCACGATCCGAAGGCGCGGACCGACTGGCACGCGGCGGTCGCGACCGTCACCGCCCTGCCCGAAAACGACGGCCCGGACAATCTGCCCACCGACGCGCAGGTGATCGGCGCGGTGCAGCGGGTCGCGCGGGAGAACACCGTGGCGATGTGCGCGGCCGGTACGATGCCGGGGGCGCTGCAGGTCCTGTGGCAGGCGGCGCCGGGCGGCTACCACATGGAATACGGCTATTCCTGCATGGGCTACGAGGTCGCCGGGGCGATGGGGATCAAGCTCGCCGCGCCCGAGAAGGAGGTGATCTGCTTCGTCGGCGACGGCAGCTACATGATGGCGAACTCCGAGCTGGCCACGGCGGCGGCGCGGCGCGTGCCGTTCACCGTGGTTCTGACCGACAACGCCGGCTACGGCTGCATCAACCGGCTGCAGATCGGCTGCGGCGGGGCCGAGTTCAACAACCTGTACAAGGACAGCGACGTGTGGCCGCGGATCGACTTCGTCGCCCATGCCGCGTCGATGGGGGCTCATGCGGTGAAGGCGGCGGGGATCGCCGATCTCGAGGCGAGGATCGTCGAGGCCCGCGGGCGCGATGTCCCCTCGGTCATCGTGATCGACACCGATGCCGGTCCCGGCACCGGCGCCGGCGGCGCCTGGTGGGATGTCGCGGTGCCCCGGACCGGCGGCCCGGCGCGCCTGGAAGAGGCGCGCGAGCGCTACGACGCAAACGCCGCGCAGCAGCGCGTCCACGATTGACGCGCGCCGGACGGCAGGGAGGACCGGAATGATCCTGTACGGCACGAACCCCATCGCCTGGTCGAACGACGACGACTGGTCGATCGGCGATCACATCAGCCTCGAGACATGCCTCTCGGACGCCGCGCGGATCGGCTTCGAGGGGATCGAGAAGGGCCACAAGATGCCCGATGACGGCGCCGCACTGAAGGCGGCGCTGGAGCGCCACGGCCTGCGGTTCGCCGCGGGCTGGTTCTCGACCAACCTGCTCGTCCGGGACATCGCGGACGAGGTCGCGGCCCTGCGCGAATGGATCGCGTTCACCCGGGCGGCGGGGGGCGACCACATCAATGCCTGCGAATGCTCGAACACGGTGCACGGCTCGGACGGGGTGCCGGTGAACGACCGCCCGGTGATGACCGGGGCCGAGTGGGACCGCTTCTCGGCCGGCTACGAGGAACTGAGCCGGGTGGCCCACGAGGAGGGCATGGCGATGGGCTATCATCACCACATGGGCACCATCGTCGAGAGCGAGGCCGACATCCGCCGCTTCATGGAGATGGCGGGCCCCCATACCCGGCTGCTGCTCGACACCGGGCATGCCTGGTTCGGCGGCGCCGACCCGGCGGCGCTGGCGCGGGAGTACATCGGTCGGGTGAGCCACATCCATGCCAAGAACGTCCGCGCCGACATCGCCGCCGAGGTGCGCGCGGGCGGGTTGTCCTTCCTCGAGGGGGTGCGGCGCGGCGCCTTCACGGTGCCGGGCGATCCCGAGGGCGCCGTGGCCTTCGAGCCGGTGCTGCGCGCGGCGGCCGAGGGCGGCTATTCCGGCTGGCTCGTGATCGAGGCCGAACAGGACAGCGCGGTGCGCGACCCGGTGCGCTACCAGTCCATGGGCCTCGCGGTGCTCAGGCGCATGGCGGCCGAGACCGGGCTCGATGCCGCCGCGGCCGGGGGGGCGTGAGCGCATGTTCGACACCACCCATCCGTGGTTCCGCCCGCTCTGGGTGCGGATCGTGCTGCTGGCGGTGACCGCCGGCTGGGGGCTGGTCGAGCTCTCGGCCGGCAATGCCGGCTGGGCGCTGTTGTTCCTGGCGCTGGCGGCCTGGGTGACCTGGGCGCTCTTCGTCACCTACACGCCCGGCCCCGACACCACCGACACACCCGACGACCACGACAAGGACGGCGAGACATGAGCCATCTGCTGCACAGACCCTTCGGCACCCATGGCGAGGTCCACCGGATCACGCCCGAGAGCGCGGGCTGGCGCTATGTCGGCTTCGCGCTGCACCGGCTCCGGGCGGGCGAGAGCGCCGGCGCCGCGACCGGCGACCGCGAGGTCGTCCTGGTGATGGTCGAGGGCAAGGCCGCGATCACCGGCGCGGGCCGGGACTGGGGCGTGCTCGGCGACCGGATGGACGTGTTCGAGAAGACGCCGCCGCATTGCCTCTACCTGCCGGACGGCAGCGCGTGGCAGGCCACGGCCGAGACCGACTGCGTCGTCGCGGTCTGCTCGGCCCCCGGCCGCGGCGGCCATGCCGCCCGGCGCATCGGCCCCGAGGGGATCGCGCTGACCGAGCGGGGCACCGGCACCAACACCCGCCACATCAACAACATCGCGATGGAGGCCGAGGATTACTGCGACGCGCTGCTGGTGACCGAGGTGTTCACCCCGGCGGGCCACTGGTCGTCGTTCCCCAGCCACCGCCACGACGAGGACGACTTTCCCCGCGTCACCTACCTGGAGGAAACCTATTACCACCGCCTGAACCCGGCCTCGGGCTTCGGCGTGCAGCGGGTCTATACCGACGACGGCTCCCTCGACGAGACGATGGCGGTGCAGGACGGCGACGTGGTCTGCGTCCCCCGCGGCCACCACCCCTGCGGCGCCCCCCACGGCTTCGAGATGTACTACCTCAACGTCATGGCCGGACCCCTGCGAAAATGGCGCTTCCTCCCCGCACCGGAAGTCGAATGGATCCTGGAACGCGACGGATGACCGACACCAAGAACACCCCCCTCCGCATCGCCGTCTTCGGCGCAGGCCGCATCGGCGGGGTGCATGCCCGCAACGCCGACGCCCATCCGGCGGTGACGCTGAGCCACCTGGTCGATCCGGTCGCCGATGCGGCCTGCGCGGCGCTGGCCGCCGAGACCGGGGCGCAGGTGGCCGGTGCCGACGACGTGTTCGCCGATGACCGCGTGGATGGCATCGTCATCGCCAGTTCCACCGACAGCCACGCCGACCTGCTGCGCCGCGCGGCCGACGCGGGCAAGGCGGTGTTCTGCGAAAAGCCGATCAGTCTGGATTTCGCCCAGGTCGAGGAGGTGGCGGAGAAGGTGCAGGAGGCGGGCATCCCGGCGATGCTGGGTTTCCAGCGCCGCTACGACGCTTCGTTCCGGGCCGCGCGCGACCGGATCGCAAGCGGCGCGGCCGGGCGGCTGGAGCACCTGATCATGCAGTCGCGCGATCCCGGTCCGCCGCCCGCCGCCTATGTCGCGACCTCGGGGGGCATGTTCCGCGACACCGCGATCCATGACCTCGACATGGCGCGGTTCCTGCTGGATGAGGACATCGCCACGGTCTACGCGGTGGGCTCGTGCCTGATCTCGCCCGAATTGGGGGCGGCCGGGGACATCGACACGCTGATGATCACCCTGACGACGCGCTCGGGCCGGCTTGCGCAGGTCGTGAACTGCCGGCGGGGGCCGATGGGCTATGACCAGCGGCTCGAGGCGCTCTGCGCCGGCGAGGTGCTGTTCGTCGAGAACAGGCCCCGTACCACTCTGCGGGTCGATACGCCCGACGGTGCCCTGGCCCCGCCGCCCGAGAACTACTTCATCGACCGGTTCGCCCAGGCCTACCGCGACGAGATGGACGCCTTCGCGTCGATGATCGCCGAGGGTACCCAGCCGCTGGCCGGGATGCGCGACGGGCTCGAGGCGCAGCGTCTGGTGGAGGCGGCCATCGTCTCGCACGAAACCGGGGCGGCGGTGCAGATCTCCCCGGACTGGAGACCCTGAACCCCTGAGGACCGGCTTGGGGCGTCGTGTCGGACGGCAAAGTCGTTAAGTTTCTCATAAGGTTGGCCCCCGAACGGTGTCCGGCACGTTGCGCCTGACGAAGCATGCCGGAAAGGAGGTGTTCCATGAACCGCAGAGAATTGATCACGGGGGCTGTCGGCAGTCTCGGCCTCGGGCTGATGACGCCCGCCTTCGCGCAAGAGGCCTCGGAGCCGGCGGTCATGCCGCCCCGCATCGTTACCCTGCGCGACGCCCTTCCGGCAGGCGAAGTCCATGTCGCCCCGGATCATTTCCGCCTGTACTGGACGCTGCCCGAGGGAAAGGCCTGGGAATACGCCATCCGGGTGGGGCGCGACGACCTGTACGAGGCCGGAGAGTTCTATGTCGGCGCCAAGAAGAAATGGCCCTCCTGGACGCCGACGCCCGGCATGATCGAGCGGGAGCCCGAGAAGTACGAGAAATACGCCGAGGACGGCATGGAGGGCGGACCGGACAACCCTCTGGGCGCGCGCGCGCTCTATCTCTTCCAGGACGGGCGGGGCGACACGTTCCTGCGGATCCATGGCACCAACGATGTCAACACGATCGGCCGCGCCGTCTCGAACGGATGCGCGGGCCTGACCAACGAGCACATCAAGCTGCTGTACAAGCAGGTCCCCGAGGGCGCGCGGGTCGTGCTGTATCCCAAGAGGGCCACGACCCGCTCGGGTTGATGCCGCATCGCGGTCCCGTCCAAAAGAGGGCGGGACCGGCCCGATCTCAAATATTCTCGCAAGAATCCTGGTGTGGTCTGGGCCTCGACGCTTGATCGAGGAGGACCCGGTGATGATCCGTCATTTCTTTCGTGTCTTTTTCAGTGGGCGTCGCGTGATGCCGCGAGCCGAGGTCCCACTGTGCCGCCAGTGCCGCTCGCCCTTTCGCGAGTTCTGGGAGGTGCTTGAGGCGGCTCCGTCAACGGCCCTGAGGCAGGCGGAGTCGCTCTGTCCGGACTGCGTCCGGAAGAGCTGAGGGTCGCGGCACACGATCTCTCTAAGTGGTACCAAACTGGCGGCGCTCTATGCGCCGCCCTTTTTCTGTGCGACCGTTTCCCCTTGCCGCAGCGTCAAGTGGCGCGGCGGTGGCATTTCGAACGCGTTGCTGGCCCCGGCCGGTGGCCGTGCAGTGATTTGAGACACGATACGTTTGAGGGGGAAACCGCCATGCAGACTCGGCGCGCCGGACCCATCGACTTTGCACCGGACTTTTCCTGGGGACGCTGGCCCTCCGGCGAGGAGATCACGTTCACCCGCTCCGAACGCCTCGTTCTCGAACGTCTCGTGCAGGATGCCGGCCGCGTCGTGGGGCGCGAGCGCCTGCTCGACGTGCTGGAAGAGGCGGGGCTGGAAAGCGCGGACCGCAACGTCGATTTCCTTATCAACCGTCTGCGGCGCAAGCTGTCGGATTCGGCGCGGACGCCCACGTTTATTCGCACGCAATACGGCGAGGGATATGCCTGGATCGCGGCGCAGACGCCGGCGGGCGCGGACGTCGCGAACGCCTTCCTGGCGGTGGGCCCGGTGCGGGGGCTCCCCGAACAGGCGGGGCTGGCTGCCTGCGCCGGCGATTTCTGCGACGAACTTGCCCGCCGGATTCAGCTGAGCCTCGTCGGCGGGCGCGAGGTCGTCGTGGCATACGACTACGCGCCCTCGCGCATGACGGAGGGGCCGCAATTCCATGTCGAGGTGACCTTCGCACCTGGGGGTCGCGGCCTCGACGCGGTCGTGGCGCTCTACCGCGATGGCGTGCGCGTGCTGCACCTGTCGCGCTACCGCGTGACCGACACCGATGACCGGACGCTGCCCCAGCTGCGCGATGCGGCGCAGACGGTCGCGCAGGAGGTCGAGGGCGCGCTGTGGCGGTCCGAGGCGTTCGTCGACAGCGACCTGACCCCCTCGGACCATTCGCTGCCCGTCCGGCTGCACGTCGCGACCAGTCCGTTCGCCGCGCGCGAGACCTGGGTCGAGACTCGGCGCCGGCTGCGCACCGTGGTGTCGTCCTCGGAGGATTCGCAATCTCGGCTGCTGTTGGCGCTCAACATCCATTCGAAATACGTCAAGGCGCTGACCATCCTCCCCGAGCAGGATTTCCGCGCGCAGGACGAGGACGAGATGGAGCGCCTCGTCCTCGAGGCGTTGCCCGGCGTGCAGGACAATCCCTCTCTCGTCCTGATGGCGGCCAAGCTGTTGTATTTCCTCGATCGCGGGTACCGCAGCATGGCGCTGGAGATTGCCGAGGACGCCTATGCGCGCTCGACCGCCCTTGCCAGTGCCTATGTCGCCTACGGCCAGTTCCGGATGTTCGAGGGCGACATCCCGACGGCCCTGAAGTGCTACGAGCGCGCGATGGCGATCCAGGCGCCGGAGCCAATGGATTTCGTGAAGGGCTATGTCGAGGTGCTGGAATGTACGACGTACCAGGCCGCGGGTGACTGGGCCGGCCTTGCCCGCGCGCTGGACCGGCTGGGACGGGCGCAGCCCGAGGCGGTGAAGCGCCTGTCGCTGCTCTTTCGCTCGCCGGATGGACGGCTCGACACCGCGGATTTCGACCGGGTGCTCGACTCCCTCGACGTGGCGACGGCGCGGGGGAAGCTGCGCTGGGTCACCTATGTCTCGGGCCGCCTGTTCGTCGCGCCCGAGCATCGCCGCAACGTCCTTGGCGGGGTGATGTCGGCGCTGGTGTCGCGGTTCGGCCGCGATGTCGTCCCGCAAGAGACCCGCGCAGTGCTGCGGCAGGCCGAGACGGTCTAGCGGCGGCCGGTCAGGCCAGGGCGGACCAGAACAGACGCAGCGCGATCGCCGCGAGAATCGCGAGGATGATGGTGTCGAAGGTCGATTTGTCGAACCGCCGCGCCAGCGCCGCGCCCAGCGGCATCCCCGCGAGCAGAGGCACCAGCGCCAGCCCGCTCAGCGCGAGCCGCGTTGGCGTCAGCACCTCGAACGCGTAGAGAAACGGAATCTGCACGAACGACATGGCCGAGAAGAAAACCGCGATCGTGGCGATGAATTGCCGCCGCTCCAGCCCCGTGGCGTTGAGGAATGTGATCGACACTGGCGCCGAGATCCCCGTGGCCCCCTGGAGGATGCCGCCCAAGAACCCCACCGGCGCCGCGATCCGCGCCGCGAGGTCCAGCCCGAGCGACCAGTCAGGGCGGGCGAGCCGGAACGCCACGTACAGCACCACCGCCAGCGCGACCGTCAGCAGCAGCATCTCCGGCGCGAAGGACACGAGGATCGCCGAGCCGAGTGCCGCGCCCACGGCGCCCGCGATGGCGAACCCCCATGTCAGCACCGGGCGCGGCCGGTCGTGGCGAAAGTGCCACCCTTGCCACAGGTTCGAGACGAGGTTCGGCACGGTGAACACTGCGACGGCCAGCGGCACGTTGTAGAGCATGGACAGCAGGGGAATCGCCAAGAGTGGCGCACCCGCACCGGTGGCCCCCTTGAGCACACCGCCAAAGGCGAGCGCCACGACCGCGACGGCGATTCCGAAGTAATCCATCCGCACTGTCTAGGAAAATGCCCGCCGAAGGTCGAGCCGCATGTGCGGCCCGGGCTCCGTAGCGTCAATATGCAACGATTTTCAGAATGAAACCCAAATTGCAATAACCTGCACGGCGGGTGATCGTCGACGCGGGGTGTGGAACCAGGAGGAACCCGATGGCGGTCGATTTCGACGAGAGGGTCGCGGTGCGCGACATGGCGAATGCGATCCGGTTCCTCTCGGCCGATGCGGTCGAGGCCGCGCAGTCGGGACATCCGGGCATGCCGCTGGGGATGGCCGACATTGCGACGGTGCTGTTCACGGACGTGCTGAAATACGATGCCGCCCGGCCGGACTGGCCCGACCGCGACCGCTTCGTGCTGTCGAACGGCCACGGCTCGATGCTGCAATACAGCCTGCTGCACCTCGCGGGCTACGCTGCGCCCGACCTCGACGACATCCGGCGCTTCCGCCAACTGGGCTCGCGCGCCACGGGACACCCCGAATTCAACGAGCCGCCGGGCATCGAGGTGACGACCGGGCCGCTGGGGCAGGGGGTGGCCAACGCGGTGGGCATGGCGCTGGCCGAACAGTTGCTGGCCGCGCGGTGGGGCGACGATCTGGTCGATCACCGGACCTTCGCGTTCTGCGGCGACGGCTGCCTGATGGAAGGCGTCGCGCAGGAGGCGGTCTCGCTGGCCGGGCACCTGGGGCTGTCGAAGCTGACGCTGGTGTTCGACGACAACGCCACGACGATCGACGGGCCGACGGCGCTGGCCACGTCCGAGGATCACGTCGCGCGCTTCGCGGCCGCGAACTGGGACACGATCCGGATCGACGGGCACGATTACGACGAGATCCGCCGGGCGTTCGATCAGGCGGCCGCCAGCCCGCGGCCCACCCTGATTGCCGCCCGCACGCGGATCGGGTTCGGCGCGCCCACGAAAGAGGGCTCGAACACCGCGCATGGCGCCCCCCTGGGCGCGGAAGAGCTGGAGGGGCTGCGCGCGGCCCTGGGCTGGACGGCGGGCCCGTTCGAGGTGCCAGACAGGATCGCGGGCGCCTGGCATGCGGCCGGCCGCCGGGGCCAGTCCGCGCGTGAGGCTTGGGAGGCCCGCCTTGCCGATCACCCGCAAGCGGACGCGTTCCGCGCGGCCCACGGTCCCGAGATGCCCGCCGTGCTCGAGACCGCCATCCTGTCGGAACTCGACGAACTGCGGAAGGCACCGCCGGCCGAGCCTACGCGGAAGTCCGGCCAGCGCGCCCTGGGCGTGGCCTTCGGCGTCATGCCCGGGCGGCTGTTCGGCGGATCGGGCGACCTGACCGGCAGCGTCCTGTCGCTGGCGCCGGGGATGAAGGACCGCTCGGAGACGGGATTCGCCGCGCAGCACATGAGCTATGGCGTGCGCGAACACGCGATGGCGGCCGCGGTGAACGGGATCGCCTGTCACGGCGGGCTGGTGCCCTATGCCGCGACCTATCTCGCCTTCAGCGACTATGCCCGTCCGGCCCTGCGGCTTGCCGCGATGATGAAGCTCAGGGCGGTGTTCGTGTTCACTCACGATTCCATTGGCGTCGGAGAGGATGGCCCGACCCACCAGCCGATCGAGCAGATCGCGGCGCTGCGGGCGATACCGGGCCTGCGCGTCTACCGCCCCGCCGATGCGGCCGAGACGCTGGAATGTTGGCTCGACGCGCTGTCCGGCGAAGGCCCGAGCGCGATGATCCTGTCGCGCCAGAAGACGCCTGCCGTGCGCTCCGGACCGGTCGAGGGCATGCCCGCGCGGCAGGGCGCCTACGTCGTCGCCGAGGCCGAGCGCACGCGCGAGGCGACGCTGATCGCCACGGGTACCGAGGTGGCGCTGGCCCTGCATGTCCGCACGCGCCTGGCCGACGCAGGCATCGACATCGCCGTCGTCTCGATGCCGTGCTGCGCGGTATTCGAGGACCAGCCCGCGTCCCTGCGCGAGGCCGTGCTGGGCGACGTGCCCCGCTTCTCGGTCGAGGCCGGGTCACGTCAGGGCTGGTCGGATTACGTGATGCATCGGCACCATGCCTTCGGCCTCGACGGGTTCGGCCTGTCGGCACCGGGGTCCGAGGTGTTCACCGCGATGGGCCTGACCGTCGACGCGGTGGCGGACGCGATCCGAAAGCGTCTCGGGCGCTGATCTTGCCGTCGCCGGCCCCCCATGCTTCGGTTCGCCGGCAGCGACCGCCCCGGAGGAACGGGATGTATCTTGGTGTGGATCTGGGGACCTCGTCGATCAAGGTGATCGTCGCCGATGCCGCCGACCGAGTCCTGGCCAGCGCACGGTGCCCCGTCGCCACCGCCCGCCCGGCGCCCGGACGGGTCGAGCAGGCGCCCGGCGAGTGGATCGCGGCGTTCGAGACCGCGATGGATGCGCTGGCCGCGTCGGACGGCGCGCTGCTGCCGCAGGTCGGGGCGATCGGGGTGGCGGGGCACATGCACGCCCTCGTCCTGCTCGACGCCCTGGGCGCTCCGGTGCGCCCGGCATCCCTGTGGAACGACTTCCGCGCCCACGACGAAGCGCGAGAGCTTGCGGGCCTGGGCTACGACGACCGGCTGGGTGTGCGCCCGATGGCGGGGTTCACCGGGCCGAAGCTCTTGTGGACCGCGCGTCACGATCCAGACGCCCTTTCCGCAGCCGAACGCTTTGTCTTTCCCAAGGATGTCCTACGCCACTACCTGACCGGCGCCTGGGCCACCGATCCGTCGGACGCGGCGGGCAGCTGGCTCTACGATCAGGCGTCGGGGTGCTGGGACGCGGCCACCCTCTCGGCCTGCGGGGCGGACGGGCTGACCTGTCCGCCGCTGCTGCCCTCGGGCGACGTGGCCGGGCACCTGCGAGAGCCGCTCGCCCGGCGCTGGGGCCTGCCGCCGGGCCTGCCGGTCGCCACGGGGGCGGGGGATGTCGCGGCCGGGGCCGTCGGGCTGGGTGTCGTGCGCGAGGGGGACGCGATGATCTCGCTCGGCACGTCGGCGCAGGTCTTCGCGGCCCGCGCGGCCTATCGACCCAATACCGGACGGCTCGTCCATTCCTTCGCCCATGCGGTCGGCGGGACATGGTTCGACATGGCGGCGCTTCTGAACGGCTCCGGCGCGCTCGACACCACCGCAGACTGGCTGGGCTACGCGGATGTCGCGGCCCTGCTGGCAGAGGTCGAGGCGCAGCCCGACGGCCCCGGCGCGCTGCTTGCGCTGCCCTACCTTTCGGGCGAGCGGACGCCGCACGACGACATGAGCGCGCGCGCGGCGTTCGTGGGCATGTCAGGCGGGACCGAGCGGTGGGAGCTGGCCCGCGCGATGATCGACGCGCTGGCCTTTTCCCTGGCCGACGGGCGCGACGCGATCGGGGCGGCGCCGGACGAAATGCTGGTGATCGGCGGCGGCAGCCGCTCGGACGTGGTGTGTCGCACCATCGCGGACGTGCTGGGCGCCACCCTCGTCCGGGGCGAAGGCGGCGAAGTGGGCCCGGCGCTCGGCGCCGCCCGGCTGGCCCGCGCCGCGGCGACGGGCGCGGCGCTCGACGATCTCGGACCGCCGTGGGAAACGGCAGAGCGCATCGCGCCCGACCCCGCGCGCCACGCCGCCTATGCCCCGCGGCTGGCGCAATTCCGCGCGCTCTACCCCGCGCTGTCGCCCACTTTTCAAAGCCTGGGGGCCTGAGAGGGATGCCGCGGCCCGCCCGTGACCTGGCGACGCTGCTCAAGGTGGCGCGGATGCGCTACGAGCGGAACCTCACGCAGACCGAGATCGCGGACTCGCTGGGTGTCTCCGCCGCCACGGTGAGCCGCTACCTGTCCGAGGCGAGCGAGCGCGGCCTGATCGAGATCCGCGTGGTCGAGAGCGCCTACCGCGACTTCGACCTGGAACGCGCGCTGCGGTCGCGGTTCGATTTGGACGAGGCGATTGCGGTGCGCTGCCGGGGCACCGCCGCCGAGACCCTGCGCATCCTGGGCAGCGCCGCCGCCCGCGCGATCGTCGACCGGATCGAGGACGGTAGCGTCGTCGGCGTGTCGAATGGCCAGAGCGTCGCGCATGTCGCCGCCGAGCTGTCGCCGCTGGCGGCGCGGGACGCGGATGTCGTCACGCTGATCGGCGGCGTGGGCCGCGCCGAAGAGGACAGTCACACGGGTCGCATCTGCCGCCGCTTCGCCGACACGCTCAAGGGCCGGGCGCGCATCCTGCCGTTGCCGGCGCTGCTGGACTCGGAAGAGCAGGCCGCCGTTCTGCGCGGGACCGAGGCGTTCCGCGTGCTCGAACGGCTCTATGCCGCGCTCGACATCGCGGTGGTGGGGATCGGCACGCTGTCACCGCAATCGTCGACGGTGCAGGACGGTCTGTTCACCGAGGCGCAGCTGGCGCAGGTGATTTCCGAGGGCGGGGCCGGCACGATCTGCGCCCGCTTCATGGACCACATGGGCCGCCCCGTGAGCGCCGCGTTCGAGGCGCGGACGATCTCGATCACCTTCGACGAGCTGCGCCGCGTGCCCTGCCGCTTCGGCGTGGCGATGGGGCCGGAGAAGGTGGACGCGATCGGTGCGGCCGTTCGGGGCGGCCTGGTGAACGCGCTGGCCACCGACGCCGAGACGGCGGCAAGATTGCTGGCGGCCGCGGCGGAGTAACTGCAAGAAGTTGCAGCCGGCCGAAGTTCTTGCAAGAAATCTCCGTCTTCCTACGCTTCCTCCATCCGGCTCCGGGGTCCGCGCGCATCAGCGCCGTGACGCGCCCCCGTCCGGCAGGGTCGCGCATCGCGTGTTCGAACGGCGTGACAGGATCTTAGGGAGGAGACGACGATGATGACGCAAAAGCTTTGGGGAGTGCTCGCGGCGGCGGCCACGCTGATTCCGGCGGCCGCCATGGCGCAGGATCAGCAGGACGTGTCCGCCTGCCTCATCACCAAGACGGACACCAACCCGTTCTACGTCGCGATGAAGAAGGGCGCGCAGCAGAAGGCCGAAGAGCTGAACGTCGATCTCAAGACCTTCGCGGGCCGGATCGACGGCGACAGCCAGAGCCAGATCGGCGCGATCGAGACCTGCATCGCCGACGGCGTCGACGGAATCCTCCTGGTCCCCTCCGATACCAGCGGCATCGTGCCCAAGGTCCAGCAGGCGCAGGAGGCGGGGATCATGGTACTCGCCCTGGACACGCCGCTCGACCCGCTCGATGCGGCGGACGGCACCTTTGCAACCGACAACTTCGCCGCCGGGCAGGCCATCGGTCGCTGGACCAGGGCCAAGCTGGGCGACGGGGCGGCGGACGCGCATATCGCGCTGCTGAACGGCCTGACCAGCCAGTCCAGCGTCGGCGTCCTGCGCAACCAGGGCTTCCTGGACGGGATGGGCATCGACCTGAACGATCCCGACGTCTGGGGCGACGAAGAGGACGAGCGGATCTCCGGCAACGACGTCACCCAGGGCAGCGAGGAAGGCGGCCGCACCGCGATGGAGAACCTCCTGCAGCGCGATCCGGACATCAACGTCGTCTACGCGATCAACGAACCCGCCGCCGCCGGCGCCTACGAGGCACTCGACGCCTTCGGCTTGGCCGGTGACGTGACGGTGGTGGCCGTGGACGGCGGCTGTCCGGGCGTGGCCAACGTGGCCGACGGCGTGATCGACGCCACCGCCCAGCAATACCCGCTGCGCATGGCGTCCGAGGGCATCGCCGCCATCGCCGCCGCCGTGCGCGAGGGCAAGGCGTTCGAGACGACCGAGGGCAAGGATTTCTACGACACCGGCGTTAACCTCGTGACCGACGATCCGGCCGAGGGTGTCGGGTCCATCACGCCCGACCGCGCGTCCGAGATCTGCTGGGGCTGACCCCGGCCTTGCGGCGGGGTCCCGCGCCCCGTCGCCTTCTCTGACCCCGATACCGCGGGGGCATGCGGTCCATCCCGGTCCACCATTTTCAGCCTCCCCGCCGTCGCTTCGGGAACGCATCGCGCCCGAGCGCCATTGCGCACTCGTGTATCGCAGAGCGGAGGCGCGTCTTGGGACTTATCGTCGGTTTCATCCTGGTGGCGGTCATGGGGGTGATCCACCATTTCGGCCTGCGCGCGCTCGAGCGCATCAGCGGCTATGACAAGTGGCAGCCGAACCGGACGATCCTCACCGTGTTCATGGGCCTGCTCGTGCTGCACACCGCCGAGATCCTGCTGTGGGCCGTCGCCTATCTCGCCCTGCAATCGGACCCGTTGCGCCCGGTCTTCGGCCAGCTGATCCAGACCGGGGGGCGCACCTTCGGCGACCTCGTCTATTTCTCGGGGATGAGCTTCGTGACGCTGGGCTACACCGAGATGAAGAGCGCCGGTGCGATCCGTCTCGTCGGGCTGATGCAGTCGCTCGGCGGGTTCATGGTGCTGACGTGGTCCGCCACCTACATCTACTCGGCGTGGCAGCGCGCCTTCCGTCTCGCCGGCCAGACCGGCTGACGGCGCCACGTCCGCCCGCGCGTCGGTGTGGCCTATCGGTCGCCGTGGGCTAACCTCTCTGCGAGCCAGGAAACAAGCCAAGGAGTATGCGATGCCATCCATCTACGACGCCATCAAGCAGGACCACGAAGAGCACCGCGCGCTGCTCAGGACGATCGGCGACACCGAGGGCGCCAGCGACAAGCGGAAAAAGGCGTGGGACACCTTCTACCACGAGGTGAAGTCCCATGCCGCGGCCGAGGAAGAGACGTTCTATTCCAAGCTGATCTCGCAGACCTGGGGCCAGGACGCCGCGCGCCATTCCGTGCACGAGCACCAGGAACTCGACGACCTGATGGAAGAGCTCAACGGCATGGACATGTCGAGCTCCGGCTGGATCCAGAAGTTCCGCACGCTCGAGCATGACTACCTGCACCATATCGACGAGGAAGAGGACGAGGTGTTTGCGCGCGCCCGCGAAGAGATTTCCGAGAACGAGGTCGAGGGCTATGGCGACCGCTTCCTCGAGCGCAAGGCCGAGGAACGCAAGCTCGTCGAGGAGAAGAAGAAAGACAGCCTTGAGGATTGAGGCGCGGGGCAGGGCCCCCCGCTCGGGACACGCCGCAACGGAGGCTCCGTGAGCAGCAACGGCACGATTCAGGACATCCTCGGCGCCATGCGCTCGCTCGCCGGGAGACAGGACAAGGTCTCGGTCGGGGACGTCGTCGAGACGGTCGGCGAGAAGGGCTACGGTCCCTTCATCTTCATCCCCGCCCTGATCGAGATCACCCCCCTCGGCGGGATTCCGGGGCTGCCCACGCTGCTCGCCGTGCTGGTCATCCTGTTTGCCGGGCAGGTCGCCATCGGCCGCAGGTCGATGTGGCTTCCCGGTCCGCTGTGGCGTCTGTCGACCAATGGCGAGCGGGTCGGGACCGCGGCGGACAAGCTGATGCCGGTCGCGCGCCGGATCGACCGCTGGTTTCCCGGCCGCTTTCCGCAGCTGACGACCGCGACGATGCGGTGGCTGGCCTCGGTGATGTGCGTCGCGCTTTGCGTGACCGTCCCGCCGCTGGAACTCGTGCCCTTCGCCAGCACCGCCCCGATGGCAGCGATCGCGGCGTTCGGGCTGGCGATCACCCTGCGCGACGGGGCGCTGATGATGCTGGGCTACCTGCTGGTCGTGGTCGCGGCGGGGGTCGTGGGCTATGCCGTGACATCGGCGATGTAGGCGGCACGGCCCTTGGCGGCGGGCTCCGGGGGCGGTATCACCGCACTCCCCACCAGCGCAGGAGCATGCCTTGGACAGCGTCGCAGACCGCATTTCCCGCACCATCGCCGGCCAGATCGGCGCCACGCCCGCGCAGGTCACCGCCACGGTCGGCCTGCTTGACGGCGGGGCGACCGTTCCCTTCGTAGCCCGCTACCGCAAGGAGGTGACGGGCGGCCTCGACGACACACAGCTGCGGACGCTGGCCGACCGGCTGACCTACCTGCGCGACCTCGAATCCCGCCGCGCGACGATCCTCCAGTCGATCCGGGACCAGGACAAGTTGACCGACGCGCTGGCCCGCGACATCGCCAAGGCCGAGACCAAGGCCGCGCTCGAGGACATCTACCTGCCCTACAAGCCCAAGCGGCGCACCAAGGCGATGATCGCGCGCGAGAACGGGCTCGAACCGCTGCTGCGCGCGATCATGGCCGACCGCTCGGCCGATCCGCAGGCGCTGGCGCAGGGCTATGTCTCGGACGCGGTGCCCGGCGTGAAGGAGGCGCTGACCGGCGCGCGCGACATCCTCGGCGAAGAGCTGTCCGAGAACGCCGCGCTCTTGGGCCGGATGCGCGACTTCATGCGGCAGGAGGCGATGATCGCCGCCCGCGTCACCCCCGGCAAGGAAGAGCAGGGGGCGAAGTTCTCGGACTATTTCGACCACCGCGAGCCGTGGTCGAAGATCCCCTCCCACCGGGCACTGGCGATCCTCAGGGCGTCGAAGGAAGAGATCGTCACCATCGACATTGCCCCAGACCCCGACACCGGCGTGCCCCGCGCGGTGGGCATGATCGCGGCCGAGCTGGGCCTGTCCGGTGACGGCGCCCCCGGCGACCGCTGGCTGCGCGAGGCGGCCGAGTGGACGTGGCGGGTCAAGCTGAGCCTGACGATGTACATGGACCTGATGACCGAGCTGCGACGCCGCGCCCATGACGAGGCGATCGAGGTCTTTGCCCGCAATCTCAAGGACCTGCTGCTTGCCGCGCCCGCCGGCGCCCGCCCGACGCTGGGCCTCGATCCCGGCCTGCGCACCGGCGTGAAGGCCGCAGTGGTGGATGCGACCGGGCGGCTGGTCGAGACGGCGACGCTCTATCCCTTCGCCCCGCGCAAGGACCTGCGCGGCGCGGAAGAGGTGATCGCGCGGCTGATCCGCACCCACGGGGTCGAGCTGATCGCCATCGGCAACGGCACCGCCAGCCGCGAGACCGAGCGTTTCGTGGCCGACCTGCTGGGCCGGCTGCCCGACGGCGCCGCGCGGCCCACCAAGGTCGTCGTGTCCGAGGCGGGGGCCTCGGTCTATTCCGCGTCGGAACTGGCCGCGCGCGAGTTTCCGGACGTCGACGTGTCGCTGCGCGGCGCCGTTTCGATCGCGCGGCGTCTTCAGGATCCGCTGGCCGAGCTGGTGAAGATCGAGCCGCAGTCGATCGGCGTCGGCCAGTACCAGCACGACGTCGACCAGCGGCGCCTGTCGAAATCGCTCGAGGCGGTGGTCGAGGATGCGGTGAACGCCGTCGGCGTCGACCTCAACACCGCGTCCGCCCCGCTGCTGGCGCACGTGGCGGGGCTGGGGCCGTCGCTGGCGCAGTCGATCGTCAGCCACCGGGACGCACAGGGCGCGTTCGCCTCGCGCAAGGCGCTGCTCAAGGTCGGCGGGCTCGGGCCCAAGGCGTTCGAGCAATGCGCCGGCTTCCTGCGCATCCGCGATGGGGCCGAACCGCTGGATTCCTCGGCCGTCCACCCCGAGGCCTACGCCGTGGCCCGGCGGGTGGTGGAGGCCTGCGGCCGCGACATCCGGTCGATCATGGGGGACGACAGTGCGCTCCGGGGGCTCCGGGCCGAGGATTTCGTCGACGAGACGTTCGGCCTGCCCACCGTCCGCGACATCTTCGCCGAGCTGGAAAAGCCGGGCCGCGACCCGCGCCCCAGCTTCCGCACCGCGAGCTTTGCCGAGGGCGTCGAGAGCATCACCGACCTCAAGCCCGGCATGTCGCTCGAGGGCACGGTGACGAACGTGGCCGCCTTCGGCGCCTTCGTGGATATCGGCGTGCACCAGGACGGGCTGGTGCATATCAGCCAGCTGGCCGACCGGTTCGTGAAGGACCCGCACGAGGTGGTGAAGGCGGGCGACGTGGTGAAGGTCCGCGTCACCGAGGTGGACGTGCCGCGCAATCGCATCGGCCTGAGCATGCGCAAGGACGGCGGCGCGGGCGGCGACCGGCCGCAGCCGGCCAAGGAGCGCAAGGCACCGGCCAAGGGCGCGCCGCAGAAATCGGGACGGGGCGGCAAGCCCCCGGCCAAGGACGGCGGCAAGGGCTCGTTCGGGGATGCGCTCTCCGAGGCGATGAAGCGCAAGCGCTGAGGCGGCACGGGCGGCGGCGGCACGCGCCGCCGCCCGCCGCGGTCAGTTTACCACTGCTTGTAGGGCAGGAACTTGCCCGTCATCTCGACCTTTACGCGGTCGCCCTTGGGATCCTCGACGCGCGTGACCTCCATGTCGAAGTCGATCGCCGACATGATGCCGTCGCCGAACTTCTCGTGCACCAGCGCCTTGAACGAGGGGCCGTAGACGCCGGCGATCTCGTAGAGGCGATAGATGCAGGGATCGGTGGGGATGTCGCGGCTCCAGTCCTTGCTGGGGCACTCGGTCAGCACGTCGACCGCCTCGGCCGGCAGGTCCAGCACGCGCACCAGCGTTTCGGCCTTGTCCTGCGGCATCCCGGCCATTCCGGTCGCGGCGGCGTGGGTCCAGACCGGCGACATGCCGACCTCCTTGGCGATGTCCTCCCATGTCAGGCCGGATTTCTTCTTGGCGCTCAGCGCCATCAGGGTCACGTCGTCCCGGCTGAGATCTTCGGTGAACTTGAGGTCTTTCATCGGTGGTCCTCCTTCCTGAGGTGGGTCAGCCGCCGATCTGGGCGGCGAGGATCGCGCAGGATAGCGCGAGCACGGCAGACACGGTCTGCCAGAACCGGACGGGATTGCGCTCGGCCAGCGGGACATGGCGCCCGTCTTTCCAACCGGCGCCGGGTCGCCGCAGGTCGGCGGTGAACTCGGACAGCGCGTCGTAGCGGCGCAGCGGATCGGGATGCAGCGCCCGTCGCAGGGCGGCGTCGATCCATTCGGGCACACCGCTGTCGTCGTCCCGCGCGGGGCGATAGCGCAGCCGCCGCTGGTCGGTGCGCGAGCGCACGCGCGCCACCTGCGCGCCATAGGGCAGCCGGCCTGTCAGCATCTCGTAGGCGATCACTGCCAGCCCGAACTGGTCTGACCGCCAGCTCACCGCGTCGCCCGACAGGTATTCCGGGGCGGTGTATTGGAAGGTGCCCGGCAACGCGCCCAGCGTGCCCGGCACGGCCTCTTCCGCGCCCGCCACGCTGACCGAGCCGAGGTCGATGATCTTCACCGTGCCCTCATCGTCGATCATCACGTTCTCGGGGCGGAGGTCCTGGTGGATCATCTCGCGCCGGTGCAGCGCCCGCAGCCCGGCGGCGATCTGTTCGACGATGCCGCGCACCGTCTCGCGCGGCGGGTGCGGCGTGTCGGTCATCCACTGGCGCAGCGTCCGCCCCTCGACCCATTCGGTCGCGACGTAGAGAGCGCTGCGCCTCTCGGGCGGCGTCGCGGCACGCAGGACATGGGGCGAGCTGACCCGGGCCGCGATCCAGTCCTCCAGCGCGAAGCGACGCAGGTAGTCGGCATCGCGCGCCGTCTCGCCAGCGGGAATCTTCAGCGCCACCCGGCCGCCGGCGGGATCGGTGGCCAGGAATACGTGGCTGCGCGGTGTGACCTGCACCTCGCGCACGATGCGGAACCCGTCGATGACGTCGCCCGTCGCGGGCAGGGGTGGTACCGGCAACGCGGCAGGTCCAGGGTCGAGCGCGGCATCCGCGGACGGCAGCGCGTCGATCCGGGCGATCTGCACGGTCACGTCGTCGTCGCTGCCCGCGGCCACCGCGGCCTCTGCGACCCGCCGCGCCGCGCCGTCGAGGTCGGGCGCCTCCAGCGCCCGCGCCAGCCCCGCGGCATCCAGGTGGTCGTGCGCGCCGTCGGTTGTCAGGACGAAGACGTCGCCCACCGCGACCGGCACCCGACGATAGTCGATCTCGACGCCCTCGCCGGTCCCGAGCGCACGACCCAGGTAGGTCTGCCCGCCCGACAGCGTGACGCGGTGGTCCTCGGTCAGCGGTTCCAGCGTTCCGTCCCGCCAGCGGCCAACCCGGCTGTCGCCGACATGCAGCACATGCGCCGCGCGGCCCTTTAGGATCAGCGCCGACAGCGTGCAGACCCAGCCGCCGTCCGGATCGCCACCCGCGCCCTGACCATGCAGCCAGCCGTTCGTCGCGGCGATCACCCGCGTCGCGGCGGTCCGCACCGTCCAGGCGTCGGGGGTGGCGTAATAGTCGGACAGAAGGCTGGCCACTGCCGTCTCGGCGGCGCGTGCGCTCACCGGGCTGGGGCTGATGCCGTCGGCGACGGCCAGGGTGACGCCCTTCAACGTCAGCGCCGCGCCCGTGGGCACGAGCGCGCCGTGGAAATCCTGGTTCTCGCCCCTGCGCCCCGCCGACGAGAACTGGCCGATGGTGACGCGCAGCGCATCCGGGGCGGTGGTGTCCCTTGGCATGTCACGGTCTCCGGCGGAAAGGACGGGCAGGGGCCCCGGCACCGGGGCCCCTGTCTGCGGGCCTCACTCGGCCGGCATGGTCGCGGTGTCGTCGTTCCGCGCCGCCGCGCTCCGGCGCGACGGGGATTCCTTGAAGTGGGTCATGTACAGCATCGCGCCCACGAAGGTCAGGCCGCCCACGAGGTTGCCGATCACCGTGGGGATCTCGTTGAACAGCAGGTAGTCGACCCAGGTGAACGCCCCGCCCAGCATGATGCCCGAGGGGAACAGGAACATGTTCACGACCGAGTGCTCGAAGCCGAGATAGAAGAACACCAGGATCGGCATCCACATCGCCATGATCTTGCCCGAGACCGAGGACGACATCATCGCCGCGACCACCCCGGTCGAGACCATCCAGTTGCACATCACCGCGCGCACGAAGAGCGTCAGCATCCCGCCCGCGCCGGCGGCGGCATAGCCCACGGTGCGGCCCTCGCCGATCTCGCCGATCTTCTGGCCGACGGCATCCGGCGCCTGGGTGAACCCCATGGTAAAGATGATGGCGAAGAAGAACGCGGTGGTCATCGCCCCGGCGAAGTTGCCGACGAAGACGAGCCCCCAGTTCCGCAGCATCCCCTTCATGTCGACCCCCGGACGCTTGGCCACCAGGGCCAGCGGCACCAGCGTGAACACCCCGGTCAGCAGGTCGAAGCCCATCAGGTAGAGCATGCAGAAGCCCACGGGGAACAGCAGCGCCCCGATCAGCGGATTGCCGGTGTTCACCGTGACGGTGATCGCGAAACCGGCGGCGAGCGCCAGGATCGCGCCCGCCATGAAGGCGCGGATCAGCGTATCTTTCGTCGACATGAAGACCTTGGACTCGCCGGCGTCGACCATCTTGGCCGCGAATTCCTTTGGCTGGATGTATGACATTCCATTCTCCCTTTCAGAGCTCGGATGGGTTCGGTGCTGCGGGCCCGCCCGCAAAGGGCTGTGGGGGCGGGCGGTGACGGGCCGAAAGGTCGGGATCGCACGCGCGGCCTGGTTGGCGCGGGGCGGGCGATGAGTGCGCACGGAATGGTCGCGTTGGCCGCGCGTCCTCGTCCCGATCCTGTCGGACAGAAGATGCAGCGCCGTTGCTGCGGGCCCGTCGCGGGCCGTAAGCTCGGATCGCCGCGCCATTGCGGCGGGGGAACGGTCGCGCCGTTCCCTGTCACCCTTTCGCTAGCGAGGGCGGCGGCGCTGGCTCAAGATCTTTCCCCTCTTCCGCCCCGGAACGCCCGCGCCTGCCGCGATCTGCCCAACACGGCGGCGCTCCGGCGGCGCGTTGCGTAGACAATGGGCACGTTCCATCCGCGTAGCGGGAGATGTCGTCTGAGGGGCGAGTCGCGGTTCTGTCACGCCGGACGCTTTTTGCCCCCGCTCGCGCGCCGCGCGACTCGTTCCCCCGCCGCCGGCCTGTTATCCAGTGGGCCGAGGCATTGATGCACGTCAACGCCGGCGCACCGGCACCGACGTTAGCTGGACGAGGCAGAGAAAAGAGCAGGCAGAGACAATGGCACAGAAGATGGCATGGACCGGCCTCGGCGGTACGGTCGCACTTGGACTGGTTCTCGCGGGGTGCGCGGCGCAGCAGATGGGCGGGCCCAGCGGCAAGCAGCTCTACCTGCAGAATTGCGCCTCCTGCCACGGCGAAAGCGGCCGCGGCGATGGCCCGCTGGCCGATGGGCTGGACCGCCGGCCCGCCGACCTGACGCGCAAGCCCGACATCGGCGAGCCGTTCCCAACCGCGCACATCATGGGCTACGTCCACGGCTACAACCGCCGCGACGCCCCGGACGAGGTGATGCCGCAGTTCGGGGAGGATTTCGAAGGCCAGACCGTCCTCTACGACATCGGCGACGGCATCCTGACGCCCACGCCGCTGCCGCTGATCAAGGTCGCGGAATACGTCCGCACCCTGCAGGACGAGGGCGGCGCCGAAGAGACGCCCGAGCCCTGAGCGCGGGCTAGGACCGCTCGCGGTCCAGCAGGACGTCGCCCGCCACGATGGACCCGACATAGCCGCAGGGATCCTGCTGTCTGGCAAAGTGCCGCCACGCCGTCGTGGCGAACCGCTGCGGCGCCATCGCGTGCATCACTTCGCTGAGATAGCTCAGCGCTTCGTCCGGGTTGATCGGAGAGGCGGCCTCGAACAGGGCGCGGTCCTCGGGCGACTGTGACCGGACCTGCATCGCATAGGCGATGAACTCCTGGTTCACGAGGCAGGATTCGAGCGGACAGTTGCGCTCGTCATAGGCCGCATGGGCCAGCTCGTGCGCCACGATGCTGTCATAGTATCCCTCGACCGGGATCGCCGCGAAGGGGCCCTGGTCCGAAATCGCCTCCGCGAAAGACGCCGGGTCCAGCAGTTCGATCAGGGAAGTGTCGCAATGGCAGAGGCCCAGGCAGCCCTGCTCGAGGCTGGGCTGCACCTCTATCGTCAACGGCAGCGGCACCACCAGGTTGCACTGCGCCAGGGACTCGGTCTCTTCCTCGACCACCGCGCACACCCGTGCCGCCAGCTCCGGGCTGTCCGTCTCGACGCTGGCATCGACATCGGGGCAGACGGTCTGCGCGCGCAGGGCCGTCGCGCCCGGCATGGCCGCGACGAGCAGGCAGAGCAGCCAGCTGGGTCCCGTTTGTCCCATTGTGAAAGCTTGCCTTGCGGCGCTCCGATGCGGCAAGCCGTTCGCCCCCGGCACGGCGTCGTGCGGTTTCCGTGTTGACAACCTCCGACGCTCCGCAGGTATCCTGACACGACGAAGACGGGGCCCCGGCGACAGGGACTTGGGAGGGCAGCAATGCAGGATCGACCGGCCCCCGGAGCGCAGTCCGGGCGCCGCGCCGTGTTGGCGCGGACCGTGCGGCGCGGCCCGTCGGAGGCCGCATGAGCCACTGGCGCCTCGATACCCACCATCAGACACTGGTCTTCGGTCTCGCAGACGGCATGCCGGCGGCGCTCTATTGGGGGCCGCCGTTGCCGGCGGACGAGGACCTCGCCGCGCTCGAGGCGGCGGGGCAGAGCATGCTGACCGGTGGTATGCTGGACGCGCTTCCTCCGCTGACCCTCTGCCCCGAGGCGCGGCGCAGCTTTCCGGGACAGCCGGGCCTGTCGCTGTCGCGGCGGGGCGTTCCGCTGCACCCAAAGTTCGGTGGATGCACGGCCGAGGCGGGCGCGGGTACCCTGTCCCTCACCGTCACCGATGGTGACGCGGGCCTCGCGCTGACCTTCTCGTTCGAGGCCGACGCCGACACCGGGCTCATCACGGCCGCCACCCGCCTGCAAGCGTCCGAGCCGGTCGAGATCCACTGGCTCGCCGCGCCGGTCCTGCCCGGCCCGCAGCAGGCGGACGAGATCGTCGACATCGCCGGCCGCTGGATCGGAGAGTTCCAGCTGGTCCGCACCCCCTGGGCCCCCGGCATCCGCCTGCGCGAGGCGACGACGGGCCGGTCCGGGCACGAGCATCCGCCCTTCGCCCTGTTCCCCGACACCGGCGCCGGCCGGACCTCGGGCACGGTCCGCGCGATGGCCTTCGGCTGGTCCGGCGGCCACCGGATGATCGCCGAAGAGCTGCCCGAGGGGCGCCGCCAGATCCAGTGGGGCCACGCCGCGGGCTCGGTCGGGGCGCAGAGCGACTGGACGGTCGGTCCGTTGCAGCTTGCCGTCTCGGCCGAGGCCGGGATGGGCGGCACCGCCGCAGCCTTTCAACGCCATTTGTATGACAGGGTTGTGCACTGGCCGTGCACGCCCGGTGCACGCCCTGTGCATTACAATTGCTGGGAGGCGGTCTATTTCGATCACGACCTGCCCGTGCTCTCCGACATCGCCGAACGGGCCGCCGCGCTCGGGGCCGAACGCTTCGTGCTGGATGACGGCTGGTTCGGGCGGCGCGACGACGACACCAGCTCTCTCGGCGACTGGCAGGTCGATGCGTGGAAGTATCCCGATGGCCTCAAGCCATTGATAGAAAACGTCAAATCCCTGGGGATGAGCTTCGGTCTCTGGGTCGAGCCCGAGATGGTGAACCGCGACAGCGACCTCTACCGCGCCCATCCCGACTGGGCGCTCGGCGCCGAGGACCAGATCGAGGGCCGCGGTCAGCGCCTGCTGGACATGGCCAACCCGGCGGTCCGCGACCACCTCTTCGCCACCCTCGACGCCCTCCTTACCGCGAACGACATCGACTACCTCAAGTGGGACCACAACCGCGTCCTTCCCGCCCCGGACGCCGCGCAAACCACTGGAATATATGACCTTCTCGACCGGCTTCGCGCCGCGCACCCGCAGGTCGAGATCGAAAGCTGCGCCTCGGGCGGGGGGCGGATCGACACCGGCATCCTCTCGCGCACCCACCGCGTCTGGCTTTCCGACAGCAACGACGCGCTCGAACGCCTGCGCATGCAGCACGACGCCGCCCTGTTCCTTCCGGCGGCCATCACCGGCGCCCATGTCGGCCCGCGGGAATGTCACAACTCGGGCCGCATCCTGCCCATGAGCTTCCGCGCCTGGGTTGCCGCACAGCGCCACATGGGGCTGGAGATGGACCCGCGCGAGATCACGCCGGACGAGGCCGAGACGCTGAAGCGCGTGATTTCGTGGTACAAATCCACCCGCGCGTGGCGGATGGCGGGCGAGATCCGGACGCTCGACAGCGCCGATCCGGCGGTCACCGCCGAGATGCAGATCGCCCGCGACGGCGACCGGTTCGTGCTGTTCGCGGGCCAGTCCCGCGCCAGCGACCAGACTCTGCCGCGCCCGCTTCGCTTAACCGCCCTGCAACCCGACGCCCGCTATCGCTTGAGTCTGACCAACCCCGAGGACCTACCGCGTCAGGCCCACGGTCCCTCGGCGCTGCTCGACGGGCCCTTGACCCTCAGCGGCGCGGCTCTGATGCAGTCGGGGATCCGACTGCCCTGGTCGTGGCCCGCGACGATGTGGGTCGTCGAGGGAGAGCGCCTGTGACAGAGGAGACGCCTATGACCCCGCCTGCAATCTATCCCGATCTCAAGAACGCCTCGGTGTTCATTACCGGCGGAGGCTCTGGAATCGGCGCCGCCATCACCGAGGGGTTCCTCGAACAGGGCGCGCGCGTCGCCTTCGTTCAGCGCTCGGACGGCCACACCTTCGCCGACGTGATGGAAGAGAAATACGGCCGCCGTCCCCTCGCCATGCGGTGCGACGTGACCAAAGTCGCCGAGTTGCGCGCCTGCGTCGCCAAGGCCGCCGAAACGCAGGGGCCGATCCGCATCCTCGTGAACAACGCCGCCAACGACCAGCGGCACAGCACGCTCGAGGTCGACGAGGCGTTCTGGGACTGGTCGATGGCGATCAATCTCAAGGCGTATTTCTTCGCGGCGCAGGCCGTCATCCCCGGCATGCAGGAGGCCGGCGGCGGTGCGATCGTCAACATGTCCTCGATCAGCTACATGATGGGCAGCCCGGACTATCCCGCCTACACCACGGCCAATGCCGGGATCACCGGCATGACCCGCAGCCTCGCGCGCGAATTCGGGCCGCAGAAGATCCGCGTGAACGCGCTCGCGCCCGGCTGGGTGTTGACGGAAAAGCAGAAAGAGATGTGGGCGACCCCCGAGGGGCTCGAGGCGCATCTCGCCAAGACCGCACTGAAAGAGCACCTTGAACCCCGGGACATGGTCGGTGGCATCCTGTATCTTGCCTCCGATGCATCGCGCCGGATGACGGGGCAGTGCATGGCGGTCGACGGCGGCGTGGTGGTCTCGGGATGAAGAACGGCAGCGGATTGCATTGCGACTGGATCGCGGTCGACTGGGGCACCAGCCACTGCCGGGCCTGGGCGATGGCGTCCGATGGCCGGTGCCTGTCCGAGGCAAGCAACGCCTACGGCATGTCCAGGCTCGCCCCCGAAGAGTTCCAGTCCGCGCTCCTCGGCCTGATCGAGGGGTGGCTGGGCGGCGACGGCACGCTGGTGCTGGCCTGCGGCATGGTCGGGGCGCAAACCGGCTGGGTCGACGCGGGCTATCGCGGCGTGCCCTGCGCCCCGCGCGGCGATCAGCCGTTGAAGATCAGCGGCACCGACCGCCGCATCGACGTGCGGGTGCTGCCCGGATTGCGGCAGGACGACCCGGCGAACGTCATGCGCGGGGAAGAGACGCAGATCGCCGGCTTCCTGTCGCGGACGCCGGATTTCGACGGCGTCATCTGCCTGCCCGGCACCCATACCAAGTGGGCGCAGATCAGCGCCGGCGAGGTCGTGAGCTTTCAGACCGCGATGACGGGCGAGTTGTTCTCCGCCCTGACCGGCGCGACGATCCTGCGCCAGACCATCCCGGACGACGGCTGGGACGAGGACGCCTTTTCCGAGGCGGTCTCCGACGCCATGTCGCGCCCCCAGGCGCTTGCACTGCGGTTGTTTTCCCTGCGGGCCGAGGCGCTGCTCAAGGGGCTCGACGGGGCGGCGGCGCGGGCGCGGCTGTCGGGCCTGCTGATCGGGATCGAGCTGGCCGCGACGCGTCCCTATTGGCTGGGGCAGGACGTGGCGCTGATCGGGGCGCCCGCGCTGTCGGCCGCCTATGCCGAGGCGCTCGGCGCGCAGGGCCTCGCACCACAGGCCGCCGACGCGACCGAGATGACCCTGGCGGGCCTCACCGCCGCCCGAAACGGCCTGAAGGAGGTTTCATGAGCCGACCGCTGATCGCCATCCTGCGGGGTATCGACCCGAGCGAGGCGGTGCCCGTCGCGACCGCGCTGATCGAGGCCGGTATCACCCGGATCGAGGTGCCGCTGAACTCGCCCGCGCCCTTCGACAGCATCGCCGCGATGTCCGACGCGCACGGCACCGACGCGCTGATTGGTGCGGGCACCGTGCTCGACCGCGAGGACGTGGGCCGGGTGCGTGCCGCGGGCGGGCGTCTCGTCGTGGCGCCCAACTGCGACCCCGACGTGATCGCGGCCACCCTCAAGCGCGAGATGCAGTGCCTGCCCGGTGTCCTGACGCCCACCGAGTGCTTCGCGGCGCTCAGGGCCGGGGCGACGGGGCTCAAGGTGTTTCCGGCCTTTCAGATGGGGATCGACGGGCTCAAGGCGCTGCGCGCGGTGCTTCCGGCGGAAACGCTCGTCTACATGGTGGGCGGTGTGGGCCCGCGCGAGTTCGGCGACTGGCTGACCGCCGGCGCCAGCGGGTTCGGCCTGGGCACGTCGCTCTACCGGCCCGGCGACGCGGCGGCGGACGTCAAGGCCCGCGCGGTCGACATGGTCGCCGCTTATGACGAGGTTGCACCATGATCTTCGACGACCGCCACTGCACCCTGGGCGAAGGACCGCTCTGGCATCCCGTCCGTGAACAGCTCTTCTGGTTCGACATCATGGGCAAGCGCCTGCTCAGCCGCGAGGGCGACACGCCGCTCGTGTGGGAGTTCGACGAGCATGTCTCGGCCGCCGGATGGGTGGACCGCGACACGCTGCTGATCGCGTCGGACCGCCGGCTGCTGACGCTTGACCTGAAAGGCGACACCTGCACCACGGTCTGCCCGCTCGAGGCCGACAATCCCGCCACCCGTTCGAACGACGGGCGGGCCGACCCGTGGGGCGGGTTCTGGATCGGCACGATGGGTCTGAACGCCGAACCGGGCGCTGGGGCGATCTATCGCTATCACAAGGGCGAGCTGCGGACGCTGGTCGCGCCGATCTCGATCCCCAACGCGATCTGCTTCACACCGGATGCGGGGCACGCCCATTTCGCCGACACCCCCACCGGCACGATCTGGCGTGTCGCGATGGACAAGGACGGGTGGTTCGCCGGCGAGCCCGAGCCGTGGGTGGACCTGACCGACTGGGACGGACGCCCCGACGGCGCGGTGATCGACGCCGAGGGGGTGTTCTGGAACGCGCAGTTCGGCGCGGGCCGCGTCGCCGCCTACGACGCGCGGGGGCAGTTCGTGCGGTCGGTCACGCTCACCGGATCGCAGACGACATGCCCGGCCTTCGGTGGGCCCGACCTGTCGACCCTCTTCTGCACTTCGGCGCAGGAGGGGCTCGATGCAGCTCAGATCAACTCCAACGCCGACCACGGCCGCACCTTCGCCATCGAGGACGTGGCAACGGGCCGGCCCGAGCCGCAGATCAGGCTTTGACCGCGGCGGGGAACGCCGGCGCGCGGGGGCCGTTGAACTCGGAAATGGAGACAGAATGATACCCGGAACAGACCTGTTCGGCACCCAGTCCGATGGCCGCACCGTCGAGGTCGTGCGCCTGTCGAACGATCGGATCTCGGCCGCGATCCTGACGCGCGGGGCGATCCTGCAGGACCTCAGGCTGGCCGGTCTCGACCGTCCGCTGGTGCTGGGCTCGCCCGACCTTGCGGCCTACGAGGGGCCGATGGCCTTTTTCGGCGCCGTGATCGCGCCCGTGGCGAACCGCCTGCGCGACGCCACAGCCCCGATCGACGGCGAGCGGCGCAGCTTTGACACCGACGCGCCTCACAACCTGCACAGCGGGGCCGCCGGCGCCCATGCGCAGCTGTGGGAGATCTCGGACCGCTCCGAGACGGCGGTGACGCTGACCCTGGACCTGCCGGACGGGCTGTCGGGGTTCCCCGGCCACCGGTCCCTGACGGCCGTCTACGCGCTCGACGGGGCGGCGCTGCGCTTTGCCGTCACGGCCACCACCGACCGGCCGACGCTGATGAACGTGGCGCACCACGCCTACTGGAGCCTCGGCCCCGATCTGGACTGGACGGGCCAGCGGCTCGAGATCGCGGCGGATCGTGTACTGCCGGTCGACGACGCGACCGTGCCCACCGGAGAGATCCGCGCCGTCGACGGCACGGGCTACGATTTCCGCGCGGGGCAGGTGCTGGATCCTGAGACGACCGTACCGCTCGACCACAATTTCTGCCTGTCGGACACGCGGGTCGCCAGCCGCCCGGTGATGAGGCTGACCGCGACCGACGGCCTGTCGATGACGATCGAGACGACCGAGCCGGGATTGCAGGTGTTCGACGGGCGCCCGATGGACACCTCGCCTCATGCCGGCCACCACGGTAAGCCCTACGGCCCCCGCGCCGGCATGGCGATCGAGCCGCAGATGTGGCCCGACGCGCCGAACCACGAGGGCTTCACCGACATCACCCTGCGCCCCGGAGAGACCTATCGCGCCGAAAGCGTGTTCCGCTTCGCCCTGCCGGACTGAGCGGCGTCAGCGGCCGTAATACAGCCCGACCACGTGCTCGGCCTCGGCGAAGAACAGCCACCGCGCCACGACCACGCCCGCCGCGTGGGACAGCACGGCCGCCACGCCGAGGAGGTGCGAGAAGGGCAGGGCGAGCAGCACCAGCGGCAGCGCGAAGGCCAGCACCAGCGCGATCGAGCGCAGCTTGGTCGCGTGCTTGCGCGCTACCACGAAGACCATCTCTTCGGTGACGTAGTTCTCGCCGGTATGGGGCCTCTCGAACAGGCGGACATGGCCGTGCAGGCCGGTTGCCGTGTTGCGCGTGCCGAACCGGCGGGCGACCCGCGCGTCGCCCGTCCGCCACGCAAGGAACTGGGCAATCCCGGTCGCCGCCAGCAGCGCCATCGCCATGGTCACCTGCCCCGCCAACAGCGCGCCGCCGGTCACCGCATAGGCGACGAACATCGCCGGCGTCGACCAGTGATGCCAGCGCGGGACCGCCCGAAGCGCCGCATAGATCGACCCGGTGCACATCACCGTCGCGATACAGGCCGCCGCGGCGAGGATCCCGATCGGCCAGAGCCGCGGCCCGTCGAACAGCAGCGGCAGGGCATAGAGCCCGGTCAGCCCCAGCGCCGTCACCGACGCCCAGGCCTCGCGGCTGAGCCACGATGTCCGCCATTCGCGGAACGCCTTCAGCGCCCGTTCCGGTCGGCCCAGGTGCAGGGCCGAGATCGACAGCCCGCCCCCAGCCAGCAGGAAGCTGATCGCGAAGAATGCGAACGCCCCCCAGCCCGACACCGGCGGCAGCCCCAGCGACAGGAAGACCAGCAGCCCGAGGCCCAGCCCCGACAGCGTGGTGAAGGCCAGAAGCGAGGCGGCAGGCTTCATCCCATGCGCTCCAGCGCCTTGTCGAGCCAGCCGAGAAAACCGCGCGGCTCGTCGGCCACCGGGGCCAGGAGCGGCGCGAGCACGTCGATCTCCTCGTCCTTCGGGCGCGGGGGCAGGTACTTGTTCACGGGCTTGGTGCCCTGTTCCGGCATCAGGTCCATGCCGCCGCGCTCTTCGACGAGCTGCGACACCGCGCTTTCGGGGTCGCCCAGATCGCCGAAATGCCGCGCGCCCGTGGGGCAGGTTCGCACGCAGGCCGGCTCTCGGTCGATGGGGTCGAGGTTCTCGTTGTCGATCCGGTCGACGCAGAGCGTGCACTTCTTCATCACCTGCGCCGACGGGTCCATCTCGCGCGCGCCATAGGGACAGGCCCAGGCGCACAGGCCGCAGCCGATGCACTCGTCCTCGTTGACCAGGACGATCCCGTCCTCGGCGCGTTTCCAGCTTGCGCCGGTGGGGCAGACGGTGACGCAGGGCGCGTCGTCGCAATGCAGGCACGAGCGCGGGAAATGCACCAGCTGCGCCGGCCCGCTCTCGGGCGTGACCTCGAACGAGTGGACGCGGTTCAGGAACGCGCCGACCGGCTCTTCGCCATAGGCGTCGTCATCGGCGAGCGGGGCGCCGTAATTCTCGGTGTTCCAGCCCTTGCAAGCCGTCACGCAGGCATGGCAGCCGACGCAGATGTCCAGGTCGATCACCAGCCCCAGCTTGCGCTCCGTCGTTTCGGGGAGGTCGGTCATGGCGCCCCTCTCGTCGTGGCAAGGTCAGTTCCGCAGGGGCCGCGGACGGGCAGGCGGACGGTCATTCGCCCACCTTCTGCGCCACGGTCTTCGGCCCGCGCCCCACGGGTGAGGCCTGCGGTTCGGTCACCGGATAACTTTCCCCCGGATCGCGGTCGACCCGTTCGATCCGCACCCGTAGGTCGAACCACGCCGCCTGTCCGGTCACCGGGTCCGAGTTCGACCAGCGCAGGCCATCGCCCTTTTCGGGCAGCAGCTCGTGGATCAGGTGGTTCAGCAGAAAGCCCTTGGTCGCCTCGGGCGCCTTGTCGTCCAGCGCCCAGGCGCCCTTGCGCTTGCCGATCGCGTTCCACGTCCAGACCGTGTTGTCGTTCAGTGCGGCCATCTCGGCGACCGGCACCACGATCTCGCCATGGGCTGAGCTGACCCGCGCCCAGTCGCCCTCGGAAAACCCGTGCGCCTGCCAGAGATGCGACGGCAGGTAGAGCGGGTTCGACCCGTGGATCTGGCGCAGCCACGCGTTCTGCCCGCCCCACGAGTGGTACATCGCCGGCGGCCGCTGGGTCAGGGCGTGCAGCGGGTATTCCACCGGGTCGGCGTGGCCGTCCTCCATCGGCGGATACCAGATCGGCAGGGGATCGAGCGTCAGCTTGATCCGCTCTCGCAGGTGGTCGGGCGGCTGCGGCTCGGTCCGGCCCTCGGCCGCCAGCTGGAACCGGCGTAACGGCTCGCAGAACAGGTCGAACAGATAGGGCCGCGGCGCATCCGTCAGCCCGGTCTCGACCGCCCAATCCTGGTAGGCCATGTTCCACGGCTTGTAGAACGCCCCCTCCGCCGGGACATGGCCCATCCAGAAGCCGCCATTGGCGATGTAGGAGTCGAGCTGCGCCTCGTTCGGCGCCCCGCGCCCGTGGGTCATCCCCGTCTCGCCCACGCGCCAGCCGGCCAGCGGCCCGACACCCGGGCGCCGCTCGTGCCGGATCATGTAGTCGGCATAATCGGCATAGCGCGGCGTGCCGTCCTCTTCGACGAAGCCGGGCAGCCCCAGCCGCGCGGCAAGGTCCACCAGCACGGACTGGAACCCGCGCACATCCCTGTCGGGTTCGACCACCGGCCAGCGGATCGCGTCGGCGGCGGCGTCCGGCTCCGAGATCGGCCGGTCGAGAAGAGAGATGCAATCGTGCCGCTCGAGATAGGTCGTGTCCGGCAGCACGAGGTCGGCATAGGCAACCATCTCCGAGGAATAGGCGTCGGAATAGATGATCCGGGGGATGACGTACTCGCCGTCCTCGTCGGTGTCCGAAAGCATCTCCATCGCCCGCCCCGTGCCCATGGACGAGTTCCAGGCCATGTTCGCCATGTAGAGGAACAGCGTGTCGATCCGGTAGGGATCGCCGGCATGGGCGTTCGAGATCACCATGTGCATCAGCCCGTGGGCCGACATCGGGTTCTCCCAGGTGAACGCCTTGTCGATGCGCGCCGGCGTGCCGTCCTCGCGGTAGAGCAGGTCCTCGGGCCCGTGGACAAAGCCCAGATGCGGCCCGTCCAGGGGCTGCCCGGGATGCGGATCGGCGCAGGGCTTGGGGTGCGCTTCGGCGGATTTGGGGTAGGGCGGCTTGAACCGGAACCCGCCCGGCGTCTCGACGCTGCCCAGCAGGATCTGCAGGAAATGCAGCGCCCGACAGGTCTGGAACCCGTTGGAATGAGCCGAGATGCCGCGCATCGCGTGGACGCTGACCGGCCGCCCGATCATCTTCTCGTGCCGTTCCCCGCGGAAGTCGGTCCAGGGCTGGTCGATCTCGATCGCCTGGTCGAAGGCGACATGCGCCAGCTCGGCCGCGATGCGGCGGATGCGCGCCGCCGGCACGCCCGTGCGGCCCTCGACCGCCTCGGGCGCGAAGTCCTTCGACAGGTAGCGCCCGGCGATCAGCTGGAACACGCTGCGATGGGTGATCCCGGCCCGCCGCACCTTGCCCCGCAGGTCCGGCTTCACCCCCGCGCCGTCATAGGGGGCCGGCCGCCCGGTGCGCCGGTCGATGACCAGCAGCCGGTCCTCGTCATCGCGCAGAAGCAGGCCGTAGCGGTCGGATTTCGGATCCTCGTCCACCAGCGCCGGTGCGTTGGTCCAGCGCGCCAGGTAGTCGAGGTCGATCTTGCCCGCCTCCAGCAGGCAATGCACCAGCGCCAGGATGAACAGGCCGTCGGTCCCCGGCGTGATGCCGACCCATTCGTCCGCCACCGCGTTATAGCCGGTGCGGATCGGGTTCACGCCGATGGTCTTGACGCCGCGCTCCTTCAGCCGCCCCAGCCCCATCTTGAGCGGGTTGCTGTCGTGGTCCTCGGCGACGCCGAACAGGAGGAACAGCTTGGTCCGCTCCCAGTCCGGCTGGCCGAACTCCCAGAACGCCCCGCCCATCGTGTAGATGCCCGCCGCCGCCATGTTGACCGAGCAGAAGCCGCCATGGGCGGCATAGTTCGGCGTGCCAAAGGCCTGCGCCCAGTACGAGGTGAAGCTCTGGCTCTGGTCCCGGCCGGTGAAGAACGCCAGCTTCTCGGGCGCCGACTCGCGGATCGGCTTCATCCAGGACACCGCCAGCTCCAGCGCCTCGTCCCAGCTGATCTCCTCGAACTCGCCCGATCCCCGCGGCCCGGTGCGTTTCAGGGGCGCGCGCAGGCGGGCGGGCGACAGGTGCTGCATGATCCCCGAGGCACCCTTGGCGCACAGCACGCCGTGGTTCACAGGGTGATCGCGGTTGCCCTCGATATAGGCGACCTCGCCGTTCTTGAGATGCACGTCGATCCCGCAGCGACAGGCGCACATGTAGCATGTGGTCTTGCGGACCTCGTCCGAGACTTTCGGCGAGCGGTCGGGATCGGGCTGGCGCATCACGGCCCCATGTGGATCATTCGTGTATCAATTAGCAGATCCACCGCCATATGCGAGGGGCCGGGCGCAATCTCCCGGCCCGCCGCGTCAGACGAGCCCCGGAGCCGACTCTGTCGTGGACCCGCCCCGATGCGCCGAAGCTTGGCCCGTCCCGGCCCCCTTGTGCAAGCGGATCAGGCGGCCTTGCGCCCGCGGCCGCGCCCGCCACGCCGGGGCCCGCGCTGTTGCTTGCCGCCGGGCTTGCCGGCCGGGGCGGGCCGGCCGCCGCGCGGCGCCTCCCAGGGCGTGCCGCCCGCGACCGGGATCGACGCCTTCAGCGCCTTCTCGATGTCGCGCAGCTCGCCCATCTCGGCGGGGGCGCAGAACGCGACCGCGCGGCCCGACTGGCCCGCCCGTGCGGTGCGGCCGATGCGGTGGACATAGTTCTCGGCCACGTTCGGCAGGTCGTAGTTGTATACATGCGCCACACCGGGAATGTCGATCCCGCGCGCCGCCACGTCGGTGGCCACCAGCACCCGGGTGTCGCCCGAGCGGAACGCGTCGATCGCGCGGCCCCGCTGGCCCTGGCTCTTGTTGCCGTGGATCGACGCCGCCGGAAACCCGGCCGAGACGAGGGACTTCATCAGCCGCTCGGCACCGTGCTTGGTCCGGGCAAAGACCAGCGCCCGCTCCTCGCGGTGGCCCGACAGCCGGTCCTTCAGCAACGCCGTCTTCTCGGTCTGGGCGACGAAATGCACCTCCTGGCTCACCTTGTCGGCCACCTGGCCCGACCGCGCGACCTCGACGCGCACGGGGTCCGACAGGTAGGTGTCGGCCAGCTCGCCCATCTGCTTCGGCATCGTCGCCGAGAACAGCAGCGTCTGCCGCTCGCGCGCCAGCAGCGGCGCGATCTTCCGCAGCGCGTGGATGAAGCCCAGGTCCAGCATCTGGTCGGCCTCGTCCAGCACCAGGAAACGCGTCTCCGACAGGGACACGGCGCCCCGGTCCAGAAGGTCGATCAGCCGGCCGGGCGTCGCCACCAGCAGGTCCGTGCCCCGCGCCAGGCGCTGCGCCTGCGCGTTCAGCGAGGCGCCGCCGACGACGAGGTTGACCTTCAGGTGCGTGCCCCCCGTGAAACCCTTCACGTTGTCCGAGATCTGCTTGGCCAGCTCGCGCGTCGGCGCCAGGACAAGCCCGCGCACCGATTTCGGTGCCGGCTTTGTCCCGACCTTCAGCAGGGCGTCGACCAGCGGCAGGCCGAAGGCGGCGGTCTTGCCGGTCCCCGTCTGGGCAAGACCCAGGACGTCGCGGCCCTCCATCGCGGGCGGGATCGCCTGCTTCTGGATCGGGGTCGGGTCGGTGATGCCCTGCTCGGCGAGGGCGGCGGTAAGGCGGGGCGCAAGCCCCAACATGTCGAAATCCATGAGGACTCCTTGAACGGCCGGCGGCATCGCCGTCCGGCTTGTACGGAAGAGGCGGCCGCGAAAGGTCGCGGCGGCGCGGCGGTCGGGTTGCGCCCGGTCGTTGCGGGCGCTGCCCCCCGCGCGTGAATTCGGGAAACAGATCGGCCGGCGGACGATGGGCCCTCGCGGGGCCCGCTGCTCACGCGGCAGCCGTCGGCGTCCCCGCCACATGCGCCGCGGGGCGCTCCATGTCAATCCCGACGCTCTCTTGGGACCCGGAAATATCTCGGGGGAGCCGCCGCAGGCGGCGGGGGCAGAGCCCCCTCGCGCGCCCGCCTCGGGCGGGCGCCAAGATCGCGCGGCGCGCCCGAACGGGCGCGCCTCCGCAGGGTCAGGCCATGACCCGCGACAGGGCGCCGTCGATCGCGCCGGTGATCGCGTCGATGTCGTCTGCGGTGGCGATCAGCGGCGGCGACAGGCACAGGGTGTTGTTGAAGCCGGGGACCGAACGGTTGGTGCAGCCGATGATCACGCCCTGCTGCATGCAGTCGGCGACCACCGCCTTCACCCGCCCCTCGTCCATCGGCTCCTTCGTGGCGCGGTCGGCCACCAGCTCGGCGCCGCAGAACAGCCCCTTGCCGCGCACGTCGCCGATGACGGCGTGCTTGTCGGACAGCGCCTCGAGATTGGCGATCACGCGCTCGCCCATGGCGACGGTGTTCTCCAGCAGGCCCTCCTCCTCGATGATCGCCATGTTCTCCAGCGCGGCGGCGGGGCCGGCGGTGCAGCCGCCGAAGGTCGAGATGTCGCGGAAATAGTTCAGCGGGTCGTCGGGATCGTCCTTGAACATTTCGAACACCGCCTCGGTCGTGACGCAGCACGAGATCGCGGCATAGCCCGACGCCACGCCCTTGGCCATCGTCACGATGTCGGGCTCGATGCCGTAGTTCTGGTACCCGAACCAGGTGCCGGTGCGCCCGACGCCGCAGACCACCTCGTCGATCATCAAGAGCACGTCGTACTTGCGGCAGATCTCCTGCACCCGCGGCCAGTAGCCCGGCGGCGGCGGGATCACGCCGCCCCCGGCGGTGACCGGTTCCAGACACAGCCCGCCCACGGTGTCGGGGCCCTCGCGCAGGATCACTTCCTCGATCGCGTCGGCGGCGCGCTGGCCGTATTCCTCGCCCGAGAGGTCCCACTGGGCGCGGTATTCCAGGCAATGCGGCACCGGCACGAAGGCCGGCGTCATCGGCCCGTACTGCATGTTCCGCTCTTCCTGGCCGCCGGCCGACAGGCAGGCGATCGTGGTGCCGTGGTAGTCACGCTCGCGGTAGAGGATCTTGTTCTTCCTGCCGCCATGGCGCTTGTGCGCGATCTGGCGGATCATCTTGAAGCCCTTCTCGTTCGCCTCCGACCCCGAGTTGGCGTAATAGACCCGGCTCATCCCCGGCATCTTCGCCACCAGCGCCTCGGCGAAGCGCGCGCCGGGGATCGAGCCCTGGGCCCCGGCGAAGAAGTTCAGCTTGACCAGCTGGTCCCGCACGGCATCGGCGATCCGCTCGCGGCCATAGCCGACATTGACGGTCCACACCCCGCCCGAGACGCCGTCGATATGCTCCTTGCCGGCGATGTCCCAGACGCGCAGGCCCTTGCCCTCGACGATGATCTTGGGATCGACCGTCTCGAACGGCTTGTGCTGGATGAGGTGGTGCCAGACATGGGCGCGGTCCGCCTCGATCACGGCGCACGGGTCGTTGGCGTTGAGCGGCAAGGTCATCGCATCCTCCGATTGAAGCTCGCCAAGTCGACGCCCAATGGCGCGCGCCGTCAAGGGGGGCTCAGTCCGGATCGTGCAGAACCAGGCTTCCCTCGAGCCACGGCTCGCGGTCGAGCATGGGCGTGACGATCCGGTCGCGCAGCATCTGGCGCAGCGCCTCGGCCAAGTCGCGGGCCACGTCGTCGATCCAGTCGCCCTTGGAAAAGACCGAGATGGTGCGGGCGAAGGGCGGCATCGGCACCGGGTGCAGGTCGATGTCGTCGCGGAATCGCTTGGCCCTGAGGAACGACAGCGGCGTGGTCACTGCCCAGCCCGCCCCGGCGGCGACCAGGGCATGCAGCGATTGCACGCTGTCCAGCTCGAACCGGTTGGGTATCTCGAACTGCATCATCTGCAGCGCGCGCTCGATCTGCCGGCCGATCAGCTGGTCCTGACTGTAGCGCAGCATTGGCAGGCCCGTCACGGTATCCGACAGGGCGGCGGGGTCCAGCGGGATGCCGGCGGGAAGCGCCAGCACGAAGGGGTCGTCGATCAGCGGGCGCACCTTCAGCCCGTCCGCCCCGGAATCCGGTGTCGCGGCGATCGCCACGTCGATCTCGCCATCCTGCAACATCTGCACCAGCACGTGGCTCGGCTTGGTGCGCATGCGGAAGCGGCAGTTGGTCAGCGTCCCGGCCAGCGTGGTGGCGAGCGCGGGGGTAATCTCGCTCTCGAAATCGTCGATCACGCCCAGCCCCAGCTCGGTCAGGTGCGACAGCTCCAGCACCGTCGCCTCGGCCTGGGCCTGCCGGATCTGGGCCAGCGCCTCCTGCGTGCGCCGCAGGAAGACCTGTCCGGCGGGGGTCAGCGACATCGGCCGGCGCGAGTGATCCAGCAGCGGCCGTCCGATACTGTCCTCGAGCGTCTTGAGCTGTTGCGAAACCGCCGGGAGGCTCAAGCCCGCGCGCTCGGCCGTCTTGGCCACCGATCCGGTCCGAGCGATGATCTCGAAAAGCTCCAGGCCACGGAGCGAGATACCCTTGGCGATCATTAAGTCCGTCCATGTCTTGCCGGCTTGCGGGTATACGCGGGCCGGCAGAAGCGTCAGCGTCCAGCCGCCTTGCTTCAATGTGGGGCCGGCATATCATTCCGCCATGCCGGCATGAATGTTTTTGACGACCCCGTCTGCGGCTCTGGGCGATTTTCCCGGGGCCGATGCTTTAGATGTGACCGATAAGGCGGTGCGCCGCAACATTGCTCAGGCGCGGAACACCCCCGCAGCAAGGCGGATCGGAAAGGGCCCGCGACGCGGGCTGGACGCCCGCCCGGGGCCCCGCCATTGTCTTGACGCACGGGGCACTCTACGCTGCGCCGCAGCATACAAAGGCAGGGGGAGAGTGTCGTTTGAGCGGACATGTCATCACGGTGGCCCAGCAGAAGGGCGGATCGGGCAAGACCACGATCGCGCTGAACCTGGCGGTCGCATTCCATCGGCGCGGCCTGACGGTGGCGCTGCTCGACACCGATCCGCAGGGCTCGCTCGGCCGCTGGTTCATGACGCGGGTCGAAAGCGGTGAGGACCCGGGGATGGAGTTCTCGACCGCCAGCGCCTGGGGCGTCAGCTACGAGTGCGACAAATTGAAGCGACAGGCCGACGTGGTGCTGGTCGACACGCCGCCCAAGGTCGACGCCGACCTGCGCCCGGCTCTCAGGGCCAGCGACCTGGTGCTGGTGCCTGTGGCGACCAGCCAGGTGGATGTCTGGGCGACGGAATCGGTCCTGGACCTTGCGGGGCGCGAGGGGCGCGAGACGCTGGTGGTGCTGAACCGCGCCCGTCCTGGAACCCGCATCGCCATCGAGGTGGCGCAGACCATCGCGGATCTCGGGGTCGCGCGGGCCCAGACGATTCTGGGCAACCGTGTCGTCTATGCCGAGGCGCTGGGGCAGGGGAAGGGCGTGCTGGAGCGCGGCAAGGGCGCTTGGGCTCCGGAAATCGAGGCGCTGGCGGACGAGGTGCTCGCAGCCGCCGGGGCCGGGTGACCGCGCCGGGGCTCCGGCGCGATCGTCATCTCAGTCTCCCGCGCTAAAGCGCGGAAATGGTTCAGGCGAGGGCGAGGTTGACGGCGCTCTCGCGGCCGTCGCGGCCCTTCTCGAGGTCATAGGTGACCTTCTGGTCGTCCTGCAGGCCGGTCAGGCCCGAACGCTCGACGGCCGAGATATGGACGAACACGTCCTTGCCACCGGACTCGGGCGCGATGAAGCCGTAGCCTTTGGTGGTGTTGAACCATTTCACGGTGCCATTGGCCATTCCGTGGTCTCCTTCAGTCTTGCCGTTCGCGGTATTGCAACGGCTCGGCGTTGTCAGTGCTAGATCGAGTGCGCTGATTGCCGGTGAAGCAGACAGGGTCGATAGAGAGTAACGTCGCGGACTGTTCTATGAGGCCGAATCCGGGATCGCGCAAGATATTTCTGCACGCTTTCGCCTGCGTGAGAAATGGTGACTGGCGGCTTTCCGCTCCGGGGTTTCGTAACCCCGTTTCAGGAACCTATGTGTCACCCTGGCACGTTGAGGCCCCGATGATGTGCGGTTCGCACCGTACGAAAGCCAAACCAGATGAGAGGAAAGTCCATGACCTTCCGCAAGACCACTGCCCTCGTTCCGGCCATCGCGCTGGCGCTGACCCCGGCCATCGCACTGTCGCAGAGCGACAGCAGCAGCGAGATGTCGAGCGACCAGCCCGCGATGGAGCAGTCCAGCGACACCGCGCAGAACGACATGATGTCGGATGACGGCGGCAGCGACGGCGAAAGCATGACGGCCGAGAGCGATTCGATGTCGGACAGCGAGAGCGAGAGCGGCGACATGACCACCGCTCAGAACGACTCGTCCAGCTCGGACGGTGCAGGCTCGGTCGCGGGCTACGACGAGGAGACGCTGTCGTCCTTCGTCGACGCGGCGATGAACGTCGCCTCGCTGCGCCAGACCTACGCGGTCCGCATGCAGTCGGCCGAAAGCGAAGAGCAGCGTCAGACCATCGCCCAGGAGGCGACGGAAGAGATGCGCACGGCGGTCGAGGACACCGACGGCATCAGCATCGACGAGTACATCGAGATCGGCGAGGCCTCGTCGGAGAACGAGGAACTGAACCAGGCGATCACCGCGATGGTTCAGGAGCGCATGCCCCAGCAGCAGCAGGGCGGCGGTCAGCAGGGCGAGCAGAACGAAGGCTAATCGCCCAGGCTTTCTGAAAGAGCTCATCTAAGCGCGCGGTCCCTCGGGCCGCGCGTTTTTTTGCGCGCTTCCGATCGCGTGCCGGCAATAATCTGCCCATCGCTCCGAGATTGAATCGGCGCCGGTCACAGTGTCCAGAAATTGCCTCGTTTGCCGTGAAGGCTGCCCTCGTATCGCCGTTCTCGGCGGACAATCCGGGCCAAAACGACACATGCGGCGGAGGTAGCGCAGGCAATGACATCGACGGGTCTGTCCAGATTGGCGCACGCGGCGCCGCGGCTTCTGCAACTCGGGGCGGTCGTGGCGCTCGCAGGGGCGGTCGCGGTCGGCTACGTGACCGCGCAGAAGACGGCGTCGAACCGCCTCGCTCTCCATGCCGAGGCGCCCGCGGGCGTGGCGATCCAGGATTTCGACCCCGCGCGCCACGAGGGCCCTGCAGGCGAGGCGACGCTGCTGGCGCAGATCGATCCCGACGCCGCGATCGCCGTCCGCTACCGCGAGGGCCTGACCCGGATGCGGGCCGTGGTCTATCCCCTTTTGTCCTCGCGCGCCACCGGCGGCGCGGAGCCGGTCGTGCTGGGGCTGGTCTACTACCCCGACCGCGCCCGCACGGTCGAGCCGATGGCCGCCGACACGCTGCTGCCCGAGCCGATCGGCGAGGGCGCCGTCGGGCCGGTCGTGCGACTGTCGGGATTTCCCGGTGCGCCCGACGCGCTGCAAGCGCGGGCGACCGAGGCCTTCGCCGCCGCCGGGTTCGCGCTGGCGCCGTCCCAGGTCGCGCTGACGCCGTTCCCCGAGGGCCGCGCCGCCGCGCTGGAGGCGCCCGTGCCCTCGCACATGAGGACCGCGCTGTTCCTGCTGGCGCTGGTGCTGATGGTGTCGAGCGTGGTGCTGCGCCACAGCCGCGCGCGGCGGACCGAGGTGCGGCGGATCAACGAGATGGTGCGCCACCAGCCGCCGCGTCGTCACCGCTCGCCGCGCACCGCCCGCGCACAGAACCGCTTCGCCCCGCTCGCCGAGCAGGAGGAACTGCTTCCCGAGCCACCCGCCGCGCCAGTGACGCGGCTGGGACGGCTGCGCGGGGTGCACCGGACCTCGTGATCAGAAGTCGACGGTCACCCCCGGCAGCCGCAGCTCCTTGATCAGGTCGCGCAGTTCCTGACGGGCGGCGATGTTGCTGAGGTTCAGGTTGCCGACGCCGATATCCTTGAGGTCCAGCAGGGTCAGGCCGCGGGGAAACAGTTCGCGGAAGATGACGCGCTCGGAAAAACCGGGCGCGACGCGAAAGCCGATGCGCTTGCTGAGGTTTTCCAGCGCGTCGCCCATCTTCTTCTTGTTGTGCATCTGCTGCGCGCCCAGGCGGTTGCGCACGACGATCCAGTCGATCGGTTTCAGCCCCGCCTGCGCCCGCAGCTGCCGGGCGTTCCAGACCATCTCGGCATAGACCGAGGGGCCGAGGATCTTGTTCGTCTCCGGGTCGATATGGGCCAGCAGGTCGAAATCGACGAAGCTGTCGTTCAGCGGCGAGATCAGCGTGTCGGCCAAGCTGTGCGCGACCTGGCTGAGCCGGGTGTGAGAGCCGGGGCAGTCGATCAGGATGAAATCGGCGCCCTCCTCCATTCCCGACACTGCGGCGGAGAGGCGGCGATCGTGCACGTTCTCGCCGGGCTCGAGATGCGACTGGTCGATCTCGGGGAGGTCGCGATACTCGGGGCAGGGCAGGCTGAGGCCGTGGCGTTCGGTATAGACGCGGCGGTTCTCGATGTAGCGGCCGAAGCTCTTCTGGCGCAGGTCGAGGTCGAGCGCGCCGACCCGGTATCCGAGCCGCACGAGGGCGGTGGCCACATGCATCGAGGTGGTCGACTTGCCGGACCCGCCCTTTTCGTTGCCCACGACGATGATATGCGCCACGTCCTGTCCTCTTTCCCCTGATGGCCGCGCCTTCGCGTCTCGCGGGCCACTTTATGTGGGGCGACTCGCCAGTGAAAGGCGCGGGCGGCATGAGGCGGGGAAATGGTGCGAAAATCCCGCGCTTCCCGGCGCTTGGCGGGCGCGGCAGGTGCGTTTCGCGCGCGAAACATGCGGCGCTTCTAATGTTTCGCGCGAAACGAGAAAACGCCGCCCCGACGGGACGGCGTTCTCCGAAATCGAATGGCCGGATGGCTCAGAAGCCGAAGCCTTCGTACTTGTTCTTGAACCGCGAGACGCGGCCGCCGGTGTCCATCAGGCGCTGCGAGCCGCCGGTCCAGGCCGGGTGCGCGCTGGGATCGATGTCCAGAGTGATCGTGTCGCCCTCGGAGCCGAAGGTCGACTTCATCTGCACGATCTCGCCGTTGGTCAGCTTGACGTCGACGAGGTGGTAATCGGGATGCGTGTCGCGCTTCATTTCTTCACTCCCTGCGCGGCTTTCTTGCCGTCGCTCTTGGGCTTGTAGTGGACGTCCTCGGCGATCCGGGCCGACTTGCCCCGGCGCGCGCGCAGGTAATACAGCTTAGACCGGCGGACCCGGCCGCGGCGGATCACGGTGATCGCCTCGATGTTGGTTGAATGCAGCGGGAAGACACGCTCCACGCCTTCGCCGAACGAGATCTTGCGGACGGTGAAGGTGCCGGCGATGCCATGGCCGTTCTTGCGGCTGATGCAGACGCCTTCGAAGTTCTGCACCCGGCTGCGAGTGCCTTCGGTCACCTTGTAACCGACCCGCACGGTGTCACCCGCCTTGAAGTCGGGAATGTCCTTGCCGAGCTCTTCGATCTGCTCGGCTTCCAGTTGTGCGATCAGATCCATCTGTCGCGCTCCTCTACTGGCGCGGGTGGTTCCCCGCGACGTGTGGCGCCCTCAGAGCTCTCGGTCTCCGTCCGGGTCCCTACCGTGTTTCTCACAGTAAGCCCGCCAGAGATCAGGGCGGCGTTCCTTTGTCAGCCTTTCGGCCATGTCCCGGCGCCAGTCGGCGATGTTCGCGTGGTGCCCCGACAGGAGAATGTCGGGTATCGCGCGGCCCTCCCAGACGGCGGGTTTTGTGTACTGGGGGTGCTCAAGCAAAAAATCCGAGAAGGAGTCCTCCTCGGCCGATGCCTGATTCCCAAGTACGCGCGGTATAAGGCGCACGGTGGCGTCGATCAAGGCCTGCGCGGCGATCTCGCCACCGGTCAGGACGAAATCGCCCAGGCTCACCTCTTCGATGCCGTGATGCTCTATCACGCGCTCGTCGACGCCCTCGAACCGGCCGCAGAGCAGCGTCATCCCCTCGGCCTCGGCAAAGCGCTCGGCCATGCGCTGATCGAACGGGCGGCCCCGCGGCGAGAGATACACGACCGGCCAGCGCCGGTGGTCCTGCGGCGTGCCGCGCGCCGCCATCCGCAGCGCGCGATGCACCACGTCGGGCCGCATCACCATGCCAGCGCCGCCGCCCGCGGGCGTGTCGTCGACATTGCGGTGCTTGCCCTCGCCGAAGATGCGCAGGTCGATGGGCGTCAGCCGCCACAGCCCCTCCTGCAGGGCCTTGCCGGTCAGCGACGCGCCGAGGACGCCGGGAAAGGCGTCTGGAAACAGGGTGACGACCTTGGCCTCCCATGCGTCCTTCAGGTCCGGACGTTCGGAGATCAGGTCGCGCGGCTCGGCGCTGGGGCGGATGGTGAGTCGGCCGTGGGATCGGGTGGGCGCTGTCATGGCCCGGTCTCCTACCGCGCGCAGGACGCGCGCGGTAGGGGGATCGTGCGGGTCAGGCGAGTGAAATGATGCCCAGCAGCACCAGCAGGAACAGGATCAGCACGATCGCGATCAGGATCTTCGCGCCGCTCAGCGCGAGGCCCGAGATGCGGCCGAAGCCCAGGAGGCCGGCGATCGCGGCGACGACGAGGAGGATGAGGATGATTTCAAGCATTGCGGTCCTTTCGCGTGCGACGTTCTGTCATTGGTCGCCGCGGTAACTCGGCCGCGCGGTGCTTCGTTCCTCACTCGTCGTCGAACAGCCCCTCGGGCGGGTCGGCGACGAGCCGCCCGGCGGCCAGGTCGACCGTCGGCACCGCCTCGAGCGTGAAGGGCAGAAGGACGGTGGCGCGGCGGCCGGGGGCGTGCACCTCGAGAAGGTCGGTCGCGCCGTGGTTCATCACCGCACGGACATGGCCCAGCGACTGCCCGCCGGTATCCATCACCTCCAGCCCGATCAGGTCGGCGTGGTAGAACTCGTCGTCGGGCAGGGAGGGCAGGCGGTCGCGCGGGGCGTAGAGCTGCACCCCTTTCAGCGCGTCCGCCTGTTCCTTGGTGTCGATCCCGGACAGTCGCGCGGTCAGCCCGTTGGCGGCGTTGCCGGTCAGCGTGACGTCGAAACTGCGCCCGCCGTCCTGGGTGGTCAGCGGGGCATAGTCCGCGATCGCCTCGGCCTCGGCGCAGAAGCTCTTGAGCCGCACCTCGCCCCGCACGCCGAAGGCGCCGGCGATCGCGCCGACCACGACCCTGTCGTCGCCGCTCATGCCGCACCTCCCAGCATCGCGCCGGCGATCCGGGCGTAATCCTCGGGCGGGATCGAGAACCGGCCGCCGCGGAAGGTCAGGCCCCAGTTCCGCTTGTTGGGAACGAAGGACAGGCTGTCGAGCATGGGCTTCACCGGCACCTCGCGCACGTCGTCGAACCGCGCATCGCGCACCCAGCCGGTCAGGCCGGGGCGGAACTCGGTCTCGTAGGGGGCGGCGCCGGTCACGGTGGCATGGGCCACGAAGGCCTGCACCGGGACGCCGTCCCTGTCGGATTTCGGTGCGTAGTAGATCACCGTGTCATCCACGTCGAGGCCACGCACCAGCGACTCGCGGCCGTGGCTGAAGGCGACCTGTCCGGCCTCGCGGGCCATCCGGGCCTGCGCGCGGTGCACGACGCCGATCCAGTGCGCCATCGCTCCTCTCCCGCCGGTCCGACGCGAAACGGCCCGCCAGAGGGCGGGCCGTCGGGCCGATCACTCGGCGCTTTCGCTCTCGGCGGCAGCTGCCTGCTTCTCGGCGCGGGCGGCGGCGCGTTCCTGCGCGGCTTTGCCCGGCGTGCCCTTGTTCGGGTTGTCGCGCTTCTTGGTGGAAAGCACGCCGCGGGCCTCGAGCATGCGGCTCACCCGGTCGGTCGGGACGGCGCCGTGGTCGAGCCAGGCCTGCACGCGCTCGAGGTTGATGCGCACGCGCTCTTCGTGGTCCTTCGGCAGCAGCGGGTTGTAGGTGCCCAGCTTCTCCAGGAAACGGCCGTCGCGCGGCTTGCGGCTGTCGGCGACGACGATGGAGTAGTGGGGGCGCTTCTTGCTGCCGCCGCGGGAAAGGCGAATCTTGGTGGCCATGTCGGTGTTCCTTCCTAGGGGTCTGTCTTGCTGTGTGCTTCGTGGTGGCGAATGACTTCCGCGATCACGAAAGCCAGAAACTTCTTGGCGAAGGCTGGGTCGAGATCGGCCCGCTCCGCCAGGTCTTCGAGCCGGGCGATCTGCTGCGTCTCGCGCTCGGGATCGCTCGGGGGGAGGTCGTGCGCCGCCTTGAGGCGTCCGACCGCCTGGGTGTGCTTGAACCGCTCGCCCAGGGTGTAGATCAGGATCGCGTCCAGCCGGTCGATGCTTTCGCGGTGGTCCCGCAGAAGCTCGGCGGCGCGAGAGGTGTGATCGGTCATGCGGCCTCCGGTGCGTGGCGGTAGACGTGGATCGGGCCACTGCCCGGAGGCGGGGTCGCCCCGGTGTCGCGCGTCGCGCCCAGCCGCTCGGCCAGGCGGATCGAGCGCACGTTCTCGGGGTCGATATAGCTGACGGCGGTGGTCCAGCCGAGGTCGCGGAACGCGTGGTCGCGGGCGGCCAGCGCGGCCTCGTGGGCGAGCCCGGTGCCCTCGGCCTCTGGCGCCCAGACCGACCAGGCGATCTCGGGCTCGGGCCAGGTCATCGGCTGCCAGGGGCCGGCCATGCCGAGCGCCCGGTCGTCATCGCGCTGCGTGAACACGAACGCGCCGAAGCCCCGCAGCATCCACATCCCCGCCAGGTTTCCCAGCGTGCGCGAGCACTGCGTCGCGTCCGACAGAGGGCCGCCGACATGGCGCGCGCGCTCGGACATCAGAAACGTCGACAGCACGTCGAAATCGCCCGTATGGGGCGCGCGCAGCCGCAGGCGCCGGGTATGCAGCACCGGCGGCGTCATTTCTTCTTGCCGAATCCCGACAGGCCGGGGGGCAGGCCCTGTCCGCCGGCACCGGGGCCCATGCCCGGAAAGCCGCCGGGCGGCATGCCGCCGCCACCGCCACCACCGGCGCCGCCGCCCATCTGGCCGGCGGCCTGCTGCATCTCGGCCTCGGAGGGCATACCGCCCTTGCCGAACATCTGGCGCATGGCCTGCTTCATCATGCCGCCTTTGCCCATCTTGCCCATCTTCTTCATCATGTCACCCATCTGGCGATGCATCTTGAGAAGCTTGTTGAGCTCGGACACTTCCAGGCCGGCGCCCTTGGCGATGCGCTTCTTGCGCGAGGCCTGGAGGAGCTGCGGATTGGCGCGCTCCTTCTTGGTCATCGACTGGATCAGCGCGATCTGGCGGCGCAGCATCGAATCGTCGAAGCCCGACTGCTCGACCTGCTTGGCCATCTTCCCCATGCCGGGCATCATGCCCATCATGCTTTCCATGCCGCCCATCTTGAGCATCTGCTCGAGCTGCATGCGCAGGTCGTTCATGGTGAAGTGACCCTTGGCCATGCGCTTCATCATGCGCTCGGCCTGTTCGGCCTCGAGCGTCTGCTGCGCCTTCTCGACCAGGCTGACGATGTCGCCCATCCCGAGGATGCGGCCGGCGATCCGCTCGGGGTGGAATTCCTCGATGGCGTCCATCTTCTCGCCGAGGCCGACGAACTTGATGGGCTTGCCGGTGACAGCACGCATCGACAGCGCGGCGCCGCCGCGGCCGTCGCCGTCCATCCGGGTGAGGACGACGCCGGAGACGCCGATGCGGCCGTCGAATTCTTCGGCCACGTTGACCGCGTCCTGGCCGGTCAGGCCGTCGACCACCAGCAGAGTCTCGCGAGGGGTGACCACGTCGCGCACGGCGGCGGCCTGTTCGATCAGCTCCTGGTCGATGTGCAGGCGGCCGGCGGTGTCGAGCATGTAGACGTCGTAGCCGCCCAGGCTGGCCTGGGTCTTGGCGCGCTTGGCGATCGTCACCGGATCCTCGCCCTGCACGATGGGCAGGGTGTCGACCCCGATCTGCTGGCCCAGCACCTGCAGCTGCTCCATCGCCGCGGGGCGGTTGGTGTCGAGCGAGGCCATCAGCACGCGCTTGTTCTGCGTGTCCTTCAGCCGCTTGGCGAGCTTCGCGGTGGTCGTCGTCTTGCCCGAGCCCTGGAGGCCCACCATCAGGATCGGCGCCGGAGCGCTGTCGATCTTGAGCGCGCCGGGCTCGCCCTCGCCGGTCAGGGTTGCGACCAGCTCGTCATGGACGATCTTGACGACCTGCTGGCCGGGCGTGACCGACTTCGTCACCGCCTGACCGGTGGCCTTTTCCTGCACGCGCTTGATGAAGCTGCGGGCCACCGGAAGCGAGACGTCGGCCTCGAGCAGGGCGGTGCGCACTTCGCGCAGCGCGGTCTTGACGTCATCTTCGCTCAGCGCGCCCTGCTTGGTCAGGCGGTCGAAGACGCCGGAGAGGCGTTCGGACAGATTTTCGAACATGTCTCGGCTCCTTCCACCGTTTCGTTCGGGCCCCCGCGGAGGCGTGTGGGACCGCTCCGAAGGCCGGAGCGGATGCCAGTCCACCCCGATCTAGGGAGCGGCGGGCGCGCGATAAACGCCTCCGGGGGGAGGCAATGCAAAAATGCCCCCGCGGGCGAATCCTCGCTGGCGGGGGGCGATCCCGGCCTATGGACCGGGACCGGAAGGTGTGGAACCATCCGGAATTGCGCGCGCTTGTGGCCCAAGCGGCCGTGCGAGTCAAGCCGCGCGCCCTCGCGTCGGGGGCTGAATACGTGGGATTCCGGCAACGCTGCGGCGGTGTCGTGCTGATCTCGCGGACTTCGTGAAAGAGGGGTCTGGTAAAACGTGCAGAATCTACTAGCCTCCGACACTGGCAATTCCTGAAGGAAGGCAGACATGAAACTTATCGCATCTATCTCGGCCCTGTGCCTCGCAGCTGCTCCGGCGCTCGCCGGCGGCCTGTCCCCCGCGGCTGAAGAGCCGGCCCCGGTTGCTCCGGTTACCGGCCAGGCCGCGCTTCCCGCTGGCGCGGGCGGCATCAGCCCCGTCGTGATCGGCGCCGGTGTGGCGACCGCGGCCCTGGCCGCCGCCGTCCTCGCGGACGACGACGACGACGACGACACGGAAACCACGACCACCGAGTGATCCGTTCAGGATTGCCGGTCTCGTGACCGAATGACGGGCGCCCCCAACGGGGCGCCCGTCTTGTTTTGGGGCCTGTTATTGTTGGCCCCGTCGCGCCGTCTTGCCGAAATGGGCGGTTTCGCGCATAGGTGGGCGTGATGGACAACTGGGACGAAATCCGCACCGCCTTCCAGGTGGCCAAGCGCGGCACGGTGAGCGGCGCGGCCGAGGTGCTGGGCGTCCACCACGCGACGGTCATCCGGCATATCGACGCGCTCGAGGGGCGGCTGGGGGTCAAGCTGTTCCAGCGGCATGCGCGCGGCTACACCCCGACCGAGGCGGGCTCGGACCTGTTGCAGGTCGCGCAGGCGACGGACGACCAGTTCACGCAGCTTGCAGGGCGAATCAAGGGACGCGGCCATACCGTCACGGGCGAGCTGGTGATTACCACGCTGCCCTCGATGTCCTACAAGCTGACGCCGGTGCTGGCGCAGTTCCAAGCCGACCATCCCGGCCTGATCGTCCGCTTCCTGGCCGATGCGCGCGTGTTCCGGCTGGAATACGGCGAGGCGCATGTCGCCATCCGTGCCGGTGCCGCCCCGGACGAGCCCGACAACGTCGTGCAACCGCTGCTGACCGAGCAGTTCGGTCTTTTCGCCTCGCGCGGGTATCTCGAGCGCAAGGGGTATCCGCAGAGCGACGCCGACCTGGCCAACCACGATTTCGTGGCGAACGACGACATCGCCACGACCCGCGCCCCGTTCTTCCGCTGGCTCTATGACACGATCGGGCCCGACAACGTGATCTTCCGCGCCACGGACGACCGCGTGATGCGCGAGGCCGTGCAGGCGGGGGTGGGGCTGGGCTTCATCTCGATGCTGCAGCGCGACGCGGTGCCGGATCTCGTGCAGGTGATGCCGTCGCGCCCGGAATGGCAGGCGCGGCTGTGGATCGTCACCCACGTGGACCTCCACCGCACCACCAAGGTGCAGGCCTTTCTCGCCGCGCTGAAGGAGGCGTCGAAGGAGTGGCGGTCCGACGCCACCTCGTAGCGGCGTTGCCCGGCGCGCCCGTCCTGATACAAACGACGCAAGCACGAGAGTTGAGCGAGGGACAATGACACGCATTACCATTCTGACGCGCGGGGCGCTGGCCGCCGCCGCGATCGCCGCGACCGGGGTCGCACAGGCGGCCACCTGCGAGGTGCGCATGCCCGATCCGCGCGGCAACGCCGAGGTTGCCGGCCAGAACGCCGCGCTGCGCGATGTGCTCGCCGCGGAATACGGCATCCGGGCCCCGGTGCCGACGGGCGGCAACATCGTGACGATCGACGTGCCGGAGTGCGAGGCGTCGGATTTCGTCGGTCTCGCGGCGACGGATCAGCGCGTCAGCACGCCGGCCAGTTCTCCGGTCCTGCCCGAAGGGGCCGGGGCCGTGGGGCAGGGCGCCATCGCGGGCGGCCTGATCGGCGCGGCGGTGCTGTTCGGCGTGTTGTCGGACGACGGCGGCGGCTCGACCCCGGCGACGGTGCCGCTGGCGCAATAGGCGACGTCGGCGTCAGCCCGCCGGATCGGCGGCGGGCGGCGCGGCCAGTTCGGTGCTGAGAAAGCGCTCGAACGCGTCGAGGTTCACCGCCTCGAACTGCCCGAAGGATTGCATCCACGCCGACGCCTCGCGCAGGGCGTCGGGATCAAGCATGCACCATTTCAGCCGGCCGCGCTTTTCCTGCGTGATCAGCCCGGCCGCGGCGAGGATGGAGACATGCTTGGACACGGCGGCGAGGGACATCTCGAACGGCTCGGCGATGTCGGTGACGGCCATGTCGTCCTCGAGCAAGAGCTGAAGGATCGCCCGGCGGGTGGGGTCGGCGAGGGCCGCGAAGACGAGGTCGAGATGATGTGCCACGCCCATGCGGTGCCTCATGCAGCGCGAAACGTCAACTGAATGGTTGAATATGGTTTCCGCGCACCCTGTGGCGTCACGCTGCGCGATGCGGCGGCGCGGCTTTCATGGAATCGTTGAAAACCAATGACTTAATGGGATTATTTCGGCGGCGCGGCGATGCTTGACTCGGCACGCCTCCCTCCCTAGCTTCCCGCCGACTGGCGACGGGGGCCTCGATGGTCGACGAGACGGAGAAGGAGCGCATGAAGGCGCTCGAGGACCGGATCGCGGCGGCGAAGGCGAAACAGACCCCCAAGCCGAAACCGACCGAGGATGCCCATTCCAATGCCGAGCTCGGCTGGCGGATGGTCATCGAGCTGGTTGCCGGGCTGGTGATCGGCTTCTGGATCGGGTACGGGCTGGACGCGGTGTTCGGCACGATACCGATCTTCTTGGTGATATTTACGATGCTGGGCTTCGTGGCCGGCGTGAAGACAATGCTTCGCTCCGCCCAAGAATTCCAGAACCGGGGCCGGGACGGCGAGGATGCCTCCCGCGATGATGACGAAAGGACCTGAGCGTGGCCCATCAGACCGATCAAAGTTCCGCCCAAGGCGGCGGATACGGACGCATCATCCTGTACGCGGCGCTGGCGCTTCTGGTGATCGCCACGCTGTTCCTGCAGCCGCAGGAGGCCGCCACCAGCATTCACCCGATGGACCAGTTCGTGGTCACGCCGCTCTTCGGCGACTCCGTTGCGTGGTACACGCCCACGAACGTGACCCTGTGGATGCTGATCGCGGTCGCGGCGGTCTTCGTCCTGCTGGTCTCCAGCACGTCGGGCCGGGCGGTGATCCCGTCGCGGGCGCAGTCCGTGGCCGAGCTGAGCTATGGCTTCGTCCACAAGATGATCGAGGACGTCACGGGCCGCGAGGGGCTGAAGTACTTCCCCTACGTGATGACGCTGTTCATGTTCATCGTGGTCGCGAACTTCCTCGGGCTGCTCCCGATGGCGTTCACGCTGACCTCGCACATCGCCGTGACGGCGGTCCTGGCGCTGGCTGTGTTCCTGACCGTCACGATCCTGGGCTTTGTCCTGAACGGCAAGGAATTCCTGGGCCTGTTCTGGGTCAGCGCGGCGCCGCTGCCGCTGCGGCCGGTGCTCGCCATCATCGAGGTCATCTCGTACTTCGTGCGCCCGGTCAGCCACTCCATCCGTCTTGCGGGCAACCTCATGGCGGGCCACGCCGTGATCAAGGTGTTCGCCGGCTTCGCAGGGGCGCTTGGCCTGTTCGGGTTCTTCCCGATCCTGGCGATCACCGCGATCTACGCGCTCGAACTGCTGGTGGCCTTCATCCAGGCCTACGTCTTCACCATCCTGACCTGCGTCTACCTGAAGGATGCCCTGCATCCGCATCACTGACGCAGCCGTCGGTACGTAACCTCAGCCAATTCCATCGTAAGGAGAGAAATCATGGAAGGCGATATCGCAAACATGGGTCAATTCATCGGTGCCGGCCTGGCCGCGATCGGCTCGGGCGCCTCGGCAATCGGTGTGGGCCACGTCGCCGGCAACTTCCTGTCGGGTGCGCTTCGCAACCCGTCGGCCGCCGGCGCGCAGACCGCGACCCTGTTCATCGGCATCGCGTTCGCGGAAGCCCTGGGGATCTTCTCGTTCCTCGTCGCGCTTCTGCTGATGTTCGCGGTCTGATACGACCCTGACGATCCTTACGACCGGGCGGGTGCATCGCACCCGTCCGTGTGCATCACAGGTTCCAGGGGGACGACATGGCGCAGCACACCGAAGAGGCCCAGGCGCAAGGCGCCGATGCCGCCACGGCCGCCGGTAGCCACGGTGCCGATGCGGCCGCCGGGCACGGCGCCAGCGCCGCCCACGGCGGCGGCGAAGCGGTCGGCATGCCGCAACTCGATGTGACCACCTTCCCGAACCAGATCTTCTGGCTTCTGGTGACGCTGGTCGCGATCTATTACATCCTGTCGCGCATCGCGCTGCCGCGCATCGCGGCCGTCCTGGCCGAGCGTCAGGGCACGATGACCAACGACGTGGCCGCCGCCGAAGAGCTCAAGCTCAAGGCGACCGAGGCCGAAGCCGCCTACGAGAAGGCGCTGGCCGAGGCCCGGTCCGAGGCCAACCGCATCTCGGAAGAGACCAAGGCCGAAATGCAGGCCGAGCTCGACGAGGCGCTGGCCAAGGCGAACGCTCAGATTGCCGAGCGCACGTCGGAATCGGAAAAGCGCATCGCGGACATCCGCGAGGGCGCGATGCAGAGCGTCGAGGAGGTCGCCCGCGATACCGCGCAGGCCCTGGTCTCCGCGCTTGGCTGGTCCGCCGACGACGCGACCGTGAACGAAGCGGTCCAGAACCGCATGAAGGGGCAAGCGCGATGACCAGAGCGATCCTCACCCTGACCGCGGCGAGCGTGACGGCGACGCCCGCTCTGGCCGCCGGCGACTCGTTCTTCGTCCTCAGCAACACGGACTTCGTGGTGCTGGTGGCCTTCGTGCTGTTCATCGGCGTGCTGGCATTCTTCCAAGTGCCTGAGCGCCTGATGGGCATGCTGGACACCCGCGCCGCGGGCATCAAGAAGGACCTCGACGAAGCGCGCGAGCTGCGTGAAGAGGCGCAGACCCTGCTGGCCTCTTACGAGCGCAAGCAGAAAGAGGTCCAGGCCCAGGCCGACCGCATCGTCGCAAAGGCCAAGGCCGACGCCGAGGCCAACGCCCGCGCCGCGAAGGACGACATCGACCGCTCGGTCGAGCGTCGTATCCAGGCAGCCGAGGACCAGATCGCCTCGGCCGAGGCGGCCGCGATCCGCGATATCCGCAACCGGGCGATCGACGTCGCCGTGGCCGCGGCGCGGGACGTCGTCTCCAAGGAGATGACGGCGCAGAAGGCCAACGCGATGATCGAGGACTCGATCAAGACGGTCGAGGCCAAGCTTCACTGAGGCTGGCCCGATCGGCAGTCACGACGGCCCGGTTCCCCGCGAACCGGGCCGTTGTCGTTTCAGGGTGTCAGCGTCTCTCCCGCGCCAGCCGCTGCCGCGCGAGCGCGTCCTGCGCGTCCACCTTCTGCTGTGCTAGCAGCGCCTCTTCGACATAGCCCAGATGCGCCTCGGTCGCTGCCCGCGCGGCGTCGGCGTCGCGTGACTGGATGGCGTCGTTGATCGCGCGGTGCTGATCCAGCAGCGAGTCGCGCGTGACGCTGCGCCCGAACATGACCTGCCGGTTGTAGAACACGCCTTCGCGCAGCAGCCGGAACATCGCCCGCATCATGTGCAGCATGACGACGTTGTGGCAGGATTCGATGATTGAGAGGTGAAACTCGGCGTCGAGTTGCGCCTCGCGCGCCGCGTCGGGATCCCGATGCGCGGCCTCCATCCGCCGGAACACGGCGTCGATGACGGCAAGGTCGGTATCCGTCCCGTTGCGCACCGCCCGCTCGGCCGCCAGCCCCTCCATGTCGCGGCGGAAGGCGATGTAGTCGACCACCGCCTCGGCATGGCTGCCGAAGAGCTCGGTCAGGGCAGGGGGGAAGGTCGCGGCCAGCGCCTCCGACACGAAGATGCCCGCCCCCGCCCGGCTGCTGAGAAGCCCGCGCGCCTGCAGGTCGGCAACCGCCTCGCGCAGCGAGGGGCGCGAGACGCCCAGCCGTTCGCTCAGGTCCCGCTCCGAGGGCAGCCGCTCGCCGGGGCGCAGCAGGCCGCGCAGGATCAGCTCCTCGATCTGCCGCACGACGGCATGGGAAAGGCGTTCGGGCTGGACCTGTCGAAAGGGCATCGGCGTCTCCGCGGCGTCTGGTCAAGTGATATGACCACCGCCGCGCGCGGGCAACCGGCCACGAAAAAGGGCCGGCCCCCTCGGGGGACCGGCCCTGTCCGTCGGACACGCTTGGCGGGTCAGGTCGTCGGGCGGATGATGATGTCCACCCGGCGGTTCTGCGCCCGCCCGCTGTCGGTCAGGTTCGAGGCGATGGGCTCGTCCTCGCCGCGGCCGATGGCCTGCAGACGTCCGGCCGACACGCCGTTCTGGTTCAGGATCGACACGACCGACTGCGCGCGGCGCTCGGACAGCGTCTGGTTGTAGGCGGCGCTGCCGGTGTTGTCGGTATGGCCGACGACCTGCACCACCGAGTTCGGGTACCGGTTCAGGCTGCCCGCCAGAACGCCGAGGTCCGAGCGCAGGGTCGAGTTGACCGATGCGCTATCGGTGGCGAACAGGATGTCCTGCGGCATCCGCACGAGCAGCTGATCGCCATTGTTGACCACATCTATGGCGCTGTTGTCGAAGTCGTTGCGCAGCTCGCGCGCCTGCCGGTCGAGCACGTTGCCGATGGCCGCGCCGCCGGCCGCGCCGAGGGCGGCGCCGATCGCCGCGCTCTTGCCGCGGTCGTCACCGGCGGTGGCAGCGCCCAGGATGCCGCCCGTCACGGCGCCGGCGAGGGCGCCCTGGCCGGTCCGCTCGAGATCGCCGCCCTGCTGGAACCGCGGGTCGGCGCAGCCGGACAGGACGAGGGCCCCGGCAACGGCTGCGAAAAGAACTGGTTTCTTGGTCATGGGATACCTCCCCGTGATGGAATGACACATCTCCAAGTCGGTCTATACGCGATGGCCGGGCGGGAAGCACGAGGTATTACCGATTTCTGGCGGAACATCGCTATGCCGCTGTTATGCGCCGGTTTCCGCGGATTCGGCGGCAAGTAGCGCACGCTTGACCGGCAGCCCCCAGTGGTATCCGCCCAACCCGCCGCTCTTGCGCAGGGCGCGGTGGCAGGGGATCAGCCAGCTCACCGGGTTGCGGCCCACGGCGGTGCCCACCGCACGCACGGCGCGGGGCCGGCCGATGGCACGGGCGATCTCGCCATAGGTCGTGACATGGCCCTCGGGCACCAACAGGAGCGCCTCCCAGACCTTGATCTGGAACGGGGCGCCGATCAGGTGCAGCCGCGCCTCGCCGCGCCCCGCCAGGGCGGCCTCGACATGGGGCGCGGTCGCCGCAGGATCGTGGCGATGGTCCGCCGCGGGCCAGCGCGCGCGCAGGTCGTCCATCGCGGCGGTCTCTCCCGTCTCGGCGGTGAAGGCCAGTCCGCAGAGCCCGCGCTCGGTCGCCATCGCCAGCATCGGGCCGAACGGGCCCGCATGCCACCCGTGGCGGATCGTCAGCCCCGCCCCGCCGCTCGCATAGTCGCCGGGGCTCATCGCCTCCCAGCGCAGGAACAGGTCGTGCAGCCGCCCGGTGCCGCTCATCCCGGTGCCGAGTGCCGTCTCCAGCGTGGTGTGCCGCTCGGCCAGCAGCGCCTTGGCGTGGCCCAGACGCAGGTATTGCTGAAATCGCTTCGGCGACACCCCGGCATAGCGGCTGAACAGGCGCTGGAAATGCGCGGGCGACAGGTTCATCTCGGCGGCGATCTGCTCCAGAGTCATGTCTCGGCCGTCCGGAGCGTCCAGCCGGTCGATCGCGCGGCGCATCAGCTGCCAGTGATACCCGTCCTCGGTGTCCGCGGGGGGGTGGTGCACGGTCATCGTCCTGTCCTCCATCTGCCGTGAAGGTAGTGCCCGGCGGCCCGCCACGCGACCCGTATGTTGCGCATCGCGCCGCCGCCCGCTTGCCGCGGCCCGCGCGGGCGGGCATACACGGCCCCGATGGCAAAGCAGCTCCCCTACAGAACCGTGCGCACCGCGTTCGAGCGCTTCGAGACGGCCGAGCCCGAACCGAGGGGTGAGTTGTCCCACACCAACGCCTACACCCTGCTCGTGGCGGTCGCGCTCAGCGCGCAGGCCACAGATGCAGGTGTGAACCGGGCCACGAAAGAGCTGTTCCAGGTCGCCGACACGCCGGAGCGGATGCTGGCCCTGGGCGAGGAAGGGCTCGTCGGACACATCAAGTCGATCGGCCTCTACCGCAACAAGGCGAAGAACGTCATCAAGCTCAGCCGCATCCTCGTAGACGAATACGGCGGAGAGGTGCCCTCGTCCCGCGCCGCGCTGCAGTCCCTGCCGGGGGTCGGTCGCAAGACGGCGAACGTCGTCCTGAACATGTGGTGGGGCTTTCCCGCGCAGGCCGTCGACACGCATATCTTCCGCGTCGCCAACCGGACCGGCCTCGCGCCGGGCAAGGACGTGGCCGCGGTCGAGCGCGCGATCGAGGACAACGTGCCGGTGGAGTTCCAGCGCCACGCCCATCACTGGCTGATCCTGCACGGCCGCTACGTGTGCGTCGCGCGCAAACCGAAATGCCCCGCCTGCCTGATCCGCGACCTCTGCCTCTTCGAGGACAAGACCGCCTGACACCGCCCCGGCGCCTCCTTCTTCTGCCCCCAAATATCCCGGGGGAGTCGCCGCAGGCGACGGGGGCAGCGCCCCCTGCGCGGCCAGTATCTGCTCTTCCGAGCCACCGGTGTCGTCGGCACCTCACCGAGTCTTGCCATTCTCGTAGATATCCGAGGCAATCGTTCGGGTGGCGCGCGGCGAAGGCCCGGAACAAGCCCTGCTCAAACGCTCTCATGCCGATCGTATTCGAGTGCCGGGGCAGTTCACTGGCCGTCGGGGGAAGATCGACAAGACGCAGTGGCAGGGCATCATGTCACCGGTCTGCGCGCGGTGCCGCCCCGGCGTGGCCCTACCCGAAAAGACGGGCGCAGGGCCCGAGGGAGGTGCCCTGCGCCCGCCGGGCGGGGTCAGCCACCTCGCCGACCCCGCCGGGAACCGGATCACTGGGCGGTGATCGTGGTGGTCACCAGCGCCTCGTCGACCCGGATGGGGCCGTCTTCCGTGGCCCCGAGCGTGTATTCGAAGACACCGGTCTCCGAGCCGCCCGCTTCCGAGTGCACCATCAGCATCAGCATATCGCCCGGCTCCACCTCCTCGGTCAGGATCGCCGCCACATCGGCGGTCTCCCCCGCCCGTAGCGGCGCATGGCCGACGACCGGCCCCGGCGCCATCTCCGCGTCGGTGCGGTGCACCACCAGCCAGCCGGTCTCCGGTGCGGTGACCGTCTCGGCGCTCACCACGCCGTTCTCGACGGATTGGTCCATGGCCTCGATGCCCGGCGTCATCTCTTCCTGAGCGGTGGCAATGCCGGCGCCAAGAACCAGCGCACCGGCGGAAACGATAAGGGACTTCATGGTGTCACTCCTTTTTACTCGCGACATCTCCGGGTACGCGGCCCCGCCCCCAAAAGGTTTCAGAAATCGGATGACATCGGCCCCGGACGGCCCGAGGCCTCTTGTGCCGGGCCGGACCGCACGATTGTCTCGGAAGCACGCATCCAGGGAAAGCGGACCGCCTCGCCCGTCGGGACCAGGCCGAGGCGGGGAGGAGGAGGAGGCATGCAAGGCGACATGGCGGCGCCACGCGACGGAACGGCGGCGGGTGTCGCGATGATGTGCGCAGGGGTGGCGTGCCTCAGCGTCAACGATGCGCTCGCGAAGCTCCTCGTCACCACGTATTCTCCCCTTCAGATCCTCTTCCTGCGCAACCTGATCGCCCTGCCCGTTGCCATCGGCCTCGCCTTGACGATGGGCGGGCCCGCCGCCCTGCGCTCCCACCGGCCGGCGGCGCATCTCGTGAGGGGCGGGCTCTGGATCGCCGCAACCATTCTGTTCTTCACCAGCTTCATGCATCTCGGCCTGGCCGAGGCGACGGCGCTCATCTTCGTCGCCCCCCTTTTCATCACCGCACTCTCCGCGGCGCTGCTGCACGAACAGGTGGGCCCGCGGCGCTGGCTTGCGGTCCTGGCCGGTTTCATCGGCGTGCTCATCGTCATTCGCCCGGGGACGGCCGCGTTCCAGCCGGTCTCCTTGCTGCCGGTGTCGACCGCGTTCCTCTATGCCCTGCTCATGCTGAGCGCGCGATGGCTCGATCCGCGCGAGAGCGTCTGGACGATGCTCCTCTACCTGACAGGGTCCAGCGCGCTTCTGAGCGCGGTTGTCGTCCCGGTCGTCTGGACACCGATCCGTCTCGACGATCTCTGGCTCTTCGCCGCCATCGCCCTGTTCGGCACCGCCGGCATGACGATGATGACGCAGGCCTTCCGCCTCGCACCGCCCGCGATCGTCGCGCCGCTGGACTATACCGGGCTGGTCTGGGCCACCGCCCTGGGATGGCTGATCTGGAACGAGGTGCCAGACAGGCCGGCCGTTGTCGGCGCTTCCGTGATCATCGCCAGCGGCCTCTACGTCATCTGGCGCGAGCGAAGAAGCGACGGGGACACCCCACGGTAGAACTTCTCTGGTTCCGACCGCACGTGCCAGCCGGCGCTACATGCGCATCTGCCAAACGCGGAAACGCTCCGCGGTTAAGGGCACGGCGATCAAGCAACTACACTGCCCGTGAGGCACGCGCCTCGTCACGGCGGATTCCTCAATGCCGCCATGGTGGCGCTTCCACGACTAGAACGTCGCGCCAATGATCCCGTGCCGGCGACAGACATCGGCGGTCCAAGCTCCAGCTTCCTGCGCGCCGAGCACGCGCTCTGCCCGTCTTATTTGGCCGAGACCTACCGGCCTTGCGTCTGACCCAAACGCCATCACGATCTGTCGGGGGGTGCAGCGGGAGCTGCGCCCCTTCGCGTTTCCCCCCCTCACTGAACGTCGTCGGCGCCTCCCGCTCGACAAAACGGCGCTATCCCCAAGGCGCGGGGTCGTCCGGCATGGCCCGACCAAATACGTTCTCGCGGTGCCAGCGCAGGTTCTCCGGGTGCGGCGCGTTCCGTGCGTCCTCGGGGCTGACCAGCTTGCCGTCGGGCGCCAGAAGCCGCCCCACGACGTCGCCGGGCACCTTGTTGTGCGACACGAGGATCGTCTCGCAGTCGTCGGCCACGGAGATCAGGCCCCGGTCGAACATCCAGTGCAATGTGCCCGACAGCGCCAGACCGTTGCGCACCGAGTCGCTCCCCTGGCTCTCGACGGGCCGGATGTGTGCCGCCTGCACTTCGGGCCGCCCGCCGCCGTTGCGCAGCATCAGGCCGGACATGGCGCAGCGGTAGCCATAGGCCGCGCGCACTTTCCGGCGGAAGGCGACATCGCGGTAGGGCCTTCGGGTGAGCCGCTCGAGCACCGGGCGCTCGAAGCGTTCGGCCCCCTCGGCAAGCTCGGCCGGGTGCGGGTCGTAGCGCGTCGCCTCGATCCGCTCCAACTCCTGTGGCAGACCGAAATCGACGATGCGGGCGAAGTCCGCTTCCGGCAACCGCCTCACGGCCAGCTGCACGGCGCCACCCTTCTTCGGCGTTCCGTCCGGTTCGGTCAGGGACGCCTCCATCGGCCGACCCTCCACCAACCGCGGCACCTCACGGTCGAACGGAAGGAAGCTCCCGGGTTCGATCATGGCGAGGAACCGCCCCTCGACGCCCGGCTTCGGGATCACCCGTTCGATCTTCGCCACCGCGAAATAGCCGCGCGGCCCGGCCTTGATCGGCTCGTAGTAGACGATCCAGTCGCCCACGGCCTCTTCGACCGCCTTCAGGTAGGCGCGCGGGAAGTCATAGACGACGTCCGGCTCATCCTCGTAGATCGAGTCGGCCTTGTGCAGGAGGACCAGCTTCGCCATGCCCCCAGGAAAGCCGTAATTGACGGAAACGCAAAGGTTTTCTGCTCAGGGACTGCCTGCATGGCGCGATACGGATATTGGGCGCACGCCATCGCGCCGCAATGGATCAAAAGGGCTGGGACGCTGCGATTATTGACCGGGCAGCATTCCCTGCTCCCTGGACGATCCTGGAACGGCCCGGTCCGACCGCGACCATTCCTGGCGAGAGGGGGCACTGCACTTATCGGTTCATCTGGAGTCTTCGACCGAACCGGGCCGCGGTGTCAGTCGCCCAGCTTGGCGTGCACCTCGTCGAGGTCGATCTCGCCCGTCGGCATCTTGTTCGCGGGGTTCTCGAAGTCGTAGCGGAACAGCTGGAAGTCGCGGTGAAAGACCTCGAACATCAGGTGCATCGACAGGTCGTCGAAATACGCCTCGACCGGGTGGGCCCGCTTGGGTCCGTGCCCCTCGCTCTCGTTGAACCGCGGGATCGCCGAGAGGTCGACGTCATGGGGCAGGTCGGCGGCGTCCAGGACGCCCTGCATGCCCTCGTCGAACGCCTCGGTCCAGACGATCCCGTCGTAGCGGCCGCCGTTGGCGATGAAGGTCGAGACGTGGCCCGACATGGCCGACCAGTGGATGTCGGGGTCCATCGGCTTGCGCCAGCGGATCGTGTCGCGGACGAACAGCAGGAAGCGCCGGAACGAGCGGATCTGGTCGAATTCCTCCCTGCCGTCGGGGCCGCCGACCTCGATCCCGTATTTCTGGATCAGCAGCGGCACGAGGTTGCCGCGGTAGCGGCGCCCGTTGCGCTGGATGCCGCAGATCTTGTCGAAGAACGACGACAGGATCCGGGTATAGGGATTGCGCACGCAAGTGAAGGCCGGCGCCCGCCGGCCTGTCGCGACCGCGGCGATGCGGGGCTGCGAGCGCTCGAACGCCCATTTGTGCAGGCCCTCGGTCGCGTCGTGGATGTCGCCGTCGTAGAACCGGCCGTGATCGCCGTAGTACATGATCTGGCCGATGGTCGAGCAGGCGCATTTGGGCACGACGCGGTAGACCAGCGTCTCGCTTTCGGTCATCCATGTGCCGGGAAAACCCATCGTCGGCTTGCCTCCCTCGCGCGGCCGGATCACACTGCCCTAAGCGCAAACTGCTGGAAAGCCAATCATTTCATCGTCCCCCGGTGCCGTGGCCGGCTGGGACACGTCCCAGTCACCGCCCGTCGCCCGGATCGTTCCCGCAATGGCAAAGATCGCCTTCATACTGCTCTGCCACAAGGACCCCGAGGCGATCATCGCGCAGGCGCGGCGGCTGACGGCTGTGGGCGACTGCATGGCGATCCATTTCGACGCCCGCGCGCCGAAGGCGGACTTTGCCCGCATCCGCGCCGCGCTTGCCGACAACCCGAACGTGACCTTCGCGCGCCGGCGCCTGCGCTGCGGCTGGGGCGAGTGGAGTCTCGTCGCCGCGACGCTGCAGGCGGTCGAGGCCGCGCTCGACGCGTTCCCGCGGGCGACGCATTTCTACATGCTTTCGGGCGACTGCATGGCGATCAAGTCGGCGGAATACGCCCATGCGTGCCTCGATGCCGACGATGCCGATCACATCGAGAGCTTCGACTATTTCGAGAGCGACTGGATCAAGACCGGCTTCAAGGAAGAGCGGCTGATCTATCGTCACCTGTTCAACGAGCGCACCCAGAAGGGGCTGTTCTATGCCTCGTTCGAGATGCAGCGCCGGCTGGGCCTGACCCGCGCCGTCCCGGCCGACCTGCGCGTCATGGTCGGCAGCCAGTGGTGGTGCCTGCGCCGCCGCACGCTCGAGGCCGTGCTGGCGTTCTGCCGGGCCCGGCCGGACGTTCTGCGCTTCTTCCGCACGACGTGGATTCCCGACGAGACGTTCTTCCAGACCCTCGTGCGCCATCTCGTGCCCGGCACCGAGATCCGGTCGCGCACGCTCACCTTCCTGATCTTTTCCGATTACGGGATGCCGGTGTCGTTCTACGACGACCATTACGACCTGCTGCTGAGCCAGGATTACCTTTTCGCGCGCAAGATCAGCCCCGAGGCGACGAACCTCAAGCGACGGCTGGGCGACCTCTATGCCAGCCGGGGCGCGGAGTTCCGCATCTCGAACGAGGGACGGCGGCTCTACGATTTCATCACCGGCCGGGGGCGTGTCGGCCGTCGCTTCGCGCCCCGCTTCTGGGAGACGGAGTCGACCCTGGGCCGCGACCGGGAACTGATGATCGTGGTCTGCAAGAAATGGCACGTGGCCAAGCGGCTCGTCGCGCGCATCCGGGACGAGACGGGCCTGCTGGCGATGGAATACCTGTTCGACGAGGACAGCGCCGAGCTGCCCGACCTGGGCGGGATCCAGACCTCGATGGAAAAGCGCTCGCGCCACCGCCGCGCGCTGATGCGGATGCTGTTCGAGTATCACGGCACCGACCGCATGGTCATCTGCCTCGACACCGGCAACGTGGACCTCCTGCGGGACTTTCACACCGACCGCTCGGTCACGCGGATCCTGCAGGTCGAGTGCGCCTTTTCCGACGCCTACCTGCTGGGCCATGCCCGCCGAGTCGGTCTGGCGGGCGCGCAGACCCCGCAGGAGACGGTGGACACGCTGCTTCCGACGATCCGCGCGGATGTCCATCACGAGGCCGACACGATCCGCGACGCGGGGTTCGAGCATGTCCACGTGATGCGCGAGGGCGCGGATCCCGCGCGGAACGCCGCGGCGCTGAGCGGGTTCCTGTCGGTGCCGCACGAGACCGGGCGCGAGATCGCCGCCACGGAAAACCTGTTTGTCGATTGAGGAGACCTGTCCGCCGATGGCCTACGACTATGACGACGACAACATCTTCGCCAAGATCCTGCGCGGCGAGATTCCGAACGACACGGTGACGGAGACCGAGCACACGCTCGCCTTCCGCGACATCCGCCCGCAGGCGCCCGAGCATGTGCTGGTGATCCCGAAGGGGAAGTATGTCAGCCACGACCATTTCGCGCTGGAAGCCAGCGACGCCGAGATCGTCGACTTCATCCGCGTCTCGGGGCGAATCTGCGCCGAGCTGGGCGTGCAGCCGAGCGAGGGCGGGCAGGGCTACCGCACGATCTCGAACGCGGGGCAGCACGGCATCCAGGAGGTGCCGCATTATCACCTGCACATCCTCGGCGGCCGGCCCCTGGGCCGGATGCTCGAACCGGCCTGACGCGGCGGCGCGTGCGCGCCACGCGATGTCCCCCGTCCCCGGCTGGCGCCGGCGACGGGGCCCGCCGCGCCGATCCCGGCCGGATCGAGCGGGTATCGGGCCGTTGGAGCCTCCGGCGGGGATATTTGGGGCAGAAGAAGGGGGCGCCCGCCCGCGTCAGGCGGCGGGGCGCGGCGCGCGGGTGAGATCGAGGAAGACGTCCTCGAGATTGGCCTCTTCGGTGAAGACGTCGCGGATGCGGATCCCGGCGTCGCGCACGGCTTCGAGCAGGTCGCCCGGCGCGTGGCGCGCGCGGGAATAGGTGAAGGCGAGGCTGCCGTCGCGGCGCCGCTCGAGCTCGACGCCCTCGGGCAGGGCGATGTCCGAGGGGGCGGGGCCGTCGGGCTGGATCACCAGGGTCTTGGCGTCGATCCGGCGGATCAGGTTCTGGGTCTCGTCGCGGATCACCACCTCGCCGTGGTTGATGATCGCGATCTCGTCGCACATCTCCTGCGCCTCTTCGAGGTAGTGGGTCGTCAGGATGATGGTCATGCCCTGGTCGTTCAGGCGGCGCACGTTCTGCCAGAGCATCTGCCGCAGCTCGATGTCGACGCCGGCGGTGGGCTCGTCGAGGACGAGGATGTGCGGGTTGTGGACCAGCGCCTTGCCCAGCAGCAGCCGGCGGCGCATGCCGCCCGAGAGCGAGCGGGCATAGGCGTCGGCCTTGTCGTCGAGGCCGACCATGCGCAGGATGTCCATCGTGCGGCGCTGTGCCCTGGGCACGCCGTAGAGCCCGGCCTGCACGTCGAGCGCGCCGCGCGGGGTAAAGAACGGGTCCATGTTCAGTTCCTGGGGCATGACACCAATCGAGGCGCGCGACTGACGCGGGTTCACGTCCTGGTCGAAGCCCCAGATCCGCACGGCGCCGTCCGTCTTGACCACCAGTCCGGCAAGAATGTTGATCAGCGTCGACTTGCCCGCGCCGTTGGGGCCGAGCAGGCCGAAGATCGATCCCTGGGGGATCGTCAGGTCGATCCCCTTGAGCGCCTCCTTGTCGGGCTCGCCGTTGGAACCGGCATAGGTCTTTCGCAGGCCCTCGATCTCGATCGCGTTGTTCGTCATCTGCGCCGTTCTCCGTTCCTGCCGGCCCCTTGCCGGGGCCGCGGGGATCATTATCATGCCACCGCGACTTAGGCCCACGGGGCCGCAGCGACAAGCCGAAGGATATTCGATGCCCTCCGAGAAGCCGACCGACCTCGACGGCGACCTGCCGCCGACCTCCGTCTACGACCAGCCCGAAACCGAGGTGGTCAGCAAGACCCGCGTGTCCTGCGACGGCAGCGAGCCCAGCCTGGGCCATCCGCGCGTCTGGCTGGAGATCGACCCCGCCCTGGGCTGGGTCGAGTGCGGCTATTGCGACAAACGGTTCGTCCTCAAGGGGCACGAGGACAAGGCGGGCTGACGCGGGCGCCGGAGCGCCCGCGCCGGTGTCTCAGGCGCGGTAGCCGCCCTGACGCTCGAGCATCCAGCCGGGATATTCCGCCGGCAGCTCGGTCACCGCGTTCAGGCGGTCGAGCTCGTCCCCGGACAGGGCCACGCCCGCCGCGGCGATGTTGTCGGTCAGCTGGTCGACCCGCCTGGCGCCGACGATGACGCTGGTGACGACGTCCTGGTGCAAAAGCCAGGCCAGCGCGATCTGCGCGACGCTGGCGTCGTGGTCGGCGGCGATGTCCCGCATCACGTCGATGGCCGCGTCGCCACGCTCGCGGTCGACGGGCGGGAAGTCGAACCCGGTGCGGCGGCCGTTGCCGGCCTGTTCGTCGTCACGGCCGTACTTGCCCGACAGGAAGCCGCCGGCGAGCGGGCTCCAGACCATCAGGCCCAGCCCCTCGGATTTCAGCATCGGCACGATCTCGCGTTCCAGGTCCCGGCCGACCAGGGTGTAATAGGCCTGCAGCGAAAGGATCGGGGCGAGCTTGCGAGCCTCGGCGATGCCGATCGCCTTGACGACCTGCCACGCGGCCCAGTTCGACAGGCCGATATAGCGGACGTGGTTGTGCGAAACGAGCGTGCTCAGCGCCTCCAGTGTTTCCACGATGGGCGTGGCCGGGTCGAATCCGTGGATCTGGTAGAGGTCGATATGGTCCAGCTGCAGCCGCTCGAGGCTCTGCCGGCACTGGTCCATGATGTGATAGCGCGAGGCGCCGCGGGCGTTCACGCCCTCGCCCATGGGGCCGAGCACCTTGGTGGCCACCACGACCTCGTCGCGGGGGATGCCGAGGTTCTTCAGCGCCTGCCCGGTAATCCTCTCGGACGCGCCGCCGGCATACACGTTGGCGGTGTCGATGAAGTTGATGCCTGCGTCGAACGCGGTCCGGACCAGCCCGTCGGCCGCGTCCTGGTCGAGCTGGCCGATCTTGCCCCACATGTCGTCGGACCCGCCGAAGGTCATGGTGCCGAGGCAGAGTTCGGAGACGAAGAGGCCGCTGGGGCCGAGTTGCCTGTAGCGCATGGGTTTTCTCCCCTGGGAAATGTCCGGACGGCGGGGCCGCCGTCCCCGGATGATCTGGGGCCGGAACGCGGATGGCAGCCACGCCGATCCTGTCGGAGTCCTGCCCGATCCTCTCAAATCGGCGCGAGCGGTGTGGCGTGCGGGCCGGGGGCGTGTATCGTCGCCCCATGACCGCACTTGCCGACCTTGTCCCCGCGACGCTGAACGTCTGGTCCCGCCACGGCGCGCATCCGCCGCCGGGCGGGGTGCGCCTGACCTGCCATTCGGTGCCCACGGGGCCGATCCACACGGTGCTGGACCCTTCGCTGTGCGTCGTGCTGCAGGGCGCCAAGGTCAGCCGGGCGGGGAGCCGGGTCCTGCGCTACGGGGCGGGAGAGTGCCTGATCGCGGCGGTGGATGTGCCGGTGCGGGCGGACATCGTCGAGGCGCGGCCCGACGCTCCGTATGTCGCGATGAGCCTGGCGCTGGACCGGGTTACGGTGGCCGAGCTGATCGGCGCCCTGCCGCCGGACCGGCGCCGGAGCTTTGCCGCGCCGCGCCCCGGTTTCGGCGTCGCCGCCCTGGGGGCCGACGTGGCGGACGCGATCGGCCGGTTGCTGGCGCTGGCGGACCGCCCGGGGGATGCGCCGGTTCTGGCGCCGCTCATCCGCCGCGAGATCGCCTGGCATGTCCTGAACGGTCCCCTGGGCGCGGCGCTGGCGCAGATCGGTCCCGGCGAGGGGCGCATGGCGGGAATCGGCGCCGCGGTCGCGCGTATCCGGGCCGAGTTCGACCGGCCGCTCCGGATCGACGCGCTGGCGGCCGAGGCCGGGACCAGCGCCGCGACCTTCCACCGGCATTTCAAGGCCGTGACCGCGATGACGCCGATCCAGTTCCAGAAGCAGCTGCGCCTGCAGGAGGCACGGCGCCTGCTCGGGACCGGGGCGGGGGACGTGGCACGGGTGGCCTTCGCTGTGGGTTACGAGAGCGTCTCGCAGTTCAGCCGGGAATACCGCCGCCTCTATGGCACTCCGCCGGGGCGCGATGCGCGCGGGGCGGCGCTTGCGGCGGGGGCGGGATGAAGGCGGTTCTGCTGGCCCTCCTTATGTTCGCCGCGGGCGGCCCGGCGACGGCCGAGTTGTTGTGGAACCGCAGCGGTCTGCCGGCGACCTTTCCGCTGCAGGTGCAGAGCGATCCGGGCCTGCACTGGCGGGTGACGCTGCGCGATGCCGACACCGAAGAGCCGGCGCTGGCCGCGCATTTCGAGGGCGGCGCGTTCTTCCGGGTGCTGGTGCCGCCGGGGACTTACGTGCTGCACTTCGAGGCCGGCCCGCACTGGACGGGCGAAGGTTTCGGTCCCGACGGGCCGAGCCGGTCGTTCGACTTCGACCGCCCGCTGACCTTCGAGGTGCGCGGCGTCGGGCGGAAGGCCGGCCATATCGTCGACCTGCGGGGCGAGGACGAGATGGCCGCGGCCTCGGCCCGGCGGCAGGTGATCTGCCAGGACCGGCGGCTCGACCGGGTGCCCGACGGGCCGATCCTGCTGGCCGACCGCGAGGACATGCGCGAGGGGCGGCCCTTCGACCCGTTCCGCTTCGTCGAGCGCGAGGTCGAGCGGCCGCTCTTTCCGCGCTTTCGGGCCGACGTCGCCGCGCGGTATTGCTGAGCGGTCCAATCCGCTCGTCAACGGGGCCGTGCTGCGCTAGACCGGCAGCGGATCGAAACGGCGCGGGAAGGCTTCGAGACATGGCATTCGGCAAGGGCCATCACCTGCATCTGGTCGACGGATCGGCCTTCATCTTCCGGGCGTATCACGCGCTGCCGCCGCTGACGCGGAAGTCAGACGGGCTGCCCGTGGGGGCGGTGTCGGGCTTCGTGAACATGGTCTGGAAGATGATCGAGGACAACAAGGGCCCCGATGCGCCCACCCATGCGGCGGTGGTGTTCGACAAGGGCAGCCACACGTTCCGCAACGATCTGTACGATCTCTACAAGGCCAACCGCGAGGAGATGCCAGAGGATCTGCGCCCGCAGATCCCGCTGACGCGGGAGGCGACGCGGGCCTTCAACCTCGCCTGTCTCGAGCAGGAGGGATTCGAGGCCGACGACATCATCGCCACGCTGGCGCGCCAGGCCCGCGAGGCCGGCGGGCGGGTGACGATCATCTCGTCCGACAAGGACCTGATGCAGCTGGTCGGCGGCGGCGTCGAGATGCTGGACGCGATGAAGAACCTGCGCATCGATTCCGAGGGCGTCGAGCAGAAGTTCGGTGTCGGGCCGGACCGGGTCGTGGACGTGCAGGCGCTGGCCGGCGACTCGGTCGACAACGTGCCGGGGGCGCCGGGCATCGGGATCAAGACCGCGGCGATGCTGATCAACGAGTACGGCTCGCTCGACGAGCTTCTGGAGCGCGCGGAGGAGATCAAGCAGCCCAAGCGGCGGCAGACCCTGATCGAGCATGCCGAGCAGATCCGGCTGTCCAAGCAGCTCGTGCAGCTGGACGATCACATGCCACTCGACTACGGACTCGACACGCTCGAGGTGAAGGACCCCGACCCAGAGGCCCTGCTGGAATTCCTGACGAAGATGGAGTTCCGCACCATCGTCCGCCGGGTGTCCGAAACGCTGGGCGTCGAGGCGCCGACGATCGTTGAGACGTCCGACACGCCCGCCGCGCCGGACGAGCCCGAGATGCCGGAGTCCAAGCCCTTCGATCTCGAGGCCTACGAGGTGGTGCGCGACGCCGAGGCGTTGCAGGTCTGGATCGACCGCATCCGCGACCGCGGCTACGTGGCCGTCGATACCGAGACGACCGATCTGAACGAAATGCGAGCGCTGCTGGTGGGCATCTCGCTGTCGGTCGAGGCCGGGCAGGCCTGTTATGTCCCGCTGATGCACCGCGACGAGAATGCCGGCGGCCTGTTCGACGGCGACTCGCTGGCCGGGGGGCAGATGGACCGCGACCTTGCCCTGTCGATGCTGCGCGAGGTGTTCGAGGACGACAGCATTCTCAAGATCGGCCAGAACATGAAGTACGACGCCAAGATCTTCGCCTCGGTCGGCATCGACATCGCGCCGATCGAGGACACGATGCTGATGTCCTATGCGATGCATGGCGGGCTGCACGGGCATGGCATGGACACGCTGGCCGAGCGCTACCTCGGTCACAAGCCGATGCCCATCAAGGAACTGATCGGTAGCGGCAAGAGCCAGATCACCTTCGACAGGGTGCCGGTGGACAAGGCGGCCAAATACGCAGCCGAGGATGCCGACATCACCCTGCGCCTGTGGCAGACCTTCCGCCCCGGCCTGCACCGCGCCCGTGTCACCACCGTCTACGAGACGCTGGAACGCCCCCTCGTGCCCGTGCTAGCCGCGATGGAGCGCAACGGCGTCAAGGTCGACCGCGACACGCTGAGCCGCATGTCCTCGGCCTTTGCGCAGAAGATGGCGGCGCTCGAGGCCGAGATTCACGAACTGGCGGGCGAAAGCTTCAATGTCGGCTCGCCCAAGCAGTTGGGTGAGATCCTGTTCGACCGGATGGGCTTTGAGGGCGGCAAGAAGGGCAAGACCGGTGCATGGTCGACCCCGGCCGACGTGCTGGAGGACCTGGCGACGACCCACGACCTGCCCGCGCGGGTGCTGGACTGGCGTCAGCTGTCCAAGCTGAAATCGACCTACACCGACAGCCTGCAGGAGCACATCCACCCCGAAACGGGGCGCGTCCACACCTCGTACTCGATCGCGGGGGCGAACACCGGGCGGCTGGCCTCGACCGATCCGAACCTTCAGAACATTCCCGTCCGCACGGAAGAGGGGCGGCGGATCCGCGGCGCCTTCGTTCCCGAGGAGGGGAACGTCCTGGTCTCGCTCGACTACAGCCAGATCGAACTGCGCATCCTCGCGCATGTGGCCGGGATCGACGCGCTCAAGGAGGCGTTCCGCGACGGGCTGGACATTCACGCCGCCACGGCCTCCGAGATGTTCGGCGTGCCGCTCGACGAGATGACGCCCGAGGTGCGGCGTCAGGCCAAGGCGATCAATTTCGGCGTGATCTACGGCATCTCGGGCTTCGGGCTGGCGCGCAACCTGCGGATTCCCCGCGGCGAGGCGCAGGGCTTCATCGACCGCTACTTCGAGCGGTTTCCCGGCATCAAGGATTACATGGACGCCACGGTGAAGTTCGCGAAGGTCGAGGGCTTCGTGCAGACGCTGTTCGGGCGCAAGATCCACACGCCCGAGATCAACGCCAAGGGGCCGGGCGCGGGGTTCGCCCGCCGCGCCGCGATCAACGCGCCGATCCAGGGCACGGCGGCCGACGTCATCCGCCGCGCGATGATCCGGATGCCCGACGCCATCGAGGGCATGCCGGCGAAGATGCTGCTGCAGGTCCACGACGAATTGCTGTTCGAGGTCCGGGCCGACGCCGCCGACGCGCTGATCGAGCGGGCGCGCGAGGTGATGGAGGGCGCCTCGCTCCCCGCCGTCCACCTGTCGGTGCCGCTGATCGTCGAGGCCGGGCAGGGGCAGAACTGGGCCGACGCCCACTGAAGCGCGCCGGGGACGGGCCACCGCGGCCCGCCCCGATCAGAAGCTTTTCCGGGCGTTCAGCGCGGCCGTGATCGTGCCGTCGTCGAGATAGTCCAGCTCGCCCCCCACCGGCACACCCTGGGCCAGCGTGGTGAGCCGCACGTCGCGACCGTCGACCTCGTCGGCGATGACATGGGCCGTCGTCTGGCCGTCGATGGTGGCGCCCAGGGCCAGGATGATCTCGCTGATGCCCTCGCGGTCGATCCGTTCGGCGATCTGGGGGATGCGGAGATCCTCGGGCCCGACCTGGTCCAGCGCCGAGAGCGTGCCGCCGAGCACGTGATACCGGCCCTTGAAGATCTTCGAGCGCTCCATCGCCCACAGGTCCGCCACGTCCTCGACCACGCAGAGCTCACCCGTGGCGCGGCGGTCGTCGGTACAGATCGCGCAGATCTCTTCGGTGCCGATATTGCCGCAATTGACGCATTCGCGGGCGGTCGCGCCGACCTTGGCCATCGCATCGGCAAGCGGCGTCAGCAACTGCCCGCGCTTCTTGATCAGATGCAGAACGGCGCGCCGGGCCGACCTGGGACCCAGGCCGGGGAGACGCGCCATCAGCTCGATCAGGGATTCGATGTCGCTGTCGGCCACCTTCTTAGAACGGCAGCTTCATGCCCGGCGGCAGGCCCAGGCCCTCTGTCAGTTTCGACATCTCTTCCTGGTGCTTCTCCTGGGCGCGAGTCTGCGCGTCCTTGATCGCGGCCAGGATGAGATCCTCGACGACTTCCTTGTCGTCGCCGTTGAAGATCGACGGGTCGATGTCCAGCCCGGTCAGCTCGCCCTTGGCGGTCGCGGTTGCCTTGACCAGCCCCGCGCCGGATTCGCCGGTGACGGTCATCTGGTCGAGCTGCTCCTGCAGCTCGGTCATCTTGCCCTGCATCTCCTGCGCGGCCTTCATCATCTTCGACATGTCGCCGAAGCCGCCCATACCCTTGAACATCCGATGCTCCTGCTTTTCGCCCTTTGAACGCAGATACGTGGCCACCCCGCCCGGTGCAAGAATTCGGCGTTTTTCCTTCGGCCGAATCTACCTCTGCGATATGGTTGTCCTGCGTAATTCGCCTTCAGATTAAACCTAAAGACCTTTCATGACCAATGCGATCACGCCGTGGCGCCGATCTTGTGTCCGCCGGCGGGACCGGGTGCGTGACCGGGTCCGACGCGGGAGGGACGGTGATGGAGATGACGGCGCAGGAATGGCTGGTTCTACTGGCGCTGGGGGGCGGTTGCGGCCTCACGGGGCAGGTCGCGCGCATGGTGATCGGCCTGAAGAAGCTCTGGAGCGACTCCGCCGACATGCAGGAGGCCGAGCGCAAGCTCAGCCCGGCGCGGCTGATGCTCAGTCTCGTCATCGGCGCGGCCGCCGGTGCGCTGGCCGCCGTGGTGACGGTAAGTGCCGCCGGCAAGGTGAACCGCGAAGAGATCCTCGGGCTGATCGCGGCGGGCTATGCGGGGGCCGATTTCATCGAGGGCGCGATCAAGAAGCGGCTGCCGGCGGGCTGAGATCAGTCCTCCTCGAACGGGTCCCATTCGTCGGGCACCTCGGGCAGGGCCTCGGCCTCGGCTTCGGCGGCGATGGCCTCGGGCGTGCGGATCTCGACGATCTTGGCGTCGGGAAAGGCGGCGAAGGCGGCCTGCACCAGCGGGTGCGCCTTGGCGCGGCCTTCGAGTTCCAGCTTCTCGGCATCCCGCTCTTCGGCGATGGTCGCGCCGCCGCCCTCCGAGACGACCGAAACGGCCCAGCGGGCGCCGGTCCAGTTCTGCAGGCGGTCGGACAGCCGCGCGGCCAGATCGCGGGGGGCGTCGTCCGTCGGCTGGAACTCGATCCGGCCGGGCGTGTAGGCGGCGAGGCGCAGGCAGGTCTCGATCTCGACCAGCAGCTTCACGTCGCGGTTGTTGCGGATCAGCTCGATCACGCTGTCGAAGCTGGCATAGCGGGCCAGCGCGTGCTCGGGGTCATCGGCGATGGCCGTGGCCTGCGCCGCTCCGCCCGAGCCGTAGGAGGCGCGGGCTGTGCCGCCCCGCGCGCTACCGCCCCCGCCGTTCTGGGGCGCGGGTGTCGCGCCGCCTCCGCCGCCGGGGGGCGTGGGGGCCGGAGCTTCCTGCGCCTTGCGGACCAGTTCCTCGGGGCTGGGAAGGTCGGCGACATGGGTGAGGCGGATGATCGCCATCTCGGCCGCCATCATCCCGTTCGGCGCGGCGGCGACCTCTTCCAGCGCCTTCAGCAGCATCTGCCACATCCGCGTCAGCACTCGCATCGGCAGCTTCTCGGCCATGGCCAGCCCGCGGCTGCGCTCGTCGGGGCCAATGGTGGGATCCTCGGCCGTCTCGGGCGTGATCTTCACAAGGCTGACCCAGTGGGTGATCTCGGCCAGGTCGCGCAGCACCGCCATCGGGTCGGCGCCGTCGGCATATTGCGCCGACAACTCGCCGAGCGCGCCGGCGGGGTCGCCCCCCATGATCATGTCGAACAGGTCCATCACCCGGCCGCGGTCGGCGAGGCCCAACATGGCGCGGACCTGTTCCGCCGTCGTCTCGCCCGCGCCGTGGCTGATCGCCTGGTCCAGAAGCGAGGTCGCATCCCGGGCCGACCCCTCGGCCGCCCGCGTGATCAGCGCCAGCGCGTCGTCCGCGATCTGCGCGGTCTCGGAGTCGGCGATCCGGCGCAGCAGCGTCAGCATCACCTCGGGCTCGATCCGGCGCAGGTCGAACCGCTGGCAGCGGGACAGCACGGTGACCGGAACCTTCCTGATCTCGGTCGTGGCGAAGATGAACTTTACGTGCTCGGGCGGTTCCTCCAGCGTCTTGAGCAGCGCGTTGAACGCGCTGGTCGAGAGCATGTGGACCTCGTCGATGATGTAGATCTTGTAGCGTGCCGAGGCCGCCCGGTAGTGTACGCTGTCGATGATCTCGCGGATGTCGTTGACCGACGTGTTCGAGGCCGCGTCCATCTCGTAGACGTCGACGTGCCGCCCCTCGGAGATGGCGGTGCAATGTTCGCACCGGCCGCAGGGGGTGGTTGTCGGGCCGCCCTCTCCGTCGGCGCCGACGCAGTTCATGCCCTTGGCGATGATCCGCGCCGTAGTGGTCTTACCGGTGCCGCGGATGCCCGTCATGATGAAGGCCTGCGCGATCCTGTCGGATTCGAAGGCGTTCTTCAGGGTGCGGACCATCGCGTCCTGCCCGACGAGATCGGCGAACGTCTCGGGCCGGTACTTGCGGGCGAGAACCTGGTAGGCGTGGGTATCGGACATGCGCACCTGAAGGAGTCGGGATCGGTCCGCAGCCTATGCCGGAGGCGCGTCGAGGTCCACCGCGCGGGGCGGTTCCAACGGGCGATGCGGGGGAAAAGGTGAGAGGTTGGAAAACGACCCAAGCGGGGCTCGTTACGGCTGCTTCCTTCCGGACCTGACCGGGTTGGCGAGGCGCTTGCCCGCACCAACCTCTCAAGGGGGTATCTAGGCCGCGCGTCCCGGATTCGCAACCCCGTGCCGCAGGCGTGCGCACAGCCGCCGTGCACCGCGGCAGGTTGCCCCTGCGGCACATCGGCGTATCTCGCGGGTCGTTCCAGCGTATCGCGAAGGAGATTCCATGCCTGATGTCGCCGTTCTCGTCGGATCGCTCCGGTCCGGATCGGTCAACCGCCAGCTTGCCGACAATGTCGCCCGGATCGCGGGGGACCGCCTGACGCTCCGCCAGGTGCCGCTCGGCGATCTTCCGATGTACGACCACGACCTGTGGGACGACACGCCCGAGGCGGTGACCGCGTTCAAGGAGCAGGTCGGCGGCGCCGATGCCATCCTGCTCGTGACGCCCGAATACAACCGCTACTTTCCGCCGGTGATCAAGAACGCGATCGACTGGGGATCGAAGCCGATGGGCGCGAACGTCTGGACCGGCAAGCCCGCCGCCGCGATCGGCGCGACGCCGGGCCAACTGGGGGCGATGTCCGCCGTGCTGTCGGCGACGCAGCTACTGACCATCGTGGGCTGCGCCGTGATGGCCCAGCCGTCGGTGTTCTTCAATCACCGCGACGACATGCATGATTCCGACGGCGTCCTCACGGACGAGAGCGCCCGCGAGTTCCTGTCCGGATGGGTCGACTCGTTCGCGGCGTGGATCGAGCGGATGTCCTAGGTCGGCGACCGTTCGGCCCAGCCTGCGAAGGTCTTCTCCAGCGCGACGACGATGTAGTAGAGAACGATCCCGAGGAAGGCGAGCGCGATCAGCACGGCGAACATCAGCGGGTAATCCGAGTTCGTCTTGCCCGAATCGAACAGCGCACCCAGCCCGCGGCCGTGCGGGCTGACGATCTCCATCAGGTTGGTGCCGATGAAGGCGAGCGTCACGGCGACCTTCAGCGCGCCGAAGAACTCGGGCAGGGTCTTGGGCAGGGCGATCTTCCAGAAGATCGTCGCCTGGCTCGCGCCCAGCGACCGCAGGATGTCGCGGTATTCCGGCTCGAGCGTCGAAAGGCCGATCGAGACCGAGACCGCGATCGGGAAGAACGAGATCATGAAAGCGATCAGGACCGTGTTGAAGTCGTGCGCGCCCACGAACAGCAGCGCGACGATCGGCACCACGGTCGCCTTCGGCACCGCGTTGAATCCGACGAGCAGCGGATAGAGCGCGTCGCGCATCGTGCGGGAAAAGCCCATGATCATCCCGACCGCGACGCCAAACACCACGGCCACGGCAAGCCCCACCACGGTGCGCCACAGCGTCTGCCATCCCATCACCAGGAACAGATCCCAGTAGCTGGCATACGCGGGCGGCAGGTCCGAGGGCGAGGCCATGACGTAGTCGGGCCAGCCATTCGCCCACACCAGAAGTTCCCACAGGATCAGGAACACGATGACGGCCGCGATCGGCGCCACGACCGACCGACTCAGCAGGGTGTCCTTCACGCGGCCGGCGCCCAGGCCGAGGGCCTGCCGCGGACGCGTGACGGGAGATGGGATATCGGCCATGACGCGGTCCTCAGGTCAGTGCCTGCGCCGCCGAACCCGGCGGCGGGGCCGGCTGCGACGCGGTGTCGGTGGGCTCGGCGCGGCCCTGCGCGATCTCGATCTGGTGCCGCAGGATGTTCAGCCGCTCGGCCGCCTCGGCGGTGTAGAGCTCGTCGAGCGTGCGCAGCCCGGTGTCGGGGACCGGCAGCTTGTACTGCGCGGTGGCGGGGCGGCCCGACAGCACCACGACCTCGTCGGCGAGGAAGATCGACTCGCGCAGGTCATGGGTGATGAGCACGCTGGTGAACGTCTCTTCAGCGCGGAGCTGGTGCATCGTCTGCCAAAGGTCCTCGCGGGTGAAGGCGTCGAGCGCGCCGAAGGGCTCGTCGAGGATCAGCACCTCGGGCTTGTGCACCAGCGCGCGGCACAGCGACGCGCGCTGCCGCATCCCGCCCGACAGCTCCGAGGGCCGCTTGTCCTCGAACCCGTCGAGGCCGACGAGAGATAGCAGGCGGCGGGCCCGCTCTTCCTTTTCGCGACGCTTGAGCTTGGTCGGCACGATTTCGAGCGGCAGGATCACGTTGTCGAGGATGGTGCGCCATTCCAGCAGCACGGGGTTCTGGAACGCCATTCCGACGGTCGAGCGGGGCGATGTCACGCGCTCGCCGTGCAGGCGCACCTCTCCCTCGTCGGGGATCATCAGGCCGGCGATCAGGCGCGTCAGAGTCGACTTGCCGCATCCAGAGGGGCCCACGACCGCCGTGAACCCGCCTTCGGGCACCGCGATCGACAGGCCGTCCAGGACGGGCAGGGGGCCGCTTTCGGTGCGGTAGGCGTGCGTGACGCCGCGGATGTCGATGAGATGGGACATGGGGGCCTTCGATGGGCGCGGGCCGGCGCGGAGAGACCGCCCGCCCGCGCTGGAGGGTCCGATCAGTTCAGCATCAGGCTGCCGTCATCCGGCAGATACTCGCCGGTGAAATAGGCGTCGGGCTGAGGATCGTTCTGGAACTCGTAGTTCTGCCCGATCTGGTCGATGGCGGTCGAGAAGCGCTCTTCGTCGATGCCGCCCATCCCGTTCTCCTGCACGTAGTCGGTCAGCACGTTGGCCTCGATCGCCAGTTGCAGGCGGCGCTGCTCCAGGTCGGCGTCTGCGGCTGGGTTGCGTTCCTTCAGCGATGCGATGGCCGACTCGGGGTCCGAGATGGCGTCCGCCCAGCCGCGGGCCACGGCGCGCAGGAAGCCGGTGACGACCTCGGGGTTCTCTTCGGCGAAGTCGGTGTTGACGATGATCGCGTTGCCGTAGAGCGCCAGGCCGTGATCGGCCATCAGGATGGTCGAGATGTCGTCCTCGGGCACGCCGAGGCGCACGAGGTTCAGGAACGACGAGAACGAGAAGCCGGTCACCGCGTCGACCTCGCCCTCGGCCAGCATCGGCTCGCGTGTGGGGAAGCCGACCGGTTCGACCGTGATCGCGTCCATGTCCAGGTCGTTGGCCTGCGCGAAGGCGGGGAACTGGGCCCAGGCGCCGTCCGGCGGCGGGGCGCCCAGCACCTTGCCCTCAAGGTCCTTCGGTGCCTCGACGCCCTGGCTGACGCGGCCGACGATCGCGAAGGGCGGCTTGTCGTAGACCATCATAACGGCGGTGACGGGGGCGCCGGGGTTCTGGTCGAGGAACTTCACCAGGCTGTTGATGTCGGCAAAGCCCACCGGAAAGGCGCCGGTGGCCACCTTCGGAATCGCGTCGAGGCTGCCCTGTCCGGCGGAAATCTCGACCGACAGGCCCTCTTCCTCGAAGAAGCCCTTGTCGATCGCGGTGAAATACGGTGCCGCCGGTCCCTCGAACTTCCAGTCGAGTGCGAACGGCATCTCGGTCTGGGCAAAGGCGGCGCCGGTGCCGGCAATAGCGATTGCCGCGGCTAGAATGGTGCGGTGAAACACGTTTTCATCCCCCTGATATGTCGTTGTCGCACGGGAGACTGCCGAGCCGGCGGCGGCTTGTCTGCCCGTTCCGTGGCGCGGCCGTCGACCGTGGCCGATTATTGATTCTAGTGACCAATTATTGATCGGCACGACGTCGGGCGTCTACTTTTTGTGCGCCTTGCGGTCCATCGCCTTGAGTGTGCGCCAGTGCCGCACGAAAAATGGGCGGCCCGCGGGGCCGCCCGATGCGTATCGTCTGCAACTTGTGCGGTCAGAGCGTGATGCGCATACGCTTGAAGCCCTCGGCCGTGACCTCTCCGGTGTCCTCGATGTCGACGCCCTCGACATCGTCGACATATTTTGCCGCGCTGGGGCCTGTGGTGAAGATAACGCTCGTGTCCTCCATCGGGGCAAAGCGCCAGTTGCCGTCCGCCGACGGCTGGATCGTGCCCTGATCCACGATGTAGCGGACGATTACGTCGCGGTTGGTGTCGGGCGCTTCGAAGATCGTCGTGTCGCCGCCCGCGCCGGGGAAGTTGCCGCCGCCGCCCGCACGGTAGTTGTTGGTGGCGATGACGAACTCGTCCTCCGGCGCGACAGGGGCGCCCTCGTATTGCAGGTTCACGATGCGGTTGGCGTCGGGGTTGGCGACGTTGCCCTCGGAATCGTACTTCGACGGTTCGCTCAGGTCGATCTGGTAGGTCACCCCGTCGATGACGTCGAAATTGTAGCTTGGGAAATCGGGGTTCAGCAGCGTGGCGTCCGTCGCGCCGGGATCGATCTGTTGGAACATGCCCGCCGAGCGCTCGAGCCAGTCCTTCACCTGCTGGCCCGTCACCCGCACCGCCCGGACGGTGTTCGGGTAGAGGTAGAGGTCGGCGACGTTCTTGATCGCCACATCGCCCTTCGGCACGTCGGTATAATAGTCGGGCCCGCCGCGGCCCCCGGCCTTGAACGGCGCCGCGGCGGACAGGACGGGCAGGTCGGCGTGCTCGGTGCCCTCCAGCATTTGCTCGATGTACCAGCGTTGCGCGTTGCTCACGATCTGGACCGAAGGGTCGTCGGCCACCAGCGCGAAATACGAGTGCAGCGGCGCGGCGGTCTTGCCCACGGCGCGGCGCACGTAGTCCAGCGTCTGCTGGTGGGCCTCGGCGACCGCTGCCAGTACCGGCTCGCGGCTTTCGACGGTCGGCGTCACCTCGTCGTCGCCGCGCTCGACGATGGGGCGCGTCTCGACCGCGTGGTTCAGCACCCGCCAGCCGTTGCCCTCCCGTTCCAGCATCAGGTCGATGACGCCAAGATGTGAGCCCCAGAACCCGGCCATGACCGCCGGCGTGTCGTGCAGCGTGGCGTTCTGAAGGTCGACGCCCGCGAAATCCTCGTAGCTGGGCGAGGGGAACACGAGATGGCTGTGGCCGGTCATGATGGCGTCGAAGCCGTCGATCTGGCCGAGCGCGGTCGAGGCGTTCTCCATCATCTCTTCCTGGGTCGGCGCGCCGATGCCCGAATGACTGAGCGCCACGATGATGTCTGCGCCTTCCTCGCGCATCTGCGGCACGTAGGCGCGGGCGGTGTCGACGATGTCGCGTGCGGTGACGTTGCCTTCAAGGTGCTGCCGGTCCCAGTTCATGATCTGCGGCGGCACGAAGCCGATGATGCCGACGCGGATGGGGTGCGTCTCGCCGGCGCCGTCGGTCACCTCGCGGTCGAGGATGATGTAGGGCCGGATCAGCGTGGTGTCGGCGGTCGGGGTGCCACCCTGCTCCTTGACAACGTTAGCCGAGACGACGGGGAAATCCGCGCCGTCAAGCGACTTCATCAGGAAGTCGAGCCCGTAGTTGAACTCGTGGTTGCCGAGGGTCGAGGCGTCGATGCCCACGGTGTTCATCGCGGTGATGACGGGGTGCATGTCGCCCTCCTTCATCCCGCGCTCGTAGGCGATGTAGTCGCCCATCGGGTTACCCTGCAGGAAGTCGCCGTTGTCCAGCAGCATCGAGTTCGTCGCCTCGGCCCGGATGTCGGCGATGTGCGCGGCGGTCCGTGCCAGCCCCACGGTGTCGACGGGTTTGTCGGCGTAGTAGTCGTAGGGATAGACGTGCACGTGCAGATCGGTCGTCTCCATCAGCCGCAAGTGGGCCTGCCCCGCCGCCGCGCGCGCCGAGAACGGGTGCAGCATGATCATCGTGCCGCCCAGGGCGGAGGTCGTCATGAACCGGCGGCGCGACATCTGCGGTGGTGTTGCGGTGGGCATTGGTAACTCCTGAGTTGCGCGGGTTCAGGTTAATCCGAAAACGGGACCGCCTCTCAATGCTTTCGTGAGGGCAGGGGACGCCGCGACAGGCCGCGCCGGCGCATTGTCCTTTTCCCCGGCCCGTGGCAGCTAAGGCGTGACGGGAAACGGAGGAACGGGCGATGCGGCTTGCCGAAACGGTGACATTCGGCGGTTCCGGACTGGACCGTGCCGCCCATCTGCGCGCCGATGCCGACGCCATCGCCCGGCTCGCCGCCGACCCGGCGGCCGGCGTCCTGCTGTTGTGGAAGGGCAAGCCGCTGTTCCGGGGCGCGGGGCTGGCCTGGCTGCCGGCGGACAACCCGGTCGCGCAGCGAGGGACGCCGTCGGTCTTTCTCGGGTTCGACGACGGCGCGCCCCGGTTCGCGGCCGACCTCTCGGCGTGGGAGCCGTCAGAGCGGCCCGATACGCTGGGCGCCTTCCACGACCCCTCGGAGCAGACGCACCCGGGCCTGCCCGACGATCATGCCTTCGCCGAGCTGCGCAATCGTATGACCGACCTCACCCCGCGCGAGGCCGAGCTGGCCGCGACCGCGCGGGGCATCCTGACATGGCACCACACCCACGGCTACTGCGCCCGTTGCGGCGCCCCCAGCCGCCCGATCCAGGCGGGCTGGCAGCGCGAGTGTCCGTCGTGCACGCGCCGGCATTTCCCGCGCACCGACCCGGTGGTCATCATGTTGATCACGCGAGGCAACAGCGTTCTGCTCGGCCGCTCGCCCCACTGGCCTGAGCGGATGTATTCGCTCCTCGCCGGGTTCGTGGAGCCGGGCGAGACGGTCGAGGCTGCGGTACGCCGCGAAGTGTTCGAAGAGACCGGCGTGCGCGTCGGAGAGGTCGAATATCTCGCCTCGCAGCCCTGGCCCTTTCCGGCGTCGCTGATGCTGGGATGCCGCGGCACCGCCGTCAGCACGGATATCGAGGTCGATCCGGTCGAGATCGAGTCGGCCCGCTGGGTGACCCGCGAAGAGCTTATGGATGTCTTTGCCGGACGCCGGGACGACATCGCCGCCGCGCGGGAAGGGGCGATCGCCCAGTTCCTGTTGTCCAACTGGCTTGCGGACCGGCTGGATTGACCCGACCAGAGCGTGATCAGGAGGATCGGCGGAGATGAAGTTCTCAACCCGCACCGACGTCCAGGCGCCGCACGACTTCGTCTTCGCTTCGGTCTCGGATTTCGAGTATTTCGAGCGGCAGGCCCTGCGGCGCGGCGTCAAGTTGCGGCGGACCGACGGGTTCGGCGCCCGCGGGCAGGGCGTCGCCTGGACGGGCGAATTCACCTATCGCGGGCGGCAGCGCGAGGCCGAGGCGCAGGTGGCCCAGTTCGATCCCGGCACCTTCTACACGATCGAGGGGACGACCGGCGGGCTTGAGGTCACCTACCGCGTCGAGGTGATCGCGCTGTCCCGCAGGCGGTCGCGCCTGATGATGTCGATCGACCTGCGCCCGCAGACCCTGTCGGCGCGGCTGCTGGTGCAGTCGCTGAAGCTGGCGAAGGGCAACCTGTCGCGCCGGTTCGAGACGCGGGTGGCGGAGTATGGTGCGAAGCTGGCCGACCGCCACGCCGCGCGGGCGGTCTGAGCCCGGCTCAGTGCCGGCGCGGGTCGGCGGGGTAGACGCCCAGGATCGTCACTTCGGAGGTGAAATAGTCCAGCTCCGCCAGCGCCAGCTGCAGGTTCTCGTCGTCGGGGTGTCCCTCGACATCGGCATAGAACTGCGTCGCGGTGAACGAGCCGTCGACCATGTAGCTTTCCAGCTTGGTCATGTTGACGCCATTGGTCGCGAAGCCGCCCATCGCCTTGTAGAGCGCGGCAGGGATGTTGCGCACGCGGAACACGAACGAGGTGATCATCCCGTCGTCGCCCCGGCGGCTGAAGTCGGCCGTCGGCGCCATGATGAGGAAGCGGGTCGTGTTGCGGTCGTGATCCTCGATGTGGCGGGCCAGCACGGTGAGGCCGTTGATCTCTCCGGCCAATTCCGAGGCCAGCGCGGCCTGGCTGGGATCGCCCGCCTCGGCCACCGCGACCGCCGATCCGGCGGTGTCGGCGCCGGTCACGGGCCCGATTCCGTGCTCGCGCAGGAACTCGCGGCACTGGCCCAGCAGGACGGTGTGGCTCATCGCCGTCTTCACCTCTTCCAGCGCGGTTCCCGGCACGGCGAGGAGGTTGATGTGCACGCGCACGAAGGCTTCGCCCACGATGTGCAGCCCCGAGGAGGGCAGCAGCGAGTGGATGTCGGCGACCCGGCCGTAGGTCGAATTCTCGACCGGCAGCATGGCGTAGTCCGCCGCGCCGCTGCGCACCGTCTCGATCGCGTCCTCGAAGGTCTTACAGGCTATGGGCTCGAGGTCGGGGCGGGCCTCGCGGCAGGCCTGGTGGGAGTATGCGCCGGGCTCTCCCTGGAACGCGATGCGTCCGGTCATGTCACCTCTCTGTCGCTTGCCGGCCACGGCGCGCGGGACAAAAGAGGGCGCCGGGCGTTTGGTCGCGGTGCATATCGCTTGAAAGCCGGGGCCGGAAGCGGATACATGGCGCCCGACACCACACGGGACGGAACGCGACATGTTCGACACAATGACAGGCGTGAAGGTCGTTGGCAGCTTTTGCGGCGCCCTTCTGATCCTTCTTCTTGGCAAATGGGCGGCTGAAGGCCTGTATCATGTCGGCGGAGGCCATCACGGGGAAGAGCAAGCCTATTCGATTCCGGTCGAGGAAGGCGGCGGCGGCGAGGAAGAGGCCGAGCCCGAGCAGGACTTCGCGACGGTGTTCGAACAGGCCAGCGCCGATGCCGGCGAGCGAGTCTACACCAAGTGCCGGTCCTGTCACAATCTGGATGGCTCGAACGCCACCGGCCCTCACCTGGACGGCGTCGTGGGCCGCGAGGTCGCCTCAGTCGAGGGCTTCAGCTATTCGGGCGCGCTGGTCGAGGTGGCCGACGTCTGGTCGCCGGAGAACCTCAACGGCTTCCTCGAAAGCCCGCGCGACTATGCACCGGGCACGCAGATGGGCTTTGCCGGCCTGTCCAGCGTCGAGGACCGCGCGAACCTGATCGCCTATCTCGAGACGACCGGCGGCTGAGCGCCGGTGGTTCGGGAACGCATGGAAAACCGGCCCCGGCGGCCGGTTTTTTCTTGTTCGGCCCGTTTCACACGCGGTCACGGAGTTTCGTCTTGAACATCCGCGGCACGCGAAATTAGCCTACCGTGATGTCGGAGTCCCGTCTCCGATCCAGCCCGACGAAGGAGCCTCCGTCATGGCGCAATGCCGATTCCCCAGACATTCCGTCTTAGCCTTGGCGCTCTCGACCGCTGTCTGCGGTCTGGCCGGCGCCGCGGCGGCCCAGGAAGAGCCGTCCGAAGGCACGGGAGAGGGCGGCGAGACCATCATCACCGCGCACGGCTTCTCCGACCTCGGGGACATGAAATACGGCCCCGACTTCGATCATCTCGACTACGTCAATCCGGACGCGCCGAAGGGCGGCGAGATGTCGGTCTGGGCGCGCGGCACCTTCGACAGCATGAACCCATATTCCCGCCGCGGCCGCGCCCATTCCTTCGCTTCGCTGCCCTACGAGCGGCTGATGACCAGCACCGCTGACGATCCCTATGCCAGCTACTGCCTGCTGTGCGAGACGATCGAGTATCCCGAAAGCCAGGAGTGGGTGATCTTCAACCTGCGCCCCGAGGCCACGTTCTCGGACGGCACCCCGCTCACCGCCGAGGACGTCGCCTATACCTTTCGCCTTTTCCTGGAGCAGGGACTGCCCTCTTTCTCGTCCGCGGTGAAGCGTCTGATCCCGGAGGTCGAGGTACTGGACGAGCATCGGGTCAAGTTCCACTTCAACCCGGACGTCCCGCGCAAGGGCTTGATCTCGCAGGCCGGCGCGGCGATCGTCATGCAGAAGGACTGGTTCGAGGAGACCGGCGCGCGGCTGGATGAGAGCCGGCTGACGCAGTCGCCCGGCTCGGGCCCCTACGTGGTCGACGAGGTCGAGGTGAACCGTCGCATCACGGTCGAGCGCAACCCCGACTACTGGGGCGCCGACCTTCCGATCATGCAGGGCCGCGCGAACTTCGACACGATGCGGGTCGAGTTCTTCGCCGACAGCAATGCCGCGCTCGAGGGGTTCAAGGCCGGCGCCTATACCTTCCGGCAGGAGACGAGCTCACTCACCTGGGCGACGCAGTACGACTTCCCCGCGATCGAGAACGGCACCATCGTCAAGGAAGAGCTGCGCGACGGCACGCTGCCGGCTGCGACGGGGATCGTGTTCAACACCCGCCGCGAGAAGTTCCAGGACCCGCGGGTGCGCGAGGCACTGGCGCTGATGTACAACTTCACCTGGACGAACGAGACCTTGCAATACGGCCTGTTCGAGCAGCGCAGTTCTTTCTGGCAGGACAGCGACCTGGCCGCCAGCGGTCCGCCCGAGGGGCTGGAACTGGAGTATCTCGAGGATGTCTCGGACCTGATCGAGCCGTCGATCCTGACGACGCCCGCCGTCACCCCGCACGAAAGCGGCGACCGGCAGCTTGACCGGGGCAACCTGCGCAAGGCGACGCGTCTGATGCAGGAGGCCGGCTGGGAGATCGGCGATGGCGGCATGTGGCGCAAGGACGGCCAGACGCTTCAGGTCGAGTTCCTGGCGAACAACCCCGCGCTGAGCCGCGTCTTCACGCCCTATATCGACAATCTCCAGCGGCTGGGCGTGGATGCGCGCTACAACCGGGTGGACGACGCGCAGTATACCGACCGGACGCGCGACGGCGATTTCGACATCATCTATGACTATTACCTCAACGGTCTCGAAGAGGGGCTGGGCCTGAGCCAGCGCTATGGCTGCGAGGACGCCACCGACAGCGTCTTCAACCCGGCGGGGTTCTGCAACGAGGCCGTCGACAAGCTGATCGACGAAGTGATCGAGTCCGACTCGGTCGAAGAGATGCAGGCCGCCGTGCGCGCCATCGACCGGATCATGCGGCACGAGCGGTTCATCGTGCCGGTCTACTACAATGACAGCTACTGGGTCGCCTACTACGACATGTACGAGCATCCCGATCCCCTGCCGCCCTACGCATTGGGTGAAACGGACTTCTGGTGGCATGACGCCGAAAAGGCCGAGGAACTGCGCGCGTCGGGGGCGCTCTGATCCGGCATGGGCGCCTACATCCTTCGCAGATTGCTGCTGATCATCCCGACGCTCTTGGGGATCATGGTCCTCAACTTCGTCCTGACGCAGTTCGTCCCCGGCGGGCCGATCGAACAGGTGATCGCCCAGGTCGAGGGCGGCGGTGACGTCTTTGCCGGGATCTCGGGCGGGGGCGGCGACGCCGCCTCGGCCGCGTCGCAGAGCGAATACGCCGGCGCCCGCGGCCTGCCACCCGAATTCATCGAACAGCTCGAGCGCGAGTTCGGCTTCGACAAGCCGCCGCTCGAACGCTTCCTGACGATGATGTGGAACTACATGCAGTTCGACTTCGGCGAGAGCTACTTCCGCTCGATCAGCGTTGTGGATCTTGTGCTGGAAAAGATGCCGGTGTCGATCTCGCTGGGCCTGTGGTCCACGCTGATCGCCTACCTGATCTCGATCCCGCTGGGCATCCGCAAGGCGGTGAAGGACGGCATGCCCTTCGACACCTGGACCAGCGGCATCATCATCGCGGCCTACGCGATCCCCAGCTTCCTCTTCGCCATCCTGCTGCTGGTGGTCTTCGCCGGCGGGTCGTACCTGCAATGGTTCCCGCTGCGGGGGCTGACCTCGGACAACTTCGAGAGCTTCACGGTCTGGGGCAAGATCGTCGATTACATCTGGCACATCGCGCTGCCGGTGATCGCAACGACGATCGGCGCCTTCGCCACGCTGACACTGCTGACGAAGAACTCGTTCCTCGACGAGATCAAGAAGCAGTACGTCATCACCGCCCGCGCCAAGGGCCTGACCGAGCGGCGGGTGCTCTACGGGCACGTGTTCCGCAATGGCATGCTGATCGTCGTCGCGGGCTTTCCGGCGGCGTTCATCGGTATCTTCTTCGAGGGCAGCCTGCTGATCGAGACGATCTTCTCGCTCGACGGGCTGGGACGGCTCGGGTTCGAGGCCGCGGTCGCGCGGGATTACCCGGTGATCTTCGGCACGCTGTTCTTCTTCGGGCTGGTCGGTCTGGTCGTCGGGCTGATCAGCGACATGATGTACGTCCTGATCGATCCCCGGATCGACTTCGAAGCGCGGGAGGGCTGAGGCATGGTAGCCGAACCGAACCCGCTTCCGCCCAGCCCCGGCGCGGGGCAGGAGCCGCCCCCGGTGCCCGAGCGGCGCCGGCGCCCGGTGCTGTCCCCGTTGAACCAGCGCCGCTGGCGCAACTTCCGCCGCAACGGCCGCGCCTTCTGGTCGCTGATCATCTTCGCGATCCTGTTCGGCCTGTCGCTGTTCGCCGAGTTCATCGCCAACGACAAGCCGATCCTCGTCAGTTACCGAGGCGAGATCTTCACGCCCGTCTTCAACTTCTACCCCGAGACCGCGTTCGGCGGCGATTTCCGGACCGAGGCCGTCTATACCGACATCGAGGTCCAGTGTCTGATCGCCTCGGGCGGCATGGTCGAGTGCTTCGACGATCCCGAAGGCATCATCGAGAGCGGCGAGGTGGCCGAAGAGGACGGTCAGCCCGTCGAAGCGGGGTGGAGCCTGTGGCCGCCGATCCCGTATTCCTACGACACGATCGCGGATCTCGGTCGCGCGGCGCCATCGCCGCCCGACGGCGACCACATCCTCGGCACCGACGACACCGCGAGGGACGTGGCCGCGCGGGTGATCTACGGGTTCCGGCTGTCGATCCTGTTCACGCTGATCGTGACGGTCCTGACAACGATCATCGGGATCGCCGCCGGCGCGGTTCAGGGCTTTTTCGGGGGCAAGACCGACCTGATCTTCCAGCGGGTGATCGAGGTCTGGGTGTCGACGCCACGGCTCTACATCATCATCATCCTGTTCGCGATCCTGGGCCGAAGTTTCTGGCTGCTGGTGTTCGTCACGGTGCTGTTCGGCTGGCCGGCGCTGGTCGGCGTGGTCCGGGCCGAGTTCCTGCGGGCGCGCAACTTCGAGTACGTGCGGGCGGCCAAGGCGCTCGGCGTGTCGAACCTGACGATCATGTTCCGCCACATGCTGCCGAACGCCATGGTCGCGACGGTGACGCTGCTGCCGTTCCTGATCACCGGCACGATCAGCACGCTGGCCGGGCTCGACTTCCTCGGCTTCGGCCTGCCATCCTCGTCGCCGTCGCTGGGCGAGCTGACGCTGCAGGCCAAACAGAACCTCCAGGCGCCGTGGCTGGGCTTCACCGCATTCTTCACCTTCGCCATCATGCTGTCGCTCCTCGTCTTCATCTTCGAGGGCGTGCGCGACGCGTTCGACCCCAGAAAGACCTTCCAATGACGCAGACGCGGGGTGCCGCCCGATGAGCCCGGTTCTCGACGTACGCGACCTCACCGTCCATTTCCGCCAGGACGGGGCCGAAACCGCCGCGGTGCGTGGCGTGTCCTTCCAGATCGAAGAGGGCGAGACCGTCGCGCTGGTGGGGGAATCGGGCTCGGGCAAGTCGGTGACGGCACTGTCGACCGTGTCCCTGCTGGGCGACAGCGCGCGCCTCGGCGGGCAGATCACCTATCGCGGGCAGGACATGGTCGGCGCCAGCGACAAGCGGCTGCGCAAGGTGCGGGGCAACGACATCAGCTTCATCTTCCAGGAGCCGATGACCTCTCTCAATCCGCTGCACACGATCGAGAAGCAGCTTCGCGAGGCGCTGGCCCTGCACCAGGGGCTGACCGGCGCCGCGGCCGAGGCGCGCATCCTCGAGCTGATGGACGAGGTCGGGATCGCCAACGCGGCCGACCGCGTGGGGGCGTTTCCCCACCAGCTGTCGGGCGGACAGCGCCAGCGGGTGATGATCGCCATGGCGCTGGCGAACGACCCGGACCTGCTGATCGCGGACGAACCGACGACGGCGCTGGACGTGACGATCCAGGCGCAGATCCTCGACCTGCTCTACCGCCTGAAGCGGTCGAAGGGCATGTCGATGCTGTTCATCACCCACGACCTTTCGATCGTGCGAAAGTTCGCCGACCGCGTCTGCGTGATGAAGGACGGCGAGATCGTCGAGCATGGCCGGACGTCCGAGATCTTCGACCGGCCCGAGCATCCCTATACCAGGATGCTGCTGGGCGCGCAGTCCACCGGCACGCCCGAGCCGGTGCCGCAAGAGGCCGAGACGGTGGCCGAGACACGCGACCTGCGGATCTGGTTTCCGATCCAGAAGGGCTTCCTGAAGCGCACGGTCGGCTACGTGAAGGCGGTGAACCAGGCGAGCCTGAGCGTGCGTGCCGGAGAGACCGTCGGCATCGTCGGCGAATCCGGTTCCGGCAAGACGACGCTGGCGCTGGCGATCATGCGCCTGATCCCCTCGCAAGGGCAGGTGCTGTTCCTGGGCGACGACATCCAGGGCTGGAAATCCCGGCACCTCCGGCCGTTGCGCAAGGCGATGCAGATCGTCTTTCAGGACCCTTATGGCTCTCTCAGCCCGCGGATGACGATCGAGGAGATCATCGCCGAGGGCCTGGCCGTCCACGGGCGCCCCGACGGCCGCAGCCAGCGAGAGCTGGTGACCGAGATCATGGCCGAGGTCGGGCTCGACCCCGCGACGATGCACCGCTATCCGCACGAGTTCTCGGGCGGCCAGCGTCAGCGCATCGCCATCGCCCGCGCGATGGTGCTGCGGCCCAAGCTGGTGGTGCTGGACGAGCCGACGAGCGCGCTGGACATGACGGTGCAGGTGCAGATCGTGAAGCTCCTGCGCGACCTGCAGCAGAAATACGGGCTGGCCTATCTGTTCATCAGCCACGACCTGAAGGTGGTCCGCGCGCTGAGCCACGAGGTCATCGTGATGAAGGACGGCGACGTGGTCGAGGCGGGCCCGGCCGAGCGGGTGTTCGACGCGCCCGAGACCGCCTACACCCGCGCGCTGATGGCGGCGGCCTTCGACCTCACCAGCACCAACAGCGCCGCCTGAGCCATCCGGCCGAGGCGGCGCCTGCGGGGCCGGGAGATGGGGGCGCTGCCCCCGTCCGCCTTTCGGCGGACTCCCCCGGGATATTTCGGGACAGAAGAAGGTTCAGCCGGGACCGAACGTGTCGCATTCGACATCGCGTGCGGCGAGGCGGCGGCAGGCCAGGGAGGCCTGTTCGGCGCTCATGCCGACAAAGTTCGCCTCGAAGCCGCGGGGCTTGCGGACGACCTTGCGCAGGGCGTCGTTCAGGGTGCCGATCTCGAGCAGCGCGGTCTTCAGCAGCATCCGCTCGGCATGGTAGCGCGAGCCGTAGCGGCCGACATTGATGCCCCAGTGCCGTCCGCCCGACGTCGAGAGGCGCGTGACCACGCGGAGCTCTCCGTCGGGATCTGCGGCGCCTTCGGCCGGTGTGGCGGGCGCGGCCTCGGCGACCTGGCGCGCGGGGCGCGGCTGCGGCGTGACCGAGATCGTGCGCACCGCCTGCGGCGCGGCGGCCGCGTCGGCGAGGGTGGAAGGGGCCGTCTTCGGCGTATCGGCCACTTCGGCCACGGCCTGCTTGATGTCCTCCTTCAGCGCCACGACGACCTCGTCCGAGAGCGTGGTCGCCGGGGCGCCGGGGCGCGATCGCGGCCGGAGCGAGCGGGCGAGCACCGCAATCGCCGGGGCCGCCCGGCCCACGCCGGCGGCACCGGCGGCGGGGTAGGGCACCGGCGCGGGGCGGTTGATGGCGACGCGGGTCGGTGCCCGGCTGAAGCCGAGATCGAGGAGTTCGGCCACCTTGGCATTGCGCGAGGCGGAGGAGCGTCCGCCGAACACCGTGGCGATGATGCGCTCGCCCCCGCGATCCGCCGAGGCGACGAGATTGAAGCCCGCCGCGCGGGTATATCCCGTCTTGATCCCGTCAGCGCCCTTGTAGGCCCCGAGCAGGCGCCGGTTTGTGTTGGCCACCTCGCGGATCCCGGCATGCGTCGTGCGGCGGGAGAACAGGTTGTAGTACTGCGGATAATCGAAGAACAGCCGCCGTCCGAGCAGGGTCATGTCCCGCGCCGTGGAGAGGTGCCCCTCTTCGGTGAGTCCGTGGGCGTTCTTGAACGTGGTCCGGGTCATCCCGAGCGCCTTGGCAGTGCGGGTCATGCGGCGGGCGAAGGCGGCCTCGGACCCTTCGAGCGTCTCGCCGATCGCCGTTGCGGCGTCGTTCGCCGACTTCACCGAGGCGGCGCGGATCAGGTAGCGGAAGGCGATGCTCTGCCCTTCGCGCAGGCCGAGCTTGGAGGGCGGCTCGGCGGCCGCGTTCTTGGAGATGCGGACCTTCTCGTCGAGGGAGACCTCGCCGTTCTCCACCGCCTCGAAGGCGATGTAGAGGGTCATCATCTTGGTCAGCGAGGCCGGGTGCAGCCTCGTGTCGGCGTTGTTGGAATGAAGTACTTCGCCCGAACGGGCGTCAATCACCATCGCGGCGTAGGGAGCGGCCTCGGCCCGGTGCGGCATCGCTGCAAAGATGCACAGGGCGATAAGACACGCCGATCCTGCCCGGATCCACTGCGTCAGTCGCGGTTCCACGGAATCCTGCCTTTTCACTGCCTCGCCGACCGGTTTTGTTTTCTGGTCGGCATTTATAGGAGAAAGCGTAGCACAGGTGCGTGATCGCGGAAATCCCCTTAATTCAGGCCCTTTTGCGGCGGCCTTGATCCGGGGCGCGGTATATCTGGGGGTGTCTCGGGGCCGGACGACGAGATATGTCCGCGGGGCTAGTCCAGCCCGTCCCAGAGCGCCGGGAGGGCGCCGAGCGACTCGATCCGCCGGAATCGCGGATGCGCCAGGGGTACCTCTGCGCGTTCGAGCGCCCATTCCAGTTCGAACGGCACATGCACGCCCCAACCGCCGGCCTCGAGCGCGGGATGGATGTCGGAGCGCAGGGAATTGCCGACCATCATCGCCCGCTCCGGCCCGTCGCCGTGGCGGTCGAAGATGCGGGCGTAGAGATCGGGGGTCTTCTCGGACACGATCTCGACCCGGTCGAACAGGTCGCCCAAGCCGGACTGCGCCAGCTTGCGCTCCTGATCCAGGAGGTCGCCCTTGGTGATCAGCAGCACGGTGAACCGGTCGGCCGCGGCGCGCACCGTTTCCTCGGCATGGGGCAACAGGTCGATCGGATGCTCCAGCATGTCGTGGCCGGCCTCGATGATCTGCCGGATCACGCTGCCGGGGACGCGGTCGTCGGTGACCTCCACCGCCGTCTCGACCATCGACAGGATGAACCCCTTGATGCCGTAGCCGTAGCGGCCGAGATTGCGCCTCTCGGCGGCCAGAAGGCGGTCTTCGAGATGGGCCTTGTCGGCATGATCGCCGAGGATGGTGGCGAATCGCTCTTGCGTCAGGCGAAAGAATGTCTCGTTGTGCCAGAGCGTGTCGTCGGCATCGAAGCCGATGGTTGTCAGACGCGTCATCGGCGTGATCCTCGTGTCGCGGATTGGGGCCCTCAGCGGGCCGGACCCCTTTTCAGGCGGGCTGCGATTCCTATATCGTCGCTTCAACCCACCCGCAAATGCCCCTTCGGAGACACGGTTTGACGGCTGATCCTCATCTCATGTCGGACAAGGACGATCCGGCCGACGACGACGCTGGGGTCATCCTCGAGACGCGGCGCAAGACCCAGCGTCCGCCGCTCTACAAGGTGATGCTTCTGAACGACGATTACACGCCGATGGAGTTCGTCGTGCACGTCCTCGAGCGGTTCTTCGGCATGACCCATGCCCAGGCGTTCGAATTGATGCTGACGGTCCACAAGAAGGGCGTGGCCGTGGTCGGCGTATTCTCGTTCGAGGTCGCGGAGACGAAGGTCGCCCAGGTGATGGATTTCGCGCGCCGCCACCAGCATCCGCTGCAATGCACCATGGAAAAGGAGTAGGCCGGCCCTGCGCCGCCGTCCGCCATGTTGTCCACGAGGCTTGAGCTTGCCGCCGCGCGCGGACTGACGGACGCCCCCGGAGAGGGGCGCGTCGCCGTGTTCGGCGCCCGCTCGCCCGAGGCGCTGGACGTCTGGTCGCGCGACCGGGTTCGCGTGATGCAGGGGAACCGCCCCGAGCATGACGCACTGGCGCAGGGCGGCTGGACCGTAGGGTCGGGCGATCCCGGGCCGGCCGACATGGCGCTCGTGGTGCTGCCGCGCTCCAAGGCGGCGGGGCGTGACCTGGTGGCGCGGGCGGCCGCGGCGGTGGGGGACGGGCCCGTGCTGATCGACGGGCAGAAGACCGACGGGGTCGAGTCCCTGCTGAAGAGCCTGCGCGGCCGGGCCGAGGTCGGCGAGACCATCGCCAAGGCGCACGGCAAGATGTCCCTGGTGCGGGCGCTCGACGTGGCGGACTGGCGTGCGGTGCCGCAAACCGGGTCGGAGGGTTTCGTCACCGTGCCGGGCGTGTTCTCGGCCGACGGCATCGACCGGGCCTCGCGGATGCTGGCTGATGCCCTGCCCGAACGGCTGTCGGGCGACGTGATCGATCTTGGCGCAGGCTGGGGCTATCTCGCCGCGCGCGTGCTGGAGCGAGAGGCCGTGCGCAGCTGCCACCTGGTCGAGGCGGACGCCGCGGCGCTGGAGTGCGCCCGGCGCAACGTGACCGATGACCGGGCCGTTCTCCACTGGGCGGATGCGACGGCGTTCACGCCGGAGGCGCGGGTCGGCACCGTGGTGACCAATCCGCCGTTCCACACGGGGCGCGCTGCCGAGCCCGACCTGGGGCGCGCCTTCATCGCAACGGCGGCGCGGTGTCTGATGCCCTCGGGTTCGGTGTGGCTGGTGGCCAACCGCCATCTGCCCTATGAGCGGACGTTGGCAGATCTGTTCATCGAGGTGGACGAGGCAGGCGGCGACGCGGGGTTCAAGATTCTTCACGCGCGCCGGCCGAAACGCAGCCGCTGAGCGCGGCGAGGCAAGGGAACCGGACATGGGGTTTTCGATCCAGGGCAAGACGGCGATCGTCACCGGCGCCGCGAACGGCGTCGGTCTGGCCATCGCGCGGCATTTCGTCGAGCGCGGGGCCAACGTGATGTTCGCCGACATGGACGAGCAGCGGTTGGCCGATGAGATCGGCGAAGTGCAGGACGAGAAGGGCGCGAGCCGGTACTTTGCCGGCGACCTGCGCGAACGGCTGACGGTGGCGAACCTGCTGTCGGCGACGATCGACGCGTTCGACCGGATCGACATCCTCGTCAACGCGTCGCGGCAGATGGCCGTCTCGGACCCGCTCGCGGCCGAGGACGACACGATCGAGACGCTGTTGCAGCAGAATCTGATGACCTCGCTCCGGCTGAGCCAGAGCGTCGCCAAGCGCATGATCAAGCAGTCCGAGGACGCCGAATCGGGGGGGGCGGCGGGGTCGATTATCAATTTGTCGTCCATTGCGGCGCGGCGGACGCGGCCGGAATTGCTGGCGTATTCGGTGAGCGCGGCGGCGCTGGACCAGGCGACGCGGTCGCTGGCGGTGGCGCTGGCGCCGAGCCGGATCCGGGTCAACGCGGTGGCGTTCGGCAGCGTGATGTCGGCCAGCCTGCGCGGGGCGATACGGGATAATTCCGTTGCGCGAGAAGAGATTATCGGGAACACGCCGCTCAAGCGGATCGCCAGTCCGGGCGAGGTCGCGGAGGCGGTGCAGTTCCTCGCCTCGGACGCGGCGGCCTTCATGACGGGCCAGATCATGACCATCGACGGCGGCCGCACGCTGCTGGATGTCTGCGACACGCCCGCCCATTGAGCGATGCACGGCGCGTACACCGGACGTGCACGGGGCGTGCACAACGCGGCATACGATCGGCGGACCGGGACACGAACCTGAGAGGGGCAGGATGAGCGACGAGATGCTGGACCAGAAGGCGCGGGCCTCGGCCTGGTTCCGGGCACTGCGGGACGAGATCGTCGCCGCGTTCGAGGACGTGGAGAGCACCCAGGTGGAAGGCCCCCTTGCCGGGGACGAGCCGGGCCGCTTCGAGGTGTCCGAGACCAAGCGGACCTCGGAGGACGGATCGGACGCGGGCGGCGGCCTGATGAGCGTGATGCGTGGCGGCCGGGTGTTCGAGAAGGTCGGCGTCAACGTCTCGACCGTCTATGGCGTGCTGGGCGAGAAGGCGCAGGCCGCGATGGCGGCGCGCAAGGGGATTCCGGGCATGGCGTCCGACCCGCGGTTCTGGGCCTCGGGGATCAGCCTTGTCGCGCACATGCAGAACCCGCATGTCCCCGCCGTCCACATGAACACGCGCATGTTCTGGACGCCCAATGCCTGGTGGTTCGGCGGCGGCGCCGACCTGAATCCCTGCCGGGAATACGCCGAGGACACCGCGCATTTCCACGCCGAGCTGGAGCGGCATTGCGCCCGGCACGGCGAGGAGATCTATCCGCGCTACAAGGCCTGGGCCGACGAGTATTTCTACATCCCGCACCGCAAACGGGCGCGCGGGGTCGGCGGCGTGTTCTACGACGATCACAATACCGGCGACTGGGAGGCGGATTTCGCGCTGACCCAGGATGTCGGGCGGGCATTCCTGCCGGCCTTCCTACCGCTGGTCGAGGCCCGGCGCGGGACCGGGTGGACCGACGCCGACCGCGACGCGCAGCTTGTCCATCGCGGGCTCTATGCCGAATACAACCTGGTCTATGACCGGGGCACGAAATTCGGGCTGGAGACGGGGCACGATCCGGACGCGGTGCTGATGAGCCTGCCGCCGCTGGCGAAGTGGATCTGAGGCCGGGCGGCGGCCCTCAGGCCGGGCGGATCACCAGTTCGGCATAGCCGGTTTCGACATCCCTCTCGCGCGAGAAGCGCGCGGCGTCGGTGACGCCGAGAATCAGCTCGGCGGTGGTGCGGACGGGGCAGCCCGTCAGCAAGTGACCGCCATACACCGCACAGCCGGCATCGGACACGGCGAGGTGCAGATGCGGCCCGTCCGGCGAGAGCGTGCCCGACAGCGACACGATTTCCAGCGGACCGGGAAACTCGACGGCGTCGTCGCGCCCGGCGGGGCGCAGGCGGGCATGGGTCAGGCTGCCGACCTGCGCCACGATGAACCCGGCGCTTGCGCCGGACCGGCGGAACGCGTCGTCGAGGGCGCCGCGCAGGTCGGCCCCCGGCGTCAGCCGCAGGGCGACGTGGCGGGTGTGCGTGGCGGGCCAGTGGGTGCGGTGCATGGACAGACCCCCTGCGTTCCCCGTGCCGGTCAGCCGCGAAGCTCTTCGAGCATTTTCGTGACGTTGTCGGGATCGGCGTCGGGCGTGATGCCGTGGCCAAGATTGAAGATGTGTGGCCCGCCGGAGAAGGCGTCGCGGATGCGCTTGGTCTCGGAGATCAGCGGCGGCCCCCCGGTCACCAGGAGCGAGGGGTCGAGGTTGCCCTGCACGCAGCCCGCGGGCTGCACCACCTCGGCCGCCCACTCGGCAGAGACCGACTGATCCAGCGCGACGCAATCCGCACCGGTGGCGGCGTGAAAGCCCTCGTAGGCCGCCCGCGCCTCACGCGGGAAGGCGATGACGGGCAGGCCGGGGTGGCGCTCCTTGAGCGCCGAGATGATGCGGCGGGCGGGCTGCACGGCGTATTGCTCGAAATCAGGTCCTTCGAGCGAGCCGGCCCAGCTGTCGAACAGCTTGACCGCCTCGGCGCCGGCGTCGGCCTGGGCCGAGAGGTATTCGATCGTGGCGTCGGTGATCCGCTGCATCAGCCGGTCGAAGACCTGCCGATCGCAGTTCTTGAGCGTGTGGGCCGGCCCCTGGTCGGGCGTGCCGCGCCCGGCGATCATGTAGGTGGCCACCGTCCACGGCGCCCCGGCGAAGCCGATGAGCGTGGTGTCGGCGGGCAGTTCGCCGCGCAGGATGCGGATCGTCTCGTAGACCGGCGAGAGACGCTCGTGCACGTCGGCGGCCGGTTTCAGCGCCTCGAAGTCCTTTTCGCCCTGCACGGTCGAGAGACGCGGTCCCTCGCCCTTGACGAACCACAGGTCGGCGCCGAGCGCGTCGGGCACCAGCAGGATGTCGGCGAACAGGATCGCCCCGTCGAAACCGTAGCGCCGGATCGGCTGAAGCGTGACCTCGGCCGCGAGCTCGGGCGTGTAGCAGAGCGTCAGGAAATCGCCCGCCTTCTCGCGCACCTGCTTGTACTCGGGCAGGTAGCGGCCCGCCTGCCGCATCATCCAGACCGGCGGCGTCTCCAGCGTTTCGCCCGCGAGCGCGCGCAGCAATGTCTTGGTCATGTCCGCTCCCTTGACGTTTGGACGGTGGTCGGGGCCGTCGGGGTGAATGTCAAGCGCGGTTGTCAGCCGCGGCGGGCGGAGATAATCGGGGGACATGGCACCCCGTACCCCCACCCCCGACGCGCCCCTCAACATCGGCACCCGCGGCTCGCCCCTGGCGCTGGCGCAGGCGAACGAGACCCGCGACCGCCTGGCGACCGCCTGGGACCTGCCGTTCGAGGCATTCACGATCGTCGTCATCAAGACCACCGGCGACCGCGTGATCGACCGCCCGCTGCGCGAGATCGGCGGCAAGGGCCTGTTCACGCGCGAGATCGAGGAAGCCCTGCGGCAGGGCGAGATCGACATGGCCGTCCACTCGATGAAGGACATGCCGACCGAGCAGCCCGAGGGGCTGGTGCTGGACACCTACCTGCCGCGCGAGGATCCGCGCGACGCCTTCATCTCGCTCGGGGTCTCGGGCATCCCGGCGCTTGGCGAGGGCGCGGTCGTGGGCACGTCGAGCCTGCGGCGCAAGGCGCAGCTGCTGAACCGGCGGCCCGACCTGCAGGTGGTGGAGTTCCGGGGCAACGTGCAGACCCGGCTGAAGAAGCTGGCCGACGGCGTGGCCGAGGCGACGTTCCTGGCAATGGCCGGGCTGAACCGGCTGGACATGCCCGACGTGCCGCGCACCGCCGTGCCCGACACCGAGATGCTGCCCGCCGTGGCGCAGGGCGCCATCGGGGTCGAGCGGCGCAGCGACGATTCGGACCTGGCCGAGATGCTGGCCGCGATCCACGATGCCGAGACGGGCACGCGGCTGGCGGCCGAGCGCGCGTTCCTCGCCGCGCTGGACGGCTCGTGCGAGACGCCGATCGCGGGGCTGTCGGAGCTGGACGGCGGGACGATTCGCCTGCGCGGGGAAATCCTGCGCACCGACGGGACCGAGGCGCTGTCGGACGCGATGGAGGGGCCGGTCGAGGACGGCCCCGAGATCGGCCGCGTGCTGGCGCAGGGGCTGCTGGCGCGTGCGGGCGAGGGCTTTTTCGACTGGACCTGACGGAGCCGGGGTGCGGCGTCGTGTCCCGGTCCGGGGCGGGAGTCAGTGCCCTTCCGGCGGGTCCAGCAGGACCGTGCGCGCGCCCGAGGCGAAGTCGCGCCACCACAGCAGCAGGACCACCAGCGCCGCCGCCACCATCAGCGGCACCGGTCCCAGCAGCCAGGCCAGCGCGCCCAGAGAGAAGTACATCGACCGCAGCCCCCGGTTGAAGGCGCGGGCGGCGCGGATGTTGATCTCGGCCGCCTGGGCGGCGCGGGGATAGACCCGCTTGTCCGAGATGTCGTTCGGCACCGACGCCATCAGCACCGCGCAATAGCCGAACAGCCTGTTGGCCCAGACGAACTTGAGAAAGCCGTTGGCCAGGAACAGCACCACCGGCGCCAGGCGCAGCTGGTAGAGCAGGTCGGGCCGGTCGCCGGCATGCAGCCCCTCGGCGACGCCCGAAAGCCGCTCGGCGTTGCCCATCAGCGCCAGCACGCCGCCGATGCAGATCACGCAGGTCGAGGCGAAGAACGAGGTGCCCTGGCGCAGCGACGACAGGATCGTGGCGTCGAAGATCCGCGGCTGGCGGGTGACGAGCTCGTGCATCCAGGCGCGGCGGTAATCGGCCATCAGCACCGTGACCGAGGGGCGTGCGGAATCGGGATGTTCGATCCACCAGCCGATCGCCAGCCACGCGCCGCCCAGCAGCGCCAGAGCCGCCAGGTCGAGCATGGTCAGAAAGGCGGGCAGGTCCATCGCCGTCATGGCCCGCATCCTAGGTCGCGTCCGCTACGGTTGCCAGTGGGGGAAATTGGTTATATCTTTTTACCAATCGAGCCGAGGGAGGCGCCGCGATGCAGATGCCAGAGCCAAACGCCGACATCCTCTCGCGCAAGGCGCGGGTGGTGGAGCGGCTGTCCGCCGTGCTGCCGGAAGACGCGGTGATCCACGAGGATCACGAGTTGAAGGCCTATGAATGCGACGCGCTGACGGCCTATGCCTGCCCGCCCCTGGCCGCGATCCTGCCGGGATCGACCGAGGAGGTCGCCGCGGCGCTGCGAATCTGCCACGAGGAGCGGGTGCCGGTTGTGCCGCGCGGGTCGGGCACGTCGCTGGCGGGGGGCGCGTTGCCGACGGCGGACAGCGTGATCCTGGGCGTGGCGCGTCTGAACGAGGTGATCGAGACGAACTATCCCGACCGCTACATCCGGGTGCAGACCGGGCGCACCAACCTGAGCGTCACCGGCGCCGTCGAGGAGGACGACTTCTTCTACGCGCCCGACCCGTCGTCGCAGCTGGCCTGCGCCATCGCCGGCAACATCGCGATGAATTCGGGCGGGGCGCATTGCCTGAAATACGGCGTCACCACCAACAACCTTCTGGGCGTCACAATGGTGCAGATGGACGGCACGGTCGTCGAGATCGGCGGCGCGCACCTGGATGCGGCGGGATACGACCTGCTGGGCGTGATCTGCGGCTCGGAAGGGCAGCTGGGCGTGGTGACCGAGGCGACGCTGCGCATCCTGCGCAAGCCAGAGGGCGCGCGGCCGGTGCTGATGGGCTTCGCGTCGTCCGAGGTGGCGGGCGCCTGCGTCAGCGACATCATCAAGGCGGGCGTGCTGCCCGTGGCGATCGAGTTCATGGACCGCCCCTGCATCCGCGCGACGGACGACTTCTCGGGCGCGGGCTATCCCGATTGCGAGGCGCTGCTGATCGTCGAGGTCGAGGGCTCGGACGGCGAGATCGACGAGCAGATCGGCCTGATCAGCCAGATCGCCCGGCGCCACGACCCGGTCGAGCTGCGCGAGGCCGCCGATGCCGACGAGGCGGGGCGGATCTGGCTGGGGCGCAAGTCCGCCTTCGGCGCCATGGGACAGCTGGGCGACTATATCTGCCTCGACGGGACGATCCCCGTCAGCGAGCTGCCGACGGTGCTGAACCGGATCGGCGCGCTGGCAGAGTCCTACGGGCTAAGGGTGGCGAACGTGTTCCATGCCGGCGACGGCAACATGCATCCGCTGATCCTGTTCGACGCCAACACCCCGGGCCAGCTGGAGACGGCGGAGGCGCTGGGCGCGGACATCCTGCGGCTCTGCGTCGAGGTGGGCGGCTGCCTGACCGGCGAGCACGGCGTCGGCGTCGAGAAGCGCGACCTGATGAGCCACCAGTTCACCGCGGAGGACCTGGAGGCGCAGATGCGGGTGAAGGACGTGTTCGACCCCGCGTGGCTGCTGAACCCCGCCAAGGTGTTCCCGCTCGAGTCGTCGCGGGGACGGCGCGGGATGGCGGCGTGAGCGGGGGCGCTGCCCCCGTCGCCTGCGGCGACTCCCCCGGGATATTTCAAGGACAGAAGAAGCAGGGCGCATGCTGAGACCCGAAAACGAGGACGAGCTGGCCGAGATGGTGCGCGGCGCGGCCGGGCCGCTGCGGATCGAGGGCGGCGGGACGCGCCCCGTGGGCGTGACCACGGGCGAGGTGCTGTCGACGGCGGGGCTGTCGGGGATCACGCTGTACGAGCCGGGGGCGCTGACCCTGGTGGCGCGGGCCGGCACGCCGGTGGCGGAGGTCGAGGCGGCGCTGGCCGCGGAGGGGCAGCGGCTGCCCTTCGAGCCGATGGATCACCGGGCGCTGATGGGGACCGGCGGCGCGCCGACCATGGGCGGCATGGCCGCGGCCAATGCCAGCGGGCCGCGGCGCATCCAGGCCGGGGCGTGCCGCGATTCGCTGATCGGGGTGCGGTTCGTCGACGGCACCGGCGCAGTGGTAAAGAATGGCGGGCGGGTGATGAAGAACGTCACCGGCTATGACCTGGTGAAGCTGATGGCGGGGGCGCGGGGGACGCTGGGCGTCCTGAGCGAGGTCGCCGTCAAGGTGCTGCCGCGCCCGGCGGCGCAGGTGACCCTGCGGTTGCGCGGGCTGGACGCCGGCCGCGCGGTGCAGGCGATGTCGGCGGCGCTGGGCTCGCCCTACGAGGTGACGGGCGCGGCGCATCGCGGGCAGGGCGCCGCGGCGGAGACACTGCTGCGGCTGGAAGGGTTCGAGAGCCAGATCGCCCATCGGCGGGCGGCGCTGTCGGAGCTGATGGCGCCGTACGGCGCGGTCGAGGTGGAGGACGACGGCGCGGCCGGCGATGCGCTGTGGCGGGAGATCCGGGACGTCAGCGGCCTGGCGGCCGCGGAGGAGGACGTGTGGCGCGTGTCCGTGCGCCCGTCCGACGCGCCGGAGGCCGCCCGGCGGCTGGAGGCGGCGCGGCTGCTGTTCGACTGGGGCGGCGGTCTGATCTGGGCGGCGACGGATCCCGGCCTCGACCTGCGCGCCGCGCTGGCGGGCGTGGCGGGGCATGCCACGCTGGTGCGGGCGGCGCCCGAAACCCATGCGGCACTGGGCACCTTCGCCCCCGAGGCGCCGCCGCTGGCCGCGATTTCCCACGGGTTGCGCGCGCGGTTCGATCCGCGCGGCATCCTCAACCCCGGCCTGATGGGCTGAGAGGAGCCGATGCAGACGAACTTTACCGAAGAGCAGCTGGCCGATCCCGACACCGCGCGGTCGAACGAGGTGCTGCGCGCCTGCGTGCATTGCGGGTTCTGCACCGCGACCTGCCCGACCTACCATGTCCTGGGCGACGAGCTCGATTCGCCGCGGGGGCGGATCTACCTGATCAAGGACATGCTGGAGAATGACCGGCCGGCCGACGAGAAGACGGTCAAGCACATCGACCGCTGCCTGTCGTGCCTGGCCTGCATGACCACCTGTCCCTCGGGCGTGCATTACATGCACCTCGTCGACCATGCCCGCGCCCATATCGAGCGGACCTATACCCGGCCGCGCTTCGAGCGGGTGCTGCGCTGGACCCTGTCGCGCATCCTGCCCTATCCGGGCCGCTTTCGCGCGGCGCTGACTGCCGCGAAGCTGGGCCGGCCGTTCGCCCGGCTGATGCCGGATGCGCGGCTGCGGGCGATGCTGGAGATGGCGCCGCGGCGGCTGCCGCCGGTGAGCCGCAACGACGACCCGCAGGTGTTTCCCGCCGAGGGGGCGCGTCGCAAGCGGGTGGCGCTGATGACCGGCTGCGCCCAGCGGGCGCTGAACACCGACATCAACGACGCCACGATCCGGCTGCTGACGCGGCTGGGCTGCGAGGTGGTCGTGGCCGAGGGGATGGGCTGCTGCGGCGCCCTGGTGCACCACATGGGCCGCACCTCGGAGAGCCACGCGGCGGCGGAGCAAAACATCCGCGCCTGGCTGGCCGAGGACCGGCACGATCCGCTGGACGCGATCGTCATCAACACCAGCGGCTGCGGCACCACGGTCAAGGATTACGGCCACATGTTCCGCAACGATCCGCTGGCCGACGACGCCGCGCGGGTCAGCGCGCTGGCGCAGGACGTGAGCGAGGTGCTGGCCGATCTCATGCCGGGCGCCGACGCCGCGACGGGACAGCCGGCGAAGGAGGGGATCGAGGGCACCGACGCGCCGGCCGGCCATGGGGTGTACGCGCCGGTGGCGCCGCAGGGCGACGGGCCGATGCGGGTGGCCTACCACGCCGCGTGCTCGCTGCAGCACGGCCAGCAGATCAAGAGCCATCCCAAGGACCTCCTGAAGCGCGCGGGATTCGAGGTGGTGGAGCCGGCGGACAGCCACCTGTGCTGCGGCTCGGCGGGGACCTACAACCTGATGCAGCCCGTGATCTCGGCCAAGCTGAAGGACCGCAAGCTGAAGACGCTGAAGGCGAAGGCGCCGGACGTGATTGCCGCGGGGAACATCGGCTGCATGATGCAGCTGGCCGGGGGGGCGGAGGTGCCCGTTGTCCACACTGTCGAACTGATCGACTGGGCGACGGGCGGGCCGCGGCCCCCGGCGATGGACACCGGCGGCGCGGTGCCGCACCTTCAGTAGGCGGCAGCCACAATCCTGCCGCGGCGGGCCCCTAGAGCGGGGCGACGAGAGGGCAGGCGAGGGCTTTGACGTGATCGCATCAACTCTGCGCGGGCTGGCGCTCGCGCTGTGTCTGACCGGGGCTGCGGCGGCGCAGGAGGACGCGTCGCTGCGGGCGCTGACCACGGCCGACGACAGCCGCGGCTGGGCGGGCGTGGGCCGGCTGGAGCTGGGGCCGGGGGCCTTCTGCACCGGGGCGCTGGTGTCGGAGGAGCTGGTTCTGACGGCGGCGCATTGCCTGTTCGCGGCAGGCAGCGGCGACCGCGTGGACGACGGCATGATCCAGTTCCGCGCGGGCTGGCGCGACGGGCGGGCCGAGGCGTATCGCGGGGTGCGGCGGAGCGTGGTGCATCCCGGCTACCGCCCTGCCTCGGAGGACTCGGTGCTGGACGGCGTGGCGAGCGACCTTGCGCTGCTGGAGCTCGACCGTCCGATCCGGCTGGGCCGGGTTGCGCCGTTCGAGACCGAGATGCGGCCGGGCGACGGGGCCGAGGTGGGCGTCGTCAGCTATGCGCAGGACCGGGCCGACCGGCCGGCGCTGCAGGAGGTGTGTCACGTCCTGGGCGAGCGGGACGCCGTGCTGGTGCTGTCGTGCTCGGTCGATTTCGGGTCGTCGGGAGCGCCGGTCTTCGTGATCGAGGGCGAGCGGGCGCGGATCGTGTCCGTGGTGTCGGCCAAGGCGCGGATGGGCGAGCGGAAGGTGTCGCTGGGCAGCGCGCTGCATCCGGCGCTGGAAGAGCTCAAGGCGCTGATGGCGCAGGGCGACGGCGTGTTCCGGCGGATCCAGCCGACCGTGCGCCGGATGTCGAAGGACGCCGCCAAGGCCGACAGCTCGGCCAAGTTCGTGCGTCCCTGACAGGGGCCTGATCACGCTGCTAAAAAACGCTGAAGATGCGCCGCAGAGGTCTTGAAAGCCCCCTGCGCGATTTCCAGATACCGGGGGTCGGACGCCATACCGGGTCCGGCTCTGACGACCGGCCCGTCCCACGGGAGGGCCGCACATAATGGTATCGCTCAACGGAGGATTATCCATGCGTACGTTCGACCTTGCCCCGCTTTATCGCGCGACCGTCGGCTTTGACCAGATGGCCGACCTGATGGACCGGGTGATGACCGACAATGTCGGCTCCCAGACCTACCCCCCCTACAACATCGAGAAGACCGGCACCGATTCGTGGCGGATCGAGCTGGCCGTCGCCGGGTTCACCGACGAGGAACTGTCGATCGAGGCGCGGCAGAACGCGCTGGTCGTGTCGGCCAAGAAGGCCACCGACGACAGCGAACGCCGCTACCTGCACCGCGGCATCGCGACCCGCGCCTTCGAGCGCCGCTTTGCCCTTGCCGACCACGTGCGCGTCACCGGCGCCACCCATGTGAACGGCATGCTCCTGATCGACCTCGTGCGCGAGGTGCCCGAGGCGCTAAAGCCGCGCAAGATCGAGATCGGCTCGACCGACACCGTCGATCACAAGGCGGTGGAACAGCACGAGGCGTAAGCCTTGGGCGTTTCGACGTGACCCGCATCGGGGGCGTGCATCTCGCACGCCCCTTTTTCGTGCTGGCCTGTCCCGGCGCGCTCTGGTGATATGGCGTCGCACGACAGGGGAGCGGCCAGATGCATTGCGTATTCGTTCAGATCAGGTGCACGCCCGGCACGGCCTACAAGGTCGCCGACGAGATCGTGCTGCGGGAAATCCACTCGGAGCTGTATTCCACGAGCGGCGAATACGACCTTCTGCTGAAGCTCTACATTCCCGAAGAGGCGGATGTCGGGAAATACATCAACGACAACCTGCTGACGGTGCCCAACATCGAGCGGACGCTGACGACGCTGACGTTCCGGGCCTTCTGAGGGCCGCACGAAAAAAGGCCGGCGCGGGCCGGCCTTTTCCGTGGCGCCCCGCACGGAGGCGCCGTTTTTGAACGAGAGGCTTAGCCCTCGTATTCTTCCATGTTCTCGAGCTCGTCGCGGGTGCGGTCGGTGTAGACGCGCAGCTCGTCGCCGTCCTCGGCGCGCAGGATGGTCAGCTCTTCCATTGGCAGGGCGACGTTGCGCTCGCCCAGGCCCAGGAAACCGCCGACGCCGACGATGATCTGCTGCACGGCTTCGCCGTCGCCGAGGACCGCGTCGCTGATGTCGCCGATGCGCTCGTCGTTCTGGTTGAAGAGCGAGCTGGAGGTCAGCGCGTCGACTTCGACCTGGTCCGGCTCGACCGGCTGGAAGCCGTCGCGCTGGACGTCGCTTTCGCTGTTGCTGGCCTGCTCGTTGCCGCCGTCGCCCGACTGCGAGGCCTGATCATCCGACTGCTGCTGGTCGCTGCTGTCGCCCGACTGCGAGGCCTGATCATCCGACATCTGCTGGTCGCTGCTGTCGCCCGACTGCGAGGCCTGGTCGTCCGACATCTGCTGATCACTGTTGTCGCCCGACTGCGAGGCCTGGTCGTCCGACATCTGCTGATCACTGTTGTCGCCCGACTGCGAGGCCTGGTCGTCCGACATCTGCTGGTCGCTGCCGTCGCCCGACTGCGAGGCCTGATCGTCCGACATCTGCTGGTCGCTGCTGTCGTCCGACTGCGACTCCTGGTCGCTCGACATCTGCTGATCGCCCGACTCGCCGCTCTCGTTCGAGGCGGTCTGCATCGTCACGGTCGGCTCGCCGGTCTGCTCGAAGTTGACCTGCGGCTCGCCCTGCATCGAGAAGTCGATCTGCGGCTCGGACGCTTCGTAGTTCACGGTCGGCTGGCCATCGCTTTCGACGGTGACGTTCGCGGCGCTGGAGCCGCTGTCGCCCTCACCCGACTGGCCTTCGCTGTCCGAGCCGTCCGACTGGCTGTCGCCCGACTCGTTCGACGCGGTCTGGTACGTCACCTGCGGCTCGCTTTGCGTGACCGAGACCTCGGCGTCGCCGACCTCTTGCGCGTCCTGCTCTTCGCCCTGGCCATAGGTCGTGCCGGACTGCTCGTCCTGCACCTGCACGCCATCGCCGGACGCCTGGTCGGCTTCGACGACCTGAAGGTCGAGGTTCACCGCCGGCGGCGACTGGCTGACCGACACGGTCGGTTCGGCCTGGCGCACCTCGATCTCGGGCTCGGCGTTGGCGACGCTGACGTCCGGGTCGGGCATGGTGACGATGATCTCGGGCGCGGGCTGCTCGATCGTCACGGTGGGCTGGGCCATCTCGACGGTGACGTTCGACTGCGGCTGGCGCACGGTGATCTCGGGCTGGCGCTGCTGCACCGTCACCTCGGGATTGGCGCGGTTGACCATGACCTCGGTCTGGCCTTCCTCGACATCGACTTGCGGGGCATTGCGGCTGAGCGTGACGACACCTTCGACCACGCGCTCGGCATCGAGTTCGACGGTGGTCTGCTCGCGCTCGGCCACGGTGGCCTCGGCGTCAGCCTCGGCCTCCGCGGTATCGCTGTCCGAGCTCTGGTCGGAGGCGGTGTCGTTGTCGGACTGGGTGTTCTCGATCTCGGACAGCTGCGTCGAGCAGGCTTCGGTATCGCCCTCGTCGACGATATTCTGCAGTTCGTCCTCGCTGAGCGACGCGCCTTCGGGGGCGCCGTCCTCGATCATGCTGGCGAGCTCCTGGCAGGGCTCGTCGGATTGTTGCGCCTGGGCAAGACCGACCGTCGCCGGGAATGTCAGCGCGGTGGTCACCAGAAGGTGCGTAACGCTCAGTTTCATCGTTATCTCCTCAATACGATCACAGTGTCGCGAACCCGTCGTGACAGGCGATGTTCCGCGCATTTTTTTGCGGGATTATTGGAACCGGGTGGAAAGTGTCCGGTGCCCGTGATCGTAAAGTTATGAAATAAAGGGATTTATGGCATTCACGAACCGCGCAAAAAATTGGCGCGGATCCTTGCCGAATCCGCGCCAATTCATTCCGATTTCCAATGTCTTTTCACATTGTGCCGTGTCTCAGATCGCGGTGTTGATGTATTTCATCTCGGTGAATTCATCGATTCCGTATTTCGAGCCCTCGCGTCCGAGGCCGGATTGCTTCACCCCGCCGAACGGCGCGACTTCGGTCGAGATCAGGCCGGTGTTCACACCGACGATGCCGTATTCCAGCGCCTCCTGTACGCGGGTCACGCGGCTGATGTCGCGCGAGAAGAAATACGAGGCGAGGCCGAAGATCGTGTCGTTCGCCTTTTCGATCGCCTCTTCCTCGGTCTCGAAGCGGAACAGCGGGGCGAGGGGGCCGAACGTCTCTTCGGTGGCAAAGGCCATGTCCTGTGTCGCCCCGGTGATGACCGTCGGCTGGAAGAACGTGCCGCCGAGCGCGTGCTCTTTGCCGCCGGCGATCACCTTGCCGCCCTTCTCCTGCGCGTCGGCGATATGCGCCTTGACCTTCTCGACCGCGTCCCGGTCGATCAGCGGCCCGTAATCGGTGCCTTCTTCCAGGCCGTCGCCCACGGTCTTGTCCTGCAGCTTTTGCGCCAGCTTCTCGGCGAAGGCGTCGTAGATGCCGGACTGGACGTAAATGCGGTTCGCGCAGACGCAGGTCTGGCCGTTGTTGCGGAACTTGCAGGCGATGGCGCCCTCGACCGCCGCGTCGAGGTCGGCGTCGTCGAACACGATGAAGGGCGCGTTGCCGCCCAGCTCCATCGAGCATTTCTTCACCTGGTCGGCGGCCTGGCTCAGAAGGATGCGGCCCACCTCGGTCGAGCCGGTGAAGGTCAGCTTGCGGACCTTCTCATTCTCGCAGAACTCCTTGCCGATCTCGGAGGACGACGACGACGGCACGATCGACAGGATGCCCTTGGGCAGCCCGGCCCGGTCGGCCAGCACGCCGAGCGCGAGCGCCGAAAGCGGCGTCTGCGAGGGCGGGCGCACCACGAACGAACAGCCGGCAGCCAGCGCCGGGCCCGCCTTGCGCGTGATCATCGCGTTGGGAAAGTTCCACGGCGTGATCGCGGCGGCGACGCCCACGGGCTGACGGATGACCGAGATGCGCTTGTTCTCGGCATTGCCGGGGATCGTGTCGCCGTAGACGCGCTTGGCCTCTTCGGCGAACCACTCGACGAACGAGGCGCCGTACATGATCTCGCCCTTGGCCTCGGCATGGGGCTTGCCCTCTTCCGCGGTGAGGATGGTGGCGAGGTCGTCGGCGTGCTCGATCATCAGGTCGAACCACTTGCGCAGGATCTGGCTGCGCTCCTTGGCGGTCTTTTTGGCCCAGTCCTTCTGTGCGGCATGGGCCAGGTCGATCGCCTTGGCGCATTGCGCCCGGTCCAGATCGGCGACCTTCGCGATCACGTCGCCGCGGGCGGGGTTCGTGACCTCGAAGGTCTTGCCGCCCTCGGCATCGGTCCAGTCGCCCCCGAGATACGCCTTGGTGACCAGAAGGTCGGGGTCCTTCAGCAGGTCGGCGAGGTTCGTTGCGGAATCGAGCATGGTTGGGTCTCCGGGGTTGCACGGCACGCCGCGTGCCGGGAAATGTATCGCACCGGAAACGCGTGGCCGCAGAGGAAAGGTTCCGCCGCATGTCCAATGACGACGCCTATGCCAACGCCGCCCATATCGACGGGGCAGAGGCGTATCCGCGCCGTTGGCAGGAGGCCGCCGCCTCTCTGCGGGCGGCGACGGCGGGCGAGGTGCACCGGCGTTACGGCAGCGCCCGCCGCCAGCGCTATGACCTGTTCCTGCCCGAGGGGGAGGCGCACGGCACGGCGGTCTTCGTGCATGGCGGCTACTGGCGCACGCTCGACAAGTCGGTCTGGTCGCACCTCGCCGCGGGCCCTCTGGCGCGGGGCTGGGCCGTGGCGATGCCGTCCTACACGCTGGCGCCGGCGGCCCGCATCCCCGAGATCACGTCCGAGATCGCCGCCTTCCTGACCCACCTGGCCGACGAGCGCCCCGGGCCGCTGCGTTTGGCGGGTCACTCGGCCGGTGGGCACCTGGTGGCGCGGATGCTGTGCCCCGGCGTCCTGCCGCCGCCGGTGCTCGAAAGGGTGGAGGCCTGCGTGCCGATCTCGCCCGTGGCCGATCTCCGCCCGCTGATCGACACCGAGATGAACGCCGACTTCCGGCTCGATACCGAAACGGCCGAGGCGGAGAGCCCCGCGCTGCTGCCGCGCGAGGGCGCGGCGCGGGTGACGGTCTGGGTCGGCGCGGACGAGCGCCCGGCCTTCCGCGACCAGGCCCGGTGGCTGGCGCAGGCGTGGAACGTTCCACTGGTCGTCGAACCGGCGCGGCATCACTTCGACGTGGTCGACGGGCTCGAGACTGCGGACTCGGCGCTCACCGAGGCGCTACTCGGCTAGTCAGCTGCCGAAGCCGGACAGCGCATCGAAGTCCATTGCCGCGAGATGGTGCGACATCTGCGTCGGCGTGGCCCCGCCGGCCTGCACGAGCACCCTGTCCCCGACCACGGTGGTCAGTTCGCCCCCGTTGTCGATGAACACCTTTTCGTCGATCACGCGGATCTGGCCCATCTGGGTCATAAGGCCCGCGTCGCGCATCATGCCGGCGAAGCCCGTGATCAGCGGGCTGTCGGCCACCAGCGTCAGCGTGAAGGCGGTGCCCTCGTCGGAATAGCTGCCCGAGACGGCGATTCCACCGATTGGGTCGGCGGGCGTGAGGTTCACCGTGCGCTCCCATCCGTCGCGCGGCGCGGGCAGGAAGGCGGCGAGTCGTTCGGCCCTGGCGGTCTGGATGTGCTCGCGCGCGTTGTCGAGCTCCTCCAGCGCCGCTTGCAGGTCGCCCGCGTCATAGGCCGTGCGGGCCGCGTCGAGGCTGCGTGCCAAGTCGTCGGCGGCAACGGGACCGGCGGCCAGGGCCAGTGCTGCGATCAGCGGCGCGACGCGGCTCATGCGAGTTCTCGACGGGTCATCCGAACCCCAACATGTCCGAGGCGGTGGCGCGCGTCGAGGGGGCGCGTCAGCCGCAGCCGCGGATGTCCACCGCCCGGCCGCCGCCGATGACAGTCAGGCGCAGGGCGCCGCGGTCCAGCGCGACGGGTCCGCCGTCCGGCGGCACGATCTCGACCCGCGTGGTCAGCGTGGTGCCGTCGCGCCGCGTCTCGGCCGGAGAGATCCACAGATCGGTGCCGGGCAGCTCGGCCACGACCGTCTCGTCCGGCCCGAGCCGCGGGATGTCCAGCTGCGCGGTCAGCGCGATCCCGTCGGAAATCGGGTCGATCCGGCAGGCGAGGGGTCCCGCGCCCGACGCGCGTGCCGTCGCGGGCTGGTCGCCGAGCGCCGCGGCGATGCGCGGGTCGGCGCTGCCGCCCGCGGGCAGCGCGGCGGCGACCGTGGTGGAGTAGGGGATGCAGATGTCGTGGCAGACGCCGATCTCGATCTCGCCGGCCAGCCGCGCCGCGTCACGCGCGTCCCGCAGCCCTAGTTCGATCGGGATGATCACCGACCCGCCGTAGCCTATTGAGCGCATGCCGGCCTGATCGAACACCTTCGGCACCGGCCAGTGCACCGCCGCGGTCGATACGTTGCGCGTGCCCGTCCAGCGAAAGACCGGCGGGATGCCGGCGTCGCCCGGACTGCGCCAGTAGGTCTTCCATCCAGGCGCCAGGTCGATCCGCAGCGCGGCCATGTGCGTGCCGCGCTCGGTGCGCCATCCGGGCAGGAGAGACACCTCGGCCACGTCCTCGGGCATGGTCTGCGCGATGGCGGGCGAGGCGGCGCAGGTCAGGGCCAGCAGCAGGAGCAGGATGCGTCTCATGGTCGCGATCTGCACCAGAAGAGGGGCACGAAGGGAAGTCACAATCGACGGAAGCGGACGTTATCCGTCTGAGCCCTCTTGTTCTTTGCGGTGGATCCGGCAGATTCGGGACATGAGCGACGATCCTGCGAACGAAGACCTCAGCGGCAAGCTGCTGATCGCGATGCCCGGCATGGGGGATCCGCGCTTCGACCGGAGCGTAATCTTCCTGTGCGCCCATTCCGAGGACGGGGCCATGGGCCTGATCGTCAACAAGCCCAGCAGCGGCGTGACCTTCGCTGAACTGCTGGAGCAGTTGTCGATCGATCCCGGCATGTCGCCGCGCGAGATCCGGGTGTATTTCGGCGGTCCCGTCGATACCGGCCGGGGCTTTGTGCTTCATTCGGCGGATTACGGGACGAACAGCTCGACCCTGCATGTGGACGACTCCTTCGGGATGACCGCCACGCTGGATGTGCTCGAGGATATCTCCGAGGGGCGCGGCCCCGACAACGCGATTCTCGCGCTGGGCTATGCGGGCTGGGGGCCGGGGCAGCTGGAGGACGAAATCCGCGGCAACGGCTGGCTCACCGCCGATGCCTCGGGCGAGATCGTCTTTGACGGGAACGACGAGGCCAAGTGGTCGGCGGCGCTGCGCACGTTGGGAATCGACCCGGTCCTGCTGTCCTCGACGGCGGGCCGGGCCTAGCGGGGCGCGGCGGCGCGGCGCAGGCGGTCGTTGATCGCCAGCCCCAGTCCTGTCTCGGGGATCGGCGACACCGCAATCCGCGTTGCGCCCTCGGCATCGAGCGTTCTGAGGTGATGGAACAGCTGCGCGGCGGCCTCGGTCAGATCGCCCGTGGGCGACAGGTTGATCGGCGCGTCGACCCTGCCGAAGCCCAGCAGCACCTCGCCGGCTTCGGGCGCAGTCACGTTCAGGCGCATTGCCGCGTTCGGCGCATAGTGCGAGGCGAGCTGGCCGGGCGCGTTCGGCGTGTCGCCGCCCGCGTGGTGCGACAGCTCCTGCCCGAGACAGGCCTCGATCGCCTCGGCCGGCAGCCCGCCGGGGCGCAGCAGGGTGGGCGTGTCCGAGACGCCGACGATGGTTGATTCCACCCCGACGCTGCAGGGCCCGCCGTCGAGCACCGCGTCGATCCGGTCCGACAGCCCTTCGGCCACGTGCTCGGCCCGGGTCGGGCTGACCCGGCCCGAGGGGTTGGCCGAGGGCGCGGCAACGGGGATGCCCGCCCGGATCAGCAGGTTCCGGGCCAGCGGCAGGTCCGGCACCCGCAGCGCGATGGTATCCAGCCCCGCCGACACGAGCGGCGCGATCCCGGCGGAGGCGCGCAGCGGCACCACCAGCGTGAGCGGTCCGGGCCAGAACGTCTCGGCCAGGCGAAGCGCCTGATCTGGGAAATCGGCGATGGCCCGCGCGGCGTCGAGGTCGGGCACGTGGACGATCAGCGGATTGAACCGGGGCCGTCCCTTGGCCGCGAAGATCTCCGCCACCGCGAGGTCGTCGGTGGCGTCTCCGCCCAGCCCGTAGACCGTCTCGGTGGGGAATGCGACCAGCCGCCCGCGGCGGAGAAGCTCGGCGCCCCGTTCGATCCCGTCCTGGTCGGGGCTCAGCACCTGCATCCGGGTCATTGCGCACCTCTTGCCGTGACGCTGCGTTCGGGTTGATGGCCCCGGCGGGGGCAATCATCCTTACGTCGCATTAAACGCCATAGGCGGGGATTGTCGCGATGCCAACCCGCCAGGCCGAGGAGGTTTCGATGCCCTATACCGCACCGACCCGCGATTTCATGTATCTGTTGGATCACGTCGTCAATTTCGAGACGGTCACCCGGACCGACGCCTTTGCCGAGGCCACGCGCGATGTCTGCGAGGCCATCGTGACCGAGGCCGGTCGAGTCTGCGAGGAGGTGCTGGCGCCGCTGCAGCGCGACGGCGACACCAAGCCTGCCTTTCTCGAGAACGGTGTCGTCCGCACCACGCCCGGTTTCGCGGAGGCGTATCGCGCGATCGCCGAGGGCGGCTATATCGGCATGTCGGCCGAGCCCGAGTTCGGCGGCCTGGGCCTGCCGCTGGCAGTGACCACGACGGTCAACGAGATGATGTCCTCGGCCTGCCTGGCGCTGCAGCTGAACCCGCTGATGACCCAGGGTCAGATCGAGGCGCTCGAGAACCACGCCAGCGACGAGCTCAAGGCGCTCTACCTGCCCAAGCTGATCTCGGGCGAATGGTGCGGCACGATGAACCTGACCGAGCCTCAGGCCGGGTCGGACGTGGGGGCGCTGTCGACACGGGCCGTGCCGAACGACGACGGCACCTACGCGGTGACGGGGCAGAAGATCTACATCTCCTGGGGCGACAACGACTTTACCGACAATGTCTGCCACCTGGTCCTGGCCCGGCTGCCCGACGCGGCGCCGGGGACCAGGGGGATCAGCCTGTTCATGGTGCCCAAGCGCTTGCCCGACGAGAACGGCGATGCAGGCGTGGCCAACGACATGAAGGTCGTCAGCCTGGAAGAGAAGATGGGCCTTCACGGCAGCCCGACCTGCGTGATGCAGTACGACGGCGCGAAGGGCTGGCTCGTCGGCGGGCAGAACAAGGGCATGGCGGCGATGTTCACCATGATGAACAACGCCCGCCTCGGCGTCGGCGTGCAGGGTGTCGGCGTGGCCGAGGGCGCGTATCAGCACGCGCTGGCCTATGCGCTGGAGCGCAAGCAAGGCAAGGCCGACGGAACCGGCACCATCGTCGAGCACCCGGACGTCCGCCGCATGCTGACCGGCATGAAGGCCGACACCATGGCCGCCCGCGCGATCGCCCTGTCCTGCGCCGTGGCCATCGACATGTCCAACGCGACCGGCGATGCCGAGTGGACGGCCCGCGCCGCGCTGCTGACGCCGATCGCCAAGGCCTTCGGCACCGAGACGGGCATCGCCGTCGCGAACGAGGGCGTGCAGGTCCATGGCGGCATGGGCTTCATCGAAGAGATGGGCGCGGCGCAGTACCTGCGCGACGTGCGCGTCACGGCGATCTACGAGGGAACCAACGGTATCCAGGCGATGGACCTGGTGGGCCGCAAGCTGTCCGACGGCGGCGAGGCGGCCTATCGCCTGCTGGACGAGATCGAGAAGGACGCCGAGGCGGCGCGCAATGGGCATGGCGAGCTTGCCCAGGCGGTCTGGTCGGCGGCCGAGGCGCTGCGCGAGACGACCGAGTGGCTTGTCGCGCAGGACGAGATGCAGGCCCGGTTCGCGGGCGCCGTGCCCTATCTCAAGGCCTTCGCGCGGGTTCTGGGCGGGCATTTCCACCTGAGGGCCGCGCTGGCCGAAGGGACGGCGGGCCGCCGCACCGCGCTGGCCCGGTTCTATATCGAGCGGCTGCTGCCCGAGCATGCGGGCCTGCTGGCCCATGCCCGCGCCGGGGCCGAGGGGCTGTACGAGATGGGGGTCGAGGACCTGGCGGTGTGATGGACGGTAATGGCGACGCCGCACAGACGGGCATCCGGTATCCCTTTGGGATCCCGCCCGAGCCGGGCGCGTGGCGCGAGGTGGCCGAGGGTGTGGTCTGGCTGCGCCTGCCGCTGCCGATGAAGCTGGATCACGTCAACGTCTACCTGCTGGACGACGGCGACAGCTGGACCGTCGTGGATACCGGGCTCGACACAGGCCGCACGCGCGGGATGTGGGAGGCCGCCTTGGCCTCTTTCGGGCGGCCGGTGCGGCGGGTCGTGCTGACCCACCACCACCCCGACCATGTGGGCCTTGCAGGTTGGTTCCAGCGGGACCACGGAGCCGAGACGCTGGCCAGCCGCACCGCCTGGCTTCTGGCGCGGATGCTGACGCTGGACGTGCAGGAGCGTCCGACGCCCGAGACGATCGCGTTCTGGCGCGCGGCGGGCATGCCGGCCGAGATGGTCGAGGACCGCGCCGCCGAGCGGCCGTTCAACTTTGCCGACGGTGTCGCACCGTTGCCGCTGGGCTACACCCGGCTGCGCGAAGGCGGCACGCTGCACACCGGGGGCCGCGACTGGGACGTGCGGCTCGGGGGAGGGCACGCGCCGGCGCATGTCACGCTGTGGGACCGTGCCGGCGAGCTGGTGATCGGCGGCGACCAGATGCTGCCCTCGATCTCGCCCAATCTCGGCGTCTACGCGACCGAGCCCGAGGCCGACCCGGTGGCCGACTGGCTGGAGGCGTGCGGGCGGCTGTCGGCCCATGCCACGCCGAAGCAGCTGGTCCTGCCCGGTCACAAGCTGCCGTTCACCGGCCTGCCGACCCGGATGCGGCAGCTGATCGACAACCACCACGGCGCGCTGGGACGGCTGCGGGCCTGGCTGGCCGAGCCCCGCACCGCGGTCGAATGCTTTCCGCCGCTCTTCAAGAGCACGATCGGCGGCGCCGAATACGGTCTGGCGCTGGCCGAGGCGATGGCGCACTGCCTCCACCTCTGGCACGCCGGAGAGGCGAGCCGCACCCGTCGGGCGGACGGGGCGTGGCTCTGGCGCGCCGTCTGACATCTCGCCGCGGCGTGGCCTCGTGACAGGCGCGCCGGAATCGTCTAACGCATCGCAGAACGCCAGCTACGAGGATTGCGCACGATGGCCGAGCAACAGCACAAGCACGAGCACGGGTCGATGGACATCGACACCCAGGAGAAAACCTTCGAGGGGTTCGTCAAGTGGGTTACCTGGAGCACCGTCGCGATCATCGTGGCGCTGATCCTTCTCGCGATCTTCAACGGATGACCCCCCTGCGCCGTCTGGCGCTCGCGCTTCTTCTGCCGCTGATCGCGGCGGGCTGTGCCGAAACGGTCATGGACCCGGACGTCGAGGTGGCGCGCCGGGCCTACAGCCATGACGGCCCGCCCGCGCTGACGCTCTATACCATGACGAACACGCGCAGCGGCTCGGGCGATCACTCGGCGCTGCTGATCAATGCCGACCAGCGCGTGCTGTTCGACCCCTTCGGCACATTCCACCTGCCGCAGGTGCCCGAGCAGCGCGACGTGCTGTACGGCTTCACGCCGAACGTCCACAAGGTCTACATCGACTTCCACGCGCGCGAAACCTACGACGTCCGCGAACAGCGGGTGGAGGTCAGCCCGGCGGTGGCGCGGCAGGCGCTGCGGCTCGCGCAGTCGAACGGCGCGGTGGGGCCCGCGCGCTGCACCATCTCGATCGCCAACATACTGCGGCAGCTCCCCGGTTTCGAGGACGCGCCGGCGACCTTCTTTCCCAACAGGCTGGCAGCTTATTTCGCCGGCCGCCCGGACGTGCAGGAAAGACGGATCGGCGACGACGACGCCGACGACAACCACGGTGTCCTGATCCGCGCGGCGCAGAACGAGATCCGCGAAGAGATCGCCTACTGAGGGATCAGCCAGAGCCCGCCGAACAGCACCACGCCGCCGCAGACGATGGCGAGCACGGTGTTCCGGGTGACCAGCCCGACGCCCACCGTCGTCGCGGCGGCCGCGCCGCGCACCGGGTCGAAGGTGCCGCCCGTCGCCTCGGGCCACAGGATCAGCGGCGCCACCAACGCCGGCAGCACCGCGACGGGGGTAAAGCGCAGCGTCCGCGCCAGCCAGTCCGGCAGGCGGCGGTTTCCGACCAGCCCGAGGAACGACAGGCGGATCAGGTAGGTCCCGACGGCCAGCAGTGCGAGGACCAGCCAGACCTTCGCGTCGTTCTCGATCATGTCGGCCTCCGGTTCGGATCGGCGTCGTCCACGACGGCCCCCGCGATCATGCCCAGGATCGCCGCCGCCAGCAGGCCGGTTCCGGCGGGAAAGCCGGTGAACAGGATCGCCGCGCCCGAGGCGACGAGCGCCGCGGCGACATGGGCGCGGGTCTTCATCATCGGGCTCGCCATGCCCAGGAACATCAGCGGCAGAACGAAATCGACGGGCATGGATTCGGGCAGCGCCCGGCCAAGCGTGGCCCCCGCCAGCGTCGACAGGATCCAGCAGGGCACGATGGGCGCCGCGGTGCCCACGAAATACGCCACGCGGTTGCGGATCGGCATCTCGGGGCGCGTCTCGTATTCCGCGACCGACAGCGCGTAGGTCTGGTCGACGTTGAGATAGGCGATCAGCGCGCGCTGCCACAGAGGTGCGGGGCCCAGATGCGGCACCATGGCGATCGAATACATCATCATCCGCAGGTTCACCGCCAGCGCCGTCGCCACGATCACCGCGACCGGCGCGTCGTCGACCAGAAGCTGCACGGCGGTGAACTGCGACGCCCCCGCGATGACGGCGCCGGAGAACGCCATCGTCTGCGTCAGGTCCAGGCCGGAATTGCGCGCGACCACGCCGAACACCGCGCCGAACGGGATCAGCATGATGATGAACGGCGCCGCCTTCGCCGCGCCGGCCAGGAAGTCGCCGCGCGGGGCGGTCGCATTCGCTGTGGAGACTGCCATGGGTTCGCCCTAGGGTATCGTTCTCGAAGAGCCACCCACACGGGAGCGCACGGAATGTCAACGCGGGACGCACCTTCCTATATCGTGGCGCCCGATCCGGGGCGGGGCGACCTGACCCGCCGCGTCACCGGAACCGATCAAGAGGGCAAGCCGCTCGACCTGTCGGTCGTCGAGGAGCGGCCGCTGACCATCTTCCTCAACGGTCGCGAGATCGTGACCGCCATGACCATCGGCGACTACCCCGAGTATCTCGCCCTGGGATTCCTCCGCAATCAGGGCATGTTGCGCGACGGCGAGACCGTCCGCGGCGTCGATTTCGACGAAGAGCTCGAAACCGTCGTGGTGCGCACCGACGGCGAGACGAGCTACGAAGAGAAGCTGTCGAAGAAGACCCGCACGTCGGGCTGCGCGGTGGGCACCGTGTTCGGCGACATGATGGAAGGGCTCGAGGGGCTGACGCTGCCGGCGGCGACGGTGCGCACCTCGTGGCTCTACGCCCTGTCGTCCCGGATCAACCGTACGCCGTCGCTCTATCTCGAGGCCGGCGCGATCCACGGCACGGTGCTGTGCCAGGAGGATCGCCCGCTCGTCTACATGGAGGATGTCGGCCGCCACAACGCGGTGGACAAGATCGCCGGCTGGATGCTGTCAGAAGGCGTGGGCCCGGAGGACAAGATCCTCTACACCACCGGCCGGCTGACCTCGGAGATGGTGATCAAGACGGCATTGATGGGGATACCGGTGCTTGCCTCGCGCTCGGGCTTCACCGCCTGGGGCGTCGAGATCGCGCGGCAGGTTGGCCTGACGCTCGTGGGGCGGCTGAAGGGCAAGCGCTTCGTCTGCCTCGCGGGCGAGGACCGGCTGGTGCGCGACGCCGACCCCGACAGCGTGGCCGACGAAGACAGCCGCCACCGCCGCAAGAGCGCGGTCTGACCGGACCCGCGCGCAAGGGAGAGAAACCATGATCGACGCACCTCTCGGGGTCATCCTTGCCGGCGGCCGCGCCACGCGGATGGGCGGCGGCGACAAGGGCCTGCTGGAACTGGGCGGGCAGAGCATCCTGTCGCGGGTGATCGAGCGGCTGTCGCCGCAGGTCGCCGGGCTGGCGCTGAACGCCAATGGCGAGGCCGCCCGCTTTGCCTCGGTCGGCCTGCCGGTGGTGCCCGACCCGGTCGACGGCTTTCCCGGCCCGCTGGCCGGCGTGCTTGCCGGGATGGACTGGGCCGCGGGGCAGGGGGCGACGCATATCGTCACCGCTGCCGCCGACACGCCGTTCTTTCCCTGCGATCTCGTCCCGCAGCTGATCCTTGCCGCCGAACGCGTGGGCACTCCCATCGCGCTGGCCGCGACGCCCGATCCGGTGCGCGGGCATGTGCGGCATCCGACCTTCGGCCTCTGGCCCGTCGACCTGCGCGAGAACCTGCGCGGCGCGCTGAAGGACGGGCTGCGCAAGGTGGTGATCTGGACCGACCGCCACGGCGCCGCCGAGGCGGTGTTTCCCACCACCGGGCTCGACCCGTTCTTCAACGTCAACACGCCCGAGGACCTCGCGCAGGCCGAAGACGCGCTGGAGGCCGGATGAAGCTCTGGGGCGTGACGGGCTGGAAGAATGCGGGAAAGACCGGTCTGATGGAGCGTCTCGTGACCGAGTTCACGGAACGCGGTCTGGCGGTCTCTACGGTCAAGCACGCGCATCACCATTTCGACGTCGACCAGGAGGGACGCGACAGTTACCGCCACCGCAGCGCGGGCGCGCAGGAGGTGCTGCTGTCCTCGCGCAACCGGTGGGCGCTGATGGCCGAGCTGCGCGGCGCGGGCGAGGTGCCGCTGGACGAGCTGCTGGGCAAGCTGTCGCCCGTCGACCTCGTGCTGGTCGAGGGGTTCAAGCGCGACCGGCATCCCAAGATCGAGGCGTTCCGCGCCTCTGCCGGGCATGAGGTGATGGCACCGGACGACGCGACGATCCGTGCCGTGGCCGCTGACGTGACGATCGCGACCGGGGGCTGCCCGCTCCTGCCGCTCGACGACACCACGGCGATCGCGGACTTCATCGCGGCGGAGCTGGGATTGTGAGCGCGACGTTCGACACCGTGGTAATGGTCGACTGGTCCGGCGCCGGAGATCGCGGCGCGACGCCGAGAGCGGACGCGATCTGGGCCGGCGTGGCACGGGACGGGCAGGCCGACGCGCCGGTCTATTTGCGCAGCCGCGCCGCCGCAGAGGCCTGGCTGGCCGAGGTCGTTCCGGCCGAACGCGCCGTGGGGCGCCGGGTGCTGCTGGGCTTCGATTTCCCCTTCGCCTATCCCGCCGGCACTGCGCGGCGGATCACTGGCCACGACGACCCGCGCCTGTTGTGGGACTGGTTCGCGGCGGCGTTCGATGCGCTCGCCGACGGCGAGGGGCGCTTTGACATCGCCGCGCGCCTGAACGGTCTGTTCACCGGGGACGAGGGGCCGTTCTGGTTCAACGGACTCAAGCGGGACCTGCCCGGACTCGGCAAGGGCAAGCCGCCGCGGCAGGCCGATTGGCCGCCCGAGCGCCGGCTGGTCGAGACCAGGGCGCCGGGCAGCTTCGCGTGCTGGCAGATGGGCGGCGCGGGGGCCGTGGGCTCGCAGGCGATGACCGGCATGGCGACGTTGTCGCGCCTGCGGCATCTCTGGCCCGAGGCGGCGATCTGGCCCTTCGATCCGGTGGGGGACAGCCCGCTCGTCATCGCCGAGGTCTGGCCCTCGCTTCTGTCCGATGCCGTCACGCGCCGCATGGCCGAGGATGCGAGCCTGCCCGGTGCCGGGCGCGAGGGGCGGCCGATCAAGGATGCCGTGCAGGTGGCGGTTCTGTCCGAGGCGCTGTCGGCATTGTGTGTCGATGGCCGGATCGACGCTGCCTTTGCCGCGGCCGAGGGCACTGACCTTGCGGAAGAAGGCTGGATCCTGGGCGTGGGGGTCGAGCCAGAGCTGCGGGCCGCCGCCCAGCCCCGCCTGCGCAACGATTGCTTCGCCCTGCCGTCGGGCGTCAGCTGGACACCGGTGGACGAGGCTCTGACCCTGCTGCGGGACCGCCTGACCTGCGTGGTCGGGACCGAGACGGTCCCGGTCGGTGCGGCTGCCGGCCGCATCCTGGCGCAGCCCCATGTTGCCGCACGCAGCAATCCCCCGGCCGCCAACGCCGCGGTCGACGGCTATGGCTTCGCCCACGCCGCGCTCGGCGATGCGCCCCATCGCCTGCCCCTGACCCGGGGCCGGGCGGCGGCGGGCGGCCCGCTGGAGCATGCCTTGCCGCGGGGAGAGGCCGTGCGCATCCTGACGGGCGCGCTGCTGCCCGAGGGCGTGGACACGGTGGTTCTGGAAGAGGACACGCGGCTCGAGGACGGGGCCGTCGTGTTCGACGGCGCGGTCAAGCCGGGCGCCAATACCCGCCGCGCGGGCGAGGACGTATCAGTGGGCGAGGTGGCGTTGGAGGGGGGGCACGCGCTCAGACCGCCGGACCTCGCTCTTCTGTCAGCGCTTGGCCTGGCGGAGGCGCGGGTGCGCCGCAGGCTGCGGGTCGGCGTGCTGTCGACGGGGGACGAGCTGGCCGCGCCGGGCGCGACGCAGGACCCCGCGCGCACCTACGACGCCAACCGGCCGATGCTTCTGGCACTGGCCGAGCGTTGGGGCCATGCGGCGATCGACCTGGGCCATGTGCCCGACGACCGCGCCGCCCTGGCGCACCGGCTGGACACGGCGGGGGCAGACGTGATCCTGACCTCGGGCGGCGCATCGGCGGGCGACGAGGACCATGTGTCGGCGCTGCTGCGCGAAACCGGCAGCCTGACCGCCTGGCGCATCGCGCTCAAGCCCGGCCGTCCTCTGGCGCTTGGCATGTGGCGCGGCATGCCGGTGTTCGGCCTGCCTGGAAACCCGGTGGCCGCCTTCGTCTGCGCGCTGGTGTTCGGCCGCCCCGCATTGTCGGTGCTGGCGGGCGGCCCCTGGCCCGAGACGCGCGGCTTCGTCGTGCCCGCCGCCTTCGAGAAGCGCAAGAAGCCGGGCCGCCGCGAATACCTGCGCGCGCGCCTCGCGCCCGACGGCCGGGTCGAGGTGTTCCGCTCCGAAGGGTCGGGGCGAATCTCGGGGCTGAGCTGGGCCGAGGGGCTGGTCGAACTGGGGGATGGCGCGGCCGAGATCAGGCCGGGCGATCCGGTGACGTTCCTGCCCTACGGGCTGTTCGGCCTGTAGCCTTCGCAGCGCCCTAGTCGAAGGTGCCCGTCACGCGGCCCAGCAGCATGAACGCCCGCGCGGTGCGCGTGTCGGCCAGGTCGGCGATCTCGGTGTCGGTCGCGTTGGGGGCCCAATCCGCGAACACCTGGTCGAACCGGCGCAGGAAGTGGTGCGCGGCATCGCGAAAGATCGTGTCCTTGCGCATGCGCGTCACCGTGCGGGCCAGCGTCTCGCGGTCGCGGACGCCGCCCAGCGTGGCTATGGCGCGGCCCCGTTCGCCTGCCGCGAAGCGTCGCCAGACATCGGGACGCGCACGGTCGGGATCGAGGTCGTCCATGTAGACGCCATCCTGGCTGAGCAGGGTCAGCACGTCCTGTGCCGCGGTGATGAGCTGCGCGGCCTGCCGGTCCTGCATCGCGCGGCGCAACGTGCGGAAGCCCTCGACGTCGTCGGGGGTCTGCGGGAATTGCAGCGCCCCGATCAGGTCGGCGTTCGACAGCGGCGGAGCGCGGTCCTCGGCTTGGTCGGGCAGGGCCAGCGTCGGCTGCTCGTCCCGCGCGGCGGGCGCCGTGCTCTCGGGCGCGGGCGGCGGCGTCGCCGTGCGGATCGAGGCGAAGGTGGCGAGCGCGGTCTCGGTCTTCTTCTGGGCCGCCGCGATCTCGTCGAGGCGCTTCTGCAGCCCGGGCTCGGACACGCCGCGGTTCTGGGACAGGTAGCTTTGACGCATCGTGTCGACGGTGGCGCGCAAGCGGGCGGCCTCGCCCCGCACCGCCGCCGCGCTGTCGGCCGTCACGGCGCCGATCCAGATCACAGCGACCGGCAGGAATACCGCGATCACGCCGAGGATCAGCCGCAGCGGATCGCCGCCGTCCTCGCCGCCGCCGCCGAACAGCAACACGGCGCCGGTGACGACGATCCAGACGGCCGACAGGCCAACCGCGATCAGCGACGTGCGCGACCGGGTCGGAGAGGCATTGTGAAACAGCCCCAGGTCCGGACCCTGGCGCTCTTCGGCATCGGCCATCTGCGACCCCCCGCCCGGCGGTCAGGAATAGGCGACGGAGAGAACTTCGTAGCTCTTCTCGCCGCCCGGTGTGCGCACTTCGACGCTGTCGCCCTCTTCCTTGCCGATCAGGGCGCGGGCGAGCGGCGACTTGATGTTCAGCCGCCCGGACTCGACGTCCGCCTCGGGCTCGCCGACGATCTGGTAGGTGCGTTCCTCGTCCGTGTCCTCGTCGACGAGGCGGACGGTGGCACCGAACTTGATCGGGCCGGACAGCTTGGACGTGTCGATCACGTCCGCGCGTCCCAGGATGCCCTCGATCTCCTTGATGCGCCCCTCGATGAACGACTGCTTCTCGCGGGCCGAGTGATACTCGGCGTTTTCGCTGAGATCGCCATGCTCGCGCGCCTCGGCGATGGCGCGGATGATGGCGGGCCGCTCAACGGACTTGAGCTGCTTCAGTTCGTCGTTCAGCGCGGTGTGGCCCGCGCGGGTCAGCGGTATCTTTTCCATGGCGCGTGCCTTTTGTTTTCGGGAGTGTGCGCAACACCCGGTCGTTAATTCAAGCCCCGCAGGCAAAGTCAAGTAGCGCTCGGGCGGGTCTTGCGGACCGGCAATCGACATAGCTGTTCCACGCGGCTTCGGCGATTGACCGGTCGCTGCACGCTCAAGTCGGAACACGGGCTCAGGGTTCCAGAAAACTCCGCTGCGAGGTCTCTAACGCCGTGTCGCAATTGACCCCGGGGCGGCGCGGCCATTAACTCTGCTCCGACGTCAAGGTAGGTCGGCCGACCGCGCCCCACCGCCCAGATCGAAGGAAGCCAGGATGACCGACTCGACCCGCGAAGCGATGGAATACGATGTAGTCATTGTCGGCGCGGGTCCGGCGGGCCTGTCGGCCGCGATCCGTCTCAAGCAGCTCGACTCCGATCTCGAGGTGGTCGTGCTGGAGAAGGGGTCCGAGGTGGGCGCGCACATCCTGTCGGGCGCGGTGCTGGATCCGTCCGGTCTGAACGCGCTGATCCCCGACTGGAAGGACCGCGGCGCGCCGCTGAACGTGCCGGTGACCGACGACCGGTTCTACCTGCTGGGTGAAGCCGGCAAGATGCGGGTGCCGAACGTCGCGATGCCGCCGCTGATGAACAACCATGGCAACTACATCGTCTCGATGGGCAATGTCTGCCGCTGGATGGCCGAACAGGCCGAGGAGCTGGGCGTCGAGGTGTTCCCCGGCATGTCCTGCTCGGAGCTGGTCTACGACGAGGACGGCCGGGTGAAAGGCGTCGTCGCGGGCGAGTTCGGCCGCCAGGCCGATGGCACGCCGGGACCGGGCTACGAGCCGGGGATGGAGCTGCATGGCAAGTACGTCTTCCTGGGCGAGGGCGTGCGCGGCTCGCTCACCAAGGAGGTGATGGCGAAATACGACCTTTCGGCGGGCCGCGATCCGCAGAAGTTCGGGCTGGGCATGAAGGAGCTGTGGGAGATCGATCCCTCGAAGCACCAGCAGGGCCAGGTCACGCACACGATGGGCTGGCCGCTGGGCAAGAATGCCGGCGGCGGGTCGTTCATCTACCACCTGGACAACAACCAGGTCTATGTCGGCTTCGTGGTGCATCTGAACTACGCCAATCCCCATGTCTATCCCTACATGGAGTTCCAGCGCTTCAAGCATCACCCGATGCTGGCCGAGCTGCTGGAGGGCGGCAAGCGGCTGTCCTACGGCGCCCGCGCCATCGCCGAGGGCGGCTGGCAGTCGATGCCCAAGGCGTGCTTCCCCGGCGGCGCGATCCTGGGCTGCGGCGTGGGGCTGGTGAACGTTCCGCGGATCAAGGGCAACCACAACGCCATGCTGTCGGGCAAGGCGGCGGCCGAGGCGGCGCACGCGGCGCTGCAGGAGGGCCGCGCGCAGGACGAGCTGACCACCTACGAGGACGAGCTGCGGGGCGGTCCGGTGGGCCGCGACCTGCGCCCGGTGCGCAACGTCAAACCGCTGTGGTCGAAATACGGGCTGGGGGCGTCGCTGGCGCTCGGCGGGCTCGACATGTGGACGAACACGCTGTTCGGCGGTTCGGTCTTCGGGACGCTCGCACACGGCAAGAGCGACGCCGAGGCGACCGGCCGCGCCGCCGACCACCCCGAGATCGCGTATCCCAAGCCCGACGGCAAGCTGTCCTTCGACCGGCTGACCAATGTCAGCTACTCGGGCACCAACCACGAGGAAAGCCAGCCGTCGCACCTGCAGCTGATCGACCCCGACCGACAGACCGGCGAGAACCTGCAGACCTATGCCGGCCCCTCGGCGCGCTACTGCCCCGCCGGGGTCTACGAATATGTCGAGGGCGACGACGGCGCCAAGCGGTTCCAGATCAACTTCCAGAACTGCGTCCACTGCAAGACCTGCGACATCAAGGAACCCGGCGGCAACATCCGCTGGACCGTCCCCCAGGGCGGCGACGGACCGAACTATCCCAACATGTGAGGCGGCATCGACGCGCACCGCAACAGAGGGGTGTTGCTTGCCGTCCGGGTGCGTCATAGCCTCGCCAAACGCACTTCGGGAGACATGCTGATGCCCATCTGGCGCTCGACCTGCCTTGCTTCGACCGTGGCCCTCGGCCTCGTGGCCGCGCCCGTCCAGGCGGAGGTCGCCCCCGGCGCGTATCTCGCGGCGCGTCAGGCGCTGTCGATGAGCGAGTTTGCGCAGGCCACCGACTATTTCTCGCAGGCGATGGTCGCCGATCCCGACAACCCGATGCTGCTGGAGAATGCGCTGACCGCGTTCGTCAGCCTCGGCCAGATCGAGAGCGCGCGCGACATCTCGCGGCGGATGATCCAGACCGGCGCCGACAGCCAGCTGGCGAACATGGTGCTTCTGGGCGCTGACGCGAAGTCCGGCGACTGGGAGAACGTGCTCGAGGATCTCGATGCGGGACAGTCGGTCGGGCCGCTGTTCGACGACCTGCTGCGCGGCTGGACGTTGATCGGCGAGGGGCGCGTCTCGGACGCGCTGGAACAGTTCGACAGCGTGATCGAGCAGGACGGCGTCAGCGCGTTCGGGCTCTATCACAAGGCGCTGGCGCTGGCGTCGGTGGGCGACCTCGAGGGCGCCGCCGAGATCATGTCGGGCGACGAGAACGACGCGATGCGGCTCAACCGCTCGGGCATCGTCGCCTACGCGCAGGTCCTGAGCCAGCTCGACCGGAACGATGACGCGATCGCGCTGCTCGACGAGGGGTTCGGCGGTGATCTCGACCCTGCGCTCGCCCAGTTGCGCGCGCGCCTGGCCGATGGCGAGCGGGTGCCGGTCTCCGCGATCCGCGATGCGACCGACGGCGTTGCCGAGATCTACATGTCCATCGCAGGGGCGCTCGGCGGCGAGACGTCGAACGGCTATATCCTGCTGTATGTCAGGATGGCGCAATACCTGCGTCCCGACCTGACCGAGGCGACGCTGATGGCGGCCGGTCTGCTCGAGCGGCTGGGCCAGTACGACCAGGCGATCGCCGCCTATCGCCGCGTGTCGCGCGACGATCCGGCCTTTGCCGCCGCAGAGATGGGCCGCGCCGAGGCCCTGCGCAGTGCGGGCCGTGACGACGCCGCGATCGAGGTGATGCAGCAGCTGAGCGAGCTGCAGCCCGACAACCCGGCGATCCACACCGCGCTCGGCGACGCGCTTCGGCAGCTGGAGCGCTACGAAGAGGCGGCGACCGCCTACGACGCTGCCATCGCGCAGTTCGACTCCCCCGCAGAGCCGCAATGGGTGGTCTATTTCGCCCGCGCCATCGCCTACGAGCGGACCGACCGCTGGGACGAGGCCGAGGCCGATTTTCGCACCGCGCTGGAGCTGAACCCCAAGCAGCCGCAGGTGCTGAACTATCTCGGCTATTCCTATGTCGAGATGGGCGAGAACCTCGACGAGGCGTTGACGATGATCGAGGAGGCCGTCGCCGCGCGGCCGGATTCCGGCTACATCACCGACTCGCTCGGCTGGGCCTACTATCGTCTGGGCCGCTTCCAGGAAGCGGTGGAGCCGATGGAGAAGGCCGTCTCCCTTGTGCCCGTGGACCCGGTGATCAACGACCATCTCGGCGACGTCTACTGGGCCGTCGGCCGCAAGCTCGAGGCGCGCTTCCAGTGGAGCCGTGCGCTGTCGTTCATCGACGACGACACCTCTACCGACGCCGATCCCGACCGCATCCGCCGCAAGCTGGAGGTCGGGCTGGACAAGGTGCTCGAGGAAGAGGGGGAAGAGCCGCTCGACATGGCCCGCGATGGCGGTTGAGGCTGCGGCGCCGGCCAAGGTCAACCTGACGCTGCACGTCACGGGCCGCCGGGCCGACGGCTATCACCTGCTGGATTCGCTCGTTGTGTTCGCGGATGCCGCGGACCGCGTCACGGTCGAGCCCGCCGAAGCATGGTCGCTGACCGTGTCGGGGCCGATGGCGGCGTCGGTGCCGGGCGGTGACGACAACCTTGTGCTGCGGGCGGCCCGGATGACCGAAGGGCCGCCGGCACGCATTTCCCTGGACAAGCGCTTGCCCGTGGCCGCCGGGATCGGTGGCGGCTCGGCCGACGCGGCGGCGGTGCTGACCGCGCTGCACCGGCTCGACGGACGGGCGATCCCGGACGACGTGGTGACGCTGGGCGCCGACGTGCCGGTCTGCCTGCACGGTCGTCCGACGCGAATGTCCGGCATCGGCGAAACGCAGGCCGAGGTGCCGGATCTGCCGGGTTGCGCGCTGGTGCTGGTCAATCCGGGCGTGCCGGTACCGACGCCAGCCGTGTTCGCGGCGCTGACCCGCCGGGAGAATCCGCCGATGCCCGAGGATCTGCCGCACTGGCGCGACGCCGAGACTTTTGCACGGTGGCTCTCGACGCAGCGCAACGACCTCGAGGATGTCGCGCGGATGGAAGCACCGGCGGTCGGCGTCGCGCTGTCGCGGTTGCAGGCGACCGACGGGTGCCTTCTCTCGCGGATGTCGGGGTCGGGCGCGACGTGTTTCGGGCTGTATGCCGACAGCGTGCAGGCGAACGCGGCGGCGGCAGAGCTTGCCGCGCTGCATCCGGACTGGTGGATCGTCGCCGCGCTGCCGCTCAGGGCACCGGGCTGAGCCGGGGCGTCAGGCGATCCGCTCGACGACGAAATCGGCCAGATCGCGCAGCATGTCCCGCAATTCGTGATCGGGCAGGGCGGTCAGCGCCTCTTTCGCCCGCGCCGCGTATCCCAGCGCGTCCTCCCGCACCGATTCCAGCGCGCCGCGCCGGTCGAGGATCGCCAGCGCCGTCTCGAGGTCGTCGTCGGTCTGGTTCCCCTTGCCGATCGTGCGGGTCCAGAAGGCCCTCTCGTCGTCGTCAGCGGTCTCTAGGGCGCGGATGACGGCGAGGGTCATCTTGCGCTCGCGGAAATCGTCGCCAAAGCCCTTGCCGGTGGTTTCGGACGGGGTCCAGTCGATCAGGTCGTCGGCCATCTGGAAGGCGATGCCCAGGGCGTCGCCATAGGTCCGCAGAGCGTCGACCTGCGCCTCGGACGCGCCGGCGATGACGCCGCCGGATTCCGTCGCGGCCGCGAACAGGGCGGCGGTCTTGCCCCGCACGATCTGCAGATAGGTGTCGGCATCGGTGGCAAGGTTCGATGCGGCCGTGAGCTGCAGCACCTCGCCCTCGGCGATGGTGGCGGCGGCGTTCGACAGGATGCCCAGCACCGGCAGCGAGCCCGGCTCGACCATCAGCTGGAACGACCGCGCGAAAAGGTAGTCGCCGACAAGTACGCTCGACTTGTTGTCCCACAGCAGGTTCGCCGTGGGGCGGCCGCGCCGCTGACGGCTTTCGTCGACCACGTCGTCGTGCAGCAGGGTGGCGGTATGGATGAACTCGACCGTCGCGGCGAGGTGCACGTGGTAGGGGCCGTCATAGCCGCACATCTTGGCCGCGGCGAGCGTCAGCATGGGGCGGATGCGCTTGCCGCCGGCCTCGATCAGGTGCGCGGAGACTTCCGGTATGCGCGGGGCGTGGCGCGAGGCCATGCGCGACCGGATCAGGTCGTTCACCTGCTCCAGCTCGGGCGCCAGCGCCGCGCTCAGACGGTCCTGCGGTTTTGTCTGCAGCATTGGCGTCCTCTCGGGCAGACCTTGGCACTCGACAACGGGCCGGCGACAGACTTATCTGAGGAATATGAGAGAGTTGATGCGCACCAACGATCCCACCCTCGTGGCGTTCGCCACCGCCCTTCTCGATGGCGAGGGGATAGAGACGTTTCAGATGGATGTCCACATGAGCGTGCTCGAGGGCTCGATCGGTGTGCTGCCACGTCGCATCATGGTGCGGGACGCCGATCACTTTCGCGCCACCGTTGTGCTGCGCGACAACGAGATTCCCACGGGGCAATGAGCGGCGCGGCCCTGACCGCCGACGCGTTCCTTGGCGGACGTCTGACCGTGCGCCAGCCCGCCCGCGGCTTTCGCGCCGGTGTCGACGCGGTGATGCTGGCCGCTGCGGTTCCGGCGCGGTCCGGAGACACCGTGCTGGAACTGGGATGCGGCGTCGGCACGGCCAGCCTGTGCCTGGCCCGGCGCGTCGCAGGGCTGGACCTGACGGGTATCGAGCGCGAGGCCGATTATGCCACGCTCGCGCGGGAGAATGCCGCCGGGAACGCCATCGGGATGAGCATCTTCACCGCGGACCTGTCGCGGCTGCCCGACCCGGTCCGGGTGCAGAGTTTCGACCACGTGATCGCCAACCCGCCGTATTACGTGCCTGACACCCGCACCGGCGCGGCGGATGCGGGGCGCGAGGCCGCACTGGCCGAGGACACCGATCTGCGGACCTGGATCGACGTGGCGACGCGGCGTCTGGCGCCGGGCGGGTGGCTGACGCTGATCCAGCGCGCGGATCGGCTGCGCGACGTGCTGGCCGCCTGCGACGACCGGCTGGGCGCGCTGGAGGTTCTGCCTCTGGCGCCGCGCCACGGCCGGGCGGCGCGGCTTGTCCTGTTGCGCGCGCGAAAGGGCGGCCGCAGTCCCATGGTCCTGCACGCCCCGGTTGTGCTGCACGAGGGCGACCGGCACGAGCGTGACGGCGAGAGTTATGCCGCCGAAATAGCGGGCGTTCTGCGCGATGCGCTGCCGATGCCGTGGCCCGGCCGGTGAAAATCAGGAGATTTGCACCCATCTAATGACATGCACGTGACAGGAATCAGCATCTGTGCTGCAATCAACCTGCACATCATCTGAGAGGAGACTGCCGATGAGCCTGGGTTCGCATCTGAATGAGCTGAGGAAGAAACATCAAACTCTCTCGGACCGGGTGGAGGCTGCGCAAAGAAGCCCTTCGGCCGACGAACTGCAGATCACCGAACTGAAGAAGCAGAAGCTGCGCCTCAAGGAGGAGATTTCCCGCCTCAGCGCGCAATGAGCGCCGCCTGATCCCGTCCGGCGCTCGCCAGGCTTTCTATCGCAATGATTGAAGATACGAGCGGGCGTCGGTCTTGCCCAGATCCCAGGTGCGGGTGATCTTGCCGGCATCGGTAAAGTCGATCTTGTCGGCGGGAACCTCCCGCGAGGGGGCCACGAAGACGCGCCCCGGAGCCTCCGGCAATTCCTCGTAGTTCCGCGTCAGCAGGATCAGGGTCTTTCCCTCGTCCGGCTGCGGAAACGGAACTTGGCTTGCCATGCCACCGTCGATCACCTTGCGGCCCTGCCATTCCGGCAGTTCGAAGATCGGCGGGATCGTCGCCGCCGCGCAGACCAGTTCACACAGATGTCCCTGACGCGCAACGTCGCGCGCATCGACGAAACTGCTTTCGACGCCCGTCTGCTCTGGCCACTGGCCGTCGGCGCGCGCCTTGATGTGCAGTTCGGCCTCGTAGATCAGTGTCGAGAGCATGCCGGTCAGCGTGCCCGCCGCGTCGCTGTGCGGATGGGCGAGAAGGATGTGGAATTCCGGCCCGTTGGCGACCCGTTGCTCGGCCTCTGCGTCGATCACGCTGGTCACCACCTCGCGATAGAGGCGCTGGTGCGGGGTCATCCCGTCCACCTCGCGCGTATGCCAGGCGATGTTGCTTTCCTGCTTGCGGAAGGTTTCGCGCATCCGGTCGAACAGCTCGCGCTCTTTCGAGGCGATCCAGCAGGCGGCCGAAAGCGCACCGCCGCTGACCCCGGTGACGCGCGCCGGGGTCAGTTTCTTTTCTTCCGCGATCACGTCGAGGAACCCGCCCTGCCAGAAGCAGCGCGTGCCGCCCCCGGAAAAGACGATCTGGTTGAACTCGGGCAGGTTTGCCATCTCGCGATCCTCGCGCCGCGTTATGGCCGCTCGACGCACATCGCGACGCCCATGCCCCCGCCGATGCAGAGCGTGGCGAGGCCCTTCTTGGCACCGCGGCGCTTCATCTCGAACAGGAGCGTGTTGAACACCCGCGCCCCGGAGGCGCCGATCGGGTGGCCGATGGCGATGGCGCCGCCATTCACGTTCACGATCGACGGGTCCCAGCCCATATCCTTGTTCACGGCGCAGGCCTGCGCGGCGAACGCTTCGTTCGCCTCGACGAGATCGAGATCGCCCGGTTTCCAGCCCGCCTTTTCAAGCGCCTTGCGGCTGGCATGGATCGGGCCGACGCCCATGATCGACGGGTCGAGTCCGGCGGTCGCGTAGCTGACGATGCGAGCGAGCGGTTCGATCCCGCGCTTCTCGGCGTCGTCGGCGCTCATCAGCAGGACGCCGGCGGCGCCGTCATTGATGCCGCTGGCGTTGCCGGCGGTGACGCTGCCATCCTTGGCGAAGGCCGGCTTGAGCTTCTGCATGCCTTCGAGCGTGGCGCCGTAGCGGATGTATTCGTCCTTATCGACGGTGATGTCGCCCTTGCGGGTCTTGACGGTAAACGGGATCACCTCGTCGTCGAACTTGCCGGCAGTCTGCGCGGCCTCGGCCTTGTTCTGGCTGGCCATCGCGAACTCGTCCTGCTGTTCGCGGCCGATCTGCCACTTCTCGGCGACGTTCTCGGCCGTCTGGCCCATGTGATAGCCGTTGAACGCGTCCCACAGACCGTCGCGGATCATCGAGTCGATGAACTTCATGTCGCCCATCTTGTGTCCGGCACGCAGGTTGGCGACGTGGGGCGCCATGCTCATGTTTTCCTGGCCGCCGGCGGCGATGATCTGCGCGTCGCCCAGCTGGATATGCTGCGCGCCGAGCGCGACCGCCCGCAGGCCGGACCCGCAGACCTGGTTGATGCCCCAGGCCGCGCTCGTCTCTGGCAGGCCGGCATTGACATGCGCCTGCCGGGCCGGGTTCTGCCCCTGGCCGGCGGTGAGGACCTGCCCCAGGATCGTTTCGCTGACCTCGGACTTGTCGATGCCGGCGCGTTCGACCAGCGCCTCGAGCACGGCAGAGCCGAGATCGTGCGCGGGCGTGTTGGCGAACGCCCCGGCAAAGCTGCCAACGGCCGTTCTGGCGGCCGAAGCGATAACGACATTGGTCATGGAAAGCTCCTTTGCGTTGCGTTCGCGGGTCCGCTCAATTTGTGACCCTTGCGCCTAAGGGATAGGGCGCAAGAACGCGATTCACAACAATTCCGAGTCGTTCGGGCGATCAACCCGCCGCATGACGCCTGTCGCGGGCATCCCAGTCGGGCCGAACAGTCGGTGCGCCGAAGTGGTAGCCCTGCATGCAATCCACGCCGATCCGGGCGAGGTAGCGGGCATCTTCCGCGGTCTCGACGGCCTCGGCGACGGTCAGCATCTCGAAGTGGCGGCCGATCGACAGGAGCGCCTTCACGACGACCTGGTTGTCGGGGTTCGCGGCGATCTCGCGGACATAGGTCCCGTCGATCTTGAGGACGTCGAAATAGAGATCCTTGAGATGCCGGAGGGAGGTGAAGCCCGAGCCGAAATCGTCGAGGGCGAAGCTGACGCCACGGTCCTGCAACGACCGCATGAAGACGCGCACGAGATCGGGCATCAGGATCGCCGAGCTTTCGGTAATTTCCAGAACCAGCCGCTCGCCCAGCGTGCTGTCGGCGTCGAGCGCGCTTTCAAGCCGCCCGACCCAGTCGGGATAGCCGATCGACCGCGCCGACATGTTGATGGCGATGCGCAGGTTGGAATGACGTGAGAGCGTGCGAAGCCCGAGGTCGAGCGACAGGCAGTCGAGCCTGCGCCCGAGCTCGTGCGTCTCGACCGACGCGATGAAGTCGCGTGCCGGGATCATGCGGCCGGTCGGGTCCAGAAGCCGCACCAGGCCCTCGTACATCGCCGGCTGGTCCTGCCGCCGCGCCGGCACGACGGGTTGGTAGGCGAGAAGGACGGCGCGCGTGTCGATCGCGCGTTCGACCAATCGCAGGACGTCACGGTCGCGGGCGTCGGTGGCGACCGACAGCGGCGACTCCGTCGAATCGTCGGGCGCGTAGTGCCGTGGCTGGCGCGCGGTCATGTCAGGCTCCTCCGTCCGTCGGGACAAACCTGACCGATGCGGTCTAAGAAGTGGTGAACGAGAGACGGAGGACAGACATGGGCGAGCGTTGCGACTGGTGCGGGACCGATCCGCTATATGTCGCGTATCACGATCACGAATGGGGCGTGCCCGAGTTCGACAGTCGGGCGCTCTGGGAAAAGCTGGTGCTCGACGGGTTCCAGGCGGGTCTGAGCTGGCTGACCATCCTGCGCAAGCGCGAGAACTTCCGCACCGCGTTCGAGGGGTTCGACCCCGAAAGGATCGCGGGCTGGGGCGAGCCCGAGATCGCCCGCTGTCTCGCCGATCCGGGCATCGTCCGGCACCGCGGCAAGATCGAGGCGACGATCGGCAACGCACGCGCCTTCCTCGAAATCGAAGACACGCAGGGCTTTTCCGACTTCGTCTGGGCCCATGTCGGTCACGTCCCGGTGCAGAACGCCTTCGCCTCCATGGCCGAGGTGCCGGCGCAGACCCCGCTGTCGCAGGACCTGTCGAAAAAGCTGCGCGGGGCGGGTCTCCGGTTCTGCGGTCCGACCATCGTCTACGCGTGGCTGCAGGCGACCGGCGTGGTGAACGATCACCTCGTCGGATGCCCGATCCGGCCGCGTGTGGCGGCGATGGCGCCGGGAACGGAGGCGCCGGAACCGCGTTGAGCAGGTCGCAATCCCATGAAAGGGGGCCGGCAATGGCGACCACGACCAAGGGCAAGACTGCGCAGACCAAGACGGGCAATCGGACGAAATCGGGCACGTCGACCAAGAAGTCGACCGCGTCGACCGAGACCGGCACGAAGAAGTCCCAGCAGACCAAGGCCGAGGACCAGCCGGTCAAGAAGTCCGAGGGACGGGTCGAGGATTACCGCGGCCTGAGCCAGCGAATCGCCGGGGGCGAGGTGGTGATGCCGCCGGTCCACCTGACGGGGCTGGCCCGGCGCAAGCACGTGCGCGCGACGCTGCGCGAGGATCACCAGACCCGCATCGAAGAGCGCTCGTCCGGCGCCGAGGTCAAGTTCGAGAAACTCGCCGGATCGCTGTTCAAGTTCTTCCGCGGCACGGCGCTGCTGTTCTACCGCGATCTGGCGGGAACGGATGCGAACATGCCGACGGTGTTGGTCCTGGGCGACGTGCATCCGTCGAACTTCGGCGTGATGCCCAACGCGGACAATGTGCCGATCTTCTCCGTCAACGATTTCGACGAAACGATCTATGCCCCGTTCACCTGGGATCTGAAGCGCGGCGCGCTCGGCTTCATGGTCGCGGCCGGCGAAGAGGGCGATCAGAAACGCAAGACCCAGCGCAAGATCGTCAGGAAGTTCCTCGAAGGCTATCTCGAGGCGATGGAGACCTACGCGGAATACCACACCGAGAAGGCCGACGAGTTCCGCATGGACAACAGCCCGAAGGTGATTCAGCGGCTGTTCAAGGACGCCTGGAACGAGCGGGCCGATTGGCTGAAGGACGATTACCTTGACGAACACGGCAAGGGCTTCCGCTCGAACGACGAGCTGACGCCGATCTCGAGCCGCCGCGACGAGTTCCAGAAATATGTCGAGAAACTGGTGAAGTCGAACGGGATCGAGGTTCCACACCGGGCCGGCGAGCTGAAGGTGAAGGACGTCGCTGTACGCCACGGGCAGGGCACCGCGTCACTCGGACTGCCGCGGTACTACGTGCTGATCGAGGGGCCGCTGAAGGACGCGTCCGACGACATCATCATCGAGTTCAAGCGCGCCCGCCGCTCGGCGCTGGAGGGGTTGACGCCGCCCACGGGCTTTCATGCCGGGGACCAGGGCGACCGGATCGCCCACGGCCAGCGGGTGCAGCTGGCGCATGGCGATGTCTTCTACGGTGCGGTCACGATCGACGGCATCAGCTTCATGACCCGCGAACGCGCCCCGTTCCGCGACGACATCGACCTCGATGATCTGTCGAGCAAGACGTGGAAGTCCTACGCCCATGTCTGTGGACGCGCGCTGGCGCAGGCCCATGCCCTTTCGGACGACGCGGGGCAGGTCGACTACGATGTCGAGCCCGGCATCGTCGAGGCCACGCAGCCGCGCGACCTGTTCATCTCTGACATCATGCAGTTCGCGGAGGAGGCGCTCGAACGCCTGCAGCAGGACCACGCCTATTTCCGCGCCGACCAGAAGCACGGCGCGTTCAACAACATCGACATGGTCTATCGCTGAACGCCCCCGGCGGGCGGCGCTCAGCTGTCGCCGCCTGCCGATATCACCTCGGAGATGATCGCCCTGGCGCTGTCGCTGGCCCAGTCGGCGTCGCCTTGCAGGCGGGCGATCTCCTGTCCCGCGCGGTTCAGCAGGACGGTGATGGGCAGGCCCAGCACCGCCATCTCGCGCGCCAGCGCCTGTTTCGGGTCGAGCCGGATCGGCAGCGCCTCGACACCTTCCTCCTCGAAGAACTTCCGGATCCCGGTCAGAGAGTTGCGCCCCGTGGCCACGGGCACGACCTGGAAATCGTCGCCGCCCATCTCGGCCTGAAGCGAGTCGAGCGCGGGCATCTCCTCGCGGCAGGGGGCGCACCAGGTGGCCCAGAAATTCAGCAGGACCACCTGGCCCTCGTAATCGGCGAGGGAATGGTCGCCGCCGTCGGCGTCGGAAAAGCTCTTGTCGGAGGCGGGCCGGGGGTCGTCGTGCACCACGAGCTTCTTCATGTCGCCCTCGCGCAGGGCCGAGATGTCGGCCGCCTGCGCGTTGGCGGCGTTTGCACCCAGCACGAGCGCCGTATAAAGCACCGCAGACTTCACAATTCCCATCCCGTATCCTCCAGGGGCCGTTGCCATGACCGATCATTCCTCGAACGCGATGTGGGGCGGACGGTTCGCCGAGGGGCCGGACGCGATCATGGAGGCGATCAACGCCTCGATCGGTTTCGACCAGCGGCTTGCCGCCCAGGACATCCAGGGCTCGCGCGCCCATGCCGCGATGCTCGCGGCGACGGGCATCCTGAGCGATAAAGATGCCGAGGCGATCCGGGAAGGACTTCTCACGGTGATGTCAGAGATCGAGGAGGGCACGTTCACGTTCTCCGCCGCGCTCGAGGACATCCACATGAACGTCGAGAACCGCCTGCGCGAGATCATCGGCCCCGCGGCCGGCCGGTTGCACACGGCGCGGTCGCGCAATGACCAGGTGGCCACCGATTTCCGCCTCTGGACCCGCGCGCAGATCGACGCGGCGCTGGCGGGGCTGGTGTCGCTGCAGCACGCGCTGCTGGATCAGGCCGAGGCGGGCGCCGACTGGGTGATGCCCGGCTTTACCCACCTCCAGACGGCGCAGCCGGTGACCTGGGGCCATCACATGCTGGCCTATGTCGAAATGCTCGGCCGCGACACCGGGCGGCTGGAGGATGCGCGCCGGCGGATGAACGAATCGCCCCTCGGCGCGGCGGCCCTGGCAGGCACCTCGTTCCCGATCGACCGGCACATGACGGCCGATGCAATGGCGTTCGACCGGCCCTGCGCCAATTCGCTGGACGCGGTCAGCGACCGGGACTTCGCGCTGGAATTCCTGTCGGCGGCCTCGATCTGCGCCACGCACCTGTCGCGCTTCGCCGAGGAGCTGGTGATCTGGTCGTCGGCGCAGTTCCGTTTCGTCAAGCTGTCGGACCGGTTCTCGACCGGCTCGTCGATCATGCCCCAGAAGCGCAACCCCGACGCGGCCGAGCTGATCCGCGCCAAGATCGGCCGGATCCTCGGGGCCAATGTCGCGCTGTTCACGGTGATGAAGGGCCTGCCGCTCGCCTATTCCAAGGACATGCAGGAGGACAAGGAGCAGGTGTTCGACGCGGCCGATGCCCTGCTGCTGTCTCTTGCCGCGATGGACGGGATGGTACGCGACATGACGGCCAATGTCGAAAACCTCCGCGCCGCCGCGGCGACCGGTTTCTCGACGGCGACCGATCTTGCCGACTGGCTGGTGCGCGAGGCCGAGCTGCCCTTCCGCGAGGCGCACCACGTCACCGGCACGCTGGTGGCGATGGCCGAGGAGAAGGGCTGCGACCTGCCGGACCTGTCGCTGGCCGAGATGCAGGCGGTGAACCCCGCGATCACCGAGGGCGTGTTCGACGTGCTGGGCGTCGACAACTCGGTCGCCAGCCGGACGAGCTTTGGCGGTACGGCGCCCGAGCGGGTGCGCGAACAGGTCGCGGCCTGGCGCGCGCGGCTGGGCTGAGCGCGTCTGGCGCCGCCGCCGGCAGATGCTAGGCTCGCCGCGCCGACAAGGGAGACAGCGATGCGACTCGCCATGCTATTCACCGGACTTCTGGCGCTGGCGGCCTGCGGCGCGCCCGGCGCGCCGGAACCCTACGCCCCCGACCGGACCTCGCCCGAGGCGCGCGACGGCATCTCGGTCACGGGGTCCGCGAATTTCGGCGTGACGACGCAGCTCTGAGATGTCGGTCCTGCGGATGGCCTATCTCGCGCTGGCGGTTTGGGGTGCGGTGCACCCGATGGCCTGGTTCGTCACCTGGCTCAGCGCAAACGGCTGGGATTTCGGCGGCATGATCGACGCCTGGTACGTCAACGCCGCGACGACCGGCCTGACCTGGGACCTGACCATCGCGGCGATCGCCCTGACGGTCTGGATCGTCGCCGAGACTTGGATGCGGCGGAACTGGTCGGCGCTGGTCGCGATCCCGGCGACCTTCCTGATCGGGGTGAGCTGCGGGCTGCCGCTCTACTTGTTCCTGCGCACCCGGCCCGTGACCTGAACGCGGCGCGTTGGCGCGCGCCATGAGACGATGGTTTTCGCCTTTGGCGAAAACGGCCTCCGGCGGGGATATTTCCGGGCAGAAGAAGCGAAGCGGCATTTGAAACCGGCGCCGACGCGGGCTAGGCCACAGGCAATACCGGAGGCTTTGGGCGGATCATGGATCATTTTCTCTACCGCGACGGCGTGCTGCACGCCGAGGACGTGCCCGTGCCCGAGATCGCCGCGGCGGTGGGCACCCCGTTCTACTGTTATTCCGCCGCCACGCTGACGCGGCATTTCGCGTTGTTCGACGAGGCGCTGGACGGGATGGATCACCTCGTCTGCTTCGCGATGAAGGCGAATTCCAACCTTGCCGTGGTGAAGCTCCTGGGCGAGCTCGGCGCGGGCGTCGACGTGGTGTCGGGCGGAGAGTATGCGCGGGCTCGGGCCGCGGACATTCCGGGCGAGCGGATCGTGTTCTCCGGCGTGGGCAAGACCCGGGCCGAGATGCGGCAGGCGCTCGAGGGCGGTATCCGGCAGATCAATGTCGAGAGCGAGCCGGAGCTCAGGGCATTGAGCGAGGTCGCGGCGTCGATGGGCGTGGAGGCGCCGGTCGCGATGCGGGTCAATCCGGACGTGGATGCCGGAACGCACGAGAAGATCGCCACGGGCCGCAAGGAGGACAAGTTCGGCATCCCGATCGCCCGGGCCCGTGACGTCTATGCCGAGGCGGCACTGCTGCCGGGGATCAGGGTGGTCGGGATCGACGTCCATATCGGCAGCCAGCTGACGGAGATCGCTCCGTTCGAGGCGGCCTACGGCAAGGTGGCCGAGCTGACGCGGATGCTGCGGGCCGACGGGCACGAGATCACCCGGCTGGACCTGGGTGGAGGGCTCGGGATTCCCTATACGCGGTCGAACGAGGCGCCGCCCTTGCCGCGGGAGTATGGCGAGGCGATCCGCCGCACCGTGGGCGATCTGGGCTGCGAGATCGAGATCGAGCCGGGGCGCCTGATCGCCGGCAATGCCGGCCTGCTGGTCAGCGAGGTGATCTACCGCAAGGAGGGCGACGGGCGGAGTTTCCTGATCCTCGATGCGGCGATGAATGACCTCGTTCGTCCTGCGATGTACGGGGCCTGGCACGACATCGTCCCGGTGATCGAGGCCGCGCCGGGCGTCGAGGCCGCGGAGATCGACATCGTCGGGCCGGTCTGCGAGAGCGGCGACACCTTCGCGAAGGCCCGCCCGATGCCGCCCGTGGAGCCGGGAGAGCTGGTCGCGTTCCGCAGTGCCGGGGCCTACGGGGCGGTGATGGCGTCGGAGTACAATTCACGCCCGCTGGTGCCCGAGGTGCTGGTGCAGGGCGATCAATTCGCCGTCATCCGCGCCCGCCCGACCTTTGACGAGATGCTCGCGCGCGATAGCATTCCGGAATGGCTCTAACGTGGCATCCTCCGCATCGGGCCGGCTGACGCGAGTTGCATGAGCACGGAACGTCCCCTTCCCGAGCCTGTGCGTGACGCCCTGCGACGTCCGCTGTTCCTGACCCGGATGGGCCTGGTGGCCGAGCGGGCGACGCTGGCCTTCTGGCCGCTCTGGTCTATCCTTCTCGTGGCGCTGGCCTTCCTGATGTTCGGGGGGCACGAGACCCTGCCGCTCGAGGTGCTCTGGGGCGGGGGGCTTATCACGCTCGCCGGATTGGGCTGGGCCTGCTGGTACGGGCTGTCGCGGTTCCGCTGGCCGGGGCAGGCGGCGGCGCTGGACCGGCTGGACGCGACGCTGCCCGGCCGGCCGCTGGGCGCACTGGCCGACAACCAGGCGATCGGATCAGGCGACTCGGGCTCCGAAGGCGTCTGGCGCGCGCATCTGGAGCGGATGGCGGAGCGCGCCCGCGCGGCGCGGGCGGTGCGGCCGGACCTGCGGATGGCGAGGCGCGACCCCTTCGCGCTGCGTTACGTGGCGCTGCTGGCCTTCGTCGCCGCGCTTCTCTTCGGGTCGATCCTGCGCGTCGGCAGCGTGACCGAGATGGCGCCGGGGGGCGGCCCGGCCGTGGCAGGCGGGCCGGCCTGGGAGGGTTGGGTCGAGCCGCCGGATTACACCGGCAAGCCGAGCCTCTATCTGGCCGACATCACGGACGACACGCTGAGCGTGCCCGAGGGCAGCCGCATCACCGTGCGACTGTATGGTGACGTCGGCGACCTGATCGTCTCGGAGACGGTGTCGGGGCGCACGGGCGACACGGGCGCGGCGTCGGACCCGTCGCAGAGCTTCGAGGTCACGCGATCCGGCCGGCTCGAGATCGACGGCCCCGGCGGACGGGCCTGGGACGTGGCGGTGGAACCGGACCGGGCGCCGCAGGTCACCATTCCCGCAGAGATGTCGCGGACGGCCGATGGCGAGTTTTCGCAGCCCTTCAGGGCCGAGGACGATTTCGGCGTCGTCGCCGGGCGGGCGGTAATCGCGCTGGACATGGACAGGCTCGACCGCGTGCACGGACTTGCCGCCGATCCCGAGCCCCGCGATCCGATCATCGTCGATCTGCCGCTGCCGATCTCGGGCGACCGCGCCGCGTTCGAGGAAACGCTGGTCGAGAACTTCTCGGAACATCCCTGGGCCAACCTGCCCGTCACGATGACGTTCGAGGTGACCGACGCCCAGGGCCAGACCGGGCGCAGCGCCCCGAAGGAGACGACGCTGGCCGGGCTGCGCTATTTCGATCCGCTGGCCAAGGCGGTGATCGAGCAGCGGCGCGACCTTCTGTGGACGCGCGAGAACGGTCGCGACGTGGCGCAGATCCTGCGGGCGGTGTCGTACCGGCCCGAGGACATCTTCCGGTCCGAGACGCTGTACCTGCGCCTGCGGGTGGCGATCCGCCGGCTCGAGGCGGGGATGATGGTCGGCGACCTGTCGGTGGAGCGGCAGGAAGAGATCGCGCAGGCCCTGTGGGACATCGCGCAGCAGCTGGAATACGGCGATCTGTCGGACGCGTTGGAACGGCTGCGCCGGGCGCAGGACCGTCTGTCCGAGGCGATGGAGAATGGCGCCAGCAACGAGGAAATCGCCGAGCTGATGCAGGAGCTGCGCGAGGCGATGCAGGACTACATGCAGCAGCTCGCCGAGGAGAGCGAGCGCAACGGTGAACAGCAGCAGGCGCAGGGCGAGACGCAGGAGATCACCGGCGACCAGTTGCAGCAGATGATGGACCGCATCCAGGAGCTGATGGAGCAGGGCCGCATGGCCGAGGCCCAGCAGCTGATGGAGCAGTTGAACCGCATGATGGAGAATATGCAGGTCACCCGCCGTGAAGGCGGGCAGGGACAGCAGGGCGAAGGCCAGCAGGCCATGGAGGGTCTTGCCGAGACCCTGCGTGAACAGCAGGAGCTGAGCGACGAGTCCTTCCAGGACCTCCAGCGGCAGTTCGGCCAGAACCAGCAGGGGCAGCAAGGCCAGCAACCGGGCCAGCAGGGCCAGCAGCCCGGCCAGGGGCAGCAGCCGGGGCAAGGCCAGGGACAGCAGCAGGGACAGGGTCAACAGGGACAGGGCCAACAGCCGGGGCAGGGACTGGCCGACAGACAGCGCGCCTTGCGCGAGGAGCTTAACCGGCAGCAGCAGAACCTGCCCGGCGCGGGCAGCGAGGAGGGCGACGCGGCCCGCGAGAGCCTTGGTCGCGCGGGCGAGGCGATGGACGGGGCCGAAGAGGCGCTGCGTGACGACGACTACGCCGAGGCGCTCGACCGCCAGTCCGAGGCAATGGAAGCCCTGCGCGAAGGCATGCGCAACCTCGGCGAACAGATGGCCCAGCAGCAGCAACAGGGCGGGCAGGGCCAGGCGCGCGCCGAGGGCGAGATGCCGCCGGGGGCGCAGCGCGATCCGCTGGGCCGGCAGGCCGGGTCGCAGGGGCGGTTGGGTACCGATGAGCAACTGCTTCAGGGCGAGGACGTGTATCGGCGGGCGGAAGAAATCCTCGACGAGATCCGCCGCCGTTCGGGCGAACAGGAGCGTCCGGACGTGGAGCTCGACTATCTCAGGCGGCTGCTCGACCGGTTCTGAGCGTGGGCCTCAGCCGGCGATCGTGACCGTCGCGGCCTCGTCGCTGAGGTTGCCGAGACGGGCCACCAGGTTCTCGAGCACCGAGTCGAGCCCGTCGCGCATGTCGTTGGCCCATGCGACATAGGCCTCGAGAGGCGCTTCGAGCGCGGGCGAGGCCGCCGCGATCCGCGGGGCGTATCCATAAAGCAGCATGGCCAGCGCCGTGATCCCGATCACCAGCCCGAAGCCGAGACGAAAGCCGCGGCGTCCATGCGGCGCGTGCGGCGGCGTATCCTCGTCGGTTGCTGGCTCGGCGTGGTGCGTGGTCGAGGTGGCCGTCAGGGTCGAGTTGATCTCTTCGATGTCCGGAAGCAGGTCACGGCGCGAGGCGCCGGACTCGGGCGGTTCGTCCTTCCGGCTCTCGGACGTCGGCTCTGGCGCCGGGTCGGGGGCCGGCTCTGGCGTGGCGTCGGCGGTATCCTCGCGCTCCGGCTCCGTCGCTTCAGTGACGGCTTCTTCCGGTTCGGCCGGGTCGGGGGCCGTCGTCCATTCCTCGGAATGCTCCTCGGGCTCCGGCTCGGACAAGGTGTCGAGGGTGTCCTCGCGCTCCGTAGCCGCCGGCTCGGGGTCGGACGGGGGTGGCGGTGTCGTTTCGGGATGGCGTTCGGGCAGTTCTTCCAGCCCGAACTCGCCCTGCGTCTCCAGCGAACCGGCGCGCTCGCGGCGGCGCTGTTCGGCCTCGCGCTCGGCCTCTTCGCGCAGGATCGCGCGGGTGGCCTCGTCCATCTTCGGCCGGGGCTGGCCGGGCTCGCGCAGCGTCCGGGAGGTGACATCGGGCGCCGCCGCTACGCCGTCATTGGCAGGCGCGGTGTCCTCTGCGGCCGAGGTCGAGGGCTGGAACCACGTGTGGCCGCAGGACGAACACTGGACGTCGCGTCCGGCCTCGGGGATCAGCCCGGCATCGACCTCGTACTGTGCGGCACAATTCGGACAAATCAGCCTCATACTCGTCTCCAGCCCCGTCTACCCCGATTGACGTACCCCACCTTGTGCACAGCACTAGCAAGCAACCCGCTGTCCACAAAGGCATTCGCCGGGGCGATCATTGAAAGATTATCACACCTGAGGCAAAAGGGCCGCGCAGTGTCAGGCAGGCGCTGCGGGCAGCCGGGGGCGACAGGCGCGTGATAGAGCTGAACGACGTCGGCTACAGCTATGGCGGGGACGCCCTGCTGACAGACGTGTCGCTGAACCTTTCCCCGGGATCGTTCCACTTCCTGACCGGGCCGTCCGGCGCGGGCAAGACGACGCTGCTCAAGCTGTGCTATCTTGAGCTTCAGGCAACGCGTGGCGAGGTCGTGGCCTTTGGCCGTCCGGCGCGCCAGCTCAGCCGCGATGGCGTGGCGCGGATGCGCCGCCGGGTTGGAATCGTGCACCAGGATTGCCGGTTCCTCGACCATCTTCCGCTGGTCGAGAACGTCGCGCTGCCGCTCAGCGTCTCGGGACAGCCCGACCATGCCGACAGCACCGAGATGCGGGAGCTGCTGGCCTGGGTCGGTCTGAAGCACCGCGCGACCGCCCTGCCGCCCGAACTCTCCGGTGGCGAACGGCAGCGGGCCGCGCTGGCGCGGGCCCTGATCATGTCGCCGGACGTGATCCTGGCCGACGAGCCGACCGGGAACCTCGACTGGGAGATGTCGCTGCGGCTTCTGACCCTGCTGGTCGAGCTGAACCGCATGGGCAAGGCCGTCCTGATCGCGACCCACGACCTTGCCCTGATCCGGCAGGCCAAGACGCAGCTCGCCGCGCGCGTGCTGCGCATCCGGGACCGGACGTTGCAGGTCGCGGGGGCCGAGCTGTGAGGCCGCTGCGCGCGTTCATCTCGTTCCTCGTTGGCGACCCGCGGGCCGATCGCGTTGTGCCGCCCAGCGGCGTCGCGGCGCATCTGACGACCTTCGCCGCCGCGGCCATGGCGTTTCTCGCCGTCTTCGCGCTTGCCCTGTCGCTGTCGGCGGGGCGGTTGGCCGAGCGCTGGTCCAGCGCGCTTGCGCAAAGCTCGACCGTCAGAATCTCGGCGCCGGACGACCAGCGCGCGGCGCAGACGCAGGCGGTGCTCGACATCCTGGCCGAAACCCCCGGCGTGGAAAGCGCCCGCGCCCTGAGCGATGCCGAGCAGCGCGCGCTCCTGGCGCCCTGGTTCGGGGCCGACCTGCCGGTCGAGACGTTGCCGATCCCGCAGCTGATCGAGGTCGTCGAGACGCAGGCCGGCTACGATGCCGAGGGGCTGCGGCTGCGGCTCAGGGCCGAGGCGCCGGGTGCCATCCTGGACGATCACACGCGGTGGCGGCGGCCGCTGGTGCGGGCGGCGGACAGGCTGCGCAGCCTGGGCTGGACTTCGATCCTGCTGATCACGCTGACGACCGGCGCGATGATCACGCTCGCCGCCAATGCCGCGCTGGCCGCCAACGCGCAGGTGATCGCGGTCCTGCGGCTCGTTGGGGCGCGGGACACCTACATCGCCCGCGCCTTCGTGCGCCGGTTCACCCTGCGAAGCCTCACCGGCGCGGCGATCGGCACGGCCTTGGGGATGCTGGCGGTCTGGGCCCTGCCCAGTGCCGAGACGGCGAGCAGCTTCCTGACGGGTCTCGGTTTTTCGGGCGCGAGCTGGCTTCTGCCCCTGACGATCCCGCCGCTCGCCGCTATCGTTGCATTCTGGGCGACGCGCGCCGCCTCATTCCGCGCGCTGAAGGAGGTGCGCTGAATGGGACAGGCGATGCAATGGGTCCGCTCGCTGATCTTCAACGTGTCGATGTATCTCGCCATGTTCGTGATCGCGATCGCGTTCGCCCCGATGGCGCTGTTCAGCCGGCATTGGGCCCGCAGGGCGTGCCTGACGTGGTGCAACTGGGTGCGCTGGTCGGCGGCGTGGATGATCGGCCTGCGCAGCGAGGTGCGCGGCACGCCACCCACGGGCGAGGTGATGATCGCGGCCAAGCACCAGTCCTTCCTCGACATCATCCTGATCTTCAGCTCGGTTCCCGCGGGGAAGTTCATCATGAAGCGCGAGCTGAAATTCGCGCCGCTCCTCGGGCAGTACGCCATGCGGATCGGCTGCGTTCCCGTGGACCGCGGCAAGCGGGGGCGGGCGATCAAGCAGATGCTGCAGGATGTGGGCCGGGGCCTGATCGCGCCGGGGCAGCTGATCATCTATCCGCAGGGCACGCGCGTGGCCCCCGGCGTCGACGCGCCCTACAAGACCGGGACGGGCGTGCTGTACCAGCAGCTCGGCCAGCCCTGCGTACCGGTGGCCACCAATGTCGGCGCGTTCTGGCCGCGGCGGGGCGTCGTGCGCAAGCCCGGGCTGGCGGTGGTGGAGTTTCTTCCCGAGATCGAGCCCGGCCTGCCGCTGCCGCACTTCATGGACAAGCTGCGTCAGGACATCGAGGGCGCGTCGGACAAGTTGCTGGCCGAGACCGGTCTGACACCGGAAGAGATCGAGGAGGTCGAGCGCTGAGCGCCCGGCTCAGTTCGCGAGGCCCTTGCTGCCCATCTGCAGGTATTTCTTGCGCCGGTCGGCGATGAGCTGATCGCGGCTCTTGCCGTCGAGCTGCTTCAGGAGCTTGCCGATCTCGGTCCCGACCTTGGCGATGGTGCCGTCGGTGTCGCGCTGCGCGCCGCCCAGCGGTTCCGGGATGATGCGGTCGATCACGCCCAGCTTGTGCAGATCCTGTGCCGTGAGCCGCAGTGCCTCGGCGGCCTCGCGCATCTTCTCGGCGTCCTTCCACAGGATCGAGGCGCAGCCCTCGGGAGAGATCACCGAGTAGACCGAGTGTTCGAGCATCGCGACACGGTTGGCGGTGGCGAACGCGACCGCGCCGCCCGAGCCGCCCTCGCCGATGATGACCGAGACGCTGGGCACCCCCAGCGACAGGCATTTCTGCGTCGACCGGGCGATCGCCTCGGACTGGCCGCGTTCCTCGGCGCCCTTGCCTGGATAGGCGCCCGGCGTGTCCACCAGCGTGACCACCGGCAGGCCGAAACGGTCGGCCATGTCCATCAGGCGGATCGCCTTGCGGTAGCCCTCGGGGCGGGCCATGCCGAAATTGCGCTCGATCCGGCTGCTGGTGTTGTTGCCCTTCTCGTGGCCGATCACCATCACCGGGCGGTCCTCGAGCCGCGCCAGCCCGCCCATGACGGCGTGGTCGTCGGCGAAGTTCCGGTCGCCCGCCAGCGGGGTGTACTCGGTGAAAAGCGCCTCGATGTAGTCGAGGCAGTGGGGCCGTTCGGGGTGCCGCGCGACCTGGCATTTCCGCCATGGCGTCAGGTCGCCATAGAGGTCCTTCAGCATCGTCGCGGCCTTCTTGTCGAGAGCCTTGGCCTCTTTCTCGACGTCCATCCCCTCGGACTTGGCCGCCATCGCGCGCAGCTCTTCGGCCTTTCCTTCGATCTCGGCCAGGGATTTCTCGAATTCGAGGTAGTGGGTCATCAGGCGCTCCGGTTGGGCGATGCGGGCGATATAATGGTCCAAGCCGGGGAGATGCAACTTGGCAAGACTTGTGAACGCCGATCGCGGCACGGTTGGCACGGAACGAACCGGAGACAGACATGCCTGCGAAGTACGAGGATCGGCTGCTGCGCGTCCTCCGGCACATCCACGACAACCCCGCCGGGGACCTGTCGCTGGATGCGCTGGCCGAGGTCGCGGCGATGTCGCGCTTTCACTGGCATCGCGTGTTTCACGCCATGACCGGCGAAAGCTGTGCCGAGGCCGTGCGGCGGGCGCGGATGTACCGCGCCGCCGCCGCGCTGGTGCAGGGCGACCGGCCCCTGCGGCTGATCGCTGGCGACGTGGGCTATCCCAGCCAGCAGAGCTTCACGCGGGCCTTCCGCGCCGCCTATGGCCTGACTCCGGGGGCGTTCCGTCACCGCGGCGTGCTTGTGCCGCCGCATTGTCCCGCCAGCAAAGGAGACCACCCCATGTATCCCGTCGAAACCCTGGACCAGCCCGCCCGCCGGCTCGCCGCCCTGCCGCATCGCGGGGCCTATATCCGTATCGGAGAGACCTTCGACGCCGTGGCGGCCATCTTTTCGGCCCGCGGCCTCTGGCCCCACGCGCACGAGATGATCGGCGTCTACTACGACGACCCCGCCGCCGTCGCCGAAGGCGATCTGCGCAGCAAGGCGGGGATCGTGATCGACGAGGAGGTCACGCTTGCCGCGCCGCTCGAAGAGGTGCGCCTGCCCGCGGGGCGGTATGCCGTGATGCACTACAAGGGACCGTATCCGGGGCTCGAGGCGGCCTACAAGTATCTCTACGGCGACTGGCTGGCCGGCACCGACGAAGAGCCGGGCGATCACCCGCCGATCGAGATCTATCTCAACGACCCGCGCAACATCGCGCCCGAGGATCTGCTGACCGATGTCTGCGTGCCGCTGCGAGCCGAGGTGGTGGCGTGAGGCTCAGGTGCCGATCATCTCGGCCTGGCGCACGATGACCTCGGCCTGCCGGATCGAGGCGAGGTCGACCAGCCGGCCCTTGTAGACCGCGGCGCCCTGACCGGTCCGCTTGGCCTCTTCCATCGCTTCGAGGATTTCGCGCGCCTCGGTCACGGCGGTCTCGGTCGGGGTGAACACCTCGTTGGCGAGTGCGACCTGCTTGGGATGGATGGCCCACTTGCCGACCATCCCGAGCGTCGCAGACCGCAGCGCCTGCGCGCGAAAGCCCTCGTCGTCCGAGAAGTCGCCGAAGGGGCCGTCCACCGGCAGCACGCCGTGGGTCCGGCAGGCGGCCACGATGGCGGCCTGCGCCCAGTGCCACGGGTCGGACCAGTATTTCTGCCCCTCGCGCGCCATGTAATAGTTCTCCTGCGTGCCGCCGATTCCGGTCGTCGCCATGCCCATCGAGGCGGCGAAGTCCGCGGCGCCCAGGCTCATCGCGGCCAGGCGCGGCGAGGCGGCGGCGATCTCTTCGACATGGGCGATGCCGGCGGCGGTTTCGATGATGACCTCCAGCGCGATCGGCCGCTTGCGTCCGGCCGCGGCCTCGACGGCGGTGACGAGCGCATCGACGGCATAGACGTCGGCCGCGTTGCCCACCTTGGGGATCATCATCTGGTCCAGCCGGTCGCCCGCCTGTTCCAGCATGTCCACCACGTCGCGGTACCAGTAGGGCGTGTCGAGCCCGTTGATCCGCACGCTCAGCGTCTTCTCGCCCCAGTCGACGTCGCCGATGGCCTGCACGATGTTCGCGCGCGCCTCGGCCTTGTCGTCGGGCGCCACGGAATCCTCGAGGTCGAGGTTGATGACGTCGGCCTCGCTCTTACCCATCTTTTCGAAGATCGACGGGCGGGACCCTGGCCCGAAAAGCTGGCAGCGGTTCAGGCGCGCGGGCGGGGCGGGCTGGATGCGGAAGGACATTCGAGAGGCTCCGGGTAATTTTGTTTCGCCTTGGCTTTCTGCATTGTTAGGAAACTGCGCTTCGCTGCGCAACAGCATCCCGATGCTCGGCATTTGGGCGCCTGAGGATGGATAACCGGGACAAATAGTTTGTCGGCTTGCAGTCCGCGGGTCGGCGTGCTGACTTTGGCGCGCAGCTTGAAAGGTCCCTTCGATGATCGAGACACCGTATCTTCTGTTCCTGGGCGACGCGCCCGACCGGCTGGCCGCGAAGGTTGCCCAGGGCATCCGCGACTGGCGGCCGGACAATGCCGTCGGCCAGTTCCGGCTGCCCGGCTGCAACGCCGACATGGGCCTGCCGGACATGACGCTGGAAGAGGCGAAGTCGGCCGGGGTCAAGACGCTGGTCATCGGCGTTGCCAACCGGGGCGGCGTGATCGCCGAAAGCTGGAAGGCCGTCCTGAAGGACGCTCTGGCCCAGGGCTTCGATGTGGCCAGCGGCCTGCACAACCTGCTCCGGGACGAGCCCGAGCTTGTCGCGGCGGCCAAGGAACACGGCCGGGCGCTGCACGACGTGCGCGTGCCCACCGTCCGCTACCCCATCGCCGACGGCAAGAAGCGCGGCGGCAAGCGCTGCCTCGCCGTGGGGACCGACTGCTCGGTCGGCAAGATGTACACCGCGCTCGCCATGGACATGGAGATGAAGAAGCGCGGCCTGAAATCCTCATTCCGCGCGACGGGGCAGACAGGCATCCTCGTGACCGGAGAGGGCGTGCCGCTGGATGCGGTGATCGCCGACTTCATGGCCGGCGCCGTCGAATGGCTCACGCCCGACAACGAGCTCGATCACTGGGACCACATCGAGGGGCAGGGCAGCCTGTTCCACGTCTCGTATTCCGGCGTGACGATGGCGCTGATCCACGGGGGGCAACCGGACGCGCTGATCCTGTGCCACGAGCCGACGCGGACCCACATGCGCGGCCTGCCCGATTACGATCTGCCGACGCTGGAACAGCTGCGCGACACGGTCCTGCCGCTGGCGCGGATCGCCAACCCGGCCGTGCAGGTCACTGGCATCTCGGTGAACACCGCCGCGCTCGGCGACGACGAGGCCGAGCTGCTGCTGCGCGAGATCGAGGATCGCATGGGCCTGCCCACGGTCGATCCCTATCGCCACGGCGCCGAGCGGCTGGTGGACGCGCTGCCGGCATGATCACCGTCAGCCGCGACACGTTTCGACTGGCCCGCGCGTTCACCATCTCGCGCGGGTCGCGCACCGAATCCCGCGTGATCAGCGTGACGGTCGACCGCGATGGCGTGAAAGGGTGGGGCGAATGCCTGCCCTATGCGCGCTATGACGAGACGCTCGACAGCGTCGCCGCCCAGATCGAGGGGCTGGCACCCGACATCGACCGCGCCACCCTGCAGGACACGTTGCCCCCCGGTGCGGCCCGGAACGCGGTGGATTGCGCGCTCTGGGACTGGGAGGCGAAGCGCGCCGGCAAGCGCGCGTGGGAGCTTGCCGGATTGCCGGCTCCGGGGCCCGAGGTCACGGCCTATACGCTGTCGCTGGAAGAGCCGGACCAGATGCGTGAGGCCGCGGCGGCGGCGGCACACCGCCCGCTTCTGAAGATCAAGCTCGGCACGCCCGACGACATGCCCCGGCTTGAGGCCGTGCGCGAGGGCGCCCCCGACGCACGGATCATCGTCGATGCGAACGAGGGCTGGACCGCCGAGGTCTACAGCGATCTCGCGCCGCACCTCCTTCGGCTGGGCGTCGAGATGGTCGAGCAGCCGCTACCCGCCGGCGAGGACGACATGCTGGCCGAGATCGCGCGCCCGATCCCCGTCTGCGCCGACGAAAGCTGCCACGACCGCGCGTCGTTGCCCGCGCTCGAGGGCAAGTACGACATGGTGAACATCAAGCTGGACAAGACCGGCGGCCTGACCGAGGCGCTCGCGCTGCGGGACGCCGCCCACGCCGGGGGCTACGCCGTCATGGTGGGCTGCATGGTCGGGTCGTCGCTGGCGATGGCGCCGGCGGTGCTCGTCGCGCAGGGCGCCAAGGTGACCGATCTTGACGGGCCGCTCCTGCTGGCGGAAGACCGCGACGCGCCGCTTTGTTTCGACGAGGCCGGCGTGCATCCGTCCGAGCCGGCGCTCTGGGGCTGACACCGCCCCGCTGACACGATTTAGCCGGTCGGACCGGCACCAAAGGAGACCGAGATGAGCCGCACCGTCTATGTCAACGGAGAGTATCTGCCGGAAGAGCAGGCAACCGTGTCGATATTCGACCGAGGCTTTCTTTTCGCCGACGGCGTCTACGAGGTCACCAGCGTCATCGGCGGCAAGCTTCTGGACTTCGACGGCCACGCCGCGCGGCTCGAGCGGTCGCTGAACGAGCTGGAGATGCCGAACCCGATCTCGCGCGACGATCTCTTGGCGGTGCACCGCGAACTCGTCAGCGCGAACGGCATAGAGGACGGGCTGGTGTATCTCCAGATCACGCGCGGCGCCGCCGACCGGGATTTCGCCTATCCCGAGGATCCGACGCCGACGATCGTGCTGTTCACGCAGGCAAAGCCGGGGCTTGCCGACAATCCCAAGGCGCAGACCGGGATGAAGGTCATTTCGATCGAGGATCAGCGCTGGGGCCGCCGCGACATCAAGACGGTGCAGCTGCTGTATCCGTCGATGGGCAAGATGATGGCCAAGGCCGCGGGCGCCGACGACGCCTGGATGACCGAGGAGGGCCACGTCACCGAAGGCACCTCGAACAACGCCTACATCGTCAAGGACGGGACGATCATCACCCGCCATCTGGGCACCGAGATACTGCACGGGATCACCCGCGCCGCGGTCCTTCGGTTCGCCAAGGAGGCGCAGATGAAGGTCGAAGAGCGCGCCTTTACCCTGGACGAGGCGAAGGAGGCCGACGAGGCGTTCATCACCTCGGCATCGACCTTCGTGATGCCGGTGGTCGAGATCGACGGCACCGCGCTTGGCGACGGCACGCCGGGCCCGGTCGCCCGGCGTCTGCGCGAAATCTACCTCGACGAAAGCCGCAAGACGGCGGTCTGACCAGACCCTGACAGTGGTGCGGCCGGCGCGAGGCCGGCCGCGCCCCGGCTTCAGCCGTGGGTTTTCGAGAACGCGGCCTGCTGTTGGGCGCTGGCCTCGGTCTGATGCTTGGCGCGCCACTCGTCGTAGGGCATGCCGTAGAACGCCTCGCGGGCTTCTTCCTTGGTCATCTCGATGCCGCGCTCGTTCGCGGCCTCCTGGTACCAGCGCGACAGACAGTTCCGGCAGAACCCGGCAAGGTTCATCATGTCGATGTTCTGCACGTCCGTGCGCTCGGCCAGGTGATCGCGCAGCCGTCGGAAGGCGGCGGCCTCGAGTTCGATCCGGGTCTGGTCGTCCATGACGGTCTCCTCCGATACGGGTCGTTGTCTAGCTGCGCGGGCCGGCGGGCCGCGTCAAGCGGTGGGCGCCGCGAAATGACTGTCGTTAGCGGTCACAATGCTGCGTTCGTGCGGTTGTCAGGTGGGGTCACAGCCGCCATAACGCGGATGTGCCGCGCGACGGCGGCCCGGACCATGAGGATGTGATGAGACGCCTGCGCAATGTAAAGATCGTCGCCACGCTGGGGCCGGCATCGAACGACTACGACACGATCAGGGCGCTGTTCGAGGCGGGCGCCGACGTGTTCCGTCTGAACATGAGCCACGGGGACCACAGCGAAATCCGGGCGCGGCACGAGATGATCCGCAAGATCGAGGCCGAGAAGCGCCGCCCGATCGCCATCCTCGCCGACCTGCAGGGCCCGAAGCTGCGCGTCGGCGTCTTCGCCAACGGCGAGGAGGAACTGGTCGAGGGTCAGACCTTCCGGCTGGACCTGGACGAGGCCGAGGGCGACTCCACCCGCGTACGCCTGCCGCATCCCGAGATCTTCGCCGCACTGGAAGCAGGGTCGCGGCTTCTGGTCAATGACGGGAAGATCCGCCTGAAAGTCATTGAGTGCTCGCGCGAGCATGCCGAGTGCGAGGTCGTCGTCGGTGGCACGATCTCGAACCGCAAGGGCGTGAACGTGCCCGACGTGGTCCTGCCGCTCGCCGCACTGAGCGAGAAGGACCGCAAGGACCTGGAATTCGTCTGCGAACTGGGCGTCGACTGGTTGGCGCTGAGCTTTGTCCAGCGGCCCGACGACGTGTGGGAGGCCCGCGACCTGGCCAACGGTCGGGCCGCGATCCTGTCGAAGATCGAAAAACCGGCGGCCGTGAACGCGTTCGACGAGATCCTGTCGGTCAGCGACGGAATCATGGTCGCCCGCGGCGATCTGGGCGTCGAGCTGCCGGTGCAGAACGTGCCGCCAATCCAGAAGCGCCTGATCCGCAAGTGCCGCGCCGCCGCCAAGCCGGTGATCGTGGCCACGCAGATGCTGGAATCGATGATCGATTCGCCGATGCCCACCCGGGCCGAGGTGTCCGATGTGGCCGCCGCGATCTACGAAGGCACCGATGCGGTGATGCTGTCGGCCGAATCCGCGGCGGGCTCCTATCCGATCGAGGCGGTCACGACGATGGACAACGTCGCCCGCGAGGTCGAGAGCGACCCGACCTTCCGCGAGGTGATGGATGCCAGTCGGGGCGGGCGGAAGGATACGGTGGCCGACGCCATCGTCTCGGCCGCGCGCGAGATCGCCGAGACCACCAACATCAAGGCGATCTGCTGCTTCTCGCAGTCGGGCACCACCGCCCTGCTGGTCGCGCGCGAGCGGCCGCACGTGCCGATCATCGCGATGACGCACCTGACGTCGACGGCCCGGCGCCTGTGCCTGAGCTGGGGGATGCACTGCGTCATCACCGGTGAGCTGGAGCGGTTCAAGATGGCGGTGGTCAACGCCGCCCGCGCGGCCCGGCGCGAGGGTTTCGCCGGCGAGCGGGACCAGATCGTCGTCACCGCGGGTGTGCCCTTCAACATGCCGGGAACGACCAACATTCTCCGCGTGGCACCCTGCGAGGAGCGATTGATCTTCAATACCGACCCGGAGTAGCCTCGCCAGCGAGGGAAGGGGAGGCTACGGGATGGACGCTGATACGGTGCTTGTTGTCGGCGTCCTGTGCGCCGCGCTGTCCTTCCCCTCGCTCGTCTCGGCCTATTCCGAATCGCGTCCGCCGCGGCTGGCGGCGGTGCTGCTGGTCATCGGCGGCGGGGCGATCGTCTGGGCCGTCTCGATGCATCCCGGCGGCTATTCCCTGGCGCAGCTGCCGGACGTCTTCACCCGCGTCGCCGCGAAGGTGGTGAACTAGGCGCACGGCTCTTGTCATGGCGCGGCGCAGCGTGTATGCGCACCGTCTCATCCGGCGGGGCCGGCCCACGTGGCATGCCGAGCGTCGCCGTTCTCACCGCTTCAGACGAGGAGACGGAAATGCCCAAGATGAAGACGAAGTCGAGCGCCAAGAAGCGCTTCAAGGTCACCGCGCGTGGCAAGGTTGTCGGCGGCCAGGCCGGCAAGCGGCACGGCATGATCAAGCGGACGACCAAGTTCATCCGCGACGCACGCGGCACCCAGGTGCTTGCCGAGCCCGACCAGAAGACGGTCAAGAAGCATTACATGCCCTACGCGCGCTAAGGAGACCCTGACATGGCACGAGTCAAAGGTGGTACGACGACCCACGCCCGCCACAAGAAGGTCCTGAAGGCGGCGAAAGGCTATTATGGCCGCCGCTCGACCGCGTACCGCACCGCCACGCAGGCGGTCGACAAGGCGAACCAGTACGCCACGCGGGACCGCAAGGCGCGCAAGCGCAACTTCCGCGCGCTGTGGATTCAGCGGATCAACGCCGCGGTCCGCAGCCACGACGAGGCGCTGACCTACAGCCGCTTCATCAACGGCCTGTCGCTGGCCGGGATCGAGGTGGACCGCAAGGTCCTGGCCGATCTCGCCGTGCACGAGCCCGAGGCGTTCGGCGCCATCGTCGACAAGGCGAAGGCCGCGCTGGCCTGATTCCGCGGGACAGGACGATCTGAATGGAACGCCGCGGAGGTCTCCGCGGCGTTCTTTTTTTGTCGGGTCACCGGCACGGCCGGACGGGCGCGGGACCGCGCTTGCACGCGTGGCGGCGAATGGGTAACCCGGCCCGGCAGAGCGAGAGGCGTGAGCGATGGACGATCTGAGGAACAAGTATCTGGGCCTGATCGCCGAGGCGGCGGACGAGGCCGCGCTCGAGGAGCTGCGGGTCGCCGCGCTGGGCAAGAAGGGCGAGATCAGCCTGCAGATGCGCGAACTGGGCAAGATGACGCCCGAAGAGCGCAAGGAGGCGGGCCCCAAGCTGAACGCCCTGAAGGACGAGGTGAACGCGGCGCTCGCAGCCAAGAAGGCTGCGCTGGCGGACGCGGCTCTGGACGAGCGGCTGAAGGCCGAGTGGCTGGACGTGACGCTGCCGGGGCGGCCCCGGCGCCAGGGCACCATTCACCCCGTCAGCCAGGTCTGGGAAGAGGTGACGGCGATCTTCGCCGACATGGGCTTTGCCGTGGCCGAGGGGCCGCAGGTCGAGAGCGACTGGTACAACTTCGACTCGCTCAACATCCCCTCGCACCATCCCGCGCGGGCCGAGATGGATACGTTCTACATGCACCGGGCCGAGGGCGACGAGCGCCCGCCCCACGTGCTGCGGACCCATACCTCGCCGGTGCAGATCCGGCACATGGAGACCTACGGCGCCCCGTGCCGCGTGATCGCGCCGGGCCGGGTCTATCGCGCGGATTACGACCAGACGCACACGCCGATGTTCCACCAGGTCGAAGGCCTGGCGCTGGGCCGCGACATCAGCATGGCGAACCTGAAATGGGTGCTGGAATCGTTCTTCTCGGCCTATTTCGGCACCGACGTGAAGACCCGCTTCCGCGCCTCGCACTTCCCCTTCACCGAACCCTCGGCCGAGGTCGACATCCAGTGCAGCTTCGAGGGCGGCACGGTGAAGGTCGGCGAGGGCGACGACTGGCTCGAGGTGCTGGGCTCGGGGATGGTGCATCCCCATGTCCTGCGCTCGGGCGGGATCGACCCGGACGAATGGCAGGGCTTTGCCTTCGGCATGGGAATCGACCGCATCGCGATGCTGAAATACGGCATCCCCGATCTGCGGGCCTTCTTCGACAGCGACCTGCGCTGGCTCCGCCATTACGGCTTCGGCGCGCTGCAGGTGCCGACGCTGCACGGGGGGCTCTGAGAGGCCGCTCCGGCGGGACGGCGCTCGCCCTGCGGGCCTCGCCCCGCCCGCCGTCCCGTGAACCGTTTCCAATTTGCCGGCAGGGCGATGCGCCGCCAGACGCCGGTCAGACCCGAGGATTGCCGCGATGAAATTCACCCTCTCCTGGCTCAAGGATCACCTCGACACCACCGCGAGCGTCGCCGAGATCGCCGAGGCGCTGACGGATCTCGGGCTCGAAGTGGAAGGGATCGAAAGCCCGGCCGACCGGCTGACGGATTTCACCCTGGGCTACGTCACGGCCGCCGAGCAGCATCCCGATGCCGACCGCCTGCGGGTCTGCACCGTCGCCACCGACGAGGGCGAGAAGCAGATCATCTGCGGCGCCCCGAACGCGCGCGAGGGGATCACCGTCGTCGTCGCCAAGCCCGGCACCTACGTTCCCGGCATCGATACCGAGATCAAGGTCGGCAAGATCCGGGGTGTCGAGAGCCACGGCATGATGGCCTCGGAGCGGGAGCTCGAGCTGTCGGACGAGCATGACGGCATCATCGAACTGCCCTCGGGCGAGGTCGGGCAGCGCTTTTCCGACTGGCTGGCCGAGAACGACCCCGCCAAGGTCGACCCCGTCATCGAGATCGGCATCACGCCGAATCGCCCCGACGCGCTTGGCGTCCACGGCATCGCGCGGGATCTCGCGGCGCGCGGTCTCGGCACGCTGAAGCCGCTGAAGGAAGAGACCGTCGAGAGCGGCTTCCCCAGCCCGGTCGGCGTGAGCATCGCCGCGGACGCGGACGGCGCCAAGGTGTTCCACGGCCGCTATATCCGCGGTGTGAAGAACGGTCCCAGCCCGCAATGGCTGCAGGAGCGGCTCAAGGCGATCGGTCTGCGGCCGATCTCGGCGCTGGTCGACATCACCAACTTCTTCACCTTCGACCGGAACCGGCCGCTGCACGTCTTCGACGCCGGCAAGATCAAGGGCGACCTGACGATCCACGCGGCGCAGGGTGGCGAACAGCTCGAGGCGCTGGACGAGCGCACCTACGCGATGCCCGAGGGCGCGCTGGTCTTTTCCGACGACACCGGCGTCGTCAGCCTTGCCGGGATCATGGGGGGCGAGGCGACCGGCTGCATCGAGGAGACGACGGATGTGCTGCTCGAATGTGCCTACTGGGACCATGTCCGGATCGCCCATACCGGGCGGGCGCTGAAGATCAACTCGGACGCGCGCTACCGCAACGAACGGGGGATCGATCCCGGCTACAACCGGCAGGGACTGGACGACGCTGCCGCGATGATCCTGGCGCTGTGCGGCGGAGAGCCGTCCGAGGTGATCGAGGCGGGCGCGGTGCCGGATGTCTCGCGCGCGTATCGTCTGGATACCGACCGGGTGCAGAGCCTCGTCGGCATGGAGATCCCCGCCGAGAGCCAGCGCGCGACGCTGGAGGCGCTGGGGTTCCGGCTGGACGGGGACATGGCGCATGTCCCGACCTGGCGGCCCGACGTGATGGGCGAGGCGGACCTCGTCGAAGAGGTCGCGAGGGTCGCGTCGCTGACCCGGCTGGAAGGCACGCCGCTGCCGCGCGCCACGGCCGGCGTCCCGGCGCCGATCCTGACGCAGATCCAGGTGCGCGAGCGCACCGCGCGGCGGACCTGCGCCGCGCTCGGCTACAACGAGTGCGTGACCTATTCCTTCATCGACGCCGCCGCGGCCGCGCTCTTCGGCGGGGGCGACGATGCGACGATGCTGGAGAACCCGATCTCGTCCGAGATGAGCCACATGCGTCCGGCGCTGCTGCCGGGGCTGTTGCAGGCGGCGGCGCGCAACCAGGCGCGGGGCAATGCCGACCTGGCCCTGTTCGAGGTGGGGCCGGCCTTCCACGGTGGCGAACCCGGACAGCAGCACCTTCTGGTCAGCGGCCTACTGGTCGGCCGGACCGGCCCCAAGGACGTGCACGGCGCGAACCGGGCGGTCGACCTTTATGACGCCAAGGCCGATGCCGAGGCGGTGCTGGGCGCCATCGGCGCGCCGGCGAAGGTCCAGATCCTGCGCGGTGCCTCGGAGTGGTGGCATCCGGGGCGCCACGGCATGATCTGCCTGGGCCCGAAGAAGGTGCTGGGCGTGTTCGGCGAGCTGCATCCGCGCGTGCTAGAGGCGCTCGACGTGAAGGGGCCCGCGGTGGCGTTCACGCTGTGGCCCGAAGAAATCCCGCTGCCGCGCAAGACCGCCTCGGGGCGGCCGGCGCTACAGGCCGCGACCCTGCAGGCGGTGGAGCGTGACTTCGCCTTCGTGGTCGACAGCGATGTCGAGGCGCTGACGCTGGTGAACGCGGCGCAGGGGGCGGACAAGGCCCTGATCGAGGAGGTCCGCGTGTTCGACCAGTTCGAGGGCGGCAGCCTGGGCGAGGGCAAGAAGTCCCTCGCGATCACGGTGCGCCTGCAGCCCACCGACCGCACGCTCAAGGACGAGGACATCGAGGCCGTGGGCGAAAAGGTGGTCGAGAAGGTGCGCAATGCCACCGGCGGAACCTTGCGGGGCTGAGCGGTGCTGGCCCCGCCGGCCCGGGCGCCCTATGATCCCGGGCGTCAGGGAACGGAGGATGGCATGACGCTGAAGGTCTATCTGTCAGGTGAAATCCACAGCGACTGGCGCGAGCGCATCACGGTGGGCGCGCGCGATCTGGACGTGAGCTTCGATGCGCCGGTCACCGACCACGGTGCGAGCGACGATTGCGGCGTCGCGATCCTCGGGGCCGAGGACCAGAAGTTCTGGCACGATCACAAGGGCGCCAAGCTCAACGCGATCCGGACCCGCCGCGGGATCGAGCAGGCGGATGTCGTCGTCGTGCGCTTTGGCGACAAGTACAAGCAGTGGAACGCTGCCTTCGATGCCGGCTATGCCTCGGCCCTCGGCAAGGCGCTGGTGGTGCTGCATCCGCCCGAGCATCAGCACGCCCTGAAAGAGGTCGACGCCGCGGCTCTGGCCGTTGCGGAAGAGCCCGAGCAGGTGGTCGAGATCCTGCGCTACGTGCTGACGGGCGCGCTGCCCGACCGCGCCGCGCGGGCGGCGGAATAGGCGCTCAGGCCTCGGCCGGGCGCTGCATCGGGCCGGGGGCCCGCATGGCGGCGACCGCCAGGCACAGCCCGATCAAAAGCACGACGCCGCCGAACACGATGAACACGTTCTGAAGCCCGACGACCTCGCCCACCGGGGCCGAAAGGATGGGCGACAGGAACTGTCCCGAGAAGATCGAGGTCGTCAGCAGGCCCGATCCGCGGCCGCGCTGCGAGTCGGGCAGGCGGTTCATGATGAAGGTGCTGAAGTTGGGCATCAGCGTGCCCATCCCGCTGCCCATGATGAGCGTGCCCAGCAGCGCGCCGGCCAGCCCGCCCGACTGGCTGATCGTCAAGAGTCCCAGCCCCATCAGCGAAAAGCCCAGCCCGAAGACCCCGAGGCCAGAGAGATACCTGCGCAGGCGGCCATAGAAGGCCGAGCCGGGAATCGACACCAGTGTCGCCCCGGCCATCGCCATCGCGACCGCACTGGGCGAGGTCACGCCAAGGTCGGACAGCAGGAAGGGCAGGCGGGTCGGCACGAGGTAGAAGGCGACCATGAAAAGCACGGCGGCCAGGTAGACGGGGCCGAGGCGCGCCCAGGGGAACGGCTCGCGCGCCTGCGTGTTGCCGCTGCCGTCGGCGTTGCCCTGCGGGCGCGTGTTCACCGGTGCCAGGGCGATCTGGACGAGGATCGCGATGGGGATGGCGAAGAGATAGACGAGGAACGGATACCGCCAGTCGAGGCTGGCCAGCACCCCGCCGATCGTCATGAAGATCGCGCCGCCCGCCGCCATCGAACTGGCCTGGAGGCCCAGGAAGCGCTGCCGCGCCTCGCCCTGCCACATGTCCCCGGCCAGGGTGATCGCCAGCGTCATCGTCCCCGCGACGCCCACCCCCAGGATCGCCCGGCCGACGAGGATGCTTTCGATCGACGACAGGAAGATGCCCGAGACGCCGCCGATGGCATAGATCACCATGCCGATCGCCAGAAGGTGCCGCCGGTCGAAACGGTCGGCGAGCCAGCCGAACAGCCCGGCGAAGAGGATGACGAACAACGACGGCAGCGTGACCACCAGCCCCGCCAGAGTCCGGATGTTCGGAACGTCCGAGAAATGCGCCTCGAGCCCCGCGAGACCCGGCGAGATGGTGGCGTTCGCCATCACGGTAAGGCTCGACGAGGCGAGAATCGCGGCCGTGACGACCCGCGACGGGTTCTGATGTTCCGACATCGGTGGCAGCTCCGGGGAATGACTTGCGTCGCCCTGTTATTTGGTCGAACACCAGCATGGACAAGTGGGCGAATTATGGATTGATCGTGCAAAATCATGGATGATGAAATCGACCTCGTCGCGCTGAAGGTGTTCCGCAGCGTGGTGCGCGCGGGCAGCTTCTCTGCGGCCGCGCGGCTGTTGCAGGTGCCAAAGTCGACCGTGTCGAAGCGGGTCCGCGATCTCGAGACCGCGCTCGACGTTCGCTTGGTCGAGCGGACGACGCGCCGGATGCGAGTAACGCCCGAGGGCGACCTGCTGGCGCACAGGGCGGATCGCCTTCTGCACGAGGCCGAGACGATCCGGCGCGACATCGGCCTGTCGAACCGGGAACCCGTCGGTCACCTCAGGATCGCGGCGCCAAGCTTTTACGGAATCTACGTGCTGGGGCGCGTCGCGGCGTTGTGCCGTGAACGCCATCCGGACCTGACGCTGGAATTCGTCTTTCTCGACCGGCTGCCCGATCTTCTGGAAGAGGGGTTCGACGGCGCGATCACTTATGGGCCACTGGCCGACAGCGACCTCGTCGTGCGCACGCTCACGCGCGGGCAGACGGTCCCGGTGGCGGCGCCGTCGGTCGTGTCGGGCGGCCAGCCGGCGACCCCGGACAAGCTGAGCGAGCTTCCGGCGATCACGCTGGGGCCGCGGCGCAATCACTGGGTGTTCGAGCGGGGTAGCACGACGCGCGGTGTCGATGTCATCGGGGTGATGACCTTCGGCTCGCCGCTCAGCTGCCGCGACGCCGCGCTGGCGGGGGGCGGCGTCGCGATGCTGCCCGAGTTTCTGACGCGCGACGACATCGCCGCCGGGCGGCTCCTGCGCCTGCTGCCCGAGTGGGACGCGGCGAAGCGGGAGATCCTGTTCGTCTACCCCTCGCCGCAATCTGTCACCGCGCGGCTGCGGGCCTTCCTCGACGTCCTGATCGAGACGACGGCCGCCTATCACCGCCAGAACAAGCGGGACTGAGAGTCAGTCGCGGGGCGGGATCTCCTTGCCCCGCTGAACCGCCGGCCGCGCGTAGAACCGGTCGACATAGGCCGGGACTCGGCTCAGTTCGCCCCAGCCGACCATGTCCTTCGCTCCGTAGAAATCCAGCGCGTTGAGCCAGGGCGCCAGCGCGATGTCGGCGATGCTGTACGCGCCGGCGATCCAGTCCCGGTCGGCAAGTTCGCTCTCGACGACGTCCAGCAGGCGCCGCGCCTCGCTGATGTAGCGCTCCCGCGGGCGGGGATCCTCGATGTCCTTGCCGCCGAGCTTCACGAAGAAGCCGAGCTGCCCGAACATCGGGCCGACGCCGCCCATCTGGAACATGAGCCACTTGAGCACGTCATAGCGCTCGGCCCCCTTGGGCATGAGCTTGCCGGTCTTTTCCGCGAGGTAGATCAGTATGGCGCCGGATTCGAACAGGTCGATCGGGCCGCCGTCCGGCCCGTCCGGGTCGATCATCGCGGGAATCTTGTTGTTCGGGTTCAGCGACAGGAATTCCGGGCTCTTCACGTCGGTGTCCGACAGCGACACCTTGTGCGCCTCGTAGGGCAGGCCGAGCTCTTCCAGAGCGATCGAGGCCTTCACGCCGTTCGGTGTCGGGAAGGAATAGAGTTGGATCCTGGACGGGTCCTCGGCGGGCCAGCGCTTGGTGATCGGAAAGGCGGACAGGTCGGCCATGGGGTGGGCTCCTCTTTACGTCGTCGGGGAAGGAGGTAAGCGCGACCGGCGCATCAGAAAGGGCCAATTTCGCGCGCTGGTGTGATACACGGTGTGCGCAGCCGCTTCGGGACGCGGCACCTTTTCATGAGGACAACATGCTTCAGGAATTCCGGGAGTTCATTTCGCGCGGGAATGTCATGGACATGGCCGTCGGCATCATCGTCGGCGCGGCGTTCACCGCCATCGTCAGCTCGCTCGTCGCCGATCTCATCAACCCGATCATCGGGCTGATCATCGGGGGGATCGATTTTTCCAACATGTTCCTCGTGTTGGGCGGGAGCGGGGATCATGCCTCGCTCCAGGCCGCGCGCGACGCCGGCGCGGCGGTGTTCGCCTATGGCAGCTTCATCATGGCGGTGATCAATTTCCTGATCATCGCCTTCGTGGTGTTCCTGCTGGTCAAGGGCGTGAACCGCGTGAAGGAAGCGGCAGAGCGCAAGGCGAAGGCCGAGGCGACCGAAGAGGCACCGGCAGGCCCGTCCGAAAAGGACATTCTGATCGAGATCCGCGATGCCCTGCGGATGCGCGACACGCCGCCATCCTCGCCGGTGTGAGGCTGACGGTCGGGTGGCGCGGTCGTGTTGGCCCGCCACCCGGACAAGACAAACCCCCGAAGCTTCTCAGCCCGGGGGTCGCCAGTTCGGTGGCCTTGCGGCCACCCAGAGTTCGGGGCTTGTGCCTTAAAGGAGCCCTTCGCGTTGCGCCTTCTTGCGCGCGAGCTTACGGGCACGGCGGACGGCCTCGGCCTTTTCCCGCGCCTTCTTCTCGGAGGGCTTCTCGAAATGTTGCCGAAGCTTCATCTCGCGGAAGACGCCCTCACGCTGGAGCTTCTTCTTCAGGGCGCGAAGCGCCTGATCGACATTGTTGTCGCGAACGCTGACCTGCATGTGGTTGTCACCACCTTTCTAGGTTTGAGTTACAGGAAAACTGCAGGAGGCCTGTATCTAACAACCATCGCCCCCTGTGTCCACCGTGCAGTGGGGCTGGTCGCGGCCGAACGTTTCGCTACATGATCCTGCGAACCTGTGACCTTGCCATGCCACATGGAGGAGCACCCGATGAGCGAGACAGCGACCCCGGAAGACCGCCTGATCGACGCGGCCCTGATCCACGTTGCCTTCGACGGCTGGTCCGACGCGACGCTGCGCGCGGCGGCCCGCGATGCCGGGGTCGACCTGTCCGAGGCGCGGGCGCTGTTCCCGCGCGGCGGCGTCGACATGGCGCTGGCCTTTCACCGGCGCGGCGATGCCGAGATGGAGCGGCGGCTGCGCCGCGAGCCGCTCGACGATCTCAAGGTGCGCGAGAAAATCATCCGTGCCGTGCGCACCCGGATAGAAGCGATCGAGGACAAGGAAGCGGCCCGTCGGGCGACCTCGCTCTTTGCCTTGCCGCAGCACGCGGCGGCCGGCAGCCGGGCGATCTGGGACACCGCCGACCTGATCTGGACGGTGCTGGGCGATCCCTCGGACGACATCAACTGGTACACCAAGCGCGCCACGCTGTCCGGCGTCTACGGCTCGACCGTGCTCTACTGGCTGGGCGACGAGAGCCTCGAAAACCAGGCGACATGGTCCTTTCTCGAGCGCCGGATTGAGGACGTGATGCGCTTCGAGAAGGCCAAGGCGAGCGTCAACGCGAACCCGGTCATGCGCACCCTGCTTGCCGGGCCGAATTGGGCGCTGAGCCGGGTCCGCCCCCCGCGTCGCATGCCCAAGGTCGACATGCCGGGCAGCTGGAACAGCGAGAGCTGATCTTGCGACCGGTCGGCTCCGGGGTCATCACGGGGCGCGACCGACAAGCGAGGGACCGCAATGAGCCTGCCAGACGAAATGACCGCCGTCGAAATCTCGGAACCCGGCGGCCCGGAGGTCCTGACGCCCGTGCGCCGGCCCGTGCCGCGGCCGCGCCAGGGCGAGATCGTGATCCGCGTCGCCTTTGCCGGGGTGAACCGCCCCGACGCGCTGCAACGTGCGGGCGCCTACGCGCCGCCGCCAACCGCCAGTGACCTTCCGGGGCTCGAGGCGTCGGGCGAGGTCGTCGCGCTTGGCGACGGCGTCGACCAGTGGGCAGTGGGCGACAAGGTCTGCGCGCTGCTGCCCGGCGGCGGATACGCCGAGTATGTTGCCACCCCCGCCGCTCATGCCCTTCGGGTGCCGCGCGGGATGGACATGCGCGCGGCCGCGTGTCTGCCCGAGACGTATTTCACCGTCTGGAGCAACGTGTTCCAGCGCGGCGCGCTGCAGGCCGGTGAGCGGCTCTTGGTGCATGGCGGCTCCTCGGGGATCGGCACCACCGCCATCCAGCTGGCGCGCGAGCGGGGGGCGCGGGTGTTCGCCACCGCCGGTTCGGCCGACAAGTGCGCCGCCTGCGAACGGTTGGGCGCCGAACGGGCGATCAATTACCGCGAAGAGGATTTCGTCGATGTGATGAAGGGCGTCGGCGGGGCCGACGTGATCCTCGACATGGTGGGCGGCGACTACATTCCACGCAATCTCAAGGCGCTGGCCGAAGATGGGCGGCTGGTGCAGATCGCGTTCCTGGGCGGTCCCAAGGCCGAGGTGAACTTCGCCCCGCTCATGGTGCGGCGGCAGACCATCACCGGCTCGACGCTGCGCCCGCAATCCGACATAGCCAAGGCGAAGATCGCCGAGGCGCTTCTGCACGAAGTCTGGCCCCTGCTGGACGCACGCAAGATCGGCCCGATCCACGACAGCGAATATCCCCTGTCGGACGCTGCCGCAGCGCATCGGCGGATGGAGGAGTCGGGCCATATCGGCAAGATCGTGTTGAAGGTCGCCGGCTGACGCTGCGACAGGACCAAGTGGAGGACCGATGGCGAGAACCGCTTTCGTGACAGAGGCCGGCGGGCCCGAGAAGTTCGAGATCCGGGATGTCGAGGTCGGAGACCCGGGGCCGGGCGAGATACGCATCCGTCACAAGGCATGCGGCCTGAACTTCATCGACGTCTATCAGCGCACAGGGCTCTACAAGCTGGACTATCCGCATGCCCTGGGTATGGAGGCCTCGGGCATCGTCGAGGCCGTGGGCGAGGGCGTCACGCATCTCAGGGCGGGCGATCGGGCCGCCTATGCCTCGGCCCCGCCGGGCGCCTATTGCGAGGAACGGGTGATGCCCGCCGCGCAGGTCTGCCCGCTGCCCGATGGCATCAGCTTCGAGGATGGCGCGGCCATGATGCTCAACGGCATGACGGCGGAATACCTCTTTGCCCGCACGACGCCTCTGTCGAAGGGCGACACGGTGCTGTTCCACGCCGCTGCCGGGGGTGTCGGTCTGATCGCCTGTCAATGGGCGCGGTCCGAGGGCATCACGCTGATCGGCACCGCGGGATCGGACGAGAAGTGCCAGCTTGCGCTGGATCACGGGGCCGCGCACTGCATCAACTACCGCACCGAGGATTTCGAGGCGCGGGTGAAGGAGATCACCGAGGGGCGCGGGGTCGACGCCGTGATGGACTCGATCGGCAAGGACACGTTCGAGGCGTCGCTGAACTGCCTCAGGCCGCTGGGCATGATGATGTCGTTCGGCAATGCCTCGGGGCCGGTGCCGCCGGTCGATCTGACGATGCTGGCCAGCCGCGGATCGCTGAAGCTGACCCGGCCGACGCTGTTCACGCATATCAGCGACCCCCAGACCTGCCAGGACATGGCGCGCGCCCTGTTCGACAAGGTGCTGTCGGGGGCCGTGACGATCCGGGTCGGACAGTCCTTTCCGCTGGAACGGGTGGGCGACGCGCATCGCGCGCTCGAGGCGCGCGAGACGACCGGCCAGACGATCCTGACCCTGTAGCGACGGGACCGCGCGCCGCCGGGGGGGCGGCGCGCGGCCGGTCTCAGGAGTCCAGCGCCCGGCGGTAGAGGTGCCAGGTGGCATGCCCGAAGATCGGCATGACCAGCACCAGCCCAAGCAGCAGCGGGATCGACCCGACCACCAGGCCGCCGGCCACGATCAGGCCCCAGGCGCCCACGACCACCGGGTTGCGGCGCGTGACCGCGATCGAGGTCTTTATGGCCGCGGGAACGCCCACTTCGCGGTCGAGCAGAAGCGGGAACGACACGATGCTGAGCGCCAGCGCGACGGCGGCGAAGGCGGCGCCGACCACTATGCCCACCAGCGTCATCGTCCAGCCCGCGCCGGTCGTCAGCACCTCGGTGAAGAACGCGCCCGCCGATGCCGGTGTCGCGGGGCCGAGGGTGAGCGTGAAGATCAGGTAGGCGGCCATCATCCACAGGATGAACAGTCCGACCATTACGATGCCCATGACGAACAGCGCGGGAAACGCGGTCGAGCCGAAGACGGCGAAGGCGCTGCCCCAGTTCGCGCTCAGTCCCTTTTCGTGCCGGCGGCTCATCTCGTAGACGCCGACTGCGGCGAGCGGGCCGAGCAGGGCAAAGCCCGAGACCACCGGGAACAGCAGCGGCAGCATGTCGAGCTGCAGCCCTATCCCGGCCAGCACGAGCCCCATGATCGGGTAGAGCAGCACCAGAAAGATCACGTCCGCCCGGAACCGCATGAAATCCTCCATGCCTAGCCGGAGCGCGTCGGATATGTCGCCGAGGGCCATGTCGCGCACCTGCGGCAGCTCGACCGGCTCTCCATCCCGTCGGGATCCGATCTTCTTGAAACTGGCGCCGAGGTGGTTTGCCGCACGCCCGATCCCGATGGCTGTCAGGGATGCCGGGTTTTCAATCGTCTTGACCATCGCAAGAACCTCCTGTCTGCGAAACGCAGCGGTCCGGCCCTGCCGCCAAAGGCGCGGGGCGACCGCGCGTTGAGGGCACCGTAACAGAATTACGCTAGGGCAAGAATCACGATTTAGGGCACCGGCGTCTGCCGTGCGCTCACCGGACGGGGTAGAGCAGCGCGTCGCTGTCGCTGCAGTCGCGGACGACATCGGCGCCGCAGGTCCGCGGTTCGAGCCCCTGCGTCAGGCAGAGCCGCGCCTCCTGTATCTGGCCGGAGGTGCAGGTGATGGTCAGCATGTCCGGGGCAAGGTCGGGATTTGCTTCGAGGAACGCTTCCTCGACCACGCGCGCCGGCAGGCGGACCGCCTCTTGCAGCCGCCGGAACACGTCGGGCCGGGTGACGCCTTCATAGGCCCGGCGGACGGTGGCGAAATAATCCTCGGGCGGCAATCCGGCGCAGCGGCCGTGCTTTTTCCACTGGTACCACGCCGACCCGGCCGAGCCGAAGATGTCGGCCTCGGCCGCGGTCTCGTCCCGCGTGGGATCGCGCATCCCGGTGTCGCAGTAGCTGGGCCAGCCGGTCTCGTATTGCGGCCAGAGGCCGTGCACCGTCCAGCCGGCATCCGCCTCGGGGGCGCATGTGGGGGCGTCGCGGGCGTCGCCCTCGCGCGCGCACCAGTTGGGCTGCCAACTGAGCGCGAGCACGAAATAGTCGAAATCGCCGGCCCGCTCGCCCTCGGCGAGGGCGGGTGACGCAAGGGCCATGAGCACGGCAAGCCAGCGCATTTGCTCTTTTCTCCGGACCGGTCAGAGACTATATGCGCGTCAACTTCCCCGAAAACGTGGTAAGGGTCCAGTGGGACCAGCCGTTTTCTCCGGCCTGCGGAGCCGTTGTCGGGGGGACCCGGGAAAGGAGACGCCGAGCGATGAACAAACCGATCATGGCGAAAGCCACCGCTGTCTGGCTGGTGGACAACACGACGCTGAGCTTCAAGCAGATCGCCGATTTCTGCGGCCTGCACGAGCTCGAGGTGCAGGGCATCGCGGACGGCGACGTGGCCGCCGGCGTGAAGGGCTTCGATCCGATCTCGAACAACCAGCTGACGCAGGAAGAGATCGACAAGGGCGAGCAGAACCCGGTGCACAAGCTCAAGCTCAAGTTCAACGCTGCCGCGGTGGGCGAGGAAAAGCGTCGCGGGCCGCGCTACACGCCGCTGTCCAAGCGTCAGGACCGCCCCGCCGCTATCCTGTGGCTGGTCAAGTTCCACCCCGAGCTGACCGACGGGCAGGTGTCGAAGCTGGTCGGCACCACCAAGCCGACGATCCAGTCGATCCGCGAGCGGACGCACTGGAACATCGCCAACATCCAGCCGATCGACCCGGTCGCGCTGGGGCTCTGCAAGCAGTCCGAGCTGGACCAGTCCGTGCAGAAGGCGGCCGAGCGTCGCGCCCGCGAGGGCGAGGTCATGTCCGACGACGAGCGCCGCAAGCTGGTGTCGACCGAGCAGAGCCTCGAGATGCCGGCCGAGCCGAAGATGCCCACCGCGATCTCGGGTCTGGAGACCTTCAGCCTGTCCGAGACTGGCGAGGAATACGAAGAGAACGTCGAGGACGACGTTCCCGACGCCGACAGCTTCTTCAACCTGCCGGACGACGACTCGTCGGACGACGAGGACAATCGCGGCTGATTCACGTTCGTCGTGGAACCACACTGCCTGCCTGCGACGTTGCGCCGTCACCGGGGACGGGAACGCGCAGGAGGCAGGTGTGGAGTGGTTGTCCGCCAACAGTGCAGGGCTGAACGTCATCATCAACGTGGTGATGCTGTTCGTCTGGGTCGGCTATCTTCAGGTCTTCCTGATGAACTTCCTGCGCCAAAGGCAGTCCATGCTGCTCATCAACCGTGGCGCGGGCGAGGGTGAACATGCCCGCTGCTTCGTCAGCAACATGGGCGCCGAGCCGATCTACGTCGTCAACGTCATCGCCAAGATATCGAGCGGCGGCGAGGAACTGACGGCCAACATCGTCGACCGTTACGAGGTCAGTTCCGACGACCTGTCGACGCCCACCAAGGGCACGACACAGGGCCCGCTGCAATCGGGCGAGTTCCTCGACATGGGCAGCTTCCGCGACATCCTGGTGCGCGCGGCATCGCGGCTTCACGGGAATGTCGACGAGATGCAGATCGACAAGCTCGACCTGACGGTCGTGGCCGCGTCCGGGCACACCGCGCACCTTGTCGGCGGGCGCCGCTGCTTCTTCCTCGGCTGGGTCGACGGCTCTCGGACCTTCGTGCCGGAACGCGCGACGACCGACCAGAAGAGCGGCTTCTTCGAGCGGCGCAAGCTGCGGGCCCAGATGGACGAGGAACGACAGGACGAGGTCGACCGCCTGCTGTCCAAGTCCGAGCAGGAAAGCTGCTAGGCCGGCAGTTCGTCCGCGGGGATCACCGGAAAGAACGCGCCGTCCGAGTGCAGGCCGAACCAATCGGTGCCCTCGTGCCGCTGCGTCTCGCAGATATCCACCAGCCGGTAGAAGCTCTTGCGGTCGATCAGTGCCTCCAGCCCGGCGCGGACCATGACGTAGGGCGCAGGCTCGCCGGTCTCGGCGTCGCGGACCACGCGGATCGGGTGGTCCGGCCCGGCGGCCACGCTGTCCCCGACATTCGTGACGAAGGTGATGACCTGTGCGGCGCCGTCGCCGTCGGCGGTGAAGTCCTGCGCCACGAAGGGGGCATCGTCGACGGTGATGCCGACCTTCTCGACCGGCGTGACAAGGAAGTACGCGCCGTCCTCGACCTTGAGGATCGTCGAGAACAGGCGGACGAGCGCCGGGCGGCCGATCGGCGTGCCCTGGTAGAACCACGTCCCGTCGCGGGCGATCCGCATGTCCAGATCGCCGCAGAACGGGGGATCCCACAGGTGCACCGGCGGCAATCCGCCCTTTTTCGCGGCAGCCTGTGCGCTTGACGCCAGATCGTCGGCCGAGGGTTTCACGATGTTTTGTGCGCTCATTGCTTTTGCCTATCGTTCGTGCGGCAATACCTTCACCCGCAGATAGTGCGCCGAAGGAGATCTGTCATGGCCGACGTGAATGCCGAGCCCCTGGTCGCCGATATCGAGGCGCTCGGCGAAAAGTTGGCCGCGGCGAAATCCTCGATCACGCGGCGCTTCATCGGCCAACCGGTCGTCGTCGATCTCGTCCTTTCGGCCCTCCTGTGCGGCGGACATGGCCTGCTGATCGGGCTGCCGGGGCTGGGCAAGACCCGCCTTGTCGAGACGTTGAGCACGGTGATGGGGCTCGACGGCGCGCGAGTGCAGTTCACCCCAGACCTGATGCCCGCCGACATCCTCGGCTCCGAGGTGCTCGAGACCGCCGATGACGGCAGCCGCGCGTTCCGCTTCATCGAGGGGCCGATCTTCTGCCAGCTGCTGATGGCGGACGAGATCAACCGCGCCAGCCCGCGCACGCAGTCGGCGCTGCTTCAGGCGATGCAGGAGAAATCCGTGACCGTCGCCGGTCAGCCCCACGCCCTCGGCAAGCCGTTCCACGTGCTCGCGACGCAGAACCCCATCGAGCAGGAGGGCACCTATCCGCTGCCCGAGGCACAGCTCGACCGCTTCCTCGTGCAGATCGACGTGCCCTATCCGGACCGCGGGACCGAGCGCGACATCCTGATGGCGACGACCGGCGTGGCCGAGGACGAGGCGCAGGCCGTCTTCACCGAGACCGAGCTGTTGCAGGCGCAGACGCTGCTGCGACGGATGCCGGTGGGCGATGCCGTGGTGGAGGCGATACTCGACCTCGTGCGGGCCTGCCGCCCCGAGGACGAGACCGCGCCCGACCCGGTTCGCGCCCATGTCGGCTGGGGGCCGGGACCGCGCGCCGCGCAGGCGCTGATGCTGACCGTCCGAGCGCGGGCGCTGCTCGAGGGGCGGCTCGCCCCGTCGCTCGACGACGTGGCGGCGATGGCGGGGCCGGTCCTGAGCCACCGCATGGCGCTGACCTTTGCCGCCCGCGCCCGCGGCGAAAGCCTGCAGCACGTCATCCACGAGGTCATCGACTCGACGACGAAGGCACGGGCCGCCGCGTGACCACGTCCGCCACCCTCCGCGCACGGGCCGAAGATCTCGCCAGCCCCCTGCCGCCGCTCCTGGCGGACGCGCAGCATCTTGCGCAGTCGGTTCTGCTGGGCGCCCATGGTCGCCGCCGCGCGGGGCAGGGCGACGAGTTCTGGCAGTACCGCCCGGCAATGGTCGGGGACGAGGCTCGCAACGTCGACTGGCGCCGGTCCGGCCGGTCCGACGCCCATTTCGTGCGCGAGAAGGAATGGCAGGCGGCGCAATCGGTGCTGATCTGGGTCGACAACGCCCGGTCGATGTCCTTCACCTCGGGCCGAAACGTGCCCCAGAAGGGCGACCGCGCGCGGCTGCTGGCGATGGCGGCGGCGATCCTGTTGATCCACGGGGGCGAGCGTGTAGGCCTGTCGGGCTTCGGCCTGCCGCCCCGCGCCGGTCCCGTGCAGCTCTTGCGGCTGGCGAGCGCCCTGGGCGAGGCCGAGGATGTCCCCGATTACGGCACGCCCGAGGCGCGGGGTATGCTGCCGCGGTCGCGCGCGCTGTTCGTGTCGGATTTCCTGGGCGACATGGAGCCGGTGGAAGCCGCGTTGACCAAGGCCGCAGATCGCGGCGTGAAGGGGGCGCTGGTCCAGGTTCTCGACCCCGAGGAAGAGGCGTTTCCGTTCGACGGGCGCACGATTTTCGAATCCATGGGCGGTTCCATGCGGCACGAGACGCTGAAGGCCGGCGACCTGCGCGACCGGTACCTGGCGCGGCTCGCCGAACGAAAGGACCGCCTGAGGACACTCTGTCGCGTGACCGGGTGGCAGTACGAATGTCACCATACGGGCGAGCCGCCGACGCCTGCGCTACTCTGGCTCTACCGCGCCCTGGAACACGTGCAGTAAGCGGCCGCGCCATCCGGCCCGGCCCGCGATGAGGAGCAACAGCCGATGTTCACGCTGTTCGGAATAGGATTCACCACGCCCTGGCTGCTGCTGGGGCTCGTGGCGCTTCCGATTCTCTGGCTGCTGCTTCGGGCGGTGCCGCCGGCACCGGTGCGCCGCCGCTTTCCCGGCGTGGCGCTGCTTCTGGGCCTCTCCGACGACGATCAGCAGAGTGACAAAACGCCATGGTGGCTTCTGCTGCTGCGCACGCTGGCGGTGGCGGCCGTGATCCTGGGCTTTGCCGGGCCGGTGCTGAACCCCGAGCCCGAGCGGGCGGGCAGCGGGCCGCTGCTGGTGCTGCTCGACGGGACCTGGGCCGATGCGGGCGACTGGCCCCGCCGCATGGACCGGGCCGAGGCCGTGCTGTCCGAGGCCGCGCGCCAGGGCCGCACCGCGGCCGTGGTCAGCCTGACGGACCTGCCCGAGGGGCCGGTGCCGTTCCAGGCCGCCGACGCCTGGGCCGGGCGCCTGCCCAGCATCCAGCCGCGGCCGTGGGTGCCGCAGGAGGACGCCGTGGCCGAATGGGGCGGCGCGCTCGACGGTGCGTTCGAGACGTTCTGGCTGTCGGACGGCGTGGACCGTCCGTGGCGCGACGACCTGCTGGCCGACCTCGAAGACCACGGCGGCGTCACCGTTTTCGAGAGCCCGCGTTCGGTGACCGGGCTGCGCCCGGCGCGGTTCGAGGACGGCGCCGTGCAGCTTTCGGCCCTGCGCGCGGCGCCGGGGCCGGAGCGCGAGATCGGCGTCACCGGCCACGGCACCGATCCCAACGGGATCGAGCGCGCGCTGGTGACCGCGACCCTGCCGTTCGCACAGGGCGCGACGGAGGCCGAGGCGAGCCTCTCGGTGCCGCCCGAACTGCGCAACCGCATCACCCGGTTCGAACTGGACGCCGTCCGCTCGGCCGCCGCCGTGTCTCTGACCGACGATGCCCTGCAGCGCCGCGAGGTGGCGCTGGTGGCGGGGCGCGACGACCGCGAGGGGCTCGAACTGCTGTCGCCGACCCACTACCTCGAAGAGGCGCTGGAACCGACGGCCGACCTGATCGACGGCGCGATGGACGACGTGATGCAGGCCAATCCCGACGCGATCATCCTGGCCGACGTGGCCCAGGTCAGCCGCGCCGAGGAACTGCTGGAGTGGGTCGAGGGCGGCGGGCTGCTGGTGCGGTTCGCCGGCCCGCGCCTGGCCGCCAGCGATGTCAGCCGGAGCGAGGAGGATCCGCTGATGCCGGTCCGCCTGCGCGCCGGGGGACGCAGCGTCGGCGGCGCGATGAGCTGGGGCGAGCCCAAGGGGCTGCGCGACTTCCAGGAGGACTCACCCTTTGCCGGGCTGAGCGTGCCCGAGGACGTCAGCGTGAACGCGCAGGTCATGGCACAGCCGGACCCCACGTTGTCCGACCGGGTGATCGCCTCGCTCGAGGACGGCACCCCGCTGGTGACGCGGAAGCGCGTGGGCGAGGGGCAGATCGTGTTGTTCCACGTCTCGGCCAATGCCGAATGGTCGACGCTGCCGCTGTCCGGCCTGTTCGTGCAGATGCTGGAGCGGTTGGCCGTGTCGACCCGCCCCGCGCGGCCCGACGCCGCCGACCTGGAGGGGACAGTGTGGGAGCCCGACACCGTGCTGACCGCGTTCGGCGACCTGCAGGACGCGGGCACGCTGCCGGGCATCGACGGCGCCGCGCTGGCCGAGGCGCGGCCCGGCCCCGAAACGCCGCCGGGCCTCTATCGCGGCGAGGACCGGAGAGTGTCGCTGAACGTGATCGGTGCCGAGACGACCCTCGCGCCGACGGCCTGGCCCGACCGGATTCCCGTGGAGGGGCTGGATATCGTGCGCGAGACCGCGCTGAAGGGCTGGCTGCTGACGCTCGCGCTGGGGCTGATGGCTCTGGACGTGCTCGCCGCGCTGGCGCTCGCCGGACGGCTGCGCGGGCCGCGGGCGGGGGCCGGTGCCGCGGCGGCGCTGGTGCTTGCGCTGGCGGCGGTGCCGCAGCCCGGCACCGCGCAGGAGATCGAGCGGGCCGAGACCGACGATCCGCCGCTGGCGCTGGAGGCGACGACCGAGGTGGTGCTCGCCCATGTCGTCACCGGCAACGACAGGCTGGACGAGACCGCCCATGCCGGCCTGCGCGGCCTGTCGCGGACCCTGTTCCAGCGCACCTCGATCGAGCCGGCCGCGCCGATCGCCGTGGACCTCGAGACCGACGAGCTGGCCTTTTTCCCGTTCCTCTACTGGCCCGTGGACGCCGACCAGCCGATCCCCTCGGACGAGGCCTATGCCAAGCTGAACACCTACCTGCGGACGGGGGGCATGATCCTGTTCGACACCCGCGACGCGGATGTCGCGGGCTATGGCGCGTCGACCGATACGGGGCGCAAGCTGCAGCGGCTGGCCGGGCCGCTGGACATCCCGCCGCTGGAGCCTGTGCCCGAGGACCATGTCCTGACGCGCACCTTCTACCTGCTGCAGGACTTCCCCGGCCGTTACGCGGGCGCCGACGTCTGGGTCGAGGCGGCCCCGGCCGATGCCGAGCAGGTCGAGGGGATGCCGTTCCGCGACCTCAACGACAACGTCACGCCGGTGGTCATCGGCGGCAACGACTGGGCCGCGGCCTGGGCGGTGGACGACAGCGGTTCCGCGCTGTTCCCGGTCGGGCGCGGCTATGCCGGCGAGCGCCAGCGCGAGATCGCCATGCGGTTCGGGGTGAACCTGATCATGCATGTCCTGACCGGGAACTACAAATCCGACCAGGTTCACGTGCCGGCCCTGCTGGACCGGCTGGGACAGTGATGCTGCCGTCGCCCCGGGGGTGCTGCCCCCGTCGCCTGCGGCGACTCCCCCGGGATATTTTTGGACAGAAGAACATGGGACCGAGCCCTGAATGGATAGCGTGATCTTCGATCCCCTCGTGCCCCTGCCGGTGGTGTGGGGCGCCGTCGCGGTGGCCGTGCTGTTCGTCGCCCTGGCGCTGTGGCGGCGGCTGTCGGGCTGGTGGCTGCGCGGGCTGGCGGCGGCGGCGCTGCTGGCGGCGCTGGCGAACCCGTCGCTGCAGGACGAGGACCGCACGCCGCTGTCGGACATCGTCATTGCCGTCGTGGACGACAGCTCCAGCCAGGACCTGTCGGACCGCGGCGACCAGAGCGCGGCGGCGCTGGCGGCGCTGGAGGACGAGGTCGCGGGGATGGAGAACACCGAGCTGCGGGTCGTGCGGCTGGGTGACGATCCTGAGAACGGCGGGACGCTCTTGATGGGCGCGCTGGCCGAGGCGATGGCCGAGGAGCCGCGGGCGCGGCTGGCCGGGGCGGTGGTGATCACCGACGGACGGCTGCACGACGTCGAGGCCGCGCCCGACCTGCCGGCGCCGCTGCACGCGCTGCTGACCGGGCGCGCGGAGGACTGGGACCGGCGGCTGACGGTGACCAACGCGCCGGCCTTCGGCATCATCGACGAGGAGATCACGCTGGGCCTTCGGATCGAGGACCAGGGCGCGGTGCCCGGCGCGGTGGGCGGGCAGGCAGAGCTGCAGGTCGCCATCGACGGCGGCGACCCGCAGACCTTCGACGTGCCCGTGGGCGAGGACCTTGAGCTGCCGATCACGCTGACCCATGGCGGCACCAATGTGATCCAGTTCTCGGTGCCCGCACGTGACGGTGAACTGACGGACCGCAACAACGCCGCCGTGGTGCAGATCAACGGCGTGCGAGACCGGCTGCGGGTCCTTCTGGTGTCGGGCGAGCCGCATCCCGGCGAGCGCGTCTGGCGCAACCTTCTGAAATCGGATTCGAGCGTCGATCTCGTGCATTTCACCATCCTGCGTCCCCCTGAGAAGCAGGATGGGGTGCCGGTGAGCGAGCTGTCGCTGATCGCCTTTCCCACGCGGGAGCTGTTTCTCGACAAGATCGACGAGTTCGATCTGATCGTCTTCGACCGCTACAAGCGACGCGGGATCCTGCCGTCGCTCTATCTCGACAACATTGCGCAATACGTCGAGCGGGGCGGCGCGGTGCTGATCGCTGCGGGGCCGGATTTCGCCTCGGCGGCCTCGATCTCGCGGTCGCCGCTGGGCGAGGTGCTGCCGGCGGAGCCGACCGGCCGGGTGTTCGAGGAGGGCTTCCTGCCCGAGATCACCGATTTGGGCGAGAAGCACCCGGTGACCCAGGGTCTCGCGCCGGCGGGGCCGGAGGCCGAGGATCCCGGCTGGGGCCGGTGGTTCCGCCACATCCAGCTGGGACAGCCGCAGGGCCAGGAGGTGATGGCCGGCGTCGGGGGGGGGGCGCTCCTGGTGCTCGATCGGGTCGGAGAGGGGCGGGTCGCGCTGCTGGGGTCGGACCACGCCTGGCTCTGGTCGCGCGGGTTCGAGGGCGGCGGGCCGCAGCTGGAGCTGCTGCGGCGGCTGGCGCACTGGATGATGAAGGAGCCCGAGCTGGACGAAGAGGCGCTGACCGCCACCGCCGAGGGCCAGACCATGACGATCACCCGCCGCACCCTGGCCGACGAGGTGGGCGACGTCGAGATCACGGGTCCCGACGGCACCGTCACGACCCTGCCGCTGGAGCAGGTCGCGCCGGGCCGGTTCCAGGCGCGGTTCGAGGGGCCTGAGATCGGGCTCTACCGGCTGGCCGAGGGCGACCAGGAGGCGGTGATCGCCCTGGGGCCGTCGGCGCCGAAGGAGTTCGAGCAGACCGTCGCCACCGGCGAGACGCTGGCGCCGGTGATCGGGCCGACCGAGGGCGGCATCAAGCGGATCGAAGAGGGGCTGCCGGACCTGCGCCGGGTCCGGGCCGGGCGCCCCGCCGAGGGGCGCGGCTGGATCGGCATCACCCCGCGCGAGGCGTATCTTACCGCCGATGTCACCGTGACGCCGCTGATCGCGCCGTGGCTGTTCCTGCTGCTGTCGGCGCTGTTGACCGTGGGGGCGTGGCTGCGCGAGGGGCGGCGCTAGTCCGCCGCCCGTTCGATCAGCCGCTCGACCGCGGGGCCGAGGCTGTCGACGATCACCTCGACGCCGTCGGCGTTGGGGTGGATGCCGTCATCCTGCATGTAGCTGGCCATCGCCGCGTCGCGGTCCTCGCGCTGTTCGAGCGCACCGAGGAAGCTCTCGGCATAGAGGGCGCCGTATTCCTCGGCCAGCTCGGGATACATCGCGTCGAACGCCGCCTTGAACTCGGGGCCGTAATTGCCGGGCGCGGTCATGCCGATCAGCAGGACCGGAACGTCGGCCTGGTCTGCGCGCGACAGGATGCCGTCGAGATTGGCGCGGCTTTCCTCGGGGGGGATGCCGCGCAGGAGGTCGTTGCCGCCGAGCGCCACGATCAGCCCGTCGACGTCCGGAGTGAGCGTCCAGTCGATCCGGCTGAGGCCCCCCGCCGTGGTGTCGCCGGACACGCCGGCATTGGTGATCGCGACATCGTGACCCCGCTCTTGCAGCCACGCCTCAAGCTGGGGCACGAAGCCGTCTTCAGGCGGCAGACCGTAACCCTGGGTCAGGCTGTCGCCCAGGGCGGCGAGCGTCACCTCCTGCGCGCCGGCCACGGCAGGGCAGGCGACGGCCGACATCAGCCCGAGGCAGAGCGCCGCGGCGCGGTTGCGCGGGGCCGGCCGTGCCCCATATCCCCCTGACGCCATTGCCAGGATACGCCCCATGACAGACACGATCCTCTCTTTCGCCGACGCCCGCCTGACGCTGGACGGCAATGCGGGCCGGGTCGACATCCTGCGGGGGATCACCCTGGATGTCGCGCGCGGCGAGACGCTGGGGCTGGTCGGTCCGAGCGGGTCTGGCAAATCGTCTCTCCTGATGCTGATGGGCGGGCTCGAACGCGCCACGGGCGGGTCGGTCACCGTCCTGGGCCGTGACCTGACCGCTCTGGGCGAGGACGCGCTGGCCCGGTTTCGCAGGGACCATATGGGGGTGGTCTTCCAGTCCTTCCACCTGGTTCCGACGATGACCGCGCTTGAGAACGTGGCCACGCCGCTGGAACTGGCGGGGCACCGTGACGCCTTCGACCGCGCGCGGGCCGAGCTCGAAACCGTGGGGCTGAGCGCGCGCGCGGGGCATTATCCCAGCCAGCTGTCGGGCGGCGAGCAGCAGCGCGTGGCGCTGGCCCGCGCGGCGGCGCCGCGCCCCGACATCCTGCTGGCCGACGAGCCGACGGGCAATCTGGACGGCGCGACGGGGCAGGCAATCATGGACCTGCTGTTCGGTCTCAGGGACCGGCACGGGTCCACGTTGATCCTCGTGACCCATGCGCCCGAGCTGGCGGACCGCTGCGACCGTGTCGTGCGGCTCGAAGACGGGCGGATCGCCCCCGCCGACATGGCGCGGGCGGCGGAATGAGCGCGCGATCGGAGCAACGGACATGAGCCTCGGGATCGCTGCACGGATCGCGCGCCGGGAATTGCGCGGCGGGCTGCGCGGGTTCCGCGTGTTCCTGGCCTGCCTGGCGCTGGGGATCGCGGCCATCGCCGCCGTCGGCACCGTCCGCGAGAGCATCGAGGCCGGGTTGCAGCGGGAGGGCGCGACCCTTCTGGGTGGCGATGCCGAGGTGCAGTTCACCTACCGCTTCGCCGAACCGGAAGAGCGCGCGTTCCTCGACAGCATCGCAACCGAGGTGGCGGAGGTCGTCGACTTCCGCTCGATGGCCGTGGTGGGCGAGGGGGACGAGCGCGACCGGGGGCTGACCCAGGTGAAGGCGGTAGACGGCGTCTATCCGATCTACGGCGCGGTCACGCTTGCGCCCGAGATGACGCTGGCCGAGGCGCTGGACGGCACCGGCGGCCTGCCGGGCGCGGTGATGGACCCGGTGCTGATCGACCGGCTGGGCCTGTCGGTGGGCGAGACGTTCCGCCTGGGTACGCAATCCTTCGTGCTGAGCGCCGCGCTGGAGCGCGAGCCGGACGACGGCGGCGGCGGGTTCGAGCTGGGCCCGCGCACGCTGGTCCGGACGTCGGCGCTGAGCGAGTCCGGGCTGCTGGTGCCTGGCACGCTCTACGAGACGGAATATCGGCTGCGGGTGCCGCCGGGCGCGGATCTCGATGCGCTGGAGGCGCAGGCCGACGCGGTGCTGGACGAAACCGGCTTTCGCTGGCGCGACCGGCGGAACGGCGCGCCCGGCGTGTCCGAGTTCGTCGACAGGCTCAGCGCGTTCCTGGTGCTGGTCGGGCTTGCCGGCCTTGCCGTGGGCGGGGTCGGCGTCGCGGCGGCCGTGCGGGCGCATCTCGACGGCAAGACCGGCACGATCGCCGTGCTCAAGACGCTCGGTGCCGAGGGGCGCACAATCTTCGAGGTCTACCTGATCCAGGTCGGCGTGCTGGCCCTGGTCGGCGTCGTGCTTGGCGTGTCACTGGGGGCGGGACTTCCGCTCCTGTTCTCGCCCGTCATCGCGGCGCAGCTGCCGGTCCCGGCGGATTTCGGGCTGCATGCCGCGCCGCTGGCGCAGGCGGCGCTCTACGGTCTGCTGGCGGCGGCGATCTTCACCCTATGGCCGCTGGCTCGCACGCGCGAGGTACGGGCGGCGGCGCTGTTTCGCGACATCGGCGGCCTCCGCGTCACGCCGCATCCGGGCACCCTCGCCGTGATCGCCGGGCTCGTGGTCTTGCTGGTGGGCCTGGCCGCGTGGCTGTCGGGTCTGCCCGAGCTGACCCTGTGGGCCGCCGCGGGGCTGAGTGCGGCGTTCGTCGTCCTGCTGGGGGCGGCGTGGCTCGTGCGGCGGGTGGCGCGGCGCCTTGCCCGTGCGCGGGTCGTGCAGGGGCGCAGCGCGCTGCGCCTGGCCCTGGGGGCCGTGGGCGGCCCCGGCGGAGAGGCGACGAGCGTGGTGCTGTCGCTGGGTCTGGGGCTCAGCGTGCTGGCGGCGATCGGACAGATCGACACCAACCTGCGCAGCGCGATCTCGCGCGATCTGCCCGAGGTCGCGCCGGCCTTCTTCATGGTGGACATCCAGCCCGACCAGATCGACGGCTTCCGCGAGCGGCTGGACACCGATCCGGCGGTCAGCCGGGTCGAGACCGCGCCGATGCTGCGCGGCATCATCACCCGGATCAATGACCGCCCGGCGGACGAGGTCGCGGGCGATCACTGGGTGCTGCAGGGCGACCGCGGCGTGACCTACTCGGACCGGCCGGGCGACGACACGACGATCACCGCGGGAGAATGGTGGCCCGAGGCGTACGACGGCCCGCCGCAGATCAGCTTTGCCGCCGAAGAGGCCGCGGAACTGGGAGTGTCGCTGGGCGACACGCTGACCATCAACATCCTCGGCCGCGACATCACCGGAGAGATCACCAGTTTCCGCGAGGTCGATTTCTCGACCGCCGGGATCGGCTTCGTGCTGGCAATGAACCCCGCCGCGCTGCGCGGGGCGCCGCACACCTACATCTCGACGATCTACGCCGAGCCGCAGGCCGAGGCGGCGATCCTGCGCGACATCTCGGACACCTATCCCAACATCACCGCGATCCGCGTGCGCGACGCGATCGACCGCGTCAGCGAGGTGCTGGCCGGTGTCGCGGCGGCCGTGACCTATGGCGCGATGGCGACGCTGGTGACCGGGGCGGTGGTGCTGATCGGCGCCGCGGCGGCCGGTGAGCGCGCGCGCACCTACGAGGCCGCGATCCTCAAGACGGTGGGGGCGGGGAGACGGCGGATTCTGACCAGCTTTGCCCTGCGCTCGGCGCTGCTGGGGGCGGCCGCCGGCGTGGTCGCGGTCGCGGCGGGCGGCGGCGCGGGATGGGCCGTCAGCCGTTTCGTGATGGAGACCGAGTTCCGCTTCGCGCCCCTGTCGGCGCTGGCGATCGTCGTGGGCGGCGTGCTGCTGACGCTGGCGGCGGGGCTGGTCTTTGCCTGGCGGCCGCTTGCGGCGCGGCCCGCCAGCATCCTGCGCGCGCGGGAATAGCGCGCGCTCAGCAGTTGGCGGCCACGTCCGAGCTGCGGTCGTCCTCGTAGCCCGCGATCTCGGAGATCAGGGCGTGCAGCATCGACTTGGTCTTGCGGTCGGTGATGCGCGAGAGGGCGCGCGCGATCTGCGCGTCCTCGGGCGTCAGCCGCTCGTCCTCGTCCGGGGAATCGAGCCCGCTCAGGCCGTCGAAGAAATAGCCCGGTGGCACGTGCAGCATCACCGCCAGCTCGAACAGGCGGCTGGCCGAAACGCGGTTCGTGCCGGATTCGTATTTCTGAACCTGCTGGAAACTGACGCCAAGGTTCCGGGCCACGTCGCCCTGGGACAGTTCCCTGAGGTGGCGGGCCGTCTTCAATTGTCGCCCTACATGGGCGTCCACGGGATGCACCATTCCACTCGCTTCATTCTTGGAACGACTTTTGTCGCGGCCCGCGGCTACCGGCTGACCGGAGTCCGGAGTATATGAATCACTGTTGTCCACGACGTCGTACGCCTTTGAGTAAATATACTTATGGTCAAAGCAGTTCCGATTGTGACCATTCACGCAATACCTTCCGTTACGGAAACTCGCCGGTGGGTTGGTTGCGCATTAATACAAAGCAACAATGTTTCGGGTGCCCGGATTTCTGTTTCCGGATCGTGACAGATAGTGCCAGGCGCGTCGGAATGATTCTCGGCTGAGTTGAAGCGCGCCGGCCCGCCGGATCAGGCGCTGGTGTCCGCCGGCTGCTCTTCGCGGTCCTTGTCCAGACAGGCCCACGTTTCGCCCGACTCCAGCGTCGGCGGTGCCGCGGCCACGGTGCCGCGGTGGATGTGCGCCTTGGCCATGAAGTGTGCCGAGATCGGCGCGGTGACGAAGAGGAACGCCATCACGAGGATTTCGTGCAGCGACCCGTCGCCGCTGGAATAGGCGTCGAGAATCGAGGCGAGCAGCAGGCTGCCGACCCCCAGCGTGCTGGCCTTGGTGGGGGCGTGGAGCCGCGACATGGGGCGGTCGATCTTCACCAGCCCGTACGAGCCGACGAGGGTGAAGACGGCGCCGATGACCAGCGCTACGGCGATGAGGATGTCCCAGATCATGCCCGCCTCACTCGATGATGTTGCCGCGCAGCACGAACCGCGCGTAGGCCACTGTCGAGACGAAGCCGAGCATCGCGATGATGAGCGCGGATTCGAAATAGGTCTCGACCCCGGTGCTAATGCCGAACACAACGATCATGCCGATCCCGTTCACGACCAGCGTGTCGAGCGCCAGGACCCGGTCGATCACGTTCGGACCCTTCCAGAGCCGCCACATCGCCAGGATCAGCGACAGCCCGATGCAGACATAGGCAAAGACGAGCGCGATCTGGATCATTCGAAAATCTCCTTCAGGCGGCGTTCGTAGCGGCTCTTGATCTCGTCGCGGACAGCGTCGGCATCGTCGGTATCGAGGCAATGCACCAGCAGGTAGGCGCCCTCGCTCGACACGTCGGCCGAGACGGTGCCCGGCGTCAGCGTGATCGTCGACGCGAGGCAGGTGATCGCCTCGGGTGAGCGGATGTCGAGCGGGATCGCGATCCAGGCGGGCTTCATGTCGGCGTTGCGCTTGAACACCACGGTGATCGCGACCGACACGTTGGCGACGATGATGTCCCAGATCAGGATGACGAGGTATTCCGGCACCTTGAACGGCCGGCTCAGCTTCGGACGGTTGGGCCACCACATCCTCGTCAGGAAGGGGATGACGAGCCCGAGGATCAGGGCAAAGACGAACACCCCCCAGCTGAGCGTGTTCTCCAGCAGCATCCAGACGGCGGTCAGAAGCGCCGTCAGGAAGGGATGAGGCACGAGGCGTTGGATCATTGCGCGGCCTCCCCGTCACCCAGCACCGCCGAGATGTAGCCCGTGGTATTGTAGAGCTGATCGGTCGTCTCGCCCATGAAGGCCATCACCGGCCCCGCAAGCACGGTCAGCGCGACCAGCAGCACCATGATGCCGCCGATGGCCACGATCGACAGGCCCGTGGCCGGCGGCGCCTCGGGATGGGCGGCAGCGGCGGCGGATTCGTTGGCCTTCCAGAACACCGTGCTGCCGGCGCGGGCGAAGCCGACGATCGCGATCAGCGAGGTCACCAGGATCGCCGTCCAGACCGGCCAGTATGGCCCCGACGCGGCGCGCGCCGCGTCGAGCACCATCAGCTTGCCGACGAAGCCCGACAGCGGCGGCACGCCCGAGAGGGCGATGGCGCTGATGAAGAACAACCCGGCGACCAGCCCGTTGCGGGCGATCGGCGCCAGCGCCTCGATCCGGCCGCCGGCTCCGCCGCGCCCCGCCTGCACGAGGCCCACGATCAGGAACAGCGTCGCCGAGGCGAAGGTCGAGTGTAGGATGTAGAACAGCGCCGCCTGCGTGCCCTGCGGCGTCAACAGCGAGATCGAGGTCAGCAGCGTGCCCATCGACCCGATCACCGCGAAGGCCGCCAGCCGGTCGAGCCGTCGCGCGCCGAGGACGCCCACCATGCCCGCGATCAGCGTCAGCATCGCGGCCGGCTGCAGCCAGAAGTCGAACAGGCCCTGCGTCGCCTCGAGGTCGGGCGGAAAGACCAGCGTCAGGAAGCGCAGCATCGCATAGGCGCCGACCTTGGTCATGATCGCGAACAGCGCCGCGACCGGGGCCGGGGCGTTGGAATAGCTTGCCGGCAGCCAGAAATGCAGCGGCAGGACCGCGGCCTTCACCGCGAACACCAGGATCAGCAGCGTCGCGCCCACCCGCAGCAGCGCGGTGTCGTCGGTCGGCAGCTGCGCCACGCGGTCGGCCAGGTCCGCCATGTTCAGCGTGCCGGTCACAGCGTAGATCGTTCCCAGCGCGAACAGGAAGAGCGTCGAGCCCAGCAGGTTGTAGACCACGTACTGCATCCCCGCGCGCAGCCGCACCGGCCCGCCGGAATGGATCATCAGCCCGTAGGAGGCGATCAGCAGCACCTCGAAGAACACGAAGAGGTTGAACGCGTCGCCGGTCAGGAAGGCGCCGCAGACGCCCATCAGCTGAAACTGGAACAGGGCGTGGAAATGGCGGCCGCGCTTGTCCCAGCCGGTGCCGATCACGTACAGCACGACGGCAAGCGCGAGCACCGAGGTGAGCAGCACCATCATTGTCGCCAGCCGGTCGGCGACGAGCACGATGCCGAACGGCGCGGGCCAGTCGCCCAACTCGTAGACGTCGATCGCGCCGGTGCCGGCACGCAGCATCAGGCCCGTGGCGATGACCACCATCACGGCCGTGCCCGCGGTCGAGAGCGCGCGCTGGACGGTCAGGTTGAAGCGGCACAGCAGCACGATGAACGCCGCAAGAAGCGCCGGCAGGACGACGGGAACGATGATCCAGTGGCTCATGGGGCGTCGTCCTCCGCCTCGCCCGGCGTCATGTTGATACTGTCGTCGTCGCCGCTGAGATAGGCGGCGAGGGCGATCACCACCGAGACGGCCGTCATCCCGAACGAAATCACGATCGCCGTCAGCACGAGCGCCTGGGGCAGCGGATCGGTGTAGCTGTTGTCGTGCTCGTGCCAGATCGGCGGCTCGTTCACCACCAGCCCGCCGGATCCGAACAGGAACACGTTGACCGCGTAGGTCAGCAGGGACAGCCCGATGATCACCGGGAAGGTGCGCAGCCGCAGCACAAGGTACAGTCCGGCCGCCGTCAGGACCCCGACGGCGCTGGCCACCATGGCTTCCATGTCAGGCCTCCTCGTTGCGCGAGGGATCGATGTCCATCGCGTAGTCGCTCACTTGCTCGTTCGAGCGGCGGGCGATGCGACTGAAGCTTTCCAGCGACAGCAGCACGGCGCCGACCACGGCGAGGAACACACCCAGGTCGAAGGCCATCGCGGTGGCCAGCTCGAACTCGTTGAAGGGCGGGATGCGGGCATAGCCGAAATCCGATGTCAGGAACGGCTGCCCCGCGAACCAGGCCCCGATGCCGGTCAGGCCCGCGGCCAGCACGCCGGCGCCGATGATCCCGTGATAGGGGAAGCGCTGCCGCCGGTCGGCCCAGGCAAAGCCCGAGGCCATATACTGCATCACCACGCCGATCGCGACGACGAGGCCCGCGATGAAGCCGCCGCCGGGTTCGTTGTGGCCGCGCAGGAAGATGTAGAAGCCGACCATCAGCACGACCGGCATCATCACGCGGGTCGCGACCACCATCATCAGCGGATGCGCGTCGCCGGCGCGGACCATGTCGGGCACCCAGTTCAGCAGGCGCGCGCGCACCGGCCCCGACAGCAGCGCCTCGGTCGCGGCGTAGATCACCAGCGCGGCGATCCCCAGCACGATGATCTCGCCAAAGGTGTCGAAGCCACGGAAATCCACCAGGATGACGTTGACCACGTTATGACCGCCGCCGCCCTTGTAGGAATTCTCGAGGTGGAAGTCCGAGATCGTCTCGAAGGCGAATTCGTGGACCAGCAGCGCATAGCTCAGCGCGCCGACGCCCAGCCCGCCGACCACCGCGATCAGACCGTCGCGGGTGCGCTTGCCGACCGAGCTTTCGACCGGCGTCGTCTTGGGCAGGAAGTTCAGCGCCAAGAGCAGCAGGATGACGGTCACGACCTCGACCGAGATCTGCGTCAACGCCAGGTCCGGCGCGCTGAAGTAATTGAAGCCGATCGAGATCACGAGCCCGACGATCGACACCAGCACCAGCGACAGCAGCCGGCGGCGGTGCGACAGCGCCAGCCACGCGGCCGAGACGACCAGCAGCGCCCAGCCGACCAGCGGCACGAGGTCGGGGATGGCGCCGCCGCGGTCGGCGACCACCAGGTTGCCCGTCCAGAAGGCGTGCGCCCCCGCGGCGACCACGGTCACCGTGAAGATCGCCGCGTAGCGGGTCAGGGCCCCGTCGTGCAGCGCGTCGGTCAGGCCCCGCGCGCCGCCCACGCAGGCCGCCATCAGGCGGTCGAACATCGCCTTGGCCTCGGGTCGCGGCGTGGCGATCCACGCGCGGTCCAGCGGGCGGTGCAGCGCCAGCAGCAGCAGGCCGCCGACCACGGCGATGCCCGACATCAGCAGCGCGGGCGTCAGGCCGTGCCAGATCGCCAGATGATAGCCCTCCTCGATCTCGCCGACGCCGCCGATCACCGCCTCGGCCACGGTAAAGACCAGCGGTTCTACGAGGAACGGCATCAGGCCGATCGCCAGCACCAGCACGCACAGGAACGCCGCGGGCGCCCACATGCCGAAGCCGGGATCGTGCGGCTTGTGCGGGTAGTCGTCGCGCACCGGGCCCAGGAAGGTGTGCGCCACGTAGCGGAACGAGTACGCCGCCGAGAACAGCGCGCCGATCGTGACGAAGACGGGCAGCACCCAGTGGCTTCCGGCCCAGGTCGTGTGCACGGCCTCTTCCAGCATCATCTCCTTCGAGAGGAAGCCGTTGAACAGCGGGATGCCCGCCATCGACAGCGACGCGACGGTGGCGATCACGAAGGTCACCGGCATCAGCTTGCGCAGGCCGCCCAGCCGCTTGATGTCGCGGGTGTGCGCCTCGTGGTCGACGATGCCCGCGGTCATGAAGAGCGCGGCCTTGAACGTCGCGTGGTTGAGGATGTGGAATACCGCCGCCAGCGCCGCGAACGGCGTGCCAAAGCCCAGAAGCATCGTGATCAGGCCCAGGTGGCTGACGGTCGAGAAGGCCAGCAGCGCCTTCAGGTCGTCCTTGAAGATCGCGATCAGCGCGCCCAGCACCATCGTGATCAGCCCCGCCGTGCCGACGAGATAGAACCAGGCGTCGGTGCCCGAGAGCACCGGCCACAGCCGCGCCATCAGGAACAGCCCGGCCTTCACCATCGTCGCGCTGTGCAGGTAGGCCGAAACGGGCGTCGGTGCGGCCATCGCGTGCGGCAGCCAGAAATGGAACGGGAACTGCGCCGACTTGGTGAAGCAGCCCAGCAGGATCAGGATCAGCGCCGGCAGGTAAAGCGGCGAGGCCTGGATCGCCTCGCGGTTCTGCAGGATCTCGGTCAGGTCGTAGCTGCCGACGATGTTGCCCAGGATCAGCATGCCGCCGATCAGGGCCAGCCCGCCCATGCCGGTCACGGCCAGCGCCATCCGCGCGCCCTGTCGCCCCTCGGCGGTGTGTTTCCAGTATCCGATCAGCAGGAACGACGACAGCGAGGTCAGCTCCCAGAAGATCAGCAGCACGAGGACGTTGTCGCTCAGGACGATGCCCACCATCGCGCCCTGGAACAGCAGCAGGTAGGTGAAGAACTCGCCCATCGAATCCTCGCGCGAGAGGTAGAACCGCGCGTAGATGATGATCAGCAGCCCGATCCCCAGGATCAGCCCGGCGAAGAACAGGCCCAGCGGATCGAGGAAGAAGTTGGCGTTCATGCCGAGGCCCGGCAGCCACTCCAGCCGCGCCGTCTGCACCTCTCCGGACAGGACCGCCGGGGCGTTCACCAGAAGCCCGGTCAGCGCCAGAAGCGTCACCAGCCCGGTGGTGATCGAACACGCGCGGCGGCCCGCCTGGACCATGAGGCCCGGCAGCAACGCACCGAGAAACGGAAGGGCGACGATCAGAAACAGCGACATGTCCCCAATCGGCACGAAATCCGCGCAAGAGGCCAGACCCAAGGCGTAAAAAAATGGTCTTGGCAGGGCCGGGGTGCGGCGATTGTCGGAAACGTCGTGTCCTGTTCGCCACGCGTGCGCGCGCCCGCGCGCGCGAAACTGCGTCAGAGCGTCGCGGGTTGGCGGGGCGCACGACCCCCTGCCGATCGGCGTGCATGCCTGCCGTTGCGGCCGCTTCGGCTTGAAGCCCGGCCGCGTCGTTGCTATCTCTGCGTCATCCGTTGGGGTGCCCGTTCGCGCGGGCTGAGAGGCCGCATGCCAACCCATCGAACCTGATCCGGACCATGCCGGCGTAGGGAACGGAAGAACGATGTCAGGCGCCAAATCCGGCGCTTCGTGTCTCCCACTCCTCGCCCATGATCCGTGACGCGTGAGGAGAGTATGGAGACACCGGCGAAGATACTCACCATTGCGGGCTCCGACAGCGGCGGGGGCGCCGGGATTCAGGCCGACATCAAGGCCGCCTCGGCGCTCGGCGTCTATGCGGCCAGCGCGATCACCGCGATTACCGCGCAGAACACGGTCGGCGTGCAGGCCGTGCAGGCGCTCGACCCCGATCTGGTCGCCGCGCAGATCCGCTCGGTGCTGGACGACATCGACATCGGCGCGGTCAAGATCGGCATGTTGGCGACCGCGCCGGTGGCGCAGGCCGTGGCGGAGGCCCTGTCGGGGTTTCACGGCCCGGTCGTGCTTGACCCGGTGATGGTCGCCAAGTCCGGCGATCCGCTGCTGGCCGACGACGCGGTGCGGGCGATCCTTGCCGGTCTCGTGCCCCGCGCCGACGTGCTGACCCCGAACCTTCCCGAGGCCGCCCGCCTTCTGGGTACCGGCGTGGCCGCGTCCGAGGCCGAGGCCGCCGCGCAGGGGGGCGAGCTCCTGGTGCTGGGCCCCCGCGCAGTGCTGATGAAGGGCGGGCATGCGGGCGGCGACGAATGTGCCGATCTGCTGGTCACCGCCGCAGGGACGACCGCGTTCCGTGCACCCCGGCTGCGGACCGCGAACACCCACGGCACCGGCTGCTCGCTGTCGTCGGCCATCGCCGCCGAGCTGGCCCGGGGCGCCACGCTGACCGACGCCGTCGGCCGCGCGCAGAGCTGGCTGCATGGAGCGATTGCCGCCGCCGACGCGTTGTCCGTGGGCAAGGGGCACGGCCCCGTCCATCATTTCCACGAGGTGTGGCGATGACGTACACGGTTCTCGGCGCCGGTGTCATGGGGCTGGCGGTCGCCGCCGAACTGACGGCGCGCGGCGCAACCGTGCAGCTGTGCGATCCCCACGAGCGGCCGGGCCCGCACGCGTGTTCGTGGTGGGCCGGCGGCATGCTCGCCCCCGATTGCGAAAGCGAGACGGCCGAAGAGCCGGTCACCCGGCTTGGTCGCGAGGCCGCCGACTGGTGGCAGGCGCGCGGCGTCGGGGTCGAGCGTCGTGGATCGCTGGTGGTCACGCCGGGGCGCGACCGGGCCGAGCTTGACCGCTTCGCCCGGCGGACCGCGCATCACTCGTCGCTCGACGCCGAGGCCATCGACGCGCTCGAGCCGGGGCTGGAGCGCCGCTTCTCCCGCGCGCTGCATTTCGCCGACGAGGCGCATATCGACCCCCGCGCCGCCCTCGCCACCTTGCGCGACGGGCTCGCCGCCGCCGGCGTGCCGCGTGTCGGGATGTCGGGGGACGGCCCCGTGATCGACTGCCGGGGGCTGGCGGCGCGGGAGGCGCTGTCCGACCTGCGCGGGGTCCGCGGCGAGATGGTGGTGCTTCGCGCGCCCGACGTGCACCTGACGCGCCCGATCCGCCTGCTGCACCCGCGCCACCCGCTCTACATCGTGCCGCGCGGCGACGGGGTCTACATGCTGGGCGCCACCCAGATCGAAAGCGACAGCCGCGCCCCCGCCACCGCACGGTCGGTGATGGAGCTGCTCAGCACCGCCTACGCCCTGCATCCCGCCTTCGGCGAGGCGGCGCTGCTGGAAATCGGCGCCGACGCCCGCCCCGCCTTTCCCGACAACCTGCCGCGCATCCGTCAGCGCGGCGCCACCACCCACGTCAACGGCCTGTTCCGCCACGGTTTCCTGCTTGCGCCCGCGATGGCGCGGATGACGGCGGACTGGCTGCTCGACGGAACACGACCGGAGGTCATGGACGATGAAGATCACCGTCAACGGCGAACAGCGTGAGGTCGCGGGCCCGACCCTGACCGACGCGCTCGACGAACTGGGCTATGGCGGCGCGCGCGTCGCCACGGCGCTGAACGAGGGCTTCGTGCCGGTCCCGGCGCGGGGTGAGACGGCGCTGTCCGACGGCGACCGGCTGGAAATCCTAGCGCCCCGGCAGGGAGGCTGACATGCCCACGTTCTACGGCACGCAGGTGGACTCGCGGCTGATGCTGGGCACGGCCCAGTATCCCTCGCCCGCGGTCCTCGAACAGGCCTTTCGCCGCTCGGGCGCCGGCATCGCTACCGTCTCGCTGCGCCGGGAATCGGCGGGCGAGGGGGCCGGAGAGTCGTTCTGGGGCCTGATCCGCGATCTCGGCCTGCCGGTCCTGCCGAACACCGCCGGCTGCCACACCGTGCGCGAGGCTGTGACGACCGCGCAGATGGCGCGCGAGATGTTCGGCACCGACTGGATCAAGCTCGAGGTCGTGGGCCACCCCGACACGTTGCAACCCGACCCGTTCGGGCTGGTCGAGGCGGCGCGCATCCTCTCGGACGACGGGTTCAAGGTCTTTCCCTACACCACCGAGGACGGCGTGCTGGCCGGGCGGCTGCTGGATGCGGGATGCGAGGTGCTGATGCCCTGGGGCGCGCCCATCGGGACCGGTCTGGGGCTGAACAACGTCTACGGGTTGCGCACCCTGCGGGCGCAGTTCCCGGACGTTCCGCTGGTGATCGACGCGGGCCTGGGCATGCCCAGCCACGCCGCCATGGCGATGGAGCTCGGCTATGACGCGATCCTGCTGAACACCGCCGTCGCCAAGGCCGGCGACCCCGCCGCGATGGCCGAGGGCTTTGCCCGCGCGCTCGAGGCCGGGCGGCTCGGCTACGAGGCCGACCCGATGGAGCCGCGCGACATGGCCGCGCCCTCGACCCCCGTGATCGGCATGGCGTTCCTGGAATGACACTCGACCGTTTCTATCCGATCTTCGACGATCCCGCCTGGCTGGTCCGGATGCTGCCGCTCGGCGTGCGGCTGTTCCAGCTGCGGCTCAAGGACCGGCCCGACCAGGACCTGCGCGACGCGATCGAGCAATCGCACGCGCTGTCCCGTGCGTCCGGCGCGACGATGGTGGTGAACGACCACTGGCGCCACGCCATCGACCTTGGCTGCGACTGGGTCCACCTGGGGCAGGAGGATCTCGACACCGCCGACCTGGCCGCGATCCGCAAGGCGGGGTTGAAGCTGGGCATCTCGACCCATGACGAAGCCGAACTGGACCGCGCCCTGTCCCTCGCGCCAGACTATGTCGCGCTGGGGCCGGTCTGGCCGACGATCCTCAAGAAGATGAAATGGCACGAGCAAGGGCTCGACCGGGTGCGCGACTGGAAGGCGCGTATCGGCGACATCCCCCTCGTCGCCATCGGCGGGTTGAACATCGACCGGGCGCCGGACGCCTTCGACGCCGGGGCCGACATCGTGTCGGTGGTCACGGACATCACGCTGAACGCCGATCCCGAGGGCCGTGTCCGTGCCTGGCTGGAGGCCACGAGATGAGCCGCTATGCCCGCCAGATCGCCGTGCCCGAACTGGGGCAGGCGGGGCAGGACCGCCTGCGCGCCGCGTCGGTGCTGGTTGTCGGTGCCGGGGGGCTGGCGGCGCCGGTGCTGCAATATCTCGTCGGCGCCGGCGTGGGGCACATCCGCCTCGTCGATCCCGATCGGGTCGAGGACTCGAACCTGCACCGCCAGACGCTGTTCCGCGGCACCGACATCGGCACGCCCAAGGCCGAGGCCGCGGCGGCGTCGATGCGGGCGCTGAACCCCGACAGCGCGGTCGCGCCGGTGGTCGATACGCTGGGCCCGGCGAACGTCGCCACGCTGGGGCAGGGCTGCGACGTGGTGCTCGACTGCGCCGACAGCTTCGCCGCCTCCTACGTCCTGTCGGACTGGTGCCGCGCCGGGGGCGTGCCGCTGGTCAGCGCCTCGGTGATCGGCACGGGCGGCTATTCCGGCGCGTTCTGCGGCGGGGCGCCGTCGCTGCGCGCGGTGTTCCCCGACCTGCCCGAGCGCATCGGCTCGTGCGCCGAGGACGGCGTGCTGGGCCCCGTGGTCGGCGTGATCGGCGCGGTGCAGGCGCAGCAGGCGCTGTCGCTTGTCGCCGGGATCGCCCCGTCGCCCCTGGGCCGGGTCGTCAGCTTCGATGCGCTCGGCCACCGTTTCGGCGGTTTCGACTTCCACGCCGCACCCGAACCCCAGGGCGCCCCGGCCTTCATCGCGCCCGACGCGATCGGTCCCGAGGATTTCGTCGTCGATCTGCGTCGCCCCGAGGAAGGCCCCATCGCCCATCCTGCCGCCCGCCGCCTGCCCGTCGACGCGTTCGGGGCCGACGGCCCGGTGCCCGCATCGGGGCAGCGCGCGGTATTTTGTTGCCGGTCCGGCCAGCGCTCGTGGAGCGCGGCCGACCGCCTGTCCGCCGTCTGGAACGGCGAGATCGCCCTCGTCGCCCTGGGCGACCAATCCGGAGGAGAGACATGAGATTTGCCCCCCTATTCGCCCTCGCGCTGGGCGCCACGCCCGCCGCCGCGCAGGACGACATGACGCTGGTGCTCGACTGGTTCGTGAACCCAGACCACGGCCCGATCGTGCTGGCCGACGAGCTGGGCTATTTCGCGGAAGAAAACCTCGACGTGGACATCGTCGCCCCAGCCGATCCCGCCGACCCGCCCAAGATGGCCGCGGCGGGCCGCGCCGACCTTGCCGTCAGCTATCAGCCGCAGCTGCACCTGCAGGTGGCCGAGGGGCTGCCGCTCAAGCGCGTGGGCACGCTGATCGCCTCGCCGCTCAACTGCCTGCTGGTGCGGCAGGACGGCCCGGTGCAGGAGATCGCCGACCTCGAGGGCCGCAGCGTCGGGTTCTCGGTCGCGGGAGTCGAGGAGGCACTGCTCGAGGCGATGCTGGAACCTGCTGGCCTGTCGATGGACGATGTCGAACTGGTGAACGTCAACTTCTCGCTCGCGCCCGCGCTGATGTCGGGGCAGGTCGACGCGGTGATCGGCGCCTACCGCAACTTCGAGCTCAACCAGATGGAGATCGAGGGCGTGCCCGGCCGCTGCTTCTACCTCGAGGAAGAGGGCGTGCCGGTCTATGACGAACTGATCTACGTCGCCAACCCCGAGACGATGGATGCCGACATGATCGGCCGCTTCCTCCAGGCGACCGAGCGGGCGACCCAGTACATCGTGAACCACCCCGAAGAGAGCTGGGAGATCTTCGCCTCGACCTCGACCGAGCTTCAGGACGAGCTGAACCGCAAGGCGTGGACCGACACGATCCCGCGCTTCGCCCTGCGGCCCGCCGCGCTGGATTCGTCGCGCTACGCCCGGTTCGAGCGGTTCATGGCCGAGGCCGGGCTGATCGACGAGGTCAAGCCGGTCGAGGATCTGGCCATCGAGATCGGGGGCGAGTGATGTCCTACGGCCAGACCTTCGCGGCCTGGCGCGCGGCGGCCGGCGACGACTGGGACGCCTATGTGCGCCATCCCTTCGTCGCGGGCCTCGCGGACGGCACGCTGCCGCGCGAGTCGTTCCTGCATTACCTGCGCCAGGATTACGTCTTTCTCGTCCATTTCGCCCGCGCCTGGGCGCTCGGTGTGACGAAATCGGAGACATACGAAGAGCATACGCTCTGTGCACAGGTTGTGTACGCCCTGCTGCACGACGAGATGCCGCTCCATATCCAGACCTGTGCGGACGAGGGGATCGGCCGCCGGGCCCTGTTCGACACCGTCGAGGCGCCCGCCAACCTGGCCTATACGCGCTACGTCCTGGATGCCGGCCATTCTGGCGACCTGCTCGACCTCTTCGCCGCCCTGGCGCCCTGCGTGCTGGGCTATGGCGAGATCGGCGCCCGCCTCTCCGGCACCGGCGGCCCCTACGCCAAGTGGATCGAGACCTATGCCGGGGACGAGTACCAGTCGCTGTGCCGTACCGTCGGCGCGCAGATCGACGCCTCCGTCGCACAACGCATTGGAACCGAACCGGAAAAAAGCCCCCGCTGGTCGCGTCTGTGCGGCCGGTTCCGGACCGCAACGCAGCTGGAGATCGCGTTCTGGCAGATGGGTCTCGACGGATGATCACCGCCCCCGGCCTGTCGCTGTCCGGCACTGCCGACATCGCAGGGACGCGGGTCTTCGGCCCGCTGGAAATGCGTGTTCCGGCAGGCCGCTGGACCTGTCTTCTGGGGCCGTCCGGCGTCGGCAAGTCGACGATCCTGCGGACCTTTGCCGGGATCGACGACGAGGTCGCGCTGGACGGCACCTGCGGGGCCGACGACGGTGCCCCCCTGGCGGGTCGCGTCGCGCTGATGGCGCAGTCGGACCTGCTGATGCCGTGGCTGACCGTCCTCGACAACGCCCTCCTCGGTGCGCGCCTTCGGGGAGAGACGCCCGACCGCGACGCCGCCCGCGCCATCCTGTCTCGCGTGGGGCTCGAGGCCCATAGCGACAAGAAGCCGGGCGCGCTGTCGGGCGGTCAGCGCCAGCGGGCCGCTCTGGCCCGGACGCTGATGGAGGACCGCCCCGTCGTGCTGCTGGACGAGCCGTTCTCGGCCCTCGACGCCGCCACCCGCGCGCGGATGCAGGACCTCGCCGCCGAGTTGTTGCGGGGCCGCACCGTGCTGCACGTGACCCACGACGCGGCCGAGGCGGCGCGGCTGGGCGAGCGCATCCTGCTGCTGACCGAACACGAGCTTCAGACCGTCGCCCCCCCCGACACGCCGATGCCCCGCGCCGCGGACGGGGAAGAGACACTGGCCGCGCAGGGCCGGCTCACCCGCTGCCTGCTGGAGGCCGCATGAGGGCGGTGCACCTCGCCGGGCCGGCGCTGCTGGTCATCGCGCTGTGGCAGGCGGTGGTTGTGGCGCTGGACATGCCGCCCTTCATCCTGCCGGGACCTGCCCGCGTGGCGCAGGCGCTCTGGACGTCACGCGTGCTGATCGCCGAGAATGCGGTCGTCACCATCATCGAGGTGCTCGCCGGGCTGGTGCTGGGCGCCGTCCTGGGCGCGGGGTCGGCCATCGGTCTTGCGGCGTCCGAGCGGGCGCGGCGTCTGCTGCGGCCGATCCTCGTCTTCAGCCAGGCGGTGCCGGTGTTCGCGCTGGCGCCGATCCTGACGCTCTGGTTCGGCTACGGGCTGGCCTCGAAGATCGCGATGGCGTTGCTCATCATCTATTTCCCGGTGACGTCGGCGTTCTTCGACGCGCTGATGCGCACGCCGTCGGGCTGGCTGGACCTGGCGCGCGTCATGGGCGCGGGGCGGCGGCAGGTCATGTGGCGCGTCCGTGTGCCCGCGGCGCTGCCCGGTTTCGTCTCGGGGCTGAAGCTCGCCGCGGTCTATGCCCCCATCGGCGCGATCATCGGCGAATGGGTCGGCGCGTCGAAGGGGCTGGGCTACCTGATGCTGCTGGCCAACGGACGCGCCAAGATCGACCTCATGTTCGCGGCCCTGCTGGTGCTGGCCGTCTTCACGCTGTTGCTGCATGCTGGCGTGGACCGCGCGACCGAAGCGCTGCTCAGGCGGCGTACCCGCTGAGCGTCAGGCGGAGTGTTCCGAGGCGCATTTGTCCCAGTGGCTGCGGATCTCGTCCGGCAGGCTCATCGGGTCGAACGGCTTGGTGATGACCGCGCAGGCGCCGCGGCGGATCAGGTCGGCGGAATAGACGCCCTCGGCCTTCGCGGTCATGAAGATCGTCGGCACGTCGCGCAGATGCGGCATCTCGGTGAAGGACTTCCAGACGTCCTCGCCGCTCATGCCCGGCATCATCACGTCCAGCAGGATCAGGTCGGGCGTCTCTGAGGGCGCCGCCTCCAGCGCTTCGGGCCCGGAGGCGTATTGCGACAACTGGTATCCGCCCAAGGTTTCCAGGGACAGCTGGACGATGGCGCGGATGTCGGCATCGTCTTCGACGTGGAGGATGGAGCGGAGTGTCATGAACTCGCCTTTCGCGTGCTAGCTGGCCAGACGTTCTAGCGTCAGGTTTCTTTCTGGTCCAGCGGCCTTGGGAAGATCGACCCGGAATTCCGTGCCGTGACCGATCTGGCTGACGAAGTCGATCTCCCCCTCGTGCCGCTCGACGATGGACTTGCAGATGGCGAGCCCCAGCCCGGTGCCCGAGCGCGGGCGTCCGTCGGCGGGCTTGAGCTGCGCGAAGGTGTCGAACACGCGGGGCCGGTCGCTTTCGGCGATGCCGGGTCCGGAATCGCGGACGAAAATCTGCCAGACATCGCCCTGATCGCGCAGGCCCACGCGGACCTCGCCGTCCTGCGGCGAGAACTTGGCCGCGTTCGACATCAGGTTGGTCAGGACCTGCATCAGCCGATCGGCATTGCCCATGATCCGCGCGTCCGAGGTCGGGTCGTCCAGCCGGAAGCGGACGCCGTGTTCCTCGCCGTAGCCGCTGTTCATGTCGATGGCGCTTTGCAGGAGGGGGCCCAGCGTCATCGACTCGCGGGTGAAATCCATCTGCTTGGCGCGGATCTTGTCGAGGTCGAGGATGTCGTTCAGGACCAGCAGCAGCCGCTCGCTGTTGCGCGCGGCGATCTCGATGACCGTGTTGGCGCGGCCCTCGAACGTGCCGAGCGCGCCGGATTGCAGCATCCGCAGCGAGCCCTTGATCGAGGTCAGCGGCGCGCGCAGCTCGTGGCTGACCGTCGACACCATGTCGAGCTTGGCCTTCTCCACTGCGCGGCGTTCGGTGATGTCGCGGATCACCGAGACATAGAGCGGCTTGCCGCCGGGGGCGGTGATCCGCTGGGTGGCCACCTCGAGCGCGTGGGCGTCGTCGCGGCATTCGAGCCGCACGATGGGATCGCGGCCGTTGGTCAGCGGCGCAATGTGCTCGGCGAAGACGCCGGGGTCGATGTCCGAGATCGCCTCGTCGATGCGGCGCCCGCCGCGGGCGCCGTCTTCCCACCCGGTCCGGCGACGGGCGGCGGCGTTCATGTAGGTGATGACGTGCTCGGCGGTGTCGTAGATGAAGACCTCGTCCTTGAGTTCCTCGAGGACGACGGTGAGATAGTGATCCGCCTCGGCCCGGCGGCTGGCGGTGACGTCCGTGCGCAGGGTGATGTTGCGGCTGTGCTGCCCGTCTTCGTCGAAGAGCGGCATCATCGTGCACTGCGTGTAGACCGCCGCGCCATCCTTGGTGCGCAGCCGCTGCTCACCGGTCCAGCCGGTGCCGGCCAGCGAGCACGACATCATCTCCTGAAAGACCGGGTCCTCTTCGCCGTTCTCGTAGATGAACGACAACTCATGGCCCAGCACCTCGTCGGCGGAATAGCCGAAGAGCCGCGTGAAGTTCTCGTTCACCTCGATGATCTCGCCGGTGCGCTCGGACACATTGACGATCGTGTGCGCGTTGATCGCCTGCCGCCCGAAGTTCAGTTCCTTGCCGTATTGCTGCAGCAGCCGCTGTCCACGCCGGTCCTGCTGGCGGGTAAGGACAAGAACCGCGCCGCTGCCCACGAGCAGACCGGTCGTCGCCCAGAGGCCGGAGATCACCGGCCCCGACGGCAGGCCGACCACTCCGAAGGCGAGGGATGCCGCGTAAAGTCCGAGAAGCGCGAGCAGAGCCAAGACGGTCACGGAGAGATACGAGTGTTGTGCCATCAAGACGCGCCTTCCGGACAAAACTTAGCAAAATCAAAATCCATGCCCGGATCTTGGCGGGGGAGTTTGATCCTAGCAAGTCGGCTCTGTGCCCAAAACGTGGCCATGTACCGCCTCCGTTCAGGCGGCTTTGGCGGTCCGGGTGCAGACCGGGAGCGCGAATCTGAAGATGCTGCCTTCGCCGGGAACGCTGTCCAGCCTGATGCGGCTGCCATGCGCCTCGACGATCTGCCGCGTGATCGCCAGACCCAGACCGGTGCCCGTGTAGGCGCGGGTGATGGAATCGTCGACCTGCTTGAAACGCTCGAAGACGAGCTCGTGGTTCTCGGGCGCGATGCCGCAGCCGGAATCCTCGATGGTGAAGGTCAGGGCATCGCCGTCGCACTCGGCGCGCAGGGCGACATGGCCACTGTCGGTGAACTTGATCGCGTTGCCGACGAGGTTGATGAGAACCTGCCGCAGCCGGACCGGGTCGGCTTCCACGGTCGCCTCGTCGGCGGAATAGTTGAAGCAGAGGCCCTTGCTGTCGGCCAGATCCTGAAGCTGGCTGCCGATCTCGTCGACCAGCCGGTCCACCTGCACCGGCTCGGGGGCGAGGTTCATCTCTCCGGCTTCGATGCGGGACCAGTCGAGCACGCCGTTGATCAGGCTCAGCAGCATCTGCCCGGCCGAGTCGATGCGCCGCGACAGGCTGCGGATTGTCTCCATGTGCGTCTCGTGCGCCTCGCGGATGGCCGGCACGTCGCCGTTCTGTTCCATGAGGTCGCGCAGCCGCGCGTATTCGGGCAGCCGCTCGAGGCGGAGGAGAAAGCTGGAATAGCCGAGGATGACGGTCAGCGGCGTTCGCAGTTCGTGACTGACATTGTTGAGGAAATCCGACTTCGCGCGGTTCGCCTGCTCGGCCGAATGCTGCGCGCGCTTCAGTTCGGTCACATCGACGCGGAAGCCGACGGTGCTGCCGTCAGGGGTCCGGTTTTCGGCAACCTTCAGCCAGCGGCCGTCGTCCAGGTACTGTTCGCTGACGCTGTGGTCCTGGGCATGAAGGGCCAGCCGCTCCTGCAGCCACTCTTCCTCGCGTCCGATCGCGTCCTGGTACTGTCCGCGCCTCAGTCCCTCGCGCAGGATGTCCTCGAACCGGGCGCCCGGCACGAACTGGTCGGCGGACTTGTTGTAATAGCTGCAATACTTGCTGTTGCACATCACCAGCCGGTCGTCGGGACCGTAGAGCGCGAAGCCGTCGTTGATCGACTCGATCGCCTGGAACAGCTGCGCCCGAGAGGCGTCGCGTTCTCGCGAGAGGCGGCTGACGATGTGGACGACGATCATCACGACCAGCGCGATTGCCGCGATCAGCGCCACCATCGCCCCGCGGCCCGTCGGTGCGGTGGGCCAGCCGCCCTCGGGCGCGAGGCCGATCTGCCAGGTGACGCCGAGCAGCGAAAGCTGCCGCAGCACCGGCCGTGCCGAGAACACGTCGGCGTCGCCGTGGATCATCTCGGGGCCCTCGCCACCGGGGCGCAGCGCCCGGACGGCGATGCGGGTGCCTGCCGGGGCGGGGTCGAGGCCGGTGCGCGCGATCATCGATTCTGAATCGATCACGATCGAGACGACGCCCCAGGGCAGGGAGCCCTTGGGATTTCCACCCGGCGTCAGGCGGACCGGCGCGCGCAGGATAAAGGCCTTGCCGCCCTGAACCAGGTTCACCGGCCCGTCGAGCACGACCGCGTTCGACCGCAGCGCCCGCGCCACCGAGGCAAGCTGATCGGGCACCTCGCTGTAATCCAGGCCGATCACGCTGGTATTGCCGCGCCGGGGGAAGATGTCGGTGATGACGAGCCCCGGCGCAGCGGCGATGTTGACCACTTCGGGCGCGTTGGAGATCAAGTGACTGGCCACCTGTTCGAACTGGGCCGTGGTGTAGTCGGGGTTCCCGGCGATGGAGCCGCTGATGCCGCGCGCACGCATCTCGTTTGTCACGAGCTCGCGCTGGACGGACAGCGACAGGGTATACGCCGTATCGGCCAGCGCGGCGCGCAGTTTCGTCCGCTCGTCGATCAGGGCCGAGCGATCCAGGTAGACGCCCGCCGCGACCGCGATCGACAGGATCGCGGCATAGGCCGCGGTCAGCCCCAGCTGTCGTCCCGCGGGGCGCGCCATTTTCGCTGGCTGGCTTGCTCGCTTGTGGCGCCGGCTGAACATCGGGCTACTCGGTCTGGCGGCGCGGGGGACCGCTTGCTTGTTATTGGTGGCTGATTGATCTCGGCGTCGGTGCCGTTGGCAAGCGTGGCCGTGGCGTCGGGGGAACACGACCGCGGGCCTGTCGCCCTTCGGTCACGCGCTTCGGTCGAGCGCGTCGAGCGCGTCTTCCATGTCGTCGAGGCACTGCTCGACCTGTGCTTCGATCTCGTGCCACAGCGCGGCGGCCGACGCCTCGGCCGGGGCCTGGGACACGGTCGCGTCCGCGCGCCGCGCCGTTTCGCCAAGCCGGGCATAGCCGAGCGACCCGGCGATCCCCGCGATCTTGTGCAGGTGCATCCCCAACTGGTCGATCCGCCCGCGGTCGGGTGCGCGCCGCAGGGCAACGCACAGGGCCTCCATCTCGAGGATGCGGTCCGGCAGCCCCGCGAGGAACTGGTCGCGGATCGCCGAGACCTGCCCGTCGAACTGGGCCTGTGAGGACGCCCGGTTCATCGGCTCAGGCCGCTCTCAGGCCGTCCGACTTGCCCACCCGCGCGATTGCGGCGTCGATCAGCTTGGTCGGCGGGCGCATCGGCAGCGGCGAATAGGTCGCGACCGTGCCGATGGTGACACGCGGCAGGATCTCTCCGGTGTCGCGGTAGAGCGGGCGGAACTCGTCGAGCCCGAGCTCGATCTGCAGCGCCAGGGTTTCGAGGTCGGGACGGCCCTGCTGCATCGCACAGACGAAGTGACCGGAGCCGGCATAGGCGATCAGGCGCGACTCGCCCTTGAGCCCGTCGCTCAGAAGCGCGGCGACATCCGTCATCGCCTGGATGAAGGCGTTGCTGCCGAGCGCCAGCAGGATGTCTTCGGCGTTGTCCACCCTCACAGCGAAGGCCGAGCTGCCGATCAGGCGCACCGAGCCGAGCTTGAGCAGCCAGTTCTCGAGCGTGACGTAGGGGACCAGCCCCTCGGCCTCGTCCAGCGTCACCGCGCTCTCGAACGCGATGCTGCGCGCGGCGCGGCCCTCGCCCAGTTCCGCCGAGAGCGCGGCCGAGCGATCGCGCTCGGCGTTCAGACGCTCGACCATGTGTAGCCGCGCGGCAAGCTCGGTCTGGTCGAGCGGCTTGTTGATGTAATCGTGGGCGCCGGCACGGAAGGCGCTGTCGATCTGGTCCTTCTCGATCAGCGACGAGATCATCAGCACCGGCGTCTGACGGTGATCGGGCAGCCGGCGGATGTGCCCGACAAGGTCGATCCCGCTCATCCCCGGCATGCGGATGTCCAGCAGGAAGCAGTCGAAGGGCCGCTCTGCGCGGGCGATCCGGCCCAGGGCCTCGTCCCCAGATGCCGCCGTCTCGAAGTCCGAATATCCGAGTGTCCTGAGCGACTGCGTCAGCAGGTCCATGAACAGCGGATCGTCGTCCACGAGGAGTGCGCGCATGTGTCAGGTTCCCGATGGGCCGCACGCTGGGGGGGGTGCGGGCGTTTCATTAACTTTTGCTAACGATTGTGGTCAGATTTTGGCGACACCTAGGTTAAATTTTCGCCTGTTTGGCGAATCCGGGGCGCGGGAGGCTTTGCTTGACTGGGCGTCCACTTGGCCGCCGACTCGGCGGTTCGCGCAAGGGGTGATCGCCCGTCGGTTGACAATCGACCTTTGCCGGCAGCCCGTCAGAGCATCGCGCGCAGGTCGCGCTTCAACGTCTCGGCCCCGCGCGGCTGCCAACCGAGTTGGCGCAGTCGTTGCGTCGACATGGCGTTCAGGGACGTGGTGTCGGCGCGTGGCGGGGGCGCGATCGACAGGCCCGCGATCCGGGCGTAGCAGGCCAGCAGGTCGTGCCGGTCCAGCACGAATGCCGACACGTTGTAGAGCGGCGCGGGACGGTCTCTCGCCCCCAGAACGCGGTCGATGGCGGCGCAAAGGTCGTCGGCGTGCACCTCGGTCCCGGCGCGGGGGGCGACCTCGTCCCCGCGGGCGAACGCCTTGAAGAGGTCTGCCCACTTGTGGGCGCGCGCGGGCGGCGGCGGGCCGTAGACGCCGGTGGCCCGCAGGCTGACGGCCGACTCGAAATCGGCCGCCATCGCGGCAAGCGCCTCTTCCGCCGCAAGCTTCACCTCGCCATAGAGCGTGTCGGGCCGGGGCGTCATCTCTTCGTGCAGGCTCGTTCCCGGTGGATTGGGGCCATAGACCGCCCGGCTGGACAGAAAGACCACGTGGGGGACCGAGGCCTGCCGCGCGGCGTCGAACAGGGCGAGGCTGCCGTCGAGGTTGGACCGCAGGAACCCCTGCGGATCGTCGCCCTCGCCGCCGCGATACTTGCCCGGCACGTGCGAGAACGCCGCATGCACCAGCGCGTCGATGCCCGACAGGTCGGGGCGGTCGCCCAGCGTGTAGGCCCGGTGGCCGGCGCCGGGGAGGGGCACGGGCGCGCGGCACAGCGTCGTCACCTCATGGCCCCGGCGCAGCAGTCCCGCGGCGACGGGGTGGCCGACAAGCCCCGAGGCGCCGGTGACGGCGACCCTCATGCCGGGCGCGGCAGGTCTGCGGGGGCGGGCACCGGCCCGTCGCCCTCATAGGCCCGCCAGAGGTCGATCAGAGGCCGCAGACGATCCGCCTTGGCATGGTCCTGCCAGGGCTTTTCGTACTGGAAGTGCAGGATGCGGATCTGTTCCCAACTCCACAGCTCCGGCATGTTGAACCAGACATATTGCAGCATGTTCGAGAACACCGGCAGTCCGTGCCAGTCGGGAAAGAAGTCCTGCAGGAAGGTCTGGTCGGTCCGCCGCCAGAAGGCCCCCGGCGCATCGAGCCGTGCCAGCATCGCGTTGAACGTCGCGCGAGAGGGGCGGGCCGTGAACACGCCCGAGTTCATGCGGTGAAAGTCGGCGAGGCTTTCATAGACGTTCGGCGCCGCGCAGAACTCGGGATAGTCGAACAGCGCGTCGCTGTTGCGCAACACCAGCGTGTCGGCGTCCAGAAAGACCACCCGCTCATAGTCCAGCTGCCAGAGCCGCAGCTTGGCGAAATTGTCCAGCGGCGTGTGAAAGGGCGGCTTCTCGCCCCTGGTGAAGGGGGCGTTGCCGTGCAGGCGGTCGCGGGCATGGGCCGCGTTGAACGCGTCGGAGGTTGGCAGCAGGTCCACCGGGACCAGCCGCGCCCCCCGCGCATGCAGCCGCGCGAGCGCCTCGTCCGGCACCGCCGCGGTGTGCATCACGACCAGGTCGGCCTCGGTGCCGGTCAGCGACAGAGACCGCAGCAGCGCCGCCGCGCCGCGGGCGAAATCCTCGTTGGTGACGAGCGTGACATAGGCCCGCTCGCCCCGCGGCGCATGCCCGGCCGGTGCGTCGATCATGAGGCCGATTTCAGCGCCTTGCCCTCGGGGTCGCGCTCGACCCGCTGCGCGAGATCACGGGTCCAGGCCGAGACGGCCGGCACGCGGCTCCGGTCGATCCGGTGGGCGTATTTCTTCGCGACCTCGACGACCTCTTCCAGCAGCCCCTCGGCCAGCGTCGTCGGTTCCAGACCCAGCGCGAGAAACTGGTCGTTCCTGACGACGAGATCGTTCTCTTCCGCTTCCTTCCGCGGGTTGGGCAGGTAGGCGACGCGCGCGTCGCTCAGTTTGGCGACCAGCTCGGCGAGGTCGCGCACGCGGTGCGTCTCGGTCATCTGGTTGAAGATCCGCACCCGCTCGCCCGACTTGGGGGCGTCCTTCAGCGCCAGCTCGATGCAGCGCACGCTGTCCTGGATGTGGATGAAGGCGCGGGTCTGGCCGCCGGTGCCGTGCACGGTCAGCGGATAGTCGATCGCCGCCTGGATCAGGAACCGGTTCAGGACCGTGCCGTAATCGCCGTCATAGTCGAAGCGGTTGATCAGCTGCTCGTGGCGGCGCGTCTGCTCGGTATGGGTGCCCCAGACGATGCCCTGGTGCAGGTCGGTGATCCTGAGGCCGTCGTTCTGCGCGTAGAACTGGAAGAGGATCTGATCGAGGGACTTGGTCATGTGATAGACCGAGCCCGGCTTGGTCGGGTACAGGATTTCCTGCTGCGCCTTGGTGCCGTCCAGCGTCTCGACATCGACGTCGAGATACCCCTCGGGAATCGCCGCGCCGACGCTGGAATAGCCGTAGACCCCCATCGTCCCCAGATGGACGAGATGCGCGTCGATCCCCGTCTCGACCAGCGCGGCCAGCAGGTTGTGCGTCGCGTTGGTGTTGTTGTTGACGGTGTAGACCTTGTGGCGGTCGGTTTTCATCGAATAGGGCGCGGCGCGCTGTTCGGCGAAGTGGATGATCGCGTCGGGCTTTTCCTCGGCCAGCCAGCCCTTGAGCCGCTCGTATTCGCGGGCGAGGTCGAGCAGGTGGAAGTGGATCGAGCGACCCGTCTCCTGCTTCCAGATGCGGCAGCGCTCCTGGATCGAGTCCATCGGCGTCAGGGACTGCACGCCCAGCTCGGTGTCGATCCACCGGCGCGAGAGGTTGTCGACGATATGCACCTCGTGGCCTTGGTCCGACAGATGCAGGGTGGTGGGCCAGCCGACGAAACCGTCGCCGCCGAGGATCGCAATCTTCATCTCGTCTCCTTCGCGCATGTCCGGGGCGTCCTGCACGACGCCTGTAACGGCATTGCGACAGCACCTGTTGCCGCTACGTCGCCCGATGTTTAAGGCTGCGGGTGCAGCGTCAGCAAGGGGGCGGCAGCATCATGGGCGGATTTCAGGTCTGGCTGAGTGCCGTGGCCGCGACCATCCTGGCCGGCATCGTCGTGCCTTACGGCCTGTTGGGCGGCGGGCAGCCGGCGACCGACATCTTCGTGTTCTGGTGTGTCTTCGGCCTGGGCGTGATCGTCCTGATCGGGGTCGGGCTGTCGGGCTGGAGGCGCTGAGATGATCTCGCCTGTCCTCGTCTGGGGCGCCGTGGGCGTCTTTGCCCTGGTCGGCTTCGTGGTGGCCTTCGCGGCGGCGCGGGGCAATACCGGCAGCGCGGTCGACTACTATCTCGGCGGGCGGCGCATCGGCGGCATGGTCTCGGGCCTGTCCTACGCGGCGACGACCTATTCGGCCTTCATGCTGGTGGTGCTGACCGGTCTGACCTATCGCGGCGGCGTGGGCGCTCTGGGCTTCGAGCTGATCTATTTCTCGGGCCTCACGCTGGTGATCGTGTTCGGCCCGCGGTTCTGGCTGGCGGCGCAGAAATGGGGCTTCGTCACCCCCGCCGAGATGCTGGGCGCCCGCTACGGCAGCCGCAACGTGGCGCGGGCGACCGCGCTTCTGGGGCTGATCTTCCTGATGCCCTATTGCACGACGCAGATGGCCGGTATCGGGCTGTTGCTCTCCGAGGTCACCGGCGGCGCCATCGGGCTGGAGGCGGCGATCGTCACCGGCGCGGTCCTGGCGATCTTCTGGACCCTCGTGGCGGGGCTGCGGTCGGTCGCCTGGACCGACGCGGGGCAGGCGGCGGTGATGCTCGTCTCGGCGCTGCTGGCGATCGGCTTCGTCGTCTCTGCCATCGGCGGGCCGGACGCCTTTGTCGGCACGCTCGTCGAAGAGCGGGGGCAATGGCTGGACGTGCCGGGGCCGGGGTTGTGGAGCCTGCCGACCTTCCTTGCGCTGTCGGTGCCGTGGTTCTTCTTTCCGCTGTCGAACCCGCAGGTCAGCCAGCGGCTGTTCGTCGTGCGCGACATGGCGGCGATGCGGGGGATGATCCTGTGGGTGCTGGGCTTTGGCCTGGTCTTTACCCTGGTCGCGGTGATCTGGGGCTATGCCGCTCTGATCCTCGCCCCCGATCTCGAGAACCCCGCGACGGCGACGCCGGCGCTGCTGGCCTCGGGCGCCGTGCCGGTGCCGGTGGCGCTGTTGCTGATCATCGGCATCCTTTCGGCCGCGGTCTCGACGCTGGACTCGATCGCGCTAACGCTGGGGTCGATGGTGGCGCGTGACCTGGTGGGCCGGGCCAAGGGCCACGACGCCGCGCAGGTGTTCATCGGGCGGGTGGTCGTCGTGCTGGTGATCGTGTTCGCCGCGATCTTCGCGGTGCGGCAGGCGTCGATCGTGGATCAGCTCGCCGCGCTGTCTGCCGCCGGGCTGGTCGTGTCGGTCCCCGCGACTGTGGGGGCGTTCTTCTGGCGCGGCGGTACGGCGGCCGGGGCGCTGACCTCTCTGCTGGGCGGCGCGGCGACGGCAATCGTCCTGTCGATGGGGCTGGGCGTGAGCGTGTTCGACCCGTGGCTGGCCTTCACCGTCATCGGCGTGAGTGTCGGTCTGTTCGTTGGAATCAGCCTGCTGACGCGGCCGCGCCCCGAGGCACTGGATTTCCCCGTGGCCCTGCGCCCCGAGCTTGACGCGATGCGCGTGTGGTAGGCGAGGCCTCTGGTTTTCGCGCGATTCCAACTTAGGTGGGTGCGACAAAGCCGCTCGTACGGCAAAGTGAACGAAAGGAACGACATGCCGGAACACGAGGCGGTAGCGGACCGGCTTCCGAAGGTGCTGGAGGACTACTTCGAGTCGTCGACCGTGGCCCTGTCGCTTGCGGATGTCTCGCAGGAAGACCTGCCGCTGATCCTCGCGAATTCAAGCTTCTACACGCTCACGGGCTATGGATCGGACGATGTGATCGGGCAGAACTGCCGTTTTCTGCAGGGGCCCGACACGACCGAGGACTCGCTCCGCGATGTCCGCGATTTCATTGCCGACGACGAGACCGACTCTGGCCGGTTCCCGATCGTGAACTACCGCAAGGACGGGACGCGGTTTCACAATTTCGTCTTCATGAGCCGTCTGCGGCGCAAAGACGGATCGACCCGCTTCATCCTAGCCTCGCAGTTCGACATGACCTCCGCGATGGACCGGGTGAAACTGCGCCGTAACGACGAGCAGTTGAGCGAGCATCTGCGCGACATCGACCTTATCGGGAAGGAATACGGGCTGGCGATGATGGGATCGGCCAGGATCCTCGCCGATTCCGTGGCGATGCTTGCGCGTTTGTCCCTCGACAGTGACGACGCGACGTAACGTCAACCTGTGCCGCTTGCAGATTGCGTGTCGGTTGACGTAGCCAAGCTCAGATTGGCGACTACCATAGGCGGACGGCGCAGCCCGCCGACTTCTTACGAGACAGGTTGATGAAAGACACCGACGACTTGGGCCGCGTCTGTATCGTGGGCGTGGGCGCTTCCGCCGGCGGGCTGGAAGCCATCCGTGAAATGCTGACCACGGCGCAGCGCGAGTCGCAACTCGCCTATGTCGTGATCCAGCATCTCGACCCCAACCACGAAAGCATGCTGGCCGAACTGCTGGGCCGCCACACCGAAATGACCGTCCTGCAGGCGTCGGGTGGCGAGAAGGTCGAGGCGGGGAATGTCTACATCATTCCGCCGGGCCACGGCCTGTCGATCAACGACGGCGTCCTGCAGCTGACGGATTTCGCCCAGCCACGGGGCCTGCGCCGCCCGATCGACGACTTCTTCGAGAGCCTCGCGAGCGACCAGGGCCGGTTTGCCGCCTGCGTGATCCTGTCGGGCACCGGGGCCGACGGGTCGACCGGGCTGCGCGCGATCAAGGAAAAGGGCGGCCTGAGCATAGCGCAGGACCCCGAGACCGCGCGCTATGACGGCATGCCGCTGTCGGCCGAGGGGACGGGGCTCGTCGATTTCATCCGCGCGCCGGTCGAGATCGTCGAATGTATCGAAACGTTCTATGCGCATCGCGCCATGGCCGAAAGCGACGACGGGCTGAAGCGCACCGTGGCCGAAAGCATCGATGACATCTCGCAGACGCTGCGCCGGACCATCGGGCACGATTTCTCGGGCTACAAGCGGTCGACCCTGGTGCGCCGGATCGAGCGGCGCATCCAGGTGTTGAACCTCGGCAGCGCGTGGGAATACCTGCGCCGGCTGGAAGCCGACCGCGAGGAATGCGAGACGCTGTTCCGCGAGCTGCTGATCAACGTCACCCGCTTCTTCCGCGACCCCGAGCATTTCGACGAGCTGCGCGATCACGCCGTGACGCCGCTGGTGCGCGACGCCGCCGGCGACGAGGTGCGCGTGTGGGTTCCCGGCTGTTCCAGCGGCGAAGAGGCCTATTCCCTCGCTATGATGTTCGCCGACGAGGTGCGGCGGCAGCGCAAGTCGATCAAGATCCAGATCTTCGCCACTGACATCGATGAGCAGATGCTGAAGATCGCGCGCAACGGGGTCTATCCGCTGGCCGCCCTGCCGGCGATCCCAGAAGACATGAGGGACTCCTACACGATCGGCCGCGAGGGCAGTTTCCAGATCACGGCCCAGATCCGCGACATGGTCCGTTTCTCGTCCCACAGCGTGATCAAGGACCCGCCGTTCTCGAAGATCGACCTCGTGTCGTGCCGGAACCTGCTGATCTATCTCGGCGAGCGCCTGCAGACCACGGCGCTTCCGGTGTTCCACTATTCGATCCGTCCGCGCGGCTACCTGTTCCTCGGCCCGTCCGAGAGCATCGGCCGTTTCGAGAACCTGTTCGAGGTGGTCGACCAGCGCGCGCGCCTGTTTCGCCGCAACAACGCCAAGCCGATCTATCCGTCCGGGCTGCGGCCCGTCTCGTCGACGGAACGTCCGGCGCCGTCGACGTCATCCTCGCGCGAGGCCGACAATTCCACGCAGGTCGACTGGACGCAGGGCATCGCCTCGGACCGTATCCTGCAGACCCATGCGCCGCCGACCCTGCAAGTGGGACACGGGGGAGAGATCCTCGCCTCGTACGGCCGTCTGACGAAGTATCTCTCGCTCGATCCGGTGAACCGCGAGAACGACATCGTGCAGACGCTGGCACGGCCGGGTCTGCGTGACGCGATCTCGGCGCTGCTGCGCGAGGCGGTGAAGCGGGGCAAGCCGACCGTCGCCCGCGACCTGCGCGCCGGCTCCGAGTTCGGCGAGCAGGCGCTGGACCTCGTGGCCGACCCGCTGCCGGACGAGAGCATCCTTCTGGTGTTCCGCGACCGCGGGCCGTTCGAGCCGAACGAAAGCGATGTCGTCGACATCGAGGAATCCGACAGCCACGTCCAGCAGCTCGAGGAAGAGCTGCGCGTCACCCGTGGTCGCCTGCGCACCACGGTCGAAGAGCTCGAGACGGCAAACGAGGAGCTGAAGAGCTCCAACGAAGAAATGATGTCGATGAACGAGGAGCTCCAGTCGACGAACGAGGAGCTTTCGACGGTCAACGACGAGCTGAAGTCAAAGGTCGATCAGCTGCAGGTGGCGAACGCCGACCTGCAGAACTTCTTCGACAGCACCGCGCTGCCGCTGCTGGTGCTCGACAAGGACCGCACGATCCGCAACTTCACCGAGGCCGCCAGCCTGATCTTTCCGCTGCGGCCGGGGGACCGGGGCCGTCCGATCGACGACGTCCAGAGCATCCTCGAGGATCATGGTGCCGTCCGCCAGGCGGTCGAGCAGGTCATCAGGGACGAAGAGCCGACGCAGATGCGGGTGATGGACCGCGACCGGACCCGCACATGGTCGCTTCTGGTCACCCCGTATCGCACCGGCGAAGGAGAGGTCGAGGGCGCCACGCTTGTCTTCACCGACATCACCGACGCGCTGGCGATGGAGCGGGCGCTCGAGGAAGAGAGCGCGCGCCTGCGTCTCGCCCTGGATGTCGCGCGCCTGGGCGTCTGGGAATACGACGTCAGCAGCGGGCTCGTCGAACTGGACCGGAGCGAGGCCGAGATGTTCGGACTGCGCCCGGCGGACAAGCCCGGCGAGGCCGAAAGCGATGAGCACAGCGTCCGCGGCCTGCTGGACATGGTCCATCCCGACGACGCGGACACGGTGAACGAATCCCTCCGTCTCGCCATCTCGGGCGAGGCCGATTTCGAGGCGACGTTCCGGGTCGAGACCGCGGGCGGCGAACAGCGCACCCTGCGCGGGCTCGGCCGCCTGATCGACGGTACCGGGCGCGGCCGGCTTCTGGGCGTGACCTACGACGTGACGATGGAGCGCGAGGCCGCCCGCGTCCGCGAGGTGATGCTGAGCGAGATGAACCATCGGGTGAAGAACCTGTTCTCGATCATCACCGGCATGCTGCGGATCGCCGGGCGCACCGCCGAGACCCCGCGCGAGGTCGTCGACAACGTGGAACGCCGTATTTCGGCGCTGGCCCGCTCGCACGACATGACGCAGCGCGGCGTCCGGGGCGAGCCGATCACGTTGAAGAGAGCGCTTCAAGCCGCGCTCGAACCCTACGAGGGGACCGCGCCGGTGACGACGGACGGGCCCGACGTGGCGCTGACCCCCAAAGAGACCACGTCGATTGGCCTCTTGCTGCATGAATGGGCGACGAACGCCTCGAAATACGGCGTTCTGGGCCCAGTCGAGGGGCGGCTGGACGTGACATGGACGCTCGATGACGACGGGCAGGTCACGCTGCATTGGAACGAAATCTACGCCACCGAATTTTCGCAAGAGGAAGCAGGTTCAGGGTTCGGGTCGACGCTGGTCGAGGTTTCCGCGACGCAGCTTGGAGGCGAGGTAGAAGTGGAAAAAGACGGTTCTCAGCGACGGATCACGCTCACGTACACGCCGGACGTGCCCCATGATTGATTCCGGCTGCCTGCGCGTCCTTCTGGCCGAGGACGAGGCGATCGTCGCCCTCGATCTGCGCTTCATCCTCGAGGACATGGGCCACGAGGTCGTGGCGACCGTCGCCCGCGTGCGCGACGGGCTCGACCGTGGGCTGTCGTGCAATCCGGACGTCGCCGTTCTCGATGTCCGCCTTCGCGACGGAGAGGTGTTCCGTCTTGCCGACGCCCTGTTGGCGGCCGGCGTCCGGCTGATCTTCCACTCGGGCCATCTCGACAAGGAACACATCGACGAGCGCTATCCGGGTGCGAAGTTCTGCCCAAAGCCGATGACCGAGGCGCGGCTGCGCGACTGCCTGCGCGAGGTTCTCGACCCGGCCTGACAAAAAAGGACCGGCGTCCGGCGGCGGCGTTTCCACGGCAAACAGGCGTTTTGTCCGACGCACGCGGGCGAGGGCGGTGTGCCATTTGCGGCCGCCGTGTCGGACGGCCGTTCCGGTGACCGCGGTGCGTGCCGCCTTGCATCTTCGGCCCATTGGACGATGTATGTCCCAAGACTTACGGAGGCAGATATGAAACAGTCGCTCGCCGCAGCCGCGGTGCTCTCTCTCTCGTTGTCGCCCGCGATCGCGCAGGACAGCCTCTCGCCGCTTCTGACGCCGGCCGAGCTGACCGAGGTGCAAGGCGAACAGAACCCGCTGATCATCGACATCCGCGCGGCCGAAGAGGGATATGCCGACGGGCATATCGAAGGCGCCGTCAACGCGCCCTACGGCCTGTTCCGCGGCCCGTCCGACAATCCCGGCCAGGTGCCGAGCGAGGATGAACTGACCGAGGTTCTCAGCGGCATCGGCGTCACCGCCGACCGTCCCACCGTGGTGGTCTACCAGGGGGAGGACGTCACCGATTTCGGCGCCGCAGCCCGCGTCTACTGGACGCTCAAGTCGAGTGGGGTCGAGAACCTGTCGATCCTCAACGGTGGGGTGAACGCCTGGACCGAGGCGGGCAATGATCTGTCCGAGTCCGAGGTCACACCGTCCGAGAGCGATTTCGAGGTCAGCTTCTCGGACCAGTGGCTCGCCACCGCCGAGGATGTTCGCGCCGTGGTCGACGGCGACGACGAGGCGCTGCTGCTCGATGCGCGGCCCGAAAGCTTCTGGAACGGCGAGCAGTCGCACCCGGCGGCCGCCAAGCCCGGCACGCTGCCGCAGTCGGAATACTTCGAGCATGCCGGCTGGTTCTCGGGCGGTCCGGCCATCGTCGATGCCGAGGCGGCCCGCGAGCTGGCGCAGGAGCAGGGCTTCACCGACGCCGATCAACTGATCTCTTTCTGCAACACCGGTCACTGGGCGGCGACCAACTGGTTCGCCCTGAGCGAGCTTGCCGGCGTCGAGAACGTCAAGCTCTACCCCGAAAGCATGGTCGGCTGGTCCAACGAGGGCTACCAGATGGCCAACGTTCCGGGCCCGATCCGGAATCTCTGGAACCAGATCAAGAGCACGTTCTGAGGCGCCCATGACACAAGCCGTCGACGCGCCCTCCGGCGCGTCCACCACTCTTCAGCGTGCCGCCCTGGTCGGGGCGGCACTTGTGTTGACGCTGGCCGTCGCCGTCTTCGTGGGCGCGCGCTACGGTCTGCTTCTGGCCATCGGTCTGGGCTTCGGGCTGGTGCTCGAGGGCTTCCGCTTCGGGTTCGCCGGGCCCTGGCGCGCGATGATCGTGCGGCGCGAGCCGGCCGGCGTGATTGCGCATTTCCTGGCGATCGCGCTGGTGGCGGTGGTGGCGATTCCGCTTCTTGCGTCGCATCCCGACGAACTGGTCGGCGCCCGCGCGCCGGTCGGCTTCGCGATGATCGGCGGCGCCTTCGTGTTCGGGGCCTGCATGCAGCTCGTCATGGGCTGCGGCTCGGGCACGCTGGTCAATGTCGGCAGCGGCAACGCCGTCAGCCTGGTGGCGCTGCCGTTCTTCGCCATCGGCAGCTTCTTCGGCGCCTACGGCCTGATCTGGTGGAGCAATCTCGGCACCCTGCCCGTGATCGCCTTCGAAGGGGCAGGGGGCACGGCGATCACGCTGGGCGCCCTGGCCGTGGCGGCGGCGGTGGCGTTCTTCCTTGGCAGACCGGGATACCGGTCCATGCCGCGCCGCTACGTGATCGCCGCCGTGCTGCTGGCGGTGCTGGCGCTGGCGAACCTCGTCGTCGCAGGGCAGCCCTGGGGCATCGTCTACGGCCTGGGCCTGTGGGGCGCAAAGGGCGCGTCGGCGCTGGGGGCGGACCTGTCGGGGTCGGCGTTCTGGTCGACGGCAGAGAACGTCGAGCGGGTGCAGCAGACGCTGCTGACCGACGTGACCTCGCTCACCAATCTCGGCATCGTGGCGGGGGCGTTCCTGGTCGCGGCCTGGCGCGGCGGGTTCTCGCAGCCGCTGCCGTCGCTTCCGGCGAAGGCGTGGGTGACCACGATCGTCGCGGGCTTCCTGCTGGGCTATTCCTCGCGGCTGGCCTTCGGGTGCAACGTCGGCGCGTTTTTCAGCGGCATCTCCACCGGCAGCCTGCATGGCTGGGTATGGTTCGTCGCCGCCTTCGCCGGCACCTATGTCGGCATCCGCCTGCGCCCCGTCCTTGGGCTGGAGGGCCGGAGATGACCAGCACCCGCAAGCTCTGCGCCCTCGCGACCTGCGTGCTGTTCGCGGCCCTGCTGGCCTTCGACCTGTCGGCCTCCGAGCCGCCCAACCCGTACCAGGCGCCGCCGCTGGTCGCGCTGGGGTCGGGGCAGGCCGCCGGCGGCGCCCACTGTGCCGCGCTGCCCAGCCAGTAGACCACTCCGGCCGCGTCCGCCCCGTGCGGGCGCGGCTCGTCTCACGCGATCAGCCCGTCCACCCAGCCGCGCACCCGCGCCGCCATCGCAGCCAGGTGGTCGGCATGGCCCAGCCCCGTGACCCGCTTGCGCGGTTTCAGGTCGTGGTCCCCGTCCTCGAACCACGCGATCTCGATCCGGTCGGACAGCGCGTAGCCGGCCACCTCGTCCGGTCCGCCGAACGGGTCGCGCGTGCCCTGGCAGATCAGCGTCGGCATCCGCAGCGCCGCGAGGTGCGCCGTGCGCGGCTGGTCGGGGCGCTTTGGCGGGTGGAACGGGTAGCCCAGGCACAGAAGGCCCCCGGCCTGCCGCGCGTCCAGCGCCTCGTCCGCGATCAGGCTCGCCACGCGCCCGCCCATGGACTTGCCGCCGATGACGAGAGGGCCGCGGTGGTCCAGCGCCGCGACGGCTTCGCGGTACTCGTCGGTCATCGTCGCGGCCTTCGGCGGCGGGCGCCGGCCGCCCCCGGCCCGGCGGGCGGCCATGTAGCCGAACTCGAACCGGCTGACGCCCAGCCCGACCTCCACGAGCGCGGCGGTCATCGCCTCCATCGCGGGCGAGTCGGACCCCGCTCCGGCACCATGCGCCAGCAAGAGACGCGGGCCCTCGACGGGGCCGTCGTGTCGGAAGTCGGTCATGCGCAGGTCTCCGCGGGCCGGCAAAGGGGAGGTCCCTGGATAGGGCAGAATTGAAGGCGACAAAATCGGACAATCCTACTTGACCCTTCCGCCGCTCTCGCCTAATCCGGCGCTCGCTCTTGGCGGAGTAGCTCAGTTGGTTAGAGCAGTGGAATCATAATCCATGTGTCGGGGGTTCAAGTCCCTCCTCCGCTACCAGCCCTCCCTTCCTGCGACGACATGGCTGGCGATCCTGACCGGATCGGTCAGAAGAACACGTTCCTGACGGCGTGGTCGGCCTCGCTGCCTGGCGCCGTGCCCAGCAGCCTGTCGTGCAGCCGGCGTTCTTCTTCCATCGAATAAAGCGCGCGGACCCGCTGCGCGAGCTCTGGCGACAGGGGCAGCGGTGACGCCACGTCACCGGCCGGTGCGGGCCGCATCTCGGTGGCGCGGCGCTGGAACCGGCGCAGCGCCGCCTCCGCCCGTCGGACGAGATCGACAGACGCCTCGCCGCTTTCCCGACCCAGCTTGGCGACATTATCCAGTAACTCGCGCAGCCGTGTATCTAGGGTCAGCAGGGGGCCGAGCGTCTCGCCCGCCCCGTGCCGCGTTCCGTCCTGTTCGAGCCGTTCGGCATCGGATATCTGCGCGGCGGTCAGCGCGATGAGGCGCCGTGTCTCCTCTCCGATCCGGGCCGTACAGGTCCGCAGTTGCTTCGACACCTCGGCCATCGGATCGCCAGCGGTGCCGAGGCGGCCCGAGACCAGTGTCGCATTGAGGCCGAGCAGGTGGATCGCGCCGTCGGCGTCCGCGATCTGCGCCGCGGCCGCGTCGGCGGCGCCATAGGTCGACGCGGCCTCCACCATCCCCCGACGCAGCGCCTCGGCCCGCGCCACCAGATCCTCGGGGTCCGGTCCCCGCGACAGGCCCTTGGCGATGGTGCCGTCGCGGTGCCCGATGCGGGCGAGTTCGGTGGCCGACGTTTCGACCTCGGACAGCATTTGGGCCAGCCGGGGCAGCAGGTCGGAAAGCGCCTCCTGCAGGTCGGAGAGGGCGGCGTCGGTCTGTACAGCGCACAGCTGGTGCAGCGCCTGCCGATCGCGCGGGGCCGCGCTTCGGGCGAGGCCGGCGATGGTGACCGCGTGCTCCAGCCGCTGTCGCACAGCGTCGCCGATCTGCAGCCGGCCGACGGCCTGGCCCAGGCGGTCGTTGAGCGCGGCGACACGCCCGCCCGCGGCCTCCGCCATCCGCGCGAGGTTCGCGTCGGCAAAGGCCGAGCGGACGGTGGCAGGCAGGCTGCGGTGCAACGCGCCCAGCCCGGCCAGCGCCGCGACGCACGCGTCGAGATCGGGCCCCGTCCGTTCCATCCGTGTGTCCGCGTGCCGCAGGGCTTGGCCGAGGCTGTCCTGCGCGGCCTCGATCTCGTCCAGCAGCGACCGGGTGCCGTTGGCGAAGTATTCGAGCGAGCCGTCGCTCGTGGGCAGCGACCGGCTGACGATCTGGGCGTTGACGGCGATCATCCGGGTCATGCGCGCGTCGCGCCTGATGCGTTGCAGCACCGCGTTCATCTCGTCCGAGCGACGACGCATGCCGGCGGCGGTGTCCGACAGGGCGCCGAGCTCTGCGGCGACGGCGGCCGCCGCGTCTCCGGCCGAGTCCGCCAGCCGCGCGAGGTCGGCCTGCCCCTCCGGTCCGCAGGCCCGCGCGATGGCCTTCAGGGCGTCGGCCGTCCGCGCGGTCCGGTCGAGCAGGTCGAACAGCAGCCGTGGCACCTCGTCGAACACCGTCTCGATCTCGGCGGCGAGGGTGGCGGCGGCCCGGTCGGGCGGGATGTCCGTGCGCAGCCCCGTCATGCCACGTGCCCGCGCTCGGAAAAGGCGGCAATCTCGTGCGGGATCCGATCGAGCGTGACGGCCCGCCGGGCCCCGCCCAGGCGCATCGCCTCGCCCGGCATGCCCCAGACGATCGAGCTCGCCTCGTCCTGGACCAGCGTCTCGGCCCCCGCCTCGCGCATCTCGACCAGGCCCCGCGCCCCGTCGTCGCCCATCCCGGTCATCAGGACACCCAGCCCCGCGCGACCCGCCGCGATGGCGGCGGACCGGAACAGCACGTCGACCGAGGGCCGGTGCCGCGCGACGTAAGGTCCGCCGGCGATCTCGACGAGATAGCCGCGGCCTTGTCGGCGCAGGATCATGTGCCGGTCGCCGGGGGCGATCAGCACCGTTCCGGGGGCCGGCCTGTCGCCGGAACGCGCCTCGGCCACCTGCACGTCGCACAGCGCGTTCAGGCGGCGGGCGAAGGCGGCGGTGAATTTTTCGGGCATGTGCTGGACGATCAGCGTCGCCGGGCTGTCCGGGGCGAGCGCGGGCAGGACACGCGCCAGCGCCTCGGTCCCGCCGGTCGAGGCGCCGATGGCGATCAAAGGCTGCGGGCCGGCGGTGCGCGCGCCGGGCCGGGGCGGCGCCAGTATCACGTCGGCGGTCAGCTTGGGGCCGGGGCTGAGAGGGGGCGGCGCGGTGCGCTCGCCGGCGGCCTGCGCCGCGGCCCGGATCGCGTCGCACAGCCGGATCTGCGCCTCCTGCCGCTCTGCCGGGGTCGACAGGCGGGGCTTGCCGACGACCTCGGAGGCCCCGAGTTCGAGCGCGCGCAGCGCCGCGCGCGAGCCCGAGTCCGTGTGGCTGGAACACACGATCACGGGGATCGGGCGCTGTTCCATGATCTTCTGCAGGAAGGTCAGCCCGTCCATGCGCGGCAGCTCCAGGTCCAGCAGCAGGACATCGGGCAGCTCCTTGCGCATATGTTCGGCCGCGGCGAAGGCGTCCGGCACGGCGGCGCGGACGCGGATTGCCCCGTCCTCCTCCAGCAGGCGGCGCAGCCCGCTGCGCACCGTGGCGCTGTCGTCGACGATCAGCACGCGGATTTCGCGCATCAGCTCCCTCCTTCGTTGCGGAACACGCCCGGCGCGATCTGGCGCAGGCCGGGCTTCTGGACGCTCATCGACTCGGAATGACCGACGATCAGGTGGCCCTGCGGCCGCAGGTGACGCGCGACGCCGGCGATGACCCGGGCCTGGATCTCGGGCTCGAAGTAGATCAGCACGTTGCGCAGAAAGACGAGGTCGAGCCCGGTATCCACGGCATGAGGCGCCGACAGCAGGTTGAGCGGCGCGAACCGCACCCGCGCGCGAAGCTCGGGCACGATGCGGATTGCCGGCGCGCCGTCGGGGCCCCGGCCGCGCATCGTATAAGCCTCGCGCAGCGGCGCCGGCACGGGAGCGAGGTCGCTCTCGGGATAGATCGCGCGCCGCGCGACGTCGAGCACGCGGCGCGAGATGTCCGTCCCGAGTATCGCCCAGTCCAGCCGGGGGGCGGCCTCGGCCGCACGGGCCAGCAGCATCGCCGCCGACCAGGCCTCGGCCCCGGTCGAGGCGGCGGCACTCCAAAGGCGGAACCGGACGCGGTCCCGGCCGGGGACCCGGTTCAGCGCCTCGGGGATCAGCCGTTCGGACAGCATGCGGTAATGCTCGGGCTCTCGGAAGAAGTCCGTCTTGTTCGTCGTCAGCAGGTCCACGATCCGCGGCAGCTCGCGTTCCAGCCCCTGCTCTTCGAAAAGATGGGTCAGGTAGGCGCCGAGGTCAGGCAGGCCGAGCGCGATCAGTCGCCGCCGCAGCCGGGCCTCGATCATGGATCGCTTCGACTCCGGCAGCTTGATGCCGGTGGTCTCCATGATCAGGCGACGAAGCGTGGCAAGATGCTTCTGCGCCGCGTCTGGCCGGGTGACGCTGGTCACTGGAGTTCGATCTCCGGCGAAAGGGCGGCGGTGATCTCGGGGTCGAAGAGCGCCTCGACCCTCAATTCGCTGACGAAAGCGCCGTCGCGCCGGCCCACACCGGCCACCATCCGCTCGTTCCAGTTCAGGAGCCCGGCTTCCGGCAGAGGGGCCGCGCCGGCCTCGTCCAGTTGGGTCACCTCGATCACCCTGTCGACCCGCAGGCCGATCCCGCCGGTCTCGAGCCGCAGCACGATGATGCGGGTCTCGGGCGTGTCGTCTTGCGGCGGCTCGCCCAGAAGGCGCCTGAGGTCGACGACCGGCACGCTCGCCCCGCGCCGGTCGATCAGCCCCAGAAGGTGCGCGGGCGCGCGGGGCAAGGGGGCGATGGGCGAGGTGTCGAGGATCTCCATCACCGGGGCGACGGGCAGCGCGAACAGCGCATCCCCCAGCCCGAACGTGACGACAGTCTTGCCATTCATGACAGGGCCTCCCGCGGCAGGATCAGGCGGCCGCGCGGGCACGGCGGGCAAATTCGGCATCCAGCGCGTCCTCGGCCGATCCCATGTCGAACTCGAAGCCGCCGCCGCTGTTCGGCTGCGTCCGGGGCGCCGGGGCCGGAACCCTGGACTCGGGCGCCGGGACACTGGCGGCGCCCTCAGCGATGCGGAAATAGGCCATCGTGGCACGCAGCGTCTGGGCCTGGGCTGCCAGCTCCTCGGCGGTGGAGCTCAGCTCTTCCGAGGCCGAGGTGTTCTCTTGCGTGACCTTGTCGAGCTGCTGGATCGCCGTGTTCACTTGCGCGGCGCCGGTCGCGAGTTCCTGGCTCGCGCCGCTGATCTGGCTGACGAGATGGGCGGTGCGCTCGATGTCTGGCACCAGGCCGTCCAGCATCTGTCCGGCCTCTTCGGCGGCCTTCACCGTGTTGGACGACAGCCCCGAGATCTCGCCCGCGGCCTGCTGGCTGCGTTCGGCCAGCTTGCGCACCTCGCTCGCCACCACGGCGAAGCCGCGGCCGTGCTCGCCGGCCCGCGCCGCCTCGACCGCGGCGTTCAGGGCAAGCAGGTCGGTCTGGCGCGCGATTTCCTGCACGACCATGATCCGCTCGGCGATGGTCTTCATCGCGGCCACCGCTTCGGACACGGCCTTGCCGCTGGTGCGGGCGTCCTGCGCGGATTTCTGTGCCATGCTCTCGGTCTCGGTGGCGTTCTCGGCGGTCTGACGGATGCTGGCGGCCATCTGCTCCACCGAGCTCGACGCCTCCTCGGTCGACGAGGCCTGTTCGGTGGCGCCCTGGCTCAGCTCCTCGGAGGTCGAGGCCATCTGGCCCGCGCCCGCGGCGACGTTCGACGCGCCGCCGGACACGTCGCCCACGACGCCGCGCAGCTTTTCGACCATGTCGTTGAGCGTGCGGAGGAGATCGGTGATCTCGTCGCGGCCGCGCAGCGTCGCGGTATTGGTGAGGTCGCCATTCGCGACCTGCCGCGCCAGGGCGATCCCGCGTGCGAGGCCCCGGCTGATCGTCAGCGTGATCCATGCCGCGCTGAGGACGCCCAGGATCAGCGCGCCCACCATCAGCACGATCAGCGTCGTGCGCGCGTCCTCGTAGCGCAGCGTCGCCGCGTCGGCGGCCTCTGCCATCGCGTCGCGGTTGCCGGCGAGGACGGTGTCGAGTGCGGATTCCATCTCTTCCCACAGGGCCTGCCCCTCGCGGTTGAGCAGCCGGAACGCCCCCGTAGCGTCGCCACGGTCGGCCATCTGCATCGCCCGCTCGCCCACGGCCCGGATGTCTTCGGTCAGGTCGGCATAGGTGGCGAGCTGGGTCTGCCCCTCGGGCGTGGCCATGGCGTTGAGCCCGTCGAGCACCTCGTCGTGATAGGCGCGGGCCGCGCGCATGTGCGCCGTGATCTCCTGCTGGGTCTGCGCGGTCTCCGACAGGATGTATTCGCGGATGTCGCGCTGCACGCGAAGCTGTTCCATCCCCAGCTCCTGCGAAAGGCGGACACGTTCGGAATCGCCGTTCACCAGCGCGACGAGATTGCGGTTCATCTCGGAAAGGTTGCCGAGGGCGATGAACATCGCCAGGGCCGAGACGGCGATCAGCAGCACGAAGGTGGCCGCGAGCTTCAGTTTCAGGGTCAGGCGCATCAGGAGATCTCCAGGTCTTGTTGGCCCGCTGCGGTGGGGCCGGGCAGGTGGGATCGGCCGCTCTGTCCGGACAGGAAGTCGGCGAAGATGGCCGGCAGGTCGGGCAGGGTGACGAAGTGCCCGCCCCAACGGCCGATCGCGGCGACGAAGCGGGGCGGCCAGCGGGTGCCGACGGTGGGGATGTCCTCCAGGTCGGCGGGGCCGATGCGCGTCACCTCGTGGACGGCGTCGGCGTGGATGCCGACGATCGCCTGCTGGCCCGCCAGCGGAAGGTCCAGGACCAGGATGCGCGCGTCCGGGCCTGGCGGCGTGTGCCGCATCCGGAGCGGCACGCGCAGGTCGGCCAGGGGCACGACGGCGCCACGCACGTTGATCAGCCCGGCCGAAAAGGCCGGGGCGCCGGGCACCCGCGTCACCGGCGCGGGTTCGAGCACCTCGCGCAGCTGCGTCGCGGCAACGGCCAGCACTTCGCCGCCCAGGCGAAAGGTCAGCACGTCGCGGGCTGCGCCGGGGAACTGTGCGGCGTCGGTCATGCGGCGGCCTCGCCCTGGCAGTCGGTGTCGCTGCGGCCGCGGGCGACGAGCTGCGGCACGTCCAGGATCAGTGCGACCGCGCCGTCGCCGAGGATCGTCGCGCCCGAGAAGGTCTTGATGCCGGAATGGAGCGGCGAGAGCTGCTTGATGACCGTCTGGTTCGACCCGATGATCCGATCGACGACGAGGCCGACCCGTCCTTCGCCACTGGTCACGACCACCACCTTCTGATGCGCGCCCGGCTGTCCCTCGCTGTCGAGCAGGCGGCGCAGGCGCAGGAACGGGACGAGGCTTGACCTGATGTCGAGGAATGCGTTGCCGCTGTCGTCGTCTGCGAGGCTGTCGGGCAGTTCGACGATCTCGTCCACCGCCGCCAGCGGGATCACCAGCCGCTCGCCCGCGACGTCGATCAGAAGCCCGTCGATGATCGCGAGGGTCAGTGGCAGGCGCAGCGTCACCGTGGTGCCGCCGCCGGGCGCGCTGGCGACGTCGATGGTGCCGCGCAGGTCCTCGATCGTGCGGCGCACCACGTCCATGCCGACGCCGCGCCCGGACAGCTCGGTCACCGCCGGGGCCGTCGAGAAGCCGGGCTCGAAGATCAGCTTCCACAGGGCGTCGTCGGGGGGATCGGCATCCTCGGCCAGCAGGCCGCGCTCGACCGCCCGCGCGCGGATGCGGTCGCGGTCGAGGCCGCCGCCATCGTCCGACAGCGCGACCAGCACCTCGGCGCCGGAATAGCGGGCGGACAGCGTGATGCGTCCCTCTTCGGGCTTGCCGGCCGCCGCGCGCGCCGCGGGCGGTTCGAGCCCGTGATCGGCGGCGTTGCGGATCAGGTGCATGAGCGGATCGGCGAGCCGTTCGATCACCGTCTTGTCCAGCTCGGTCTCCTCGCCCGTCACCTCCAGCGCTAGCGGCTTGCCCAGCTCTCGCGACAGGTCGTGCACCAGCCGCCGGAACCGCCCGGTGATGGCGCCGATGGGGGTCATGCGGATCGACATGGTGTTGTCGCGCATCGCGGTAGCGAGGCGCTGAATGTCCTCGGCCACGGCCACGAGGCCCGGATCGCCGAAGCGGGCCGCCAGTTCGTTCAGACGCGCCTCGGCGATGACGAGTTCGCCGACGCGGTCCATCATCTCGTCCAGCCGTTCCGCCGGGACGCGCATCAGGGCCGGCGCGCGGTGTTGCGGCGGCTCGGGCCCGCGCGGCGGCGGTGCGGTGGCGTCGGGGGCCGCGGGCGGCGTCAGCGACAATTGCAGCCCGTCCTCGTGGAACAGGAAGGCGCCGCGGATGTCGTCCTCGGTCGCGGTGGCGTCGATCTCGGCCTCCCACCCGAGGTAGAGGCACACAGGGTCCAGCCGGTCGAGCGGGGGCACGTCGCCGGTCCGCGCGCGGATGGTCCGGGCGCCGAGGCGACGCAGCTCTTCCAGCACCAGTTCGGGGCGCCCGCCGAGCGCCGCCGTGTCGGCGGGCAGGCGGAATGTCGCGTGCCAAGGCCCTGCGTCGGGGGCGGCGCCGGGGGCCGCCGGCGTGCCCATCAGGGCGGCGAGGCGCGACAGGATCGCGGCGCCCGCCCGGTCCGCGCCCTCGGCCGGCTCGGCCGACAGCAGGGCGACCACGTGGTCCCGAGCGGCCAGCGCCACGGACAGCAGGTCGGGCGTGACCTCGACTGAGCCGTCGCGGACCCGGTCGAAGGCGGTCTCGAAGTCGTGCAGGAACGAGGCGATATCGGCCCGGCCGAACATGGCGCCGGTGCCCTTCAGCGTGTGCAGGTCACGGAAGGCGCCGTCGATCAGCGCCCGGTCGCGGGGCGCGTCCTTCAGTGCCAAAAGGTTCGACTCGAGGCTTTCGACCAGCCCCTCGGCTTCGGCCCGGAACACGGCGAGCGTCTCGGCGTCCATCATCCGACCACCCGCCGCATCACGTCCAGCAGCTTGGCCTGGTCGAACGGCTTGACCATCCACCCGATCGCCCCGGCGGCGCGGGCCTGTTCGCGCAGGGCGGGATCGCTTTCGGTGGACAGGAACACGATCGGCACGCCCCGCCCCTCGGGGCGGGCGCGGAAGGCGCGGGCAAAGCCAAGACCGTCGAGCCGCGGCATGTTCTGGTCGGTGATGACGGCATCGACGGAGTGCGTGGTGGCGACGTCCAGCGCCTCCTGACCGTTCTCGGCCTCGATCGCGGCATAGCCGGCGCCCCTGAGCGTCAGCACGATCATCCGCCGCACCGAGGGCGAATCGTCGGCCACCAGGACGGTCCTGCTCATCCGGTGGCCCCCGCGCGGCCCCGGCATTCGAATCGCGCGGCGCGGCCCGCGCTGGTGTTGTCAGGTGCGTGCATTTTCGCCCTCGCAGCTGCATCGGTTGCGCAAGGGCTATAGTCCGGAGCTAAACAACTGGTTTAGAGCGGCGCGCCGCTCCCAGCAGCCGGACTGGGGTCCCGGCGCCTCAGGCGGCGCCGGGAAAGGCGTGGTTCAGACGCTGGTGGTCATGCCGCCGTCGACGAAAAGCGTCTGGCCGGTGACGAAGCTCGCCGCCTGGCTCGACAGGTAGACCGCCGTGCCGACCAGCTCTTCTACATTGCCCCAGCGCGCGGCGGGTGTGCGCTTTTCGAGCCAGGCGGTGAAGTCGGCGTCCTCGGTCAGCGCCTTGTTCAGCGGCGTCTTGAAATATCCCGGCGCCAGCGCGTTGACGCGCAGGCCGTGGCGCGCCCAGTCCGTCGACATGCCGCGCGTCAGGTTGCGCACGGCGCCCTTGGTGGCGGTGTAGGGGGCGATGCCGGGCCTTGCCAGCTCGGCCTGGACCGAGGCGATGTTGATGATCCGGCCCTCGCCCTTGGCGATCATGCCCGGCGCCACGGCCTTCGAGACGTGGAACAGGCTCGTGACGTTGGTCGCAATCAGCCGGTCCCAGGCCTCTTCGGGGAACTCCTCCAGCGGCGCGCGGTGCTGGATGCCGGCATTGTTGATCAGGATGTCGATCGTGCCGTGGTCCCGCTCGATCGCGACGATGCCGGCCTTGACGGCTTCGGGGTCGGTCACGTCGAAGGCGGCATAGGACACGGTCAGGCCGTCGGCGCGGAACGCCTCGGCCGCCTCGGCCAGCGTGTTTTCGGTGCGGCCGTTCAGGATCACCTCGGCGCCGTGCTCGGCCAGCCCGCGGGCCAGCGCGCGGCCGATCCCGCCGCTCGAGCCGGTCACCAGCGCACGCTTGCCCGTCAGGTCGAAAAGGGGACTCGTCATCTGTGTTCGCTCCAAGTCGTTTCAGGTTTGGCTCAGCCCAGCAGGTCCCACAGGCCGAGCGTCAGGAAGGGCAGCATGTCCAGCAGCAGGATCACGCCCAGGATGGCGACGATGAACGGGATCACCGCCCGGAACACGAGGCCCGGCTGCACCTTGGCGATCTGTGACGACACGAAGACCAGGATACCTACCGGGGGCGTCACGCCGCCGAGCTGCAGGTTGATGATCATGATGATGCCGACCTGCACGGGATCGACGCCGAAATTCGCCAGCACCGGCATGAACAGCGGCGCGGTGATCAGCATCGCCGGCGTCAGGTCCAGGAACATGCCGACCCCGAACAGCACGACGTTCATCGCCAGCAGCACCAGGATGCGGCTGTCGGCGACGGTGCTGACCCAGGCGATCAGCGTCTGCGGCACCTGCTCGGCGATCAGGATCCAGGCGAAGGGCGCCGAGGCGGCGATCAGGAAGGCCACCGTCGCGGCCTCGACCGAGCATTCGCGGAAGTTGGTGTAGAAGTCGGGCCAGGAATAGGCGTTGAACACGATCTTCCCCAGCAGGAAGACATAGAACAGCGTCATCACGCCCGCCTCGGTGGCCGTCGTCACGCCGAAGCGGATGCCGCCCAGCACGACGATCACCACGATCAGCACCGGGATCGCGCGCAGGAACGTGCGCCAGACCTCGGAATAGGGCGCCCGCGCCTTGGCGCTTTCGTAGTTGCGGCGGCGTGCGATGATGTAGGCCGTCAGCATCAGTGCCGCGGCCAGGACGATGCCGGGCACGACACCGCCGATGAAGAGCTGCGCGATCGACACGTCGACGACCGACGCGAAGACCAGCATCGCGATCGCCGGCGGCACCACGTTCGGCAGCAGCGACGAGGCCGCGGTGATCGCGCACGAGAACGGCGCCGAATAGCCGCGCTTGACCATCTCGGGCACGATGATCTTCGTCGTGCTCGCCGCGTCCGCGCTGGTCGAGCCCGACACGCCGCCCAGCATCAGACTGTTGAGCACGTTGACATGGGCCAGACCGCCGCGGAAATGGCCGACGAGGCTGTTGGCAAAGTCGATCAGCCGGCTCGACAGCCCGCCCAGCGTCAGCAGGTAGCCCGCCGACAGGAAGAACGGGATCGCCAGCAGGATGAACTTGCCGGCCCCGGCGACCGCGTTCTGCATCACCGCCGGCGCGGGCAGCATGCCGCCGGTCCAGGTGGTGACCATGACGCTGGCGATCAGGCAGAAGCTCACCGGCACACCCAGCAGCAGCAGCACGAAGAACGCACCCAGCATCACCACGCTGGGCGAGGCGCCGCCCAGAAGCGGCATCAGCGCGCCGCCCTCCAGCGCGAAATAGGCCGCGACCGACAGGGCCAGCCCCGCCAGCCGGTGCACCCGCGAGGCGGAGCGCGCCACGTCGTTCGTGAGATAGAGGAAGGCCCCGATCACGCCCGCCGCCGGGATCACCGCATAGCGCAGCGCGTTGGGCCATTGCAGGCTGGCGCTGGTGCCGCCGACCATCTGCGACAGCTCGATCCCCTTGGTGACGAACATCAACAACGTCAGGAAGATCGCGCCGTCCCGCACGATGGCCAGCGCGTCCCGCGCGCGGCCCTTCAACGCGTTCGAGAGAAAGGTCATCGCCACGTGGCCGTGCCGGCCGATCGCCACGGCCGCGCCCAGGAAGATCAGCCAGGTGAACGCCCAGATCGCGAACTCCTCGGACCAGGACAGCGCGTCGTTGAAGACGTATCGGCTGATGACGCCGGCCAGCACCACCACCGACATCGCCGACAGCACGACGAAGCAGAAGCCGGAGACGATGCGGTCCACGGCCCAATGGGCGATATCCACGTTGCGCTTCCAGCCCGGCTGGAACGGCGCGTCGGCAGGTTCGCGCCCGGCCGACTCGGGGAATTCGGGATGATGCTCGTGGTCCATGGGTCCTCCCTCGAAAGCAGAGAAGCCGGCGGCAGGGCGCCGCCGGCTGTCCTGTCACGCCAAGGCCGGAATCAGCTTTCCGGGTTGGCCTGCTCGATCACGTCCAGCAGGCTCTCGGCTTGCGGGATCTCCTGCGAGTACTTCTCGCGGACCGGGCTCATCTTCTCGATCCACGGCTGACGGTCGAGGTCGGAGACGACGGTGGCGCCTTCTTCCTCGGTCGCCGACAGCGCCTCTTCATCGGCCTCGGCCTGCAGCTCGGGCTGGGCCTGCTGGGCTTCGGCGGCGGCTTCCTCGACGGCAGTCTGGTACTCTTCGGGGAGCGACTCCCACCAGCTCTGCGACACGACCCAGCTGCCCATCGCGTAGATGTGGTTCAGCTTGGTGAAGTAGGGCGCGACCTCGTACCACTTCTCGTTCTCGTAGTTCGAGGCGGTGTTGTCGAAGAAGTCGACCACGCCGGTCTGCATCGAGTTGTAGATCTCGGGCGCCGGGATCGGCACCGGGTTGGCGCCGGCGGTCTTCCACAGGTCGACGTGCAGGTCGCTCTGGATGACGCGCATCTTCTTGCCCTCGACGTCGGCGGGCACCTTGATCTCGTCCTTGCTGATCAGCGCGCGCGCGCCGTTGGGCGTGAAGCCCAGCAGGTGAAAGCCGGCGTCGGCGAACTCGTCCTGCAGCTCCTCGGTCAGCGGTTCGTTGACGGCGACCGAGTGCGCGTCGCTCTCGAACACGAAGGGCAGGTCGAGCACCTGAACCTCGGGCACCCACTGCGCCAGGACCGAGCTCGTCAGGATGCCGGCCTGGATCGAGCCCAGGCGGATGCCTTCGGCCGACTCGACCTCGCCGCCCAGCAGCGAGTTCGGGAACAGCTTGATCTCGACCGCGCCGTCGGTGCGCTCGGACACGCCGTCGGCGAATTGCTGGGCCGCGACGAATTTCGGGTTGCCCTCCGGCACGTCGAGCGACAGCCGCGCGGTGAAGTCCTGCGCGACAGCGCTACCAGCCATCAGCGACAGCGCGACGGCGGTTCCCGTGGTAAGCGTGAAGGGTTTCATTGGTCCTCCCAATTCAGGTCTGTGGGTTTCGGTCTGTGACGTCCGGTCGTGTCCGGTTCCGGGCGGTCACGCGCCCTTCGGGTCTCCGTCCGCTTCGCCCAGGCGCTCCCGCAGGCGCGCCGTCAGGGTGTCGAGGATGTCCTCGAGCGATCCGGAGACATCGATCGTGATCGGCCGTTCGTCCTCGGCCGGAAGCTCCAGCGCGGCGATCTGACTGTCGATCAGACCGGTCGGCATGAAATGTTCCCGCGCCGACATCCGTTCTTCGATGACGGGGCGCGGCGCGGTCAGGTGCACCAGAACGATGTTATTCAGGTCGCGGGCCAGACGGTCGCGATAGCGCCGCTTCAGCGCCGAACAGGTGATGACGACATCGCCCACCGCCTGCAGCTCCGTCGCCGCGGCGGCCAGCGCATCCAGCCAGGGCGCGCGCATCTCGTCCGAGAGCGGCGTGCCCGAAGACATCGCTTTCACGTTCTCCGGCGGATGATGGTCGTCGCCCTCGACGAAGGCGGCGCCAAGCCGGTGCGCCAGGTGCTGCGCGATCGTCGACTTCCCCGAGCCGCAGATCCCCGTCACGAGGATCGCAGCCGTGGGTCGGTCGGGCCGGGCGCCGTCTATCTGTGCCATGTCGCTGGTCTTGTTCATGTGCTGCACCTTAAATGACAGCGTTTTCATAAGTCAATCGTGTCTGGATAATTGCGCATTCCCCTGTATTCTCCGCCTATGTGCCCGACGGGAAACAAAAAGACGCCGACGCTGGCGGACGTCGCAGAGGCTGCAAATGTAAGCGCGGTCACGGTTTCCCGCTTTTTCCGCCACCCCGAGAAGGTCTCGGAGGCGGCGCGCGGGCGAATCGAACAGGCGGTCTCGGAGCTGGGCTATGCGCCCAACGCCGCCGCCTCGGCTTTGGCGTCGCGGCGCACCAACATCATCGGCCTCCTTGTGCCGTCGCTGACCAACAACGTGTTCAACGACGTGCTCAGCGGCGCGTTCGACGAGGTGCAGGGCACACCGTATTCCATCCAGATCGGCAATTACCGCTATCGCCCGTCCGAGGAAGAGGCGCTGATTCGCACCTTCCTCCACCAGAAGCCGCTGGGCCTCGTGATCGCGGGCGGAAACCAGACCCCGGCGGCGGCCGAAATGCTGCGCGCCGCCGATTGCCGCATCGTGCAGATCATGGACACGGAGATCGACGGCATCGACATGGTGCTGGGCCTGTCGCACACCGAGGCCGCCGAAGCCGCCGTGCGGCACCTGCGTGAGCGCGGCTACCAACGCATCGGCTTTCTCGGCGCCCGCATGGACCCGCGCTCGCAGAACCGTCTGGCGGGCTATCACCGGGCGGTCGCAGACCTTGACGATCCGACCGACAGCCGCGTGTTCACCACGCCCGAGGCCTCGTCCACCGAGCTGGGCGGACGGCTCCTGTCGGACCTCCTGGCCGCGATGCCCGACACCGACGCGGTGTTCTGCAACAACGACGACCTCGCCGCCGGGGCGCTGTTCGAATGTCAGCGCCGCGGCATGCGCGTGCCCGACCGGCTGGCGATCTGCGGCTTCAACGATCTCGAGATGATGGCGCAGACCTGTCCGCCGATCTCGTCGGTGCGGATCTTCCGGCACGAGATGGGCCGCCGCTCCGTGCGCCTGATGATCGAGGCCGTCGCGGGCGCCGGGGTGGAGCGTGGCCTGCGTGAGGATTTGGGCTTCGAGATCGTGGAACGCGCCTCGACCCGCCCGCGCTGACATGTGCAGACGCCCGGTGCACGGCCTGTGCACGCGCGGTGCACGGTTCGTGACACCCGTTTCCGCCGATTGAAGGGCGGAGTGGGGAGTGGTCGGATGGGGGCGCCACGCACAACCGGAAAGGGAACGCACATGAAACTCAGCGCACGCAACCAGCTGAAGGGAACGATCGTCGGGATCGAGACGGGCGCGGTCAATTCGACCGTCCGGATCGACGTCGGCGGCGGCACCGTCATCACCTCGATGATCACCAACGAGGCGGTGAAAGAGCTTGGCCTGAAGGAAGGCGGCACTGCCCACGCGGTGATCAAGGCGTCGGACGTGATGGTCGCCGCAGGGGACTGATCCGGCGCTCCGGAGCGACTCGCCCTAGGGTGGTGCGCCACGCAAAGTTCAGGGAATTGCCACAATTCAGGCGCGATGCGACCATTAATTCGCCACCACCTTCGAACAGATCTATACAAAGTCGGCTATTGTGGCCGCGACAAGAACAACCGATGGGGCTTCGCCCCGCAGATCGAGGATACAGAGATGTCCGACCTGATGGCGAAAGCCCGCGCGAACCGCACCCGAGCCCTCGCCACACGCGCCGCGCGACAAGAGGGGCGTGTCGAATCTCTCAATGATCGCAACATCTTCGCCGGCAAGTGGACCGAGTCCGCGATGGTGTTCACCTCGGAGCGGGCGCGCAAGGCCAGCTGATCTTCACTCGCGGATGGCGGGAGATGTCCTCCCGCCCGCTGTCCGATGCCGGGCTTCCGGCAAGACCTGCCCGACCCGCGACTGGCGGGCCGGGCAGCGTCGTTTTGGGCAGCTCCCCGCCGGTCGTGGAACCGGCCGGGAACGCGTCGGGCACTGTCGGGGTTGACGGGCAGATGCGGCCCAGGACGCCGCCCGGACCAAGGAGAGCCGAGATGTCGATCATGAGCTTCGCGAAAAAGGCCCTGTCGACCGCCGCCCGGTCGAAGATGAGCAACCGCCCCGTGCATAGCCGCCCGGTCAAGCGGACGAGCTCGCCGAAACAGGCGGCCGCCCGCACTGCGGTGCGCCACGTCAGCAAGGCCTTGAAGAAGTAATAGTGTGATCTGGTTACGAGTTTTGGCGTCCGGCCCCCGCGGCCGGGCGCCATTGCTTTCGCGGCAGCCATCGGCGCCCCGGCGAACCGAGGCGCCGACCAGGGCTCAGCGTGCGAACTTCTTGTATTTCACGCGCTTGGGCTCCAGCGCATCGGGGCCGAGCCGCTTTTTCTTGTCTTCCTCGTAATCGGCGAAGTTGCCCTCGAACCATTCCACATGCGCCTCGCCCTCGAAGGCCAGGATGTGCGTGCAGATCCGGTCGAGGAAGAAGCGGTCGTGCGAGATCACGACGGCGCAGCCCGCGAAATCCACCAGAGCGTCCTCGAGCGCGCGCAGCGTCTCGACGTCGAGGTCGTTCGTCGGCTCGTCAAGGAGCAGGACGTTGCCGCCGGATTTCAGCAGCTTGGCCATGTGCACCCGGTTGCGCTCACCGCCCGACAGCAGGCCGACCTTCTTCTGCTGGTCGCCGCCCTTGAAGTTGAACGCCGAGCAATAGGCGCGCGAGTTCATCTGCGCGGTGCCCAGCTGGATCACCTCGCCGCCGCCGGAGATCTCTTCCCAGACGGTCTTGTCCGCGTCGAGCGCGTCGCGCGACTGGTCGACATAGGACATCTCGACCGTGTCGCCCCAGTCGATCATGCCGGCATCGGGTTCGTCCTGGCCGGTCAGCATGCGGAACAGCGTCGACTTGCCGGCGCCGTTCGGGCCGATCACGCCCACGATGCCGCCCGGCGGCAGGGAAAAGCTGAGATCCTCGATCAGCAGCTTGTCGCCCATCGCCTTCCGCACGCCCTCGACCTCGACCACCTTGGAGCCAAGCCGCGGGCCGTTCGGGATGATGATCTGCGCGTTCTGGATCTTCTCGCGCTCGGACTGGTTCGCCAGATCCTCGTAGGCGTTGATCCGCGCCTTCTGCTTGGCCTGCCGCGCCTTGGCGCCCTGCCGGATCCACTCGAGTTCGCGGGCAAGAGTCTTTTGCCGCGACTTGTCCTCGCGCGCCTCCTGCTCCAGCCGCTTGGCCTTCTGTTCGAGCCAGGCGGTATAGTTGCCCTCGTAGGGGATGCCGCGCCCGCGATCGAGCTCGAGGATCCAGCCGGTGATGTCGTCCAGGAAATACCGGTCGTGGGTGACGATCAGGATCGTCCCCTTGTAGTTGATCAGGTGCTGCTGAAGCCAGGCGATCGTCTCGGCGTCGAGGTGGTTCGTCGGCTCGTCCAGCAGCAGCATGTCGGGCGCTTCCAACAGCAGCTTGCACAGCGCCACGCGCCGCTTTTCGCCACCCGACAGCGTATCGACCTGCGCATCGTCCGGCGGGCAGCGCAGCGCCTCCATCGCGATATCGATCTGGGCGTCGAGATCCCAAAGGTTCTCGGAGTCGATCTCGTCCTGCAGCTTGGCCATCTCCTCGGCCGTCTCGTCCGAGTAGTTCATGGCCAGCTCGTTGAACCGCTCGAGCTTGGCGCGCTTGCCGGCGACGCCTTCCATGACGTTGCCGCGCACGTCGAGCGCGGGATCCAGCTCGGGCTCCTGCGGGAGATAGCCGACGCGGGCGCCCTCGGCGGCCCAGGCCTCGCCAGTGTAGTCGGTGTCGAGCCCGGCAATGATCCGCAGCAGCGTGGACTTGCCCGCGCCGTTAACGCCCACGACGCCGATCTTCACGCCGGGCAGGAAGTTCAGGCGGATGTTTTCGAAGGTCTTCTTGCCGCCGGGATAGGTCTTGGAGACGCCATCCATGTGGTAGACGAACTGATAGGCTGCCATGTCGATGCTGCTCCTGCTGATCGGCCCCCGTGATAGACGCCCGGGCAGGGACGTTCAATCGTCCGTGGGGCCGCGGAACCGGGGGGCGCGGGCGGCGTTCGCCCTGTGTTGGCGAGGGGGACCCCGATCTTGGAGAACGACCAGAAGCGATCGCGCGAGACATTGGCGCAGGTCGGCATCACGCGACGCCGGCTCCGCAACATCGAGCGGCTGCTCTGGGGCATCTTCCTGCTGGCGGCGTTCACCGCCATCTACTTTTCCCGCAACATGCTTCTGCCGCTGGTCCTGGCGATCCTGATCGCGCTGACGCTGTCGCCGGCCGTCCGCGCGCTGCGCCGTCTTGGCGTGCCGCGCATGATCTCGGCGGTGGCGCTGGTGGCGTCCATCGTCGTGGGGTCGCTCGCGCTCGGCTGGGGGATGAGCGGGCCGCTGACGACGATGATGGAAGAGGCGCCCACCATCGGCACAAGGCTGGAACGGCGGCTGGCCGGCGTGTCGGATTCGTTCCAGCAGATGAAGGAGGCGACCGAAGAGGTCCAGAAGATCACCGACGGCCAGAATGAGCCCGCCCCCGGCGCGCCCGAGCCGCAGCAGGTCGAACTGCGCGAGTCGGACCTCTTGTCGACGGCAATGGCGAGTGTCGCGCAGGCGGGCAGCGCGGCGGCGATCGCGCTGGTGGTGTCGCTGTTCCTTCTGGCGGGCTGGGATTCGATGCAGCTTCGCATCGTCAACGCGCTTGACACCTTCCACGACAAACGCCGAGCGATCTCGATCGTGCGCGACATCGAGCGTCAGATCTCGCGCTACCTTGGTGCGATCACGCTGATCAACGCGGCCCTCGGCCTGTGCATCGGCCTTGCGATGCACCTTCTGGGCATGCCGAGCGCGTGGCTCTGGGGGGTGGGGGCGTTCCTTCTGAATTACCTGCCGTATCTGGGGGCGGTCATCGGCATCGCGGCGTCAGCGGCGGTGGCGCTGCTGACCTTTTCCACCGTGGGCGAGGCGGCGCTGGTGCCGATGGCGTATCTCGGACTGACGGCGCTCGAGGGGCAGTTCATCACGCCGATGCTGGTCGGGCGTCGGCTCGAGATGAACGCGCTCGCGGTGTTCATCACGGTGCTGTTCTGGGGCTGGCTCTGGGGGATTCCCGGCGCGCTGATGGCGGTGCCGTTCCTCGTCTGTCTTAAGGTGGTCTGCGATCATATCGAGGGGCTGCGCGTGCTGGGCAGCTTCCTGTCCGCCTCGGATTTCCGCGAGGCGCGGGTCGAGCCGAGCCGCCCGGAACCGCATTGACGAACCGGGCGGCGTCCCGCCCGGTCCCGGAGCCGCTCAGGCCTCGTAATCCCAGTGCGCGTCGACCGGGCGATAGCCCTCGCCGTCCTGTGCGATGTTGGCGAGGCCGGGAAAGCCCATGTGCGATCCGGCGACCATGATCCGGTCCGAGACCACGCGGTCGAGGATCTGCGCCCGCGTCTCGGCGGCCTGTTCGGGGTTCACGTCGAACCCGATCGTCACCTCGGGCCGGGCGAACTGCACCGGCGGGACGTGCACGATGTCGGCCCAGATCAGCAATCCCGCATCGCCCGACGCCAGCATAAAGCCGGAATGGCCGGGCGTATGTCCCGGCAGAGGCATCGCGGTGATGCCGGGCGCGATGTCGGCCTCTCCGTCGAACGGGCTCAGCCGGTCGCCGTAGACCGACAGCACGTTCTGCGCCAGTTTGGCAAAGCTCTGCGCCTGGTCGCCGGCATTGGCGAAGTTGCTTTCGTCGCTCCAGAACTGGCGGTCGGTCTCGGAGACGACCAGTTCGGCGTTGGGGAACAGGGCCGCACCGTCCAGCACCGCGCCGCCGACATGGTCGGGATGCAGGTGGGTGGCCAGCAGCCGCGTCACGTTGGCGGGGTCGATGCCGGCCCCCTCGAGGTTGGCGGGCAGCTTGCCCAGCGTGTCGCCCATCGCCGAGCCAGTGCCGGCGTCCACGATCATCGTCTCGTCGCCGCTTTCGATGACAAAGGCGTTCACCGCGCTGGGATGGGTCGCGGGGTCGCGGAAGGCGGCGCGCATCAGCTCGTCGTAGCCGTCCGCGTCGATGCCGCTCAGGGCCTCGGGGCCGATATGCAGATAACCGTCGGAAAGCGCGGTGACGGTCATGTCGCCGATCCGGAACCGCTGGGCTGCGGGCAGGGCCGGGGCGTCTCCGCCGTGGCTGTCGGCCCCGGCGGGCAGGCCGGCGCCGGCGGCAAGACCTGCCAGCGGAACCGTCGTCAGGAACTGTCTGCGGTGCATGTGCGATGTCCTCCTTGCATGGCTCTCCCTCGGGGGGTCAGCTAGGGTGCCCCCGGTTCGCGGCCAGAGGATAGCGCACAGCAATGACGAACGATGAGACAGGCCGGCGCGAACGGCGCCCCGGTCCCGGATGGCCCACGGCCGCGCGTGGGCAGGCGGTCGGCCTCTTGGGCGGATCGTTCGACCCCGCGCATGACGGGCACGCGCACATCACCCGCGAGGCGATGAAGCGTTTCGGCCTGGACCGGGTGTGGTGGCTGATGAGCCCAGGCAACCCGCTGAAGTCCGAGGGGCCCGCGCCGCTCGACCGGCGGATGGCGCAGGCGCGGAGCGTGATGGATCACCCCTTCGTGCATGTGACGGCTCTGGAGGCGCGGCTGGGCACGCGCTATACAGCCGATACGCTCGACGCGCTCCGGCAGGCCTATCCCGGCGTCCGCTTCGTGTGGCTGATGGGCGCGGATAACCTGACGAGTTTTCACCTGTGGGGCAAGTGGCAATGGATTATCGAGACCGTTCCCGTCGGCGTGCTGGCGCGGCCGGGACTGCGGCTGCCCGCCCGCGCGTCGGTGGCGGCCCGGCGCTTTGCCGCGGGGCGGGTGCCGGCGCGGCTGTCGCGCAGCCTGCCGTGGCGGACGCCGCCGGCATGGTGTTTCGTGAACGTGCCGATGGTCGATCTGTCATCTTCGGACATCAGGGCGCAGGGACGATGGGGCCGATAGGCTTGCGGCCCGATGATGGACAGGCCTAGAAGGCGCCGGATGGCTTCAAGTAACGATCCGATGCGCCTGACGCGCCGCGCTCTCCTCGGGGGACTGATGGCCGGCGTGGCCGGCCCCGCGCTGGCCGACGCGCCCGAGCGGTCGCGCCGCCCGCTGCCGCGCCCCGATGGCCTCTACAAGCAGGCGCAGGCCGCCGCGGACGAACTGGTGCGCCGCGCCGGTCTGACCGGCGAGGTCGGGTTCGCCGTGGCCGACGTCTCGACCGGCCTGATGCTCGAGACGCGCAGCCCGCTCAAGGGCCATCCCCCCGCCAGCACCGCCAAGGCGCTGACGACGCTCTATGCCCGCAAGACGCTGGGCGGCGATTATCGCTTCGGGACAGAACTGCGCACGACCGGCCCGCTTATCGACGGCAAGATCGACGGCGACCTGATCCTTGCTGGCGGCGGCGACCCGACGCTCGACACCGATGCGCTGGGCGCGCTGGCCGAGCGGCTGAAGGAAGCCGGGGTGCGCGAGATCTCGGGCACATTCCGCGTCTATACCGGCGAGTTGCCCACGGTGCGCGAGATCGACATCGAGCAGCCCGACCACGTCGGCTACAATCCCGCGGTCGGCGGCCTGAACCTCAACTTCAACCGGGTCCACTTCCAGTGGGAAAAGGGCTCGGACGGCTATAACGTGTCGATGGATGCCCGCGCCGCGCGGTATCGCCCCGACGTGACGATGGCGCGGATGAGCGTCGTCGAGCGCAAGTCTCCGGTCTACACCTACGAGGATTCCGGCGGCATCGACGACTGGACCGTTGCGCGCTGGGCCCTGGGTGGCAGCGGGGCGCGGTGGCTGCCGGTGCGGCGGCCGGGCGAATACGCGGGCGAGGCGTTCCGCGTGATCGCGCGGTCCCACGGCATCCAGCTGGGGCGTGAGATCGGGCGATCGGACCGGCCCGGCGACTTCCTGCTGGCCCGGCACGAGAGCGCGCCGCTCGACGACATCCTGCGCGACATGATGAAATACTCCACCAACCTCACGGCCGAGGTCGTGGGGCTGGCGGCGAGCACCGAGATCGGCGGGCCGGTCGAGGATCTGCACGCCTCGGCGGCGCGGATGAACGCGTGGCTGGCCGAGGAATATTCCGCCCGCGCCACCGATCTCGAGGATCATTCCGGCCTGGGCGACGACAGCCGCGTCAGCCCGCGCGACATGGTGCAGGCGCTGGTGCAGGAAGGTGCCGACAGCAAGCTGCGCGATCTTATGAAAGAGGTGTCGGTGCCCGGCCGGCCCGACCTCAAGGTCAAGGCCAAGACCGGCACACTGAACTTCTGCAGCTGTCTCGTCGGCTATCTGCAGGCGCCAGGAAACACGACGCTGGCCTTCGCGATCTTTACCGCCGATGTCGAGCGGCGCGACGCCCTGCCTATGGAACAGCGCGAGCGTCCTCCGGGCGGCCGCGCCTGGCTGGCGCGGTCGCGGAACCTGCAGAAGGAATTGCTCGAACGGTGGGGCGTCGTGTTCGGGACCTGACGGATCAGATCCCGTGACCGCCGCCCTTCGGTCCGGCGAAGAACCAGATGATCAGGCCGACAAGCGGCAGGATCAGGACAAGCAGCGACCAGAGGATCTTGGCGCCGGTCGACGCGCCGGACGTGATGATCTTGTAGAGCGCGTAGATGTCCAGAATAAAGATGATCAGACCGAATAGGCCGTATTCCATAAGTCCCTCCATTGCGGGCGGAATGCCCGTCACCGAAGGGCCAACGGACCGGCGCGGCGGGGGTTCCCCGGCCTACAACGTGGCGTGGCGGGCGCGGGCCGACCGCTCGATCGCCGCGGCGGCCAGCCGGTCGATCGTCAGCTCGTAGCGAATCTCTTCCAGCAGCTGCAACTCGGCCTCGCCCAGCTTGCCGTCGGACGCCGCGACGTCGCAGGCCAGCGCATAGGCGGTCTCGAACAGGCGGGCGGGGAGGTTGTCGCGCACGATCTGGAACAGGGTGTCGAGCCCGTCCTCGTCCAGGAAAAGCTCGAACACGCGCTGCGACACATCGCGGATGCGGCCTTGGTCGTATTCCGCGAAGGCGGGATAGTGGTTGACGATCCGCTCGATCGTCAGAAGCTCGGGCGTGCGGATTTCCTCGTCCGAGGCCGAGATCGCCACCATCAGGGCGACCAGGCAGTCCGGCGCGCTCAGCTTTTCGATCGTGTCGCTCACCGCTCGAGTCCCCCGGTTGTCCTGCGTGTCGCCGGCAATTTATTGACGCGGGCCATAAGGGGCAATAGGAAGCGGCGCCTGCCGGGCGCCCGTTTCCGGCAGGTCACCGTCAATGAGAGTTGGAACCGAGATGTCCGATCTGCGCGATGCCGCGATGCGTTCGAAAGCCTGGCCCTTCGAGGAAGCGCGCCGGGTTCTGAAACGCTATGAGAAGGCGGCACCGGAGAAGGGATACGTCCTGTTCGAGACCGGGTACGGCCCCTCGGGCCTGCCGCATATCGGTACGTTCGGCGAGGTGCAGCGCACCACCATGGTGCGCCGCGCGTTCGAGATCCTGTCGGACATCCCGACCAAGCTGATCTGCTTTTCCGACGACATGGACGGCCTGCGCAAGGTGCCCACCAACGTGCCGAACCAGGAGATGGTCGCCGAGGACCTTCACCTGCCGCTGACGCAGGTGCGCGACCCGTTCGAGACGCATGACAGCTTCGGCGCGCACAACAACGCGCGGCTGCGGGCGTTTCTCGATTCCTTCGGGTTCGAGTACGAGTTCGCTTCCTCGACCGACTATTACCGCGAGGGGCGGTTCGACGCGGCGCTGATGACGGTGCTGGAGCGGTTCGACAAGATCATGGAGATCATGCTGCCCAGCCTCGGCGGGGTCGAGGCCGAGCGCGTGAATACCTATTCGCCGTTCCTCCCCGTGAGCCCCAAGACCGGCAAGGTGCTGCAGGTGCCGACGCTGGAGCGCAACGTGGAGAAGGGCACGATCGTCTACGAAGAGCCCGACGGCGAGCGTGTCGAGCTGCCCGTGACCGGCGGCAACGTCAAGCTGCAGTGGAAGCCCGACTGGGGCATGCGTTGGGCCGCGCTCGGCGTCGATTACGAGATGTACGGCAAGGACCTGATCCCCTCGGCCGAGCTGTCGTCGAAGATCTGCAAGGCGCTGGGGACGAAGGCACCGGAGCTCTACAATTACGAGCTGTTCCTCGACGACAAGGGGACGAAGATCTCCAAGTCCAAGGGCAACGGCCTGTCGATGGACGAGTGGCTGACATACGCCGCGCCCGAGAGCCTGTCGTACTTCATGTACCAGAAGCCCAAGACGGCGAAGCGGCTGCATTTCGACGTGATCCCCAAGGCGGTGGACGAATACCACCAGCAGCTGCGCGCCTATCCCGACCAGGATCTCGACAAGCAACTGGCGAACCCGGTGTTCCACATCCACGGCCAGGACGTTCCGCAATCGGACATGGTCGTGCCGTTCGCCATGCTCCTGAACCTTGCCGCCGTGTCCGGGGCCGAGAGCAAGGACCGGCTGTGGGGCTTTATCCAGCGCTACGCGCCCGACGCCTCGGCCGAGACGCATCCGGGCCTCGACGCGGCTGCGGCGTTCGCGGTGCGGTATTTCCACGATTTCGTCGCGCCCGAGCGCACCTTCCGTGCCCCCGATGCCAAGGAACGCGCCGCGATGGAGGACCTCGCCGCTCGGCTGAAGGCGTGGGACGGCGGGCTGGACCCCGAAGCGCTGCAGTCGGTGGTGTTCGCCGTCGGCAAGGAGCACGGATTCGAGCCGCTGCGCGATTGGTTCAAGGCGCTCTACGAGGTCTTGCTGGGCGCCAGCCAGGGGCCGCGTTTCGGCGGGTTCATCGCGCTTTACGGAATCGACGAGACTGTCGCGCTGATCGAAAAGGGGCTGGCGGGCGAACTGGCCGCCTGAGGCCGCGGGGGCTCAGGCGCCCTCGCGCCAGAGGCCCCACCATGTGCCCCAGCGCTTGACCAGCGGTTTCGGCTTTTCCGCCAGCAGGAACGCGCCCTGCGAAAAGGCGAGCGATCCCAGCCGCTTGCGTTCGTCCACGATGATGCCGCGCAGCTGCTGCGCGATGTCGTCGGCGATGGTCGCCCTGCCGAGCCGCTTGTCGAGTTCGACGAGGTCGTGTTCATCGCCCAGAAGCTCGCTGAGGGTGTCGGCGGCGTCGCGGTGCGCGTCCATCATCACCGGCCATGTCTTCTTCAGCAGCCGGGCGTGGTACCAGTGATATTTCACGCGCTTGCGCCAATCGTGCATGTCGTCGGCGGCCCCCGTGTCCGCCGCGACCGCCATCGCGCCGCGCGCGCGATCATAGGTCTTGGCCATGCCGGGGCCGAGCGCGTCCCAGTCTTTCTCTGCCAGCGTCCAGTCGTCGACCCGCTGACGGATCGCCCGCACCGCGTCGGCCATGGTCATCATGCGGTCGGTGATCTCGTTTCCGCCCTCGGCGGTGGTGCGGTCCCGCGTCAGCTCGGCCCGGAACGGCCCGGTACGGCGACGGTCGAGCGCGTCGGAATACCGCTCGGTCAGCCAGTCGTAGCTTTCGATCCGCGCGGTCAGGTCGCGCATCGGCGACAGCACGCGGGCGGCGTCGCGAAACGCGCGGTTCTCGGCCTTGTAGTCCGGAAAAGCCGGGCGGACGAGCCGGAGCAGACCGCGCACCTTCTTGGCGCTCTTGCGGGCCGTGTGGATGCGCTCGTGCATGTCGTCATCGGTGCCGCGGCCGATCTCGAGCGCGGCGAGCGCGGTGTCGAGCTGTTCGCCCGCGATGCGGCGCAGTCCCGCGGCGACATCCGCGTCGGAGGATTTGAAGCTGTAGCTCATGGCGTCAGAACGCGGCCCGACCATCGCGCGTTCCCGGAAACTCGGCAGCGATGACAGGGAGTTGCGCGTCCAACGCCCGGCGCGGTGAAACCGGTCGGCCGGGTGGCCCGTATCTGTGGGCAGAGCACGGAGGACGCCATGCGCCGGATTTGCCTGACACTTCTCACCGCCCTCGCGCTGAGCCTGCCCGCCACGGCGCAAGAGAACGCCGCTGCGCCGGCGATCGAGGACGTGATCGCCGACCAGATGCGGGCGTTCCGGTCCGAGGACGTCGACACCGCCTTCACCTTTGCCTCGCCGGGGATCAAGGGCCTGTTCCAGACGCCCGAACGCTTTGGCGCGATGGTGCGGCAGGGCTATCCGATGGTGTATCGCAACGCCGAGGTCGGGTTCCTGGAACTGCGCGAGATCGACGGCGCGCTGTGGCAGAAGGTGACGGTGCGTGACGCGTCCGGCGCGTATCACGTGCTGGATTACCAGATGATCCGCACCGAGGACGGCTGGCAGATCGACGGCGTGCGCCTGTTGCGTCAGCCGCAGGTGGGCGCCTGACAGCACGGTGGTCTCAGCCGCGGTTAACGCGGTGTTGCTAGACCTTTTCCGCAACAGCGCCGCGAGGAGCGGCTTGCGGGAAAGGATAGCCGATGAACAAAGCGATCACCGACGGCCTTGTGCTGACGCCGCCCCCTTTTGCCAACGGTCTGGACGTGTGGTCGCGGGGGGACGGAACGCCCGGCGGCGCCAGTTACGCCGATGCCGACGACGCGGCCTTCGTGCCGTCCGATCCGGATTTCGGCGGATGTCTCGAGATCCTCAAGACGGAAAGCCTGCAGCGGCTGCGCTATGCCGGCGAGACGCCGCTGCTGCCGGGGTGCTACCTGCGCGTGAGGGCGCGGGTGAAGGCCGTCTCGGGCAACCGGCCGACCGTTCGCATCGCCGCCCATGCCGGGGCCGCCGGGGGCGGTGCGGTGCAGGGCGTGGTGACGCGCGGTCCGTCCGTGACGCTTGAGACCTATGGAGAGGTCGTCGAGGTCAGCGCCATCGTCGGCAGCGGGCCGAGAACCGGCGTCCACATGGTGTGGGGGACGGATGCCCTCTATGGCCATTTCGGGGTGGACCTGTCGGGGCCGAACGGCGGGGTGGTGCGGATCGACGACCTGACGATCGAAGACGTCACCGGCGCCTTCCTGCGCGACATGATGGACTGGGTCGACGTGCGCGACTTCGGCGCGGTGGGGGACGGCACGACCGACGACCGGGCCGCGTTCGAGGCGGCGGATGCCGCCGCCGGGGGGCGCCGCATCCTGGTGCCCGAGGGTGCGTTCCGCATTGGCGGGCCGCTGGTACTGGACAGCGCCGTGCGCTTTCAGGGGCGTATCGTGCAGGCGGCGGAGGATCGGTTCGTGCTGCGCAAGGGGTTCGACCTAGCGGCGTATGCGGATGCGTTCGGGGATGAGCTTCTGGCGTTTCGCAAGGCGTTCCAGGCGCTACTGAACGAGGCCGATCACGACAGCCTGGACCTGTGCGGCCGGCGGATCGACGTGACCGCTCCGGTGGACCTCCAGGCCGCAGTGGGCAACCGCGCCCGGTTCGAGACGCGGCGGGTGATCCGCAACGGGGCGTTCAACGCGGTCGACGGCCCCGACTGGGACACCGGCGTGGTGACCAGCCAGGCGCGCTATAGCGCGGACAATCCCAAAACGTTGACCGACGTGGCGAACGTGGCCAATATCGAGGTCGGCTCGCTGGTCGCAGGCGATGGCGTCGGGCGCGAGGTCTATGTCACCGCGAAGAATGTCGGTGCCGGGACGGTGACGCTGGCGCAAGAGCTGCATGCTCCAGCGGGGGTGCAGGCCTATACCTTCCGGCGGTTCCGCTATGTTCTGGATTTCTCCGGGTTCGAGAAGCTGTCGAAATTCGCGCTGGAAGGCGTCGAGCTGCAGATGAACGACCGGGCGAGCGGCGTGATGCTGGCGCCGCAAGGCGCGCTGTTCCAGCTGAAGGACTGCTTCGTGACCAAGCCCAGGGACCGCGGCCTGAGCTCGCCGGGCCGGGGCTGTCAGGGGATGCAGATCGACGGCTGCAACTTTACCTCGTCCGAGCTGTCGCAGGCCGCGACGCAGCGCACGAGCGTCGGCTTCAACGTCAACGCCAACGATCCCAAGATCCGCGGCAACCGCTTCCAGCAGTTCGGCACGACGATGGTGCTGTGCGGGGCCGGCAACCTTCTGGTGGGCAACCACTGGTTCCAGGGCGATACCCGCACTGACGGCGCGCGGGCGGCCGGGCTGGTGCTGACACAGACGAACGTCAAGACGGTGATCACCGGCAACTACCTGGACAATTCCTTTGTCGAGTGGACAAATGAGCACGACGCGCGGCCGGCCTTCTCCAGCGAGTTCTCGTTCGGCGGTCTCTCGTTTTCGGGCAACATCTTTACCGCCAACGACGTCGCGGCGTCGTTCCGCTGGATCGTGGTGCGGCCCTGCGGCTGGGGGCATTTCATCAATGGGCTGACGGTGACAGGCAACACGTTCAAGGTGCTCAACTCGACGATCCAGCGGGTCGAGCGTCTGGACGATTCGATCGCCGCGCTGGACCGCGGGCGGATGCGGAACGTCACCTTTGCCGGGAACACTTTCAACGGGGTCGGGCAGGCGACGATCAACCCGGTCGTGCTGGACTACGCGCAGAACACCAACGCGGCGACCTGGACGCTGGCGGCGGGCGCGTATCTGCCGTTCGGCGGCGCGGCCCGGACGGTGGTGGCGGTGGTCCCCGAGGGCGAGATCCGGACGACCGGCGGCGCGGCGGTACATGCCATGCCGTCGGTGACGCCACGGGCCGGGGCCGGGGAGGGGAGCGTGCGTCTGGGCTGGCCGGTGCCGGCGCGGGGGCGGGTACAGGTCACCGTCCGCGCGGATTCTCCGATCTAGGGCAGGTCGCAGGGGTCGAGCCGTGTGGCCCGGCCGAAGCCGCCGTTCAGCAGCCCGCCTTCGGGCGTGAAGGTGACGATATGGAAATCCGCGAAGTCGATGTAGAGCTTCGTCTTCGGCAGCCGGTCGAGGAGCTGGGCGCGGAGGGTGCGGTGCTCGGCCCCGTCGCGGGGCACGAAGGCGGCCACGACGTGCAGGGTCAAGCGGGGATGCGCCAGCGGGTCGCCGCGCCCGGCCTCGCCGACCAGAAGCGCAGCGCGGGGATGCGCCCGCAGTGCGGCGGTGTGTGGCGCAAGGTCCGATACGAGGCTGAGCAGCCCCGCCTCGGGCCCGGTGCAGAGCGCGATCCGGCTGACCGAAGGCGTACCCGTCTCGGCGCGGGTGACGGCAAGGGCGGCATGGTCGGCTTCTCGGATCAGCCGCGCGGCGAGGGCGCGGCTGTCTGCGTCGGGCGGGCGGAACGGGTCGTTTGGCATCGGGCCTCGTCGTGCTGCGGTACGCCGAGGCTAGAACGTGAACCAGGTTCCCGCCAGCAGGCCGCGCTTGCCCTCGTCGTCGGGCGACCAGATCCCGCCGATCTGAAGGTCCATGCGTTTGGTTGCGCGGCGGACATAGGACGGGGCGAGCACCCAGTCGCTGTCCTCGTCGTCGCCATCACGGCGCAGCTGGAGGATGGCGTGGGAGCGGTCGTCGGGGTTGAGGCCCAGCGTGATCTCGATCTTCGAGGCACGGTTGCCGGTGTCGAGCCCGATCTCGGCCGCCGCGTCGAGCGACACCCAGCCGGGCCGCCCCAGCGCGGTGAGCCCGCGGCCCCAGGACAGGCCGGGGCGCAGCAGCGGCTCGCCCCTGCCCGCATCGTCGGTGCGGTGGCCGAGCCCAAGTTCGGCCGCCACGCGATAGGGTGGGGTGACCGGGACCGCCACGCGCAGGAAGCCGTATGTCTCGCCGCTCTCGGTAGCGGTGGCGCGGCCGTACTTGGCGCCGAGGGTCAGGCCCGGCCGGGCGCCCCATTCGGCATAGGTCGCGCCCCAGAGGTCGCGCACGCCGTCCTCTTCGGTCAGTTCCGAGACGCTGCTGATGAACAGCTCTCCCTCCTCCCTCAGCCAGGGGCCGCCTAGGGCGGGGCCGGCGCAGAGCAGGGCGGCGGCAAGGAGGGCACGGCGCATGGGCGGTCTCCTATCAGGTCGGAGACAACCATGCCGGGCAGAGAATTAAGGCCGCGTTAAGCGCCGCGTCAGGCGGCGGCGACCAGCGGCGCGGGCGTGAAGCGGTAGCCGCGTCCGAAGGCCGTCTCGATCGCATCCGAGGGGCCGCCGGCGGCCGCGATCTTCTTGCGGATGCGGCAGACATAGACGTCGAGGATGCGGATCTCGGGCTCGTCGTCCCATGCGTAGAGCCGGGTCATCATTTCGTCCTTGCCGATCAGGTGCCCGGCCCGCAGCACCATCATCTCGACGATCTCGTATTCCAGCCGGGTGAGGTGCAGGAGCGTCCCGGCGACCGTGACCCGGCGCGCGCCGAGGTCGAGTGTCAGGGGACCGTGCTCGATGCGGTCGGTGGCGAAGCCGGTGGCGCGGCGAACCATCGTGCGCAGGCGCGCGGCGCTTTCGGCGGGGCGCATCCGTGCCGACCCGAGCACCAGGTCGGCGCCGGCCTCGTACAGCGCGGCGCGATCGGTCTCGCGGCGCGGCGGCAGGACGAGAGCGGGCAGGGTGGCCGACCGCGCGCGCAGCGTCCGCAGCGCGGCGGGGCCGGCGAGATCGGGGAGGGTTGGGTCGAGCACGACCGCATCCTGCGCGCCGTGGTCCAGTGCGTGCAGAAAGTCGGCGGCGGTTTCGACGCGGCTGATCAGCAGGCCCTGGGACATCAGATCGTGGGCCATGGCGGTAGCGGCCCAGGTGGTTTCGGTAACGAGAACGCGCATGGTCTTTCTCCCATCGGACGGGGCCGGTCGAGCCGGCGGGCAAAACAGGGGTGTCGTGCGTTCGCACGGACTGCGGCGCGGTGGCCGGACCCGTTCTGGGGAGAGGCGCGGGCTTTGCCGCGCGGGGCCAGTGGCCCATCGAGGGGCCGCGGTGCATGCTTGACGGGATGCTGCCGGAGCGTGGCGGAAACGCGGCAGCACCGCGCCGAAAGTCCGGAAAATACCAAGGCACCGCAGGAACGGCGCGGAAGGTATTGAGATCGCGCGGCTTTCCACATCATGGTGTGCCGGTGACGCCGGGCGGGACAGGACATGCTGTATTTCGAGACGGAGAACCTGGTCTATCTGGCCAACCCCAAGACCGGTTCGATGGCGGTCGAGGCCGCGCTGGCGGGGCGTGCGGCGATGGAGATCCGCTCGCCCTCCGGCCTGCGTCACATGAACGTCGCGGGCTTCCGCAATAGCCTGGAGCCGATGATCACCCGCCACTCGGGCCGGGCGCCGGAGCTCTTCGTTGTCGTGCGCGAGCCGCTCTCTCACCTGCTGAGCTGGTACCGCTATCGCCGGCGCGGCCAGATCGCCGGCAGCCCGAAGAGCACGGCGGGCCTGACGGCAGAGGCGTTCCTGCTGGAGACGCTGAAGGACGAGCCCGCGCCCTGCGCTCGGGTCGGCAGCCAGAGCCGGTTCGTGGGCGAATGGACGAAAAAGGCGCCGCCCGACTTCCTGTTTCCCTACGAGCGGCCCGAGCGGCTGCGCGGGTTCCTAGAGGCGCGGTTCGGCGCGGTGGAACTGCCGCAGGTCAATGTCTCGCCGCGCGAGGAACTGACGGTGTGCGCCGAGATCGCGGCGCGGGTCCGGGCGGCGCGGGCCGCCGATGTCGCGCTGTACGAACGGGTTCTGGCAAGCTCCGCCTGATGAGGCTGACGGAATATCTGATGTACGTTGCCCAAAATTGCTCGCTCCTCTAGGCTGCCTTTGGTCAAGAAGTCGGAAAAGAGCATGAGCAGACCCACCGTCCACGATGTCGCCCGCACCGCCGGGGTCAGCCTGTCGACCGTCGACAGGGTGTTGAACGGCCGCGACGGGGTGCGCGCGGCGACGCTCGAACGGGTCAACGCGGCGATGCGCGAGTTGGGTTACCAGCGCGACGTGGCGGCGGCGAACCTGTCCAAGCGGCGGCGCTATCGTCTGCGGTTCTTTCTGCCCGAGGGGCCCAACGCCTTCATGCGCGGGGTGCAGGACGAGGTGGAGTCCTGCGGCTCGGAGATGTGGCCGGAGCGGGTCGAGTTGTCGGTCGAGACGGTGCCGCCGTTCGACGCCGAGGCGCTGGCCGAGCGGCTGCGCGCGGTCGATCCCGAGGCGGTCGACGGGCTGGCGGTGGTCGCCACCGACAGTGCGGCGGTGATGGCCGCGATCGCGCGCTTGGTGGAGGCCGGGGTGCCGGTGGTGACGCTGGTCTCCGACCTGCCGTCTTCGCGCCGGGGGTATTTCGTGGGGATCGACAACGTGGTCGCCGGGCGGACTGCGGCGGGTCTTTTGGGGCGTTTCTGCCGGTTCCGGCCTGGAAAGGTGGCTGTCATCGCCGGATCGATGGTGGTGCGCGACCATGTCGAGCGGCGGCTGGGGTTCGAGCAGGTGATGCGCAGCGAGTTTCCCACGCTCGAGGTCATGCCGACGATCGAGGGCCTCGACGACGCCGACGTGGTCGCGGACAAGCTTGGGGCGCTTCTGGCGGCGCATGACGACCTTGTAGGAATCTACAGCCTGGGCGCGGGGAATCGCGGGGTGATCCGGGCGCTGTCGGACACGCCCGAGGCCGAGCGACCGGCGATCGTGGTGCACGAACTGACGCCCCATACGCGCGAGGCGCTTCTGTCGGGTATGTTCGACGCGGCGATCAACCAGGACATCGGCCGCGAGGTGCGCGGCGCGGTCCGGGCGCTGCGGGCGCTGATCGACGGGGCCTCGCCCGAGGCGGCGGGTGAGCGGATCGGTGTCGAGGTTTTCCTGCGCGACAACCTTCCCTGAGCGGGCCTACGCGGCGCCGCCCAAAAATGGTATACCAAATTTGCGTCACGGCTTTTCCTGATGTACGTTAGTCAAACGATGTGATTCGAGAGGCCGGTCCGTCCGGCCGCCAGATCATGCAGGGAGGATAGCATGAGACATTCCGTTGCGACGGCCGCGCTGCTTATCGGTGTGGCGGGTGCCAACGCCGCGATGGCGCAGACCGAGATCAACGTTCTGCGCGTGGCCGTGAACGACGAGCAAGAGGCCTATTACGAAGAGATTGCGCAGGCCTACGAAGAGCAGAACGACGGCGTGACCGTCACCTTCGAGTACATCGCCAACGAGGCGTACAAGTCGAAGCTGCCGACGCTGCTGCAATCCGACGCCCGGCCCGACATCTTCTACAGCTGGGGCGGTCAGACGCTGGTGGAGCAGGCGAATGCCGGTTTCCTGCAGGGCATCTCGGACATGCTGCCCGAAGAGATGACCGGCACCATCCCCGAGGCCGGGCTGAACGCCTATACGGTGGACGGCAATCTCTATGGCCTGCCGCTCTACGCGACCGAGGTGGTGTTCTGGACCAACACCGCGCTGACCGAAGAGGCCGGGGTCGACATCGACCAGATCGAGACCTGGGAAGATTTCCTGGGAGCTGTGCAGACGCTGAAGGATGCGAGCGTCACGCCGATCATCGCCGGCGGTCAGGACAAGTGGCCGCTGCACTTCTACTGGAGCTACCTCGCGTTGCGCGAAGGCGGTCCCGACGTGGTGAGCGATGCGATGGCGGGCGAGAACGGCGGCTTCGAAAGCGAAGCATTCGTCGAAGCCGGCAAGGAGTTCCAGAAGCTCACCGACATGGAGCCGTTCCAGTCGGGCTTCATGGGCACGACCTACGAGACGGCGAGCGGCATGTTCGCCGACGGCGAGGGCGCGTTCCATCTGATGGGCGACTGGGACTACCTGCCGATGCGCGAGCGCTCGACCAGCGGCGAGGGCCTGCCGGATGAGCAACTGGCGATCTTCAGCTTCCCCGTCCTGGCCGACCCGGTGTCCGAGGGGGGCGAGGGCGCCACGCTGGGCGGCATCAACGGCTGGGCGGTGTCGCAATCGGCCGAGCCCGAGGCGGTGGACTTCCTCGCCTTCATGCTGAGCGAGGAGAACCAGCGCAAGGCGGCCGAGCAGGAGCTGTTCATCCCGATCGTCGAGGGTACCGGCGACGCGCTGTCCAACCCGTTCTACCAGCAGGTGTCCGAGGACATCACGAACAGCAGTTACCACCAGATCTTCCTGGACCAGTTCCTGGGGGCCTCGGTGGGCGCGACCGTGAACGACATCTCGGCCGACCTCGCGCAGGACGCGATCACGCCGGAAGAGGCGGCGGCGCAGGTCCAGGAGGCCTGGGACTTCCGCTGAGCCTTGCCGCGGCGCGCGCCTGACCCGCGCGCGCCGCGCATCCGCTTCATCCGATCCTAACCGAGCATCTGGGGGATGGCATGGCCACTTCCGTCGCCAGCCGGCGTCTGTCGGCGTCCGAGCGCCTGCGCCGCAGTCTGAACAACGGGCGCGTCACAGCGGCCCTGATCCTGCTGCCGCCCGCGCTGATCCTGTTCACGCTGTTCGTCATGCTGCCCCTGGGCGAGTCGGTGTACTACGCCTTCTTCAACTGGAACGGCTACGGCACGCCGACCGACTATGTCGGGATGGAGAACTTCCAGCGGATCGCCGGCCATTCGGTGTTCCAGAAGGCGGTGACGAACACGCTCAAGATCGTCGCGATCTCGCTGTTCCTGCAGATGCCGCTGGCGCTGCTGCTGGCGCTGCTGATCTATCGCAAGACCCCGACGAACGCGCTGTTCCGGTTGATCTTCTTCGTGCCCTACATCCTGGCCGAGGTCGCCGCGGGCCTGATCTGGAGCTTCGTCTTCGACGGCAATTACGGCGTGACCGCGTCGATCGCGCAGTCGATGGGCGTCGAGAGCTTCTTCATCCTGGCGGACCGTGACTGGGCCTTCGTGGCGGTGATGACGGTGATCGTGTGGAAGTATTTCGGCTTTCACATGATGATCTACATCGCCGCCCTGCAGAGCGTGCCAGAGGACCTGATCGAGGCCGCGCGGATCGAGGGCGCCAAGCGCCACCAGATCGTGCGCTACGTTCAGATCCCCCAGATCAAGCACGCGCTGGTGGTGAGCGCCTTCTTCGCGATCATCGGCGCGCTGCAGGTGTTCGACATCATCATACCGCTGACCAATGGCGGCCCGTCGAACCAGACCCACACCATCGTCACCTATCTCTACACCTTCGGGCTGACGCGGCTGAACATCGGCTTCGGCAGCGCGGTGGGCGTGATCCTGTTCATCGCGGCGATCACGGTGGCGGTCTTCTACCAGCGCTTCTTCATGAACCGGAGCGAGACATGACCCGCGGCCACATCATCCGCAACATCCTGCGCGTCGGCTTCCTGTGCATCGTGGCGAGCTTCGTGCTGGCGCCGATGCTGGCCACGGTGCTGGGCGGCTTCAAGACCAACGCCGAAATCCGCACCAGCGCCTTCGCGCTGCCCGACAGCTGGAACTGGGAGTTCTACGGCTCGATCGTCAGCGACCCGATGTTCTGGCGCTATCTCGGCAACTCGCTGCTCATCTCGACGTTGGCGGTGGTGCTGACGCTGATCGTCGGCGCGGCGGCGGCCTATGTCTTTGCCCAGATCCGGTTCTTCGGCTCGCGCATGCTGTTCTCGTACCTGCTGCTGGGTCTGATGTTCCCGTTCGCCACGGCGATCCTGCCGCTGTTCATCAAGGTCCGCGACATCGGGCTCTTGGACACCTACTGGGCGGTGATCCTGCCGCAGGCGGCGTTCAGCCTGAGCCTTGCCATCCTGCTGTTCCGCACCTTCTTCGAGCAGCTGCCGAAAGAGCTGTTCGAGGCCGCCTATATCGACGGCTGCGGCTACGTGCGCTTCTTCTGGCGCTTCACCCTGCCGCTGTCGACGCCGATCCTGGCGACGGTGGGCGTGTTCGTCTTCGTTCAGAGCTGGAACAACTTCCTGTTGCCGCTGGTGGTGCTGAACAGCCGCGAGGCGTTCACCTGGCCCTTGGGCATGATGCAGTTCCGCGGAGAGTTCGTGACCGAGTGGAACCGCACGCTGGCCTTCGTGACGCTGACCATCGTGCCCGCGATCGTCTTCTTCCTCGCCGCGCAGAAATACATCGTCGCCGGTCTCACGGGCGGCGCCGTCAAGGGATGACCATGACCGAAATCCAGAACCCGATCCTGCCCGGCTTCAACCCGGACCCCTCGATCCTGCGTGTCGGCGACGACTACTACATCGCGACCTCGACGTTCGAGTGGTATCCGGGCGTGCAGATCCATCACTCGCGCGACCTGAGGCACTGGCGGCTGCTGACGCGCCCGCTGGACCGGGCGGCGCAGCTCGACATGCGGGGCGACCCGGATTCGGGCGGCGTCTGGGCGCCGTGCCTGACCCGCGCGGACGGGCAGTTCTGGCTGATCTACACCGACATGAAGCGCCGCGACGGGGCGTGGAAGGACAGCCACAACTACCTCGTCACCGCCCCCGCGATCGAGGGGCCGTGGTCCGATCCGGTCTACCTGAACTCGTCGGGGTTCGACCCGTCGCTGTTCCACGACGAGGACGGGCGCAAGTGGCTTCTCAACATGGTCTGGGACCACAACCAAACCGGGGGCGACCGGTTCGGCGGCATCCTGTGCCAGGAATACTCGGTGGCCGAGCAGCGGCTGACGGGGCCGGTGCACAACATCTACCGCGGCACCGATCACAAGCTGACAGAGGGGCCGCATCTCTACCGCCGCGACGGCTACTACTACCTGCTGACGGCCGAGGGCGGCACCGGCTATGACCACGCGGTGACGATGGCGCGCTCGCGCGACCTGCTGGGCCCGTATGAGACCGATCCCCAAAAGCACCTCGTCACCGCCAAGGACGCGCCCGACGCGTATCTGCAACGCGCGGGTCACGGTGACATCGTCGAGACGCAGGGCGGGGAATTCTACCTGGTGCATCTGTGCTCTCGCCCGCTGGACGAGACCCGCGCGACCGAGACGGGGCGCGCGGACGGCATCCACGCCGACGATGTGCGCCGCTCGCCCCTGGGCCGCGAGACCGCGATCCAGAAACTGACATGGGAGCCCGGCGCCTTTCCCCGTCTGGCCCATGGCGGCCCGGCGCCCGCCGCGACGGTCCCGGCGCCCGACCTGCCCGAGCATCCATTCGATGCCACGCCGGCGCGGACCACGTTCGCCCCCGACCGCCTGCCGATCGACTTCCAGTGGCTGCGCATCCCCGCGCCCGAACGGCTGTTCTCACTGACCGAGCGGCCCGGCGCGCTGCGGCTCTTCGGGCGGGAATCGCCGGGTTCGCAGTTCGAGCATGCGCTGGTGGCCCGCCGCCAGACCGAAATCGCCTTTACCGCCGAGACCGAGATCGACATGCAGCCGGGCGACTACCAGCACTTCGCCGGTCTCGTGGCGTGGTACGGGCGATTCAAGTTCCACTACCTCGCCGTCACCGCCAACGAGGCGGGCGAGCGGGTGCTGACGGTCTATTCCTGTCCCGCCGACTGGCCCGACGCGCGGATTACCCTGCCGATTGCGCCGATCCCGCTGCCGGGCGAGGCCCCGGTCCGGCTGGGTTGCGACGTCGACGGGGCGGTGCTGCGGTTCCGCTATGCCCGCGAGGGCGGCGACTGGCGCGACCTCGGGATCGCGCTCGACCAGTCGGCGATCTCGGACGAGGCGGGGAACGGACCCGGAAACAACTTTACCGGCGCCTTCGTGGGGATGTGCGCGCACGATACGTCGGGCCGCGGCCGGCCCGCCGATTTCCTGCACTTCTTCTACGAGGCCCGGTGATGCAACGAACGAGGAGAGTCCGTCATGGCTGAAGTCCGCCTGCAGAACGTCAGCAAGGCGTTCGGCAATCTCACCGTCATCCCGGACCTGAACCTGACCGTGCCCGACGGGTCGTTCACGGTTCTGGTTGGGCCGTCGGGCTGCGGCAAGTCCACGCTCTTGCGGATCATCTCGGGGCTCGAGATGCCGAGCGAGGGGGACGTGATGATCGGTGGCGACACGGTCACGCTGGAAGAGCCGTCGAAGCGCGGCATCTCGATGGTGTTCCAGTCCTACGCGCTCTATCCGCACATGACGGTGGCGCAGAACATCGATTTCGGCCTGCGCCTGTCCAAGACCTCGGCCGAAGAGCGCGAGGCCCGCGTGGCCGAGGCGGCGCGCATCCTGGCCCTGGAGGACTACCTCGACCGCAAGCCGGGGCAGCTGTCCGGCGGCCAGCGGCAGCGCGTGGCGATCGGCCGGTCGATCGTTCGCAAGCCGCGGGTGTTCCTGTTCGACGAGCCGCTGTCGAACCTCGACGCCGCGTTGCGTACGCAGATGCGGGTCGAGCTGGCACAGCTGCACCAATCGCTCGACGCGACGATGATCTACGTCACCCACGATCAGGTCGAGGCGATGACCCTGGCGGACCAGATCGTCGTGATGAACGCCGGCCGGATCGAGCAGGTCGGCGCGCCGATGGACCTCTACGACCGGCCGCAGACCGAGTTCGTCGCCGGCTTCATCGGCTCGCCCAAGATGAACCTGCTGTCCGGCTCGGCCATCGGTCGGGACGACGTGAAAACCGTGGGCATCCGGCCCGAGCACATCACCGTCGATGCCGAGAGCGGCGACTGGCCGGCGACGGCGCAAGTTGTCGAGACGCTGGGCGCAGACACCATCGCCTACATGAAGGGCGACGACATGGGCGACGTGACCGTTCGTCTGCCCGGCCACATGCGGCTGACGGCGGGCGAGCGCCTGTACCTGACGCCGGCGCGCGAGAACCTGCACCTTTTCGGGCATGACGGCGCCCGCATGGAGACCCACGCATGACCCCCCTTGGCATCGGCATCGTCGGCTGCGGCGTCATCAGCGACATCTACCTCAAGAACGCGGCGCTGTTCCCGCAGATCGAGGTGCGCGCGGTCGCCGATCAGCGCCCCGAGGCCGCGCGCGAGAAGGGCGAGGCCCACGGCGTGCCCGCGATGGGAACGGTCGCGCTGCTGAACCGCGACGACATCGACATCGTGCTTAACCTGACCGTTCCGGCCGCGCACGTGGAGGTCGGGCTCGCCGCGCTCGCGTCGGGCAAGCACGTCTATTCCGAAAAGCCGCTGGCCGGCAGCGTGGCCGAGGCGCGGCAACTGACCGACGCCGCCGCGGCGCGGGGGCTGCGGCTGGGCTGCGCGCCCGACACGTTCCTCGGCGGCGCGCACCAGACCGCACGGGCGCTGGTGGACGCGGGCCGGATCGGCCGGCCGACCGCCGGCACCGCGACGCTGATGCTGGCGGGCCACGAGCGCTGGCATCCTAATCCCGACTTCTACTACGCCGGGGCCGGGGCGGGGCCGCTGATGGACATGGGCCCCTACTACGTCACCGCGATGGTCAACCTTCTGGGTCCGGTGTCGCGGGTCACCGCCATGGCGGCCAGGGGGCGCGAGACGCGCACCATCGCCACCGGCCCCCGCGCGGGTGAGGAGGTGCCGGTCGAGGTGCCGACCCACATCACCGGCGTGATGGAATTCGCCAGCGGCGCGCTGGTGCAGATCGTCACCAGCTTCGACGTCAGGGCGCACCGGCACACGCCGCTGGAGCTCTACGGCACCGAAGGTTCGCTGCTGATCCCCGACCCGAACCGCTTCGACGGCACGGTCGAGCTGTTCGCCAGCGACTGGCAGGCGCAGGAGACCGGCCACGCCCACGGCGACGGCAATTATCGTGGGCTGGGGCTGGCGGACATGGCCGCCGGCATCGCCGAAGGGCGCCCGCACCGCGCCTCGGGCGCGCTCGCGCTGCATGCGCTCGACGTGATGGAATCGCTCCTGGCCTCGGCCGCGAGCGGCACGGCGGTGACGCTTTCGACAACCTGCGAGCGGCCCGCGCCGCTTGCCCCCGGCGGCCATACCGGTCGGATCGAGACAATGGAGACGGCATGACCAAGGCACTGATTTTCTACGGCGGCTGGGACGGCCACGAACCCGAGGCGACCTCGGCCATCGTCGAGCGGATGCTGACGGACGAGGGGATAGAGGTGCGGCGCGAGGCGGGCACCGGCGTGTTGGCCGAGGACGATCTCGGCCGCTACGACCTGATCGTGCCGATGACGACCCAGGTGCAGATCGACAAGGATGCGTTGCAGAACCTGATCGCGGCGGTCGAGGCGGGCAGCGGCCTGGGCGGCTTTCACGGCGGCATGGGCGATGCGTTCCGGATGGAGCCGGCCTATCAGTTCATGGTCGGCGGCCAGTGGGTCGCCCATCCCGGCAACATCATCGACTATCGCGTCGAGATCACGCGCCCCGACGATCCGGTCGTGGCGGGGATCGGCGACTTCGACTATCGCTCCGAGCAGTACTTCATGCATGTCGATCCTGGGATCGAGGTGCTGGCGACGACGACCTTCGATGGCACCCACGCGCCCTGGACGAAGGGCACCGTCATGCCGGTGGTGTGGAAGCACCGCTACGGCGCGGCGCGCGTCTTCTACTCGGCGCTGGGGCACGTGGCGTCCGAGTTCGAGGCGCCGCAGATGAAGGAGATCCTGCGCCGCGGGCTGTTGTGGGCCGCGCGCTGAGATTGGGATGACACCGACCGCGCCGACCGAGGCGGCGCATGACTGGCCGAGAGGGGCAAAATGACTGATTTCTTCAATGATATTCCGCAGATCCGGTACGAGGGCCCGGACACCGACAACGAGTTCGCCTTCCGCCACTACAACCCCGACGAGATGGTCATGGGCAAGCGGATGGAGGATCACCTGCGTCTCGCCGTTGCCTACTGGCACTCCTTCGCGTGGGAGGGCGGCGATCCGTTCGGCGGGCGCACCTTCGACCGGCCGTGGTTCGGCGATACGATGGACCATGCCAAGATCAAAGCCGACGCAGCGTTCGAGCTGTTCGGCATCCTCGGCCAGCCGTTCTTCTGCTTTCACGATGTGGACGTGCGGCCCGAGTTCGACAGCCTCGCCGACAACATCTCGGCGCTCGACGAGATCGCCGATTATTTCGGCGGCAAGATGGAGCAGACCGGCACCAAGCTGCTGTGGGGGACGGCGAACCTGTTCTCGCACCGCCGCTTCATGTCCGGTGCGGCCACGAACCCCGATCCCGACGTGTTCGCGTGGTCGGCGGCGACCATCAAGGGCTGCCTCGACGCGACGCACCGGCTGGGCGGTGCGAACTACGTCATGTGGGGCGGTCGCGAGGGCTACGAGACGCTGCTGAACACCGATCTCGGACGCGAGGCCGAGCAGATGGCCCGGATGCTGTCGATGGTCATCGACTACAAGCACAAGATCGGCTTCAAGGGCCAGATCCTGATCGAGCCCAAGCCGCAGGAGCCCACCAAGCACCAGTACGATTTCGACGTGGCGACCTGCTATGGCTTCCTCAAGCGCTTCGGGCTGGAGGACGAGGTCCGGCTGAACATCGAGCAGGGCCACGCCATCCTGGCCGGTCACTCGTTCGAGCACGAGCTTGCGCTGGCCGCGTCGCTGGGGATGCTCGGCTCGATCGACATGAACCGCAACGACTACCAGTCGGGCTGGGACACCGACCAGTTCCCCAACAACACGCCCGAGGTCGCGCTGGCCTATTACGAAGTGCTCCGGGCCGGCGGCTTTACCACCGGCGGCACCAACTTCGACGCCAAGCTGCGCCGGCAGTCGCTGGACCCCGAGGATCTGGTGCTGGCCCATGTCGGCGGCATGGATGTCTGTGCTCGCGGCCTGAAGGCGGCTGCGGCGATGATCGAGGACGGCACGCTCGAGGCGTGGCGGGCCGAGCGTTATGCGGGCTGGGACACCGACTCCGCCCGGCAGATGCTGCAGAGCGACCTTGCCTCGATCGACAAGCGCGTGCGCGACGAGGACCTTCGCCCCGAGCCGCGTTCGGGCCGGCAGGAGAGGTTGGAGAACATCGTCAACCGCTTCGTCTGAGGTCTCGCGCTAGCGGATCACCTCGATCGGCTGAAAGATCGGGCCCTCTTCCGTCTGACGGTGGAGGGCCCTGACATGAAACACCTCGGCCAGCCGTTCCGGCGTCAGCACCGCGTCCGGTGCGCCGTCGGCGACGATCCGGCCCCGGTCCATCATCACCAGCCGGGTGCAGTGCCGCGCCGCCAGCGGCAGGTCGTGCAACGAGACGACGACCGCGTGCCCCGAGGCGGCGAGACCGGCGAAGGTCTGCATCGTCGCGATCTGGTAGGCCGGGTCGAGCCCGGCGATCGGTTCGTCGGCCAGGATCAGCGGCGTCTCCTGCGCCAGCGCCCGCGCGATCAGGACGCGCGCCTGCTCGCCGCCCGACAGGCGGGTGGCGGTGCGGTGGCGCAGCGGGTCCAGCTCCATCCGCGCCAGCGCCCGGTCGACGCTGGCATGGTCGGCCGCCGCGGGGCGCTGGCCGCCAGCCATGTGCGGCAGCCGTCCCAGCATCACCAGCGTCTCGACCGTCACCGGCCACGCGATCTCGCGCGATTGGGGCATCCACGCCGCCGTGCGGGCACGCTCTCGGGCCGGGAGCGCGGCGAGCGACGACCGCCCGCGCGCGCCGAGCAGCCCCAGCGCCGCGCGCATCAGCGTCGTCTTGCCCGCGCCGTTCGGGCCGATCAGGCCCACCAGTTCACCGGCACCCACGGACAGCGTCGCGTCCCGCAGGACGGGCCGTCCCCGCAGGCTGACCGAGAGCGCGTCGAGCGACAGGACCGTCATGCCATCTCTCTCCGCGTGCGGTAGATCAGGTGCAGGAACAGTGGCGCCCCCACCAGCGCCGTCAGCACGCCCAGCTTCAGGTCGCGCTCGGGCAGGATCACGCGGACGGCGATGTCGGCGGCCAGCACCATCGCCGCGCCGCCGAGCGCGCTGGCCCAGAGCAGGCGACCGGGCCGGGCCCCGACGGCGGGCCGCAGCAGGTGCGGCACGACGAGGCCGACGAAGCCGATCGTTCCCGCAACCGCCGTCGCCGCGCCGACGACGCAGGCCGTCCCGCCGATCAGCGCGAGGCGCAGGCGGGCGGGGCGGATGCCCATCGCCGCCGCCGCGTCCTCGCCCAGTGTCAGCGCGTCCAGCCCGCGGGCCAGTGTCGCGAGCAGAACCCAGCCGGCGCCCATCAGCGGCAAGGCCAGCCACACATGCCGCATCGACCGGTCCGCGAGAGAGCCCATCATCCAGAACACGATCTCGTTCGCGGCATAGGGGTTGGGCGAGAGGTTCAGCACCAGCGAGGTCAGCGCCCCCGCCAGTGCCGAGATCGCGATCCCGGCGAGGATCAGCGTCAGCGACGTGCCGCGCGGCCCGGCGAGTGCGACGACCAGCCCGGTGCCCACCAGCGCGCCCGCCAGCGCCATCGCCGGCAGGCCGAGCGCAACGGTCGCCGCGATGCCGGTATGGATCGCCAGGACCGCGCCCAGTGCGGCCGAGGCCGACACGCCGATCAGCCCCGGCTCGGCCAGCGGGTTGCGCAGATAACCCTGCATCGCCGCGCCGGACAGCCCGAGGCTGGCCCCGACCATGACGCCCAGCAGGGCGCGCGGCAGGCGGATTTCCCGCATGATCAGCGTCAGCGGCCCGCCGTCGCCGCCGACCAGGGCGGAGAGGCTTTGGAAGGGGCCGGCTCCCGCGGGGCCGATGGCCAGCGCGGCGAGGAACAGCGCCGCCACCAGCGCGCCGAGGGCCAGCATCAGTCGCGTCACGGGGCGTCGTCCCCGATCCCGCGGCGCAGGGCGCGCATCTCTGCCACCGCGTCCAGGACGTGCGGCGTGCCGCAGGACCAGTCGGCGTCGATATGACCCCGCGCGGCGCCGATGGCGGCGAGCGCGGGGTGGTCCAGAACGGACTCGGCGCGCGACCGGCCGGGATAGGGGCGCGAGGCGACGATCGCGTCGGGCCGCGCCATCGCCAGCACCTCGAGCGGCATGGCGCCGCCGTTCGGATAGCCCGCCTCGTCCGCGATGTTGTCGAAGCCTGCGGTGGCCAGGATCTGCCCCGCAAGCGACCCGTTGCCCGACGTATACCCGTTCGCGGCGTAAAGCGCGGCCGAGGGGCGGTTTCCGTCCGTCGCTCGCAGCTCGGCGAGGCGGGCGTCGAAGGCCGCGACCAGCTCCGCCGCCCGGTCCTCGCGCCCCAGCACTTCGCCCATACGGGTCAGCCGGTCGCGAACGTCGTCCAGCGAACTGGCGGGCTGGAACACCACGACGCGGATGCCGAGGCGGCGCAGCATGTCGGTCGTCGCGCGCGTGGCAAAGCCACCCGACAGGACGAGGTCGGGCCGCATGAGGTAGATCTCCTCGGCCCGCCCGTGGTTCAGCGGATAGGCCGCGGCGGCCTCGGGCATCGACGACGACCGGGGATCGGCGGCGAGATAGGAGACCGAGTGCAGCTGTCCCGCGCCGGCCACCAGCATCGCCAACTGGTCGGTGCACAGGTTGGTCGACACGACGCGGGCCGGCGGGTCGCCGGCCCCGGCGGGGCCGCCCATGAGGCCGGCCAGCACCAGGGCCATCAGGCTCCTACCAGCGCGCATCGAGCCCTGCGTAGAAGCTGCGCGGCCGCCCGGCATAGCCCAGCACGTCGACGGTGTCGGCGTCGAACAGGTTCACCGCGCGGCCGGTCAGGGCGACCTCGTCGGTCAGCTGGTAGCGCGCGGCGACGTCGACGGTGGTGTAGTCGGGCAGGCGGACGGTGGAATAGTCGCCGAAGAACCGGTCGTCATAGGCGCCGGCGACGTGACGCAGGTCGGCCGACACCGTGCCGCGACCGCCGAAGGTGGCCAGCGTCGCGCCCAGGCCGATCTCGTGGAAGGGCCGGCGGATCTCGACGCTGCCATCGGGTTCGGTGGCATCGAGATAGGTGTAGGACATCCGCAAATCGAGCGTGTCGGTCACCGCCATCTCGCCCTCGACCTCCAGCCCGCGCCGCTCGCTGTCGCCGTCCTGGTTGGTGAAGCTGAAGGCGCCGGGTCCGGTGGCGACCTCGACGATCTCGTCGGTCAGCGTCTCGTCGAAATAGGTCACGTCGATCGTGCCGTGCCCGGCCAGCGGAACCTCGACGCCGATGTCGTAGCCCCGGTTCGTCTCGGGCGAGAGGGCGGGGTTGCCGGAATAGCCGAAGGCGTCGGCGTAAAGCTCGAAGTAGCTCGGGTTCACCACGCCCGTGCCGGCAGACGCATGCAGCCGCACGCCGCCCGGAAGCTCGTAGGCGGTGCCGAGCGTCCAGGTCGTCGCGTCCTCGAAAGTCTCGTTCTCGTCGTGCCGCAGCCCGGCCTGAAGCGACAGGCCGTTGTCGAAGGTGCCGCGATACTCCAGCGCGACCGAGGTGGTCTGCCGGTCGTAATCGGGGTTCGAGTCGCTGCTGTCGCTCTGCCGTTCCAATAGGACGTTCACCACCTGGTCGGCGTCGTCCACCGGCCGCCCGTCGAGCCCGTAGCTCAGCCGGTACTTGAACGACTCGTTCCGCGTCTCGATCGGCGTGCCGTAGCTGTAGTCGCTCTCGTTGTCGGTGAGCTGGTAGGCGAGGCGGTGGGTCAGGCGGCCGCCGAGCATCTCGTAGCGGGCCCAGATTTCCCCGGCGCGCTCGTCGCGGGTGCCAAAGGGTACGGGATCGTCGACGATGTAGCCGTCTGCCGTGGCGGCAAAGCTGTCGGCGGTGTCGTAGTCCGACGTCTCCTGCGCGCGGCGGAAGGTGAGGCCGAGCGTCAGGTCATCGGTGACGGCGAAATCGCCGGACAGGCGGAGGGTCTCGCGCTCGACGCTGTCGTCCTCGCCGTCCTCGCCGGAATAGTCGAACCCGTCGTCGCGGCTGTCTGTGTAGCTGAGCCGCACGCCGCCGCGCGCGCCGCGGGTCGAGACGAAGCCGGTGACCGAGTGACCGTTGCCGAACTCGACGCTGCCGCCGTAATGGGTACCCGGCTCGGCCTTGCGGGTGATGATGTTGATCACCCCGGACGAGGCATTGGCGCCGTAATAGACCGATTGCGGCCCGCGCAGCACCTCGATGCGCTCGACCTCGCCGGTCTCGAAGCCGCTCAAGAGATAGCCCGTGTCGCCCGCCGCGGCCTCGACCCCGTCGATCAGGATCAGCGTGTGGTTGGCTTCGCCGCCGCGCAGGCGCACTTGGCTGGAATTGCCGCCCGAGCTGCTGACGCTGACGCCGGGAACGCTGCGCAGCGCCTCGGCGACGGTGGTGATGCCGCGCCGCTCGATCTCGTCCGCGGTCACGACGCTGGCCGAGCGGCCGTATGTCTCTTCTGGAACGGGGGTGAGGCCGCCCGAGACGATGATCTCGCCCAGGTCGAAGGCCTCCTGTGCGGGGGCGGCGGTGGCGGCAAGGGCGGCCGTCGCCGCGCCGGCCAGAAGGCTGCTGCGTTTCGTCATGTCTGTCCCTCCATCGGCCTGTCCGGCCGACACGGTTCTTCGTGTGAGTCGTTGGAAGGAGTCCCCTTCCGCTGACGGTGCGATGTCACCACGACGGAAGGTCCGTTGTCCGCGAGACGCCCCGCAGGCGGACAGGGTGATCGTCCCGGCAGGTCTCCTGGCTTGCGGGTCGTTGCTTGGCCGGGCCTTCCCATCGCGGGTGCGACAGTGGCGTCGTCCGGCTTCGCTCGCCGCTCACAGTTGCGGGGGCAGCCGCGGAATGGGTGGCTCCGTTACCGAAAGCGCACCGCACCGCGTTCCCTTTTCATCCGCCGCCTGAGACGACGGAACCGAGGCGGCGCGACCCTGCGTCGGGGCGCGTGCCGTGTCAAGCAGGCGTCGGACGTGCACACTTTTCGGGCGGTGCGGCCCGCGACCGGGCAGGGCGCACCGCCGGGGGTGGGCGGCTCGCGCCCCCGTGCTAGGGTCTGAGCCGCGCAACAAGGGAGCCGCAGAATGAGCGACACACCGTCCGTCCTGTTCGTCTGCCTGGGCAACATCTGCCGCTCGCCGCTGGCCGAGGCCGCGTTCCGGGCCGCCGCCGAACGGGCGGGGCTGGAGGTCGAGGTCGATTCCGCGGGCACGGGCGCCTGGCATCTCGGCGACGCACCCGATCCGCGGGCGCAGGCCATCGCGCGGGAGCACGGGCTCGACATCTCGGGCTACAGGGCGCGCAAGGTCACGAGGGCGGATTACGACCGGTTCGACCACATGATCGCGCTGGACGAGGACAATTACGAGACGCTGCACATCTACCGTCCCGAAGGCGCGCGCGCGCAGGTCACGATGCTGCTGGACCACGTTCCCGGCCGCGAGCGAGAGCCGGTGGCCGACCCGTATTACGGCGGGCCCGGCGGATTCGAGTCGACGTGGGAGGACGTCTCGGCCGGCGCGGCGGGGCTGCTGCAGGGCATGGTGGCCCGCACATGAACCCGCTGGCCGAACAGGCGGCCGACCTGCTGGACGACGTGGCCGAGGACAGCACGCCGCTGCATGGCGGCGACCTGTCCGAGATCGTGCGGGTGCGGCTCGCCTCGGGCCGGGCCGTGGTGGCGAAGTCCGGCGGCACCGCGCGGGCCGAGGCCGCGATGCTGCGGGCCATCGCCGACAGCGGCACCCCGGCGCCCGCCGTGCTGGCGGTGAGCGACATGCTTCTGGTGATGAGCGATCTGGGCCGCGAGACCGGTCTTTCGCAGGCGTGGCACCCGCTGGGAGAGGCTGTGGCGCGGCTGCATGCCAAGACCGGCACGCAGTATGGCTGGCACGAGGATCACGCTTTCGGCAGCGTCGGTATTCCGAACGCGCCGCTCGATGACTGGCCGACCTTCTGGGCCGAGCGGCGGCTCTTGCCCAGCGTTCCGGCGCTGTCTCCCGGCCTGGCCCGCGAGCTGGAGCAGCTGGCGGGCCGCCTGTCCGAGAGGCTGCCCAGGGCGCCCCGGCCGGCGCTGCTGCACGGCGATCTGTGGACCGGCAACGTGATGGCCGCCGAGGGCGCGGTGACGGGCCTGATCGACCCGGCCTGCTATTACGGCGACGCCGAGGTCGACCTGGCGATGCTGTGCCTGTTCGGCCGTCCCGCGCCCGAGTTCTGGGACGGTTACGGCCCTGTCGAGCCGGGGCTCGAAGAGCGGCGTCCGATCTACACGCTCTGGCCCGCGCTGGTGCATCTGCGCCTGTTCGGCGGCGGCTATGCCGGGCTCGTCGAGCGGCTGATCCGAGAAGCTCAGTAGAGCCGCTGCACCAACCGGTCCAGCAGGTCGCAGCAATCCTCGAGCTGCGCCCGCGTGACGAACTCGTCCGCCTGGTGCGCCTGGGCGATGGAGCCGGGGCCGCAGATCGCCACGTCCATCCCGGCCTGCTGGAACAGCCCCGCCTCGGTGCCGAAGGCGACGACGCCGGCCTGGTTCTGCCCGGTCAGCGCGAAGATCAGGTCGCGCATACCGTTGTCGCGCCGGGGTTCCAGCCCGTCGACCTCGCCGATCGTCTCGGTCTCGATCGCGGCCTCGGGGGCTGTGGCCTGCATCCCCGGCAGGGTCTCGTCGACGAAGGTGGCGAGGCGCTCGTGCACCAGCGCGGCGTCGCCGGGCTGGACCGGGCGCATCTCCCATTCGATGACCGCCTCGGCGGCGATGACGTTGTGCGCGAACCCCGCCGAAATGCTTCCGACATTGATCGTCGTGCCCGGTGGGGCGAAGGGGCTGCCCTCGGGCGCGCGGGCGTCGAGCTCGGCCCGGCAGCCGATCAGCGTCTGGACATAGGCCGCCGCGGTCTCGGCGGCGTTCACCCCGGCGCGAGGATCGCTGCCGTGCCCGGCGCGGCCGCGGATGCGCGTGGTGTATTCATAGCAGCCCTTGTGCCCCTCGATCACCGACAGCGTCGTGGGCTCTCCCACAAGGGTCAGCGCGGGGGAGAGGCCGCGTTCGGCCAGCCACTCTGTCAGGGCCTGGCCGCCGAAGCAGCCGATCTCTTCATCATAGGTGAAGGCGAAATGCAGCGGCCGAGTCAGCCGCGTCGCGTCGACGCGGTGGGCCAGGGCGGTGCAGGCGGCGACGAAGCCCTTCATGTCGCAGCTGCCGCGCCCGTAGATCACGCCGTCCTTCTCGGTCATCGCGAAGGGGTCGCTTGACCAGTCCTGCCCGGCGACGGGGACCACGTCGGTATGGCCCGACAGCACCAGCCCGCCATCGCCCTCGGGGCCCATCGTGGCAAAGAGGTTGGCCTTCTCTCCGGTGGCGTCGGGCAGGATCTCGATCCGCGCGCCGGCCTCGGTCAGCTGTTCGGCCAGCCACTCGGTGCAGGCGCGGTTGCCGTCCGCCGACACGGTCGGAAAGGCGATCAGTCTGTCGAGGATGGGAAGCGTTGTATCGAGAAACGGCATCGGCGGACCCGGAAGAGGTTGACGGAACGGGCAAACGCCCCGATCCGTTGTGACAGGTCATGTGCGCCGCGTCCATGCGGCGCCCTTTTGCCGGGGGGACGCGATGACACTGACGCTGGCCGATATCCTCTCAGCCGCCCGCGTTGTCCGGGGGCAGGCCGACGGCACGCCGCTGGTGCCCTCGCCCGGCATGGAGGAGCGCACCGGCGGCGAGGTCCTTCTGAAACTGGAAAGCATGCAGCCGATGGGCGCGTTCAAGCTGCGCGGCGCGCTGAACGCCGCGGCGGCGCTGACGCCGGAGGCGCCGGGCGTCACTTGCTGCTCCACCGGCAACCACGGCCGCGCGGTCGCCTGGGCGGCGCGTGCCAGGGGCGTGCGTGCCGTGATCTGCATGTCGAACCTCGTGCCGCAGGCCAAGGTCGACGGCATCCGCGCGCTCGGCGGCGAGGTGAAGATCGTGGGCCGCAGCCAGGACGACGCCGCCGCCGAAAGCCGGCGGCTGGCCGACGAAGAGGGCCTGACCGAGATCCCGCCCTTCGACGATCCGCTGGTGATCTCGGGGCAGGGGACCATCGGGCTCGAGATGCTGGCCGCGCGGCCCGACATCCGCACGCTGTTGGTGCCGCTGTCGGGCGGCGGGCTGGCCGCCGGTGTGGCGCTGGCGGCGAAGGCGGTAAATCCCGGCGTGCGGGTGATCGGTGTCTCGATGGACCGGGGCGCGGCGATGGTCGCCTCGCTGGAAGCGGGCCGTCCCGTCGAGGTCGAAGAGGTCGCGAGCCTGGCGGATTCCCTCGGCGGCGGCATCGGGCTGGAGAACCGGCTGACCTTAGCGATGTGCCGCGACCTGCTGGACGACGTGGTGCAGGTGACCGAGGACGAGATCTACACGGCGATGCAGGTCCTCTACTGGGAGGACCGGATCGTCGCCGAGGGCGCCTGCGCGGCGGGTCACGCGGCGCTTCTGTCCGGCCGGGTGAGGGACGCCGCGGCGCCGGTGGCGACGATCGTGACCGGCCGGAACCCCGACATGGACATCTTCACCCGCGTCGTGACCGGACAGGACGTGACGCTGGGCGATATGATTGTGAAAGGACGTGCGTATGCCCGATGAGGTGATCCTGCTGACCGAGGACGAGCTGCGCGCGGCCGTCCCGTTGACCCTCGGCGCCGTGGATACCGTGGCGACGGCGTTCCGCGCGCTGGCCGAGGGCGGGGCGGTGATGCCGCCGGTGATGTCCATGGACCTGGCCGACCGTCACGGCGAGGTCGACGTCAAGACCGCCTACCTGCCGGACGCGCCGCGCTTTGCGGTCAAGGTCTCGACCGGGTTCTTCGGCAACGCCGCGCTCGGCCTGCCGTCGCTGGGCGGGCTGATGGTCGTGTTCTCGGCCGAAACGGGCCGGGTCGAGGGCGTGCTGCTGGACAACGGCTATCTCACCGACCTGCGCACCGCCGCGGCGGGGGCGGTGGCCGCGCGGGCGCTGGCGCCCGAGACGGTCGAGACATGCTGCATCCTCGGCACCGGGCTGCAGGCGCGGATGCAGGCCCGCGCCGCGCATCTGGTGCGGCCGTTCGCGCGGCTGCTGATCTGGGGCCGCGACCGGGACAAGGCCGAAGCCTGCGCCGCCGAACTGGGCCCGGCGCTGGGGGTCGACGCGCAGGCGGTGGACGATGCCGGCGCCGCGGTGGGCGCGGCGCAGCTGGTCGTCACGACCACCCCCTCGAAAGAGCCGATCCTGCGGGCCGAGTGGCTGCATCCGGGGCTGCACGTCACCGCCATGGGCTCGGACGCGCCGGGCAAGCAGGAGATCGAGGCCGCCGCGCTGGCGCGGGCGGACCTCTACGTCGCCGACCGCGTGCAGCAATGCGAGACGATCGGTGAGTTGCGCGCGGCCATCGCGGCGGGAACGTGGCGTGACTCGACGCCGCCGGAGCTTGGTGAGATCTTGACCGAACGGCATCCTGGGCGTACGGCGCCAGAGGAGATTACCATCTGCGACCTTACCGGAACGGGGGCGCAGGACACCGTCATCGCCAACCACGCGCTCGAGCAAGCCGGCGCGGCGGGAGCGGGACGGCGCATCGCGGCCCGCGAGGGCCAGCCAAAAACATAACGCGGCCTTTACCGCCGCGACACCACCCTCGCCGGCGCTCGGGCCGGCGGCGCACGCGACCGGACGGCCTTCGGGCGGGCCACCCGGCGCCAAGACGGCGGCCCCTGTCGGACCGCCCCCGGACGATTGAAAGGATGCCGCATGCTCAGAAACGACGAACTCGCCGCGTGGGACCGCGATTACTTCTTCCACCCCTCGACCCATCTCGCCCAGCATGCCCGCGGCGAGACGCAGGGCCGGATCATGCGGACCGGCCATGGTGTCCACATCGAGGACCGCTCGGGCCAGCAGCTGCTTGACGCCTTCGCCGGGCTCTACTGCGTGAACGCGGGCTACGGCCGCACCGAGATCTCGGACGCCATCGCCGAGCAGGCGCGCGAGCTGGCCTATTACCACGCCTATGTGGGCCATGGCACCGAGGCCAGCGTGACGCTCGCGAAGATGGTGATCGACCGCGCGCCGCAGAACATGTCCAAGGTCTATTTCGGCCTCGGCGGGTCGGACGCGAACGAGACCAACATCAAGCTGGTCTGGTACTACAACAACATCCTCGGCCGGCCCGAGAAGAAGAAGATCATCTCGCGCTGGCGGGCCTATCACGGCTCGGGCCTGATGACCGGCTCGCTGACCGGGCTCGACAGCTTCCACAAGAAGTTCGACCTGCCGCTCGAGCAGGTGAAGCACACCGAGGCGCCGTACTTCTATCGCCGCCCCGACCTGAACATGAGCGAAGAGCAGTTCGTGGCCCATTGCGCCGCCGAGCTGGAGGCGCTGATCGAGCGTGAGGGCCCGGACACCATCGCCGCCTTCATCGGCGAGCCGCTGCTGGGCACCGGGGGCATCGTGCCGCCGCCGGCGGGCTACTGGGATGCAATCCAGCCGATCCTCGACAAGCACGATATCCTGCTGATCGCCGACGAGGTGGTCTGCGGCTTCGGGCGGCTGGGCAGCAACTTCGGCTCGGATTTCTACGGCATGAAGCCCGACCTGATGACCATCGCCAAGGGCCTGACCTCGGCCTATGCGCCGCTCTCGGGCTCGATCGTGGGCGAGCGGATGTGGAAGGTGCTCGAGGACGGCACCGACGAGTTCGGCCCGATCGGCCACGGCTGGACCTATTCCGCGCATCCGATCGGCGCCGCCGCGGGCATCGCCAACCTCGAGGTGATCGAAAAGCTGGGCCTGCAGGACAATGCCCGCGACACCGGCGCCTATTTCCGCAAGAGCATGGCCGAGGCCCTGGGCAACCACCCGAATGTCGGCGAAGTGCGCGGCGAGGGCATGCTCTGCGCGGTGGAATTCGTCAAGGATCGCGACAATCGCATCTTCTTCGATGCGTCGGAAAAGGTTGGCGCGCAGCTTGCCGCGGCTACGTTGGCGAACGGCGTGATCACGCGCGCGATGCCGCAGGGCGACATCCTGGGCTTTGCGCCGCCGCTCTGCATCACGCGCGAAGAGGTCGATACGGTCGTCGCTGCCACCAAGGCCGCGGTCGACAAGGTTCTGGGGTGATCTGCCGATGACGACGTCGAATCCAAACTTCACAGATGCCGAATACGCCGCGCGGATCAGCCAGGTCCGCGCGGAGATGGAACTGCGGGGGCTCGACCTCGTCATCATCACCGACCCCAGCAACATGAACTGGATCTCGGGCTATGACGGCTGGTCCTTCTACGTCCACCAGTGCGTGCTGCTGGGCATGGAGGGCGAGCCGGTCTGGTGGGGACGGGGCATCGACGCCAACGGCGCGCACCGCACCGTCTTCATGAAGTACGAGGAAAGCGTCGTCTCCTACGACGACTCTTACGTCCAGAACCCCAACAAGCACCCGATGGAGACGCTGGCTTCGGTCATCATCGAACGCGGCTGGCACCAGGGCCGGATCGGGGTCGAGCTCGAGAACTACTATTACTCGGCCAAGGCCCACGACGTCCTGACCAACCACCTGCACGAGGCGTCGCTGGTCGACGCGACGGGGCTGGTGAACTGGCAGCGCGCGATCAAGTCACCGCCCGAGATCGAGTACATGCGGCGCGCGGCGAAGATCGTGACCAAGATGCACGAGATCATCTACGAGCGGGCCGAGCCGGGGATGCCCAAGAACGAGCTGGTGGCCGAGATCTTCCACGCGGGGATCATGGGCGCCGACGGGCAATGGGGCGACTATCCGGCGATCGTTCCGATGACGCCCTCGGGCCTCGACGCCACCGCGGCGCACCTGACATGGGATGACAGCCCCCTGCGGGCCGGGGAAAGCAACTTCTTCGAGATCGCGGGCGCCCACCGGCGGTATCATTGTCCGCAATCGCGCACCCTGTTCCTGGGCAAGGTGCCCGACATCTACCGCCACGCCGAAGAGGCGGTGCGCGTGGCCACCGACAAGGCGCTGGAATACGCGCGGCCCGGATATCGCTGCGAGGATGTGGCGAACGCCTTCAACTCGACGCTCGCGACCTACGGGTTCGAGAAGGACAACCGCTGCGGCTATCCGATCGGGCTGAGCTATCCGCCGGATTGGGGCGAGCGGACGATGTCCTTCCGCCGCGGCGACTATACCGAGCTGAAGCCGGGCATGACCTTCCACTTCATGCCGGCGCTCTGGCTGGACGACGGCGGGCTCGAGATCACCGAGCCGATCCTGATCACAGAGAGCGGCTGCGAGAAGCTGTGCGAGACCCAGACCGGCCTCTTCGTGAAGTGATCGCGCCGCCGCGCACCTGGTGAAATGAAGGACGCCGCCCCGATCGGGCGGCGTTCTTTTCGTTTGGCGCCTCTCAGCCCAGGAATGCCCGGATCACGAGCCCGACCACGGTGACGGCGAGCACCCCGCCCAGCCAGAACAGCGCGAACCATCCGAGCTTCTTCATCAGTGATAGCCTTCGTCCGGGTCGATCTTTCCGCGGAACACCCAGTAGGCGTAGACGGTATAGGCCAGGATCAGCGGCAGCAGCACCGCCGCTCCCACGAGCATGAAGAGCAGGCTCTCATCGGGGGCGGCTGCCTCCCAGATGGTGACCTGCGGGGGCAGGATGTGGGGATAGAAGCTGATCCCGACGCCGATGAAGCCCAGCACGAAGAGCGATTGCGCGGCCAGGAACGGCCGCACGTCCTGCCCCAGTTTCAGCCCTCGGAACAGGACGAAGGCCGCCGCCGCTACCAGGGCGGGCACGATCAGCGTGAAGGCCATCGTCGGCCCGCCGAACCAGCGCGCCAGGTAGTCCGGGTCGAGGAACGGCGTCCAGAGGCTGACCGCCCCCATCAGCACCAGCGTCGCCGCGCCGCAGACCGCGGCGAACCGCTGGGCGTAGCTGCGCAGGATGCCCTCGGTCTTCATCACCAGCCAGGTCGAGCCGAGCATCGCGTAGCCCACCGTGACGGCCACCCCGGTCAGCAGCGAGAACGGCGTGAGCCAGTCCCAGCTGCCGCCGCCATAGGCGCGGCCGTCGACTTCAATCCCCTGAACCAGCGCGCCGAGCGCGACGCCCTGTGCAAAGGCCGCGACGATCGAGCCGCTGAAGAACGCCCAGTCCCACAGCACCTTGCCGCGCACCGTGCGCCATCGGTACTCGAACGCGACGCCGCGGAAGATCAGCCCGGCCAGCATCGCGAAGATCGGCGCGTAGAGCGCGGGCATCGCGATGGCATAGGCCATGGGGAACACCGCGAACAGGCCGCCGCCGCCAAGGATCAGCCAGGTCTCGTTGCCGTCCCAGACCGGCGCGACCGAGTTCATCGCCATGTCGCGGTCGTCGTCGTCCTCGAGGAACGGAAAGAGGATGCCCACGCCCAGGTCGAACCCGTCGAGCACGACATAGGCGAGGATGGCGAAGGCCAGAAGGCCGGCCCACACGAAAGCGAGTTCGGATTCCATGCCTGTCACTCCCTTATTCGGCCGGACGCACGGGATTGGGTCCCGTCGAGGGCAGCGGCGTGATGCCGGCGGACCGGATCGGCCCTTCGGCGAGGCTGCCCTTGGCGGTCTCGGGCTCGCGCTTCATCAGGCGCAGCAGGTAGAACGTGCCGGCGCCGAACACGAAGAAATAGATCACGATGAAAGCCAGAAGCGACGCGCCCACCGCCGAGGCCTGGATCGCCGAGGCGCTGTCCTCGGTCCGGAGCAGTCCGTAGACGGTGTAGGGCTGGCGGCCGACCTCGGTCGTGATCCAGCCCGCGAGGACGGCCACGAAGCCCATCGGCCCCATCGCCACCGCCGCCCGCTGCAGCCACGGCGATTCGTAGAGGCGCCCGCGCCACCGCTGGACCGCGCCCGCCAGCGCCAGCCCCAGCATCGCGAAGCCGAGGGCGACCATGATGCGGAACGAGTAGAACACGATGTTCACGGGCGGCTCCTCGTCGTCGGGGATCGTGTCCAGCCCCGCCAGGTCGGCGTTCAGGTCGTGCTTGAGGATCAGGGAGCTGAGCTTGGGGATCTCGAGCGCATAGTCGATCTCGCGGTTCTCGGAATCGACAAGGCCGAAGAGGATCAGCGGGGCGCCGCCCTCGTGGCTGTCGTAGTGCCCCTCCATCGCCATGACCTTCTGCGGCTGATGCTCCAGCGTGTTGATCCCGTGGAAGTCGCCCGCGGCGATCTGGAGCGGCGCGGTGATCAGCACCATCCACATCGCCATCGAGAACATCAGCTGCGCCGGCAGGTTGTTCCGGTTGCGCAGCAGGTGCAGCGCCCCCGTGGCGCCGACGACCAGCGCCGTCGTCAGGTAGGCGGCGAGCACCATGTGCACGAGGCGGTAGGGGAACGAGGGGTTGAAGACGATCGCCCACCAATCCTCGGGGATGTACTGCCCGGCCTCGTTCATCGCGTAGCCCGCGGGCGTCTGCATCCAGCTGTTCACGCTGAGGATCCAGGTGGCCGACATCAGCGTGCCGGCGGCGACCATGAAGGTGGCGAAGAAGTGCAGCCTCGGGCCGACGCGCTCGCGCCCGAACAGCATCACGCCCAAAAAGCCCGCCTCGAGGAAGAAGGCCGAGAGCACCTCGTAGGCCATGAGCGGGCCCAGCACGGGGCCGGTCTTGTCCGAGAACACCGACCAGTTCGTCCCGAACTGGTAGGACATCACGATGCCCGACACGACGCCCATGCCGAAGGCGACGGCAAAGATCTTCTTCCAGTAGTTGAAGACCCGCAGGTAGAGCCCGTTGCCCGTGAGCAGGTGCATCCCGTTCAGGACGGCGAGGTAGCTTGCCAGTCCGATCGAGAAGGCGGGAAAGATGATGTGGAACGCTACGGTGAACGCGAACTGAAATCGAGCGAGGTCGAGGGCTTCGATGCCGAACATGGCCGTCTCCAACTATCGTCCTAGTCGGGAAATAACCGTTTGAGCCGCGAACTCAATTCGCGCGCGGCGAGCGCATTGTCGCGGGCGGTCGCGGCGGGGCCGTCATGCGCCGCGCGCAAGGTCCGCGAGGATCGGGCAATCGGGACGTTCGTCACCGTGGCAGGTCTCGACCAGGTGCGCCAGCGTGTCGCGCATCTGCGCGAGTTCGGCCATCTTCCGGTCGATCCGCTCGAGATGCCCCTGCGCCAGCTGCTTGACGTCGGCGCTGGAGCGGTCGCGGTCGTCCCACAGCGCCATCAGCGTGCGGCAATCCTCGATCGAGAACCCCAGCGCGCGGGCGCGGCCGAGGAAGGCGAGGCGGTGCATGTCCGCATCGTCGAAGCTGCGATACCCGTTCGCCGCGCGATGCGGCGCGATCAGGCCGATCTCCTCGTAGTACCGGATCGTCTTGGCGGGCAGGCCGGTGCGGCGGGCGACATCCGAGACGTTCATGCCGTGACCTCCTTGAGCGGGCCGGTCGGCGCCGGCCCGGCGGCGTGATCGAAGCGCCGCAGGCGCAGTGCGTTCGAGACCACGAAGAGGCTCGACAGGGCCATCGCGCCGGCGGCGAGGACAGGCGAGAGCATAAGCCCGAAGGCGGGGAAAAGCACCCCTGCCGCCAGCGGGATCAGCGCCACATTGTAGCCGAAGGCCCAGACGAGGTTCTCGCGGATGTTGCGCATGGTCGCGCGGCTGAGGTCGACCGCGCGGACCAGCCCGGCCAGGTCGTCGCCCATCAGTACCACGTCCGCGCTTTCGATGGCCACGTCGGTGCCGGTGCCGATGGCGATGCCGAGATCGGCCGTCGCCAGTGCTGGGGCGTCGTTGATGCCGTCGCCGACGAAGGCGAGCCGTCCGTCGCGGCGCAGATCCTCCAGCGCGGCGACCTTGCCCTCGGGTGCGACCTCGGCGGTGACCTTGTCGATCCCAAGGCTGTCGGCCACGGCCTGCGCGGTGGCCGCGTCGTCGCCGGTGATCATCGCGACCTCGATCCCGGCCGCGCGCAGCGACTTGATGGCACCCGGCGTGCTTGCACGCAGGCGGTCGGCGATCTGGATCAGCGCCACGGCCCGGTCGTCGATCGCGGCATATACCGGCGTGCGGCCGGGGCCGATTTCGGTGGGCAGGGGCGACAGGTCGATGCCCTCGCGCTGCATCAGCCGGCGCGCGCCGATCAGGACCCGGCGCCCCTCGACCGACGCCGAGACGCCGGCCCCGGTCAGCGCCGTGAAGTCCGTCACCGCCGGCGCGGGGTCGGTCTCGGTCTGCGCAGCCCGCACGATCGCCCGGGACAGCGGATGCTCGGACGCCGTCTCGACCGCGCCGATGGCGGCGAGGGTGGCGCGGCGATCGGCGCCGGGGGCGAGCGCGATGTCCACGACCTCGGGGCGACCCTCGGTCAGCGTGCCGGTCTTGTCGAGCGCGATGGTGTCGACCTCACCGAGGCGCTGCAGTGCGTCGCCCTTGCGGAAGATCAAGCCCATCTCGGCTCCGCGGCCCGTGGCGACCATGATCGACACCGGCACGGCAAGGCCCATGGCGCAGGGGCAGGCGACGATCAGCACCGAGACGCCGGCGACCAGCGCCGCCGACGGTCCGGCACCGGCCAGAAGCCAGACCGCCACGGTCACCGTCGCGATGGCCAGCACGGCGGGCACGAACACGCCGGTGATCCGGTTCACGAGGTCCTGCACCGGCAGGCGCGCGCCCTGGGCGGCCTCGACCATCCGGACGATCTGCGCCAGCCGCGTCTCGGAGCCGACGCGCGTCGCGCGGTAGGTCACGGCACCCTGGCCGTTGACCGTGCCGGCGGTGACGGTATCGCCCTCGGCCTTCTCCACCGGGATCGGCTCGCCCGTCAGGCTGCTTTCGTCCAGATGGCTGCTGCCGCCGGTGACGGTGCCGTCCACGGCCACCCGTTCGCCCGGACGTAGGTGCACGATGTCGCCCACCGCGATCTCTTCGATCGGGCGCTCGGTCACAGTGCCGTTGCGGTCGACCCGCGCGGTTCGCGGCTGCAGGCCGATCAGCGCACGCACGGCTTCGCCCGCGCGCCCTCGGGCCCGCGCCTCCAGCCAGCGGCCCAGCAGGATGAGGGTGACGATGGTGGCCGCGGCCTCGAAATAGACCTGCGCGCTGCCCTCGGGCAGCAGGCCCGGCGCAAACACCGCGACGGTGGAATAGCCCCAGGCGGCGAAGGTGCCGATCGCGACCAGCGCGTTCATCTCGGGCGCGCCGCGCAGCAACGCGGGGACACCCCTGGCGAAAAACTCGCGCCCCGGCCAGGCCAGCACGAGCGAGGTGAGCGCGAATTCCAGCAGAAGCAACGGAAACGCCCCGGCCAGCCCGGTGAGCCAATCGCGGAAGCCAGGCACCGCGTGGCCGCCCATCTCGAGCACCACGACCGGCACGGTCAGCGCCGCAGCGAGGATCGTCGTCCGTCGCGCCCGCGTCACCTCGTCCTCGTCGTCGCGGAGGGTCCGGTCGGTGTCCGTTTCGGCCGCCGGCGGATACCCGGCCTCGGCGACGCTGCGGCGGGCGGCGGAGAGGGCGTCGAGCGTGGTCGCGGTGACATGCGCGCTGCGAGTGGCGAGGTTCACCTCGGCGCCGGTCACGCCGGGTGTGCGCCCGAGCGCCCGCTCGGCCCGCGCCACGCAGGAGGCGCAGGTCAGCCCGTCGAGCGGGAACCTGTCCTCGTAAAGCCGGGCCGGATAGCCCGCGCGGCGCAGCGCCTCGAGCGCAGGGCCCGCCGAGGCACCGTCGGCCAGCGTCACCGCGGCGCTGCGGGTGGCAAGGTTGACATGGGCCGCCGCGACGCCGTCGGCGCCCGTCAGCGCGCGCTCGGCGCGGTTGACGCAGCCCGCGCAGGACAGGTCTGGCAGCGAGAGGGTGACGTCGCGGGCGTGGGACATGGGGCGGCCTCCGGTGTGTCGTGTCCGGGCAGAGATGGGGGTTCCAGTAACTGTAAGGTCAAGGGGTGGGATGCAAGGATCGTGGTTTCGGCGCAAGGCCGCGGAAAAATCCCCGCCGAACGGGCCCGAATCGCCTCAGATCGGCGGTGGAAGTGGCTAGACTGCTGCGGATGTCCGGCGTTTACCGTGCCGGGCCGCTGCCACAGGCCGTGCCGGAAACCTTGGGGAAGGCCGGACGCGCCGCAGAATCGGAGACCGAATGATGAAACGACGCCAGTTCCTTGCGGCCGGGGCCGCGCTTATCGCCGCCCCCGCGGTCGCGCAGGGCACCGACCTGCCGCCGCGTCTGATGCCGCAGAGCGTTCCGGTGAACCCGCGCCTGTCGCCGCAGCAGATCCTCATCGTGCCGCAGCAGCACTATCTCTACTACGTCACCGCCCAGGGCGAGGCGATGCGCTATGGCGTCGGCGTCGGGCGTGCGGGGCTGGAGTTCAAGGGCACCGCCTCGATCCAGGCCAAGAAGGAATGGCCCACCTGGCGGCCCACCAACGAGATGATCGAGCGCGAGCCCGACACCTATTCCCGCTTCGTGGATAACGATTACGTCCAGCCGGGCGGACCGAGCAATCCGCTGGGCGCGCGGGCGCTGTACCTGTTCAAGGACGGCAGGGACACGTATTTCCGCATCCACGGCACGACCCAGCCGCAATCCATCGGACGGTCGGTGTCGAACGGGTGCATCCGGATGCTGAACGCCCATGTGAAGGACCTCTACCAGCGCGTGCCCTTGGGCACCCGCGTGACGGTCTTCTGATCGGCGATTGACTCCGGCGCGAAAGCCTGTAGAAGGCGCCCTTCGCGGGATCCCTCGGCGGGTCCCGTCTTCATTGGTGTTGGTGGCCCCCGCAAGGGGAAGCCTGTCGGGACGGTCCGCACGGACCGTGCCAGAGGACAACGCCCTTCCACGGCCGCCCGGTCCGGGCGGCGCCACAGAGAAGGAGATCAGACGGTGACCAAACGCACCTCTGCCAAGTACAAGATCGACCGCCGCATGGGCGAGAACATCTGGGGCCGCCCGAAGAGCCCCGTGAACCGCCGTGAATACGGCCCCGGCCAGCACGGCCAGCGCCGCAAGGGCAAGATGTCCGACTTCGGCCTGCAGCTGCGCGCCAAGCAGAAGCTCAAGGGCTATTACGGCGACCTGACCGAGCGCCAGTTCCGCCGCATCTTCGCCGAGGCCGAGCGCCGCCGCGGCGACACCGGCGAGATCCTCATCGGCCTGCTCGAGCAGCGCCTGGACGCGATCGTCTACCGCGCCAAGTTCGTCGCTACCGTCTTTGCCGCGCGCCAATTCGTGAACCACGGCCATGTCCTGGTGAACGGCGAGCGCGTGAACGTCCCCTCCTACCGCGTGAAGGAAGGCGACGTCGTCGAGGTCCAGCAGAAATCCAAGCAGCTGGCCAGCGTTCTGGAAGCGTCGCAACTTCCCGAGCGCGACGTGCCGGACTACATCGACGCCGACCACTCGAAGATGGCCGCGACCTTTACCCGGGTGCCGAACCTGTCGGACGTGCCCTACCCGGTGCAGATGGAACCGAACCTGGTCATCGAATACTACGCGCAGAACTGATCGCAGCCTGCGCCGATTACTCGAAAGGGGGCCGTGCCGGGTTGGCGCGGCCTCTTTTTTTGCGCGGTGGGCTGGGGGCTCTGCCCCCGTCGCCTGCGGCGACTCCCCCGGGATATTTTGGGGCAGAAGAAGGTGTGGGGGTGGTTCGGACGGTTTAGAGGCGCGTGTATTCTTGGGGGCGAGCGTTGTAACGCGACAACGCTTGCGGCAAGAGACGCAGCGTGGAGCGCCGGGGGACGGATCGGGACCTGTTTCGTTCTGGCCACGCCCCCGCCTCACGGATAACAGGGCCGACAGGAGGCCCGACCATGACCGACATCCGCCCGAAACCCGGCATACTCGAGATCGCACCCTATGTGGGAGGCGCGAGCACGGCCGAGGGCGTGACCGAGGTGGTCAAGCTGAGCTCGAACGAGAACCCGTTCGGCCCCTCGGAGGCCGCGAAGGAAGCGTTGCGCCGCTCGGCGCACCAGCTGCACCGCTATCCCTCGACCGACCATGCCGCACTGCGCCGGGCGCTCGGGGCGGTTCACGACCTGGACCCGGAGCGGATCATCTGCGGCGCGGGGTCGGACGAGATCATCGCCTTTCTCTGCCAGGCCTATGCCGGCGCGGGGGACGAGGTGATCCATACCGAGCACGGCTTCGCGATGTACCGCATCTCGACGCTGGTGGCCGGCGCGACGCCGGTCGAGGTGGCCGAGACCGAGCGCCGGGTCGACGTGGACGCGATCCTCGAGGCGTGCAATTTCCGCACCAAGCTGGTCTTCATCGCCAACCCGGCGAACCCGACGGGCACGATGATCGGGACGCCCGAGCTTGCGCGGCTGGCGGACGGGCTGCCGGAGCACGTTCTTCTGGTGCTCGACGGTGCCTATGCCGAATACGCCGAGGGCTATGACGGCGGCGCCGGGCTGATCGCGGAGCGCGAGAACGTGGTGATGACGCGGACCTTCTCGAAGCTCTACGGGCTGGGCGGGCTGCGGATCGGCTGGGCGTACGGGCCGGGGCACGTGATCGACGTGCTGAACCGGGTCAGGGGGCCCTTCAACCTGAGCCAGTCCCAGCAGGTCGCCGCCGAGGCGGCGGTGCGGGATCGCGACTATGCCCGCCGCTGCCTGTCGGAGAACGTGCGGCTGCGGCGCTGGCTGGCGCGCGCACTGGACAAGCACGGTGTGCCGAGCGACCCGAGTCACGCGAACTTTCTGCTGGCGCGCTTTTCCAGCGTCGAAGAGGCCGAGGCCTGCGAGGCGCATCTGCGGCGCGAGGGGCTTCTGGTGCGCAAGGTGGGCGGCTATCGCCTGCCGGACTGCCTGCGGATCACCGTGGGGGACGAGGCGTCGTGCCGGCGCGTCGCCCACGGAATCGGCCAGTTCATGAGCCCGGTCGAATGAGCGCGGTCTACGAGCGCGTCGCGCTGATCGGGCTGGGCCTGATCGCGGGGTCGATGTCGCTGGCGATCCGTCGGGCAGGGCTGGCCGGCGAGGTCGTGGGCACCGCGCGGTCCCCCGAGACCCGCGCCGTGGCGGCCGAGATCGGTCTGTGCGACCGGATCGTCGACACCGCCACCGAGGCGGTCGCCGGGGCCGACCTGGTCGTCCTTGCGGTACCGGTGGGCGCGATGGGGGCCGTGGCCGCCGAGATCGGGCCGTATCTCGCGCCGGGGGCGACGGTCACCGACGTGGGCTCGGTCAAGAAGTCGGTGATCGAGGCGGTGGGGCCGCACATCCCCGAGGGCGTGCATTTCGTGCCCGGTCATCCCCTGGCCGGCACGGAACATTCCGGCCCACGCTCGGGCTTTGCCGAGCTCTTCGACAACCGCTGGTGCCTGCTGGTCCCCGTGCCCGGAACCGAGCCCGAGGCGGTGGCGCGGCTGCGCGCCCTCTGGGAAGGCATCGGCGCCCATGTCGAGGAGATGGACGCCGAACACCACGACCTCGTCCTCGCGGTGACCAGCCACGCGCCGCACCTGATCGCCTACACGATGGTCGGGGTGGCTGACGACCTGCGCCGGGTCACCGACAGCGAGGTCATCAAGTACTCTGCCGCCGGGTTCCGCGACTTCACCCGCATCGCCGCGAGCGACCCGACCATGTGGCGCGACGTCTTCCTGACGAACAAGGAGGCGACGCTGGAGATCCTGGGCCGCTTCACCGAGGAGCTGTTCGCGCTGCAGCGGGCGATCCGCACAGGTGACGGCGAGCAGTTGTTCGACTACTTTACCCGGACGCGCGCCATCCGGCGCGGCATCATCGAGGCGGGTCAGGACACCGACGCGCCCGATTTCGGACGGGGGCACGGCAAGACATGACACGATCCGCAGCGTGGCTCGCCCTGACGCTCCTCTGGCCGCTGGCCGCCGGGGCGCAGGCGCCGGAGGCCACGCCGCGGCCCGAGGCGCGTCCCGCGCCCGCCGTCGAGGTCACGCGCCGCGCGCCCCTGCCGGTCGTCGCCGGGGCGGAGGGCGTGGTGCTGCGCTCGCTCCGGCCGTCGCCGCGGCCCGATGTCGTGCCGGCCATGTCGGCCTGGGTTCGGCGCGACAGCCCCGACCGCGTCGCCGGCGCGGGAGAGGCGATCTGCGGAGACCCGTCGATCCAGGGCCGGGACGTCGCCCCGATAGAGGGGCGCATCCGCGGCTGCGGCGTTGCCGATCCGGTCGCGGTCACGGCGGTCGCCGGTGTCGCGCTGAGCGATGCGGCGGTGATGGACTGCACCACGGCGCGGGCGCTGAAGGAGTGGGTGCAGGAGGGCGTGAAGCCGGTGGTCGGGCGGCGCGGCGGTGGCGTTGTCGGCCTGCGGGTGGCGGCGCACTACGCCTGCCGGACCCGCAACAACCAGTCCGGCGCGAAGATATCCGAGCACGGCAAGGGCCGGGCGATCGACATCTCGGCCATCCGCCTGGCGAACGGCAACGTGGTGACGGTCGAACAGGGCTGGGGGCGGCTGACCACGCGGCGGATGCTGCGCCGGATGCACCGAAACGCCTGCGGCACGTTCGGCACTGTCCTGGGCCCGCGCGCCGACCGGTTCCACCAGGATCATTTCCACCTCGACACCGCGCGGTATCGCGGCGGCGCCTACTGCCGCTAGCGGATCGTGAGCGGCGGGACGCGGCCCAGCGGGATCGGGCCGAACGAGATCGCGCCCTCGGAGAATGTCAGCGTCGCGTCAAGCGTGTCTTTCGCCCCGGACATGCCCGCCAGCAGTTGAAGCCCGCGTTCCAGCGTGTCGGAGAGGCCCTCGGGCAGGGCGCCGGCCTGCCGGGCGACCTGCAGCATCTCGCGCCAGTTCACGGCCTTGACGGTGATCTTGCCCGACGGGCGGCCCTCGTCGTCGATGTCGAGCGCGCCCGCGGCGCGCAGCTCCATCCCGCCCCATTCGGCGCGGAGTTCGGAGAGGTCAATGGCGGTGGGCTGGGGGCGCGAGTCCTCGATCGCGGTGCGATCCCATTGCCGGTCGAAGCCGACGATCGTGTCGAGCCGCAGCACCTCGACCTCTTCGGGCAGCCGCCCGCTGGGATCGAGCGCGTCGCGGAGTTGCTTCGAGGGGACCAGTTGCGAGGCGTCGAGGCCGATCTCGTAGGCGTTCTCCTGCGCCGGGGCCTGGCGGACGGCAAAGCGGCCCTCGTCCAAGGCGGCGGACCAGCCGGAGCCGTCGAGCGTCAGGCCGTCGAGGACGAACTGCACGCGGTCGAGCGCCAGCGCGGTGCCGGGCCTGAATACCACGCTGCCGCGCATCTGTTCGGTGCCCACGGCCACGGTGTCGTAGGGGCTGGCGATCGACTGCTCGTGGGGAAAGGCGACGATGACATGGTTCGGCTTGTAGCTCAGCGCGAGGATCTGGAAGAACGGCGCGTCCCAGGCGACCCCGGTGGCCGGGTCGGCGAGGGTGATGTCCGTGATCGTCGTGTCGAAGCGGCTGGGAAAGCCGCTCGTGTTCAGGCTGTCGTACTCGGCGACCCACCCGGCGGCCTGACGCTCCTGGAACCAGGTGGCGAGCTTGCGCTCGACCATCGCCTGGCCGACGAACCAGTAACCTGCATAGAGCAGGGCCAGGGCCAGCAACACCAGCGCCAACACGATCACCTTGCGCATCACGCCCCCTTTCCTCCCGTCGCCAGCGCGTGTTTACAGGCGCGGCAACCGGAGGACCAGCGTCATGCACGACACATCCCTGTGGGTTTTCGGCTACGGCTCGTTGATCTGGAACCCCGGCTTTCCGGTGGCCGAGCGCCACATCGCCACCCTGCCGGGCCATTCGCGCAGCTTCTGCATGCGCTCGATCCATCATCGCGGCACCTCCGATCGGCCGGGGCTGGTGCTGGCGCTGGATCCGACGCAGGGCTCGGCGTGCCACGGCATCGGCTTCCGCGTGCGGGCGGGGGCCGAGGAGGAGACGGTGGACTATCTGCGCGAGCGCGAGCTCGTCTCGGCCGCCTATCTGGAAGCCGAGGTGGCGATCCGGCTGGAGGACGGGCGCGAGGTGGACGCGATGACCTTCGTGATCGACCCGCACCACGAGCAGTATGTCCACGGACTGCCGCTGGAGGATCAGGCCAGAATCATCGCCGCCGCGCATGGCGGGAAGGGGCCCAATGCCGAGTATCTATACAACACAACGGCACATCTCGCCGAGCTGGGCATCGCCGACGCCGAGCTGGAATGGCTTGCCGCCCGGGTTCGTGAGATAGAGGCGGAAGGGGCGTCCTGATTCGCACCTTGGACAGGTGCAGCGAGTTTTCGTATGCTGCACCGCAATAGAAACGCCGGGATGCGTTCATGAAGGATATCGGCGGCCGTCAGGCCGAGCCGCAATTCACTCAACCCGTCCGCCAGATCACCATGATGCTGGTCGTCCTCGGACTCGTGATCGCGGGCGCCTATGTCATCTTTCCGCGGGTGGCGCCGGTGTTTCTGGCTAACCCGATCCTGAACGGCGTGATTGCCTTCGTCTTCGTCATCGGGGTGCTGGCCTGTTTCTGGCAGGTGCTGCAGCTGATCCAGTCCGTCAGCTGGATCGAGGGGCACGCGGCCGAGACGCCGGGGCACGATCTTGTGCGCGCGCCGCGCCTGCTGGCGCCGCTGGCGCAGCTTCTGCGGACGCGCGGGCGGCGGATGCAGATCAGCGCGTCGTCCTCGCGCTCGATCCTGGATTCGGTCGCGACCCGGATCGACGAGGCTCGGGACATCACCCGCTATCTCGTCAACCTTCTGATCTTCTTGGGCCTTTTGGGCACGTTCTACGGCCTAGCGACCACCGTGCCGGCGATCGTCGACACGATCGGCAACCTCGCCCCGAGCGAGGGCGAAAGCGGCATGGCGGTGTTCGAGCGGCTGATGAGCGGCCTGCAGGAGCAGCTGGGCGGCATGGGCGTGGCGTTCTCGTCGTCGCTGCTGGGCCTGGCCGGGTCGCTGGTCGTGGGCCTGTTGGAACTGTTCGCCTCGCACGGGCAGAACCGGTTCTACCGCGAGCTCGAAGAATGGCTGTCGACGATCACGCGGCTGGGCTTCGCCTCGGGCGAAGAGGCGCCGACCGACCAGGCGATGCTGGCGCAGATGATGGACCAGATGTCCGAGCAGATGGACCGGCTGCAGTCCATCTTCACCAGGTCCGACGCCAGCCGTACCCAGGTCGACGAGCGTCTGGGCGACGTCGCGCAATCCATGGACCGCCTGACCCGCAAGCTCGAGGCCGAGAGCGGCGGGGCCGCCGCGATGGACCGGCTGGCGCAAGGGCAGGACCGGCTGGCCGCCGCCATCGAGGCGCAGATCGAGGAGGGCGCGACCGGCGGGCTCGACGCTGAAAGCCGGATGCGGCTGCGGTCGATCGACGTGCAGCTGCTGCGTGTGCTCGAAGAGATGTCTGCGGGCCGGCAGGAAAGCACCGCCGAGCTGCGGCAGGACATCAGGCAACTGGTGCGCGCGCTGCGGCAGGGGCAGGGCGGGACCCGGCCCGACACCGATTTCCCGCAGGTCGGCACTGGGCGGGGCTGATCCATGGCGCTGACCCGCCGCTCGACACAGCGTGTCTCGGGCAGCATCTGGCCCGGTTTCGTGGACGCGATGACCGCGCTCCTCCTGGTGATGATGTTCGTGCTGACGATCTTCATGGTCGTCCAGTTCACCCTGCGCGAGACGATCTCGGGGCAGGAGAGCGAGCTGGACGAGCTGACGAGCGAGGTGGCGGGGCTCACGCGGCTTCTTGGGCTGGAACAGGACCGAAACGAGGCGCTCGAGGGCGCGAATACCGACCTGCAGCAGCAGCTTGAACAGGCGCAGTCGACGGTGGCCGCGCAATCCGAGCGGATCGCGGGTCTGCGGCAGGCGAACGAGGAGCAGACGGCCCGGATCGCGAGTTTCGAGGAACAGGTCGCCTCGCTTCTGTCGCAGCGGGACACGGCGCGCGAGCGGGTGGCCTCGCTGGAGGACGAGCAGCAGGAGCTTCTCTCCGAGCAGGAATCGTTGAACCTCGCCCTGGCCCAGGCGCGCGACGAGATCGACGCGCAGGCCGAGGCCGCCCGTCTGGCCGCCGCCCGCCGCGAGGCGTTGGAGGCGATGGCCGCCGACCTGCGCGCCCGCGCCGAAGAGAGCGAGAGCGAAGGACAGGCGCTGACCGCGCGGGTTGGTGAGCTGGAAGAGCAGCTGTCGCAAGAGGAACAGGCCCGCCTTGCCGAAGCGGCGGCCGCCGAGGAACTGCGCGAGCGGCTCGAGGACTCGCAGGCCGAACTGAACGCCATGACGCTCGCGCTGGAGGAACAGCGTCGCGAGGCCGAAGAGACCATGACCCTGCTCGCCGCGGCGGAATCGGCCAAGGAGCAGCTCAACGACAGGCTGGCCGCGGCGATCCTGGCCCGCGAGAACCTGCAGGGCGAGCTGAACGAAACGGTGGCCGAACAGGCCGACCTGAACCGCCGTCTCGCCACGGCCCTGCTGACACGCGAACGGGCCGAGGCCGAGGCGGATGCGCTGCAATCGGCGTTGGACGAGTCCGAGGGCAACGTCGCCGACCTGAACGCCCGTCTCGCCTCGGCGCTATTGGACCGGGATACCGTGCAGGACAGCCTCGACGTGGCGCGGCAGACCATCGAGGAAGAGCGCGCGGCGCGCGAGGCGCTGAACCGCGACCTTGCCGCGGCGCTGCTGGAGCGCGACGCGGACGAGGTGGCCCTGGCCGAGAGCGAGGCCGAGGCCGCCGCGCTGAACCGCCGTCTCGCCGCCGCCCTGAGCGATGCCGACGCGGCCCGGAGCGCGCAACAGACCGCCGAGACCGAGGCGGCGGAAACACAGGACGAACTGGCGCAGAGCCGCGCGGCATTGCAGGCCGCGCTCGACGAGCGCGCCGCGCTGCGGGACGACCTGCAACAGAGCGAGGACGCCCTGCAGCTGGCCCTGTCCACGAGCGAGCGCCTGGAGAACGAGCTGGACGCGACGCGGGCGGCCCTCGCCAGCCTCGAGGAGGAATCGCAGGAGACGCAGGAGAACCTGCGCTCGCGTCTTGAAGAGGCGCTGGCGGCGCGCATCGCGGCAGAGCAGGAGGCGCAGGCCAGCATGAGCGAGGCGGAGCGTCGCGAGACGCTGTTGCAGGCCGCGAACCGGGAACTCGACCGGACCGAGGCGCAATCGGCGGCGGCGCAGCGCAAGGTCGCCGCGTTGAACGCCCAGGTCTCGGAGCTGCGCTCGCAACTGGACGACTTGCAGGGTCTCCTGGACGCCGCCCGCGAAAGCGATGCCGAGGCGCAGGTGAGGATCGAGACGCTGGGCGCCGACCTGAACGCCGCCCTGGCCCGTGCGGCCGCCGAGGCGCAGCGCCGGGCCGAGCTGGAAGCCGAGCGCGCCGAGCGGCTGGAGCGGTATCAGTCCGAGTTCTTCGGCAAGCTGCGCGACCTTCTGGACGACCGCGAGGGCGTGCAGATCGTCGGCGACCGCTTCGTGTTCTCGTCCGAGGTGCTGTTCGGCGTGGGCTCGGCAGAGCTGTCGGCGAACGGGCGCGAGCAGATCGCCAACGTCGCGGAGATCCTGTTCGACGTCGCCGACCAGATCCCGGACGGGATCGACTGGGTGATCCGCGTCGACGGCCACACCGACGACACGCCGCTGCTGCCCTCTGCGCAGTTCGAGAACAACTGGGAGCTCAGCCAGGCGCGCGCGCTGTCGGTCGTGCAGTTCATGACGCAGCAGCTGGGCTTTCCGCCCGAGCGGCTGGCGCCCACCGGGTTCGGAGAGTACCGCCCGGTGAACACCGCCGACACCGCCGAGGCGCGCGCGCAGAACCGGCGGATCGAACTGAAACTGACGGAACGCTGAGCGGGGCTAGCCGCCGATCGAGATGGTCGTGCTCTGGCGCGATAGTTCTTCCCCGTCGCGGCGCATGACCACGTCACCCTCGTAGGTGCCGGGCGCCCAGCCGCCCTCGGGCTGGCGACGACCGACGGCGCGGAAGAGCTGCGCCTGTTGCCGGTCCAGCGCGACGGTCTCTTCGATCACACTGCCCTCGGGGCCGGTGATCGACAGGGCCAGCTCGTCTCCCGGCCGGGCGCCGAAGACATAGCCCCACACCACGAGCGCCGCGGCGTCGGTGGGAAGGGTATCAGTCGCCGCGTCGCCGGCCTTGATCGCGTCGAACTCGGGGATCGTGTCCGCGAAGCCCGCCGAGATCAGCCCGCCGGGCTCGTAGGCCGGCGGTTCGCTCCACAGCGATCCGGCGTCGTCCCGGCCGCACTGGGCGGTGGCGTCGGGCGCAAAGGGATCGACGACCGCATCCATGTGGCGGACCGACAGGTGCAGGTGGGGGAACTGCGTCTGACCGCTGAGGCCGACCTGGCCGATCACGGTCGTGGTGTTGACGCGCTGGCCCTCGCGGACGGCGACCGAGCCCTGCTTGAGGTGACAATACTGCGTCTCCCACCCGTCGCCGTGGGTGATGACGACGCCGTTGCCGCATTCACGGCCTTCGACCGCGGAGGCGGTTTCGTCGGAATACAGCCTGTCGGCCACGCCGTCGCGCATGGCGCGGACGGTTCCGGGTGCCGCGGCGCGGACATCCACGCCGTCCTCCATCATCTTCATGCTGGGCAGGGCGAAATCGGTGCCCTTGTGGCCGTCATAGCTGAGCGGGCCGCAAGTGTAATCCGTCGCCCCCGGTCCGGGATCGGCGTCGGTGTATTGCTGGATGTGGCAGGTTTCGCCGAGCGCGCAGTCAATCGGCACGCTCAAAATGGGTTCCCTCGCGGCAGCGGGTGCCGCGAGGGAGACAAGGCTCAGTGTGAGTGCAGCCCGTTTCACTGCGCCGTGAGTAACGGCGGCTTCTTCGAGGAGAGGCGCCGGGTTTCCGGCGGCTCAAACTGCAGGTCGATCTTGTCGTCCTTGATGCCGACCTTGACGACGCCACCCTTCGACAGCTGGCCGAAGAGCAGTTCCTCGGCGAGCGGTTTCTTGATGTGCTCCTGGATCACGCGACCAAGCGGGCGGGCGCCCATCTTGTCGTCGTAACCCTTCTCGCCGAGCCAGGCCGCGGCGTCCTCGGTCAGCTCGATCGAGACGTTGCGGTCCATCAGCTGCGCCTCGAGCTGGAGGACGAACTTCTCGACGACCTGGCGGATCACCTGCTTGGGCAGCGGCGCGAAGCTGATGACGGCGTCCAGACGGTTCCTGAACTCGGGCGTGAAGGTCCGCTCGATGGCGGCCGTATCCTCGCCCTCGCGCCGGTCGCGGCCAAAGCCGATCGCCGACTTCGCCTGCTCGGTGGCGCCCGCGTTCGAGGTCATGATCAGCACCACGTTGCGGAAGTCCACCGCCCGGCCGTTATGGTCGGTCAGCTTGCCGTGGTCCATCACCTGCAGGAGGATGTTGAACACGTCCGGGTGCGCCTTTTCGATCTCGTCCAGCAGCAGCACGCAATGCGGGTGCTGGTCGACCCCGTCGGTCAGCAGACCGCCCTGGTCGAACCCGACATAGCCCGGCGGTGCCCCGATCAGGCGCGAGACGGCGTGCTTCTCCATGTACTCGGACATGTCGAAGCGCAGCATCTCGACGCCCAGCGTCGCGGCCAACTGCTTGGCGACCTCGGTCTTGCCGACGCCGGTGGGGCCGGCGAACAGGTAGTTGCCGATCGGTTTCTCGGGCTCGCGCAGACCCGCGCGGCTGAGCTTGATCGCCGACGACAGTGCCTCGATCGCGGTGTCCTGCCCGAAGACCACGCGCTTGAGCGTGCCTTCCAGGTCCTTGAGTACCTCGGCGTCGTTCTTGCTGACGTTCTTGGGCGGGATGCGGGCGATCTTGGCGACGACGGCCTCGATCTCCTTGGCACCGATGGTCTTGCGCCGCTTCGATTCGGCCACGAGATGCTGCGCCGCGCCGGCCTCGTCGATGACGTCGATGGCCTTGTCGGGCAGCTTGCGGTCGTTTATGTAACGCGCCGACAGTTCAACGGCGGTCTTGATCGCGTCGTGGGTGTACTTGATCTCGTGGTGGGTCTCGAAATACGGCTTTAGGCCCTTCAGGATCTTCACCGCGTCATCGACCGTGGGCTCGTTCACGTCGATCTTCTGGAAACGCCGCGACAGCGCACGGTCCTTCTCGAAGTGCTGGCGGAACTCCTTGTAGGTGGTCGAGCCCATGCAGCGCAGGCGGCCGCCCTGAAGCGCCGGCTTGAGCAGGTTGCTCGCGTCCATCGCGCCGCCCGAGGTGGCGCCCGCTCCGATCACGGTGTGGATCTCGTCGATGAACAGCACCGCGTCGGGATGCTCTTCTAGCTCCGAGACGACGGCCTTCAGCCGTTCCTCGAAATCGCCGCGATAGCGGGTGCCGGCCAGCAGCGCGCCCATGTCGAGACTGTAGATCGTGGCGGTCGACAGGACATCGGGCGTCTCGCCCTTGACGATCTTGCGCGCCAGCCCCTCGGCGATGGCGGTCTTGCCGACGCCGGGGTCGCCCACCAGCAGCGGGTTGTTCTTGCGCCGACGGCACAGGACCTGGATGCAGCGCTCGACCTCGGTCTCGCGGCCGATCAGCGGATCGACATCGCCCTTGCGGGACTTGGCGTTGAGATCGACGCAGTACTTGGCGAGCGCCGATTCCTTCTGATCACCGTCTTCCTGGGACATTTCCTCTTCGATCTCCGTGGCCCCGCTGACCGGGCGCGCCTCGCCGAAGGAGGGATCCTTGGCGACACCGTGGGCGATGAAGTTGACCGCATCGTAACGGGTCATGTCCTGTTCCTGCAGGAAATAAGCCGCGTTCGACTCGCGCTCGGCGAAAATCGCGACGAGCACGTTGGCACCCGTCACCTCGCTGCGACCCGACGACTGAACGTGGATCGCGGCGCGCTGGATCACGCGCTGGAAGGCGGCGGTCGGTACGGCTTCGGACCCCTCGATCTCGGTAACGAGGGTGGAAAGGTCGTCGTCGATGAAGTCGACGAGCGTCGATTTCAGCTCATCGAGATCGACCGAGCAGGCCTGCATGACCTTCGCGGCGTCCGGCTCGTCCGTCAGCGCCAGCAGAAGGTGTTCCAGGGTGGCGAGTTCGTGGCGGCGGGCGTTGGCCAGAGCCAGCGCCGCGTGGATGGCTTGCTCGAGTGTATTCGAAAATGAAGGCACGCGATGTGCTCCTTCTCTCTTGGCCGCTAGGGGCGTCCGCCCTTCTCGCGACCGTGGCCTCTTCATCTTAAAGCTTGGGGGTTTGCGGCCGTGCTTCAAGACTTTTCTACGTCGCGCCGCTCACAATTCGGGCGCAGGCGTCTGTGTCGGGGTCGTCGTGGCGAAAAAGAGGGCGGGCTTAAAACTGGTCCTTGCGCCGCCGAATTTCCGCGAAGACCTCCGCGTCCCCGGCACCTTCCATAGATATAGCGCGTTTCACTTCATTCAAATGTGCCCGCAGGAACGGATTCGTGTCCAGCTCTTCGGACAGCAGCGACGGCACGGTCGGAAGTCCTTGTTCCCGCGCCGCTTCGACCGACTTGGCGCGGGCCTTCAGCGCCTCGTTTTCGGGCTCGATCGTCAGCGCGAACCGTGCATTGGTCATGGTATATTCGTGCCCGGAGTGGATGATTGTCTCCTTCGGCAGAGCGGCCAGCCGTGACAGGCTGTCCCACATCATCTCGGGCGTGCCCTCGAACACGCGGCCGCATCCGAGGGCCATCAGGCTGTCCGCGGTGAACGCCGCCTTCTCGTCCGGCAGGTGGAAGGCGATGTGCCCGACGGTGTGCCCCGAGACGTCCACCACCTCGACCGTCTCGTCCGCGAAGGAAAACTTGTCACCGTCCTTCACCGCCATGTCGAGCGGGGGCAGGCGATGCGCGTCGTCCGCGGCGCCGACGACGCGCAGGTCGGGGTATTCGGCCTTGAGCCCGTCCAGCCCCTCGACGTGGTCGGCATGGTGGTGCGTGATGAAGACGTGGCTCAGCTTCCAGTCGTTGCGCTCCAGCGCGGCCAGGATCGGCGCCGCTTCCGGTGCATCGACCAGGGCGGTCTCGCCGCTTTCCTCGCAGTGGATGAGGAACGCGTAGTTGTCCGTGCGGCAGGGAATCGTTTCGATCTGAAGGGGCATGGCAATCCGTCCGGTCTGTTCCTATCCTCTGGGCGAGACTTGCAGCTAACACGGGCGGCGGCAATGCATCTGGATGTCCGCGATCTGCGGCGCTTCTACTACCGCACCCGGCTGGGGCGGGCGGCACAACGGGCGGTGCGGGACAAGCTCGTCGCGCTGTGGCCCGAGGCCGAGAAGCAGAACGTGCTGGGCTTCGGCTTTGCCGTCCCGCTGTTGCGTCCCTACCTCTCCGAGGCGCGGCGCGTCATCGGGCTGATGCCGGGGCAGCAGGGGGCGATGCCGTGGCCCGCCGGCGGTCCGAACGTGTCGGTCCTGTGCGAAGAGCGGCTCTGGCCGATCCAGACGGGCCACGCTGACAAGCTGGTCCTCCTGCACGGGCTCGAGACCTCCGAGAACCCCGCCGGCGTCCTGGACGAGGCGTACCGCGTGCTCGGTCCCGGCGGCCGGGCGATGTTCATCGTGCCGAACCGGGCGGGGCTCTGGTCGCGCAGCGACCGCACGCCGTTCGGCTTCGGGCGGCCCTACAGCCTGAGCCAGCTCGAGGCGCAGCTGAAACGCCACGGCTTTGTCCCAGAACAGCACGCCGCGGCGCTGTTCCAGCCGCCGAGCGAGCGGCGTTTCTGGATGCGGGCCGGCCCCCTGATGGAGCGCACGGGCTCGGGGCTGTCGCGACGTTATGCGGGCGGCGTCCTGCTGGTCGAGGCGCTCAAGCAGGTCCCGGCGCCCACGCGGGGCAGCCCGGTGGTGACGCGCGAGCCGCTCGGTGTGCTCGACGGCATCGGCCAGCCTGGCGCCAAGCCGGTGTGAGACACAGCGGGAATCGTCGTGACAAGACGCCGCGCCCCGGCATGCGCGGCAGCCCGTCGCGGGCGCCGCTATCGGTGGCATGGCCTTGTCATGCGGGAACGTCGCGCGGGGCATGCCGTGGGGAAAGGGCTGTTGCGGGGTAGCGGGGGCTCTGCTACATGGACGCCGATTTTGTGGATGACATGCCCGTGAGGCGTGGGGTCTGAGCATACCCACACCGCACGTCTTTGCGTGTCTGGGGCGGGAACTAATCGGAAGGATCGACGTGGCCGAGACAGCATCGATTTCCAGCGGGATTGCAGAACGTTACGCGACGGCAGTCTTCGAGCTGGCGCGCGAGGACGGCGCACTGGACCGGACCGAGTCCGATATCGACACCCTCGAAGGCGCGCTGAACGACAGCGCCGACTTTCGCAACCTGATCTCATCTCCGATCTACACGCGCGCCGAACTGGCGAAGGCGATCGGCGCGATCGCGGAGAAGATGGGTCTTTCGACGACCATGACGAACACCCTGCGCCTGATGGCGCAGAAGCGCCGGCTTTTCGCCCTGCCGCACCTGATCACGCGCCTGCGGGCGATGATCGCCGAGGAGAAGGGCGAGGTCACCGCGGACGTGACCGCCGCCAAGGCGCTGACCGACGGTCAGCGCAGCAAGCTGGCCGAGGTGCTGAAGGGCGCCGTCGGCCGAGACGTCAAACTGAACACGACGGTCGACGAGGCGCTGATTGGCGGCCTCGTCGTTAAAGTGGGCTCGAAGATGATCGACACCTCGATCCGCTCGAAGCTCAACGCCCTGCAGAACACCATGAAAGAGGTCGGATAAATGGGGATCCAAGCGTCTGAAATCTCTGCGATCCTGAAGGAGCAGATCAAGAACTTCGGCCAGGAGGCCGAAGTCGCCGAGGTGGGCCGCGTGCTCTCCGTCGGCGACGGTATTGCCCGTGTCCACGGCCTCGACAACGTCCAGGCCGGCGAGATGGTCGAGTTCCCCGGCGGTATTCAGGGCATGGCGCTGAACCTCGAGCAGGACAACGTCGGCGTCGTGATCTTCGGCTCGGACCGCGACATCAAGGAAGGCGACACCGTCAAGCGCACGAACTCGATCGTGGACGTGCCGGTCGGTGACGAGCTTCTGGGCCGCGTGGTCGACGGTCTCGGCGTGGCGATCGACGGCCGCGGCGACATCAAGACCTCCGAGCGCCGCGTCGCCGACGTCAAGGCGCCGGGCATCATCCCGCGGAAATCGGTGCATGAGCCGATGGCGACCGGCCTCAAGGCCATCGACGCGATGATCCCGATCGGCCGCGGCCAGCGCGAGCTGATCATCGGTGACCGTCAGACCGGCAAGACCGCCGTGGCGATGGACACCGTCCTGAACCAGAAGACCTACAACGACAACGCGACCGACGAGAGCCAGAAGCTCTACTGCATCTACGTCGCGATCGGCCAGAAGCGCTCGACCGTGGCGCAGCTGGTGAAGAAGCTCGAGGCAACCGGGGCGATCGAATACACCACCGTCGTCGCCGCGACCGCGTCGGACCCGGCGCCGATGCAGTACCTCGCGCCGTACACCGCCACCGCGATGGCCGAGGCCTACCGCGACAATGGCCGTCACGCGCTGATCATCTACGACGACCTCTCCAAGCAGGCCGTCGCCTATCGCCAGATGTCGCTGCTGCTGCGCCGTCCGCCGGGGCGTGAAGCCTATCCGGGCGACGTGTTCTACCTCCACTCCCGCCTGTTGGAGCGTTCTGCGAAGCTGAACGAGGAGAACGGCGCGGGCTCGCTGACCGCGTTGCCGATCATCGAGACTCAGGGCGGCGACGTGTCGGCGTTCATTCCGACTAACGTGATCTCGATCACCGACGGTCAGATCTTCCTCGAGACCGAGCTGTTCTACCAGGGCATCCGCCCGGCGGTGAACACAGGCCTGTCGGTGTCGCGTGTCGGCTCGTCGGCGCAGACCGCCGCGATGAAGTCCGTTGCCGGCCCGGTGAAGCTGGAACTGGCGCAGTACCGCGAGATGGCGGCCTTCGCCCAGTTCGGCTCGGACCTCGACGCCTCGACGCAGAAGCTGCTGAACCGCGGCGCGCGCCTGACCGAGCTGATGAAGCAGCCGCAATACTCGCCGCTGACCAACGCCGAGATCGTCTGCATCATCTTCGCGGGCACCAACGGCTACCTCGACGAGGTCAAGGTTAACGACGTCGGACGGTTCGAGCAGGGTCTTTTGCAGCACCTGCGCTCCAAGCACCAGGACATGCTGGATTGGATCACCAACGAGGATCCGAAGATCAAGGGCGATGCCGCCGACCGGATCACGTCAGCTTTGGACGAGTATGCCAAGGACTTCGCCTGAAGCCCCAGGAAGGACAGCTAGATGCCTAACCTGAAGGACCTCAAGAACCGGATCGCGTCGGTCAAATCGACCCGCAAGATCACGAAGGCCATGCAGATGGTCGCGGCGGCCAAGCTCCGCCGCGCCCAGGATGCCGCCGAGAACGCCCGGCCCTATGCCGAGCGGTTCCAGAAGGTGATGTCCGGCCTCGCCGCGTCGGTTGGCGGCAGCGACACCGCGCCCAAGCTGCTCACTGGCACGGGCGATGATCGCACGCACCTGATCGTCGTGATGACGGCCGAGAGGGGACTCTGCGGCGGCTTCAACTCGTCGATCGTGAAACTCGCCCGCTACCGCATCGAGAAGCTGGTGGGCGAGGGCAAGACGGTGAAGATCCTGACTGTCGGCAAGAAGGGCCGTGAGCAGCTGCGCCGCGACCACGGCGACAAGCTGGTCGGCCACGTGGACCTGAGCGAGGTCAAGCGCATCGGCTATGCCGAGGCGCAGGGCGTCGCGAAGGACATCCTCGGCCGTTTCGACGACGGCGAATTCGACGTGGCGACGATCTACTACGCCGAGTTCGAGAACGTCGTCACCCAGAAGCCGACGGAACAGCAGATCATCCCGGCACAGTTCGAGGCCGCGGAAGAGGATGCCGGCGCCGTGCCCAACTACGAGTACGAGCCCGACGAAGAGGCGATCCTTGCCGATCTGCTGCCCAAGGGGGTCGCCACGCAGATCTTCGCGGCACTTCTCGAGAATGCGGCGTCGGAGCAGGGCGCGCGGATGTCCGCGATGGACAACGCGACCCGCAACGCCGGCGAGATGATCGACAACCTGACGATCGAGTACAACCGCACCCGCCAGGCCGTCATCACCAACGAGCTGATCGAGATCATTTCGGGCGCCGAGGCGCTCTAAGGAACCGGAGAGAACAATGGCAAACGCAAAAGGCAGAGTGACCCAGGTCATCGGCGCCGTCGTCGACGTTCAGTTCGACGAACATCTGCCCGAGATCCTGAACGCCCTGACCACCGAGAACAATGGCAAGACCCTGGTTCTGGAAGTTGCCCAGCACCTTGGGGAATCGACCGTGCGCACGATCGCCATGGACAGCACCGAGGGGCTGGTCCGCGGTCAGGAAGTCACTGATACCGACGGCCCGATCACGATGCCGGTGGGCGACGCCACGCTCGGCCGCATCATGAACGTCGTCGGAGAGTCGATCGACGAGAAGGGCCCGGTCGAGAGCGACGAGCGTCGCCCGATCCACCGCGCGGCGCCCGACTTCGCCGACCAGTCGACCAGCTCGGAAATCCTGATCACCGGCATCAAGGTCATCGACCTGCTGGCCCCCTACGCCAAGGGCGGCAAGATCGGCCTGTTCGGCGGCGCCGGCGTGGGCAAGACGGTTCTGATCCAGGAGCTGATCAACAACATCGCCAAGGTGCACTCGGGCTACTCGGTGTTCGCCGGTGTGGGCGAGCGTACGCGTGAGGGCAACGACCTCTACTACGAGTTCATCGAGTCGGGCGTCATCAACGCCGACGACCTGACGAAGTCGAAGGTGGCCCTGGTCTACGGCCAGATGAACGAGCCGCCGGGGGCCCGTGCCCGTGTCGCGCTGTCCGGCCTGACCGTGGCCGAGCAGTTCCGCGACCAGTCCGGGACCGACGTGCTGTTCTTCGTCGACAACATCTTCCGCTTCACGCAGGCGGGCTCCGAGGTGTCGGCGCTGCTGGGCCGCATCCCCTCGGCCGTGGGCTACCAGCCGACGCTGGCCACCGACATGGGCGCCCTGCAGGAGCGGATCACCTCGACGCGGTCGGGTTCGATCACCTCGGTGCAGGCCATTTACGTGCCCGCCGACGACCTGACCGACCCGGCGCCCGCCACGTCGTTCGCCCACCTCGACGCCACCACGGTGCTGTCGCGCTCGATCTCCGAGCTCGGCATCTACCCGGCGGTGGACCCGCTCGACTCCACGAGCCGGATCCTCGATCCGGGCGTCGTCGGCGAAGAGCACTACCAGGTGGCCCGCGACGTGCAGGGCATCCTCCAGCGCTACAAGTCGCTGCAGGACATCATCGCGATTCTCGGGATGGACGAGCTGTCCGAGGAAGATAAGCTGACCGTTGCCCGCGCCCGGAAGATCCAGCGCTTCCTCAGCCAGCCGTTCGACGTCGCCGAGGTGTTCACCGGCTCGCCGGGCGTGCAGGTCCCGCTCGAGGATACCATCGCCTCGTTCAAGGCAGTCGTGGACGGTGAGTACGACCACCTTCCCGAAGGTGCCTTCTACATGGTCGGCGGCATCGACGAGGTGCGCGCCAAAGCCGAGAAGATGGCGTCCGACGCCGCCTAAGGAGGTCTCATGGCCGACACGTTCCAGTTCGACCTGGTCAGCCCCGAGAGGCTGCTCGTCTCGAAAGAGATCACCGAGGTCGTCATTCCGGGCGCCGAAGGCGACCTGACGGCGATGGCGCAGCACGCGCCGATGCTGACCACGCTGCGGCCCGGCATCGTGCGGCTGTCCGGCTCTGACGGGTCCGACGAATACGCCGTGACCGGCGGTTTCGCCGAGATCGGCCCGTCGGGCGTCTCACTGCTGGCCGAACGGTCGATGCATGTGAGCGAGGTCACGCAGGACATTCTCGAGGACTTCATGACCGAAGCCGAAGAGAACTACCGCAAGGCCCGCGAGGCGGAAGAGCACGGCGCTGCCGACGACATCGCCAAGCTGCTCGCCGACATGGTCGCGATGGGGTCGCATATCGGTCTGTCGCCGCGGCAACCCAACCTCTGACGGACGCCACAGCGCGATCCGTTGCGGACCCCGGCCGGACGGCCGGGGTCTTTTCTTTATCTCCTCCGGGGATACGATGCCCGCGGCAGGGGAGGTCACATGCGTCGTCTCGAGTCACGCACCCTCGGTATCGATCAGGGCAGCCTGCTGCTGTTTTCCGATTTCAAGGACGGGGGCGAGATGTGGACCGGCGCGGGCGCGCGTGAGCTTCAGCGCGACATCGCCTTTTCCGAGCCGTTCGTCGCGCCGCCCAATGTCCAGGTCAGCCTGTCCATGTGGGACATCGACAGCGCCGCGAACATCCGCGCGGACATCAGCAGCGCCGCGGTGTCCGAACGTGGGTTCACGATCGTGTTCCGAACCTGGGGCGACACCCGCATCGCCCGTGTCCGCGCCGATTGGCTCGCGCTCGGGCCGTTGTCCGATGACGATCTGTGGGACGTTCCGTAACGTCACCCGGAAAAGGTGCGTCGACCTAGTCCATTTGGGTCATGTGGTCGCGGGCGGCGTTCGGCATAACACTCACGATTTCGATAGCGATTAATTAGTACACCCATTTTCAATGGGAGAAGGGGGCCGGTCTGGTGCGACCGGTCCCCTACTTACTTCGCCGCCGGTTCGTTCGGATTTCAGCCGGACACGGACGCGCTGCAGAGCCGCGCGGCGCAGACCGCGAGGTCCAGTTGACGCCGCAATCCGCACCGGCCCACCGCCGTCTTGATCTGGTTGCGCACCGTGTGGACGCTGACGCCCCGGTCCTGGGCGATCTCCTCGACCAGATGCCCTTCGGTCAGCGCCAGCGTGATCTCCGCCTCGGCCTGGGTCAGGCCCAAGGTCGCCTGCAGCCGCGCGACGAGGTCGGGCGAGGTCGCCATCGGCGCCAGCACGAAAAGCCGGCGCGGCCCGTCCAGCCCCAGCGTCAGGGCGGCATGCCAGTCGTCCAGGACGTCGGGGGCGAGGTCGCCCGTCCAGACCTGCCAGCGCGCGCCCTGCGCGTCCCGCAGCATCGTCCCGGCCAGTCCCGGCGCCATCGGCAGCGGCCTGCCCGGCGGCCGCGCGGCACAGCGCAGACGGTTCCGCATGTCCCTTCGGATCGGGCTGCCCGCCGCCAGCAGCCGCTCGGCTTCGGCGTTCGCGAACAGGATATGCTCGTCGGGATCGATCACGCAGATCGCCGCGCTCTTGCCTTCCGCCACGGCCGTGCCGGCGCTCTCGATGCTGGCCTCGGCCAGCCTGCGGTTCACCTGCCACGCCTGCCGCAGCGAGGGCAGCAACCGGTGCAGCAGGCTCATCCAGGCCGGCTCCAGCGTGTCGCGCCGGGCCTGCGTGATGCTGCCGCCCAGCAGCAGCGTCGCCCCTTCGGTCTGTGCGATGACCGCCCCGCCGCCGCCACGGGCATCGCCCTGTGGCCGCACCCAGTCGGCATAGAACTCGGTCCCGAGCAGCTTGTGCTCGGGGCACATCTCGGAGGAGCGCATCACGGTTCCCGCCGGAGCCTGCGCCAGCCGCGGACCCCAGACATTCAGCGCGGCGAAATGGCGTTCGTAGAGGTCGACCCAGTAGGGATCGTGCTCGGTCACCAGGGTGAACGGGCCCCGCCGGCCGTCGAGGCCCACGCCGTAGAGATGCGGCATCGTTCCGGGCAGGGCCCGGGAGATCTCCTCGATCACCGCCTGCCATCGGTCTGGCGCGATCGCGGCAGACATGATCTGCGTCGTCAGGCGGTCGAGTGACGTGCTGTCCATCCGTGGCCTGTGTCGTCGTCAGAGCTTGGCGTAGGTACCTTCGTAGATCGGGCCGAGCGTGTCGATATCCAGCAACGACGAGATCGAGGTCCCGTTCCATGTGTTCAGGATCGCCTGGGCAAAGATCGGCGCGGTGGGCACGATGCGGATGTTCGGGCAGGTCCTGACCGCCTCGGGCGCCTCGATCGTGTCGGTGATCACCAGGCTCTTCAGCTGCGAGCCGGTCACCCGCTCGATCGCCGGGCCCGACAGCACGCCGTGGGTGGTATAGGCGTGGACCTCGGCCGCGCCGTTCTCCAGCAGCACGTCCGCTGCCTTGCACAGCGTCCCGGCCGTGTCGCAGATGTCGTCGACGATGATGCAGGTCTGGTCCTTCACGTCGCCGATCACGGTCATCTCGGCCACTTCGCCCTGCTTCTCGCGGCGCTTGTCGACGATCGCCAGCGCGCAGCCGATGCGCTGCGCCAGCTCACGCGCGCGGGCCACACCGCCGACGTCGGGCGAGACCACGGTGACGTTGTCCAGGTTGCCCTTGAAGTGGTGCTCGATGTCCAGCGCGAAGATCGGCGCGGCATAGAGGTTGTCGACGGGGATGTCGAAGAACCCCTGGATCTGCGCCGCGTGCAGGTCCATCGTCAGGATCCGCTCGATCCCGGCCTCGGTCAGCATGTTCGCCACCAGCTTGGCCGAAATCGGCGTGCGCGACTTGGTGCGCCGGTCCTGCCGGGCATAGCCGAAATACGGGATCACCGCCGTCGTCCGCGACGCCGAGGATCGCCGCAGCGCATCCGCGATGATGAGCAGCTCCATCAGGTTGTCGTTCGCGGGGCGCGACACCGGCTGGATGATGAACATGTCCTCGCCGCGGACGTTCTCGAACACTTCGACGAAGATTTCGCCGTCGTTGAACCGCTCGACGCGCGCGTCCACCAGGCCGACGCTCATGCCGCGATGCATCGACATGCGGCGCGCGATGGCATTGGCGAGCGTGAGGTTGGCGTTGCCGGCGATCAGCTTCGGCTCGGTCATGGAGGGCATGGGGCAGGGATCCTGGGTCGACGGAGAGTCACGGAGTCGTCACGTTGACACCGCTTAGCACGCGCCTACGGTGCGTGAAATACAAGCAGGGATCGGGGGGATGCGGATGGCGCATATCGACTACTACTTCGCGACGGTGTCGCCGTTCACATACCTCGCTGGGCTCAGGATGGAAGAGATCGCGCAGCGTCACGGCGCGACCGTGACCTACAAGCCTCTCGACATCCTCGCGCTGTTCGCCCGCACCGGCGGCACGCCCCCGAAGGAGCGTCACCCCTCGCGCCAGGAATACCGGCTGCAGGAGCTTCAGCGCCTGTCCGTGCTCAACGACATGCCGATCAACCTCAAGCCGGCGCACTGGCCAACGAATCCCGCGCCGTCCTCCTATGCCATCATCGCCGCGCAGCAGGCGGGCGGCGGCGATCTGGGCCGTCTCGCCCACGGCATCTGCCGCGCCTGCTGGGCCGAAGAGCGCGACATCGCCCAGGACGAGGTCGTGCGCGACTGCCTGTCCGACGCCGGTTTCGACCCCGCTCTGGCCGACAAGGGCCTGCTCGCCGGGGCCGAGACCTACGAGCGCAATCTCGAGGACGCGGTCGCAGCAGGGGCCTTCGGGGCGCCGTTCTACATCACCGACAGCGGCGGGCGCTTCTGGGGGCAGGACCGCCTGCACCATCTCGACAGGCATCTGGCCGGCGAACTGTGAGCGTCGAGACCCGCGGCGGTCATCCCGTCTTCGTCGCCCACCGGGGCCGTGGCGCGCGTCCGGCCCTGTTGATCCACGCCTCCCTCGCCTCGCACCGCGCCTGGAGCGGCGTGATGACCCGGCTCTCCGACGCGCTGTCGATGACCGCGTTCGACCTGCCGGGCCACGGGCAGAGCGGCGACTGGCACGGGCAGGGCGACTACCTCGATCTCTGCGCCGGGGTCACCGCCGACTGCCTCGCCGGTCCGGCCGATCTCGTGGGCCATTCCTTCGGCGCGGTCGTGGCGCTGAAGGTCGCGCTGGAACGTCCCGATCTCTGCCGCTCGCTCACCCTGGTCGAGCCGGTGCTCTTCGCCGCCGCCCGGGGCAGCGCGGGGCATGACAGCTGCCGGGCCGCCCATCTCGACATCTTCGCCGCCCTCGACCGTGGCGACACGAGCGCCGCCGCGCGCGGCTTCACCGATCTTTGGGGCGCGGGGCAGCCGTGGGAGGCGCTGAGCGACGCCCAGAAGCACGGCTTCGCCGATCGGATGTGGATGGTCGGCGCCGCCGATGCCGCCCTCGACGCCGATTCCCATGGCCTTCTCGCTCCCGGCCGGCTCGAGGCCCTGAACCGCCCTGTCCTGCTGATCCGGGGCGCCGAAAGCCCCGCCGTGATGCCGGCGATCCTCGAGACGCTCGCCGCGCGGCTGCCGGATGCCCGTTCCGTGACCGTGCCCGGCGCCGGCCACATGGCGCCGCTGACCCACCCCGTGGCCGTGGCGGATGCCATCCGCGCCCGGCACCTCGGCGCGCCGCTCTGAGCGGCGCGCGACGTCCCGTCTTCTTCTGCCCTGAAATATCCCCGCCGGAGGCGCCGCCGCCCGTCAGGGCGGCGGACAGCAGCGCCGGCCCGCCTCAGCCGCGGATGAGGTCGAGGAACCGGTCGATGTCCTCCGCAGTCGTCGACCAGGAGCACACCAGCCGCGCCGCGAGCATCTCGTCGCCCGGCCCCTCGAGCGACTGGTTCATCGGCCAGAGGTAATAGTGCGCCCCGTTCTCCTGCGCCCGGCGGTGCCCGTCGCGCGGCCATGCGGCAAAGACCGCGTTCGCCTCGGTCGGGTGCAGCAGCGACGCGCCGGGGATCTCGAGGATGCCCTCCGACAGCCTGCGGGCCGAGGCGTTGGCGTCTCGCGCCATCGCGCGCCACAGGTCGTCGCTCAGGTAGGCGTCCATCTGTGCCGCGAGATAGCGGTGCTTCGAGAACAGGTGCCCCGCCCGCTTGCGGCGCATTTCGAACTCCCACGCTTTCTCGGGATCGAACAGGACGACCGCCTCGACACCCATCAGGCCGTTCTTGGTGCCGCCGAAGGACAGCACGTCGATCCCGGCCTTCCACGTCATCTCCGCGGGGCTGGCCTCGGCGGCGACCAGCGCGTTCGCGAAGCGGGCGCCGTCCATGTGGACCGGCAGGCCGTATTCCTTCGCGACGCCGGACAGGGCGCCGACCATCTCGGGCGTGTAGACCGCGCCGTTCTCGGTCGAGTTGGTGATCGACACCATGCCGCGCTGCACGTTGTGGATGCCGCCGCGCCCGGTGAAGGCGATCGCGGCATCCAGCGCCTCCGGCGTCATCCGAGCATCCTCGCCGTCGACAAGGGTCAGCTTCGCGCCGTTGGTGTAGAATTCCGGCGCGCCGCACTCGTCCTCCTCGATATGGGCGTTGCGGTGACAGAAGATCGCGGCCCAGGGCGGGCAGTAGCAGGCCAGGGCCAGCGCGTTCGCCGAGGTGCCGGTGGGCACCAGGTAGACCGCCGCCTCGGGGGCCTCGAACAGATCGCGGATTTTCGTGCGCACCCGTTCCATGGTCGGGTCGGCGCCGTAGGGCATGGCATAGCCCTCGTTCGCGGTGGCCAGCGCCTCGATCACGCTGGGATGGGCCGGGCTCGCGTTGTCGGAGGCGAAGTTCATGTGGGCTCCTCGATGATGTGGTCCTCCCACTCCTCCTCGTCGATCTCGAACTCGGGCACGGTCCGCCCCTGCAGCGAGATGCCGGCCTCGTGGACGCTTTCCGCCCGGCCCGAGATCAGCGGGTGCCAGTCATAGAGCGCCTTGCCCTCGTAGAGCAGCCGGTAGGCGCAGGTGGAGGGCATCCAGTACGCGATCTCGGCGATGTTCCTGGGGGTCAGCACGACGCAGTCGGGCACGAACTGCTTGCGGATCTCGTATTGCGCGCAGCGGCACGTCTCGTCGTCCAGCAGGCGGCAGGCGACGTTGGTAAAGGCGATCTCGTTGGTGTCGGGATCTTCCAGCTTGTTCAGGCAGCACTTGCCGCAGCCGTCGCAGAGCGCCTCCCACTCGCGCGGAGACATGTTCTTGAGAGGGACGCGTTCCCAGTAGCGGTCGCGCAGTCCGTGGCGGGGGATCGGATCGTCTGTCATCGCGGCGGACCCTAGGCCTTTCGCGCGGCGTCGAAAAGGCGTCACTCCGCCGCCAGGATGGCCCGCGCCCGCGCGCTGTCGTCGTCCATCTGCGCGATCAGCGCCTCGAGGCTGTCGAACCGCTCTTCCGACCGCAGGAAATCCACCAGAGCCACGGACAATTCCTCGCCGTAGAGGTCGCCGTCGAAGTCGAAGAGGTAGGTTTCGATATTGGGCTGGTTCTCGCCGAACATCGGCCGGACTCCGATCGAGGCGACGCCGGTGCGGGGGCCGGCATGGGGACCGGTCAGAATGTCGATCTCGACGGCATAGACCCCGAATCTGGGCGGGTGCAGGCCGGCGATGGACATGTTCGCCGTGGGATAGCCCAGGTCGCGCCCGCGCCGGTCGCCGTTCAGCACAGGTCCCTCGATCCGATGGCGGTGGCCCAGCATCTCGGCGGCGTCGCGGGGGAGGCCCGCGCTCAGCGCTTCACGGATGCGGGTGGACGAGACCTGGCCCGTCTCGGCCCGCACCAGTTCCGCGACGGTCACGCCGAATCCGAACTCGGCGCCCAGCTCGCGCAGCTGGTCGGTGGTGCCGGCGCGCTTCTTGCCGAAGCGGAAATCGGCACCCACGACGACATGCGATAGCCCGAGTCCCCGCGCCAGTACGTCGCGGGCGAAGGCCTCGGCCGAAAGCTCGGCCAGCTGCGGCCCGAAGGGCAGCTCGAACAGCGTGTCGATGCCCAGCTTTTCCAGCCGGTGCGCCTTGGCGACCGCGTTCATCAGGCGAAAGGGAGGGGCCTCGGGCGCGAAGACCTCGCGCGGGTGGGGCTCGAACGTCACCACGCCCAGTGGCGCACCCTCGCGCGCTGCGACGTCGCGGGCGATGTCGATCACGGTCTGGTGGCCGCGATGCACGCCGTCGAAGTTGCCGATGGCGGCGCTGGCGCCGCGAGCTTCGGCGGCGACCTGGTGATGATCCCGGATGATCCGCATGCCGCATCCGGTAGCGGCCCGGCCGATCCTTCGCAAGCGTCAGTCGAGCTTGGCGGACGGGGCGAGGACCGTCGCCTCGCCCTGCAGGACGGGCTTCTCGTTCACGTAGGCGGTCGTCGACAGGGTCACCCGGCGCTTGGGATAGTCGACATCGATCACCTCGACCTCGGCCTTGACGTGATCGCCCGGGCGCACCGGGCCCAGGAAGCGCAGGCTCTGCCCCATGTAGATCGAGCCGTGGCCGGGCAGCTGCTCGCCGATCACGGCCGAGATCAGGCCCGCCGTCAGCATGCCGTGCGCCACCCGTCCGGCAAAGATCGTCTCCTGCGCGTAGTCCTCGTCGAGATGCACCGGGTTCCGGTCGGTAGAGACCTCGGCGAATAGCTCGATGTCGCGGTCGGTCACCTCTTTCCAGACGTGCCGCTTCATCCCGATCTCGATCTCTTCGATGACGATCGTCCCGCGGGGCATGTTGTCCAGCATCCTGACCTCCTGCGCGCAACAAATGCGCAGGCCTCTTTGGGCCTCACGCAATTTAATTACTTTGCGCGCGCAGAAAATCAAGAGAAAACTGGGTCAGCGCAGTTTCCCCAGCGCATAGGTCGGCGTGTGCGGCGCCTCTGCCAGGTACCGGCCGAGCGCATCCGCGTCGGGCTGATCCGAGGTCTTCGTCTCGGCCGCCGCCAGCCCGCCGGTGATGAAGAGCGAGTCGATGCCCTGTCCCTCGGCGCCGGCGATGTCGGTCGCGATGCCGTCGCCGATCGCCAGCACGCGGGCGCCCTCGGGCTCGCGTCCGGCCTCGGCCATGCGCTGCCGGGCGAGGTCATAGACCGGCGCGTGCGGCTTGCCGTAGTACAACGCTGTGCCGCCCAGTTCCTCGTAATAGGCGGCCACCGCGCCCGCGCACCATTCCCGCGAGTCGCCCCGATCGACGATGACATCGGGATTTGCGCACAAGAGCTTCAGCCCGCGCGCCTTGGCATCCTCCAGTTCCTCACGCATCACATCGGGCGGCGACAGCGGATCGCGCGGGCCGCAGCAGACGATTCCCTCGGCCTCGGACAGGTCCACCCTTTCGACCGCGACCGGATCGTGCACCAGTTTGAGCGGATCGAAGAAGACCCGGTCCGTCTCTTCGCCCACGAACCATACCTTCTGCCCCACGTCGCCTTGGAACATGCCCGTCCGTGCGCTGTCGCCAGACGTGGCGATCGTGTCCCAGCAATCTCGCGGCACGCCGAGACGCTCGATCTGGCGCTCGACATACACCCGCGGTCGCGGCGCGTTGGTCAGCAGCACGACGGTCCCGCCTCGCGCCTTGAACCCCTGAAGCGCCTCGACGGCCTCGGGCAGGGCGCGTACGCCGTCGTGGAGACATCCCCAGAGGTCGCAGAACACGGCGTCGTATCGGTCGGAGACCTCCGAGAGAGCGGAAATGATCGGTGTCATGGGATTCCTGTGCGGATCGGGAGGGGGCGCATGAAAAAGGGCGCCCGCGGCGCCCTTTTCCGGACTATCGGAAGCGGATCACACCGCGAGGTTCGGGATGATCTGCTTCTTGCGGCTCATGATGCCGGGCAGGACGACCGTGTCGTCGCCGCACACCGTCGAGAAGCTCTTCTCGGCCACCTGGCGCACCGTGTCGTTCGGCACCAGCAGCGTCGCTTCTTCCTTGAGGATGTCGACGATGAACATCAGCACCTCGTCGACTCCGTCCTCTTCGGCCACCTGCCGCGTTGCCGCCAGCAGCGAGTCCTTCCGCTCCAGCACAGTCTCGGGCGAGGTCGTCTCGAGCACGCTCACGCGGAACGTCTTGCCGCCGACCTTGGTCTCCTTCGAGTCCATCCGCAGCAGTTCCGCGTCCGAGAACGCCGAGACATCGGACTTGGCGGCGAACATCTCGGCCGCGTAGCCGTTCACGTTCACGCTCAGGTCCTTCGCCAGGCTCTCGGCCAGGTCGCGGTCGGTCGCGGTGGTGGTGGGCGAGCGGAATTCCAGCGTGTCGCTGAGGATGCAGGACAGCATCACGCCCTTAACCCATTCGGGCATCCGCGCGGCGTCGTCGCCCATCAGCTGATGCATGACCGTCGCGGTGCAGGCCAGCGGCCGCACGGTGATGTCGATCGGCCCCTTGGTCTCCAGCCCGCCGGCCAGGCGGTGATGGTCGATCACCTGCAGGATGTCGGCGTCGTTGATGCCCTGGGGCAGTTCGGCCGGGTTGTTGGTGTCGACCACGACGACCTTCTCGCCCTCCGAGACGTCGCCGATGATCCCGGGCTTCTCGACGCCCCACCGATCGAGAACGAAGGCGGCCTCGGTGTTGGGCTCGCCCAGAAGCGCGGCCTCGGCCGACTGGCCCTTCACGTCGGTCAGATACCAGGCCCAGATCAGCGGAGCGCCGGTCGCGTCGGTGTCGGGTGATTTGTGGCCGAATACTTTGATCGTCATGTCCCCATCCGTGGTGCTGAGTCGCAGGTCGCCGCCCTTATAGGAGCGGCCCGGCGGGATGTCACCTGACCGCGGCCCGATTCCGCCGGCCCCGCCCGTCGGCTTGCGGACGGGGCGGTGGCATGTTGCCCTCCGCGTTCTCGGCCCCGCGGCACCCGCGACGCGGCAGACTTCCGGCCGGATGCGAAACCTCGAAGATTTGCCCTCGCGCCTTATTGACAGGCTTTCGCGCCTTACCTATCTCCGCGCTGTTAGCACTCGGAACCCACGAGTGACAACGCACACAAAATGAGCCATAGGAGCGTTCAGAGATGGCATTCAAACCGCTGCATGACCGCGTGCTGGTCCGCCGTGTCGAATCCGACGAGAAGACCAAGGGCGGTCTGATCATCCCCGACAGCGCCAAGGAAAAGCCCGCCGAGGGTGAAATCGTCGCCACCGGCGAGGGGGCTCGCAAGGACTCGGGCGACCTGATCGCGATGTCTGTCAAGGAAGGTGACAAGGTCCTGTTCGGCAAGTGGTCCGGCACCGAGATCACGCTGGACGGCGAAGAGTACCTGATCATGAAGGAATCGGACATCCTCGGCGTTCTCGCCTGAGGCCCGGTCCCTTCCACCGCAATACCGCATTCATAAAGACAACCAGGAGCAAGCATAATGGCTGCCAAGGACGTCAAGTTCGAGATCGATGCCCGCAACCGGATGCTGAAGGGCGTCAACATTCTCGCCGACGCTGTGAAGGTCACGCTCGGCCCCAAGGGCCGCAACGTCGTCATCGAGAAGTCGTTCGGCGCGCCGCGCATCACCAAGGACGGTGTGACGGTCGCCAAGGAAATCGAGCTTGAGGACAAGTTCGAGAACATGGGCGCGCAGATGGTGAAGGAAGTCGCCTCGCGCACCAACGACGAGGCCGGCGACGGCACCACCACCGCCACCGTGCTGGCCCAGGCCATCGTCAAGGACGGCCTCAAGTCGGTCGCCGCCGGCATGAACCCGATGGACCTCAAGCGTGGCATCGACCTCGCCACCCAGAAGGTCGTCGAGCACATCCGCAACGCGGCGCGCGATGTGTCGGGCACCGAGGAAGTCGCCCAGGTCGGCACCATCTCGGCCAACGGCGAGAAGGAAATCGGCCAGCAGATCGCCGACGCGATGCAGAAGGTCGGCAATGACGGCGTCATCACCGTCGAGGAGAACCGCGGCACCGTGACCGAGACCGACGTGGTCGAGGGCATGCAGTTCGATCGCGGTTACCTGTCGCCCTACTTCGTGACCAACCAGGAAAAGATGATCGCCGAGCTCGACGATTGCCTCATCCTGCTGCACGAGAAGAAGTTGTCGTCGCTGCAGCCGATGGTTCCGCTGCTCGAGCAGGTGATCCAGTCGCAGAAGCCGCTGCTGATCATCGCCGAGGACGTCGAAGGCGAAGCGCTGGCGACTCTCGTGGTCAACAAGCTGCGTGGCGGCCTCAAGATCGCCGCCGTTAAGGCGCCCGGCTTCGGTGACCGCCGCAAGGCCATGCTGCAGGACATCGCCGTCCTGACCGGCGGCCAGGTGATCTCGGAAGATCTCGGCATGAAGCTCGAGAATGTCGGCATGGAGATGCTCGGCCAGGCCAAGCGCGTGTCGATCACCAAGGACGAGACCACGATCGTCGACGGCGCCGGCGACAAGGACGAGATCGAGGCCCGCGTCAGCCAGATCCGCACGCAGATCGAGGAAACCACCTCGGACTACGATCGCGAGAAGCTGCAGGAGCGCGTTGCCAAGCTGGCCGGCGGTGTCGCCGTGATCCGCGTCGGCGGCCTGACCGAGGTCGAGGTGAAAGAGCGCAAGGACCGCGTCGATGACGCCCTGAACGCCACCCGCGCTGCCGTGCAGGAAGGCATCGTCGTTGGCGGCGGCGTCAGCCTCGTCCAGGCCACCAAGGCCCTCGACGGCGTGACCGGGGACAACTCCGACCAGAACGCCGGCATCGCGATCGTTCGCCGCGCGCTCGAGGCGCCGCTGCGTCAGATCGCCGAGAACGCCGGTGTCGACGGCTCGGTGGTTGCCGGCAAGATCCGCGAATCCGACGACCTGTCCTTCGGCTTCAACGCGCAGACCGAGGAATACGGCGACATGTTCAAGTTCGGTGTCATCGACCCCGCCAAGGTCGTCCGCACCGCGCTGGAAGACGCCGCGTCGGTGGCCGGCCTGCTGGTCACGACCGAGGCCATGGTTGCCGACAAGCCGCAGAAGGAAGGCTCCGGCGGCGGTGGCGCCGGCGGTGGCATGGACGCCATGGGCGGCATGGGCGGTATGATGTAATCTGCCGGCCCTTTGCCAGGCTATCGAAAGGGGCGCTCCGGCGCCCCTTTTTCATGGGTGGCACCGGTCCGCGCCGCCTCCTTCTTCTGCCTGCAAATATCCCGGGGGTGCGGGGGCAGAGCCCCCGCCGTCGCGGCGCCTTCAGGCGGCGCACAGCCTATTTCGTCAGGATTTCCAACGGATCGTACAACACCCGTCCCGGCGGTCCGAAGGCGATGTCGGCCAGGCTGTCGGGCTTGTGGTGCAGCGTGGCGAGGTCCTCGCGCGAGGCCCAGACATGCCTTGTAACCACCCCGTCCGGGTCGTGCCAGTCCGGGGCGATCCGCGTCTCCTCCAGCGTGCAGCGGAAATACACGTCGACCTGGTGGAACCCCGTCTCCGGCGCGTGGAACTCGTTCAGGGCCAGTGGCGCGCCGACGGTTACGGTCAGGCCGGTCTCCTCGTACATCTCGCGGCGCAGGTTGTCGGGCAGCGAGGTATGGCGTTCGACGCCGCCCCCCGGCAGGCACCACATGTCGCTCTCGCCGTCAGGATAGGCGTTGACCAGCAGTACCCGGTCGTCGCGGACGATCACCGCCCGGACGGCCAGGCGCGGGCCTGTCATGGCGCCGCCGGGCCCAACCAGTGATTGACGTGGCCCATCTTGCGCCCCGGCCGCGCCTCGGCCTTGCCGTAGAGATGCAATGCCGCGCTTGCCGAGCCGGCGAGCTCCGGCACGGTCTCGATGTCGGCGCCGATCAGGTTCTGCATCCGGATGTCAGAATGGCGGCTGCCGTCGCCCAGGGGCCAGCCCGCCACCGCGCGGACATGCTGCTCGAACTGGTCGATAACGCAGCCGTCCTGCGTCCAGTGGCCCGAATTGTGCACCCGCGGCGCGATTTCGTTCACGATCGGCCCGCCGGGCGTCACGAACAGCTCGACGCCCAGCACGCCGACATAATCCAGCGCGTTCAGGATGCGCCCCGCGAGCAGCACGGCGTCGGTCCGCTGGGCGTGGCTCAGGGGCGCGGGCAGGGTGGTGGTACGCAGGATGCCGTCCTCGTGCACGTTCAGCCCCGGTTCGAAACAGGCGACCGCGCCGTCGAGCCCGCGCGCTCCGATCACCGAGATCTCCGAGCCGAAATCGACATGCCCCTCCAGCACCGCCGGCGCGCCCGCCATCGCGTCCAGCGCGGCGCCGGTGTCGGCGTCGTCCGCGATCCGGGCCTGGCCCTTGCCGTCATAGCCGAAGCGTCGTGTCTTCAGGATCGCCGGCAGCCCGACCTGGGTCACCGCGGCCTCCAGCGAGGCGGCGTCGTCGACACCGGCAAAGGGGGCCGTGCGCAGCCCGAGCTCGGCCAACCAGCGCTTCTCGACCAGCCGGTCCTGGCTGACTCGCAGCGCCTCGCGTCCGGGCCGGATCGGGCGAAGCGCCTCGATCCGGTCGAGCGCCTCGGTCGGGATGTTCTCGAACTCGTAGGTCACCACGTCGACCGCCTCGGCGAAGGCGGCCAGCGCCTCGGCATCGTCGTAGTCCGCGCGCACATGGCGAGCCGCGACCTGGGCCGCGGGCGCGGCGGCGTCGGGGTCGAAGACATGGGCGACGAGGCCCAGCCGCGACGCCGCCACCGCGAGCATGCGGCCCAGCTGGCCGCCGCCGAGAATCCCGATCACCGATCCGGGGGCAAGGGGCTCAGTCATCCTGCGGCACCTCCGGAATCGAGGCGGACAGCGCCGTGCGCCACGCCGACAGGCGGGTCGCCAGTGCCGGGTCCGACAGGGCGAGGATCTGCGCGGCCATCAGCGCCGCGTTCGCCGCCCCCGACGCGCCGATCGCCATCGTCGCCACCGGAAAGCCGCGGGGCATCTGCACGATCGAGTACAGGCTGTCGACGCCGGATAGGGCGCGGCTCTGCACCGGGACGCCGATCACCGGCAGCAATGTCTTCGAGGCCATCATCCCCGGCAGGTGCGCCGCGCCGCCGGCCCCGGCGATGATCGCCTTGAGCCCGCGTCCCGCCGCCTCGGTGCCGTAGGAATAGAGCCGGTCGGGCGTGCGATGCGCCGAGACGATCCGCGCCTCGTAGGCAACCTCCAGTTCGTCCAGCAGCTCCGCCGCCGCCTTCATGGTCGCCCAGTCGGACTGACTGCCCATCACGATGCCGATCTCGGCCATGCCTGCCTCTCGCCCCAGTGTCGCCGGTCGCATCATAGAAGCCGCGCGTGCGGCTGCAACTCGTCTACCGGACAGGCAGGGGGGTCAGGCGATGATGTCGGGAAACAGCTCGTCCTCGATCTGCGCGATGCGGTCCTTCAGCGCCAGCTTCTGACGCTTGAGCCGTTGCAGCGTGAGAGGGTCGGCGCGCCCCGCCTCCTGCAGGGCCGTGATCGCCTCGTCGAGATCCCGGTGTTCGCGTCGCAGCACTTCGAGGCGCACGCGCAGCACCTCTTCTCGTTCCATCTTCGAGGAATTCATGTCGTCGGCATCCGCCCGTCGTCAGGTCACCGCAATGCTATCGCGTGACGCCGGCTGCGCATAGGGGCCGCCTTGCGCAAACGCTGCGGCACTACCATATTTCGTATTAGACGGGTCGCCGAAACGGGGCCCGAAAAACACAGTCGCTTCGATACAAGGACGTGTAGATGAGCAAGATGGCCTTGGGATCACATCCCTTCCTGCTCGGCTTCGAACAGCTGGAACGGCTGGTGGAGCGGACCGCGAAATCCGATCCCGGCGGTTACCCGCCCTATAACATCGAACAGACCAGCGATACCGCCTACCGGATCACGCTGGCCGTGGCGGGCTTTGCCGAGGACGACCTGTCGATCACCGTGGAGGATCGCCAACTGGTCGTGCGCGGACGTCAGGCCGAGCCGGACGAAAGCCGGAACTTCCTGCACCGCGGCATTGCGGCGCGGCAGTTTCAGCGGACCTTCGTGCTGGCCGATGGCGTTGAGGTCGCGGGAGCAAGGCTCGAGAACGGTCTCTTGCACGTGGATCTGCACCGCTCGGTGCCCGACACCGTGGTGCGTACGATCCAGATTTCGAGCGGCAAGACGGAAGGGAACTGATATGGATACCGAACAGGACATCATCACCGCCTCCGGCGACAACATGGTCTATGTCCGCCCCGTGGCGGTCGCCGACTTGCCGGAAGACGTGCAGGAACAGGCCGAGGGTCTGGACGAGCTGTACGCGCTTCACAACACCGACGGAGACCGTCTGGCGCTGGTGCGCGACCGAAAGCTCGCCTTCATCGTGGCGCGGCAGAACGACCTGGCGCCGGTCAGCGTCCACTGAGGACGCCACGCACAGGTAACGAACGGTCCAAGGCCCCCGCTTCGGCGGGGGTTTTTCGTGCGCGGGTGGCGCTCAGGCGCGGCGCGAGGTCGGGCGTCCGTCGACGCGCACCGGGATCGGAACGGTCGTGCCGCCCCGCGGGCCGCGATCGGCCGGCATGTCCTCGGCCATCAGCAGCACCGACACGGTGGCCTGTGCGCCCGAGAACACGATGCCGTTGAAGGCCCACAGCAGGAACAGCGCCAGAAAGCCACCGTCCACGTTGGTGACGAGGTGGCGCAGGTGGCCCACGTCCAGCCAGAGCACGCCGCCGGTGAATACGGCGGCCAGCGCGAAGCCCAGGAGGCAGGAGCGGATGTAGAAGGCGATCAGCGGATGACGGGTCTGCATCGGATGTCTCCTTTCTGCCGATCAAGTCTACGACCGGGCAGGCGTCCTGTCATCGCGTCATTTCGGCCGGTGGCGGCGGAGCGCCCGGCGCCACGCACGAAAAGGCCCGCCCCGAAGCGCCGGGGCGGGCCGAAACCGCCTGGATTTCCCGCCGCCTCAGCGGTCGGTGCCGATCAGGCCCATGCTCTCGAGCTTGAGGACGACCTGGTGTGCGCAGTTGTCGACGTCGATCGTCTCGGTGTCGATGCGCAGCTCGGGGTCCTTGGGCTCGTCATAGGGGTCGGAGATGCCGGTGAACTCCTTGATCTTGCCCTCGCGCGCCAGCTTGTAGAGCCCCTTGCGGTCGCGGCGCTCGCATTCCTCGAGCGAGGTCGCGACGTGGACCTCGACGAAGGCGCCGTATTGCTCGATCTCCTCGCGCACAGCCCGGCGCGTGGCCGAGTAGGGCGCGATCGGGGCGCAGAGCGCGATGCCGCCGTTCTTGGTGATCTCGCTCGCGACATAGCCGATGCGGCGGATGTTCAGGTCGCGGTGCTCCTTCGAGAAGCCCAGCTCGCTCGACAGGTTCTTGCGGACGATGTCGCCGTCCAGCAGCGTCACCGGCCGGCCGCCCATTTCCATCAGCTTGACCCGCAGGGCATTGGCGATGGTGGACTTGCCCGACCCCGACAGGCCGGTGAAGAACACCGTGAAGCCCTGCTCGTCCCGCGGCGGCCGGGTCTTGCGCAGCTCGGCCACGACCTCGGGGAACGAGAACCAGTCGGGGATCTCCAGCCCTTCCTGCAGCCGGCGGCGCAGCTCGGTGCCCGAGATGTTCAGGACGGTGACGCCGTCCTCGATCTCGTCCGCGGGTTCGTACTGGGCGCGCTCCTGCACGAAGACCATGTGTTTGAACGGCACCATCTCGATGCCCATTTCCTCGGCGTGTTCCTTGAACAGCTCCTGCGCGTCGTAGGGGCCGTAGAAGTCCTCGCCCTGGCTGTTCTTGCCCGGGCCCGCGTGGTCGCGGCCGACGATGAAGTGCGTCACGCCGTGGTTCTTGCGGATCAGACCGTGCCACAGCGCCTCGCGCGGGCCCGCCATCCGCATCGCCAGGTTCAGCAGCGACATGTTCGTGGTCGACTGCGGATACTTGTCCAGCACAGCCTCGTAGCAGCGCACGCGGGTGAAGTGGTCCACGTCGCCCGGCTTGGTCATGCCGACGACGGGGTGGATCAGCAGGTTCGCCTCGGATTCACGCGCGGCGCGGAAGGTAAGCTCCTGGTGGGCGCGGTGCAGCGGGTTGCGCGTCTGGAACGCCACGACCTTGCGCCAGCCCATCTTGCGGAAGAAGGCGCGCAATTCGTTCGGCGTGTCCCGGCGGGCCTTGAAGTCATAGTGCGTCGGCGGCTGGATGCCCGTCACGGGGCCGCCGAGATACACGCCGCCCGCCTGGTGGTGCAGGTAGTAGACCGCCGGGTGCGCGTCGTCGTCGGCGCCGAAGACCTTCTCGGCCTCCTTGGTCTTGTTCGGGACCCATTTGTCGGTGACTGTCATCGTCGCGAGGATCACGCCTTCCTGGTCGCGCAGGGCGATGTCCTGGCCGGGCTCGATCGTCTCGGCGAACTTCTCGCTCACGTCCAGCGTGATCGGCATCGGCCAGAGCGAGCCGTCCGACAGCCGCATCGTGTCGACGACGCTGTCGTAGTCCTGCTCGGTCAGGAAACCCTTGAGCGGGCTGAACCCGCCGTTCATCAGCAGTTCCAGGTCGCAGGTCTGGCGCGGGGTCAGGTCCCAGGAGGGCAGATCGCCGGCCTCGACCTTCAGCTTCTGCGCGGACTCGTAGGAGACGTACAGCTCGGGTATCGGAGCGGCGTTCGGCGTGTGCATGTCGTGTGTAATCCCGTTGTCGGAAATCTTGGGCGCGGGCCCGCGATGGAGAGGTCGCGGCGACCTAGACCACGCATTTGCCGAGATTCAAGCCGGGAGCAGCGATTTTTCACGTCATGGGGGATTTGCGCCGACTGCAAGTCCCGTCCCGGTGCCGGCCGGGCAGGGAAGCGGGCCGGCCCCCGCGCGCAGGATACCGGCCCGTCGTCCCTGAACGATCAGCCCTCGGCGGGGACTTCGGCGCCGTAGCCCAAGGGGTAGGTCTCGACCTTGCCCTCGTCCTCGCCGACCTCGGCGAGGAAGCGCTCGGCCTCGAGCGCTGCCATGCAGCCCATGCCGGCGCTTGTCACCGCCTGCCGATAGACGTGGTCGGTCAGGTCGCCCGCGGCGAATATGCCGGGCACCGACGTCGCGGTGGAATCGGGCTGGGTCACGACGTAGCCGCCGTGATGCGTCTCGAGCTGGTCGGCCACCAATTCCGAAGCCGGGGCATGGCCGATCGCCACGAAGAAGCCCTTGCTCGGCACTTCGGTGATCTCGCCCGTCTTGACGTTGCGCGCGCGCACGCCCTCGACCCCCAGCGGCTGTTCGGTGCCGACGACCTCGTCGACCTCGTGCTCCCACAGCATCTCGACCTTCGGGTTGTCCAGAAGGCGCTTCTGCAGGATCTTCTCGGCCCGCAGCTCGTTGCGGCGGTGGATGACGGTGACCTTGCTCGCGAAGTTGGTCAGGAACAGCGCCTCTTCGACCGCGGTATTGCCGCCGCCGATCACCGCGACCTCCTGGTTGCGGTAGAAAAAGCCGTCGCAAGTTGCGCAGGCCGACACGCCGAAGCCCTTGAACTTCTCTTCCGAGGGCAGGCCCAGCCACTTCGCCTGTGCGCCCGTCGCCAGGATCACGGCGTCCGCGGTCCAGTTGGTGCCGCTGTCTGTAGTGGCGGTGAAGGGCCGCTTGGAGATGTCGAGCGACATGACGTGGTCAGAGATCACTTCTGTGCCCGTTTCGCGGGCATGGGCCTCCATCCGGGTCATCAGGTCGGGCCCGAGGATCGAGGCCTCGCCCGGCCAGTTCTCGACATCGGTGGTGATCGTCAGCTGTCCGCCGGGCTGGATGCCCTGGATCAGGACCGGTTCCAGCATCGCGCGCGCGGCATAGACTGCGGCGGTATAGCCCGCCGGCCCCGAGCCGATGATCAGAACCTTGGCATGCCGTGTCTCGGCCATCGTCGTCTTCCCTTGTGCGCAACATCGTTCGGATTGGCCGCATATAAGGCCATGTGGACGCCGCCGAAACCCCTTGCATATCCCCCCTGCGATGATACCTCCCCCAACGCCGGATTAAGGATATTGCGCCATTTTGGAACATTCTTGCGGCGGTGGCGTGACCAGCGTAAGCTTTGAAAAAACCTGAGGCCAGGAGCGTGCAGATGCCGGGCACCAAACTCGATCCTATCGACCGCAAGATTCTCGCCGAGTTGCAGGGCGACGGTCGCATGACGAATGTCGAGCTCGCCCGTCGGGTGCAGATCTCGGCGCCGCCGTGCCTGCGCCGTGTCCGCACGCTCGAAGAGCAGGGCTATATCAAGGGCTACCACGCCAAGGTCGATTCCCGCGCGCTCGGCTTCGAGGTGCAGGTGTTCGCCATGGTCGGTCTGCAGAGCCAGGCCGAGGCCGATCTCAAGGCGTTCGAGGAGCGTTGCCGCGAGTGGCCGCTGGTCCGCGAGTGTCACATGCTGAACGGCGAGGTCGATTTCATCCTGAAATGCGTGGCGCCGGACCTGTCGACCTTCCAGACCTTCCTGACGGAAGAGCTGACGGCGGCGAAGAACGTGGGCAGCGTCAAGACATCGCTGGTGATCCGCAATGCCAAGGAGGCGCCGGGCGTGCCCTTCGACGTGCTGGAGCAGCGGCTGGAGAAATCGGCCTGACCGCGCCGGTCAGGCGGCGTTGATCGCGTCCTCGTCGCTCGCCTCGACCTGCGGCATCGCCAGCGGGCCGAACTCGGACAGGCGCGTCAGGTACGGGAAGAACGACAGGAACAGCTCGCTCATGCCTGGGCCCAGGTGGTGGGTCGACAGCGCGCCGGGATGGAAGCTTTCGACCTCGACGCCATTCGCGGTCAGCAGCCGGTGCCGGCGGCAGGCAAGGTGGAACACGCGCACCGGCGACAGCGGCGTGATCTCAACTAGGTTCATGCCGTCGGCCAGCGGCGCGACGGGCAGCAGGGCCTGATCCCCGCCGACGCTCTGGCGCAGCGCGGCGCTGCGGCGCACCAGCCGCGCCGAGGGTCCCAGCATCAGATCCGGCATCGGCCGGCCGAGGCCGAAGGAATCGGCCGGCACCCGGTAGAGCTTCAGCGGCCCTCGGGGCAGCAGCGTGATGGCCCCGATCCAGACCAGCTCGGCCGCGCCGCGATCCGTCTCGAGTTGCACGCCCGGTTCGAGATCCTCGATCGCCACGGGCCCGTCCGTCGTCTGGATCAGCGTGCCGCGGGCGAGGGCCGAGAACGCGTTCTCGAAGTCGGGCACGGCCGGGCCCATCTTGGCGAAGGACATCGGCGCGCCGGAGGCGTCAAGGCAGGTGACGTCAAAGCGCCGCGTCGGGCCCGTCGGCTCGGGCTCGGGGCGGCTGCGCATCGGCTGGCCGGTCATGCGGCGCACCGTCCAGGGACGTTGTCGGGCGGCGGCGTGGTCCGTCGATCCTTGGCTGGCGTCGCTCATGGGGGTCTCCTCGGCGTCCCCGGCGGTCCGGGATCCTGTCGGCGGGATGTGTCGGGCGAATGGCAAAGGGGGGCTGCGGCGCCCCGTATCAGACGTGGGCCCGGTCGGAGCCGCGGCCATGCCAGGCCGGTGCCGGCTGGGGCTTTGCGCTTTCCTCGAGAACCGACTTCATCCAGCGGCGATGGGATGCCATGAGCCTCTCCCTTGCTCTGACGGGGCGTTGCACCTGAGGTTGATCCGTTGCCTCAACTTCGTGCCGAAATCGGGCGATCAGATGGCGGCGGTGCGGTAATCCCGCGCCGATCGCGTCCGTCACGTGGAGGATGTCAAAGCCGGATCGCTGCAATCATGCGGCCGTAATCGGCCTCGCGCAGATGCGTGCTGCGGCGATAGGAATAGAATCGGTCCGCATCGGAATAGGTGCAGTGCCGCGTCCATTCCGCCTCGGCGATCCCGGCCGCGCGAAGGCGGTAGAGACCGAAGCCCGGCAGGTCGAACAGCATCCGGTCGCCGTCGCCCTGCGCGAAGAAGCGGGCGCTGTCGGGATCCTCGGCAATGAAATCCTCGAAGAAGTCGGGGCCGACCTCGTAGGCGCGCTGGCTGATCGTCGGGCCGATCACGGCGCGGATGGCTTCGCGCCGCGCGCCGGCGTCGACCATCGCGTCGATCGTGGCATCGAGGATGCCGGCCAGCGCCCCTTTCCAGCCTGCATGGGCCGCGCCGACCACGCCCGCCTCGGGATCGGCGAACAGGACGGGCTGGCAATCCGCCGTCAGGACGCCAAGCGCCAGCCCCGGCGTCGTCGTCACCAGTCCGTCCGCACGTGGTGCCGTCTCGGGCGGGTCGTCCAGCACCACGACGTCGGCCGAGTGCACCTGGTGCACCGTCAGAAGGGCGTCCGGTGCGACCTCCATCACGTCCGCGACGCGGCGCCGGTTGATCGTCACGGCCTCGGACTGGTCCGAGGACCCGTGCCCGCAGTTCAGCCCGGCGAACACCCCGGACGAGGCACCGCCGCGCCGTCCGAAGAAGCCGTGGCGCAGCGGCGCGAGCGTGTCGGAGGTGATGATGTCCAGTGTCATGCGTCCACTCCCGGCGGCGGGGGGGCACCGTCCGGAAACAATGCCAGCACCTTAAAGAGGTGTCCCATTTCGTCGGGATGGGTCAACCGCCGATGCGCGGCGACATGCGCGTCCAGCCGGTCGCCGGACATGCCGCGGGCTAGCGCCTGTGCCCGCGCGGTGATGCCCAGACGCTCCAGGAACACGCCTTGATGCGTCAGGCCTGCGTGGGCGCAGGGGGCCGCCGCGGCCAGCGCGCCGAACGCGACATGGGCCGTCAGGTCGGCGGCGCCGGGGGTCGTCAGGGGTGCGACCTTCTCGTGCCCCTTCACCGCCTGAAGGCTGTCGCCGCGCGACAGCCATTCGCCGTAATCCACGATCAGCGCCACGCCGCCCCGGTCGGCGATCCGCCGGCCCAGCGTCTCGGCCAGGGCGGTCGCCGGGGCGCAGGTCTCGACCATGTCGCCGTCCTGCGTGTCGTCCAGCCGGTCCTCCAGCAGCGCGAGCGGGGCCGCGTCCGACAGGCCGAAGGCCAGCGCGCCGTCGCTTTCGCCGATCAGCCGCTCATGCCAGCCCGGGCCGTCGCGCAGGAACTGGCGGACGGGCAGGGCATCGAGGAACTCGTTGGCGATCAGGAACAGCGGCAGGTCGGGCAGGTCCTCGGCGCTGTCGTGCCATGTGGGGGCCGCATCGCCAAGCCGCGCCGCCTGTTCCTCGCGCAGGGCGGGAGAGACCTCGACCAGGTGCAGCTCGGCCGCCTCCCGAAAGCCGGGCACCGCCCGCGTCGCGCGCAGCGCGTCGGCCATCAGCGTGCCGCGCCCCGGCCCAAGCTCGCCCAGGCAGAAGCGGGCGGGCCGGCCCTGATCGATCCACGCCTGCGCCAGCGCAAGGCCCAGCATCTCGCCGAACATCTGGCTGATCTCCGGCGCGGTGATGAAGTCGCCGGCATCGCCCAGCGGAGCACGGGTCGTGTAGTAGCCGTGCACGGGATGCATCAGGCAGGTCTGCATGTACTCGGCCACGCTGAGCGGACCGGTCGCCGCGATCTGGCGCAGCAGGATCGTCTCGAGCTCGGTCATGCGCGGCGCAGGGCCGCCCCGACGACGGCCAGTCCCAGAACCAGCATCGGCAACGACAGGAGCTGCCCCATGGTCAGGCCCGCCGACCCGATCTGCACCACGTGGCCCCAGGGATTGTCGGGGGTTATGAATTGCGGATCGGCCTGCCGGAAGAACTCCACGATGATGCGCGAGATCGCGTAACCCGCCAGGAACACGCCGGTGATCGCGCCGGGGCGTTTCAGCCAGCGAGAGGAGAAGGCCAGCATCAGCAGGATCGCGCCCAGCAGCAGCCCTTCGAGCCCCGCTTCGTAGAGCTGCGAGGGATGGCGGGCGCACAGCCCCTCGACGTCGGGGCAGTCCTGCGCCAGCGGTCCGGGAAAGACCACGGCCCACGGCACGTCCGACGGCCGGCCCCACAGCTCGGCATTGATGAAGTTCGCGATCCGCCCGAACAGCAGTCCCGGCGGCGTCGCCAGGGCCAGCGTGTCCAGCACCGACCACACCGGCACGCGCTGCCGCCGCCAGAAGATCAGAGCCGCCACCGCAACGCCGATCATGCCGCCGTGGAACGACATCCCGCCCTGCCAGATCGCGGGGATTTCCAACGGGTTGGCCAGGTAGTAGCCGGGCTGGTAGAACAGGACGAAGCCCAGACGACCGCCCACGATGATGCCCAGGATCACCGCCGTCACCAGCTCTTCCAGCTGGGCGCGGGTCATCGGGGGGCTTTCCGCCGGCCACAGATACGGCCGGTTGATCGCCGTGACGGCAAGACGCCATCCCAGCAGGATACCGGCGATATAGGCCAGCGCGTACCAACGCAGCGCGAAGGTGAAATCGCCCAGGCTGACCGAGAAGATCTCGGGGCTGATGTCGGGAAAGGGAAGCACCGCCTGCATGGCGGCGAAAAGGCCGTGAAGCGCGGGGGAAGTCAACCTTGTGACCGGGCCTGCCCCGGCCCATATTGCAGACAACGCTGAGAGGAGCCGCAAACATGCAGACCCGCAACAGATTTTTCGACGATATGTCGCAGCTGATGACCAATGCCATGGGCGTCGCGCAAGGCGCGCGCGAAGAGGCCGAGACCGCGATGAAGTCCATGGTGGACCGCTGGCTCGCCGACCGCGATTTCGTCACCCGCGAGGAATTCGACGCCGTCCGCGCGATGGCCCAGAAGGCGCGCGAGGAGAACGAGGCGCTGAAGGCCCGGCTCGACGCGCTGGAAGGCGACAAGACCGGCTGAGACCGTCAAGAAACCGTCATCCCCCGCTGATAGCGCTCGCGCCCGAACCCACAGGCGTGAAGCAGGATCAGGAGATGACGATGAAACGCACCATGGCTCTGGCGGGCGTGTCCGCGATTGCGCTGACGACGGCCGCCGCCGCCCAGGATGTGTCGGGCACGCTGACGCTCTACACATCGCAGCCGAACGCCGACGCGCAAGAGACGGTCGCGGCGTTCGAGGACCGCCACCCCGACGTCGAGGTCGAGTGGTTCCGCGACGGGACCACCAAGGTGATGGCCAAGCTCCGCGCCGAGTTCCAGGCCGGCCAGCCGCAGCCCGACGTGCTGCTCATCGCCGACATGGTGACGATGGAGGGCCTGAAGGGAGAGGACCGCCTGATGGCCTATCCCGAGGCCGACACGTCGGCCTATTCCGCCGGCATCATGGATGACGAGGGCTACTACTTCTCGACCAAGCTTATCACCACCGGCATCGTCTACAACACTTCCGCCGAGATGGTTCCGAGTTCCTACCAGGACCTGCTGAAGCCCGAGGCCGAAGGCCAGATCGCGATGCCCTCGCCCCTGACATCGGGCGCGGCAACGATCCACATGGCCACGCTGACCTCGAATCCCGATCTGGGCTGGGACTACTACCAAGGGCTCGCGGATCAGAACGCCAACCCGCAGGGCGGCAATGGCGGCACCTACCAGGCTGTCGCGGGCGGCGAGAAGCTTTACGGTTTCGTCGTCGACTTCCTGCCGATCCGCAACAAGGCCGAGGGCGCCCCGGTCGAGTTCGTGTTTCCCGAAGAGGGGGTCTCGGCCGTGACCGAACCCGCGGCGATCCTGTCGACCGCGCAGAACCCGGGCGCGGCAAAGGCGTTCATCGACTTCCTGATCTCGCGCGAGGGGCAGGAGATGGCCGCCGGTCAGGGTTATTTGCCAGCCCACCCGGACGTGATGCCGCCCGAAGGCTTTCCGGCCCGCGACGGGATCAGCCTGATGGCGTTCGATCCGGCCGAGGCGCTTGCGAATGACCAAGAGAACAAGGAACGGTTCATGGACCTCTTCGGCGGCTGAGATGCGCCCGAGGATCCCGCGCGGCGAGGGGCTGACCCTCGCCGCGCTTCTTGTCTGGGCGGCGGGGCTGTTTCTGTTGCCGCTGGCGCTGTTGGCCTGGGTCGGCCTGACAGCGCAGGGCGCGCCGTCGCTGTCCCCGATCGTCGAGGTGCTGGGCAGCGCGTCGGTGCGCCGGGCCTTCTGGCACAGCCTCGAATCGGCCGGGATGTCCGGTCTCGGCGCACTGGCCGTCGGCACCGCGCTGGCGCTGCTGATCGGGTTGACGGATGTGCGCGGCAAGGGCGCGTTCGTGTTCCTGCTGCTGTTGCCGATGATGATCCCGCCGCAGGTGACGGCCATCGCCTGGATCCAGGCGCTCGGGCCCGGCAGTCCCGTGCTGGGCTGGGTCGGCCTTGCCCCGGCGCCGGGCAGCGACCATCCGCTCTACTCGGGCGGCGGCGTCATGGCGCTGCTCACCCTGCAGCACATGCCGCTCGTGCTGTTGCTGATCCTCGCCGCCCTGCGCGCCCTCCCGCGGGAGCTGACAGAGGCGGCGCGGATCGCCGGGGCAGGGCCCGGACGGGTGCTGCGTCGGGTTCTGCTGCCGCTCCTCGCGCCCAGCCTGGTGGCGGCTTTCGCGCTCGCCTTCGTCTCGGCGCTGGGGAATTTCGGGATCCAGGCGATCCTGGGCATCCCGGCGCGCTACACCACGCTGCCGGTGCTGATCTGGCGGCGGCTTTCCGGGTTCGGGCCGTCGGTGCTGGGCGACGTGGCGGCCATCTCGTTCCTCCTGGCGATCATCGCCATCGCGGCGATCTCTGCGCAACTCATGCTTCAGCGGCGGCTCAGGTCGCAGGTGACGGGGCCGCCGGCGCAATCGCTGCGCATCCGCCTGGGGCGCCTTCGCCCCGTGGCCGAGGCGGGGCTGATGCTCTATGTCGGCGCCACGCTGCTGCTGCCGCTCGCTTCGCTGGTGGCGACGGCCCTGGTGCCGACCTATGGCGTGCCGCTGACGCGCGAGACGCTGACATGGGGCAATTTCGCCGAGATCCTGTTCCGTCAGGAAGCGACGATCCGCGCTTTCGCCAATTCGACGCTGACGGCCGGGGCCGCGGCGCTGGCGCTGGCCATGCTCGCCGGGCTGACCGCCTATTTCCTGAGCCGCCGCGACGTCGCGCGGCGCCGGGCGGCCGGTGCGATCGCGGTGCTGGGGGATGTCAGCTATGCCATTCCCGGCCTCGTCATCTCGATCGCGTTCATCCTGGCCTTCATCCGGCCCCTGCCGTTGGTCGGCGTGTCGCTCTACAACACGCTGGGGATCATTTTCCTGGCCTATCTCACTGCGTTCTTCGCCATCGCGCTCAAGCCGGTCACGGCCGCCTACGCGCAGCTCGATCCGGCGCTCGACGATGCGGCACGGGTCGCCGGTGCGGGCTTTGGACGGCGGCTGTGGCGTGTGTTCACGCCGATGGTCGCGCCTGCCGCCGCCTCGGGGGCGATCCTCGTCTTTCTGACGGCCTACAACGAGGTAACGGTTTCGGCCCTGCTGTGGTCGACCGGGAACGAGACGATCGGCACGCAGATCTTCAATTACGAGGACGGCGGCTACACCACGCTCGCCGCCGCGCTGTCGAGCGTGACGGTTCTGGCGACGGTCGTGCTGATGGCCGTGCTCGACCGGGTGGGGCGGCGGCTGCCGCCGGGCGTCGTGCCCTGGCGCGTCTAGGGCAGGGCCCAGCCGCCGTGCAGCGACAGCGCGACCTGCTCGCCCGCGGTCATCCTCCGGCGCGAGGCGACGGGCAGGGGGTCCGCGATCCCGTCAACCGACACACGTCCCTCCCAGCCGCCACCCCGGTAGAAGGCGGCGTCGATCCGCCCCGACAGCGGCCCGGTGCCGAGCGTCAGGTCGGTCGCGCGCAGGACGATCTGGCCCGCACCGCCGTTCAGTCCCTCGGGCGCGGTCACCGGAACCCGGAGCGGGCCCAGGTCGGCGTGCCAGCCGGCCTCGTGGCGCAGGGTCGCGGGCACGACGGCGGCCTGTCCGATGAACCGGGCGACCTCGGCCGTTGCCGGGCGGTCGTGGATCTCCTGCGGCGGAGCGACCTGCAGGAACCGGCCTTCGGACATCACCGCGATCCGGTCGGCGAGGGCCATCGCCTCGCGCTGATCGTGGGTGATGTAGATCGAGGTGACGCCGGTCTTGCGGTGGAACTCGGCGATCTCGGCCTCCATCCGGCCGCGGAGGTGCGGGTCCAGATTGGCGAGCGGCTCGTCCATCAGGACGGTTCGCGCCCCGCCGGCGAGGCACCGCGCCAGCGCCACGCGCTGCCGCTGGCCGCCCGACAGCTCGGACGGCTTGCGCTCGGCAAGGGCCGAGAGATCCACGGTTTCGAGATGCGCGGTGGCCCCCTCGCGCGCAGCGCCGCGGCGCTGACCGGCGGATTCCAGCGGAAAGGCGACGTTGTCGCGGACGCTCATGTGCGGCCAGAGGGCGTAGGATTGAAAGACCACGCCGACCGAGCGGTCCTCGGGCGGGACATGGCGGCCGGGCCCCGACACGGTGTCTGCCCCCAGAGCAATCTCGCCGGAATCGAGCGTCTCGAGCCCGGCGATAAGGCGGAGAAGCGTGGACTTGCCGCAGCCCGAAGGGCCGAGCACGACGACGAACTCGCCCTGGGTCGCGTCAAGGTCGACACCGTCGACCGCCGGGTGATCGCCGAACGTCTTGCATGCGCCGCTGATGCGAACCGACATCCTGCCCTCCGTGGTGGCCTTGCGCTCGCGATTAGCCGCGGGGTCGCGCCCTCACAAGCGCGGGCGGCGCTCTGTCACGGAAGTTTCACGGAAGCGCTCAGCTAAAGCGGGGAAAGCCGAACAGAGCTTCGGGGTTGTCGACCAGCGCCTGCCGCCGCGCCTCGTCCGAGGGGAACCACGACAGGACAGTATCGGTGAGCGCGCGGTCGTCGGGATAATCCTCGGTCGCCTTGGCAAGGTTGTGCGGCCAGTTCGTGCCCCAGACGATGCGCTGTGGCGCGAAGGCGGCCATCTCGCGCGCGACGTCGGCGATGTCGGTATAGTCGGGCGGTCCGCTCTTGCTGGATTCGTAGCAGCCGGCAAACTTGAACCAGCAGTTCCCGGTATCGACGAGCCGCTTGATCGCCGCCACGCGCCCAGGCGTGGGGCCGTCGAAGATCTTGGCGTGGTGGTCGAGGATCCACGGCACGTCCAGCTTGGCGAGCCGCGGCTCGAGCTCTTCGATGCGCGAGCCGTCGAACTGCACCGTCATCATCCAGCCATGCGCCTTGGCCCGCGCGGCAACGTCCTCGAGCGCGTCCAGCCCGACGGCGCCACCGGGCAGATCCATCACGCGGGCGCCGACGACGCCGGCATCGGACAGCCGGGTCATCTCGGCGTCGTCGGTGTCACCGTCGATGACGGCCACGCCGCGGGCGACATCGCCCATCTCGGCCAGGCAGGCGATGACGTTGCCGTTGTCGCGCTGCTGGGCGTTGCCCTGGGTGATCACGACCCGGTCGATGCCAAGCCAGTCCATCACCTGACGGTACTGCTGCGGCGTCGGCAGGTCGCCGGCGGGGTTCGGCGGGCCGCCGGGCTGCGCGGGAAAGCCCGGCATGTACATGTGCATCTGCGTGTCCACCGTGCCGGCGGGCAGGGTGACGGCGGGCTTGGGCCCTGTGAGGGTGCGGGTCAGCATGGGGTATCAGTCCTTCGGCGCGAATTCTGTCAGCGCGGCGCGGTCGATCTCGATCCCGAGGCCGGGGCCGTCGGGAATGGTCACCACGCCGTTCTCGTGCTCGATCGGGTGGGCCACGATGGCCTGCCGGAACGGCATCGGCGTGCGGTCGAACTCCAGGATCGGCTCGATCGGGTTCTTGCGCGGCGGGTTGGGAAGCAAGGCCGCCATGAACTGCAGCGAGGCGGCGATCTGCACCGCCGTGCCCCAGACATGCGGTACAAGCCGGACGCCGTGCAGCGCCGCCATATCCATGATCCGCCGGATCTCGGTATAGCCGCCGCAACCGCACAGGTCGGGCTGAAGGATGTCGACGCAGCGCGTCTCGAGCGGCTCTTTCATGCCCCAGCGGGTGTGCCACGTCTCGCCGCCCGCGACGGGGATCGGCTGACCGGCCCGAACGTCGCGGTAGGACGCGAGGTGTTCGGGCAGCACGGGCTCTTCGAACCAGTCGATGCGATACTCGGCCGCGCGCTTGCCCAGCTCGATCGCTTCCATCGCGTCGTAGCCGTGATTGGCGTCGATCATCAGGCGCATGTCGTCGCCCATCGCCTCGCGGACGGCGGCGATGACGCGCAGGTCCTCGTCCAGCCCGAAGCCGATCTTGATCTTTGCGGCGTGGAAGCCCTCGGCTCGATAGCGCGCGATCTCGGCGGCGTTGTCCTCAACCCGGTCGACGCCGTCGCGCTTGAAGCTTCCGGTGGCATAGGCGCGCACGCTGTCGCGGAAACGGCCGCCGAGCAGCGTGGAGACCGGCACGCCGATGTGCTTGCCCTTGATGTCCCAGAGCGCGACGTCGATGCCCGACAGCGCGGTCACGGTCAGCCCGCGCTGTCCCTGATCGCGCATGGCGTTGTAGAGCTCGAGCCAAATCTTCTCGGTCTCGAGCGGATCGCGCCCGATCAGCCGCGGCGCATAGGCGGCGACCACGGCGGCGTTCGGCCCGGCTGGGCCGAGGCACTCACCCCAGCCGGTCGTGCCGTCGTCGCAGACGATCTCGACCAGCAGGTGGGTCCGCCGGTCGAACCGCATCGAGGCGCTCTCGAACGCGGTGTCGAGCTTGTGGTCCAGGAAGTGGGTGCGGACGGCGTCAATCTTCATGACTTGTACGGCGCGATCAGCGCTTCCATGAGTCCCATCTCCTCGTCTGTCAGGTCGGTCAGCGGCGGGCGCACCGGCCCGGCGTCGAAGCCCTGCAGTCGCACGCCGGCCTTGATGGCGCTGACGGCATAGCCCTTTTGCCGGTTCCGGATCGCCATGAACGGATAGAAGAAGTCTGTCAGGTAGGTGCGGCAGGTCTCGTGGTTGCCCTTGCGCAGCGCGTTGTAGAAATCCACCGCGAGGCCGGGCACGAAGTTGAAGACCGCCGAGGAATAGGTGGTAAAGCCGGCGCCGAGATAGGCCTCGGCAAAGAGTTCCGCGGTGGGCATGCCGCCCAGGTAGGTAAGTCTGTCGCCCAGCGTCGCCGTGACCTGGCGGACCAGACCGATGTCGCCGGTTCCGTCCTTGAAACCGACGAGGTTGGGGCAGACATCCGCCAGCCGTGCCAGCGTGTCGGGCTGAAGGACCGCGTTGTCGCGGTTGTAGACCATCACGCCGATGTCGACACTGTCGCAGACCGCCTTCACGTGGGCGTAAAGCCCGGCCTGGGGTGCGTCGATCAGGTAGTGCGGCAGCAGCAGGATGCCGTCCGCGCCCGCCTTCTCGGCGCTGCGGGCGACCTGCACGGCCATCTCGGTGCCATAGCCGCAGCCCGCGACGATGGGGGTGTCGCCGGCCGATTCCTTGGCCGCGGCGACGATCATCGGGATCTCGTCGGGCAGGAGCGAGAACATCTCGCCCGTGCCGCCCGCGGCGAACAGCGCGCTCGCGTCGAAGCCCGAGAGCCACGAGATGTGCTTCTTGTAGGGATCGGGGGAGAAGCGTCCCCTGTCATCGAAAGCCGTGACGGGGAACGACAGAAGGCCGGCCCCGAGAGCGTGTTTCAACTGCTGTGGATCCATCGGCCGGGCCTCCCCTCCCGTGTTACTCGATGGTCAGCTAGCAAGCATGTCCAGCAGAAGTCAAGATTTGTATGACAACTAGCGCTTCGCCCGCAATAACTCACGGTAGCGTCCCTGAGATTTCTTCAGGTGCCCGCGCATCGCCTCGCGCGCGCGCTCGGGTTCGCCCGCACTGATCGCCTCGGCGATCGACAGGTGCTCGGCCGAGATCATCTCGATATAGTCGGTGGGGCTTCTCGTGCCGTTCTCGGCCTGCAGCGCGGCGCGCGGAATCATCGAGACCCCAAGCGCTTCGAGAAATTCGCGGAAGCGCGGATTGTTGGTCGCATCGGCGATGGCGAGGTGAAAGGCAAGGTCGGCCTCGGTTGTCGGGCGGCCCTCTGCCATCCCCTCTCGCACGGCCAGTTCGGCGGCGAAAATCGTCTCTTCCTGGGCGGGCGAGTGCCGCAGCGCGGCAAGGGCGGCGGCCTCCATCTCGACCGCGACGCGCAGCTCAAGCATTTCGATTATCGAGGAAATCTTCTCGTAATCCGCGATCTCGAAAAGGCCCGGCGGATCCGGCGGAGGCTGCAGGACGAACACGCCGGCGCCCTGGCGCGGCTCGACAAGGCCGTCGGCCCTGAGGCCGGCGATCGCCTCGCGGACGACGGTGCGGCTGACGTCGAACCGTTCGGTGAGGCGGGCTTCGGAGGGCAGCCTGTCGCCGGGCACGAAGCGGCCCGACGTGATCTCGTCGCGCAGGGCGGACACCAGGGTGGCCACAAGGTTTCGCCGGCCGCCGGTCTTCGCGGTCTCGCCACGCTCCATTCAGATGTCCTCCTCCCGATGTCTCGGTGAGTTCATCGTATCTGTTGACTCGTGCCGGTGCAACTTGTCATACATATCCGCATTAACGGGAGGAGACACACATGACTGTTATGAGCATTCTTCGCGCAGGCGCCGCCATCGGCGTGGTCACCGGCATCCTGGCAGGGCCCGCGGCGGCGGAAACGTGGCGCGGCTGGAACATCCACCCCGAGGACTATCCCAACGGCGTGGCACTGGATTCCTTCGCCGAGGCGGTCGCCGAGGGGACCGAGGGCCGGATCGAGCCCGAAGTCTACCACAACGGCGTCCTCGGCGCGCAGCCCGACGCGATCGAGCAGCTGCGCACCGGCGGGCTCGACTTCGCGAACTTCAACATGGGGCCGATGGGACAGATCGTTCCCGAGACGAACGTGCTGTCGCTGCCGTTCATCTTCACCGACCTCGACCACATGCACAAGGTGATGGACGGCGAGATCGGCGAACGTTTCGCCGACGCACTGGCCGAGTACAACATCATCGCGCTGAGCTGGTTCGACAGCGGGTCGCGCAGCTTCTACAATACGCAGCGCCCGATCGAGACGCCGGCCGACATGGACGGTCTGAAGTTCCGCGTGATGAACAACGACCTGTATGTCGACATGGTCGACCAGCTGGGCGGCAACGCGACGCCCATGGCCTATTCCGAGGTCTACCAGTCGCTGCGCACCGGCGTGATCGACGGCGCCGAGAACAACTGGCCGTCCTTCGACAGCTCGAACCACTTCGAGGTCGCGCAGTACTACTCGATCACCAACCACCTCATCATCCCCGAGTGCATCTGCATCTCGGCGCAGACGTGGGAAAACACCTCGGACGAGGACAAGGAGATCGTCCGCCAGGCCGCGGTCGAGGCGGCCGAAGAGCAGCGCCAGCTCTGGGCCGAGCGCTCCGAGCAGTCGCGCCAGAAGGTCGAGGAAGCCGGCGTCGCGGTGAACGAGGTGCAGGATCCGGCGGCATTCCAGGAAGCGATGCAGCCGGTCTACGACGCCTTCGTCGAAGAGAACCCCGAGCTGGAGTCGCTCGTCTCCGACATCCAGGAAACGAAGTGACACCGCGGTCGGGCGGCGCATCCGCCGCCCGGCCCGTGCAGCAGGTCGAGGAGGGGACATGAAACCGATGTCCGAACAGGCCACGGGACCGCTGGGCCGCGCGCTGGATCTTCTGGCGCGCGCCTGCATGCTGGTGGCCGGTGTGCAGATCGTCCTGCTGATCGCCGTCTTCGGATGGCTCGTATTCGGCCGCTACATCCTGAACGACACGCCCACATGGGTCGAACAGCTGGCGCTGGTGCTGGTCGCGTGGATCACGTTCCTCGGCGCCGCCGCCGGTGTCTGGACCCGCTCGCACCTGTCGATCGAGTTCGTGCGCGAGGCGATGCCCCGCGTCATCGGCGTGCCGCTACACTGGCTCGGCGTGTTCGGCATGATCGTCTTCGGCGCATGCCTCGCATGGCAGGGATGGGGGCTGACGACCTCTACCTGGAGCCGCTCGATCCCGATGCTGGGCATAGCCGAGGGCTGGCGCGCGCTTCCCATGGCGATCTGCGGTGTGCTCACCGTGGTGTTCTCGGCCTATCATCTCGCCGGTCTCTTGCCCGGCCGCACCGTGCATCAGGAGTGACCCTGTGGGCCTGACCATTCTGTTCGGTATCTTCGCGCTCGGCCTGCTGACCGGCATGCCGGTGGCGTTCGCGCTCGGTCTCGCCACGGTGGGCGGCTTCGTCTACGAAGGCCTGCCGCTGCTGATCGGCTTCCAACGCATCCTCTCCGGCGTCTCCGTCTTTTCGCTGCTGGCGATCCCGTTCTTCATCTTCGCGGGCGAGCTGATGCTCCAGGGCGGCATCGCGGGCCGCCTCGTCCGGCTGGCGAGTTCGGCCGTGGGCTGGATGCGCGGCGGGCTGGGCCTCGTGAACGTGTCCTCGTCGATGCTGTTCGGCGGCATCTCGGGCTCGGCGGTCGCCGACACCTCGGCGCTCGGCTCGATCCTGATGCCGGTGATGAAGGAAAAGGGCTACGACGCCGACTACGCGGTGAACGTCACCGTCAGCTCGTCGATCGCCGGCGTCGTGATCCCGCCCAGCCACAACATGATCCTGTTCGCCGTCGCGTCGGGCGGCGGCGTGTCGGTCTCGAGCCTGTTCATCGCCGGCGTGCTGCCCGGCATCCTGATGTGCCTGTGCCTCGGCCTCGTCGCCTGGATCATCGCCGTGCGCCGCGGCTACCCGGCCGAGCCCTTTCCCGGCTTCAAGTCGCTGGCCGTGTCCACCGTGGTCGCGCTGCCGGGTCTGATGACCGCGATCATCATCGTCGGCGGCGTGCTGTCGGGCGTGATGACGGTGACCGAATCCGGCGCGTTCGGCGCGATCTGGGCGATCCTCGTGACCGTCTTCGTCTACCGCGAACTGACCTGGCCGAAATTCGTGCGCGCCGTCACGCAGGCGGTGCGGACGACCTCGCTGGTGATGATCCTCGTCGCGACGGCGTCGTCCTTCGCCTATCTGCTGGCACTCTACCGCGTCCCCGATCTTCTGGCCGAAAGCGTCACCACGCTGTCGGACAACCCGCTGGTCATCCTGCTGATGCTGAACGTGATCCTGCTGCTGCTGGGCATGATCATGGACATGGCCGCGCTGATCCTGATCTGCACGCCGATCTTCCTGCCCGTGGTCACCGACCTGGGCATGGACCCGCTGCAGTTCGGCGTGATCCTGATGATGAACCTCGGCCTGGGCCTGTGCACCCCGCCGGTCGGTGCCTGCCTCTTCGTCGGATGTGTCGTCGGCAACATCCGAATCGAGGAAGCGGTGCGCACGATCTGGCCGTTCTACCTCGCCATCCTGGCCGCGTTGATGCTCGTGACGTACGTTCCGTTCTTCTCGATGTATCTGCCCGGCCTCATCGACTAGGAGAGATCCCGAGCATGGAAAGACTGCTGATCACCGGTGCCGCCGGCGGCCTCGGCCGCATGATGCGTGAGCGCCTGAGCCACGTCGCGACGAAACTGCGCCTGTCCGACATCGCCGATCTGGGCGAGGCCGGCCCGAATGAGGAACTGGTGCAATGCGACCTCGCCGACGAGGCCGCGGTGCACGACCTTGTTGCCGGCTGCGACGGCATCGTGCATTTCGGCGGCGTTTCTGTCGAGGACCGCTTCGACAAGATCATGGCCGGCAACATCCAGGGGGTCTACAACCTCTACGAGGCGTGCCGCGCCAACGGGATGCCGCGCATTGTGTTCGCCAGCTCGAACCACACGATCGGCTTTCACCCGCAGGACCGCCACCTGACCGCGCACGACCCGATGAAGCCCGACGGGCTCTACGGTGTGTCCAAGTGCTTTGGCGAGGCAATCGCCTCGATGTATCACTCGAAGTTCGGGCAGGAGACGGCGCTGGTCCGGATCGGCTCGTGCTTCCCGCGCCCCACGAACCACCGGATGCTGGCCACGTGGTTCAGCCCCGACGACTTCGTTTCGCTCATCGAGACGGTGTTCAACGTCCCTCGGCTAGGGTGCCCGGTGATCTGGGGCGTCTCGGACAACGACGAGATGTGGTGGGACAATTCCGCCGCGCGCTATCTGGGGTGGCGGCCCAAGGACAGCTCGTCGCGCTTCCGCGAGGAGGTCGAGGCAGAGAACGCGCGTCCCGCCCCCGACAGCCCCGACGCGCTGTGGCAGGGCGGCAAGTTCACCGCCGACCCGATCTATCGCGACTGAGCACCGCGACCGACTGACGCATTAGCCTTTTCGGACCGCCCGGCGAGATGCCGGGCGGTCATTTTCGTGTGACTTGCCACGTCCGCGCACTGCTACAGATGTGTGCCTCGTTTGATCTGCGGAAACCCGCGCAACGGGGGTGCCATGGCGCTGAAGAAGGGAATCGGAATCGGTCTTGCGGTGGTCTTCGTCGCGGCGTGCGGCGCGGCCGGCGTCTGGGGCACCTCCGAGATCTTCGCCCTGGTGCGCCCGAGCGACGAGCAGGGAGGCGGCGAGCGCCCGCCCACCCGCGTCGAGGTGGCCCAGCCGCAGAGGGACAAGGTGCGCGACACCTTCCAGGCGGTCGGGTCGATCCGCGCCGTGCGCTCGATCGAGCTGCAACCACTGGCGTCGGGCCGCGTCACCGAGGTCGCGGTCGAGTCCGGCGAGCGCGTCGAAGAGGGCGACCTGATCTTCGCGCTGGATGACCGCGCGGCGCAGGCGGCACTGCAGGAGGCCGAGGCGACGCTGAGCGAGGCCGAGTCCGAGTTCAGCCGCGTGCAGGAGCTCGCCACCGAGAACGTCAGCGCCGAGGCGCAACTGGAAGAGGCCCGCGCCGGATATCGCCGCGCTCAGGCCGCCGTGGCGACGGCCGAGGCGACGCTGGACGACCGGCGGCTGAGCGCGCCATTCTCGGGCGTCCTCGGCCTGGTCGATATCGACCCCGGCGAGCGGGTCGATACGTCGATGTCGTTCTCCTCGCTCGACGACATCTCGACCGTCGAGGCGCAGTTCTCGGTGCCGGAACGGTACTATGCCCGGGCCGAGGTAGGGCAGCAGGTTATCCTGAACGGCTCGGTCTACGATCGCGAGTTCGAGGGCGAGGTGTCGGTCAAGGCGCCGCGCGTCGATGCCAACTCGCGCAGCTTCACCCTGCGCGTCCGGGTGCCGAACGAGGACCGCGCGCTGACCGACGGCATGTTCATGACAGCGACCCTCGTGTTCGAGACCTATGAGGCGCTGACCCTGCCGGATGACGCGATCATCAGCGAGGGCAGCGCGACCTATGTCTACACCGTCTCCGACGGCAATGCCGCCCGCACGCCCGTCAGCCTCGGCAGCCGCAACGACGGCCGCACCGAGATCACCGACGGCGTCTCGGCCGACTCGCGCGTCGTCATCACCGGCTATGACCGGCTGAGCGACGGTGCGCCGGTTCAGGTCGCCGACGGCGAGGCCCCGCAGGAGGCCCTGAATTGAGCATCTCCGAGCTCTGTCTGCGCCGCCCGGTCCTGGCGACGGTCATGTCGATCATGATCGTCATCTTCGGCATCGCCGCCCTGATGCGGGTGCCGGTGCGCGAGCTGCCCAACATCGACACGGCCGAGGTCACGGTCAGCGTGAACTACACCGGCGCCGGGCCCGGAGTAGTCGACGCCGAGGTGACGACGGTGATCGAAGGCGCGATCTCGGGCGTGTCCGGCATCGACTCGATCTCGTCGGAATCCGAGCTCGGCGGAAGCCGCAGCGTCATCACATTCAACGCCGACCGGAACATCGACCAGGCCGCCGCGGATGTGCGCGCCGCCGTCCAGAGCATCGCGCCAGAGCTGCCCGAGGCCGCCGACGAGCCCGAGGTCGAAAAGAACGACACCCAGGGCGATCCGATCATCTGGATGACGATGACGAGCGACACGCTCTCGGCCTCCGAGCTGACGGACTACGCCGACCGGTTCGTCACCGACCGTCTCGAGACGGTCTCGGGCGTCGCCACGGTGCAGATATATGGCGAGCGGGCCTATGCCATGCGCCTCTGGCTCGATCCCGACGCGATGGCCGCGCGGGGTGTGACGGTGGACGAGATCGCCACTGCGCTGCGCGACAACAACATCGAGCTGCCCGCCGGGCAGATCGAGACGGACTCGCGGCGCTATCTCCTGCGGACCGAGACGCGGCTCGCCTCGGTCGAGGAGTTCGAGGACCTCGTGATCGCCGAGCGCGACGGCTACCAGATCCGGGTGAGCGACGTGGCCGATGTCGAGCTGGGCGTCGAGAGCGACGACTCGATCTTCCGCGCCAACCAGGAAACGGCGATCGGCCTGGGCGTGCTGCGCCAGTCGGAATCGAACACGATGGCGATCTCTTCGGCGATCGGAGAAGTCGTCTCGCAGATCCGGCAGGACCTGCCCGGCGGCACCACGATCGCCGTGACCAGCGACGACGCGACCTATATCCGCAACTCGATCGTCCAGGTGGTGCAGACGCTAGCCATCGCCGTGGCGGTCGTGGTTGGTGTGATCTTTGTCTTTCTCACCTCGGCCCGCGCCACGCTGGTGCCCGCCGTGACGATCCCCATCGCGCTGCTCGGGGCCTGCGCTGGGATCGCGGCGGCGGGATTCTCGATCAACGTTCTGACGCTGTTCGCGCTGATCCTGGCGATCGGGCTGGTGGTCGATGACGCCATCGTGGTGCTCGAGAACATCGAGCGCCGCGTGGAAGAGGGCGAAGCGCCGTTCGACGCCGCGAAGAACGGCGCGCGACAGGTCCTGTTCGCCGTGATCTCGACCTCGGCAACCCTGATCGCGGTGTTCCTGCCGCTGTCGTTCCTGCAGGGCGAGGTCGGGCGGCTGTTTACCGAGTTCGGCATCACGCTGGCCATCGCCGTGGCCGTCTCGACTTTCGTGGCGCTGTCGCTGTGCCCCGTCCTTGCCTCGCGGGTGCTGAAGCAGGGGCAGAACGATCACCGCTTCGCCCGCGCCGTCAACGGCGGCATGCAACGCCTGTCTTCGGGCTATCGCAGCGCGTTGACGCGGGCGATCCGGGCGCCGGCGCTTGTTCTCGGTATCGCCGCGCTGCTGTCCGGGGCGTCCTATTCGCTGTACCAGAATCTGCCCTCGCAACTGACGCCGCAATCCGACCGGGGCGTCTTCTTCATCAGCGTCGAGGCGCCCGCCGGGTCGAACGTGGGCTACACCAACGCCGCCGTGCAGCGTGTCGAGGAGATCCTCGCGCCCTACCGCGAGGACGGGGTTCTGGACGACATGATCGCGCTCGTCGGCCGCTATGGCGAGCCGGGCAGCGCCTTCGTCGTGGGCTCGATGGCGCAATGGGGCGAGCGCGAGATGACGCCGCGCGACCTGCTGAACGAGGTGCGCCCGAAATTCGCCGAGATTACCCTGGCCAACGTGCGCGGCTTCGCGCCGTCGGGGCTGGGGGCCGGCGGGGGCGGCTCGCCGCTGGAGGCGATTGTCACCGCGCCCAGCTTCGAGCAGGCCGCGACGTGGTCTCAGGACCTCGTCGAACTGCTGCGCCAAGAGCCTTCCATCACCAATGTTCGCCGGGCCTACGAGGTGAACACGCCGGGCTACGACATCACCGTGAACCGGCAGCGCGCGCGTGAGCTGGGGATCGACGCGAGGACGATCGCGAACACGGTGCAGACGCTGTTCGCCTCGGCCGAGGTGACCGAGTTCATCGAGCGTGACCGGCAATACCCGGTGATCCTGCAGGCCCGCGAGGGCGCCCGCACCAATCCCGACGACCTGCGCGGGCTGAACATCCGCACTGAGGACGGCACGCTTGTGCCTCTTGACGGGCTGGTCGAAGTCGAGCGGCAGGCGTCGGTCCGCGCCTACAACCGCTACGACCGCCAGCCCTCGGTCGAAATTTCCGGCTCGCTTGCCGAAGGCGTCGATCTCGGCACCGCGATCTCGATCACCAACAGCGCGGCCGATCAGCTCCCCTCGGGCCTCACGCTCAGCTATTCCGGGCAGGCCGAGAGCTATCAGGAGACCTCGGGCGGGCTGATCGCGACCTTCGGCCTTGCGCTGCTGGTTGTGTTTCTGGTGCTGGCGGCGCAGTTCGAAAGCTTCGTGCAGCCCGTGGTGATCCTCTTGTCCGTTCCGCTGGCGATCACGGGGGCCTTGCTGACGCTGCTCGTGCTGGGGCAGGCGATCAACGTCTACACGCAGGTCGGCATGGTCATGCTGATCGGTCTGATGGCGAAGAATGGCATCCTTATCGTCGAGTTCGCCAACCAGCTGCGCGAACAGGGCAGATCGGTGCGCGACGCGGTGATCGAAGCGTCAACGGTGCGCCTGCGCCCGATCCTGATGACGGTCCTGTCCACCGTTCTGGGCGCGGTGCCGTTGGTGCTGTCGTCTGGCGCCGGGGCCGAAAGCCGATTCTCCATCGGCATCGTCATCATCGGCGGGTTCATGGCCGCCTCGGTGCTGACGCTGTTCCTGACGCCGGTGCTCTACGACCTGATGCAGCGCGATCCCGAGCCGTCGTCGCAGGCGGAAGGCGACGCGCGGACCGCCTGAGTGCGCTTCGGTCCTTGTCGCAGCCACAGGATGCGTCATTCTGGCGGTATTCAACCGTGGAGCGACGCCATGATAATCCGAACAACCTGTCTCCTGACCCTTCTGCTGGCGGGGCCGGTCGCCGCCCAGCAGGCGGCCGACGAGGTGACCACCGAAGCGGCGGGCGCGGGCGAGGTCCGGGGCCTCGGCGATGCGGCACAGGCCGCGCTGGAGGCCAAACGCAACGGCAACCCGGTGATCGCGGAAGACTGGATGGTCGCCGCCGCCAATCCGCTGGCGGTCGAGGCGGGCGCCGAGGTCCTGCGCGAGGGCGGCAGCGCGGCGGACGCCATGGTCGCCGTACAGGCGGTGCTGGGGCTGGTGGAGCCGCAATCCTCCGGCCTCGGGGGCGGTGCCTTCCTCGTCTGGTACGATGCCGAACGCGGCGAGCTGACCACGCTGGACGGGCGCGAGACGGCGCCGCTCGACGCGACGCCGCAGTATTTCCAGGACAACGCCGGCGCGCCGCTGGAGTTCTACGAGGCCGTCGTGGGCGGGCGCTCGGTCGGCACGCCGGGAACGCCGATGCTGCTGGAAGAGGCGCACGAGCGCTGGGGCAAGGCCGAGTGGTCGGACCTGTTCGACGACGCCATCGCGCTGGCCGAGGAGGGCTTCACGGTGTCGCCCCGCCTCGCCACCCTCGTGGCCGAAGAGCCGGAGGACCGGCTGCCCCGGTTCGAGGCGACGGCGGAGTACTTCTACCCTGACGGCGAACCGATCCGGGAAGGCGACACGCTGAAGAACCCGGCCTATGCCGACAGCCTGCGCACGCTCGCCTCCGAAGGGGCGCAGGCCTTCTATTCCGGCCCGATCGTCGAGGACCTCGTCGCCACGGTGCAGGCCGAGGGCGGGCTGCTGACGCCGACGGATTTCGCCATCTACCGCGTGATCGAGCGGCCTGCGGTCTGCGCCGCCTTCGCGGGCGCGGATGTCTGCGGCATGGGGCCGCCGTCGTCGGGCGCGCTGACGGTGGGGCAGATCCTCGGAATGCTGGACAACGTGGACCTCGGGGAGGATCCGCTGGCGCCCGAGGCGTGGACGCTGTTCGGTGATGCCTCGCGGCTCGCCTTCGCGGATCGGGGCCGGTACATGGCCGACAGCGATTTTGTCCCGATGCCGACCGAGGGGTTGGTCGATGACGGCTATCTCGCCGGTCGGGCCGAGCAGTTGCGCCCCGACGCCGCGCTCGACACCGCCGAGCCGGGCGATCCCGAATGGGACCACGCGATGTTGTGGGGCGACGACCAGTCGCTCGAGCTGCCATCGACCTCGCACATCTCGATCGTCGATGCCGACGGCAACGCCCTGTCGATGACCACGACGATCGAGAACGGCTTCGGCTCGCGGCTGTTCGTGCGGGGGTACCTGCTCAACAACGAACTGACCGATTTCTCCTTCGCCACTCACGAGGACGGTCGGTCCATCGCCAACAGGGTCGAGCCCGGAAAGCGGCCCCGGTCGTCGATGTCGCCCACCATCGTCATGCGCGACGGTGCGCCGGCGCTCGTCGTCGGCTCGCCCGGCGGAAGCCGGATCATCGGCTATGTCGCGCAGAGCGTCGCCAACATGCTGGTCTGGCACATGGACCCGCAGCAGGCCGTCTCGACACCGCACCTGATAAACCGCTTCGGCACCTTCGATCTCGAGGCCGGGACCGATGCCGAAGCGCTCGAACAGCCGCTGCAGGCGGCCGGGTTCGAGGTCGAGGTCCGCGACCTGACCAGCGGCCTGCATGTCATCGCGATCGAGGATGGCCGGCTGATCGGCGGCGCGGACCCGCGGCGCGAGGGCATCGCCCTGGGCGAGTGAGCACGGGGCACGACGCCAAGGGGGGCTGTTGAAACGGCCTCCTGGTCCGCGATGGCGGGTGACGCAGCGGCATTTCAGCGTTCTGGCTGGACGTCCTTCGCTTCCGTGCCCACCTTCGGGCGAACAGTGGCCGGATGGCATGCGCAGGCGGGGAGGCCTCTCCCCGCCATTCGGAAGTGCGCGGTGCCGCGAACACTCGGACACGACAGGAGGCAGGACTTGCCCGAGAACGACGAGCCAGAGCGCCAGCCGCTCTCCTTCACCGACGACCGCGGGGCCTCGCGCGCGGCGTGGATCGCCCTTGCGCTGGTCGTCCTGCTGACCGGCTGGATGGCCAGCGGGCTCGTCTTTCCGTCCGGGCCCGAGCCGACGTCCGAGCCGGTCGCCGAACAGGCGGACGATCCAATCGCGGTTGCCGTGCGCCCGTCAGAGGCCGAAAGCGTCGCACAATATTTCGTGGCCGAGGGGCAGGCGCAGCCCGACCGCGAGACGACGATCCGCGCCGAGATCTCGGGCGAGGTCGCGGAGGTGCTGGTCGACAAGGGCGCCATGGTCGAAGAACGGGCGATCATCGCCCGGCTGTCGCGCGCCAGCGCCGAGGCCAACCTGCGGCAGGCGGAAGAAGAACTGTCCCGCGCGCAACGGGAGTTCGACAATGCCAGCGCCCTGCTCGAGCGCGGCACCTCCACCGTCGACCGGGTGGCCGAGGCGCGCACCGCGCTGTCCGCCGCCGAGGCCGGCGTGACGAGCGCGCAGGAGGCGTTGAACGACACCGAGATTCGCGCGCCCTTCGCCGGCCGCGTCGAAGAGCTGCCGATCGATCCGGGCGAGTTCGTGCAGGCCGGCGGCGAGGTCGGCCGCATCCTCGACACCCAGCCCCTGACCGTGACGCTACAGGTGCCGCAGCAGACGATCGGCCGGCTCGACGTGGGGCAGACGGCCGAAGTCACCTTCATCACCGGCGAGAGCCGCGAGGGCGAGATCACCTTCCTGGGCTCCAGCGCCGATCCCGAGACCCGGACGTTCCTGGCCGAGATCACCGTGCCGAACGAGGGCGGGACGATACCCTCGGGCGTCAGCGCCGAGGTTCGCGTCGCCACCGGAGAGGTCGTCGCGCATTTCCTGTCGCCGGCCATCCTGTCGCTCGGCCCCGAGGGGCAGCTGGGCGTCAAAACGGTGGACGAAGAGGACCGCGTCGTCTTTCACGAGGTCGAGATCGTGCGCGCCCAGACCGATGGCATCTGGGTCCGGGGCCTGCCCGACAGTGCCCGCATCATTACCGTCGGACAGGGCTTCGTCAGCGCGGGCGAAGAGGTCGCGCCCAAGGTCGAGGACATGTTCGGCGCGCAGGTCGCGCAGGGTGAACAGCCATGAACGCACTGATCGACGCGGCGTTCTCGCGCAGCCGGGTCGTCGCGCTGGCCCTGGTGATGATCCTGGCGGTCGGGACCTTCGCCTATGTGAACATTCCCAAGGAAAGCTCTCCCGAGATCCCGATCCCGACGATCTATGTCGTCACGACCGTCGACGGCATCTCGCCCGAGGATGCCGAGCGCCTGCTGGTCGAGCCGCTGGAGACCGAGCTTGGCGCGCTCACCTCGCTGGACGAGATGAGCGCCTCGGCGGGCGAGGGCTATGCGAGTGTCACGCTCGAGTTCGAGCCGGGCTTCGATGCCGACGAGGCGCTGAGCAACGTGCGCGAAGCGGTGGACCGCGCCAAGGCGGAGCTACCCGAGGATGCCACCGAACCCACCGTGACCGAGGTCAACACCGCGCTCTTTCCGATCCTGACCGCGACATTGTCCGGCCCGGTGCCCGAGCGGACGCTGAACGACCTTGCCGAGAGACTTCAGAACGACCTTGAGAGCGCACCGGGAATCCTCGAGGTCGATGTCGGCGGTGCGCGGACCGAGCTTCTGGAAGTGCTGATCGACCCGACCGTCTTCGAGACCTACGACATCTCGTTCGACGAACTCATCAGCCAGATCAACCGCAACAACCTTCTGATCGCCGCGGGCGCGATCGAGACGGGGGCGGGGCGGCTGGTGCTGAAGGTGCCGGGTCTGATCGAGAATATCGACGACGTGATGGAAATGCCGGTCAAGGTGCGCGGCGACACCGTCGTCAGCTTTTCCGACGTGGCCACGATCCGGCGCACCTTCGAGGACCCGACCAGTTTCGCGCGGATCAACGGCCAGCCGGCCCTGGCGCTGGAGATCAAGAAGCGGGCGGGCGCGAACATCATCGAGACCGTGCAATCCGCCAAGGCGATCATCGCCAGCGCCCGCGCCGACTGGCCCGAAAGCGTCGATATCACCTACCTCCAGGACGAGAGCGAGCAGGTCGAGGACATGCTCAACGATCTCGAGGCGAACGTCATCGCCGCCATCATCCTGGTGATGATCGTGATCGTCTTCGCGCTCGGCCTGCGCTCGGCGCTGCTGGTGGGTCTGTCGATTCCGGGCGCGTTCCTCAGCGGTGTCGCGGCGCTCTGGGCGATGGGCTACACGATGAACATCGTCGTCCTGTTCTCGCTGATCCTCGTGGTGGGGATGCTGGTCGACGGCGCTATCGTCACGACCGAGCTGGCGGACCGCAAGCTGCAGGAGGGCCACGGGCCCAAGGCGGCCTATGCCCATGCCGCCAAGCGCATGGCCTGGCCGATCATCGCTTCGACGGCGACGACACTGAGCGTGTTCTTTCCGCTGCTGTTCTGGTCCGGCGTGGTGGGCGAGTTCATGAAGTTCCTGCCGATCACCGTCATCCTGACGCTGGGGGCGTCGCTGGCGATGGCGCTGGTGTTCATCCCGGTGGTGGGTGGCATCATCGGCAAGCGGCAGCCGCAATCCGCCGCGGCCAAGGCCGCGCTGCACGAGGCCGAGGCGGGCGACCCACGCCGGATCGGCGGCGCAACGGGGAGGTATGTCCGCCTGTTGCAGGCAGCGGTCCTGCGGCCCGTGGCCACCCTGCTGTTCGCCGTCGCGCTTTTGCTGGCGGCGTTCGGGCTCTACGAGAAGTTCGGCAACGGCACGAGCTTCTTTCCGTCGGTGGAGCCGGACTTCATGCAGGTGCAGGTCCGTGCGCGCGACAACTTCTCGATCTACGAGCGCGACGCGCTGGTCCGGCGGGTCGAGGAACGGCTCTACGACTATGACGAGATCGCCAGCGTCTACGCCCGCTCGTCCGCCGACAGCCGCGACGATGCCGAGGTGATCGGCACGCTCCAGCTCGAGCTCACCGAATGGGACACCCGCCGCACCGCTGAGGTGATCGGCGAGCAGATCCGCACAGAGATGGCGGAAATCCCGGGCATCGACGTGCAGGTCCAGACCCAGTCCCAGGGCCCCGCCGCCGGCAAGCCAGTGCAGCTCGAGGTGCGCACCAACGACCGCGACGCGCAGGAGCAGGTCGTCGAGACAGTGCGCACCCTGATGGACCGGACAGGGGGCTTCACTGACGTGACCGACACCACGCCGCTGCCCGGTGTCGAGTGGCGCCTGTCCGTCGACCGCTCCGAGGCCGCGCGGTTCGGTGCGGATGTCAGCCTGCTGGGGCAGGCGGTCCAGCTAATCACGCAGGGCATCACGGTGGCCGACTACCGCCCCGACGACGCCGAGGGCGCGGTCGACATTCGCGTGCGCTTTCCGTCGTCGGACCGGACGCTCGAACAGCTCGAAAACCTGCGGGTGCCGACCTCGTCCGGGCTTGTGCCGATCTCGAACTTCGTGTCGTTCGAACCCGCGCCGCGCACCGGCACGATCAAGCGGGTGGATCAGCAACGGGTGGTCACGGTCGCCGCCAATGTCGCGCCGGGGCTTCTGGTGAGCGAACAGATCGCGGAACTGCGCCAGGCGCTCGTTGCGGCGGACCTGCCGGACGGCGTCGAGTGGTCCTTCGGCGGCGAGGCCGAGGATCAGCAGGATGCGATGATCTTCCTGGTGGGCGCGTTCCTGACCGCGATCGGCCTTATGTTCGCCATCCTCGTCACCCAGTTCAACGGCTTCTACCACGCTTTCGTGGTGATGTCGGCTATCGTGTTCTCAGTGGCCGGCGTCCTGCTGGGGCTCTTGGTGACGGGCCGTCCGTTCGGCGTGGTGATGGGCGGGATCGGTGTCATCGCGCTGGCGGGCATCGTCGTGAACAACAACATCGTGCTGATCGACACCTACAACGACATGCGACGGACCGGCCTTTCGCCGCTGGAGGCGGTGTTGCGCACCGGGGCGCAGCGTCTGCGGCCGGTGGTGCTGACCTCGCTCACGACGGCGCTGGGGCTGATGCCCATGGTGATCGGGCTGAACATTGACTTCTTCGGCCGCGAGATCGTCTACGGGGCGCCCTCGACCCAATGGTGGACGGAACTGTCCAGCGCCATCGCGGGCGGGCTTGTCGTGGCCACGATCCTGACGCTCATCGTGACCCCTGCGATGCTGATGCTGGGCGCCAACACCGCCGCATGGCGCCAGCGCCGCGCGGAACGGCGTCAGGGAGGTGCGGCGGCCGCGCCGGCGGAGTGATCGCGCCTGCAACCATGAAGTGCTCGCCGGGCGCGCTCTCTATTTATTGGTGTGTTGCTATAACGTACTGAGTTGATTATAAATTTTCACTTGGTAGACGTCTCCGCGCCGTTCGCACGGTGCCTTTTTTCAAAGCAGATCATTTAATTGGAGTGCCGCAATGGCCCTCAGGTTCTTTCGGTGCATAGAATGCGGTCATCGTATGCGTGCGTCCGGCGCGTATTGCGGCTTGTGCCACGCCGCCAAGACGCGACCACAGCAGTTCGGCGAAGGTCTGGTCTTCGCGGTGACGGCGGGCCTGATCGCCGTGGTCTTTGCCGGTATCGTCCTTCTGCTCTGAGACCGTCCTGCAATGCGTCCTCCCGACCGGGCCCGACACGCTGGCGCGGAGCCTTGTGACGACCGTCTCTGGATGGATTGCGTGTCCATCGAGTGTGGGTGGCTTGGAGCTATCCACAAGAAGGTGAGGTTGTCTCCAACATTTCGCTTTACAGGGTCATACTTTGGTCACACCATATTTGGTGAGGGGCAGGTGATCCCATCCCGTCCCTTGAGCAGGCACCCAGCCTTGGTAGGGCGAATGCCGTGCCGGGCCATAACCCGAGAGGCCGCGCTATGTCGCTTTCCGAGCAGTATTTCGAGACCGGAGACATCCATCCGATCGATATTGTCGAGCATCTGGCCGAGCATAACGATTGGGATTTCGACCGCGTGGCCGACGATCAGATCGCGATGGCGGTCGAGGGGCAGTGGCGCACCTATGCGATCACGCTGGCCTGGTCCGGCGTGGACGAGACGCTGCGCCTGATCTGCACCTTCGACATGGAGCCGCCGGAAGACCGACTGCCGCAGCTCTACGAGACGCTGAACGCGACGAACGATCGCTGCTGGGCCGGCGCGTTCAGCTTCTGGGCGGACCAGAAACTGATGGTCTACCGCTATGGGCTGGTCCTTTCCGGCGGGCAGATCGCCGGGCCCGAGCAGATCGACACGATGATCGGGGCCGCGCTGGCGGCGGCCGAGCGGTACTATCCGGCGTTTCAGCTGGTGGCCTGGGGCGACCAGAGCCCGAAAGAGGCGATGCAGGTGGCCATCGCAGAGGCATACGGACGGGCGTAAGATCCGCCGTTGACAGGGGCGGACGGGGCCCGGCGGCCCCGGACGTGGTTACATCGCAGGCAATGACCCGCCGCCGCAGCGCCCGCTTCGGCGGCGGGTCCGCGTTCGGGCCTCCCTTTACCTCTGGCGGCAGCGGTATAGGCTGCCCTGCAAACGGATCGGAGGGAACGCTGCGATGGACATGCAGGCGGTGCACGACCGGGGGCTTGTGCTTCTTGGCTGTGGCAAGATGGGGTCGGCGATGCTGGCCGGGTGGCTGAACGACGGGCTTCCGGCCAGTTCGGTCTGGGTGCAGGATCCCAACCCGTCGGAATGGCTGCGCGGGTTGGACGGCCTGAACCTGAACGTCGATCTGCCCGAGGCGCCGGCGATCCTGCTGATCGCCGTGAAGCCGCAGATGATGGGCGATGCGGTTCCGAACCTTGGCTCTTACGGCGGCGGCGACACGGTCGTGCTGTCGATCGCGGCGGGCACCGCCATCGGGTATTTCGAAAGCGTCTTCGGCGCGGCGACGCCTGTGATCCGCGCGATGCCGAACACGCCCGCCGCCATCGGCCGCGGGGTCACGGCGCTGATCGCCAACCGGCGCGGCGCCGACAGCCTGTCGGTGGCCGAAGAGCTGTTGCGCGCCGTGGGCCAGACCGTGCGGCTCGACAGCGAAGAGCAGATGGACGCCGTCACTGCCGTCTCCGGCTCCGGGCCGGCCTACGTGTTCCACCTGATCGAGTCGCTGGCCAGGGCCGGCGAGGCGCAGGGGCTGGATCCCGAGCTGGCGCTGAAGCTTGCCAAGGCGACGGTCGGCGGGGCCGGGCAACTTGCCGAGGACTCCGACGAGGATCCGGGCCAGCTGCGCAAGAACGTCACCTCACCCAACGGCACGACGCAAGCGGGGCTTGAGGTGCTTATGGACGAGGAAACCGGTCTGCCGCCGCTGATGCAGCGCACCGTCGCCGCCGCGGCCGACCGCTCGAGGGAGTTGAAGGGATGAGCGAGATCGACATGGAGGATTTCCAGAAGGTCGACGTCCGGGTCGGCCGCGTCACCCGCGCCGAGCCGTTTCCCGAGGCGCGCAAGCCGGCCATCAAGCTCTGGGTCGATTTCGGCGCCGAGCTTGGCGAAAAGCGGTCCTCGGCCCAGATCACCCGGCACTATCGCCCCGATGACCTGGTCGGGCGCGAGGTCATGGCGGTAGTGAACTTCCCCCCGCGCCAGATCGGCAAGGTCCTGTCCGAGGTCCTGGTGCTGGGCGTGCCTGACGAGGACGGAGAGGTCGTGCTGGTCCGGCCCGATCAGGACGTGCCGCTGGGCGGGAGGCTTTACTGATGCCCTCACTGCTGATCACCCGCCCGATGCCGCAGCCCGTGGTCGACGCGCTTGGCGGCCGTTTCGAAGTGACGCTGCGCGAAAGCAACGTGCCGATGGACGTTGCCGATTGTGCCGACGCCCTGGCCCGTTACGACGCGATACTGCCGACGCTGCGCGACCGCTTCACGGCCGAGGCGTTCGCGGGCGACGTCCGGTGCCGCATCCTTGCCAATTTCGGTGTCGGCACCGATCATATCGACACGGATGCCGCGGGCACGGCCGGGGTCCGTGTCACCAACACGCCGGGCGCCGTGACCGACGCGACAGCCGATATCGGGATGATGCTGATCCTTATGACCTGCCGCCGTGCGGGCGAGGGCGAGCGGATGGTGCGGGCCGGGCAGTGGGACGGATGGCACCCCACGCAGCTGCTTGGCATGCACCTGGGCGGAAAGACCCTGGGCATCGTCGGGATGGGACGGATCGGCAAGGCGATCGCCCGTCGGGCGCAGGCCGGTTTCGGAATGGAGGTCGTGTTTCATAATCGATCTTCCGTTGCGGACTCGGATGTTTACGGGCGCCAGCTGGACAGCCTGACGCAAGTGGCAGAGGCGGCGGACGTTCTGGTTTGCGCGGTACCCGCCACGCCGCAGACCCGGCGCCTGATCGACGGCGACGTGCTATCTTCGCTCGGGGCGGCTGGATATTTCGTTAACATCGCGCGTGGTGACATCGTCGACGAGGCGGCAATGATTCGCGCGCTGCAGGACGGGACGATCGCCGGGGCCGGGCTGGACGTCTACGAACGCGAGCCCGAGGTGCCGGAGGCGCTGCGCGGGATGGAGAACGTCGTGCTGCTGCCGCATCTGGGCACCGCCGCGCTGGAGGTCCGGACCGAGATGGGGCTGATGGCGGTGCGCAACCTGACCGCCTATCTCGACGGCGAGACGCTGCCGAATCTGGTCTGAGCTCAGGGCTCGCCGGTGGCCGCGCGCCAGTGGCGGCGGCAGAGCGAAACATAGGTCTCGTTCCCGCCGATCTGGATCTGCTCGCCCTCGGTCAGGATGCGGCCGGTCTCGTCCTGACGGACGACCATCGTCGCCTTGCGGCCGCAATGGCAGATGGTGCGGATTTCGCGCAGATCGTCGGCCAGGGCGAGCAGGGTGGCCGAGCCGGGAAACAGCTTGCCGCGGAAGTCGACGCGCAGGCCATAGCACATCACCGGCAGCTTCAGATCGTCCGCCGCACGCGCCAGCTGCCAGGCTTGCTCTTCGGTGAGGAACTGCGCCTCGTCGACGAAAACGCACGCAAGATCAGGGAATTGCGGGTGCGTGCGCAGGCGCTCGAACAGGTCGTCGCCGGGGGCGAAGGTATCCGCGGCCTCACCTATGCCGATGCGCGAGGCGATGCGGCCCTCGCCGGCGCGGCGGTCTAGGCGGGCGGTGAGGAGGTAGGTCGTCATGCCGCGTTCGCGGTAGTTGTGGGCGGCCTGCAGGAGCACGGTGCTCTTGCCCGCGTTCATCGTGGAATAGTTGAAATAGAGCTTGGCCATCGCGCGTGCCTTAGCCCGGTGCGGCGAGGGCGGCAAGCGGGGTCCGGCCCGCCACGAAAGGCGGGCCGGAGAGGGCGTTACGCGGCCTGATACAGCTCGGTCACGTCGTCGGGCAGAAGCGCGCCGACATGGCGCAGTTCGTTGGGATCGACATTGGCCTTGAGCACGCGGAACACCGCGCGGGCGGCCTCTTCGGGGTCGTCCTCGGTTTCCCGGTCGCCGACGTTTTCGACCATGATCGTAAGGTATTCCTCGCGGTCGCGCAGCTTTTGCGGGGCGTCGGCGGGGCGCCAGTTCTCGTAGTAGATGCCGCGGATCAGGTGCGGCAGCTGGGCGGACAAGTGGGCCGCTTCCTCGACCGTCATGCGGTCGCGCAGCGTGTGCAGACCGCCGCGCAGGACGTGGTAGGCGTGCTTCTTGTCACAGCCCAGATCCGTGGAGATCTGGTTCAGCCAGTTGTTGGTATCGTTAACGGTGCGGTCGATGACCTCTAGTCCCATCTCGGGCATGGTGTCCTCCGGTATCGTCTGTTGACCGGGCAACGCCGACCGCCCCGGAGCGGGTTCCGGACCGATGCACAATCCGTGCACCGGGCGTGCACCGCGCGTGCACAGGGCGGCATACGATGGTCTCGCGGTCCATTAACCATTTCCGGGGCAGGATGCCGGGCGACCAGAGAGGAGATCCGCGATGCCCCGGACCGATCCGACGACGATCCCCGAGACCGACCTGAGACGGATGACAAAGGCCGAGCGGCGCGAGGCCGGGCTGTTCTTCGACGCGTTGCAGATGATCGAGTACGACCTCTTCAGCCATGCGCAGGCCCGCAGCGTCGTCCCGAAGGAATGGCACCAGATCGCCGCCGACCCCTCGCAGCAGAAGCAGCGGATCACCCTGCGGCTGGACGCGGACATCGTGACGTATTTCCGCGCGATGGGGTCCGGCTACCAGGCGCGGATCAACCGGGTGCTGAGCGCATGGATGCACGGGCGCCTGGCACGGATGATCGAGGGGCCGGATACCGTGGACATCGGGTTCCGCCGGGCGCAGCTGTCCGAGACGCGCACCGAATGGGGCGACAACGCCGAGCAGATGGGCCGGGTGACCGTCGCGCTGGAGGCGGCCCGCCAGCGCGAGATCGTCGAGGAGATGCGCGAGATGGTCCGCGCGTCGGATGCCGCCGACGGAAGGTAGCGCCCGGCGCCGCCGTCGCGGCGGCGCCGAAGGGCGGCTCAGCCCTGAAGGCTGCGCACGTCCAGCTCGCCTTCCTGTCGTGCCCGCATCGCCTGCGCGGCGGCGTGGGAGGCGGCGAGCGTGGTGAAGTAGGGGATCTTGTCGTAGAGCGCGACGCTGCGCATCTCGCGGCTGTCGGCCACGGCCTGCGCGCCCTCGGTGGTGTTCATCACCACGTCGACGCCGCCGTCCTTCATCAGGTCGACGATATGCGGCCGGCCCTCGTAGACCTTGTGCACGTGGGTCGAGTCGATCCCGTGCTCGGATAGGTAGGCGGCGGTCCCGGTGGTGGCGACGATCCGCAGGCCGAGATCGACGATGATGCGCGCCGTCTCGATCAGCTGCTCGGTCTTGTCGGCTTCCTTGATCGACAGGAAGGCGGTGCCTTCCGTCGGGAGGTGCACGCCGGCGCCCATCTGCGCCTTGAGGAAGGCGCGGGGGAACGAGCGGTCCCAGCCCATCACCTCGCCGGTGGAGCGCATCTCGGGGCCGAGCAGGGTGTCGACGCCCGGAAAGCGCGCGAAGGGCAGCACCGCCTCCTTGACCGAGAACCACGGCATCGCCGGGTCGGCCAGCGTCATCGGGTCGGCCAGCGGCAGCGTGTCGTCGGGCGAGGTGCCGGCGGGGTAGGGCGGACGCCGGTCGAAGGTCGACAGCGGCTCGCCCGCCATCAGGCGCGCGGCGATCGAGGCGATGGCGCTGTCGGTGGCCTTGGCGACGAAGGGCACGGTGCGCGAGGCGCGCGGGTTGACCTCGAGCACGAAGATCTCGCCGTCCTTGATCGCGAACTGCACGTTCATCAGGCCGACGACGCCCAGCTCGATGGCCATCGCGCGGGTCTGACGCTCGAGCTCGGCAATGGTGTCGTCGTCGAGCGTGTAGGGCGGCAGCGAGCAGGCGGAATCGCCCGAGTGGACGCCGGCCTCTTCGATGTGCTGCATCACGCCGGCGACATGGACATCGGTGCCGTCGCTCAGGCAGTCGACATCGACTTCGACCGCGCCGGACAGGTAGCTGTCGAGCAGGACGGGGTTCTTGCCCGAGACGACCACCGCCTCGCGGATGTAGCGGTCGAGATGGGCCTCGTCGCGCACGATCTCCATGGCGCGGCCGCCGAGGACATAGGACGGGCGGATCACCAGCGGGAAGCCCACCCGCTCGGCGATCTGCATGGCCTGCTCGTGGGACGAGGCGATGCCGTTGCGCGGCTGCTTGAGATTCAGCTTGTACAACATCTCCTGGAAGCGCTCGCGGTCCTCGGCGAGGTCGATCGCGTCGGGCGTGGTGCCGAGGATCGGGATGCCGGCGGCGTGGAGATCGTTGGCGAGCTTGAGCGGGGTCTGCCCGCCGAACTGCACGATGACGCCGTGCAGGGTGCCGCGCTCCTGCTCGACGCGCAGGATCTCCATCACGTGTTCCAGGGTCAGCGGCTCAAAATAGAGCCGGTCCGAGGTGTCGTAGTCGGTCGAGACGGTCTCGGGGTTGCAGTTGACCATGATCGTCTCGTAGCCGGCCTCGGTCAGCGCGAAGCAGGCGTGACAGCAGCAATAGTCGAACTCGATCCCCTGGCCGATCCGGTTCGGGCCGCCGCCGAGGATGACCACCTTCTTGCGGGACGAGGGCCGCGCCTCGCATTCCACCTCGCCCATCACGGGCATCTCGTAGGTGGAGTACATGTAGGGCGTCTGGGCCTCGAACTCGGCCGCGCAGGTGTCGATCCGCTTGAACACCGCGGTGACGCCGAGATTGTGGCGGGCGCGGCGGATCTGCGCCTCGTCCCGGCCGGTGAGCATGGCGAGGCGGGCATCGGTAAAGCCCATCGACTTGAGCCGGCGCAGGCCCTCTTCGGTGACGGGCAGGCCGTCCTTGCGGACCTGTTCCTCGGTCTCGACGATCTCGCGGATGCGGGCCAGGAACCACGGGTCGAACTTGGTGATCGCCTGGATCTCGTCGTCGTCCATGCCGAAGCGCATCGCCTCGGCGATGATGCGCATGCGGTCCGGGGTCTGGCGCGACAGGGCGGCGACGACGGCGGGCTTGCCCTCGTCCGCCGCGCCGGGGATCTCGATCTCGTCGAAGCCCGACAGGCCGGTTTCCAGCGAGGACAGCGCCTTCTGGAAGCTCTCGTGCACCGTGCGGCCGATCGCCATCGCCTCGCCCACCGACTTCATCGCGGTGGACAGGACGGGTTCCGATCCGGGGAACTTCTCGAAGGCGAAGCGCGGGATCTTGGTGACGACGTAGTCGATCGTCGGCTCGAACGAGGCCGGCGTGACCTTGGTGATGTCGTTGTCCAGCTCGTCCAGCGTGTAGCCGACGGCGAGCTTGGCGGCGATCTTGGCGATCGGGAAACCGGTGGCCTTGGACGCCAGCGCCGACGAGCGCGACACGCGGGGGTTCATCTCGATGACGACCATGCGGCCGTCATCGGGGTTGATCGCCCATTGCACGTTCGAGCCGCCGGTCTCGACCCCGATCTCGCGCAGGACGGCGATGCTGCCGGCGCGCATCATCTGGTATTCCTTGTCGGTCAGCGTCAGCGCCGGGGCGACGGTGACCGAGTCGCCGGTATGCACGCCCATCGGATCGACGTTCTCGATCGCGCAGACGATGATCGCGTTGTCCGCCTTGTCGCGGACGACCTCCATCTCGAATTCCTTCCAGCCGAGGAGGGATTCGTCGACCAGGATCTGGCCCACGGGCGAGGCGTCCATGCCCGAGCGGCAGTAATGTTCGTAATCGTCGCGGTTGTAGGCCACGCCGCCGCCGGTGCCGCCAAGGGTATAGGCGGGGCGGATGATGGCGGGCAGACCGATATGTTCGAGCTCGTCCATGGCGCGGGCGACGCCGGCCTTGAGGTCGAACCCGCCGTCGCCGGTCTTGGGGGCCGAGACGATGGTGGCCTTGGGATTCTCGAGGCCGATCCGGTCCATCGCCTCGCGGAAGAGGCCGCGGTCCTCGGCCATCTCGATGGCGTCGCGGTTGGCGCCGATCAGCTCGACCCCGAACTTTTCCAGCACGCCCATGTCGGCGAGCTTGAGCGCGGTGTTCAGGCCGGTCTGGCCGCCCATCGTGGGCAGGACGGCGTCGGGGCGCTCCTTCTCGATGATCTTGGCGACGATCTCGGGGGTGATCGGTTCGATGTAGGTGGCGTCGGCGAGCCCCGGATCGGTCATGATCGTCGCGGGGTTCGAGTTGACGAGGATGACGCGGTAGCCCTCCTCGCGCAGGGCCTTGCAGGCCTGTGCGCCTGAATAGTCGAATTCGCAGGCCTGGCCGATGATGATCGGCCCCGCCCCGATGATCATGATCGACTGGATGTCGGTGCGTTTCGGCATGGCGTCCCCCGGGCAAATCCGTGCGGTTTATAGACGCCCGCGCAGCCGCTGCAAGGGGCCGGGGCCGTTTGCGCTCAAGGCGGGTTGCCGCGGGGTCGTTCCGGGCCATCTGTGGCAGCGGGCGGCACGGCAGCGAGGGGCGCGGGATGGCCGACACGCGCGGAACGGCGGCGCAGGCGCGCGCGGGACGCAAGGCCCAGCTCTGGGTCGAGTTCGCGCTGCTGTTCGTGGCGGCGCCGCTGGCGATGGCCGTGGTGCTGCCGCCAGACGCGCTGTTTCCGGGGCTGTTCGCCGTCACCGTGCTGGGAATCGCCCTGCTGCACCTGACGCCGGGCTTCGGCTGGGACGAGCTGGTGCAAGGGGCGGGGCGGATCTCGCCGCTGCTGGTGCTGGGCTGGTCGGTGGCGACGGCGGCCACGGGCTATGGCGTGGTGCAGGCGACGGCGCCCGAGGCCTTCGGGCGGCTGGTCACAGGCAATCCGCGCCTGATGCTGATGATCGCGGTGCTCTATCCTGTGCTGTCGGCGCTGCCGCAGGAGCTGCTGTTCCGTCCGCTGTTCTTTCGCCGCTACGGCCTGCTGCTGCCGGGTGGGGCGTGGGCGCAGGTGACGCTGAACGCGGCGCTCTTCTCGATGGCGCATCTGATGTACTGGAGCTGGGTGGTCGCCGCGATGACCTTCTTCGGCAGCCTCGCCTTCGGCTATTCCTACCGCATCCGCCGCAACTTTCCCGAGGCGCTGCTGCTGCACGCGATCTCGGGGATCATCGTGTTTGCGCTGGGGCTGGGCGTGTTCTTCTATTCCGGGAACGTGACGCGGCCGTTCTGAGGGATAATGCGGGAGGCGCGGCCTTGGCGAATTTGAGCCCTCAACAGACTTCCCGCGAGGGCCGCCAACTCATCCGTGGCAGTGCCAGCCCAACCTGCCCGATCTACAGTCGCATTCGAAAGAAAATGACACGCTCGGTCTCTTCAAAGCCCATGGCCGCGTGGAAAGCGTGGCTTTCCTCGTTTGCGAGATCTGCGTCTGAGCCAAGCTCTGAACATCCGGATTCGCTCGCCCAGGATCGGACCGCTCGCAACAATTGGGCACCGAGGCCACGTTGCCGATGTGCGGGACGCACGAAGATACCCTCCAGAAAAGCAACCGGCGTCGTATCGCACCCGTTCACGTGGTCCCGGCGCAAGGCGGCTTCCGCGAAGGCAAGGAGATCACCCTTACCACCGTCCTCCAAGAAGGTGGCGCATTCCGTTCGGGGCCTTGAAAGCATCGCCGCTATCTCGTCCCGATGCTCGTCGAGCGACGTATCCTCCCAAAGCTGGGCGCGCAATTCAGCCCATGCCTCGATATCCGCAGGTTTGGCGATCCGTATCGGCATTTTTCAAGCTTGCCTGCAGTCAAGAACGTCTGCAACGTCCGCGAACCCGACATCCAAATGGCTTGTTTCCCGGCAGCTCACCCCATCGGCGCTGCGCTGAATTCGGCAAGGGGCCGCGCCGACGGCGGCCCCCCGCGGGGCCGTCACTCGGCGGCGTGGCGCTGTTCGGCGGGGACGTCGTCGCGATAGAGGTAGTCGCGGCTCAGCGGAACGGCGTCGTGGCGATGGGTGAGCTGCACCTGGAAGACGACCTGTCCGGTGTGCCGGAAGCTCATCTCGCAGGCGATCAGGTAATAGCGCCACATCCGGCAGAACCGCTCGTCATAAAGCTCGCGGGCGCGGTCCTCGTTCGCGGTGAAGCGCGCCTCCCACTGCCTGAGCGTCTCGGCATAGTGCAGCCGCCAGACCTCGATGTCGGTGGCGATGAGGTGTTCGGGTTCGACCCGCGCCATCATCTCGGACAGGGCCGGGACGTAGCCGCCGGGGAAGATGTACTTGGCGATCCACGACGAGGTGGTGCCCGGCGGCTCGGCCCGGCCGATCGTGTGGATCAGGGCGACGCCGTCCTCGGTCAGCTTGTCGTGGATGTGGCTGAAATACTCGCGGTAATAGGGCACGCCGACATGCTCGAACATGCCGACCGACACGATGCGGTCGAAGGTGCCCTCGACCTCGCGGTAATCCTGCAGGCGGAAGTCGACCTTGTCCTCCAGCCCTTCGGCCCGGGCGCGTTCCTTGGCGACCTTGATCTGCTCTTCGCTGAGCGTCACGCCCACGACTTCGGCGCCGTAATCCCGCGCCAGCGTCAGGCCCATGCCGCCCCAGCCGCAGCCGATGTCGAGCACGCGCATCCCCGGCTCGATCAGGAGCTTGCGGGCGATGTGATGCTTCTTGGCCTCCTGCGCTTCGTCGAGGCGCATGCCACGACGCGGGAAGTAGCCGCAGGAATACTGTTTGTCGGCGTCGAGAAACAGATCGTAGAGCTCGCCCGACAGGTCGTAGTGATGGGCGACGTTGTCCTTCGACCGTCCCATGACGTTGTTCTGCTGGAGCCACCGGAAGGTCTTGCGCGCGGCGTTCAGGATGCGCTGGGTCCAGTAGCCGTTGCGCGACTTGCCGTTGGTCAGCGCGATCGTCATGAAGCCGCGCAGGTCGTCGTTCTCGATCGTCAGCGTGCCGTCGGTATAGGCCTCGCCCACGCCGAGATCGGGATCGCGCAGGAGCTTCGGTATGATCGCGGTCTGGTGCAGGGTGACGTGCACCGTCGTGCCCGTCCCGTCACCGTACTGGCCGACGCTTCCGTCGGGATAGGTGACCTTCAGCGATCCGGTTTCGATGATTTGTCGGACGAACCGGTCCAGAAGCCATCTCCACATTTTCACCCCCTTGAGGCGCGTCGAACGCCGGGTGTCGGCTTTCGGCTGCCTGTCCTTTCTGAATGCGTGCGCGCCCCACCGCGCGCCTCCGGCCATAATGGTGCGACAATCGTGCAAAAATTCAATGCCCCCCGAGGGGTAAGCGTTGCTGCGCGGTCACGGTTTTCAAGATCTTGCGCCATGTCGGCTGACATGTGCAATATTCTGGCAACGACCGGATCGGGCCTCGGGCGACGCGCGCGGGCGTCTCCCTTGACTTCGCGCGGCGGGCAAGGTGTATCGGCCCGCAACCGAGCCACCCCTCGCCCCGGAAGGACCTTTCCATGCACGCCTATCGCAGCCAGACCTGCGCCGATCTCACCTCTGCCAACGTGGGCGATACCGTGCGCCTGTCCGGCTGGGTCCATCGCGTGCGCGACCACGGCGGGGTGCTGTTCGTCGACCTGCGCGACCATTACGGCGTGACGCAGTGCCTGTGCGACGGCGACAGCCCGGTCTTCGACCAGGTTGAGAAGATCCGCAGCGAATGGTGCATCCGCATTGACGGCACCGTGAAGGCGCGCGCGCCCGACCTGGTGAACCCCAAGATCCCCACCGGCGAGATCGAGGTCTTCATCCGCGACATCGAGGTGCTGGGCAGCGCCAAGGAACTGCCGCTGACCGTGTTCGGCGACCAGGAATACCCCGAGGAGACGCGCCTGCGCTATCGCTTCCTCGACCTGCGGCGGCAGGCGCTGCACGACAACATGGTGCTGCGGTCGGAGGTGGTGAAGGACCTGCGCCAGCGGATGTGGGACCAGAACTTCAACGAGTTCCAGACCCCGATCCTGACCGCCTCGTCGCCCGAGGGCGCGCGCGACTTCCTGGTGCCCTCGCGGCTGCATCCGGGCAAGTTCTACGCGCTGCCGCAGGCGCCGCAGCAGTTCAAGCAGCTGATCATGGTGTCGGGTTTCGACAAGTACTTCCAGATCGCGCCCTGCTTCCGCGACGAGGACCCGCGCGCCGACCGCTCGCCCACCGACTTCTACCAGCTCGACATGGAGATGTCCTTCGTCGAGCAGGACGACGTGTTCGCCACGATCGAGCCCGTCGTGCGCGGCTGCTTCGAGCGGTTCGGCGGCGGCCGCACCGTCGACGCGGTGTTCCCGCGCATCCCATACGCCGAGGCGATGCTGAAATACGGCACCGACAAGCCGGACCTGCGCAACCCGATCGAGATGGAGATCGTCAGCGAGCATTTCCGCGGCTCGGGCTTTGCCATCTTCGCCAAGCTGCTGGAGCAGGAGGGCACCGAGATCCGCGCGATCCCCGCGCCCGGCGGCGGCTCGCGCAAGTTCTGCGACCGGATGAACGCCTTTGCCCAGCACGAGGGGCTGCCGGGGATGGGCTATATCTTCTGGCGCGAGGGCGAGAACGGTCCCGAGCCGGCGGGACCGCTGGCCAAGAATATCGGCCCCGAGCGGACCGAGGCGATCCGCCAGCAGCTGGGTCTGGGCAAGGGCGACGCGGCGTTCTTCCTGGGAGGCAAGCCGGACTCGTTCGTCGGCGTGGCGTCGCGGGCGCGGAATGTCATCGGCACCGAGCTGGGCCTGACCGACGAGAACCGGTTCGCCTTTGCCTGGATCGTCGACTTCCCGATGTACGAGAAGGACGAGGAAAGCGGCGAGATCGACTTCAGCCACAACCCGTTCTCGATGCCGCAGGGCGGGCTCGAGGCGCTGGACGGCGACCCGCTGGAGGTGAAGGGTTACCAGTACGACCTGGCCTGCAATGGCTATGAGCTGGTGTCGGGCGCAATCCGGAACCACCGGCCGGACATCATGTTCAAGGCGTTCGAGATCGCCGGCTACGGTGAGGACGAGGTGCGCACCCGCTTCGGCGGCATGGTCAACGCGTTCCAGTACGGCGCGCCTCCGCATGGCGGCTGTGCCGCCGGTATCGACCGGATGGTGATGCTGCTGGCGGATGAGGTGAATATCCGCGAGGTCATCATGTTCCCGATGAACCAGCGGGCCGAGGACCTGATGATGGGCGCACCGTCCGATCCGACGAACGAGCAGCTGCGCGAGTTGCGGCTGCGGGTGCTGCCGCCCGAGGACTAGGGCAGGGGCGGGCGCGTCCGGGCGCCTAGCCGCAATCAGGGACGGGCCGATGGACCTTGCCGACTGGACGCCGCCACCGCTGCCCCCGCGGATCGCCCTCGACGGGCGGTTCGCCCGGCTCGAACCGCTGGGCCCCGACCACGCCGAGGGCCTGTTCGACGCGTTCCGCGAGGATGCCGAGGGCGCGATGTGGCGGTATCTTCCGACGGGGCCGTTCGACAGCCTCGCCGCCTATCGGGCCTGGCTGGACACCGCCCGCCTGCAACACGACCCGTTGCATTTCGCGGTGCGCATGCGCGACGGCCGGCTGGGCGGCACGCTGAGCCTGATGCGGATCGCCCCCGCTTCGGGCAGCATCGAGGCCGGCTGGCTGACCTATGCGCCGCGACTGCAACGCACGCCCGAATCGACCGAGGCGCTGGTCCTGCTGATGCGCTGGGCGTTCGAGGCGGGGTATCGGCGCTTCGAGTGGAAGTGCGACGCCGCCAACATCCCGTCGCGCCGCGCCGCCGAGCGCTTCGGGATGAGCTATGAGGGCATCTTTCGGCAGGCGACCGTGGTGAAGGGGCGCAACCGCGACACCGCTTGGTTCGCCGCCATCGACTCCGAATGGCCGCAGCTGCGCGCCGCGTTCGAGACCTGGCTGGCGCCGGAGAACTTCGACGCGGCCGGGCGGCAGCGCCAGCCCCTCGGTGAGCTGACGCGACCGATCCTTGTCTCCCGCGATCCCGGTTAGACGATCGGGTTGGGGATGTCCTTGGGATGCAGCACGACGCGGCTGTCCATCGGCACGCGGTCGTAGAGGTCCACGATCTGCGCATTGACCAGCCGCGCGCAGCCGTTCGACACGTCGAATCCGATCGTGTCGGGCTTGTGCGTGCCGTGGATGCGCAGGAACGTGTCGCCGCGGTCGGGCTGGAACAGGTAGAGCGCGCGCGCGCCCAGAGGATTCGTCGGGCCGCCGGGCATGCCGTCCTCGTACTGGCCGTAGTGATCGGGCTCGCGCTCGATCATGTCGGGCGTGGGCGTCCAGCTGGGATATTCCTTCTTGGCGCCGACATAGAACTCGCCGGATTCGTACAACCGGTCGCGGCCGACGCCGACGAAATAGCGGATCGCCTGGAAGTCCGGCAGCGTCCAGTACAGCCGGTACTGGTCCGGCACGACATGGATCTCGCCCGACGCAATCTCGGTCTGGAGGTTGACGCGGGCCGGCGCGAAACCGGCCGGAAGATCGACGAGGTTCGCGTCCCTCGGGTCGGCGGTTTGCGCGTGGACGGCCGGCGCGGCGAGGGCGGCGGTCGTCGTGGCGAGAAACTGTCGACGGCTCAACATGGCAGACTCCTTCTGCGGGGTGGGAGACTAGGCTGCCCAACGGCCCTCGAGTCTGACAGGTTCCCCGGCACTTGCATCACACAGCTGTGTGAGGCTTGCGGGCCGCGCTGCGGGGTGGCATCGCGGGCCGAAAAGCGAAAAAGGGACGCCGATGCTGAGTGACCTGCGGGCGGCGGGATTCGACATTCTTGCCAAGAACCATGCCGAGGCGATCCTGGCGCATGACTTCCCCCGCCAGATCGAAGAGCTGGAGACGGTTCTGCGGGATTTTCGCATCTCGCTGCGCGAGCTGGTGGGCGGCGGCGGCGGCGAGTCGGGCCAGACCCAGCGCATGCGCCACGAGTTGAGCGACCTGGGCTGGGGCAAGCACCGTTTTGCGGTCCAGACCGTTGTGGACGGGCGCGAGCGCGAGGCGGTGAGCCACGAGGTCGATCACGTCCGGTTTGCCGCGAACGGCTCTCTCGCGCTGGAGATCGAGTGGAACAACAAGGATCCGTTCTTCGACCGCGATCTCGAGAACTTCCACCGTCTGCACGCGCTGTCGGCGATCTCTCTCGGGGTGATCGTGACGCGGGGGCGGTCGATGCAGGATGCCATGCTGCGCCGGATCACCGGCTGGATGCGGGACGAGGGGCTGACCGACGAGGACGATCTGGACCGGCTGGGCCTTGGCAGCCGCACGGCGGCGCAGAAGCGCAACGTCGCCCGGCAGGTTGCGCGGGGCGTGCCGTTTCCCGAAGCCTTCTCCAAGAAGTTCGTCGCCGACAAGTTCGGCCCCGCCACGACCCACTGGGCCAAGCTCGAGGACCGGGTCGCGCGGGGTGTGGGGAATCCGTGCCCGCTGCTGCTGATCGGTCTGCCCGAGACGATCCTGACGGCCTGACCTATTCGGCGGCCATTCCGGAATTGTAGGGGTAGGTCTTCCAGCTGGGTTTGTAGTCGGAATCGGCCTGGTTGCCCCAGACCGTCCAGCCGTCGCGGATGCCGCGGCCGAAGAGCTCCAGGTAGGGGCCCCACGAGCATTGCTCGATCAGGTCGTATTGCTCGTCCGGCTTGCGGGAATGTTCACGCTTGCGGGTCTGGATCATGTTGACCTGCCGCCGCCCCGCGGCTTCGGTCCGGGCGTTCTTGCCCCGCGTGCCGAACAGCAGAAGTTCGGTCACGTTGCGGAAGTAGAAGCCCACGCCGCGCCCGTCAGAGCCGCCGTCCTTGCGGATCTTGTGCCAGACGATGTTCGACTTGTAGTCGAAGCCCCAAGCCTGCAGCACGGCCAGCCCCTCGGGCAACAGCGCGTTCGGCACCCACAGGTAGCAATGCGCGCGATCCTCGAGATGCTGGGCCACGGGCAGGGCGCAGATCTCGTCCACGGTGAGCGTCGGATAGCGCGACAGGCGCTTGTGCTCGGGCGCGACCTTGCCGGTGCGGTTGGTGAATCGCCACGGCGGATCCGCCATGACGCAGCCGAACCGGTCGGTGCCGAGGAATTGCTGCAGGTCTTGAGAAGGGTCGCCGCACATGTCCAACATCTAGCGCCAAGCCCCGCCCTGCTGCAATTCCAAACTGCCGCCCCGCGCCGATGATCTGCGCGGAACGTAGAGCGAACATCCTAGTCGGCGGAGCACCGCCAGTCAATCATCCGGACAGAGGCTGCGGCGATTGGAGCAATTGCGGGCCGCCCCGGTTGGGCGTAGCGTCGCTGCATCTGCAAAGGAGCCGGATGGCCGATGGCCAAGCGATCCGATATCGCGGCGATCCGCATGGGCTACGGCCTTGGCGGCGCGCCGATGCCCGAAGATCCCGACGCCATTGTCGCCGGTCTGCTGACCGACGACGACCAGCGCAAGGCCTATCCGATGACTGGGCTTGCACAGGCCAGCGTTCTGGCGGCGCAGTTGCAGGCTGCGCGGCGCGATCTGCGCAAGGGTGTCGACGGCGCCAAGGACGAGGCCAAGACCCTGCGCCGCGCCGTGATCGCGGCGCGCGACGGCGCCGCCCGTCAGCGGCTGGCCCGAATCCTCGACACCGACACGCCGTTCCGCGAACGCCTGACGGGGTTCTGGGTGGATCACTTCACCGCGGTCGGGCAGGGGCCGGGCCGCTGGGCTCTGGTCCCGGCCTTCGTGGACGAGGCGGTGCGCCCGAACATAGCCGGCCGTTTCGCCGATCTTCTCAAGGCGGCGGTGCTGCATCCGCTGATGCTGGAATATCTCGATCAGAGCCGCTCGGCCGGTCCGAACTCTCGCGTGGGGCGCACGCAGCGGCGCGGGATGAACGAGAACCTCGCGCGTGAGGTGCTTGAGCTGCACACCCTGGGCAGCACCGGCACCTACAGCCAGGCCGACGTGCGGCAGTTCGCCGAGCTTCTGACCGGCATGACCTACACACCCCGCAAGGGCGTGCGCTTTCAGCCGGCGCTGGCCGAACCCGGCCCCGAGTCGGTGCTGGGGGCGACCTATGGCGGGCCCGGCGGGCCGGCGCAGGCCGACATTACCGAGTTCCTCGAGGATCTGGCCGTGCATCCCGACACGGCGCGGCACGTGGCGCGCAAGCTGGCGGTGCATTTCCAAGCCGACACGCCCGATCCCGATCTCGTCGCCAGCCTCGAACGCGCCTACCGGGACAGCGGCGGCGCGCTGACCGAGGTGTATCGCGCTCTCCTGTCCCATCCCGCGATGTGGACCGAGCCGGGCGGCAAGGCCAAGCAGCCCTTCGATTTCGTCGCCTCGTCCTTCCTGGCGCTGGGCATGCAGGGCAGCGAGGTGGCCGGCTGGAAGCGCCGCGACTGGCGCCAGTACGTCGAGCAGCCGATGGTGAAGATGGGGCAGGACTTCTTCTCGCCGCCGGGGCCGGATGGCTGGCCCGAGGCGGCGGACGCCTGGATCACGCCGCAGGGCCTGTCGCAGCGCATCGTCTGGTCGATGCGTACGCCGGCGGCGCTGCGGGACACGCTGCCCGATCCGCGAGCCTTCGTGCAGACCGCGCTTGGCAGTACGGCCAGCCGGCGGCTCGCATGGGCGGTGGGTGCGGCCGAGACCCGACCGCAGGGCGTTGGGCTGGTCCTGTCGGCCCCAGAGTTCAACAGAAGGTAGGTCGCATGGCCGATATCACACGCCGGGGTCTCTTGCGCGGCGGCGCGGCGGTGCTGGGATGTTCCGCCGCGGCGTTCCCGCTGACGACGACCGTGACGATGGCGAGCGCGCCGTGGGACGAGCGGCTGGTGGTGCTGATCCTGCGCGGCGCGATGGACGGGCTGGACGTGGTGCGCCCGGTGGGCGACCCGCATTTCGCGCCCGCCCGCGCGGGGCTGTTCGACGCCGCGGCGCCGGGGCTGCCGCTGGACGGGTTCTTCACGCTGCACCCCTCGCTCAAGCCGCTGCATCCCCTGTGGGGCAAGGGCGAGCTGGGCGTGGTGCACGCCGTCTCGACCCCCTACCGCGACAAGCGCAGCCATTTCGATGGACAGGACCTGCTTGAGGCCGGGACCGGCATGGATGTCTCCCGCCTGGCGGCGCGGGACGGCTGGCTGAACCGGATGTTGCAGACGGTCGGCGGGCTGGAGGGGCAGACCGCCTTCGCCATTGGCCGGGACGAGATGAAGGTGCTGCGGGGCAAGGCGCCGGTGATGAACTGGTCGCCGGACGTGGCACTGGACATCACGCCGCAGACCCGTCTGCTGCTTGAGCATGTCTATCACGAGGATCCGCTGTTCCGGGACACCGCGCTCGAGGCGATCGAGCTGGCGGAACTGGCCGAGCCGGACACCTCGACCGAACGCGGGGCGGCGCTGAACGCGCGGCTTCAGGAAGGGCGCAGCTCGTCGATGAACGACCTTGCGGCGTTCGCGGCGGACCGTCTGTATCACGACACGCGGATCGCGGCGTTCTCGGTCCCCGGATGGGACCACCACCGCGGCCAGGCCAAGGTGATGCCGCAGCGGCTGGAGCTTCTGGCCGAGGTGATCGAGACGCTGCGCATCGGCCTGGGCGACGCGTGGTCCAAGACGACGGTGCTGGCGATGACCGAGTTCGGCCGCACCCTGCGCGAGAACGGCACCAAGGGCACCGACCACGGCACCGGGGGCGCGATGCTGATGGCGGGCGGCGCGATTCGCGGCGGGCGCGTGCTGGGCCGGTGGCCGGGCCTGTCCGAGTCGGAGCTCTACGACCGGCGCGACCTGATGCCGACGGGCGATGTCCGCGCCTACGCGGCCTGGGCGATGCGCGGGCTGTTCGGGCTGGAGCGCGGCGTGCTGGAACGCTCGGTCTTTCCCGGCCTCGACATGGGCAGCGATCCGGGCCTGTTGCTGTAGTGTCGCCGCTCATCAGGCCGGGGCGGGGGCGAGGTGCGTCCTGACCGCGTCGAGCAACGCTTCGCGGGGGGGCACGAGCGGCAGGCCGTCATGGCAGGCCCGCAACAGGGCCTCGGCCGCCGCGACCATTTCGGCATCGCCGCAGGATTGCGCGACCCCCAGCGCGAAGCCGGCAGCGTAGCGCGTGGTCCCGGATGCGTTGGGCGCCGCCAGAAGCATCTGCAGATGCGCGAAGTCGTCCTGCAGCGCCGCGGGATCGGGCACGATTTCCTCCATCGGCAGGGGCCGCGGGCCGGACGGTTGCTCGGACTCCGACAGGCGCGAGAGGATCTCGGCCTGGAAAGTGGCCAGCTTGCTCAGCGGTTTCGCCAGGGTGCCGTCGGCGCCGGCCTCCTGCGCCTCTTCCAGCGAGGCTGGATCGCCCGAGATGGCCAGCAGGACCTGCACCCGATGCCTTGCCCCGGCAAGCGAAGTGATCAGGTCCGCGCCCGACCCGTCGGGCAGGCCCATGTCGACGATCGCGATGCTGGGCCGGTAGGTGCACAGGTGCCGCCCCGCCGATTTCAGGCTGTCGGCCCTGCGGATGCGCGCCCCGCTGCGCAGGCACATCAGGCGCAACGTCTCGCTCGCGACGTGGCTGTCCTCGACGACCATGATCGTCTGGCCAAGCAGCGGACGCTCGGCCGTGGGGCGGGGGCGCATGAATTCGGCTTGGACGGACTGCATTGGTCTCTCCGGACATTTCGACGGGTGACGGAGGCATTGACCGCATTTCGCGCTAAGGGCGGGTTAACGTCGCGCCGGGCTTGCCGTTGCAGGGGATCGCCCCCTACAGAGAGGATACCGGCACGCAGGGAGGAACAGATGATCGGACGCCTGAACCACGTGGCCATCGCGGTGCCCGACCTTAAGGCCGCGGCCGCGCAGTACCGCGATACGCTCGGCGCAAGCGTGGGCGCCCCGCAGGACGAGCCTGAGCACGGCGTCACTGTGGTCTTCATCGAACTGCCGAACACGAAGATCGAGCTTCTGTATCCGTTGGGCGAGGGGTCCCCGATCGCTGGTTTCCTCGAAAAGAACCCCGGCGGCGGCATCCACCACATCTGCTACGAGGTCGACGACATTCACGCCGCGCGCGACCGGCTGGCGGCCGAGGGCGCCCGCGTTCTGGGCGGCGGCGAGCCCAAGATCGGCGCGCATGGCAAGCCGGTGCTGTTCCTGCACCCCAAGGATTTCAATGGCTGCCTGATCGAGCTGGAACAGGTGTGACGATCGGCGCCACTCCGCCCGCCGAAGCATATTTTACTTAAAGGTGATCGGTTCCGAGATTGCCTGAACGTCGGCTCTGGACTAATGGATCCACGAAGCAAATCCCTGCTCGTTCATGAGTCGCATCCATGGCTATTACGTCCGCACTCGTCCTCTTCGCCGTGATCTGGTTCATGGCCCTTTTCGTCGCGCTTCCCATCGGTCAGCGCAGCCAGCACGACGAAGGTGTCGTCGTGCCCGGCACGCATGAGGGCGCTCCGGTCGACCTCAACCTCAAGCGCAAGTTCATGTGGGTCACGGCCGTGACCGTCGTGCTCTGGAGCGTGAGCTATGTGCTCGTCGTCACGGATTTCGTCAGCGTGCGGACGCTGGACTGGTTCGGCCGGATGGGGCCAACCGGTGGAACAGGTGCGTGAAGGTCGCCGCCCCCAGCACCGGCACCAACAGATTGACCAGCGGAATCGTCAGCGGCAACGCCATCAGCGCGCCGGCCGCCCAGATCTGCCCGGCGTGACGCCGGCGCATCGCGGCGGCGCCTGACCGCCCGAGCCGTCGTATCGCGACAAGCTGGAAATATTCCCGCCCAAGCAGGTAGCCGTTCAGCGCCAGGAAGATCAGCGGTGCCGCCGGGGCGAGCAGCAGGTACAACACCAGCGCGCCCAGGTTCGCCGCGATCAGCACGCCCAGGAACGACACGCTGTCGTGCAGCGCCTCGGCCCAGGGCACCCGTAGCGCGGGGCCGAGGCCGGGATAATGCCGCGCCTCGACCGCGTCGGCGACGTCGTCGAGGAACAGCGACGTGAAGGCCGAGGCGACGGGCACCATCAGGAACACCGAAAGCGCCATCATCAGCAGCAGCGACGCGCCGGATGCGAGCCCGTCGACCCAGGTGACCTGCCCGATCCAGGGCAGGCTGAACGAATCCGGCACCATCCAGCCGACGAGGTAGAAGACCGCCACGTAGACGGCGACCAGCAGCAGGACGGTCAGCCCGATCCCCCGCGCCAGCACGCGGCTGAACCGGGGATCGCCGATCTGGCCCAGGGCGCGGAGTGCGTCGGTGACGATCATGTGGCGACCCAGCTGACCTTGGCGTCGAGGTCGGGACGCGGGCGGTCGGGCGGTTCGGCGGTCTCGGTGCCGATATGGATCAGGCCGCCCACCCATTCGACGCTGCTGAGGCCAAGCGCCTCTTCCATGAACATCGGGTCGTGGCTGGCCCAGCCGGTCAGCCAGTTCGCGCCCCAGCCCGAGGCCAGCGCGGCGTTCAGAAGCTGCAGGCACACCGCCCCGACCGAGAGGGTCTGCTCGATCTGAGGGATCTTGTCCGAGGCTTCGGGGCAGGCGATCACCGCCACCACGAGATGCGCGTCGGCGTATTGCCGGCGCTGTTTCTCGATGTCCTCCGGTGCCTTTCCGAGCGCGGCGCCCCGCGTCTCGACGTAGCCGGCCAGCCGCAGTAGCGCCTCGCGCTCGAGCACGATGAAGCGCCAGGGCTCGAGCTTGCCGTGGTCCGGGCTGCGGCCGGCGGCGCGCAGGATCGGTTCGAGCGCGGCGCGGTCGGGGACCGGTGATGTGAGCGTCTTGGCCGGGCGCGAGCGGCGCGTCAGCAGAAAGTCGAGCGCCGCCGGATTGGGCTGGGGCATGGGGATCTCCGTGGCCGTGTCCGCGCCGATGTCGGCGCTGTCGGGGTCGGGGTCAAGGGCGGGCGGACGGGTCAGGTGCCGTGGAAGGCCGCGAGCTCGTCGATCCAGCCGTCGATGAACCGCGATTGCGCCGGGCCCGGTTGCCGCGCGGCGATCATGTCGGCCAGCGGATCGGGCGCCTCGATCGCGCTGTCGGACAGCGCGCGGATCACGGCGTGGCCGCAGAACGGCACGTAGAGTTCGGAATAGCCGCCCTCGTGCACGCAGGCCATGCGGCCGCCGCAGGTGTCGGCGGCCAACTGCATCGTCCGCTGGGCAAGGGCGCGGAAGGTCTCGACGCTGGCCAGCATCCGCCCCAGCGGGTCGATTGCCGCGGCGTCATAGCCGCACGCCACGACGATGACGTCTGGGGCGAACCGCGCGATGGCGGGCGCGGCGATGCGGTCGAACGCGGCGAGGTAGCCGTCGTGCCCCGTGCCGGGTGGCAGCGGGATGTTGACGTTGCAGCCTGTCCCGTCGCCCTCGCCGCACGCGTCGGCGTCGCCGGTCTCGAGCGGGTAGTTGTGCTCCTGGTGCAGCGAAACGGTGAGCACGTCGTCGCGGTCGTAGAAGATCGCCTCGGTCCCGTTGCCGTGATGCACGTCCCAGTCCAGCACCGCGACGCGCCCGGCCAGCCCTTCGGCCAGCACCGATTCCACCGCGACGGCGATGTTCGCCAGCAGGCAGAACCCGTTGGGCCAATCCGGCAGGCAATGGTGGCCCGGCGGGCGCGACAGCGCGTAGGCGGTCTCGGTCTGCCCCGACAGGACCGAGCGCAGCGCGCCGGTGGCCAGCCCCGCCGACAGCGCCGCGATCTCGAACCCGCCCTTCGAGAAGGGCGTGCGCAGGCCCAGCTCGCCGCCGCCGGCGTCGGAGACGGCCTGGAACCGGTCGAGGAACGCTTCGGGATGGACCCGCAGCAGGTCGTCGCGCGACGCGGGCGGTGCCGTCTGCGGCGTCACTTCGGACCAGAGGCCCGTGACCTCCATCAGTGTCTTGAGACGGCGCTTGGTCTCGGGCGATTCCGGCAACCCGCCGGCCGCCTGCGGCTGGACCAGCCCGCCCACCGGCACGGTGAAGGCGTAGGTGCCGCCGGCATGCCAGAAGCAGCGTTCGTCCCAGAAAAAACCGGTGGCCATCGGGTGCCCCTTTCGCGTCAATTGGCGTGAGAGTGAAACGAGCCCCCCGCGATGTCCAGCAAGCGCCCGCCCGACCTGTCCCACCTTGCCGCCCCCGGCGCCGAACTGCGGCTGCGCGCGACGCCGGGCGCCTCGCGCGACGCCATCGTCGAAGAGGCGGGGCAGTTGCGGGTGCATGTCACCGCGCCGCCGGCGGACGGCAAGGCGAATGCGGCGATTCTCAAGATGCTGGCCAAGGCGCTGGGCGTGCCTAAATCCCGCCTGTCGCTCGTACGCGGGGCAAGTGGGCGGGACAAGGTGGTGCGCGTCGACTAGCGCGTGTTCCTGCGCAGCCGGTAGACGCCTTCGGGCAGGTCGAGCGCTGCGGACAGGTCGCGCAGTTGCGCCATCGAGAAGGTGACGGTCTGCTCCCGATCCGTCCGCGGATCGAGCTGCGTGACCGTCACACATTCCTCGAAGGCGGAGACGATGATGTCCTCCTGCCGGTATTGCGCGGGATCGTCGACGAGGGTGACGACGGTGGCGTCGAAGTCGTGCTCGATGCTGAACATGGGTCGAGACTATCCCCGATAATGGCAGGCGCAAGTCATAGCAGTGACGTGCCGACGCAGGGCGCGCGGGGCACTGGCCCTCGGCCGCATGGCCGTTAAGGTAGGCCCGATGCGACGTGGAGGTGCGGTAATGCGATGGGCGATCCTTGGGCTGGCAGTGGCTCTGGCAGGCTGTGCCGTTCCGCCGCCGCAGCAACAGTCCGGCGGCACGACGACCAGCGCCCCCTCGCGACAGCAGGTCCAAGCCCGGTCGACGGAGGCGCGGGCCGACCGCGCGGCGAGCAACTTCTTCAACGTGATCACGCGGGTCGAGCCTGTGGCCGAGCAGGAATGTCGCCGGCGCACCGGGCCGGGCACCAACTGCGATTTCGCCATCGTCGTCGACGACCGGGTCGAGGTGCCGCCCAACGCGTTCCAGACCGTCAGTCGCGACGGACGGCCGGTCGTGGGCTTTACCATTTCCCTGATCGCCGAAGCGCGGAACCGCGACGAGCTGGCCTTCATCCTGGGCCACGAGGCGGCGCACCACATCTCGGGCCACCTGGACCGCAGCCAGGCCAACGCGATGTCCGGGGCGATCCTCGCCGGGGCGCTGGCGACGCTGGGCGGCGCGGGGCCGGATGCCGTGCGGCAGGCGCAGAGCCTTGGCGCGACGATGGGCGCGCGGCGCTATTCCAAGGGCTACGAGCTCGAGGCCGACGCCCTGGGCACGGTGATCGCGGCACGGGCGGGGTACGATCCGGTGGTCGGTGCGCAGTATTTCGCCCGGTCTCCCGATCCCGGCAACTCGTTCCTTGGCACCCACCCGCCCAATTCCGAGCGCATCGCGACGGTTCGGCGGATCGCGGCAGGATTGTGACGCCGAAGCGGTCGATCCGGCGATAATCACGCGCCAACCACTCCGCGTCAGTATTCCGCCGCGGAGGTGGTGGATCGCACAATACGGCATCTGGCGGGCGGACCATCCGCCGTGCCGACTGGCCCGGCGCGATCTTCTCTCTCGTCGCGGGCAGCGCGCGGGTGACCGGCGCGCGCTAGCGGGTTTCGTCGGCGAGCCATGTCAGCGTGTCGTCGTCGGCCGAACAGGTCTCCCACGTGATCGCGGGCACGTCGTAGGGATGCCGCGTCTGCAAGAGCGTCGCCAGTTCGTCGACCCGCGCCGCGACGGTCTTGAGCGTCAGTACGTGCTCGTCCTCTTCCTCGACCGCGTCGTTCCAGGTGAACACGCTTGTCACGGGGCCGTAGATGTTGGCGCAGGCGGCAAGACGCCCGGCCACCGCGGCCCGTGCGAGGGACAGGGCACAGTCACGGTCGGGGCAGGGCACGGAAAGCGTTACGGGTTGGGTCATGGAACAAGCCTATCGACCGCAGCGTGCATGGCAACCACCCCACCGTCGCGCGATTCGCGGCTGGACCAACGTTGCGTGGGACGGGGCGCGATGCCGGTGCCTGAGGCGTTTCTTCGTGGACGATTCTTCCAAAGATACCGCATCGTTTCGCCTGCGGCGTCGGTGTTAACGAAATAGGAACCAATTGGCCGATTCCGAGGCGACGGAGACTGGCCTTCGCATCGAACACCTTTAAGTTGTGTCTGGCGGTGCGTTTGTCATGCGGTCGACGATACGGCGACCTGCGAAATTGGAGCATGGAATGTTCTACGATCTTCGGGGCGACACGATCGGCACCTATGACGAGGCCCATGTGGAGGGGCACCGCGCCTCGGAACTGCGCCTGCGCCTCTCGGGGGTCCGGGCGATGGGCCGGGCCGACGAACGCTTCCAGCTGCAGCAGGTCGCGCCGCCCTCGGGCGAAGCCGCGCCCTCAAGGTTGTATTTCGCGCTGCACGGTCCCGGTGGCGATCTGATCGCGGCCGACCTGATCGCGCGGGCCGAGGCGATGCGCGGCCTTGCGGGGGGCGACAATCACGTCGTGTTCGAGACGGGGGGAAGCGGTGCGCGCATCCTCCTGGACCTCGACGGTCTGCGGCGGCATCCCCAGACGCGTTTCTACGGCAAGCAGCAGCGGACCACGCCGGCCCGCCGTGGCGGCAGGGCCGACATCCCGTCCGTCTGCTTCACCGAGGGCACCCCGATGCTGAGCGGCGTCGGCCGCCGCAACGTCGAGGAGCTGGAAATCGGCGACGGCGTCTGGACGCTGGATCGCGGCATCCGTCCCCTGCGCTGGAAGACCGAGATGTCGGTCAGGTTCGACGACAGCAACGCGCATCTGCGCCCGATCCGGTTCGACAGTCATGCCCTTGCCACGGGTTATCCGGACAAGCCGGTCTGGCTGGCGCCGGGGCACCGCGTGCTGGTCAGCGGTTGGCGGGCGGACCTGTTCTTCGGCGTCTCGGAGGTGCTGGTCCCGGCGGCGGCGCTGACCCAGTGGAAGGGTGTGGCGCGCGACGACGAGATCGCGGAGGTGCGTTATCACTGCTTGCTGCTCGACACCCACGAAGTCGTCAGCGCCGGCGGGCTGATGTGCGAGACGCTGTTCCCGCGCGAGGCGCTGGACGCCACGTCCTCGGCGCGGGCGCAGGCGGCGATCCGCAAGGCGTTCCCGCAGCTGAAGATGCTGAACGGTCGTCTCTGCGGCCCGGCCGCGCGCACGGTGGCCACTGCCGAGGGGCAGTTGAGCCACACCGGCGGCGCGCTGTCCTGACCGTCAGAGTCGGCCCCAGAGGTCGTACTCGCCCGTCTCGTCCACCTCGACCGTGACGATGTCGCCCACTAACAGATGCGCGGTGTCCTCGTCGATGAAGAGGCATCCGTCGATCTCGGGGGCGTCCGCGCGAGTCCGGCAGGTGGCGATGCCGTCGGTGTCGATGTCGTCCACGATCACCTCCTGCCGCGTGCCCAGCTTTGCGGCGAGGCGGATCTCGGAGATGGCCTGCGCCTTTTGCATGAAGCGTTCCCAGCGCTCCTGCTTGATCTCGTCGGGGACGTGATCGGGCAGGGCGTTCGACCGCGCGCCGGCGACATTCTCGTACTGGAAGCAGCCGACCCGGTCGAGCTGAGCCTCGTCCAGCCAGTCGAGCAGTGTGGCGAATTCCTCTTCCGTCTCGCCGGGATAGCCGACGATGAAGGTGGAGCGCAGGGCGATGTCGGGACAATCCGCGCGCCAGGCGGCGATCTCGTCCAGCGTCCGCGCCGCGGCGGCGGGGCGCGCCATCCGGCGGAGCGTGTCGGGATGGGCGTGCTGGAACGGGATGTCGAGATAGGGAAGGATCAGGCCCTCGGCCATCAGCGGGATCAGACCTCGGACATGGGGGTAGGGATAGACGTAATGCAGCCGGACCCAGGCGCCGAGCCCGCCCAGATCGCGTGCGAGGGCGTGGATCGGCGCCTTCGCGTCGCGGTCGCGCCAATCGGTGCCATAGGCGGAGGTGTCTTGGCTGATGACGAGGAGCTCCCGGACCCCAGACTCGACCAGCTTCTCGGCTTCCCGCAGAACCGCGCGGTGCGGCCGCGACTGGAGCCGGCCGCGCATGTCGGGGATGATGCAGAACCGGCAGGCATGATTGCAGCCCTCGGAAATCTTGAGATAGCTGTAATGCCGCGGCGTCAGCCGGATGCCGGCCTCGGGGAGGAGGTCGACGAACGGATCGGGTGCGGCGGGCACCGCCTCGTGGACGGCGTCGAGCACTTGCTCGTACTGGTGCGGCCCCGTCACCGCGAGCACCTTGGGATGCGCGCCGGTGATGTAGTCGGGCTCGGCCCCGAGGCAGCCGGTGACGATCACGCGCCCGTTCTCGGCCAGCGCCTCGCCGATCGCGTCGAGGCTTTCCGCCTTGGCGCTGTCGAGAAAGCCGCAGGTGTTCACGATCACCGCGTCGGCGCCGGCATACTCGGCCGAGATGCCGTAGCCCTCGGCCCTGAGGCGGGTCAGGATGCGCTCGCTGTCGACGAGGGCCTTGGGACAGCCCAGCGAGACCATGCCGATCGTCGGCTGGCCGTCGCGGTTTGTTTCGGCGATGCGGGCGCGGGAGAGGTCGGGGCGCAGCTCTGGCGGGTTCTGGCTCATCCGCCGGTGTATACGCCCGCGCAGATGCCGCGGGAAGCTCTATCATGCGGCCGCGCCGTGCGGCGCGACATGATGTCGGCATCGCCCTGCGGGCGCTGCGTCACGCCGGGCCTGGCGGCCCGGCGGTGCCTCCGGCGGGGATATTTCGGGGCAGAAGAAGGGCCGCTGCGCCTGGTGTCAGCGCTTGCGGTCGCGGCGGTTGTTCATCGGCTGGAAGGCGACGCCGACATGGGCCTCGCAATAGGGCTTGCCGGTCTGGACGGGGAGGCCGCAGAACCAGAAATCCTCGGTCGCCGGGTCGCCCACGGGCCACTTGCAGGTCCGTTCGGTCAGTTCCATCAGGCCGAGCCTCTTGGCCTTCTTCTCGACCTCGCGGACGCTTTCCAGGGCCTCGGCGGAAATCTCGTTCGCCGAGGGCTGCGGCGGCAGCGGTTGGCCGGCGGGAATGATCGACTTGCGCATCGGGGTGGGTGCCACGGTGGGTTCGGGCTCCTCTGTCTCGGGACGTTTCGGTTCGGGCGCCGGCTCGGCCGCCTGGGGCGGTGCCGCGGGCTCGGGGGCCGGGTCGGGCGCGGGGGGCGCGGCCTGCGCGGGGGCCTCGGGCTCGGCCTCGGGCGTGCCGCCGGTGCGGTTCGACAGACCGAGGCGATGGACCTTGCCGATCACCGCATTGCGCGTCACGCCGCCCAGTTCCTTGGCGATGCGGCTGGCCGACTGGCCTTCGGACCACATCTTCTTGAGCATCTCGACACGTTCGTCGGTCCAGGACATCGCCGCTTCCTTCGCAATGGAGGGACTTGTCCGCCCCCGCCTTGAGTTTTCTCGGAAACCTCTATTCTAAGCATCCGCGAGGGGGCAAACAAGAACCGCCCCACCGATGAAAAGGAGCGCGTCATGGCCGACACGATGCAGATGGGCACCCGCCGCTTCGGGCGCTGGAACTGGATGGGTCTCTATACCCTTGCCGAGCGGGAGGTGCGCCGGTTCCTTGCCGTCTGGACCCAGACGCTGATGGCGCCGCTGATCACCGCGGGGCTGTTCCTGGCCGTCTTCGCGCTGGCGATCGGGCCGACGCGGGGCGAGGTGATGGGGGTGCGCTTCGTCGAGTTCCTGGCGCCGGGAATCCTGATGATGAACGTGATCCAGAACGCCTTCGCGAACACGTCGTCATCGATCATGATCGCCAAGGTGCAGGGCAACATCATCGACACGCTGATGCCGCCGCTGTCGCCGCTGGAAATGGTGATCGGCTACATGGCCGGCGCGGTCGGGCGCGGCGTGTTCGTCGCCGTTGCGATCTGGATCATGATGGCGGTCTTCGTGGGCGTCGGGCTGAGCTATCCGATCTGGGCGCTTGTCTTTGTCGTCCTGGGCTCGGCCTTTCTCGGCGGGCTGGGGATCATCGCGGCGATCTTCGCCACCAAGTTCGACCAGATGGCGGCGATCACCAACTTCATCATCACGCCGCTGAGCTTTCTGTCGGGGACGTTCTACTCGATCGAGACGTTGCCGCCGGCGATGTTCTGGCTGACGCACCTGAACCCGGTCTTCTACCTGATCGACGGGGTGCGCTACGGGGTGATCGGCACATCCGACAGCTCTCCCTGGCTGGGACTGGTGATCTGCCTGGCCGCCACGGCGGCGGTGCTGGCGGTGTGCTGGCACTGGTTCAAGCGCGGCTACCGGCTGAAGGCCTGACGGCTGGACAGGAGCGGCGGAAGCGTCTAACGCTTCCGCCATGAATACCGCGATCCGCAACCTTCCCGCGATCCGACGTCGACGCCGCCGCGTCTGAGACGTCCCGTGTTCCTGCGCCCGGACGGGGCGCGTCCGTTCCCGAAATATTGACTTGCCCGCAGCCCTTTGGCACCACTCGGGCTTCTTCCCGCGAAGGAAACCGCCATGATCCCGTCGATCCTGCCGACCTATACCCGTGCGCCGCTCAGCTTCGTCAAGGGCGAGGGCAGCTGGCTGGTCGAGGCCGACGGGCGCCGATTCCTGGACATGGGGGCCGGGATCGCGGTGAACGCGCTGGGGCACGCCCATCCGGCGCTGGTCGAGGCACTGACGCGGCAGGCCGAGACGCTGTGGCATGTCTCGAACCTCTACAACATTCCCGCGCAACAGGACCTGGCCGACCGGCTGGTGGCGGCGACCTTTGCGGACACGGCGTTCTTCACCAATTCGGGGACCGAGTCCTGCGAACTGGCGGTGAAGATGGCGCGGAAGCACTTCCACGAGGCGGGACAGCCCGACCGGGTCGAGATCCTGACCTTTTCCGGCGCGTTCCACGGCCGGTCGACGGCCGGGATTTCCGCCGCGGGGTCCGAGAAGATGACCAAGGGCTTCGGGCCGATGCTGCCGGGCTTCGTGCATCTTCCCTTCGGCGACCACGAGGCGATGCGCGCGGCGGTGACCGAGCGGACCGCGGCGATCCTGATCGAGCCGATCCAGGGCGAGGGCGGGATCCGGCCCCTGCCGGACGTGTGCCTGAAAGGGCTGCGCGAGCTGTGCGACGAACACGGTCTGCTGCTGATCCTCGACGAGGTGCAGTGCGGCATGGGTCGGACGGGGCGGCTGTTCGCCCACGAATGGGCCGGGATCACGCCGGACATCATGATGATCGCCAAGGGCATCGGCGGCGGCTTTCCCCTGGGGGCCGTGCTGGCGACCGAGCGTGCGGCGGCCGGAATGACGGCAGGCACCCACGGCTCGACCTATGGCGGCAACCCCCTGGGCTGTGCCGTCGGTTCGAAGGTGATGGAGATCGTGGCTGATCCCGGTTTCCTCGCGGAGGTCTCGCGCAAGGCGGGGCTCCTGCGCCAGAAGCTCGAGGGAGTGGTCGCCGCCCATCCCGACGTGTTCGAGAGCGTGCGCGGCGAGGGGCTGATGCTGGGCGTGGTCTGCCGCGCGCCGAATGCCGACGTGGTCAAGGCCGGCTTCGCGGAAGAGATGCTGACGGTGCCGGCGGCCGAGAACGTCGTCCGGCTGCTGCCGCCGCTGACCATCGGCGACGACGAGATCGCCGAGGCCGCGGCGCGTCTGGACCGCGCGGCCGCGCGGGTGCGGGCGGATGCGGCCTGAGGCCCGCGGGACATCGGAGACGTCGGGGTGGGCGTGAGCCGCCCGGCGGGGTCGGACCCGCGCAATTTTCAGGACAGGACAGATGCCACATTTTCTCGATATCGACCGGACCGATCCGCAGGCGCTGCGGGGCATGATCGACCGCGCGCGCGCCATGAAGATGGCGCGCAACGGGGCGCCCAAGGGCGTGCCGGATTCCGAACAGCCGCTGGCCGGGCGCATGGTCGCGCTGATCTTCGAGAAGCCGTCGACGCGGACGCGGGTGTCGTTCGACGTCGGGATCCGGCAGATGGGCGGGCAGACGATGGTCCTGTCGGGCGCGGACATGCAGCTGGGCCACGGCGAGACGATCGCCGACACTGCCCGCGTGATGAGCCGGTACGTCGATCTCATCATGATCCGGACCTACGAGGAGCAGACGCTGCTGGAAATGGCCGAGCATGCCACCGTGCCGGTGATCAACGGCCTGACCAACCGGACGCATCCCTGCCAGATCATGACCGACGTTATGACCTACGAAGAGCATCGCGGGCCGATCGCGGGGCGCAAGGTCGTGTGGTCGGGCGACGGCAACAACGTGTTCGCCTCCTTCGCCCATGCCAGCCGCCAGTTCGGCTTCGACCTGACCTTCACCGGGCCGCAGCCTCTGGACCCCGAACCGTCGCTGCGGGATTGGATCACGATCGAGCGCGACCCCTACAAGGCGGTGCAGGGCGCCGACCTAGTGGTGACGGATACCTGGGTGTCGATGCACGATCCCCAGAGCGCCAAGGAGCGCCGGCACAACCAGCTGCGCGGCTACCGTGTGGATCGGGACCTGATGGCGCAGGCCAAGCCGGATGCGCTGTTCATGCATTGCCTTCCCGCGCATCGCGGTGACGAGGTCACGAGCGAAGTGATGGACGGACCGAGCTCGGTCGTGTTCGACGAGGCCGAGAACCGGCTGCACGCGCAGAAGGCGATCCTGCGCTGGTGCCTCGACGTCTGAGTGTCTAGCCGTCGCCGTGACGCGCCAGAAGCGCCCGTGCGCGGGCCTCGGCGCGGCGGACGCGAACGGCGGTCAGGAACGCTTCCTGCATGGTCTGCGAGGAGGAGCCGATTTCGTCGGCAACCTTCTGCACCAGCGACTCGTCACCCGTCCTGCCGGCGCGGGCCAGGGTTTCCTGGGCGAGTTCGTCCGCGAGGGTCTCCAGTAGTTGCATCCCGGCTCCCGTTGCGCCACCGCTTGCGCGCGGCGGTAACCCGAATATCTGCTGCCGGCAAGGAAAGGAACAGTACAATGGCCGACATCGGGCTAGTAGGGCTCGGAACGATGGGGGCGGCGCTTGCCCTCAATATCGCCGAGCGTGGATACGACATAGCGGTGCACAATCGCACTGTCGAGAAGATCGGGCAGTTCGTCGACAGTGCCGGCGAGCTTGCATCGCGCCTGACGGCCGCCGAGACGCCCGAGGCCCTCGTCGCATCGCTGTCGGCGCCGCGGTCGGTGATCCTCATGGTCCCCGCCGGGGCGGCGGTCGACGCCACGATCGACCAGTTGATCCCGCTGCTGGACAAGGGTGACACGCTGGTCGACGCGGGCAACGCGGATTTCAACGACACCCGTCGCCGCGAGGCCGCGCTGGCCGAGCGCGGGCTGAACTTCATCGGCATGGGCGTGTCCGGCGGCGAGGATGGTGCGCGGCACGGTCCCTCGATCATGGTCGGCGGTCCCGAGAAGAGCTATGCGGCGATCCGCGAGATCGTCGAGGCCATCGCCGCGGATTACCAAGGCTCTCCCTGTGCCGCCTGGCTCGGGCCGGACGGCGCCGGGCATTTCGTCAAGACGGTGCACAACGGCATCGAATACGCCGACATGCAGATGATCGCCGAGGTCTACGGCCTGCTGCGCGACGGCGAAGGCAAGACGCCCGCCGAGACCGCGCCGCTGTTCGAGCGCTGGAACGAGGGCAAGCTGCGCTCGTACCTGATCGAGATCACGGCAGAGGTGCTGCGCGCCCAGGACAAGACGTCGGGCGGGCCGCTTCTGGATGTGATCCGCGACAGCGCGGGGCAGAAGGGCACCGGCCGCTGGACCGTGATCGAGGCGCTCAAGCTGGGGCAGTCGGCCTCGGCCATCGAGTCCGCCGTCGCCGCGCGGTCCTGGTCGTCGATGGGCGAGGCGCGCGCCGCGGGCGAGAGCCGGTTCGGCGCGGCGGAAAAGGGCACGCTGTCGCTGGATGACGGCGAGCTGGAGCAGGCCCTGCTGGCCGCGCGCATCATCGCCTATGGGCAGGGGCTGGCACTGCTGCAATCGGCGTCCGAGCATTTCGACTGGTCCCTCGACCTCGGCCGCGTGGCCGAGATCTGGCGGGCCGGCTGCATCATCCGGTCGGACCTGTTGGACGACATCTCGCAGGCCGCGCGCGAGGGACTACCCCACGGGTTGCTGACGCTCGCGCCCGCCTTTGCCGACCGGATGGAGACGGCGGTGCCGGCGCTGCGGCGCGTGGTGCTGGAAGGTCTGCGCGCCGGGCTGCCGATGCCCGCCATGTCGAGCGCGCTTGCCTGGTTTGACACGATGCGCCAGTCGCGCGGCTCGGCCGACCTGATCCAGGGGCAGCGCGATTTCTTCGGCCGCCACGGGTTCGAGCGGACGGACAACGGCCTGAGCGACCAGCACGGCCCCTGGGCCGACTGATCGCCACCCGGATACGAGTAAGGGGCGCCCGGCGGGGCGCCCCTTGTCCTTGGCGGCAGTGCGCGCGTCGCGCCTAGCCCACGTCCTTGTAGGACACCTGCTTGACGTCGCCGCCCGATTGCTCGCGCCGCAGCAGCAGGCGGTTCAGGGCGTGGATATACGCCTTGACGCTGGCGACCACGGTGTCGGTGTCGGCCGACTGGCCGGTGACGAGGCGGCCGTTCTCTTCCATCCGGACGCTGACCGTGGCCTGGGCGTCGGTGCCCTCGGTCACGGCGTGGACCTGGTAGAGCTGCAACCGCGCCTCGTGGGGGAACAGCTCCTTCACCGCGTTGAACGCCGCGTCCACCGGACCGTCGCCATGCGCCGTCACCTGCAGATCGTCGCCGTCGACCTCGAGCGTCAGGTCGGCGGTCTGCGGCGCCTCGGTGCCGCAGATGACCCGCAGGAACTTGAGCTTGATCCGCTCGCCGTCGCTGCCGGACTGGTCGCGCATCAGTGCCTCGAGGTCGTCGTCGTAGACCTCCTTCTTGCGGTCGGCGAGCGCCTTGAACCGCACGAAGATGTCCGACAGCTGGTTGTCGGCCAAGTCGAAACCCAGGTCCTTGAGCTTGGCACGCAGCGCGGCGCGGCCCGAGTGCTTGCCCAGGACGAGGTTGGTTTCCTTCAGGCCGATATCCTCGGGGCGCATGATCTCGAACGTCTCGGCGTTCTTCAGCATGCCGTCCTGGTGGATGCCGCTTTCATGGGCAAAGGCGTTCTTGCCCACGATGGCCTTGTTGTATTGCACCGGAAAGCCCGAGACGGTCGCCACCTTGCGCGAGATGTTGATGATCTTCGTGGTGTCGATCGACGTGCGGTAAGGCATGATGTCGCCGCGCACGCGCAGCGCCATGACGACCTCTTCCAGGGCGGTGTTGCCCGCCCGCTCGCCCAGGCCATTGATCGTGCATTCGATCTGACGCGCGCCGCCTTCGACGGCGGCAAGGCTGTTGGCCGTCGCCATGCCCAGGTCGTTGTGGCAGTGGGTGGCGAACACGATGTCCTCGGCTCCGTCGATCTCGGCGATCAGGCGGCGGATAAGGTCGGCGCTTTCGACCGGGGCGGTATAGCCCACGGTGTCGGGGATGTTGATCGTCGTGGCGCCGGCGTTGATCGCGATCTCGACCACGCGCTTGAGATAGTCCCACTCGGTCCGCGTGGCGTCCATCGGGGACCATTGCACGTTGTCGCAGAGGTTGCGGGCGTGCGTGACCGTCTCGTGGATGCGGTCGGCCATCTGGTCCTGCGTCAGGTCGGGGATGGCCCGGTGCAGCGGCGAGGTCCCGATGAAGGTGTGGATGCGCGGCGATTTCGCATGCCGGACCGCCTCCCAGCAGCGGTCGATGTCCTTGGTGTTGGCGCGGGCGAGGCCGCAGATCGTGGCGCGCTCGGTCTGCTCGGCGATCGCCTTCACCGCCTCGAAATCGCCGATCGAGGCGATGGGAAAGCCCGCCTCGATGATGTCGACGCCCATCTCGTCGAGCATGCCCGCGATCTCGAGCTTTTCGGCGTGGCTCATGGTCGCGCCCGGAGATTGCTCGCCGTCGCGCAGCGTGGTGTCGAATATCAACACCCGGTCCTTGGTCTGGTCGGTCATGGAACTGTCTTTCGTTTCGTCCTTAAGCCTTGTCGTCCGGCGCGGAAGGCGGCCCCTGAGCGCTCGCGCCGAATGGCACGCTCAGAGGCGGGTAAGGAGAAGCAGACCGGCAAGGCGCAGCGCGGGTGCGGCGCGGGCAACGATATGTGCGGTGCTGGTCATGAAGCATAGTATGACGGCAAAGCGCCGCAGGGAAAAGATCAAAAATGTCTCGCGTTTGACCGGACACCGCCGCCCCCTAGCTGGCGCGGCATGGATGACACGGCACGGACGGCATTGGTCACCGGCGCGGGCGCCGGTATCGGACGCGGCACGGCGCTGCATCTAGCACGGCGTGGCTGGCGCGTGGCGGCGCTCGACCGCGACGCGCGGACGGTGGAGTCGCTGGTGGGTGAGGTCGGCGAGATCCTCCCCCTCGTCGCCGATGTCTCGGACGAGGGCGACGTGCGTCGCGCGGTGACCGAGGTGTCGGGCTGGTCGCCCGAACTGCACCTGCTGGTGAACAACGCAGGCATCGCCGATCCGCTCTCGGGTCCGGTCGAGGCGCTGTCGCTCGACGCCTGGAACGACTGGATCGGCACCAATCTGACCGGCGCCTTCCTGATGGTGAAGCATTGCGTGCCGCTGCTGCGGGCGGGCGAGGGCGCAATCGTCAACGTCTCGTCGACCCGCGCGCAGCAATCGGAACCCGATTGCGAGGCCTATGCCGCCTCGAAGGGCGGTCTTTCGGCCCTGACCCACGCGCTCGCCGTCAGCCTCGGGCCGGCGATCCGGGTGAACGCCGTGGCACCCGGCTGGATCGACACCACCGGAGAGACGCTGCGCCCCGAGGATCACGCCCAGCATCCCGCGGGGCGGGTGGGCCAGCCCGACGACGTGGCGGCCGCGATCAGGTGGCTGGCGGACGAGGCCGCGGGATTCGTGACGGGGCAGGTGCTGACCGTCGACGGCGGGATGACCCGCAAGATGATCTATCGGGAGTGATGCGCATGAAGAGGGCACTCGTGATCGGGGCCACCGGCGGGATCGGCCACGCCGTGGCGGCCGAGCTGGAGCGGCGGGACGTCGAGGTCACGCGCCGCTCGCGGAGCGAGGACGGCTTCGAAGTGACCGACGAGGCCCGGATCGAGGCGGGCCTGGCCGATCTCGAGGGGACGTTCGACCTGATTTTCGTCGCGACGGGCGCGCTCAAGATCGACGGCAACGGGCCGGAAAAGTCCCTGCGGCAGCTGAACGAGGAGGCCCTGGTCGGGCAGTTCCGCGCCAACGCGGTGGGGCCGGCGCTGGTGCTGAAACACGCCCGGCGGCTTCTGCCGCGCAAGGAACGGGCGGTGTTCGTCGCCCTTTCGGCGCGGGTCGGGTCGATCGGCGACAACGGGCTGGGCGGCTGGTACTCCTACCGCACGGCCAAGGCCGCGCTGAATCAGCTGATGCACGGCGCCGCCATCGAACTGGGCCGCAGCCACCGCAGCCTTGTCGTGGCGTGCCTGCATCCCGGTACGGTCGAGACCGGCTTCACGCAGGACTATCCCGATCACGACAAGGTCGGGCCGGAGCGGGCCGCCGAGCGCCTGGTGGACGTGGTGGAGACGCTGACGCCCGAACACTCGGGCGGGTTCTACGATTACGCCGGCAAGGAGATCCCCTGGTGAGCCGCCTGATCCTTGTCCTCGGCGATCAGCTGAGCCCGGAGCTGTCCGCGTTGAAGGAGGCCGACAAGACCTCGGACGTGGTGGTGATGGCGGAGGTGGCCGACGAGACGACCTATGTGCCGCACCATCCCAAGAAGATCGCGCTGATCCTTGCCGCGATGCGCAAGTTCGCTGCCGCCCTGCGCGCCGACGGCTGGACGGTCGCCTACAGCGAACTGGACGACAGGGGCAACTCGGGCTCGATCGCGGGCGAATTGCTGCGCCGGGCCGAGGAACACGGAGCGCGCGAGGTCGTCGCGACGGAGCCGGGCGAGTGGCGGCTGATCTCGGTGCTGGAGGACATGCCGCTGCCGGTGCGGCAGTTGCCCGACACGCGCTTCGTCGCCTCTCACGCAAGGTTCGAGAGCTGGGCCGAGGGCCGCAAGAGCCTGCGGATGGAGTACTTCTATCGCGAGATGCGGCGCGAAACCGGCCTCTTGATGGAGGAGGGCGAGCCGGCGGGCGGCAAGTGGAACTTCGACCACGACAACCGCGAGCCCGCGCCGGAGGAAATCGACTTCGGCGGTCCGATGCGGTTCACCCCCGACGAGACCGTCGAGGAGGTGCTGGAGCTGGTCGAGCGCCGCTTCGGCAACGGCTTCGGCGAGGTGCGCCCCTTCTGGTTCGCCACCGAGGCGGGGCAGGCCCGGCGGGCGCTGACCCATTTCGTCAAGCACGCCCTGCCGCGCTTCGGCGATTACCAGGACGCGATGCTGGACGACGCGCGGTTCCTCTATCACTCGGTCCTGTCGCTCTACATCAACATCGGCTTTCTGGAACCGCTGGAGGTGTGCCGCGCGGCCGAGGACGCCTGGCGGTCCGGCGACGCGCCGATCAACGCGGTCGAGGGGTTCGTCCGGCAGATCATCGGCTGGCGCGAGTTCATGCGCGGCATCTACTTCCTGCACGGCCCCGACTACGTGCGGCGGAACGCCCTGAACCACCAGCGCAAGCTGCCATGGTTCTACTGGGACGAGACGGCGACCCGGATGAACTGCGTCGCCCGCGTCGTCGAGCAGACGCGGGAGGAGGCCTATGCACACCACATCCAGCGGCTGATGGTGACCGGCAATTTCGCCCTTCTCGCCGGGATTGACCCGGCCGAGGTCCACGAATGGTACCTTTCGGTCTATGCCGACGCCTACGAATGGGTCGAGGCGCCGAACGTGATCGGGATGAGCCAGTTCGCCGACGGCGGCGTGTTCGCCTCGAAACCCTATGTCTCGTCCGGCAACTACATCGCGAAGATGTCGGATTACTGCGACCACTGCGCCTATTCGGTGAAGCGGAAGACGGGGGAGGGGGCGTGCCCGTTCAACCTGCTCTACTGGGCGTTCATGGACCGTCACCGGGAGCGGTTCGAGAAGAACCCGCGCATGACGCAGATGTACGCCACCTGGGACCGAATGGCGGAGGACCGCCGCGAGACGATCCTGGCTGAGGCGGGCCAGTTCCTCGACGCGATGTCGCGCGGCGACCGGGTCTGATCCCAAGGCCGCGCCTGCGGCGCGACACGACAATTGCGCCGCCCTCCGGGCGCCGCGCCGGGCCGGACCTGCGGTCCGGCGACGCCTCCGGCGGGGATATTTCGGGGCAGAAGAAGGGGGGGCTTCAGGCCGATCCGGACTCGTGATGGGCGCGGCTGTCGGCGGGGGCCTCAGCGCGGTCGTGGAGACCGTAGTCGCGCAGGACATGGGCGACGCGGAGGCGGTAATCGGCGAAGATCATGTCGCGGCCCTGGCGCTGGGCGCCGCGATGGGCGGCGAGGCGGCGCCAGCGGGCGACGGCGGCCTCGTCCTCGAAGAAGGAAACCGACAGGATCTTGCCGGGCGTCGAGAGGCTCTCGAACCGCTCGACGGAGATGAAGCCCTCGACCTCTTCGAGCATCGGGCGCATCTCGGCGGCGATCGAGAAGTAGGTGTCGCGGTGTTCGTCGTGGGGCGTGACCTCGAAGATGACGGCGATCATGGCGGTCAGTTCGCCTGGGTCTCGGCGTCGTCCGCGGCGGCCTCGTTCTCGACCAGGGCGCCGTTTTCCCAGGTGCCGCTGGCCTCTTCGCCGGTGGCGTAGCGGATCGTGCCGTCGCCCTGGCGCTTGCCGCCGACGAACTCGCCTTCGTAGACATCGCCATTGGCATAGGTGGCGGTGCCGCGGCCCTCGATCTCTCCGTCCTGCCAGGCGCCGGTATAGGTGAAGCCGTCGGACATCGTGATCGTGCCCTCGCCCTCGCGTGCGCCGTCGGCGAACTCGCCCTCGTAGACCGTGCCGTCGGCGTAGGTCGCCTTGCCCTGGCCGTGACGCTGGCCGTTCCGCCACTCGCCGGTATAGGTGTAGCCGTCGGGATAGGTCATGGTGCCGGTGCCGTGGTTCTTGGCGTCCTTGAACGCGCCCTCGTACACCATGCCGTTGGCGTAGGTCGCGGTGCCTTCGCCGTCGATCACGCCGGCGCTCCAGCCGCCCTCGTAGGTGGAGCCGTCGGGATAGGTGATCTTGCCCTGGCCGTCGGCGAGGTCGTCGCGGAACTGGCCGGTATAGATCGAGCCATCGGGGTAGGTGACGGTGCCGTCGCCCTCGATCCGGCCCGCGACCCAGTCGCCGGTATAGATGTAGCCGTCGGTGCCGCGGAAGGTGCCCTTGCCCTCGCGCTGGTCCGCGACGAATTCGCCCTCGTAGACGTCGCCGTTGGCGTATGTGACCTTGCCGGTGCCCTGCCGCTCTCCGTTGACGAGCTGGCCCTCGTAGACGTCGCCGTTGGCCTGGGTGAGGGTCCCGGTGCCGTTGATCTGGCCGTCATTCCATTCGCCTTCGTAGACGAGGCCGTCGGGCATCGTCAGGGTGCCCTCGCCCTCGCGGGCGCCGCGGACCAGCTGGCCCTCGTAGACGGCGCCGTCGGGATAGGTGATCGTGCCCCGGCCGTCCTTGACACCGTCGACCCAGTTGCCCTCGTAGACGTAGCCCGATGGGCTTTCCATGCGGCCGAAGCCGTGGTGGCGGGCGTTGCGGAATGCGCCCTCGTAGCGCACGCCGTTGGCGTAGACGGCGACGCCCTGGCCGTTGATCGCGCCGTCCTCCCATTCGCCCTGGTAGGTGCCGCCGTCGGCGAAGGTGATCTTGCCCTGGCCCTCGGGCTTGCCGGCGACGAACGCGCCCTCGTAGATCGAACCGTTGGGGAAGCGCGCTGTGCCCTCGCCGCGGATTTCGCCGTCGACCCAGTCGCCGCTGTACTCGTAGCCGTTGGGCAGCGTGTAGGTGCCGGTGCCGTGCTGCAGGCCGCCCTTGAAGGTGCCCTCGTAGACGCCGCCGTCCTCGTACTGCTTGGTGACCACGTCGCCATCGTCCTGCGCCACGGCCAGGCCGGCCAGCGCCAGGCTCAGCGCCGCGGCCGCGACCCCGGTCCGGATCGACGGTTTGCCTGCCTTCATTCGCTGCACGTTCGCCCCCTGCCGCACGGTCCGCGGCGCCCTTTTCCGGATTGCGGCAAACGTAACCTTCACCCCCTGGGCCCGCAACGCTTTTTGCCCGCGGCGCCTTTCCATCGCGGTCAACTCTGCTAGATCGGCCCCAGTCCGCGACGGAGGTACCATGACGCAGCGTTTCCGCCTGACGCTCGCCCAGCTCAATCCAACGGTGGGGGATCTCGAGGGCAACGCCGCCCGGATCCGCGATGCCTGGGCGGCCGGCCGCGACGCCGGCGCCGACATGGTGGCCTTTCCCGAGATGTTCGTCACCGGCTACCAGGTGCAGGACCTGGTGCTGAAGCCCGCCTTCGTGCAGGCCGCGATGGAGCAGGTGGAGCAGCTGGCGGCCGAATGCGCGGACGGGCCGGCGTTGGGGATCGGCGCGCCCTATGCCTTTGGCGACAAGCTCTACAACGCCTACTGGATCTGCCGCGACGGCGCGGTCGTGGCGCGGGTGCTGAAGCACTGGCTGCCGAACGACACGGTGTTCGACGAGGTCCGGCTCTATGACAGGGGGCCGATCAGCGGACCCTACAGCATCGGGCCGGTGCGGATCGGCACGCCGATCTGCGAGGACGCCTGGTACGACGACGTGTCCGAGGCGCTGGCCGAAAGCGGCGCGCAGATCCTGCTGGTGCCGAACGGCTCGCCGTATTTCCGCGACCGGTTCGACACCAGGCTGAGCCACATGGTCGCGCGGACGGTCGAGACCGGGTTGCCGCTGGTCTATCTCAACATGGTGGGGGCGCAGGACGACCAGGTGTTCGACGGCGGGTCCTTCGTGCTGAACCCGCACGGGGCGCTGGCGCTGCAGATGCCCGTCTTCGACGAGACGATCGCCCACGTGGATTTCGTCGAGTCCGACGAGGGCTGGCGGGCCGAGGAGGGGCCGCGCGCGGTGCTGCCGGACGCGTGGGAGCAGGATTACCGCGCCATGGTCGAGGCGGTACGGGATTATTGCCGCAAGAGCGGGTTCGCGAAGGTGCTGCTGGGGCTTTCGGGCGGCATCGACAGCGCGCTGGTGGCGGTGATCGCGGCGGATGCGCTGGGGCCGGAGAACGTGCGCTGCGTGATGCTGCCGACGGAATACACCTCTCAGGCGTCGCTCGACGACGCGGCCGCCGTGGCAGACGCTCTTGGCTGCCGCCTGGACGAGGTGGCCATCGACGGGCCGCGGCAGGCGGTGACCGACGCGCTGGCGCATCTCTTCGCGGGCCACGCGCCCGATCTGACCGAGGAGAACATCCAGTCACGCCTGCGCGGGCTGAGCCTGATGGCGCTGTCCAACAAGTTCGGCGAGATGCTGTTGACCACCGGCAACAAGTCCGAGGTCGCGGTGGGATATGCCACGATCTACGGCGACATGGCGGGCGGCTATAACCCGATCAAGGATCTCTACAAGACACGGGTGTTCGAGACCTGCCGCTGGCGCAACGCCAATCACCGCGACTGGATGAAGGGGCCGGAGGGCGTGGTCGTCCCGCCCCGCGTGATCGACAAGCCGCCGACGGCCGAACTGCGCGAAGATCAGAAGGACGAGGACAGCCTGCCGCCCTATTCGGTGCTGGATGTCATCCTGGAGCAGCTGATCGACCGCGAGGCGAGCATCGACGAGGTGGTGCAGTTGGGCCACGAGCGGGCCCTGGTCGAAAAGGTCGAATCGCTGATCTATGCCAGCGAGTACAAGCGCTTTCAGTCGGCGCCGGGCACGCGGCTGACGCCGCGCGCCTTCTGGCTCGACCGGCGGTATCCGATCGTCAATCGCTGGCGGGACCGGCCGCGCGGCTAGTTCCAGTGCTGCGCGAGGGGGCCGTCCCGGCCCTGCGCGGGGTCGGATGCCGGACGGGGCACCGCGGCGATCGACTTGAGCACTTCGTCGAGCCCGCAGTCGAACGCGCGCAGGATGTCGGGCCGTTCCTGTCCGGGCGGATAGGCGCCGACGACGCGGAAATCCTCGCTTGCCGACAACAGCTTGTGGCCGAAGCCCGCGGGCAGGACCAGCACGTCGCCCTTCGAGATCTTAACGATCTCTCCGTCCGGACCGCCGAGATGCAGCTCGGCGTGGCCCGCGGCGACGCCTAGCACCTCGTGGCTGGCGGGGTGGTAGTGATGGTAGTCGAAGACACTCCACGTCCACATGCCGCCCCAGCCGTTGTCGGCAAAGACGTCGCGCAGCTGCGATTCGCCACCGGGGCAGGCGTCGGCTTCGAGAAGCGCGGGCCATCGGGGGTGGTTGGGTATGCCGCCGTTCGCCGGGGCGACCACTGTTTTCACTGTTTCCATGTCACTCGTCTCTCGTGCGTCGGCGCACAGGCTACGTGAGTTGGCCCCGTGGCGCGCGTGATTACCTTACCTGTCAGAACAACGCCCAACTGGCTCGAAAGGATCCAATCATGGCTGCACCGAAGATCGCGATCGTGTTCTACACGACTTACGGCAACAACCAGCGCGTCGCAGAGCTCGCCGCCCGCGCCGCCGAGGCGGCCGGCGCCGAGGTGAGGCTGCGCCGCGTGAAGGAAACCGCGCCCAAGGACGTCATCGAGCAGCAGGACGCCTGGAAGGCGCAGCTGGAGAAGATGGCCGACATCCCCGAGGTGTCCCACGACGACATGGTCTGGGCCGACGGCTATTTCTTCTCGTCGCCGACGCGTTTCGGCAACGTGACCAGCCAGATGCGCGCCTTCATCGACGGGCTCGGCCCGCTCTGGCAGGAGGGCAAGCTGGCGAACAAGACCTTCACCGCGACGACCAGCGCGCAGACGCTGCACGGTGGACAGGAATCGACGCTGCTGAGCCTCTACGTCACGGCGATGCACTGGGGGACGATCATCGTGCCGCCGGCATACGCGGACGGCATCAAGTTCCAGGATGGCGGCAACCCCTATGGCTATTCCTTCGCCGCCGGGTCGCTGGACGAGACGGGCGAGCAGTCAATCGCCTACCAGGCCAAGCGTCTGGTCGACATGACGCAGAAGCTCGTCGGCTGACTGACCGGGCTTTGACGGACATCGGATCGGCCGGGGCCAGTGTCGCCCCGGCCGTTTCATTCGGGCGTCAGAGCTTGCGGAGCGAGCAGTCCTGCGCGAGCTTTTCCGTGGTCTCGCGGTCGCAGAGGCGTGTCGCCTCGGTCATCACCGCGTTCGACGCGGCCGCGACACCGAACCGCAGCGCCTCTTCGGGGCCGTGAGCCTCGGCCAGCGCAAGGGTGAACGCCCCGACGAAACTGTCGCCCGCGCCGACCTTGGAAAGCACCGGCACCTTCGCCCCGACCGAGTGCCAGCTTTCCTCGGCGGTCGACAGGACCGATCCGTCGGCGCCGCGTGCCACGATGACCATCCGCGCGACCCCGCGCTTGACGAGGTCCTGCGCGAAGGCGGCGGTGTCCTCGACTTCGGGCAGGGCGCGGCCTGCCATTTCCTCGGCCTCGACGTCGTCCATCCTAAGGCAGTAGACCGAATCGTGCGGCGTCTCGACGAGGTGGTGCAGGGCGGGGCCGGAGGTGTCGACGATCAGCCGCGCCTGCCGGCCGGCGACGTGGCTGGCCAGGATCGAGGGAAAGTCCTTGGCGACGCCGGGCGGCTGGCTGCCCGACAGCACGACAAGCGTGCCGTCCCCGGTCGCCTGGTCGATCGAGGCCAGCGCCCGCTCGACATCGCCCTGTTCCCACGAGGGGCCGGGCATCACGAAGCGGTACTGGTCGCCGTTCGACTCGTCGATGATCGACACGCTTTGCCGCGTCTCGCCGGGCCCCTGGAAGGCCACGGTCGCGACGCCCTCGTGCGCTAGCCGCTGCAACAGCTGTGCCCCGGTGGAGCCGCCGATGGCGATCAGCGCGACCCCCTGGCCGCCGAGCTGCTTGATCGCGCGGGCCACGTTGATGCCGCCGCCGCCGGGATCGATATGCGGCTCGCTGCAGCGCAGCTTGAGCTCGGGCTGCACCTCGGGGGCGTTTGTCGAGAAATCGACCGTCGGGTTGAGCGTGATCGTCAGGATATGCGCGCGCATGTCTCTGTCCCCTTCCGTGCGTTCGCCGCAGCGTCCGCCCTCGTCGGCCGGGTTTCAAGCGGGTTTCGGCAATGTCGTTTTCCGCCGCTCCTGTCGCGGACGGGCGGGCCGGGGCCGCGCGGGCGCTGTATCACCGCGCCTTCCGCCCCTGTTTCCGTGACCCAAAACACATGATCCACACACACTCGATCCCCGGCGCGTTCAGCGACGCGGAATGTCTTCGCATCGTCGCGCAGGCCGACGCCGCGCCCGCCGCCGAGGCGCGGCTGGTCGGTCGGGCCCGCGACGACAACCAGCGCCGGTCCGAGCTGGTCTGGCTGGACGACGTGCCCGAGGCCGGTTGGGTCATGGACCGGATCATCGACATCGTGCGCGAGGCCAACCGGGACGCATTCGGCTTCGACCTGACGGAGTTCGCGGAAAGCGCGCAGGTCGCGCGCTATGGGGCGGACCGGGAAGGCCACTTCCACTGGCACGCCGATATCGGCGACGGCGCCGTGGCGGGACGGCGCAAGCTGACGATCGTGATCCAGCTTTCGCTGCCCGAGATGTATGCCGGCGGCGCGCTCGAGGTCATGCCGTCGGCCCGCACCGTGACCGCCCCGCGCGAGCGTGGCGCCGCCTGCCTGTTCCCGTCGTTCCTTTTGCACCGCGTCACGCCGGTGACCGAGGGCGCGCGCCGGTCGCTCACCGTTTGGGCACACGGCCCGGCGTTCCGCTGATGGGTCAGCCGGCGGCGATCCGGAACTGGTCGGTCGCCGGCACCCAGCGGAACCCGTCGCCCCGCGCCTCGACGAAGCCCGTGGCGGGGAAGGGCATGTGATAGCCGATCACCGGCAGCTTTTCCGCCGCAGCCATGCCGACGATGCGCCGCCGGGTCGCCGCCGCGGCGGCCTTGTCCATGTCGAAGCTTACCTCCCAGTCGGGATGGGCGAGCGAAAAGACATGGTGGTTGGCGGTGTCGACCATCATCAGCAGCTCTTCGCCCTCGGAGTCCAGCCGGAATGCCATGTGACCGGGTGTGTGGCCGAAGGCCTCGACCGCCGTGATGCCCTGCACCACGGCATCGCCGCCCTCGACGAAGGTCATGCGCTCGGCCAGGGGGCGGACCTTGGCCTCGAACGTCTCGCTCTCCATCTGCGACCAGGCGTCGAATTCCACCCGCCCCGCGACATGCCGGGCGTTGGGGAAGGTCGGGCCGTCATCGGTCATCAGCCCGTTCACGTGGTCGCCGTGCATGTGGGTCAGCACGACCGTGTCGATGTCGTCGGGCGTGTGCCCCGCCGCGGTGAGCGCGCGCAGCAGGCCGTCGGCGGACAGGCCGGTGTCGAACAGGACGCGCCCCTGCGGGGTCGAGACGAGGACCGGCGTGAAATACGATTGCCAGCGGTCCGCGGGCAGGAAGGCGTCCCGCGCGACCGTGGCGAAATCCTCGGCGCGGACATTGGTGCCGAAGGTCTTCTGCGGGTCGTCGGCGACCGTCCGGGTGCCCGCCAGCAGCGTCGACACCGTGAACCCGCCAAGCGGCAGGCTGTGCTGGATGGCGTTTCTGTCGATGGGCGTGTCCATGTGCGGCCTCCTTGGGTTGCCGGGCGGCAAGCTAGGCGCGCGAAGGGGCGGGTCGAGGGGCGCCTACTCCCACCAGCGGTCGATGCTGGCGATCTCCTCGTCGCTCCAGCCGAAATGGTGGGCCAGCTCGTGCACCAGCACATGCGCCACGAGGTCGCCAAGGGGCACGTCGCCGCGCCCGGACCATTCGTCCAGGATCGGGCGGCGGAACAGCCAAATCGTGTCGGGCCGCAGCGGCTGGTCGGCGACGGACTTGTCCGTCAGCGGAACCCCGTCATACAGCCCGGTCAGATCGAAGGCGTCGTCGATCTCCATCTCGTCCAGCAGGACGTCGGGGGCGAATTCCTCGACCCGGAGCGCGATCTCGCGGGCAGCGCGCGCCACGGGCGGAGGCAGCGCCTCGATCGCCGAACGGGCCATCGCGGCGATCTCGCCCGCATCGGGCGCGAGGAGGGGGGCGTAGTCGGTCTCTTCCATCCCGCTCACACTTGCGCGAGGCGGGGCCGGGCGCAAGGCTGCGTCGACGCCGGGCGGGCCGGGCGTGGCACAGGATACGCAGGTCCGGAGGCGCGCATTTCTGGACAAGACCCGCGCCATGTGGAAATGAGCCCGCGACAGGAGACACCCATGACCACGACCCGCTTCGCCCCGTCGCCGACGGGCCACATCCATATCGGCAACCTGCGCACCGCGCTGTTCAACTGGCTGATCGCGCGCAAGGCGGGCGGCACCTTCATCCTCCGGCTCGACGACACCGATCCCGAGCGCTCGAAGGAGGAATACGCCGACGCCATCAAGGAAGACCTCGAATGGCTCGGCCTGACCTGGGACCGGGTCGAGCGGCAATCTGCGCGACTCGACCGCTATGCCGCCGCCGCGGTCGACCTGCGCGAGAAAGGCCGCTTCTACGAGGCGTTCGAGACGCCCGGAGAGCTGGACCTCAAGCGCAAGAAGCAGCTGAACATGGGCCGCCCGCCGGTCTATGACCGGGCCGCGCTGTCGCTGTCCGAGGATGAGAAGGCCCGCCTGCGCGACGAGCGGGGCGGCCACTGGCGGTTCAAGCTGAACCACGAGCGGATCGAATGGGCCGACGGCATCCTGGGCGACGTGTCCATCGATGCGGCCAGCGTTTCGGACCCGGTGCTGATCCGCGCGGACGGCCAGGTGCTGTATACGCTGGCCTCGGTCGTGGACGACACCGAGATGGGCGTCACCCATGTCGTGCGCGGCTCGGACCACGTCACGAACACCGCCACCCAGATCCAGATCATCGAGGCGCTGGGCGGGCAGGTGCCGCATTTCGCGCACCATTCGCTTCTGACCGGCCCCCAGGGCGAGGCGCTGTCGAAGCGGCTGGGCACGCTGTCTTTGCGGGATTTCCGCGCGGCGGGGATCGAGCCGATGGCGCTCTTGTCGCTGATGGCGCGGCTCGGCTCGTCCGATCCGGTGGAACTGCGCGGCTCGCTCGACGAGCTGGTCGAGGGCTTCGACATCAGCCGCTTCGGCGCGGCGCCGACGAAGTTCGATTCCGAGGATCTCAAGCCGCTGACCGCCCGGACCCTCGCCGCGCGCCCCTACGAGGACATGGCCGAGGACATCCGCGCGGTGGGCGTGCCGGACGATCTTGCGCCGCTGTTCTGGAAGGTCGTGCACGAGAACGTCGAGACGCGGAACGACCTGGGCCCGTGGTGGGCGCTGTTCCGCGACGGGACCGATGATCCGGTCGTGGCCGACGAGGATCGCGACTTCGTCGCCGAGGCGTTCCGCCTGCTGCCCGAGCCGCCCTACACGCAGGACACCTGGGGCGCTTGGACCGCGCAGGTGAAGGACCAGACCGGGCGCAAGGGCAAGGGGCTGTTCATGCCGCTGCGCCTTGCGATAACCGGACGCCAGCGCGGGCCGGAGATGGCCGGCGTGATGGCGCTGCTGCAGACCAAGCCGCGGCTCTAGATCGCGACGGCGCCCACCGCGCGCAGGTGGGCGTCGACCATCGCCCGCTCGCGCGGTTCGAGGACCTGCGCGCGCGGATAGAGCGGCGCGTGACGGTCGTCGCGGATCGGGGTGTCCCAGCCGTCGGTCGTGGCGAAGAACGCCTCGACGCCGCTCTCGCCGAACTCGGTCAGGTATCCCTGCACGACCACGTCGAGATAGCTGAGGAGAATCGGGCAGGTGTCGTCGGGCACGCGATGCTTGCCCTTCGGGATCGTGTAGACGCGCACGTCCACGTCCCCGACAGGATGATCGACCCGCGGTGCCGCGACGCGGTCATAGCCGGTCTCGCGGGCGTCCAGCGCCGCCCAGTCGGCGCCCGGAACGGCGGCGATCAGGCCGTCGATGGCGCTACCCTCGACCGGAACCGCCGTCAGAAAAGCCTGCGGTTGCAGGTCGGTATGCCGCCAGACGCGCCGCCAGCCGTGCAAGCGCGCGGGATGTGCCGCGGCATAGCTGTGGGTCGCACGGTTCACGAGGCTGCCATAGCCAAAGAAGTAGGGGTCGCTCATGCCTTGCAGGTGTGGCCGCTGGTCGCCCCGAAGGCAAGGGCTTGCCGCTGATGCCCAGACGGTCTAACTATCCGCGGAACGACGACGGGAGAATCCGGGTCCTGCCCGGTGCCGAAGGAGCAACCGCCCCGGTAAACTCTCAGGCCAAAGGACCGCCGTCGGCACATATACTCTGGAGAGAGGCGCCATTGGCGTCCGCCGAAGGGATAACGATCTCAGGCGAAAGGACAGAGGGGGCACCTTGATCGCTGCCGGCGGGGCCGGCGTGTCGACCGGTGCCGGGGCCGATCCCCTCGGCGAGCAAGCGGAGGACGGATGCCCGACCTGAAACGGACATGCCTGCACGCCATGCACCTCGCGCACGACGCCAAGATGGTGCCGTTCGCGGGGTACGAGATGCCCGTGCAGTACCCGCCCGGCGTGATGAAGGAACACCTGCACTGCCGCAGCGCCGCCGGCCTTTTCGATGTCAGCCACATGGGGCAGGTCATCGTGCGCGGCGACGGTGCGGCCGAGGCGCTCGAGGCGCTGGTGCCGCAGAGTGTTTCGGGCCTCAAGGAAGGCCGCCAGCGCTATGCGCTGTTCACCAATGACGCGGGCGGCATCCGCGACGACCTGATGATCGCCCACAAGGGCGACCACCTGTTCCTCGTCGTCAACGCCGCCTGCAAGGATGCCGATCTGGCCCATCTGAAGGCCGGCCTGCCGGACCACGAGGTCGAGATGATCGACGATCGCGGCCTGATCGCGCTGCAGGGCCCGGCGGCCGAGGCCGCGCTGGCGCGGATCGTGCCGGCCGCCGCCAACATGAAGTTCATGGACGTGGCGAGCTTCGACAGCGATTTCGGCGAACTCTGGGTCTCGCGCTCGGGGTATACGGGCGAGGACGGCTACGAGATCTCGGTGCCCGCCGCCCATGCCGAGGCCTTCGCCGAGGCTCTGCTGTCGGACGAGGCGGTCGAGCCCATCGGTCTGGGCGCCCGCGACAGCCTGCGGCTCGAGGCGGGGCTGTGCCTCTACGGCCAAGATCTCGACGAGACGACCACCCCGGTCGAGGGCAACCTCGTCTGGGCGATGCAGAAGGTGCGCCGCCCCGGTGGCGACCGCGAGGGCGGCTTCCCCGGTGCCGAGCGCATCCTGCGCGAACTGTCCGAGGGTCCGGCCCGCCTGCGCGTTGGGCTGAAACCCGAGGGACGCGCACCGATGCGGCAGGGGACGCCGCTTTATGCACAAGAAGACGCCGAAACCCCCGCCGGTCACGTGACCTCGGGCGGCTTCGGTCCAAGCGTGGGGCATCCGATCTCGATGGGCTATGTCGAGACCGGGCTGGCCGAAACAGGCACCCGGCTGTGGGCGGAGGTGCGCGGAAAGCGCCGTCCGGTCACCGTCGCCGAGACGCCCTTCCGACCCGCAACCTACAAACGCTGACAGCAGGGACAATGACTATGAAATTCACCGAGCAACACGAGTGGCTGCGCGAAGAGGGCGAGCTGGTGGTCGTCGGCATCACCGAGCACGCCGCCGAGCAACTGGGCGACCTGGTCTTCGTGGAACTGCCCGAGTCCGGCACCAAGGTCGCCAAGGACGACGAGATCGTAGTGATCGAGTCGGTCAAGGCCGCCTCGGACATCCTGGCCCCCATCGACGGCGAGGTCGTCGAGGTCAACGCCGCGCTCGAGGACAACCCGGCGCTGGTGAACGAGGATCCGCTCGGCGAGGGCTGGTTCTTCAAGATGAAGATCGCCGACCCCTCGGTGCTGGCGGACCTGATGGACGAGGACGCCTACGCCATGTTCGTCGGCTGACCGGTCCGATCCGGCCGGCCGGAGACGGGCTCCGGCGGGACACCTTGACGAAAGATGATGAGGGTGGCCGAGCGCCGCCCCGGGAGATGAGAGAATGCCGTTCGAACCGACAGACTATCAGCCCGACGATTTCGCCAATCGCCGCCACATGGGCCCGTCGCCGGCCGAGATGGACGAGATGTTCGCCACGCTCGGCGTCGACAGCCTCGACGAGCTGATCGACCAGACGGTGCCCAAGGCGATCCGCCAGGCCAAGCCGCTCGACTTCGGGCCGGCCCTGAGCGAGAGCGAACTGATCGTCCACATGCGCGAGGTCGCCGCCCAGAACGAGGTCTACGCCTCGATGATCGGGCAGGGCTTCCACGGCACCGTGACGCCCCCCGCGATCCAGCGGAACATCCTCGAGAACCCGGCCTGGTACACCGCCTACACGCCCTACCAGCCGGAAATCAGTCAGGGCCGGCTCGAGGCGCTGCTGAACTACCAGACGATGATCAGCGATCTCACCGGGCTCGAGATCGCCAACGCGTCGCTGCTGGATGAGGCCACGGCCGCCGCCGAGGCGATGACGATGGCCGAGCGCGTGTCCAAGTCGAAGGCCAAGGGCTTCTTCATCGACGAGAACTGCCACCCGCAGAACATCGCCGTGATGAAGACCCGTGCCGAGCCCTTGGGCATCGAGGTGATCGTCGGCAAGCCCGAGGACATGGACGCCACCAAGGTCTATGGCGCGATCTTCCAGTATCCCGGCACGCACGGCCGTCTCGCCGATTTCTCGCAGCAGTTCTCGGCCCTGCACGAACAGCGCGGCGTCGGCATCGTCATCGCCGACCCGCTGGCCCTGACGCTGGTGAAGGAGCCGGGTGCGATGGGCGCGGACATCGCCGTGGGCTCGACCCAGCGTTTCGGCGTGCCCATGGGCTTTGGCGGCCCGCACGCCGCCTACATGGCCTGCCGCGATTCCTTCAAGCGCGCGATGCCGGGACGCCTTGTCGGCGTCAGCATCGACTCGCGCGGGAACAAGGCCTACCGGCTGGCGCTGCAAACGCGCGAGCAGCACATCCGGCGTGAGAAGGCCACGTCGAATGTCTGCACCGCGCAGGCGCTGCTGGCCGTCATGGCGTCGTTCTACGCGGTGTTCCACGGGCCCAACGGCCTGCGCGCCATCGCCGAGCGTGTCCATCGCAAGACCGTCCGCGTGGCCGAGGTGCTGGAAGGCGCGGGCTTCACCGTCGCGCACGAGGCGTTCTTCGACACCGTGACGGTCGAGGTCGGCGCGTTGCAGGGCGTGATCTTCGACGCCGCGGCGCGCAACCGGATCAACCTGCGCAAGGTGGGCGACACGCAGCTCGGCATCACCCTGGACGAGACGACGCGCGACGAGACGATGGCGCTTCTTTTCGCGTCCTTTGGGATCGAGGCCGCGGGCGGTGTCTCGGACGGCATCCGCATTCCCGACGCTCTGGTGCGCCGGTCGGACTACCTGACGCATCCGGTGTTCCAGATGAACCGGGCCGAGACCGAGATGATGCGCTACATGCGGCGCCTCGCGGACCGTGACCTGGCCCTCGACCGGGCGATGATCCCGCTGGGCTCGTGCACGATGAAGCTCAACGCCGCCGTCGAGATGATGCCGATCACATGGCCCGAGTTTTCGGCCATCCACCCCTATGCGCCCAAGGACCAGACGCGGGGCTACGAGTGGCTGGTGCGGGATCTTTCGGACAAGCTGTGCGAGATCACCGGCTACGACGAGATGTCGATGCAGCCGAACTCGGGCGCGCAGGGCGAATATGCCGGCCTGCTGACCATCGCGGCCTACCATGCCGCCAATGGTCAGGACCGCCGCATCTGCCTGATCCCGATGAACGCGCACGGGACCAACCCTGCCAGCGCGCAGATGGCCGGAATGAAGGTCGTTGTGGTCAAGTGCACCGAGCGCGGCGACGTCGACGTAGAGGATTTCCGGGCCAAGGCGGCGGAGGCCGGCGACGATCTGGCTGCCTGCATGATCACCTATCCCTCGACTCACGGCGTGTTCGAGGAGACGGTGCGCGAGGTCTGCGACATCACCCACCAGTATGGCGGGCAGGTCTATCTCGACGGTGCGAACCTCAACGCGATGGTGGGCGTCTCCAAGCCGGGTGAGATCGGCGCGGATGTCAGCCACCTGAACCTGCACAAGACGTTCTGCATCCCGCATGGCGGCGGCGGGCCCGGCATGGGGCCGATCGGTGTCAAGGCGCATCTCGCGCCTCACCTGCCGGGCGACCCGGCACAGGGTGGGACGGCCGTGTCGGCCACGGCCTATGGCAGCGCGTCGATCCTTCCGATCAGCTGGGCCTATTGTCTGCTGATGGGCGGCGCCGGACTGACTCAGGCCACCAAGATCGCCATCCTCAACGCGAACTACATGGCCGCGCGTCTTTCCGACGGGTTCGGCATCCTCTACCGCGGACAGAACGACCGCGTCGCGCACGAATGCATCATCGACGTGCGTCCGTTCGACAAGTCGGCCGGCGTGACGGTGGACGACATCGCCAAGCGCCTGATGGACAACGGCTTTCACGCGCCGACGATGAGCTGGCCGGTCGCCGGCACGCTGATGGTCGAGCCCACCGAGAGCGAGACCAAGGCCGAGCTGGACCGCTTCTGCGACGCCATGCTCTCGATCCGCGACGAGATTCGCGAGATCGAGGACGGCAGCGCCGACGCCGAGGTCAACGTGCTGAAGGGCGCCCCGCACACTGTCGAGGACCTGGTGGGCGAGTGGGACCGGCCCTACACCCGCGAGGCGGGCTGCTTCCCGGCCGGGGCGTTCCGCGTCGACAAGTACTGGCCGCCGGTCAACCGCGTCGACAACGTCTATGGCGACCGGAACCTGATCTGCACCTGTCCGCCGCTGGAAGAATATCTCGACGCGGCCGAGTGAGGCCGCTTGACACTGCCCGCGCGATGGTCCAAATCGCGCGGGACTTGGGGCTGTAGCTCAGTTGGGAGAGCGCGTCGTTCGCAATGACGAGGTCAGGGGTTCGATTCCCCTCAGCTCCACCAAGTCTCTCCGCCACGATCCGACATATCTCCCGCCGACTTGACCGGGACGCTCAGCGGTCCAGCGTCGCGCCGACCTGCGATGTGAACTGCGTGTAGCCGCTGTCGTTCTCGTTGGTCACCACCGGCGAAACCGAGGCGATGGCACCGGTCGAGACGGCCGTGTTGTCGGGCGAGATGAACGAGGCCGTGTCCGTATAGGGGCCGTGGGCGACAGAGACCGCCATCCCGACCGTCTTGTCGCCCTCTTGGATCAGCACCATTTCGACGCGCGCGGCATCGGGCTCTTCGGCGGCGCCCGGCGTCGGGCAGAGCGTCGCGGCGGCAAGGCAGAGCGGAATCAGGACGGGTCTGGGCATCGGGGCTCTCCGGTCGGGGCAGCGTCAGAAGCGCATCTGCAACGATGCAAGCAAGGTCTGCTCGGACGTCTCGAGCGGTTGCCCGATCGCGTCGTTGCCGTAGTCGTAGTCGATCTTCGCCCATTGCACCCGCAGGGTGGGGGCGTCGGCCGCGTCGCGCAGTTTCCACGCAAGGCCGGCGCGGGCGCTGATATAGGCGTCCTCGGTGGAGGCGGGCGTCACCTCCATCGTCAGCGAGAGGCGCTGGTCCACCCGGTAGTTCACGCCAAGGGTGGTGCTCGTCGCGTTCTCGTCGGTGCCGACATCGCTGAAGCGCTGGCGCAGGGTGTAGCCGAGGTTGCTGCGGCGATAGCCCGCGACCACGTCGACCAGGTTCGCGCCCTCGCCAGGCTCCAGCACCGTGCCGTCCACCTCGGGGCGGTCCAGTTCGACCGAGCCGGAGACGCCGAACCGCAGGCTGCTTTCCGCGCCCAGGGCGACACGACGGCTGAGGCTGGCCGAGAGCTCGCTGAAATAGTCACGGTCGGGGTCGCTGTAGAACGTGCCACCGGCGAACGCTTCCCACCCGGTTTCCGTGTTGACCTGCACGTCTCCGCCCGCATAGGCGTTGATGTCGTCGCCGACGATCAGGCCGGTATAGTAGCGCAGCACGCTGTTGCCGCTGGTCCGGTTGCCGGAAAAGCTCAGGTGCGGGACGTAGCGATAGTCGGAGACCTCCTGCGAGGTGACCTCGCGGATCGCGTCCTCGCTCGTCACGTCGGCGCCGCTTTGCACGAAAAGGTCGTCGATGCTGGTCAGGTCGATCTCGGACAGCTGGTCGGTGAGGTTGTCCACGATGGTCAGCTGACCCTCGATGATCTCGCCGGCCTGGCCCGTGGTGCCGCCCTGCGTGAACTCGGACTCGACGATGTCGCGGGTGCCCGTCCGGTCGAAGCGATAGCTGGTCGACTGCGCGATGTCCCTCACCGGCGAGAAGCCCAGCCAGATGGTGTTCGCCCAGGCGACGGGCGTTTCCGCGGCGCTCGTGGGGGGCGTTTCAGGGTGCGAGACCCAGGCCACGCCGGACTGATAGGCGGTGAAGCTGTCTTCGGGCAGGCGGGTGTTGTTCGCGGCGTAGAACAGGTTGTTGCTGATGCCCAGGTTCGGGGCCTCCCCGGTTTCGGGCAGGCGCGCGTCGAACGAGGGCAGGACCCACGCGAGGCCCTGCGTCACGAGCGCTTCGGTGGTCCACTCGTCCGCCTTCAGGACGACAGCGCCGCGGATCGTCCGGTCCAGTGTCGCCTCGTCGCTGTTGCTGTAGAGCCGCTGCTCGACATGCGACATCGTCGCGATCGGGCGGGTCTCGACGTTTTCGTAGCGGCTGATGCCGTTCCGGTCGCCGCGCAGCTCCGAAAAGCTGTAGCCGTTGTTGGGCAGGTCGACGACGAGGCCGGGATACTCGCCGGTCGCGGCGCTGCCACGCTGAAAGCCGGGGGCGGTCAGCGCCTCGTGCGTCTCGCGCTGGATGACGCGTCCGAAGGTGCTGTCGAACTCGAAGTTCTCGGGAAGTAGCGTGTCGGGGTTCACGTCGGCCTCGCCCACGTCGGCGCCGGGGGTATAGCTGCAGTAAGCGTCGGGGTCTTCGTTCCGGAACAGGCACTTGCCGGTGATGCTGAGGAACAGCCGCGACCCGCTAAGGTCCACCGCCTCGCGCTTGGTGGTGGTGACTGTGCGGGTGTTGTCGACGGTGCGCAGCTGGAAGTACAGCCCCGTCTGACGGCGCGTGAAGAGCGTGCCGCGCACGGCCTCGTCGATCTGCTCGTCCAGCGTGAACGTGGTGTCGAGCGTCGGGACCGTGTCGCGGTCCGGTCCGCCCAGGGCGCCGAGGCCGGCCACGCCCTCGAGCCCGAATTCCAGCTGCACGCCGTTGAGCGGAACGCGCGTCGTCAGCGGCACGACGCGTGCGGCGTTTTTGTCTGTCCGGGGCGCCCCGTCCGCGATCGCCGGAATGGAAAGACAGGCGAGGGCGGCCGCCGAGCAGCTGGCGGTCCAAACGCTGCGGGCGCGTTTCGTGGGCATGCGGTGGGGTCTCCGGAGGAACGGCGTTCCGAAAAAGGGTCTTGGTACATGTGCGCACAAGGCGGTCGGCCCGCCTTGTGCGTTGTCGGCTCTTGCGGTGCGCGTCGCGATCAGTAGTGGAAATTGTTCCCGGTGTTCACGTTCGAAGTGAAGCCCTGATCATTGAACTGCACGGTCGAGCTGATGGTGTTCGACGAGGGATACATGTCGTAGCTGTTGATGGACATGTAGTCGGTCTTCCCGCCGGTGGCGCCGCTGTTCGCGTTGGTGGCGCTGAAGTCGCCGTCGACCACAGCCGTGGCGTTCGAGACGGCCGATTGCGAGCCGGTCGCGATCGAGGCGGCCAGCGTGTCGAGCGGAAGCGACTCCATGGCCTTGGTGTCGAATGTCACGCCGATGGAAACGGAAAGCGGGCCGTTGGTGTCGGTCAGGCTCTGCGCCGAGGCGGCGAAGGGGACCGTCGCGATAATGCTGGCAACCAGAGCGGCGGAAAAGGTCTTGATGGTGGACATAGTCTCTCCTGATGTATCGCAACCATTTGTTATGGAAGCGAATTCGTCCTTGCGTCTAGGTCTGGGCGACGATCCGGCGGCCGTTCCACCGCGTCCGTCGCGAACGCAGAAAGACCATCGGCGGATGACCGAAGTAAGGAAGTGTTAAGCTATTGCGGGGTAAAATTAAGGCGCAACCGTTTCCGGAGCGGAGCCAATTCGCGGATAGATATTAATCTGTCGTTAACCAAGCGACGCTCACATCCAGTGGGGTGTACGGATCGGTCGAGTTCTCGTTTCAGGAGGTTTCGGCCCAATGCTAGCTCGTTACCTGCGGCGGGCGCGCTGGGGGGATTTGGCGCCGTCGGGCCGGGAGGAGGAGAAACCCGACGGCGCAATGTGAGGCGGACCGATTTTCCCTCACACGGGAGAAATGGTGGCCGACCCGGTTTGGTTTAAGGGTGCCCCCGAATTCGCCCCTGTTCCGTGGCGCCGCGGCAACCACGCGCCCGTGATCGGTCGTGAGGTCGCCGCCGCGACGCGCCTGGTTGCGACAGTGATGCCGGTTGCGTGCCGCGTCACCCTCGGGCCAACTGGCGCGATGACCCGCACCGCCCGCGCCATCGGACGATCGCTGCGTGCCTATTACGGCGACGCGCACCGCACCACGCGGATGGAGGCGCTGCTCTCGCAGTTCATCCGGCCCGGCGACCTGGTCTTCGACATCGGCGCCCATGTGGGCGACCGCACCGCCTGTGCCCGCCGTCTCGGGGCGCGGGTGGTCGCGCTGGAACCGCAGCCCGCCGTGTTCCGCGCGCTGCAGCGTCTGCATGGACGCGATCCGGACGTGGCGCTTGTCCGTGCGGCGGTGGGGAGTACCTGCGGCACGACGGTCCTGCACCTCAATTCCCGTAACCCGACGGTCGCCACCGCTTCGACGACCTTCGTCGCTGCCGCCGACGGCGCCGAGGGCTGGGCGGAACAGTGCTGGGACGGGCGCATCGAGGTGCCGGTGACCACGCTCGACGCGCTGATCGCCAGGTACGGTTTCCCGGCCTTTGCCAAGATCGATGTCGAGGGGCTGGAGGATGCGGTCGTCGCGGGGCTTTCCACCGCGCTGCCGGCGCTTTCGGTCGAGTTCACAACGCTCCAGCGGGACGTGGCGGGGCGGGCGCTCGAACGGCTCGAGGCGCTCGGGACGTACCGGTGCAACTATGCCCTGGGCGAGCGTCACACGCTCTGCCTGCCCGAATGGTGTTCTCCGGCGTCGATGGCCCGGCATGTCGCCGATCTGCCCCACGACACAAATTCGGGCGACATCTACCTGCGGCTCGACTGACTGTTTCCCTGCGGACACACCCGTCCACGCCGCTCACGTTTTCGGGAACCGCCCGTCATCTCGCGCATTTGATTGAAGGTTCTTGGGGAAGGTCCGCATGCGGCGACAATCCGGCGGAAGCCCGCGCGTATGGGCGCTTGTCTGTGCAGGCGCGCTCATTCTGGCCGGCTGCAGTGGCCCTCAGAACTGGCTCTCCGGCGCCGGACGCGAGGCGCAGGCCGTCGAGATGCTGTTCTGGCCCCTCGTCATCGGCGCCGGCGTGATCTGGACCCTCGTGATGGTGATCGCCGCCTACGCGGTCCGAACCACGCCGGTCGATCCCGAACGCACCGAACGCCTGGCCCGGTCTATGGTCCGCTGGGGCGGGGTGGCGCTGCCGACCGTGGTGCTGGCCGGCCTGCTGACCTTCGGGCTGATCGTGCTGCGCGACACCACGCGCGGGCAGGGCGAGACGGTGGTCGAGGTCGACGGAGAGCAATGGTGGTGGCGGGTCACCTACGAAGGCGAGGACGGCCCGATCCGCGACGCCAACGAGATACACCTTCCCGCCGGACAGCCCGTCACCTTCCGCCTGACCAGCGACGACGTGATCCATTCCTTCTGGGTGCCGGCGATCGGCGGCAAGATGGACATGATCCCCGGCCGCACCAACGAGCTGACGCTGACACCGACCGAGACGGGCATCTGGAACGGCGTCTGCGCCGAATTCTGCGGCGATGCCCACGCGCAGATGCTGTTCAAGGTGGTCGTCACCGACCCCGACGAGCATGCCGCGACCCTCGAGCGCCTGGCGCGGCCGGCCGACGTGGCCGACGACGATCCGGGCCTCGCCGTCTTCCAGGAGAACGGCTGCGGCGCGTGCCATGCCATCCGCGGCACGCCCGCGCGCGGCCGGGTGGGGCCGGACCTCACCCATTTCGCGAGCCGCACGACGCTGGCCGCCGGGATCCGCGAGATCACTCCCAGCACCTTGCGCCGCTGGATCGCGGCGCCCGAGGCGATCAAGCCCGGCGCCGACATGCCCGCCTACGACGACCTGACCGAGGCCGACATGAGCCGCCTCGTCGACTTCCTGATGAGGCTCGAATGACCGGCTTTCCCGACAACCTGCCCCCGGCGCCGCCCTACGACCCCGAGCGCGACAAGGCGCAACGCGAGCGGCTGCTCGACACCTGGCGCGGGCCGACGGGCTGGCGCTACCTCGCGGCGGTGAACAACGACAAGGTCGGCATCTGGTATCTGCTGACGGCGTTCGGCTTCTTCGTGTTCGCGGGGATCCTCGCGCTGATGATCCGCACGCAGCTGGCGGTGCCCGACAACGACTTCCTGTCGATGGAGCTCTACAACCAGGTCTTCACGTTGCACGGCACGATGATGATGTTCCTGTTCGCCGTCCCGATCTTCGAGGCGGTGGCGATCCTCATCCTGCCCGAGATGCTGGGTGCGCGGGATCTGCCGTTCCCGCGCCTGTCGGCCTTCGGCTATTTCTGCTTCGTCATCGGCGGCGTGTTCGTCGCCGGCTCGATCTTCTTCGGCGCCGCGCCCGCGGGCGGGTGGTTCATGTATCCGCCGCTCGCCTCGAACGAGGATCAGACCGGCATCGGCACCGACATCTGGCTGCTCGGCCTGTCCTTCATCGAGGTGGCGTCGATCGCGGCGGCGGTCGAGCTGATCGTGGGCGTGCTCAAGTCGCGGCCGCCGGGGATGCGGTTGAACCTGATGCCGCTCTATTGCTGGTACGTGCTGGTCGTGGGCGGCATGATCCTGTTCGCCTTCCCGCCGCTGATCGCGGGCGACCTGCTGCTCGAGATGGAGCGTGCCTTCCATTGGGCCTTCTTCGACCCCGAGCGCGGCGGCGACCCGGTACTGTGGCAGCACCTGTTCTGGATTTTCGGCCATCCCGAGGTCTACATCATCTTCCTGCCCTCGATTGCGCTGATGGCCGGCATCGTGCCCACCTTCGTGCGCCGTCCGATGGTGGGGCACAGCTGGATCGTCCTCTCGGCGGTGGCGGTGGCCTTCCTCAGCTTCGGGCTGTGGGTGCACCACATGTTCGCCACGGGCCTGCCGGAGATCTCGCTCGCCTTCTTCTCGGCGGCGTCCGAGGCGGTGGCGATTCCCACGGGGGTGCAGATCTTCTGCCTGATCGCGACGGTGCTGATGGGGCGGGTGGTCAACTCGGTGCCGATGCTGTTCGCGGGCGGGGCGCTGGCGATCTTCGTCTTCGGCGGGCTGACCGGCGTGATGGTGGCGCTGGTGCCGTTCGACCTTCAGGCGCATGACAGCTACTTCGTGGTCGCGCACCTGCACTATACCCTGATCGGCGGGATGCTGTTTCCGCTCATGGGCGGCGTCTACTACTGGTTCCCCTTCGCCCGGCAGAAGAAGCTGTCGGACGACTGGGGCCGCTGGGCGTTCTGGCTGATGTTCGCGGGCTTCAACGTGGCCTTCCTGCCGATGCACTGGACGGGGGTCGAGGGCATGCCCCGCCGCGTCTGGACCTATTCCGCCGACCAGGGCTGGGCGCTTCTGAACATGGTCTCGACGGTGGGCGCCTTCGTCTTTGCCGCCGGCTTCGCCATCCTCGCGCTCGACGTGCTCTGGCCCAAGCGCAACCGCCCGATGGTCGAGCGGAACTGCTGGGGCGCGGGCACGCTGGAATGGGCGGCCGAGGTGCCGGACAAACCCTGGGGCATCCGCTCGGTGCCGCTGATCAGGGGGCGCTATCCGATCTGGGATCAGCCGGGCATCATCGGAGAGATCGACCGGGGCGAGTGGTTCCTTCCCGACGCCGAGGAGGGCAAGCGCGAGATGATGGTCACCGACGTCCTCGACGCGCGCCCGATGTTCGTCCAGCGCGTGCCCGGACCGACCTACAAGACGCTGCTGGCCGCCGTGGCGCTGGGCTGCGTGTTCATCTTCGCCACCTATCACTGGTGGACGGCGACGTTGGTGTCGGCGGTGGTGGCGATCGCGGCGATCCTCTGGTGGCTCTGGACCGGCACCGCGCAGCTGCCCGAGAAGCCCGAGAAATACGTCGGCCGCGGCATGACCCTGCCGCTCTATGCCTCGGGCCCTGCCGCGGTGGGCTGGTGGGCGATGTTCATCACCATGATCGGCGACATGACGGCCTATTTCGGCCTGGTCTTCGCGTATTTCTTCTTCTGGACGATCCACGCCGACTGGCCGCCGCAGGACGCGGCGATGCCGCTGACCGTCTGGCTGGTCGTGGGGCTCGCGCTCGCGCTCGTCTCGTGGGGGCTGATGCTCGCGGCGCGCAGCGCCAACACCGCCGGACGGGCGGGGCGGTCGCGCGTGATGATGGGCGCCGCGCCGCTGCTGGCGCTCGCTGCGATTGCGGCCTTTTCCTGGGCGCTGTTCGCGCCCGAGCTCGATCCCACGCGGCACGCCTTCGACGCGACGGCCTGGGTCCTGGTGCTGTGGCTGGGCGGCCACCTTGCCGCCGGGGCGCTGATGCAGGCCTATTGCTTGGCGCGCAGCCTGGCGGGCTATGTCACGCAGGTCTACGATGCCGACCTGCGCAACATCACGCTCTACTGGCATTTCGCGGCGGTGACGACGGTGATCACCTTTGCGCTGCTGGCGCTGTTCCCGGCAATGCTCTGAGGGAGACGCAGGATGGCCGAGAGACACCCCAGGCTGATCGACGAGGGCTCGCTCTACATCCTCGTGGCGAGCCCGACGATCTGGGCCGCGCATTTCCTGCTGTGCTACTGGATCGCCGCGATCTATTGCGCCAAGGCGGCCAGCTCCGAGCTTCTGTCGGTTGGGACGAAGGGCGCGATCTGGGGGCTGACGGCAGTGGCGCTGCTTGGCGTGGGCGCTGTCGCGCTGAAGGCCTGGCGCCGCTACAATGCCGATTTCGTCATCAACGAGGAGATGACCCGCGACACCGATGAAGAGCGAAAGTCCTTCACCGGCCATGTCGCGCTGCTGCTGTCGCTGATCAGCACCGTGGCCATCGTGTTCACCGCGCTGCCCTCGGTGATCGTCCCGTCATGCTGACGGCGCCGCGCCTTTCGGGCCTGGCCCTTCTGGCCGCGCTCTGGGGCTATGCCGCGGCCTCGGGCGGGCTGACGATGTCCGAGCACATGGTGATCCACCTGGGCGTCGTGGCCGTGGTGCCGGCCCTGCTCGACCCGCCGCCGCTGGCGCTGTCGGGACCGGTCGCGCTGGGACTGGCGGTGGTCGCCGAGATGGTCGTCGTCTGGTCGTGGCACCTGCCGCAGGCGCACGCCTTTGCTGCGACTGGGCCGGGCCTCGTGCTGGAGCAGCTGAGCTATCTCGCCGTCGGCCTCGTGCTGTGGGCCGCGGTGCGCGGCGCCGGGGTGCTGGGCGGCACGGCGGTGCTGCTGGGCACGGTGATGCACATGACGCTGCTCGGTGCGCTCATCGGCCTCGCGCCTCGGTTGATCTACAGCCCCGAACTTCTGTGCGGCCTGCCGGCGGGTCCCACTGGGCCGGTCACGGGCGACGCGGCCTTCCTCGTCGAGCAGCAGGTCACCGGGCGGTTCGGTCTGACCGCGTTGCAGCAACAGCAGCTGTCGGGCGCGATCATGGCCGGCATCGGGGGGCTGATCTACCTTGTCGCGGCGCTCGCGCGGCTGCGCGGCAGCCTTGTCTTGAAGGAGGACGTCCTGTGATCCGTCTCACGCTTCGCTGGGTCCACCTTGCCTGGGCGGTCGGGATCGCCGCAATCTTGGGCTTCGCTTTCTGGCTGACCGCGCCCTACACGATCTCGGCCCGCGCGCACCATGTGCCGGGGTTCGGCTGGGTCCTTCATTCCTATCTGCAGAACTCGGTGCGAAACCGCACGCTGCTCGACCGGGTGCCCGCCCATGTCGATCTGGACTCCGACGCGCTGAAACAGCTGGGCGCAGGACATTACGCCAGCGCCTGCGCGCTGTGCCACGGGGCGCCGGGCAGCCCGCGCAATCCCGTCGCGCGCGAGATGAACCCCGCGCCAACGGACCTTGCCCATGTCGACTATTCGGCGACGGAGTTACACTGGATCGGCTACAACGGCTTTCGCTATTCCGGCATGCCCGCCTGGGCAGGGGCGGACCGGAGGGACGAGCTTTGGGCGCTGGCCGCGTTCCTCGAAGACTACGACACGCTCGATCCCGAGGGCTACCGGCAGCTGGCCTTCGGCGAGACGGCCGAGCAGCCGCCGCAATCCGACGAGAGCGAGGGTTTCGGCATGCCGGCGGGAGAGCTGGAGCTGGCCGAATCCTGCATGCGCTGCCACGGCCGCGACGGGCAGGGCCGTGGCGGCACCGCGCCCGTGCTGGCCGGGCAGAGCCAGAGCTATCTACGCGCCGCGCTCGATGCCTATGCCGACGACGCAAGGCAATCGGGCTACATGGAACCCGTGGCGGCCGCGCTAGACCCCGCCGAGCGGGATGAACTGGCCCGCCTCTTTGCCGATATGGACGGGCTCGACGCCGCGCTGCCCGAGGGTGACAGCCGGGGCGCCCGCCTGGCTGCCGAGGGCGACGAAAGCCATGACATCCCCGCCTGTTCCGGCTGCCACGGTTCCAACCGCAAGGAAGGCTGGCCGATCATCGCCGGACAATCCGAACGCTGGATCGCCACCTGGCTGCGTCTCTGGCGTGAGACGCCTCACGGCGCGCTGGGGCAGGACGACAAGATGCACGCCGCCGCGCGCCATCTGACGGACGACGACATCGAAGCGCTGGCGGCGTATTATTCGGGCGGCGCGGCGGACTGAGCGCCGCGCATGGCAACGGAGAACGCCCCTTGTCCGACACAGAGCCGGCCAACCCGCCCCGCCTGAACGACAGCCCCGACTGGCTGTATCTGTTACGCGAGTTCGAGGCGCTGTACCGCTATGGTTCGGCGGGCGGCAGCACGACGATCCGAAGCCATCGCAAGCGGGTGCGCGAGGGCCTGTCCTCGGTTGTGGCCGCGAACCCCGAGATCCTGCTGCGCGACCCTCAGTCCAAACCGGTGACCGCGCATTTCTCTCGCGCGCTGGACCTGGGCGAGAGGACGCGGATGGAGGGGATGGCCCGCGCCCTGCGCGAGGTGCGCGGGCGGCTGACCTGGGAATACGGGTATGAGAGGGTGCCCAAGGCGCTGGCCCGCAAGTACGCCTATTGCGAGGTTCTGGGCCCCCGTGGACCGATCCACACCAACCGGCTGATCCTGGGGTTCGTTCTGTTCGCGCCGAACACGACCTATCCGCAGCACAGCCACAAGGAGATCGAGGAAAGCTACATCTCGGTCGCCGGCGCCTGGTCCGAGAACAACGCGGCCGTGTATGCGCCGGGATCGCTGATCCTGAACCGCTCGGGCGACGAGCACCGCATCACGACCGGAGAGCTGGACCCCTGCCTTCTGGCCTATGCGTGGACCGGGTCCGAGGCATCGCTGGAATCGCCCGGCATGAAGCTGTCCGCCCCGCGCCGGAAATCGGGGTGATCGGTGGGGGCCGGCGGCTCAGTGGCCGCCGCCCATCCCGATGTCGTGGTCCAGCAGGATCACCGACTCGTCGCCATAGCGCAGCGCGGTCGGCTGGGCGAAGGCGCCGAGCGCGAAGTAGGTCAGCACCGCGCCCACGGCGACGATACCGGCGGCTGTCACGAAGGCCTTCATTGCGCCGTCCCCTTCTTGCCGTCGACCTCGTCACGCAGCCAAAGGTCGTGGTGCTCGGCCGCCCAGTTGCGGTCGACATCGCCGCCCCACATCGCGTCGATGGCGCCCTGCATCCCGACGGAGCCGATGTAGATGTGCGCCAGGAACACCGCGATCAGCAGCACCGCGATGCCCGCATGGATCAGCATCGCCCAGCTCATGCCGCCGAGGTCCAGCCAGTAGAACGGGAACATCAGCGTCACGCCCGACAGGATCATCAACAGACCGCCCAGCACCGCGGACCAGAAGATCAGCTTCTGCCCCGCGTTGAACTTGCGCGCCGAGGGGTGGCCGCCCTCGTCCGAGAAGAAGCCGCCGCCCTGCGCCAGCCAGTTGAGGTCCAGCTTGGACGGCAGGTTGCGCGCGGTCCACATGACGATCATTAGCACCAGCCCGATGGTGAAGGTCGGCGCGAACAGCACGTGGCCCCAGGTGGACCACCAGCCCAGCGTGCCCATTGCCCGCTCGCCCAGCGGAACGAACAGTGTCTCGCCATAGGCGATGGCGATTCCGGTGAAGGCGAGGCCGAGAAAGCTCAGCGCGGTCAGCCAGTGGGTCGCGCGCTCGACGAAGCCGAAGCGCTTGACCGATTTTCCGCTTTTTCCGTGCCGGATCGGCACCCGGCCGCGCAGCGCCAGCACCGCCGACAGCAGAAACGCCATCCCCAGGATCGCCAGCGCGCCCATGTGGGTCACGACATCCGCGATTCCCACCCGCCAGTCGCGGGCGAAGGGCCGCTCGAACAGGTCGGCGTTGGAATAGGGCAGGGACGAGATGCCCTCGGTCCGGTCCGAGGCGCGCAGCATCGACCCGGTCTCGCCGTCGAGCGTCGCCCAGGCGCCTGTCAGGCGGCTACCGTCGTCCAGCGGACCGGTGCGCAGCATCTCGCCCTCTCCCAGCGCGGCCTCGGGCGGCGTCGCCTCGGGCGAAGGGCCGGTGCGGAAACGTTCGTCCTGCAGCCGCGTGCGTTCGGTCAGCACCTCGGCGGCCAGGGTGCCGCCGGTATCGGCCTCCGGCACCGTCTCGCCGTTGAACTCGGAAGCCGACCAGGCGACCTCGGGGATCGTCCGGCTGTCGCCCGCGAAAAGGTAGACGGCCTGCCAGGCCAGCAGGAACAGGAACACCACCGCGCAGATCGCGCCGGCGATGCGGTAGCCGGTGAAGTCGCGACCGCGTACGCCGCCGTCGTGCACGCTCTGTGCACGTCCGGTGCCGCCGGTGTGCATCGACGTTTCGGTCATGCCTCTTCCTCCGGATAATAGGCCGTGCCCCAGCCCCAGGCGCCCGAGCCGAAGCCGCGATGCACCACGCGCTCACGGTAGATCTCGCCGATTTCCTCGCCGTCACCGGCCAGAAGCGCGCGGGTCGAGCAGACCTCGGCGCAGATCGGCAGCTTGCCCTCGGCAATGCGGTTGCGACCGTATTTCCGGAACTCCTCTTCCGAGCCGTTCTCTTCGGGACCGCCGGCGCAGAAGGTGCATTTGTCCATCGTCCCGCGGCTGCCGAACAGCGTCGACTTGGGGAATTGCGGCGCCCCGAACGGGCAGGCGTAGAAGCAGTAGCCGCAGCCGATGCAGGTGTCCTTGTCGTGCAGAACCACGCCGATATCGGTCTGGTAGAGCGTCGAGACGGGGCAGACCGCCACGCAGGGGGCGTCGGTGCAGTGCATGCACGAGACGGCTACCGATTTCTCGCCCGGCTCGCCGTCGTCGATCGTCACCACGCGCCGGCGGACCATGCCCCACGGGACCTCGTGCTCGTTCTTGCAGACGGTCGCACAGGCGTTGCATTCGATGCAGCGCTCGGCGTCGCAAAGAAACTTAACTCGGGCCAATCGGACCTCCTCAGGCTTTCTCGACGCGGCACAGGGTGGCTTTCGTCTCCTGCATCTGCGTCACGATATCGTAGCCGTAGGTTTGCACGGTGTTCGACGCCTCCCCCACGACGTAGGGTTTGGCGCCTTCGGGATAGCGCTCGTGGATGGGCTCTCCCATCCACATGCCGGCGAAGTGGAACGGCACGAACACCGTGCCTTCGCCCACGCGGTTGGTGACCAGCGCCTTCACGCGGATCTGGCCCTCGGGCGTATGGACCCAGGCCCAGCCGCCGTCGGAGATGCCGGCCGACTGGGCGTCGCCTGGGCTGATCTCGACGAACATCTGCTGCTGGAACTCGGCGAGCCAGGGGTTCGACCGCGTCTCGTCGCCGCCGCCCTCGTATTCCACCAGCCTTCCCGACGTGAGCTGAAGCGGAAACTCTTCGCTGTAGTCGGTGTCCTGCACCGACTTGTAGAGCGAGGGCAGGCGCCAAACGCGGGTGTCGTCAAAGGTCGCGTATTGCGGCAGCAAGTCGCGCCGGTTGGTGTAAAGCGGCTCGCGGTGCTGCGGCACCTGGTCGGGGAACGTCCAGACCACGGCGCGCGCCTTGCCGTTGCCGTAGGGCGCCAGCCCGTGCGCGATGGCCACGCGTTGCAGGCCGCCGGACAGGTCGGTCTTCCAGTTCACCCGCGCGATCTTGGCCGAGAGCGTCAGGTCGTCGGGCGCGTCCGCCTGCGGGTTGTGCGCCAGGTAGGCCTCGATCGCGGTCAGCGCCTGTTCGGGGTAGTCGGGGAAGAACGACCGCGCCCGGCCGGGCTGAAGCCGGTCCGAGCCTTCGCCCGACGAGTTCTGCCAGGCGCCTTCGACATCGCCGGACTCGCCGGTCGACTGCATGCGCCTGACCTCGTCCTCGAGCCGGGTCATCGCGTCCTCGACGTCGCCATCGCTCATGTCGAACATGTCCCAGCGGAACCGGTCGGCGGCGACGGCAACGATCATCAGTTTCTCGCGGTCCGTCAATTCGGACGCCCAACCCAATGCCTGCAGCATGCCGGCCGTGATCTCGGGATAGCCGTCCTTCAGATCGGAGTCCTTGGTGAAGCTGTCCTCGGCCAGAAGGTTGTCGCCATCGTGCGAGACGCCCCAGCGGGCCCGGAACGGCAGCCCGCCCTCGGCCACACTCTTGGACGTGTCATACAGCAGCGGCGTGCCCGGATGGTTCTGTTCCGGCGTCCCCCAGGAGGGCCAGGGCAGACAGTAATAGGCGCCCTCGACGTCGCCGCCCTTGCCGATCAGCGAGATCGAGTCGAAGCGGTCCTGCTGTTCCATGTGAAGCTTGACCCGCTCGGGGCTGGGGCCGGTATAGCCGATGGTCCAGGTGCCGCGGTTGATCTCGCGCAGTGCATCCTCGGCGACCGGCACGTTGTCCTCGACGCGGATGTGCTTCCACATCTGGTCGGCAAAGCCGAGCCTCTCGGACAGCAGGTAGAGGATCTCGGTGTCGGCCTTGGCCTCGAACACCGGGTCCACGACCTTCTCGCGCCACTGGATCGAGCGGTTCGAGTTGGTGACCGTGCCCGACATCTCCATCGTCGTGCCCGAGGGCAGGATGTACATCCCGTTGTCTCGGTCGGCCTCGATCGCCGTCTGCGTGGGGTAGGGGTCCACGACGACCACGAGCTCGGCGTCCTGCAGCGCCCGCTGACGGTCGGGCCCGCGGGTCTGGCTGTTCGAGGCGTGTCCCCAGAAGAACACCGCCTTCAGCGGGTCGGGCTGGTCCAGCGCATCGCCGTCTTCGAGGATGCCGTCGACCCAGCGGCTCACCGGGATACCGGGGCTTTCCATCAACTCCTTCGATTTGAACCGGCCGCGCATCCAGTCGTAGTCGATGTCCCAGACGCGGCCCCAGTGCCGCCACGCGCCTTCCTTTAAGCCGTAATAGGCGGGCAGGGTGTCGCACGACACGCCAAGGTCGGTGGCGCCCTGCACGTTGTCGTGGCCGCGGAAGATGTTCGCGCCCCCGCCGGTCTTGCCGATATTGCCCAGGATCAATTGCAGCACGGATGCAGCGCGGGTCTTGTTGTTGCCGATCGTCGACTGGGTCAAGCCCATGCACCAGATCAGCGTTCCGGGGCGGTTCTCGGCCAGGGTGCGGGCGACACGCTCGAGCTGTTCTGGCGGGATGCCCGAGACGCGCTCGACCTCATTGGGCGTCCAGTTCGCGACCTCTTCGCGGATCTGGTCCATGCCCCAGACGCGCTGTTCGAGGTACTCGGTGTCCTCCCATCCGTTGTCGAGGATGATCTTCGCCAGCCCCCACAGGAACGCCACGTCGGCACCGGGGCGGATGCGGACATATTCGTCGGCATGGGCGGCGGTGCGGGTGAAGCGCGGATCGACCACGATCAGCGGCGCGCCGTTTTCCTTGCCGTTCAGGACGTGCAGCATAGACACCGGGTGCGCCTCGGCGGGGTTGCCGCCGATGATGATGATCGACTTCGAGTTGCGGATGTCGTTGTAGCTGTTCGTCATCGCGCCGTAGCCGAACGAGTTGGCCACGCCCGCCACGGTCGTCGAGTGACAGATCCGCGCCTGGTGATCGACATTGTTCGTGCCCCAGAGCGCCGCGAACTTGCGGAAGAGATAGGCCTGTTCGTTTGAGAACTTGGCCGATCCCAGCCATTCCACGGCGTCGGGACCGGTCTCTTCGCGGAGGCGCGTCAGCTCGCTGCCGATCTCCTCGATCGCTTGGTCCCAACTGATGCGCTGCCATTCGCCATCGACGCGCTTCATGGGGTATTTCAGGCGACGTTCCCCCAGCGCCACCTCGCGGGTGGCGGCCCCCTTGGCGCAGTGGGTTCCCTGGTTGATCGGGCTTTCGAAGACCGGCTCCTGGCCCACCCAGACGCCGTTCTTCACCTCGGCCCAGATCGAGCAGCCGACCGAGCAGAACGGGCAGACCGTCTTGCGGCGGACGACATCGGCCGCCTCGGCGGCGGCGCCGGCATCCTGCGATTGCGCGACGCGGCCCGCCGCGCCCCCCAGCGCACCGAGCGCAACGCCCGTGACGCCGGAGCGACGTAAAAAAGCCCGACGCGTCAGGCCGTCGGGGCCTGCCGGTGTCGGGCGGGTTGCTGTGGCATGCGGGGCGGCGCTCCGGCGCTTCAGCATCGAAGTCTCCTCAGCTGCGGGCGAGGCGGTAATAGGTGCGCGTATGATCGGTCTCGTGGAGGACCGGATCGTGGCGCGGCTTGCCCGTCGTCGTCTTGGTCTCTGGCTGCGGCAGTGAAGAGGCCTGCGCCATCGGCGCGACCGCTGTCGGAAGCACGGCGAGCCCGGTCAGGACCGACCGGCGGTCGGGTTTGTGCGAACGCATCGCGCTCCTCCAGAAGATGACAGGATCAAGTGGTCAAGTTCGAGAGGCTGGGAGTGGTTCCGATAATTGTCGATAATTTTCCGACGGTTTTGTGTCGTACTTTAATAAATCGATGAACTGGGGGTCGGATCGTCGGCGGCACCGAGGTAACAAAATGCCGCCGACGATCCGGTGAGGGCCGGGATAGGGATGAGATGGCCCGGGCTTGCGACACAGGGATGACGTCCAAGCTTGACCCTCGAACACTGCATGACTTGGTTCGGTTCCCGGCGCCATGCGGCTTGTGTGGAATGTTGCCAATTGGCAACGCTCGTCAGTGTGTCGCCGCCGGGTGCCGCGGTTCCGCGCCGATCCGGGCCGTGTGCGACCTCGTGACTTCCTCTCGAAGGGCAGAGTGCCTATCTCAGCGGCGGCAGGCATCGGGGCCTGCGGACAAGCAGGGCGATGATGACGGCGACCGAGCAAGAGGAGCGTCCCCACGCGGTCCGCGGCGTCGTGGACCGTCTGGACGAGCTCAGCAGCTCCGACGTGCTGTCGGTGCGAGAGGTCGTGGCGGCGTTCGGCCAGACCTCGTTCCTGCCCGTCATGCTGATCCCGGCGCTTCTGGTGATCTCTCCGCTCAGCGGTATCCCCCTGTTCTCGAGCTTCTGCGGCATCTCCATCGCGCTGATCGCCGGACAGATGCTGGCCCGCAGGCGGCATCTCTGGCTGCCCGATTTCATCATGCGCCGACGGCTCGACGGCGCGCGTATGCACAAGGCCGCAACTTGGCTCGGGCGCATCGCCGACTGGATCGACCGGCTGGCCCGGCCGCGCCTGCGAGTGCTGACCGATCCGCCCGTGAACGCGCTCCCGCAGATGCTGTGCGTGCTCTGCGGGCTGGCGATGCCGTTTCTCGAATTGCTGCCGTTCTCGTCGTCTCTGCTGGGCACGGCCGTCGCCCTGATCGCGGCGGGATTCCTGTCGCGCGACGGTCTGTTCGTCCTCGTCGCGCTGCTGTTCGTCGGCTTCGCGTCGAGCGTGCCGTTCCTCGTGGCGGCGGCCAGCGGCCTGTCCGGCTGAACGGCCGGGCAAGCCGGGTGCCTTGAACATTTCCGGTCCACGCGCTTTACCGACCGAGTAGCGGCGCGCGTCCGCCGCCCAGAACGAGTTCGCCATGAGTAGCTCCGCGTCGTCCGAAACGCCGGACGCCCCGCCCTTCGCCGCCCGTGCCACCGGCTCCGCCGCGGTCGCGACGATGTTTCTCGTGATCCTCGACGAATGGGACCTCGCGGCCTGGGCCGGGCCCGCCTCGGCGGCGATGACCGTGCTGCTGGTGGCGCTGTTGGCGATGCGCGTGCGGTGGGGGCGGGTGATGTTCGTGGTCGTGGCGCTGGGCCTTGTCCTGGCGGACATCGCCACACAGGCCGACTGGCTGAGCCATGTGGAAATCGCGCTGGAACGCGCCGCCTTCATCGCCGGCTTCTTCACCGCGCTCGCCACGCTGCGTCACGTCGCCGACGGCTCGCCTGCGATCCGGGCCTGCGGCCGGTTCCTGGCGCAGCAGCCGCCGGGCCGCCGCTATGCCGCGCTGACGGTCGGCGGCCAGCTCTTCGCGCTGCTGCTGAACTACGGCGCGATCGTGCTGCTCGGCTCGCTCTCGGTCGCCAGCGCCAGCGAGGAGCCCAACGACGAGATCCGGCGTCACCGCACGCGGCGGATGCTGCTGGCGATCCAGCGCGGTTTCATCTCGACGCTGCCGTGGTCGCCGCTGTCCTTCGCCATCGCCATCTCGACCGCTCTGGTGCCGGGGGCCGAGTGGACGCGCGTGGTCCTGCCCTGTCTCGGCACCGGCGTGATCATCGCGGTGACCGGCTGGGCGCTCGACACCGCGTTCAAGCCGCGCCTCAGCGCGCCGCCGCCCCCGCGCACCGCGCCCGAGGGAGACTGGAAGCTGATCCTGCCGCTCGCCGGTCTGCTCGGGCTGCTGGTCACGCTGGTGGCGATCCTCAACTTCGCCTCAGGCGTCCGGATCATCGGCGTCGTCCTCGTCGTCGTGCCCGCGATCTCGCTGGGCTGGCTCATCCTCCAGTCGCCCTCGGGCGTCGCCCGCAGCGTCTCGCAATATGCCCACCGGGAGCTGCCGGGCTATCGCGGAGAGCTGGTGCTGCTGATGATGGCGGGCTTCATCGGCTCGCTCGGCTCGGTCCTGCTGGTCCCGGTGATCGAGGCGGCGGGACTCGACCTGACGGCGGTGCCCACCTGGCTGCTGCTGGCCTCGTTCGTGTGGCTGATCCCGCTGGCCGGCCAGATCGGGGCGAACCCGATCCTGACCGTCTCGCTCCTGGCACCTTCCCTGCCATCCCCCGAGACGCTCGGCGTCAGCGCCACGGACGTGATCGTTGCCATCACCGCCGGCTGGGCGTTGAGCGGCGTGAACTCGCCCTTCACCGCGACGACGCTGCTGACCGGCAATTTCGGCGGCGTGAGCGCCCGCCATGTCGGCCTGCGCTGGAACGGTGTCTACAGCCTCGTGCTGGCGGTGCTGCTGTCGTTCTGGGTGGTTCTGAACGCGGTGGTCTGAGCCGCCGTCATCCGATCCGCGCCAGCGTCTCTCGCACCCCGTCGGCGCCACCCAACTCTGCGTCGATCGCGTCCTGGGTCGCGCGCCACGCGGGCAGGGCGCGGGCCAGCACGTCGCGTCCCGCCTTCGTTAGCCGCAGCCGCCGGGCGCGGGAATCCTCCGGATCCAGAGCCGCCTCCACCAGCCCCCGCCGGCGCAGTGGCTTGAGAGCGGCGATCAGCGTCGTCCGGTCCATCCCGAGAAGCGGCACCAGTTCGCCAATCCGCGGGCCTTCGGGCCGGTTCAGGGACATCAGCACCGAGAACTGCCCGTTCGTCAGCCCGTGGGGCCGCAGCGAGTCGTCGAACCGGCGCGCGACGACCCGCGCTGCCCGCTGAAGATGCAGGCAGAGGCAGCGGTCGCGCACCTCCGGTGCGGCGGAAAACGGCAGGTCGGGGTCTTTCATGCGAATAATGTTGATATCAACCTAAAGCCGGGCGCAAGATGATCCCGTCAATCCAGAGCAAGGAGCGTGGGCAATGTCGTATGTCACCGGGTTTCTTCTGGCCGTGCCCGCGGCCAACAAGGCGGTCTATCGCGAGATGGCCGAAACGGCATGGCGCATCTTCGAGGAACATGGCTGCCTCGGCATGCAGGAGAACTGGGGCGTCGACGTGCCGGACGGAAAGGTCACGTCCTTTCCTATGGCGGTGAAGCGGAAGGACGACGAGGTCGTCGTCTTCTCCTGGATGATCTGGCCCGACAAGAAGACCTGCGACACCGCGTGGGAGGCGATGATGAACGACCTGCGCATGGCCGAGATGAAGGACATGCCGTTCGACGGCATGCGCATGATGTGGGGCGGGTTCGAGGAACTTGCGCGCTTCGGCGCCGCGGTCCCCGCCTGAGGGGGCCGCACACCCGCCTGCGGCTTGACCGGCTCGGTGGCTTGGCATAGGGAAGTCAGTGCCGCGGGTATGGTGTAATGGTAGCGCCCCAGCCTTCCAAGCTGGTCGTGCGGGTTCGATTCCCGCTACCCGCTCCATCCATCCCTCTGCCTGCGACCTTGCCGGCGATTGCGGCCCTTTCGTTCGGCGCCTAAGACGGGGCCGCAGACGAGCGAAGGATCCCCATGCCGCCGAACCGCGAAGACCGCGCCAAATCCAAGCAGGTGAGGGCGCTCGCCGCGCTCTGGCCGTTCATGTCCCCCTACCGCGCCCTGCTGGCCGCCTCTTTGTCGGCCCTGGTGCTGACAGCCTGCGTGTCGCTGATCCTGCCGCTCGCCGTGCGCCGCGTCGTGGACGGGTTCGAGACCTCGGCCGCGCGGCTGCTCGACGGCTACTTCCTCGCCGCCCTCGGGATCGCGGGCCTTCTCGCGGTGGGCACGGGGCTGCGCTACTACCTCGTGACGCGTCTGGGCGAGCGCGTCGTGGCCGACATCCGCAAGGCCGTGTTCGACCGCGTCATCGGCATGAGCCCCGTATTCTACGAGCGGATCATGACCGGCGAGGTGCTCTCGCGCATCACGACCGACACGACCCTGATCCTCAGCGTCATCGGCTCCTCCGTCTCGGTCGCCCTGCGCAACCTGCTGCTGCTGATCGGCGGGCTGGCGATGCTGATGTTCACCTCGGTGAAGCTGACGCTCCTGGTGCTGCTGATCGTGCCGCTGGTGATCGTGCCGATCATCGTGCTGGGCCGGCGCCTGCGCGGCCTCAGCCGCGAGAACCAGGACTGGATCGCCAATTCCTCGGGCAACGCCTCCGAGGCGCTGAGCTCGGTCCAGACCCTTCAGGCCTTCACTCACGAGACGATCAGCCGCCGGACCTTCGCCGACGTGACCGAGGCCAGCTTCGATTCTGCCAAGCGCCGCATCGGCACCCGGGCCGTGATGACGGTGATCGTTATCTCGCTGATCTTCACCGGTATCGTCGGCGTGCTCTGGATCGGCGCCCGGGACGTCCGCGCCGACGCCATGACCGTGGGCGAGCTGGTGCAGTTCGTGATCTACGCGGTGATGGTCGCGGGATCCGTGGCCGCGCTCAGCGAGATCTGGGGCGAGCTGCAGCGCGCCGCCGGTGCGACCGAGCGGCTGGTGGAGCTGCTCGAGACCACCGACACCGTCCGCGACCCCGAACACCCTGTGACCCCGCCCGACGCCTTCGCCGGCCGAATCGCCTTCGAGGACGTGCATTTCGCCTATCCCGCGCGTCCGGGACAGGCGGCGCTCGACGGCGTGTCGCTCGACGTCGCGCCGGGTGAGACGGTCGCCCTCGTCGGCCCCTCCGGCGCGGGCAAGACGACGATCATCCAGCTGCTCCTTCGGTTCTACGATCCCACCGGCGGGGCCGTCAGGCTCGACGGGATCGACCTGCGCGACATGGCCCGCCCGGATTTCCGCCACGCCCTGGCCCTGGTCCCGCAGGACCCGGTGATCTTCGCCGCCACCGCGCGCGAGAACATCCGCTTCGGCCGCCCCGAGGCCACCGATGCCGAGGTCGAAGCGGCGGCCCGCGCCGCCGCCGCGCACGACTTCCTCGCCGCGCTCCCCGAAGGCTACGACACCCATGTGGGCGAGCGCGGCGTGATGCTGTCGGGCGGCCAGAAACAGCGCATCGCCATCGCCCGCGCCATCCTCCGGGACGCGCCGGTGATGCTGCTCGACGAGGCCACCAGCGCACTCGACGCCGAAAGCGAGCAGGCCGTCCAGACCGCGGTCGAGCGTCTCAGCCGGGGCCGCACGACCCTGATCGTCGCGCACCGGCTGGCGACGGTGAAGAAGGCCGACCGCATCCTCGTCTTCGACCAGGGCCGGATCGTCGCCGAAGGCACCCACGACGCGCTCGTCGCCGAAGGCGGCCTCTATGCCCGCCTCGCCCGGCTCCAGTTCACCGAGGGCCTCGCCGCGGAATAGCCCGTCTTCTCCTGTCCGGAAATATCCCGGGGGAGTCCACCGCCAGGCGGACGGGGGCAGCGCCCCCTCCGCCGGAAGGGCAGATGGAACGCGGCCCCGCCGCGCCGCTTGATAGGGGGCGGCGCGCGATACATCTCTATCGCTGCGTCACACTTGCGCGAGGAGGCTTGGCACGTTCTTGTCCGAGGGGGAACGCGGACCGGGGCGGCGACAAGACCACATCCGACCGCGACGGGAGGAGACCGACATGAGCTACGCCACGCTGGCCGACCGCAACCGTATCCAGGACGAGATGCCGTGGGAGGCGCGCGACCTACCCTCGACGACATGGTCGATGCTGGAGTCGACGGCCCGCGCCCATGCCGAGCGTCCGGCGACCACCTTCCAGCTTCAGTCCGGCCCGGACGATCCGGCCGAGACGCTCACCTGGGCCGAACTGCGCGCCCGTGTCGCTCAGGCGGCGAACCTGTTCCGCAGCCTCGGCGTGGGCGAGAACGACGTGGTGGCCTTCGTGCTGCCGAATGCGACCGAGACGGTGCTGACCTATCTCGGCGGGTCGGTCGCGGGCATCGTCAATCCGATCAACCCGCTGCTCGAGCCCGAGCACATTGCCGCGATCCTGCGGCAGACCAACGCCAAGGTCGTCGTGACCCTGCGCGCCTTCCCGCAGACCGACGTCGCCCAGAAGACGGCCGAGGCGGTGGCGATGGCGCCGAATGTCGAGACCGTGCTCGAGGTCGACCTGCGCCGCTATCTCACCGGGGCCAAGCGGCTCCTGGTGCCGCTGATCCGGCCGAAGAACAAGGTCGCGCACAAGGCCCGCGTGCGTGACTTCAACGCCGAGCTGGCGCGGCAGAAGACCGACCTGACCTTCGCGGACAGCACTGGCGACCGCGTGGCCGCGCTGTTCCATACCGGCGGCACGACCGGTATGCCGAAGGTCGCCCAGCACCGCTATTCGGGCATCATCTACAACGCCTGGCTGGGCTCGCGCCTGCTGTTCACCGCCGAGGACGTGCAGATCTGTCCGCTGCCGCTGTTCCACGTCTTCGCGACGATCGTGTCGCTCGGGGCGTCGCTGGGGTCGGGGGCGCATATCGTCCTGCCGACCCCGCAGGGCTATCGCGGCGCCGGCGTGTTCGACAATTTCTGGAAACTGGTCGAGCGCTATCGCGTCACATTCATGATCACCGTCCCCACGGCGATCTCGGCGCTGATGCAACGCAAGGTCGACGCCGACATCTCGTCGCTGAAATTGGCCTTCTGCGGCTCCGCGCCCCTGCCGCTGGAGCTCTACAAGCGGTTCGAGGCCGCCGCCGGCGTGACGATCTGCGAGGGCTACGGCCTGACAGAGGCGACGTGCCTGGTCTCGATCAACCCGCCCGACGGCGAGAAGAAGGTCGGCTCCATCGGCCTGCCGTTCCCCTACACCGACGTGCGCATCCTCAAGCACACGCCGGAGGGGCCGCAGGAATGTCCCACCGACTCGGTCGGCGAGATCTGCATCGACAGTCCGGGCGTCTTTCCGGGCTCGACCTACACCGAGGTCGACAAGAACCATGACCTGTTCCACCACGACCGCTACCTGCGGACGGGCGATCTCGGACGGATCGACGCCGATGGTTATCTCTGGATCACCGGCCGCGCCAAGGACCTGATCATCCGCGGCGGCCACAACATCGACCCCGCCGAGATCGAGGAGGCGCTCGCCGCGCACAAGGACATCGCCTTCGTCGGCGCGATCGGCCAGCCCGACGCCTTCGCGGGCGAGCTGCCCTGCGCCTATGTCGAACTCTGCGAGGGGGCGACCGCCACCTCCGAGGACCTGATGGCCCATGCCGCCGAAACCGTGCACGAGCGGGCTGCCCGTCCGAAATACATCGAGATCCTGGACGAGTTGCCGAAGACCGCCGTGGGCAAGATCTTCAAGCCCGACCTGCGCAAGCGCGCGATCCGGCGGGTCTATGACGCCGCCCTGGCCGAGGCGGGCCATCCGGTACACGTCGCCGAGGTGATCGAGGATCCCAAGCGCGGTCTCGTCGCCCGGCTCGCCCGCGACGGAGAGGTCGACGAGGCCCGTGTCGCCACAACACTGGGCGAGTTCACGCGCCCGTGGGAATGGGCGGGGTGACGCACCCGCCGCCCCGGCGTTGTTACGGGGCAACATGACCGCGGCGTCAGGCTGAAACGCGGGGCCGGGGGCAGACGCACCGGTGTCCTTGTGGATACCAGTTCGGGATGCATTCCGCGCCGTCGCAGCGCGCCGGGCGGAGGCGCCAATAGAGGGGCCGGGGAACCGTGTGTTGGTAGGACTGAAGAGCCGACTGGTCTCTCCCACGACCCAGCGCCGCGTGCTCATGGGCGTGCTCTTCACCATGGCCGCCTTGGTCCTCGCCCTGGTGGGCCTGCGGATCGAGCAGCTCAGCTACAGCGCGTACCTGCAGGATCTGAAGCTGTCGACCACCGTCGACCTGATCGACGTCCGCGAAGGCGTCGAGGCCCGGATTTTCGAGGACATGCTGATCCTCAACGAGGTCGCCACGTATATCGGCGAGAACCCCGATCTCGGCCAGCAGGAGTTCTCCCGGCTCGCCGGTCGCCTCGTCGCGCCGGGCGACAGTATCCTCAACATCGCCGCCGCTCCCGACCTGGAAGTCGCGATGACTTACCCGGTGGCCCCGAATGCCGCGGTCCTCGGGCTGAATTATCGCACCCACGACGGGGGGTCGGCCCCCGTCACTGAAGCCATCCGCAGCGGTGACGTCGTGCTTACCGCGCCGGTGACGCTTGTGCAGGGGGGCACGGGGCTGATCGCGCATCGGCCCGTCTATACCGACGGACCCGACGGGCGCGAGCTGTGGGGCGTGGTGTCGCTGGTCATCGACTTCTACGCGTTCCTCCGGGGGGCCGGGCTGATCGAGGTCGCGGATACGCTGGACGTGCTCGTCGTCGACGACCGCGGTGGCGAATTGATCTTCGGCGATCCGGAGGTCGCCCACACCGATCACATCACGCTCGAGTTCGACTTCCCCGACGGGTCCTGGACGTTCATGGCGACCACGCTCGGCGGCTGGCCGGCGACGCATCCCGATTTCGGCCGGGAGAGGGCGGCGATGATCTCGGTCGGGCTACTGTTTCTGGGCGGGCTGGCCTACACGATGTATCTGGCCGACGCGCGGCGCATGGCGCAACTCCGGCTGTCGGATGCGATCGAGGCCCTGGACGACGGGTTCGCGATGTTCGGGCCGGACGGCCGCCTTGTCATGGCGAATGCGAGCTACAAGAAGATCTACAGCGAGGTCGCCGACATCACCGTGCCGGGCGCGGAGTTCGAGGTGCTTGCGCGCGAGGAACTTCGGCGCGGACAACATTCCGTTCCGCCGGAACAGCGGGAGCAATGGGTGCAGGAGAGGGTCGCGTCCTTCCTCGCGGCGGACACCGAGCACGTGCAGCTTCATGGCTCGGGCCGTCATATCCGTGTCTCCGACCGGCGGACGAGCGACGGCAGCACGGTGGGCCTGCGCGTCGACGTGACCGAGCTGGATCGCGCCAAGGAAAGCGCCGAGGCCGCGAACGCCGCCAAGACCCAGTTCATCAGCCTGCTCAGCCACGAGCTGCGCACGCCGCTCACAGTGGTCCTGGGCCACGTTCGGCTGGTCCGTCACGTCGACCGGATGGAGGCCGGCAGGAAGCTGTTCGAGGCGATCGCCGATCCCGACACCCCGCGCGACCGGATCGCGGCCCGCGCGCACGATGTCGTCGACACGATCGCGGCCAGCATGGACCGGGTCGAGCAGTCCGGCGATCACCTCCTGTATCTCATCAACGAGATGCTGAACTTCGCCAAGATCGAGTCGGGCACGCTTTCGGTCGAGCCGACGCCGTGCGACATCTACCGCATCGTCGGCCCGGTCGAAGAGCAGATGCGCCTCGCGGCCGAGGAGAAGGGCCTGTCGTTTTCCGTCGATCTGCATCCGGGATGCGTGCTGGCCGACGAGGTGCGTGCACGGCAGATCCTGTTCAACCTGATCGGCAATGCCGTCAAATTCACCGAGACGGGGGGCATCGCGCTGCGCGTCGAGATGCTGGCCGAGAGCGTCCGATTCACGGTGCGGGACAGCGGGCCGGGAATTCCGGACGCGGAGCGGTGCAAGATCTTCGATGCCTTCCACCAAGTCGACTCGAGTGCGGCAAGGCGCGTGGGCGGCACCGGCCTGGGGCTTGCGATCTCGCTCGAACTGGCGCGGGCTCAGGGAGGCGACCTATCTGTCGAAAGCGTCGCGAACGAGGGGAGCGCCTTCATCCTCACCCTCCCGCGCGCCGCCGACAGCGCGGTCTAGGCGCCGCGCCGGGTCGCTTGGATGCGCCGCGACATCGACAATCGCCGTCCGATCGTGAACTCTTGCGCGCATCGGGAGGAGCGTTGGCGGTTCCATCGTGCACGACGCGGCGGCACATGCCTTGCGCCCGCGGTCCAATCCTGTCCTGATTGCCGCCACGGCGAAAGAAACACGAAACCGCACTGGAGCTTGTCCCATGACCCTCGAGACCACGTCGGAAAGCGACATCGCGACGCCGTCGCACCCGGTTCCGGTCCGCACGGAGGACGGTCACCCGGTGCGCAACGCGGGTCTGCCGCTGGATTTGGGGATGTTCGAGGGGCACGCGGTCAACCGCAGCGCGGCCGAGCGGCGCGCGGCGACGCTGGGCACGCGCCGGTCTGTCAAGAAGCTGCACCAGGCGGCGTGGCTGGTGAACGCGATCCGCTGCATCGACCTGACGACGCTGGCCGGCGACGATACCGAGGGGCGGGTCAAGCGGCTCTGCGCCAAGGCGCGCAACCCGCTCGCCGGGCACATCAAGGAAGAGCTCGGCATCTCGGACATGCCGCTGACCACCGGCGCCGTCTGCGTCTATCCGACCATGGTGGCCCATGCCGTCCGCGCGCTGGAGGGGTCGGGCGTGCCGGTCGCCTCGGTGGCGACGGGCTTTCCCACGGGTCTGATGCCGCTCAAGCTGCGGCTTGAGGAGATCAAGTATGCCGTGGACGAGGGCGCCGACGAGATCGACATCGTCATCACGCGCGAGCACGTGCTCAGGCAGGATTGGCAGGCCCTGTACGACGAGGTCGCCGCGATGCGCGAGGCCTGTGGCGACGCGCATCTCAAGGCCATCCTCGCCACGGGCGACCTGCAGACCCTACGGAACGTCTATGGCGCGTCGATGGTGGCGATGCAGGCGGGAGCGGACTTCATCAAGACCTCGACCGGGAAAGAGGGCGTCAACGCCACGCTGCCCGTCAGCCTGGTGATGTTGCGGGCGCTGCGCGACTACGGCGCCGCGACCGGATATCGGATCGGATTCAAGCCGGCCGGCGGGATGAAGGCCGCGAAAGAGGCGCTGGCCTGGCAGATCCTGATGAAAGAGGAACTGGGCCGCCCCTGGCTGAGCCCCGATCTGTTCCGCTTCGGCGCGTCGTCCATGCTGGGCGACATCGAGCGGCAGCTCGAACACCACGTTACCGGGCGCTACGCCGCCGCGCACCGCCACGCGATGTCCTGAGGAAGTCCATGACCACAATTGCCAACATTCTCGACACCATGGAATACGGACCCGCCCCGGAGGACGCCTCGATCGTGACCGACTGGCTCGCCCGCCATGCCGACGGCTTCGGCCATTTCATCGACGGCAGCTTCACCCGGCCAGGCGAGACCTTCGAGGTGATGAACCCTGCCACGGGCGACGTCATCGCGCGGGCGTCGCAGGGCACGACCGAGGACGTCGATGCCGCGGTGGCCGCCGCACGCAAGGCGCAACCGAAATGGGCGGCGCTGTCGGGGCACGAGCGGGCGCGCCATCTCTACGCGCTGGCGCGGCATGTCCAGCAGCATGCCCGGTTCCTCGCGGTGCTCGAGAGCCTCGACAACGGCAAGCCGATCCGCGAGAGCCGCGACATCGACATCCCCCTCGTGGCGCGGCATCTCTACCACCATGCCGGCTGGGCCGAGATCGCCAAGGACGAATTTCCCGGCACCGCGCCGCACGGCGTCTGCGGGCAGGTCATCCCCTGGAACTTCCCGCTTCTGATGCTGGCCTGGAAGGTCGCTCCGGCGCTGGCCGCGGGCAACACGGTGGTCCTGAAGCCGGCCGAGTACACGCCGCTGACCGCGCTGGCCTTCGCCGGGATCGTCGAGGAATGCGGCCTTCCGAAAGGCGTCGTCAACATCGTCACCGGCGATGGCGACACCGGCGGGGCGATCGCCGGGCACAAGGACATCGACAAGGTGGCGTTCACGGGCTCGACCGAGGTGGGCAAGCTGATCCGCCGGCAGACCGCCGGCTCCGGCAAGGCGTTGACGCTGGAGCTTGGCGGCAAGTCGCCCTTCGTCGTCTTTGCGGATGCCGATCTCGACGCCGCTGTCGAGGGCGTGGTCGATGCGATCTGGTTCAACCAGGGACAGGTCTGCTGTGCCGGCGCACGGATTCTCGTGGCCGAGGCCGTGGCCGACCGTTTTGCCGGGCTGCTCCGCGCCCGGATGGAGACCCTGCGCACCGGCGACCCGCTGGACAAGTGCACCGATGTGGGGGCGATCGTGCATCCCGTGCAACTGGATCGCATCAAGACCCTGATGGAGCGGGGCGTCGCCGAAGGCGCCAAGCTGCACCAGGTCGCGGCGCCGCAGGGCTGTTTCTATCCGCCCACGCTGGCGACCGAGGTCGAGCCTGCGTCCGTCCTGGCGACCGAAGAGATCTTCGGCCCCGTCGCGACGCTGACCACCTTCCGCACCCCCGAGGACGCGGTCGCGCTGGCGAACAACACGCGCTACGGCCTTGCCGCGTCGATCTGGTCCGAGAACGTCAATCTCTGCCTCGATGTGGCGGCCAAGGTGAAGGCCGGCGTGGTCTGGATCAACTGCACCAACGTGCTGGACGCGGGCGCGGGCTTCGGCGGCTACCGCGAAAGCGGGTTCGGGCGCGAAGGCGGGCGCGAGGGCATGATGGCCTATCTCGCGCATCCCAAACCCAGGGCGAAGAGCGGCGCGAAGGAGCTGCCCGCGCCCGACGCCGCACCCCACGCCGCAGGGGCGGAAAGCGGGATCGACCGCACCGCCAAGCTCTATGTCGGCGGCAAGCAGGCGCGCCCCGACTCGGGCTATGTCTACGCCGTCGAGGGGCCGAAGGGGCCCGTCGGCCGGGCCGGGCTGGGCAACCGCAAGGACATCCGCAACGCCGTCGAGGCGGCCGCGAAGGCCGGAGGATGGGGCAAGGCGACCGGCCACAACCGGGCGCAGGTCCTGTATTACGTTGGCGAGAACCTCGCCGCGCGGTCGGCCGAATTCGAGCAGCGCCTGCGCAGCTTCGGCGCGACCGAGAAGGCCGCCCGCGCCGAGGTCGAGGCCAGCGTGCGGCGCTGTTTCTGGTACGCCGCGCAGGCCGACAAGTTCGACGGGGCCGTGCACCAGACCAAGCCGGCGCACGTCACCCTGGCGATGCACGAGCCCTTGGGCGTCGTGGGCATCGTCGCGCCCACCGCGCATCCGCTGCTGGGCGCGCTGTCGACCGTGCTACCGGCGATCGCGATGGGCAACAGCGTCGTGCTGGTCCCCTCGCAGACGCATCCGCTGGCGGCGACCGATCTCTACCAGGTGCTCGACACGTCCGACATTCCCGGCGGCGTCGTGAACATCGTCACCGGTCCGCGGGACAGCCTGGCCCGAACCCTGGCCCAGCATGACGAGGTCGCGGCGATGTGGTACTTCGGCACCGCGGACGGATGCGCGACGGTTGAGGCCGACAGCGCCGGGAACCTCAAGCAGACCTGGGTCGAGGACGAGGCCGCCCGCGATTGGAGCGGCGGCGCCGGGCAGGGGCGCGGGTTCCTGCACCGGGCGACGCAGGTCAAAAACATCTGGGTGCCCTACGGCGAATGATCATCTTCGACTGCGACGGTGTCCTGGTCGACAGCGAGATCCTCTCGTGCGGGATCGACGCGGGCCTCATGCGGGAGGCCGGCCATCCGATCACCACGGAAGAGCTGATCGCCGGCTACATCGGCCGGCCCAAGCGCGAGATCTGGGCCGCGATCGCCGAAGAGCGCGGCGTGTCCTGGCCCGATGGCCTGATCGAGCGTGCGGAGGCGATGCTCTCCGAGAGGATCGCCACCGACCTCGCCCCGGTGGAGGGGGTTCACGCGGCGCTGGAGGCGCTCGATGTGCCAAGGGCGGTCGCCTCGTCCTCGCGGCTCGACAAGCTGCACCAGTCGCTGCGCCAGTGTGGGCTGCTCGGGCACTTCTCGCCCCACGTCTATTCGGCCGAGCAGGTGGCCCGCGGCAAGCCCGCGCCCGACGTCTTTCTCTTCGCGGCCACCCGTGCCGCGGCTGACGCCCGGTCCTGCCTGGTGATCGAGGACAGCGTCGCCGGGGTGACCGCTGCTCGCGCCGCAGGAATGACCGCGATCGGCTTTACCGGTGGTCGTCACAGCTTTCCCGGCCATGCAGAAGGTCTGCGGGCCGCGGGCGCGGTGGCGGTCGTGACGAGCATGCGCGACCTGCCTGCGACCGCCGAGAGGTTGCACGCCGGGATCGCGCGGGTGTAGGGCGGGCTGCTGGATCGGGCCTGTCTTCCGCTAGGGCGCCTGCATCTTACGCGCGGCCGCCGTTTCTCCCGCCGGCATGGCGCGCTCGCGCAGTCGCTTGCGGTGCCGCTCCACCGGTTCGTCGATGAAGCGGGTCAACAGCAGGCTCAGCCCGCAGCAGGTGATGACGGTCAGCATCGCGATCCAGAAACTGGTCTCGCTCCGGTTCGGCGCGGTGACGCCGAAGACCTGCGTCGCCCAGACCGTCGCCACGATCCAGTGCAGCACGTAGGTGTGGTAGCTGAAGTCGCCGATCCACTTGTCGGCGGCCTTCATCGCCGGACGCCTGATGTTGGACAGGCACAGGACCAGCGCGGCGCATAGGGCGAAGTTCAGGTAATACCCCAGCAGGGCGACGTCGAAGTTCACGTGCCAGCGCGCGACCCGGATGCCATAGGCCAGGCCCACGAACCCGGCGAACAACCCGACCGCGAGCGGCAGCGCCGCGTCGTCCAGGGGCCGGGACAATCGTTCGCGATGGTGAAAGATCAGCGCCCCGATCGAAAAGGGCAGCGCCCCCGCGAAGACGTTGAAGTACCAGTACTGCTTGTCGAGCCCGAGCATTACCACGCCCACGTGCCACGCCAGCGCGAGGACGAACCACAACCAGGTGATCCGGCGGCTCCGCGACAGGCCGAACGCGATCAGCGCATAATAGAAGACCTCGACCGAGATGGCCCAGGTGGCAGGCGAGATGCGTGGGGCGATGTCCTGCGGGAAGGGGCTGAGATAGAACAGTAACAGGTTCTGGAGAAAGGTCCCGACCTCGTCCGGTATCCCCATGTGCGGATTGTAGGCCCTTACCGCGTCGGGGCCGATCCAGGCGATGCAGAGAAGGGTTAGCGCCAGCGCCCCCCAGTAGGAAGGCAGAAGGCGAAGCGCCCGGTTCATCGCGAAGTTTCGCATCCCGCCGGCAGAGTAGCCGTAGCTCTTCTGCATCACGAGCGTCATCAGGAAGCCTGACAGGATGAAGAACCCGCCGACCGCGTGGTTGCCGAAGGGCACGAGAACGCGGACGTGGTGAAAGACGACCGCGAAGGCGAGAAGAGTGCGAAAGGTTCCGAACATCCGCTCCGTCCCGTTGTGCAACTATAGGTTGTTAGATCCAACCCATGATCGCGTAAAGCGGCTAGCGGTGTCTCGGCAAAGACATGCAAGGGGGATGCGCGCGACCGTCCGCGCCTGTCGCTAGACGGTGATTGCAGCAGCAGCATAACGCACGAGGCGCAGGACGATCACGGCACGGGCCAAGCGTTCATCCGGAGATTGGTATGTCTGGAGAAATGGTGCTGCCGGAGAGATTTGAACTCTCGACCTCTCCCTTACCAAGGGAGTGCTCTACCCCTGAGCTACGGCAGCCCGTTTGCGTGGCGGGTGAATAGACGGATGAAACATGGGGTGCAAGCGGGAATCCGTGTCTTCCGCGCCGCGATTTTCGGTGTGCAGGTGGCCGCGCATGGACCCGTTGCCGGGGCGTGCCGGCGTTCTGGACGCGTTGCGCGCCGTAGGGTACAGGATCGGTATGGCAGAGAAGCCTTCCGATCCCACGCGAAAGACGCCAAAAGAGCGCGAGAACGAGCGCGATGCGCGGCTGAAGAAAGCGCTGCGGGCGAACCTTGCCCGCCGAAAGGCGCAGGCCCGCGCGCGCAAGGGGCGGCAGGACGAGCAGGACTGAGAAGGCAGGCACACCCATGGATTCGATAATCGTTCGCGGCAATGGCGAGCTCAACGGAGAGATTCCCATCGCGGGCGCCAAGAATGCCTGCCTCACGCTGATGCCGGCGACCCTGCTCAGCGACGAGCCCCTCACGCTGACGAACGCGCCGCGCCTGTCGGACATCGCCACGATGACCGAGCTTCTGCGCTCGTTCGGGGCCGAGGTCTCGGCGCTTCAGGGCGGGCGGGTGCTGGCGCTCAGTTCGCACGACCTGAACAAGCTGACGGCCGAGTACGACATCGTCCGCAAGATGCGCGCCTCCATCCTCGTGCTCGGGCCGCTTCTCGCGCGGTTCGGCGAGGCGAAGGTCTCGCTTCCCGGCGGGTGCGCGATCGGGGCCCGTCCAGTGGACCTGCACCTGCGCGGCCTCGAGGCGATGGGCGCCGAGATGGACCTGCGCGACGGTTACGTCCACGCCAAGGCTCCGGGCGGGCTGAGCGGCGGTTTCGTCGAGTTTCCGCTGGTCTCAGTCGGCGCGACCGAGAACGTGCTGATGGCCGCGACGCTGGCCAAGGGGACGACCGTTCTGAAGAACGCCGCGCGCGAGCCCGAGATCGTCGATCTCGCCCAGTGCCTGCGCCGGATGGGTGCGCAGATCGAGGGCGAGGGCACATCCGAGATCACCGTGCAGGGCGTCGACACGCTGTCCGGGGCCACGCATCCGGTCGTGCCCGACCGGATCGAACTGGGCACCTACATGCTGGCGCCCGCGATCTGCGGCGGCACGGTCGAATGTCTGGGCGGCCGGATAGATCTGGTGGGGGCCTTCTGTGAACGGCTCGAAGCTGCCGGCGTCTCGGTCGAAGAGACCGATCGCGGCGTCCGCGTGTCGCGCAAGAACGGCCGGATCCGGGCCGTCGATGTCGAGACAGAGCCCTATCCTGGCTTCCCCACCGACCTTCAGGCGCAGATGATGGCGTTGATGTGCACGGCCGAGGGGACAAGCGTGCTGGAAGAACGTATCTTCGAGAACCGTTTCATGCACGCCCCCGAACTCATTCGGATGGGCGCGCGAATCGATGTTTCCGGCGGCACCGCCACCGTGCATGGTGTCGAGAAGCTGAAGGGCGCGCCGGTCATGGCGACCGACCTGCGGGCGAGCATCTCGCTGATCCTCGCCGGTCTCGCGGCCGAGGGCGAGACGACGGTGAACCGCGTCTACCACCTTGACCGCGGTTACGAGCGCGTCGAAGAAAAGCTGCGGGCCTGCGGTGCGGATATCGAACGGATCCACGCATGAGCGATGCACGTTTCGAAGATGGCGGAGAGGCCCCGCTGCGGCTGGCGGCGTTCGATGACGAGGATATCGCCGTCATCTCGGCGCTGGTGCAGGACGCGGTTTTCCCGATCACCGAAGTCGCCTGGCAGAAGACCGACCGGCGCTTCGCGATCCTGCTGAACCGATTCCGCTGGGAGGATGCCGGCGCCGCCGAGAGCCGTGGCCGGGACTTCGAGCGGGTGCAATCTGTTCTGACCATCGAGAATGTCCGAAACGTGCAATCCGACGGCATCGACCAGCAGGATCGGGACCAGGTGATGTCGCTTCTGTCGATCTCTTGGATCGATGGCGACTCCCCGTCGGGCCGCGTCCTGCTGACGTTGGCAGGTGATGGCGCCATCGCGGTCGATGTGGAAGCCGCCGAACTGATGCTGCGCGACGTGACCCGGCCCTACCGCGCGCCCTCGGGCCAGGCGCCCCGCCACGACGACTGACCCGGCAAGCTCCGTCGCGGATGCTTGAGGCAGCGCTGCACCGCGGCTATGTCGTTTGACGGACGCAGGAGACGACGATGCCCCATTTCCTTTCGACTCAGGACGCAGATTTCGACGAGGGCTTCGCGCGGCTCCTGGCGATGAAGCGCGAAGACAGCCCCGACGTGGACGAGGCGGTCGGCCGCATCATCGCCGATGTCCGCACCCGGGGCGACGACGCCGTCATCGACCTGACCCGGCGGTTCGACCGGCTGACGCTGACGCCGGACACGCTGGCCTTTACCGAGGACGAGATCGACGAAGAGATCGCCAGGGTCCCGGACGCCGACCGCGCTGCGCTGGAACGCGCCGCCGAACGGATCCGGGCCTATCACGCGCGCCAGATGCCAGAGGACGCCGAATGGGTCGACCCCGAGGGCGCCACGCTGGGCTGGCGGTGGACGCCCGTGCGGGCGGCGGGGCTCTACGTTCCCGGCGGGCTGGCGTCGTATCCCTCGTCGCTGCTGATGAACGCGATTCCGGCCCAGGTGGCGGGAGTCGAGCGGCTGGTGGTGACGGCGCCCACGCCCGACGGTAAGGCGAACCCTCTCGTCCTGCTGGCCGCGCGCCTGTCCGGCGTCGAGACTGTCTTTCGCGTCGGCGGGGCGCAGGCGATTGCCGCGCTCGCCTATGGCACCGCGACGATCCCGGCGGTCGACAAGATCACAGGTCCGGGAAATGCCTATGTCGCGGCGGCAAAGCGCCGCGTGTTCGGGCGCGTCGGTATCGACATGATCGCGGGGCCGTCCGAGATCCTGGTGATCGCGGACGGTGACAACGATCCCGACTGGATCGCGCTGGATCTTCTCAGCCAAGCCGAGCACGACGAGAGCGCCCAGGCGATCCTCATCACCACCGACGACGGCCTCGCGAACGACGTGGCGCGGGCGGTCGAGGCCCGGCTGAAGACGCTGGAGCGGCGCGAGATCGCCGGGGCGAGCTGGCGCGATTTCGGTGCGATCGTCACCGTCAACAACCTGGGCGAGGCGGCCGAGCTGGCCGACATGATCGCGCCCGAGCACTTGGAACTATGCGTCGCCACGCCGGAGGCGCTGGCCGACAACATCAGCCACGCGGGCGCGATGTTCCTCGGGAAGTGGACTCCGGAGGCGATCGGCGACTATGTCGGTGGCCCGAACCACGTCCTGCCCACGGCCCGCTCGGCGCGCTTCTCGTCCGGGCTGAGCGTCATGGATTTCCTCAAGCGCACCACGATCGCCACCATGACGCCCGGCGCGCTCAAGGCGATCGGCCCCTCGGCCGAGCGGCTGGCGCGGTCCGAGAGCCTCGAGGCGCACGGGCTGAGCGTCCGGGCGCGCCTGGATCGGCTGAACGAGCAATGAGCCGGATCGTCCATATCGACATCGAGGATGGCGGCTTGCCGCCGCCGGCGCCGGAGATCGAGCAGGAGCGGCGCGTCGCGCTCTTCGACCTGCTGGAAGAGAACAGCTTCGAGCTGCCGCCGCTCGACGGCGCCGCCGCGCCCCCCGGTCCGTTCCGCCTGACGCTCGCGATCCGGGACAAGCGGCTGGTGTTCGACGTGGCCGACGCGGCAGGGACGCGTGTGCGCGAGTTCCAGTTGTCGCTCGGCCCGTTCCGCCAGGCGACCAAGGACTACTTCCAGATCTGCGAAAGCTACTTCGACGCGGTCAAGACGCTGCCCCCGGCCCAGATCGAGACGATCGATATGGCCCGGCGCGGCATCCATACCGAGGGTGGGCGGATCGTCCAGGAGCGTCTGGACGGCAAGGCCGAGGTCGATCTCGACACGGCCCGGCGGCTGTTCACCCTGATCTGCGTTCTCTCTGCCGACGGGTAGCGCGATGGACCCTTTCCCGGACTCGGTGCTGTTCTGCTGCGACCACAATTCGGTCCGGTCGCCGATGGCCGAGGGCCTGATGAAGCGGATGTACGGCCATGCCGCCTACGTCCAGTCGGCCGGCGTGCGCAGCGACCGCGAGATCGACGGCTTCGCCATCGCCGTCTGCCGCGAAATCGGGATCGAGTTGGAGCGCCACCGCACCCGCAGCTTCGACGAGATGGAGGAATGGGGCGACGACCTGGCCGGGTTCGGGCTGGTCGTGGCGTTGTCGCCCGCATCGCAGCGGCGGGCGCTCGAGCTGACGCGCACGCGGGACCCCGAGGTCGTCTACTGGCCCGTCCTCGATCCGGTAGGGCTGGACGATGGGCGCGAGGCGATCCTGCAACGCTACCGTATCGCGCGGGATCAGATCCGCGACCGCCTGATCGCGCGGTTCGGCCCGCCGCATGCCAATCCGAACGAGACCGGAGGGGACGAGCGATGAGCCTGAGATTCGAGACGCTGACCGGCGCGGAGGTCGAGCGGGCGTTGGACGACCTCGCGCGGTTGCGGATCGACGTGTTCCGCGACTGGCCGTACCTCTATGACGGGGATCTCGGCTATGAGCGGGAGTACATGGCGACCTACCAGAACGCGCGCGACGCGATCCTCGTGGGCGCCTTCGATGGCGACCGGTTGGTCGGCGCAGCCACGGGCACGCCGATGGAGGATCACGCGGACGACTTCGCGAAGCCGCTTGAGGTGACCGGGCTGGACGTCGGGTCGGTGTTCTACTGCGCTGAAAGCGTCCTGCTGCCCGCCTACCGGGGGCAGGGCGCCGGTCGCGCCTTCTTCGAGGCACGCGAGGAGCACGCCCGCGCGCTGGGACGGACTCATTCTATGTTCTGCGCGGTGATTCGCCCCGAGAATCATCCGCAGCGCCCCACCGACTACGTGCCCCTCGACGATTTCTGGCGGCGGCGCGGCTATGCCCCGGTCGATGGAGCGGTCGCCACCTTCGCGTGGCGGGACGTCGGCGACGCGCAGGAAACCGACAAACCGCTTCAAGTTTGGTTGAAGCGCCTCTGACTGCCAATTCGCTTGCTTAAAAGGCTTGAAAAACGCGCCTTTTGGGCGCATCTAACGGGACGCCCGCCTGAACTAGGCGGGCCCCATTTGCACGGAGTGACCATGGCCAAGGAAGAACTGCTCGAATTTCCCGGCGTCGTGAAGGAACTCCTGCCGAACGCGACATTCCGGGTCGAGCTGGAGAACGGCCATGAGATTATCGCGCACACGGCAGGAAAGATGCGCAAGAACCGCATCCGCGTTCTGGCTGGCGACAAGGTGCAGGTCGAGATGACCCCCTACGACCTGACCAAGGGACGCATCAACTATCGCTTCAAGTAAGGCCATCATGCGCCTGATTCTCGGCTCGGGCTCGCCCCGACGGCTTGAGCTTCTGGCGCAGCTCGGCCTGACCCCGGACGACGTCCGCGCCCCCGATATCGACGAATCCCCCTCCAAGGGTGAGCTGCCGCGCCGCTACTGCATCCGCATGGCGCGCGAAAAGCTGGACGCGGTCCCCGCGGCCGCGGACGAGGTCGTGCTGTGCGCGGACACGACCGTGGCACTGGGGCGCCGCATCCTGGGCAAGCCCGCCGACGCGGGCGAGGCCGCAGCCTTCCTCTACAAGCTGTCCGGGCGGCGCCATAGCGTCGTCACCGCCGTGGCGGTGCGCGCCGGCGGCCAGGTCTGGCAGCGCGACGTCGTCAGCGCCGTCAGGATGAAGCAGCTCTCCGATGCCGAGGTGAACGGCTATCTCGCCAGCGGCGACTGGCAGGGCAAGGCGGGCGGCTATGGAATCCAGGGCCCTGCGGCTGCGTTCGTGCCGTGGATCTCGGGCTCTCATTCCGCGATCGTCGGGCTGCCGCTGGCCGAAACGTCCCAGCTTCTCGGCGCCGCCGGCTATGACGTGACGGGGGCGGCGGCGTGAAGGGACGGCAGATCGTTCTGGACGAGATCGACGGCCGACCCGCGGCGGCGCTGCTGGTGGACGGCGTACTCGACGATCTCCTGATCGCCCCCTCCGACGACCGGCCCGTGCCGGGTGCGATCTACCGCGCCGTGGCGCAGCGTCCGATGAAGGGGCAGGGCGGCCTGACGGTCGATCTCGGCCATGCCACCGGTTTCCTGCGGCAGATCAAGGGCATCGCGCCGGGCGAGCGGTTCCTGGTGCAGGTCACCGGACACGCCGAGGCCGGAAAGGCCGTGCCCGTGACGCCCAAGATCCTCTTCAAGAGCCGCTACGCCATCGTCACCCCCGGCGCGCCCGGCATCAACGTTTCGCGCTCGATCCACGACGAGGAGCGCCGCGTCGAACTGCGCTCGCTGGCCACGGATGTCGCCGATCTGCCCGAGGGCGCCGGACTGATCCTGCGCTCGGCCGCCGAGACGGCCGACGACGACGAGATCGCCGACGATATCGCCGCCATGCAGGACATCGCGGCCAAGGTCATGGGCTCGCCCGACGACGGGGCCGAGCTGCTGCTGGACGGGCCCGATCCCCATGCCATCTCCTGGCGGGACTGGGATGCCGACAGTGTCTTGGCCGAGCCGGGCGCGTTCGAGCGGACCGGTGTCGCCGAGTGGATCGATCGTCTGACCTCGCCCGAGGTGCGCCTCTCCGGCGGCGCGAGCGCCTTCATCGAGCCGACGCGGGCGCTCGTGGCGGTGGACGTGAATACCGGCGGCGACACCAGCCAGTCGGCGGGGATGAAGGCCAACCTTGCCCTCGTCCGCGCCCTGCCGGCGCAACTGCGCTGCCGCGGGCTTGGCGGGCAGATCGTGCTCGACCTGGCGCCGATGCCCAAGAAAGAGCGGCGCAACCTCGAGAACGCGCTGCGGGCGGCGTTCCGCGCCTGCCCTGTCGAGACGGTCCCGCTTGGCTGGACTCCGCTCGGCCATTTCGAACTTCAGCGCAAGCGCGAGCGACTCCCGCTGTCCGAGACCCTGACGGAGCCCCGATGACCTGCCCGATCTGTGCCAAGGACGCCGATCCGAAATACCGCCCCTTCTGCTCCCGCCGCTGCGCGGACATCGACCTCGGGAAATGGCTCTCGGGCGCCTATTCCGTTCCGGCGGGCGAAGACGAGGAGTGGAACGAGGATAGCGTGCCGCCCGAAGGCAAACCGCACTGAATTTTTGCCCCCGCGGCTCTGGACACCCAATCCCTTGGGTCTTAGAAGGTCGCAACCCGACGGGGCGCCAGCCCACGTCACCCGTGCCCGGGTAGCTCAGGGGTAGAGCAGTGGATTGAAAATCCTCGTGTCGGTGGTTCGATTCCGCCCCCGGGCACCAGTTCTCTCAGGTAACCCTTTGTTTTTCTTCAGCTTCAACACGAGCTGAGCAAAGGCGTAGACCATGCTGGAGACCAAGACTGCCGCTTTCACATTTGTAAAGCAGGGCATCTATTACTTCTCACGACGCGTTCCGAACGATCTGAGACACCACTACACGACATCGCGGGTCATGTTCTCGTTGCGCACCAAGTCCGTTGCTGTCGCGGCATCCAGGGCGACACGTGCTGCGCAAAAGCTCGATGAGCATTGGTATCACCTGCGCATCCAAGAGGTTGATCTGCCGGGTAGGCACCTGCTGCGCTCGACGTTCGGCCAAGGTGCCGCGTCCGCCGCTGAGAGTGTACAACACGCTGAAGACGCCGTGACACTAAGCGAAGCAGTTTCGATCTACTTGCGTCTCAAAGGCAAGAACCGACCTGACACCTTTCACCGCGCCGCTGAGCGATCCTGTGGCTATGTTATCGACGCTTGTGGCAACAAGGATATCACAGCCTATAAAAGGGCTGACGCAAACGCCCTTCGCGACGCGCTGGTCGCCAGAGGTTTAGCCGGGAGCAGCATCACGCGGGTCATCGGGACGGTACGCTCAGTTATGAACTTTGCCGCTTCTGAGATCGGGATATCCCTTCAGAACCCATTCTCCGGGGTCTACTACGACAGGAGGGCGGGTGTCGCCGACCGGCAACCGCTCCCTCTCGATGTCATTCGCACCCTGCAGACCAAGTGCCGCTCGCGTGATGATGAGGCTCGCTGGCTCATCGCCTTGGTGTCGGATACCGGGATGCGTCTGGCAGAAGCGGCCGGCCTGTTGATCGACGATATCAAGCTCGATGCCACCATTCCTCATGTCGTCCTTGAGCAGCACCCGTGGCGCCGGCTCAAGACTGATGGCAGCCGTCGTCTGGTCCCGCTCGTAGGCAGTTCGCTCTGGGCCGCACAGAGGATCGTCGAGGAGAGCCGTAGTGACCGGTTCGCTTTCCCTCGATACAATAGGGGCGAGACAACCAACGCAAACTCAGCCAGTGCCGCACTCAACAAATGGGTAAAAGGAGACGTGCCGAACGGTTGCACCATGCACAGTTTTCGCCACTCCATGCGGGATCGGTTGCGAGCGGTCGAGTGCCCCTCTGACATCGTCGACCAGATCGGCGGCTGGCAGACTGAAGGCGTGGGCCACGGTTACGGCAACGGATATCCGCTCCAAGTTCTGGCGAAATGGCTGGAAGCGGCAACATAACGAGCGAGCATGGTCTACGCCTTTGCTCAGCTCGTGTTGAAGCTGAAGAAAAACAAAGGGTTACCTGAGAGAACTGGTGCCCGGGGGCTGTTGTTGTCCCCGGTTCTATTCCCGTTACAGGCACCCTCTCGGGTGTTTCTTTCAGCAAGACAAGGGTTAAGAGGATCGACCACCCGGCGTCAACAGGCACCGGATGGTCTACGGTTTGGTCTACGGTCGCCGGTTCAGGCCGCCTCTCTTGGCACGCGCTGCCTTTCGGCTTTCCGCGCGAAGGCGTCGGCAACGTTTTGCTCCAGTAGCGTAGGTTGCCGGTCCAGCAAACAGACCATGCCTTCTTCGGCAGTTCCCCATTTGCGCAGCTCGGGCAGGTAGCGCCTGGCTAGGTCACTTGCGCTGCCGCTATCAGAGGCGAACTCGTCCCAGATGTCATCCTGGGTGAGGTCATAGCCTTCGGGTGCATGGAAGAAGGCCTCCTCGCCCATCTTGAACAGGCCGTCCTCAGCAAGGCTCGGTGCGACAGTGTGCAAGACCCAGGACTTGAAGGCCTGGACAGGCCGCGCATCGCTCAAGAGAATGAGCTTGTAGAGGCCGCTCTCTGAGATGAGCTGGAACTCCCGGTTCTCGCCCTGCCCAAGTTCGAGTGGGCGCCGGGACCATTCATCGAGGTCGAGCATCTCCTCGTGATCAAAGTCCTTCGGCAACTCCAATAGCTTTCGAAGCTGATCGGTGAGTATGAACCAAGCCCCATCGCGATCATCCTTGACGGTCGGGATCCAGATGGGCAGCGGGCAGAAGGTGTTGATGTTCAGTGTGACGTTGGCGGTCATGATGGTTTCTTTCCAGTTGTCGGATTGTGCCGCAGTGGCGGTCTGCTGGCTCATGCAATGGTGTCCCCTAATGCCTTCGCATGGGGTGGGGCCGTCAAAGCGATGGGGGGAAGTCGAGCGGACGCACTATTGAAAAGGCGCTCGGACATGTGACCCCCAAAACCTCCAGAGGGTCTCAGACGATGAACGTCGCCTCGGGGTCAGGGATGAAGGGGGAAGCCGGTGATGCCTGGGTGATGCCCTTGGCCTGGCGGCGCCCCTTGATGGTTTGCCTGGAGACCATGACCTCGTCGAAGTCGCGTTTGGCCAACTCCCGCTTGAAACGTGGGTCCTTGGCGACGCGTTTGTTGAAGTCCTTCAGAGACATCCCGATCGCCTCTGCTACCTCCGCGAAGACGATCTCGTCACCGCCCCCCTCGTGAGTCCACCGGTCGATCACGTCCAAAGCCTTGCGGATGGACCCCGACAGTTTGGTCGCCTTTGTAGGGCGCCACGGCTCGACCCGGCACCCAGGGAACAACTCAGGGAGGCGATCCTCGAGGCCTGTTGCTTTGGCTGCGATGATCCAGGCTCGACAAGGTGGGCATGTCCCCTCTGCCTGCATTCCGCGCACAGAAGCACGGCACAGGGCCTGCAAGACGTCGTTCTGCAGCTCCCCGCTCTCCATAGACAAGCAGGTCTTCTCGCAGACCGTTTCGGTGGTGGATGTTCCTGCGCAGAGCCGGGCACGGGTCTCGTAGACCTCAGGCGGCAGGAACAGCAGGCTCGCGAGGATCACGTTCGGAACATGTGCGAAGGCGTTCGTCCCATGGTGGTGGCCCCAGGTGAGGAAGTTGAGTTGGTCGGAGAGGCCATCTGGAAGATATGCCTCGAGCCGATCCCTGAGGTACGTCAGCTCCTTGTGATGGAAGATCAGCCACTCCTCGTCAGGTCGGGTCATGACCGCTTCGGCGATCCCTTGGATGAGGACCTCCTCCTTGTCCCGCCAATGCGATGCCTTGCTGCTTCCCTTGGCCCATAGGCTGATCTTGAGGTTGCTGTAGTCCTTCACGGCTGACGGCAGCCGCACTAGGCTTTGGCGCTCACTTTCCATCAGGGCATAGGTCTCCCGACAGCGCCCCGACGCGTCGAGGATCATCATAGGGGCGAGGTCGTCGGGCAGCGTGTCTCGGTAGTCGAGCAGCTTGATCTCACCGAGGTTGTTCCGGTGGACGGGAAGGCTGTCGCCAACAGCATGACAAAGACGCTCAAGCCGTTTCTTGTCGACCAGGGACGTGGTCTCGGCGTTACCGACCCTCTGGACTTCCGCGATCCCGACCTGACCGCCCATCTCCTCAAGGCTGGGCACGTCGAGAATGTCCCCATGGGCTGCAAGCTTCAGTTCGTCCTGAAGGTTCTCCAACGCGGAACACAGCTCGGGCGCAGAGCGGCGGAAGTATCCTAACAGGCCCCCAAGATCATCTGACGAAAGCAAGCCCTCAGTGCCCGGCAGGAAGCTTTCATCCCAGATGCGAACTTCGCGTGGTCGTCCCAGGTAGTGGAAGGCAGTGGTCGCCTTGAAACTGTTGCCCTGGCACACCGCCTCCAACTTCTGCTGTGTGGTGAGCAAGACCCGAGCTTCGCTGACAGGAGTGCTAGACTTGGCGTTGACCTCCTCATCCCCAGTCCAGATCGCGACCTCGTCCTGGCACGCCTCGAGGGCAACCCACATCCTGTCGACCTCCTCCAGGCGAGAGACACAGACTAGGACGGCGACCTCTTCATGATTGGAAGAACTAAGCAGGGTCTTGATGAAGTGCTTGACCAGGAGGGTCTTGCCAGTCCCTGGATCCAAGCTCGAGAGGTGAAACCGAGGCAGCGACTCACCCTCGGCCATCTGCTCGAGTGCTTCCGCAACAGCGTGTAGTCCCCTCCAAGTCGTCGAGGAGGAGGGGCAACCATGGTCCTCCAACTCCTGCTGAAGTGATCGCATGGCCACAGTAGCAAGGCAGTTATGGTTCGGGGGGTGAAAACCTATAGGGGTCTCTACAGGAAACTGCCCCCTCAACGAGGTCGACGAGACAGGACGACCCACGAATAACGACGCTGTGGTGTGATACATGGTGATGGGTCCTCATTGCTGGTTCGACGCCACCGCGAGAGCAGGACGCAAGAGGTCCACTCCGCCAAGGGCGACGCAGAGTTGTGCAATGGTGGCACCCAACCTCTCGAGCGTTCGCTCAGCCGGTGCGTACATCTTCCCCGGCAGACCCACCGCTGCGCCGAAGCATCTCCCACAGCTGGCCGTTATCAAGAAGAAGCTCCAACAGGCTGGCGCGGATCTCCTCGC
>NZ_FOGU01000018.1 GCF_900111315.1 Tranquillimonas rosea
CTGAAGGATCAAAACGCATCACATAACGTGAGCGACTTGGAACGATGGTTTTCCCTCGGTTTGGTGGTCATAGCGCGAGCAAAACACCCGATCCCATCCCGAACTCGGTCGTTAAGTGCCGTAGCGCCGATGGTACTGCGTCAATAGACGTGGGAGAGTAGGTCACCGCCAAACCTAGCGAAAACCATCCGTATCTCTCTAATACGATGACCAAAACAAAAATTGCCGCGGGATGGAGCAGTCCGGTAGCTCGTCAGGCTCATAACCTGAAGGTCGCAGGTTCAAATCCTGCTCCCGCAACCAACTTCCGCGAAAATCGAACCATCACGCACGGCGCCGAGATCACTCGGCGCCGATTTGCGTAGCATCTCCAACAGATTGCCCTCGATGGTCAGGCGATGCGCCTTCGCCTTGTCGTCCCAATCGACGTCGATCCGGTCGATCAGCTCATGCAGCTCGTCGGCCGCGCGTCCGACAACGCTCTCCTCTGAGAGGCTCGCCGCGAGGTTCCCGACCATTTCCTGGTAGAGCTCGGGCAGACCCTCGGGCAGCTCTATATCCTGCGGGACGATGTCGTCGCGGGTGGCCGCGAGGCGCGCGAGGTCGGCATCGATCTTCTGGAGCTCGGCGACGAGCGACTCCGAGCCCAGCCCCTGCTTCGCCAGGGCGACCAGATTGCGTTGTTCCACCTCCAGCTGCCGCACCCGCGCGTCGTGAAGGCGCAGCGTGTCCTCCGCGGTGCCTTGATCTGCCTTCAGCTGGTGATGCACGCGATCCCGGAACCGTGCGTAGGCCTCCGGCTTCATCAGATCGGCCCGCAGGGCCGACAGGACCAGGGGCAGGGCGACGCTCTCCCGGAGGCCCCGGAAGCCGGTGCAGACGCTCGGGCCTTTCTCCTTCGCGTCGGCGCAGTAGTAGGTCTTGTATTTGCCGGCCCCGGCGACGGTCATCCGTCCGCCACAGAGTCCGCAGTGGAGGAGCCCTGACAGCAGATACTTCCGGCGTCGGAGCGACTGGCCTGACGACAGGCGGTTCCGGTCGGTGGTATCCACCTTCGACCGCCGCTTTGACTGCGCCGCCTGGCGCGCCTTCACGGCGTCCCAGAGCTCTTGGCTGACGATCCTGAGCTCCGGCACCTCGACGATCTGCCAGGCGCTCTCGGGGTTTGGCGCCGAGCGCTTCTTCTCCGTCAGCGGGTCCTTACGGTAGCTCTGGCGGTTCCAGATGCGCCGCCCGACATAGAGCTCGTTGTTCAGGATGCCGGTGCCGCGGTTGCGGTTGCCGTTGATCGTGTTTTGCTTCCAGTGCCCAGACGACTTGCGCTTCGACCCCACGGAGGGAGAGGGAATCCCCTCGTCGTTTAGGCGGCTCGCTATCTTGATCGGCGAGACACCGGCGGCGTAGTCGCGGAAGATGCTCCGCACGACGGCGGCCTCGATGTCGTCGATGGCAAGGGCGCCCTTCACCGGCGCACCGCGGGCGTCCGTGCCCGGCCGGTAGCCGTAGATGCGGCCGCCGCCGTTGAGGCCTCTCAGAACCTGCCCTTCGATGCCGCGATGGACGTTGGTGGAGAGCTTCTCGAGGAACATGCTGCTCAGCAGCGACGACATGTGGATCGACATCGTGTCGGCCTTTCCACGGTCGACGGTGTGGATATCGACCTTGGCGTGCGTGGCGAGCTTGTTGAAGCGTGCGAGATGCTCGGGGTCCCGCGAAATCCGGTCGAGGGACTCGGCGAGCACGACGTCGAACCCACGTGTCGTCGACGAGAGCGCTTCCGATAACCGAAGGAAGTCGGCCCGATCGTGGCTCGCCGTGCCACTGATGGCCCGATCAGCGAACCGTTCGACGATGATCCATCCTTCGCGGGCAGCATACCGCTCGGCCAGGCGGAATTGATCCTCCACCGACATCGGGTTCTGCATATCCGTCGAGTAGCGGGCGTAGAGCGCGACGCGGCGCGGGGCTTCGAGGTGCGTGGTCATTGGCGGGTCTCCCCTGCGCTGCGGAGGTTCTCGTCGTTGGCCCCGTCGACGCCGTTGGCGATGTCCAGGAGGCTATGGATATTGATCGGCTGTTCAACCAAGCACACGTCGGCGCCGTGCTGGTGGCAGAGCCGGGCGAACCCGCGAGCCCGGTCGGGATCGAGCGAGATGCGGGTCAGGTTCGTCGCGATGACGGCCTGCGCCTCGCCGCCCGCGATGCGGTCCCGCAGGATCGTCAGGCCGGGGGCGTCTCGCATTCCTCCGACGCCGTTGTCGACGACGACATCGAGGACGCGCCAGCCGCGCGCTTCGGCGTAGCCGGTGGAAAGCCGTCGCTGTTCGGCGATGGCGGCGTCGCTCGCCCTGGCTGCGCGCAGATAGAGAAGGGCGGTGGTCTGGGTGGTCATGGTCGTCTCGTTGTCGGGCTGTGGCGCACACGGCGCGGTGGAAGGATATATCCGGAAGGATTGCGGAAATGATGTGTCCATCGCCGAATTATCTCGTAGGTTGTCGCCATCGCGTCAGGCGTTGCGTCCTTTGCCTCCCGCTCCTGCGAGAGCTTGCGGACTGCGGCTTCTGCGAGAAGGTCGATCAGTCTGTCGAGCGGCATCGGCGGAGTCCTTTCCTGTTCGGGCAATGAACAACCGACACGGCGGACGCCCACCCGAGTCCCCGCATACAGGTGGCCGAAAAAGCGCCCGCGGGAGATCCCCGCGGGCGCGTTCCGTTCAGCGGAACAGCAGTGCGGCGTGGACGAGCAGCAAGAGGACGAGCGCGGCGCGCACGACCAGAAACTTGTATCGGCGCACGAAGGCGCGCGCCCGACGGTGGCGGTGGGACATTGGGGCTCCTACAGTCGGGGTGATGAGGTCGGCTCCGACGCTGATCGCGTCGTCGCGCGAAGGGCAGGACGGATGTGCAATCTCTATTCGTTGTCGAAGGGGCAGGCGGCGATCCGCGAGATCGCCAGCGTCTGGACGGACCGCACGGGCAATCTCGCGCCGCAGCCAGCGATCTTCCCGGACCAGTCGGCGCCCGTCATCCGCGTGGGCGACGAGGGCAGGGAACTGGTGATGATGCGGTGGGGTATGCCGTCGCCGAAGGTCGCCGTGAAGAACCGCAGGACCGATCCCGGCATCACCAACATCCGCAACCTCGGGTCAGCGCATTGGCGGCGCTGGCTGGGCCCCGAGCATCGCTGTCTCGTGCCGTTCACCAGCTTCTCCGAATATCGCGTCGAACCCGACAAGTCGCGAACCCCCGTCTGGTTCGCGCGCGGCGAGGATCGACCGCTGACCTTCTTCGCCGGGATCTGGACCCGCTGGACCTCCGTCCGGAAGCTGAAGGAGGGCGAGATCGAGGCCGACCTCTTCGGCTTCCTCACCACCGAGGCGAACGCGGTTGTCGGCGCCGTTCATCCCAAGGCGATGCCTGTGATCTTCACAGAGCCCGAGGAATGGGAGGCCTGGCTGCCCGGGAGATCCAGCGACCGCGTCCCGATGATACGCTCTACATCGTCGCGGAGGGGCGGTGTCAGGACACGCTTAGGGACTGATCGATGAGGCGGCGCTCATAGCGGCCGTTCACTGCATCCTCAACGGGTGGCCGCATCGCAGGACGGAGCGGGCATTCGCTGTGCCCGGGCCAAGGATCGCCTTCGAGCGGTCGTTCTACGAGATAGTCTTTCCTTATGAAAGCTCTACCTTGAAGAAAGATATCGAGTTGCGAAATATCAAATATGTGCCCTGAAAACATTCTTTGTCAAGGCCACGAAAAGCCCGCTAGACATATCTGTGCCGATAGCTAATTGGCTCAATCAAAAAATAATTCGAAGTCGCTGGATTTAGGGAGGTGAGCTAAGGATTGGCCGAATGGAAATAATGCCAATTCCGGCAGGTTTAGCTTTTCGCGTTCAGCTGTCTGGCTCCAGGCATCAAGTATCTCTTTATAGGATTTGAGTGGTGAGCCCTCGATGTTAGTTGAAATGGCTACTTTAGCATTGTGGCGCGTAAACTTACTCCACTCAACGTGCTCACCTTCAATGCTTTTCCCATCTAATTTCAAGAGGCAGTCGTTAGAATACCTGTAGTTGCCGCTGGGGTACAATCCTGAATATCCAAAGACATCTCCTTTTTCATTAATGAATCCCTTATGTACGAAGCTTGGCGATATTCCGTCGCCAACGAATTGTCCAAAATCATTATTGAAATCCTTCCACAACTGCTTAGCAGATAGCATTGTGTACTGCGAGGTCAAGCTGGATCGCCATCTGTCGGTGAGGAGGAGGGCATTGTCGCATATCGTTTTTATCAAGTCGGCAGAAAGCGATGCACGATAATCTACGCCAAGAACGTCGATATCCGCCAGAATCGCGTCGCCGACAGTGTCAATATAGTACATTTCAGAAGGTGGTGTGTCGAGAATTCTTTGGAAGACATAGTCATTGATGAATGTCTGTCCGCCGCCACTTCGTTTACTACGAAGGTTGTAGATGCCTGAGAGGGACTCTAGCGCAGTCTGATAAGCGCTCTCTACCAAACCGAGAGTGACGCGCGGAGCGTCTCTTAATCTAATTTTTGGAGAGTGGAACCCGAGTTTTGCCCCGACCCAAATTGCGCGGTCTATTGAAAACGAAGGAACCCCCAAGCCTTGCTCGTCGCCACCTTGCATAAACCATATAGCGCACGCGCTTTCGCAGGTGCTGTCGGGAGTAACTCGTGTTGCCCAAGTGACCGCGTCTTGAGAGCCCAGCTCCAGAGCTACCGGAAGACTGCCTCCGGTGCCGTTCAGGCAGAGAACGGTTCTGTATTCTGGAAATGGGTTGTAATATAGAGTTTCAGCGGCTCGAGCTATATCACCTCTGACGAGCTCACCGGAAAATCGGGCGGTGCATGGCCCATGCTTCTCAGGCTCGTAATTCTTGGAGGAAGGAACTATAAGGTCAAACTCTCCAGCAAATGCTTCATTGTGGAACTCAGCAAGAAGGACAGTAATTAATGGAATAACTTTGGAGATATTGCTAATCGATTTCACTTGGCATTCCTCTCGGATGTTGTATAATGCGCTGTAGTTGAGAGCGATGCTCAATTGGGTGCTAAGCTAGATAGGGAGTCGCTTTATGAGGGAACTAAGATTTCTCCCTCTGACGCTATTGTTGCTGCCGGACTCTTTGCTGGCGCAGTCCGAGGTTGTCTTCATTGTTCAAGCCGATTTTCTCAGGTGCATGGCAGAAAATTCTGAGGATTACTTGGCCACTGTGGGCAGCGATGGTCTTCTTTATGTCGTGCAGCAAAGCCTAATTGCAGGTAAATGTCCAGAGATTCCGGAGAACCCGCTGCTGGAGTTGACATTGAACTCTGGATCAGACGGCCCAGATGGTCCGATCCAAGAACTCAATCTGAACGAGCCTGATCCGCTGATCATACTATCTCCACAGGAGTTTACGTGTCTTGTCGATAAGGTTTCCTCCTTAGTTCCGGGCAGCTATTGGTTGTATCCGGAGCGTTGTGAGCTAGAACGGCTATGAGAGAGGCGGTCCATGCCCGAATTGATATTGGACTGAAGGTATTGGCGACTGTCATTGCCATGTTTGGCGTCGTGAAGTACTTTCACGCTTTGGGAGTGGCGGAAGACTTGGCGAGGAAGGGCGAATCGCGAGCTGTTATTGCAGCATACTCGTCCGAAAACATGCAGGTTGCGCGAACCGCGCTCGTACATTTCTGGGTGGGTCAGCCTAGCTTTTTGGGAATGGAAGATGTTGCTAACGGCGCGTCAGGGCGCGCATACTTCGCCCTGGCAAGAAAGAAACTTGCCAATGGTGACGAGGCGCTTTGGCAAAGCCTTTTTACTGTTTCTTCATATTTCGACGACGCTTGGTTTTGTCGCTCATCCACATTGTGCGATCAGGAGATATTAGATGAATTTGTTTGTAGTAAGTCTCTAGCGATCAATAAAACATATAGAGAATTTTTCAACGCAATGAATGTTCAACTTCGCGCTTCCAGTTTTGGCAAGTCTTTGGCGAAGTATTCCGGTGTGTGTCTCGGCTAATGTGGATTGGACCTATTGCGCTTGGCTTTGCGATTAGTATTGTGTTGCTGATCCTTGCCTTGGGCATACCTTTCTTCCAATATGAGGCTCTCAACCAGTAGCATGAAAAGTTATTTCCGAAAGTGATTGTCAGGATTGGCGTTGCTTTTCCGCGCTTCCTCGCGGCCGAGCCGAAGGCCGACTTTGGCGCGGTACGCAGCATTTAATGGAGTGAGTACTGACCTTCCATTTCCTCCGTGGGCACCAACCGGCTTCGTCGAAAAATGGGATGACAACAGGTTGGTGCGCCAGCGTCATCGGTAGCAGCGACGGAGCATTGGTCGCCGGCGCGCCTTCTGTCGGGGTGATCCGGTCCCGGCAGGAAGGGCCTTGGGCCCTCAAGAAAGGCGGCGCCGTGGGCGCCGCCTTGCATTCAGTCGGAGTATAGCTTCGCCGTCAGCCTCTCGGCCTCGACCGCGTCGAGCACCGTGGTGATGGCCATATACAGCAGCCGGAGCTGATAGCCGGCGCGCGACAGGAGCATTGCGCGACGATCGTGGACCGTCTCGACGTGTCCGTGCGACGGATCGCTGTCGTGCGGGCGAAAGGCCTGGCGGCTGCCCGCAGCGACCTCACCCGCGATCTGCGTGTTGAGGGCGTCGATCTCGTCGAGAACCTCACTCCGGAAGAGTCGGCCACTTTCGATCAGCTTCATCACCCGACCCGCGCCGAGACGCCTTGCCGGGGGCAGCTCCGGTTCGACCCAGGCGAGGATTGCGGCGTGTGCGACGCGTGCCTGGCCGAGAGCGCTCTCTACCAACAGGGCGACGCGGTCGCGCGTGATGCCGATGTGCTCCTCGTCCATCAGGCCGCTCCCTCGCCTTTCACGACCCGCTTCGACTGCCGCCGCTCGACGACGAGGTTGGCCGTGCGGCGACGCCTCCGCTCTGCGAGCCGCTCGGCGGCGATGTCGCGTTTCGCCTGGATGCGGGCGCGCACGGCGAGAAGCCGCTCGGCCGGCCCGCCGGAGAGCTGTCCGAGCACCGGGGAACCGGTGTCGCGGCAGATGGCGAAGCCGGAGTTGTCGAGCGAGACCATCATCCGACGCTTGCCGATGAACCGTGTCGGGCAGTCGAGGCCGAAGGTGGGGAAGTCGTCCTCGTGCAGGGCGTGCACTTCCTCGCCCCAGTTGGCGCGGCGCGGCGAGCTGGTGCCGTAGGCGATCAGCGCGAAACGCTTTCCGGCCATCTCCTCGACTTCGAGGACGAGGCAGGGGCGCGGCTTGGGCCTGTCCCCCGGCTTGGCCTTCCGCACCGGGAAGCGGAAGGAGACGATGTCGCCCGGTGCCAGGTGGTCCTGCCAGGCCGGGGTCATCGCGAGAATGGTGGTGGTCGTATCGAGCATTGTCGGTTCCTTGAATGATGGATGTCCGACGCGTGCGATCTGCCCCTTTCTTCTATCGGCCGGGACCTACCGTCGTGCGCGTCAGGAGGCGCGCGCACGGCGGAAGGGGCTGGCCTGCTTCCCTGGTCTGCGTTGCTCCCCGCGCCGTGGGAGAGCGTCGAGAGGGTGGCCCTCTCGACCCCGTCGGGAGACGAGCGGAGACGGGTTCGGGAAGAGGTGGGGAACGCTCTTCCCGGGAGTGGGGGAGGTTCGGAGGCGAGCGCGGAGCGGCACCCTCCGGGAGCAGGGGGTCTTGGGGGAGTGCGGAACGATGACCCGAGCCCGTCGGGAGACGCCAGGGGGTGCAGGGGGAGTGGCGAACGACGACCCTGCCCTGGGTATCCAGAGGGGCGGCGCGCTCTCTGGTCCGGCTGAAGGCCCCTGGCGGGTTCGGGAGGGCGGAGCGTCTCCCGAGCGTCGCGTCAGCGGCGCCGGGGTCCGGGGGCGTCAGCCCCCGGCGAACGACAGCTGGAACATAGGCCCGCAGGGCCGGAGTGCCAGCTGATTAGTGAGTAGTGAGCTGGGCAAACTGTGTTTCAGTGATACTGCGCCGATATGCCAGTCAGTTCGAGGTCATGAGCAGTCGAGGCGATGCACGATTGACAAACCGGGCCTATAGGCGGCTTTCTGCATCACGCATAAGATGCGATGTGCCGCACATCGGCTGAACCTCCGTCGCATTTTGAGAATGCCGAAATCGTCAAGTGGGAGTACCAATGAGCGAAAAGATATCTTTAGCGGCGCGTTTCAACAAGGCGCAATCGGAATTGGTGACGCAAACGGCCGATTTGCCGCTCGGAACACTCGCTCAAATGGTCGAGGAGGGCTCTATTGATTTGACGCCCGGATTTCAACGGAGGGAGCGTTGGAAGCCCGAGCATCAATCAGCCCTAATTGAGAGCTTTCTTCTAAATGTTCCTGTTCCGCCAATTTACCTAGCGGAAGAAGTAGATGGTCGGTACACAGCAATCGATGGGAAGCAGAGGCTGAAGGCGATCTCTGATTTCATATACGGAAGGTTTCGCCTCACCGGCCTCGACAACCTCGTCCAAGCTGAAGGCAGAACGTTCGAAGATCTCCCGGGGGAGATTCTAAATGCTCTTCGCCTTCGCCCGTATTTGCGAGTAGTTACGCTTCTGAAGCAGACTGACGACCGATTGAAGTATGAGGTCTTCCTTCGGCTCAATCGAGGTGGAGAGAGCCTGAACCAGCAGGAGATTCGAAATGTTGCATTTCGAGGTCCGCTTAATGATGAAATTTATAAAGCATCCGAAAACGCTTTCCTGCGGCAGCAATTAAAAATCGGATCTGACAAATCGCAGGCGTATCGTCAGATGCAAGATGCCGAGTACGTTCTGCGCTTTTTGGCGCTCACTTGGAATCTCGACGACTTTCGCGGTAGCCTTGTTCACCAAATGGACAGGTATATGATCGAAAACGAAGGTGTCAGTCAACAGCAAGCTGTGGAATTGGTAAGGCCCTTCCGTGATGCAATTCTGAGGTGTCAGTCTATTTGGGGGGATAGAGCGTTTAAGCGCCCAGATGGAACGGGGTGGCGTGATCAAATGCTTGCAGGTCTGTATGATGCGCAAATGCTATCAATTGTTTCTCTATCGGATGAGCAATTTAATTCCGCTACTGAGAGGCGCCAGGAAGTCGTCGAACAGACCCGCACGCTTTTTCAGGACGATGAGTTTGATAAGTCCGTGCGCGCAGGAACGAATACACCCGCTCGAATTCGATATCGCGTCCAGAAAACTAAGGAAATTCTGGTAGGTGCCCTACAATAATGTGGGAAGGTGAGTTTTTTGACGCGTTCGCTGCGATACGCAGTTTGATTGACGAGCCGGTACTCATTGATAACCCAATGAGAGGGGGGAGCCATGACTTGGGTGCGCGAATATTGCGTCACGGTTTGTCAGTCTCGTCCTTTGCGTTCCTTGAGAAATACCTTCAGGAGGCGATTAAAGATTTTATGCCATCCGCTTCGATGACTCCAGTTGCGTATGCTGATATGAACGATGAGTTTAGAAGATTTGTTTCGATATCTGCTGCGGAGGGTTTGTTAAATAGGGCGTCATTCAAGCCGAGAGTTGATCGGATAAGCTACTTTGAGGCTGAGGTTTCCAGTCTGGCGAAGTTTGGAGACACTCCTGCGCAATTTAATTGGCATGGGTTTAGTCCCAAGGGTTCGAATGTCTACAAAGAGGATGTCGCTACTGCGTTGAAAGCTTTGGGTGTCATTACGCCTTGGGCGAAGCTGACACGAGTTACGGCGGAGCTTGGTTCGCATAGGGCAGATTTGGCGAGCGATTTCGACAATCTGTCTCGCACGCGGAACTCTTCCGCCCATAACCCGAGAGGAAATATTCCGACATCGGACCTAGGGACCAATGTCACAGTTGCCGTTCTTGTCGCGATATCGTTTTCATTGGTGCTTAGGTCGCTTAAGAAAGTCTACACTGAGTCAAGAAGCGTCGTGGAGCTCCGTGAAAGGTCGCGTGATCCATCGATTAATGTTCGATTTGTCGACGAAGAGGGTGGAGGTCGTTGGCTTGAAAGAAAGGAGGCCTTTGGTCGAGGCGTCAAAAGGTATCGTAGTTTTGAAGATTCTGTTGTGAGAGCAATGGCGCGCTCTGAAAGACCGTCTGTCGTAGTGAGAAGTTTAAGTGGAATCCCTCTTCGCCTTTACTAATCTAGCAGTTTCGGCTTTGGCAATATCTCTCGGACTGATAATACGACTGCCGCTCAGTCGGGCGCGATATTCGTGGAGCCAGTTTTTAGGGTTCCTTGCACAATGCCAGAGTTTCCGTTTCCCATACACCTTGCCGAAAGCGTATTGACCAATCCGATCTTTCCTAAAGAGGTCGCACGGGTGCGGTGATTTTTTATTTGGACTGGCTACTCTCGTAACACTCATCGACCGAACTCCTGACCTCTTGTGTTCAGGAGATCACCGATGGACGGTTCAAACATCAAGACAGACTTCCCCGTGGTGCTGCGGTTCGACGGGCTCTACCCGCATCAGCTCGGCGGCTACGAGGCCCATCGCTTGCGGAAGGGTGGGGACCTCAACCATGTCAATCGCTCGCGCTCGGAGCTAAATCAACGGCTGATCGGGCCGGAGGACTGGGCCGCGCGCGCGCTGGCCGAGATCGACGAGATGAGGATCGAGAACTTCGCGGCGGAGCTCGCGTCTCTGGAGAAGCGCAACCGGAAGAAGGACATCGAGCGGCGCATGATCGAAGGTCCGAAGCAGCCGTGGCGTTCTACGCGCCACGGGCCGATGCGCGAGGTCATTCTCACGGTCAACAAGGACTGGTTCGAGGGTGATGCCGCGTTCTTCGGCGTCGAGCAGACGTCCCGGGAGGACGAGTTCGGTGCCCATGCCGTTGCCTGGCTGAAGATGAACTTTGGCGATGATGTCATCCACGCCCGGGCGGACCGGGACGAAGCTGCATACCATGTCCACGCCGTGATTATGCCGCGGGCGACGGTCGAGATCGCGAAGCCCAGGGCGAAGGTGCCAACGGCCACGGCGACGCGCCGGATGCTGCAACCCTCGATCCATCCGCTCATCCAGAACTACGAAGCGGCGCAGGACAGCGTCGGTCTTTGGTTCGCAGACCTTGGTCTGGTGCGCGGGGAAAGCCGGGCAGCTGCGATTAGGGAGGCCCGCGAGAACGGACAGAAACCGCCGAGGCGCCGGTATCACGCCAAGACGTGGAAGTGGCGCGCCGAGCAAGAGCTTCGCCTGAAGGCGGAGGCGGAAGCATTGGACGCCGACAAGGCAGCGCTGGACGAGCGCACGGCACGGGTTGCGGAGCGCGAAGAGGAAGCAGAGACGGTGCTCGCCGTGGCCGAAGGTGTGGCATCGGGTGCGTTTGTCGCGAGCGATGGCGAAGATGAGACGGGCTTGGTCGATTCAAAGGCCGCCAAACCTGCGAATGCGTCCCTGGAGGAGCTTCAGCGACGATCACCGACGGGGTTCGCCCGCGCGGCGGGCGTGTTCGGGCGCGCGTGGGAGCGCCTGTTCGGGCACGCACGAGCGAAGGCGGAAGCCGAGGCCGACGCTCGCGTGTCGAGTGCGATGGAGCAGATCGAACGGGCCGATACGAAAGTCGCGGAAGCCGCGCTTCACCTGCCAGCCAAGACGCGCTCGCTAATCGCGGAGATCCGGCAGACGATCCCGGCGATGCTCCGCAGGCTGGAGCTTTCCGGGAACGGGCTTCCGCGGGATTCGCAGAAGGATCAGACGCAGCGCGATGACCCCGACGACGAAGAAAGTATGGATAGCAATCAATAGCTTGCGAGAAAACGGCGAAAAAGTTTGCCGAGTCCACGAGTCGCGCGGATCGAAGAGAGCAATGTGATGGTCAGCGCCGGACGGTGCTCCTCAAACCCGGACCTCTGCGGAGGCCATCAGATCGACAAAGGACCCCACAATGACCAAGTTCCTCAACCCCGACCTCGCCGCCTCGAAATCCTCGCGCAAGAAGCGCCAGCAGGCCGACGACGCGCCCGACACCGCCGCCACCGAGCGCGCTCTGGCGACCCTCCGCCGGTCGCTCAACAAGCAGGTGAAAAAGGCGGATAACCAGGAACGACTACGAACCAAGGCCATCAACGACACGATGCCCGACTTCATTGGGGCGATGGACGATGAGGTCCTGGCACCGTTCTTCTTCGGGCTCGAGCGGCTGGCGACCGCAGCGAACCGCCGACGGATCGCGACGCACCCGCTTCGCCCGGAGATCGTCGACGAATGGCACGATGAGGCCGACGCCGAGGAGGCGCTGGCCGCAGAGGAAGAGGAGCGAGCGGCAGCCAAGGCCGCCGAGCACGAGGCCCGGGCCGTGAAGGCTACGCCGACCGAAGCGTCTGAGGGAGCGTCGGCGTCCTGAAGGACCCGAGACGGGCAGGGGGCACCGAGATGCGCCCCCGCCGGCTCCGCCGCTCACCGGGCAACCGGAACGAAGAGCGTCGTTTTCGCCAAAGTGCTATGCGGGCTCCCGCAACCATCGTCACTTGCCCAGAACGCCCGCCAACCCGGCGGGCGTTGGCACGTTCACCCCCATCGTCCTCGCAGAGCGACAGGATCGCCGCTAGGTCTCCGCGCAGCGCGATCCCGTGGCCGTTCGGGGCCGTCGCGTCGGGCGTCAGCACGATCGTCTCGATCAGTCCGCGCAACATGACCTGAGACCCGACTTTCCTCCGGCCTTACGGAGAGTCCGCCGATTGATTGCTCCGAGCCCCAACCTTGGACCGCCGGGAGCTGGAGTTTCCCGGATGTTTCACGGTGACGGGCTGGTTGCGTCACCGGGATAATGCACGGCAATCGGGACGTTGTATCCGATCGCGCTGTGGGGTCGGTCTTCGTTGTAATGTCTACGCCAATCTTCCAGCTTTTCGCAGGCATCAGCAAGGCTCATGAACCAGTGTGCGTTCAGACATTCGGCGCGTAGCTTTGAGTTGAACGCCGCGATGAAGTCATTGTCGGTCGGCTTGCCCGGCCGCGAAAAGTCCAGGGTGACGTCATTGGCGTAGGCCCAGAGATCGAGGTCGCGGGAGACGAATTCGCTGCCGTTGTCGACCCTCATGGTCTTCGGATTGCCGATCTTGCCGCAGACCCGTTCCAGCGTCTGCACGACGTCCTCACCGCGATAGGCGAACCTCGGATCGGCCGCCGGGCATAGCCGGGAATGGGTGTCGACGACGGTCAGGATGCGGAGCTTCTTGCCGAGAGCGAGCTGGTCGTGAACGAAGTCCATCGCCCAGACCTCGTTCGGCCCCACCGCCTCCTGGCGGTCCTCCCGCAGCTTCGCCTTCACCCGCCGACGCGGATACTTGTGCCGAAGCTGGAGCCCCAACTCTTTGTAAATCCTACGGGTCTTTTTCATGTTGATCTCCCAGCCCTCGCGGCGGAGCAGCACATGCACCCGCCGGTAGCCGTAGCGGACCCGCGTCTCGCAGATCTCCTTGATCCGTCTTTCGACGGCGGCCTGGTCGGTGCGGCGGGAGCGATAGTGGAACGTGGAACGGTCGAAGCTGAGGGCCCCACAGGCCGTCCGGATCGACACGCCCCAATCGCTGCACATCCCGCGAACGAGTTCGCGCAAGCAGCCAGGCTTCAGAGCTTTCGGCGGATGACGTCCTGGAGCATCTCCCGATCGAGTGTCAGGTCGGCGACGATCTTCTTCAGCCGCGCGTTCTCGTCCTCGAGCGCCTTCAGCCGCCGCATCTCGTCCGGCAGCAGGCCGCCATACCGCTTCTTCCAGTTGAAGTAGGTTGCCTGACTGATCCCAGCCTTGCGGCAGACCTCCGCGACCGGCGTGCCTTCCGCGCCCTGCTTCAGGATGAACGCCTTCTGCGCCTCCGTGAACCTCGATGCCTTCATCGTTCTCAGCTCCTCTCCCAGCCAGGGAAGCTTAACCGAAAACTCCAGCTTCAAGCGGTCCAGTTTTCAGGGCGCAGAGCAGCGCAGAGCACTTCCAACACCGAACGCCAGCATGCGGCGCTCAAGCCGCGACCGCGGAGAGAATCGAAGAGCCCGGCGCGCAAGATGACCCGCAGAGAGATCAGCCCTTGATCAAGGTGATCAGAGAAAACGTCGGCACACTGCCGACAGTCGGATAGGACGGCCGTCGAAACCCTTCATCAAGATCCGCGCGCTAGGACGGATCGGGCGGCGCAGAACGCGACGGATGATGATGATCGACAGGTGCAAGTTCTTTCTCAGGTGCATTCGTGCGGCGGCTCTCGTGGCGCTGTTCTTTGCACTTGCCCCTTTCGGCGCCACCGCGTCGCCCGATCGATGTGACCGGGCCGCGCAGGTCGCCGCCGCGGAGCGTGACGTTCCGCTCGACGTGATGCGTGCCATCACGCGGACCGAGACCGGGCGACAGCGCGGCGGCACGCTTGAACCGTGGCCCTGGACAGTGAACCTCGAAGGCGATGGGCACTGGTTCGACACACTGGACGCGGCGCTGGCCTTCGCGCACCGGCACCACAGCGCGGGCGCGCGCAGTTTCGATGTCGGTTGCTTTCAGGTCAATTTCCGCTGGCACGGCTCGGCCTTCGAGTCGCTGGCCGAGATGTTCGATCCCGCCGCGAACGCCCGGTACGCTGCGAGCTTCCTCGCACGTCTCAAGGCCGAGCTAGGCACATGGGAGGCCGCAGCCGGCGCCTACCATTCGCGCACGCGGCGTTACGCGGATCGTTACCTTCGACGGTTCTCAGCGATCCGGGCCGATCTGGAACCGCCAGCGGCGGGCCCCCGGTTCGCGGTCCGAGCGGCCGACCGGCCGAATCTCTTTCCGCTTCTCCGGCCCGGCGGCGTGACTCGCCGGGGATCCCTGGTGCCATTGGACCAGACGGCGCGCGCGCCGCTGTTCGCCCGGCGGGACTAGCACATGGGCGGCTTCACCCTCCGCGACGTGTTTCAGCCGACGATCCTGCTCGCGCTGGCCCTGATGGCGGTCATCGTGATGATGATCCTGCCCATGCCGGCGGTCGTGCTCGACATCGGGCTGGCCGCTTCCTTCGCCCTGGCGATCCTGATGTTCACCGTGACGCTCTTCATCGAGCGGCCGCTGGATTTCTCGGCCTTCCCGACGGTTCTGCTCGCCTCGCTCATGCTGCGCCTGTCGCTCAATGTCAGTTCGACGAAGCTCATCATCGGCGAGGGGCATACCGGCACCCATGCCGCCGGCAACGTGATCGAGGGGTTCGCGAGCTTCGTGATGGGTGGCAGCCTGTTTCTGGGTCTGGTGGTGTTCGGCGTCCTGCTGATCGTCAATTTCATCGTCATCACCAAGGGCGCAGCCCGCATGGCCGAGGTCGGCGCCCGCTTCGCGCTCGACGGGATGCCGGGCAAGCAGTTGGCCATCGATGCCGACATGTCCGCCGGTGCGATCGACCACGCCGAGGCGAAGGCGCGGCGGGAGCGTGAACAGCAAGAGACGACTTTCTTCGGCTCGCTCGACGGGGCCTCCAAGTTCGTCAAGGGCGACGCTGTCGCCGGCCTTCTCATCACGCTGCTGAACCTCGTGATGGGCCTGATCATCGGCAGCGTCGTCCACGGCATGCCGCTGGGCCGCGCGTTCGAGACTTACGCGATCCTGACCGTGGGCGACGGGCTGGTGAGCCAGATCCCGGCGGTGATCATCTCGATCGCCTCGGCGCTGCTGTTGGCACGGGGCGGGGCGCAAGGCTCCACCGACCTCGCCGTGTTCGCCCAGCTGGGAAAGTATCCGGCCGCGCTCGCGACGGTGGCGGTCCTGCTCGCGCTCTTCGCCCTCGTGCCAGGCCTTCCCTTCCTGCCTTTCATGGTGGGGGCCGCGGTGCTTGGGCTGGCGGCATGGCAGGTGCGCCGGGTCGCCGCGCAACATGCGCAGCATTCCGAGACCGTGCAGGACGCCGATGCGCCGCCGCCCCAGCAGCCGATGGGAGACGTGCTGGACCTTGACGACATCCACCTAGAATTCGCGCCCGACCTGGTGCCGATGGTGCTCGACCCGGCCACCGGGCTCGACGCGCGGATCGGGAGCATGCGCACCCATGTGGCGACGTCCTTCGGCCTGATCCTGCCCGAGATCCGGTTGACCGATGACGCCGCACTTCCCGCCGGCACCTACGTGATCCGCATTCACGGGGTCGAGCGGGTGCGAGCGCGGCTCTATCCCGACCGGGTGCTGGCACTGCTGAGCGGGGATGTCCCCGACGCGCCACCGGGCGAGGATGTGGCCGAACCCGTCTACGGCGCTCCGGCGCGCTGGATCGCAGCCGACGCACGGGACGAGGCGGCGTTGACCGGCCTGACCATCGTGACCCCGACCGAGGTGCTGGCCACGCACCTCCTCGAGGTCATCAAGGCGAATTTCTCGCGCCTGATGACCCTTAAGGCGCTGCGGCGATTGCTCGACGAGATGACGCGCCTCACCGATGACAGTAGGGCCGAGGCCAACCGCCGGATGCTCGATGAACTGATCCCCGACAAGGTGCCGGTCGATCTTCTGCTGGCGGTTCTGCGCCTGTTGTTGGAGGAACGGGTGTCGATCCGGAACCTTCCCCTGATCCTCGAAGCGGTGGCCGAGGCGCGCGGACATGGCCAAAGCCCCGAGGCGATTTGCGAACATGTGCGCCAGAGGCTCGGCTTCCAGCTTGTCGCCGAGTTGAAGCGGCCGGATGGCACGCTGCCCCTCGTTCAGCTGGCGCCGGACTGGGAAGAGACCTTCGCCGCCTACCAGATCGACGGTGACCGCGGGCAGGGCGACGTCGCGCTGCCGCCCGACGATTTCAACCGCTTGGCCCAGAACATCGCCGAGAAGCTGTCGAAGCTGGGGGAAAGCGGTGTCTTCCCGGCGATGGCCGCACCTGCCCGGCGCAGGCGCTTCCTGCACATGGTCATGGCCGCCAAGGGTCTCACGACGCCCGTCCTGTCGTTCGAGGAAATCGGCGCCGAGGCGAAGCCGGCCCTCGTCGGCATGGTCGCGGCGTGATCGAGACGATGTTCGAGGCGGCGAACCGCCTGATCGGGCCGGTGCAGGACGGCCTGGCCCTTGGCGGTGTCGTCTTTCTCAGGATCGGAGCGGCGATGGCGGTACTGCCGGCCTTCGGTGATCGCATGGTGCCGGCGCGGGTACGGCTGGTGGCGGCCCTGATGTTCACGCTCATCGTGGCCCCCGCCCTGGCCCCGGTTCTGGCTCTCGGACCGCGCCCCCCCTGGCTGCGGCTGCTGGCCACCGAGACGATCGCGGGCCTTTCACTGGGCGCTGCGGTCCGGCTGTTCGTCATCGTATTGCAGACCGCCGGGTCGATGGCGGCGCAGTCGACCTCGCTTGCGCAGATCTTCGGTGGCGCGAATGTCGAGCCGTTGCCGGCAATCGGGCATGTCATGGTGATCGGCGGGCTTGCCTTGGCCGCGATGACCGGCCTGCACGTCAAGATCGTGGAGTATTTCCTGCTCAGCTACGACCTGATGCCCGCCGGCGTCTTTCCCTTCGCGTCCGATCTCATGCCGTGGGGGATCGCCCGCGTGTCGCAGGCCTTTGCCCTGGCCTTCACGCTCGCCGCACCGTTCCTGATCGCGTCGATGATCTACAACGTCGCGCTCGGCGTCATCAACAAGGCGATGCCGCAGCTGATGGTCGCGTTTGTCGGCGCTCCGGCCATCACGGCGGGCGCGCTCATCCTGCTCGCCCTGTCGCTACCCGCCATCCTGGAGCTCTGGGCCGCCGCGCTGGACCGGTTTCTCGCCAATCCCGCCCGGCCGCCATGAGCGAGAACGACGACGACAAGCAATACGAGCCGAGCCAGAAGAAGCTCGAGGATGCCCGAAAGAAGGGAGAGATCCCGCGCTCGACCGAGCTCAATACCGCGGCGGCGTATGCGGGGCTCGTGCTGGCTGCCGTGGCAATAGGGCAGGGCGCGATCGAACGCGCCGGTGCGATCCTGGCGGGTCTTGTCGCCCGCGCCGACAGTCTTGGTCCGGCGCTCTTCGCCGGCGCGGGGCGGCCCCTGCTGCGGGGAGTGGTCATCGAGGCGTCCCTGGCGCTGGCACCGATTTTCGCACTGCCCGCGCTCCTCGTCCTCGTTTCCATCGTCGGCCAGAAGGGGTTCGTGGTAGCGGGGTCGAAACTGGCCTTCAAGGCCAGCCGGATCTCGCCGCTCGCCAACGCCAAGAACAAGTTCGGGCGCAGCGGTCTGTTCGAATTCGCCAAGAGCTTCGTGAAACTGGTCATCTATTCGGCGTGCCTGGGCCTGTTTCTGTGGCACCGGTTCCCGGAAATCCTGATGACCACGGCCCTCTCCCCGGGTGCGGCCGCGGCCAGCCTCGCCAGCCTGTCGATCGCCTTCGTGTCGCTTGCGCTGGTTGTCTCGCTGGTGCTGGGCGCAATCGACATGGTGTGGCAGCGGGCCGAGCATCACCGCAAGAACCGCATGTCCCGCAAGGATCTGACCGACGAACAGAAGCAGACCGAGGGCGATCCGCACACCAAGCAGCATCGGCGGCAACGGGGGCAGGAAATCGCCCTGAACCAGATGCTCGCGGATGTGCCCCGCGCGGACGTCGTGATCGTGAACCCCACGCATTTCGCGGTGGCGTTGCGATGGGATCGGACCGCGCCGGGAGCGCCGGTCTGCGTCGCCAAGGGTGTGGACGAAATCGCGGCGCGGATCCGGGAGGTCGCGGTGGAAAGTTCGGTCCCATTGCGAAGCGATCCGCCGCTGGCGAGGGGGCTGCACGACGCGCTCGACGTCGGGGACGAGGTGCGGCCGGACCACTACGCGGCCGTTGCGGCGGCGATCCGCTTTGCCGAGGACATGCGTCGCAAGGCCCGGGCGCGATGACGAAGGCCAAGGATCTGGCACGGCTGCGGGCGGTGATGGACATGGCCCGCGACGCCGATCTACAGAAATTGTCGCAGGTGGCAGAGAGGATTGCGCGGCTGCGGGCCGAGGTGGATCGGCTACGGGCAGACCAGGCACAGCGCGCCCGGGACGGGGCGCTCGACGTTGCGCGGTTCAGCGGCGCCGACGTGGCCTGGCTCGGCTGGACCGAGGACCGCCTGCGATCCCTCCAGTCCCGCATCGCCGCGCTGGAGATGGAAAGGATCGAGCTGCGCCGTCTCGCGCAACGCTCGACCGGACGCGCGGACGTCGCGGCCCGGCTGGCGGACGAGCACGACAAACCCCACGGGCGGTAGGACGGGTCGGTCAGCTGTCCTGGCGATTGATGTCCAGGATCAGAACGTCCCGGATCGCGGGATCGGCCGTCCGGGCACTCTCGGCAAGGGCGCGGTGCAATCGTTCGATCGCCCCGTTGGACGTGAACGCGCCGTCGAAGCCGCCGGAATTCGCGTGGTCGAGCATCACGCGCAGGAACCTGTCGCGCAGCTTCGGTTCGCGGTTCATCACTTCATCGGATTTTCCGGGCTCGATCTCCAGCGACAGCCCCATGACGACCATCGCCGCCACGCGGCCTTCCCGGATGACAGGCACGAGGAAATCGTTGGTCATCTTGGCAAAATCGCTGTCGGTCTCCTCCGGCTCGGGCGGTGTGGCGGCCGCGACATCTTCCGTGGGGGCGCAAGTTTCGGTCATCTCCTCTTCCGCCGGTGCCGGTTTCAGGGCAACGCCGGCGCCGATCCCGGCCCCGAGGCCGCCGAGCGCAAGAAGAACGGGGAGGAGTTTGCCCAGCATCGCGGACCCTCTTCAGAACGGCAGGACGATATCGGCGATCTGCTGGCCATAGCGCGGCTGCTGCACATCGGTGATCTGACCACGCCCGCCATAGGAAATGCGGGCGGCGGCGATCTTGTCGTAGGTGATCTGGTTCTGGCGCGAGATATCCTCGGGGCGCACGAAACCGGTCACAACAAGCTCCCGGAGCTCGAAGTTGACCCGCACCTCCTGGGTTCCCTCGATCTGCAAAACCCCGTTCCGGAGCACGTCGACGACGGTGGCCGCGATCCGCAGCTCGAGTCGCTCGTTCCGGCTGACCGACCCGTCGCCGGAGCTCGAGCTGGAAGAGGACGTCGACACGGCGTCGGCCAACTGGGCCCCCTCGGGCAGGCCCTTGTCGAGGCTTTGCGGCAGACCGAAGAACGAGGGCAGGCCGAGCGACTCAGACCCGCCGCGCGACCGTTGCGACGAATTCGACATCTCGGCCTGATCGTCGATCTCGATCACGACCGTGAGGATATCGCCACGGTTGCTCGCCCGCCTGTCGCCAAGAAGCGATCCGCGCGCGCCGGTCCACAGCGAGGCGCGCTGAAGCGGCGCCTCACGCCCCAGCGTGCGGGGCAGTCCGGGCGAGGTCATCGCCGAGACCTCAGGGCCCCGGACAACCGGGCTCAGGTCGGGCGGTCTTCCGACATCGGCGATGCGGCCACATGCCGTGATGAACAGGCAGGCAGCCATGGCGACGCTTCGGATCATCTCGTCCTCATGAGTGTGGGACCGAAATCTCGACGCTTCCGTCAGACAGCACTTTGCCGGTGACGGTGGTCCGCGAAGACGTGTTCATCACGCGCACACGGTCGCCCAGACCCGCGCGGTTCAGCGCGCGGCCCTCGGCGATGATCGCGAGGGCACCCGCGCGGTATCGGAGCGTGACGAGATCGTTCCGGTCGATGACGGCGGGCGGGCCGATGTCGGACGGGCGGATCGGCCGGCCGGCATAGAGGACGACCCGCGTCTCCTGCCCGACGACCTGCGCCGGATCGTTAAGGGGGCCGTCGGTCGGTCCGGGCACGACGCGCACGTCCTCCTGGCCGAGGATCGCCTGGCTGCGGACGGTGCGCGCCGCGACGAGCGTGTCCGCATGGACAGGCACGGCAAGGACCGGAAAGATGATCAAGAGCCTCAACATCACCGGATCTGCGTCGTCGCGCCCAGCATCTGGTCGCTGGCGGTGATGACCTTGGCGTTTAGCTCGTAGCCGCGCTGCGCCTCGATCAGTTCGGTCACTTCGCGCACCGCATCCACAGAGCTGTCCTCGAGATAGCCCTGTCGCAGCGTGCCGAGCCCATCTTCGCCCGGGATTCCGACGAGCGGCGGGCCCGAGGCCGGCGATTCGACGAAGAGGTTCGACCCGATTGCCTCGAGTCCTTTCTGGTTGGTGAAACCGGCAAGGTTGAACTGCCCGAGGATTTGAGGCTGCACCTGGTCGGCGAAATACGCATAGACCTCGCCCTCCGCATTGACCGACACGGACCGGGCGTCCGCGGGGATGGTGATATCGGGCGCGACGGGGTTGCCGTCCGACGTGACGATCAGGCCGTCCCCGGTGCGCTTGAGCGCCCCGTCGCGCGTGTAGGCCGCGCGGCCGTCCGGCAGCGTGACCTCGAGATACCCCGCGCCTTCGATCGCGACGTCGAGATCCGCACCGGTCGCGCGGAGCGAGCCCTGTTCGACCTGTACGGAGATCGACGCGGGCCGCACGCCCAGTCCGAGTTGAACCCCGGTTGGAAGCTGGGTGCCATCGGCCGCGTTGATCGTGCCGGGGCGGGCGATCTGCTGGTAATGGAGGTCGGCGAACTCTGCGCGGCGGGCGTTGTAGCCCGTGGTCGACATGTTCGCGAGGTTGTTCGAGATGGTTTCCACCCGCATCTGTTGGGCGCTCATCCCGGTGGCCGCGATCTTAAGGGCGTTCATGGTGCCTCCTTATTGGCTGCCGAGGGTGCGGGTGACGGCACGGATGCGCTCGTCCTCGCGGTCTAGGAAGGTCTGGCCAAGTTCGTAGGCGCGCTGGACCTCGATCATCCGGGTGACTTCGGAGACAGGGTCGACATTGGACCCTTCGATGAAACCCTGCAGGATGACCCCTTCCGCTTCGACCGGCTCGGGCGGGGAGGAAAGGCGGAAGAGGACGCCGGTGGCGCGGGTCAGCGTCTCGTCAGCTGCGGGTTGCCACAGGCCGATCCGGGCGAGCGGGCGTCCATCCGCCGAGAGCGTGCCGTCACGGCCGACGGCCACCGAACGCGCATCCGGCGGCACGAACACCGGCGCGCCGCCCGCATCGAGCAGGCGATGACCATCCGGGGTGGCCAGCTCGCCATTCGCCGAAGGCGTGAATGCGCCGGCGCGGGTCAGGGCCTGCCCGGTGCCGGTCTCGACGAGGAAGTAGCCATTCCCCTCGATGGCAAGGTCGAAGGCGCCCCGGGTTTGCCGGATCGGACCCTGATCCGTTCCGATCATGCGGACATTCCCGGTCCCCATGGACAGCGAGGGTGCCTTGCCGTCGAGCCGTTCGACGAACTCCGAGAAGATCACGCCCTCGCGCCGGAACCCTGTGGTGGCCGCGTTGGCGATGTTGTGGGCGACCGCCTGCATTTCCCGCATCAGCCCCGATTGGCGCGTGATCGCGGCATATCCCGCGTTGTCCATGTCAGGCTCCTGCGATGAGGGGAATGAGGGTGGTGTCGAAGAACGAGACCAGAGACTCGGACATGAAGCCCATGGTCAGCCAGAACACGGCGACGATCGCGATCAGCTTGGGCACGAATGTCAGCGTCAGTTCCTGGATCGAGGTCAGGGCCTGGAAGAGCCCCACGATCAGACCGGCGCCGAGCGCGACCGTCAGGATCGGGGCCGAGATGACCACGGCCAGCCACATCGCGGCGCGCAGTGTGTCGTAGAAGAGGAGCTCTGTCAGCATCGCTCAGACCGGCATGCGCAGGATTTCCTGGTAGGCCTCGACGACCTTGTCACGCACCGTCACCGCCGTTTCGATGGCGAGCTTTGTCTGCGCCAGCGCTTCTACGAGGGCGTGCGCATCGGCGCCGCCGGTCATCGCGGCCTGGGAGGTGGCCTCTCCTTTCTGCATCGTTGCCGCGAAGGATTGCGCGAAGTCGGAGAGCGCTGCGCCGGCGGTTTCCGATGGCTGGGCCTTGGTCGCGGGGCGCGTCGCGACATAGTTCTGGGCGGCGAGACTGGCGGTGACATCCATTCTGGATCTCCTTGTCTGGTTGTACTCAGCGGCGCAAAAGCTCGAGCAGCCCGGCCGACATTTTGCGGGCCTGATCGAACAGTTTCAGGTTGGCCTCGTAGCTGCGCTGCGCTTCGCGGGCGTCCGCGACCTCGATCATCATGTCGACGTTTGAGCCGGCGTAATGCCCGGATGGGTCGGCAAGAGGATGACCGGGGTCGTAAATGCGCTTCAGTTCGGATTGATCGAGTTGCACTGGCCCCTGGTGGACGGCGCCGGGCGGGCGCGTCGCATCGTGCCGCGCCATCACCGTCTCGAAGGCGGCCGTCTTGCGGCGGTAGCCCGGCGTATCGGCATTGGCGAGGTTCTCGGACACGAGCCGGAGCCGCGAGGATTGCGCCTGCATGCCGCTCGCGGCGAGGGACATGGTCTGCAAGAGATCGGACATGGCGGCGTTCCCTAGCGGATGCGGCCGAGACCGGCACGGAGGATGTCGAGGCTGTTCGACCAGATGGACAGGGCGATTCCGCTTTCGTGGCGGACTTCGCTGGCCTTCATCATCTCGGTCTCGAGTGAGACGGAATTGCCGTTCGGCGCGGGTTCAGAACCTGCGCCCGTCACCTCGACGGCCCGGTCAGCGCCGGACGGCTGAAGATGGCCGGGCCGCGTCGCACGCATGGTGGGTGGGGTCGTCTCGTAGGTTTCGGCGAAGGAGGGGACGTCCATCCCGCGGTATCCGGGCGTGTCGGCATTGGCGACATTCCGGGCCAGCACGGCCTGGCGTGCACTCGCATGGCGGGCCATCGCCTGAGCCATCTGCAACGTGTCGAGGTTCTCGTACATCGGGGCTTCTCCCTCGGGCTTTCAACGAAGGCTTAAGCGCGATTCGTTTAGAAACTGTTGGCACAAGGACGGGAGTCGCCGATGACCTACGGAGTGGACCAGCTCGCCACCATGATGGACGACTGGCTGATCAGCAGACCGGTCGGGCGGATCGAAGCCCTGGGGCGCGGGGCCGTCACTGTGAGCGGGCTCGGGGCGGTTCCCGCGCTTGGCGACCTGGTTCGGTTCGGCGCCGGGCCGGATGCCAGGCGTGGCGAGGTCATCGGGCTCGAAGCCGCACGGGTAACTATCCTGCCGGACGAGGCGCTCGAAGGGTTGCGCGTCGGTGACCGGGTCGTGCATCTCGGGCCCGCGACTCTCGCGCCCGACGATACCTGGATCGGTCGCATACTCGACCCCTACGGATTGCCATTGGAAGGTCGGCCGCTTTTGCCGGGGCGAAAGCGGCGGGCGATGGGCGCAACGCCGCCCTCGGCCACGCGGCGCCGGGGTCTTGGCCAACGGCTCGAGACCGGATTGCGGGTCTTCAACACGCTGCTTCCTCTTGTGCGTGGGCAGCGGATCGGCCTGTTCGCCGGGTCGGGCGTCGGAAAATCGTCGCTGCTCGCGCGCCTCGCGCGGCGGGTCCAGGCGGATGTCGTGGTGATCGCGATGATCGGTGAACGCGGGCGTGAATTGCGGGATTTCGCGGAAAAGGTACTGGGGCCCGAGGGGATGGCCCGGTCGGTGATCGTCGCGGCCACGTCCGATCGTTCCGCGGCGCAGCGCCGACGATGCGCGTCCGCGGCGATGACCGTGGCCGAGCATTTTCGCGACGCCGGACGACAGGTGCTGTTCCTGGCGGACTCGGTGACGCGGCTGGCCGAGGCACATCGCGAAGCGGCGCTCGCCGCCGGCGAAGCCGCGTCCATGCGCGGCTACCCGCCCTCGACCGCTGCCTGCCTCACCTCCTTGTGTGAACGGGCCGGCCCGGGTGAGGACGAGCAAGGGGACATCACGGCGATCTTCACGGTGCTGGTCGCCGGATCGGACATGGAAGAGCCCGTGGCGGATACCTTGCGTGGGGTCCTCGACGGACATGTCGTGCTCGCCCGTGAGATAGCCGAGAGGGGACGCTTTCCCGCCATCGATCTGCTGCGATCCGTCTCTCGTGCCTTGCCGGAGGCGGCGTCGGAGGCCGAGAATGCCGTCATCGCCGAGGCGCGACGGCTTCTGGGCGTGTACGACCGCGCTGAAATGATGGTTCAGGCGGGGCTCTACACGCCGGGAACCGATGCTCAGATCGATCAGGCCGTTGCGGCGTGGCCAAAGCTCGACGGGTTCATCGCAGAGGCCGAGAATGGCACGACCGCCGACAGTTTCCGTAGTCTCGCCGGGTGTCTTCCGCGTGGGCAGAAGGCGAAGCCGACGGGATGATGCGCCCAGTCTAGGCCGGCTGCATTGCCTGAAGGAGCGAAAGGGCGACGCTGGCGCTCGTGGTGCTGGCCTGCGAGCCTGCCGCGAGTTGTCGTTGCGCGAGGAATTGCCGCTCAAGATTTTCGGCGCGATCAGGATCGGTGAATGCTGCGGGAGCCGCCACTCCGAAGAACTGCTCGCTGCGCTTCCTGAAGACAGAGAGCTGCTGATCGACATCGAGAGCGCCGAAGGATTGCGGTAGCCCGAACGCCCTCGCGAAGACTTCTCGCAGCGGCTTCGACGCGATCACACCGTACCATTGCGCGTCCTCGGATCCCGTTCGGGCGACCAGCGCCTGGAGCTCGCGCTGAAACCCCATGACCAGCCGCATGTCGGGATCGACGTCCCCGACCGCAGCCTCGAAGCTTCGGGTCTTGTACGCATCGACGATACGATCGGCGAAGCCGTCCAGGGCCGTGCGCGGACCCGTGGCCCGGCCGAACCCGAAAGCCTCGGCCAGGGTGAGATAGCGCTTGTCCGACAGACGGTTGACGAAAGACTCGGGATCGGCGGTATCCGATGACAGGACCTTGGTGACGTAGAAGGAATTGTTGATGTCCTCCCCCAGGCCGAAGGCGCCAAGGGCGACTTCCAGCAATTCGCGGTCGGCGACCAACCCGTCCGCCGAGCGGATCCCGGCAATCTCGGTCCTGAAGCGGTCCGTCACCCGTTGCAGCCGAGGTGTCGCTTCGAAGGCGTCCTGTTGGTTTTCCCGTGTACGCTGCAGAAAGGCCAATCCGGCGAGGCCGCCGAAGGGAATGACCGGAACAAAGGTCATTTCGGCGTCACGGCGAAGAGTCGGTCCTCACGCGGAAGCAACGTCCTGAGCGCCTTGAGCGCTTGATAGAATTGAAGCTCCATCACGGCGCGGCTCGCGGCGTTCAGTTGCGCCGCGCTGTCGCCATCGGTGAGGACCTGGCTCAACTGTTCGATCCCGCGCAGAAGCTGCTGCCGCGCCTCCGCAGGCGGTGCATCGCCCGAGAGGGCGAGCTGCGCGATATAGCAGACCCTGCGAACGGGGGTATCGGCCTCGTCGGGATGGAGGGCATCGCGCAGGCGCAGGATGTTGGCGCCCGGTGTCACGATGTTCAGCCGGCCCCGGCGGTTGCCGTTCTCTATCACGGCGCCGTTGATCAGGATCCGCTCGCGCGGCGCCAGTTTCAGGACGAGCCCGGTCATCGCACATGGTCCTGTTGCTGGCGCAGGCCGCGCATCATGGCAGTATTGATGTCGATGAGCGATTCGGCGTCTGCCTTGCCGCGAAGGACCTTACCGGTGTGCATCCGCGTGAACTCGGCCAGATAAAGGATCCGGGCCCGAAGGTCTTCGGGAAGTGCGTTTCCCGGATCGGCAACGTCGACCGCCAGAGTCGTCCAAAGTTGCCGGTTCTGATGCAGGGCGTGAACGACATCCGGCGTAGAGCGGGCCCTTTTCAAGGCGCTCGTGATGCGGGCGAATGCTTGGTATTCGGTTGTCTGCGCGGGCCGTGCGGGCGCTGTGGCCGCAGGCGCGTAGGCTGCGTGGGCGAGATGCGAAGCGTACACGGTCATTCCTTTTCAAGGCGTGTCTCACGGGCCGCGTTCGGCGGTCGTGACGTTTGGATGCGGGGCGCCCGCGACGCGGACGCCCGGACCGAACGCTTAGCGGAACAGCGACAGGATCGACTGCGGCGCCTGGTTGGCGATCGACAGTGACTGGATCCCCAGCTGCTGTTGCGTCTGCAGTGCCTGAAGCCGGGCCGAGGTCTCTTCCATGTCGGCGTCGACCAGCGCGCCGATCCCGGTCTTGAGCGAGTCGGTCAGGCTGGACACGAAGTCCGATTGTGTCTCGAGCCGTCCTTGAACCGAACCGAAGGCCGCCGCCGCGTTGACCGAGTTCGTGATCAGCCCGTCGATGGCGCCGAGCGCAGCGGTCGCGTTGGCGGCGCTGGACACGGAAAGCGTGCCGAGCTGGCCAAGGAGACCGGCGCCGTTGTTCTGCCACTGACCGGTAATGGTCAGATCGGCCCCGGCCCCCATGGTGAGATCGAGCGTGCCGGGCGTACCGCTGTCGTAGTCGACGGTCAGACCCGCAATGCCGAGTTCGTCAATCTGCGACTTCAGGTTGACGGCCACGATGTCGGCGGTGGTCGTGGAGGCTGCGTCTTCGGCCGTGACAGTATAGGAGACCTGCTGTTCGCCGATGTTGAAGCTGATCCGGTCGCCCTGGGCGAACGCGGCGCCGTTCTCGGCGATCTCGATCTGTTCGTTGTCACCGTTGGAGAGGGCCAGTGCGACGGTATCGCCGAGCGCCGACGCACCGTTCGAACTGCCCGAGAACACATCGTTCGCGGCGTAGCCGGCGGTCGACAGGTTCTGGCCGTTGATCGCGATGTTGGCGGCGGTGACGTTGCCGGTGCTGTCGCGGTTCAGCGAAGACAGGACGTTGATGGTCGTGGTCGATCCATCGACCAGGTTCAGGCCGTTGAACTGCGCCGCGCCGACGACCGAGGTGATCTGGCCCTTGAGCGCCTGCACGTCGGCGTCGAGCTTGGCGAGATCCACGTTGTCGCCCTGCGCCGAGGTGATCTTCTTCTTCATGTCCTTCAGAAGGTCGGTCACGGTTTCCGAGGCGGACCGGGCCACGGCTACGGTGGATTCGCCGAGCGCGAGACTGTCGGAAACGGCCTTGAAGCCCTCGACGTCGGATTCCATGACTTTCGAGATGGCCCAGACCGCGGAATTGTCCTTGGCGGTCGCAATGCTCTTGCCCGTCGAAATCTCGGACTGCGTCGCAGCGAGGTTCTTGTTGATCGACTTGAGGCTCTGGAGCGCGACCATCGCGCCGGTGTTCGTCAGAATGCTGGACATTGGTTTCCCTAGATTACAGGCGCTTTTACGCCGGTTTTCGCCACCTTTCGGCAGCTGCGTCCGGTCCTTCTGACCGCTGCGGCAGGGCCGCTGGGCCCTGTCGCGCCATCCCACCTCGGGATGCAGGTCGCACTTTGCGGGGGAGGTTCTAAGATCGCCCTAACTGCGGAGGAAAAGCCGTTCGAATTCGAGTTTAATCACGGTTCAGGCGCGGCGGACGAGGCGTTTCCTGTCTGTCCTGTGCCCCTGGCGGGTGCCGCGGGCGGAGTACGTCTCGAGCGGGACGCCGTCCGAAATGGCGCTGAGCCGGTCGCGAGCCGCCGCCAGGCCGGCGAGCGCCGCTTTGAACAGGCTCTGGTTGCGTGCGTGATCCGTTCGAAGCCGATGCAGGGTCTCGGCGTCGGGTGGATCCTTGGCGAGGCGTTCGATGAGTGATTCGTGTTCGGCAAGAAGGCCAGGCAGTTGGTCCAGTTTGCCGGCCAGAAGAGCGGCGCGCTCTCGCTTCGCGAGGTGAAGAAGCCGCCCGGCGGGATCACGCGCCATCGGGTGCACCGGCCAAGGAACGGAAGATATGCTCGGCCAGGCCGATGCCCCCGGCGGCGGCGATCGAATCGGCCTGTGCACGCCGGAGATAGGAGGCGAACTGGTCCTCTCCGGCACCGCCGCCGAACGTATCCGGTGTTTCGTTCAGGCCGGTGGCCTTGAGCATCTCGGCAAGAAAGACGCTCTCGAGCTCGGTGGCCGCGGCGCGGAGCGGTTGGGCCGCGTTCGCCGTGGGCGCGAGGGCAGGCGGAACGGATTGAATCAGCATCTGCGAAGCCTCTGGGGTCATTTCGGGTTGGGGGAAGGTGATGCTCCCGCGGTAAAGATCCCGTAACCGGTTGGCAGGTAGAAGGCGTGTGTCGTCCTAATCGTCAAAGGCCTTCCATGTTGTTACTGCCTGACCTTCTGATCCGCTCGACCGTGCGCGACGGCGATCAAGGTGCGCAGTCGGAGCCGCGACCCGATCTCACGGGTGGCTTCCTCGAGGCGTTCCGTCAGGCGGGGGCTCCGGCGGAGGCTCGTGTTTCGCCGGACGACCTCGAACCGATGGTGCAGACGACACCCTCGTCCGAACCGATGTCGGAGACCGGCGCCGCGCGCGACAAGGACCCTCCGGAGTTTGAGATTGACGTCTCCGTCGATGCGACTGTGCCGGTGCAGGCGCTGCCGGAAGAGGTTGGCGCGGTCCCCGTTTCGTCCAGGGTTGAAACAGCGTTTGCGGAGCCTGTCGGACGCCCGAAGATGCGTGATCTAACCGGCGGGTCTGCCGAAATTAGACCGCGAACACCCGACCCCGCGCCGAAGACGCAGCCGTTGCCGTTGCCGTTGCCGGCCAGCCCAGTCGAGCTCACCAGTTCTCTCAATTTGCCCGCCCGTCCGGAGGCCGGAATCGGCGCAAAGCAACCGGTTGCGGACGGTCGAGAGGCGCCTGCGACAGAAGCGCGGATTATTCGAATCGATGGTGTCGCTGTCGAAATGAGGGCGCCAGCGCCTGATGTGGCGACTGAGGGTCAGATCGTGAAAACCGAGATGCCCTCGCCTGTTTCCCGGCACGAGATTGCGGTGGATCGCCGGGCTGACAGGCCGGTGTTCGAGTTTGAGGTTCCGCGCGTCCGGGAGCCGCGACAGGCCTCGCCCGGCCTGGCGCCAATTGCGGACATGAGCGCGACTGCCATACCGGTCAAGCCACTTGCGGGGACGGCCTTCGTGCCGCTGAAGGCGGCTACCGAGCCGGAGCCTCTCAAGGTAATGCCGGAAATCGAGATCTTGGCCGACGTCGCCGTTGGGCGCGAGCCCGTCCGGCATGCGGCCCCGGACGTGGCGCGGGCTGCGCCCTCCGTCCATTCCAGTTCTGCCGGACCGATACTCGTTGCCCAGGTCGCGGAGGCGGCGCGGGGGTTGGGGGATGGGCCGGTCAGGATTTCGCTTGCGCCCGAAGAGTTGGGCAGTGTGCGGCTGACGCTCTCGGTCACCGAGACGGGAATCACGGTACATGTGGCGGCGGAGCGGGACGAGACGTTGCAGCTGTTGCGGCGGCATGCGGGGATGCTTTCAGACAGCATGTCGGACGCCGGGTTCGGCGAGACATCCTTTACATTTGAGCAGGATAGAGGGTCGGCGGGGCGCGAGCAGCCCGGCACGGGCCACGAGACCGGTCTGCAGGGAGAGCCGGAGCGGCCTCGGGCGGACGTGATCACGGTCGTGCCGGACCGGCTCGACCTGCGGCTCTGAGACAGGGGAGACTGGCGAATGGACGTGTCACAGACTGTGCACGACGGGTACACCGGACGTATGCCAAACGTGCAGACAAAAGATGCCGCGGTCTCGTCCGATTTCGAGACCTTCCTGAAGATGCTGACGACCCAGCTCGAGAACCAGGATCCGCTCGAACCGGTGAAGTCCGAGGACTTCGCCGTACAACTCGCCACGTTCTCGGGGGTCGAGCAGCAGGTCAAGACCAACGATCTTCTCGCCTCGGTCGCGGGACAGATCGGGGCGATGGCCCTGTCGCAGATGTCCGGCTGGGTCGGCAAGGAAGCGCGCGCCGCGATGCCCGTGGCCTTTGACGGCACGCCGGTGACGCTGGTTCCCGAGGCGACGGCAATCGGGGACCGTCACGTGCTGGTGGTGCGCGATGCCTCCGGCGCCACGGTCGGGCGGATGCCGGTGAGCGCGGACGGCGCGCCTGTCGAATGGGCGGGTACCGACGCGACGGGCGCGCCGCTGCCGGAAGGGCAGTATGGCTTCGCTAGCGAGACCTATCTTGGCGGCGAACTGGTGGACGAGGCGCCTGTGGAGACATTCGGGCGGATTCTCGAGACCCGGATGGAGGGCGATTCCATCGATCTCGTCTTTGCGGGCGGCGTCACGGTGCCGGCCGACGCTGTGACGGCTCTGCGCGATGGGTGAGGTCGTGGGGCCCGGCCGGATCGCGCGGCGCTGGCTGGCGGTCTTGTTCTTTCTGGCCCACTCACGCGAGCGCGTCTTGCGCGGCCGCATCATTCCTGCGGCCCGATGTGACCGAAGTGGCGGCTGCACGGTCGGAACCGTCGCGGCGTTCTCCGGGAGGAGGCATGACCCCAAGGCGGGGAAAACAGGCTCCGTGAGACGCCGACATGCGCTCCTCCGAACGCTCCCCGACCTCGCACGTGCGCGTCGCGCTTGCCGTGGGAGACGGCCGGGCCTAGCTTCGGCTGGACATGACCGGCCCGCTGTCCCGCCATATCAAGCGCAAGACCGGCCTGCCTTCGCGGCTGGCGCCGGCGCTGGAGCGTGCGGGACTGTTGACGGGCGCACCCGAGTGGCAGCCGCTGAGCGGGGGGCGCACCAACCATGTGTGGCGCATCGCCCAGCCCGACGGCGATGTCGTCTGCAAGCTTTCGCCCCGAAACGCCGGGCCGCCGCTGTTCCCGAACGTGCCGACGGCCGAGGCGGTGGCGCTGTATTCGCTGGCGGGCAGCGGACTTGCGCCGCGGCCCCTGGGGCGGCTGACAGCGGACGAGGGCCCGTGCCTGGTCTATCGCCACGTTCCGGGCGAGCCTTGGTCCGGTGGCGCCGCGGCGCCGGTTGCGGCGGCCCTCGCGCGGTTGCATCGCCGCCATCCGCCCGCCGGCCTGCGTCGGGTGGGGGCCACAGCCGCGGACCTGCGCGACATGGCCGACGCGATACTCGAGACGCTGCCGCCCGAGCCGCGCCTCACCGCGCTTCGGCCGGACCTCCCGCACGATCCGACGGGCGGGCCGCAGGCGTTCCTGCACGGCGATCCGGTGCCCGCGAACATCATCGCGGCAGAGACGGGCGCGGTGCTGATCGACTGGCAGTCGGCGGCCTGTGGCGACCCGGTGCACGATCTCGCGCTGTTCCTGTCGCCGGGGCTGCAGACCGTCTATCTCGGGGCGCCACTTCCCGGGGCCGAGGTTGCGGCGTTCCGCACGGCCTATGGCGATGCCGCGGCACTGGAGCGATTGGATCGCCGGGCACCGCTCCATGCCTATCTGGTGGCCGCGCATTGTCACTGGCGCGTGGTGAACGGCGATGCCGGCTATGCGGCCGGGCTGGAGGCAGAGCTCGCGCGGCTGGAGCGGGGCGGCTAGAGCGCCTGCAACACCCAGATCAGCGCCGCCATCGTCACCGCGCCGACGCCGGCATAGCCGAGGCGCATCCACTTTGTCGGGCCCTTCACGTGCACCTGCGGCAGCGATTCCCGCATCAGCGCGGCCTCGGCCATCTGCGGCAGCCTGGGCCCGAAACGCGCCAGCACCCGTGCCGTCCGCTTGAGATCGCGGGCCAGAGCCTTGGGGCCGATATTGTCCTTGATGTACTCCTCGACGATGGGCGAGGCGACTTCCCAGATGTTGATCTGAGGATAGAGCGAACGGGCCACGCCCTCGACCACGACCATCGTGCGCTGCAGCAGGATCAGCTCGGTCCGCGTCTCCATCCCGAAGCGCTCGGTCACCTCGAAGAGATAGTTCAGCAGCCGGCCCATCGAAATACGGCTGGCGTCCATGCCGAAGATCGGCTCGCCGACCGAGCGCAGGGCGCGGGCGAATTCGTCAACGTCGCGATCGGCGGGAACGTAGCCCGCCTCGAAATGGACCTCGGCGACGCGGTGATAGTCCTTGCGGATGAAGCCGAAGATGATCTCGGCGTAGACCCGGCGGGTGTATTCGTCGAGCCGGCCCATGATGCCGAAGTCCAGGGCGATGATGTCGCCGTTCGGCGCCACCTTGAGGTTGCCCTGGTGCATGTCGGCATGGAAGTAGCCGTCGCGCAGCGCGTGGCTGAGGAACAGGCGCAGCACCCGCTCGCCCAGGGCCTTGCGGTCGTGCCCGGCGGCATCGATCGCGCCGAGGTCGTTCGCGGGGATCCCGTTCGCCCAGCCCAGGGTCATCACCCGACGGGCGGAGAGGAACCACTGCACCTGCGGGACGCGGAAGCCCCCGTCCTTGGCAGTGTTCGAGGCGAACTCGGCCGCGGCGGCGGTTTCCATCCGCAGGTCGAGCTCTCCCATCACGACGCCCTCGAAATGGGCGATCACGTCCATCGGGCGCAGGCGGCGGGCCGAGGGGGCCAGCAGCTCGACCATGCGGGCGGCGAGGTAGAACGCGTCGACGTCCTTGCGGAAGGCCCGCTCGATCCCCGGCCGCAGCACCTTGACCGCGACGAGCTCGCCGGTGTCGGCGAGCCGGGCCTGGTGGACCTGGGCGATGGAGGCGGCGGCGATCGGCTCGGAGAACTCCGAGAACAGCTCGTCGACCGGCAGCTCGAGCTCTTGCTCGACCATCTCGCGTGCCTCGGCCAGCGGGAAGGGCGGCAGCTTGTCCTGCAGCACGCGCAACTGCGAGGCGAGCTCGTCCCCGACCACGTCCGGCCGGGTCGACATGATCTGGCCGAACTTGATGTAGGCGGGGCCGAGCGCAGTCAGCGCGCGGGTCGCCGGAGGTTGTGTCACGTCGCCCTTGTAGCCAAGCCAGGCGAAGGGCCAGCCGAGGATGCGGGCGACGAGGCGCAGGTGCGGCGGGGCGCGGAACGCGTCCAGCACCACGCCCATCGCGCCGGTGCGTTCCAGCGTGGCGCCGGTGCGGATCAGCCGCCAGATGTTGTGGGGACCCCTCAAGAGATCAGAGCTTCCAGCCGGAATGCAGCGCCGCCACGCCCATCGTCAGGTTGCGGTACTTCACCTGGTCGAAGCCGGCCTCGCGGATCATCGCGGCGAAACTTTCCTGATCCGGGAAGCGGCGGATCGATTCGACGAGATACTGATAGCTGTCACGGTCCTGCGCGATCGCCTGTCCCATCCGGGGAATCACGTTGAAGGAATACAGGTCGTAGGCCTTCTGCATCATCGGGTTCGGCAGTTGCGAGAATTCCAGCACCATCAGCCGTCCGCCGGGTTTCAGCACGCGGTACGCCTCCGAGAGGGCGTCGGCGATGCGGGTGACGTTCCGGATGCCGAAGCTGATCGTGTAGACGTCGAAGCTGCGGTCCTCGAACGGCAGGGCCATCGCGTCGCCGACGATCCAGTCGAGGCGGTCCGAGAGGCTTTCCGCCTCGGCCCGCTTGCGGCCCTCGACCAGCATCGACTCGGTCATGTCGAGCACGGTGGCCGACGCTCCGGGCGCCCGCTTGAGGAACCGGAAGGCGATGTCGCCGGTGCCGCCGGCCACGTCCAGAAGGCGCTGCCCGTCCCGCGGCGCGAGCCAGTCGAGCATCGCGTCCTTCCACAGCCGGTGCACGCCGCCGGACATCACGTCGTTCATCACGTCGTAGCGCGACGCGACCGACGTGAACACGCCGTGGACGCGGCCCGCCTTCTCGTCCTCGGGCACGTCCTGGAAGCCGAAGTGGGTGGTCTTGCCGTCGCTGTCGGAAGGTTCTGTCATGGTGCCCTTGCGGTCGCCTTTTCCTCGCCCTTCTTATAGGCCGCCGGGGCGCCGTTACAATCCATCGCCCCCGACAGGAGCAAGCCGTTGCCAGAATTGCCGGAAGTCGAGACGGTTCGTCGCGGCCTCGTCCCCGTGATGGAGGGCGAGACGATCCTCCGCGCGCAGGTCAACCGGCCCGATCTGCGCTGGCCGCTGCCCGATCGGATGGCCGAGCGACTGACCGGCCGGCGCGTCTTGGCGCTGCGGCGGCGGTCGAAATACGTGCTGGCCGAGCTCGACTCGGGCGAGACGCTGATCGTGCATCTGGGGATGTCGGGGCGGATGCTCGTCTCGGGGCAGCAGCTGGGCCAGTTCCGGCACGAGCATCCCGCCCCGCAGGCGCACGACCACGTGGTGCTGGACCTGAGCGGCGGGGCGCGGGTGACGTTCAACGATCCGCGCCGGTTCGGGGCGATGGACCTGTGGCCGTCCGCCACGCTCGACACCCACTGGCTGCTGGCGGGGATCGGGCCCGAGCCGTTCGGCAACGCCTTTCACGAGGACTACCTCGTCCAACGGCTGCGGGGGCGGAACACGCCGATCAAGGCGGCGCTGCTGGATCAGAAGGTCGTGGCCGGTCTGGGCAACATCTATGTCTGCGAGGCGCTGCACCGCGCCGGGGTCTCGCCCGTGCGTAAGGCGGGGCGGCTGTCGGCGCGGCGGGCGGGGGCGCTGGTGCCGGTGATCCGCGCGACGCTGGCCGACGCGATCGAGGCGGGGGGATCCTCGCTGCGGGACTACCGGCAGGCCGACGGCGAGCTGGGATACTTCCAGCACACATTCCGGGTTTACGGCCGCGAGGGATGTCCCTGCGTCACGGCGGAGTGTGGCGGCACCGTGCGCCGGATCGTCCAGTCGGGACGCTCGACTTTCTACTGTGCACGCTGTCAAAGATAACTTGATCGCGGTTGCTGGACTGCTAAGGCTGGGCATCTGACGCAATAGCGAGAGCCCAGCGGACATGGCATACAAGACGATAATCGTCGAAATCGACGAGCACGTCGCCCTGATCAAACTCAACCGTCCGGATGCGCTGAACGCGCTGAATTCGGCGTTGCTGGGCGAGCTAGGCCAGGCCCTGCGCGAAGCCGACGCGAACGAGAAGGTGCGTTGCATCGTCCTGACGGGGTCCGAGAAGGCCTTCGCCGCCGGCGCGGACATCACCGAGATGGCCGATAAGAGCTTTGTCGAGGCGTTCCTCGGCGACCTCTTCGCGCGCGAGGCCGAGGCGATCGAACGGATTCGCAAGCCGATCATCGCGGCCGTGTCGGGCTATGCCCTGGGCGGCGGCTGCGAGCTGGCGATGATGTGCGACTTCATCATCGCGTCGGATACCGCGAAGTTCGGCCAGCCCGAGATCAATCTCGGCGTCATGGCCGGCATGGGCGGCAGCCAGCGCCTGACGCGGCTCGTCGGCAAGTCCAAGTCGATGGAGATGCACCTGACGGGCCGCTTCATGGACGCGCAGGAGGCCGAACGCTCGGGCCTCGTGAGCCGCGTGGTGCCGGCGAAGAAGCTTATGGAAGAGGCGATGGGCGCCGCCGAGAAGATCACCGAGAAGTCCCAGCTTTCGGTGGTGGCGATCAAGGAGGCCGTGAACCGCTCGTACGAGACCACGCTGAGCGAGGGGCTGCTGCAGGAGCGCCGGCTGTTCCACGCGCTGTTCGCCACCGAGGACCAGAAAGAGGGCATGTCGGCCTTCGTCGACAAGCGCGAGGCCCAGTTCCGGGACAAGTGAACCGATGCCGGTCGCCCCGCTCAAGACCTGGATCGACCGGCAGACGGCGCGGCGCCCCGCCCTGCGGCGCGGACTCGCCGTGGCGGGCGCGCTGCTGGTGCTGGGATGCTTGGCGCTGACGGTATTTACTGCGGGGCAGGGCGGTTGACAGCCGGCCGACTCGGGTATAACGACGCGGCTTCAGAATTCTTGACTCTCCGCGAAAGACGGGACTGATCGACTTATGGCAAATACGCCCCAATCCAAGAAGCGCGCCCGCCAGAACGAGCGCCGCTATGCTGTGAACAAGGCGCGCCGGTCGCGCATCCGCACCTTCCTGCGCCGTGTCGAAGAAGCGATCGCCTCGGGCGATCAGACTGCGGCCACCCAGGCCCTGCGCGACGCTCAGCCCGAGCTTATGCGTGGCGTCACGAAGGGCGTGGTGCACAAGAACACGGCCGCTCGCAAGATGTCGCGCCTCTCCTCGCGCGTGAAGGCGCTGGCTTGATCCCGCCGGGTCCCTGACCCGCGTAATAGCCTTGTAAACTTGATGAAAGCGCGCTCTTCGGGGCGCGCTTTTTGCTGTGCAATTGCCCCCGCTGAGGCGTTTCGGCCACATCTCGCACAGGGTTTGGGATTCGACGCGGGAAAGGGTGAGTCAACTGCAAAGGCCAATTGCGCGCTCGGTGACGACGTTGCTAGCTTATCCCAGCGATTCACCGTTGGGGGGACATGACAGCGATCCGAACCTGGCACGCATGACGGCGGCACCTGCCTGTGCCGCTTCTGCCGTGGGCGACGATCTGCCAAGCCGGAGCTGCAGAGTCTGTTTTGGGGACAGACGCGCCAGCAACCGGACCTCGTGAACGACGACCGGGAAACCGGCACCGGGCGCGGGGCATGTCCAGAATAGACCGCGATTGCGGAGGATGACCGTACAACCGGGTTACCGACCCGGACGGTATCCTTTTGTCTTTCGTGTCTGTTTTGACTGCGCCGGCCGGGCAACCGGTCCGTGGCGAAGGCCACGGGTCGGATGTGTTTCCTTGTGTCCGACGCAGCTCTGACGGTCTCGCTGGGCGGCGGCCGGACCGGTCGCCGCGGATGAGTGATCCGGCGCGGCCGGAGCGTGTGACAGAACCGGGGGACGACATTAGACCAATGACCGATGAGACATGGGGAGCCGTACGTCAGGAACTTTTGAAGGCGGTCGGGCAGAGCAACTTCACCAACTGGATCGAGCCGCTCGAGTTCGCCGAAGTCCAGGACGGCGTGGCCTTCTTCAACGTACCGACGCCCTTCATGGGCAACTGGGTCTCGCGGCATTTCGGGGATCGCATCCTCGCCGAGATCAGCAAGGCGGGCGAGGATGTCCGCCGGATCGAATTCAACGTCCGCTCCTCTGCCGCCGCGCCTCATCCCGCGTCGCAGCGTCCGGCCGCCGCCTCCCCCGAAGCGGCAGCGTCGGCCGCTGACCCCGCCCCCGCGAGCGACGATACGGACCTGCCCGGCGCGCCGCTGGATTCGCGGTTCACCTTCGACAGCTTCGTCGTCGGCAAGCCGAACGAGCTGGCGCACGCCGCCGCGCGCCGCGTGGCCGAGGGCGGCCCCGTCGCCTTCAACCCGCTGTTCCTCTATGGCGGCGTCGGGCTGGGCAAGACGCACCTGATGCACGCCATCGCCTGGGAGCTGCAGGCCCGCCAGCCCGAGCTGCGGGTGCTGTACCTGTCGGCCGAGCAATTCATGTACCGCTTCATCCAGGCGCTGCGCGAGCGGCAGATGATGGACTTCAAGCAGATGTTCCGGTCGGTCGACGTGCTGATGGTGGACGACGTGCAGTTCATCGCCGGCAAGGATTCCACGCAGGAGGAGTTCTTCCACACGTTCAACGCGCTCGTGGACCAGCGGAAGCAGATCATCATCTCGGCCGACCGCGCCCCCGGCGAGATCGAGCAGATGGAAGGCCGGATCGTCAGCCGCATGCAGTCGGGGCTGGTGGTCGACCTGCACCCGACCAGCTATGAGCTGCGGCTCGGCATCCTGCAGCAGAAGGTCGAGCAGTACCGCGGGCAGTTCCCGAACATCCAGCTGACCGACGGCGTGCTGGAGTTCCTGGCCCACCGCATCACCAGCAACGTCCGCGTGCTGGAGGGCGCCCTGACGCGGCTCTTCGCCTTCGGCAGCCTCGTGGGTCGGCCGATCGACATGGACCTCGCGCAGGAATGCCTGACCGACATCCTGCGGACGATGGATCGCAAGACGACGATCGACGAGATTCAGCGCAAGGTGTGCGACCATTACAACATCCGCATCTCGGACATGGTCGGGCCCAAGCGCCAGCGCGCGCTGGCGCGGCCGCGGCAGATCGCAATGTACCTGTGCAAGCACATGACGCAGCGGTCCCTGCCCGAGATCGGACGCAAGTTCGGCGGGCGCGATCACACCACGATCATGCACGGGATCAAGCGGATCGAAGAGCTGAAGGGCACCGACAGCGCCATCGCCGAGGACATCGAGATGCTGCGACGGTCGCTGGAGGCCTGAGCAGCGTCGAGACGCCGGGCGTCCGGCCTTGACGCCCCTGCCAAATCCTTGGACAGTCCCGAAAACGTGAAAAAGCAGCCCAAGGGGCGGCGCGCGGCCCGTCGTCCCGACTACCTTCGGAGTGGGACATGAAGATCAGCATCGAACGCGGCACGCTCCTCAAGGCCGTGTCCCAGGCGCAATCGGTCGTCGAACGCCGCAACACGATCCCGATCCTGGCGAACGTGCTGATCGAGGCGGACGGCGAGTCCGTCAGTTTCCGCGCCACCGACCTGGATATCGAGGTTGTCGACCGCATTCCCGCGCAGGTCGAACGCGCCGGGGCCACGACCGTCAACGCCGTGACGTTCCACGAGATCGTCCGCAAGCTGCCCGACGGCGCGCTGGTCAACCTCACCGACGACAGCGCCGCGGGGCGGATGTCGGTCGAGGCGGGCCGCTCGCATTTCTCGCTGGCGACGCTGCCGCGAGAGGATTTCCCGGTGATGGCCTCGTCCGAGTACGAGACGAACTTTTCCGCCAAGGCGCCGGTGCTGCGGCGGCTCTTCGACAAGTCGAAATTCGCCATCTCGACCGAGGAGACGCGGTATTACCTGAACGGCGTCTACATGCATGTCTCCGAGTCCGAGGAGGGGCAGGTGCTGCGCTGTGTCGCGACCGACGGGCACCGCCTCGCCCGGATCGACGCCCCCCTGCCGCCCGAGGCCGAGGGCATGCCCGGCGTCATCGTCCCGCGCAAGACGGTGGGCGAGCTGCGCAAGCTGTTGGACGACGACGAGGCGGACATCGCCGTTTCGGTGAGCGAGACCAAGGTGCGCTTCGCCACGCCCGAGATCACGCTGACCTCGAAGGTCATCGATGGCACATTCCCGGACTATACCCGCGTGATCCCGCAGGGGAATGCCAAGCGGATGGAGGTCGACGCGGCCGATTTCGCCAAGGCGGTGGACCGGGTCGCGACGGTCAGCTCGGAACGCTCGCGCGCGGTCAAGATGCAGCTCGACGAGGATCGTCTGGTCCTGTCGGTCAACGCACCGGACAGCGGCAACGCCGAGGAGGAGCTTGCGGTGGCCTATGGCGACGAGCGGCTGGAGATCGGGTTCAATGCGAAGTACCTGCTGGAGATCGCCAGCCAGGTGGATCGCGAGAACGCTGTGTTCCTGTTCAACTCGTCGGGCGATCCCACGCTGATGCGCGAGGGCAATGACACCTCCGCGGTCTACGTGGTCATGCCGATGCGCGTGTGACCGGCCGGGGGACGCCTCCGGCGGGAGTATTTCAGCGAAGATGAAGGGGCGGTTCGTGACGGGCCTCGCGGTGACATCGCTGAGCCTGTCGCATTTCCGCTCGCACAAGGCGGCGCGGCTGTCCCTCGACGGACGGCCGGTGGTGATCTACGGGCCGAACGGCGCGGGCAAGACCAACCTGATCGAGGCGGTGTCCCTGTTGTCGCCGGGCCGCGGCCTGCGGCGGGCGGCGGCGGACGACCTTGCCCGCCGGCCTGAGGCGATCGGCTGGCGCATCGGCGCCGGGATCGCCGCGCCCTGGGGCGCCCACGAGATCGACATCCGGGCCGAGGGCGGCGGGCCGCGTCAGGTGCGGATCGACGGCAAGACGGCGCCGCAGACCGCGCTCGGCCGGCTGGTGCGCGTCGTCTGGCTGATCCCGGCGATGGACCGGCTCTGGATCGAGGCGGCCGAGGGGCGGCGCCGGTTCCTGGACCGGATGACGCTGAGCTTCGAGCCGGGGCACGGCGACACGGTTCTGGCCTATGACAAGGCGATGCGCGAGCGGAACCGGCTGTTGAAGGACGACGTGCGCGACGGCGCGTGGTTCGACGCGCTGGAGCGGCAGATGGCCGAGGCGGGCGCCGCGATCACGGCGAACCGCCTGTCGGCGCTGTCCCGCGTGGAGGCGGCGCAGGAGGGGGCCGAGACCGCGTTTCCGGCGGCGACGCTGGCGCTGGTCGATCCCGAGGGCGGGGTCGAGGCATGGAGCGCGGGTACCCTGCGCGACGCGTTGTCGGCGGGCCGTCCGCGCGACCGCGCGGCGGGCCGGACGCTGACGGGGCCCCATCGGGCGGACCTGTCGGGCACCTATGCGGCCAAGGGCATCGCGGCCGCCCAGTGTTCCACCGGCGAGCAGAAGGCGCTGCTGATCTCGCTGGTGCTGGCCAATGCGCGGGCGCTGGCGCTCGAGACCGGGACGCCGCCGATCATCCTGCTCGACGAGGTGGCGGCGCATCTCGACTCCGACCGCCGCGCGGCCCTTTATGACGAGATCGTCGCGCTCGGCGCACAGGCCTGGATGACCGGCACCGGGGCCGAGCTGTTCGAGTCCCTGGGCGACCGGGCGCAGCGGATCCTGGTGCGCGAGCGCGACGGCGTCTCGGCGGTGGAGGCGGGCTGATGGCAGAGGCGCGGATCCTGCTGTTGCGGGGCGTGAATGTCGGCGGGCGGGGCCGCCTGACGATGGCCGCCCTGCGCGATGCCCTGGTCGCCGAGGGGGCGTGGGACGTGGCCACCTACCTGTAGAGCGGCAACGCGGTGTTTCACGGCAACGCCGGGGCGCGGCGGATCGCGGCGACGTTGGCGGCGCGGACAGAGGTGTCGCCGGCGGTGATGGTCTTGTGCCGGTCGGCCTTCGAGGCGATCGTCGCGGCCTGCCCGTTCGACGCCGACGCGGCGCCACGGCAGCATCATGTGGCCTTCCTCGCCGCCCGGCCCGAGGCGACCGCGGGGCTTGACCGGCTGGCGGAACCGGACGAGCGGTGGCAGGCGGGCGACAAGGCGATCTACCTGCACTGTCCGTCGGGCGCGGGCCGGTCGAAACTGGTGGCCGGGCTCGAACGGGCGCTCGGGGTCGGGACGACGCTGCGGAACTGGGGCACGGTGACGGCACTGGCGCGGATGGCGCAGGAGATGGACGGAACATGACCGCAAGCCCAATGGACTTCGCGCTCTATGCCGGGGCGCTTCTGGTGCTGTTCCTGACGCCGGGGCCGGTCTGGGTCGGGCTGATGGCGCGGTCGCTGTCGGGCGGGTTCCAGGCGGCGTGGCCGCTGGCCCTCGGGGTGGTCGTGGGCGACATCCTCTGGCCGCTGCTGGCGATCCTCGGGGTGACCTGGCTCGTCTCGGTCTTCTCGGGGTTCCTGCTGGTGCTGAAGGGGGTTGCCTGCCTGGTGTTCATCGGCATGGGCATTGCGATCCTGCGGAGCGCCGGGGCGTCGATCTCGGCCGACGGGCGGCTGACACGGCCGGGAAAGTGGGCGGGGTTCGTCGCCGGGCTGGCAGTGATCCTGGGCAACCCGAAGGCGATCCTGTTCTACATGGGGATGCTGCCGGGCTTCTTCGACCTCGGCGACCTGCGGACCGGCGACATCGCGGCGATCATTGCGCTGTCGGCGGCCGTTCCGTTGATCGGGAACCTGGTCCTGGCGCTGTCGATCGACCGGGTGCGCCGGCTTCTGAGCTCGCCACGGGCGCTGCGGCGGACCAACGTGACGGCGGGGCTCCTGCTGATCGGCGTGGGCTGCGTCATACCCTTCACGTGAAGGCGATGAGGCTGGTGGAGACGCCGTGACACGCCCACCAGATCTTGTGTCGTCCGCGTGACATCCCCGGCGCGACACACTATAAGACAGAGGTCAGGACAAGGAACGATCTGCATGGCCGAAGCCGCCCCCCAGCCGGAAGATTATGGCGCCGATTCCATCAAGGTTCTCAAGGGCCTGGATGCCGTTCGCAAACGGCCCGGCATGTATATCGGCGACACCGACGACGGTAGCGGCCTGCATCACATGGTCTACGAGGTCGTCGACAACGGCATCGACGAGGCGCTGGCGGGGCACGCCGACGCCGTGACCGTGAAGATTCACGCCGACAGCAGCGTTTCGGTGATGGACAACGGGCGCGGCATTCCGGTCGGCCTGCACGAGGAAGAGGGCGTCTCGGCGGCCGAGGTCATCATGACCCAGCTGCACGCGGGCGGGAAGTTCGACCAGAACTCCTACAAGGTGTCGGGCGGTCTGCACGGCGTCGGCGTCTCGGTGGTCAATGCCCTGTCCGACTGGCTTGAGCTGCGCATCTGGCGCGACGGCAAGGAGCATCGCGCCCGGTTCGAGCATGGCGAGACGGTCGAGCATGTCACCGTGGTCGGCGACGCGAACGGGCTGCAGGGCACCGAGGTGCGGTTCCTCGCCTCGACCGAGACGTTTTCGAACACCGACTTCTCGTTCAAGACGCTCGAGGCCCGCCTGCGCGAGCTGGCCTTCCTGAACTCGGGCGTGCGGATCATCCTCGAGGACGACCGCCCGGCCGAACCGCTGCGCTCCGAACTCTACTACGAGGGCGGCGTGAAGGAGTTCGTGAAGTATCTCGACCGCTCGAAGACGCCGATGATCGACGAGCCGATCTTCTTTTCGGGCGAGCGGGACGGCATCACCGTTGAGCTCGCGATGTGGTGGAACGACAGCTACAACGAGATGGTCCTGCCATTCACCAACAACATCCCCCAGCGCGACGGCGGCACGCACATGGCCGGCTTCCGCGGGGCGCTGACCCGGACGATCAACCTCTATGCCGGCTCGTCGGGGCTGGCCAAGAAGGAGAAGGTCAGCTTTTCCGGCGACGATGCGCGCGAGGGGCTGACCTGCGTGCTGTCGGTCAAGGTGCCGGACCCGAAGTTCAGCTCGCAGACGAAGGACAAGCTCGTCTCGTCCGAGGTGCGCCCGGCCGTCGAGGGGCTGGTGAACGAGAAGCTCGCCGAGTGGTTCGAGGAGAACCCCCAGAGCGCCCGCGCCATCGTCACCAAGATCGTCGAGGCCGCGCTGGCGCGCGAGGCCGCTCGCAAGGCGCGCGAGATGACGCGCAAGAAATCCGCGCTGGACGTGGCGTCGCTGCCCGGCAAGCTGGCGGATTGCCAGGTGAAGGACCCCGAGCGGCGCGAGCTGTTCCTCGTCGAGGGGGACAGCGCCGGCGGATCGGCCAAGCAGGGCCGGGCGCGGGCGAACCAGGCGGTGCTGCCGCTGCGGGGCAAGATCCTGAACGTCGAACGAGCGCGCTTCGACCGCATGCTGGGCAGCCAGGAGATCGGCACGCTGATCACTGCGCTCGGCACCGGGATCGGCCGGGACGAGTTCGATCTGTCCAAGCTGCGCTACCACAAGATCGTCATCATGACCGACGCCGACGTCGACGGCGCGCACATCCGCACGCTGCTGCTGACGTTCTTCTTCCGGCAGATGCCCGAGATCATCGAGGGCGGTTATCTCTATATCGCGCAGCCGCCGCTCTACAAGGTGTCGCGCGGCAAGTCCGAGGTCTACCTCAAGGACCACCCCGCGCTCGAGGACTACCTGATCGAGATGGGGGTCGAGGGCGCCACGCTGCGGCTCGGCTCGGGCGAAGAGATCATCGGGCAGGACCTCGCCCGCGTGGTGGAAGAGGCCCGCGCCGTCCGTCGGTCGCTTCATTCCTTCCCGACCCACTACCCGCATACGATCCTCGAACAGGCGGCCATCGCCGGCACCTTCGTGCCGGGGCAGGTCGACGCCGACCTTCAGGGCACGGCCAGCAACGTGGCCGAGCGGCTCGACCTGATCGCGGCCGAGTACGAGCGTGGCTGGCAGGGGCGGATCACGCAGGATCACGGCATCCGCCTGACCCGCGTGCTGCGCGGTGTCGAGGAGGTCCGCACGCTGGACGGACAGGTCCTGCGCTCGGGCGAGGCGCGCCGGCTCGGCAGCCACACCACCGCCTTGCAGGAGGTCTATGGCACTCCGGCCAAGCTGATCCGCAAGGACCGCGAGATGTTGATCCACGGCCCCCTGGAGTTGCTCGACGCGATCCTGAAGGAGGGCGAGAAGGGCCTCGCGATGCAGCGTTACAAGGGTCTGGGCGAGATGAACCCCGACCAGCTGTGGGAAACAACGCTCGACCCCGAGGCCCGCACCCTGCTGCAGGTCAAGATCGAGGACGTGGCCGAGGCCGACGACATCTTCACCAAGCTGATGGGCGACGTCGTCGAACCCCGCCGCGACTTCATCCGCTCCAACGCCCTCAGCGTCGAGAACCTCGACGTCTAGGGGGTCAGGCTTCCACAATTCACGCCGCTTGCAGCCCGCGACAGGCGACCGATCACAAGCCTGCATGGAGTGCGTGGCGGCATGACCCTGTCCACTTTGTCGGGGCAGGGTCAGCTGCGCCTCGCCCGGCGGAAGCTCTCCCCGCCGCCTAGCGCAAGCCGGTCTCCGCTGCCGTGTACATCGCGGCGAGGATGACGTGGGTCGAGGCGGCACCGGGGTCGACATGGCCGACCGAGCGGGCGCCCAGTTTCTTCGACCGGCCACGGCGGCTTTCCATCTGCGCGGTGTCGTCCCGGCCCGACCTGGCGCCGTCGCGGGCGGCGGCGAGGCAGGCGAGCGCGTCCCGGCCCTCGGCCAGTGCGGATTCGGCGTGGTCGACGGCCGGCAGCCAGGCGTCGAGCATCGTCTTGTCGCCGGGCGCGGCGCCGCCGCGCGAGATGATGCCGTCGCGCATCCCACGCAGCCACGCGACCGTGGCGCCCGCGTCGAGGTTCAGCCGGTCCGACACCGCCGCCGCGGCGGCGGTCATGGCGCTGGCATAGAGCGGTCCGGACGAGGCGCCGACGGCGTCGAGGAACGCCTTGGCCATCCGCCGGTTCGTTCCGGTGATCGTCTCATCCGGGGTGGCGCTGTCGAGGGCCGAGAGCACGGCGCTCCAGCCGATGTCCATGGTGACGCCGTGGTCTCCATCGCCGATCACGCCGTCGAGCTCGGACAACCAATCCCGCTGGTCGCGAATGGCGGCGGCGGCGGCGCGGACCATGGCGCGGAACGTCTCGGGCGTGATCGGGCCGTCGGTCGCCAGCGCGCTGCGATCCACGGCTTGCGTCTCGGTGCGGGTGTCGCGGTTGCGGCGCGTGAGCGTCCCCTCGGCCTTGGGGATGTCGCTGCCGACCGAAAGGGCCGGCGCGCGGCAGGGCGCGTCGAGCAGACGGGTCAGGTCGTCGTCGAGCTTCAGGAGCGTCACCGACGCGCCGGCCATCTCGAGAGAGGTCGCGTATTCCCCGACCCATGTGCGGTGTACCGAGACGCCGTTTTCGTCCAGCAGCTGCGCGAGACGCCGCTGGATCACGTAAAGCTCCAGCAGGCCGGTCGCGCCCAGCCCGTTGACGAGAGCCGCCACGCGGTCGCCCCTCGCCAGTTGCAGCGCGTCGGCGACGGGGGCGAACAGCTCGTCCGTCACGGCGTCGGCCGTTTCCAGCGGGCCGCGCCGCATGCCCGGCTCGCCGTGCAGACCCATGCCGATCTCCATCTCTCCGGCGCCTATCTCGAAGTTTGGCTTGCCGGTCTGTGGCATCGAGCAGGCCGTGAGCGCGACGCCCATCGACGCGGTCGCCGCGTTGGCCGCCCGCGCCGCGGCGAGGCAGCCGTCGAGGTCGCGGCCCGCTTCGGCCGCGGCCCCGGCGATCTTGAAGACGAAAAAGTCCCCCGCGATGCCGCGCCGCTCTTGCTTGCGGTCGTTCGGCGCGGAGGCCACGTCGTCGGTCACGGCGACCGAGCGGGCGGGCGATCCGGCGGCCTCGAGCTCTTCGGCGGCCATGTCGAAGTTCATCACGTCGCCGGTGTAGTTGCCGTAGAGGAACAGCACTCCGGCGCCGCCGTCGACGGCCCGCGCCGCATCCAGGATCTGCTCGGGGCTGGGGGAGGCGAAGACGTTGCCAACAGCCGCCGCGTCGGCGAGGCCCCGGCCGACATAGCCGGCAAAGGCCGGCTCGTGACCCGATCCGCCGCCGACCACCACGGCGACCTTGCCGTCGCGGGGCCCGTCGCAGGCCACCACCGCGCGGCTCGTCTCGCCGCGTTTGGTCAGTATCTCGGGATGGGCCGAGACCATGCCCGCGATCGCCTCGGAAATCAGGTCCTCGGGGGCATTGATCAGCTTCTTGGTGCGTTCTGCGGTCATGTCGTGCCTCCTTTCCGGGCGTCGAGGTACTGCTGTGCCGCGGCCACGGTCCGGTCGAGCCACGGCCGTTCCAGCCGACGCGCGGCGTCGAGATCGTTCTGGTCGGGCAGCCAGTGTTCCAGGATCACGCTCATCTCGGGCGGGCACTGCGCCAGTTGGTCGAGGATCCAGGGGATCGGCGCGCGCCCTTCGCCCAGAGGCACGCCGTGGATGCGGAACCCGACGCCGTAGGGATCGGGCGTGATCTCGTAATCCTTGAGGTGCAGGTTGACCGCATAGGGCGCCAGGAGCCGCACGGTCTCTTCGGGCCATTCCAGCGCACAGATCGAGTTCGCCACGTCCAGGCAGACCCCGAGCGAGGGGTCGTTCACGGCCTCGATCAGATCGACCATGCGGGGTGAGGGATAGTTGAAGTGGTTCTCGATCGCGATGCGCATGCCGGCCGCACCGGCCCGTTCGACCAGGGGACGCAGCTTCTCCGCCAGGTCCGGTACCGGGATCTTCGCATCCGCGGCATCAAGGGCGACGCGCAGGATCCGGGCGTCGAGCCGCTGGCCGATCGCGATGTAGCGGGAAACCTCGTCGGCATCGAAGCTTTGCGTTCCCAGCTCCAGCGCGATGCCTTTCGCCCGCGCCGCGTCGGCCAGCCGCTCCTGCTCGGCCTCGGAGAGGCGGTCGAGCGGCATGTTGTCGGCGTACTGAACGACGGGCAGACCATAGGCCTCGGCCGCGTCGAGAATGTCGAACGGTGTCATCGGCGCCGCCGGAACGCGGTCCTTCAGACCGATCGCCCAGCGGAACGCGTATGTCCCAAGCCCCAGTCGCATCTGCTCCTCCCTTGTTCTGCGCCGCCGGGGCGGCGCGCATGGGCGACAGGGTTCGCAGATCGGAGCGTGGGAAGTAATGTAGTTTTACTAACGTAGTTTGTAACTTTTCTTTATAGTTGGGGCGTCAGCGCAGTGTTACGTTTTCCGGGATCGGTGCCAAACGCCGGATCGCGGGAGGATCAAGTGAGCACGAGACGCGTCGCAACGCCATTGTCCAACGTGTCTGTCGAACAGCGCGCCTGGAACATCCGGCACAAGGCACTCCGCATGGGTGAGGTGCAGGGCCAGGGCTATATCGGCCAGGCTCTCGGGATCGCAGATGTTCTGGCCGCCAGTTATTTTCACGCGATGGAGTACCGCCCCGAGGACCCGGAATGGGATGGGCGCGACAGGTTCCTGCTGTCGATCGGACATTACGCCATAGCTCTCTATGCCGTGCTGATGGAGGCGGGCATCCTGCCCGAGGAAGAGCTCGAGACCTATGGAATGGACGACAGCCGGATGCCGATGTCGGGCATGGCGTCCTACACGCCGGGGATGGAGATCACCGGCGGGTCGCTGGGGCACGGACTGGGGATCGCCGTGGGAATGGCGATGGGGCTCAAGCGCAAGCGGAACCCCGCGTTCGTCTTCAACCTCATGTCCGACGGAGAGCTGAACGAGGGCTCGACCTGGGAGGCGGTGATGTCCGCCGTGCAGCACGGTCTCGACAACCTCGTCTGCCTCGTCGACTTCAACGACCAGCAGGCCGACGGCAAGGCGACCGACGCGATGGCGCGGGTGCCGGAAGAGGTGAAGTGGCGTGCCTTCGGCTGGCACGCGCAGCGGGTCGACGGCAACGACATGGAGCAGGTGATCGCCGCGTTCGACGCCGCGCGCACCTTCCCCGACGCGGTGCCGCGGGTCATCATCTTCGACACGACCATGTGCAAGGGTGTCGATTTCCTCGAACAGCGCGAGATCACCCACTTCGTGCGGGTCGAATCCGACGAGTGGGCCAAGGCGCTGAACGTTCTGGAAAAGGGGCGGCCGCAATGACGACGAACTCGATGGCGCGGAAATACGAACCCCGCAAGGTGCCCGAGAAGAAGGTCGCGACCTCGGCGATGATCGCGTCGCTCGCGGCCGAGGGATACGACACCGTCGCGGCCCCGTTCGGGCATGCGCTGGTCGACCTGGCAGAGCGCGACGAGCGGATCGTCGGCCTCTCGGCGGACCTGTCGAAATATACCGACCTGCACATATTCGCCAAGGCGATGCCCGACCGTTTCTACCAGATGGGCATGGCCGAGCAGGTGTTGATGTCGGCGGCGGCCGGGCTGGCGCGCGAGGGGTTCCTGCCCTTTGCCACGACCTACGCGGTGTTCGCGTCGCGCCGGGCCTACGATTTCATCGCGATGGCGATTGCCGAGGAAAACCTTCCGGTCAAGATCGCCTGCGCCCTGCCGGGCCTGACCACCGGCTATGGTCCCAGCCACCAGGCGTTCGAGGACCTGGCGATCTTCCGCGGCTTGCCGAACATGACGCTCGTGGACCCCTGCGATGCCTGCGACGTGGCCGGCATGGTGCCCGAGATCGCCCGCCATCCGGGTCCGGTCTATGCCCGCCTGCTGCGCGGCAAGGTTCCCTCGGTGCTGACGCGGCACAAGCCCGACTACCGGTTCGAGCTGGGCCGCGCGCAGATGATCCGCGAGGGGCGCGACGTGCTGGTGATTTCGACCGGCATCATGACGATGCGCGCGCTCGACGCCGCCGAACGGCTGGCGACGGACGGCGTGGACGTCGCGGTGCTGCATACGCCGACGGTCAAGCCGCTCGACACCGAAACGATCCGCGCCGCGGCCGCCGAGGACGGCCGGCTCGTGGTGACGGCCGAGAACCACACGCTGATGGGCGGTCTCGGCGAGGCAGTGGCGCGAACCCTGCTGACTGGCGGCATCGCGCCGGACTTCCGCATGATCGGGCTGCCGGACGAGTTCCTCGAAGCCGGCGCGCTGCCGACGCTTCACGACATGTACGGCCTCTCGGTGGATCGGGTGGCGGAACAGATCAAGAGCTGGCTGTGAGCCGGCGGACCACGACGGGAGACGATTGAATGGGCCTGCTTGACGACAAATTCGCGGTGATCACCGGGGCGGCGTCGCCGCGCGGTCTGGGCAAGGCGACGGCCCGCCTCTTTGCCGAGCACGGCGCCACGGTGGCGATCCTCGACCTGGACGAAGAGGCGGCGAAGGCCGCTGCCGCCGATCTGGGCGATGGGCACCTGGGCCTGGCCTGCAACGTGACCGACAAGGCCTCGTGCGACGCCGCCGTCGCCAAGCTGATCGAGACCTGGGGCCGGGTCGACGTGCTGGTGAACAACGCCGGCATCACCCAGCCGCTCAAGATCATGGAGATCGGGCCCGACAACTACGACGCCGTGACCGACGTGAACCTGCGCGGGACGCTCTACATGAGCCAGGCGCTGATTCCGGCGATGCGCGAGCGCAAGGCGGGCGCGATCGTCAACATGTCGTCGGTGTCGGCCCAGCGGGGCGGCGGCATCTTCGGCGGGCCGCACTATTCCGCCGCCAAGGCCGGCGTGCTGGGCCTGACCAAGGCCATGGCGCGCGAGCTTGCGCCCGACCAGGTGCGGGTCAACGCGATCTGCCCCGGCTTCATCGCCACCGATATCACGGCGGGGAAGCTGACCGATGAAATGCGCGCACAGGTGCTTGCGGGGATCCCGATGGGTCGCGCGGGCGAGGCGTCCGACGTGGCGGGCTGCGCGCTTTTCCTGGCCTCGGAACTGTCCGCATATTGCACGGGCACCGAGGTCGACGTGAACGGAGGTTCACTCATTCACTGAGGCTGCCATCCCCGCGTCAGGCGGGGCCGGCGCAATCTTTCAAGGGAGGAAAGAAATGAAGACCCTCATCACGGCCCTCGTGGCCACCACCGCGCTTGCCGGCGCGACGCAGGCGCAGGAAGTCACCTTCGCCCACGGTTCGAACCCGGGCAATCCGCGCTTCGTCGCGGCCGAGACCTGGGCCGAGCTGTTCACCGAATGCACCGACGGCCAATCGGTTAATGTCGCGCCTTCGGCCACGATGGGCGACGACGTCGAGATGCTCACCTCGGCCACCGCTGGAGTGATCAACGTCACCGCCAACAGCCAGGGCGCGATGAGCCAGATCGTCCCCGAGATCGCGCTGCTCGGCCTGCCGTTCCTGTTCGAGGACCTCGAGACCGCGTGGAGCGTGCTCGACGGCGAGGTGGGCGAGATGCTCGACACCCGCGCTCAGGACGCCGGGCTGAAGATCCTGGGCTTCTGGGACAACGGCATCCGGCATATCAGCCACGTCTCCAAGACCGTGCCCACGCCGGACGACATCAGCGGCATGAAGATCCGCACGCCCCCCGACACGATGACGGTCGACATCTTCGAGGCGCTCGGCGCCGCTCCGGCGCCGCTGGCGTTCTCGGAACTGCCGACTGCGCTGCAATCGGGGACCTTCGACGGGCAGGAGAACCCGCTGGTCAACATCTACTCGTCGAACATCCACGAGATCACGCCGTACATCACCCTGACCGGGCACAAGTACGAATCCACGCCGGTCGTCGCCGGCTTGGCATGGTGGTCGGGCCTCGACGACGCGACCAAGCAATGCGCGCTGGATGCCACCCAGCAGGCGGGCGAAGAGCAGCGTCAGATGGTGGCGGACCAGTCCGAGAGCCTGGTCACCACGATGGAAGAAGAGGGCGTGACCTTCGAGGAAGCCGATCGTGAGGCCTATATCGAGGCGACGCGCTCGGTCTACGACAAGTACTCCGAAGAGTATCCCGACCTCGTCGAAGCGCTGCGCGACGCGGCGTCGAACTGATGGCGGGCGGAGACGAGCTCTCCGCGACCGACCGGGGCAGGGCGCGCCGCGCCCTGTCCCGCGCCCTTGGCCGCGTGTTGGGCTTCATCGACGTCTCGGGCCGGGCCCTGGGCATCGCCTGCCTCGCGGTGATGTTCGTTGCGCTTCTGACGAATGTCGTGCTGCGGTACCTCTTCGGCTCGGGCATCGCCTGGGCCTACGAGATCCACTCGGTCCTGCTGCCCTGGCTGGTGGCCGCCGGGATCGTCGCGGCCGCGGCGCGGCGACAGCACATCGCCATCTCGATCCTGTCCGACATGCTGACCGGCCGCGGCCGCCATGCGCTCGCCATCCTCATCAACGTGGTGGTGCTGGTGATCGCGATCAGCGTCCTGTGGTCGAGCCAGCCGATCCTCCAGGCCTCCAAGTTCCAGCGGCTCTCGACCCTCGGGATCACTCAAATCTGGGGCTATGCCAGCCTTGTCTACGCCTTCGCCGGGTTGGCGCTGACCTCGGCACTGAATATCGCCCGGGCGTCGCTCGGCGCGGATATCCTCGGTCTCGATCTCGAAGACCAAAGCTTCAGCTAGGAGCGTTCCGATGACTGCCCCTCTCGTCTGGATCTTCTTTCTCCTGATGGCGATCTCGGTGCCGGTGGGCCAAGCGATGCTCGGCGGCACCGCGGCGGCGCTGTGGCTGGCGGACCGGCCGCTGGCGGTGATCGCGCAGCGGCTCTACACGCCGACGCAGAGCTTTCCGATGCTCGCCATCCCGTTCTTCATCCTCGCCGGCAACCTGATGATGTCGGGGCGGTTCGGCACCTATCTCGTGAATATCGCACGGATGTTCGTGGGTCACCTCAAGGGCGGGCTCGGACAAGTTTCGATCATCGGTTCGGTGATGTTCGGCGGCGTCTCGGGCTCGGCGGTGGCGGACGCCTCGGCGCTCGGCAACGCGCTGATCCCGGTGCAGAAGGAGCAGGGCTATCCGGGCGGCTTCGCGGCCGCGATCAACTCGTCCTCCTCGACGGTGTCGGTGCTGATCCCGCCGTCGATTCCGCTGATTCTCTACGGCCTCGTTTCGAACGTTTCGATCATCGACCTGTTCGTCGCCGGCATCCTGCCTGGCCTGATGCTCGGGCTCGGCATGTTCGCGATGGTGTTCTACATCGCGCACCGCCGGAACCTGCCGCGCTCGCCGCTGGAGGGCGGGTTCCGGGCGTTCCGGTCGCAGCTTTTCATGGCGATTCCCGCATTCCTGATGCCCGTCTTCGTGATCGGCACGCTGCGGTTCGGCGTGGCAACCCCGACCGAGGTGAGCGTGATGGCCGTGGCCTATGCGCTGATCGTCTCGGGCGCCATCTACCGCGACCTGACATTCAAGGGCATCTGGCAGGCGGCGGGCAGCACCGTCGTGATGACGGGCGCGGTGCTGCTCATCATCATGGCGTCGTCCACGATCCAGTGGGTCCTGACGTCCGAGCAGGTGCCACAGACCCTGGCCACCTGGGTGGGCGAGAACTTTTCGTCGACCTGGACCGTGATCCTGGCGCTGAACCTCGTGATGCTGGTGGTGGGTGCGTTCCTCGACCTGCCGGCGGCCGTCCTGTTGCTGGGGCCGCTCTTCGTGACGATCGGGCAGTCGATCGGGCTCGACCTGGTGCAGCTCGGGCTGATGATGGTGGTGAACCTGTCCATCGGTCTCTACACGCCGCCGGTCGGCACCACGCTGTTCATCTCGTCGGCCATCGCGCAGGCCAACATCTTCGAGACGATGCGCGCGCTGGTGCCGTTCTATGCGGTGGCGCTGGCGGTGCTGATGCTCATTTCCTTCGTTCCGGCGCTCACGATCTACTGAGGCCCCAGGGCTCGACCTCGATCAGGTCGGGCCCCGATTCCGTCTGGAAGCTGCAGCCGTGGCTTTCCAGAAGCGCCCGCGCGCGGACATCGTGGGAGATCGCCGCGTCGTCCAGCCATTCCGCGAAGCGGTTCACGATGCGGCGGTTGAAGTGGCGGGCCGGACAGACAAGCCAATAGGCGGGAAAGTCCACCACCGGGATGTCCGGAAAGGCCGGCACCAGCTCACCCCGCTCGAGATCGGGCAGGCACAACGTCGCGCTGTCGAGCGCGAGGCCCGCGCCCTGCTTGGCGGTCTCGATCGACATCGACGAGCGGTCGTAGCGGAACGGATAGTCGTAATCCTCGAGCTCGACCTGGTTGGCGGCGAGCCACAGGTCCCATCGGAACATCGCCTTGACGCTGTCGATCAGCCGCGCCGCCGAGAGCCTCTCGGCCACCGTGTCGCCCGCGGCAGCCATCCTGTCGCGATAGCCCGGCGCGCAGAGCGGCAACACGAGGTCGTTCATCACTGGCCGCTCCGCGACCCCGGCCCAGCCCCCGACGCCGTAGCGAAGGTCGAGGTCGACCGCGTCGGTGTCGAAGTTCGAGAAATCCGGTGTTGCGTCGACCCTGATGTTCCAGTCGAGGTTCTGCTCGGCAAAGCTGGCGATCCGCGGTCCCAGCCAGCGCACGCCGAAACTGGGCGACACGCGCAGGGTCAGGTTGCGCACCTCCCGGTGACGCGAGATCGCGTTGCCGGTGTTGCGCAGCGCCGCAAAGGCCCGCGTCGTCGCCTGGAACAGCCGGTCACCCTCTTCGGTCAGGCTCATCCGCCTCTTTTCCCGACGGAACAGCCGGACGCCGAACTGCGTCTCCAGAAGCTTGATCTGCTGGCTGATGGCGGATGGGGTGACGCCCAGCTCTTCGGCGGCCTTGGTGACCGATCCGAGCCGCGCGACCGCCTCGAAATGCTCCGTGCCCTTGAGGTTGATGTTCCGCATGCGTCCTTTCTAGTCCAGCGAACCCGCGTAATCACCCCACCGCGCGGCGGTAGGGCCGAAATTCGACGCCGACCTGGTTTGGTCCCCACGCCGCTCTCCGCCCCGACGAGCGAGCTTTCGCCAGTGCCGTGCACAGGAACAGGCGAACCGTGGCCCATGCGTGACGGTGGGGGAGCCGGGCAGGGGGCAGGGACGTTTCCCAAGTGGCGCGAAACCGGGCAACGGAGCCCGCATTCGCCGCAGTCGTGGAGGACTTGTCATGTTCAAGAATGCTGCAGTTATTTCGCTGGCGACCATGCTCGCCGTATCTCCCGCCTTCGCGCAGGAGGAGGCCCAGTCCGAGGGGCAGGCATCTGAAGAGGCCCAGCCCGAGGAGCAGGCGTCGCCCGAGGCGTCTTCCGAGGCCGTCCCGACTTCCGACGCTGTTGTCCCCGAACAGGAACAGCCAGAGATGCGGGCGGACTGGATCACCGGCGCGACCATCATGTCGACCAGCGGTGAGCGGATCGGCCCGATCCAGGACATCATGATCGATTCCGAGAGCGGCCAGGTCACGGCGGCGATCGTCGGCGTCGGCGGGTTCCTCGGGATCGGTACCAAGCAGATCGCGGTCGCCTGGGACCAGCTTCAGATCGACTATGACGGGCAGGAGGTCCAGATGGACCTCACGCGCGAGGAAGCCGAGGCCGCGCCCGAATATGTGTTCCGTGAGCGTCAGCAGCCGCCGGCGCCCGAGCCGGCGACCGACGGCATGGGCACGGGGACCGGCGGCGAGTCGACGGGCGGCATGGGCACCGGCACCGGTACGACCGCCACGGGCGGCACCTCCGGCATGGCCACCGGCGGCGAGGCGACCGGTGGTGGCGCGAACGGAGGCGAGGCGACGTCCAACTAGAGACGCCCTACCAGTCCCAAAAGGCCCCGTGTGGCGAGCCGCACGGGGCCTCGCCCGCGCCGTGCATGCGCCACCCGAAGCCGGGCCTGCACATGCCGACCGCGACGGGAACCTGGCGCGGTATTGGAGGTTATCGGCACGCCGGACGCGGCGTGTCGCGCCCATTCATGACAGGCTGACCCCGAGACATGGCTGACCTTACCGGGATCGACGAGTCCCTGATCGCGCTCGTCCTCCTTGCGCTGCTCTTCGTCGCGTTCGCGCTGGAGAAATACCCGCCCGATGTCACCGCCGCCGGAGCGGCGGGGCTCTTCATCGTGCTCGGTCTCGTCCCGACGGACGAGGTCATGGCGGTCTTCTCGAACTCCGCCCCCATCACGATCGCGGCGATGTTCGTCGTCTCGGGCGCCCTCGTGCGGACGGGCGTGCTGGACGCGCTGGCAAACCTAGTGATCGGGCGCGCCCAAAGCCGGCCGGTCCTTGCGTTGGGCATCTTCCTCTTGGCGACGATCGCGGCCTCCGCCTTCATGAACAACACGCCCGTCGTGCTGGTGCTGATCCCGGTGGTCATCCGCCTCGCGGCAAGCCTGAAGATCGCGCCCACGCGGCTGCTCATCCCGCTGTCCTATGCCGCCATCCTTGGCGGGACCTGCACGCTGATCGGCACCTCGACGAACCTCCTCGTTGACGGGATCGCCCAGGAAAGCGGGCTCGAGCCGTTCTCGATCTTCGAGATCGCGCCGGTCGGCATCGTCGTGGCGCTCGTCGGGGCCAGCGCGATGCTGCTGCTCGGCAATACCCTTCTGCCGGACCGTGGCTCGCGCGAGGGAAGCGACCGGAGCACCGAGACGACGTACCTGTCCGAGGTGACGATCCTCTCGGGCTACCCTTATCTGGGAAACGCGCTGTCAGAGATCGCGGATTTCCGACGGTCGGACATTCGGGTCACTGGCCTGCGACGGGCAGGCAGGATCGAACGTGGCGCGCTGTCGGACCGGGTCCTGCGGGCGGGCGACGCGCTGGTCATCACCGCGACCACCTCAGAGCTTCTTACACTGGCCGAACAGCCCGGCCTGCGTGTCGGCCTGAGGCGGTCGATCGAGCTTGATGCCGAGGCCAAGCCCCATGTGGCCGAGGCGATCATCACCCCCTCCCGCCGCAGCTCGGGTGTCCGCATCGCCGACCTGGCGCTGGGGCGCCGGGCCGGTGTCCGCGTGCTGGGCGCGTTCCGGTCCCAGCACATCGCCGGCGCGGACCTGTCGAGCGTGCGTCTGCGGCCCGCCGACAAGCTGCTGCTCGAAGGCACCCCCGAGGGGTTCCGGGAACTCGCCCGCCGCGGCGACGTCGTCTCGGTGACAGAGCCGGGCGGACGCGCCTATCGGCGGGCGCAGGCCCCGATCGCAGTGCTGACCCTCGTGGGGATCGTCGTGCTCGCGGCGCTCGGCGTCATGCCCATCGGGGTGCTCGCCCTCGTGGGCGTCGCGGCCATCCTGGTGCTGCGCTGCATCGACAACGACGAGGCGTGGCAGTCGATCGATGCGTCGATCCTGGTGCTGATCTTCTCCATGCTGATCGTCGGGGCGGGGCTGGAGGCCACCGGGGCGGTGGAGATGCTGGTGAGCATGCTGTCGCCATGGCTCAACGGCCTGCCGCCGCATGTCACGCTGCTGGCGGTCTACCTGCTGGGGTCTCTTCTGACCGAGACGGTCACCAACAACGCCGTTGCCGTGATCCTGACGCCGATCGTCATCTCGCTCGCCGAGCAACTCGGCGTCGATCCGCGCCCCTTCGTCGTCGCGGTCATGTTCGCCGCGAGCGCGAGCTTCGCGACGCCCATCGGTTATCAGACGAACACCCTCGTCTACGGCGCCGGAAACTACCTCTTCCGCGACTTCCTCAAGGTCGGCATCCCGATGAACCTGATCGTCGGCGTCACCGCGGTCCTCACGATCAGCGTGGCATTCCCGATGTGAGGGCGTCTTGGGCGGCGGAACAGATGTCTCGCGTACGCCCATGAATCGCCCGTCCCGACGGGTGGAATCGAACAATGCGGCTGTCAGGGACCGGAGACAGGAACGGACAAGCCCCCCACCCAAACGTGGTTCTTTCCGCCACCTTTCGGCGCCTTTTCAAGGGCTTGAGGCCGTCACCGCCCGGCCTGTCCCCACGGGGAATTTCGCCTTGTAAATCCTATGGTTGGCGGGCTATACGCGTCGGCGGAGACGTGGCCGAGTGGTCGAAGGCGCTCCCCTGCTAAGGGAGTAGGCCCGGAAGGGTCTCGAGGGTTCGAATCCCTTCGTCTCCGCCATTCTCATATTTATTACCCTTGTTTCAGTGGCTTATACCCCAAACGGGCGAACTTGCTCCGTAGGTTCGCCATGTTTTGTTCGAGGTGCGTTCTACTTGAGTCTCGTGATGCCATCGGTAGCGAGTGTAGGGCGGTTCACGTCCTTTGTGTAGCGGTCCACTTCCGCGAGTGTCTTGTGACCGGTAACAGCCATGATCTCGTGCGGCGTTGCACCTGCTTCGGCCAGACGTCGTGCGATGGCTTTCCTGAGGCCGTGCGACGTGCACTCCGGAAGACCTGCCTTGTCGCACCATGTCCGCATTTGGTTCCCCAATCCGTTGGGGGAGCGACCGCGTCCATACTTGGTCTGGAGGAAAGTGAAGGCGCCTGATGGGCAGTTGTTCATCACAGCGCGAAGCTGGTGATGAATCGGTATGTCGATGAGCACCCCTCCGCTGTTTTCCGTCTTCTGGCGTCTGTAGCGCAGTCTATCGCCGTGGACATTTCCTCGACCCAGCTTGACCGCGTCCGACCTCGCGGCCCCGGTATAAAGCATCAGGGTCATCGCTGTATGGGCAACGCTTCCGGGCTTATGGACCGCGTAGAACTTCTCGATCTCGGCCTCGCTCCAAGTATGAAAGCCGCCCGATCGCTCCTTTAGGCGCTTCACGTTGTTCGCCGGATTGTCCAGGCTCCAGTCGAGATCCACCGCAAGGTCCATCAGCGCCCTCAGTCGATCCAGCAAGTTGTTCCCGGCAGAAGGCGTCTCAATTTTTTCCGCCAGAATTGTTTGGATATGCCGACGCTTGAGACCGATCGCACTCTTGGTGCCATGCTCCTCGCGGAACCGCTCCAGAATGCCCCTGTAGGTGTTCTTCGTGCTGGGCTTCAGCCCCAGATAGGCTGCCGATCGATAGTAGCGGGCGATTAGGTCGGATATCGACTTCGGGATGGTTTTTCCGGCTCCGGCACCAGGACCGGAGCGCAGTCCTGCGACCGCATCCTCGTAGCGGCGAACGAAATCCGGGGACCCATAATCTGACCCAAGCTCGGCAGAAAATCCCTTCCGCCGAAAGCGCCAACGCCGTGTTCCGTGCCGATCGTAGTAAGCCGACGCACCCGGAAATTCCCTCCTCACGCGCCTGCTCATGCGACACCAAGCTCGGCGTCAGAAATTTGCATCCGAACGATCAGAACATCGACATTCGGTGGAAATTTCGCCGGTGAAAGGTTCGCCAGATGTGGAAATTCGCGAAGCCGGCGAAGGTATGCGGTATTGTAGGTTCGCCAGCATAGAATGTTGATTCTACTTGAAGGGGTCAGTCCCTTCGTCTCCGCCACTTGCCCCTGAGAAAGCGTTCTCGCGATCCGACTGCGGCCGGATTTTCTCGTTGTTTTCGAGGGTCATGCGGGAAGAGCTGAGCACTGCCCTTGCCGCCAAGAGCCCAGAAGGCGGTCTCTCAGGGCCGATATTCTCCGGACCTCACGACTGCGCGGATTTGGTGAACAGCCTATAAATATATGGAATAAAGTGGATTTTTTCCCTTGGTGGCCGAGCACTTCGAAGCTGGTCCCGGCCGGTCCAATCGCGACCAGGTGAGGTGCTCCCCATTTCTTGGACAGGAACTGGCGGTTTCTAAGCTACTCTCCGGGTCTCCTGGTCGGTTTGCATGATCGTCGTGCCGGTGCGG
>NZ_FOGU01000012.1 GCF_900111315.1 Tranquillimonas rosea
TGGGCGACCGCGTCTGGGGCTGGCCGGGGCACGTCATCGACATCATCGCGGTGTTCGCCACGCTCTTCGGCCTGACGACCTCGCTCGGGCTCGGCGCGCAGCAGGCGACATCGGGTCTGCACTACGTGTTCAACGTTCCGGATTCGCTCAACACGCAGATCCTCGTCATCGCCGGGGTGACGTCCATCGCGCTCATCTCGGTGATCCGCGGCATCGACGGGGGCGTGAAGGTGCTCTCGAACGTCAACATGACCTTTGCCTTCCTGTTGCTGCTCTTCGTGTTCCTCGCCGGTCCCACGCTGCAGATCCTCAAGGACACCTGGAACGGCTTCTCGACCTACGTCATGGATATCGTGCCGTTGTCGAACCCGATCGGCCGCGAGGACGACAGCTTCCGCGAAAGCTGGACCTCGTTCTACTGGGCCTGGTGGATTTCCTGGTCGCCGTTCGTCGGCATGTTCATCGCGCGGGTCAGCCGCGGGCGGTCCGTGCGTGAGTTCATCACCTGCGTGATGCTCATCCCGACCCTCGTCGGTGTCTTCTGGATGGCCACCTTCGGCGGCACCGCGATCAGCCAGGTCGCGAACCTGGGCACCGAGAGCGGCGTCTACCAGAACGTGATCGAGAACTATAACGACTCGCTGGCGATGTTCGCGATGTTCGGGGACATGCCGCTGACGATGATCACGTCGACGCTGGGCATCATCCTGGTGCTGGTGTTCTTCATCACCTCGTCGGACTCGGGCAGCCTCGTGATCGACACGATCACCGCGGGCGGCAAGACCGAGGCGCCGACGGCGCAGCGCGTGTTCTGGGCGACGATCGAGGGTATCGTGGCCATCGTGCTGCTGATCGGCGGGGGCCTGACGGCGCTTCAGGCGATGGTGAATGCCACGGGCATCATCTTCACCGTGGTCCTGCTGTTCCTGTGCTGGGCGATCCTCCAGGGGCTCCGGACCGAGCCGCGATAAGCCGGTGCCGGCCATCGTCGCCTCGGCCCGGGGATCGACGGTGGCCGGCGGCGTCCCGCACGGCGGTAGCGACCTCAATCCGAGCTGATCCGAATTTGCGGTTGCACGACCCAGCGCATCAACGAAAGCGGCGCGTCTTCCACACCTTAGCGGGCGCCAAAGCGCCTGCGACGTTTAGCCATTTTGGCGTCACCTCGTCGGGTGTATAGCTGGCGCATGCTTCGCCGTCGCGCCCGAGCGTTCACAGCTGGTTTTGCCGCACTGCTCCTCGCGGTGCTCAGTACCGTGTCCGCGCATCAGATGGCGCCCGACCGTGAGACGGTCGAGCGGCAGGCCGTCCTGCAGGTCATGGGCGCGACACTCGATGAGATTTGCGGCCTCACCGAGGACGGGCACGAGCATCGCTGTCCGTTCTGTCACAAGCTTCCCGACGCCCCCCGCATGTCCGCCCCGGATAACGGCGCGCGCATCGCCCGCGTCATCGAGCATCGCCTGGGGCGCGATCTCGTGGTCGGACCACAGGATGTCCGGTCCCATGCCCCGCCGCGGGCCCCACCGCGCATCGTCTGATCTCTGACATCTTCCCCCGCCCGTCCTCGGCCGGAGCGGGACGTTCCGGGACGCCGCCAACCGTGCGCGATCCCATACCGAATGGAGACAGACATGTTCATCAAGACGACCCTGACCGCTGCGGCGGCCCTTTTCGCCGTGTCCGGCGCAACCTTCGCACATGCCACCCTCGAACAGACCGAGGCCGCGATCGGCGCGACCACCAAGGTCACGCTGCGCGTGCCGCATGGCTGCGACGGCGCGGCCACGAGCGCCGTGCGCATCGAGATCCCCGAGGGCTTCTACTCGGTGAAGCCGATGCCGAAGGCCGACTGGGAGCTTTCTACCGAAACCGGGGCCTACGAGACGCCCTACGACAACCACGGCACCGAGATGACCGAGGGCGTTCGTGCCGTGACCTGGTCCGGCGGCGACCTGCCGGACGGCTACTACGACGAGTTCACGATCCGCGGTACCGTCGGGTCGCAGCTCGCCGCGGGCGAGACGCTCTTCTTCCCCGCCCTTCAGACCTGCGCGAATGGCACCGCGAACTGGACCGATACCAGCGGGTCCCATGACGTGCCGAACCCCGCGCCGTCGCTCAGCCTCGTTTCAGGGGACGTTGGTCACGGGCACGGGGGCCCCGCCATAACGATGGGAGAGACCGCTACGCTTGGCGATCTCGAGATCGCGGCGCCCTTCGCGCGGGCCACGCTGCCGAACCAGCCCGTTGCCGGCGGCTTCCTGACCATCACCAATACCGGCGCGACGGATGATACCCTGGTCGCTGCAAGTTCCCCGGCTGCCGGTCGGACGGAAGTCCACGAGATGACCATGGATGGCGACGTGATGCGGATGCGCGAGCTGGCAGATGGCCTTCCGGTCCCCGCGGGCGAAACCGTGACGCTCGAACCCGGCGGCTACCACGTGATGTTCGTGGACTTGGCCGGACCGTTGTCCGAAGGCGACGCGACCGAGGTCACGCTGACCTTCGAGGACGCCGGAGCGGTGACGCTGACGATGCCGGTCATGGCGCGCGACGCGACCGGGCCGGAGCACGGCGTCCACAGCGATCATGGGAGCCATTGATGTCCATGATGCGCAAAGTCGCGCTCGTGGCGTGGGGAGGGCTGGCCGTGCTTGCCCTTCTCGCCGCGGGCTGGATTTACGTGCTGGAGCCAAGGCTGAACCGGAGCATTTCGGATAGTCTGGGCCACGGCGACTACGAACTCGTCACCACTGATGGGGGCACGTTCACGCAACGCACGCTCGACGGTGGCCCCACCGCGGTGTTCTTCGGCTTCGCCCATTGCCCCGAAGTCTGCCCGACGACGCTCGGCGATATCGGCGTCTGGCAGGATATTCTGGCCGAAGAAGGGTTGGGGCCGATCCGCACCTTCTTCGTCACGGTGGACCCCGAGCGTGACACGCCGGAGATGCTCGGCGATTACGTGTCCTGGGTCGAGGGCGTGACCGGCGTCTCGGGTTCACCCGAAGAGATCGACAAGGCGATCCGCGCCTTCCGCGTCTATGCGCGACGGGTGCCTCTCGAAGATGGCGGCTACACCATGGACCATTCGTCCATGGTGCTGCTCTTCGACGAGGACGGCCGCTTCTTCGAGCCGATCGGCTACCAGGAAGACACGGACAGGGCCGTGGGCAAGATCCGCCGCCTGCTCTCGGGCTGACCGCTCGAACGGGGTCGAGGGTCCCGAGAACAGCCCCGTCCCGGACCGCATGGTAGCGCCGACGTCGCGCGTTTGATGACGAGATCCGTGACGGGCCGCCCCCGATGTCGCCAATGCGAAGGGATGCCGCGCCGATGCGTGCCCTGGCCAGTGCAACTTGCGATCCTGCTCGGGGACGTCCCTGCCTCTCACGGTGCGCAGCTCGGTGACCGATGTCGGGAATCCGCCGCGATGCGTCGCCCGTGGAGTTTGGGTCCGGATCGGATAGGATTATCTAGTGCATCGTAACGATCACCCTTCGCGAAAGAGCGAGTCCGATGCCCGACACCAAGTATTCCAACCCGTTTCCCGACAGCTATCTCCCCGATGGCAGCCTGTTCCGCGCCATCAAGCGCGCGGTCCTGCGGCTCATGAATCGTCGGTCCGCCAAGGCCTGAACCGCCCCGGCAATCAAGGACATGAGGGCCCCGTCTGGCACGACCGGCGGGGCCTTTTGCTGTGCGGCACCTGGCACGAGTTCCCATGGGGACAGCCGGCAGGCAGGACCGATGCAGCTTGGGGTGGATTCCCCACCAAATGGGAACTGAGCCCGTCGGGCGGACGACGTGGCAAATGGCAGCTGGAGTTTGGAAGCAGCCCATTTCACCTAGTGCTGCGGTCAGCATGAACGGGGGCTTCTCCGGATCTCGCTGCGGGTGGACTTTGCGATGGGCCGGGCCGCTTTGTCGATGTTGGCGGTCGGTTATCAACTTCGTGGCGAGCGTTCGCTTGAGCCTCCGTGGCCGGCGCCGGGTCGCGGCGCAAGCCGGACAGATCACCTTCGAGAAGTTCCGCGACGAGCGCCACGGCGGCGAGGCCGCGCCGGAGGAGGTTCAGCCCGCCATCGCGGCCGACCACAAGGCTCGGGACCGAATCGAGGCGGGAGCCATCGCCCAACATGACTTCTCCAACCGCGCCGCCAGCGAGTTACGGACGCTCCTGGCCGGTTCTTCGCTTGCAGCTGGTGGGGTCGTCTTCCGACAGGCATCGGAGCGCGCCCTTGCACGACGTTGATGCGATGGCGCGCCTGCTTGAGCAACTTCTGGAGATCGCCTGCCTCGACGGCGGCGCCGCGTTGGACCTAGAGACACTCGTCGGAGACATTTGCGCAGGTATTGCAAGCGGCCCCTCCTCGTGTCGGAAGGCTGGCCGGTCGAGGCTGGCGGTCTGGACACGCCGGTCCCCGTGATCGGCGATCCGACTTTGATCGCGCTCGCGCTGTGAAATCTGCTGGAGAACGTCCGCAAGCACACTTCGATCGCTCTCATCGCTGCTGCTCGGTCCGCTATCATGCCCACCTGAGTGGTTCGTAATATTGACGGGGAGCCCTCAAGTTGCTCAAGCGTCCGGCTCGCTGCGAGCGGCGTCTGGTTTCCCAGAGACGAGTGCGGCCTGACGGCGTTGTAATCGTAGCGCCAGAGCGCCAGCTTGCGCCGGGCGTCGTCTTGGGTGTCGAAGCTCTCCTCGTTCAAGAGCTCGTCGCGCAAGCTGCCATTGAAGCTTTCGATGAAGGCGTTCTGCTGTGGCTTGCCCGGGGCGATGTAGTGCCAGAGCACCCTGTTCTTGCCATGATGCTCTCTTGTTGGAGTGCGCCAAGTCACGACCTCAACGCACGGCGATCTCGCAAAAATCAAACTGGGTGACAAGCGCATGGTGTGCCGCCGATACGTTTACGGAACGGCGGCTTCGGCCCGGCGGAAGAGCCAAGACACCGGGCTGGTGACTCAACGTCTTGGCCTTGAGGACGTCGCGCGGTCGCGCCATGCGCAGGGCGCGCTGTTGCGGACCCCTTGTGGTCTTTTCTGTCACCGCGGTCGCGAGACAGCCGTGAAGGGCGAAGAGACCCTCCCGGACTCAGCTGTCTTCCTGGAAGCCCATGCTTTCCTCGGCCTGCGCGGTGCGCAGCTGGGTCATAAGGTCGGCGTAGTCGTCGGTCGTCATCACGACCAGCTCATCGCCGCCTTCCACCTCGACGAGTGTGTGACCTTCGTCGACGCTGTCGATCATTTCCCTGACCTCGTCGGTCATTTCGACCTCGATGCTGGTTGCCGGGCGGATGGTGGACATGGCGGGGTCCTTTCTGCGGTTCGCGTTGCGGGCCTGTTCTGTTGGGAGGCGGGTGTGCCGCGTTCGGTTCCGCGGGACAAGCCGGTCGCGGCGCGGAAGGCGGGCCTCGGCCCCTGGGGATTGCGTACCGGGGCGGTTCGATACGACGCAGGCAGGATCGCGCATCGGGACGGGGCGGGAAAGACGGAGGATGTTCTGCCTGCCCGGAACGGTGATCTGTTGTAGATCGGTGACGGTGGCGGACGCTTCGGCCGGCGGCACCGCTTGCACGGTCCGGCTGCGTCACGTCGCCCCGTGGCCGGGCCTATGCCAACGAACGGATCTGCGCCCGCTGCCAAGCGGTGTCCAGCCGCCGCCCCCGTTCCGCGTCGAAGACATGCAGGGCTTCGGGGTCGAGGTCCAGCGTCATGCGGTCCGCGAGCGGGTGTTCGATCCCCATCTGGCAGACGAGCCTCTGGCCTTCGAGATGGCCGTGCAGCAGGCGGGTGCTGCCCAGTTCCTCGACATAGTCCAGCCGGAAGGCGCCGGAGGTGGAGTCCGGCAGCAGGCGGAACGCCTCGGGGCGCAGGCCGGCGGTGACCGGGCCGTCGGGCACCGGCAGGCGTGCGGCGAGGGGCAGGGAGCCCACGCGAAGGTCCCCGCCCGAGACCCTGGCGGACAGGAGGTTCATCGCCGGTGAGCCGAGGAACGAGGCGACGAAGGTGGTGTCCGGGTGCCGGTAGAGATCCAGCGGCCGTCCCGCCTGTTCGATCCGGCCGCCATTCAGCACCACCAACGTATCGGCCAGCGTCATCGCCTCGAGCTGGTCGTGCGTCACGTAGACCGAGGTCGTGCCGAGCCGGCGCTGAAGCTGCTTGATTTCGCCACGCATCTGCACCCTGAGCTTGGCGTCGAGGTTCGACAGCGGCTCGTCGAAGAGGAAGGCAGCAGGCTCGCGCACGATGGCGCGGCCCATGGCGACGCGCTGGCGCTGGCCGCCCGACAGGGCCTTTGGCCTACGGTCGAGAAAGGCGTCGATCTCCAGGATGCGGGCCGTCTCTTCGACGCGGCGGGCGATCTCGTCGCGGGCCATCCGCCGGTTGCGCAGACCGTAGGAGAGGTTCTGGCGCACGGACATGTGCGGGTAGAGCGCGTAGTTCTGGAACACCATCGCGATGTCGCGGTCGGCTGGTTCGGCATCATTGACGCGACGGCCGCCGATGCGGATCTCGCCGTCCGAGATCGTCTCGAGTCCCGCGATCATCCGCAGCAGGGTGGACTTGCCGCAGCCAGAGGGGCCGACGAGCACGACGAAGCCTCCGTCCTCGATCGGCAGGTCGACGCCCTTCACCGCCTCGACGCCGCCGGGATAGATCTTGCGTACGCTGTCCAGGTCGATCCGAGCCATTGCTATTTCTCCTGCTCCACGAGGCCCTTCACGAAGAGCTTCTGCATTCCGATGACCACGAGGACCGGCGGCACCATCGCCAGGATCACTGTGGCCATCACGTTGTTCCATTGGGGGTCGGCATCGGCGACGTTGGCGAGCCGCTTGATGCCCATCACGATAGTGTATTGGCTCTCGTCCGTGGTCACGAGCAACGGCCAGAGATACTGGTTCCAGCCGTAGATGAAGAGGATCACGAAGAGCGCCGCCATGTTGGTGCGCGACAGCGGCAGCAGCATGTCGCGAAAGAAGCGCATCGGACCCGCGCCGTCGATGCGCGCGGCCTCGACCAGCTCGTCCGGCACGGTCAGGAAGAACTGCCGGAACAGGAAGGTCGCCGTCGCCGAGGCGATCAGCGGGATCGAGAGGCCGGCATAGGTGTCGAGCATCCCGAGGTTCGCGACCACCTCGAAGGTCGGTACGATGCGGACCTCGACCGGCAGCATCAGGGTCACGAAGATCATCCAGAACGCCAGCGCCCGGCACGGAAAGCGGAAATAGACGATGGCGAAAGCCGAAAGGATCGAGATGGCGATCTTCCCGATGGCGATGGAGAGCGCCATGATCAGGCTGTTCGTCATCATCAGCCACAGCGGCGGCGCCCCGGATGTGGACACGCCGCTGAAGAGCATCCGCGAATAGGTCTCGCCCATGTGGTCGCCGGGCACGAGCGGCAGCGTGCCCGACAGAAACGCGCTCGACGGATGGGTCGAGGCGACGAAGGCCAGGTAGACGGGAAAGGCCACCACCGCGACCCCGGCGATCAACGCCAGGTGCGCGAGCAGGGTCAGAAGGGGACGGTTCTCGACCATTGGCGGGCCTCTCAGTACTGCACGCGCCGTTCGATCCAGCGGAACTGGACGAAGGTGAGAGCGATGACGATGAACATGAGGATCACGGACTGCGCCGCCGACGAGCCGAGATTGAGGCTGACGAAGCCGTCGCGGTAGACCTTGTAGACGAGGATGTTCGTGGCCTGCGACGGGCCGCCCTCGGTCGCGGCGTCGATCACGGCGAAGGTCTCGAACATGGTGTAGGTCACGTTGATGACCAGCAGGAAGAACGTCGTCGGTGACAGCAGGGGAAACACGACGGTGAAGAAGCGCTCAACCGGCCCCGCACCGTCGATTGCGGCCGCCTCGCGCAGGCTCTGCGGGATCGCCTGCAACCCGGCAACGAAGAACAGGAAGTTGTAGGAGATCTGTTTCCAGGAGGCGGCGATCACCACCAGGATCATCGCATCCGTGCCGTCGAGGTTGTGGTTCCAGTCATAGCCCAGCTGTTCGAGCGCATAGGGCAGGATGCCGATGGTCGGGTTGAACAGGAACCACCACAGGACTCCGGCCACCGCGGGCGCCACCGCATAGGGCCAGACCAGCAGCGTCGTGTAGCTCTGGTTCGCCCGCAGCACCCGGTCCACCGCCACCGCCAGCAGCAGCGCCAGGCCCATCGACAGCGCAGCCACCGAAACCGCGAACACCGCCGTCACCTGGAAGGCGTTCAGGTAACTCGGGTCCGAGAAGAGCCGGAGGTAGTTGCCGAGACCGACGAACTCGGTCTTCAGGCCGAAGGCGTCCTCGCGCAGGAAGGACTGGCGCACCGCCTGCGCCGCCGGCCAGAGAAAGAAGATAACGGTGATCGCCAGCTGCGGCGCGAGCAGCAGGTAGGGCAGCCAGCGATTGTGAAAGATCGTGCGTTTCGTCTGCATCTCGAGGGTCTGTCGAAAGGACGGCGGGCCCGCGTGGTGACGGGCCCGCCAGGGGCTCCGGGGGCGGCGCCCCGGAGCGCGAGGGTCAGCCGTTCGCCTGGGCGAAGTCGTCGATCAGCTGGTTGCCGCGCTCGACAAGGCTGTCCAGCGCCTCCTGGGCGGTCTTGTCGCCCGAGAGGAGGTTCTGGAACTCTTCGTCGATCACGTTGCGGATCTGGACGTAGTTGCCGAAGCGCAGGCCCTTGGAGTTCTCGGTGGGCGCGTTGAGCGTGATCTGCTCGATCGCCGTGTCCGCGCCGGGGTTCTCGTCGTAGTAGCCCTGGTCCCGGCTCAGCTCGTAGGCCGCCTCGGTGATCGGCAGGTAGCCCGAGAACTGGTGCCAGTCGGCCTGGACCTCGGCCGAGGACAGGTAGTCGAAGAAGTCGGCGACGCCGGTGTATTCCTCGTCGGACTGGCCGCGCAGGACCCACAGGGTCGCGCCGCCGATGATCGAGTTCTGCGGCGCGCCCTCGACGTCGTCGTAGTGGGGCAGCATGCCGAAGCCGACCTCGAAGTCGGTGTTCGCCATCACGCCCGCGCGGCTCGCCGACGAGTTCATGTACATGGCACACTCGCCCGCATAGAAGGCCGGCGGGGCGTCGTCACCGCCGCCGGGACCGCCATAGCGGAACAGGCCCGCTTCCTGCCACTCGGCGAGGTTGTTCCAGTGACGGACCTGCGTTTCGCCGTTCATCGTCAGGTCGGGATCGATGCCGCCGAAGCCGTTCTGCTGCGTGCCGATCGGCAGGTCGTGCCACGCCGAGAAGTTCTCGAGCTGAATCCAGCTGATCCAGCCGCTGGTAAAGCCGCATTCGGCCGCGCCGGATTCCATGATCCGGCGCGAGGCCTCTTCCACCTCGGACCAGGTCTCGGGCGGCTGCTCGGGGTCGAGCCCGGCCTCTTCGAAGACGGCCTTGTTGTAGTATAGGATCGGCGTCGACGAGTTGAACGGCATCGACAGCATGTTGCCGTCGGTGTCGGTGTAATAGCCGACGACGGCCGGCAGGTAGGCCTCGGGGTCGAAGGACTGGCCGGTGTCCTCCATCAGCTCGTAGACGGGATAGATGGCACCCTGGGCGGCCATCATGGTGCCGGTGCCGACCTCGAACACCTGCACGATGTCCGGCTGCTCGCCCGCCCGGAACGCCGAGATCGCGGCAGTCATCGTCTCGGTGTAGGTGCCCTTGTAGACGGGCGAGACCTCGAACTGGTCCTGGCTGTCGTTGTAGCCCTGGACGATCTCTTCCAGCTTGGTGCCGAGCTCGCCGCCCATGGCGTGCCACCAGGTGATCTCGGTCTGGGCCGCCGCGCCGCCGGCACAGAGAGCGGCGAGCGAGGCGCCCGCGAGGAAAGTGCGGTACATCAGAATTTTCTCCGATTGAAAACTTCGGTGACCGCGGGCGTAAGAGCCGTGCGTGACAGTTTGGTTGCAGTTTCACGAAGCCCTCGTGAAGCCGACACCGCGCTTGCGCATTTCGCGCTCGCACGGGCCAAGTCATTGCATGGCGCCGGAATTGCGGACTGCGTCCGTTCCGGCTGACCGGTGAGACGCGGAGGCGCGAAACCACCCCGATTTCGCTTTCCGGCTTCGCTTCCTTCGCGAAACGCATAGCCGACCGTGCCGGCGCACGGGACATTGGGGCGTCGAGACGGCGTTCCGGAGGGGGCGATGACGCGGATCAACGGGCGGTGGGTCAGCCGTGCCCAAACAACAGTGAAAAGACCCCGTCGCGGATCGCTCGCCTCGGTGTTCCGTGGGCTCGGCGCCGCGATGCTGGGGGCGTGCCTGTGCGGTGGCGGCGTCCAGGCACAGGACAGCCGCACCGTGTCCTTCGCACCCGGAGCGACGGGCGCCACGATCACCGACACGATCCGCGGGCAGGAGTATCGCGACCATGTGGTCAATGTCCGCGAGGGGCAGGTGATGATGGTATCGCTCGCCGTGACGTCGACGAATGGCGACGGCTCGGCCTCGTTCAACATCGTGCCGGCGGGGCAGGATTACCCCGCGCTCTACAATGGCAGCATGGAGGTGGACAGCCGCGCCGAGGTGACCGTTCCGGAGAGCGGCGACTGGGCCATCCGCGTCTACCTCATGGGCAACGACCGCGACGCCGACAGGACCGTCGGATACGCGATCGACGTCTCGATCCCGCCGATCTCGGGCAGCGCGTCGCAGGGCGAGCGGATGCAGCGGGCCCGTTTCGTTACGCGTGGCCGCGGGCGCCGGGTGCGCAGACCGGCTTGGGCTGGAACAGGGCGGCGGACAGACGCACCGCCGCGCAGGCTTTCGACGTCATCGCCGGCACCGGCTGACGGGATTTTCAAAGGGAAGGGTGAGACATGAAACGGAAGATCGGGATCGTGACAGGCACCGCCGCGCTGCTCGCGCTGGCGGCCTGCGACGAAGAGATGAGCGCGTCGGAGCAGGGGATGCCCGCCGTCGGCAGCGCCTCGGACCTCTCGGAGTTCGAGGGCGCGCGGGCCGGACAGGCCGAAGGTGGCCTTCAGGCACTGGGATACGAGGCGATCCGCAGCGAGGGGCTCACGACATACTGGTTCAACCGCGATACCGGAGCCTGCGCCCGGATCACCACGTCGGAGGGCCGCTATTCCGACGTGACCATGCTGCCCGCCGAAGATTGCTGAGGGAGATCGGTGATGAATTTTCGTCTCGCCACATTCGCTGCCTTTGTCATGGTCGGCCTGCTGGCCGCCTGCGACGAAGAGATGATGGTCTCGGATCCTGGAACGACCGGTTCGACCGAACCGCGTGCCGTTCCGGGCGACTCGATGGAAGGGCAGGCCCGCAGCGCCTGTGCCGCTGCGGTCCGGGCCGAGACCGGCAACAGCGACGTCAGGGTGCAGAGCTCGTCCTTCTCCGAGGCCGGGACCGAGGTCATCCTGCGCGTCGGCCCCACGGGCACCTGGCGCTGCATCGGCTATCGTGACGGCACGACGGCCGGCATCGAGTCCCTGACCGACGAAGGCGCGCTGTGATCGGCCGCGGCCCCGCCCTCGGTCTGGTTCTCGGTGCGTCGCTTGTGGCCTGCACCGAGAGTTCCGTTCCGCCCGCGGGCGGCGCGGGCGGCCAGTTCGCGTCGATGCGGGCTCCCTGCACCGCGCAGGCGGCCCGCTTCGCCACGCCCGTCGAGATCCGCGACGAAATACAGACCGGCGGCGGGCCGATCCTGACGCTCATGGCCGGGGGGACGCGCTATACCTGCCGGCGCGAACCGGACGGCAGTGTCACCGTGTTCAGCGAATACGCGAACTGACCGGATGCGCCGCCGGGGCGTCAGGGGCGCGCCGGTATCGACCTGATGCCGGCTGTCGCCATCTGTGCGGTGGCGTGGCTAGAGCGCGATCCTCGGGCCAATCGACGCCGGCGGGTGTTCCGCCGCGAGGGACCGCCGCCGATCGCCCGGACGATCCTCACATCGCCGCGGCGGAGCGGACGGGCGCGGGCGTCATCATTTCCTAGGGGGTTCCGCAAGGTAATGCTATGCTCTGGTGGTCGTTCGAAGGCGGCTTTCTCCTCTCGCGCGATCATGCCTGCCGATGCCGCGAGGGCCGAGGATGGAACTGCACAGGACCCTTTACGAAGGTTGCCCGGGCGCCGAACGCGCACTGCGGCCCGGCCTGTTCACCGACACGCATGCCTTCCGCTTCACGGGCGCCCCGGCCTGGATGAAGGTCCAGAGCGTCAGCTTTCCCGGCATCGGCGCCACCGCGGCGCGTGTCATCTCGTCCGGGCACGAGATCGAGCTGACAGAGCGCGAGAGGCTGACCCTGCTGTTTCCGCGCAGCGGTGCGCTCGACATCGAGACGTCGCAGGGCCGCCGCGCGGCCCACGGCGGGCAGCCGATCCTCTGTGCGCCGGAGCATCGCATCACGCGGGCCGGCGCCACGCCCGAGGCGGGCTATGATGCGCTCGTCTTGGTGGTGCCGCCGGCCGCGCTCGGCGTCAGTGACGCGCAGGGCGCCGTGTTGGCCTGCGAGCGCCGGGCGGGGGCGGGCGATCCGCTGCACTCGATCGGAGCCTACCTGCGGTTCCTGTTCGACGACCTGACGGGGCCACGGTCTCTGCTGACAGGCCCCCGCGCCATCGCCACGGCAGAACGCCTGCTGGTCGACATGCTGCGCGAGGCGATGCCCTGCGGGCCGGACCCCTCCGAGGGCGCCGGCGCGTCGGACCGGATGATCGTCGCGCGGGCAGAGGATTTCCTGCGGCACTGCGACGTGTCCTCCGCGCGGCTGAGCGACGTGGCGGAGGCCGCGGGCGTCGGCCTGCGGCGTCTGCAGCAGGCCTTCCGCGCCGTCCGCCGGCAGACCCCGCGGGAACAGCTGGTGGCGCTTCGACTGACCCTGGCGCGGCGAAAGCTGCTCGACACGGCCGAGCCGGGATCGGTCACCGTCATCGCGCTGGATTGCGGGTTCGCGCATCTCGGCCGCTTCGCCGCGAGCTACCGGGCCACCTATGGCGAAAGCCCGTCCGCGACGCTGCGGGCGCGCATCGGGCGTGGCCTGCCGCGACACCCCGAGCCTTTCCCCGTCTTCCCTTCGACGCCAGAGTGATCGATACCGACCCCGCGATGCCTGCCGGGGGACGTTCACCCATGATGACGGAACGTGCCCTTGGCCGCCAATCCGCTGCCCCTCAGGCCGAGACCCGTTCCTCGACCTCGTCGACGGGCTCCGAGGCGCCGTATTCCTTCTTGTCGGACAGGAACTCGCCTAGGCCCTGAAGGCTGTCGACGTAGTTGCAGAGCGTGCGCACCGCCACGAGCACGGGGATGGCGACGATCATGCCGATAAAGGACCACGTCCATGCCCAGAACGACACCGATACGAAGACGACGACCGTGTTCAGCCGCAGGCTTTTTCCCACAAAGGTCGGGGTCACGAACTGGCCCTCCACGAAGGTCGCCATGAAATAGCAGGCGGCGATGATCGGGCTCCACCAGACCCAGTCGAAACTCACCAGCGCCACGGCGGCGGCGATGATGATGCCGCCCACGGCGCCGACATAGGGCACGAAGTTGAACAGAAAGCCGATCAGCCCGAACACGGGGGCGCCCGGCATCCCGAACAGCCACATCAGGCAGCCGATGACCACGCCGAGGCCGGCGTTGATGATGGTGATTGTCAGCAGATAGCGCGACAGCTTCCGCTCGATGTCGAAGGCGGCTTCCATCGCCTTCCGCTTGTCCTTGAAGGTGGGCAGGACGTGGACGATCTTCTGGTGGAACATGTCGCCGGTGGCGAGCAGGAAGAACAGCAGCACGAAGGTGAACACGATCTGCGCCAGCATCCCCGGCACCAGCATCGCCATGCTGAGCGCGGGGTTCGAGTCGTCGAGCTGCACCGTCTGCACATCCGCGTCCGAGCTGTTCATCAGCGACTGAATCCGCTCGTTCGCCTCGAAGACCGCGTCCAGCGCGCCGGAGATCTCGCGCAACTGCGCGCGCACGTCGTACATGATCTGCGGCGCGCGCTCGATCCAGTTGGTGACCGGCAGGGCAAGTGCGCCCATCAGCACGAACAGCCCGATGAACAACAGCATCATGATCCCCATCGCCGTGACCGGCGAGGGCACGCCGCGGCGCGAGAAGAAGCGGCGGATCGGCGAAAAGATCAACGCCAGCAGGATGCCGAACACGATCGGCACCAGCAGCGTCTGGGCATAGCTCAGAAGGAAAACGCTGGCATAGATGAACAGGCCGACGACCGCCCATCTCGGCACGACGTGGCGCAGGCGTCGTCCCCAGCCCGGATCGGTTGCCGGGGCGTCGCGCATCTGCTCGTCAGTCATCTATCCGGCTCCAGTCATCATCGGCTGTGGCGAGTCCCATAGAAAATATCCGGATGTTCGCCGTGTCGATGATAAACCGGGAATAATTTGGTCGCGCTTGTCCGACTTTTGCCTGACCGCGCGTCGCGGTCCGGCCGCGACGGCGCAAGGGTCCTACCAGAGCTGCGTCTTCGGCGGCGGTCCCTGCATCCCGCTGGTGCGGCGGTTCGCCGAGGTCCGGGGCGGCAGGCCGATATCCTCCAGCCGGTCGCACGGCATCGCGTCGAGAAGGTGCCCGTCGCGTACAAGGCGGCGCTCTTCGGAGCGGCGGCCGATCCAGGCGGCGAAAAGCTGGCCGAGCGTGGCGGGGCGGGGGGCGAGGCGGGTGTATGCCATGATCAATGTCTCCGGGGTCAAATGTGTCGATGCCCAGCATGCACTGGCGCCGCAAGCGCAGCGCAATGCGCCGGGCCGTCCGGAGCCCCACGCGCGTCAGAACTCCGTAAAAAGGTCCGACGGCGCGTAACAATTCCTGTATGATACGGGGATGGCACAGCTTGTCCTGCACCTGACCGGACCGTTCCGCATGACAGGCGCCGACGGGCACGCTGAAACCGGTCTCAGCCGGCGGGGATGCGGATTGCTGGCCTATCTCGCCTGTCAGCCCGGATACCGCGCGGAACGGGGCCTGCTCGCCGATCTTCTGTGGTCCGACCGGTCCGAGGCGCAGGCGCGGGCGTCGCTGCGCCAGGAGCTGTCGGTCCTGCGGCGCCGGCTGCCCGACGGCGCGCTGCATGCCGACCGGCAGGCGGTCTGGCTCGACGAGACGGTGGAGGTCGAGGGCGTGGTCGGGCCGGGGACGTTCCTGCAGGGCTTCGACCTGCCGTCGGAGGGGTTCGAGGACTGGCTGCGCGCCACCCGCGCGGCGCGGGACGATGCGGTGCAGCCCGCCGCCAAACCGGTCGCGCCACTTGTCGTCCCGGCGCGGACCGAGCAGCCTTCGCTGGCGGTGGTGCCCTTCGACGAGCTGGGCGTCGATCCCGGCGACATGTTCGCCGACGGCATCGTCGAAGAGATCACCGGCGCGCTCAGCCGGGTGCGGGCCTTCCACGTGGTCGCGCGGCAGTCGGTCTATGCCGTGCCGATCCGGTCGCTGTCGCTTCCCGAGACGGCGCGGGCGCTCGGCGTGGACTATCTGATCGAGGGCAGCTTGCGCCGCAGCCAAAACCGCGTCCGCATCTGGGTGCAGCTGGTGCGGGGGCGCGACGGGCACACGCTCTGGTCTGAGCGGTTCGACGACACTCTGGGCGACCTCTTCGACCTGCAGGACCGGGTCGCCATCCAGGTCGCCGGGCAGCTCGCGCCAAGCCTGCGCGCGGCCGAGATCGCCCGCGCCCGCCGCCACGCGCCCGAAGAGCGGTCGGCCTACGAGCTGACGCTGACCGCGCTGCCGCATTTCTGGGTCCACGACCGGGCCGAGAACGAGCGCGCGATCGCGCTGCTCGACGCGGCACTGCGAAAGCGGCCCGATTATGGCCCGGCGCTGGCGCAGCGGGCATGGTGCCACGCTCACCGCTGCTGTTACCTGTGGAGCGCGGAGCCATCAGCCGCGCGACAGGCGGCCCGCGCCGACTTTGCCGCGGCTCTGCCGCTGGTGGACGATCACGCCCCGGCGCTCACGGCGCTCAGCGCGGCGGCGGCGCTGGCGCTCAGGGATTTCCGGCAGTCCGAGGATCTCGTCCGACGCGCGCTCGCGATCGACCCGAACAACGCCTGGGCATGGCTGCGCCTGGGTTGGGCGTCGTGCTATCTCGGGCGGACGGAAGAGGCGCTGGTGTGTTTCGACCGGGCCGAGATGCTGAGCCCTTACGATCCCTTCAGCTTCAACATCGCCTTCGGCCGATCCGCCTGCCTCAGGGCGCGCAAGGACTTCGACGGCGCCATCGCCCTGATCGAAAAGGGCATGCGCGCCGCGCCCCGCGCGCTCTGGGCCTACCGGATGCTGTTCGGCACGCTCTGGCTCAAGGGCGACAAGGCCGCCGCGATCGAGGCCGGGCGCAAGTGGCGCGCGGCGCATCCCTGGCTGTCGCGGCAGGTGCTGTTGGAATCGCTGCCCTCGTGGGACCACGATCCCGACTACATCGATCTGCTGACCCGTTTCGACGAGCTGATCCCCGAGTCCTAGGCCGGCGGGGCCGTCACCACTTGCAGTAGCGGAACAGCGAACCTGGTCCGGGCCGGTCGCCGGGAATGCGGGCGATGTCGAGGGTCGCCCAGAACACAACCTGGTTCGAGCTAAAGACCGGCTTGCCCAACCGCGCCTCGAGCTCGGCGATCAGCGGCACGGCGGGCAGGGCGGTGCAGCTGAGAAACAGCGCCTCGGCGCGTGGGTCGTCGGCGGCCATCACCCCGTCGATGATCTCGCCGGGCATGAGGCGGGCCATGTCGCGGTCGTCGGCATGGCCCATGGCGTGCCGCGCGACGATCTCGACCCCCTTGGATTCCAGGTGATCCGCGACGAGATCCGCCGTCTCGGGCAGGTAGGGCGTCAACAGGCCGATGCGCGAAATCCCCACCGTCTCAAGCGCGCGAAGAAGCCCGCTGATCGGCGTCACCAGCGGCGTGCGCGCGCCGACTTCCTGCGCCACGCGGTCGCCCAGGGCCGCCGCGGCCGAGGTGCAGCCAAAGATCATCCCGTCCAGCGGCACGCCGGGCAGGATCAGGTCGGCCGCCGCGCGCAATAGCGGCCCGGTGCGGCGCAGGCTCTCCGGCGTGGTCGGGTTCTCGAACGCGATGCGGGTGGTGTGCAGTTGCGTGCCCTGCGGCATCAGTCGCGCCGCGTCGCCCTCGATCGTCATGTCGGTGGCCAGCGCGATCAGGCCGAACCGACGGATGGGATCGCCGGGCCGCATGGCGCGGCTACACCACGAGCACGGGGATGTCGGTCAGGCTGGTGACCTTGTGGCTGACCGAGCCCAGCATGTAGCCCTCGGACGATCCCAGCCCGCGAGAGCCCAGGACGATCAGGTCGCAGCCGTTCTCCTTGGCGAAACTGACGATGGTCCGCGCCGAGGGGCCGCCCTGGATGAAGGCGCTGACTTTCTCCATTCCGGTGTCGGTCAGGTACGTCTTGGCCTGCTCGGCCGTCTCGCGTGCGACGTCCCGCATCACGTCGTCCATGTTGGTGTTCGCCTCGGACGAGCCGCGCACCATCGACAGCGACGCCTCGAGCATCGAATGGTGGCGGTAGACGGTCAGCACCCGGACCTCGGCATCGCAGAGCTTGGCCAGCTCGGCGGCCTTTTCCAGCGCAAGATCGGCGCCCTTGGACCCGTCATAGGCGGCGAGGATCGTGTTGAACATCGGCTGCTCTCCTCACTCAGCGAAGGCCAGGTCACGCAGGAACAGCGCGATCTGCGGGAAGAAGATCAGCAGCACCGCGACCGTGATCAGCATGATGATGAAGGGCGGGGTGCCGCGTATGACCTCGGCATAGGGCCGTTTGAACACCGCGATGGCCGTGAAGATGTCGCAGCCGAAGGGCGGCGTCGCACTGCCGATTGCGACCTGCAGGGTGATGATCGTGCCGACCAGCACCGGGTCCAGCCCGGCCGAGTCGACCACGGGGGCGAAGATCGGCACGAGGATCAGGATCACGACGATCGGATCGACGAACATGCAGCCCACGAAGAACGCGATCGAGATGGTGAACAGGATTGCGTACGGGCCCATGTCGTCGATGCCGATGGCGCCCAGCACCTGCTGCGGGATCTGCGCGAAGCTGATGACGTATGAGAACGCCGCGCCCGCGCCGACGAGGATGAACACCACCGCCGTGATCAGGCCCGTCGACTTGGCCGTGGCGTAGAGCTGCTTCACGTTCATCTCACGGAACACGACCATCTCGAGGATCAGCGCGTACAGAACGCAGGCCGCCGCGGCCTCGGTCGGGGAAAAGATGCCGCCGTAGATGCCGCCCACGATGATGACCGGAAATCCCAGCGGCCAGAGTGCGCGACGCACCGCGCCGACGCGCTCGGACCAGCTCGACTTTGCCTCGGTGGGGACGTCGTACCTCTTGGCGTAGAAATAGGAGTAGACCGAGAACATGATCAGGATCAGCACGCCGGGGCCGATGCCGGCGATGAACAGCTCGGAGATCGAGGTTCCCGAAACGACGCCGTAGATGATCATGCCGATCGAGGGCGGGATCAGGAACGCGATGTCCGAACTGTTCACGATCAGTGCCAGGACGAAGCTGTCGTTGTAGCCGGCCTTCAGCATCCGGGGTCGCAGCGGCCCGCCGACGGCCACCACCGTCGCCTGGGTCGAGCCGGAGACCGCGCCGAACAGCGTGCAGGCCGTCGCCGTCGACACCGCGAGCCCGCCCTTCAGATGGCCCACGAAGGCCATCACGAGGTCGATCAGGCGGTTGGCGGACTGCCCGCGCGTCATGATGTCGGCGGCGAAGATGAACATCGGCACGGCGATCAGGCTGGCCGGGCGGATGCCGCCGAGGATCTGCTGCACCATCGTGTCGAGCTGTCCGAACCCGCCGAACAGGGACACGAACCCGATGAGCGAGCCCGCGATCAGCGGGATCATCATCGGAAAGCCCAGAAGGAGCAGAACGATCATCGTGCCGAATATCATCAGGCTCATGGCTCAGACCTCTTCCTTGCCGGTGTCGTCGTAGCCTTCCATCGTGCTGGTGGAGAGCCAGATGTCCTTGTGGATCAGGTTCTTGATCGCGGTCAGCGCATATTGCAGCCCGGTGAGGAAAAATCCCAGCGGCGCCCAGACGATGATCCACCAGACGGGAATCTGCAGCGCCGGCAGAAGCCGCCCGCGCGAGGCCTGGGTGCCCACATAGGCGATGGAGTACCAGGTCAGCAGGAACATCGCCGCGGCGGTCACCACGGCGATGACGATCATCAGCGGCTTGCGAAGCCGTGGGGGCAGGGCGTCGAAGATCGCCGACATGCGGATGTGCCGCCCGTGCCGCGCGGCGTAGGAGATGCCCGCGAAGGTGATGAGGATGATGAGCGCCTGGTTGAGCTCTTCGGAGAAGAAGATGCTCCGGCCCAACAGGTAGCGGCCGACCACGTTGGCCACCGTGTTCAGCGCCATGAGCAGGACGCCGAGCGCCAGCAGGACCGCCTCGATCCGCGCGATCGACACGTCGATTACCCCGAGCACGCCGGGCAGGCCCGAGACATACGCGGAATCGTCGATGTCGTCGTCCGCCGCGGGGGCGCCGCCCGGCGGGGGCGTGGTCGGCTCATGGTCGGACCGACGATCGTCCTCTGCAGTCATGGCCGCGTTCCTCGATGCATGGATTGGGGAAAGACACACCCGTCCCGGCTACCGGGCCGCCTGGGGGCGGCCCGGTGCGACCGGGTTCGGCGACGTGGGCCGACCATCAGCTTCCCGCGTCGACGGCCTCCAGGTCGGCCTTCATCTGATCGAGGATCTCCTGCGCCTGGTCGCCGCCGATCTCGAGGAATTCCTGCTCGACCTCGTCAGCGGTCTCCATGAAGGGCTGACGCTCCTCTTCGGAGAGCGTGGTGATCGTCATCGAGGGCTTGGCCTCCTTGATCTTCTCCAGCGACTCCTCGGTCAGGCCCTCCTGGTAGTCGATGATGAAGTCGAAGGCGGCATCTATGGCGTCGCTGACCACCGTCTGCTCTTCTTCCGACAGGCCCTCGTAGAAGTCGAGATTGGCCATCACGGCGGTCGTGAAGTTGTTGTGGCCGGTCCGCGTGATGTGGTCGGTCACCTCGTACATCTTCGTCGACTCGATGAAGAAGGCCGGATTTTCCTGGCCTTGGATGATGCCGGTCTGCAGCGCGCCGTAGACCTCGCCCCACGGCAGCGGCGTCGGCGTCGCGCCGAACGCCTGGTAGCTTTCAACCAGCAGCGGGTTGGTCATCACGCGGAACTTGACCTCGTTCAGGTCGTCGGGGCCCTTCACCGGTTCGGTCGTGGTCATCATGACCTCGCCTTCGGGGAACATCGTCAGAAGTTTCAGGCCTTGTTCCTCGTAGAGCGGCGGGAACAGCTCGTTGATGGCCTTGGATTCCTCGAAGAACGTCGCCAGCTTTTCCTCGTCTTGGGGGAGCAGGTAGGGCACGAAGAACACCTGCGCCTCGGGGATCAGCGCGCCGGTGAAGCCCGGCGACTGGTCGACGAACTGCAGGATGCCCGACTGCGCCTGCTCCATGATGTCGGTCGATTCCCCGAGCGTGCCGAACGGGAAGAGCTGGACGGTGTGGTCGGAGTTGGCCTCGACCTCTTCCTTGAACTTCTGCGCGAACTGGCCCTGCACCTCGTCCATCGCCTCTTCAAAGGCGTAACGCCAGGTATCGGCGCTGGCGGCGGTGCCCGCGAAAAGGGCGAGCGTGCTCGCGGCGATGAGGGTCTTGTATGTCATGGTCTGGTCTCCCTGCTTCCGGCGCCCGTGCCATCACTGACCGGCCGGGCCATCGGTTTCGATTGGCGGGACGTTCCCCCGCGGAAAGATGTATTAAGGGTCCGTGGGGCCGAGGGTTGCTGTCAATGTAAATCTTCGCCGATTTGGCGGGCTTATCGGTCTTTCCGCGTCTCGCGATCGAATCCGGACGCGGTGCCTGACCGTTTTGCAGCCCCGCGACGGGCCGGAGAAAAAGTGCTTGATCCTCGGGGCCTTGTCTCGCCCGAAGGTTGAACACGCCGGCGGCCCGGCACGGGGCCGGGCCGCGGAAAGTCGGGCGCCGCAGTCAGTAGATCGCGTCAGTCGGATGGCCGAGCGCGATGGCCCCGGCGAAGGCGGACTGGGTTTCCTTCTGCAGCGGGTGATACCGGGCGGCCTGCACGTCGCGGAACAGCCGCTCGAGCTCGGCCTTGCGGTAGAAACCCGCGCCGCCGGCAAGCTCCATCGCCAGCTCGACCGTGCGGATGGCGTTCTCCTCGACGAGGTGCCGGCCGGTCATCACCTGGTTCACGGTGTCCGCCGAGGGCGCGTTGCGCTCGGCTGTCGCGATCATGTGCGCGTGCGCCAGCCGCGCGGCGGTCAGCGCCGTCTCCATCCGGCCCGCCCGGTCGCGCAGGAGCGGCGAGGGCGTCCGCGCCGCAGCCAACCCGACGGCGATGTCGCGGGCCCGTTCCGCCACGCCCAGGTACACCGCGTAGATCAGCGGGAAGGCCACCGTCGCGAGGATGAAGAACACCGGGTGCCACTGGCCCGCCGGACGCTTCACCGCGACTTTCGCATCCGGAACGAACAGCCCGTCGAGCATCACGTCGTGGCTGCCGGTGCCGCGCATCCCCAGCGTGTGCCAGGTATCGAGGATCGAAACGGCTGGATCCGTCATCGGGCAGGGGAAGTGGATCACCGTGCCGCCATCCTCAGGCGAGACGGCGCTGGTCATCAGGAGGTCGCCGGCCGGGGCGCCCGAGACGAAGACCTTGCGCGCCGTCACCCGGTAGCCGCCCTCGACCGGTTCGGCCTTGCCCGAGCCGCCGATCCAGTCGCCGCCGCCCGAGGACAGCAGGACCAGCTTTTCCGACACGATGCGGCCGAGCAGCGGCTCGGTCTTGTCGCGGGTCTGCGGCTGGTTGTGCCACCGCCATGCCGGAAACGCGACCTGGTGGGTGTGCATCGACAGCGCCAGCGCCGTCGAAGAGCATCCATGCGCCACCCGGCGCAGCATGTCGCACAGGGCGCGGATGTCGGCCCCGCCGCCGCCGAGCTCGGCCGGAACGCCGGCGTCGAGCAGCCCCGCTGTGCGGGCGTGTTCGTAATTGTCGGCGACGAAACTGTCGTCCCGGTCGCGGGCCGCGGCGTCTGCGGCGCAGGCCTCGGCCAGCGCGGTCGCAGTGGGGCCCAGGTCACGCGGTCCGGGGCGGTCGATCTGCTGAATCTCTCCCATCGTCTTGCTCCCTTTCACTGGATGCGAGGGAAAGGATGGCCCGCGCCGGTGCGCCGATAAAGTTCAGAAAGTGGACCTGATCTGCTAGACTGTTCGCTGCGGAGGCTGTCATGGAAATCACGAATCTCTACGGGCAGTTCTGCCCGGTCTCGATGGCGTCCGAGGTGCTCTGCACCCGCTGGACACCTCTCGTCATGCGCGAACTGCTCTGCGGCTCCACCCGGTTCAACGACATCCGCCGCGGCGTGCCCAGGATGTCGCCCAGCCTTTTGTCCAAACGGCTGAAATCGTTGGAGATGGCGGGGGTGGTGGAATCCGTGCCCTCGGGGCGCGGCACGCACGAATACCATCTGACCCAGGCAGGCGAAGAGCTGCGCCCGCTGGTCCTCGGCATCGGCAACTGGGGCCAGCGGTGGGTCGAGTCGCACCTGTCCCTGCGCAACCTCGATCCCTCGCTCCTGATGTGGGACATCCGGCGCAATATCGCCCCCGATCCGTGGCCCGAGACCCGCTGCTCGATACAGTTTCGGTATCCCGAACTGGTGGAAACCATGCGCGACTGGTGGCTGGTGGTCGAGCCGGGCGGCATCGATCTGTGCCGGATCGATCCCGGCTACGACATCGACATCCTCGTGACCGCCGATCTGCGCGCGATGACCGCCGTCTGGATGGGCGTCGCCAAGCTCTCGCGCGAGATGGAGGCCGGCAGAATCGAGATCGACGTCACGCCCACGCTCGAGCGGCAGTTCAAGGCATGGTTCAAGCTCAGCGTCTTCGCCTCGCAGAAGCGCATGGTTGAGTGAGCCGCGCGCTTACATCCGGATCGTCGCGGCGCGGTTCCGGATCACCCGTTCCAGCCCCAGCACGGTGAGGAGCGAGGTCTTGGGATTGTCCGGCGAGGGCGCGTTCGCCATGTCGAGGTGCAGCGTGCCGAAGGCGCCGCGGGCGTCGATCTCGTGGCCGTTGGTGGCGACGTTCGGATCGGCGATGATACGCACCCGCGTCCGGTCGGGGCCAAGACCGGCCAGCGCCACGGTCATCGCGACATTCGCATTCTTGGGATAGAGACGCGCCGCCTCGGCCGCGCTGCCCGCGAAGATCTCGAAAGGCTCGGTCAGCGCATCCAGGTCGCAGCGCGCCTCGGCCGGGGTGTCGCGGAACGCGGCCGGCGTCTTGCGCGCGGTGTATTCCAGCCGGTCGAGCCCGGCGAGTGCCGCCGCCCCCAGCGCGTCGAGCCCGCCGATCGCGCCGGGGCAGAGGTGGACATGGGCGCCGCCCGTCTTTGCCACGCCACGCAGCCGGTCCAGCAGGCCGTCCTCGGCGAAGGCCCCGATCGAGACGACAACCACGTCGATCCCGCGCGCCAGCGGCGTCTCGACATGCTCGGCCACGGCGGCCTGTCCGGCACATTCCACCACCAGGTCCGGGGCGGCCTCGCAGAGCGCGTCGATCGTCCGGTGCGGCCGCGGCGCCCCGGCCAGCCCGTCCGCGCTGCGCCCCTCGCGCAGCAGGACGTCGGTCACCTGCGGCGCCTCTGGGTCGACGGCGAGCCGGGCGGTCAGCGCCCGGCCGATGGCGCCGGCGCCGATCATCGCGATGCGAAGGCTCATGGGCATGATCCCCTTTTGTGTCGGAACGCCCGCATGCTGCGCACCAAACGGCGCGGGGTTCAAAACGAAAATGCGGATCTGCGGTGTCCCTTTCCGCGGCGCCGCTGTAACCATGCGGCAGGTCGCGCCGTGCGGCCGAGCAATGCCCATGAAGAACGGAGGGCGCATGCCCGAGCCCGGACGCAGCCGCGACATCCTCGAGACGCTCGTCGGGTTTCCGACGGTCAGCCGTGACAGCAACCTGCCGCTGATCGACTGGATCGAGGCCTATCTCGACCGCCTGGGCTTTCGCTGTCACCGCGTGTCCGATCCGACCGGGCAGAAGGCGGGTCTTTTCGCGCGGATCGGGCCGGATGGGCCGGGCGGGGTGATGCTGTCGGCGCATACGGACGTCGTCCCGACCGAGGGGCAGGACTGGACCAGCGATCCCTTCACCCTGACCGAGACCGGCGGGCGGCTGGTCGGGCGGGGCGCGGCGGACATGAAGGGCTATCTGGCCTGCGCGCTCCGGGCGGCGGGGATCGCCGCAGACGGCCGGCTGGCCGAGCCGTTCAAGCTGGCGATCTCGTACGACGAAGAGATCGGCTGCGTCGGCATCTCCCACATGGTCGGTCATCTGGACGACAGCATCGGCAGGCCTGACCTGTGCATCGTGGGCGAGCCGACCGAGATGGCGCTGGTGACGGGGCACAAGGGCAAGACCGCGCTGCGCTGCACCTGCCGGGGCAGCGGCGGCCATTCGTCGATGGCGCCGGACTATCAGAACGCGCTGCACCTCGCCGCCGACGTGATGGCCGAGATCCGGCGGCTGCAGGACCGGGTGCGCGAGAGTGGGGCGCAGGATCCCGGCTATGCCGTGCCGTACTCGACGCTGCATGTCGGCCGACTCGAGGGGGGCACGGCGCTCAACATCGTGCCAGACAGCGCGACGCTCGACTTCGAGTTGCGCGCGCTAGCGCAGGAGGCGCCGGAGCCGCTGCTGACGCAGTTGCGTGATGCCGCCGCGCGCCTTGCCGCCGCGGCGCAGGTCGACCATCCCGAGGCGGACATCCGGTTCGAGACGCTGACCTTCTATCCCGGTCTCGAAACGGACCCGTCCGGGCCGGGTGTGCGCCGTGTGATGGACCTGCTGGGCTCGGACGAAGTGAAAAAGGTCAGCTTCGGCACCGAGGCGGGCGTGTTCGCGGCCGCGGGCGTGGAAAGCGTCGTCTGCGGGCCGGGGGCGATCTCGGTCGCGCACAGGGCGGACGAGTACATCGACATCGCGCAACTCGACGCCTGCGACGCCTTCCTCGACCGTCTGGTCGCCTCGATGACGACGGGCTGAGGGTCAGACTACCTACGGCGCGAGCGCTGCGCAGAACCGGTCGAGATCGGCGTCGCCGCTTTCGACGGCGGCATAGAGCGACAGCTGCATCTCGCTCTGCCAGCCGGGATCGCCCAGCTCGACCAGCGCGCCGCTTGCCAGTTCTTCGCGGACCAGCGGCTCGGGCAGCCAGGCGATCCCCGCCCCCCCGAGGCAGAGCGCCTTGATCGCCTCGGCGAAGGCATCGACATGCAGCGTCTTGAGATGCAGCGGCCCGGCACGCGACCCCAGGACATGCGCGACCACCCCGCCCAGGAACGAGTCCCGGTCGTAGGTCAGAAGCGGGGTCGGCGCGTGGGAGGTGCCGGGCAGCGTCCAGCCTCCGTCCCTCAGCGCCTGCGGCTCTGCGACGGGCAGCAGGCGGACGGCGGCGAGGTCCCGGCAGATGAACCGGTCGGGATCCAGCGCCATCGGGATCGCGGGGTGCCGGTAGGTCAGCAGAAGCTCGCAATACCCCTGCGAGAACAGGTCGAAGCACACCACAGCGTTGTCGGAATGGACCCGCGTGCGCAGCTCCGGATCGGCGCGGAACATTTCGGCCAGCCGCCGCGCAAGAAAGTTCGAGGCGATCGAATGGGGCGCCGCGATCCGGATCGTGCGCGCCTCGGGCACGCCGCTTTCGCGGATGTCCTCGCGGGTCTGCTGCAACTGGACGACCATCTGCCGGGCGATAGGCAGAAAGGTTTCTCCGGCGCGGGTGAGGCGGATCGGATAGCTCGTCCGGTCGATCAGCGGCGTGTCGAGCCACGCCTCCAGCGACTTGACCCGGCGGCTCAGCGCGGGCTGCGTGATGTTCCTTTCGCGGGCAGCCTGGGTGAAACTTCGCGAGTTTTCGAGGCAGATGATGTCCTGCAGCCAATCGAGATCCATGCAAAGCCGTCCTAACCTCTTGCTATGCAGTGGTTATGCCGTTTCGACATGAGGATAGAAAGACTCGGAATTTGTGCGCCCGATGGTTTCCGGCCAAGCTTCACCCAACGTGCAGCGATGCACGGGCAACGCACGGAAAGATCGCATGTACATGTCTCGCTTCGACCGCATCAGCCTGGGCCATTTTCCGACGCCGCTCGAACGGCTGGACAACCTGACCGCGCGGCTGGGCGGCCCCGAGATCTGGATCAAGCGGGACGATTGCACCGGTCTTGCGACCGGCGGCAACAAGACCCGCAAGCTCGAGTTCCTCGTCGCCGAGGCGCTGCGCTGGGGCGCGGACACGATCGTGACCCACGGCGCGACCCAGTCGAACCATGTCCGCCAGACCGCGGCCGCCGCCTGCCGGACGGGGCTTGGCTGTCACGCGCTGCTGGAACGGCGCGTGACGAACATGGGCGATCTCTACGACGAGACCGGCAACGTGCTGCTCGACGACGTTTTCGGCTGTAGCTACGAGTTCCGGCCCGAGGGATTGGACATGAACGCCGAGGGGCAGGCCGCGGCCGATGCGTTGGCCGAACGGGGGCGCAAGCCTTATTTCGTGCCCGGTGGCGGCTCGAACCCTGTCGGGGCGCTGGGATACGTGGGATGCGCCGACGAACTGGTCCGGCAACTCGATCTCGATGGGCTGCGCATCGACGCGATCGTCCACGCCACCGGAAGCGCCGGCACGCAGGCCGGCCTGCTGGCGGGCCTGCATGCGATGAGCGTGGACCTGCCCGTCATCGGCGTCTCGGTGCGCGCGCCGGCCGAGCGGCAGCGTGCCAATGTCCACCGCCTCGCCGAGGCCACGGCCGACCATCTGGGCGTGCGCGGCGACCTGCCGCGGGAGCGTGTGCTGGTCGACGACACACAGGTGGGCGAGGGCTATGGCCAGCCCACCGACGAGATGGTCGACGCGATGCAGCTTCTCGCGCGAGAGGAGGGCATCCTTCTCGATCCGGTCTATTCGGGCAAGGGCTTTGCCGGGCTGGTCGCGATGATCCGCCGTGGCGAGTTCACCAAGGGCCAGCGCGTGGTCTTCGTGCATACCGGCGGATCGGCGGCGCTCTTCGCGTATCCGCACCTCTTTTCAGACAAGACGGCCGCCAAGGCCGCATAAGCAAGCGGGCCGGCGCGTCGGGCACCGGCGCGTCCCCTCACGTCCTGCCGCGCCGCAAGAGCGTGGCCTCACACCCCACCAACAGGGAGACTGACATGAAAGAATTTTCGAGACTGCTTGCCGGCGCTCCGGCCCTCGTGGTCGGGCTGGCGATGGCATCGTCCGCACCGGCCCAGAGCCTGACCCTGAGCTTCGCCACCAACACCGCGCCGAACAACATGCGCGGCGAGGCCGAGACGATGTTCATCGAAGAGCTGGAGAAGGCCTCGGACGGCGACATCGCGGTCGTGCCCTATTGGGGCGCGTCGCTGATGGAAGGCGCAGAGATCATGGGCGGCGTGCGCGACGGCGTGGCCGACATGGGTTTCGTCAACATCAACTACTATCCCAACCAGCTGCTGCTCAACAGCGCCTACAACCTGTTCCCGAAGGGCCCCGCCGAGTACGAGAACATCGCGTGGGCCTTTGACCAGATGTACGAGCGCATCCCCGAGCTGGACGAGGAATTCGCCGACCAGAACCAGCGCATCGTCTACAAGTACGGCGTCACGCCCTATGCCGGCGTGTTCAAGAGCCCGGTCGAGACGCTGGACGACATGGAAGGCCTGCGCGTCCGCGCCGCGAGCCGGTGGTACCTGAACCTTCTCGAAGGGGCCGGGGCGACGCCGGTCTCGATGCCGTGGGGCGATCTCTACCAGGGCCTCCAGACCGGCTCGATCGACGGGGTGTTCACCAACATCGACGGCATCCACCGCGCGAGCCTCGATGAGGCGGCGCCGAACGTCTACTTCATGCCGGACCTGTGGCTGGCGATCCCGTTCATCATCACGATCAACGAGGACAAGTGGCAGTCGCTCTCGGCCGAGCAGCAGGAAGCCTTCGCCACCGCCGCCGAGAACGCCGGCGAACGCTTTGCCGATGTCTGGGACGGCACCATCGATCGCATCCTGCAAGAGCAGGAAGAGGCCGGCTACAACATCGTGACGGCCTCGGACGAGGCGGTCGAGACCTTCGCCGGTCTGCCTGAGGTCGAGACCAACCAGGAGATGTGGTCCGAAGAGGCGAGCGCCGCGGGCGCCGAGGATCCGGCCGCGATCCTGTCGCAGTTCGACGAGGTGATCTCCGAGGCCATCGGCCGCTGAGGCGCTACCTCTTACCAGCGTAATCCCGGTGTCGGCCGATCGGGCCGGCACCGGATCGTATTTCCGCGCAACGGAGGCCCGCATGGCCGGAAGACTCCTCGATGCCGTGACCAAACTGCTGGCCGAGCTCTGCGGCTGGCTTCTTCTCATCGTGATGAGCCTCATCGTCATCGACCTCGTCTCGCGCGCGATGTCCACGCCGATCTATGGCGTCTCGGAAAGCGCGATGTTCGTGATGATCGCGATCGTCTATCTCGGCCTTCCCTATGCCGAGAAGATGCAAGCCCATGTCCGCGTCGAGCTGGTGCTCGACAACCTGCCGCCGCAGGTCGCGGCTGTCGTCGATCTCGTGATGTACGTCCTCGTCGCGGCGACGATGCTGATCGTGCTGTACGCGGTCGGCCTGAACGCGCTCGGCTCGTACGAGGGGCGGCAGGCCATCGCCGGACCGACGCCGCTGCTGATCTGGCCGGTGAAGTTCGTCATGGTCACGGCGCTCGCGCTGTTCGTGGTGCGGATCTTCATCAACCTCGTCCACGCGGTCCGCGCCGTCATCGGTGCCGAGACGCCGCGCTACGGAGGCAGCTGAGAATGGACTTCTTCACGACCGTCGGCGTCGGGGCGATCGTCGCGCTGCTCGGGCTTCTGCTGCTGGGGATGCACCTGGCGGTGACGTTCCTGCTCGTCGCGTTCTGCGGCGTCACGATCCTGCTTAATCCCGATGCTGCGCTGTCCCTGATCGGCGAGACGATGTATTCCGCCATCGCCACGCCGACCTACACTGTGCTGCCGCTGTTCGTGCTGATGGGCGCCTTCGCCGCCGCCAGCGGGTTCGCCGAACAGGCCTATCGCTCGATCCACCGGGCCGCGGCGCGGGTGCCGGGCTCGCTCGCCATCGCGACCTCGTTCGGCAGCGCCGCCTTCGCGACGATCTGCGGCTCGTCGCTGGCCACCGCCAGCGTGTTCGGCCGGATCGCCTATCCCGAGATGCGCCGCTACGGCTATGACCGCAGCTTCGCGCTGGGGTCGATCGCCTGTTCGGGCACCTTCGCCAGCATGATCCCCCCGAGCGGCATGTTCATCCTGTTCGCGATCTTCACCGAAACTTCGGTTGGCCGCCTGTTCATGGCGGGGATCGTGCCGGGGGTGCTGACGGCGACGGTCTATGCCGTGTCGATGTATCTGCGTGCTCGCGCGAACCCGAAGCTCGCTCCGATCTCCGACGAGGAGCACGAAGTCACCCCGCGCGAGCGTGTTCGCGCCCTGGGCGGGCTGTGGCAGATCGCCCTGCTGGGCACGGTTGTGATCGGCGGCATGTATGCGGGTTTCTTCACCGCGACCGAGGCCGGTGCCGTCGGCGCCCTCGGCACGCTGCTGTTCGGGCTCGCGAACGGGCCGCTGCGCCGCTTCAGCAACTTCCGCGGCGCGCTGCGGGACTCCGCCCAGATCACCGCGACGCTGTTCTTCATCATCGTCGGCGCGCTGTTCTTCAGCCGGTTCCTGGGCCTGTCGCGCATCCCCTACAACCTGACCGTCTTTCTCGAGAGCTGGGAGGTCCACAGCCACGTGATCCTGGGCCTGATCCTGGTGACTTGGTTCCTCCTGGGGATGCTGATCGTTCAGACGGCGGTGTTCGCGCTGACCCTGCCGATCCTGTTCCCGATCGTGGTGAACCTCGGCTACGATCCGATCTGGTTCTGCGTCATTGCCATGAAGATGAACGAGATCGCGGGCGTCTCGCCACCGGTGGGGCTCAACGCGTTCAGCCTGGCGGGGACCGCGGGCAAGGACGTGCGCGTCGACCACGTCTATCGCGGGGTGCTGCCTTTCATCCTGTGCGATCTGGGCGTGCTGCTGCTGCTGTTCCTTTTCCCCGCGCTGGTGACCTTCCTGCCGGACCTGATGCTTGACTGACAACAAGGACGAGAGATGACACGCGAATACGAAGTGATCCTGCGCAACGGGCTGGTCGTCGATCCCGTCAACGGCCGGCACGAGGTGGCCGACGTGGCACTGGCCGACGGCAAGGTCGCCGCGGTGGGCGAGGTCACGGGGCAGGCCGCGGCCGAGCACGACGTCTCGGGCTGCGTGGTGATGCCGGGCATCATCGACGCGCATGTCCATCTGTCGCCCTGGCTGGGCGGGGCGCCCGGTCACCGGATGCTGGCGCAGGCGGGCGTGACCTTCGCGCTCGAGATGGCCGGGCCGATCGACGGCGTGACGAAGTTCGCCACGACCCACGGCTGCGGTCTGTCCATCGCCTGTATCGACTATGTCCGGCCGGGTCACACCGTCACCAGCAACGACCCCGGCGCGGACGAGTTGCGCGACACTCTGGCACGCGCGCGCGCGGCGGGCGCGATCGGGCTGAAGATCCTCGGCGGTCACTTCCCGCTGACGCGCGAGGCCTCGGCCCGGACGATGGCCGTCGCGGCCGAGCAGGGGGCCTATGTCGCCTTTCATTCTGGCACGGTGCACACGCCGCAGAACGTCGGCGGCATGCGGGAATCCTGCGAACTGGCCGACGGCAATCCGCTGCACCTTGCCCATATCAACAGCTACACCCGCGGGCTCGACGGCTCGGCCCTGGCCGAGGCGGAAGAGGCGATCGACATCCTCGGGCAGCATCCGAACGTGTGGTCGGAATCGTATCTCGCGCCGATCAACGGCAATTCCGGCAAATGCGCCGACGGCGCCCCCGAAAGCGTCGCCACCCAGCGCAACCTCGAGCGGGGCGGCTTCCCCCCGACCGATGCCGGCATGGTCGAGGCGATCCGGGCGGGCTGGGCGCAGGTCCATGTCCTGAAGGACGGTGTGCACGTCCTGACGGGCGGAGAAGAGGGGCTTGCCGCCTGGAAGGCCGCCGGCAGCGATATCGGCATCAGCTTCTATGCCAACCCGCCCGAGCCGCGCATGCACCTCGCCACCGCGAAACGCCCCGACGGCAGCTTCGCCGTCGACGCGCTGGCCACCGACGGCGGCGGCATTCCCCGTAACGATCTGTGCTCGCGCGGGCTAGCGCTGGTGCATCTCGACGCGCTCAGCCTCGACGGGTTCGTGCAGAAGGTCTGCGTCAGCCCGGCGCGGGCGCTCGGCCTGTCGGCACGCAAGGGGCATCTGGGCGTCGGCGCCGATGCCGATGTCACCGTGGTGGACCTGGAGCGCCGCAAGGCGGTCAAGAGCTTCGTCCACGGCGCGCCCGTGCTGATGGACGGCGAGGTCGTCGGGCAGGGGTGCCGGATGCTGGTCCCGCCAGAGGGGGCCGACCATGTCCGCGGCTTGGGGCTCGACGTGCTTATCGCCGAGCCCGGCTCGATGCTGCGACCGCGCGGCGCGTGACGGCCGCGGACGGCATGGTGTGGCGCGAGGGGATTGCCGGGGCGCTGTCTTACCGCGTGGCCGGGACGGGCTCGAACCTGTTGCTGGTGGCGGGGCTGAACGGGCAGGCGCGGTTCTGGGATGCTGTCGCACCGGACCTGGCCCGCAGTGCCACCGTCGCCGCCTTCGACCAGCGTGGCTGCGGCGCGACGCCGGACGACGGCGCGGAGTGGAGCATCGAGACGCTCGCCCGCGACGCCGCCGACGTGGCCGAAGCGGCGTTCGGGTCCGCGCCCTATACCGTCATCGGCCACTCGACCGGCGGCGCAATTGCACAATGCATGGCGGCGACCTGGCCCGACCGCGTGGCGGGGGCGGTGCTGTCGGGCACCTGGATCAGGGCCGACGCATACATGCATGCGCTGTTCGACCTGCGCGTCGCCCTGCTGGAGCGCGCGCCGGACCTCGACCCCGCGCTGAGCGATCTGCTGCGCAATCCGCCCGACGACTTCCGCTCGGACGCCGCGAAGGTGGCACTGGATCCCGGCATCACCATCCGCCGCATCCGTGCGCTGCTGGGCCATGACGGTACACGCTGGCTGGACCGGATCGCGTGCCCGACGGTGGTGATCGGTGCCGAGGACGACCGTATCGTGCCACCGCGTCTAGTCGCGGATCTGCACGCGGCGCTGCCGGGAAGCGGTCTGGAACTGCTGCCCGCGGGCGGCCACTTCTTCCCCCAGACCCAAAGCGCGGCGTTTCTTCGGTGCGTGACCGCGTGGCACGCCACGCTGACCGACGCCACCGCGCGCTGAGAAAGGAACCGAGATGCCCCCGACCGACAGTCGGCTGACCGAACTGACGACGCCCTGCCTGATCCTCGACGAGCGGATCATGCTGCGCAACATCGACCGCCTGGCGCGGCACGCCGCAGATCTGGGCGTGACGCTGCGGCCGCATCTCAAGACCGGCAAGTCAGTGGATATTGCGCGGCGCGTCCTCTCTGGTGGCACCGGCCCGGCGACGGTCTCGACGCTCGCCGAGGCCGAGGTGTTCCACGAGGCCGGCATCTCCGACATACTCTACGCCGTCGGGATCGCGCCGCAGAAGCTCGACCGCGTGGTCGCGCTGCGCCGGGCGGGCTGCGACCTGAGCGTCATCCTCGACTCCCGCGCCCAGGCCGAAGCGGTCGCCGACGCCGCACGCGCAGCAGCCGACCCGATCCCCGTCCTGATCGAGATCGACAGCGACGGGCATCGCGGCGGTCTGCGGCCCGACGACCCCGAACTGGCCGCGATCGGCACGATCCTGCGCGACGGCGGCGCGGCGTTGCGGGGCGTGATGACCCATGCCGGCGAAAGCTATGGCGCCGTCGGCGCCGACGCGCAGGCGGCCTTCGCCGAGCAGGAGCGCAAGGCCGTGGCCGACGCTGCCGACACCCTGCGCGGGGCCGGGCTGGACTGCCCGGTGGTCAGCGTCGGCTCCACCCCAACCGCCCATGCGGCGCGCGATCTCACCGGCGTGACCGAGCTGCGGGCGGGGGTCTATGTCTTCTTCGACCTCGTCATGGCGGGGATCGGGGTCTGCACTACCGACGACATCGCGCTGTCGGTGCTGACGACGGTGATCGGGCACCAGCCCGAGCGGGGCTGGATCATGGTCGATGCGGGCTGGATGGCGATGTCGCGCGACCGGGGCACCGCCAACCAGGCGTCCGACCAGGGCTATGGCGTGGTCTGCGACGAAAACGGCACGGTGCTGCCGGACCTGATCGTCGCCAACGCCAACCAGGAACATGGCACGATCGCCTTGCGGGCCTGTGCGGACAGGCCGCTGCCGGACCTGCCCGTAGGCACCCGGCTGCGCATCCTGCCGAACCACGCCTGCGCCACGGCGGCGCAGCACGACCGGTATAACGTCCTCCGGGTCGAGAGCGGCGCACTGGAAGAGTGGCCGCGCTTCGGCGGCTGGTGAGGGCCGGCCCGGCGCGGGGCCGGTCGTCGTGACTATTGCGCGGGCGTCGCGGCTTTTTCCCAATGGGCGATCACCTCACCGGTCTGCGGTTCCGGCATGCCCTGAAGGTGCTCGCGGAAGTGTCCCCACAGCGCCTTGATGCGCTCGGGATCGGTGTCCTTCGCCGCGGACTCGTCGATCAGCGAGATGACGTATCCGTTGCCGTCCTGTCCCCAGACATTGATGAAGCGGACCATGCCCGGAAGGTCGAGGATGTCCGATTTCAGTTCGTTCATGATCTCGATGGCCGCGTCGCGGCTGTCGGGTTTCATCTTGTAGGGCGTGACCCTGGCCAGCATCATCTTGTCCTCCCTGCGATAAGCGCCTCCGCTCCCATCCTCCACCCGCGCCGAGGATAGCACGCGGGCCGCCCGGGCGGATCCGATCATTCGGTTATCGCCCGTTCGGTCTCGCAGGGGGCAGGGCTGTCACGACCGGCTCAGGACCACGTCCCCGCGGATGTCGAGGTCCTGCTCGACCGCGTCCACGAGATAGCTCGCCACGTCGGCGCGCGAGATCAGGCCATTGTGCCAGCCGGCCGGGTCGCGCAGCACCTTGTAGCGCCCCGATTTCCGCCCGTTCGTCAGGATCACCGGGCGGGCGATCGTCCAGTCCAGCTCGCTCTGCACGATCAGCTCTTCCTGCCGGTCCTTGTCGGCGTAGGGCTTGCCCAGCACGGCGGCGTGGCCTGTCTTCTCGACCCAGCTCATCGCGTCCTTGCTGCGGCCCGCACCGAAACCTGTAACGGCCACGAGGCGGCGCACCTGGCTTGCCATCATCGCCTGCAGCAGGATGCGCGTGCTTTCCGAGAACAGCGTCTCTTCCTGCCACAGCATCGCCACGCGCTCCTTGATGCCGAGGGCGTAGATCACCGCGCGGCTTCCCGTCAGCGCCGCCTGCACGTCGTCGGCGTCCAGCGCGTCCCCGGCGACCGGTTCCAGGTTGGCGGCCGCCGGCATCTCTGCGGCGCTGCGGCCGAAGGCGCGGGCCGTGAGGCCACGCGACAGGATCTCGTCGACCGCCAGCTTGCCGATGCCCGAGGTTCCGCCCATCACAAGTATCGGTGCGCTCATCGTTCCATCTCTCCTCGCTGGTCCGCGCCGAAGGGTAGGGCGCGCGCGCCCCGCTGCCACGATGGCGGCGTCAACGCGCCGAGTCCGGGGCGGCCCGGCGCGAGGCGGCCCGCGTCATCGCCAGGCGCCGGACGAAGGCAAAGACGAACACGCCCGTCAGGATCAGCACCACGGTCGGCGCCGGGGCGCTGTCGAGGTAGAAGCTCAGATAGACGCCCGACAGCATCGCCGCCGTGCAGACGCAGACGGCGACGATCAGCATCCGGCCAAAGCTGCGGACGGCGAGAAAGGCGATGGCGCCCGGCGCGATCAGCAGCGCCACCGCCAGGATCAGGCCAGTGGCGCTGAGCGTGGCGACGATGGTCAGCGACAGGATGGCGAGCAGCCCGTAATGCAGGACGCCGACCGGCAGGCCGCTGGCGCGCGCCTGCGCGGGGTCGAAGGCGTGCAGCAGGAAATCCCTCCACTTCAAACGCAGCACGGCCGACACGGCCAGTGAAATGAGCCCCGCTGTCCACAGATCGCCCGGCTCGACGCCCAGCATGTTGCCGAAGAGGACATGATCGAGATGTTCGTTGGTGTGGACCGAGGTGAACAGGATCAGGCCGATCCCGAACATTCCCGAGAACACGACGCCCATGACGGTGTCCTGTTTCACCCGGCTGTTCTCGCTCAGATAGCCGGTGAGGAGCGCGCAGGTCATGCCCGCGGCGAAGGCGCCGATGATCAGCGGTATCCCGGCGATCCAGGCCAGCACGATGCCCGGCAGCACCGCGTGGCTCACCGCGTCCCCCATCAGCGCCCAGCCCTTGAGCACCAGGAAACAGGACAGCAGCGCCGTCGGCACGGCGACGAGGGCCGCGATCAGGAAGGCGTTCTGCATGAACGGAAACTGGAACGGCAGCAGCAGCGTCTCGATCATTCCACCACCTCCGCTGCCGTCGTGGTGGCCGTGCCGGCCGGGCGGCGCAGCGCGGCGGCCGCCTTGCGCCGCGAGGCCAGCAGACCGTGCTTGGGCGCCAGGACGAAGGCCGTCAGGAAGATCAGCGTCTGCAGCGTGACGATGACACCGCCCGTCGCCCCGTCGAGGAAATAGCTGACATAGGCCCCGACAAAGCTCGTCGTCGCGCCGATCAGCACCGACAGGGCGATCAGCCGCGGAAACCGGTCGCACAGCAGGTAAGCCGTCGCGCCCGGCGTCACGACCATGGCGATCACCAGGAACGCGCCCACGGTCATCATCGCCGCCACGACCGAGGCCGAGAGCAGCACGAAGAACACCGCCTTCAGAAGGTCGGGCCGCAGCCCGATGGAGCGGGCATGGGTCTCGTCGAAGAAGACGACCATTAGGTCCTTCCACTTCAGCAGCAGCACGCCCAGCGACACGATCCCGATCAGCGCCAGCTGCAGTGTGTCGCCGGGCGTGATCGCCAGGATGTTGCCCATGGTGATCGTCTGAATCGACACAGCCATCGGGTTGACCGACACCATGAACAGCCCCAGCCCGAAGAACGCCGTGAAGATCAGGCCGATGACCACGTCGATCTTCAACCCCGAGCGCTCGGACAGGAACAGCATCGACCCCGCGGCCAGGCCGCCCGCGATGAACGCGCCGAGCGCGAAGGGCAGGCCGAGGATGTAGGCCCCCGCGACGCCCGGCACGACCGAGTGGGACAGCGCGTCGCCGATCAGGCTCCACCCTTTCAGCATCAGGTAGGCCGACAGGAACGCGCAGACCCCGCCGACCAGCGCCGACACCCACATGGCGTTCGTCATGTAGCCGTACGAGAAGGGTTCGAGCAGCACCTCCATCAGCCGCCGTCCCCGCGTGTCCTTGTTTCGTCGCCGTAATGCACCAGCGGGCGCTCGTCGTCCGTGAAGATCGTCACCTCGCGCGGGTCGTCGGCGTAATCGTCGTGCAGCGCCTCGCCGCCCAGGGTGAAGTGGCGCAGCACGCCGCCGAAGGCGCGTTCCAGGTTGGCGCGGGTGAATGTCGTCGCGGTCGGCCCGTGGGCCAGAACCGTGCCCTTCACCAGAACGGTGCGGTCGCAGAACTCGGGCACCGAGCCCAGGTTGTGCGTCGAGACGAGCATCACCCGTCCCTCGTCGCGCAGCTCTCGCAGGAGCGCGACGATCTGCTCTTCGGTCTGCACGTCGACGCCGGTGAACGGCTCGTCCAGCAGGATCACCTGTCCGTCCTGCGCCAGCGCGCGGGCGAGGAACACACGCTTGCGCTGGCCGCCCGACAATTCGCCGATCTGGCGGTGGCGGAAGTCGCGCATGCCCACGCGTTCCAGCGCACGGTCGACGGCGTCTCGGTCGGCCTGCGCGGGGCGGCGGAGAAAGCCCATGCGCCCGTAGCGGCCCATCATCACTACGTCCTCGACCAGCACGGGAAAGGCCCAGTCGACCTCTTCGGCCTGGGGGACATAGGCGACGAGGTTGCGGCGCAGGGCTTGTTTCACCGTCAGGCCCAACAGCCGGATCTCGCCCCTGGCGATGGGGAGGAAGCCCATGATCGCCTTGAACAGCGTCGACTTGCCCGCGCCGTTGACGCCGACCAGCGCGGTGATCGTGCCGCGCGGGATCTCGAAGCTGGCGTCATGCAGCGCGGTGTGCCCGTTGCGGTAGGTCACGGTGATGTCGTGGGCGCGGATGCCGCCGTCGGCGGAGTCCGCCGCGGCGGAAGGGGATGCGGTGTCGCGGGACATGGTCAGTTCAGGTTCTCTGACAGGCCACTCGCGATGGTGTCCGAGGTCATGCGCAAGAGGTCCAGGTAGGTCGGGACGGGGCCGCCCGGTTCGGACAGGCTGTCGACATACAGCTCGCCCCCATAGGCGGCGCCGGTCTCTCGCGCGACCTGCTGGGCGGGGGCGGTGTTCACGGTGCTTTCGCAGAAGACGACGGGAATGTCGTTGTCGCGCACCCCGTCGATCACCGCGCGCACCTGCTGCGGCGTGCCCACCTGGTCGGCGTTCATCGGCCAGAGGTAGAGCTCGCGCATCCCGAAATCCCGCGCGAGATACGAGAACGCCCCCTCACAGCTCACCAGCCAGCGCTGTTCCTCGGGGATCGCGGCGATCTCGTCGCGCAGGGGGGCGATGGTGTCGCGGATGCGCTGCTTGTAGGCGTCGGCGTTGGCGCGGTACGTGTCGGCATTGTCCGGGTCGTGCTCGGCCAGGGCCGCGGCGATGTTGTCGACATAGACCATCGCGTTTTCCAGCCCCATCCAGGCATGGGGGTTCGACTCCCCTTCATAGGCGCCCTCGGCGATGGGGATCGGGTCGATCCCTTCGGTCAGCGTGACCGAGGGCACGTCGCCGATATTCGACAGGAACTGCTCGAACCACAGCTCCAGGTTCAGCCCGTTCCACAGGATCAGGTCCGCGTCATGGGCGCGGACGATGTCCTGCGGGGTCGGCTCGTAGCCGTGGATCTCGGCCCCCGGCTTGGTGACGGACACGACCTCGGCCGCCCCGCCGGCGACGTTCTGCGCCATGTCGGCCAGCACGGTGAAGGTGGTGACCACCTTCAGGGGGGGGCCGTCCGCCGCCGCGGTCTGGGAGCACAGCGTCGCCAGCGCGGTCGTCGCGGCAAGGGCAGGGGCAAGGCGTCGCATCGCGGTCTCCTTCTGGGAACTGTGTCCCTGAATTGCTACTGCAAGTCACTCGCAACGGTCAAACAAAAATGCGAGCCGCTCGCAAAAGCGGGGCGCATCATTCCGCGGCGAGCTGGTCCTCGGCCACCAACCGGGTCGCGTCGGCAACGAGCGTGACCCGCAGGCCGTCTGGCGCATAGTCGACATCCACCTTGCCGCTGAACGAGGCGGGCAGGGTCTGGCGGATCAGGCGGCTGCCAAAGCCCTTCGACTTTGGTTCGACCACCTCGGGGCCGTCGCGCTCGCGCCAGGTCAGGCGCAACGTCAGCGCCCCGTCGCTGCCGGTAAGATCCCAGGCGACCAGCACGCTTCCCTCGGCGCTGCCGAGCGCGCCGTACTTGACCGAGTTCGTCGCCAGCTCGTGCAGCGAGAGGCTCAGCGTCGTGACCTGTTCCCGGCCAAGGGACAGGGCAGGCCCGCGAAACTCGAACCGGCGCGGATCGTCGAGAAAGGGGTGCAACGCCCGCCGGGCCACCAGCTCCAGCGTGCCGCGGGTCGAGTTGCCCTCGATCAGCAGGTCCTGCGCACGCACCAGCGCGCCGATGCGGCGCTGCAACTCGTCCCTTATCTCGTGCAGCGAGCCGCTGCCCCGGAAGGTCTGGTTCACCAGCGCCGAGACCAGCGCGTAGGCGTTGCGCGACCGGTGCACCAATTCATGATTGCGCAGGGCCGCGAACTTCTCGGCTTTCACCTTGCCGGTGGTCTCGACCACGGTGTCGAGCATGCCGCACACCGCGCCGGTCTCGTCCCGCACGGGGCTGTAGCAGAAGGTGAAATGCGCCGTATCGAATGTGCCCGACCGGTTCGTCTCCAGCGGGAAGTCCTCGATGAAGGTCGAATGGCCGGCCATCGCGCGGTCGGCGATGGGGCCGATCGTGTCCCGGCCTTCGGCCCAGACCGACAGGAACGGCATGCCGAGGCAGGGATGCTTCCGGTCGAGGATCGGAACGAACGCGTCGTTGTAGATCATCGTCAGGTCCTCTCCCCAGCACAGGCACTTGGGAAAGGCGGAGTTGACCATCGTGCCGACCGTGATCTTCAGGACGGCAGGCCAGTCCTCGATCGGGCCGAGCGGCGTTGCCGCCCAGTCGTGCGACGCGATTTGCCGTCCCATCTTGCCGCCACCGGCAAGAAAAGCCGTGGCGGCGGTCTGCTTCTGACTCAATGCGGCGATCCGGGGAAACGAGTGTCGATACATATTATGACATCGCACCACCCATCCGAATCTCCAAGTCCCTTTTCGGCCCGCGAGGCAAGTTCCCGCGGACCGAAACGGATGTCGTTCGCCGGAGCCCCCGGCGCGGCGTCAGTGACGGGCGCCGGCGTAGTACTCCACGCGCTGCTCGAGCCGCCCGATCAACTCGGCCAGCGAGAGGGCAAAGGCGAACAGGATCAGGATCAGCGCCCAGAAATGGCCCATCAGGAAGTTCTGGCTATAGAGCGAGAACAGCGCGCCGACGCCGATGATCGACACCAGGAGTTGCCCGATCACCACGCCCTTCACGCCGCGGATGACGCCCAGCCGGATGCCGGCCAGGATCTCGGGGAGGGCCGACAGGAGGATGATCTTCAGCCGCTGGGTTCGCGACGCGCCGAAGGACAGCGCCATCTCCTTGAGCGACGTCGAGACATGCTGCACGCCCGCCCGTGCGTCGAGCGCGATGATCCAGACCGCGAACATGAACACGGTGACGATGACCGTCGGCTGGCCCATCCCGAAGAGGATCATGATCACCGGCACCAGCGCCGACAGCGGGGCCGACAGGAAGATGTTGATCCACATGTTCAGAAGCTTGTCCGCCGCCGGCACCAGCCCCATCAGAAGCCCCAGCGAGATGCCGACCACCACCGCCAGGAACAGCCCGGCGAGATAGCAATAGGCCGTCAGCGCCGCCGCGTCGACAAAGCTGGGCGAGGTCACGACGTCGCCGATGGCGACGACCACCTCCGAGAAGGGCGGGAACAGCATCAGCAGCTCGAACTGCCCGACGATTTCCCAGACCACCACCCAGAACAGCAGGGCGACGAACTGGGGGACGTAGATTCCACGGATATACATCGGCTCACTCCACGTATTCGCGCAGGCCACGCCAGATCTCGTCCGTCAGGTCGAGATATTCCGGCGCGCGCCGGATCGCGTCGGGGTCGCCCTTGCGCTCGATCTCGGGGTCGATCACCTGGCCCACGCGGCCGGGGCGGGGCGACAGCAGGACGATGCGGTCGGACAGGTAGACGGCCTCCTCGATAGAGTGTGTGACAAGGATGAAGGTCTTGTTCTCGCGCTCGCGCAGGTGGATCAGGTCCTCTTGGAACTTGCGGCGGGTCTGTTCGTCCACCGCCGAGAACGGCTCGTCCATCAGCAGAACGTCGGCGTCCACCGCCAGCGCCCGCGCCAGCCCGACCCGCTGGCGCATGCCGCCCGACAGCTCGTGGGGATACTTGTCCTCGAACCCCGACAGCCCGACCTCGTTGACGTAGTGGCGGGCGCGCTCCTCGCGCTCGGAGCGGTTCACGCCCTGCAACTCCAGCCCGAAGGCGGCGTTGCGCAGGACGGTGGCCCAAGGCATCAGCGCGAAGTCCTGGAACACGAAGGCGCGTTCGGGGCCGGGGCCGGTGACCGGCTTGCCGTTCACCTCGACCTCGCCCTCGGTGGGCTCCAGAAGGCCGGCGATGATCTTCAGCAGCGTGGTCTTGCCGCAGCCCGAGGGGCCCAGCAGGCTGGTCAGCTCACCGCGCTTGAACTCTAGGTTGATGTCCTTGAGCGCGTGCACGGTGCCGCCATAGACCTTGTGAATCCCGCGGGTGCGCACGATCGGCGTCGCGGGGGCGGAGCCGGCCACGGTGGCAGAGGGCTCGGCTTGAGCAATAGCGTTCATCATTGACCTCTCTTTTCGGGCCGGAAGAGTTTCGTTTCGAGGTGGTAGAGCAGGGACACCGCGATCACCGCGAAGGCCACGATCGACACGATGGTCGCGTACATGTGGCCGAAATTGGCCACCGAGCGGTGATAGGTGATCAGGTCCCCGATCCCCGTCGGCGTAATCAGCAGCTCGGCCAGCACCACGCCGGAAAAGCCCTCGGCCACGCCCAGCCGGATGCCGGCGAACATCATCGGGCTGGCGGCGGGCAGGATGATCCGGGTGATCTGCTGCCAGCGGCTGCCCATGAAGCTGCGCGTCATGTCCAGCAGCGAGCCCGGCACGTTGCGCACCGCCTTGTAGCTGTTGATGGTGATCACCGGCATCGCCAGGAACACCACCGCCAGAACCTTCGAGGCCAGCCCGACCCCGTAGACAAAGGTGATCAGCGGGATCAGCGCGGCCATCGGCGCGGCCTGCATGGTGATGAAGATCGGCAGCGTCAGGAACTCCACGTCCCGGCGCAGGCCCATCGCCACCCCCGCGGCCACCCCCACGCCGAGCGAGAAGGCGAGGCCGACGATCAGCGGCTCGATGGTGCGCAGGTACGCCGCGCCCATGGACCCGTCGAGCACCATCTCTACGAAGGCCGCGAAGGTCTCGGTAAAGGTCGGGAAGGCGGCGTTGAAGTTGCTCTGCCCGGCCAGCTCCCACGCCCCGAAGAACAGGGCGAGTGACAGCAGGCGCCAGAACACCGGCATCTGGGCGAAGCGTGTCATTGCGCCCCCTGTGACGCCGCCGGCGATGGCGGACGGGACGGTGTCGGTCTTGGTCATGACCCCTCACATTCCGGAGAAGATGCGCGCCCGCCACGGGGGGCGGGCGCGGGACGGGCTCAGTTCGACGACTTTGCCGCCTCGAGCGGGCCGAAGTCCCAGAAATCGGTCGGCTCGATGTCCTCGGCGCTGCCCTCGACCTGTCCGGCCGTGGCGAGGAACTCGATGTCGTCCTGCACGTCGGCGGGTTCGCCCCCGTCGGTGGGATAGACGCCGTTCTCGACCGCTTCCTCGTAATAGGGCACCGCCGCCGACGCCGCCTTGTCGGGAAGATCGGGCAGCAGGTTGTACTCGTCGCGCAGCTCGCCCACGATCGACGGGTCTTCCTCGATGTCGCGCCAAGTGCCCAGCAGTTCCTCGACGAACACCTGGATGTCGTCGCTGCGGGCCTCCAGCACCTCGGCACTGGCATAGAGCGCCTCGTCGGTGGCGTTCACGCCCTCGACCGGCAGGCGCATGAACTTGTCGCCGCCTTCCTCCTGCAGCAGCCGGAAGTTCGCCGCGTCCACGATCGACGCGTTCACGTTGCCCTGCAGCATGGCGCCGGCGCGCACTTCCGAGCCGGGAATGTACGAGATGTTCGAGAAGGTGATGCCTTCCTTCTTCTCCATCAGCCGCATCAGCGCCTCGGTGCCCGATCCGCGCGAGTGGACGGTCACTTCCTCACCGTCGAGATCCGCCCATCCCGAATAGACCTCGGAGTTGACCACCGGGAAGAACAGCAGCGTGCTCATCCGGTAGAACATCCGGATCGGCGCGTCCGAGTTCTGGATGAAGGCATAGGGCGCCCCCACGCCGATCTCGGCCTCGCCGCCCAGAACGGCTTGCACCGCGACGTCCTCGGAGTTGAAGTATTGCAGCTCCATCGGCACCCCGCGTTCCTCGGCGCGTTCCATCGCGATCAGCAGGTTCAGGCTTTCAACGCTGGCGATGTCGCCCATCGCCACGCGCAGCGGGTCGCCGTCCTGCGCGGCGGCCGGGCCGGCGCCGGCGAGGGCCGCGGCGAGGATGGCGCCCGTCATCAGGTTCCGTCTGTCAATTGTCATGGTGTCTCCTCCCAGATGTGTGGATGTTGCCGCGCGGGTCCTCCTCCCGGTCTCGCGGCGCCCGTCCCCGGGCCCGGACGCGGCTATCCCGTCATGGGAACAGCCGCGCGGATACGGATTTCAGATGCGTGCGCATGGCGGACCATGCGCCGTCGGGGTCGCGCTCGGCGATCGCGCGGGCGATCGCGTCGTGCTCGTCGAAACTGGTGTGATTCGCCGGCGGCCGGGTGCTGCTGCGGTTCACGGTGCCCCAGGTGACCGCGCGGCGGACCCGGTTGAGCTGATCGAAGACGGACAGCAGCATGGCGTTGTCCGTGGATTCCGCCAGCGTCCGGTGGAACTGGTCGTCCTGCGCCTCGTACTCGGCCCAGGTCGCCGCGGCGCGCGAGCGCTGCAGGATCTGTTCCATCGCGGTCATCTCCTCGCCCGTGGCATGGACGGCCGCCTCGCGCGCCAGCGCCGGTTCGATGCAGATCCGCGCCTGCATCATCCGCATCGGCGTCAGCTGCCGGCCGAGGCTCGTCAGGCTGTCGAGGTCCGGCGCCATGCCCGGCGGGCCCTCGGCGATGAACGTGCCCTTGCCCACGTGCCGCCAGATCGCGCCGGAGCGTTCCAGCGTCTCGAGCGCCTGGCGCAATGCGGCGCGGGTCAGGCCCAATTGGTCGATCAATTGCCGCTCGGGCGGCAGCTTGTCGCCCGCGCCATAACCGCCGGCATCGATATAGTCGCGCAGCAGGGAAAGCGCGTCTGTCTTGCGTGTTTCGGTGTTTTGCAGCATCGCTTCGATTCGCCTGTCGTGTGCTTCACTGTTACACAGGACCGGCCCATTCGCCAAGGAAAGGTTGATCAATCGCGTAAAATGCGCCAATGAGTGGATTAATCCGGATTGATTGATCCGGCTGCGACCGCTAGAGGTGGACCGAAACCAGAGGAGGACCCCGTGACCGACTACGCCATCGACCCGCCCAAACCCGTTGCCCTTCCGATCGAGGGGCAGGCCGCGAAGTTTCCCGTGCGGCGCGTGTACTGCATCGGCCGCAACTACGCCGCGCACGCCGTCGAGATGGGGCACGACCCCGACAAGGAGCCGCCGTTCTTCTTCCAGAAAAATCCCGACAACCTCGACCCGTCGGGCGACTTTCCCTATCCGACGCAAAGCTCGGACGTGCATCACGAGGTCGAGATGGCCGTCGCGCTGAAATCCGGCGGCACCGACATCGCCGTCGAGGATGCGCTCGACCACGTCTACGGCTACGCGGTGTCGATCGACATGACGCGCCGCGATCTTCAGGGCGAGCAGAAGAAGATGGGCCGCCCGTGGGAAATCGGGAAGGCGTTCGAGCGGTCTGCGCCGATCGGGCCGATCTACAGCGCCGAGTCCACCGGCCATCCCAGCGAGGGCCGCGTCGAGCTCAAGGTCAACGGCGAGGTCCGGCAGGAGGGCGATCTGAACCAGATGATCTGGAAGGTGCCCGAGATGATCTCGTATCTCTCCAAGTTCTTCGAACTCGCGCCGGGCGACGTGATCCTGTCCGGCACGCCCGCCGGCGTCGGTCCGGTCAAGAAGGGGGACGAGATCGTCGCCCATGTCGAAGGGTTGGCCGACCTGAGCGTTCGCGTTACGTGAGCGCGGCGCGAAACATACCGCCGGCGCCCGCGCGCGCCGGTGGATCCTGAACGGACGGGAAAGGAGAGGGCATGGGCGGTCTCGAGACCGGGGAGCTTCTGACGCTCGCCGCGGTGGCGATCAGTGCGGGCGTGGGCGGAGGCATCCTCGCCGGCCTGCTGGGCGTGGGCGGCGGCATCGTCATCGTGCCCGCGCTCTACCTCTCGCTGTCCCTGGTTGGGATGGACCCGGCGATCACCATGCAGGTGGCGGTGGGCACGTCCCTGGCAACCATCGTCTTCACCTCGCTCTCCTCGGCCCGCGGGCACCATCGCAAGGGGGCGATCGATTTCGGCCTGTTGCGGCTGTGGGGGCCGTCGATCCTGGTGGGCGTTCTGCTGGGTGCGGCGCTTGGCGGCGTGGTCAGCGGGCTGATCCTGGTGGCGGTGTTCGCGGTTGTCGCGGCGCTCGTCGCGCTCGACATGATCTTCCGCAAGCCCAGCGGGGCGCCCGAACCGCGCTCGTTCTCGCGCCCGGTCTGGGCCGGGCTCGGCGTGCTGGCCGGGGCGGTGTCGGCGATGATGGGGATCGGCGGTGGGACGGTCTGCGTGCCGCTCCTGAACTTCCTCGGCTACGACATTCGCCGCGCGGTGGGCACCTCGGCCGCGATCGGCTTCATCATCGGCCTGCCGGGCGCGTTGATGTACATCATCACGGGTTGGGGCGCCGAGGGGCTGCTGCCGTTCTCGCTGGGTTACGTGAACCTGCTGGCCGCTGCGGTGATCATTCCGCTGACGGTGGTGTTCGCCCGCGTCGGCGTGGCTATCGCCCATGCCATTCCGCCGCGCGCCCTGCGGCTGGTCTTCGGCCTGTTCCTCGGGCTGACGTCGCTGCGGATGTTCGTCGATCTCTACGGCCAGGTCCTGGGCTGACCGCGGACGGGCGCGCGGTGGTCGCGCGCCCGTCGTTCGTTTCTCAGTTCAGCATCCCGTCGCCGTCCTGGTCAGCGGCGGCAAAGTCCTGCGACATGCGCGTGCTGAATTCCTGCGGCGACACGACCCCGTTGCCATCCGTATCTAGGGTGGCAATCGAGTCGGTGGTCAGGTGCGGGTCCAGCTCGGCCTCCGTCAGGCTGCCGTCGCCGTTGGTGTCCATCTGCTGGAAGGCGGCGTTCACGAAGACCGCGAACTCCTCCTGCGAGACGGCCCCGTCGCCGTTTGTGTCGAGCGCGGCCAGGTTGCTGCCGTCCAGCGTCCCTGTCTGCGCGGCCGCCGGCACGGCGGCGGCCATTGTGATCGCGAGTGCGAGAATGCTCTTGCCCATCTTTTCTGTCCCTTCAGCCACAGGAGTACCGCGCACCGGCAGTCGCGCCGGCACCGGCGCCGGCCGCGCGGAAGATGTCCTGACCTCTACCTGATCCAAACGCGTTGCCAACCGCTCCGCCGACCAGCGCGCCGGTGACGGTGCCGCCGATGCAGGCGATCTCGTGTTCGCGTGCGCGCTGCTGCTCGGGCGTCGCCGCCGCGCACCCCTGAAGGAGCAACGCGATCGTGGCGCCTCCGAGTAGCGATTTCGTGGGGAACGTCATTGTTCTCTCCCTGAACGTGAAAAAAGCCGGATGCCGGCGCACCAAGGTCCGTGTGACAACGGGGCGCGGAGCATCCGTGCCAGTACGGCGTCCTGCGATGAGGGCAGAAAGGTCCGGGCCGGTCAATGTGGTTGATCATCCAGGCGCAATTGTCCGAACGGACAGGCAAATTCGCGCCGACGAAAATGGGGCCGATCCGGATGTTTCGCGCGCGAAACACCTCTCCGCGGGCTGTACCCTGACGGCGGGGCATGCCCCAAGTGTTTGGGCCAAAGGCAAAAAATCCGGTCTCAGGCGATTGATTCCAGCCCGTGCCTGTCACAGGTCTGGGGGAACGCCGCGCTACAGAAGCCCCCCGGACCGAGCCAGCCATGCCAGACCCCGCCACGGAAAAGCTGTTCGCGCGATTGGATGAGTTGGCGCCCGAGGGCTACAATTTCGGCTTTCACATTCGCTACAGCCGCCCGGCGCTGGTGCGGAACACCTATCGCAGCGATTGGTCGCGCGAGTATTCCCGGCGCAAGTTCATCCTCAACGATCCCGCCGTGGTTTGGCCGCTGGTCAACGACGGGGCGCGGCGCTGGTCCGAGATCGACATGCCGGATCCACTGGGCGTGTTTCCCGCGGCGGCCGAAGCGGGCTATGCCTACGGCGCCGCGTTCGGCTACGGACCGGTCGAATCGCGCAGCCTCGGCTCCATCGGGCGGGGCGACCGCGAGTTCACCGATGCCGAGATCGCCGAGATCGAGGGGCTGGTCCGCGAACTGCACGTCTTGACCGAAGAGCGCGAGGATCTCAGGCCCCGGCAACGCGCCGCGCTCGAGTTGTTCGCCAGCGGCCGGACCTATGACGCCATCTGCTTCGACCTCGGGATCTCGCGCACCGCGCTGAAGAACCGGTTGCGCGGCGCCCGGCGGGTGCTTAACGCCGAGACCAACACCGAGGCCGCGCAGCGGGCGCAGGAACGCGGGCTGCTCGGGACGGGCAGTTACTTGGGAATTACGTCAGGTCTGCCGCGAAACGATCGGGACTGAATTCAACAAAGTGCATCAGGTATCCCGTGTAAATCTCTGAATAATAATCCGAATCCGGGATCATGCAGGAATGGCGCCGCGGGAAAATAGCCCCACGGGGCATCTTGCGGCGGGGCGGCGCATGTCGTTGAGGTATCAGCAGAGATTATAGCGTAATTTGTGCGATGCCATTCAAGACACGATTGAACGCCCCCGATCGCGGGGCGCGGGAGGGGTCTGTCGACTCCACCCCGATGACTTTCAGCAGCCCCGAGCGGTTGCGACAGACAATGGAGCGGTTGGCGGCCGTCTACATTTCGGCCCCCGCGACAGACCGGCGCGGCCGCGATGCGGCACTGTTCCGCTTTCACGTGGTGGGCAATCTCGTCCGGCTGTCCGCGGCCAAGCGGAACTATCTGATCCTCGATGCGATCGTCCAAGCGGGCCGGAGCGAGACCTATCCCCATCTCGACGGGGTGGACCCGGTGGCCGCGCCCTCCGAGCGGGATTTCCGCATCCCCCTGCCGGGAAGCGAGGTGTCGTATCTCGCCGATGGGAGCGCGGGCGGATCGGGCCTGCAGGTGATCGGGCCGGGGGCCGCGGTCCGGGCGCTGAGGCGGCGCGAGCGTCAGCGCAAGCAGACGGCGCCACCCGTGCGCAGGGCCGCGGCGCGCCTGTCGTCCCGGCGGATAGGAGGCCCGCGCGCCGAGGATTGACCGGGCGGCAGCGCGGCAATAGGCCTGTGTCGCGGCGATTGATGGCGTCAATCTTGTGCGCCCCGCGGGGCACCCGCACCGTATCTCATTCGTCCTGAACGCCCGGACTGACCGACCGCCGCTCGGCGGGGCGGTGGAACAGGAGGTTTGGCATGACCGATACGCCGAGCGAAAAGCCCGCCGACAGCCGTGGCATGGCGGCGATGTGCGTGGCGATGGCGCTGTTGCCGGTGGGCGACGCGATCTCGAAGCTTCTGACCGACGTGGTGCCGCCCTTCGAGGTAACGCAGTGGCGGACGCTGGCGCAGGCGCTGTTCTTCGTTCCGATCGGCCTTGTCATGCGGCACCGCCTGCGTGGCTCGATCCTGTCGCTGCCGGCGCTGTTCTCGGGTGCGCTGATCGTGGTGGTGCTGTTCTGCCTGATCTCGGCGTTCCAGCACATGCCCATCGCCACGGCCATCGCGATCTTCTTCATCGAGCCGCTGTTGCTGACGCTCTTGGCCGGGCCGTTCCTGGGCGAGGTTGCGGGCCCGCGCCGCTATGCCGCCGTCGGGGTCGGGCTGATCGGCGCGCTGGTCGTGATCCGGCCGAACTTTGCCGTGTTCGGGCCGGTGGTGCTGCTGCCGGCGCTCGGGGCGCTGGCCTATGCGGCGAACATGATCGTGCTGCGGATCGCCACGCGCACCCGCTCGGCCGTCACCTTCCAGCTGGGCGCGACGTTCAGCGCGGCGGGGTTGCTCTTGGCGGCCGCGGCGGTGACCGCGCTGCGGGGCGGGAATCCGGCGACTCTTCTGGACGGGCCGGCCTGGGCGATGTGGGCGGTGCTGGCCGCAGGCGCTTTGGCGGCGCTGACCTTTCTTCTGCTGACGGTCGCGTTCAGCCAGACCGAGGCGAGCGTTCTGGCGCCGTTCCAGTATCTCGAGATCGTCGGCGCGACGATCGTGGGCTACGTCGTGTTCGGGGATTTCCCCGACGCGATGACGTGGCTCGGCACGGCGATCATCCTGGGATCGGGGATCTACGTGTTCCACCGCGAGCGGCGCACCGGGCACGAGCCCGAGCGCCGCCCGTCGGCCCGGCGCTGAGCGCCGCTCAGGCCGTAGTGTAGCGACGCGACATCTCGCGCAGCGGCGCGGCGCGCAGGCGCTCGGCGTTGCCGGCGGTGCCGAACGCCTCGAACTTCTCGGTGCAGAGCTGCGTCACCGCCTTCATCGCCGGGCCCATGTACTTGCGCGGGTCGAACTCGCCGGGGGTCTCGCCCAGCGTGGTGCGGATCGCGGCGGTGATGGCGAGCCGGATGTCGGTGTCGATGTTTACCTTGCGCACGCCGTGGCGGATGCCGCGCCGGATCTCTTCCATCGGCACGCCCCAGGTCGGGCGGATCTCGCCGCCATGGGTGTTGATGATCTCGCACAGGTCCTGCGGGACCGAGGACGAGCCGTGCATCACGAGGTGCGTGTCGGGCAGGCGCTTGTGGATCGCCTCGATCACGTCCATCGCCAATACCTCGCCGTCGGGCTCGCGGGTGAACTTGTAGGCGCCGTGGCTGGTGCCCATCGCCACCGCCAGCGCGTCGACGCCGGTGTCGGCGACGAAGCGTTCCGCCTCGTCGGGGTCGGTCAGGAGCTGGTCGTGGGACAGCTTTTCCGTGGCGCCGTGCCCGTCCTCCTGGTCGCCCATGCCGGTCTCGAGCGACCCCAGCACGCCCAACTCGCCCTCGACCGAGACGCCGGCCGCGTGGGCGATCTCGACCACCCGGCGGGTGATGGCGGCGTTGTAGGCATAGTCCGCCGGCGTGCTGCCGTCCTCCTTCAGCGAGCCGTCCATCATCACCGAGGTGAAGCCGTGCTGGATCGCGGTGACACAGGTTGCGACGTTGTTGCCGTGGTCGAGATGCACGCAGACCGGAATGTGCGGGTAAAGCTCGGTCAGGCCGTCCAGCAGCTTGGACAGGATCAGGTCGTTGGCATAGGCGCGGGCGCCGCGGCTCATCTGCAGGATCACGGGCGCGTCCGTCGCGTCGGCGGCGGCCATGATGGCGAGACCCTGTTCCATGTTGCTGATGTTGAAGGCGGGGACGCCGTACTCGTTCGCGGCGGCGTGGTCGAGCAGCTGGCGGAGCGTGATCCGGGCCATGGGGACCTCCTAGTCGGACAGGTAGCGAGAGATCAGGGCGATTTCGTCCGCCGCCCCGAAGAAGAGCGGCGTTTTCTGGTGGGGCGTCTCGGGCACGAGGTCGAGGATCGGCCGAGTGCCGTCGGTGGCGGCGCCGCCGGCATGCTCCATCAGCAGGGCGATCGGCGCGGCCTCGTAGGCAAGGCGCAGGTGGCCGTGCGCGTATTTCGGTCGCGCGTCGGCGGGATAGAGAAAGGCGCCCCCGCGTTGCAGGATGCGGTGCAGGTCGCCCACGGCGGCGGCGATCCAGCGCATGTTCACGTCGCGCCCGCGCGGACCGTCGGCGCCGGCGAGGCAGTCGTCGACATAGGCGCGGAGGCCCGGCGCCCAGTGGCGATGGTTCGAGGCGTTGAAGGCGATCATCCCCGCCTCGGGGGCGATGCGGGCGCGCTCGGTGGTGATGCGGTAGGTGCCGTCGGTGGGGTCGTGGGTCGCGATGGCGACGCCGTTGCCCAGCGTGACGCCCAGATCGACGCTGTGTCCAAAGCAGACATAACCCGCCGCGACCGCGTCGCGGCCGCGACGCAGGATCGTGTGACCGGCGGGGTAGACGCAGAACAGCAAGCCCAGCTGCGCGCCGATGCCGATGCTGCCCGATCCGTCGATCGGGTCGATGGCCACGTCGTAGGCGCCCTCGGGGTCGAGCGTGATCGGCACCGGCGCCTCTTCGGACAGGACCTGCGCGACGCTCGCGCCCGAGAGGGCGGCGAGCATGTGGTCGTGCGCCGCGGCGTCGAGCGCCTTCTGCCGGTCGCCGCTGTCGTTGTGGCCCGTGATCGCCTCGGGGTCGCCGGGCACGGCCCCGCGGGCCAGGCGCGCGGCCAGCGGCAGGGCGGCGTCGGCGATGCGCAGCACCAGCGCGACGAGCAGGGGATCGGCATCCGAGCGTGTGAAATGGTCCGAGAGCGAGGGAAGTTGCACCGCGCCGTCCGCGGGGAGCGTCAGCGGGGCCGCGGGATCGGGCAGGGCGGTCGCGCCGGCGGTGTCGCTCATGTCAGCCTCCCTCAAAGCTGCGGGAAGGTTTACACGACGTCACAGGATATCACAACATTAAATCACAAAATAACATCATCGACGTTGCGAGCGTGGCGAGAAGTGTTATATTCGGGATCAGGCAAGGGAGGCACCGACGTGAGGCCGGAAGACCGCAGGCGGGAAATCATCGAGACGCTGATCGAAGAGGGCTCGGCCTCTCTCGACGCGCTCGCGACGCGTTTCGCGGTCTCGAAGATGACCATTCACCGCGATCTCGACGAGCTTGAGGCCGACGGTCTGCTGCGCAAGGTGCGCGGCGGCGCCACAATCGAGGCCAGTGGCCAGTTCGAGAGCGATTTCCGCTATCGCGCGCGCCTCGCCTCGGACGAGAAGCGGCGGATCGCGGCGAAGGCGGCCGAGTTCGTCGAGCCGGGGATGAGCCTGATGCTGGACGACGGCTCGACCTCCGAGGCGCTGGCCCCGTTCCTGATCGAAAAGCGCCCGCTCACCGTGATCACCAACAGCCTCGCGCTGATGACGGCGCTGTCCGGGGCTGCGGGGATAGAGCTGCTGTCGCTGGGCGGGACCTATTCCGAGAAGTTCAACGGCTTCTTCGGGGTGCTGACCGAGAACGCGCTGGCGGGGTTGCGGGCCGATGCCGTGCTGCTGTCGAGCTCGTCGATCAAGGGGCGTTCGGCCTTTCACCAGAACCAGGAGGTGCTGGCGGTGAAGCGGCGGATGATCGCGTCGTCCCAGCGGCGTTACCTGATGGCGGATCGGCAGAAGTTCGGGCGCACTGCGCTGCACCTGTTCGCCGATCTCAAGGAATTCGACGGTGTCGTCACCAATCGCGGTCTGCCCGAGGGCACGGACGAGGCGCTGCGGCAGGACGGCATCCCCCTATATTACGCAGAGGAGACGTGAGCGTGGCAGAACAACAGGTCTGGATTGGCACCAGCTGGAAGATGAACAAAACGCTCGACGAGGCTATGCGCTTTGCCGACGGTCTGCGCGGCGTGTCGACCGACCCGCGCATCCAGCCCTTCGTGATTCCGCCGTTCACGGCCGTGCGCGAGGTGAAGGCGGCGCTGGCCGGGGCGGACGTGAAGGTCGGCGCGCAGAACATGCACTGGGCCGACGCGGGCGCATGGACGGGCGAGGTCTCGGCCCCGATGCTGACCGATTGTGGGCTCGACATCGTCGAGCTCGGGCACTCCGAGCGGCGCACCCATTTCGGCGAGACCGACGAGACCGTCGGGCTCAAGACCGAGGCCGCGGTCCGGCACGGGCTGATCCCGCTGGTCTGCATCGGCGAACACGCCGAGGACAAGGATGCGGGCCGGGCCGACGCCGTGCTGCGCGCGCAGGTCGAGGGGCTGGCCGCCCGGCTGTCTGAGGCGCAGAAGGCGCAGCCCGTCCTTCTGGCGTATGAGCCGGTCTGGGCGATCGGCGAGGGGGGAACCCCCGCGACGCCCGACTATGCCGAGGACCGGCACGGCCGTATCGCCGAGGTCGCGCAGGAGCTTTTCGGCCGCCGCGTTCCATGCCTTTACGGCGGCAGCGTCAACGCCGAGAATTGCGCCGAGCTGATCGTCCGCGATCACATCGACGGCCTCTTCATCGGGCGCGCGGCCTGGCAGGTCGAGGGCTATCTCGACATCCTCGACCGCTGCGCCGCCGTCATCTGACCATTCCATCTCTGAAGGAGGATACACCATGAAACTCGCAATCGCAGGCGACAGCGCCGGCGCCCCGCTGGCCACGGCCCTGATCGAACACTTCAGCGGCAAGGACGGCCTCGAGGTGACCGAGCTGAGCACGCCGCCCTCCGGCCAGTCCGAATTCTATGCCAACATGTCGGACCGGGTCTGCCAGGGCATCCTGGACGGCACCTATGACAAGGCGATCCTGTGCTGCGGCACCGGGATCGGCGTCGCGATGTCGGCCAACAAGGTGCCGGGGATCCGCGCCGCGCAGACCCACGACACGTATTCCGCCGCCAAGGCGGCCACGTCGAACAACGCGCAGATCATCACGATGGGCGCGCGGGTCATCGGCAGCGAGCTGGCCAAGGACATCGCGGATGCCTTCCTGGGGAACGAATTCGATCCCAACGGCAAGTCGGCCGGCAACGTGAACGCCATCAACGAGGTCGACGCCAAGTACAACGCGACGGCCTGACCGGGCCGGGCGATGCATGATCCTGCCGCCGCGGTCCGAACGGGCCGCGGCGGTTTTTCGTTGTGCTACGCGGTCTCGACCGGGGCGACGACGACCTCGACGCCGGCACTCTGCATCGCGTCGAGCTGATCGGCCGCGATGCCGTCATCGACGATCACGGTGTCCACCTCGGCCAGCCGGCCCAGGCTGTGCAGGGCGCGGCGGTCGAACTTGGTATGATCCACCAGCAGCACGCGGCGCTCGGCGGTATCGAACATCGCGCGCTTGGTCTCGACCATGCCGGGGGACTGGTGAAAGATCATCCCGTCCATCACGGCGGCCATCGAAAAGAACAGCACGTCCGCGCGGAGCCGCCCGATCTCGCCCGTGGTCATGTGGCCCATGAAGGCGTTGCACCAGTTGTGGTACTCTCCCCCGAGGCCCAGCAGCGTGACGTTCCTCAGCGGCGAGATTTCGTTCATCAGCGTGAGCGAATTGGTGATGACAGTCAGCGGCGCCTTGTCCTGAAGCCCCGGCACCATTTGCAGCACGGTGGTGGAATCGTCGCAATAGATCGCCTGTCCCGGTTCCACGAAGGCGAGTGCGGCCTGCGCGATGGCGGCCTTTTCGGCGGCCTGGCGATTGGCGCGGTAGACGTCGCTGGATTCGATCAGGCTGGTGGGGGCGGCGGACACGATGCCGCGTGACTTGCGCAGAAGGCCGCGGCTGACCAGCTCGTCCAGGTCGCGGTGCACCGTCATCAGGCTGATGCCAAAGCGTTCGGTGAGATCCTCGATCCGCATAGAGCCCTCGGCCATCACCGCCTCGGTGATCTGCTTGCGGCGGGCTAGCTGCCGGGCCTGCCGGCTGTCGCCGGGCACGGGTTCCTCCATCAGCCGTTCGACGGCGGGATCGGGGAACTGCCTTGCCTCGGTCATTGTCGGTGCCGTCTCCGGTTGGGCCGCTTTCGTGCGGGGCCGGTCCTTCGGGGAAGGCCGCGGCGCGCGGCGCTCGCCGAAGGGCCGATGCGGGGCGCCCGCGACGAGGCGCCCCGCGACAATGTTACGACTGTCCGTCCATGACGAAAGGCGCGGAATACTGATCGACGTTGTCGGGCGTGATCAGGCTGCAGTCAAACAGTTGCTTCTCGGCATCCGCGCCGGTCTCGCCGGTCTGGATGAAGTTGTCGGCCTGGCGCACAGCCTCTTCCGAGAACACCGCGACGGGCTGGAGCACCGAATAGGCCAGCTCGCCGGCCTTGATCGCGTCCACCGCGTCGGGCGACCCGTCGAAGCCGCCGACGACCACGTCGCCCAGCTTGCCGGCTTCCTTCAGCGCCGCGATCGCGCCGAGCGCCATCTCGTCGTTGCCGCTGATGATGCCGTCGACATCGGGGTTCGCCTGCAGCATCGACTGGGTCTTGTTGTAGCCCTGGGTGCGGTCCCAGTTGGCCACGTCCTCGGCCGCCTTGGTCAGGTCGGGATACTGGCTCAGCACCGTCTCGTAGCCGTTCGAGCGGGTCTGCGCGTTGTTGTCCGACGGCGCGCCGAACAGTTCGAGGTAGGAGCCTTCGCTGCCCATCTCCTCGGCCCAGTACTGCGCGCCGAGCGCGGCGCCCTGGGCGTTGTTCGACACGAGCTGTGCCTTGGCGAGGCCGGATTCGTTGATCTCGGCGTTGACGAGGATCACCGGGATGTCGGCGTTGATCGCCTTGCGCACCGCGCCGATCGAGCCTTCGGCGTCGGCGGGGTCGAGGATGATCGCCGCCGCCTGGTTGGTGATGGCGGTGTCGATCAGGTTGCTTTCGGTGTTGGTGTCGCCCTTGTGCGCCGAGACGTTGGCGCTGTAGCCGAGCTCTTCGGCGGTGGCCTTGGCGACCTCGCCCTCGGTGAACCAGTAGGGGTTCGAGGGATCGTTGACGATGATCGTCATCAGACCCTTGTCCTGTGCCAGCGCGCTGCCGGCGAACAGCGAGGTGGCGGCGACAGACGCGGTGAGCGCCATGAGTGTTCTTCTGGTGACCATTGGTGTCCTCCCTTTTGGGTCAGTCAGATGAAGGGAACCGGCGGCGGTGACCTCCGCCGCCGGCCTCGCGGAGTGCGTCAGGCCTGCTTGGCCTTCGGCGTGGAAGAGGGCGGCGTGCCCGTCGTCTTGGGCGAGGACCGCTTGCGGCCGCCGTACTGGATCGAGTTCAGCAGCACGGCCAGCACGATGACGGCGCCGGTGAACACGGTCTGCCAGTAGGACGAGACGCCGATGATGACGAGACCGTCCGACAGGAAGCCGATCACGAACGCGCCCAGCAGCGTGCCGCGCACGTTGCCGCGGCCGCCGGTCAGGGCGGCGCCGCCGATCACGACCGCGGCGATCGCCGTCAGCTCGTAGGTCTGGCCGGCGGTTGGGCCCGCCGAGGTCAGCTGCGACGACAGGACGAGGCCGGCGATGGCCGAGCAGACGCCCGACATCACGTAGACCAGCACCGTCACCCGCTTGACCGGCACACCCGACAGCTCGGCCGCGCGGGCGTTGCCGCCGGTGGAATAGATCCAGCGGCCGAGCGCGGTGCGGTTCAGCATCAGCATCGCCAGGATGGCCACCACCGCCAGGACGATGACGCCGATCGGCACGTTGAAGATTCGGTTGAACCCGAGCCAGTCGAAGCCGGTATTGCCCAGCTCCTCGCGCCCGCCGAGGTTGTTGTAGGTCAGGCCGTTGGTCATCAGCAGCGCCACGCCGCGCGCGACGTAGAGCAGGCCCAGCGTGGCGACGAAGGCCGGCACCTTGAAATAGGCCACGAGCACGCCGTTGATGATCCCGACGAAGGCGCCCGTCGCGCAGGCCAGGATCGCCACCACCCAGACAGGCGGATAAAGCGTGACGCCGAACATCTGCAGCTCGACCCCCTGCATCAGCGCGCCGGCCACGACACCCGAAAGCGCCAGGGTCGAACCGACGGACAGGTCGATGCCGCCGGTCAGGATCACCAGCAGCATGCCGATCGCCAGCAGCCCGAAGATGGCCACGTGGCTGGACATGATGAGAAGGTTGTTCACCGTGAAGTAGAACGGCGACAGCATCGAGAAGACGATGATGATCGCGATCAGCGCGAAGAAGGCCCGGCCTTCGAGCAGCAGCCGCCCGAGGTCGAAGCCGTCGCCGAACAGGCCGCCGCGCGATCCGCTGTTATCTTGGGTGGTATCGGCCATGTGAAGTCTCCGATTCTCGTTCTGCTCAGGCCGCGACGGCCTCGCCCGAGGCCGCCATGATCTGTTCCTTGGTGGCATCCGGCCCGAATTCGGCGGCGATGCGGCCCCGCGCCATCACGATGATGCGGTGCGCGACGCTGAGACATTCGCCGACTTCGGAGGTGGAATAGAGGACGGCCAGGCCGTCGCGGGCGCCCTCGGCCAGAAGGCCGAAGACCTCGGCCTTGGCGCCGACGTCGATGCCGCGGCTGGGTTCGTCCAGCATCACGACCTTGGGCTTCGTCGCCAGCATCTTGCCGATCACGACCTTCTGCTGGTTGCCGCCCGACAGCGACCCGATCGCCGCGCCGCCACCGTCGGTCTTGATGTGCACGTCGCGGATCGAGTCCTGCACGATCCCGCTTTCGCGCCGGTTCGAGGTGAACAGCCCGCGGGTGAACTCGGAGATCGAGGCGAGCGACAGGTTCTGGCCCACCGACATCGTCTGCACCAGCCCGTCGCGCTGCCGGTCCTCGGGCACGAGGACGAGCCCGCGGGCGATGCGCTCGGAGATCCGCAGGCGGGTGACGTCCTCGCCCAGCAGGGTGACGCTGCCGCCGTTCGATCGCAGGCGCCCGGCGACACATTCCATCATCTCGGTGCGGCCGGCGCCCATCAGGCCGTAGATGCACACGATCTCGCCCGCGCGCACGTCGATCGACACGCCGTCCACGGCCAGCCGGTCCTTGCCCGATGCATCCGGCACGTCGAGATCGCGGATCGACAGGGCGACCTCGCCTATGCCGTGGCCCTCGGGCGGGGAGCCGAGATCGAAGTTCTCGCCCACCATGTTGCGGACGATCCATTCCAGGTCGATCTGGTCGCGCGGGGCGTTCGCGGTCATCGCGCCGTCGCGCAGCACGACCGCATGGTCGGTGATCTGCAGCGCCTCTTCGAGGTGGTGCGAGATATAGACGATCGCCACGCCGCGCGCCTTGAGGTCGCGGATCACCTTGAACAGCACCTCGACCTCCGAGGCGGACAGCGCCGAGGTTGGCTCGTCCATGATCAGGATGCGCGAGTTCACCGACAGGGCGCGGGCGATCTCGACCACCTGCTGCTGGCCGAGGCGCAGATCCTCGACCGGCGTGCGCGGGTCGATGTCCTCTTCGAGCTCTTCCATCAGGGCGCGCGACTGGCGCTCTTCCTCGGCGTAGTCGACGCCGCGGGGGCCGGTGATCTCGCGCCCCATGAAGATGTTGTCGCGCACCGAGAGGTTCGGCGCGAGGCTCAGCTCCTGGTGGATGATCGAGATGCCGCGGTCGCGGGCGTCGGTGGAAGAGTGGAAGACCACCGGCGCGCCATCGAGCACGATCTCGCCCGAGCTGGGCGTGATGACGCCCGAGAGGATCTTCATCAGCGTCGACTTGCCGGCGCCGTTCTCGCCGAAGAGCGTCGTCACCTGTCCGTAATGCACATCGAAATTCACGCCCTTGAGCGCGTGGACGTTGCCGAAGGACTTGGCGACGTTGCGCGCCGACAGGACGACGTCGCCGATCGCGGGGGTTCCGTCGTCGCGGGTCATTGCACGCTCATCTCCACCGGCGTGATGAGCCAGTTGTTCGGATTGATCAGCTTGAAGACGCCGGTGACCGTGACCGACTTGCCCGACAGGTTCGCGGTGTCGATATCGGCCAGCACCTGCTCCTTCATCTCGGTGTTCAGGGCGGCGCCGGCGTTCTGATACTCGATCTGGTTGCGGAACTGCCCGAACTCGATGTCGCCGGGCGCGTCGCGCAGGTCGGTGCCGTTGATCGCGGGGCCGGTCTGCACGCGGATCGTCAGCTCTTCGGGCACGTTCGGCACGTCGAAGGTGTAGACGCCGGATTTCGCGTCCTGCGCGGTGCCGGTGAAGGTGACGGGCATGATCGGGCCGATACCGCCGGGGGTGCCGTACTCTTCGCCGGCGGCGGCCTTGTCCTCGGCGATGGCGGCGGCGAGCTGTTCGGCGGGCACGGCGCGGTCGCGGATGCCGGCCTGGATTTCGGGGAAACGCTCCTCTCCGAAGCTTTCGGCGTTGAAACCCTGATCCTGGCTGGCCTGCTCTGACCCGATCTCGACGACCGTGGTGTCGAGCGCCATCGCTACCACCAGGACGACGGCGGCGGCCGAGGCGATCAGCGTGCCCTTGCCTGGTCCGCCGCGCCGGGATGCGGTTGCCTGCGACGTCATGAAGTCACCTCCGGGCTTAAGTCTTGGCCGGCCCGCGCGGTGCGGCGGCCCTCGTGCATGGGGAAGCAGGGGCGAGACGCCGGCCGGGGCCAGTGCGTGTCGGGGCAGGGCGCGCAGCCGGTGCGTCGCATGTCCGTCTCCTCCCTCTGGCGCGACGGGTGCGGACCCTCCATCCGCGACCGTCGCCGGTGTGTCTGCGATCCGGTCCGTTAATGTTAGGACCGTGTTATCGACAGTGTTAAGCTTGTTATCAAACGGTGCGTTCTGTCAATACGTTGCCGCGCGAGAGCCGAAGGTATTTTCCGCAATCTTATCAATATAACCAGAAAACAAATAGTTACGTAATTCTCACAGTTTCGCCGCGCTGCAGAAGAAGTGTGATAAGCTTGACAATGTGCCGCGGGTAGAAATTAATTGCGAAGAACGCGATTTCTTTCATCAGGGTCGGGAGGAGCCGACATGGCGGATGGCACTGTGCGCGCCGAGGGGGACGACAGCCTCGCCATTCGTGCGGCGTGGCTACACTATGCTGGCGGGCTGACGCAGGCGCAGGTCGCCGATCGGCTGAACGTCTCGGCCGCCAAGGCCCACCGGCTGATCGCGGCGGCCAACCGCAGCGGTGCGGTCAAGGTGACCGTCGTGGGCGAGGTCGCCGAGTGCGCCGAGCTCGGATCCGAACTGTCGGCGCGCTTCGCGCTCGGCACCTGCGAGGTCGTGCCCGATCTGGGCGAGCCCGGCCTGCCGCTGCGGGCGCTCGGTGCCGCGGGCGCGAACTTCCTCAAGCGCGAGATCGACGCGGCGCCCGACGGCGTCATCGGCCTGGGACACGGCCGCACGCTGGGCGCCTCGGTCGAGGCGATGGCGCCGTTCGACGCACGCGGGCTGCGCTTCGTGTCGCTGATGGGCGGGCTGGCGCGGAACCTCGCGGCGAACCCGCACGACGTGATGCACCGCATGGCGCAGAAGACCCGCGCTGCGGCTTATGTCATCCCGATCCCGTTCTTCGCCGCCTCGGCCGCCGACCGCGAGGTTCTGCTGTCGCAGCCAGGCGTCAGCGACGTGTTCGACCTGGCCGCCTCGGCCGACCTGATGGCGGTTGGGATCGGCACCACGAAACCCGACGCGCAGCTTGTCGAGTCGGGCATGATCGGGCGGGCCGAGATCGCCGAAATCCAGGAGCGCGGCGGCGTGGGCGAGGTGCTGGGCCACTTCTTCGCGCCCGACGGCGCCCCGATCGAGACGGGACTGACCGCACGCACCGTGTCGCTGGAGCGCCGCCGCCTGGCGGGCCGCCGGATCGTCGCCATCGCCGGCGGACCCGAGAAGGTGCACGCGATTCGCGCCGTGCTTCACGGCGGCTACGTGGGTGGGCTGGTCACCGATGAACGCACGGCCCGGTCGCTGCTGGAGGAAAGCGGCGGCTGATCGGCCGAACCGGGGAGGAACGAAATGCAGATCATGCCGGACGACACAGGCGGGGCACTCCGTGGCTGAGCGCACCGACATCCTGATCGGGATCGACGCGGGCACGTCCGTGGTCAAGGCCGTGGCCTTCGACCTGGACGGGCGGCAACTGGCTGAGGCGTCGGTCCTGAACCGCTACGACACCGGCGCCGACGGTGCCGCGACACAGAGCCTGTCGCAGACCTGGGCCGATTGCGCGGCGGCGCTGCGCAAGCTGGGCGAGTCGGTCGAGGGGCTGGCGGTCCGAACGGCCGGCGTCGCGGTGACCGGGCAGGGCGACGGCACCTGGCTGGTGGGCGCGGACGACGTGCCCGCGGGCGACGCCTGGATCTGGCTCGACGCGCGGGCTGCGCCGGCGGTGCGCCGGCTGAACGCCGCCCCGTCCGAGCGGGCACGGTTCGAGGCGACGGGGACCGGTCTCAACACCTGCCAGCAGGGCGTGCAGCTGGCCCACATGGACGCGACCTGTCCCGAGCTTCTGGACCGGGCCGAGGTCGCGCTGCATTGCAAGGACTGGCTCTATCTCAAGCTCACGGGCGTGCGGGCGACCGACCCATCTGAGTCGAGCTTTACCTTCGGGGATTTCCGCACGCGGGCCTACGACGACACGGTGATCGACGCGCTGGGGCTGGAACATCGCCGGCACCTTCTGCCGCAGATCGTCGACGGCAGCCAGGTGACGCACCCGCTGAGCGACGCGGCAGCGGCCGAGACCGGCCTGACCGCCGGCACGCCTGTGAGCCTCGGCTATGTCGACATGGTGATGACGGCGCTCGGGGCGGGGGTGCATACCGGCGATCCCGGTGCCGCGTGCTCGACCGTGGGCTCCACCGGCGTGCACATGCGGGCGGTGGGGCAGGACGACGTCCTGCTGAACGACGCCGGCACGGGATATGTGATTGCGCTCCCGGTGCCGGGGCTGGTGACGCAGGTCCAGACCAACATGGCGGCGACGCTGAACATCGACTGGCTGTTACGGGTGGGCGGCGATCTTCTGGCCGAGTTCGGCGTCGAGACCTCCCATTCGGACCTCGTCCGCCGCATCGACGGCTGGATGGCGCAGAGCCGTCCCGGCGCGCTGCTCTACCATCCCTACATCTCGGATGCGGGAGAGCGGGGGCCGTTCGTCGAGGCCGACGCCCGCGCCGACTTTATCGGCCTGTCCAGCGCGCACCGCTATCCCGATCTCGTCCGCGCTGTGGTCGAGGGGCTGGGGATGGCCGCGCGGGACTGCTACGCCGCGATGGGCGAGATGCCGGGCGAGGTTCGGCTCACCGGCGGAGCGGCCCGGTCGCGGGCGCTGCGCGGGGTGATCTCGGCGGCGACGGGGGCGCGGGTGCGCGTGTCCTCCCGCGAAGAGGCCGGCGCGGCGGGGGCTGCGATGATGGCGGCGGTCGCCATCGGCGCCTACGACAGCATGGAAGACTGCATCGCCGCCTGGGTCACGCCCCTACTGGGCGAGGCCGAAGCGCCAGAGCCGCAACTGATCGACACCTATGACAGCCTGTACCCGGCGTTCCGCACCGCCCGCGAGGCGCTCGTCCCGGTCTGGGGCGAACTGGCCCGCCACCGCGGCTCGGGCGCGACGACGGATCCCGAAACCCATGCCGGAGAGGAGTCCACCGGACGGACGCTCGAGGCCACAGACGCATCGCGAAGGAGCGCCACATGAGTGACGACAAGGAGACGGTCGATCTGTTCGTGATCGGCGGTGGCATCAACGGCGCTGGCATCGCCCGCGACGCGGCCGGCCGCGGCCTGTCGGTGGTGTTGTGCGAGAAGGACGATCTGGCCGAGGGCACCTCGTCGCGCTCGGGCAAGCTGGTGCATGGCGGGCTGCGCTATCTCGAATACTACGAGTTCCGGTTGGTCCGCGAGGCGCTGATCGAGCGCGAGGTGCTGATGAACGCCGCGCCGCACATCATCTGGCCGCTGCGCTTCGTTCTGCCCCATTCGCCGGACGACCGGCCCGCGTGGCTCGTGCGGCTGGGGCTGTTCCTCTACGACCATCTGGGCGGGCGGAAGAAGCTGCCGGGCACGCGCACGCTGGATCTGCGCCGCGATCCCGAGGGGGCGCCGCTGCTGGACAAGTACACGCGCGGCTTCGAATACTCGGATTGCTGGGTGGACGACGCCCGGCTGGTGGTGCTGAACGCCGTCGACGCGGCCGAGCGGGGCGCGACGGTTCTGACGCGCTCGCCCTGCGCCTCGGCCCGGCGCGAGGACGGCGCCTGGACGGTGACGACGAAGGACCGCCTGACCGGCGAAGAGCGGACGTTCCGCGCGAAGGCGCTGGTGAACGCGGCCGGGCCGTGGGTGTCGGACGTCATCACGCGGGTGGCGGGCGCCAATTCCAGCCGCAACGTGCGGCTGGTGAAGGGCAGCCACATCATCGTGCCGAAGTTCTGGGAGGGGCCGAACAGCTATCTCGTCCAGAACCACGACAAGCGGGTGATCTTCATCAACCCCTACGAGGGCGACAAGGCCCTGATCGGCACCACCGACATCGCCCACGAGGGCGAGGCGAACGACGTCCACATCGACGATTCCGAGATCGAGTACCTGCTCAATGCCGTGAACCGCTACTTCAAGGAGAAGCTGCGCCCCGAGGACATCCTCGAGACGTTCTCGGGCGTGCGGGCGCTGTTCGACGACGGGCAGGGCAACCCCTCGGCGGTGACGCGCGACTACGTGTTCGACCTCGAGGACCGCGACGGGGCACCTCTGCTGAACGTGTTCGGCGGCAAGATCACCACCTTCCGCGAGCTGTCCGAGCACGGGTTGCAGAAGCTCGGCCACTACTTCCCGACGATGGGACGCGACTGGACCCACGACGCGGCGCTGCCGGGCGGCGAGATCAAGAACGCCGATTACGACCTGTTCCGCGAGCAGATGAAGGCCGACTACCCGTGGATGCCGCGGGCGCTGCGCCAGCATTACGGCCGCTGCTACGGCGCGCGGATCGCCATGCTCGTGGGCGACGCCACCTCGGTCGAGGGGCTGGGGCGCCACTTCGGCGGCCAGCTCTACGAGGCCGAGGTGCGCTATCTCGTGGAACACGAATGGGCGCGCACCGCCGAGGACGTTCTCTGGCGGCGCACCAAGCACCGGCTGGACCTGTCCGAGGCCGAGAAGGCCGACTTCGCCGCCTGGTTCGACGCGCAGCAACGGAAAGCCGCCTGATGCCCCTGACACTGTCGCTGAACACCAATCCTCTGGTGAACCGCTTTGCCGAGCCGGCGGACCTGATCGAGACGACGGCGCGGGAACTGCGGCTGCGTGATCTGCAACTGACGCACGAGTTCATCAATCCCTCCTGGCCCGCACCGGTTCTCCGCCGCCTCACGCGCGAGATGGACCGCGCCTGTCATCGGACCGGGGTGCGCTGCACCTCGGGGATGACCGGGCCCTACGGGCGGCTCAACCATTTCGGTCATCCTGACCCGGATGTGCGCCGCTATTACGTCGACTGGTTCAAGACCTTCGCGGACATCTTCGGCGATCTGGGCGGCCGGAGCATCGGCACCCAGTTCGCCATCTTCACCTACCGCGACTTCAACGATCCGGCGCGGCGCGAAGAACTGATCCGTATCGCCATCGATCACTGGGCCGAGGTCGCCGAGCATGCGAAGGCGGCGGGGCTGGACTACGTGTTCTGGGAGCCGATGAGCATCGGGCGCGAGTTCGGCGAGACGATCGCGGCCTGCATGGCCCTTCAGGACCGGCTGAGCGCGGCGGACATGGCGGTGCCGATGTGGATGATGGCCGACATCGACCACGGCGACGTCACCAGCGAGAACCCCGACGACTTCGACCCCTACGCCTGGGCGCGGGCGGTGCCGAAGGTCTCGCCCATCATCCACATCAAGCAGTCGCTGATGGACAAGGGCGGCCACCGGCCCTTCACCGCCGAGTTCAACGCCCGCGGTCGCATCCAGCCTGAGCCGCTGCTCGAGGCGTTCGCCGAAGGCGGGGCCGAGGACAACGAGATCTGCCTGGAGCTGTCGTTCAAGGAGCGCGAGCCGAACGACCGCGAGGTGATCCCGCAGATTGCCGAAAGCGTCGCGTTCTGGGCGCCGCATATCGATACCGGGGCGGCCGACCTGAAGATCTGAGCCGCGCTCATCTCGAAACCGCTTGAGGTGCGGGCGGCCCCGGCGCCATCCTCGTGTAATCTTTGAATTACCTCCATTCGGGCGCGTGGCCTGTTGGGACAAGATGGGATATGCGGGCCCGACATCCGGGCGACAGGGTCATGACCGAAATGCAGCAGCCAGACCACGATTCCTCGGGCTCTCTCGACGAACGGGCGCGCGTGGGCTGGTACTACTTCGTGGCCGGTCTCACCCAGAAGGACATCGCGGACCGGCTTGGCATCACAAGGCTGAAGGTGAACAAGATCATCGGCCAGATCCGCGCCGAGGGGCTGGTGACGGTCGAGCTGGACATGCCGCTGCTGGAATGCCGCGTCATGGCCGAGGAGATCGCCTCGCGCTATGGCCTGCGGGACGTGACGGTGGTGCCGGATGTCGACGATTTCATCACGCAGAAACGGGTGATCGGCGAGGCCGCCGGCGCGATGGCGAGCCCGCTGATCAAGGGCCGCGACGTGGGCATCGGGATCGGCTCGGGGCGGACGCTGTCCTATGTCGCGCGCCGGCTGACGACGCGGCCGTCCGCGGGCAGCTGGGTGGTCGGCCTGATCGGCGGGATCACCCGGATGACGGGGTCGAACTCGTTCGACGTGGCCACCGACACCGCGCGGCGTCTGGGGGTCGAGTGCCACTATCTCACCGCGCCGATCTTCTGCGCTTCGGCCGCGGCGCGCGAGGCGCTGCTGCTGAACGAAGAGGTCACGGACGTCCTGGCGCGGACCGAGATCGCCGATATCGCGATGGTCAGCTGTTCGTCGTCCGAGGAACAGAGCTCGCTGACGCAGGTGCGGGTGATCAAGGACAACCTCGACGAGATCACCGCCGCCGGGGCGGTGGGCGAGATCCTGGGCTGCTTCATCGACGCCGACGGGCGGCCCGTGGATCACTTCATCAACGAGACGGTGATCGCGCTGCCGCCCGACAAGCTGCGGATCAAGCCTGATGCGATCCTGGTTTCGGGCGGGCTGATCAAGTTGCCGGTGATCCGCGCGATCCTGCGGGGCCGCTACATCAATCGGCTGGTCACGAACGAATCCGTCGCGCGGGGGCTGTTGGACGGGCCGGCCTGACCGGCCCGTCGCAGGCTCAGGACAGGGCGTCCTTCGCCGCGTCGTACATCGCGCAGAGGATGACGTGGGTCGAGGCCGCGCCGGGATCGATATGCCCGACCGAGCGTGCGCCCAGCTTGGCGGACCGTCCGCGGCGGCTTTCGATCTCCTTGGTGGCGTTCATCCCGCGCTCGGCGCCCTCGCAGGCCGCCGCGAGGCAGGCCAGCACGTCGCCGTCCTTGCCGAGCGCGGCGCGCGCGGCCTCGGCGCCGGGCACCCAGGCATCGACCATGGTCTTGTCGCCCGGCTCGGCCCGGCCGCGTTCGCGCACGCCCTGCGCCGCCGCCTCGACCCAGGCGACCACGGCCGCGGCATCGAGGTTCAGGCGGTTGCCGACGGCGGTGCCCGCCCTGAGGAACGCCGTGGCGTAGAGCGGCCCGGACGAGGCGCCGACGGCGTCGAGGAACGCCTTGGCCATCCGCTTGCACGAGGTCTCGACCGTCTCGTCTGCGGGGCTCTGTTCCAGGGCCTTGCGCACCGCTTTCCAGCCGATGTCCATCGTGACGCCATGGTCGCCGTCGCCGATCACGCCGTCGAGCTCGGACAGCCGGTCTGCGTCCGCGCTGATGCGCTCGCCGGCGCGGATCATCATGCTGCGGAAGATCGCCGGCGTGACCGGGCCATCGGTGGCCAGATCCTCGCGCCGGACCTCGGTCTCGTCGCGGGCGGCGTGCTGTACGGTGGTGCGGGTGGCGGTCGTCGCGGCGGGCCGGGCCTGCGCGACGGTGCCCACGGTCAGCGCCGGGGTCCGGCAGGGCATGTCGAGCAGCGCCTTGCGATCATCGTCGAGCTTCAGCAGCGTGACCGAGGCGCCCGCCATCTCCAGCGAGGTGGCGTATTCGCCGACCCAGGAATGATGGATCTTCACGCCGCGCTCGCCCAGGATCTGCGCCACGCGGCGGTGCAGGATGTAGAGCTCCAGCAGTCCCGTCGCGCCCAGCCCGTTGACCAGAACCGCGACCTCGCTGCCCTCGGGCAGGTCCATCTCGGCGAGGATGGGCTCCATCAGCTCGTCGGTGATATGGTCGGCCTCGGCCAGCTTGCCGCGGCGCATGCCCGGCTCGCCATGCAGGCCCATGCCGATTTCCATTTCGTCGTGGCCGATCTCGAAATTGGGCTTGCCGGTCTGCGGCATCGAGCAGGCCGACAGGGCGACGCCCATCGACTTGGTGTTGGACAGCGCCGCGGACGCCGCCTCGGTCACGCCGGCCAGGTCGCGGCCTGCCTCGGCCGCGGCACCGGCGATCTTGAAGACGAAGAAGTCGCCCGCGATGCCCCTCCGTTCATCGGCGCGGTCGCTGGGCGCCGAGGCGACGTCGTCGGCAACGGCGACCGACTTGGCGGGGATGCCGAGACCTGCACATTCCTCGGCCGCCATGTCGAAGTTCAGCACGTCGCCGGTGTAATTGCCGTAGAGGAACACCACGCCCGCGCCGCCATCGGCGGCCTTCGCGGCGTCGAGGATCTGCTCGGGGCTGGGCGAGGCGAAGACGTTGCCCACGGCCGCCGCGTCGGCCAGCCCACGCCCGACATATCCGGCGAAGGCGGGCTCGTGGCCCGAACCGCCGCCGATCACGATGCCAACCTTGCCGTCGCGCGGGCCGTCGACGGCGACCACGGCGCGGCCGCTGTCGCCCTCGACCCGCAGAAGATGGGGATGGGCCGAGATCATTCCCTCGATGGCCTGCGAGATGATGTCCTCGGGGGCGTTGATCAGCTTCTTGGTGCGCACGTTCGACTGGTCCGTCATGTCGTCTGTCTTTCTGTCAAGCATGTCCCTCAGCCCTCGCGGCGCAGCCAGCGGCGCGAGATCGCGTCGAACGAGATCGCGATGACCACGATCGCGCCGCTCACGATGCCCTGCCAGTACGGGGAGACGCCGAAGAGGACGATGATGTTCTCGATGATGCCGATGATCGCGGCGCCGAAGATCGCGCCGAGGATGCTGCCGACGCCGCCGGTGGTCGCCACGCCGCCGATCACCGCCGCTGCGATGGGGCCCAGCACCCAGGTGTCGCCGATCGAGGGCTGCGCGGTGCCCAGCCGGGCCACCAGCAACAGCCCCGCGAGCGCCGACAGCGTGCCCGCCATGACGAAGACCAGGACGCGGATCGTGTCGACCTTGATGCCCAGCATGCGGGCGGCGTCGCGGTTGTTGCCGATGGCGTACATGTAGCGGCCGAACGGCGTCTTCATCGTCAGGAACACGGCAAAGGCCAGCACCACGAGCATCACCACGAAGGGCATCGGAAAGCCGAACAGGGTGCCGCGGCCTAGGAACTGCATCTCGCGCGGGATGTCAGTGATCGCCACGCCCCGCGTCAGCACCAGGATCGCGCCGCCGTAGATGCCGGCCGTACCGATTGTCAGCACCAGCGAGTGCAGGCCGAGCGACGTGACGAGCAGCCCGTTCACCAGCCCCAGAGTCGCCCCCATGCACAGCGCCAGCGCCATCGACAGCCACGGGTCGAGCCCGGCATTGACCATCAGCATCCCCGCAATGATGCCGGACAGGCCGCCGATGGTGCCCAGAGACAGGTCCAGTTCCCCGAGGATCATCAGCGACGCCTGGCCGATGGTGACCAGCGCCACGAAGGCGAGGCCGCGGGCAACGACGCTCATGTTGTAGGCGGTCAGGAAGTAGGGCGACAGGATCGCCGATATCGCGAAGATTGCGATGAGGACGGCCAGCACGCCCATGACGGGGTTCTTGGCCCAGGCGAGCAGCGGATTGTGCTTGGCCCTTTGCGCGGTCTCCTGCATGTCAGACATGCTCGGCCTCCGTTCCGAAAATGGCGCCGACCAGGCTCTCTTGGTCCGTGGTGGCGGTGTCGAATTCGCCGGTCACCCGGCCAGAATGCATGGTGATGATCCGCGAGGCGCACTTGCGCAGCTCGTCCATCTCGGACGACACCAGCAGGATGCCGATCCCCTTTTCGGCGAGGCCCTTCATGATCTCGTAGATCTGTGCCTTGGTGCGGACATCGATCCCCTTGGTCGGCTCGTCGAAGATCAGCACCTTCGGCTCCATCGCCATCGCGCGGCCGATGATCGTCTTCTGCTGGTTGCCGCCCGACAGGTTCGAGATCTTCGTGTCCGTCGAGGCGGTGCGGATGTCGTAGTCGTCGACGATGCGGTCGACCTCGCGCCGCTCGCGCCGCGCGTTGATCCCGAGCGGCGAGTTGGTCAGGTCGAAGATCGACAGGCCGATGTTCTCGCGGACCGAGAGCTGTGGGAAGATGCCGTGATGCTTGCGCTCTTCCGAGAGATAGAGCATCCCGTTCTTCACGCTCTTCGTCGTGTCGCCGAGCCGCCAGGGGGCGCCGTTCACCCGGACGGTGCCGCGATGCGCCTTGCGGAAGCCGAAGATCGTCTGCATCAGCTCGGACCGGCCCGAGCCCACGAGGCCGGCAAAGCCCAGGATCTCGCCACGATGAAGGGTGAAGTCCACATCCTCGAACCGGGGCCCGCTCAGGCCCTCGACCTCGATCAGCGGTTCGGCGGGCGCGGTGGCGGGGCGGAACTGGTCGCCCAGCTCGAGCTTCTGGCCCGACATGGCGCGGATCAGGCCGTCCTCGTCGGTGTCAGACAGGTGCCCCGCCTCGACCTTCTTGCCGTTCCGCAGGACGGTGTAGTCGTCGCCGATGTCGAACACCTCGTCCATCTTGTGCGAGATGAACACGACGCCGACGCCCCGGTCGTGAAAGCCGCGGATGACCTTGAACACGCGGTCGACCTCGACGGGGGTGAGCGACGAGGTCGGCTCGTCCAGGATCAGGACCTTCATGTCCTTGTTGGTCGAGGCGCGGGCGATCTGCAGAAGCTGCTGGTCGGGGACCGAGATCGTCTGCACCAAGTCGCCGGGCCGGGCCTCGATGCCGAAGCGGTCGAGGTATTCCTGCGCCTCGCGTTCCAGCGCGGCGCGGCGCACGATGCCCCGGTGGCCGGATTTGTGGAACGGCATCAGCAGGTTCTCGGCCACGCTCATGTGCGGAAAGAGGCTGAGTTCCTGCGGCACGTAGGCGATGTAGCGGAACAGGTCGGGCTTTTCGGCCGGGTCCTCGCCGTCGATGCGGATCGTCCCGCGCGAGGGGCGGTCGGTTCCGGTGACCAGCTTGACCAGCGTGGACTTCCCCGCGCCGTTCTCGCCGACGAGAACGTGGGTGCGTCCGAGTTCGACATCCAGGTCGAGCCCGTCCAGCGCGGTGACGCCCGGAAAGTCGCGGCCGAGACCGCGTGTTTCGAGATAGGCCATGGATCGGCTCCAGGTCGAACGTGTGACGGTTTGCGGGCCGGGCAGGCGGCCCGGCCCGCGCTATCGGGTTGCCCCGTCAGCCGTCGACGTTGTCCTGGGTGATGAAGGCGTTGCCGGTATCGATATAGGTCGGCACCGGGGCACCGGTCGCCTGCTGCCACAGCAGCATCACCGACCAGTAGCCCTGAAGCTCGGGCTGCGAGGCGGACGAGCTGTCGGCGACGCCGTCGCGGATCAGGTCGAGCATCTCGTTGAGGTTGTCGAGCCCGACAAGTTGCACTTCGCCTTCCTTGCCGGCCTCGACGATGGCCTGGCCGATCCCGACCGGGCCGGCGGCGTCCGACGCGACCCAGCCGTCGAGTTCGGGGTTGGCCTGCATGATCGCGGCGGCCTGCTTCTGGGCGGTCTGGATGTCGTCGTTGTCGATGCCTTCGGCGACGACCTCGATGCCGTCGTGCTCGGCAAAGACCTCGCGGTGGCACTCGGCGCGGATCGAGTGGTTCGGCGCCGAGGGCACGCCCATCATGATCGCGACCTGGCCCTCACCGTCGAGCAGTTCGACGAGGCGGCGCGAGGCGATCTTGGCCTGCTCGCAGAAGTCCGAGCCGATATAGGGGATGTCCATCCCCTCGGGCGGGACGCTGTCAAACAGGGTCAGCGGAATTTCCTGATATTGCGCATCCTCGAGCGAGGCGCGGTTGCCGGCCGGGTCGAGCAGGTCGATGGCGATGCCGTCGGGGCGGGTCGCGATCGAGCTTTCGAGGATCTGGTTCTGCTGGACGACGTCGGCGGATTGCGGCGCGGAATAGTCGATCTGCACCGACGAGCCGGACTGCGCCTCGATCGCGGCGGCGGCCATCTGGGCGCCGTCGTTCACCTTGTCGAACCAGGGGTGGACGACCTTCGGAATGATGACGAAGCGATAGCTGTCTTTCTTCTGCGTGCCCGCGTCATCCTGAGCGACGGCCGGAACGGCCGCGGTGGCGACGAGCAGCGCCGAGGCGACGGTGCTCTGAACGAATCGCAACATGCGATGTCCTCCCTAGAAATGTGTGCGCGGGGCGCGTGCCCCGCGTCTCCTCCGGAAGCTCCCGTGAGGCGGAAGCTGCGCGGAACATACAGGTGTATTTTCGTTTTTACAACGGTATTACTTTACGTGCCGTCGCCTACGCCGTTACGCCCGGTTTCGCCGCGGCGCTGCGCATTGCGGCGCTCGCGTGACGCGCAAGTGGCCATGGCGTCTTGAAAAAAGGCACTTTCACACGTTGACGCAGCGTCGGCGCCACATCGGCAAGAAGCCGCACAATCCACAGTTGATCGAAGGGCGTGTCGCCGCCATAGTCCTTCGGCACCCGCCCGCGGACAGCCCAAAGAGCCGTTTCGACATGAACGCAACCCGCCTTGTTCGTTCGATCCATCCTGCGACCGGGAGCCGCGTTCCCGACAGGACGGACGGGCCGGGACCGACGGGCAACGCGAGCCGGAACGCCCCGCCGCATTGGGCGGAATGAAAGGTCGCGGTGCGAGGGATGACGCGCGCGGCACACCTTCTATGGAACTGGAAAGCCCATGTCTGATACGGCAATGACCACAACGAGCGCCGGCACCGGGGATGTGTCGGTCACTCGCACCGAGGCCTGGAATGGCGGCTTCGTGCACGAGTTCGACTTTACCGCGGCGACGACGGCGGACGACTGGACGATCGTGATCTCGCTCGACGCCGAGATCACGAACATCTGGGGCGTGACGATCGACGCGCGTGTCGGCGATCTCTACACCCTGTCGGGATCGAGCTGGCAGGACTCGCTCGATGCCGGGCAGACCGCCGCCTTCGGGTTCCAGGGCGCGGGCGAGCCAGAGTTCGAGATTGTCAGCATCAACGGCGCCGAGCCCGGGACGTCGGCCGAGCCGGAGGCGCCTGCGACCGAGGACGACACCACGCAGGACACTTCGGGCGACGACGGCACGACCGACGAGACCTCCGATCCCGTCGTCGAAGAGCCGGCTGTGACCGGTACGCCCGAGACCGAAGAGGCGGACACGGCGCCGCGCCCGACGCTCGACTACCGGGTGAGCGCGACGTGGAACGGCGGCTACAACGCCGCGCTGACCGTCAAGAACGAAACGCGCGAGGCCATGGACACCTGGTCGCTGATCGTCAGCGCAGACGACCTGGACGTGCGGAACGCCTGGGGCATGACCGTGACCGATCTCGGCGACGGCACCTTCGAGCTGACCGGCGCGGGATACGGCGCGTCGCTGCATCCGGGCCAGAGCGTCGACATCGGTTTCACCGGGGCGGGGATGCCGCCCGAAGATCTGGACGTCGTGTCGGACGATGCGCCTTCGGACGGGGACGACGGCACGACCGAACCGCCCACGGACGACGGCACGACCGACCCGGCGCCCGGCGCGTTCGGCGGGGCCGAGTATGCCGAGGCGCTCGATCTGTCGATGGACTTCTACTATGCCCAGTATTCCGGCGAATTGCCCGACGACCATCCGGTCGCGTGGCGCGGCGACAGCGCGTTGCAGGACGGTGCCGACGTGGGCCGCGACCTGACAGGTGGGTTCTACGACGCGGGTGACCACGTGAAATTCGGGTTGCCGCAGGCCTATACCGCCACGACCCTCGCCTGGGGCGCGATCGACTTCCGCGACGGTTACGATGCGGCGGGCAGCTATGACGATCTGGTCGCCCACGTTGATTGGGTCAGCGACTATCTCCTGCGCTGCTACGACGACAACGGCACGGCGGACCTGTCGGACGACGTGTTCTACGGCCAGGTCGGCAACGGCCAGCTCGACCATGCCTATTGGGGCGCGCCCGAGGACATGACGATGGAGCGGCCGGCCTACGCCATCACCGCCGACACGCCGGGCACCGAGGTGACGGCGCAGACCGCCGCCGCGCTCGCCGCCAGCTCGATGGTGCTGGGCGAGGCCGGGCAGGGCGCGCGCGCGGACCAGCTGCTGGCCAATGCCGAAAAGCTGTTCGCCTTCTCCGAGGCCTACCAGGGCACCTATACCGACGCGATCCCGGATGCGGGCAGTTTCTACGCCTCCCATTCGGGGTATGACGGCGAACTGGCCTGGGCGGCGACATGGCTCTACGAGGCGACGGGAGAGGCGGTCTACCTGCAGAAGGCCGAAAGCTATTACAGCGCTGACAACATCTACTGGGCGATGAGCTGGGACGATCAGTCGATGGGCACGGCGCTGCAACTGGCGAAGGCGACCGGCGATCAGCGATATTTCGACGACCTCGACGCGCATTTCGATCACTGGGAATACAGCGTCGCGCGGACACCGGGCACCGACACCAATGAGGGCCTCGCCTGGCTCGACCAGTGGGGGTCCAACCGCTATGCCGCCAATACGGCGTTCCTGGCGATGGATTATGCCGAGCTGCTGGACGAGCGCGGGGAAAGCGACAAGGCCCAGGCGCTGCGCGAATTCGCATCCGACCAGATCGACTACATGCTGGGCGACAATCCCGACGCCTTCAGCTATCTCGTCGGCTTCGGCGACGACTTCCCGTTGCAGCCGCACCATCGCGCCGCCTCGGGAACCGACCATGTCGGGGAATCCGGCCCGAACGAGCATGTGCTCGACGGGGCGCTGGTCGGCGGACCGGACCGGAACGGCGACTACACCGACCTGCGCAGCGATTACGTCGCCAACGAGGTGGCCATCGACTACAACGCTGGCTTCTCGGGCGCGCTGGCCGGCCTGATCGAACAGGATCAGTTCCTGCTGTCTTGAAGCCACACAATCGGTGTATGCCGGAGGGGCGTCCGTTCACGCGGGCGCCCTTTTTCGTGGGCGCGCGGGACAGGTTTCACGGCTCTGCCGCAGGAATCCCGACGAAAAAACGGTCAATCCGCATGTGGCGCCTATTTCGTAGGCTCACCTCGACGTGACAAGGTGACTCAAATTGCAAGCATAAGGACTTATCATGCAGATCGGCATCTGGATCAGTCTCATACTCTATTTCGTGCTGATGCTCGGCATCGGCTTCTATGCCTGGCGCAAGTCGACGTCGAATGCCGAGGAATACGTTCTCGGCGGGCGGCAATTGCCGCCGGCGGTCGCGGCGCTTTCGGCGGGCGCCTCGGACATGAGCGGGTGGCTCCTGCTGGGCCTTCCCGGCGCGCTCTACGCCACCGGACTTGTCGAGGCCTGGATCGGCATCGGCCTTTTCGTCGGCGCGTTCCTGAACTGGATCATCGTCGCGCCGCGGCTGCGCGAGCAGACCGAGCGTTATGACAACAGCCTGACGATCCCCAGCTTCCTGGCCAACCGCTTTCCCACGCAGGCGCTGACCCTGCGGATGGTGTCTGCGGTCATCATCGTGGTGTTCTTCGCCGTCTACACGGCCTCGGGCCTCGTCGCCGGCGGCAAGCTGTTCACCAGCGCGTTCGAGGGCAACTACCAGGTCGGCGTCTGGCTGACGCTGGGGATCGTGCTGACATATACCGTGGTCGGCGGGTTCCTGGCGGTCAGCCTGACCGACTTCGTGCAGGGCTGCATCATGATGCTGGCGCTGATCATCATGCCGATCATCATCCTCGGTGGCGGCGGCGGGTTCGACCAGGCCTCGCAGACGCTGAACGAGGTCGACACCAACTTCCTCTCGCTGACCGAGGGGCTGACCTTCATCGGCTTCCTGTCGGCGGTGACCTGGGGGCTCGGCTATTTCGGCCAGCCGCACATCATCGTCCGCTTCATGGCGGTGAAAAGCGTCAAGGCCGTGGCGACGGCGCGGAACATCGGCATGACGTGGATGGCGATCTCGCTGATCGGCGCGGTCGGCGTGGGCGTGTTCGGCCGGGCCTACGTGGTGCGCAACGACATGACGATCGACGATCCCGAGACGATCTTCATCGTCCTGTCCGAGCTTCTGTTCCATCCGCTCGTGACCGGCTTCCTCTTCGCTGCGCTGCTCGCGGCGATCATGAGCACGGTGTCGAGCCAGCTGCTCGTCTCCTCGTCGTCGCTGACCGAGGATTTCTACCGCCTGTTCCTGCGTCGCAGCGCCAGCGACCGCGAGGTCGTGAACATCGGACGCCTCGCCGTCCTGCTCGTGGGGATCGCCGCGGCGATCATCGCGCGCGATCCCGAAAGCCAGGTGCTTGGGCTGGTGGCGAACGCCTGGGCCGGGTTCGGTGCCGCGTTCGGGCCGCTCATCATCCTGTCACTCACATGGCAGAGGATGACGGGGATCGGCGCGGTCGCGGGGCTCGTGACCGGGGCCGTGACGGTGATCGTGTGGATCCAGCTTGGCTGGAACGGCAGCTTCCTGGGCGGTCCGGGCGTGTACGAGATCATCCCCGGCTTCCTCTTCGCGTTGCTCGCAATCGTCGGCGTGAGCCTTGCGACAGAGGCGCGCGGCGAATTTCGGCCCTTGCAGGACCGCACGACCTGAGATCACGCATATCGCGTCAGGGGCGGCGACTGCGCCCCGGGGGGTCGGCCATTGTGCCGGCCCTTCGCGTATCCGGCCGGCGGCTAGGCGTTGACATTCCGTGTCCGCTTCTGCGTCCATGTGGTCACCCCCGGCGATGACGCGACCGGGGGAAACTTGGGAGGATACATATGAAACGGTTCACCGCGACTGTCGCGGCGGTTCTGGCCATTGGCTCGGGCGCCGCCGCTCAGGATCTTTCGATCGCCACGGGCGGCACGGGGGGCACCTACTATCCCTATGGCGGCGGCCTGGCCGAGCTGATCGGCCAACACGTCGAGGGCGCATCGGCCACGGCCGAGGTGACGGGCGCCTCGGTCGAGAACATGGCGCTGATCGCGCAGCAGCAGAGCGACCTGGCGATCGGTCTGGCCGATACCGTCTATGCCGCCGTCAACGGCACGGTGGATCCGTTCACCGACCGGCCCGTCGATGCCCGTGCGCTGGCCTCGATCTACCCGAACGCGGTGCATATCGTGACGCTCGCCGACAGCGGCATCGAAAGCCTGTCGGACCTGTCGGGCAAGCGGGTCTCGGTCGGGGCGCCCGGATCGGGCACCGAGGTCAACGCCGAACAGGTGCTGACCGCGAACGGCATCACCTATGACGACATCGACGAACAGCGCCTGAACTTCAACGAGACCGCCGATGCGCTCCGCGACGGTGACATCGATGCCGGGTTCTGGAGCGTCGGTCCGCCGACCAGCTCGATCATCAACCTCGCCGCGACTCGCGACATCTCGATCGTGCCGCTCACCGAGGAAGAGATCGCCGCCGCTACCGAGAAGGAGCCGGTCTTTGCCGCCTACGAGATCAGCGGCGGGCTCTACGAGGGCATCGACGAGCCGGTGCAGACGATCTCGATCCCGAATGTGCTGGTGGTCAACGCGGCGATGGACGAAGAGCTCGCCTACCAGATCACCAAGGCGATGTTCGACCACGTGGACGAGCTGATCGCGGTGCACCCCGCGGCCAACGACACCACGGTCGAGTTCTCGCTCGGGTCGACGCCGATCCCGCTGCATCCCGGCGCGATCCGGTATTACGAAGAGGCCGGCGCAGAGGTGCCGGACGATCTGCGGCCTTGAGCCGGCAGATCGCGGGGCGGCTGGCGACGGCCGCCCTGACGTGCCTTCTGTGGCCGAGCGCCCTGCACGCGGCAACGCTGGAAGTGCAGGCGCCCGACCGCACGCTTCTGTCGGTCGAGGTCGTCGAGGGCGAGGAATGGTGCCTGAAATGGCACCACTCCGTCACCGGCGGCCGCGTGGCCGACTGCTTCGTCAATACGGGCGGACACATGGTTCTCGAGAAATCGTATCTGCATGACTTCGCGGCCGGCCTGGGCGAGGTCCAGGGGCGGGGCACGCTGGTCCCGGCCGAGGGCCGCGGCTACTGGATCACCGGCATCGACGAGCGGATCGCCGGAGACACCCTGGTGCTGCGCGTCGGCCGTCGGTCGGTCGGCCATCATCTGACGATCGGCGGCGCCGATCACCGGCTGAGCGAACAGGCGGCGGGCGAGCGCGTCACGCTTCGCCTGAAACCCTGACGGCCGCCCGATGTCCGACACGCAGGAATCCGCACGAGAGACCGCCGATCCGACAGGCGCCCCGTCGCAGGGACGCACGATCGCCTGGGTGATCGCCGCCGTCGGCGTCGCCCTGTCGCTGTTCCAGCTCTACGGCGCGGGGATCGAGCCGCTGGGGCTGTTCTACCAGCGCTCGATCCACCTCGCCTTCGTCATGGCGCTGACCTTCCTGATGTATCCCGCCTTCGGACAGCGCGGGCGGGGGGCGGTCGGCTGGATCATCGACGGCGCCTTCCTTGTCGGCGCGATCACCAGCGGCGCCTACATCGTCTGGAACCTCGATGCGATCTTCTCTCGTGCCGGATTCTGGAGCGAGACGGATGTCTGGATGGGCATCCTCACCACCGTCACGCTGCTCGAGGCCAGCCGGCGGGCCATCGGGCTGCCGATGACGATCATCGGCCTCGTGGCGATCCTTTATGGCTTTGCCGGACCGCGTGGCGAGCTGCCGTGGCTGGGCGAGTGGCTGCCCGGCATCCTCTCGCACCGCGGCAACACGCTCGACCGGCTGATCGGGCAGCTCTACCTGGGGCAGGAGGGGATCTACGGCCTGCCGCTGGGGGTCGCCTCGACCTACATCTTCGTCTTCGTGCTGTTCGGCGCGTTTCTCGAGGTGACGGGCGCGGGCAAGTTCTTCATCGACCTCGCCTACGCGGCAACGGGGCGCAAGCCGGGCGGTCCGGCCAAGGCGGCGGTGCTGGCCTCGGCCGGCATGGGCTCGATCTCGGGGTCGGCCATCGCCAACGTCGTGACCACCGGCGCCTTCACGATCCCGCTGATGAAGCGGCTGGGATACCGCCCCGCGCAGGCCGGCGGGATCGAGGCCGCCGCCTCGACGGGCGGGCAGATCACGCCGCCGCTGATGGGCGCGGGGGCCTTCCTGATCTCGGAATACACGCGGCTGCCCTATATCGACATCGTGCTCGTCTCGATCTTTCCGGCGTTCCTGTATCTCGGGACCGTCTACCTGTTCGTGCACATCGTCGCGCTCAAGCGCGGCATGCAGGGCGGCGCGACCGAGGACCTGCCGACGGTGCGGGGCACGCTGATGTCCGGCTGGCAGTTCCTGCTGCCGCTGGTGATCCTCGTCGGACTTCTGCTGCAGAACCTCTCGCCCATGCGTGTCGGCTTCTGGGCGATCCTGTCGGTGCTGGGCGTCGCCGCGCTGCGCCGCGGGGTGGAGTTGTTCGTGCTCGACCCGCGCCGGGGGCAGGGCCTGACCCTGGCACGCCTCCGCGACGAAGTGGTCGCGGGGCTGCGGCTGGTGTGGACGGCGCTCGCGCTCGGGGCACGGAACGCGGTCGCTGTGTCCATGGCCTGTGCCATCGCCGGGGTGATCGTCGGGGTCGTCGGTCTGACGGGGCTGGGGCTGAAATTCTCGTCGATGATGATCGCCTTCTCGGGCGGCAATCTGGTGCTGGCGCTGATCCTGGTGCTGATCGCCAGTCTGATCCTCGGGCTCGGGCTGCCGGTGACGGCGTCCTACATCGTGCTGATCGTGCTGGTTGGACCGGCGCTGAGCGACGAGTTCGGCGTGCCGCTGTTGATCGCGCACCTCGTGGTGTTCTGGTACTCGCAGGACAGCAACGTGACGCCGCCCATCGCGCTGGCGGGGTTCGCGGGGGCGGCCATCGCGGGCTCCAAGCCGCTGGAGACGAGCGTGCAGGCGTGGAAGTTCGCCAAGGGCCTCTACCTGATCCCGGTGTTCATGGTCTACAATCCCGAGATCATCCTGGGCGGCCCCTGGGCCTATGTCATCTGGAGCGGGCTGATCGCTATTCTTGCGCTGGCGGCCTTCGCGGCAGCGCTCGAAGGGTATCTCTTCACGCCGATGGACACCGTCTCGCGGCTGCTGGTGGTTCCCGCGACGATCGCCGTATTCCACCCCGCCTTCGCCATCGAGGCGTCCGGCGCGGTGGCGCTGTGCGCGCTGCTGGGGGTGAACTGGCTGAGATCCCGGTCGCAGGCCGCCACGACGGCCTGAGGCGTCAGGCGACGCGACGGCCGCGCACCCAGGTCTCGCGCACCATCGGCGTGCCCGCCCACCGCGACACCCGGATCAGGTCGGCCCGCGCGCCGGCCTCGATCCGGCCGCGATCGGGCAGGTTGGCGGCGTCCGCGGGCGCGCGGGTCACGGTGGCGATGCCGCGCGGAAGGTCGTCCCAGAGATCGCCCAGCATCACCGCGGCCATCAGCAGGGCGGCCGGCACGTAATCGGACGACACGATATCCAGCAGCCCGTCCGCTGCCAGCTCCGACGCGGCGACGTTGCCGGAATGCGATCCGCCCCGCACGAGGTTCGGCGCCCCCATCATCACCGCGATGCCGTGGGTCCGCAGCGCCTCGGCCGCCTCGCGCGTGGTGGGAAACTCGGCCAGACGCACGCCGCGCTCGGCGGATTGATCGGCCTGTTCGGGCGTGGTGTCGTCGTGGCTGGCCAGGATCGCGCCCAGCCGCCGCGCCTCGGCCACGGCGACGTCCTCGTGCGTGGCACCGAAACGCTCGCGCACCGACCGCAGCTGCGCGACGTGTTCGGTGAACTGGTCCTCGGTCATGCCGTTCTTCGACATCGCGTAGGTCTTGAGCTTCGACAGATCGCGGAACTGCCGCTGGCCGGGCGTGTGATCCATCAGGCTGACCAGTCCGACCCGGTCCCCGGCCGAGAAGGACGCAAGCTCGTCCACCAGCGTCTCTGAACAGATCTCGGCCCGCAGGTGCAGGAAGTGGCTGATCCGCAGCCCGTGCGCGTCGCGCATCTGCACCAGCTCTGTCGCCAGATCGCGGGCATAGGCCTTTTCGTGGCGCTGGCCGCCGGGGATCGAGCCCACCCGCAGGGCATCGAACACCGTGGTGATGCCGACCGAGGCAAGCTCGGCGTCATGGGCGACGATGGCGTTGGCGTGGGGCCAGTCGACCTTGGGACGCGGCTGGATGTGCCGTTCGAGGTTGTCGGTGTGCAGCTCGATCAGCCCCGGCATCACCAGGTCGCCGCCGCAATCCACGGTGCCCGCAGGTGCCGCGCTGCCCTCGGCGATGTCGGCGATCCGTCCGTCGCGGAGCGTAACGGCGCCGCGCAACATGCGGTCCGGCAGGACGAGATTGGCGTTGGCGAGGATGGCTTCGGACATCACTGCCCTCCTTGTGTTTGGCGGGGCGAGAGTCGAGGTTCGGGTGGAACCATTGGCAGCCGGACGGTACGCACGCCCCCATGACTGACTGGACCCGTTTCGCCGTGTTCGTTGCCCCGTCTCCGGGGCCGTTCGCAGATTTTACCGCGCGCTGGCTGGGATGGGATCCCGCCGAGGGCACCGAGCGGCCGCATCCCGATCTGCCGGGCCTGCCACGGCCCGCCGAGGAGGTGACCGAGACGCCGCGCAAATACGGTTTCCACGGCACGATCCGCGCGCCCTTCCGGCCGGCCGAGGGATTGGACCTGCCCGCGATCGACGCGCAGCTCGAAGAGATGGCGCGCCGCATCCCGCCCGCCGAGATCCCGGCACTGCGGATGGGGCGGCTCGGCCGGTTCCTGGCGCTGGTGCCCCACGGCGACAGCACTCCGCTGGACGAGATGGCCGCCGCGGTGGTGCGCGAGACCAACGCGCTGCGCGCGCCGCTGACGAAGGAAGAGATCGCGCGCCGCAATCCCGACCAGTTGGACGAGACCCGGCGCGCGCTGCTCGACGCGTGGGGCTATCCTCACGTGATGGAGGCGTTCCGCTTTCACATGACGCTGACCGGGCCGCTGCACCGCGAAGAGCTGTTCAGCGTCGAGACCGCGCTGGCGCCCGCCTTGATGCCAGCGGTGCCGCGTCCCTTCCGCGTCGACCACCTGTGTCTCTTCGGCGAGGCGTCGGACGGGCGGTTCCACCTGCTGCATCGCTACGCCCTCGCCGGCTGAAGCGCGGCGAGAAGGCGCTCGGCACCGTCCTCGACGCCGCCATCGTTGACGATCCGGCGGACCGGCACGCCATCGGGCATCGTCAGGTCGGATCGGTCCAGCCTTGCGCCGATCTCGGCGGCGGATTCGCGGCCCCGCGCGGCAAGCCGCTCCGCCCGCAGCGCGTCGGGCGCGGTGACGTGCAGCACGACGAGGCCCGGAAACTGCCGGCCCGCCGTGGCGAGGATCCTGCGGGAGGCGTTGAACAGCACAGTCCGCCCCGCGCCCAGGTCATCGCGGATCGTGGCGGGGATGCCGTAGCGCAGCCCGTGCGCCTCCCACCAGAGCGCGAAGTCACCGGCGGCGCGGCGGCGGGCGAACTCGGCCTCGCTCACCCCCTCGTGCGGCTCGCCGGTGGCGCCGGATGGGCGGGTGATGACGCGCCGGACGATGACCAGATCGGGACGCCGCCGACGGGCCGCCGCCATCAGCGTGTCCTTTCCGGCGCCCGAGGGGCCCGCCACGGCAAAGAGGTGTCCGGGGCTCATTCTCCGCCTGCCCGGCGGGATCCGGCGTCTTCCTGAAGGGTTGTAAGGACTTTATTCATTGTCCCGCGTCCTAAAGAATCTATACAACTAGACAAATCAATACGCCGCCCACCCACACTCTGCAAGACCTGCAAAGCCGATGACCCGCACTGCCGTCTGGACCACCATCGCACAGACCCTGACCGCCGAGATCGCCGGCGGCCAGTACCGGCCGGGCGACCGGTTGCCGACCGAGGCGGACCTCGCGCTGCGGTTCGGCGTCAACCGCCATACCGTCCGCCGGGCGCTGTCCGAACTGCAGGGGCAGGGGCTGACCCATGCGCGGCGCGGGGCCGGGGTGTTCGTGTCGGCCCGCCCGACGGAGTATCCGCTGGGGCGCCGGGTGCGCTTTCACCAGACGTTGCGGGCGGCGGGACAGATGCCCGACAAGCGCATCCTGCGGCGCGAGACCCGGCGCCCCAACGCGGGCGAGCAGCAGCTTCTTGAACTGGAGGACGGGGACGAGGTGCATGTCTACGAGGGGCTCTCGTCGGCCGACGGCGTGCCGATCGCCCTGTTCCGCAGCGTCTTTCCGGCGGGGCGCCTGCCGGGGCTGCTGGACCGGCTGGACGCGACGGGATCCGTGACCGAGGCGCTCGCCGCCGAGGGGATCGCGGACTACACGCGCGCCTCGACCCGTGTGACGGCCAAGCTCGCGACGGCGACGCAGGCGGGATTGTTGCGGATCTCGCCGGGTGACCCGGTGCTGCGGACCGACAGCGTGAACGTCGATCCCGAGGGCCGGCCGATCGAGATCGGCCGCACCTGGTTCGCGGCGGATCGGGTCAGCCTGACCGTCGCGCCGGACTGACCGACCGCGGGATCAGTCGGCTTTCGCCGCCAGCGACACGGGCCGGTTGGCGCGGGTGTCGATGTGATCGCTCTGGCCGAAACCCGGCTGGGCCAGCGCGCGGATGTCGACGCCGCCGTCCGAGATCGCCAGCGCGGGACGTTCCCCCTGCACGCGGTAGAGACCGGGAAACCGGGTGCAGGCGTCGGAAATCTCGGCCGCCGGTGCACCCTGCATGCCGCCGGCGAAGTGGTGCCCGTTCCGCTCGACATCCGCCACGCCGACGGCGGCCGCCATGGTCGTGTCCTGTTGCCAGCACAGACCCGGCTGACATGTCAGGTCCTCGCCCGACAGCAGGCCGCCCGCTTCGCGGGTGCGGGCGTAGTTCAGAAGCGCGCGCAGGACGCCCTTGCAGCTCTTGATCGAGGTTCCGGCCCAGCCGTTCGCGCGGGCCTCCTCCAGAGCGTCGTCCGAGTCGTCGCTCTCGTCGATCACGAGGGGCAGGTCGTAGGCCCCGGCGTGCGTCTCGCGCGCGGTCTGCCGGTCGAAGGGCTGTTCGACAAAGGCGGTGGCCTCGCGCAGCCGGTGCAGGGCAGCGTCGCCCTTCAGCCCGGCGAGGAAGGCCGTGAAGGCGTCCGGGGCGTATTGCTCGTTCGCGTCGAGCGTGACGCGGTAGGTGCCCAGCGTGTCGATGAGGCCGGCAATGTCGCGCAGGCGCGCGAGGTCACGGTCGGGGTCGCCCTTCAGCTTGATCTTGAACGCCTTGAGACCATTCCGCGCGATCACCTCCTCGACCGAGACGGGAAGCCCGTCTTCCGGCCCGCCGGTCACGTCCGCCGTGAACAGGGGCGCGTCGAAGCCGATCGTGTGGCGCAACTCGATGCGGCCGGGCTCGACCACGCCTCCCAGATGGTGGCGCAGGGCGTCGGCCGCGATGTCGGGCGGGGCCAGGTCGGCCATGCCGAAGAGGTCGCCCTTCGCGGCTTCGGCAAAGGTCCGGCCGGCCGCGCGGCAGGCGGCGTCGATCAGCGCCATCTCGATCAGCGCGGGACCGAAGCCGGCGGCAAGGGCCGGCGTGCCGGCGGGCAGGGCGCCGGGCACCGCCTGCCGCAGCCCGCGCGACAGGGCGGCAACGGTGCCGGATTGCCCGCCGGCCAGACGCGCCGCTTCGATCACCGTGCGGCGCAGGGTGTCGATCGTGTCGTCGTTGGTCTGGTCGTGCCGCTTGTCGAACCAGCGCGGCACCATGAGCTGCGCCGACACGCCGCGAATCTCGGACGATCCGACGACCGCGGTGACCTCGGCATAGGCTTCGGCGGTGCGCCGCACCTCCGTGCTGCCGAACTGAAAGGGCAGCCGCATCTCGACCGGACGTTCGCTGACCTGCACGGACTCGATCCGAAGCTCCACGGGCATTCTCCTCGCCTTGTTACCTTGTGGTAGGTTGTGGCAGAGGAGGAAGGCTGTCAATGCGCCGGGTGATGGAAGTGCGGCGCGGGGCCGTGTAAACAGGCACGCGGCCCAACCCGTAGCAAGGGGATCAAAGATGCCGAGCCGACAGAGAGCCGCGACACTCCGGGCGCGTCGATGATGCGCCTGTCGACCGTCACCTACGGCACGCTTCTGGCGATCATGCTGGGCTGGCTCTTGTGGATCGGGAAGGATCTGCTGGTGCCGGTCATCGCGGCGGTGGTATCTCTCTACGTCCTGTCGGCGGCGGCGACCTTCCTGGGCAGCTTCACGGTGCTGCGGAGGGCGCCGGAATGGCTGTTGCGTGTCATGGTCCTTCTGGCGTTCACGCTGGCGCTGGCGCTGATCTTCGTTCTCATCATCACCAATTTCGCCCGCGTCGCGGCCGCGCTGCCGGGGTACGAGCGCAATCTCGACGTGCTGGTCGGGCAGGTGGCGCAGATGTTCGGCATCGAGGACGAACCGAACTGGGAGATCGTCCGCGACGCGACGCTGGGTCGGTTCGACGCCATGCGCTTCATCGCGCCTCTGGTCAACTCGATCCGCAATTTCGGTGTGACGCTGTTTCTCATCGTGCTCTACGCGTCGTTCTTCTTCGCCGAGCGGCTGCATTTTGCCAAGAAGCTGGGGATTGCGCTTGGCGGCTCCCAACAGGGCGAGCAGGCGGTCGCGCTGATCAACCGGATCAACGTCCGGGTCAGCGACTATCTCCTCGTGAAGACCTTCGTGAACGTCGTCCTCGGCTTGCTGTCCTATGCGCTGATGTGGGCGATCGGGATCGAGTTTGCCCCGTTCTGGGCGGTGTTGATCGCCTTTCTCAATTACATCCCGTATTTCGGCTCGCTCATCGGCGTCGTCTTTCCCGTCGTGCTGAGCCTGGTGCAGTCGGGTTCGATCGGGTTCGCCGTGCTGGCGCTGGTTCTGCTGACCACCGCGCAGGTCTATGTCGGCGCGGTCCTGGAACCACGGCTGATGGGACGGCGCTTTAACCTCAGTCCCGTGGTCGTGCTTCTTGCGCTGGCGTTCTGGGGCGGGCTTTGGGGCATCGCCGGGGCGATCCTGGCGGTCCCGCTGACCGCAAGCCTCATCATCGTGCTGGCCGAGATCGACGAGACCCGGCCCGCGGCGGTGATGCTGTCGGCCAGCGGCGAGGTCTGAGGCCGCCGCGACAGGGCTCGTAACCGGACGCAAACTCGGACACGATGACCGTGCAGGGGCCGACTCCGTCGGCCGGAGGAGACTGTGACAGGAAAGGACCAGAGAATGCGGATCGGCGTTCCGAAGGAGATCAAGAACCACGAATACCGGGTCGGCCTGACCCCCGAAAGCATCGCGGAATGTGTCCGTCACGGCCACGAGGTGATGGTCCAGAGCGGCGCGGGCGCAGGGATCGGCGCGAGCGACGCGGACTACGTCACCGCGGGCGGCGCCATCGCCGACACCGCCGAAGAGGTCTTTGCCGGCGCGGAGATGATCGTGAAGGTGAAGGAGCCTCAGGCGGACGAGCGCAAGTTGCTGCGCGAGGGGCAGATCCTGTTCACCTACCTGCACCTCGCCCCCGATCCGCAGCAGGCGAAGGACCTTATGGCCTCGGGCGCGATCTGTATCGCCTACGAGACTGTGACCGCGCCGGGCGGCGGGCTGCCGCTGCTCAAGCCCATGAGCCAGGTCGCGGGCCGCCTGTCGGTGCAGGCGGGCGCGACGGCGCTGGAGACGCCGCGCGGGGGGCGGGGCATGCTGCTGGGTGGCGTGCCCGGCGTGACGCCAGCGCACGTGACGGTGATCGGCGGCGGCGTCGTGGGGTTCAATGCCGCGCAGATGGCCGTCGGCCTGGGCGCGCGGACCACGATCCTGGATCGCAACCCCGACGTGCTGGAGCGGTTGTCGCACCATTTCGAATCCCGCGCCGGGACACGCTTTGCAAGCGCCATGAACTTGGAGGACGAGATCGAACGCGCGGATCTGGTTATCGGTGCCGTGCTGGTGCCGGGGGCCGCCGCGCCGAAACTCGTGCAGAAGCGGCACCTCGCTACAATGAAGCCCGGGGCGGTGCTGGTCGACGTGGCGATCGACCAAGGCGGCTGCTTCGAGACATCGCAGGCGACGACCCACGATGATCCGACCTACACCGTCGAGGGGATCGTGCATTACTGCGTGGCCAATATGCCCGGCGCGGTCGCGCGGACCAGCACCTATGCGCTGAACAACGTGACCCTGCCGCATGTGCTGGCGATCTCGGACGCCGGGTGGCGGGCGGCGCTGCGCGACAACCCGCATCTCCGGGCCGGGCTCAACGTCGCCGACGGCAAGCTGACCCACGCCGCCGTCGCCGCCTCTGTCGAGGGGCCCACTGCCGAGCCCGAGGCGATCCTGGGCGCGGCCTGACCGGCCAACAGCTGCCCGCACGACCGGCAGGGCGGTGCCCGGATGCCGGATCGTGCGGCATCCGGGTCGGCGGGGCTTCACGATTTTCGGGCACGGCGTGACACGCGGCGGTTGCAGGCATAGGTGGCGCCGTGCGGATCGGTCCGGCGTTGCCCCAGCGGGCCGGCCGGTCCCGGACCCGCCGAGCCACCGCACGGAGTGTCGCCATGACCGCCCTCGCGACCGTCGCATACGCGCCGCTTCTGGCCGCGGCGCTGGCCGGTGTCGGCGTGCCCGAAGGCACGGCGCAGGACCTCGTGCACAACGTCGCGGCGTCCGATCCCACGGCGCCGGTCACCATTGGCGTGCTGCCCGAGGCGGCCCTGTCGCGGGGCGAGGCGCTGCTGGCCGCGCAGCCGGCGCTGCCGCCGTTCCTTGGAAGCGGGGGCGGGCGCTTCGAGGCCGAGGCGGTGTCGGGATCGGGACGCTTCCAGTTCAGCTCCCGCCACGAATGGCCGATCTGGGTACGCGCCGAGGGCGAGTGGTCATCGGGCGAGACCTCGGGCAGCCGCTCGTTCCACACCGAGATCGGCGGGCATTTCTACCGTCAGAAGAACCTCAGGATCGGCGGCATGATACAGTCGGACCGCCGCGCGGGCACGCGCGACTCGGTCCGGCTGAAGCGAGAGGACTGGATGGCCGGGCCCTATGTCGTGATGAAGCACGGCGGCCAACCTCTTGTATTCTCGGGCTCTCTCCTGTTGGGTACGGGGCGGATCAGCGCCGGGGCCAGCGGGACGGCGCAGAGTTATTCCGCGTTCCGCTCGATCCTGACGCTGGGCGTGACGGGCTCGGTCCAGCTGCCGGGGATGACGCTGTTGCCGCATCTGAAGTTCGGCCATCTCAGCGGCTACTCCCCGGTCTACAGCGCCCCCGCCCAAGCGTCCGAAGCGATCAGCGTGATCAAGTCCGAGGTCGGTCTGGATTTCTCGCGTCCGATCGGCGCCGCGGACCGCGGGCTCGAACTCGTCGGCGGCCTCACCGGGCATCTGTCTCGTGCCGAACGCGATCGAGAGCTCGAGGATTTGTCCTATGGCCGGGTCGACCTGGGCCTGCGCCATTCCGACAGCGCGGGCAGCGAGACGCGGATCAGCACCTTCGTCGACGGGCTGGGCGGCGACCGGCAGAGCAATGTCGGTATCGGGCTCTACCTAGATCAGAAATTCTGAGCGTCACCTGCGCCGGCGACCGGTGCCGCTTTTTCAGGCGGCTGCGACGGTGCATCGGCGTAAAACCGTTCGCTTTGCCCGCCTGTTTGGCGGGCGCTTGCCAAAGCGGCCGGTCGCACGGGCGCGTGATTTGTTCCCGGCGGCGCAGGGGCCATCCTCCCGCGCGTGGAGACATACAATGCGAACGAGGTTTGCCGTGACCGAGATCAGTCCCAGCCGCCGGGCGTTCCTGGGTGCCGCGCTGTCGACGGGCGCCTTCTACCTGCTGCCCGAGGCCGCCCGCGCGCAGGCGGAGACGCCGATGGAGATGGCCGGAGAGGCGCATCCCTTTTCCTTCGACCGCCTGATCGAGGACGCCCGCACGCTGTCGACCCATCAGTTCATCCCGATGAAGCCGCGCGAGCCCGATATCCTCGAGCGGATCGACTATGACCGGCACAACCAGATCCAGTACCGCGAGAACGCGACACTGTGGAGCGCGAACGACACCGCGCCGCCGGTACGGTTCTTCTTCCCCGGCCGTTATTTCAAGGAGCCGGTGCATATCTACGCGGTGTCCGACGGCATGGCGCGGGAGATTCCGTTCTCGCCCGACCTGTTCCGCTTTCCCGAAGATCACCCCGCCCGCCAGCTGAGCGACACGCGCGGATTCGCCGGGTTCCGTGTCATGGATCAGGAGATGGACGCCGACTGGCTGGCGTTCCTCGGAGCGTCGTATTTCCGCACCGCCGGTTACAGTGGGCAGTTCGGCCTGTCGGCGCGGGGCCTTGCTCTGGACACCGCGGTTCCGGGTGGGCCGGAGGAGTTTCCGCGCTTCACCCGGTTCTGGCTGGAGCCCGGAGAGGGCAGCGATCTCGTGTCGTACGCGCTTCTGGAAAGCCCCCGCGCCACTGGCGCCTACCGGATCGCCTCGCGCCGGGAGGATGGCGTGATCCAGGACATTGAGGCGAAGGTCTTCCTGCGCGGTGACGTCGAGCGTCTGGGTGTGGCGCCGCTGACCTCGATGTTCTGGTTCGGCAAGCACAACGACGACGTCGCTCCCGACTGGCGGCCCGAGGTGCACGATTCCGACGGACTGGAGGTGCATACCGGGAACGGCGAGCGGATATGGCGCCCGTTGAACAACCCGCCTCGGATCATGACCAACGCCTTCGGCGTCAGCGGGGCGCGCGGTTTCGGTCTGATGCAGCGCGAGCGCGATTTCGATCAGTATCTGGACGACGGCGTCTTCTACGAAAAACGCGCGAGCGCATGGGTCGAGCCGGCCGAGGATTGGGGCGACGGCGAGGTCATGCTGATCGAGCTGCCGACCGACGACGAGATCCACGACAACATCGTCGCCTTCTGGCGGCCCGACAAGCCCGCCACGGCAGGATCCGAGCACGACATCCGCTATCGGCTGCACTGGGTGCGCGACAACCCGGTGCCTCCGGTGGCCGCGCGGTTTCTGGCCACCCGGATCGGGGCCGGCGGCATTCCCGGCCAGCCGCGGCCCGAAGGCGTGGTGAAGATCGTCTGCGATTTCGAGAACCGCGGGCTCGAGGACCTGGCGCGCGACGATGGGGTCAAGGTGAACGTCGAGGCCTCGCGCGGGGAGACCGTCAACACTGCCGCCTATCCCGTCGTCGACGCGGACTACTGGCGTGCGATGTTCGACCTCGACTTCTCGGAGATCCCCGAGGACGACGACGCCCCGATCGACCTGCGGATGTTTGTCTCGCACGAGAACGACGCCAAGACCGAGACGTGGATCATGCAGCTCTTTCCGTCGCAATTGCGGCGGTTGCTGGAGTCGCGCGCCTGACGGGCCTCAGTCGCCCGAGGCGTCCGCGATCTCCTCGGCCTGCTCGCAGGTCGGCGGGCCGTTGCGGAAGAAGTCCGCGGGCACGTTGCGCGCCTCGGTGATGATGAGGTTCTGCGTTTCGTCCCACGGCATGTGCCGCTCCCACACCAGCCGGCCCTCGGGATCGACCTCGAGCGCGCGTCCGTGCTCGGCCTCTGTCAGAAGGATGTTGCCGTTGGGCAGGAACTGGTGCTTGCCGCGCCGCCAAGTGTAGAACGGCAGCGCCTCGCTGCCCGCGAAATCGACGCTCAGGCTGTCGTCTGCGGGGTCGATGCGGCGGATCAGCGACCGCCCGGTATCGGTGCCGTTGTCGAACACGGTGATCGTGCCGTCAGGCTGAAAATCGGGATCGTGCTGCTTGATCCAGGGCCCGTGATGCCACCATTTCAGCGCACCGCTCTCGGGATCGACAACCGCGACGAGGTTCAGCTCGCGCAGGCTGATCAGCACGTCTCCGGCCTCGAACATGGGGAAGGCGTCGGCCATCTCGGCGCGCAGCGGTTCGGCGTCGTTGGGGTGGAAGGGGTCCGCGAGGTATGTCATCTCTTCGTCGGCATCCTCGGGCGTGCGCGTTCGGATGTCGAAATAGGCGCGCTGTTCGCCGTCGCGGGCGGGGATGATGTCGTCGGTAAGCGACAGGGTCCGCAGCTCGTCCCCCGTCTCGGCGTCGATCCAGGCAATCTCGTCGCCCTTCCATGTCAGCAGCTGCCCGGTTCCGTCACGGGTGATCGCGTGGTGATAGCTGCCGTTCGTCACCCACATCGGCGCCCCGCAGGCATCGACGCGGGCGATCGCATTGCCGGCATCGAAGGTCACGGCGAGAGAGCCGTCCTCGAACACCTCCATCCCGTGCAGCATGACGTTCTGCGGCTGGCGGTCGGGGTCGAACTGGCCATAGCGGATGGGCCAGCGGTGTATCTCCTGACCCGCGTCGTCGAACAGCCGCACCACGTGCACCGACTCGTCCTGCCGCTCGCTCAGGCCCGTCACGAGCGTATAGCCTGACGCCGAGGCGTCCTCGATCCGGACGGCGAATCCCCGGTCCGGATCGGGGGGCGTGTCGTTGTCGTCGGGCCTGACCAGGTGGCGCGTCGGTTCGAGCGCGAAGTCGTTCTTCCAGTTCTTCGACAGGTCCGTCAGCGTCCGGTGCGCCAGCCCGATCTGCGGCGCGGGAAACCAGCCGCGCCATGCCGCGAAAGTGCCGTAGACGGTCGCGATGACCACCAGCGAAACGAGGAAGGCCGCCGGGGCCAGCAGGTCGGAGAAGCGTCTGTTCATGAAGCGGTGGCGTCCTTCAGCACCGGGGTGTGGCCGATGGCGCGGCGGCGCAGCTCGGCATAGACGTCGTCGGCCCGCGTCATCAGCGTGGCGGGCACGTCCGAGGGTTCGGGCACCGGCCGCGGGGCGCGCAGGGTGCCGGCCATTCCCGTCAGCGGCCGGGAATCGTCCATCCCGAGCTTATCGGCCAGAAGCGCGAGGTGACGGTCGGGCGCGCGGCACAGCGCGTCGTGATCGACGAAAACCGCGTTCGGCGGCGCGGTGGCCAGGACGTGTTCGTAGGCGTCGACCCAGTAGCGCAGCCAGAACTCGGGCGTGTCCGCGCCGCTCTGGTCATGGGGGCCGCCGGGAAAGGCGATGGGCTTGAGCGCCTCGCCGAACTCGAAATGCCCGATCCCCTGCATGTATTGCCGCGCGAAGGGTTCGCGCGCATGCAGATCGGCAAAGCGGCGGTGCTGGCGCAGCAGGGACTCCGTCTGCGACCAGGGATCACGCACCGGGATCAGCAACGTGGCGTCGGGGAACAGCGTGTGCAGCAGCGGCAGCCGCGCGATGTTGGCGTTGTTCTTCGAGACATAGCGTGTCGCGCCGGGGCGGCTGGCGACGATCTTGGCCATGTGCGTGCGGAAGAACGACTCGAACGCCTCATCGCGCTCGTCGGCGCTCCACGGCTGGATGGTGCAGCCCGCGTAATGACCGGGCCAGAAGGTCATCCACAGCATCTCCTCGAACGCCTCGGGGCTGTCGATGCCAACGTCGATCCCGTCCCCGTGGGCGCGCTCGGCACGCGTGCCGCTCTTGCGGAACACGCGCGAGAAGCCGCCCCAGAGCAGCGGGGCGAGGGTGAAGGGCATGTGCCGGTAGGTGGCCGAGGCGAAGTCCGGCGCGCCGGACAGCGTCTCCAGCAGGATCGTCGTCCCGGCTCGCGGCAGCGAGGTGATGAAGACCGGGCGGGCCGCTGCGTCGGTGTCGATGCGGCGGCGGTAGAGCCGTGTCTCGACCTCTCCGAGCCGCCGCTGCCGGTCGGGAGAGGCGAAGGCGTAGTTGTGCAGCGCCTTGTCGAGCGGGTCGTAGGGCACCTCTTCGCGGTCGCCGGTCTCGGCCGCCCGCGTGCGGCGCGACAGCACCAGCCAGAGCGCCACGGCCACCACGCAAGAGCCCAGGATGAATGGCCAGCCGAGCGCCGTGTCCATCGCCGCGCCGAGGTCGTAGAGGTCGAGCGCTGCCCCACCCCAGACCATTAGGGCGGCCGCCCCGCAGGCGGCGATCCCGGTGCCGGCGATGGCGGCGAAGCTGCCCAGCAGCGACAGCGAGGCGCGGCGCACGCGCGCCTCCTTCTCGTCGTCGCCAAGCTCGGGGTCCGCGATCGTGCCGATGGCGGATTGCGCCGTGCGCACAGCGTTACCGGCGAGTTGCTGCGCGCGCAGGACATGAAGCACTGCCACGAAGGCGACGAGCCCCAGCAGCAGCGCGAGAACCGTCATTGGCGGGGTCCGGTGGTCCTGGCGGCCGGATCGTTCGGCGCCTTGCGGCTGCGCATCAGCCGCTTGATCGGGTACCAGACGAAGCCGACCACGGCGAGCAACAGCGCGGCGATCAGCGCGATCATCGTGCCGATGGCGGTGAGCCCGGCGCCGGGCCCGACATAGGCCTGTGCGGCAACGGGGGCGAGCGGCACGAGGCCGCCGGATACCGCGAGCAGGGCGGTGCGAAATTTGGGGATGCAGTTCCTCATGGCAGTCTCCATAGATTGCTCGACGGAATGTTAGGCACCCGGCGCCGTCTTCATAGGGCGGCCCCCACAGGCGGGCGGCGCGCCGCCAAAGCGAGCGCGGGAGGCGGCGGGATCGTGCCAAGGATAGGCCTGAATCGGCGCAACAGGGCGCCCGGGACCGGCAGCCCTCTTCCGATCGGAGCCGCGTGCTCAGCCGGTCAGCATCGCGGGAACGAGGCCGCGCAGCGCGTTGCCGACGAACAGGCGGTCCGCGTTCCGCAGGTCTTCCGCCGCGAGGACGACCTCGCGGGCGCGGCCCGACTGCAAAAGCTGCGCGCGCAGGACGCCGGGCAGGCACCCGCTCTCCAACGGCGGTGTGATCAGCGCGCCCGCCCGTTCGACGAACACCGAGGTGATCGCACCCTCGGCGACCTCCTGGCGCTCGTTGAGAAAGATCATCTCGTCGATTCCGTCGGGCAGAGCGGCGCGTGCCGCGTCGTAGAGGGCCCGGCGTGAGGTCTTGACCCGCAGCCACGGATCGTCAGAGCGCACCGGCGTGTCCGACAGCGCGAGATGCCAGACGTCCTTTGTCGGAGGCAGGGGGTGCGCGGTGACGGCCACGTCGCCGGCCGTCGTTACCGTCAGCCGCAGGCGGCGGGCCGTGTCATGCCGTTCGGCGCGCAGGGCCGCATGGGCCGCATCGGGGTCGAGCGGGATCTCAAGAAGACGGCATGTCCGGGTCAGTCGCTCGAGGTGGTGGGGCAGCAGGGCGATTCCGTCCGCCGGCTCGAAGCGCAGCGTCTCTATGACGGAGAGGTCGGCGGGACATTCCGCGCGAAGGCGCTCTTCAAGAGAGCTTCCCGGTACTCCTCGCCCGCGTCGCTGTCCCATACGATTCCGCCCCCGACATTGAGCGTCACGCGGCCCGTCCCTTCGACCAGCAGCGTGCGGATGGCCACATTGAAACACATCGCCCCGTCGGGCGCGATCCAACCGATCGAGCCGCAATAGGCGTTGCGCGGCTCGGGCTCCAGTTCCCGGATGATCTCCATCGCGCGGATCTTCGGGGCGCCCGTGACCGAGGCGCAGGGAAAGAGCGCCGCGAAGATGTCGTGCAGGGACAGGCCCTCGCGCAGGGCGCCGGTCACGGTGGAGGTCATCTGGTGGACCGTGTTGTAGGGCTCGATCTCGTACAATCTGGGAACCTTCACGCTGCCGGTCGTGCAGATGCGCGACAGGTCGTTGCGCAACAGGTCCACGATCATCAGGTTCTCGGCCAGGTTCTTTTCGGACGTGGCCAGCCAGCGGGCAAGGCGCGCGTCCTCGTCCGGCGTCGCCCCACGTGGCACGGTACCCTTCATCGGCCGCGTCTCGATCGTGCGGTCGGGCCGGACACGGAAGAACTGCTCGGGCGAGCGTGACAGCACGACCGGCCCGCCCAGATCGACACAGCAGCCATGCGGAACTGGCTGCCGGCGCGACAGCGTTCCGGCCACGGAGGTGACATCGCCCGAAAGATGCCCCTTCAGAGGGAAGGTGAGGTTTACCTGATAAACATCGCCGGTGCCTATATAATCCCTCACACGATCGAAGGCGGTTCGGTACCCCTCCTCGTCCGGCGGCGGCCCCAGATCCAGCGTGCCGGTCGCGCCTGCGTCCGGGGCCGGAGGCATCTCCGGCCCCTCGAACAGGCCGAAGAGCAGAAGCGGAACCGCCCGGTCCGCCGGCAGAAGGGGCGCCAGCCGCGGCTCGAAGCAATAGCCGGCCTCGTAGCTGAGATACCCCGCGCTCCACAGGCCGCGCCGGCGCGCGTCGTCCAACCGCTCGAGGGCGGCGAACAGCTCGTCGGGGGTGTCGGCGCGCACGATCTCGACCGGCCGCAGGAAGGCGGCGGGGTTGCCGTTCGGACCGTGGTCGAAGGTGACGGACATGGGGCGAAGCTCCGGCGGCTGTTCCGCGTCCCAGTATAGGCCCGCCCCGCAACGTCAACCGGGAACTCGCTGTGCGGCGGGGCGGATCGGCGGATCCGGCTTGGTCGGATCGAGACCGTGGACCCGCCCGCCGCCATGCTCAGGACAGCACGTCTCGCAGGGACGCCTCGATCTGGCCGCCACAGTAGATGTCGCCGAACTCTGCGTCACTCCATTCGCGCAGCCGGGTGAGCGCCTCGCTCGCGGAGAGGCGCCGGCAGAGCGCGGCCACCGAGGGGGCGTGCTGTTCAAGCTGCTCGGCGAGAGGTGGCAGCTTGTCGGTCATCGTGTACCACAGCGAATAGGTCACGAGATCGGCGAGGCCGGGCGCGTCTGTGCCCAGCATGTGCCCGGCGTCCGCGGTCAGCCCGTGACGCCGGCCGGTCTCTTCGAAGATCTGCATCCACCGGGCGAGGCGCGGCTCGTACTCCGCCCACTTGTCCGCCGTCCACATCTCGCGCCCGCCGTCGCAGGTAATCTCGTCGAGGATGTCGTTGCTGTCGGCGATGATCTTGTGCGTCAGCGCGGCATGATGGCCGTTGGCGGGCAGCAGGCCGAAACGATCTCCGAGATAGGCGAGAATTGCAGGCATCTCAGAGATGTAGACGCCATGCTTCGAGTCGTGGATCAAGGGTGGTGCCATGAAGGGCACGGGCTGGTCGGCCACCTCGCGGCCCATCATGTCGGCCGTGGCGTCGGTGCCGGCCTCGGTCCAGTCGGCCCCGGCATGAGCCAGGACCGCGCGCGGAAACTCTCCGCGAAAGGGCGCGGGCCAGTAATAGACGGTGAAATCGGACATTCGGGGCACTCCTTGCTCGGGCTCGGAATGGCCGCTGCACTTTCGGCGCGGCCTCACTTGGACTAACACGTTCACATCCCCCGACGTTTCCGCCCGTCGACCGGTCGGACGTCACGCCCGCGTGACGCGCGCAGCAGGAGCGAGATGCATGCTTCAGGTTCTCGGCACCATCTGGGCGCTGCTCTTCGGGGTCGTCCTGATCATGCTCGGCAACGGCATGCAGTCCACGCTGATGGGGGTCCGGGGCGGCATCGAAGGGTTCAGCACGTTCGAGCTGTCAGTCGTGACCTCGGCCTATTTCGCGGGTTTCCTCGTGGGGTCGCGCACAGCATCGGTGATGATCCGCAAGGTCGGGCATGTCCGGGTGTTCGCGGCGCTGGGGTCGTTCATGTCCGCCGGGCTGATTGCCTTTCCCCTGATCGCCGAGCCGTGGGCCTGGACGCTGTTGCGCGTAATGCTGGGGTTCTGCCTGTCGGGCGTCTACGTCTCGGCGGAAAGCTGGCTGAACAACGCCGCGACCAACCGCACGCGCGGAACGGTGCTGTCGGCCTACATGGTGGCGCAGACCCTGGGGCTGGTCGCGGCGCAGGGGCTGGTGAACGTGACCGACGCGGCGGGCTTTGCGCCCTTCGCGCTGGCGTCGATCCTGGTGTCGCTGTCCTTTGCGCCGATCCTTCTGTCGGCGCAGCCGATCCCTGTGGCCGAGCGCATCAAGCCGCTGACCCTGCGCCAGCTCTACGACCAGTCGCCGCTGGGGACGGTGGGCATCCTGCTGCTGGGGGGCGTCTTTGCCGCGCAGCTTGGCATGGCCTCGGTCTATGGCAGCACGCTGGGGCTGAGCGTCGCGCGGGTGACGACGTTCGTCGCCGCGATCTTCACCGGCTCGCTGCTGTTCCAGGTGCCGGTCGGCTGGCTGTCGGACATGATCGACCGGCGCAAGCTGATCCTCGGCGTGGCGGCGATCGGCGCGGTGGCTTGCGCGACTCCCTGGATGCTGGGACCGGCCTATCCGATCCTGCTGGCGTCCGGCTTCGTCATGGGCGGCATGGCGAGCCCGCTCTACTCGCTTCTGGTGGCCTACACGAACGACTATCTCGACGTCGACGATATGCCCGCGGCGTCGGGCGGGCTGATCTTCATCTACGGCCTCGGCGCGATCGTCGGGCCGCTGGCGACCGGGCAGCTGATGGAGATCGCCGGGCCCGAGGGCTTCTGGGCCTTTCTCGGACTGCTGTTCGCGGCCATCGCCGTCTACTGCGCCTGGCGCATGACCCGCCGCGAGGCGCCGTCGGTCGAGGAAAGCGGCAGCTACGTCAACCTGTCGCCCACCGCCTCGCAGGTGGCCGTCGGCGCGGCGCAGGAATGGGGATACGAACAGGCGGCCGAGGACACGGCGGACGACGATCCCGACGCCGAGCGCAAGTGAGCCCCGCCCGACTTCAGACGAGGAACGCGTCGAGCGCCATGAAGATGCCGGCCGAGAGGAAGCCCGCCGCGGGAACGGTGATGACCCAGGCGGCGACGATGGTCAGCAGGTGCGAGCGGCGCACCAGCTTGCGCCGCTGCCGCTCTTCCCGCGCGATGGCCTTGGCGGGGGGTCGGTTCGCCGCGACCCGTCGTGCGCGGCGCTCGGCCTCCCACTCGCGGTAGAAGCCGACGCCGAACACGCCCCCCACCGCGATATGGGTGGAACTGACCGGCAGCCCCAACCACGACGCGGCGATCACGGTGGTCGCGGCGGACAGCGCCACGCAATAGGCGCGCATCGGGTTCAGCTTGGTGATCTGGCTGCCGACGATGCGGATCAGGCGGGGGCCGAACAGCACGAGCCCGAACGAGATGCCAAACGCCCCGATCGCCATGACCCAGGGCGGAATCGCCACGATGTTCGAGAAGCTGCCCATCTGCTGCGCGTGGACGATGGCAGCGAGCGGGCCCACGGCGTTCGCCACGTCGTTGGCCCCGTGGGCGAAGGACAGCAGCGCCGCCGAGATCACGAGCGGCAGGCCGAAGAGCTTCTTGAGCGACTTGTTGCGGTTCTCCAGCCCGATCGACTGCCGCCGCACGACCGGGACCGATACCGCATAAGCCGCGGCGCCGAGCGCCAGCCCGGTCCCCAGGATCATCGGCGTGGTGAGCGAGACGACCTGCTTGAGCCCCTTGAGCGCGAGATAGACGGCAAAGGTCCCGGCCATCAGCCCGATCAGGATGGGCACCCAGCGCCGCGCGGCGGCCAGCTTGTCGTCGCGGTTGACGACCCGCGCGTTGACGAAGGCCAGAAGAAGTGCGGCGATGATGCCGCCGAGGGCAGGGGAGATGATCCAGCTCGCCGCGATGGCCCCGACCGTGTGCCAGTCGACGGAGGCAAAGCTTGCCGCGGCGATCCCCGCGCCCATCACGCCGCCGACGACCGAATGGGTGGTCGAGACCGGGGCGCCGATCCAGGTCGCCGTGTTCACCCAGACCGCGGCCGATAGAAGCGCTGCGATCATTGCCCAAGTGAAGACGCGGGCGTCGGCGACGCTGGCGGGGTCGATAATTCCGCTTGATATCGTGGCGACCACGTCACCGCCGGCCAGCAGCGCTCCCGCGCTTTCGAACACCGCGGCGATGGCGATGGCGCCGGCCATCGACAGGGCGTTCGCCCCCACGGCGGGGCCGACATTGTTGGCCACGTCGTTCGCACCGATGTTCAGCGCCATGTACGCGCCGATGCCGGCGGCCACGATGACGAACAGCGCACCCGGTTCCTGTCCGACGGTCAGCGCCGCCCCGAGCGCGGCGAGGACCACGAAGGCCAGCGACACACCGATCCCGACCATCGGCCGCGAGACATAGATCGTCGCATACTCGACCCGGCTGATCCGATTGAGATCCTTGTCCAGCGTCTTCCACTGGTAGTCGTTCGTCTCGTCGGTCACGAGGCTGTCTCCTCCGGGGCGGGGGGTCAGGCGCGTCGGTGATCGGGGCGCCGCGTCGCGCCGAAGCGTTTGAGTATCGTGCGCAGCTCGGGCTCGTCCACCATCTCGGCGGCTTCGGCGGGGCGCACCCATTTGCGCGAGCGCTCGTCGCGCTGCGGGAAGTCGTCGGTGAGGCGCGCGACCTCGATGGCGAAGACCTTGGTGACAGTGGGAACGGGAACCCCGCCCTCGAGCCGCTTGTCGTAGCGATAGGTGCCAAGCGCCTTGCGGTCGACGCGGCGCGGCTTCACGCCTGCTTCTTCCCACGCCTCGATCGTGGCGGCGCCGGCGGCATCCTGGCCGTCCATCGGCCAGCCCTTGGGCAGCAGCCAGCGGCCGGTATCCCGCGACGAGATCACCAGCACCTCGGGTCCGTCCTTTCTCTGGCGATAGCACAGGGCCGCCACCTGGAACCGCTCGGGGCGGCGCAGGAGCGGACGGAGGAACTCGGTCCAGGTTTTTTGCAGAAGTCCGGACATCGCACTTGCCTTGGTTCGTGGAGGCGAGGGTTTAGCGGCTGAATCCGGCGGGAACAAGCGCTGTGACCGGGCCGACCGGGCCCTGCGTCATGGCTGCATCGGTGCCCCGTGACCGGAACCCGGGCCGGTCCTTGCCCGTTTCCTGTGTTGGATGAGCCGGTTCCCGCTCGGACGAGCGTGTAACATCGCGAAACCTAAACTGGTTAATCCGAGGCACCGGAACGTCGCTTATCTCTTCCGTGTTCTCCATGCATGAATGGAGGATGAGATGCCGAACCAAGTAAACTACTATGAAATGATCGGGTTTCAGTCCGCGACTCCGTGTCCCAGCAGTGACCTGCCGGAGACGCCCGATCTATCCCATACAGCCATTTTCCTGGATTTCGACGGCACGCTGACAGAGATCGCGCCGCGCCCGGACGAGATCAGTATCGACCCGGCGCTGCCGCGCATCCTGAACGACCTTGCGCGCGCCACCGACGGCGCGCTCGCGGTGGTCTCGGGGCGCCGCCTGGCCGACCTCGAGCATTACTTGCCTGGGTTCCGCGGCGTGCTCGTCGGGTGCCACGGCGCCGAGCGCAGGATCGGGGGCACATACGAACGGATCGACGAGTGCGATTGCGAGACGCTCGAAGGGTTTCGCGACGTCGTGCGCGCCTGGGTCCGCCACAAGGAGAAGGTTCTTCTCGAAGAGAAACCCGCCTCGGTCGTGCTGCACTTCCGCCAGGCCCCCGAAGCGATGACCGAGGGGGAGCATTTCCTCAACAGCCTCGTCGAAGGCCTCGACGGCTGGACCGTGCACCACGCCAAGATGGCGCTCGAACTGATCCCCTCGCGCGTCTCCAAGGGTGGGGCGGTGACCGAGCTGTTGTCGCACATGCCCGACCGGACGCCGATTGCCATCGGTGACGACACCACGGACGAGACGATGTTCGCCGTGGCGACGCAGAACGGCGGATACGGCATCCGCGTCGGCGATGGAGACACTCATGCCAAGCACTGCATCGCGTCGGTCGAGACCCTGCGCCGGATGCTGGAGAGTTGGGTGCGAGACCCTAGGGGGGTAAAATGTCCGAACGCGTGATCGTCGTCTCGAACCGGGTGCCGACAGAAGAGGTGCCTTCGGGCGGTCTCGTCGTCGCGCTGCACGATTGCCTGTCGGCGCGCGGCGGCCTGTGGCTGGGCGCCCATCCCGAGCCGTCGGAGGATGCCGATGGCGGCTTGGTCGAGCTTCCGGGCGGTGACGGCTACGAGAAGGCCGCGTTCCGCCTGACGCCCGAGGAATACGAAGATTACTATCTCGGTTATGCGAACTCGGTGCTCTGGCCGTTGTGCCACCGCAGGACGGACCTGATCGCGCTGGATCGCCGCTATGCCGAGGCGTACGAGCGGGTGAACCGCCGGGTCGCGCGGCATCTGGCAGAGATGCTGACCCCCGACGACCTGATCTGGATCCATGACTATCACTTCCTGCCGCTGGCGCGGTACCTGCGCGAGCTGGGCGTGACGAACCGGATCGGGTTCTTCCTGCACATCCCGTTCCCCGCGCTCGGCGACGTCACCGCCTTGCCCGAGCGCGAGGCGCTGCACGACTGGGTCGTGGCGTTCGACGTGTTCGGCGTGCAGACCCGTGCCGATGTGGCGCGCGGGCTCGAAATGTTCCGCGCGCACCAGGCTGGCGAGCTGATGCTGGACGGCCGGGTGAAGTTCCGGGGCGACACGGTCGACATCCGGTCCTTCCCGATCGGGATCGACGTCGAGGCGTTCGCCGGCGCGGCACAAGCAGGCGGCGGACGCCGGCTGGCGGGGCTGGGCGAGTACGAGGACCTCGTCATCGGCGTCGACCGGCTGGACTATTCCAAGGGCATCCCGAACCGCGTCACGGCCTTCGGGCAATACCTCGACCGGCTCGGCCCCGACAGCCGCCGGGCCACGCTGTTGCAGATCGCGCCGCCGTCGCGCAGTTCGGTCACGGCCTACCAGGAGATCACGCGTCAGCTCGAATATCTAGCCGGGTCGCTCAACGGCGACCACGCCGAGCTGGACTGGACCCCGATCCGCTATATCCACCGGGGCGTGCCACGGGACACGCTGGCGCGGCTTTATCGCGCGGCGCGGGTCGGCATGGTGACGCCGCTGGCGGATGGCATGAACCTGGTGGCGAAGGAATACGTCGCCGCGCAGGACCCCGAGGATCCGGGCGTTCTGATCCTGTCGGCCACGGCGGGCGCGGCCGAGTCCATGACCGACGCGCTGATCGTCAACGCCTACGACACGCTCGAGATGGCCGAGGCGCTGGAACGGGCCCTGTCCATGCCGCTGGCAGAGCGGCAGGACCGACACAGGCGATTGCTTACCACGGTGCGCGAGACGCATATCGCGGGTTGGAGCCAGAACTTCCTGTCGTGCTTGCGACAGGCCGAGCCGGCCATGCCAAGGGTCGCGATGGCCGGGTGAAGCGGCCGGTCAGCCGGCGGGGAACCAGGAGGTGTCGAGCGTCTCGTAGCGGTTCACGAAGCCGACCTGACGCTCCATCTCTTCCCGCGCGAGCAGACGATAATAGGGGCGGTCGATCTCGATCCAGTCCCTGTCGCGCAGCGTGCGGCACAGCTTGTTGACGGTCACGCTGGTCGTGCCGATGGCCATGCCGATCTCGTCCTGCGTGAAGGGCACGCGAAAGCGGTTGCCGCTGCCGACCGAGGCGACGGCGAGGCGGGCGCGCAGATCCAGCAGGAAATGCAGGAACCTGTCCTCGGCCGACCACGCGGCCAGCGCGACGAGCCGGTCGCGAAGCGTCAGCTGATCCACACCCGCCAGCGCCAGGAACAGCGACGCCAGGCGCGGAAGCTCGGCAATCGCCTGTCCGATGCGCGCGCGCGGGAACGGGCAGAGCGAGCCGTCGGTCTGCATCGTGATCCGGTTGCCCGATTGCTCGGCCCCCAGTTCGCCCAGGCCGATGATCTCACCCGGAAGGTAGATGCGGGTGATCTGCCGGCGGTCGCCGACGGGCACCCACGAGACCGCCCAGCCGCCGTTCAGGACATGAAGCGGGTTCTGCGCGTCCGATGTACCGTCGGCGATGAGCGTGCCGGCGCGCACGTCCTGACGCCCCTCTTCGATGCTGGCGATGTAGTGGGTCTCGGCCTCGTTGAGTTCGATGAAGCGACGCAGGCGTCGTACGAGGCAAGTACGATCATCCTTTTCCATTATCGTTGACCCTCTGTCGATCATGTTTTCACAGGTGTCCCTGCCAAGCCAACGAGGGGGGCCGGGGCCGGTTCCGGCCGGTATCTGGGCTGCACGTGCGGTCGATGGGCCCCGGCTGACCCGAAGGCGTACACACCCTGCGCATTGTCACATGACACGCCGCGCAGGACGGCGCGGCGATCGGCGAAGTGCCGCCGCACGCGGAATATGCGGCTGTGGACACAATTTTTCCTTAAAAGAATCATTGAACTATCCGGCTTCAACTTGCCGGTGTGAAAGATTGCTTAATAATTCAGCAATCTAACCAACTGCCTCGTCACAAAACTGTTTTCTTCCTGAGGGCCCGGATGTCCGCAGAGTTATCCCCAGATTCGGTGAATAGTGTCGACGCCTGACTCGTCTCGCGCTCAGGTCAGTTCGGCGACTGTTTCCGCAGGGGGCTCGCGCGTGGCATCGCGCGGTGACGTGCCGCCCGCCGGCATTGCCGGGGCGGGCGCGGGAAAGAATACCTCGAAGGTGCTGCCGGCGCCGATCGCGCTGCGGAGCGTGATCGTCCCGCCGTGCAACTCGACGAGGCTCTTGGTCAGCGCGAGCCCCAGCCCCGATCCCTTCTGCCGGCGGGCATCCGAGGCGTCGACCTGGTGGAAGCTCTCGAAGATGCTCTTGTGGTCGTCATCGGCGATCCCGCAGCCGGTATCGGCGACGCTCAGCCACGTCCCGTCGCCATGCGTTTCGGCCGTGAGGGTGATCGTCCCGTGGTCGGTGAACTTGATGGCGTTGCCCAGCAGGTTGTGGGCGATCTGCTTGAGCCGCATCGGGTCGGCGTAGATCGTGGCGTCCGTCGGCAGGCGGTGCAGCGCGATGCCCTTGGTTTTAGCCCAGCCCCGGAACTCCGCGAGCGTCTCGTCGAGCATTGTGTCCGCCGGGATGAGGTCGGGCTTGATCTCCATGTGGCCGCCCTCGATCCGGGCGAGGTCCAGGATCTCGTTCACGAGGTCCAGCAGATGCTGCGACGAGTTCCGGATCCGCTCACCCTGTCCGACGATCGTGTCCGTGTAGGCGCTGAACTGCCGGTCCAGGTCGCCCGCGTCGAGCGCCCCGAGAGCTGCGCGGAAGGATCGCGTCGCCGGCAGGGCTTCGGCGTGGCTCAGGATGGAGGAATGGCCGAACACGACGGTAAGCGGCGTGCGCAGCTCGTGCGATATGTTGCGCAGCATGTCCGACTTGGCCTTGTTGCTGGCCTCGGCGGCCTGTTGGGCCATCTTCAGGCTGGTCACGTCGAGGATCAGGCTCACGAGGTATCCTTCGGGCGTGCGATCCTTGGTGATCCGGATGTAGCGCCCGTTGGAAAGCCGCTCCTCCTCGATCCCGCAGGCTGTGCGGTGGCCCTCCAGCCGCTGCTGGACCCAGGCCTCCTCGTCGTCTTTGGCATCGAGGAAGTGCCCGTCCGCGACCTCGAGCCTGAGGATCGTCTCGAAATCCGTGCCGAGCCCGACTTTCTGCGCGCTGGGAGAGTGCATCAGGCGGCCGCGCTCGTTCCACATCACGAGCCGATCCTTGCTGTCGTAGAGGATGAATCCCTCGTCCATCGCCTCGATCGACAGCCTCAGCACCTCGCGCAGCCGGCGCCGTTGCCGAAAGAAGTAGTAGGCGACCCCCTTGGAGATCAGCCCACCCACGAGGAGAAAGGCGATGATCGCGGTCGGGTCCGTCACAGCCACGTCTTGAGTCCTTCCCTGTCGCTCGGCCAGGCCGCGGGTCGCGGGCCGGTCAAATGCGGCCGCGCACACGCGTGGCCATCGCGGACGCGAGGAGTGACGCCGACAAGTATGGCGGTTTTCAGACGCTGGCGGGGCCTGCATGTGAAGGTCGCGCGGGGCGACGGCCCGCCGGCGCAGTGCGACCGAGGATCGTGAAGAGGCAGGAGTCCTGGGGGAGCGGCGGGGCGGCTTGCGCAGCCGTCACGCACCGTCTGCGGTAGCGCGGGGTCAGTCGTCCCATTCGACGTCGAACTTCGAGACGAGCGCCGCCACGTCCCCGTCCGAAAGGCCAGCGGGCGACAGGCCCCGCGTCATCATCGCCAGCCGCGCGCCGGCCTCGAGTTCCTCGATGGCATAGACGGCGGCTTCGAGCGATTTTCCGGCCACGACAGGACCGTGGTTGGCCAGCATGACGGCCGAGCGCTTGCCGGCGAGGCCGCGGATCGCATCGCCGATGGCGGCGTCGCCCGGCATGAAGTAGGGCAGCAGCTTGACCCGGCCGAGTTGCATGATCGGGTAGGGTGTGAGGTGCGGCAGGAAGTCGTTTGGATCGACGTCGGGCATCATCGACAGGGCCACCGAGTGACACGAATGAAGGTGCACGATCGCGCCGGCGGTGCCGCGGGTGTCGTAGAACGCGCGATGCAGCGGCATCTCCTTGGTCGGCTTGTCGCCCTCGACATGGGCAAGCTCGGCGTCGAACCGGCTGAGCCGCGCGGGGTCGAGCGTCAGGAAGGACGACCCCGTGGGCGTGACCAGAAGCCCGCCATCCGGCGTCCGGACCGAGATGTTGCCCGTCGATCCGTGGGTCAGGCCACGCTCGTGCAGGGCGCGGGCAAAGCGGCAGATGTCCTCGCGCAGCTTGGTGATGTCGGTCATGTCCGTCCCTCCAACGTTGCGAGTGCCTTGGCGAAGAAATCCTCGTCCCCGAAATTGCCGGACTTCAGGGCCAGAACAAGCTCCCGTCCTTCCGCCGCGACAGCCGGCACGCCAGGCGCGATCTCGGGGCCGATGCGCAGGGTGGTGATGTCCAGCCCCTCGACGACGGCGCCCGAAGTCTCGCCCCCTGCCGTCACGAGGCGCGTCACGCCGCCCTCGACCAGCTTGCGGGCCGTGGCCGCGAAGAAGGCCTCGAGCCGACCGGCAACGACCTCGCGCCCGTACCTGTCCTGCGCATCCTTCACCGTCTCGGGATCGGCAGAGGAATAGAGCAGCATCGTGCCCTCGCAGGACAGCGCCTCCGCTGCGGCCGTATCCGGGGTGACGCGATCCTGCATGACGTCGTCCGCCGTGATCTCGCGGGCCGGGTTGCCGTCGGCCCACCGGGCGATCTGGGCGCGGGTCATCCGCGAGGCCGAGCCGGCGAGCAGGGCGGCGGGGCCGGAAAGCCCTGTCCAGCTTTCGGACGGCGGAACGGCGCGATCCGTCCCGAGGTGGTTCGCCGGAAGACCCAGCGCCACGCCGGACCCGCCCGTGACCAGCGACAGATCGCGGGCGGCGCGGCCGATCTGGCGCAGGTCCGCGTCACGGATCGCGTCGACCACCACCAGCGGCCGGCCCGCGCCGGCTTCGGCCGCCACGGCATCGCCGATCGCTTCGGCGCCCTCGAACACGGTGGACGCCGGCACGTGACCCACACCCCGGCGGGTCTGCCGGGCCAGAACGCGGCGGATATCGGCGTCGGTCATCGGGGTCAGCGGATGGTTTTCCATCCCCGAGTCCGACAGGAGCCGGTCGTTGACGAAGAGATGCCCCTGGTAGACCGAGCGCCCGGTGGCGGGGAAGGCCGGGCAAACGATCGCCGTCTCGGTCCCGAGCCGATCGAGCAACGCGTCGATCACCGGGCCGATATTGCCCTCGGGCGTGGAATCGAAGGTCGAGCAGTACTTGAAGAAGATCTGCTCGCAGCCCTGGGCGCGCAGCCAGTCGAGCGCCTCGAGGGACAGTTGCACCGCCTCGTCGGCCGGGATGGTCCGAGACTTGAGCGCGACGACGCCGGCGTCGATGTCGGCGGGCGCGGGGCCCCGGGGGACGCCGGTGAATTGTGTGACCCGCATCCCCTCCTTGGCGAGAACGTTGGCGAGATCGGAAGAGCCGGTGAAATCGTCGCCGATGCAGCCGAGCTTCATGCGGGGCCTCTCAAATTGTCTGTCTCTTGCGTCTCAGGCATCGCGCAGCTCGTCCTTGTCGGTCTTGCGACGGCGCACCAGCGGCATCACCACGGTCATCACGACCAGGGCGATGGCGATCGCCAGGAGGATGGCGCTGATGGGCCGTGTCCAGAAGACCGACAGGTCGCCCTGGGTCATGGCGAGCGAACGGCGCAATTCGCTCTCCGCGATCGGGCCAAGGACGACGCCCAGAATGATCGAGACCAGCGGAAAGCCGATCTTTTCCAGCAGGAAGCCCGCGACCCCGAAGCCCAGCATCAGCCAGACGTCCATCATCGAGTTCTGGACCGAGTAGGTGCCGACGATGCAGCAGATCACGATGATCGGGCCCAGCACCGAATACGGCACGTCCAGCAGCCTGGACAGGATCGCGATGAACGGCCGCGAAAAGACCAGGATCAGCACGTTGACGATCAAGAGCCCGACGAACACCGCGTAGATCAGGTCATTGTTGCCCGACATGAAGGTCGGTCCCGGCGTCAGGCCATGCACGATGAAGGCGCCGAGGATGATCGCCGTCGTGCCCGATCCGGGGATGCCGAGCGCGAAGAGCGGCACGAGGGCGCCCATCGCGGCGGCGTTGTTGGCCGCCTCGGGCGCGGCCACGCCCTCGGGCGCACCCTTGCCGAAGCGCTTGCGATCCTTCGACCAGCGGACGGTCTCGCTGTAGGCGACCATTGCCGCGGTCGAGGCGCCGATGCCGGGCAGGATGCCGATCGCGGTGCCGAGAATTGACGACCGCATGACGGTGCTTCGGATCTGTCGGATGATCGGCCAGTCGAAGATGCGGATGGTGAACTTCTTGGTGGCGAGGTGGATGTCGCCCTCCTGGCTGCGCTTGAGTACCTCGGACACAGCGAACAGACCGATGATCACGGGGATCAGGTTGATCCCGCTCATCAAGTGCAGGCTGCCGAAGGTGAAGCGGGTCGCGCCGGTCAGCGGATCGAGCCCGACCGAGGCGATCACCAGCCCGATGCACACGCCGATGAGGCCCAGCAACAGGTTGCCGCCGAGCGAGGCAACGACGGTCAGGCCCAGCACGGCCAACGCGAAGAACTCGGGCGACGAGAATTGCAGTGCGATGTCCGCCAGCAACGGGGTCGCGACGATCAGGACGACGGTGCCGACCATGCCGCCCACGGCCGAGGACAGGATGCCGACGCCGAGCGCCTTGCCGGCTTCACCCTTCTGGGTCATCGGGTAGCCGTCGAGCGCGGTCATCACCGCCTCGGGCGTGCCCGGCGCGCGGTAGAGGATGGCGGTGATCAGGCCCGAGAACACGCTCGAGGCGTAGATCGCCGTCAAGAGCATGAACGCCCCAGTAGGCTCCATCGTGTAGGTGACGGGCAGCAGGATCACCACGAGGATGACGCCGCTGATGCCGGGCAGGGCGCCGCCGACGAACCCGATCAGCACCGCCGATGCGAGGATCAGCAGGTTGACCGGTTGCAGCACGACGCCGAAACCGCCGATGAGATCTTCAATCATTGCGCGTCCTTTCGGGGCCGCCCGCGATGTGCGTCAGGGCAGCGGAATGTTCAGCAGTTGGTCAAAGACCACGGCCACGAGCGCGACGGCGACGCCGGTGGTCAGCACGATCCGGAGCGGCTTGCGCTCACCGAGGATCATGGTCGCAACGGCGGCGAAAATGGCCGTGGCGACGAGATATCCGGTGTATTCCATCGCGACGGAATAGGCGACGGTTGCGGCAAGAACGCCGAGGTGGCGGAAGGTGAAGCCGCTCGCGTCATCGCGCTGAACGGCCTCGTCCACGACCTCGTCCTGCGGTGCGTCGGGTTCGTCGGTGCCGACGAACTGCTCGGGCCCGCGCGCCGCGAGCAGCACCACCATCACCACCACGAGCGCCAGCAGGATCACCAGGATCAGCAGCGGCCAGGTGCGCGGTCCGATCAGCGTGGTGACCTCTTCGCCGCCCGGCAGTTGCAGGGCGAGCCAGAGGAACAGCGACCCGGCCAGCGCCGTGGCCGCAACGAATGAATAGAGTCGTGCCGTCATGTCGAAGGCCGCCTTTCCGGTCCTTGGGCTGGCTGCGTCTGGTCCATGGGACAGCCGCCCGGAGTGGCGTCGCGCTCCGGGCGGCTTGCAAGTCTGGATTACTCGTCGGCCAGCAGGTTCTCGAAGAACGCCAGGTTCTCTTCGAGAACCTTGCGGTATTCCTCGCTGCCGAGCCAGCCGGAGCGGACGTCGAGGCTCACCTTCTCGGCATAGGCCTGGTACTCGTCCGAGTTGAAGACCTCTTCGAAGGCGCTTTCGATGGCCGCGATGATCTCGGGGTCGGTCTCGGCATTGATGAACACGCCCCGCTCGTTGCCGAAGGTGAAGTCCCAGCCGTTCTCCACGGTGGTCGGCATGTCGGGATAGTCCTCGAGACGCTCGTCGGCAAGCGCGAGAACCGGCTTCATCTCGCCCGATTCCATGTAGCCCTGGATCGCGCTGATCTCGTTGAACATCCCGTCGATGTTGCCGCTCAGCAGGTTGGCCGAGGCGGCGCCCTCGTTGTCATAGGGGATGAAGTTGAGATCGAAGCCCGTCGCCTCGTTCAGCGCGAGGAACGCCATCCGGTCGACGCTGGCTGCGTGGGTGCCGCCGATCACGACCTTGCCGGGGTTTTCCTCGGCATAGGCGCGGAACTCTTCGAACGTCTCGTACTTCTCGGGGTTCACGACGAGCGTCATCACGTCCGACTGCATCCGCGCCACCGGCGTCAGCTGGTCCAGACCGATCGGGTTCTGGCCGGCGGCCCGGCTGGTGATGAAGGTCGAGGAGGCAAAGTCCAGCGCCTCGCCGTTCGGTTCGCTCTGGGCGGTGCGCTGGTGGGCCAGGGCACCCGAGGCCGAGGGCAGGTTGATGACTGTTATGTTGGTGTCCAGCCGCTCTTCAAGCATCGGTTGCACCGTCCGCGTGAAGTTGTCGGTGCCGCCGCCGGCGCCGGCCGCGACGAAGGCGGTGATGCTGGACGGATTGTACTCGGCCTCCTGCGCGATGGCCGGGGCCGCGATGGTGAGCGCGACGAGCGCCGGGGCCATGCTGAGGTGGCGAAGGGTCGTATGCATGTTTGTCCTCCCTTGGGTGTGATGCATGTGGGTGACGTGAACCGGGGCCTCTTCCGTACCCCGATCCGAGGACGGCCGTGTTCAGGCCGTCATCTTGCTGTCGGCAAGGCGCCGGTCCTGTTCGCGCCGCAGGCGCAGCAGCTCGCTGTCGTCGTCGAGGACGAGGTCGCTCATCCGGATCGGGTCGCCCGCCTTGACGTCGCTGGCGAGAACGCGGTTCGACGCGATGTAGAACGGGGCGGGGTTCTGCGGCGCAAGGCGCGCGCCTGGCACCATCCGGGCCGAGACGCCGTCGATCGAGTGATGGTGTCCGCCCATGTCGAGCCGGGTGCCGGCGGGGAAGTCGCGGTCGGCCACGGCGACGAGGTCGACATGGTGGCCGGGACGCTCGGCGCCCGAGGACACGCCGCGCAGGGCGATCTCGAAGACGGTGGTCGCCGCTTCCATGCCCAGCAGGTGCCGCGGGATAAAGATCATGGCCGTCCGTCCGTTGCGGCTGAGGACATGGCCCTTGTCCCGCAGCAGATCCCAGGTCTCTTCGTGGCGGCAGCGCACGACGACGAACACGCCGCCGGCAAAGCTGATCTCGCCCGGTTCCCGCAGGCAGTGAAAGACGTCGAGGACCCCGGTATTCTTTAGGATGCCGCCGTCCGCCGCCTCGCACAGGATCGAGGGCACCTCGTCGATGCGGGCGATGGGGCAGTGCAGTTCGGCGCGGTCCGGCTGCATGCCGCAGGCATTGGCGACGATGGTCATCTCGCACAGGTCTGGGACAGCGCGCTGGGGCAGGGCGGCCGTGGCTGCAGAGCGGCGGGCGACCATGTCGGGGGACGCCGCGTCGCCCAGCCGGGCGAGGCCGGCAAAGTCTGGCACGTCGTGGACCGTTCCGTTGCACTCGATCGTGCCGGCTTCGCGGTCGTAGACAAAATCGTATTCGCTGGACTTGCCGGCACAGACGATCTCGAGCCCCAGGATTTCGGCCCAGGTCACTAGGCCAATCAGCAGGCTCGGCTGGTCGCCGTCCACGGGCGAGACGATGACGCCTGCCTCGCGGGCCATGTCGGCCAGCCCCGGACCGGCGACGCTGTCGACCTCCTTGGAAACAAGTGCAACGTGGCAACCGGCCTCGATCGCCCTGGCGGCATGGTGGGCGCCGACCTCGGGATTTCCGGTCGCCTCGACTACGACCGAGACCGGCAGCGCTGCCACGGTCTCGTAGTGGCCGGCCGCGATGAAGGCGCCGGCGTCCCAGGCGCTTCGGGCCTCATCGGGCGTGTGGCATTCACGGATGTCGGCCTCGGCGATCCCGACCGAGCGGAGGCATTCGGCCGCGATGGCCGACGTCCTGTCCACGGCGACACGCACCGAGAGACCCGGCACCACAAGACCTTGCGCCAGGAAGCTGCGCCCGAAGCCGCCGGTGCCGATGATGCAGCACTCGACGGTCCTGTCGCCTCGGCCGAAGTACCCGTGATAGTTCATGTGCTCTCCCGTGACGTCGTAGCGGACCTGCTTGCATGCAATCGGCGGCGTATCCCGCCATCATGCCAGACGATCGCCTGATTTCGAGGAACATTGCATGCAATATTGACGCCTGTCAAACCCATCCGGACGATTTTTGTTGCTGCGGAGTCGCGTTGCATGCAATCCCGAGGGCATGACGGCCGGCAGCAAGCATCTAGAGGCGCCGCGCGGCACACGATCCGCCTTCGTGACCGAGCGCGTGCGCGACATGATCACCAGCGGACAGCTCGAACCGGGCAGTCGCATCAACGAGCGCGTTCTTGTCGAACAGCTCAACATTTCGCGCACGCCGCTGCGCGAGGCGTTCAAGCTCCTCGAGCGGGAAGGGCTGATCTCGATCCGGCCCAATGTCGGCGCGACGGTCGTGGTCTTCACGATGGACGACGTCGAGGCCTCCATCGAAGTGCTGATCGGCCTCGAGAGCATCGGGGCCGAGCGGGCGGCCGAGCGCGCGACCGAGGCGGAGATCGCCGAAGTGTCGGAGCTGCACGACCGCATGGTCGCCGCCTATGGGGCGGGCGAGTTGATGGATTACTTCCATCTCAACCAGGACATTCACCAGAAGATCGTGGATGCCGCGAAGAACCCGGCGCTGTCGCGGGTCTATGCCGAGGAATGTGCCCGCATCCGGCGCTTCCGCTTTGCCGGCAACCGCGATCAGGCCCGCTGGTCTCGCGCGGTGCACGAGCACGAGCAGATCCGCGATGCCTTCGCCCGCCGCGAGGGCGCGCTGCTGCGCGAACTTCTCCGCGCCCATCACGTCGCCGGCTGGAAGGCGGCCCGCCACGCATTCGAAGCGGCTGAGTCGTAGGCGCTCGTCGCATTGGACGTCCCTTGCTGCCCTTCTGGCTCGGTGCTGCGTTCGGTGACTCGCGCGTACTGCCGCGGGGTCATGTCGTGGCGGCGTGTTTGGCGGGGCAGGGGGTGTTGGTGTTCGGGGTCGTGGACTGCCTGATTTTTCGTCAGAAAACCGTTACAACTCAGTGGGATGGTGGTTGTCTTGGCGAAAAATTCGGGGTGCTTTTAGAAAAGGGGTTGCGGATGTTTGGCGACATCCGTAGATAGCCCTTCACCGGCGGCGCTGAGGCGCTGGCGGGCGCCAGACGGGGCGGCGGACGGGGAAGCGGTTGACGTTTTTCGGTTCGTGCGGCAGACGAGGCGGGAGATAACATCGGGGTCATGCAGGCGGGGCGCGCCGGGTAAGTTAGGGCGC
>NZ_FOGU01000003.1:0-159346 GCF_900111315.1 Tranquillimonas rosea
TACCCAAGCTGCATCATCCGCGACCGGTGCCCGAAACTCCGAAGATCGTCCGGACCAAACCACCGCGAACTCCGCAGGTCCGATGATGTCTTGCGCGCCATGGCGTCCTCCCGTCACTCAAGGTCTTGCGGCTATGTATGCGCATACAACATTCTGTGTCAATCGGACCCGGCGCGATCGCGCAGACGTTGCTTACAGCTAAAAATCGGCATTGACAGGCCATGAGGGCGTTATGCATATCTATGTATGCGCATACATTGCGCCTGGCCGCTCGGACGGCCATCCGCGATGACACGTTCGTCGGCCCCGGCCGGCACCAAACGGGAGGACAACCATGACTTTCACTCGCAGATTCATTCTGGCCGGTGCGACCGCGCTCGCCACGGCCCTGCCCGCCGCCGCGCAGGAACTGCCGGGCAACGTCCGGCTGGTGATCGGCTCGACCTCGACGGGCGGCGACACCTACCAGAACTCGTCCATCGTCGCCGACGCGCTGGCCGAGAAGCTGGGCATCAACATCAAGGTCGACGCGGTGGGCGCGACCGAGGCGTTCAAGGCGCTGGACCGCGACAGCCGCGGCACCACGCTGATGATCTTCCACGACCAATCGTATCTCGGGAACCTCTACGGCGTCCGCGGCTACCAGGACATCTTCGAGAACTACACCGTCGGCCCGACCGTCGCGATCAACCCCGGCAACGCCTATCTCGTGCCCAAGGGGTCCGAGTACCAGTCGATGGACGACATCCTGACGGCGGCCGAGAACGGCGAGCGGGTGCGCGTCGCGATCCAGCCCGGCGGCGTGTCCGAGATCGGCTTCTCGGCGATGAAGAACGCCGCGCGGGTCCGCTCGGAAGGCTCGGAAGAGAACATCGTCGCGGTGAACACAGGCTCGCAGTCGGACAAGAACCAGACGCTGTTCGACGACCTCGCCGACGTGATCAACGGTTCGATCCAGGCCAACGAGCAGTTCACCCAGCTGCCCGAGGACGACCAGAAGTCGATGCGCTTCGTCTGGATCACCGCGCGCCCCGCGACGCTGGAACAGGCGCCCGAAGAGGGCATGGGCGACACCACGCGGGACCAGCTGCTGCAATATGCCAGCCCCGAGACCAGCGTGACCCTCGACGGCGAAGAGGACTTCACCTTCGATAAGGAGTTCTTCTTCCTCTACAACCCCGAGATGGACGAGGCGATCGTCGAGCAGATCGATACCGCGCTCGAGGAAATCTACGCCGAGGGCGAGATCCAGGAACGTCAGAAGGCGTCGTTCTTCATCCCGAACTTCCTGCCGTCCGACGAGGCGCAGGAGCATCTGCGCGAGAAGCGGTCGACCTACGACGAGGTGATCTCGCAGATCTCGGGCGACAATTCCTGAGCAACCCAAGACCGGGACCCGGCCGTGCCGCGACGGCCGGGTCCGCTTTCCGCGTGATCCGCAAGGGAGGGGACCATGAACGGGCTGACCGAGGTGACAATCGCCTTCGAGACCTCGCATCTGGTCTTTCCATCGCTCATCGCCGGCGTCCTGGCGATCCTGGGTCTGGCGATCCTGATCCGTGAGCGGCGGTCGATCGCCGCAAGCGGCGGTTACTGGCGCGAGACCTTCGCCAAGATGGACAAGCTGCGCTTCCTCGGCACGCTGGCGCTGACGGTGCTCTACTTTTCCCTGATGGTCCCGGTGGGGAATGTCTGGCCGAACACCGGCCTGGGCTTCCTGATCTGCTCGATCCCCTACGTGTTCCTGTCGGGACTGATCTTCCTGCACGACCGGGGCCTTCGCGCGGTCGCGCCTGTGGCGATCACCGCGCTCGTGGCGCCCACGCTGGTCTGGTGGCTGTTCACCGACCTGTTTTTCCTCACGCTTCCCTGAGACTGCAACGCCGCCATGGAATTACTCGACATCATCTCTCCGCTTTTCCTGGCGCTGATCGTCGGCGGCACGTTCGTCGGCATCGTGTTCGGCGCGATCCCCGGCATGACGGCGACGATGGCCGTCGCAGTGTGCCTGCCGATCACCTATTCGCTCGGGCTCGAGAACGGGCTGGCGCTGCTGCTGGGGCTCTATGTCGGCGGCATCTCGGGCGGCATGGTCCCCGCGATCCTGCTGGGCATCCCCGGTACGCCATCCTCGATCACCACCACCTTCGACGGCCTTCCGATGACCAAGAAGGGCGAAGGGGAAAAGGCGCTCAGGATCGGCATCTGCTCGTCGCTGGTGGGCGGGCTGGTCAGCCTGCTGATCCTGTGGCTCTGCGCGCCGCTCCTGGCCGATTTCGCGATCCAGTTCTCCTATGTCGAGAAGTTCCTCATCATCCTGTTCGCGCTGACGGTGATGGCCGCGCTGTCGAACGACATGCTGATCGGCATCTTCTCGGGCTTCCTCGGCATCTTCATCGCCCTGATCGGCACCTACGACATCTCCGACGGCGGCAACGGCGAGATCCGCCTGATCCCGCCGGGGCTGGACTACTGGCTGGAATCCGGCTTTGCCCTGCTGCCGGTGCTGATCGGCCTGTTCGGCCTGGCCGCGATCCTCGAGGAGGCCGAGCGCGGCGTGCCGCAAAGCCAGTCGGCCGCCGACGTGAAGATCGGCTCGCAATCGACATTCTCGTTCTCGGTGTTCCGCGGGCAGACGGTGAACCTGCTGCGCTCGGGCGGGATCGGCACCTTCGCGGGCATCCTGCCCGGCGTCGGCGGCTCGGCAGCGTCGATCCTGTCGTATTCCAACGCCAAGACGTTCTCGAAGCACCCCGAGCGCTACGGCACCGGCGAACCCGAGGGCATCATCGCCTCCGAGGCGGGCAACAACGGCCTGACCGGCGGCGCGCTTGTGCCGCTCCTGTCGCTGGGGATTCCGGGGGATTCCACGACCGCGCTGCTGATCGGGGCCTTCACGCTGCAGGGCATCCAGGTCGGGCCGCTGTTCATCGGCAACAACCCGGTCACATGGGACGCGATGATTGTGGCCATGCTGATCGCCAACCTCGCGATGTTCACGATGATGTATTTCGCGATCCGCCATATCGCCCGGATCGTCACGGTGCCGAAGCACATCCTGTTCCCGATCATTCTGATGATGTGCGTGATCGGGGCCTACACGATCAACTACGGGATCATGTTCGATGTCTGGACGCTGCTGATCTTCGGCGTGTTCGGCTGGCTGGCGGTGAAACTGCGGCTCGAGATCGCGCCGTTCATCATCGGCTTCATCCTGGGACCGTCGGCCGAGGTCTACTTCGTCAAGAGCTTGGAATCCTTCAACGACCTGACGATCTTCTTCACCAAGAGCTGGATCGCCATCGTCCTGTGGGTGCTCATCATCGGGTCGGTCGCCGGCTCCGTCGCGCTGTCGCGGTCGAGACAGTCCACGACGGCCGACGCCTGAGGCTTCAAAGCCGAGGGAGCAGGCGTTAGGACAGGCAGGACCGAAAAAGAGGATGCCCGTGGCCCGAAACGCCCCTCCCCCCTCCGAAGCGCCCCCTGGCCAGCGCGCCGTCACGATGGAGACGGTGGGACGGCTGGCGGGGGTCAGCCAGGTGACGGTCTCGCGGGCGCTGAACGATCCCAAGAAGGTCTCGCCCGAGACCCTGCGCAAGATACAGGAGGCGATCGCCGTCACCGGCTACGTGCCGAACGCGCTGGCCGGCGCGCTCGCCTCGCGCCGGTCCAAGCTGGTGGCCGCGCTGGTGCCCTCGCTGACCAACGTGGTCTATTCCTCGATGATCAAGAGTCTGTCGGACACGATGCGCGACGGACATTACCAGATCATGCTGTCCGAAACCGGCACCGACCCCGCGCAGGAGGAAGAGCTGATCGCGACGCACCTGTCGCGCCGGCCCGACGCCATCGTCCTGACCGGCATCCACCATACGGCCAACGCCCGGCGGATGCTGCTGGGTGCCGGCATCCCCGTGGTCGAGCTATGGGACATCACCGACAGCCCGATCGACCTGTGCGTCGGCTTCTCTCACAGCGAGACGGGCCGCGCGGCGGCGCGCTATGCACTCGACCGGGGCTATGACGCGGCGGCGGCGATCTCGGCCGGGGACGAACGGGCGCTGCGGCGGATGTCTGGCTTTGCCGACCTCTGGACCGAGCGGACAGGCCAATCGGTGCCCTCCGAGGTATTCGCCCCGTCATCGACCCTGGCCGACGGGCGCACCGGCCTGGCGCGCCTCGTGGACACCCACGGGCTGCGCCGGGGCGTGATCCACTGCTCGTCCGACGTGCTGGCCCACGGCGTCCTGACCGAGGCCGCCGCGCGGGGACTGCGGGTGCCCGAGGACATCGCCGTCATCGGCTTCGGCGATCAGGACATGGCCGCGCACACCTATCCCGCGCTGACGACGGTTCGCGTGGACCGGTCGGAACTGGGGCTGCAGGCGGCCAAGGCGATCCTCGCCCGGTTCGAGGGCAAGGACATCCCGCCGGTCACCGACCTGAGCTTTTCGATCATCGCCCGCGACAGCGCCTGAGCGCGGCCGGGCCGTCACTCCCAGATCACCGAGGCCATCAGGTTGCGCCTCGCAGTGCGCAGGTGCTCCGCGAACGCCCTCTCCGCGGCGGCCCTGTCGCCGTCGAGCGCAGCCCGGATCACGACCAGATGCTCGGACAGCGCCGCGCGGTTCCGCGCGGCCTCGTCCTGCTTGTTCCACTGGTAATGGTAGTGGACGATGATCGAGATCCGTCGCGCGAAATCGTCGAAAAACCGGTTGTCCGCAGCGCCGCAGACGAACCGGTGAAAGGCAGCGTCGAGCGCGGGGAACGCGTCCTCGATCGCCTCGGGGCGCGCGACGAGGTCCAGGTGCCGCCGCTCCATATCGTGCAGCGCGCGGTGAATGGCCCCGCCCTGCGGCGCGTCCAGCACCGCGCGGATCGCCCGCATCTCGATCAGGTCGCGCATCTCGAACATCTCGGCGGCGAAATCGCGGGTGAAACCCTTGAGCAGCCAGCTCCGGTTGGGCTGCTTCTCGATCAGGCCGAACGGCTCGAACCGAACCAGAAAGGTGCGGACGGTCGCCACCGGCACCTCGAACCGCCGGGCCAACCAGCTTTCGTTCAGTGCACTGCCCGGCGGCAGGAGGCCGTTCAGGATCAGCGACATGAAGCCCCGCTCCAGCCTCTCGGCCGGGGATTCCGTCTGGCGCGAGCCGAAATAATCCGCCGCGACGGGGCGGCGCAGCAACGTCTTGGCACGCCCCTCCCACCGCACGACACCGGCCTCGGCCAGGTGGGTCAGCACGGCGCGGATGGTCGTGCGGCTGGCGCCGACGCGGGTGCCGAGCGTGATCTCGGATCCCAGCGTCGCGCCGGGTTCTTGTTGCGCCAGGTCGTCGAGCAGCCGGTTGCAGGCCACACGAAAAGTCAGATTGTTCCGCGCCATCGCCCTCGCCCGTCCTGTCGCGGCCCGCGTGGGCCGTTGACCCGGAATGGTACTTTATGAATATAAGACATCAACAGCGAAGCGTCGGCCGCCTCGGCGCCCTCGTCGCATCACCAACGCAAAGAGGCCCGATGCCGTCCGGACCCTGCCCCCACTCGCGCACCCCGCCGGGACCCACACGTCATGTCTGACGCCCCCACCCCGGTCGTGCAGTTCGGCACCTCGCGCTTCCTGCAGGCCCATGCCGACCTGTTTCTCAGCGAAGGCGACCCGCCGCGTCGCATCACCGTCGTGCAAAGCTCGGGCGACCCCGACCGCGCCCGCCGCCTTGCCGCGATGGCCGATCCGGCGGGCTATCCGGTGCGGGTACGCGGCATACGGGACGGCGCCGTGGTGGACGAGGAACGGCGCGTGACCAGCGTGACGCGCACCCTGTCCACGGCGACGGACTGGGCCGCGCTGGAACGTGTGGTGAGCGACGAGGCCGAGGTGATCCTGTCGAACACCGGCGACAGCGGGTTCACGCCACGCCCGGCCGACACCGGGACCGAACCGTCGCAGGACATGAGCTATCCGGCCAAGCTGTTTCACCTGCTCCGGGCGCGGCACGCCGCCGGGCGTCCGCCGCTGACGGTCTTTCCGATGGAACTGGTCTCCGACAACGGCGCCGTGCTGAAGGCGCGCGTGCTGGAGATCGCGCGGCAGCAACAGGGCGATCCGGCCCTGATCGCGTGGCTCGGCGCCTGCCTCTGGGCGAACAGCCTCGTCGACCGCATCGTGTCCGAGCCGATCGAGCCGGTCGGGGCCGTGGCCGAACCCTATGCTCTCTGGGCGATCGAGGCGCAGCCGGGCCTCGCCGCGCCGACGCGGCATCCGTCCATCGAGATCGTCGAACGGCTCGAGCGGACCGAGCGGCTCAAGCTGCATATCCTCAACCTCGGCCATACCGCCATGGTCAGCTTCTGGCACGAGGCCGGCGGGTCCGAAACCGCCATCGTCCGCGACGTGCTGGACGGCGAGATCGGCGCGCGCCTGAAGAACGTGATGCGCGACGAGGTGATCCCCGGCTTCGCGGCACGTGACATGGAGGGCGCGGCGCGCGACTATCTGGCGACGACGCTGGAGCGGTTCGCCAACCCGTTTCTCGACCATCGACTGTCCGACATCGCGCAGAACCACGCCCAGAAGATCGACCGCCGCATCGGCGCGTTCCTGACCTGGGTGCGCGACGAACGTCCCGAGTTCCAGGCGCCCGTGCTGGACGCCATCCTTGCCAAGGGGAGTGCCCGATGACCCCGAGCCTGATGATCCTAGACCCGGTGGACACCGTCGCCGTCGCCCTGTCGGACATGGCCGAGGGCGAGACGCGCGAGGGCCTGACCGCCACCGCCGCGATCCCGCGCGGCCACAAGATCGCCCGACAGGCGATGCGGGCCGGCACGCCGGTGGTGAAATACGGGCAGGTCATGGCGGTGGCCACGCGCGACATCGCCGTGGGCGAGCACGTCCATTCCCACAATTGCGGACTGCCCGACAGCCATTCCGACCAGGCGCCGCCCCGCGGTGCCCCGCCCGAAGCGCCGGACCGCACCACGTTCGAGGGCTTCGCCCGCCCCGAGGGCCGCGTCGGCACGCGCAACTACATCGGTGTCATGGCGTCGGTGAACTGCTCGACCACCGTCTGCGACGCCATCGCGGCCGAGGCCAACCGTGTGCTTCTGCCGAAATATCCCGGCATCGACGGCTTCGCACCCATCGTCCACGACCAGGGCTGCGGCATGGCCAACCAGGGCGAGGGCTTCGACGCGCTGGTGCGGACGCTCAAGGGGTATCGCGACCACCCCAATTTCGGCGGCGTGCTGATCGTCGGGCTGGGCTGCGAGGTGAACCAGCTGACGCTCTACAAGCCGACGGACTGGACGCGCGAGCGCTTCGTGACCTTCAACATCCAGGAGGTCGGCGGCTCGCGCTCGGCGGTACGGCGGGCGCTGGAATTGCTGGAGCCGATCGCGGCGCAGGCCAACGAGGACCTCCGCAGCACGCATCCCGTCTCGACTCTGTGCCTCGGTATGCAATGCGGCGGATCGGACGGGTTCTCGGGCATCACCGCCAACCCGGCGCTCGGCGTGGCCTCGGACATGCTGGTGGCCGCCGGCGGCAGCTCGATCCTGTCGGAGACGCCCGAGATCTTCGGCGCCGAACACCTGCTGATCGCCCGCGCTGACCGGCAGACCGGCGACCGCATCCGCGGCATGATCGACTGGTGGCGCGACTATGCCGAGCGCAACGGCGCCTCGCTCGACAACAACCCCTCGCCGGGGAACAAGAAGGGAGGCCTGACCACCATTCTCGAGAAGTCTCTGGGCGCGGTGGCCAAGGGCGGCCTGTCGCCCGTCGCGGGGGCCTATGCCTATGCCGAGCGGATCGAGGGCCCCGGCTTCGTCTACATGGACTCGCCCGGATACGACCCCGTCGCGGCGACGGGACAGGTCGCCAGCGGCGCGAACCTGATCGCCTTCACCACCGGGCGCGGGTCCTGCTTCGGCGCCAAGCCAGCGCCGTCGATCAAGCTCGCCTCGAACACCGAGCTGGCGCGGTCGATGTCCGAGGATATCGACATCGATTGCGGGCTCGTCGTCTCCGAGGGCGTCAGCCTGGCCGAGATGGGGCGCAGGATCTACGACCTGCTGCTCGACACGGCGTCAGGGAAAAAGACCTCGTCGGAAGAGTTCGGCTATGGCGACAACGAGTTCGTGCCGTGGAAGATCGGCGCCGTGCTGTAGGCCCTGTCCGCCCGGCTCAGGCCGGCCCGGCCTCGCGCAGCGCCGGCAAGCCCACGCCGGTGGATTCGAACCCGCCGTCGGCGGCGATCACCTGCCCGGTGACATAGCTCGCCCTGGTCGAGCAGAGGAAGGCGATCACCTCGGCGATCTCGCGCTCGGAGCCGTAGCGGTTCAGCGGGATGGCGTCGTGGTAGGCCGCGCGGATCTCGGGCGAATGGACGGCGAGCGCCAGCTTCGTGTCGACCGGGCCGGGGCACACGCAGTTGACGCGGATGCCGTGCTCTCCCAGTTCCGCCGCCTGCTGCTTGGTCAGGTGGATCACGGCCGCCTTCGAGGTGCCGTAGGCCACGCGCAGCGTGCTGGCGCGCAGGCCCGAAATCGACGCGATGTTGACGATTGCGCCGCCCTGCCGGGCAAGGTCGCGCGTCACCGCCTGGCTCATCAGGAAGGTGCCGTCGAGGTTCGTCTCCATCACCCGGCGCCAGCGGGCGAAGTCGGTCTCTTCGATCGGGCCGAAATCTGCGACCCCGGCATTGTTGACCAGCGCGTCCACCCGCCCGAACGCGGCGCGGGTCTCGTCCACGGCGCGGGTCACCTGCTCAGGGTCCGAGATGTCGTAGGGCAGCGCCAGCACATCCGTCAGCGCCCCGGCCGACGCGGACAGCTCGTCGCCGTCGCGGTCGACCATCGCGACGCGCCAGCCTTCGCCCAACAGCAGGTTGGTGGTGGCAAGCCCGATGCCGCGCGCGGCTCCGGTCACGATGGCGACGGGTTGGCTCATTTCAATACCTCGGTGAGATAGAGCGACAGGTCAGGCAGCAGCGCGATGATCATCAGCCCCGCGAGGCTGGCGACAAGGAACGGAAGGGCCGCCCGCGCGATCCGTTCGATCGGCATGCGCGTGACATTGGCGGCGACGTAGAGGTTGATCCCCACCGGCGGCGTGATCAGGCCGATGGCAAGGTTCACCATAACCACGACGCCGAACCAGACCGGATCCCAGCCCAGTTCGCGCACCACCGGCATGAAGATCGGCAGCGAGATGAACATCACCGTCACCGGGTCCATAAACATCCCTGCAACCAGCAGCACCAGCATGATGACCAGAAGGATGACCCACTGGTTGTCGGACAGGCCCAGAAGCTGCGAGGAATACTGGCCCACCAGGTCCTCGACCGTCACCACCCAGCCGAACAGGCTGGCATAGGCGACGACCAGCATCACCACCGCCGACGACGCCGCCGCGTCGCACAGCGCGGCATAGAGCACCCGGACCGACAGCGTGCGGTAGATGACACCACCGACGAACAGGGCATAGACCGTGGCGACGAGGGCTGCCTCGGTGGGGGTGAAGATGCCGGAATAGATCCCGCCGAGGATGACAACGGGCGTCATCAGCCCCCAGAAGGACTCGCGGAAGGCGGCCCAGAGGCGCGGCAAGTAGCCCCGCTCGCCCCCCTCGGACGGCGCCATAGCGGCAAGCGAAGGGCTCGTCCGGTCGCCTTTGACCAGCGGCAGGACGAGCATCATCACGAGGCCCATGAAGAGCCCCGGCAGGATGGCGGCAATGAACAGTGCCGAGATCGAGGTCTCGGCGATCACGCCGTAGATCACCAGGCCGATCGAGGGCGGGATCACGATCGACAACGCCGCCCCGGTGCAGACCAGCGCGGCGGCGGCAGCGCGGGGATAGCCGTCCTCTTCCATGCCCTTGATGATCATCGGACCGATGGCCGCGACCGAGGCCGGGCCCGAGCCACTGACCGCGCCCCAGAACAGGCACACGACGGTGCCGACGACGCCCATGCCGCCCGGCAGCTCTCCGATCAGGACGCGGAAGAAGCGGATCATCCGCTCGGCGATGCCGAGCGTGCCCATCAGCGTGCCGGCAAGGATGAAGAACGGGATCGCCAGCAGCGCGTACTTGGCGATGCCGGTGGCGATCAGGTCGCCCGCCAGATCGAAGCCGAAGCCGATGCGCCACATCGCGTACATCGCCGAGAGTCCCAGCGCGAAGGCGACCGGCACCCGCAGCGCCATCAGCAGGAAGAAGGCGGCGATCATTTGCGTGCCGGCGGAGATCTCGGGCAAAAGGTCAAACATCGGGGGTCGGCGGCTCTTCCTGCCGCGGCGCGCGCACCGTCTCGGCGGCATGCTGAAGGTAGCGGACGATGATCAGCGCAAAGCCGAAGGGCAGCGCCGCCTGATAGTACCACGCCGGGATGCCCAACCCGTAAGAGCGCATGCCGTTCGAGATCAGGTTCTGCAAGCTCTGCCACGAGAACCACGCCGACATGACCAGCAGCAGGACGGACAGCAGAACCGAGGCGACATAGACCGCCTGCGCCAGCCGTTTCGGCAGCAGGTCCTGCACCAGCGTCACCGACAGGTGCTCGCCCCGCCGGGCGGCGATGGCGGCACCGAACACGGTGAGCAGGAGGAACCCGTTGGTCAGCAGTTCCTCTGTCGCGGCGAGCGAGAAATTGGTGCCGTAGCGCACGACGACATTGACGAAGCCGAGCAGCGTCATCGCAAGGAAGAGCGCCGCGCAGACGATCTTCTCGAACTCGCGCAGGATGAAAGACAAGGGTTCCTCCCCCCGGCAGGGTGGCCCGGAACGGGGTCCGGGCCACGCCGGTCGCTCAGCTTTCGGAGCCGGCGTTCTCGATGGCTTGCTGGAACGAGTCCACGATCTCGGGACCGACCTTCTCGGCCCACTCGTCGAACGCGGGCTGCGTCGCCTCGCGGAAGGCGTTCAGCTCTTCGTCGCTCGGCTCGTAGATCTCCATGCCCTGCTCGCGCAGAAAGCCGACGCCTTCGGCGGTGCCCTCGCGGGTGATCTCGCGCTGGTAGGCCATCGCCTCTTCGGCGGCGGCGCGCATCTGCTCCTGTGTCTCGGCGTCGAGGCCGGACCACAGCTCTTCGGACACGCCCAGGAAGATCGGATCGTAGGAATAGTGCCAGGTCGTCAGGTAGTCCTGCACCTCGTAGACCTGCTGCGGGATGATGACGGCGCCGATCGGGTTCTCCTGCCCGTCGACGACGCCCTGCTGCAGCGCGGTCAGCGTCTCGCCCCACTGCATCTGCTGCGGATTGGCGCCGAGGGCGTTCATCACGTCGATGTACATCGGACCGGCGACGCGCATGTTGAGGCCCTGCATGTCCTCTGGCGACGTGATCGGACGGACGTTGTTCGTCACCTCGCGAAAGCCGTTCTCGCCCCAGGCCAGAACCTCGATGCCCTTGTCGCGCAGGATGTCCTCGAGCAGCTCGGCCGGCTCACCCTGTGTGGTGGCGTCGACCTCGTCGTAGTTCGAATAGAGATACGGCAACGAGAACACGGCCATCTCGGGCACCAGCGGCGTCACGTTGATCGCCGAGGTCACCACGACGTCGAGCGCCCCGCGCCCCACCATCTCGGCCTGGCGCATCTGGTCACCGCCCGACAGCTGGGCGTTCGGAAAGACACGCACGTCATAGTCGCCGCCGGTCTTGTCGGCCAGCAGCTCGCCGAACTTCTCGGCGCCCTTGTGCCACGTGGTCGTGTCCCCGGTGTTGTGCGACAGCCGAAGGGTGTCCGCCCCCGCCGCGCCGACCGCGACGCTGGCCGCCAGCACGCCCGCCAGACCGGCCGTTCCGAACCTGCTCATGCTCATTTTCGTCATCCTCCCGTTTGAACTGGTCACAATGTGGATCAAAGTCGGGCGTTGGAGACAAGAAAAATCTTGAAATCTGCAGCGCCGCTTTCAGGATGTGATCCTGATTGAGCCGGCTACAGCGCCGCCCTCCAAAGCACAAGGTCCATATTGTGACAGCACCTCTCGTCGAGTCGTCCCAAAGCGGCGCGCAAAGCGTGGACCGCGCGCTGATGCTGCTCAGCCGCATCGGACGGCACCCCGAGAGCGGCCTGTCGCTGACCGACCTCGTCACCGCCTCGGGCCTCAACAAGCCGACCGTCCGGCGGCTTCTGATGGCGCTGATCCGCGGCGGGCTCGTCGAACAGGACCCGACGCGCCGTACCTATCACCTGGGTGAAGAGGCCTATGTCCTGGGCACGATGGCGGCGGGACGGCACGGCCTGGTCGAGAGGACCGCCGACGCCGTGGGCCGCCTCGCACGCGAAAGCGGCGACACCGCCTTCGTCACCGCGCGGCGCGGCACGGCCGCGGTCTGTCTGCACCGCGAGGAGGGCAGCTTTCCGATCCGCACCCACGCCCTCGTGCCCGGCGCGCAGCACCCGCTCGGCGTGGGGGCCGGGTCGCTCGCCATGCTCGCCGCCCTGCCCGACCCCGAGGTCGAGGCCGTGCTGGCCGAGAACACCGGCCTGCTCGCCGACAGTTACCCGGCGCTGACGCCCGAGACGCTGCGGGACCAAATCGCCCGCACGCGCGAGACCGGCTATGCCCTGAACCCCGGCCTCGTGGTGCCGGGAAGCTGGGGACTGGGCGTGGCGATCCGGCATCCCGACGGCACCGTCGCAGGGGCGCTGTCGCTCGCCGCGATCGAGAGCCGCATGCAACCGCCGCGCGACCGCACTCTGGCCGACGCGCTGACCCGAGAGACACAGATCATCGAAAGCCGCCTTGCCCGGTCCTTCGCGGACCGCAACGGCGCGTAATGGAGGATACCATGACCGATCCGCAGATCGTCGGCTGGGCGCACGGCGCCTTCGGCAAGTCCGAACACCCGGACACGGAGGCGCTGATGGCCGATGTAGTGCCGGCCGCGCTCAGCCATGCCGTCGTCGAGGCCGGGGACGTCGACGGCGTGTTCGTCGGCGTATTCAACAACGGCTTCTCGCCGCAGGATTTCCAGGGCGCGCTGGTCGGCATGGGGGACAAGCGGCTCGCCCGCGTGCCCGCCACCCGTTACGAGAACGCCTGCGCCACCGGCTCGGCGGCGCTGCACGGCGCGATGGATTTCATCGCCAGCGGCCGGGGCCGCGTCGCGCTGGTCGTCGGCGCGGAAAAGATGACCGCGACCGAGGGCGCCAAGGTCGGCGACATCCTTCTGGGCGCGAGCTATCGCAAGGAAGAGGCAGAGGTCGACGCGGGCTTTGCCGGCCTCTTCGGCCGGATCGCAGCGAACTACTTTCAGAAATACGGCGACCGCTCGGAAGAGCTGGCGATGATCGCCGCCAAGAACCACGCCAACGGCTGCGCCAATCCCTATGCGCACATGCGGCGGGATTTCGACGTCGGGTTCTGCAACACCGTGTCCGACAAGAATCCGCAGGTCGCCGGGCCGCTTCGCCGGACCGACTGCTCGCTGGTGTCGGACGGGGCCGCCGCGCTGGTGCTGGCCGACCCCGAGACCGCGGCCGAGATGGAGCGCGCCATCGCCTTTCGCGCCCGCAGCCACGCCAACGAGCCGCTCGCCCTGTCGCGCCGCGACGTCACCCGGTTCGAGGGCGCCCGCCGCGCGTGGGAGGACGCCTATGCCATGGCCGGCGTGACGCTGGACGACCTGTCCTTCGTCGAGACGCACGACTGTTTCACCATCGCCGAGCTGCTGGAATACGAGGCGATGGGCCTGGCCGCCCCCGGTGAGGGCTATCGCGTGATCCGCGACGGCACGACGCGCAAGGACGGCCGGTTGCCAGTGAATCCCTCGGGCGGGCTCAAGTCCAAGGGCCACCCGATAGGCGCGACCGGCGTGTCGATGCATGTCATGGCGGCGATGCAGCTGGCCGGAGAGGCAGGCGACATGCAGGTGCCCGACGCCACGCTGGCCGGGGTGTTCAACATGGGCGGCGCCGCCGTGGCGAACTATGCCTCGATCCTCGAGCGGGTGCGCTGAGATGCAGCCCGTCTCCACCCGCGTGATGAACCTGTGCGGCTTCCTGTCGGACAGCGCCCGCCGCCACCGTGACGAGATCGGCTTCGTCTGGGGCACACACACCTGGACCTGGGGCGAGATGGAGGCGCGGTCGGCCGCCTTCGCCGCCGCCCTGGCCGACCGGTACGGCGCCCGCAAGGGGGACCGCATCCTGGTGCAGTCCGCCAATTGCAACCAGATGTTCGAGGCGATGTTCGCCTGCTGGCGGCTGGGCTGCGTGTGGGTGCCCGCGAACTATCGCCAGACGCCGGACGAGATCGCCTGGCTCGCGGGCTCGTCCGGGGCGCGGGGCCTGATCGTGGGCGCCGCCTTCCCCGACCACGCCGCCGCCTGCGCCGCGCAGGTGGACTATACCGTCACCATCGGCGGCGACGGCGCCGACGATTACGATGCGCTCGTCGCGGATTACATGGGGCAGACCCCGGCCCCGGTGGCCGTGGACCGTGACGATCCGGCCTGGTTCTTCTTTACCTCCGGCACCACCGGCCGGCCCAAGGCCGCCGTCCTGACCCACGGGCAGATGGCCTTCGTCGTCACCAACCACCTGTGCGACTTGATGCCCGGAACCGGCCCGGATGACGCCTCGATCGTCGTCGCGCCGCTGTCCCACGGCGCGGGGATTCACCAGCTGGCGCAGGTGGCGCACGCCGTGAAGACGATCCTGCCGGCATCGCCCCGCTTCGACCCCGAGGAGGTCTGGTCGCTGGTCGAGACGTGGCGCGTCACCAACGCCTTCACCGTTCCCACCATCGTCAAGCTGCTGGTCGAGCACGAGTCGGTCGACCGGCACGACCATTCCAGCCTGCGCTACGTGATCTACGCCGGCGCGCCGATGTACCGCGCGGACCAGAAACGCGCGCTCGAGACGCTCGGGCCGGTGCTTGTGCAGTATTTCGGGCTGGGCGAGGTCACCGGCAACATCACCGTCCTGCCGCCGACGCAGCACAGCATCGACGACGACGCCATGCGCATCGGCACCTGCGGCATCGCCCGGACGGGGATGCAGGTGCAGATCCAGGGCCCCGACGGGCAGGAAGTGCCCCCGGGCGACACGGGAGAGGTCGCGGTGATCGGGCCTGCGGTCTTTGCCGGCTATCACGAGAACCCCGAGGCGAACGCCAAGAGTTTTCGCGACGGCTGGTTCCTGACCGGCGATCTCGGCCACATGGATGAAGAGGGCTACCTCTACCTGACCGGCCGCGCCTCGGACATGTACATCTCGGGCGGGTCGAACATCTATCCGCGCGAGATCGAGGAGAAGATCCTCCAGCACCCCGAGATCTCGGAGGTCGCGGTGCTCGGCATCCCCGACCCCGTCTGGGGCGAGGTCGGCATCGCGGTCTGCGTGTCGCGCGGGTCCGCACCAGACGCGCAGGCGCTGCTCGACTGGCTGGGGCCGCAACTGCCGCGCTACAAGCTGCCCAAGGCGGTGGTGTTCTGGTCCGAGATGCCGAAATCGGCCTACGGCAAGATCACCAAGAAAATGATCCGCGAAGAGTTGGAAGAACGCGGCGAGCTGCCGGGGGTCGAGGCGTGACGCCCGAGCGGATCGTGCATCCCGGCCCACCGGCGGCCGAACGCATCAACGCCCTGCCCTGCACCGCCGAGCGGCGGGAGCTGGTGCTGGCGGCAGGCCGGCCGCTGGACGCGGCCGTGACCGAGGCGCTCGCCGGCACCGGGGCCGACGGGGCCTATCTGCGGATCGCGGACGCGGCGGCCGACAGCCTGGACTTCGTGCGCCCCGCGCCCGCCCCCGGCGACGGGCACGCGGCGTGGTACAGCGACACGACCCGTCTGGCCCCCGCGACGATCACCGAGGCCGGGATCCATGCCGGCCGCCGCGACGGGGCGCCGTTCCTGCATGTCCACGGCCTGTGGCAGGGCGCCGACGGCGAGACGCGGATGGGGCATGTGCTGCCGCACGCCACCTGGTTGTCGCACGACGCAACCGTTACCGCCTGGCTGATCCGGGGCGCGCGGCTGGAGGTGGCGGCGGATGCCGAGACGCAGTTTCCGCTGTTCCGGCCGGTGCCGACCGACGCCGGCCCGGGCCGGGGCGCCGTGCTCGCCACGATCCGGCCGAACGAGGACATCCGCGACGCCATCGCCACGATGGCCGCCGAGGCGGGATTGGCCACGGCCGAAATCCAGGGCATCGGCAGCGCGGTCGGCACCCGGTTCGCGGACGGTGCCGCGCTGGACAGCTATGCGACCGAGGTTCTGGTCCGCGCGGGGCATGTCTCGGGGCCGGAGGTGACGCTCGACGTGGCGTCGGTCGGGTTCGACGGCGGGCACCTCACCGGCGCGCTCGGCGCCGGGAACCGCGTCTGCGTCACGTTCGAACTGCTCCTTCTCGGCGCCTGAATCGTCTCAGGCGGCCTGCACGCGCTGCATGTAGCGGTGCGCGAAGACCAGTTTCTCGCGCACACCGGCGCCCAGCACGAACGGGTAGAGATCCGGCAGGTCGAGCGCGCGATTGACGTGGTTGACCGCCAGCGCGACATCGGCGGCCAGCTTGACCAGCGCGACGGCGTCCGTCTCGACATAGGCGTCGTAATCCGCCGAAGGGCCCGAGGGCAGCGACAGCCGCGCCGCCGCCGCGCTGTCGAGCAGGTCGACGAGGTGCAGCAGGTGCGCGATCGTCTCGGCCCAGTCCTCGTGCGGGTGGGCCGTGGCGTAGCTGGTGATGTGCTGCGCGTCGGGCGCGTCGGGATGGTTGTAGTGCTCTTTCAGCGCCTCGGCGTAGTTCTCGCGCTCGTCCCCGAAGAGGTCGCGGAAGGCGGGCAGGAAGCCGTCGTCCTGGGCCACGCGAAGGAAGAGGAAATGCGCCACCTCGTGCCGCATGTGCCCGATCATCGTCCGATAGGATTCCCCCAGGTTGATCTGCCGTTGCTTGCGGACCGCCTCGCTCGCCTCGGAGACGTTTATGGTGATGACACCGTTCGCGTGGCCCATCACCACGTTGTAGTCGCCGGCGGCGGTCTGCTCGGACAACAGCTTGAACACCGGACGGGCGCCGTGATCGTCGGGCGTGAACCAGCCCCAGCGCGTCAGGCTCGCCAGGAGCCAGCGCTTGTTCAGCTCGGTCCGGGTCCAGAGCGGCACGTTCTCGGGCGCGGCGAGGTCGGGCACCGTCTCGGTCATCGCGCAGGAGCGGCAGTAATTCCCCGCCTCGGCGACCCAGTTGCATCCGATCATCTCGCGGTTGACGCAGGCCGGCCCCTCGCCCTGCATTATCTGCCGGTCGGGATCGAAGAAGATCGCCTGCCCGCATCCGCAGGTCGTATTGTGGAAATAGACCGGCGATCCGCAGCCGGGACAGGTGAATATTTGCATGACCTTGTCCTCACGCAGTGTCGCTGGCGCCAGTAACCCACCGGGCCGCGCCGGTGTTCCCGCTGGCGGTGGAAGGTTGCCTAGCCGCGCCCCAGGACGGCGACAGTCTGCCACCCCATCGCCAGCACGCTGGCCTTCAGACTGCCGGTTTCGGGTTCCGAGACGAAAAGACGTTCCCAATTGCCTTCGGGAAGCGTCACCTCGGCATCGTCGCCGCCATTGACGACGACGAGCAGCGTCTCGTCCTCGCCGGACAGCCGCATTGTCACCGGCAGATCGTCGTCCTGCCAGCCGGCCTCGTCGACGGGGTGGCCGTCGGGACCGAACCAGTCGATCCCCGTCCCGCCGTGAAAGCGCGACTCGCGCAGGACGTCGTGGGCCCGGCGCAGGGCCGTCAGCTCCTGCACGGTCTCGGCCAGGTCCGCGTTGCCGGTGTCCCAGTCCGTCCAGCCGATCTCGCTGTCCTGGCAATAGGCGTTGTTGTTGCCGCGCTGGCTGTTGCCCACCTCGTCGCCGGCCAGCAGCATCGGCACGCCGCGCGACAGCAGCAGCGTCGAAAGCATCGCCCGGACCCGCCGGCGGCGGGCGGCGAGGATGGTCTTGTCGTCGGTTTCGCCCTCGACACCCATGTTGTCGCTGAGGTTGTGGTCGTGGCCGTCGCGGTTGTCCTCGGCATTCGCCTCGTTGTGCTTGTCGTTGTACGAGACCGTGTCCCACATGGTGAAGCCGTCATGGGCGGCGATGAAGTTGACCGACGAGGTCGCGGGCCGGTTGGAATGGTCGAACTGCACCGGCGAGCCCGACAGCCGCTCGGCCAGCGCGCCCTTGACGCCGCCCTCGCGCCGCCAGAACGCGCGGCTGTCGTCGCGGAACTTGTCGTTCCATTCGCGGAACGGCCACGGGAAGCCGCCCACCTGGTAGCCGCCGTCGCCGATGTCCCAGGGCTCGGCGATCAGCTTGACCCGCGCCAGCACCGGGTCCTGCCGGATCGCCGCGAAGAAGCTGCCCTCGCGCTCGAACCCCGAGGGCTCGCGTCCCAGCGTCGAGGCCAGGTCGAAGCGGAAGCCGTCGACATGCATCTCCTGCACCCAGTGCCGCAGGGAATCGAGCACCATGCGCAGCACCATCGGATGCGCCACGTTCACCGTGTTGCCGCAGCCCGTCGTATCGTAGCAGTGCCGCATGTCGTCGCCGTGGAGGTAGTAGCTGGCATTGTCGATCCCGCGGAACGACAGCGTCGGGCCCAGCTCGGAGCCTTCGGCGGTGTGGTTGTAGACGACGTCCAGGATCACCTCGATCCCGGCGGCGTGCAGGCGGCTGATCGCCTCCTTGATCTCGCCCCACTCGCCGGTCCGGAGATACCGCCGCTCGGGCGCGAAGAAGTTCAGCGTGTTGTAGCCCCAGTAGTTCGTCAGCCCCTTGTCGATCAGGTAGCTGTCCTGGAGGAAGGCGTGCACCGGCAACAGTTCCACCGCCGAGACGCCCAGCTTCGTGAAATGCTCGATCATCGCGTCCGAAGCGAGGCCCGCGAAGGTGCCGCGCAGGTTCGCCGGCACGTCCTCGCGCTGCATCGTCAGGCCGCGGACATGGGCCTCGTAGATCACCGTGTCGCTCCAGCGGGTGTGCAGCGCCCGGTCCGCATCCCAGTCATAGGCGGGATCGGTGACGTAGCACTTGGGCACGTATGGCGCGCTGTCGCGGTGGTCGAAGGTCAGGTCGTCGCCGCTCGACAGATCATAGCCGAACAGCGCGTCGTTCCAGACGACCTCGCCGGTGAGCTGCCTGGCATAGGGGTCGATCAGCAGCTTGTTGGGGTTGAAGCGATGCCCCTCTTCCGGGGCATAGGGGCCGTGCACGCGATAGCCGTAGCGCTGTCCGGGCACCACGCCGGGCAGATAGCCGAACCAGATGCCGCCCTCCATCTCGGGCAGATCCAGGCGCGTCTCGGCCCCTTCGTCGTCGAACAGGCACAGTTCGACCCGCTCGGCATGGTCGCTGAAGAGGGCGAAGTTGGTGCCCTCTCCGTCGAACTCGGCGCCCAGGCGGTCGGAATAGGCCGAGGTCTTGTCGAAGGTGGGAAGCGTCACGTTGGGTCGTCTCCTGTCGGGGCGCGGACAATCGCCGTCCGGCCAAAGCGAAATAAGGTGCGGTTCGGGATCTTTCAGGCATCAGCCCCCGGAATAAATCCCCAGGGCGAGACCGGTTTCAGGGTCGGTGTCGGACCACAGCGCACCGTCCGCGGCGGCGCCGTCGGCCATCACGACGGTGACCGTCTTGGGGCCGAGGCGGCGGACAAGGTGCCGTGCGCCGTCCTCGACGCGCCACTCAACGGTGCCGCGCTCGAACAGGTCGGGGCTGCGGCGGCGGAGGTCCAGCAGCGTGCGCAGCAGATCGGCCTTGCGCGACGCCAGGTCCGCGCCCGCGGGCAGGCGGGCCAGCGCGTCCCAGTCGGGCGCACGGCGGTTGTCGGGGTCGGTCAGCTGGAACAATGCGCCCTCGCCGCCCTGGTAGATGTCGGGCATCCCCGGCACCACGCAGCGCAGCGCCAGCTCGCGCAGCGACAGCGCCGCGCCGATCCGGCAGAGCCGCAGCAGCGGCGCGGGCCGCGCCACGTCCCACCGGGACAGCAGCCGCTGCGCCCAGTCGACCATTCGCCGCTCCCTGTCCTCGTCGGGGGCCGTCCAGTAGGTGATCTCCTTGCCCTCGCGCAGGGCCTTGATCAGGTGATCGCCCACCCGTTCGGCCGCCTGCGGTTCGCCCCAGAGCGCCAGGGCGGCCTGCAGCGCGTAGAACCGGCGGTTCGCGTCCAGCGCATCGCTGCCGTCCAGCGCCGCCGCGTCGTGCCACAGCTCGGCCAGCGCGTCGGGCGCGTGCGTCATGGCGATGAGCCGCGCCCGCGCATCCTCGGACCGCTTGGTGTCGTGGCTGGAGCCCAGCGTAAGTGCATGGGGCCAGTGGGCCAGCCGGTCCTGGAGAAAGCGCCGGATCTCGGCGTCGTCGCAGACCGGCCTGTCGGGATCGGCCCCGACCTCGTTCGCGGCGAGATAGCGGTTGAAGCGGAAGCCGGCGGTGTCCTCGTGCGCCTTGGCGATCAGCGCGCCGGTCACCTGCTGCAACCGCAGCGCCAGACGGCGGGCCTCGGGCGTCTGCGGCGCGATGACCGCGGCGGCGATGCGGTCGATCACCTCGGACGAGCGGACATGCTCCCCCGCCCGCGCGGCGCTGTCTCGCCAGATCGCGGCGTCCTCGGCATCCGCCGCATCGGTGATGTAGCTACGGTAGCGCGGGAAGGCGACGAGGAGCTCGGTCAACGCCTCGCGCTGCATCTCGGGCCCGGCGAGGAAGCCCTCGGCCTCGGCCATCCGTTCGGCAAGGCCGCACAACTGGCGCAGTTCGGCCGCAAGCTCGTCGGTCAGGACCTCGCGCTTGGCCTCCTCGACGAAGGCGTGGAAGCCGTCCTCGATCCCGGTGGCGTCCCGCCAGATGCGGTCGATCCGCGCGACCCCATCACGCCGGGTCAGCGCGCGCCCGATGACCGCCGCCGCCTCGTATCCCGTGGTCCCGGCGACGGGCCAGTCCCGAAGGGTCTCGTTTGTCACGAGGATCTTCTCGACCCAGACCGGAATATCCGGCAGCCGATCCGCCAGGCGCCGCAGGTAGGCGCCGGGATCGACCAGCCCGTCCACGTGATCCACGCGCAGGCCGTGGATCAGGCCGGCCTCGGCAAGCTCGAAGATGCACTGATGGGTCAGCTCGAACACGGCCTCGTCCTCGACCCGGACGCCGATCAGGCCGGTGACGCTGAAGAAGCGTCGATGGGTGATGCTGTCACGCTCGAGCTGCCAGGGCATAAGCCGCCAGTGCTGGCCTGCGTGCAGCAGCTCGGCGGCGTCCCGGTCCGACACCCCCGTCAGCCCCGCGCCGCTGCCCGGCGCCAGCGGAACGCTGAGATCACCGACCCAGAGCGTATCGCCCTCGACGCTGACCTCGCCCTGCTCGGCGGCGTCGCCGAGGGGCTGGGTCAGCCACGGCAGCGCTAGCGGCCCGGCGGACCAGTCGATGTCGAAGACGGCCGCGCGGTCGCTGTCCTGCCCGTGGGCCAGCACATCCCTGAGCCACGGCGTCTCGGGGCCGAACGCCATGTGGTTCGGCACGATGTCGAGGATCAGCTTCAGCCCGCGTTCCTGCGCCGCCCGCGACAGCGCCTCGAATCCCTCGCGCCCGCCCAGCGCGGGGTCGATCCGCGTCGGGTCCACCACGTCGTAGCCGTGGGTGGATCCGGGCGCGGCCTGCAGGATGGGCGGAAGATACAGGTGGCTGACACCAAGCGCGGCGATCTGATCGAGCCGTCCCGCGAGGCCGGCGAAATCCAGCCCGTCTCTCAACTGCACGCGATAGCTTGCAACGAAGCTCATGCGATCGCTCCCTTCCCGACACGCATCCCGGCGTCGCCCCCGTCCATGTGGAAGATCTCGGCCACGTCGTCCGGCAGGTCCGGCGCAGGGCCCTCGAGGCTCATCGTGAGGTCGAGCAGGCCGTCCCGGAACCCCCAGCGCGCGTGCAGGGTCCGGTCGCCCAAGCGGCTCACCCGGCTGTCGATCCAGCCGCTCCGCAGTAGCGGCAGCACCTTCTCGCGCCGGAGGTCCAGCAGGTGCGCGGTGAGCGCCCGCCACGTCTTTGCGTCCGGCGCGGGCGAGGCATAGGGGCGCGAGGCCTCGAACGTCTCGACCGCGTTGGGATCGGGGATCGCCTGCTTGTGGTCGGCGAACTCCGGAAATTCGCTGCGGCGGCCCTCGCGCACCGCGTGGGCGAGACCGCCCTCGAAATCGGTGAAGAAGCGGAACGGCGCGCGGGCGCCCTCCTCTTCGCCCATGAACAGCATCGGCACGAAGGGCGACAGAAGCAGGAGCGCGTGCATAACCTTCGCCGCGCCCAATTCTGACAGCGCGATCAGCCGGTCGCCCAGCGCGCGGTTGCCGATCTGGTCGTGCGTCTGGTTGGCGTTGACGAAACAGGCCGGCGGCAGATGCCCCGACGGCTCGCCCCGCGGTTCGGCGCCCGCCGGGCGGGGCTGGCCCTGATCGACCTGCCCCTCGGCCAGCGCCGTCACCAGATCGCCGAAGGGATCGACGGCGAAAGGCGCGTAGTAGCTGTGGCTCTCGCCGGTGAGCAGGCAGTGGACCGCGTGGTGGTAGTCGTCGTTCCACTGCGCGCGGATCGCGCCCTCCCCGGTGATGTAGGACGCGAGGTTCCGCTCGTCCTCGGTCACGAGATGCACGGGACGGCCAAGGTCCATCGCCCCGACCCGGCGACCCAGCTCGTGCAGGAAGTCGGTGCTGTCGTGCGCCTCGAGCTGGTGCACCGCGTCCAGCCGCAGGCCGTCGGCGCCGTAATCACGCAGCCACATCTCGGCGTTCTGCAGGAAGAAGGCGCGCACCGGCGCCCGGTCCAGCGCGATGGCCGCGCCCCACGGCGTCTGGCGGCTGGTGTCGAAGAACGCCGGAGACAGCGCCGACAGGACGTTCCCCTCGGGGCCGAAGTGGTTGTAGACCGCGTCGATCAGCACCATCAGCCCGTTCGCATGCGCCGCCGCGATGAAATCGGCCAGCTCGTCCGGTGTTCCGTAGGCCGGATGCAGGGCGAAGGGCAGAACGCCGTCATAGCCCCAGCCGCGGGCGCCCTCGAACTGGCCCAGCGGCATCAGTTCGACCGCCGTGATCCCCAGCCTGGCCAGCGCCGGAAGCCGCGCCGCGGCGGCGGCGAGCGTGCCTTCGGCGGTGAACGTGCCCACGTGGATCTCCAGGATCACCGCGCTGTCCCACGGACGCCCCGCCCACGCGACATCGCGCAGGCCCGCGGCGGGATCGACCAGCATCGAGGCCGCGCCGACGCCGCCGTCCTGGAACCGCGATGCGGGATCGGGAAAGGTTTCGCCGTCGCGCTCGAACAGATAGGTCGCGCCGGCCTCGGCCGCGATGTCGGCGCTGTGCCAGCCGGCGTCGTCCTTCGACAGGGGATGCCGCGCACCATCCAGCAGCACGTGAATCGCACGCGCCGACGGGGCCCAGAGCGCAAAGCGCCACAGGCCGCGCTCCAGCGGCACCGCGCCCCAGCGGGGCTGACCTTCGCTTCCGTCCGACATCCGTGATCTTGTCCTGCTCATCCCGTGTGCTCCGAACGGCCAGTCGGAGCGAAACGTTCCGGCGCCCGCGCCCCTTTCGCAACATCCCATAGCAGCCATGCATGAGGCGCCCGCACGTCGCCGCACACGGCTTTGCGGTTCCCCGGCAGACCGCCTATCCTGCGCCCGACCATCGCAACAGACCGAGGCCCCGTGCCCCCGAGCTCCCGCACCCTGACCCGACACGAAGCGATCCTGGGCGCGCTCAAGGACAAGATCCTCGACGGCAGTTGGCCGCCGGGGCACAAGCTGCCGTTCGAGACCGATCTCGCGCTGGAGTTCGACGTCTCGCGAATGACGATGAACAAGGTGCTGACGCAACTGACGCGCGAGGGGTTCCTCGTCCGCAGGCGCCGCCTGGGCACCTTCGTCGCCACGCCCCGTGCGCAATCGGCGGTGATGGAGATCACCGACATACAGTCCGAGGTCCGCGCGTTGGGGCTCGAGTATCGCTGGCGGCTGGACGACCGCGCCATCCGTCCGCCAAGCAACGCCGAGCGCTCCGAGATCGGCGACGACGCCGACGACGCCGAGATCCTCTCGCTCGAAGGGGTCCATTACGCGGGGCGGACGCCGTTCTGCCTGGAGGAACGGCTGATCAACCTCGCCGCCGCGCCTGATGCCGTGCGGCAGGACTTCTCGGACACGGTGCCGGGGACATGGCTGCTGAGCCGAATCCCGTGGACGGCGGCCGAACACAGGATCAGTGCGATGAACGCCTCGGGCCGCGTGGCCGAGGCGCTGGCCCTTCCCGAGGGCGAGGCCTGCCTTCAGGTCTCGCGCCGGACCGAGATCGCGGGGCGCTGGGTCACGATGGCGCGCCAGACCTATCCCGGCGCGCGGCATCAGCTTCTGGCCCAGTTCGAACCGCGGGCCGACGGATGAGGGACGGGGCCCGCCGGCTAGAGCACCGCGGCGAGCGCCGCGAGGAACTGGTCGTTATCCTCGGGTCGCCCGATCGAGACGCGCATCCACGTATCCCAGCCCGGCTGTCCCCATGCCTTGACGATCACGCCATAGTCCAAGAGCCGCTCGGCCACCGGGGCGGCCGGAACGCCAAGATCGAAGAACAGGAAGTTTCCGCCCGAGGGCAGCACGGCGAGCACCTGTTCCGTCAGAGCCGCCGCGACGCGGGCGCGTTCCTCGCGGACGACACCGACCGTCCGTTCAACCGCCTCGGGATGATCCAGCGCAGCCAGCGCCGCCGCCTGCGCGGGGGCGTTCACATTGAAGGGCGTGCGCACGAGGTCCATGCCACGCCGCAGATCCGCACTGTTGGTGACGCCGTAACCGACCCGCAGCCCCGCCAGGCCCCAGGCCTTGGAAAAGGTGCGCAGGATCAGGAGCGGCCCGGCATGCCGGTCCAGGTACGGATCGCCCGTGCCGTAATCCGGACCCGCCGCGTATTCGTGATAGGCCTCGTCGAGACAGACCACGGTGTCGGGATGCACCGCCGACATGACCTCGTCCAGCGCGTCCGGCGACAGGAACGCGCCGACGGGGTTCATCGGATTCGAGAACACGACGAGCCGCGCGGGCGCCGCCACCGCCTCGCACAGGGCGGTGACGTCGATGCGGCCGGTGGCGCCGATCGGCACCCGCTCGACCCTGGCCCCCATCATCGCGGCATAGTCCTCGTGCAGCGGGAACGACGGATAGAGCGTCACCACCCGGTCGCCGGGCCGCAGCACCGCGCGGGCCAGGACGTTCAGCAGATCCTCGGACCCGTTGCCCAGCATTACCTGCCCCGGCGCGACCCCGTGCAGCTCGGCCAGCCGCGCGCTCAGGCGGCGGCCGACGGGATCGGGATAGACGTTGAGCGCCGCCTCCGACACAGCCGCCGCGATCTCGGGCGGGGGGCCGAAAGGGTTCTCGTTCGATCCCAGCTTGGCGATGCGGGTGACACCGGGGCGCGCCGCGACCTCGTCCAGCGTGAGGCCCGCATTGTAGGGGCTGAGCGCGCCAAGCTCGGGCCTCAGGAAATCTGTCATCCGCGCGCTCCTCTTCGTCCCCGGCAGCGTTGCCGGACCTTGCTCGAATATGTCTATACAAGTCAAGCGGCACACTCCCCCGTGCCGCCGACGCCAAAGGAGATCTGAATGTCCGACACGCTACCCGGCCTGTTCTCGCTCGACGGACGCCGCGCGATGGTCACCGGTGCCAGCCGCGGCCTCGGCGCCGCCATCGCGACCGCGCTGGCCGAGGCCGGCGCCGACTTGGTGCTGACCGCGCGGGATGCCGTCTCGTTGACGGAAACCGCGAACCGCGTCCGCGCGCTCGGCCGGACGGTCGAGTGCCTGTCATGCGACCAGAGCGATCCCGATTCCATCGAACGGGCGCTGGACGGGCTCGGCCCTCTCGACATCCTGGTCAACAACGCCGGTGTCGAAGAGGTGCGCGCCTCGGTCGATGTGGACGCCCAGCACTGGGACCGGATCGTCGACACCAACCTGCGCGGCGCGTTCCTGGTCAGCCGCAAGGTCGCGCGCGAGATGCTGCCGCGGGGACAGGGAGCGATCGTGAACCTGTGCTCGCTGACCTCGTATGTCGGCGTGCCGACCGCGGTGCCCTACGGGGCGTCCAAGAGCGGGCTGCTGGGCATCACGCGGGCCCTGTCGGCGGAGTGGGGCCCCGAGGGCATCCGCGTGAACGCCATCGCGCCTGGATACTTCCGCACCGCGATGACCGAGGGCTTCTACCAGTCCGACGGCTGGCAGGAGCAGATGCTGGGCAAGATTCCCCTGGGCCGGTTCGGAGACGAGCGCGACCTGGCCGGCGCGGTGGTCTTTCTGGCCTCGGACGCGTCCGCATATGTGACCGGACAGTGCCTCGGAATCGACGGTGGGTATCTGGCGTCGATTTGAGCAATCTGCCAATAAGTGCCGCGAAACTGCGCAACAAATGAAATTACAGGGCGCAAAAAGGTATATACTTATTCTGCGCCTTGGAATTACGATAGCGCTGCCCGCGTCGGTGGGGCCATGAGAGACGCACCTGATGAGGAGCCTGCGATGAGCACTGCCGAAGCCGTGCGGACCGATACCGCCAGCACCGCCACCACGGCGGTCTCGGTCGATGGCGTCGACATGGATTTCGGCACCGGCACGCTGGCGGTGCGGGACGCGTCCTTCACGCTCGAGACCGGACGGTTCCTGACGATCCTCGGGCCGTCGGGGTCGGGCAAGACGACGCTTCTGCGGCTGATCGCGGGGTTCCAGACGCCCACGCGCGGCGAGATCCGGATCCACGGTCAGCGCATCTCGGCCAAGCCGCCGCACAAGCGCTCGATCGGCATGGTGTTCCAGCGGCTCGCGCTGTTCCCGCACATGACCGCGGCCGAGAACGTGGCCTTCCCGCTCAAGATGCGGCGCCACGATCCGGCGACGACCCCCGACAAGGTCGACGCCTATCTCCGGCTCGTCCGCCTCGACGGGCTGGGCGACCGGCGGATCCACGAATTGTCCGGCGGCCAGCAGCAGCGGGTGGCCATCGCCCGCGCGCTGGTCTTCGAGCCCGACCTGCTGCTGCTGGACGAACCGCTGGCCGCGCTGGACCGCAAGCTGCGCGAGGAGATGCAGCTGGAGTTCCGGCGCATCCAGAAGGAGCTGGGCGTGACCACGATCAACGTCACCCACGACCAGCGCGAGGCGCTCGTCGTCTCCGACGAGATCATCGTCATGGATCACGGCGAGATCCAGCAAGCGGCCCGCCCCTCGGAGATGTATCGCAACCCGGCCAACGCCTTCGTCGCGAATTTCATCGGTGTGACCTCGTTCCTCGACGGCCGCTTCGACGGCGGCGCGCTGGACGTGGGCGGCGTCTCCTGCGCCGGCACGCCGGTGTCCAAGCTGGACCCCGGCAGCCCTGCCCGCGGTGCGATCCGCGCCGAACAGGTTCGGCTGGGTGCGCCCGGCACCACGCTCGAGGCATGCGACACGCAGCTCGACGGGGTGGTCGACGACGTGATCTTCGAGGGCGAGCGTCTGGTCTACGTGGTCACCGTTCCCGCGCTCGGCGACGCGGCGCTGCGGATCTATCACCACGACCCCGCCGCGCAGGACCTCTACGGCGCCGGCGCGGCGGTCCGGGTCGGCTGGACCGAGGCCGACCTGCGGATTTTCAAGAAGACCGGGGAACCGGCGTGAGACGGACACAGGGATATCCAACACGGAGGATCGACATGCGATACACTGGAAAAGGACTGACCCGGCGCGGCCTGATGCGCAGCGCCATGGCCACAAGCGGCGCCGCGCTCGTCGCCGGCATGCCGGCGGGGCGGCTGCTGGCGCAGGACGAGCCCGAAAAGCCCAGCGAGATCATCGTGCGCGCCTGGGGCGGCAGCTGGGTCGAGGCGCTGAAGGCGGGCGTGTCCAACCCGTTCACCGAGATGACGGGCATCACGGTGCGCCATGACCTGACCGAGGACAACGAGATCCAGCCCAAGATCTGGGCGGCGGTGGCGCAAAACCGGATGCCGCCGATCCACGTCAACTGGGACACCACCACGAACGCCACGAAATCGGCGCTGCGCGGCGTGACCGAGGATCTGTCGGACCTGCCGAACCTCGCCAACACGACCGATCTAGCAAAGCCCGTCGGGCTCGACGGTTATCCGATCGTCAACACCTACGGCTACGTCTACGTGCTGGCCTATCGGCCCGAGGCGTTCCCCGACGGCCCGCCGCAATCCTGGCGGGATCTGCTGGATCCGCGGTTCGACGGGCGCATCGCGCTCTACAACGACGGGATCGGCTTCCACTTCCCCGCGCAGGTCGCGGGCGGCGGCAGCCTGGACGACATCCCCGAGAACATGGAGCCCTGCTGGGACTTCGTGCGCGAGATCAAGGCGCTGAACCCGCTTCTGGGCGAGGATCCGGATTTCACCGCCTGGTTCCAGAACGGCGAGATCGACGTCGCGTGCACCATCTCGACCAATGCGCTCGCGGCGCAGCAGAACGGCGTCCCGATCGAGTGGACCGTCCCGCAGGAGGGCTGCAAGTTCGACACCGACGGCCTCTGGGTGCCGCAGGGCCTGCCCGAGAACGAGCTCTACTGGGCCAAGCAGTACATCAACTTCGCCATCAGCCAGGAGGCGCAGCAGGTCTGGCTTGACGGTCTGGGCCTGCCCGGCGTGGTGCCGGGCCTGACCCCGCCCGAGGGGCTGGCGGACGATCCCTCCTACCCGACCGAGCCCGAGGACTTCGAGAACCTGATCCGCATCTCGTCCGAGGTGCAGGTCCAGAACGAGAGCGAGTGGTTCTCGCGCTTCAAGGAAATCATGCAGGGCTGAGCCCCGTTTCCCGCGCCGCGCCCGGTCCGCCGGGCGCGGCCTTGCCACAGTCCGGCCGCCGCGGCGGCCGCCGAGGACGACATGCCCGACCGATCCTTCCGCTATCCCCTGCGCTGGCACGTCATGGACGCGCTCGAACGCGGGGCCGACATCCTCTGGCCCGCCACGTTCTCGCGCATGACCGGCTGGCTGCTGGCGGCACCGGCGATCCTCCTGGTCGGTCTGCTGGTGCTGGGTTTGATCCAGATCGGCGACGCCTCGATGCATGTCCTCGACACCAGCACCTTCCGGATGTCCGAGGCGTACACGCTGGCGAACTACGCCGACGCCTTCACGTCGGCTGTCTATTTCAAGGTCGCGTGGCGCTCGCTGCTGGCGGCCGCGCTGACCACCGCGCTGACACTGGCCTTTGCCTTTCCCTATGCCTACGCGATGGTCCGCACGCGCAGCGCGACGGTGCGCAAGGCCCTGCTGATCGCTCTGTTCCTGCCGTTCTTCATCGGCCAGGTCGTGCGGGCCTATGGCTGGCTCATCATCCTGGGCAACAACGGCATCGTGAACGACATGCTCGGCGTCGTGGGGGTCGAGCCGATCCGGCTTCTGTTCAACTTCCCCGCGGTGATCTTCGGCCTGGTGCAGTACATGCTGCCCTTCGGCGTGCTGATGCTGGCCCCGGCGCTGACCGCGATCCCCGAAGAGACCGAGATCGCCGCAGGCTCGCTGGGCGCAAGCTGGCCGCGGGCGATCTGGCACGTGATCCTGCCCATGGCCCGGCCGGGGCTGATCGGGGCCGGAATCGTGGTCTTCACCCTGTCACTCACCGACTTCGCGATGCCCGCGATCCTCGGCGGCGGCTCGCAGGACTTCATCGCCAACGCGATCTACGACCAGTTCTTCCGCACGGCGGACCAGGGCCTCGGCTCGGCGCTGGCGCTGATGCTGGTGGCGCTGGGGTCGCTGATCGTGGGCGCGGTGTTCACCCTGTTCGGCGCGGGCACCCTGGCCCTGGGGGCACGGAAATGATCAGCCGGTCGCAACGCATCGTCATCTGGGGCCTGGTCTGGATCGCCCTGATCGCCCTGTCGGCGCCGACGCTGGTGGTGATCGGCGCCTCGTTCACCTCGGGCGACATCATCACCTTTCCGCCCGACGGCTTCTCGCTGAAGTGGTACGACCGGGTCGCCCGCGCCGGAGAGCTGCGCGCCGCCTTTTTCCGCTCGCTCTGGGTCGCGACGATCTGCACCCTCGTCGCGATGCCCGTCGGCACGCTCGCCGGGATCGCGCTGTCGCGCTACAGGCTGCGCTTCGGCAACGTGGTGCAGGTCTACCTGCTGCTGCCCTTCACGATCCCGCTGATCGGGTCCGGCATCGGCCTGATGCTGGTCTTCGGCGCCTGGGGCGCCCTGGGCAACCTCTGGCCCATCGGCGTCGCCTGCGCGGTGATCAACCTGCCGTTCATCATCTGGTCGGTCTCGTCCAGCGCGGCGCTGCTTGACCCGGATCTCGAACTCGCCGCGGCGAATTGCGGCGCGGGGCGGGTGCAGACGTTCTTCGCCGTGACGCTGCCGGCGGTGATGCCCGGCGTCATCACCGGGTCGCTCCTGATGTTCATCCTGGCGATGAACGAGTTTCTCGTCAGCCTTCTGCTGGTCGACGCGCGGACGATGACGCTGCCGGTGCAGATCTACAATTCGATCCGGTCGATCATCACGCCGGACCTCGCCGCGGTCTCGGTGGTGTTCATCGCCGTCGCGGCCGCCGCGATCGCCCTGCTCGACCGTCTCGTCGGGCTGGAGATCTTCCTCAAGTCGAAATGAGCCGGCCCGCCCGGCATCCGTCCCCAAGGTAGCCCCATGTCCGACGTCAACATCCAGACCCTCTCGCAGCTTTCCCCCGACGACCGCGCGGCGCTGATGCGCCGGTCCGAAACCGACATCTCGGGCTTTCTCGACAAGGTCGCCCCCATCGTCGACGCCGTGCGCGACGAGGGCGACGCCGCGCTGGTGCGCTTCGGGCGGGAGTTCGACCGGGCCGAAGGGCTGACCGCCGACACGCTGAAGGTCACCGAGGCCGAGTTCGACGACGCCTTCGCCCTCGTCGAGCCCGAACTGATCGAGACGATCCGCTTCGCCATCGGCAACCTGCGCAGCTTCCACGAAGAGCAAGCGCCCGAGCCGATGTGGATGAAGGAGATCCGCCCCGGCGCCTTCGCCGGCGACCGCTTCACGCCGATCCGCTCGGTCGCGCTGTATGTCCCCCGCGGCAAGGGATCGTTCCCCTCGGTGACGATGATGACCTCGGTGCCCGCGGTGGTGGCCAAGGTGCCCAAGCTGGCGATCTTCACCCCGCCGGCCCCCGACGGAAAGGTCGACGCCGCCACGCTGGTCGCCGCGCGGCTCGCCGGGGTCGAAACGGTCTACAAGGCCGGCGGCGCCCAGGCGGTCGCGGCGGCGGCCTTCGGCACCGAGACGGTGCAGCCGGCGCTCAAGATCGTCGGCCCCGGCAGCCCCTTCGTCGTCGCGGCCAAGCGGATGCTGTCCGACCGGATCGACCCCGGCCTGCCCGCCGGCCCGTCTGAATCGATCATCTTCGCCGACGAAAGCGTCGATGGCGGTCTCGCCGCGCTCGACCTGCTGATCGAGGCCGAGCACGGCCCCGATAGCTCGGCCTGGCTGGTGACCCATTCGCAGCGGGTCGTGGACGAGGCGACGGCCGCCCTGCCGAGCCACTGGGCCGAGATGAGCGAACAGCGCGTCGCCTTCTCGCAGGCCGTCCTCGGCGGTCCCGCCGGCGGGATCGCGTTGACCCAATCGATCCAGGACAGTTACGATTTCATCAATGAATACGCGCCCGAGCACCTGCAGATCCTGTCGCAGGAGCCGTTCGAGCATCTGGGCGAGATCACCGAGGCGGCCGAGGTTCTGATGGGTCCGCACACGCCGATCACCATCGCCAATTTCTGTCTCGGCCCCAACGCCGTGCTGCCGACCTCGCGCGGGGCGCGGACCTGGGGGCCGCTGTCGGTGTCGGACTTCATGCGCCGCAGCTCGGTCGGCTACGTCACCGCCAAGGGCTATCCGGACCTTGCCGACAACGCCCGCCGCCTGGCCGAATACGAAGGCTTCTCGTCCCACGCCAACGCCGTCGGGCCGATGCGCCAACGCTACCTGGGGAACTGACCATGCGCGCCGTCCGCCTTCACGGAATCCGCGATCTCCGCGTCGAGGACATGCCCCCCGCGGCCGCGCCCGGACCGGGCGAGATCGCGCTGCGGGTGACCGCGGCGGGCATCTGCGGCTCGGACCTGCACAACTTCGCCACAGGCGCGTGGATCAGCCGCGCGCCGTCTGTCGCCGGGCACGAGCTGACCGGCGTGGTGACAGCGTGCGGCGCGGGGGCCGACCATGTCGAGGCGGGCGACCGCGTGCTGGTCGACAGCCGCGTCGTCTGCGGCACCTGCGCCGCCTGCCGCGCCGACCTGCCGCAGATCTGCGAGGCGCTGGGGTTCGTCGGAGAGGTCGTGGACGGCGGCTTTGCCGAAAGCGTCACCCTGCCCGCCCGCAACATCCTGCGCGCGCCCACGGGCGTCGCCGACCGGCACCTCGCCATGGCCGAACCGCTGGCCGTCGCGCTGCATGCCCTGAACAAGCTGGCGGCCCCGGACGGCGCGCCCATCGCCATCGCGGGCTGCGGCGCCATCGGCGGGCTCGCCGCGCTGCTGGCACATGGGCGCGGGCACCCGCTGGTGCTGATCGACCGCAGCACGGACCGCGCGGGACTGGTCTCCGAGGTGACCGGCGGCGCGGTGGCGACGCTCCACAGCCTGGGCCCCGACCCGGTGCGCCACGCCATCGACGCGACCGGCGCAACGGCGGTGATCGGCGGGCTTCTCGACGCCCTTGCGGGCGGCGGGGGCGTCGCCCTGGTGGGCATCGGCGGCACCGACCTTCAGGTCGACCCGGTGCAGCTGGTCGAGCGCGAGACGTCGCTGATCGGCTGCCACGCCTTCGGGCACGAACTCGCCGAGGTCGCCGGCCTGATGCCGCAGCTCGGCGCGGCGCTGGATCGCTTCATCGACGCCGAGATTCCGCTCGCCGCGGTGCCCGACGCCTACGCGCGGCATCTCTCGGGCGATGTGGCCGGGCTCAAGACCATCGTCCGGCCGGACCTCGACTAGAACACCACGCGCGGCAGCCACGTCGCCACCACCGGCAACGCCCAGACCAGGGCGATCCCGACGATCTGCAAGCCGATGAACGGGGCGACGCCGCGATAGATCTGGCCCGTCGTGATCTCGGGCGGGGCCGCGCCGCGCAGGTAGAACAGCGAAAAGCCGAAGGGCGGCGTCAGGAACGAGGTCTGTAGGTTGATGGCGATGAGGATCGCCAGCCAGACAGGGTCGTGCCCCATCAGGATCAGCACCGGCGCCACCAGCGGCAGCAGGATCACCGTGATCTCGACGAAATCCAGGAAGAAGCCCAGCACGAAGATCAGCGCCATCGAGAAGATCAGCGCGCCCGTCGGCCCGCCCGGCAGCGCCTCGAGGATCTGTTCGACCCGGTGATCGCCGCCCAGACCGACGAAGACGAGAGAGAAGACGCTGGCGGTCAGGATCGTGGCGAAGATCATCGACGTGACCGTCATCGTCGCCGTGACCGCCCCGCCGAGGATGCCCGTCCGCCCCATCCGCCATAGCGCTGCCGCCAGGGCGGCGAGCCCGGCCAGCGCGAGCGCGGCGTAGAGACCGCCCGCGATCATGCTGCCGAGGCCGGCGTCGCTGCGTTGCAGCCGCACCGGCGCCACGCCCGCCGCGACGGCGAGGATCAGAAGCGCCGCAACGCCGCCGAGGATCAGCCAGCGCGGCGCCCCCTGACGGATGCCGGCCAGCAGGATCGCCCCCACGGCCCCGACGGACGCGGATTCCGTGGGCGTGGCGATGCCGCCCAGGATCGCCCCCAGCACCGCCACGATCAGGACGACCGGCGGCACCACGGCGCCCAGCACCTCGGACAGAGAGGGCCTGCCGTCGGCGTGCAGCACGGGCGGCATGTCCTGCGGCCGCAGCGCCCCGCGGATCAGGAGATAGACGATGTAGATCGACACCAGCAGCAGCCCCGGCAACAGCGCGCCCGCGAAGATCTGGCCGACCGAGATCGTCTCGATACTGAACTTGCCCTGCTCGTACTGCGCCTGCTGATAGGCGCTCGACATCACGTCGGACAGGATGATCAGCAGCGTCGAGGGCGGGATGATCTGGCCCAGCGTGCCGGCGGTCGCGACCAACCCCGAGGCCAGCCGGGCGTCATAGCCGTTGCGCAGCATCGTCGGCAGCGCGATCATCCCCATCGCGATGACCGTGGCGCCCACGATCCCGGTCGAGGCCGCCAGCAGCGCCCCCACCAGCACCACCGAGATGCCCAGCCCGCCGCGCAGGCCGCCGAACAGCCGGCCCATCGTCTGCAGCAGGTCCTCGGCGATCCGGCTGCGTTCCAGCACCACGCCCATCAGCACGAAGAGAGGAATGGCGATCAGCGTCTCGTTCGTCAGCACACCGTAGACGCGCTGCCCGAGGGCGCCCAGCAGCGTCAGCTTCATCGCGCCGGTGGCCCAGCCGAGATAGGCGAACAGGATCGCCGTCCCGGCGATCGAGAAGGCCACCGGAAAGCCCAGCAGGATCGAGCCCATCAGGCCCGCGAACATCAGGAGGTCGAGGTATTCGGTCATTCCCTGCCGGCCCTCAACCGTGCCAGTTCGCGCAGGAGGCAGGCCACGGACTGCACGATCAGCAGCACGCAGAACGCCGGGATCAGCGTCTTGAGCAGGTAGACCGCCGGGATGCCGCCGACCGAGATCGGCCCCTCGCGGATCGCCCAGGCATTCCGCACCGAGGGCCACGACCAGTAGAGCAGCGCCAGCATCGCCGGGATCAGCAGCACGAGATGCCCGAACACGTCGATCCCCGCCCGCGTCCCGCGCCGCGCCTTGGCATAGAAGATGTCGACCCGCACATGCCCGTCGACCAGCAGCGTGTAGCCGGCCCCCAGCATGAACAGCGTGGCATGCAGGTACAGCACGCTTTCATTCAGCGCGATGTCCGAGATGCCGAACACGTAACGCAGCAGCACGACCCCGAACTGCAGGATCACCATGACAAGGGCGATCCAGCGCACGGTCGCGCCGGTGATGCGGTTCACGCGGTCAAGCCAGTCGGCCGCCCGATCCATCGCGGCACTCCTCTGTCGGGAAACCGCCGCGCGGCCGGGGTCCGGCCGCGCGGCGCGGGGCTCAGTAGTCGAACACCTTGGCGCGGGCGTTCATCTGCCCGTTGTCGGCATAGACCATGTAGTCGCCGACCGAGTCGCGATAGGCGACAAAGCTTTCGGCCGTGCGGCGCGTCAGCTCGTCGTCGTCCTCCAGGAGCTCGGCGATGACCTCCTGGGCGGCGTCGCCCATCGCGCTGACGACCTCTTCGGGCAGCTGGCGCACCTGCACGCCCTGCTCGTCTACCATCTGCTTCAGCGCCTGCGCGTGCCGCGTCGTGTACTCGGTCCAGACATCGTTGTAGAGGCTGGAACAGGCCACGCGCACGACTTCCTTCAGATCGTCGGGCAGCGCACCGTACGCCTCGGCGTTGACGGCACATTCCTCGGCCGAGGACGGCTCGCCCACGCCCGGCCAGTAGTAGTTCTTGGCCACCTGGTAGAAGCCCAGCGCCGAGTCGCTCCACGGCCCGATGAACTCGCCCGCGTCGAGCGCGCCGGATTGCAGCGCCTGGAACATGTCGCCGCCGCCCATCGCCTGCACGGCCATGCCCAGCTTCGAGCACATCTCGGAGGCCAGCCCGGTGGTGCGGAACTTGAGCCCGCGCAGGTCGTCGACCGAGGTGATCTCGTTGCGGAACCAGCCCTGCCATTGCGGGCCGGAATTGCCGCACAGGAACGGCTTCAGCCCGAACTGCCCGTAGATCTCGTCATAGAGCTCCTGACCGCCGCCATAGGTCAGCCAGCCCACCTGCTCGTCCGCGCGCAGGCCGAAGGGCTGCGAGCCGAACAGCAGGATGCCCTTGGACTTCGAGCCCCAGTACGCCGGCACGGCGTGGTAGAGGTCGGCGGTGCCCTCGGACACGGCGTCGAACACGCCGTTGCCGGGCACCAGCTCGCCCGCGGCATAGAGCTGCACGGTCAGGCGGCCGCCCGACAGCGTGCTGATCCGGTCGGCCAGCATCTGCGCTGCGACCCCCGGCCCCGGCAGGTTCTTGGGCCATGCGGTGACCATCGTCCATTCCCGCGTGTCCTGCGCGATGGCCGGCGCCGCCAGCGCCGAGGCGGCGGTGCCGACCGCCCCCGTCGTCAAAAAGGAACGTCTATCCATTGTCTTTACCTCCTTGTTGTCAAATCAGCCGAGAATGCCCGGCAGATCGAGCCCGTTTTCCCGGGCGCAGTCCAGCGCGATGTCGTAGCCGGCATCGGCATGCCGCATCACGCCTGTTGCGGGGTCGTTCCACAGCACCCGCTCGAGCCGGCGGTCGGCCGCCTCGGTGCCGTCGCAGCAGATCACCATCCCCGAATGCTGGCTGAAGCCCATTCCGACTCCGCCCCCGTGGTGCAGGCTGACCCAGGTGGCCCCCGACGCGCAATTGAGAAGCGCGTTCAGAAGCGGCCAGTCCGACACCGCGTCGCTGCCGTCCTTCATCGCCTCGGTCTCGCGGTTGGGGCTGGCGACCGACCCGGAATCCAGGTGATCGCGCCCGATCACCACCGGCGCCTTCAGCTCGCCCTTGCGGACCATCTCGTTGAAGGCGAGCCCCAGCCGGTGCCGCTGTCCCAGCCCGACCCAGCAGATCCGCGCGGGCAGGCCCTGGAACGAGATGCGCTCTCGCGCCATGTCCAGCCAGTTGTGAAGGTGCGGATCGTCGATCAGCTCCTTCACCTTCTCGTCGGTGCGATAGATGTCCTCGGGGTCGCCCGACAGCGCGCACCAGCGGAACGGCCCCACGCCGCGACAGAACAGCGGCCGGATATAGGCGGGCACGAAACCGGGGAAGGCAAAGGCGTCCTCCAGCCCCTCTTCCTTGGCGACCTGCCGGATGTTGTTGCCGTAGTCGAGCGTCGGCACGCCGGCCCGCCAGAACGCGACCATCGCGGCGACATGCTCTTTCATGCTGGCCCGCGCCGCCGCCTCGACCTCGTCGGGATGGGTTTCGCGGCGCTCGCGCCACTCGGCCACCGACCAGCCCTTGGGCAGGTAGCCGTTGACCGGATCGTGCGCCGAGGTCTGGTCGGTCACGATGTCCGGACGCACGCCGCGCCGCTCCATCTCGGGGAAGATCTCGGCAGCATTGCCGATCAGCGCGACGGACTTCGCCTCGCCCGCCGCGGTCCAGCGTTCGATCATCCGCAGCGCCTCGTCGAGGTCGCGGGTCTTTTCGTCGACGTAGCCGGTCCGCAGGCGGAAATCGGCGCGGCTCTCGTCGCATTCCACCGCAAGGCAGCACGCGCCGGCCATCACCGCCGCCAGGGGCTGCGCCCCGCCCATGCCGCCAAGGCCGGCGGTCAGGATCCAGCGACCGGTCAGACTTCCGTCATAATGCTGCCGCCCCGCTTCGACGAAGGTCTCGTAGGTGCCCTGAACGATGCCCTGGCTGCCGATGTAGATCCACGACCCTGCGGTCATCTGGCCGTACATCATCAGCCCCTTGCGATCGAGCTCGCTGAAATGCTGCCAGGTGGCCCAGTGCGGCACCAGGTTCGAGTTCGCGATCAGCACGCGCGGCGCGTCGGCATGGGTGCGGAACACGCCCACCGGCTTGCCGGACTGCACCAGCAGGGTCTCGTCGTCCTCCAGCGTCTTGAGGCTGGCGACGATGCGGTCGAAATCCTCCCAGCTACGGGCCGCCCGGCCGATCCCGCCGTAAACGACCAGCTCGTGCGGGTTCTCGGCCACGTCGGGATGCAGGTTGTTCATCAGCATCCGCATCGGCGCCTCGGTCAGCCAGCTCTTCGCGGTGATCTCGGGGCCGGTGTCGGGATAGATGTCGCGGATGTTGTGGCGCGAGTGTGTCATGCGGTGGTGCCTTTCAGCGTGGGGGCCAGGCGGGCCAGGTCATGCAGGATGCCGGAGAGAAGCGCACGCAGCGGATCGGCGCGCGCGGTCCGCCACGTCCAGGGCGGCTCTTCGTCCATGTAGGCGGATTGCGCGATCTCCATCTGGATGGCGTGCCACCCATCGGCGGGGCGGCCAAAGTGCCGCGTCGTCCAGCCACCCTTGAACCGACCGTTCAGGACCTCCGAATACCCCTCGGCCTGCCGGCAGGCCCCGATGACCGCCGCCTCGACCGCCGGATCGCAGCTTGTGCCCTCGGCGGTGCCTACGTTCAGGTCGGGCAGGATGCCATCGAACAGGAACGGGATGTGCGAGCGGATCGAGTGGCAGTCATAGAGGATCGCCACGCCATGCTCGGCCCGCACCCGCGCAAGTTCGCCCTCGAGCGCGGCATGATAGGGCGCGTGAAAGGCCAGCCTGCGCCGCTCGATCTCGGCATCGTCCGGCGCCGCGCCGTCGCGGTAGATCGGGCGGCCATCGAAATCTGTCGTCGGGCAAAGCCCGGTGGTGTTCTGGCCGGGATAGAGGCTCACCCCCGACGGATCGCGGTTGGCGTCGATGACATAGCGGTGGAACGTGGCCCGCACCGTCGAGACGCCCGGCAGCAGACCCTCGTAGAGACGGTCGATATGCCAGTCGGTATCGGCCAGCGCCTGTCCCGTCTCGTTCAGTCCGTCCGCCACCTCGTCGGGCACCCATGTCCCGGTATGCGGCAGCCCCAGCACGACGGGCAGCGTGCCCCTTGTGACCTCGACCGGCTCCATCACGTCTCCTCCAGGCTCATCCCGCCGATCGTGTCGTCGAGCGTCAGTTCGCCCACCAGCGCGGCGGCGGTCTCGATGTCGGGGGCCAGCACCCGGTCGACGCCCAGCGCCGGCACGTCCTCGCGCAGCCGCGCCACCACGCGCGCCAGCGGCGCGCTCGTCGCCAGGGGGGCGCGGAACTCGACGCCCTGCGCCCCGCAGAGCAGCTCCACGCCGAGGATCACCATCAGGTTGTCGGCCATCCGCGACAGCCGCCGCGCCCCGTGCGCGGCCATGCTGACGTGATCCTCCTGGTTGGCACTCGTCGGGGTCGAGTCGATCGAGCATGGCGCGGCCAGGTGCTTGTTCTCGCTCATCAGCGCCGCTGTCGTCACCTCGGCGATCATGAAACCCGAGTTCAGACCCGGATCGGGCGTCAGGAACGGCGGCAGATCGTGGCTGAGCGTCGGGTCCACCATCAGCGCAACGCGCCGCTGGGCGATCGCGCCGATCTCGGCCACGGCGATGGCAATCTGGTCGGCTGCCATCGCCACCGGCTCGGCGTGAAAGTTCCCGCCCGAGACGATGCGGTCGTCGTCCATCAGCACCAGCGGGTTGTCGGTCACCGCGTTCGCCTCGATGCTCAGCGTGCGCGCGGCCATGCGCAGCATGTCGACGGCGGCCCCCACGACCTGCGGCTGGCAGCGGATGCAATACGGGTCCTGCACCCGCGGGTCGCCCTCGCGGTGGCTTTCGCGGATCTCCGAACCGTCCATGATGCAGCGCATCCGGTCGGCCACCTCGATCTGCCCGGCATGGCCGCGCAGGGCGTGGATCTCGGCCAGCAGCGGCGCGGTCGATCCCATGATCGCGTCAGTCGACAGCGCAGCCGTCACGGTCGAGGCGACGGCCCCGCGCCACGCCCGCCACAGACCCGTCAACGCGCAGGCGGTCGAGAACTGCGTGCCGTTGATCAGCGCCAGCCCTTCCTTCGCGCCCAGCACGATCGGGCGCAGCCCCGCGGCCTCGAGCGCCGCCGTAGCGCTTTGCCTCTGGCCCGCGACATCCACCTCGCCCTCGCCCAGCATCGCGGCGGCCATGTGGGCGAGCGGCGCGAGATCGCCGGACGCGCCAACCGAGCCCTGGGACGGCACGATCGGGGTGATGCCCTCGGCCAGCATCCCCTCGATCAGCGCGATGAGTTCCCACCGGACGCCAGACGCACCGCGGCCCAGCGACAACAGCTTCAGCGCCATCATCAGCCGCGTCGTGGGGACGTCCAGCGGTTCGCCCACCCCGCAGCAATGGCTCAGGATCAGGTTCCGCTGAAGCTGCGCGGTATCCGCTGAAGCCACCTTGACCGAGGCGAGCTTGCCGAAGCCGGTATTGACGCCATAAACCGCGTCCTCGCCCCCGGCGGCCGCCGCGACCTTGCCCGCCGCCGCCTCGACCGCGGGCCGCGCCGCGCGGTCCAGCACGGCCGCCGCACCGGCGTTCCAGATGGGAAACAGGGTCGACAGCGACGTCGCGCCCGGCACGAGCGTCACGGCGCTCATGCCGCACCCGCGAAATAGCGGCGGTAGAGCGGATTGAACCCGATGCGATAGGCCAGCTCGGCCGGTTCGGTCACGTCCCAGACCGCCAGATCGGCCCGCCTACCCTCGGCCACGACGCCCGCATCCTTCAGGCCCAGCGCCCGCGCGGCGTTGACGGTGATCCCCCGCAGCGCCTCTTCCGGCGTCATGCGGAACAGCGTGCACCCCATGTTCAGCGTGAGCAGCAGCGAGGTAAGCGGCGACGAGCCGGGATTGCAGTCGGTCGCCAGCGCCATCGGCACGCCCGCGTCGCGGAACGCCTGCACCGGCGGCACCTGCGTCTCGCGAAGCGTATAGAACGCGCCAGGCAGCAGCACCGCCACCGTGCCCGCCGCAGCCAACGCGGCGGCGTCCTCGGCGTCGGCGTATTCGACGTGGTCGGCCGACAGCGCGCCACGGGACGCGGCCAGCTTGGTCCCGCCCATCTGCGACAACTGCTCGGCATGCAGCTTGACCGGCAGGCCCAGCTCCCGCGCCGCGTCGAACACCCGCGCGATCTGCGCGGTGTCGAAGGCGATCCCCTCGCAGAAGCCGTCGACCGCGTCGACCAGCCCCTCTTCATGCGCCGCCCTGAGGGCCGGGATGCAGACCTCGTCGATATACCGGTCCGCATCGGCGCCATCCTCGGGCGGCACCGCATGGGCGCCGAGGAACGTCGTCACCACGCGGACGGGCCGCTCCTGACCGATCCGACGGGCGACCCGCAGCATGGAAAGCTCGGTCTCGTGGTCCAGCCCGTAGCCCGACTTCACCTCGATCGTCGTGGCGCCCTCGGCGATCAGCGCGTCGACACGCGGCAGCGCGGCCTGCAACAGATCGATCTCGCCGGCCGCCCGCGTGGCGCCGACCGTCGACACGATGCCGCCGCCGGCGCGCGCGATCTCCTCGTAGCTGGCGCCTTCGAGCCGCAGCTCGAATTCCCGCGCGCGGCTGCCGCCGAAAACGACGTGGGTGTGGCAATCGATCGGCGCGGGGGTCATCAGCCGCCCACCCAGATCCGTGCGCGGCACGCCGGCCCAGTCCTCGGGCAGATCGACCTCGGGCCCGACCCAGCGGATTTGGCCGGCCTCGACGCAGACCGCGCCGGCCTCGATCAGGCCATAGGCGGCGCCGGCAAGTGTCGCGATCCGGGCATTGCCCAGCACCGCGGGTTCAAGGGGGCTGTCTGTCATCATGGAGGTCGCCGCATGTCCCCTGTTGTTCTGCGTCAAATATGTATAGATATATTTCACGAGTCAATCGAGCATGAGGCCGGGACGATGCAGACGATCTGGGCGGAGACGGCGCTGACGCCGACGGGCTGGGCACGCGACGTGCGGGTGGATATCGCCCCCGACGGGCGCATCGCCGCGGTGGTGCCGGACAGCGCCCCGCAGGGGCAGCGTGTGGCGACGCTCCTTCCCGCCCCCGCCAACCTGCATTCCCACGCCTTCCAGCGCGCGATGGCGGGCCTGACCGAGCGGCGCGGCCCCGACCCGCGCGACAGCTTCTGGACATGGCGCAAGCTGATGTACCGCTTTCTCGACCAGCTCACCCCCAACGACGTCGAGGCCATCGCCGCCTTCGTGAAGATGGAGATGCTGGAGGCCGGCTATGCCTGCAACGTCGAGTTCCACTACCTTCACCACGCCCCCGACGGCACGCCCTACGACGATATCGGAGAGATGGCCGGCCGCATCGCAGCCGCCGCCCGGCAGACCGGGATCGGGCTGACGCTGCTGCCGGTGCTCTACCGACACGGCGGCTGCGACCGTCGTTCCCTGGGGGCCGGACAGGTGCGCTTCGGCAACGATCTCGACAGCTTCGCCCGCCTGCACGAGCGTGCCACGACGCTGGTCCGGGACCTGCCCGCCGACACCAGTGTCGGGGTCGCGCCGCACAGCCTGCGCGCGGTCGATCCCGACAGCCTGCGCGCGGTGCAGGAACTGACCGACGGCCCGATCCACATGCACCTCGCCGAGCAGACCGCCGAGGTCGACGAGGTCGAGGCCGCCTACGGCGCCCGCCCCGCGCGTTGGCTGCTAGACAACGCTCCCGTGGACCCGCGCTGGTGCCTAATCCACTGCACGCAGATGACGCCGGACGAAACCGAGGCGCTGGCCGCCACCGGCGCCGTCGCCGGTCTGTGCCCGATCACGGAATCCTCTCTGGGCGACGGCATCTTCGACGGCGCCCGCTGGCAGGCGGCCGCGGGCCGGTTCGGCGTGGGCTCGGACAGCAACATCCGCATCTCTCTGGCCGAGGAACTGCGGACGCTGGAGTACTCCCAGCGCCTTCGCGACCGCGCCCGCGCGGTGCTGGCCAAGCCCGACCGGTCGACGGGGCGCGTCCTTTTCGACGCCGTCTGCCAAGGCGGCGCGCAAGCCGCGGGCCGCATGGCGGGCGCGGTCGAACCCGGCCGCTGGGCCGATCTCCTGGCGCTCGACGCCGACGCCGTCGATCTCGCCGGACGCGAGGGCGACAGCCGTCTCGACAGCTGGATCTTCGCCGCCGACGACCGCCTCGTCACCGAAGTCTGGTCAGCCGGCCGCCACCTCGTCACCGACGGCCGCCACACCGACCGCACCCGGATCGCCGAACGCTACCGCGAGGTGGTCGGCAAGCTGACAACCGACGTTTGAACTTTGATACGGCAACTGAGCCGAGACCGCACGTCCCTCCGGCGTTGCGGAGAGTGCGCCGGTTGATCCACTCCCCCCGTTTCGGCCGGAATTCTCGATCCGCGATGGATACGTCGATCTCATGCCGCGCGCAGATCGCGCACAGCCAGTCGGAGCGGCCAGGCGACTTCAGAGAACAGGCCTATCCCCCAAAGCAGGTTGCCAATGATCGCGGGCACAAGGGGATGCACGACGAGCACCAGAACTGCCATCGCGATGCCGAAGAGCCGCAGGCGACCGTGATAGTAGCGCCGGCTGATCTCGCGTCCTTCCACCAGTCGCTGAAGCGCCCAGATTGCGGCGAGGAACACCGCGAGGCCGAGCGATCTGCACCGCCATGACGCTGCGATGCGGGATGTCAGTCGAGATTTAGAGCGAATTTCAGACCGAGCTGTCGGCCCAGGCGAAGAAGACCGCGAGAAACAGCCCGGTGAAGACCAGTAACCCGCCCGGGTCGAGGTGATCCGACAGGAAGTTGCCGAGCTGGAAGATGGTCACGGCGTGGACGAGGTCGAAGAACAGCTCGACCCAGTGCACGTGGTGGCCGGGCGCCTCGACATCCATGTGATGCCGCGGCCGGCGCCAGATCGGGAAGTCGCTCAGGGCCATGACCTCTCCTCGTCGGCCGGCCAGCCCACGCCGGTCAATCCGGCAGCGGGATGTGTTCGTCACGGTCGCCTTCGGGCAGGTCGAACTGTCCCTTGCCCCAATTGGCGGCGTGCCATTCCTCCTTGGCGTGCTCGATCCTGTCGCGGGTCGAGGCGACGAAGTTCCACCAGATGTAGCGCGGCCCGTTCAGCGTCGCGCCCCCCAGCGCCATCAGCCGCGCGCCGCGCGCCCCCGCCTTCACCGCGATGCGGTCGCCGGGCCGGAAAACCATCATGCGGCCGGCCTCGAATTCCTGACCGGCGATGCTGACCGAGCCCTCGGTGACGTAGAGCCCGCGGTCCTCGTGATCGTCGGGCAACGGAAACAACGCGTCCGGGGCGAGCGTGACGTCGAGGTAGAAGGTCTCGGACTGGAGCGTCGCCGGCGCCGTGCGGCCATAGGCCGAGCCGAGGATCAGCCGCGCCTTGACCCCGCCATCCTCGAACTCCGGCAGGCTGTCGGCGGCGTGGTGCTCGAAGTCCGGCTCCATGTCCTCGCGGTCCTCGGGCAGCGCGATCCAGGTCTGGATGCCGTAGAGCGCGCTTGGGCCGGAGCGCGCCGCGCTGCTGGTGCGCTCGGAATGAGTGACGCCACGGCCGGCGACCATCCAGTTGACCGCGCCGGGGCGGATGATCTGGTCGGTGCCGAGACTGTCGCGGTGATGGAAGTCGCCCTGGTAGAGGTAGGTCACGGTGCCGAGGCCAATGTGCGGATGCGGCCGCACGTCGATCCCTTGGCCCGTCAGGAACTCCGCGGGGCCGGCCTGATCGAAGAAGATGAACGGCCCGACCATCTGCCTTTTAGGCGCCGGCAGGGCGCGGCGCACCTCGAAGCCGCCGATGTCGCGGGCGCGTGGCACGATCAGGGTCTCGATGGCGTCGACCCCGACCTCGTCGGGACAGACCGGGGCAAGCGCGGGATTCCAGCTCATGTGGGTCTCCTTTCGTCGCTTATCCTATGGCGCCCCACGCCGTCCGACCACTGCCAAGCGGTTCGCGTTTCGCGAACGCGGGGTTCCGTGCCAGAGCATTGGTGACCGGGCCGCCCGTTCATAGGTTTGTCGCCGATACGGCTTTGGAGGGCGACATGACGTCCGGCATCCATCACGTCACGGCCATCACTCGGAAGGTGCAGGCGAATGTTGATTTCTATGCCGGCTTCCTCGGCCTGAGGCTGGTCAAGCGGACCGGCGGCTATGAGGACGCCGAGCAGCTGCACCTCTTCTACGGCGATGCCGCCGGCAGGCCCGGCTCGCTCGTGACGTTCCTCGCCTGGGAGGACGGTGCGCCGGGGAGGGTCGGTCACGGACAGGTCGCAGAGATCGCCTTTGCCGTGCCGAAGGACTCCATCGGCACCTGGCTGACCCGCGCGCTTGAGGCCGGGTTGGCGGTCGATGGCCCGTCGCGCGAGTTCGGCGAGCCGGTGCTACGCCTGAAGGACCCCGACCGCATCATCGTCAAGCTGGTGGGCAGCGACGCCCCGGCCTCCGCGCCGCTCTCCGATCCGGCCGCGCTCACGCGGCTGCGGGCGGTGACGCTCCTGACCGACTCGCCCGAGGCCACTGGCGCCTTCATCGGGCCTTTCGGCTACCGCGAGACGGTGCGGGAGGGCGCGACGCGGCGCTGGACATCCGACAGCGACGCCCTGGACATCCGCGACGCGTCCGGCTTCGTGCCTGGCATTCCGGGCACCGGCATCATCGACCATGTGGCCTTTCGCGCCGGGGACGCCGACACGCTGCGCCGGATACGGACCGCACTCGAGGACTACGATGGCGCCACGAATGTGCACGACCGCAAGTATTTCCTGTCGCTCTACGTTCGCGAGCCCGCCGGCATCCTGATCGAACACGCCACGGACGGCCCCGGCATGGCGGTGGACGAAGACATGGACAACCTCGGAGAGACGCTCTTCGTGCCCGAGGGCGATGCCGCCCGGGCCGAGGACCTGCGCGTCATGCTCCCGCAGATCGCCCTGCCGGGCGAGGAAAGGATCGTCATGCGAGACCTGCCCTTCACCCACCGCTTTCACCGGCCCGAGCACCCCAACGGCCACGTCATCCTGACGCTCCACGGCACCGGCGGTAATGAGACCGACCTCTTTCCGCTCGCCGCCCGGATCGATCCGGATGCGACGCTGCTGGGCGTGCGCGGCCGTTCCACAGAGGAAGGCGTCACGCGCTTTTTCCGCCGGCTCGACATGACCCGCTTCGACCAGGACGACATCCGCTCCGAAGCGGCGGCGTTCAACGCCTTCCTCGAGCAGGCGCAGGCGGCCTACGACCTCGACGCCGAGGCGATCACCGTGCTGGGGTATTCCAACGGCGCCAACTTTGCCGCCGCGGTGGCCGGGCTCTATCCCGGACGGATTCGCCGCGCGATCCTGCTGCGCCCGCTGATGCCGCTGGAGGATTTGCCGCAGGCCGACCTCTCAAGCCTGCGCCTCCTGACCGTCACCGGGGCCGAAGACCCCTACGGCCGCCTCGCCCCGCGGCTCAACGACTGGGCCGAGGCTTCGGGCGCGACGCTCGATGCGCGTAGGCTGCCGACGGGTCACGGGCTGACGCACGGCGACCTCGACCTGGCCCGCGGCTGGCTCGAGGACGCCCGCGTGCGAGGAGAGACGCGATGAGCGATGTCACCATCGCAAGCGAAGGCACCGACGCGCGCCACGGCCGCTACGTGGCGCGCGTCGCCGCGACCGCTCTCTGATATCGAGCGATTGTTCTCCATCTCCATTCGGCCGTGACACCCGCGAGCTGAGTAGGCAAAGATGGCCAAGACCGATCCCGAACCGATCCGCGACCCCAAGGCGGATCACCTGCTGACGCCGGAGAACTGCGTGGTCGTGCTGATCGACTACCAGCCCGAGCAATACCAGACCGTAACCTCCTCCCCACACGAGGAGATCGACCTCAACGTCATCGCGCTCTGCAAGCTCGTCATGGCCTATGACGTGCCGGTGGTGGCCAGCCGGATCGGCTCCTCCGCGAAGACCGAGCCGATCCCGGCGGCCAGCATCAGCGCGCCGAACATCATCACCATGGTGAGGATGCGGAAGGCCGTCGACCCGTCGTCATGGGCCGAGGCGAACCACGTGCGGTTCATCCAGGCCCACCAGATCATGAAAAAGCTGCACGCGAAGCCGGTAGGCCCGGTCTGCACGGCGCCCGCCGCGATGGCGTCGGCAAGGTGCCCGGCTGCCGCCCCGATGGCCATCACCGCGGCGAGGTCGAACATCAGCTCGAACGGAGTCACCCCGCGGGATGGGGCGTTGGCGTCGCGCGGGGTGAAACGGGGAAAGGCGGGGCGAAACGGCGTCGTCGGCATCCTGACCAGGACATCGCCGTGTGCAAAGGCGAAACCGGGCCACCGGGGATCTCCTGGCGGCCCGTCTCGGTCAGTCGATCGGCGTCAGTCCCGCCTCGATGCTGGCGCGCCGGTCCTCGAGGAAGGGCGGTAGCGACAGACCTTCGCCCATCGTCTCGAACGACTCGTCCACGGCAAAGCCCGGCCCGTCGGTTGCGATCTCGAAGAGGTTGCCGCCGGGCTCCCGGAAGTAGAGCGAGCGGAAGTAGTAGCGCTCGACCTCGCCCGAGGACGGCACGCGGAACTCTTGCAGCCGCCGGGTCCATGCGTGGATCGAGGCCACGTCCGGTGTGCGGAAGGCCACGTGGTGCACCGCGCCGGCGCCCTGCCGCGCCACCGGCAGACCGGGCTGGACCGCCACGTGCAGCTCGGCCGAGGGGCCGCCAGCGCCCATCTCGAAGACATGCATCCGACCGGCGCCGTCCGGGCTTGGGTAGTCGCGCCTCTCGCGCATGTTCATCACGTGCGTCAGCATGGCCTTCGTTGGCGCCAAGTCCGGCACGGAAATGGTAATCGGCCCGAGGCCGCGGATCTGATGCTCCGCCGGCACCGGGCTCTTCTCCCAGGAATGGCTGTCGCCGCCCGCGTCCGCGGTCAGACGGAGGCGCTGACCCTCCGGGTCCTCGAAATCGAGCGTTGCGCGGCCATCGAGGGTGGCGATGTCGCCCGCGGTCACACCCCGGTCGCGCAGCCGGCCCGCCCAGTAGTCGAAGCTGTCCTCGGCCACACGCAGGCCGGTGCGGCTGATCGAGCGGGTGCCGCGGCGCTCCGCGGCAACCGGCCAGTCGAAGAATGTCAGGTCGGTGCCCGGCGAGCCCGCGCCATCGGCGAAGAACAGGTGATAGGCGCTGGTGTCGTCCTGGTTCACCGTCTTCTTGACCCGGCGCAGGCCGAGCGTGTCGGTGTAGAAACGGTTGGTCCGCCCTGCGTCGGCGTTGATCGCCGTCAGGTGGTGGATGCCCGTCAGGTCCATGACGTCCTCCTAACTCTTGCGTTGTCCGGAATATCGGCGGCATCGCCGCATCGCGCCAGACCGCCGCGCCGGATCGCCGCGTTCGGCAATTCCGAACGCCGACGGGAGGTGCTACCGTCCTGCAATGCGCTACACCCTCGACGAGATCGAAACCTTCCTCGCCGTGATCGAGCTCGGCACGCTGACCGCGGCCGCCGCCCGGCTGAACCTCGCAAAATCCGTGGTCAGCAAGCGGGTCTCGGACCTTGAGCGCTCGCTCGGCGCCGCTCTGTTCCGCAGGCAGGCCGGCCGCATTGCGCCTACCGAGGCCGCCGAGCGGCTGGCCGAGCGTCTGCGTCCGGCGCTGGCGGAGCTCAGCGCGGCGACCGAGTCCGCTGCGTGGGAAATGGATGGGTCGATTTCGCTGCGTGGAGTGTTGAAAATTTCCGCGCCGATGACTTTCGGCACGCAGTATCTCAGTTCAATGATCGCGCGTTTCGCCGAGAAGCACGCCGACCTCGAGTTTCGCGTCGACTACGACGACCGCTACCACGACCTCGCGCAGGAAGGCTACGACGTCGGCATCCGGATAGGCGACCTTCAGGATGGCGCGATGATCCGGCGCAAGCTCTGCGACGATCGCATGATGGTCTGCGCCAGCCCCGAATACGTGGATGCCCGGGGCAAGCCGGAAACGGCGATGGATCTCGCCGAACATGCCTGCATCGGCTACAGCAACATGTCCAACGCGCGGTTCTGGCAATTCAGCGAGCGCGGTCGGACGCTGGCGCCTGTCGCTCGCACCCGTCTGACGGTCAACAACGGTGAAGCCATGCGGGATCTCGCGGTTCACGGCCTCGGGATCGCGATGCTTCCGGGGTTCATCGCGCAGCCCGCGATCGACCGGGGCACGCTTGTCCCGATACTGTCCGGTTGGGAGACACGTGCGCTACCCATCGCCGCTGTCTGGCCACCGATCCGGCCGGTGCCGGCGAAACTGCGCGGATTCGTCGACTATCTCGCGGACGAACTAAAGAACGGCGCGCCATGGCGAGTCGCGGCGTGAAGAGCGTCAGCGTGCTAAGGGTTGCCAAGCGTCGACGCCATTCCATCTGCGCTGCGTTAAGACGAGTGCAACCAGGCACATCGCGCCGTGGCAGGGGCCGGAATATGCATCGCACTACGTTACCCTGCATCTCTCAATGCGAGTGAAGCGCTTTGGCGCCGCTGCGTCAAGACTCGCGTTGAAAGCCATCGCTCTTGCCCGAAGGCCCATTCGATCTCGCTCGTGCGGCGATCGACCGGACTGCAACTGCGCTTCGATGCCGAGATCAAGAATGAACTGATGCCTCTTCACCTACCCGTTGCAGATCTCCCGTGAGATCTTGGCCAGCTTGCTTAGGTGATCTGCTCGTCATCGCTCAGATACAGAGAGGGCGCTACCTGGGCTTCAGATTTTCTTGTCGACCGCGCAACGGGCTGTCTCTGGTATAGCCAGCGCTTTGCCTGTCGACGAAGTCGGCCAGAATTTCGAGAAGGGCCGCGGCATCATCGCGGCCGTTCTCGATGATCGCCCGGTAGCCCCATGCTTTCGCTTTGCCGGCACCAAAGTTCGCCCGAAATGCCCGTGCAAGCCGCGGAAGGCTGAAGACGCAAGAAGCGAGCCTACCCGCTGCCCGAGAACCCCGCAGGGCAAACTTTGGTTGTAAAAAGTGCGCGGAAACCCCGAAAAAGTGCGAACTTTGGTTGGTGACACACTTACCAACAAAGCCCCCCTACCCGCATTTGGAGAAGCCGCAGGAGGCGCAGGTGAGGCAGCCCTCGACCATGCGCAGGTCGGTGCCGCCGCAGGAAGGGCATTGCGAGACGCGGGTGCTGCCGAGGGTCTGGACGTCGGCGCGGGGGTCGGTCTTGAGCCCCATGCCCTCGGCCTCGAGGACGCCGGTGTTGATCATGTGGGTCTCGATCACGCCGCCGATCGCCGCGAGGATCGAGGGGATGTACTTGCCCCCCATCCACGCCCCGCCGCGCGGGTCGAAGACGGCCTTCAGCTCTTCGACCACGAAGGACACGTCGCCGCCGCGCCGGAACACCGCCGAGATCATGCGGGTCAGGGCCACGGTCCAGGCGAAATGCTCCATGTTCTTGGAGTTGATGAACACCTCGAAGGGCCGCCGGTGCCCGTTCACCACCAGGTCGTTGATGGTGATGTAGATCGCGTGAGGGCTGTCGGGCCATTTCAGCTTGTAGGTCTGACCCTCCAGCGTCTGCGGGCGGTCCAGTGGCTCGGACATGTAGATCACCTCGCCCGCGGCGGCCTCGGCGGCGGCGGGTTCGGTCTCGGCGGTCTCGCTGACGCTCAGGACGCTGCCGGTGACCGCGTTCGGGCGGTAGGTCGTGCAGCCCTTGCAGCCCGTCTCGTAGGCCTGGAGATAGACGTCCTTGAACCCTTCGAACGAGATGTCCTCGGGGCAGTTGATCGTCTTGGAGATCGAGGAATCGACCCATTTCTGCGCCGCCGCCTGCATCTTGACGTGCTCGTCGGGCGACAGGGTCTGGGCGCTGACGAAATGCTCGGGCAGATCGGCCGTGTCGCCGTGACGGTCGCGCCAGGCCTGCACGGCGTAGTCGACGACCTCTTCCTCGGTCCGGCTGCCGTCACGCTGCAGCACCTTGCGGGTGTAGGAATGGGCGAAGACCGGCTCGATCCCCGACGACACGTTCCCGGCATAGAGCGAAATCGTCCCGGTCGGCGCCACCGAGGTCAGCAGCGCGTTGCGGATGCCGTGCTCGGCCACCGCAACGCGCACGTCCTCGTCCATCGCCTGCATCGTGCGCGAGCCGAGATAGGCGTCGGCGTCGAACAGCGGGAAAGGCCCCTTCTCCTTCGCGATCTCGGTGCTGGCCAGGTAGGAGGCCCGCGCAATGCGCTTCATCCACGCCTCGGTCTGCGTCGCCGCCTCGTCGGAACCGTAGCGCAGCCCGACCATCGCCAGAGCGTCGGCCAGGCCGGTGACACCGAGGCCGATGCGCCGCTTGGCCGCCGCCTCGCGCGCCTGCGGCTCCAGCGGAAAGCGGCTGGCGTCGACGACGTTGTCCATCATCCGCACCGCCGTGGCGACGAGATCGTCCAGCGCCTGTATGTCGAGTTGTGCATCCTCTGTGTACGCCTGGTGCACGAGCCGTGACAGGTTCACCGAGCCCAGCAGGCAGGCCCCGTAGGGCGGCAGCGGTTGCTCGCCGCAGGGGTTGGTCGCGGCGATCTCCTCGCAGTAGGCGAGGTTGTTCATCTGGTTGATCCGGTCGATGAAGATCACTCCGGGCTCGGCGTAATCGTAGGTCGACCGCATGATCCGGTCCCACAATTCCCGCGCCGGCAGCGTCCGGTAGACCTTTCCGTCGAACCGCAGTTCCCAGTCGGCGTCGGCCTTTACGGCCTCCATGAAGGCATCCGTGGCCAGCACGCTGACATTGAAGTTGCGCAGGCGGGCGGGGTCGGATTTCGCGGTGATGAACTCCTCGATGTCGGGATGGTCGCAGCGCATGCAGGCCATCATCGCGCCCCGCCGCGACCCCGCCGACATGATGGTGCGGCACATCGCGTCCCACACGTCCATGAACGAAAGCGGCCCCGACGCATCCGCCGCCACGCCCGTGACGTCGGCGCCCTTGGGCCGGATGGTCGAGAAGTCGTAGCCGATCCCCCCGCCCTGCTGCATCGTCAGCGCGGCCTCCTTCAGCATGTCGAAGATGCCGGCCATGCTGTCGGGTATGGTCCCCATGACGAAGCAGTTGAACAGCGTCACCGACCGGTCGCTGCCGGCGCCGGCGATGATCCGTCCGGCCGGCAGGAAGCGGAAATCCTCGAGCGCGGCATAGAACCGCTCCTCCCACATCGCGGGGTCGGCCTCGACGGAGGCGGTGGCGCGGGCGATCCGGCGCCAGGTATCCTCGACCGAGCCGTCGATGGGCGTGCCGTCGATCTGCTTGAGACGATATTTCATGTCCCAGATCTGTTCGGCGATGGGGGCGGCGAAACGGGTCATGCGGGCGTCCCGGACTGTGAGCTGAAAGGGGGGCGGAGGAGCGCCAAGATACCAACAATGCCGGCCGCGCACAATCGCCAAGACACAATCTGTCGCCTTGAAGACGGCGGCTCACGCCATATCCTGTAGGACGACTTTGGGGTGAGTCGCGATGAACCATGTGAATCTGATCAAGCTCTCGGTAGGGTCCGAGTCGGTCGACCAGCTGATCGACTGGCAGCGCCGCAGGTCCGGCCAGATCGCCGACGGGCAGTACTACCACGTCACCCGCATGTGGCCGAAACGCGAGGCGGAAATCCTCGAGGGCGGCTCGATCTACTGGGTGATCAACGGCCTGATCCAGTGCCGCCAGCGCATCACCGGCTTCCGTGAGATCGTGCGCGACGACGGCATCCGCCGCTGCGGCATCCTCCTCGACGACGCGGTGATCCGCACCGAGATCACGCCCAAGCGGCCGTTCCAGGGCTGGCGCTATCTCCGCCCCGAGGACGCTCCGCCGGATGCCCGCGAGGGGCGCGCCGGCGATAGCGAGTTGCCCCCCGAACTGGCCGCCGCGCTGGCCGAGATCGGCGTGCGCTGAACGCGGCCAGCCCCGGTCAGTCGGACGGGGGCGCAAGATCGGGCGATAGGCCGGAATGGGACCGGTTCACCGCCGTGTCGAGACCGCTCGAGGCGGACCCCAGATCCTCCATGTAGGCGCTCTCGTAGCGGCCCGTCTCGACGTCCTGTGTCTTGGACTGCACAACGAAGCGGTCCTCGAAGGCATGTACCGTGTAGATCAGGCGACGGGCGGCGGGCTGCATCTGGCCGTATGCCGGATCGCACGGGTCCGGCTCGGCGCGGTCGGCGCGCACCGGGCGACCGTCCGGGTCAAGGAACAGGCGGACCTCGACCGGGCTGGTGCCGGTTTCCTTCGACAGGGCGGTCGAGAGATAGGGTTCTATCTCGGCCACAGGCCGCCCGAGATCGGAGGCGATGGCCCGCGCGACCGACGACCGCACCGCGCCGGGATCGACCACCGGCGTCGCGTCCGGCTCCAGCCGCGGCACCTCGGGCTCGGGGTCTTGGACCTCGGGCGTGACGATGTATGAAAAGAACTGGTTGTGCGCCATCATCCCGCCCTCGACGTATTCCGAAGTCGCGAACCCTTCGAGACGCCGGTCTGGGTGGCCGAAGAGGACATACTCGAACGGCACGCCCTCGACCGTATAGCCCGCACGCCAGGCCTGGGCGCCGGCGCCGCGCATGTCCGCGGCGCTGGTCCCCGGTATTGCCTGCGCCGCGGCCGAGACGTCGATGTCCTGCCCGCAGATCCGCTTGAAGGGCAGATCGGTGCCCTGCTGGCTGAGGGTGAAGCCCGACCCGCCAATGTGCATGCGCATCTCGATGTCGAAGATCTGGGGTGGAAACTCCTGCTGACCGACCAGGTCGCCCTCGTAATGGACATAGCCCGTTCCCGGCCCGTATCGCAGCGTCGCTGGTCGCACGTCCTCTTCCGTCGCGTCGATGATCGTGCCGCTGACGGTCTCGGGCTCGATGACGATGGTGCCGGGATTGTAGGCTTCGAGGGCCAATCGGACCGTCTCGTCCGGCTCCTCCTCATCATCGGCGACGGTCCCGATGCCAAGCTCCAAAGTCCTCTGTCCCTCGCGGATATAGCCGGGCTGCCGGACGGGATCGAAATCCACGCCCGGAGACGCCGAGCCGCCTTCGACCGTGGTGGCGACATTCACCGTCTCGCGCGAGTCGAAGCGCTGCGTGATCGTGACCGGGACGGGCTGTCCTTCGGGGGCCGACCCGGCGCTGACCGACAGGGTGTGATCGTTGTCCACGATGGCGAAATGCAGGATCGGCATTCCAAGCACCACGATCGCGCCGGGCTCGGGGTCCAGCAGGGTCAGGTCCTTGAGCGCCAGCTGGAACATCTCGGTATCGGGCTCGTCCTCGGAATCGTCCATCACCTCGACGACGAGGGCGGCCACCATCTGCCCCTTGTTGAAGATGATCGGCGTCACGACGGGCTTGAAGTCGACCCCGGCCGTCGCCGTGAGACCGGTCGTCCGCGCCATCACCATGAACGGCGTTTCGGCGGGCGCGTCGAGCATCAGGTGCACCATAGACACCCGCGGGCCGGTCTCCCTCAGCTCGGTGGTCTGGGGGATCATGGTCAGCATCTGCGCGGCGCCGGTGGCGGGAACGACGGCGCAGGACAGGACCAGCGGAAGGGCTGCGGCGCGCATCACTCCACCTCCCGGATCTCGATGCGCGAGAACTCGGCCACGGTCTGCTCGGACCCCAGCGTGCCGGCAAAGATCGCCGGGTCCCCCGAACTGCGCAGGATCTGCACCGGGTCGGTCTCGATCTCCTCCGGTCCGCCCTCCTGCATCGCCCAGCCGTTCATCGACAGACGCCCGACATAGTCGCGCCCGCGCTTCTCCAGCGTCAGCCGCGCGCCCTTTTCCTCGAAGTCCCGCAGGATGCGCGCCAGGTCGTAGCCCCGCGTGTCGCCCGCGATCTCGACCTCGGCCCGTGTTTCCGTGCCGCCGGACACCGCCCGCAGCCGCAGCCACAGGTCATCGTTCGAGTTGCCCTGCCGGAACACGTAGGTCGAGATGTTGTTGTCCACGTCCTCGTACCGGCCGAGCTGGACGATCGCGCGGCGCCCGCCGAGCGACTGCACCTCGCCCATGCGCGCGCTGAAATCGGCGGCGAGATCCCAGTCACCCTCGGGCAGTGTCGCCTCCGTCCAGCGAAAGATATTCGCCTGGTCGGGGCGCTTGCCCATGTAGCCCGGCTGCACCGTCATCGTGACCAGCGCACCGCCGTCGAGGATGAAGCCCGACGGGTCGGGATGATCGACGCTCCAGCCCTCGCCAAGCGCCTCCCTCTCGAACTCGTCGACGAAGACCGGCTCTGACGGCGCGGGTTCCGGGGCGCTGACCTGACCCAGCGCTGCGGTCAGCGTGGCAGCGTCCGACGCGGCCAGGTATTGCCCCCCTGTCGCAGTCGCCAGGCAGGCGAGCTGGCCCTCGCTGTCGTCCACGTCGAAGCCGATGACATGCGCGGTCAGGTCGATCTCGCCGCCGGCAAGGCGGTCGCCGAGCGCGCAGAGATCGGCGCCGCAGGTCTCGAGCCCGTCGGTCACCACGATCACAGACGCTTGCTCCGCGCCGGACAGTTCTGCCGCCGCCCGTTCGACCGCGCCGCCCACCGGTGTCTTGCCGCGGGGCGAGACGCGCTCCATCGCCGAGGCCAGCCCCGCAGCGTCGAGCGGCGCGGGAGAGACCAGCGTCTCGATGTCAGCGCAGTCGCCCTCGGCCCTGTGGCCATAGGCCATCAAGCCGATCTCCTGCTCTTGCGGCCATGTCTCGAGCATGGCGCGCACCGCCTCGCGCGCGATGGTGATCTTGGGCCGGTCGTCGATCCGCCCCCACATGCTGCCCGATCCGTCGAGCACCAGCATCGCCTGCCCCGTCTGGGCCTGAGCCGCGCCCGCCGTCGCCAGGGCGATCGCAAGGATCGAGAGAAGTCTTCGCATGGAAAATGGCTCCGTCTGAATTGTCGCGACGCCGGCCGGTGCGGGCGCCTGCCCCACGATCCGTAGGCCGTGGCGGACGGGCGGCGCATGGGGCGATTGCACCATCGGGGGCGTCCGAAATAGGCTGCGGGGCATGGACTTGGACGACGCGGTTCTCGACCGGCTGACCGACATCCAGCGCCGGTTCCTGTCCGTCTCGCTGGAGCAGGCCGGCATCGAGGCGCTGCTCGCAGATATCGGCCAGCTCGTCGGCGCCGACGCGGCCTTCGCCGCCTGGCTGGACGAGGGGCAGCCCTGGCTCACGCCGTGGAAGGCGGGCCCCGAGATCGGGACGTTCCTGGCCGAGACGTTCGCCGGGGTCGATGTCGAAGGGAACATCCGCTGCCACGACCCCGACCTCGACGCGCTGAACCGCACGCGGCGGGCGCTCGGCAGCGGCGTCTACAACGAAGGCGCGCTTGCCAGCCGCGAGCGGATCACCGACACCGCGTATTTCCGCGACGCGTTCGAACCCGCCGGCATGCCGCAGATCGTCGGCATGACCACGCGGCTTTCGGTCGGAGAGGCGATATTCGCCTTCGGCTTCCAGGCCCCCGACGCGCCGGGCTTCGTCAGCGGGCGGACCGAGGCGATCCTGCGCATCCTGCTGCCCAGCTTCGAGGCGGGTTTCCTTGCCATCGACCGCCGCAACCGCCACCGCGAGCGGCTGGAACAGGCGGTGCGGGAGTGCCCCGTCCCGGCGCGGATCTCGGGCCCCGACGACCCGCCAGACCCCGGACACCTGCTGCAACTCCCCCTGCCCGAGCTGGGAGAGGACAGGGCGGGACGGATGTCGCACCTGCTGGTCGGACGGCCCGGACCGGCGGACCTTGCACGGCAGCTGGCAATTACGTTCGGCCTGACGCCCCGGCAGACCGAGGCGACGGCCCTGTTGCTGGAGGGACGCTCGACGCGCGCCATCGCGGACCGGCTCGGCGTGACCTACAACACCGCGCGGCGGCACTGCGAGGCCATCCTGCAGAAGACCGAGGCGCAGCGGCGCGAGCAACTGGCCTCGATCGCCGTCGCGGCGCTTGGGAACGGGGACGCGCCGCGGGGGCCGTGAGCGCTAGTCGCGCAGTTCGAGCATCCGCTTCACCTGCTCCAGCGCCGCGACCTCGCGATCCCCCCAGGCCGCATTGCGCGACTTGAACAGGGTCGCCTCGCTGCGGTGGACGCAGCCGTCGGTCAGGATTTTCAGGTGGTTCGCCCGCAGCGTCTCGCCGGTCGACGTGATGTCGGCGATGGCTTCCGCCGTCTCGTTCTTGACCGTGCCCTCGGTCGCGCCCTGGCTATCGACCAGCGCGTAATCCGCGACGCCGGCCTCGCGCAGGAAGTCCCGCACCAGGCGGTGATACTTGGTGGCGATGCGCAGGCGGTGGCCGTGCGCGGCCCGGAAGGCGGCGGCGGCGGCGTCGAGATCGTCCAGCGTCTCGACATCGACCCAGAAGCGCGGCACCGCGATGATCAGGTCGGCATGGCCGAAGCCCAGCCGCGTGAGCGCGCCCACCTGCCGTTCCCACGCGGCGAGCTTTTCGCGGACCAGGTCCGAGCCGGTGACGCCAAGGTGGATGCGTCCCGCCGCCAGTTCGCGCGGGATTTCCCCGGCTGCCAGCAACACCAGCTCGACGCCCTCGGCCCCCTCGACGGCGCCGGCGTATTCCCGGTCCGAACCGGTCCGCGACAGGGTGATCCCCCGCGCCGCGAACCAGTCGAAGGTCTTTTCCATCAGACGGCCCTTGGAGGGGACACCGAGTTTCAGGCTCATGCCGCGCCCTCCCCCAGCGAGAGAACAAGGTCCGGCCGGATCACGCCGCCCACGGCCGGGCTCGCCCGTCCGCCGCCGAGGATGCGGGTCAGCGCGTCATAGCGCCCGCCCGTGGCGACAGGCGGCAGGTCGGGCCGGCCCGGAGCGGAAAAGCCGAAGACGAACCCGTCGTAATACTCCATCGCCGTCCGCGCGTAGCTCGCCTCGAACGGCAGCGTCTCGACATCCACGCCGGCGGCGTCCAGCGCCGAGAGCCGCGCGTCGAGACGGTCCACCGCGTCGTCGATGGCGGGCAGGTCGACGGCGATGTCGCGCAGGTTGGCAAGCACGTTCGGCGCGGTCTCGCGCAGGTCCAGGATCGTATCCAGCAACTCGACCTCGCCCGCGCCCAGCGGCGGCTCGGCGGCGTCGGCGCGTAGCGCCTCGATCCGCGCCATCACGTCGGCGCGGCGACGCAGCCCGATCTCGGGGCCCGCATCCGCCAGCGGATCAGCATTGTTCAGCAGCGCCAGCCGCTCTTCCGAGCGCGGCGTCTTGCCACCGAAGCGGTCCAGGAGCTGCCGGAACCGGCGGGGCCGCCAGATATGCCTGAGCAGTGCCGCCTTGCGCGCCTCGGTCGTGGACAGCCCGCGCACCGCGGCGATCAGGATGCCGTAATCGCCGGTAGAGGCGCCGAGCCCCAGCGGCGCCACCCGGTCGGCGATAGCCGTGAACACCTCGGCATCCGCAGCCGCCGGATCCTCGCCGCCGAAGATCTCGAAACCGACCTGCATGTATTCCGGCGGACGCGAGGGATCGCGCTCCTGCCGGCGGAACACCTCGCCCGCGTAAGTGTACCGCGCGGGCGTGACCCGGCCCGACATGTGCATCTGAACGACCGGCACGGTGAAATCCGGCCGCAGCATCTGCTCGCCCCGGATCGGGTCGGTGGTGGTGAAGGCCCGGCCGCGGATGTCCTCGCCGTAGAGGTCCAGCAGTACGTCGGCGGGTTGAAGGATGTCCGCCTCGACGACCTGGGCCCCCAGCGTCTCGAAGGCGGCGCGGTGGCGCAGCGCCTCGGCCAGGCTGGCGGATTTCTCGGCCATCAGTGACGGTCCAGCATCTGCCGCACCTCGGCCACCAGGTCGCCGCGGACGCAGGTGATCTGGGCGGGCTGCGACTTCCATTCCTCGAGGCTCGCGTTCTCGGCCAGCTTGGCGCCCAGGACGAGGTCCTTGAGCTGCACCACGCCGTTCTCCTTCTCGTCACCGCCCTCGATCACGGCGATCGGGGCCTGGCGGCGGTCGGCATACTTGAGCTGGTTGCCGAAATTCTTGGGGTTGCCGAGATACACCTCGGCGCGGATGCCGGCATCGCGCAGCTCGCCCACCATCGCCTGGTAATCGGCCATGCGGTCGCGGTCCATCACGGTCACGACGACCGGCCCCGCGGCGCTGCTGCCGACGCGGCCCGTGGCGCGCAGGGCGGCCAGCAGCCGGTCGACGCCGATCGACACGCCGGTCGCCGGCACTTCCTGCCCGGTGAAGCGCTTGACCAGATCGTCGTAGCGCCCGCCTCCGGCGACCGAGCCGAACTGCTGACGGCGGCCATCCTCGCCGGTGATCTCGAAGGTCAGCTCGGCCTCGAAGACCGGGCCGGTGTAATAGCCCAGACCGCGCACCACAGACGGGTCGATGACCGCCCGGTCGGCGCCATAGCCCTGCGCGTCCAGCAGGTCCGATATCGTCTCGAGCTCGTCGACACCGTCCGACCCGATCTGCGAGCCGGCGACCAGTTCACGCAGCCGGGCGACCGTGGCCGCGCCAGTGTCGCGCTTGGCGTCCATGAACCCCATCACCGTCTCGGCCTGCTCGGGCGACAGGCCCGCGCCCTTGGTGAAGTCGCCGCTGTCGTCCTTGCGCCCCTCGCCCAGAAGCGCGCGCACGCCGTCGGGGCCCAGCCGGTCGAGCTTGTCGATCGCGCGCAGCACGATCCCGCGCTCGGCCTCGAACCGGGAATGATCGGAGGGGTCCAGCACGCCGGCGACCTCCATAACCCCGTTCAGGACCTTCCGGTTGTTGACGCGCACGATGTAGTCGCCGCGCGGGATACCGACCGCCTCGAGCACGTCGGCCAGCATCGCGCAGATCTCGGCATCGGCGGCCACGTTGGGGGCGCCGACGGTATCGGCGTCGCATTGGTAGAACTGGCGGAACCGCCCCGGCCCCGGCTTCTCGTTCCGCCAGACCGGCCCCATCGCGTAGCGGCGATAGGGGAAGGCCAGATCGTTGCGGTACTGCGCCGCCACCCGCGCCAGCGGCGCGGTCAGGTCATAGCGCAGCGCAAGCCAGGCGCCGTCGTCCTCTTCCTGCCAGGCGAACACGCCCTCGTTCGGGCGGTCCACGTCGGGAAGGAACTTGCCGAGCGCCTCGACCGTCTCGACGGCGGAGGTTTCCAGCGGGTCGAACCCGTAGCGGTGATAGACCTGCGCGATGGCATCCAGCATCGCCTTGCGCTCGGTTACGTCGGCGCCGAAATAGTCTCGGAAGCCCCGCGGCGTCTCGGCCTTGGGGCGGGGCTGTTTCTTGACCTTGGCCATGGGTGATCCTTGCTCGCACCGGCTTGCGCGCCGGGGTCTAGCCGATGCCCGTCCGGGGAACAAGCTGGCCGCGCTTTGACCGGCGCCGCGACGATGCTAAAGGCTCTTGCCATGACCACAGATCCCACCGCCCTGCAGGAACGTATCGCGCATCTCGAGCACCAGGCCGAGGAGCTGAGCCAGGTCGTCTGGGACCAGGCTTCACGCATCGACGCGCTGGAACGCCGGCTCGCCATGCTGATGGAACGCGAAGCCACCCGCGCGGCGGACGAGGAAGGCGGCGTCTATCTCGGGGAAGAACGCCCGCCGCACTGGTGAACGGCGGTGCCTAGTCCGCCTCGTGCAGTTCCAGCGCTGCTAGCCGCCCCGGCAGAGCCGGCGTGACCGCCACCCCGGCGAGCCGCGCCATGTGCCACGCCAGCACCTGGTTGCTCGAAAGGACCGGCAGATGCGTCTGCGACTCGAGCGTGTCGATCAGGCCGAGGGTGCGCAGGTTGGTGCACGACAGGAACAGCGCGTCGATGCCGCCCTCGCCCGCCAGGGCACGGGCGGCGGACAGGATCGACGTGGCATCGATTCGGACCACTCGGGATTCGTCGGCGACCTCGAAACTGCCGAACACCGGCGTCTCCAGCCCGGCGTCGGCCAAGACACGGCGCAGGCGGTCGGACACCTCGGGCACGTAGGGCGACAGCAGCCCCAGACGGCGCACGCCGAGCGCCCGGCACGCCGCGACCAGCGCGGTGACCGGATCGGTGACCGCCCGCGTCGCCACCGCCCCGCGCAGCAGCGCGCCGGTACGGTCGACGCCGATCTGAGCGGTGCCGGAGGTGCAGGCATAGGCGACCGCGGCAAAGCGACCGCGCTGCGGCAGCAGGCCGGCCGCGGCGCCGAGATGCGCCTCCATCGCCGAAAGGCTCTCGGGGCTGAGATCGGCGCCAGAGGCGATCCGCGTGACGAGCACCTCGATGGCGGGCGGAATCACCTGCCGGAAATCGCGCTCGATCGTCTCGTCGGCCTGCAGCACGACCAGACCGATCTGCGCCGCCTGATGGGGGTCGACCTCGTGGGGGAACCGGCGGAGCGTCATGCGTCCAGCACCGCGATTTCCGCGCCGCTCGGCGTCGACAGCCACTCTGCCCCGCCGTCGCGGATCACGATGTTCTCCTCGTGGACGATCATCCGCCCCGGCTCCACCTCGACCCCCGGCTCCAGCGTCAGGACCATGCCCGGCCGCAACTCGGTCTGATCCGCCGGGATCAGAGAGGGCGGCTCGGTCAGCTGCATCCCCAGCCCGTGCCCCAGCCGCCCGGCCTCCGATCCCCCGGCCCCGCCGGTCACGATCCGGTCCATGACGTGAAACAGGTCGCTGGCGGTGACGCCGGGCCGCGCCGCGGCAAAGCCGGCCTCGGTCGCCTCGATCAGGCGCGCATGGGCGTCGCTCACACGGCGATCCGGCGGCCCGACCGAGAAATTCCGGTCGAAGTCGCAGAAATAGCCCGCCCGCACGAGCCCGGTGTCGAGCATCAGCACATCGCCGGCCGCAAGCGGCCGTGCGTCCGCGGGCGAGATCACGTCGGCATAGCCGCCGGGCGCCGAGGCCCCGGCCAGATACGGCACCCAGTCTGCGCCTTCCTCGAGGCACAGGATCTGAAAGCCGCGAAAGACCTCCGACAGCGGCACGCCGCCCCACGCGATCTCTGGGACACGCGCAAAGGCGCGGTCCGCCACGGCGCAGCTTTCGCGGATTTGCCCGATCTCCCCCGGGGACTTCGTCATCCGCAGCGACCGGGTCAGACCTCCATCGTCGGTAAGGCGCAGCCCTGGAAGCCGCCGGCAAAGATCGGCCCAGTCGGACAGCGGCATCCGCAGATGCGTCTCGCCGCCGCTGGGCACGCCCACGGCCCCATTGGGGCCGGCACATTCGGTCAGCGTCTCGGCCAGCAGCGACACGCCGTCGTCGGCGTAATCGGGCGAGCGCCAGGTGCGGATGTCGGCGATCCAAGTCCGGCCCATCAGATGTGCGCCGATCGCAGGGATCACGGCGACCGGGGCGCCCTCGGCCGGCACGACAAGGAACCACGGACGTGTCGGGCTTTCCCAGAAGCGGGTGAGGAAACCGCTGAAATAGCGCACCTCGGGCTCTGTCGTCAGCAACAGCGCGCCCAGCCCGGCCTCGTGCATCATCGTCTGGGCGCGGCGGGTGCGGTCGCGGAACTCGGTCTCCGGGGCACCCTGCGCGGCGCTCATGCCTCCGGCGCCTCGGACAGGACCGCGAGAACGCGGGACTCGGGCGTCAGCCCCACCGCGTCCCGCCAAGGCCCGCCACAGAGCAGCGCGGCGACGCCCGCCGCGCCCGAGGGCGTCGAGGGCAGCCCGGCGGCGCCCACGCGCTCCGCCCCGTCCCGCGCCTCGTCCTCGGTGAGGGTCAGGAAATGGTCGGCATCCCGCGCCAGCCCCTTCAGCGCGATCAGCGACGGCTCCTTGCAGTCGAGCCGCCCCATGATCGAGACCGGCCCCTCGGCCGCCAAGGGTGCGCCCGCGGCGATCGAACCGGCCAGCGCCGGCGCGGCCTCGGGCTCGACCACGACGATGACCGGACCGTCACCCCACGCGGCGCGGGCATGGGCGGCGGCGGCACCGGCAAGCCCGCCGACCCCGGCCTGCAGGAACACATGCGTCGGCGTCGCGGGGATCTGCGCCACAGTTTCGGCCATCAGGACCGTGTATCCCTCCATCAGGAGATGCGGCCTCTCAAGATAGCCGGGCCAGGAACTGTCGGACAACAGGACACGGCCCGGCTCATCGGCGGCGCGCGCGGCGGCTGCCGTGCTGTCCTCGTAGGTCGCGCCCGCCCGCACCACCTGGGCGCCCTCTGCACGCAAGCGGTCGGCAAAGCTCTCGGGCACGCCTTCGGCGAGAAAGATCATCGAATCCGCGCCGAAGGCATGTGCGCCGGCGGCGACCGAAAGGCCGTGATTGCCGGCGCTGGCGGCGACATAGGTGCGCCCGCGCGCGCGCCCGGCCAGCGCGTCATGGGCGATCACGTTCGCAGCGCCGAGCGCCTTGAAGCTGCCCAGCCCCATGCGGCCCCGCTCATCCTTTATGTCCAGCACGTCGACACCGGCGTCCCGCGCCAAGGCATCGGACCGGACAAGCGGGGTCCGGGCCGCGCGGGGACAGCGCGCGAGCAGGTCGAGCGTGCGGGTCGCGTCGGCTTCGGGCCACGGCACATCCTCCAGCGCCCGATGGCCCAGCCCCGCACCGCGATGGGTGTTGGCAAGGTGCCGCATCGGGATCGAGTGCCGCACGGTTCCGCCGCCGCGTCAAGCGGTGGCGTCAGCGCGGGCTCGCCGCCTCGGCCACCAGATCGCCGCCGTGCAGCAGCAGCTCGAGCCGCCGATTGCTGGCCCCGAAGCGCGGATAGGCCGAAACGAACACCGCCTCGCGGGCGATACGGTCGCTGCGGTCCGCCGGGCAGGCCGCCCCCGCCCGCACGCCGCAGACCCGCGCCTTGATGTCCTCGTAGGCATCGTCGGTGGGCGAATAGGGCGACGTGTTCGCGGTCTCGTAGCGGGTCGTCTCGTGCACGTCCGCGCTGCCGAAAGTGACCAGCGCGGCGGTGATGCGCCGGGGGCAATTGTCGTCGAACCCGGTGATGTACTGCGTCCGCGGCCCCGTCTGACCCGGCGCCGTATCGTAGAGCCGGTACTGCGCCCGCCCGTCTTCTGGCGCGCGGGACACCTCGGTACCCAGGTTACGGCCCCGGACGCCGCATGCCCGCGCGACCTGCCCGAAGGGCAGATCGGCATCGGCAGGCACATCTGCCGCGGTGACGTCGCCGCCGGTGCCCACGGGGCCGAAGACGCCAGTGCGCCCGCCCATGTCGCATCCCGCCAGGACGAGCGTCATCGCCAGGCCGGCCGCGACGGCGCGCATCAGAGGTCCTCCACGGTGACGACACCGCCCAGGGACTTGATCGCGCCCTTGATCTGCGGGGTCACGGGGAAGGCGTCGCCAAGGCTGACCTCGACCTCGCCCGGCAGGTCCGGATGCATCAGGCAGAGCGACACCGGCCCCTTCAGCCGCGCCTGCCGCTGATCCTCCATCGCGCGGCCCAAGAGCCCGGCCACGGCCGAGATCGCGGCCTCGTCGTCGACGAAGACGCGCAGCCCGCCGCCCGCCGCACCGGCGACCGCCGTGTCGATGGGCGCGACGGACCGGCCCAGCAGTTTCAGCTGATCGCTCTCGAGCGTGGCCTCGACGGTGACCACCACGTTCGCGCCGGTCTCGAGATGCTCTCGCGACTGTTCCAGCGTGTCGGAGAACAGCGTGACCTCGTAGAGCCCGGTGGGATCGGACATCGCGACGAAGGCGAACCGGTTGCCCTTGGCCGACTTCCGCTCCTGCCGGGCCGAGACGGCGCCGGCCAGCTTGGCGACCAGCGGCCCTTGCTCGACCCGCGTCTTGAGATCGGCGAGCGTCATCGCGCCGGACCGCTTGAGCGCGCCCATGTAGTCGTCCAGCGGATGGCCCGAGAGGTAGAAGCCGATCGCCTTGTGCTCTTCGGCCAGCCGCTCGTTCGGCAGCCAGTCCTCGACATTCGCCAGCCGCGGTTCGGGCAGGTCGTCGCCCGCCTCGCCGAACAGCGAGACCTGGTTCGAGTTCTTCTGGTCGTGGATCGCCGCGGAGTAGGCGACCAGCGCATCGAGGCTATCGAACACGCGCCGGCGGTTGCGGTCGAGCTGGTCGAACGCCCCCGCGCGGGCAAGCATCTCCATCGGACGCTTGCCGATCCGCTTCAGGTCCACCCGGCGGGCGACGTCGAAGAGCGTCGCGAAGGGCTTGCCGTCGCGCCCCTCGACGATCAGCTTCATCACCTCGAGGCCGACGTTCTTGAGTGCGCCGAGTCCGTAGACCAACTTACCCTCGTGCACGCTAAACGTCTCGAGCGAGCGGTTCACGCAGGGCGGCACGATCTCGAGCTTGAGGCCACGGCGGACCTCTTCGGCGTAGATGCCCAGTTTGTCGGTGAGATGGATGTCGCAGTTCATCACGCCGGCCATGAACTCGACCGGGTGGTTCGCCTTGAGCCAGGCGGTCTGGTAGCTGACCACCGCGTAGGCGGCCGCGTGGGACTTGTTGAAGCCGTAGTTGGCGAACTTGTCGAGCAGGTCCCAGACTTCCTTGGCCTTGTCCTTGGTGACGCCGTTCTGCTGGGCGCCTTCGAGGAACTTCGGCTTCTCGGCGTCCATCGCCTCCTGGATCTTCTTGCCCATCGCGCGGCGCAGCAGGTCGGCGCCGCCAAGGCTGTAGCCGGCCATGTCCTGTGCGATCTGCATCACCTGCTCCTGATAGACGATGATGCCCTGCGTCTCGTCGAGGATGTGGTCGATGGATTCGTGGATCGATTCCCGTTCCCGCAGGCCGTTCTTGACCTCGCAGTACTTGGGAATGTTTTCCATCGGACCCGGACGGTAAAGCGCCACCAGCGCGACGATGTCCTCGATGCAGGTCGGCTTCATGCGCCGCAGCGCATCCATCATGCCCGAGCTTTCGACCTGGAACACGGCGACCGTCTTGGCCTGAGAATAGAGCTCGTAGGTGCGCGGATCGTCCAGCGGGATCTGCCCGATGTCGTTCTCGGCGCCCTCGAACGGCTCGTAGATCGTGGTGCCGTCGGCGGCGACGTGCAGGTCGCGGCCCTGGCCGTGGATCTGGTCGATGGCGTTCTGCACCACCGTCAGCGTCTTGAGGCCGAGGAAGTCGAACTTCACCAGCCCCGCCTGCTCGACCCATTTCATGTTGAACTGGGTCGCCGGCATGTCCGAGCGCGGATCCTGATAGAGCGGCACCAGCTCGTCCAGCGGACGGTCGCCGATGACCACGCCCGCGGCGTGGGTCGAGGCGTTCCGCAGCAGGCCCTCGACCTGCTGGCCATAGGTCAGAAGCCGGTCGACGACCTCTTCGTTGCGGGCCTCTTCGCGCAGGCGCGGTTCGTCCGCGAGAGCCTTCTCGATGCTGACGGGCTTGACCCCCTCGACCGGGATCATCTTGGACAGGCGATCCACCTGGCCGAAGGGCATCTGCAGCACCCGGCCCACGTCACGCACCGCCGCCTTCGACAGAAGCGCGCCGAAGGTTATGATCTGGCCCACCTTGTCGCGGCCGTATTTCTCCTGGACGTAGCTGATGACCTCTTCCCTGCGATCCATGCAGAAGTCGATGTCGAAGTCCGGCATCGACACACGCTCGGGGTTGAGGAACCGCTCGAACAGCAGCTTGTAGCGCAACGGGTCGAGGTCGGTGATCGTCAGCGCGTAGGCCACGAGCGACCCCGCGCCCGACCCCCGGCCCGGCCCGACGGGGATGTCGTGCTCTTTCCCCCACTTGATGAAGTCGGCAACGATCAGGAAGTAACCGGGAAAGCCCATCCCCTCGATGATGCCCAGCTCGAAGTCGAGCCGCTTCTGGTACTCCTCGACCGGGGCGGCATGGGGGATAACCGCAAGCCGCGCCTCGAGCCCCTCCTTCGCCTGGCGGCGCAGTTCCTCGACCTCGTCATCGGCGAAGCGCGGCAGGATCGGTGCGCGCTTCTCGGCCTTGTAGGCGCAGCGCATGGCGATCTCGACTGTGTTCTCCAGCGCCTCTGGCAGGTCGGCGAACAGCGTCGCCATCTCGGAGGGCGATTTAAAATAGTGCTGAGGCGTCAGGCGGCGGCGCGGCTGGTTCTGGTCGACATACGCGCCCTCGGCGATGCAAATCAGCGCGTCGTGCGCCTCGTACATGCCCGTCTTGGGGAAATAGACGTCGTTCGTGGCGACCAGCGGCAGGTGCATGGCGTACGCCATCTCGACATGGCCGCGCTCGCTGTCGCGCTCGGCCTCGGGCAGCTGGCCGCCCTCGCCCGGATGCCGCTGCAACTCGACGTAGAGCCGGTCGGGATAGAACGCCGCCAGCCGCGTCATCAGCGCCTCGGCCCTGGCGCGCTGTCCCTGCCGCAGCAGGCGCCCGACCGGGCCGTCCGGGCCACCGGTCAGGCAGATCAGCCCCTCGGAATGGGCCGCAAGGTCGTCCATCGTCACTTGGACCGTCGCCCCCGCCTTGCCCAGATAGAGCGCCGAGTTCAGCTTCATCAGGTTGGCATAGCCCGTCTCGCTCTGCGCCAGCAGCACGACGGGCGCGGGCGGGCGCGGCTTCTCGCCGGGCTGGACGGGGTCATAGTCGAGATCGACCTGGCAGCCGATGATCGGCTGCACGCCCTCGCCCGAGGCGGCAACGGAGAACTCGAGCGCGGCGAACAGGTTGTTGCTGTCGGTCACGGCGACAGCAGGCATGCCCATCCCGGACGCCATGCCGGGCAGCTTCTTGAGGCGGATCGCGCCTTCGAGAAGGGAGTATTCGGTATGGACGCGGAGATGGATGAATCGCGGGGCACTGGTCATGGACCACTCTTAGCAATCGACAGCGACCTTGCCACCAGCGATTGCATCGCGGACCCGGTCCGATCGGCGAGGCGACGCCCACGCGACAGGCAAGAACTTTTACGGCGACACCCACCACGCGCCGCCATATCGTGATGGCATGAGTGACGAATTCGACCTGACTCTCGCCCGGCACCTCGACGCCGCGCCGGACCTCGTCTGGCGGGCCTGGACCGATGCGGACCTGCTGCGACAATGGTTCACACCGGCCCCCGTCACGGTGCGCGAGGCGGTGATCGACCCGCGCCCCGGCGGGCGGTTCTATACCTGCATGCGCCTTCCCGACGGGACCGAGATCGCGAGCGAGGGCTGCATCCTGTCGGTCGAACCCGAGCGCCGGCTCGTATTCACCGACGCGATGACCGAGGGCTGGCGCCCCGCACCAAGCCCGTTCATGACGGCGATCATCACGCTCGCCCCCGACGGGCAGGGCACGGCCTATGGCGCCCGCGTCCTTCACGCCGATGCCCCTGCCCGCGACCGCCACGCCGAGATGGGATTCGAGAGAGGCTGGGGCGCCGCCGCCGACCAGCTCGAGGCCGTCGCGCGGAGCCTTGGGGCCTGAAACGCGGCGTCCCCCTTGCATGAGCGGGGTTTTGTCGCTTTGATTCATCGCTGAGAAGGGCCGCGCGCCACGCTTTACGCCGCATCGGGCGGGCGCGCACCGGGGGCCTTCGGTGCAAAGACCGCGGCGGACATTCCGATGATCACGTTTCGTCTCAACGGAGAGAACGTCACGCTGGAGAGCGCTCCGGCGACACGAACCCTGCTCGACTGGCTGCGCGAGGACCGGGGCCTGACCGGCACGAAGGAGGGCTGCAACGAGGGCGATTGCGGCGCCTGCACGGTGATGGTCACCGACGAGCACGGCGCCCGCGCGCTCAACGCCTGCATCTTGTTCCTGCCCCAGCTGGACGGCAAGGCGGTGCGCACGGTCGAGGGCATCGCCGGACCGGGCGGCGCCCTGCATCCCGTCCAGAGCGCCATGGTCGACCACCACGGATCGCAATGCGGCTTCTGCACGCCGGGTTTCATCGTCTCGATGGCGACGGCACATCTGAACGGGCGGCGCGATTTCGACGACCAGCTCGCCGGCAACCTGTGCCGGTGCACAGGGTATGCCCCCATCGTCCGGGCGGCCGACGCCGCCGCCAAACATCCGGTGCCGGACTGGATGCGGGCCGACATTCCGCCGGGCGCCGAGGCCAAGGCCGAAGGCGGCGGCGGCGACTCGGTCGGAGACCCCGACTATGCGGACGTGCCGGGCGCCTGGGGCCGCCGCGCCCCCGAGGGGGCCACCGGCGCCAGCCGGGCCGGTGGCGGCACGCGGGCGGAGGCCTGGGTCCGGCCCGACAGCGTCGACGCACTGGCGGAGTGGTATCTCGACCACCCCGACGCCACGCTCGTGGCCGGGGCGACGGATGTCGGGCTCTGGGTCACGAAGGGGCTGCAGGACCTGGGCGACGTGGCCTTCCTCAACGGGATCGCGGACCTGCAGCGGATCGACATCGACGACAACACCGTCCGGATCGGCGCGGGCGTCACGATGGACCGGGTCCGCGACGCGATGGCCGTGCTGCATCCCGACTTCGCCGAGTTGATCCGACGCTACGGCTCAGAACAGGTGCGCGCCGCGGCTACAATCGGCGGCAACATCGCCAACGGCTCTCCCATCGGCGACGGCCCGCCCTGCCTGATCGCGCTGGACGCCACGCTGCATCTGCGGCGCGGCGATGCGCGGCGCGACATCCCGCTGGAGGACTTCTTCATCGATTACGGCAAGCAGGACCGCGCGCCGGGCGAATTCGTCGAGGCGGTGAGCCTGCCGCGGCAGGAGGACCGCCTGCGCTGCTACAAGCTGTCCAAGCGGTTCGATCAGGACATCTCGGCGGTCTGCGGTGCCTTCCGGATCACACTGTCCGAGGGCCGCGTGGCGGAGGCCCGCATCGCCTTCGGCGGCATGGCCGGCACGCCGAAACGCGCCCGCCACGTCGAGGCCGCGCTGACCGGCCGGGCCTGGGACGCCGACGCCGTCGCGGCGACCTGGGACGCCTGGGCCGAGGATTTCGCGCCGATGTCGGACATGCGCGCCTCGTCGGCGTACCGGCTCAAGGCGGCGCGCGGTATGCTGATGCGCGCGCTGCTGGAGGATCTCGGCGGCCAGACCCGCGTGCTGGAGGTGACCCCATGAAGGACGAGCGCCCCGACCGCACCGCCCGCGCGGTGCGCAGCCCCCTGCCCCACGACGCGGCGACCCTGCACGTCACCGGCGCCGCCCGCTACGTCGACGACATCCCCGTGCCGGCGGGCTGCCTGCACATGGCGTTCGGCCTGTCGGAGATCGCCCGCGGCACGATCACCGCGATGGACCTGTCGGCAGTGCGGTCCGCGCCGGGCGTGCGCGACGTGATCACCGCCGGCGACCTGCCCTTCGCCAACGACGTCTCGCCCTCGGCCCATGACGAGCCGCTCCTGGCCGATGGCGAGGTGTTCTATTTCGGCCAGCCGGTCTTTGCCGTGGTCGCCGACAGCCACCTGGCCGCGCGCAAGGCGGTGCGGCTGGCGCGTATCGACTACGACGCACAGACGCCGATCCTGACCATCGACGACGCGCTCGCCGCGGACTCGCGGTTCGAGGAGGGGCCGCGCGTCTATGCCAAGGGCGACGCCGACGGTGCAATCGCCGCCGCTCCGCGCCGGGTCGAGGGCTCGATGGAGATCGGCGGGCAGGAGCACTTCTACCTCGAGGGGCAGGCCGCGCTGGCATTGCCGCAGGAGGACGGCGACATGGTCGTCCAGTGCTCGTCCCAGCACCCTACCGAGATCCAGCACAAGGTGGCCGAGGCGCTGGGACTGCCGATGCACGCCGTCCGCGCCGAGGTCCGCCGCATGGGCGGCGCCTTCGGCGGCAAGGAGAGCCAGGGCAACGCGCTGGCCGTGGCCTGCGCCGTGGCGGCTGCGCGAACCGGCAGGCCCTGCAAGATGCGCTATGACCGGGACGACGATTTCGTCATCACCGGCAAGCGGCACGACTTTCGCATCACCTACCGCGCCGGCCACGACGACGACGGCCGCATCCTGGGGCTGGAGTTCGTCCAGTACTGCCGCTGCGGCTGGAGCCAGGACCTGTCGCTGCCGGTGGCCGACCGGGCGATGCTGCATGCCGAAAACGCCTATCACCTCGTCGACGTGCGGATCGAGAGCCACCGGCTGAAGACCCACACCCAGTCGGCGACCGCCTTCCGCGGCTTCGGTGGACCTCAGGGCATGATTCCGATGGAACGGGTGATCGACGAGATCGCCCATGCGCTGTCCCTGGACCCGGTGGAGGTGCGGCGCCTGAACTATTATCGCGCGGCGGCCCAAAGCGCGGAGGGGGGCGCTGCCCCCGCGACGCCTGCGGCGCCGCTCCCCCGGGATATTTCGGGACAGAAGAAGGTCCATGACGCGCTGCCGGACGACATCGCGTCGCGCGGCGCCTTGGGAGAGGTCGTCGAGCCCGCCGCCGGTCGTGTCGCGGCGTCGGGGGAGCAGACCACGCCGTACCACATGCCGGTGACCGATTTCATCCTGCACGAGATGACCGACCGGCTGTGCCAGAGCGCCGACTATACCGCCCGGCGGGCCGGGATCGAGGCCTGGAACGCGCAGTCGCCGATCCTGAAGAAGGGGCTGGCGCTGACGCCGGTGAAGTTCGGCATCAGCTTCACGCTGACCCACCTGAACCAGGCCGGGGCGCTGGTGCATGTCTACCAGGACGGCTCGATCCAGATGAACCACGGCGGCACCGAGATGGGCCAGGGCCTGTTCCGCAAGGTGAGCCAGGTCGCGGCGAGCCGGTTCGGCCTGGACGTGGACCGGGTAAGGATCACGGCGACCGATACCGGCAAGGTGCCCAACACCTCGGCCACCGCCGCGTCTTCGGGGTCGGACCTGAACGGCATGGCCGTGAAGGCGGCCTGCGACACGATCCGCGACCGGATCGCCGCGTTCCTCGCCGAGAAGGACGGTGTCGACGCCGCCACGGTGCGGTTCGAGGACGGCGCGGTGATCACGGGCGCCGAGCGCTACGACTTCGCCGAGGCGGTGCGGCTGGCTTATCTGGGGCGGGTCAGCCTGTCGGCCACGGGCTATTACCGGACGCCCGACATCGTCTGGGACAGGATTCGCGGCGAGGGGCGGCCGTTCTTCTATTTCGCCTACGGCGCCGCGGTGACCGAGGCGGTGGTCGACACCCTGACCGGGGAATACCGACTGCTGCGTACCGACATCCTGCACGACGCGGGCGCGTCGCTGAACCCGGCGATCGACATCGGCCAGATCGAGGGCGGCTACATCCAGGGCACCGGCTGGCTGACCACCGAGGAGCTGGTCTGGGACGCCGAGGGGAGGCTGCGGACCCATGCGCCCTCGACCTACAAGATCCCCGCCTGCTCGGACCGGCCGGACCTGTTCACCGTCACGCTCTGGGACGGGGAGAACTTCGCCGACACGATCTATCGCTCGAAGGCGGTGGGAGAGCCGCCCTTCATGCTGGGCATCTCGTCGTTCCTGGCGCTCTCGGACGCGATCGCGGCCTGCGGCCCGGGCTATCCCGCGCTGGACGCGCCGGCCACGCCCGAGCGGGTGCTGGCGGCGATCCAGCGGGTCCGGGCGGCATGAGCTTCGACCGCGCCGGGCTCGAACAGGCGCTCTCGGAGCGCAGGGAGGTCGCGCGTGTCGTGGTCGCGGAGACCTCCGGGTCGGTGCCGCGCGAGGTCGGCGCCGCGATGCTGGTCTGGCCGGACGGACAGGCGGGCACGATCGGCGGCGGCGCGCTGGAGCATGACGCCGCCGCGCGGGCGCGGGCCGGAGAGCGCGGCCTCCGCCGTGTGCCGCTGGGGCCGGGCCTGGGGCAATGCTGCGGCGGGGCGGTGACGCTTCTGACCGAGTACTGGACCGCCGCGGACCTTGGCGGGATCGAGGGCGATCTCGTGGTGCGGCCCGCGCGGACCGAGGGCGGTGCGATGCCGCTCGCCGTCCGGCGCCTGGTCGCGGACATGCGGTCCGGCGCAGCGCCGCCGGGGCCGGCGCTGGTCGAGGGATGGATGGTGGAGCCGGTGACGCAGGCCACCCGGCCCTTGTGGATCTGGGGGGCGGGGCATGTGGGCCGCGCGCTGGTCGAGGTGCTGGCGCCCCTGCCCGACCTGGCGATCACCTGGGTCGACACCGCGCCGGAGCGGTTTCCCGACACGATCCCCGCCCCGGTCACGCGGCTGGTCGCCGCCGAGCCGACCGTGGCGGCCGCCCATGCGCCCGTCACCGCCGAGCATCTGATCCTGACCTATTCCCACGCGCTCGACCTGGCGCTGTGCGATGCGCTGCTGACCCGCGGGTTCGCCCGCGCGGGCCTGATCGGATCCGACACGAAGCGGGCGCGATTCCGGTCCCGGCTGAGGGATTTGGGCCACGCCGACGCACAAATATCGCGCATCCGCTGCCCGATCGGGCAAAAGACGCTGGGGAAGCACCCGCAAGCCATTGCTGTCGGCGTCGCCGCCGAAATACTGTCGGCGCCGATGGGGACGGCAGAGATCAGGGACACGGCATGAGCGGCGCGGCGGATCTCCTCCGGATCGAGGGGCTGACGAAGGCCTTTCCGGGGGTCGTGGCGAATGACGACGTGTCGTTCGCGGTTCCGGCGGGAAGGATCCATGCGCTGCTGGGCGAGAACGGCGCCGGCAAATCGACGCTGGTCAAGATGATCTACGGCCTCGTCGCGCCGGACAAGGGCCGGATGCAGCTGCACGGCCGCGACTTCGCCCCGACCAGCCCGCACGAGGCGCGGTCGTCCGGAGTGGCGATGGTGTTCCAGCACTTCTCGCTGTTCGACGCTCTGGACGTGGCCGAGAACGTGGCGCTGGGGATGGAGACGCCGCCCTCGCAGCGCCAGCTCGCCCGGCGCATCCGCGAGGTCAGCGAGGCCTACGGGCTGCCACTGGACCCCACGCGCCTTGTCGGCGAATTGTCGGCGGGCGAGCGGCAGCGGGTCGAGATCGTGCGCTGCCTGTTGCAGGATCCGCAGCTGCTGATCATGGACGAACCCACCAGCGTGCTGACGCCGCAGGAGGTCGAGATCCTGTTCTCGACCCTGCGCAAGCTGGCCGCCGAGGGCACGGCGATCCTGTATATCAGTCACAAGCTGGAAGAGATCCGCGCGCTCTGCGACAGCGCGACGATCCTCCGGCAGGGACAGGTGGTGGCGACCTGCACGCCGTCGGAAAAATCCGCGCGCGAGCTGGCCGAGCTGATGGTGGGCGCGACACTGCACACCCCGAGCCGCGAACCGCAGGAGGGTGGCGAGGTCGTCCTGAGGATCCACGACCTGTCGATGCGGTCAGCCAACCCGTTCGGCACGGCGCTGAAGGACATCGACTTCGAGCTGCGCGCGGGCGAGGTGCTGGGCATCGGCGGGGTCGCCGGGAACGGCCAGGACGAGCTGCTGGCGGCCTTGTCGGGCGAGGCCCGCGTCGCCGCCGAAGCGGTGACGCTGAAGGGGCGGCCGGTGGGCCAGATGGGCCCGACCGCACGGCGCGCGCTGGGGCTGCTGGCCGCGCCGGAGGAACGGCTGGGCCATGCGGCGGCGCCGGACATGTCGCTGACCGAGAACGCGGTGTTGACGGGAACGGTGCGCGAGGGTCTGACGCGGCACGGTTTCCTCGACTGGGGCAAGGCGCGCGGCTTTGCCGAGCAGGTGATCGAGCGGTTCGACGTGCGCACCCCCGGCCCCGGACAGGCGGCGCGGTCGCTGTCGGGCGGCAACCTGCAGAAATTCGTCATCGGGCGCGAGATCCTGCAACGGCCCGAGGTCCTGGTGGTGAACCAGCCGACCTGGGGCGTCGATGCCTCGGCCGCCGCGGCGATCCGGCAGGCGCTGCTGGACCTTGCGGCGAACGGCACCGCGGTGGTGGTGATCAGCCAGGATCTCGACGAGCTGATGGAGATCTCCGACCGCTTCGCTGCGCTGAACGAGGGACGGCTCGCCGCGCCCCGCCCCGCCAAAGGGCTGGGGATCGAGGAGATCGGCCTGATGATGGGCGGCGCGCACGACTTGGACACCGCGGCACGGGCAGCGGAATGAGGAGTTTCGGTATTACGGCAGACGTCACGGGAGTGTCGCGATGATCGCGCTGGTCAGACGACCCGCGCCGTCGCGGCTGTGGACCGTCCTGACACCGCCTCTGGCGGTGCTGGCGACGATGGTGGCCGGCGGATTGATGTTCGCTGCGCTCGGCAAGGACCCGGTCCTCGCGATCCGCACGATCTTCTGGGATCCGCTCTTCGGCGAGTTCGCGTTCTACTACCGCGGACAGCTTCTGGTGAAGGCCGCGCCGCTGATCCTGATCGCGATCGGCCTGAGCCTGGGCTTCCGCGCCGGGATCTGGAACATCGGCGCCGAGGGGCAGTACATCCTGGGCGCGATCACCGGGGGCGCGGTCGGGCTGGCCTTCTATCCGCTCGACTCGTGGATCGTGTTCCCGCTGATGGTGGTGGCGGGAGCCTTTGGCGGCTTCCTGTGGGCGATGATCCCGGCGCTCCTGAAGGTAAAGTTCCGCACCAACGAGATCCTCGTGTCGCTGCTTCTGGTCTACGTGGCCGAGCAACTGCTGGCCTACATGGCGCTCGGCCCCCTGAAGAACCCGGAGGGACAGGGATTTCCCGGCAGCCGCAACCTGAGCCAGTATGATGCGGCCGCAAACAATGAGCTGATCGCGGGCAGCGGCATGCACTGGGGCGTCGTCGCGGCCTTCATCGCGGTGATTGCCGCTTATGTCCTGCTGAACCGCCACTTGACCGGCTACCATATCCGGCTGACCGGGCAGGCCCCGCGCGCGGCGCGGTTCGCCGGGGTGAACCCGAACCTGCTAACGATCTTCTGCCTCGGCACCTCCGGGGCGCTCGCCGGGCTGGCGGGACTGTTCGAGGTCGCCGGGCCGGCCGGGCAGATCAGCATCGATTTCAACGTCGGCTACGGATTTACCGCGATCATCGTCGCCTTTCTCGGCCGACTGCATCCCGTCGGCATCCTCCTTGCGGGGCTGCTGATGGCGCTGACCTATATCGGCGGCGAAGCGGCGCAGTCCCAGCTGGGCCTGCCCGCGGCGGCGATCCAGGCGTTCCAGGGGATGCTGCTGTTCTTCCTGCTGGCGGTGGACATGCTCACGAACTACCGGCTGCGCTTCGGCCGGGCACAGGTGGCCTGATGGACCTTTCCGCGATCAATCCCGTGATCCTCGTCGCCTCGCTGATGGTGGCGGCGACCCCGATCCTGCTGGCCGCGGTCGGCGAACTGGTGGTCGAGCGCTCGGGCGTGCTCAACCTCGGCGTCGAGGGCATGATGATCACCGGCGCGATCTGCGGCTTCGCCATCGCGGTCGAGACCGGCTCGCCCACGATCGGCTTTCTCGCGGCGATGGCCGGTGGCGCCCTGCTGGCGATGGTGTTCGGCGTGCTGACGCAGTTCCTGCTCTCGAACCACGTGGCCACCGGCCTTGCACTGACGCTGTTCGGGCTGGGCCTGTCAGCGCTGCTGGGACAGGGCTATGTCGGCGTGCGCCCGCCGGCGACGCCCAAAATGGATTTCGGCCCCCTGAGCGATCTGCCCGTCGTCGGGCGCATCGTCTTCGGCCATGACCTTGTCGTCTATGCCAGCCTGCTGCTCGTGGCCGGCGTCTGGGCCTTCCTGCGCTATACCCGTGCCGGCCTGATCCTGCGCGCGGTGGGCGAGAGCCACGACGCCGCGCACGCCCTGGGCTATCGCGTCGTGACGATCCGCCTCCTCGCCATCGCCTTCGGCGGGGCCTGCGCGGGCCTGGGCGGCGCGTATCTGAGCCTGATCCGCGTGCCGCAATGGACCGAGGGCATGACCGCCGGGGCGGGCTGGATCGCGCTGGCGCTCGTCGTGTTCGCAAGCTGGCGGCCCTGGCGGGTACTGGTGGGCGCCTATCTCTTCGGCGGCGTCACGGTCCTGCAGCTGAACCTGCAGGCCGCGGGCGCGGCGGTTCCGGTCGAGATCCTGTCGATGTCGCCGTACTTGATCACCATTCTCGTGCTCGTCATCATCTCGTCGGACCGGTTCGGCGCCCGCCTCGGTGCGCCGGCCTCGCTGGGGCGGGTGTTCCACGCAAACCGCTGAGGCCCGGCCGAGATTTCAGGGAGGATGAAGATGACGACACGCTGGCACGGAACGATCGCGGCCCTCGCCCTTGCGGCGCCGGGCGCGGCCTTCGCAAAGGACGACCCTGCGGACGGAGACTGCGCGGCGCTGGCCGCGATGGACCTCGAGGCGACCAACATGCTGTCGGCGCAGGAGGTCACGCCCGAGGGCGACCTGCCCGCCTTCTGCCAGGTGCGCGGCTACGTCCGCCCGGCGATCAATTTCGAGGTCCGCCTGCCGCTCGATGAGTGGAACGGCAAGTTCTACATGGCGGGCTGCGGCGGCTTCTGCGGCACGCTCGCCAGCGATTCCGAGGACACGTTCAACGCGATCAACCACGCCCTGCGCCGGGGCTATGCCGCCGCCACCATGGATGGCGGGCATTGGGGCAACTCGTCCGCCGACGGCCGCTGGGCCAAGGCGAACCCTGTGGCCGAGGTCGACTGGGCCCACCGCGCGGTCGAAGAGACCACGCGCGTCGGCAAGGCGGTGACCGAGCGTTTCTACGCGGGGCCCCCGGAATACTCCTACTTCCAGGGCTGCTCCACCGGCGGCCGGCAGGCCAACATGGCCGCGCTGCGCACCCCCGAGGCCTTTGACGGCATCATCTCGGGCGCCCCCGCGCTGGATTACCCCGGCCTCGTCGGCACCGCGTTCTCCTGGATCGTGCAGGCCAACACCGATGCCGACGGCCAGCAGATCCTGCAACCCGAGGACGTCGCGACCGTGCAGGACGCCGTCTACGACGCCTGTGACGGCGATGACGGGGTCGAGGACGGCCTGATCTCGGACCCGCAATCCTGCGACTTCGACCCGGCCAGCCTGTCCGACACCCTCTCGGACGAAAAGATCACGGTCCTGCAGAAATGGTACCGCCCCGCCGAAAGCGGCGACGAGACGCTCTACCCCGCCGCGGTGCCCGAAGGGTCCGAGCCGTTCTGGCAGCTCTGGCTGACGGGCTTGGAGGGCGGCGGCGGCAAGATCGTGCCCGCCTTCAACCGCGACTTCCTGCGCTACATGGCCTTCCCCGACGACCCGGCCAGCGACTTCGACGGCACCGATTTCGACTTTTCCGCCGATCCGCAGCGCATGCAGCCGCAAGCGGAACTCTACAATTCCGACGATCCGGATATCACGCCCTTCTACGACGCGGGCGGCAAGCTGCTGATGTATCACGGCTGGGCCGACGCCATCGTCTTTCCCGGCAAGACGATCGACTACTGGGACCGCATGACCCAGGCGAGCGGCAGCGAGTCCGGCCGGCTCTTCATGATTCCCGGCATGGATCATTGCGGCATCCAGGGCAGCGGCCCCGGCATCGGTCAGACCGGCTTCGACCCGCTCGGCGCGATGGAACGCTGGGTCGAGGACGGCGACGCCCCCGAGCGGCTGATGACGGAAAAGACCACGGAGGGCGAGAGCCAGTGGCAGCGCCCCGTCTGCGCCTACCCGGCCCGCCCCGTCTTCGACGGCGAGGGCGACTGGCGCGAAGCCGGCGGCTGGAGCTGCGAAACGGACTGACCAACAGGACGACGGCCCATCTGCCGCCGTGAGACTTCCGAAAGAGAAGAAAGCGAAGGGATCGAAACATGAAGCTAATCAAGACGATGGCCGCCGCGGCCGCGCTGCTGGCGGCGACGCAGGCCGGGGCGCAGGACGACCCGGTGAAGGTCGGGTTCATCTATGTCGGGCCGATCGGCGACGGCGGCTGGACCTACGAACACGACCAGGCCCGTCAGGCCGTCGAAGAGCATTTCGGCGACCAGGTCGAGACGGTCTACCGCGAAAGCGTGCCCGAGGGCGCCGACGCCGAACGCGCGATCACGCAGATGGCGCTTGGCGGGGCCGACCTGATCTTCACCACGTCGTTCGGCTTCATGGACGCGACCATCAACGTCGCCGAGAAGTTCCCCGACGTGAAGTTCGAGCATGCCACCGGCTACAAGACGGCCGAGAACGTCGCCACCTACAACGCGCGCTTCTATCAGGGCCGCGCCGTGCTGGGCCACATCGCCGGATCGATGACCGAATCCAACAAGGTCGGCTATATCGGTTCGTTCCCGATCCCCGAAGTGATCCGCGGCATCAACTCGGCCTTCCTCCACGCCCGCAAGGTGAACCCCGATGTCGAATTCAACGTGGTCTGGGCCTACACTTGGTTCGACCCCGCGAAAGAGGCAGACGCCGCCCAGGCGCTGATCGAACAGGGCGCCGACGTGATCCTGCAGCACACCGATTCCACCGCGCCCCTCGCCGCGGCCGAGCAGGCCGGCGACGTGATCGGCTTCGGCCAGGCGTCCGACATGGCCGAGTACAAGCCCAGCCCGCGCGTCGCCTCGATCATCGACAACTGGTCGCCCTACTACATCGACCGCGTGCAGGCGGTGATCGACGGCACCTGGGAAAGCCACTCGGTCTGGCAGGGCATCGGCGACGGCACCGTCGAGATCGGTGAGATCACCGACGCGGTCCCCGAAGATGTCCGCCAGGAGGCCGCCGACCTGCGCGACCGCATCGGCTCGGGCGAGTACCACCCCTTCACCGGCCCGATCAACAAGCAGGACGGCAGCGCATGGCTGGCCGAGGGCGAGGTCGCCGACGACGAGACCCTGCTGGGCATGGATTTCTACGTCGAGGGCATGACCGGCGACATCCCGAACTGATCCGGCGCGTTCCAGGCGCCACGCGACCAGGGCCCGCCCGTCACCGGGCGGGCCTTTTTTCGCGCGCCTCCCGTGTCACCTTCCGGCCACGCATGGGCGCCATCATGCACGCGAGCGGGCGCTCGCCCTCGCCCGCCGTCCCGGCCCGCTTCCCATGACACCGAAGCCGTGACACTCTTCGGCCCATGACCAAGATCACGGCGCCGGACGGCACTCCGGTCTCTCCATTCTGCTTCGGGGCCATGCAATTCGGCGGCGGGGCCGACGAAGGCACGTCGCGGGCGCTCTACGACGCCTGCCGCAACCGGGGCGTCAACGCCTTCGACACCGCCCACTCCTATACCGACGGCACGTCCGAGACCTATCTCGGCCGGTTCGCCGCGCGCGAGCGGGACCGCCTCGTCATCGCCACCAAGGCCCCCTTTTCGCGGCCGCAGACCCGGTCCGAAATCCTGGCCGGCTTCGACGAGAGCCGGCGTCGTCTCGGCCTCGACAGCGTCGACATCCTCTACCTGCACCGCTTCGACCCCGACACGCCCCCACAAGAGACGTTCGAGACCCTCGCCCGCCTGCAATCGGACGGTCTGATCCGCCATGTGGGCGTGTCGAACTATGCCGCCTGGCAGGTGATGCGCGCCCAGGCCGTCGCCGCCGCTTGCGGCACGCGCATCGACATCGTGCAGCCGATGTACAACCTCGTGAAACGCCAGGCCGAGACCGAGATTCTGCCGATGGCGCTGGACGAGGACATCGCCGTCGCGACCTATTCGCCCCTGGGCGGCGGGCTTCTCAGCGGCAAGTACGCCGCCGGCGGCACCGGCCGGCTGACCGAGGACGAGCGGTACAGCGCCCGCTACGCGCCCGACTGGATGCACGCCGCGGCCTCCGATCTCGTCACCCTCGCGACCGAGGTCGGCACCGACCCCGCCACCCTCGCCGTGGCCTGGGTCGCGCGCCATCCCGCCGTGACGATGCCGATCGTCTCCGCCCGCACGGTGGCGCAATTGCTTCCCTCGCTTGCGGCGCTCGATTTCGAGCTGGACGATGCCCTGATGGCCCGGCTGTCGGCGCTGAGCCCGGCGCCCGCGCCGGCCACCGACCGGCTGGAAGAGGCATGATCGACTTCGCGGTGATCGGCGGCGGCATCGCCGGCCTGTCGGCCGCCGCCCGCCTGTCTCATCTGGGCAACGTCACCGTGCTGGAACAGGAGGCCGCCACCGGCTTCCACGCCTCGGGCCGCTCGGCCGCGCTGTTCGAGGAATCCTACGGACACCCCGCCGTGGTGGCCCTGAACCGCGCCTCGAAGGCCTATCACGAGACAGCGCATGGCGGCGTCCTGTCGCCGCGCGGCGTGATGGTGGTGGGCCGCGCCGCCGACCGCGACGCCTTCGAGGCCGACCGCGCGACGCTCGGCCTCGAAGAGATCGGTCTTGATGAGGCGCGCACGATGATCCCCGTCCTGAACCCCGAGACCGTAGCATTTGCCGGCTACCACCCGGCCGGATGGGATCTCGACACCGACCTGCAGATGCAGAACTTCATCCGCGAGCTCCGCGGCAACGGCGGCGACATCCGCCTGCGCACGGCGCCCGCGTCGATCGTACGCACCGGCACGGGCTGGCGGCTCGAGATGCCGGAGGGCCCGCTCGAGGCCCGCATCCTCGTCAACGCGGCCGGCGCCTGGGCCGATACCGTCGCGCGCCTGGCCGGCATCGCCCCGAAGGGCATCGTGCCGCACCGCCGCTCCATCGCCCAGCTCCCCGCCCCCGGCGGCCACGACGTCGCGTCCTGGCCCATGGTGATTGGCGCCGGCGAGACGTGGTACGCCAAGCCCGACGCCGGCAGGCTGCTGGTCTCTCCGGCCGACGAGGACCCGGTGGATCCGCACGACGCCTGGGCCGACGAGATGGTCCTGGCCGAAGGCCTTGCCCGCTACGAGGAGATGGTTGCCGAACCGGTCACCCGCGTCCTGACCAGTTGGGCCGGACTGCGCAGCTTCGCCCCCGACCGCGTTCTCGTCATCGGTCCCGATCCCGCCGACGCACACTTCCTCTGGTGCGCCGGACAGGGCGGATACGGCTTCCAGACCGCTCCCGCCGCAAGCCGCCTGCTCGCCGATCTCGCCGGCGGCACGCACCCCGACCTCGACCCCGCCCTCGTCGCAGCCCTCTCGCCAGCAAGGTTCGCCCCATGATCCGCACCCTCGCCACGACGTCGCTTCTCCTGCTCGCCGCCTGCGGCGGCCAGGCCACCGCGCCGGTCTCGCCCGACATGCCCCCGGTGACCCGCGCCTTCACTGACACCGACCCCGTCGATTTCCGCGGTCCCGGCCCCGACGCCTACCCCGTGCACGGCATCGACGCCGCCCGATACCAGGGCCGGATCGACTTCCGCGCCGCGCGCGATGCGGGCGTCGGCTTCGCCTATCTCAAGGCGACCGAGGGCGGCGACCGCGTCGACGAGGCCTTCGCCGGCAACTGGGCCGCCGCCGCCCGGGCCGGGGTGGCCCGCGGCGCCTACCATTTCTACTATTTCTGCACCCCTCCCGAGGTGCAGGCCCGCTGGTTCATCGCCAACGTCCCGAAACAGACGGGCAGCCTGCCGCCCGTGCTCGACCTCGAGTGGAACCCGTTCTCGCCCACCTGCACCCACCGCCCGCCCGCGGCCGAGGTGCGCGCCCAGGCCGACAGGTTCCTCGACATCCTCGAGCGCCACTACGGCCAGCGCCCTGTGATCTACACCACCCCGGATTTCTGGGAGCGCAACGACATCGCCCGTCTCGGCGAGGAGGTCTGGCTGCGCAGCACCGCCGCCCATCCGTCCGAGACCTATCCGGGCGCCGACTGGCATTTCTGGCAGTATACCGGCACCGGCCGCATCCGCGGCGTCGCCGGCCCCGTCGACATCAACGCCTTCGCCGGCTCGCGCCGCGACTGGCAGATCTGGCTCGCCCGCCGCGCTATCCGCTGAACTTTCTTCGGCCCCGAAATATCCCGGGGGAGTCCGCCCGACAGGGCGGACGGGGGCAGCGCCCCCGCGATCGCGGCGCCGGAGGCGACGCAAGATGTCGTGTGCGCCGCAGGCGCGCCGCGTGATCGGCGGGAACCCCCGCCCGGCCCATCCTGTTCTCCCGGTAACGCAACCACGAACAGGAGGCCGCCATGGACTGGGATCAGGTCAAGGGCAACTGGAAGCAGATGAAAGGCCGCGTGCAGGCCCGCTGGGGTCAGCTCACGGACGACGAGGTCGAAGAGGCCGCGGGCAACCGCGAGCGGCTCGAAGGCCTCATCCAGGAGCGCTACGGCGAGACCAAGGAGCAGGTCCGCGCCGATGTGGACAGCTGGCTCGCCGACGAGGACGCCAACGACCAGACGCACCGCGCCTGACATCGCCGCGCCCGGCCTCCGATGGGGGCCGGGCCGCCGCGCCTGGCGATCAGGCTTCGATCTGCTCGCGCGCCTGGTCCGCGAACGCCGTCAGCAACTGGCGGTAGAAGCGGTCCGACGAATTCACCGCCGCGCCGAACAGGGCCCCCGTCCGGGTCTCGGCCGCCGCCCCCGCCACGACATCGATGACGTAGCTCGCGATTGTGGCGTTCGACCCGTTCTCGATGAGACGCACGGTCCCCTGCAGCCGCGACTGGTCGCCGCCGAAGGCCGTGCGCGCGCTGTTGGCGAGGTTGAGCCGCGCCACGTCGACCTCCATCCGCGCGCCGCCGCCGCCCTGGATGCGGCTGCTGAATTCCTGCTCCAGCACCCCCTGCAGATCGGGTCCGAGGCGGCTGGAATACTGCGCCGCGCGGCTGTTCTCATAGCCCGCCCCCGAGGTCGACACCGTCACCCCCGAGAAGGTCAGGTTCGAGGCCGCGGCGCGGCTCAGCGGATTGCTCCGCGGCATCGGTGCGCAGGCCGCCAGGCCGAGCGCGGCACCGCCGGTCAACAGGAACACTCTGCGTGTGGTCATGGGATACACTCCGGTTCGTTACGCTGCCGACCCGCCCTCCACGGGTCTCCGTGTCGGGGCCGGCACATCCCTCAACTGTAGGTCTGGTCGTCGGTGGGGAAACTCCGGTCGCGCACATCGCGCGCATAGCCTTCGACCGCGGTCTCGATCTCTTCGGCCAGCCGCCCGTAGACCTTCACGAATTTCGGCGGCTTGGGATTAAGGCCCAGCATGTCCTCGAGCACCAGGATCTGGCCGTCGCACTCGGCGCTGGCACCGATGCCGATGGTCGGAATCGCGATCTGCTTCGAGATCTTGGCGGCGAGACGTTCGACCATGCCCTCGAGAACCACGGCGAAGGCCCCCGCCTCGGCCACCGCGCGGGCATCTGCCTCGTGGGCGGGCCAGCTGTCCTCGTCGCGGCCCTGGGTCTTGAAGCCGCCCATCACGTGGCTCGATTGCGGCGTCAGGCCGATATGCGCCATGACCGGGATGCCGCGCTCGGTCAGGAAGCGGATGGTCTCGGCCATGCGGGCCCCGCCCTCCAGCTTGACCGCGCCGCACCCGGTCTCCTTCATGATCTTCGCGGCGTTGCGGAAGGCGACGTTCGGGCTTTCCTCGTAGGTACCGAACGGCATGTCCACCACGATCAGCGACCTGCTGGTGCCGCGCACCACGGCGCGGCCGTGCATGATCATCAGGTCCAGCGGCACGCCCACGGTCGACTCCATGCCGTGCATCACCATCCCCAGGCTGTCGCCCACCAGGATGAAGTCGGCGTACTTGTCCACGATGGCCGCGGTGTGCGCATGGTACGAGGTCAGCGAGACGATGGGCTCGCCGCCCTTGCGCGCCGCGATCTGGGGCACGGTCTTGCGGCGGACGGGTTTGTGGCTTTCTGTGCTCATGTCTTTCCTTTCGGGGTCACGACACGCTGGTCGATCAGGAGAACGTCGCCGAACCGTGCGGCAAGCAGCACCACGAGCGGCCCGGAGGGCACGCCCTGGACCGGCGCCAGGGTCTGCGCGTCCCGGATGTCAACGGATTGAAGCCCGGCGCGCGGTGCGCTGTCGATCTCGCCGCGCACGGCGGCCTTGATGTCGGAGACGCGCGCGCCCGTCGCGGCGATACGTTCCGCCGCGTCGAGCGACGCGTTCAGTACCGGTGCCGCGGCGCGGTCCTCGGCCGACAGCCGCACATTGCGCGAGGACATGGCCAGCCCGTCCGCCTCGCGGACAGTCGGCACGCCGTGCACCGCGACTGGACTGTCCAGGTCGCGGACCATCGCCCGGATCACGCAGAGCTGCTGGTAGTCCTTCTCGCCGAAATAGGCGGCGTCGGGCTGGACGATGTTGAACAGCTTGGTCACCACCGTGGCGACGCCCCGATAGTGGCCGGGCCGCAGGCGGCCCATCAGCACCCGCGACAGGCGCGTCGTCTCGACGATGGTCTGCCGGTCGGGGTGATACATCTCGTCGACCGAGGGCAGGAACACGGCATCGACGCCCTCGCGCCGCAACAGATCGAGATCGCGCTCGATGTCGCGCGGATAGGTCGCCAGGTCCTCGCGCGGGCCGAACTGCGTGGGATTGACGAAGATCGACACGACGGTCCGGTCGTTGGCGGCGCGGGCGGCGCGGACCAGGCTCAGGTGTCCCTCGTGCAGATATCCCATGGTCGGCACGAGCGCCACGCTCTCGCCCGCGCGGCGATACTCCGCGACAGCCGCGCGGATGTCGGCTTTGGTCTCGGCGGTCTGCATGTCTGCCCCCTCCTCGGTGCGGCTCCGCACCCGCGAATGTCTAGGACGCGAGACCACGGGGGGCAAGGAGACGCCTCAGGCCGCGCGCGGCCACGCCTGCGGCAGGGTCGGGCTGACCTTCGCCTCCATCAGAGCGATGTACTTGTCGACCCGGTGATCCTCGCCGACATTCACCTCGGGCGGGCTGAGCCAGTAGACGCTGCCGAGATGGCGGAACCCCATGAAGTCGGGCGGCACGTGGCAGACCGTGTCGTCGGTTCGGCAGACATTCACCACCCATCCCTCACCCGGAAAAGGCCTGTCGCCGCGCAGGGTCCGCGGGCTGGCCAGCGCGATCGTCGGCAGTTTCAGCGAGGCGCCCACGATCTGCGCGGACGCCGCGCCCAGCGAATGTCCGATGATGTACCTGAGCGGCTGCGGCTTGGCGAAGGTATAGACGATCTGCGCATGTTCGAGGAACCCGCCGTGCCAGCGCGCGCCGCTGTCCCCGTGCGCGACGGCGAATCCGTGCCGCTCGACCCGGTCGCGACCGCCGAGGTCGAAATTGAACTGGAACCAGTCCGAGAACTCGTTGGTGCCAGGGATCACCAGGATCCCGCCCTTCAACGTGCAGGCCTGGACGCCGCGGATATCGATCTGCTGGACGATCTCGAGCTCGGGGTCGCGGTCGCGGTCGTAGACGCGCAGCATCATCTGCGCCGCCTCCAGCAATGACAGGGATTTCATGGCCAATTCCTTTCCTGAAATGTTCTCGCGTCCCGTCAAAAATACACGGGCCGGTTGAATGACACCCTGCACAGCCCTCCGAGTCCAGAAGTTTCCCTCGGGTCAGGTGCGGCGACGTCGGTTTGAAGCGATGGGACGTCGGCTCCGCCTGACAGCGCGGGCGGAGCCAATGCGACACCGGACCCAGCCCGAAGCAACTGCAGACGCGGACATCACCCATGAAGACAGAAGTCAAAGCCCTGGTGGTCGGCGGCGGCGCCGTCGGCACCTCGATCGCCTACCACCTTGCCAAGGCCGGTTGGTCGGACGTGATGCTGTTGGAGCGGGACGAGCTCACGAGCGGCTCAACCTGGCACGCGGCGGGACTGCTGCCGTATTTCAACATGGGCTACGCCACGACCCACATCCACGACTACTCGATCAGGTTCTACAAGACCCTCGAGGAAGAGACCGGCCTGAACGCCGGCTTCTCGGTCGTCGGCAACCTGCGCATGGCCCGCACGCAGGAGCGGATGGACGAGTACATGCTTTACGCCGCGACGGCCGAGACGATCGGCGTGCCCTTCGAGTGGCTCTCGCCGCAGGAGATCGCCGAGCGCTATCCGCTGGTGCGCAGCGATGACCTGAAGGGCGGGATCCTTCATCCCACCGACGGCTACATCAACCCCGCCGACGTCACCATGGCGATGGCCAAGGGCGCCCGGCAGCGCGGCGTCACGATCGAGCGCCGCTGGCAGGTCGACGGCTATGCCTGGGACGGCGAGGCCTGGACGGTCAGCTGCACCAAGATGGCCGAAAAGGGCGGCAACCTCGTCCCCACCGACGAAAAGGTGGACATCCGCGCCGAGCATGTCGTCACCGCGACGGGCAACCACGCCCAGCGGACAGCCCGACAGCTGGGCATCAAGATGCCGGCGATCCCGGTCGAGCATCAGTATGTCGTGACCGAAGCCGACCCCGCGCTGGTCGAATGGCGCGAGGCGGGCAACCCGCAGCATCCCGTCCTGCGCGACGCCGACGCGAAATGGTATGTCCGCGAAGAGCGCGGCGGCTGGATCCTCGGCCCCTATGAGAAGGGCGCGCCGGCCTGTTTCGAGTTCGGGGTGCCCGACACCTTCCGCGCCGACCTCTTCCCCCTCGATCTCGACCGGATCGAGGAGGAGTACATGGAGTTCATCCACCGGATCCCGTCCTCCGAGACCGTGGGTCTCAAGGACGATTACAACGGCCCGATCTGCTACACGCCCGACGGCAACCCCCTGCTGGGGCCCGCGCCGGGACTGCGGAACATGTGGCTGGCCGAGGGATTCAGCTTCGGCATCACCGCCGCCGGCGGCGCCGGCTACTACCTCGCGCAGCGGATGGTCGAGGGCGACGCCGAGATCGACATGGCCGTGCTGGATCCGCGCCGCTTCGGCGATTGGATGACCACCGAGTACGCCGCGCGCAAGAACGAGGAGGCGTACGACCACGTCTACGTCCTGCACCACCCCGACGAGGAACGCCCCGCCGCGCGGCCGCTCAAGACCGCGCCGTGCTATGACCGGATGGCGGCGCAGGGGGCGCAGTTCGGCTGCGTCAACGGCTGGGAGCGGCCGAACTACTTCGCACCGCAGGGCTTCGACGACCACGCCGCGCGCTCGTTCCGGCGCGGCGGCTGGTGGCAACACGCGCGGGCCGAGGCCGAGGCACTGCGCGAGACCGCCGGGCTGATCGATGTCACGCCCTTCGCCAAGCACATCCTGTCGGGCCCCGGCGCGACCGCCTTCCTCGACTGGTTCACCAGCAACCGGCTGCCGAAGGTCGGGCGCATCAACCTGACCTATGCGCTGACCGAAGCCGGCACGACGCACAGCGAGTACACGATCGTCCGCAAGGCCGAGAACACCTACTACATGGTCTCGTCCGGCGCGTGGGAGACCTACGACCGCGACTATCTCAAGCGCGCCATCGAGGACACGCAGGGCCGCTTCGGCCCGGTGTTCCTGCAGGAGGTAACCGGGCAGTACGGCGTGTTCGCGCTGGCCGGGCCGCGCGCGCGGGACATCCTCAAGGAGCTGATCCGCGATCCCGACCCCGAGACCGCCCTGTCGAACAAGCGCTTCCCGTGGCTGTCGGCGCGGGACATCGAGCTGAAGATGTGCCCCACCACCGCGATCCGCGTCGCCTATACCGGCGAGCTGGGCTGGGAATTGCATCACCCGATGGAAATGCAGACCTATCTCTTCGACCGGCTGATGGAGGCCGGCGCGTCGCACGGCATGAAGCTGGTGGGCGCGCGCGCGATGAACTGGCTCCGGCAGGAAAAGTCCTACCGCGCCTTCGGCGCCGAACTGGGCCGCGATTCAACGCCGCTCGAGGCCGGGCTCGACCGCTTCGTCGATCTCGAGAAGGAATTCCGCGGCAAGGAGCCGATGCTGGCGACGGGCCACCGCATGAAATGCGTGACCGTGCTGATCGACGGCCCGCAGGACGCCGACCCGTGGGGCCGCGAGGCGCTGTATCTCGGCAACGAGAAGGTCGGACGGCTGACCTCGGGCGGGTATTCCGTGGTCTCGGGCAAGTCCATCGGGATGGGCTATGTCCGCCCCGATCTCGCCGTGCCGGGCACGCGCCTGCAACTCCGGATGTTCCGCGAGCTGTGGCCGGCCGAGATCGTCGAGGACAGCCCTCACGATCCGACGAACGCGAGAATTCGTGTGGATTCCTAGATATTTTTTCGCACGCGCCGCCAATTCTGCCGCTGGCGGCGCGTCGTTTCCTTAAAGTTGCCGCACACGGCTGGCCCTATCGCGAAAAGTGCGAAAGGGAATCGGTGCGATGAGCTTCATGGAGCGTGTCGGCGCGGCCGACGAAGGGTGCCTGACCGGTGTTTCGGGCGAGGCCCTTCTGCAAACCCCGTGCGGCGCGCGCCGCGCCGAGTTCGTCCGACCCGGCGACCTGATCGTGACCCGGACCGGCGGGCTCAGGCCCGTGCGGCTGGTCTGGACGCACCGCATCGGCCGCGCCCGGATGCAGGCCGATCCCGGCACGGCGCCGGTGCGGCTGGCCGCGCGGGCGCTCGGCCCGATGATGCCTGCTCGCGGGTTCCTGCTGGCCCCGGCCCACCGGGTGCTGCTGCCGGGATGGATGCTGGAGGACGGCGGTGCGGATGGCGGTCTGCTGGAGGCCGGCGCCCTCGCCGGTGGCACGGATGCGGCCTGGCGCGACCGCGCGGCCGAGGAAGTGACGTTCTACAACTTCGTCTTCGACCGGCACGAGGTGCTCTGCGCCAGCGGCCTGCCGGTGGAGACGTTCCGCCCCCGCCCCGACCTTCTGGACCGGTTTGATGCCGGCACGCGACTCGAACTGGTCCGCCGGTTTCCGGCCCTGAGGCGCAGCGAGCAGGCCTTTCCCGCCCTGCCCGTGCCGGTCGCGCCGGCGGCTTCGTACCTGGCGGCAATGGAGTGAGCGCCGGCGCGGGGGCCGCGCGATCGGCGCGGTCTGGGGGCGCTGCCCGGCCGTTGGTTGCAGTCTGCCCCTATGACCTCGAACCCACGCAACTCGCTCTCTGAATCCACCGTGCGAAGGTTCGAACGGGGGCTGGGGGCGCTGCCCCCGTCGCCTGGCGGCGACTCCCCCGGGATATTTGACGGGCAGAAGAAGACGGGGCGGTCAGAGCATCGAGGGGACGACCTGGTCGGGGGGACGGTGGCCGTCGGCGAAGGTCTTGATGTTGATGATCACTTTCTCGCCCATCTCCAGCCGGCCCTCGCGGGTGGCCGATCCCATGTGCGGGAGCAGGACCACGTTGCGCAGTTCGCGCAGGCGCGGATTGATCTCCTGTCCGTGCTCGTAGACGTCGAGCCCGGCGCCCGCGAGTTCGCCGGCGCGAAGGCCGCGGGTGAGCGCGTTCTCGTCGATGACTTCGCCGCGGGAAGTGTTCACGATCACTGCCTCGGGCTTCATCAGCTTGAGGCGGCGGGCGTTCATCAGATGGAAGGTCGCGGGAGTGTGCGGGCAGTTGATGCTGACGATGTCCATCCGCGCGACCATCTGGTCGAGGCTTTCCCAGTATGTCGCGTCGAGCTCGGTCTCGACCTCGGGGCGGACGCGGCGGCGGTTGTGGTAGTGGACCTGCATCCCGAATGCCCTGGCCCGGCGGGCGACGGCCTGCCCGATCCGCCCCATGCCGAGGATGCCGAGGCGCCGGCCGGCGATGCGGCCGCCGAGGAAGGCGGTGGGGGACCAGCCCTCCCACGTGGCGGATTGCATCGCCGCGAGCCCCTCGGGGATGCGACGGGTGACGGCGAGGATCAGCGCCATCGTCATGTCGGCCGTGTCGTCGGTGACCACGCCCGGCGTGTTCGACACCAGGATGCCCCGCTGCCGCGCCGTGGCGACGTCGAGATTGTCGACGCCCGAGCCGAACTGCGCGATCAGCTTCAGCCGGTCGCCGGCCTGCGCCAGGAGGCCTGCGTCGATCGTGTCGGTGATGGTGGAGACCAGAACGTCGGCGCCGCGCATCGCCTCGGCCAGCTCGGACTTGGGCATCCGCCGGTCGTCCGGATTGAACCGAACGTCGAACAGCTCGGCCAGGCGGGCCTCGACCCGTTCGGGCAACCGTCGCGTGACGACCACACTCAATCTGCCTGTCGGCATCTGCCCGCCTCCTCGCGCTTTTCTTTTCGGCCCTTGGCGGGCAAAGTGTCAAGGAACGGGACGCGGGGCAAGTACCGCAAGATCCCGCATCCACGGGCAAGCAGGCTTGAGCAACGGAAACCGCAACATGACGATCAGAGCGTGCGGGCGCGCGGTCCTTCGCGCCGCGCTGATCCTGTGCCTCGCGGCGCAGGCCGCCTTGGCGGCGGACACCGGTGAGGGCAAGCCGGTCGGCCCCGTCACTGGGCTGCCGATTCCGCGTTTCGTGTCGATGAAGGCCACCGAGGCCAACGTGCGCCGGGGGCCGTCGCTGACCCACCGGATCGACTGGGTCTATCGCCGCAAGGACCTGCCCCTGCAGATCACCGCGGAATACGGCCACTGGCGGCGCATCCAGGACCGCGACGGCGCGGGCGGCTGGGTGCATTACTCGCTCCTGTCCGGCGTGCGCACCGTGCTGTTCGAGGAAGAGGCGACGATGCGGATGAAGCCGGTGGACACCGCGCCGGCCAACGCCCTCGCCCAGTCCGGCGTGGTCGGCCGCCTCGGCGCCTGCGAGCCGCGCTGGTGCTATGTCCGGACCGGCGGCTACGGTGGTTGGGTGCACAAGTCGGAAATCTGGGGCGTAGGCGCGGACGAGCTGCGCGAGTGACCGCGCGGCCGCTTGCCCCCGGCCCCGCCCGGGCCTAGCAGGGACACATGAGCGTCGACACGCAGACCCGCATGAACCTGTCGGCCACACTGGCGTCTGTCAGCGTGGCGGGATGTCTCGTGCTGGCGAAGCTCTGGGCGCTCGGGACGACGAACGCGCTGTCCATCGCGGCCTCGCTGGCCGACAGCGCGCTCGACCTGATGGTGTCCCTCGGTGGGCTGGCCGCGGTCGCCTACGCCGCGCGGCCGCCGGACGAGGACCACGCCTTCGGACATTCCTCGGCCGAGGACCTGGCCGCGCTGGGGCAGAGCCTGTTCATCCTGATCTCGGCTGCGGCGATTGCCGTGGCGGCGATGCTGCGGCTGACCGGCGAGGCGCCGCCGCTGGAGGCCGAGGGCCGCGGGATCGCGGTGATGTTTCTGTCGGTGGTGCTGACCGCGGGCCTCATCACCTGGCAGGCCCGGGTCGCGCGCAAGACCGGCAACCGCGTGGTCCAGGCCGACCGGTTGCACTATCTCGGCGACCTGATCCCGAATATCGGCGCGATCCTGGCCCTCTGGGCCTCGGCGCGGTTCGGGCTGGGGCAGGTCGACAGCGTGGTGGCCCTGGGCGCCGCCGGGATGCTGGCGGTGGGGGCCGTGCGGATCGGCCTGAGCGCCTGGAACGCCCTGATGGACCGGCGCGCGGACCCGCGGCTGGTCGAGGGGATCGCCGCCATCGCGGACCGCTGGCCCGGCGTGCGGGGCTGGCACGACCTCAAGACGCGCACGGCCGGCAGCCGGGTCTTCGTCAACCTGCACATCGAACTGGACGGCGACCAGCCGCTGCGCGACGCCCATGCCATCGGCGCAGGGTTGCGGCGCGAGATCCTGCACCACTATCCCCATGCCGACGTGATCATCCACAAGGACCCGGACGACGAGCCGGAGGAGGACCCCGCATGACATCGACCGATACCCTCGAAGGCCGACTTCTGGCGCAGCGCAAGGTGCTGGCCCGGATCGTCGCGACGCTAGCCGCCCGCCCCGACGGCGAGGCGCTGCTGGAGTGGCTGCAGGACGGTGCGGTCCTGCAGGACGCGCAGGAGGATCCCGGCAGCCTGCCGGGCGACGCCGTCGCGGTGGAGGCGGCCCTGTCCGACGAGATGCGCGAGATCCTGGCCGCCACGCGCCGCTACCGGCAGGAGTGAGCGCGGCGGCCCGGCACCGTCAGGCGTCGATCAGGCCACGCCCCTTTAGCAGCGCCTCGACCCCCGGCATCCGGCCACGGAACCGGGTATAGAGCGTCTCGGCCTCTTCGGTGCCGCCCTTGGACAGGATGTCGTCCTCGAGCGCCTTCGCGCGCTCGGGGTCGAAGGCGCCGCCCGCCTCCTCGAAGGCGGCGAAGGCGTCGGCGTCCATCACCTCGGACCACATGTAGCTGTAGTAGGCGCTGGAATAGCCGTCGCCGGCGAATACATGGGCGAAATGCGGCGTCGCGTGGCGCATGGGGATCGCGGCGGGCATGCCGATTGATTCCAGGATCTCGGCCTGCCGCTCCATCGGATCGTCCGGCGCCTCTTCGGCGTGGAACTCCAGATCGACCAGCGCCGAGCCGATATACTCGACCGTCTGGAAGCCCATGTCATGCGTCGTCGCGGCGAGCAGCCGGTCGCGCAGCGCCTCGGGAATCGGCTCTCCGGTTTCGGCGTGGGTGGCGAATTCGGACAGCACCTCGGGCACTTCGAGCCAGTGCTCGTAGAGCTGGCTGGGCAATTCGACGAAGTCACGCGCGACCGAGGTGCCCGAGACGGATTCGTAGGTCACGTCCGATAGCATCTGGTGCAGCGCATGGCCGAACTCGTGGAACAGCGTGCGCGCGTCGTCATAGGAGAGAAGCGCGGGCTGCCCCTCCGTCGGCTTGGCGAAGTTGCACACGTTCAGCACGACGGGGCGGATGTCGCCGGCCAGCTTCTGCTGATTGCGCAGGGTGGTGCACCACGCACCCGACCGCTTGCCGCCCCGCGCGAAATAGTCGCCGAGGAAGATGGCGACATGGGCGCCATTGCGGGTGATCTCGTAGGCGCGCACGTCGGGGTGATGGACAGGTATGTCCACGGGCTGCGCCTCGATCCCGAACAGTCGGTTGGCGCAGGCGAACGCGGCCTCGAGCATGCGGTCCAGCTGGAAATACGGCTTAAGCTCGGCCTCGTCGAGATCGTGGTCTTCCTTGCGGCGCTTCTCGGAGTAATAACGCCAGTCCCAGGGTTCGAGGTCGCCGTTCACGCCGTCGGCATGCATCATCGCCGCCAGGCGGGTGGCGTCGGCATCGGCGGCCTCCTTCGCGGGCGTCCAGACCTTCATCAACAGGTCGCGGACGGCGCCGGGCGTCTTGGCCATCTCGGTCTCGAGCTTGTAATCGGCGAAGCTGTCATAGCCCAGCAGCATCGCCCGCTCTTCCCGCAACTGCAGCACCTCGGCGGCGATGTCGCGGTTGTCGGTCTCGCCGCCATTCGCACCGCGCGAGGTCCAGGCACGCCACGCGGTTTCGCGCAGATCGCGGCGGGGCGAGAACTGCAGGAAGGGCACGATCAGCGAGCGCGACAGCGTGATCGCGGGTCCGTCCAGACCGCGCTCGGCCCCGGCAGCGCGGGCGCCGTCGATGACGAATTGCGGCAGGCCCTCCAGGTCGGCCTCGGCCAGTTCCATCGCCCACTCCCGCTCGTCGGCCAGGATGTTCTGGGTGAACTGCGTCCCCAGGCTCGACAGCCGCGCCTTGACCTCGGACAGCCGGTCGCGCGGAAACCCTTCGAGCTGCGCCCCCGCGCGCACGAAGGAGCGCCGCGTCAGGTAGAGAAGCCGATGCTGCTCGTCGGTCAGGTCGAGCGAGTCGCGCTGCTGCCAGAGCGTCTCGATCCGCGCGAAGAGGTCGGCGTTCATCGCCACCTCCGAGGAATAGGCCGACAGCTTGCGCGAGAACTCGCGTTGCAGGCGCTGCCGCTCGGGGTTCGAGTCGGTCGAGGCCAGCGTGTAGAACACCGACAGGATGCGGCCCAGCGTCTCGTCCGCGCGCTCCAGCGCCTCGACCGTGTTGGCGAAGGTGGGCGACGCCTCCGACTTTGCGATGGCGTCGACCGCTTCGCGGGCCTCGGCCAGCGCGGCATCGACGGCCTCTTCGAAGTGCGAATCCTCGATCTTGTCGAAGGGGGGCATCTCGAAGCGCGTGTCCCATTCGGACAGAAGCGGGTTGGTCATCATGTCTCCTCTCGGTCGCCGACAGGGCGCCGTGTTGGAAAGGTGGCGTGCCCCCGGTCGGGGATCAAGCGCCAGTGGTGTCACGCAGGCGCGGGCCGGTCGCCGCAGACGGGGCAATCGGGCCGGCGTTTCAACGCGATGGTCCGCGTCTCGCCGTAGAGCGCGTCATAGATCAGCAGCCGCCCGCGCAGCCCCTCGCCCGCCCCGGTCAGCTCCTTGATCGCCTCGACCGCCATCATCGAGCCGACGACGCCTGGCAGCGGTCCCAGCACGCCCGCCTCGGCACAGCTGGGCGCCAGCCCGGCGGCGGGGGCGCTGGGAAAGATACATTCGTAGCAGGGCGTCCCGGCGGCCGGCGCATAGGTCGACAGCTGCCCTTCCCATTGCGACAGGGCAGCGCCGATCAGGGGCACGCCGGCCTCGGCGCAGGCGCGGTTCACCAGATAGCGCGTCTCGAAATTGTCGCAGCCGTCCAGCACAAGATCGTACGCGCCCACCAGATCGGCGGCGGCCTCGGCGTCGAGCCGGCGGCGATAGGGCCGCGCGGTGACATGGGGATTGACCGCCCGCATGCCGTCGACCGCGGAAAAGACCTTGGGCTTGCCGATCCTAGCGTCCGTGTGGATCACCTGCCGCTGCAGGTTCGTGCCCTCGACGTCGTCGTCGTCGACCACCCCGATCGTGCCGACACCGGCGGCAGCGAGGTAAAGCATCGCGGGCGAGCCCAGCCCCCCGGCGCCCACGACCAGCACGCTGGCCTCCTTCAGCCGCTTCTGCCCGACGCCGCCGATCTCGCGCAGGACGATGTGCCGGGCGTAGCGGTCTATCTCGCCGGTCGCGAAGGTGCCCGGCTGCGCCTCGGCGGGGCGGTTCTCGGGACGGACGCGGGCGCGCACCCGCGCCAGCCCCTTGCGATAGGCCAGGACCAGCCCCAGGAGACCGCCCAGCACCAGCCACTCCCCGGCCGAGCCGCCGGTCGCCGCACGCAGTGGATGACCCTGCGGCAACGCTACGTGAACGGCCAGAACGGCGACATACAGAAGGCCGATCATCGTCCAGCGGGCCTGCCGGGGCGCGTCCATCAGATGCCCCAGCCCCCACAGCGCCGCCGCCATGATCAGGATCAGCGCCATCAGCTGCGCCCCGTGGACCCGAACCCGCCCGCGCCGCGCGCGGTCTCGCCCAGAGTGCCGACCTCGTGGAAGCTCGCCCGCGTGACGGGGGCGACGACCATCTGCGCGATCCGGTCGCCATGCCCGATCCGGACTGCCTGCCCGCCGAGATTGATCAGGAGCACGCCAAGCGGCCCGCGGTAATCCGCGTCGATCGTGCCGGGCGCATTGACCAGCGTCACCCCGTGGCGCGCGGCCAGCCCCGACCGGGGCCGGATCTGCACCTCGTAGCCGTCGGGGATCGCCAGCCGCAGGCCGGTGGGCACGATCGCCCGCGCCATCGGCGCCAGCAGCAGCCCCGCCGCGCGATCCGCCTCGGCCAAATTCGCCCTGACGTCGGCCCCCGCCGCGCCGGCCGTCGCGTAGTCGGGCAAGGCGACGGCGGGATCGGCGCCATCGTCGCGCAGGATCTCGATCGTGACGCTCATGCCGGGCCCAACGCGTCGGCGATGCGTTCGGCCAGCCGGCGGGCGACGTCGGCCTTGCCGGCGCGCGGCCATTCCTCGGCGCCTGTCTCGGTGATCAGCGTCACAGCGTTCTCGGTTCCGCCCATGATCCCCGTCGCGGGCGAGACGTCGTTGGCAACGATCCAGTCGCAGCCCTTGCGCGTCCGCTTGGCCTCGGCATGGGCCAGAACGTTCTCGGTCTCGGCGGCGAAGCCCACGACAAGGCGCGGACGGTCGCGGTCGCGCTGCGCCACGCGCGCCAGGATGTCGGGGTTCTCGGAGAACTCCAGCACCGGCGTCGTGCCGGTCTTCTTGATCTTCTGCTCCGACCCGGCGACGTGCCAATCCGCCACCGCCGCGGCAAAGATGGCCGCGTCCACAGGCAGCGCCGCCTCGGTCGCGGCCAGCATCTCGCGCGCGGTCTCGACGCGGACAACGTCGACGCCGGCGGGCGGCGGCACCTCCGCCGGGCCCGTCACGAAGGTCACGTCGGCCCCGAGCGCCGCCAGCGCATGCCCCAGAGCCGAGCCCTGCGCGCCCGAGGAGCGGTTGGCGATGTAGCGGACGGGGTCGATCGGCTCGTGCGTGGGGCCCGAGGTCACCAGCACGCGCCGGCCCTTCAGCGGCCCGTCTCCCAAGGCGCTCTCGATCGCGGTGACGATCTCCAGCGGCTCGGCCATGCGGCCGGGGCCGTATTCGCCACAGGCCATGTCGCCCTCGTTCGGGCCGACCGTCAGCACGCCGTCGGCGGTCAGGGTCGCGAGGTTCCGCACCGTCGCCGGGTGCTGCCACATCCGAACGTTCATCGCCGGCGCGATCAACACGCGCTTGTCGGTGGCCATCAGCAGGGTCGAGGCCAGGTCATCGGCATGACCGCCGGTCATCTTGGCCATCAGGTCCGCCGTCGCGGGCGCAACGACCACCAGATCGGCGGCGCGGGACAACTGGATATGCCCCATCTCGGCCTCGTCGGTGAGGTCCCAGAGATCGGAATAGACCTTGCGCCCGGCCAGCGCCGACAGCGAGAGCGGGGTCACGAACTCGGCCCCCGCACGGGTCAGGACCGGCGTGACGGCCGCGCCGCGTTCCCGCAGTCGCCGGATGAGATCGAGCGACTTGTAGGCCGCGATCCCTCCGCCGACGATCAGAAGAATATGTTTGCCCGCCAGCATCGCTGTCCTTCCGGTGACGCCCCACGCTCCGGTTCTAGGAGTCATGCCGGAAGGCGGCAAGGCTCAGCGAAAGGCCTCGCACGGATCGGGACGTTCGGGCGCATCCGTCACGGTCCAGACATCGTAGGGCACCGCCCCTTCGGCCGGCGCCTCGAGCTGTCCGATGGACAGAACCTCGAGCGATTGCCCCGCCGCCTCCAGCGCCGCGGGAACGCCCCGGTCCCGCCGGGCATGGCCGTTACCGGTGACAACGACCACCGGACCGCCGGTCTCGGCCATCGCGGCGATCACGGCGCGCGCAAGGGCGGCGTCGCGCAGTCGCTGCGCCTCGACCATGCCGGGGAGGACGTCGTCGGGCAACGCATCGCAGTGGGCCGTCGCCTGGTCCGCTTCGCGGGTCGCCTGTTCTTCGTCCGAAAGCGGCAGGTCGAGGCCGAACATCTCCGCCGCCGGCCCCATCACCGACGCGGCGCCGTCGGACACGGCCAGCCGCGCCTCTTCAGTGGGCACGCCGCCGCCGAAGATGGCCGCCTCGCGCGCCGCGCGGAACACCGGGTAATACATCGTGAAATCCGGCCACCCCCGCTCTTCCCAGCGCAGCACGGCGCCCAGCACGGCGGGGTCCGAGTTGCTCTCGGCCGTCAGGGCAAGATCGGGCGTCAGCATCTCGAAGACGACCGCCGCCGGCTGCAGCCGCGCGATCCAGGCCGCTTGGTTGACGTGATGAACGGGATTGTCGTGCCGTTCGCCCATGATGACGACATCGGCACCCTCGAAGCGCAGCGCTTCGGGATCGATCAGTTCCGCCTGCGCGGCGCCGGCGACACCCAGCGCCGCAGCACAGACCAGCGCCTTCACGCGAGGAAGTGCATCACTTCGCGCGACTGGGTCTCGAGCGACCGGCGCATCTTGGTGAACGCCGCCGCCTCGAGCTGTCGGACCCGCTCTTTCGAGAGGCCCAGCTCCGAGCCGAGGCTCTCGAGCGTCCGCGGATCGTCGCGCAGCTTGCGCTCGCGGACGATGAACTGCTCGCGGTCGTTCAGTTGCGACATGGCCGAGACGAGCCAAGTGCGGAGCGTCCCCATGTCCTTGTCGTGGGCGACGCTCTCGGCGGCCTGCTGGCCCTCGTCCTCGAGCGCGTCGATCCACTCGCGCCCCTCGTCCTCGGCGGATTGCGTGGCGTTGAGCGAGTAATCCGAGCCGGCCAGGCGGCCTTCCATCATCTCGACGTCGTGGATCGGCACGCCGACCTCGACGGAGATCAGCTCGCGCAGCTGATGACGGTCCATCTTCTCGCCACGGGCCGCAGCTTCACGCTCCAGCCGCGCCTGGACCCGGCGCATGTTGAAGAACAGGGATTTCTGGCTGCTGGTCGACCCGGTGCGAACCATCGACCAGTTCCGCATAACGTAATCCTGGATCGACGCCTTGATCCACCAGACCGCGTAGGTCGAGAACCGCACGCCGCGATCGGGGTCGAACTTTTCGGCGGCCTTCATCAGGCCCAGCCCGGCTTCCTGGATAAGATCGTTCATCGGGGCGCCATAGCGCCTGAACTTCGCCGCCATGGATATCGCCAGCCGCATGTAGGCGGTCACGAGCCGGTGCAGTGCCTGCTCGTCGCGATGATCGCGCCAGGCATAAGCCAGTTCCAGTTCGGTTTCGGCGTCCAGCAACTCCGCTTGCATCGCGCGGCGCGACAAGGTCTGGTCGGTGAATCCATCGAGTGCCATACGTATTCCCCGCGGTAATTTTGCCCTGCGCAGCGCGCCCGGGCTGAATGCGTCAGACGTTACTGGTTACGGGGGGTAGACGCGTGCGGATTACAGAAAGTTCCGTTGGATGTTGTCAAAAGTTACTCTCGTCCTAGGCGGGGCGAGTTCCGGAAAATCGGATATCGCCGAGAAATTCGTTCTTAAAAGCGGGTTACCGCGGGTCTATGTCGCCACCGCCCAGGCGTTCGACGAAGAAATGCGGGCCAAGATAAAGCGGCACCGCGCGGCGCGGGGCGAGGCGTGGACCACGCTCGAGGCCCCGTTCGACGCCGCCGGGGCGATTTCCGGCCGGGACTCAGGCGAAATCGTGCTTCTGGACTGCGCGACGCTGTGGCTGAGCAACGTTCTGCTTGCCGACCGCGACGTCGACGCCGAAGGCGCGCGGCTGGTCTCGGCCCTCGCCGACGCGCCCTGCCCGGTCGTGGTCGTCTCGAACGAGGTCGGCCAGGGGATCGTGCCCGAGAACGCCCTCTCGCGCCGCTTTCGCGCCGCTCAGGGGCAGCTGAACCGGTCGCTCGCGGCAGAGGCGGGCACCGTCATTGGCGTGATGGCCGGCCTGCCCTTCGCGCTGAAGGGCACGCTGCCGGAGGGGCTGGCATGACGGCGCGGCTCTGGTGGGTGCGGCACGGGCCGACCCATGCCTCGGGCATGGTGGGCTGGTCCGACGTGGCCGCCGACCTGTCGGACGCCGCGGCGCTGGGGCGGCTGGCGGCGGTGCTTCCGCGCGACGCTGCGGTCGTCTCGTCCGATCTCGGCCGCGCGGTCACCACGGCGGACGCCATCGCCGACGGGCGGCCCCGCCTGCCTCACGACCCCGACCTGCGAGAGATCAATTTCGGCACGTGGGAGATGCGGCGCCATGACGAGATCACCGGGGACGAGGCGCAGCTGATCCGCCGCTTCTGGGACGAGCCCGGCGAGGTCACCGCCCCCGAGGGCGAAAGCTGGAACGACGTCTGCCGCCGCGTCTCGGCCGCCGCGGACCGCCTGGCGGCGTGGGGCGGCGAGATCGTCGCGGTCGCGCATATGGGCGCGATCCTGACCCAGGTGCAGAGGGCCACGGGCTTCGACGGATACCGGACGTTCGGCCAACCGATCGCCAACCTCTCGGTCACGACGATCGTCTTCGACGGCAGCTGGCGGATGGAAAGCGTCAACCGGTCTCCCTGAGCGCGAGGGCCGTTAACCCTTCCTCAACGCCCCTGCACTAGCCGGTATCCCTGTCGTGCAGGAAAGGGGCCGATGATCGCGCGCGCCTATACGGTGGCCTTCGAGGGGATCGAGGCCCGGCTGGTCGAGGTGCAATGCGCCGTCGCGCCGGGACTGCCCGCGTTCTCCCTCGTGGGCCTGCCCGACAAGGCGGTGAGCGAGGCGCGCGACCGCGTCCGCGCCGCGCTCAGCAGCCTGTCCATCGCGCTGCCGTCCAAGCGCATCACGGTGAACCTGTCGCCGGCCGATCTGCCCAAGGAGGGCTCGCATTTCGACTTGCCCATCGCGCTGGCCCTGCTGGCGGCGCTGGACATCCTGCCACGCGACGCGGTGGAGCGCAGTCTGGCCCTGGGCGAGCTGTCGCTCGACGGCACGCTCGTTCCCGTGATCGGCGCGCTGCCCGCCGCCATGACCGCCGCCGAGGAAGAGCGCACGCTGATCTGCCCCGAGCCCTGCGGCCCCGAGGCCGCCTGGGTCGGCGCCGCCGAGGTGATCGCGCCGACCTCGCTCGCCGCCGCGATCCAGCATGTCTCGGGCCAGACGGTGCTGCCCCCCGCCGATGCCGGCGAGGTCAGGGCCGGCGATTCACGCCGCGACCTGCGCGAGGTGAAGGGGCAGGAGCGCGCCAAGCGCGCGCTCGAGATCGCGGCGGCGGGGCGGCACCACCTGTTGCTGTTGTAACCAATTGTTTGACGCGTTATAGACGAAAGTAACGCCAAGGAAACCGACATGAAACAAGCATACAGCTACCTTCGAATGTCGACAGACGTCCAATTAACTGGCGATAGCCTACGCAGGCAGCTAGAAGCCAGCCGCGTCTATGCCGAGCAGAATGGCTATCAGTTAGTGGACAACTACAAAGATATCGGCGTTAGTGCGTTTAAAGGCGACAACGCCCAAAGCGGCGCCCTGAGCAAATTTCTTGCCGACGTTAAGAGCGGCAGGATCCCACAAGAAAGTATTTTAATCATCGAATCACTCGATCGCCTAACCAGAAGCAAAATAACTGATGCGCTCGAACTATTCTTTTCCATCATTAATAGTGGAATTGGGATCGTAACACTATTTGACAACCAGTATTACACAAAGGAAAGCATCGACGACAATACTGGGCAAATACATATTTCTATAATCGCAATGATGCGGGCAAACGAAGAGTCGGAAACAAAATCGAAACGCCTGCAAGCGGTCTGGAAGAAAAAACGAGATGAAATCTCCGAAATACCGATAACCAGTAAAGCGCCCTCGTGGCTGCGCCTAACTGACGATCGACGTAGCTTCGAAATTATCGAACATCGCGCCAAAACAGTTCAGAAAATTTTCGATCTCTATATTGGCGGCTTGGGCGTCTACGCAATTACAAAACATTTGAACTCCGACCTAGAAAACCACCCACCAATCGCAAAGGCCAAGCATTGGAACAAGTCATACGTAAACAAGATACTGAAAAACGAAGCAACAGTCGGAACATTCCAGCCACACAAAAAAAATGACGGCAAGCGAACGCCCGAAGGTGGCCCGGTTGAAGACTATTTCCCTCAGATCATCAGTATTGAAAAATTCACACGTGCGCAGCTCCTTATGAAGGAGCGACGAACGACCGGAGCCGGGCGGAAAGGAACTGAGTTCTCAAACCTATTCTCGCGCCTCGCATACTGCGGGAACTGTGGCGGCACAATGATCTTTCGAAACAAGGGCCGCCCGCCGAAGGGACAAAGCTATCTTCTTTGCCAAAACTCATACCAAGGGAACGGCTGCACCTGCCCCCATTGGCGATACGACGAATTCGAGAATAGCTTTCTTCGCCTTATTTCGGAGATCGATCTAAATGAACTTGAAAGCGAATCCAACGAGAACGCCGCCCATAAATCAAGCCTCAAGGAGAGGCGGGCAGTACTACAAGCAAAAATTGACGAGGCCGAGTCGAAGATATCCAATCTGAGTGAAAATTTAGGACTCCTCACCAACCCAACAGCCGCAAAGACTGTAGCACAAAAAATAGATGCCACGCAGTCCATGATAGATGAAGCCGAAACTAGCATTAAGCAAATCAACAGTGAACTCTTCCGGCTGGACCACACACGACCATCGAAAGCAACTAACAGTACTCTCAAGCATTACGAGGATCGCTTAACAGGCACGACACCTGAGGAAGCGAAAATATTCCGAGCCGAAGTTCACGCCCTACTACGAGACTTGATTGAGAGGATTGAGGTTTTCAACGGCTTCGAAGTTCACCCGAGCGACGTTCCTGATCTCGTTCCGAATCGTCTCCTGTATCAACTCGCACAAGAAGGGTACACCGAAAGTAAACAGCTTGAGCAGCTATTTGAAAGCGACTATGGGAAGCGCCGCCTAGACGAATTTGAGAGAAACTACGTGGTCAAGTTCCGGAACGGAACTCACAGACTGGTTTGGCCGGGCCTTGGGGGCACCATGCAGACTATCAACGAGTTCACTCTAAAAGCGAAGGAAAAGCATGGTTACGCCTGACTCTTGCTTTCACGGCAGATCACACTCTGCTCGCCCGCACGGTATGCGGCAACTCTTTTGAGACCAACAAGGCAAGATGACGCTTCCGACCGCCAGCCGAATCACAAACCCTTGCTCTTCAGAGTCTACGAACAGGCATGCAGCACGCCCTACCGAACGAGTTTTATCTAACGTTTCATTCAACGCATTCGAACTAGTGTCAGGGCAAAGGCATGGTCAACCCTTACAAACGCCCTAACAACTCGCCACGGTGAAGCGCGGTGCAACGGCGGCCATAGGTTAGCCGTCGAACCGACAACTTCGACACGAAGAATCGCACCACTCGTTCTGGGCCAACCCACGCCGAAGCGCCACCCAGCCCAACGATTCTGCTTTGTTGCGCATCATTGGCCGACAACTCAAACGTAAGCGCGGGTTCCGGCCCGTCGCTGTCCGCGAACAAAATGCGCAAAGAACCCTCAATGCGGTGCTTCGTGTCACGGCCTCAAAGATGCACCCGTTTGTGACTATTCGCGACAAGGCACAGGACAGCAGTGCCACTATGGGTATAGGGCTGGACAAAAAACCTCAACTCGATCATGTAATAATTGAAATTGAAATATGGTTTGGATTGACGATATGCACGCAGATCTTACAGCCCCTGAAATAAAACGAGAACTTTCTGAACTTCGCAGCATCTGCGATCAAATTCGCTCAAAAATATTAATGTATAACCCTCAACAACTCATTGGCGGCCTCTGGTCAACCATGTTGATGAGTTTAATCTCTAGATTTGATGACGAAGGCAATGGAAGCCTTCCAAACGTTACCGCCGATGAGAAACATGTCTTGTTCGCATTGGAATACCTCCACGCAACTTATGCAGCCGAAGGACTCCCCGACACCACCGCGTCAAAAACCGTCGACGACGTTATCCTTAAGGAACTTCTTGAGTTATCTGAAAAGGCGATCACACAAGCTTTTCGTCTTGGCTTTTCTTCTATTTCAGAGCATCTCGATAACGAAACCACAAGCCTTTATCAACTACAATCCACGATTCTGACGAATTGGGTCTTGATACGTGGCAGGCGATATCCGGTCATGGAAGAGGAGTTCCTCAATTATGTTCTCCAGCCTCATGACGCTATCATCCGAGAACTGTATGACATTTCCGCGCCAGACCTTGCTAAGGAAATACAGGCGGCTGCTGCCGCGGCTCGAGAAGGAATTGATCGAGCAAGAGACGTGATAGAAAGGTTATTGCAAAAAACGACGGACCAAGCCGATTCTGCTGAAACGAGCATATTGGCCATCTTAGAAGGCGGTGGCAATATGACCGACGAAGACCGCGAACAGCTATCTAGTGCATACGATGACATGATGCTTGGCGGTATTTTCAACGTAAGCAAGCAAACCAGTATTCCACATGATCTACTTGCAGACCTATGCTATGAAGCAGGCTCCGAAGATCAGTTCGTAGATGGATCCGATTTTTCCGGAACGCCACTTCAGACGCTACCAGCACGAGTTCGCCCCCTAGTTAAGATCGACGGTGACTATTTCTGTACTGAACCAAATTTTATACGAGACTCACTGTATCGCGCTTTACAACGGGCAATTATAGCGCGCAGACCAGAGTATCGGGAGGATTGGAACCGCCGGCAGAAAGAGATGTCGGAAGCAGCCTTTGCTGAATTGATGAAAAGCAGCCTCCACACGGCAAAAGTGTTCTCCGACGTTTATTACCCCATTGGAAAGAAGAAGTGGGCCGAGACCGATGGCGTCATCTTGATCGATGACGTAATGATCTGCTTGGAAGCAAAGGCGGGAAGTGAGTCTCTTGCCGCGCCATCGTCAAATATGGCGTCTCACGTCAACAAGATCGAAGAACTTGTGATCAAGGCTTACCGTCAGGCCAAACGTTTTATCGAATATATTTATGCATCGGATGAAGCCCCACTTTATACAAAAGGCGATGACGGAACCTTCGTTGAGGTTGCACGGGTCAGAAAGGCCGAACTGCGGAAAGTCTATCCAATTGGTCTTACGGTAGAAGCGTTCTCTCCGTACTCGGCTGCTGTAAAGGAAAGAGATGACGTGATTGCAGCCGCCGATCAACATAACTTCATCTCATTGTCTATCGATGATCTGTTCGTATTGCGACGGTTGCTAAGTGGCGCAGGAGAGTTCCTACACTATTTGGACGTAAGGCAGGCGCTGGCTGGTATGAAAAATGTAAATCTTTTCGACGAGATGGATCACGTAGGAGCATACATCTCAAACAACCGTATCGATCAACGTGTCAGACAAATGGTTGAAGATGAGGGTGCAGATTATATCACCATCGACGGCATGCAGGAAGATATACTGGATCCCTACTTCACCCATCCTGAGTGGCCGGATTGCCAGCCCCCCACCCAGAAGTATCCTGTCCGGACGCAAGAAGTTCTCGATGGGCTAGCCACTACTGCACAACCGGGCTGGCTTTCGGGAGACAGCTTCATTCGTGACATGTCGGGCGAAGGTCGGGCGCAAATATCCAACCAATACGAGAAAGTACTTCCCAATCTTGCCCATAAAGTCTCAACATACTTTGCCGTTGGCGGTGAGATTACGGCCGTGTTTGCCCTCATAAGAGACAATGTCGATCCGGTCACGACGGATGTAATCCGAATCGCTGAAACAATCGCAATTTCTTTGAAGCAGCCAAATATTCGACTATTCGAGATCAGTGTGAGGCCAACTGGGAATGTTGTTGGAGTTGTCAGCAAGTCTGTGACTGCTCCGCCCGCTGTCAGGCAAGACTACGCCGAATTGCTGGCTGATGCCGAAAAAATTCGTAGCAAGATGTTCGCTCTATGATCAAGGAAACCTTTGCTTTTGCGGATGACGGCACTGGGCAGACAGAATCGTTTTTAATTTTCGCACGAGCCCAAGCAATGCTGGCCACCTTCGACCTTCGCATCGGGAAATTTCATCCTGCGAAAGTGAAGCAAGCCTAACAGGCGGTCCAGCGTCTTGAGAACCTCTACCCTTTCGAGACATCGCCCTTGGACACGATCTTGCGTCTTACATGGGTTCAATATTGCATTTTGAGACGAATCTCATTAAGGTCTAGAGGTATTTGCAACGAGGAGACATCACTCGTTGAAGATTGGTTATCGAAGGGTTTCTTCCGAGGATCAAAACCTTGCTCGTCAGGAGTTGGGCGAGACGGACAAAGTTTTCGAAGAGAAGGTTTCCGGCGGCTCTTTCAAGAACCGCCCTGCCCTGCGACAGATGCTAGACTTCGCACGGGAAGGTGACGAAGTCATCGTGTTCTCGATCGACCGTCTGGCGCGCGATCTTCGCGACTTGCAGGAGGTCATACAGACACTGAACGACAAGGGTGTCGCCGTGACCTTCCTCACCGAGCGGTTGTCATTCACCGCAGACGCCGACGACGCGTTCGCCAAGCTACAACTACAGATGATGGGCGCCTTCGCTGAGTTCGAGCGCAGCATCATCCGGAAGCGTCAGGCAGAAGGCATCGCCAAGGCCAAGGCAAACGGGGTCTACAAGGGTCGCAAACCGTCCATAGACCGCAGCGAGGTCCGCCGACTGAAGGATGCCGGCTTTGGAGCCACGGCTATTGCCGACGCCGTCGGGGCTTCACGCGCGAGCGTGTACCGGGTGCTGGCAGAGAGGTCGCCCCGATGATCGATCAACAGCTACTCGACACTGTGGCGATTGAGGTAGCGCGCGAGGGCAAGAACTACGAGCGTCTGCTACAGGCGTTTGGCGAAATCGGCATGGCAGACGACGGCATGCTGGACCTTGCCCGCCAGCGCGTAAGGGATAACGGACCGGGCACCGATAAATGGTCCGCACCCCTTCTTTCCATGAAAGACATGAAGGCGATACGCAGCCGCGTGAACATTGATCGGAATGACGATTGGGACGGAGGCGGCTCCGAGAACTGAGATCGAAGGTCAAGCCTGCGGGTGCGTCTTGCCCGTTTGGGGAATGGCCGTTGCGCCGTCCGCATCACTGGTAGCAACAAGGGCTTCTCGCGCAAGTTCGGTTAGCCCATACCGCTCAACGTAGTCGAGCAACGCCTTCATGCAGGCTGCGTCAAACCCTTCAAGTCCCCGCGGTGCGCGCATTCTTGCCTCCCGTGTCACTCGACGCAAGTTCCTCGCAAGAACCGGTTAATGATCGGTTAACATAGCAAGACTGGGTATCGTTAAGGGCCAGTCATGGACGCGAGGTTCAACCGAGAGGACGAACGGAGTCAGGTGATCGCAAACTTGACGATCGCCCCCGGCGAAGCGCGGGATGCGCTCATCGAGGAATACCAGCGACGATCGGAAGAAGCCTTTGCGCCACAAACACTTAGGAACTATCCCCTGATAGTCGGCCAGTTCTGCCAGTGGTGCAACGACTGCGGACCACGACCGAAACTTTAATTATAATAATCATTACCTTTCCGGCCAAATCTGCCCCTCCCCTTAGTCTGGAAGAAACCAGTTATCGATTGTTATAACACGCTGCAAGGCAATTCTGGTAAGCTATATTGGCAAGAAGAATACATTTCTCTCTCGGATCGCCTTCAGATGTTATCTCGTTACAAGCCGCGACAGCCGCTTGATAACGACTATCACAGGCCCCGATACATAACACTCGTGACGCCGGAGAAGGAGTTGAGTTGCCATTACCAGAGATCACGGTCTTGCCCGAAATTAATCCACTATCTTGAATTATTTCTCGAATTGTATTCTGTGTCTCCGCTTCGAGACTCTGCCAACCGGGCAAGGAAATCGCTTCGTCCTGCGCCGGTACCGGAAGTGCGCCTGAAATCAGAAATACAACCGTTAACCTCAGCACATTCTTTAGCATAATGTTGCCCATTAAAAAATATGCACTACCAAGATAGCCCCTGCATTTGACGTGAGGAAAAGCACCTAGGGCAAAGGGCAGACGTCAACGCGCCGCTCCCAAGAACGCCTTCCGATGAATGAACTTATTCCGGCTTGTATCGCGTTGAATGCGAAGATGCTCTTTTCACACACACCGGTCTCCATCAGAGTCTTCACGCCTTCCATCATTGTAGCGGAAACTTCATCAAACGTCTTTTCAGATACTTCGCAATGATGAGCATCGAACTCCCAGTCATGCACAATGAAGGCTGGAACGTAGTTCCATGGTGAAAAGTCAGCGAGCACCCAACCAGCTCTAGGAATAGAGCCTCCGTCTGTGAACATTCGCGTTGGTGTAATCACATCTCCCGAACTTCTCTCGAATGAAAAATTTTCAGGCTGCCTTGGCATATACTCAAAAAGATCCGGCTCAACCCAACGAAGAAAAATTTTATCAGCACTATGGAAAGTACCCACCGGAGTATCATCATAGCTGCGAGGGTTATGATTACTGCCTTGGCGACTAATCGCATCTTTGATGCTGCTTTCACGAGATAGCGACCGCCGATATTCAATCTCCGCCCTCTTTGCTTCAAGAGCAATGCGATCCTCCGCATTCATTCGCAAGGCGCTCCAAATGAATTTAGCTAAAGATTTACTCAGATGCCCACCGTCGAAGAAGGATTTCGAATTCGTCTTTTTTCTTTAGCCCATTAAGCGCGTCAAAAATGCCTTCGATTTGACCAATATTGAATCCACAGTTCACATCTGGGAGCTGGCTATTCAGCCCACTATCTTTATCCATTCCGCTCAGGCAATGAGTACAGGACTTCTGGATGTCGCAAGCGTTGCACGCGTCATGCGAAAACCTGCTCGCAGAGCGCATAGCACTTGACAGAGACCCAGATCTGAAGCGCTTCCAAAATTTATCCGAAAGGATATTACCGTACAAAAACTCTTTCTGACTTGAAAAAACATAGCAGGATACCACGGCGCCATCTGGCTTTATTGTGATAATATCGCTTCCAACTCCACATAGGTTTTCGTCTTTTGCCGCGCTGGTAAGAGAATCTATTGCGTGTCGTGTTCTTTCCGCGCTGCCGGATTTCACATCCTCAAAGATCAAGTACTCGTAAAGCTCTTTCGTTTGCTCTCTAATAGCATCCTGATACCGGCTCTTGAATCCATTCTCGGGGAGCTCATTGATTGTTGGCTGATCCATTGGGTGTACTACAATCATTTCGAAATCTTTTGAAAAGTCGCTCGCGAGAGATTTATACAATGACAGCAATGAATACCCCTGCTCAACATGAAGAGGAGTAAAAACAGCTTCAAGCACACCTAACCGGCACCCATAACTAGCGAGTTTTTCAACGTTATTGCATATTTTATTAAACGTTCCTCGGCCGTTATTGAATCGGCGTTGAGCATCGTGTATGTCTTTTGGTCCATCAATACTGACAGTAATTCGTATAGAATGCTCAGTTAACATTCTGGCGATCTTTTCAGAATAGATCGTTCCATTGGTAATAATGTTGAAAGTCGGCTGCCTAGAAAGCAAGCCATCATCAAATGCACGACGCATCATAGTGCAAACTACATCTATGGCATCAGCTCCTAGCAGCGGCTCACCACCGAAGAACTTGACATGATTAATTTGATCGCAGTTCTGGACAACCTTCTCTACGATCCGCGCCGCGGCTTCCGCTGTAAGGATACGGGACGTCGGCTCAGAGGGAGCGCCATACATACCTCGATCCGCGAAACAATATGTGCAACCCATGTTGCATGTTGATGCGAGATCGAAAACGAGCTTTCGCACGGACGCGCTTGGTGTCGCCGGCCCCAAAAATTGTCGTTCCTTGGGGCTCAACGTGTCATACCAAGTGGCGTAGTGCGCCTGTGAGAAGCGAGGCATTTGCTACACAGCAGCGCCATTACCGCAAACAACCACTCCACAGCTACTGGCACGGGCATCAGCTGCTGCATTGACGTCCGCCTTCACCGTGCCCTCGAACGCCTTTGCAAGCCGCTCAATATCTTCAACGGTAAGGAAAACTCCGCGTTCGCTGGAGATCTTTTGCTCTGCCATAATAGACTCCCATGCTAATAACAAACACTATATCCTAGAATCAGTTTGATGGCTACAACTTTAGACACGCACCTACACGACCCTCCTCTAATACTGCTGAAGACGAGGACGAGATGGACGGATAATTGCCGCTGCGCTTGCAAGTCTGTACATTCTCCCGCCTCGCGCCCACCGAAGTTCGACCTAGACACGCAAGCCGGGAACTAGGCTTACTACGTGACCGACCTCTCCTGTTCCGGAGATCCCCACGGTCGATCGCATTGGGAAGCGTGAGGTTGTCACCGCGATCGAACGGCTCGGTGGGAGGCGGAAAGACTTGCGTGACAAGGCATTGCTCTGGCTCGCAACCGATAGCTGGTGCCGCGCTTCTGAACTGGTAGCGTTCAAGGTCCGGGACGTCACCCGACAAGAAGATGGTAGCAGCGTCCTTTTCGTCGCCCGGTCCAGAACGGATCCCTTCGGTGAGGGCGCCTATGCATTTCTCTCGGCACGCGGAACCGTCGACGTCTTGCGATGGATCGAAGTCGCCGTCCTCAGACAAGATGATCCGATACTAACGAAGTCCCAGAAGGGCAGTATGAAGACGCCTCTTGACCCAGCGAAGGCGTCACGGGTCAAAAGCGTTGCACGGGCCGGGCAGACGTTTCAGCGCACAGCACGCGCGTCGGTGGGGTTCAGGATGCCTTCCGGCTTGGTCGCGACTTGTCCTCGATCATGGTCGCCGGACGCTGGCGGTCACCAGAGATGCCGGCATTTTATGGACGACAGGTCCTCGCCAGCCAGTCGGCGGCGGCGCAGGTATCGCAGGCGTTTGACGATGAGGGCAACCCTTGGTGAGCTGGGGGAACTGCCCCGGTCAAGGCTCCACGAAGTTCAGGCTCGCAAACACGAAATCGCCCGAACGTCGTACGATCGTATCTTCCTCGCCTTGCGGAACAGCAGTGCTATTAACAAGGTCTGAAATCTGTTCGTCTGTGTAGCCGGCAACATCTGAGGCCAGAAACACGATGCTTTCAGCGTAGATGCCGCCCCAACACCATTTCTCGTATAACACTTCAAGATCGTCGATGTGGGCATCGGCTCGCAGTATAATGGTTGTATCGGATTCTCGCGGAATATTCTGAAACTGTTTTCTTACCATACTACCTTTCTTTTATCTTTTTTAGATCTTTTCATAGTTCAGCACGTTTTCTGGATAAATATCTACATGACCAAACAACATGGAGTGTAGATACATGCCAAAAACAACAAAAGCCGTTCACATGAACCTTGATGCTGACTTGGTGGACCGGCTGGATCAGCGCCGGACAGAGCAGTTGTCCCGAACGCGGCTAATCGAGAACGCGATCAGGTTGCTACTGGACCAACCCGACGGAACCTCATCCGGACAGCCGTCAACATGGCTCACGAGACACCTGCGGAAAGACGCAAGGTAGCCTCGTAATATCGATGAGATGACAGGACATAGCGCCCTGTCACCCATTACCGTGGCCCGTTACAGACCCTACTGGCTAAGAACTTCGGAACACCGCCTCAATGGCAGTGATACGGTTCCGAACCCGCGTGGCAGCACTGTCCCGCCGGCGAATCCTTCCTGCAACCCCCACCATGCTCAACGGCTTGATGGGAGAGGATCCCAGAGACAGAAGACGTGGTAGCCGCGTAGGCTGGCGCAATGGCTGTGAACAATCCGAACGAAACCACAGCAATTGTTTTCTCCATAATTAAACACTCCAATTTGTTTGGATTTTGAGAATGCTGTTATATCGTTCGATTATCAACAAGAAATTGTAACAACGTTACTTTATGAGAAAATCGTCAAGGCTCGCGCCGGCGTCCAACCGTTCTTGAAGCCACTTCGGTTTCCGACCCCGTCCCGAGTACGTCAATCCCGGTTGATCCGGATGTGCATACTTCGGCGGCAACTTCGCCCCCTTGGGCTTCCCCTTGTCGCCTCCCCTGAGATCGTTCAGCGAGTAACCGAACTCGGCGGCAGCCTTTGCCGCCTCTCGCCTTGCCTCTTCCAACTTGCGCTTCTCATACGACTTCAAGGCTTTGTCGACCTGCTTGCGAAGGTCCACAAGTTCGTCGCGGTTCATTTGATCAAGTTGTTTGTGCAACAGCCAAACCTCCGAACAGTGTGTAGAGACACAAAAAATATAGTGAGGCTGGAAATATCATCAACTGATTAAGAACACGAAATTGGATCTTAACAAACAACCCAGAAAATTTCACAATAGATACTTCATAGAAATCGCCGTTGGCGATTGAATGCGTTGCATTCGTTTCATTTATGACCTTTTATTACAAATATTCCTTATTTTAATAATTTCTTATTAATTGTTTGGGAGACACACTTCACCTTCCGACAGGTGAAGTGTGCCTCGGTCTTATTAACCGTCCCGGTCGCACCCTCCAATAGAGAAACCTGTATCACAACAGGAAAGGGCGGTCAGCCGGTCGCCTTTTATTCTCTGCTTCGTCCTGACGGTTACTCGAAACGAGCCATTGGAGCGACTTCGTTTGAGCATGAGGGTTACAGTGCAGCATTGCCCTCGTCACGGTAGGAATTTTTCGTCAGCCAGTCTACCTTTGCTGATAGCATGATCTTCCCGAAGGAAGCGGGTCCTATACTGAGTTCCACGGCCAAGTCGATGTGCAACTTGGACGTTCAACAGGTTTGACGTCCGTTTTATGGCTACGACGACACCGGGAGGAACCGTGCGTAGTACATGTATTTATACGACCCATGTGGCCCAGCGCCCTGTATCTCAAAGATTTTTCGCTGTTTTTGCAAGTTTTTCACGCGCCCGCTGTTGTAGAATTGACCACAACATGTTGCTGGTGGGCACGCCGGGGTCCGGCAAGTCGATGCTGGCGCAGCGGCTGCCCGGCCTGCTGCCGCCGCTTTCCGCCGCCGAGGCGCTGGAGACCTCGATGATCCACTCGCTCGCCGGCCTCTTGGACGAGGGCGGCATTTCACGCGCGCGGCCCTTCCGCGAGCCGCACCATACTGCCTCGATGGCCGCGGTGGTGGGCGGCGGCAAGGGCGCCAAGCCCGGCGAGATCAGCCTCGCCCACAACGGCGTGCTGTTCATGGACGAGTTCCCCGAATTTCCCCGCGCAGTGCTCGAGACGCTGCGCCAGCCGATCGAGACCGGCGACGTGGTGATCGCGCGGGCGAACGCCCATGTGCGCTATCCCTGCCGCTTCATGCTGGTCGCGGCCGCCAATCCGTGCCGGTGCGGCTATCTAACCGATCCCGCCCGCGCCTGTGCCCGCGCCCCGGCCTGCGGTGAGGAATACATGGCAAGGATATCGGGCCCCCTGCTGGACCGCTTCGATCTCCGGGTCGACGTGCCCCCGGTGAGCTTTGCCGACCTAGATCTCCCGGCGAGCGGCGAGACCTCGGCCGAGGTAGCGGACCGGGTCGCAGTGGCGCGGCGCCTGCAGGCACGGCGCTTCGAGGGGATCGAGGGCTGCGCGGTCAACGCGGATGCGACCGGGCCGCTGCTGGAAGAGGTCGCCGCGCCGTCGGACGAAGGGCGCACGCTGGTGTCCCGCGCCGCCGATCGGTTCGGGCTGACGGCCCGCGGTTATCACCGCCTGTTGCGCGTGGCGCGCACGATCGCGGATCTCGAAGGTGCAGACGCGGTCGAGGTGCCGCACCTGGCCGAGGCGATCAGCTATCGGTTTTCCGCCGAGGGTTAACCGCGCGAGTCGAGTCGGCCCTCGATCGCCTCCCAGATGCGGCCGGCGACGTTGCTGCCATCGAACCGCTCCATCTCCTGGATGCCCGTGGGCGAGGTGACGTTGATCTCGGTCAGCCGGTCGCCGATGACGTCGATCCCGACGAAGACCTGCCCTCGCTCGCGCAGGATCGGCCCGATCTCGGCGCAGATCTCGCGGTCGCGGTCAGTCAGTTCGGCCTTCATCGCCTTGCCGCCCACATGCATGTTCGACCGCGTCTCGCCCTCGGCCGGCACGCGGTTGATCGCGCCCACCGGCTCGCCGTCGACGAGGATCACCCGCTTGTCGCCCTTCGTCACAGCGGGCAGGTAGGCCTGCGCGATCAGCGGCTCGCGGTTGATGCCGGAGAACAGCTCGTGAAGGCTGGCGAGGTTTCGGTCGCTGTCGGTCAGGCGGAACACGCCCGCGCCGCCGTTGCCGTAGAGCGGCTTGAGAATGATGTCGCCATGCTCGGCCTTGAAGTCGCGCAGCGTGCCCAGATCCCGCGCGATCAGGGTCGGCGGGATCAGGTCGGGAAAGCGCAGGACCAGCAGCTTCTCGGGGAAGTTCCGGACCCAGAACGGCTCGTTCACGATCAGGGTCTCGTCGGCGACGAAATCCAGAAGATGGGTCGAGGTGATATAGCCCATGTCGAACGGCGGGTCCTGCCGCAGCCAGACGACGTCCATGTCGGCAAGGTCGACCTCGCGCCACGCGCCGAAGCTGACATGGTCACCGCGGACCCGCTGCAGCTGCACGTCCCGTCCGCGTGCGACGACCCGGCCCTCGCGCCAGCTCAACGCCTGCGGTCCGTAGACGAACAGGCTGTGCCCGCGGGACTGGGCCTCTTCCGCCAGCCGGAACGTGCTGTCGGCGTCGATGTCGACCGACTCGATCGGATCCATCTGGAAAGCGACGTTCAGGGCCATGGCGCATCCTCTCTCTTCGGCGCGACCTACATGGCCCAGCCGCCGGGCGCGCGCAATGCAATGCGCGCGATCAGAGGAACGCGTTCTCGACGATCTCGATCCGTCCCGCGCCGTCGACCAGCGCCACCTCGAACCGCATGTCGGTGTCGAGGCCGCGCTCGTTTCCGGCGACGTATTCTCCGGCCGCCGCGTAGATCCGCTCGATCTGGCGGCGTCCGATCCGATCGGCTGCCCGGCCGTGGCTGCAGGCCGCCTTCACCTCCACAAAGACCATCGTGTCGCCCTGCCGCGCGACGATGTCGATCTCGCCACCACGGCCGCGCCAGCGGCGATGGGCTATCTCGTGGCCACTGCGCCGGTAGTGCGCGGCGACCTGCTCTTCGGCAGAGAGCCCGGCATGGTATCCTACAGCCCCGCCCGGCATCCTACATCTCCCCCAGTCTGAGCGCGGCCTGATACACCTCGCGCTTGGGCAGGCCGAACGCCTCGGCCACGCTGTTCGCCGCATCCTTCACACGCATCGTCTGCAGGGCCTCCTTCAACGCCGCTTCCATGTCCTCAGCGCTGGCCGCGGCGCGGTTGCGATCGACGACCAGCACGACCTCGCCACGGGGTGGGTCGTCCGAGACGCCCGCCGCCAGCTCGGCCAGCGACCCGCGGCGCACTTCCTCGAACTTCTTTGTCAGTTCCCTGCAAAGCGCCGCCTGCCGCTCTTCCCCGAGGATATCGCTCATTTCCATAAGCGTTCGTGAACACCGTTTCGGCGACTCGAACAGCACGAGCGTCGCCGGCACGTCCTGCAGTTCGGTCAGCGCCGCGCGGCGCGGACCGGCGGCGCTTGGCAGGAAGCCCGCGAACAGGAACCGGTCGCTCGGCAGGCCGGACAGGCTGAGCGCGGCCAGCGCGGCCGAGGGCCCCGGCGCCCCGGTCACCGGCAGACCGGCCGCCACCGTCTCACGCGTCAGGACGAAGCCCGGATCGGCCACCAGTGGCGTCCCGGCGTCCGAGGCATAGGCAACCGAGCGGCCCTCGCGGATCATCTCCAGCAGCCGCGGGCGCACCGAGGGGCCGTTGTGGTCGTGATAGGCAATCAGTGGACGATCGCTCAGGCGGATGCCGTGGATGTCCATCAGCTTGCGCGTGGTGCGGGTGTCCTCGGCGGCGATGACGTCGGCCGAGGCGAGGATGTCGAGGGCGCGCAGCGTCACGTCACGTGCATTTCCGATCGGAGTCGCCACGAGATAGAGCCCCGGCGCGAGGGGGCGGATTTCGGCGGGCATCGCTTGGTCCTGTTCGGGGGTCGATTTACACCGGCGGATCGTCGGCATAGGCTCTTCACCGACGCTTGAACGCCCCTTGTCTCGGAGCCCGCAGATGTTCGCCTCTTTCGCCGCCCTTCGCAACCCGCTGGGCCGCCTCGCCTTGCTGCTGTCCTTCCTCGCAGCAGCCGCCTGTACGCCGATGGCGCCGATGACGGGGGGCAATTCGGGGCAGAGAATCGACCCTGGCGCGCCGGTGCAGGTGGCGCTGCTGGTCCCGCAGAGCGCGTCGAACGGCGGGGCCTCGATCTCGCAATCGGTCGAGAACGCCGCGCGGATGGCGGTCTCGGACCTGAACGGCGCGCAGGTCGACCTGCGAGTCTACGACACCGCCGGCGATCCCTCGACCGCCAGCGCGGCCGCCACCCGCGCCGCCGACGAGGGCGCCAAGATCGTCATCGGCCCGGTCTTCTCGCAGGCGGCGAACGCCGCGGGCGTCGCCCTGGCCAACCGTGACGTGAACATCCTGTCGCTGTCGAACAACACCGCCATCGCCGGCGGCAACGTGTTCGTCCTGGGCAACACCTTCGCGAACACGGCGAACCGGCTGGTCAGCTATGCCGCGCAGAACGGCCGCTCGAACATCTACGTGATCCACGGCGAGGATTCGGCCGAGATCCAGGGCCGCGACGCGATCGTGCAGGCGATCAACGCCTCGCGCGCCAATCTCGCCGGCACCGGCAGCTTCCCGCTGAGCCAGCAGGGTGTCGAGAACGCCGCGCCCCGCCTCGCCCAAGAGGCGCAGGACGCAGGCGCCGACGCGGTGTTCCTGACCTCGGGCAGCGAGGGCGCGCTGCCGTTCCTCGCCGACCAGCTGCCCGCCGCGGGACTGTCGCCGCAGACCACGCGCTACATCGGCCTGCAACGGCTCGACGTGCCGTCCAGCGCGCTGCGGCTCGACGGCCTGCAGGGCGCGTGGTTCGCGCTGCCCGATCCGGGCCGCGTCCGCACCTTCGAGCAGCGCTATGCCGACACCTACGGCAGCGTCCCGAATCCCGCACTCGGCACGGTCGCCTATGATGCCGTGGCCGCCGTCGGCAGCCTCGTCGCCCAGGGGAACGCGAACGCGCTGTCCCGCCGGGCGCTGACCCAGCGCCAGGGCTTCCAGGGCGCCGGCGGCGCATTCCGCCTGCAGCCGAACGGTACCGTCGAACGGGCCCTCGCCGTCGCCCAGATCCAGAACAATCAGGTGGTTGTCATTGACCCTGCCCCAAGCGGCTTCGGCAGCGCCGGTTTCTGAACCGGCCCCCCCGGACGACACCCATCGCGCGCCGGACAGCTTGATCTGTCCGGCGCGCCACATCTTCGACACCGCAGCCGTGACCGCGGCCATCGACCGCGACGCGGCCGACGGTACGCCGGTACGGCAGGCCGCGGTCGCGCATCTGCGCGACGCGCTCGCGGCGGGACGCGAGGCGATCGCGACCGCCTTCGCCGCCCGCCCCTTCGCGGCGCGCGAGGCGGTCTCGTCCTATTCCTACCTGACGGACCGCGTCGTCGCGCTGGTGTTCGAGCTGGCCACGACCCGGCTGCACGCCAATCCCACGCCGACGGAGGGCGAGCACCTGTCGGTCTTCGCCGTGGGCGGCTATGGCCGCGCCGAGATGGCGCCGTTCTCGGACGTGGACCTGTTGTTCGTCTCACCGTGGAAGCTGACACCGTGGGCCGAGAGCGTCATCGAATCGATGCTCTACATCTTCTGGGACCTGCACCTGAAGGTTGGCCATTCCAGCCGGACGGTGAAGGAATGCCTGCGGCTGGGGCGCGACGACTACACCATCCGGACCGCCCTGCTAGAGCATCGTTTTCTCGGCGGCGACGCGGCGCTCGACACCGATCTGAGCGAGAAGCTGTGGTCCGATCTCTTCGAGGGCACCGGCTCGGATTACGTCGAGGCGAAGCTCGCCGAGCGCGAGCAGCGCCACCGCAAGCAGGGGGGACAGCGCTATATCGTCGAGCCCAACGTCAAGGAGGGCAAGGGCGGCCTGCGCGACCTGCAGACGCTGTTCTGGATCGCCAAGTACGTGAACCACGTCCAGGACGCGGCCGACCTCGTGGACAAGGGCCTGTTCACACAGGACGAGTTCGACGAGTGCATCGAGGCCGAGAACTTCCTGCTGGCCGTGCGCTGCCACCTGCACCTCATCGCCGGGCGCGCAATGGATCAGCTGACCTTCGACATGCAGATCGAGGTGGCCGAGCGCATGGGCTTCGTCGACAAGGGCGGCCGCCGCGGGGTCGAGCATTTCATGCAGGCCTATTTCCGTCACGCGACGACGGTGGGCGAGCTGACGCGCATCTTTCTCAGCGCGCTCGAGGCCGACCACGTCCGCAAGGCGCCCAGGCTCAAGAGCATCCTTCGCCGCCCGCCACGGACGCGCAAGGGCTTCCGCCGGTTGCAGAACCGTCTCGCCTTCGACTCCGACAGCCGGATCTTCGACGACCCGCTCTACATCCTGCGCATTTTCGAAGAGGCGCTGCGGACCGGGCTCTTCATCCATCCCGACGCGTTGCGCCAGATCGCCGCCAACCTCCGGCTGATCGACGATCCGGTCCGCCGAGATCCCGACGCCGCGCGTATCTTCTTCGACCTGCTGCTCAAGTACGGCAACCCAGAGCGCGGCCTGCGCCGCATGAACGAGATCGGCGTGCTGGGCGCCTACCTGCCGGAATTCGAGCGCATCGTCGCGATGATGCAGTTCAACATGTACCACCACTTCACGGTGGACGAACACATCATCCAGTGCGTCTCGACCCTGTCGCAGATCGAGCGCGAGGAACTGGTCGAAGAGCTGCCGATCGCCAGCCGCATCCTCAAGAACGGCGTCGATCGCAAGGTCATGTATATCGCGCTACTGCTGCACGACATCGGCAAGGGCATGACCGAGGATCACTCGGTCGTGGGCGCCCGCATCGCGCGCAAGGTCTGCCCGCGCCTCGGCATGAAGCAGGCCGACACCGATACCGTCGAATGGCTGGTGCGGTATCACCTGCTGATGTCCGACATGGCGCAGAAGCGCGACCTGGCCGATCCCCGCACGATCCGCGACTTCGCCAAGGCGGTGCGCACGACCAAGCGGCTGGACCTGCTGACGGTGCTGACCGTCTGCGACATCCGCGGCGTCGGCCCCGGCACCTGGAACAACTGGAAGGCGCAGCTGCTGCGCACGCTCTATTCCGAGACCGCCCATGCGCTCGAGAACGGGCTCGAGGCGCTCAACCGCGAGACGCGCGGCGCCGAGGCGCGGCGCCAACTGCGCGAGGCGCTTTCAGACTGGGACCGCGCGACGGTCAAGCGCGAGACCAAGCGGCACTACCCGCCCTACTGGCAGGGCATGGACACCGTGGCGCACGTCACCTTCGCGCACATGCTGCGGGGGCTGGGCAACGGCGACATCCGCATCGACCTGACCCCCGACGAGGACCGCGACGCCACCCGCGTCTGCTTTGCCATGGTCGACCATCCCGGCATCTTCTCGCGCCTCGCCGGGGCCCTGGCGCTGGTCGGGGCGAACGTGGTCGACGCGCGGACCTACACGACGAAGGACGGCTTTGCCACGGCGGTCTTCTGGGTGCAGGACATCGAGGGCAGCCCCTACGACGAGGACCGTCTGCCGCGCCTGCGCTCGATGATCGAGCGCACGCTGCACGGAGAAGTCGTGGCGAGCGAGGCGCTCGAGAGCCGCGACAAGATGAAGAAGCGCGAGCGCCCGTTCCGGGTGCCCACCTCGATCACGTTCGACAATGACGGCTCGGAGATCTACACGATCATCGAAGTCGACACGCGCGACCGCGCCGGGCTGCTCTACGACCTGACGCGCACGCTGGCGAATGCCAACATTTCCATATCGTCGGCCGTCATCGCGACTTATGGCGCGCAGGTGGTCGACAGCTTCTACGTGAAAGACATGTTCGGTCTAAAGATCCATTCGGCGCAGAAACGCCAGAGCCTCGAGAAGAAACTGCGCGAGGCGATCGACAAGGGGGCCGAAAGGGCGCGGCGCTGATGCAGCCAATCAGATTGATCCGGGGCTTCCTGACCGTCGGGGTCTGGACGCTTGCAAGTCGTGTGCTGGGCTTCGCGCGCGACATCATCATCGCGGCGACGCTGGGCACCGGTCCGGTGGCCGAGGCGTTCCTCGTGGCCTTCGCCCTGCCCAACATGTTCCGCCGCTTCTTCGCCGAGGGCGCGTTCAACATGGCGTTCGTCCCGATGTTCTCGAAAAAGATCGAGGCCGGCGAGGATGCCGAGGGCTTCGCGCGGGAGGCGTTCGCAGGGCTGGGCACGGTGCTGATCGTGTTCACGCTGGCCGCGCAGGTGGCGATGCCGGTCCTGGTGCTGGCGATGGCGTCGGGCTTCGTCGACGACCAGCGCTTCGACCTCGCCGTGCTCTATGGCCGGATCACCTTCCCCTATGTCCTGTTCATCTCGCTCGCGGCGCTGCTGTCGGGGGTCCTGAACTCGGTCAACCGTTTCGTCGCGGCGGCGGCAGCGCCGGTCCTGCTGAACATCCTCCTCGTCGGCTCGATGCTGGTGGCCGGGTGGCGCGGCTGGCCCGTGGGCGACGCGCTGGTCTGGATGGTGCCCGTGGCTGGCGTGGCGCAGCTGGCGCTCGTCTGGGTCTCTGCCGCCCGCGCCGGATTCCGCATGCGCCTGCAACGGCCGCGCTGGACGCCCGAGATGCGCCGGCTGGTGGTGATCGCGGGTCCCGCGGCGCTCGCCGGCGGCGTGATGCAGGTGAACCTGCTGGTCGGCCGGCAGGTGGCGAGCTTCTTCGAGGGCGCCGTCGCGTGGCTCAGCTACGCCGACCGGCTCTACCAGTTGCCACTGGGGGTGATCGGCATCGCCATCGGGGTCGTGCTGCTGCCCGACCTGTCCCGCCGCCTGCGCGCCGACGACACCGAGGGCGGCCGACACGCCTTCAACCGGGCCGCCGAGATGGCGCTGACCCTGACCGTGCCGGCCGCGCTGGCCTTCCTGGCGGTCCCGGCGGCGCTGGTCTCGGTCCTGTTCGAACGGGGGCAGTTCGACGCCTCCGACACGCAGGCGACGGCAATCGCGCTGGCAGTCTACGGTGCCGGCCTGCCCGCCTTCGTGCTACAGAAGGTGCTGCAGCCACTCTACTTCGCGCGAGAGGATACCACGACGCCGTTCAGGTATGCGCTGGTCGGGCTGACGGTGAATGCCGTCGTTGCCATCGGACTGGCGCCGGTGCTGGGCTTCGTCGCCGCCGCGATCGGCACGACGCTGGCGGGATGGACGATGGCGGTTCTGCTGTGGCGCGGCAGCCGCGCGATGGGCCCGGCGGCGATGCCGGACGACCGTTTCCGCCGCCGCGTCTGGCGCATCCTCGCCGCCTCGGTCGGAATGGCCGTCGTGCTGGGCCTCGTGGCCCGCGCCGGTGCGCCGCTGCTCGAATCGGACGCCTGGCGCTATGGCGCGCTGGCGCTGCTGGTGACGCTGGGCATGGGCGTCTACTACCTGCTCGGCACGCGTATGGGGGCCTTCGCCCTCTCGGACATCCGCGGGGCGGTGCGCCGCTGATCAGCGCTGCCGCAGCTTCTGCATCACGCGGCCGAAGCCGCCGGGGCTGACAACGAACGACAACAGGAAGCCGGTGACGAAGCCGGCGACCTCGGCCACCCACCAGTTCGAGGCTCCGAACAGAAGCCCGAAGACCAGTTGCAGCCCCAGCAGCACGCCGATCAGCGTGAAGGCGCGCAACCGGTTCTCACCGGCCGCGCCCAGCCCAGTCCACATCAGGAACGTGTAGGCGCCGATCAGGCCGTAGACCGCCGGGTATCCCCCGACCAGCGCATTGGGATCGTTCATCAGCAGCGCATACGCCAGCGCCCCGGCCGCGGCCGAGCCGAAGAACACCGCGAGGAGCGCGAGCGGATGAAAGATCTCGCCCACCATCTTGCCGAGCGCCAGCAGGAAGACCAGTACGAACAGCACGTGGGTGAACGCCAGGTGGATGAACGGATAGGTCACCATCCGCATCGCCTGGTCGAGTGGCCAGGTGCCGGATTCGAGCATCCGGTCGAAGATCTGCGGCGAGAAGGCGAAGCGATTGATCAGGTCGACACGCCAGCCGATCGCCTCGGCCCCGCCCAGAAGCCCGCGCGAGGCGAGCGACAGGACGGCCTCGATCCCGAAGATCACCACCGCGAGCGCCACCACCACGGGCGGCATCGGGTTGAACGGGGGCGCTGTATGCGGTTGGCTCATCGGCGCGGCCTTTCTTGACGCTTTCCGGGCGCATGGGTAAGCGAGCCGGACAGTATTTTCCAGCACGGGAGTCCCCCATGGCCGAGCGCAGCTTCGCCCCGCGCGTGTTTTCCGGCATCCAGCCTTCGGGCGGGCTGACCCTTGGCAACTATCTCGGGGCGATCCGTCGCTTCGTCGAGATGCAGGACGAGGGCGGCTACGAGTGCATCTATTGCATGGTGGACCTCCACGCGATGACCGTCTGGCAGGATCCGGCGGCATTGACCCGCAACACCCGCGAATTGTGCGCCGGGTTCATCGCCAGCGGCATCGACCCGGAAAAGGCGGTCCTGTTCAACCAGAGCCAGGTGCCCGAGCACGTCCAGCTTGCCTGGATCTTCAACACCGTGGCCCGCATGGGCTGGATGGGCCGGATGACCCAGTGGAAGGACAAGGCCGGCAAGAACGCAGAGAACGCCTCGCTCGGGCTGTTCGCCTACCCGGCGCTGATGGCGGCGGACATCCTCGTCTACCACGCCACCCACGTCCCCGTGGGCGAGGATCAGCGACAGCACCTCGAGCTGACGCGGGACATCGCGCTGAAGTTCAACTACGACTACGAGACCGAGTTCTTCCCGATCACCGAAACCGTCACCGAGGGCGCCGCGACGCGGGTGATGTCGCTTCGCGACGGTTCGAAGAAGATGTCGAAGTCGGACCCGTCCGACGCCAGCCGGATCAACATGACCGACGACGCCGACGCGATCGCGAAGAAGATCCGCAAGGCGCGGACCGATCCCGATCCCCTGCCCGAGACGCTCGACGGGCTCGAGGGTCGGCCCGAGGCGCGGAACCTCATCAACATCTACGCCGCGCTCAGCGACATCTCGGCCGAACGGGCCATCGCCAATGTCGCCGGGCAACAGTTCAGCCAGTTCAAGCCGATGCTGGCCGAACTCGCGGTCGAGAAGATGGCGCCGATCTCGAACGAGATGGCCCGCCTGATGGAACAGCCCGACGAGATCGACGCGATCCTCGCCCGCGGCGCCGAACGCGCCCGCGGGATCGCCGAGCCGATCCTGAAGGAGACCTATCGCATCGTCGGCCTCGTCGGCGCCTGACGCGTCACGAAACTGACGTCTCCGTCCGGTAGGGGTGAGTACGGCGCGCCCTGCTCTCCCCAGCGTCCCAAGGGCGCGCGACAGGGCCGAAGGTCCCCACCCTGCGCAACCGTCCCGCGCGGACGGACGGCCCCGAGACATGGTCCCCGGCTCCGGCCGGGGGCCTTTTGCGCACTGGCGCACAGAAGATGGCCTTTTCCGGATATTTATGCGCGAGCCAAGAGGTGTAATTTCCTTGGCATCGCATCCCAGGAGGGCGCTTAGATGTCAGCACCGGCAGAAACACGTATCGGCCACGTCCACCTGAAGGTGGCCGACCTCGACCGCGCGGTCGCGTTCTATCGCGACGTGCTGGGCTTCGAGCTCATGCAGCGCATGGGAGATCGGGCAGCGTTTCTCTCGGCCGGCGGTTATCACCACCATATCGGCCTGAACACGTGGGAGAGCGAGGGCGCCACGCCGCCGCCGCCGGGCCATACGGGCCTGTTTCACCTGGCGGTGCTGTATCCCGACCGCGCCGCGCTGGCCCGCGCGGTGCAATCCGTCCTCGACGCCGGGATCCGGCTGGACGGCGCGTCCGACCACGGCGTCAGCGAAGCCGTCTACCTGCGCGATCCGGACGGCAACGGCGTAGAGCTCTACCGTGACCGCGCGCGTGCCGCCTGGCCGACGGATGCCGATGGCGGCCTCGCGATGGTCACCCGGCGGCTGGACCTCGCCGCCCTGCTGGCCGAGGTCGCCTGAGCCGCACGGCCCCGCTGGACGCGATTGCCCGCCGGTGGTTTAACCACTCTCCAAGGGCAAGAGAGCGACGGCATGGCGACAGGCAAGAACATCCGGACCTATTTCGAGGGGCGCTGGCATGAGGGCGACGTTCCCGTCATGCGGGCGGCCGACCACGGCGCATGGCTGGGCACCACCGTGTTCGACGGCGCCCGCTACGTGAACGGGCTGGCCCCCGACCTTGCCGCCCACTGCGCGCGGACCAACCGTTCGGCCGAGGCCCTGATGATGACGCCCAGCGTCTCGCCGGAAGAGATGGAGGCGATCGTCTGGGACGGGCTCGCGCAGTATCCGCGCGAGGCGGCCGTGTATGTCCGCCCGATGTACTGGGGGATCGAGGGTGGGCACCTGGCGGTGATGCCGGGCGACGCGCCCGCCGGGTTCTGCATCTGCCTCGAAGAGGTGCCGATGGCGCCCGACGACGCGACAGCCAATCTCACCACGACCAGGTTCCGCCGGCCGGTTCTGGACGACGCGGTCGTCAATGCCAAGGCGGGCTGCCTTTATCCGAACAACGCGCGGATGCTGGCCGAGGCGCGGCGCAAGGGATACGCGAACGCGCTCGTGGCCGACGCGCTCGGCAACGTGGCCGAGGCCGCCACGGCGAACGTCTTCATGGCGCGCGACGGCGAGGTGTTCACGCCGATCCCGAACGGCACCTTCCTGGCCGGGATCACCCGCGCGCGCCATATCGCCAACCTCCGCGCTGACGGCGTGACGGTGCACGAGGCGGTGTTGACCTTCGACGATTTCCGCACCGCCGACGAAGTCTTCCTGACCGGCAACCTGATGAAGGTCACGCCGGTGTCCGAGTTCGACGGCACCCGGTATCAGGTCGGTGCCATGAGCCGCCGCGTGCGCGACCTCTACTGGGACTGGGCCCACTCGGAGCCGTGACATGATCGCCCTCGCCCGTGCCTGCCTTGCCTGCATCGCGCTGGGAACGGGCTGGGCGAACTGGACGGTGCTGGCGACGCATCCCTTCGCGCAGCCCTTCGTCGAGCGGGGCAGCCACGAAATCGACCTGGCCGTCGACGCCGCCCTGGCGCGGCAGGTGGATGCCGACTGGATCGCGCGACGGCTTGAACGGGAGTTGTCCGAAGCGGACCTCGAAGGCGCCCGTCAGACGGCGGCCTTGGCCCGGCAGCGCGACCTGCCGATCGCCCCCGAACAGGCCGCTGCGCTGGACGCGCTGGAGCGTGCCGAGACCGGCCTTGCCGCCTGCGCAGGCTGCGCAGCCGATCCGGCGACCTGCCCCGACCTCGACCTCGTGCTCAAGTGCAACCTGCCGGTCGAGCTTACACCGCTCGGGGATATCGGCGCCCTTGCCCGCGCGGGCCGCGACTGGGCCACGGGGGACAAGATCGACCGCGTGGACGTGGCGCTGGCCACCGCCGGGCTCAGCGCCAGCGCGCTCGCGCTCGTCTCGGGCGGCAGCAGCCTGACGGTCAAGGCCGGCAGCGCGACCCTGCGGACCGCGCGCCGGGCCAGGGCCCTGAGCCGCCCGATGGAGGCCTACCTGGCCCGCACGCTGCCCGCCCTTCTGCACCTGGACGCGCTGCCCCGCGTCGCGACCGGCCGGGCCCCGGCCGAGGCGCTGATCGACACCGCGCGGGCAGCGGCCCTGGGGCGCATGGCCGACGACGTGGTCCGTCTCGCCGGCAACACGTCGCGCGCCGACGCGCTGGCACTGATGCGGTATGCCGACGGGCCCGACGACGTGGCCCGGCTTGCCCGCGTGTCCGACGCGGTGGGCGAAGGGACGCGGCCCGCGCTGCACGCGCTCGGCAAGGCGCGGGTGTTCCGCCTGATGACGCGGCTGTCCGACCTCGCGCTGCTGGCTATCGGGCTGATCGGCCTGCTGCTGGCGCAGCTTCTCTCGCTCGTGCTCTTCGCCCTGCGCCGGGCGTTGCCGAAGCCGGCTCGCCGCCGCCCGCGCCGCCGGATCGAACCGACGGTGCGCCCCGGTGGACAGCCCGCACCCCCTCGTCCATGATCGCGCGGCAACGGGAAGGCAGCGTCCATGCGCAAGTTTCTGGTGATCCTCGACGATAGCCGCGAATGTCTGAACGCGATGCGGTTCGCCGCCATGCGCGCCGCCAAGACGGGCGCGGGCGTGCAGATCCTGTCGGTGATCCCGCCCGAAGAGTTCAATCACTGGATCGGCGTGGGCGAGATCATGCGCCAGGAGGCTCGCGAGCGGATCGAGGCGCATTTCGAGGTGTTCGCCAAGTGGATGCGCGACCGCCAGGGCATCGACCCCGAACTCGTCATCCGCGAGGGCGAGGCGGTGCCGGAAATCCTCGACCAGGTGCAGGCCGACGACGCGATCGGTGTGCTCGTGCTGGGCGCGAGCGACGAGAAGGGCGGCCCCGGCCCGCTCGTCTCGCAGCTGTCGCGCAACGCGGGCAGCCTTCCCGTGCCGGTGACCATCGTGCCCGGTCAGCTGTCGAAGGAGCGGCTCGAGTCGATCACCTGACCGCGATGCCGGCACTTTAGAACAGTTCCAAACTCTTGACGCTTCTTGCCGCAAGGCGCATGTAGAGATGGCAACGGAGGCTACGCATGTTCATCCAGACCGAATCCACGCCGAACCCGGCGACGCTGAAATTCCTGCCCGGCCAGACGGTTCTGGACGGCGGCACCGCAGACTTCCCGGCGCCCGAGGCGGCGGACAAGTCGCCGCTCGCCGCACGTCTCTTTGCCGTCGACGGCGTAAAGGCCGTGTTCTTCGGCAACGACTTCGTGACCGTCACCAAGGACGAGCCCGTCGAGTGGGACCACATCAAGCCCGCCCTCCTGGGCGCGATCATGGAGCACTTCCAGTCGGGCCAGCCCGTGATGGAAGGCGAACAGAACAAGACGGAGCACGTCATCCATGAGGGGGCCGACGGCGAGATCGTCGGTCAGATCAAGGAACTGCTCGATACCCGCGTGCGCCCGGCGGTGGCGCAGGACGGCGGCGACATCACGTTCCACGGCTTCGACCGCGGCATCGTCTACCTGCACATGCAGGGGGCCTGCGCCGGCTGCCCCTCGTCCACGCTGACGCTGAAGATGGGCATCGAGAACCTGCTGCGCCACTACATTCCCGAAGTGGTCGAGGTACGACCCGTCACCGTGTGATGGACGCTCCGCTTCTGGCCTTCGACACCTCGGCCGCGCATTGCGCGGCCGTTGTCGTGCGAGAGGGCCGCGTCGTCCAACAGGCGTTCGAGCCGATGGCGCGGGGCCAGGCCGAGGCGCTGATGCCGCTGCTCGAACGGCTGCTGCAGGCCGAGCGGCTTGCGTGGCGCGACCTTGGCGCGATCGGCGTGGGCATCGGTCCCGGTAACTTCACCGGCATCCGCATCTCGGTCTCGGCGGCACGGGGCCTCGCGCTGGGACTCGGCGTGCCGGCCATCGGTTTGTCCACGTTCGAACTGATGCTCGACGGCGCAGGGCTTCCGTCGGCCAGCGACCTGGTGAGCGTGGCCGCCCCGCGCGACCGGGCCTACGTCCAGCGTTTCGCCCACGGGCGCCCCGTGGACGGGCCGGAGTTGATCGACCTCGGCACACCGACCGAGTTCACACTGCCGCCCGAGACGCGGGTGGTCGGATACGAGGCCCAGGCGATCGCGCGGGCGACGGGCGCCACCGGGGACGAGGCCGAGATCGACGATCTGCCCGCGCGCCTCGCCGCGGTCCTGACCCGCAAGGCGGCCGAGGGTGCCCCGGCCAAGCGCCCTGCCCCGCTCTACGTCCGGCCGGCCGACGCCGCGCCGTCGCGCGACGCCCCGCCCGAAATCCTCGCATGACGCCGGACATGCTTGCCGACCTGCACGCACGCACGATGCGGGTGCCGGCCCCGTGGTCGGCGCGGGATTTCTCGACCCTGCTGCTGATGCCGGGCGTCTACCTGGAAGGCGACGCGACCGGCATTGCGCTCGGCCGCACCGTCGCGGACGAGGCAGAACTGCTGACGCTGGCGGTGTCGCCGGACGTCCAGAGGCAGGGCCGCGGGCGCCGCCTGCTCGCCGATTTCGAGGCGACCACCCGCCAGCGCGGCGCGGTGATCCTGCACCTGGAAGTCGCCGCCGACAACGCAGCGGCGCGGGCGCTCTACGACAGCGCGGGCTACGAGGTTTCGGGCCGCCGCCCCCGCTATTACCGCACCCCCGACGGCACTCGGATCGACGCCATCCTGATGCGGCGCACGCTCGCCGCGGGGTGACCGCGCGTCAGCCGCTCAAATCTCCGGCAGACGCCCCGTCACGCGGCAATCGGGACTGAGAAAGCGGTTGACCCTCTGGACCTGCTGCGCCCTTAATCGCCCATGATCCATGAGAGATCCGCCGTTTTCACGGGCGCCGCTCACGGCTGCGCGGACGCCCCGTTCTCAATCAGGGAGACACCATGACGTCCATGTCCAAGATACTCGGTGCCGCTGCGACCCTCGCGCTCAGCGCCGGCGCCGCGCTGGCCGAACCCGGCCTCATCATCGACCTCGGCGGCAAGTTCGACAAATCCTTCAACGAAAGCGCCTATACCGGCGCGCAACGCTGGGTCGAAGAGACCGGCGGCGACTATGTCGAGACCGAGCTTCAATCCGAGGCGCAGCGCGAGCAGACCATGCGCCGCATGGCCGAACGCGGCGCGAACCCGGTGGTCGTGCTGGGCTTCGCCAACGCCTCGACGCTGGAAAAGGTCGCCCCGGACTATCCCGACACCAACTTCGTAATCATCGACGAGCAGGTCGACCAGCCGAACGTCAAGTCGATCAAGTTCGCCGAGCACGAGGGCAGCTACCTCGCCGGGATGATGGCGGCGATCGCCTCGGAAACCGGCACGGTCAGCTTCGTCGGCGGGATGGACGTGCCGCTGATCCGCAAGTTCGCCTGCGGCTATGCTCAGGGCGCCAAGGCGGTGAACGAGGATATCGAGGTCATCCAGAACATGACCGGCACCACGCCGGCGGCATGGAACGACCCGGTGAAGGGCGGCGAACTGACACGCTCGCAGATCTCGCAGGGCTCTGACGTGGTCTATGCCGCGGCGGGCGGCACCGGCGTGGGCGTCCTGCAGGCCGCGGCCGACGAGGGCATCTATGCCATCGGCGTCGACAGCAACCAGAACTACATGCACCCCGAGACGATGCTGACCTCGATGGTCAAGCGCGTGGACAATGCCGTCTACGACGCGTTCGAGGCCGCCGAGGCCGGCACGCTCGAAACCGGGCTGGAAGTGCTGGACCTGGAATCCGAGGGCGTCGCCCTGGCCATGGACGAGAACAACGAGGACCTCGTGACCGAAGAGATGCGCACCGCCATCGACGAGGCGAAGCAGCAGATCATCGCCGGGGAGATCGAGGTGCACGACTACACCGAGACCGACAGCTGCCCGGTGGAGATGTAATCCCGCATGGCGGCGCATGACGATACGGGGCGGCCGGATACGGCCGCCCCCGCGATCGAGCTGAAAGGCATTTCGAAGGCCTTCGGCCCGGTGCAGGCGAACAAGGATATATCGATCCGCGTGATGCCCGGCACCATCCACGGCATCATCGGCGAGAACGGCGCCGGCAAGTCGACACTGATGTCGATCCTCTACGGCTTCTACAAGGCGGATGCGGGCGAGATCTGGGTCCACGGCGCGCGGCGCGAGATCCCCGACAGCCAGGCCGCCATCGCCGCCGGCATCGGCATGGTGTTCCAGCACTTCAAGCTGGTCGAGAATTTCACCGTCCTCGAGAACGTGGTGCTCGGCGCCGAGGAGGGCGCGCGCCTGACACCGTCACTGTCAAAGGCGCGCAAGCTGCTGAAACAGCTGAGCGAAGAATACGAACTGCACGTCGATCCCGACGCGCTGATCCAGGATCTCGGCGTCGGGATGCAGCAGCGGGTGGAGATCCTCAAGGCGCTCTACCGGCAGGCGGACATCCTGATCCTGGACGAGCCGACCGGCGTGCTGACCCCCGCGGAGGCGGACCACCTGTTCCGCATCCTCGAGGGGCTGAAGCGCGAGGGTAAGACGATCATCCTGATCACGCACAAGCTGCGCGAGATCATGGAAATCACCGATACCGTCAGCGTCATGCGCCTGGGCGAGATGACGGCCACCGTCAAGACGCCCGAAACCAGCCCCGAACAGCTGGCCGAGCTGATGGTCGGCCGCAAAGTCCTGCTGCGCGTGGACAAGGCCCCGGCGAGACCGGGCGAGACCGTGCTTCAGGTCGACAACCTCAAGGTCACCGATTCCAAGGGTGTCGAACGCCTGCGCGGCGTGTCCCTGAACGTGCGCAAGGGCGAGATTCTCGGCATCGCGGGCGTGGCCGGCAACGGCCAGTCCGAGCTGCTCGAAGTGCTGGGCGGCATGCGCGAGGGGCGCGGCAGCGTGCAGCTCAACGGGCAGGAGCTGGACCTCAGCGGCACGAAGTCCGACGCCCGCACGCGGCGGCGCCGCGGCATCGCGCACGTCCCCGAGGACAGGCAGCGCGAAGGGCTGATCATGGATTTCCAGGCGTGGGAGAATGTCGGCTTCGGCTACCACGACGACCCCGCCTATTGCCGCGGGATGTTCATGGACAACGCGGCGCTTCGGAAGGACACCGAGCGCAAGATCGAGAAATTCGACGTGCGCCCCGCGAATGCCGATCTTGCGGCCAAGAGCTTTTCGGGCGGCAACCAGCAGAAGCTCGTCATCGCCCGCGAGCTGGAGCGCAACCCCGACCTTCTGCTGGTGGGCCAGCCGACGCGCGGTGTCGACATCGGCGCGATCGAGTTCATCCACCAGCAGATCGTCGCCCTGCGCGACGAGGGCAAGGCGGTCCTGCTCGTCTCGGTCGAGCTCGACGAGATCATGGCGCTGTCCGACCGCATCGCCGTCATGTTCGACGGCAGCATCATGGGCGAGCGCCTGCCCTCCGAGACGTCAGAGCGTGAACTGGGCCTGCTGATGGCCGGCATCTCGGACACCAGCCGCGAGCACTCGATCAAGGAGGTCGAGGAGAACCTCGCCCATTCCGGCGGCAAGGTGATGACATGACCAAGATGCCTCGCTGGGCGGATATCGCCCTGATCCCGCTGATCAACCTGGCCCTCGCCCTGCTCGTCGCCGGGATCGTGCTGCTGTTCATCGGGCAGAACCCGGTGGAGGCGCTGCAGATCATGGTGCGCGGCGCCGTCGGTTCGACCTATGGCTGGGGCTACACGCTGTTCTACGCGACGAACTTCATCTTCACCGGCCTCGCCGTGGCCGTCGCCTTCCACGCCAAGCTGTTCAACATCGGCGGCGAGGGACAGGCGCAGCTCGGAAGCCTGGGCGTCGCGCTGGTCTGCCTTGCGGTGCCGTGGCCGCACTGGCTGCTGGCACTGCCGGCGGCGATCGTGGGCGGCGCGGTGTTCGGCGCCGCCTGGGCCTTCATCCCCGCCTACCTGCAGGCCAAGCGCGGCAGCCACATCGTGATCACCACGATCATGTTCAACTTCATCGCCTCGTCGCTGCTGGTCTACCTTCTGGTGAGCACGCTGAAGGCGCCGGGCATGGCGCCGGAGTCGGCCCGCTTCCCCGAAGGTGCGTGGCTGCCCTCGGCGCGCGAGTTGTTCGCCTCGATCGGGATCGAGTTCTCGCGCGCGCCGCTGAACGTGTCGTTCCTGGTGGCGCTGCTCGCCTGCTGGCTGGTCTGGCTGCTGCTGTGGCGCACGCGGCTGGGCTACGAGATCCGGGCGCTCGGCCACTCGGAGCCCGCCGCCCGCTATGCCGGCATCTCGCCGCCGCGGATCGTCATCATCGCGATGCTGATCTCGGGCGCCCTGGCGGGCCTGATGGCGGTCAACGCCGTGATGGGCGAACAGGAGCGGCTGCTGCAGGACAACGTCCTCGGCGCCGGCTTCGTCGGCATCGCCGTGGCGCTGATGGGGCGCTCGCATCCGGTGGGCGTGCTGCTGGCCGCCATCCTGTTCGGTGCGCTCTACCAGGGCGGGGCCGAGCTCGAGTTCGAGACGAGCGTGCCGCGGCAGATGATCATCGTCATCCAGGCGCTCGTGATCCTGTTCACCGGCGCGCTCGACAACATGGTGCGAGAGCCCGTGACCGGCCTGTTCCTGCGCTACGGCAAACGCAAACCCGCGCCCGGCACCCCGGCGGAGTGACGACATGGATTTCCTGACCATCATCCAGATCGGCGATTCCACGATCCGCCTGGCGACGCCGCTGCTGCTGGCCTGCCTCGCGGGGCTGTTCTCGGAACGCTCGGGCATCATCGACATCGGGCTCGAGGGCAAGATGCTGATCTCGGCGTTCTTCTCGGCCGCGGTCGCGGCGCTGACCGGTTCGGTGTGGCTGGGCCTGCTGGCGGGGGTCGCCGCAGCGGTGATCTTCTCGCTGATCCACGGGCTCGCCTCGATCACCTTCCGGGGGGACCAGCTGATCTCTGGGGTGGCGCTGAACTTCCTCGCCTCGGGGATGTCGGTGCTGATCGCGCAGGACATCTTCGCCCAGGGTGGCCGCACGCCCTCCCTGTCGGGCGATGCGCGGTTCGCCTCGCTCGACCTGCCCTTCGCCGAGGCACTCTCCGGCGTTCCGATCCTCGGGCCGATCTATTCCGACATGCTCTCGGGCCACACGATCCTGGTCTATGTCGCGCTGCTGGCGGTGCCGGCGACGTGGTACGTGTTGTTCCGCACGCGTTTCGGCCTGCGTCTGCGCGCCGTGGGCGAGAACCCCGGCGCGGTCGATACCGCGGGCGTGTCGGTCAAGCGGCTGCGCTATGGCGCGGTGCTGATCTGCGGCCTGCTGTCGGGGCTGGGCGGCGCCTATCTGTCGACCGGTCTCGCCGCCGGCTTCACGCAGGAGATGACGGCCGGGCGCGGCTATATCGCGCTGGCGGCGCTGATCTTCGCCAAGTGGCGGCCGTGGCAGGCGCTTGGCGCGTGCCTGCTGTTCGGGTTCCTTCAGGCGGTGTCGAACCGCTTCAACTCGATCGACCTCATCCTCTTCGAGATCCCGAACGCCTTCGTCCTGGCCCTGCCCTACATTCTCACGGTGGTCATCCTGGCCGGCTTCGTCGGCCGCGCCGTGCCGCCCCGCGCCGGAGGAACGCCCTATGTCAAGGAACGCTGACGACCTCGCGTCCTTCATCCGCGACCGCGCCGGGGCCGAGCCGCCGCGCCTGGGCCTGATCCTGGGTTCGGGCCTTTCAGGTCTGGCCAACGCGATCGAGGGGGTATCGATCGACTATGCCCAGCTGCCGGGCTTTCCAGGCACCGGCGTCAGCGGCCATGCGGCGAGCCTGACGATCGGCACGCTCGAAGGCACGCGTGTCGCGGTCTTCGGTGGACGGTCGCACTACTACGAATCCGGCCGGCCGGACGGGATGCGGCTGCCGCTCGAGGTGCTGGCCGCGCTCGGCGCCGAGGGCCTGATCGCCACCAACGCCGCCGGCTCGCTGGACCCGGAGATGCCCACGGGCTCGATCATGTGCCTGACGGACCACATGAACTTCTCCGGCCTCAACCCCCTGATCGGAGAGCCGACGGATTCCCGCTTCGTGCCGATGATGAACGCCTACGATCCCGACTGGCGGCAGCGGCTGGACACGGCGGCCAAGGCTGCCGAGGTCGAGATGCACCGGGGCGTCTATGCCTGGTATTCCGGCCCCTCGTTCGAGACCCCGGCCGAGATCCGGGCGATCCGCACCCTCGGCGCCGACGCGGTCGGGATGTCGACGGTGCCCGAGGTGATCCTGGCGCGGTTCCTGGGGCTTCGGGCGGCCGCGATCTCGACGATCACCAACATGGCAGCCGGGCTTAGCGACGAGGCGATCAGCCACGACCACACCAAGGCGATGGCGCCCGTGGGGGCCGCCAAGCTCGAGAAGGTGTTGCGGCACTTCCTCGGCGGTCTCTAGCGCCGGCGCCAGCCGCCTTCCGACTTTCATTCCGGCGCCGCCGGTGGTCAACTGTGACCTGCAGCCTGCGGAACACCGATGCAAGTCTATCTTCCGATCGCCGAAGTCTCCGTCAACGCGTTCCTCCTTCTGGGGCTGGGCGGGCTCGTCGGCGTGCTTTCGGGCATGTTCGGCGTCGGCGGCGGTTTCCTGATCACGCCGCTGCTGTTCTTCGTCGGCATCCCCCCGGCGGTTGCCGTCGCGACCTCGGCCAACCAGATCGTCGCCTCGTCGGTCTCGGGCGTGCTCGCGCATCTCAGGCGACGGACGGTGGATCTCCGAATGGGACTCGTCCTCTTGGCCGGGGGCCTGCTGGGCGCGGGGATCGGCGTGCAGGTATTCAACATCCTGCGCGACCTCGGGCAGGTCGATCTGCTCGTGCGGCTCAGCTACGTGGTTTTCCTGGGCATCATCGGCGGCCTGATGTTCCTGGAAAGTCTCCAGGCCATGCGCCGGACGCGCAAGGGCACCTCGAGCCCGGTGAAACGGCACAAGCACAACTGGGTCCACGGCCTGCCTCTCAAGATGCGGTTCCGCACCTCGGGGCTGTATATCTCGGTCCTGCCGCCGATGTTGGTGGGGCTGTCGGTCGGCGTCCTGTCGGCGATCATGGGTGTGGGCGGCGGGTTCATCATGGTGCCCGCGATGATCTATCTGCTGGGCATGCCCACCAAGGTCGTCGTCGGCACGTCGCTGTTCCAGATCATCTTCGTCACCGCTTTCACCACCCTGCTGCATGCCACGACGAACTATACCGTCGACATGCTGCTGGCGCTGCTCCTGATCCTCGGCGGCGTGCTGGGCGCACAGCTCGGGACGCGCGTGGGCCTGCTGATGAAAGCCGAACAACTGCGCATCCTCCTGGCCGCGCTCGTCCTGCTGGTTTGCGGCAAGCTGGCGCTGGACCTGTTGCTGCGCCCCTCCGAGCTCTATTCGCTGGCGCCGGTCGCGGCATGAGCTGGCGGACGCTCGTGCTCGCGCTCTGTTTCGCCGTCCCGGCCGCCGCGCAGGAGGACGACGAAGAGGTCGTGGCCGGCCTCAGTCAGAGCCGCATCTCGATCAGCGCCAATTTCGACGGCTCCGAAATCCTCGTCTTCGGCGCCGTCAAACGGGAAAGCCCGATCCGCAGCCAGCCGCCACTGGGCGTGATCGTCGCGGTCGTGGGGCCTTCGGGCGCCGTCACCGTGCGACGCAAGGACCGGCTGGCGGGCATCTGGGTCAACCAGAACTCGGTCGAGGTGGATGCTGCGCCGAGCTTTTATGCCGTCGCCACGAGCGCGCCGCTCGAGGACATCCTCAACGACACCGAGGACCTGCGGAACCGGATCTCGATCCGCCGGGCAATCCGCACAGTCGGCGCGGCCGGCCTGGTCGAGGATCCCACCAACTTCACCGACGCCCTGATCCGCATCCGCAAGGGCGCGGGCCTCTACCAGATGAACCCCGGCACGGTGGAGATCACCGAAAGCACGCTGTTCAACACCTCGATCTCGCTGCCCGCGAACCTGACCGAGGGCGAGTACCTGGCCCGGATTTTCCTGACCCGCGGCGGGCGTGTCGTAACCGAGCACCGCACCGAAATCTATGTCCGCAAGGTCGGGCTGGAGCGGCTGCTCTACAATCTCGCCCACGAGCAGCCACTGATCTACGGGCTTCTGTCGCTCGCACTGGCGGCGATCGCGGGCTGGGGCGCGTCGGCCGCGTTCCGCTGGCTGCGCTGAGCCGACCTAGCCGCGACCGATATGCGGCATCTTCGTCGCCATGACGGTCATGAACTGCACGTTCGCCTCCAGCGGCAGATCGGCCATGTGCAGCACCGAGCGGGCCGCGTCGCCCACATCCATCACCTCGGGTGTTCCGCCGCGTGCGATCAGGTCCTCGACCAGGGGCGTCCGGGCGTTGCCGATGTCGATCTGGCCGCAGGCGATGTCGAAGGGCCGCCCGTCCAGGCTGAGCGTCTTGGTCAGGCCGGTAATCGCGTGCTTGGTCGAGGTGTAGCAGACCGATCCGGGCCGCGGTGTATGCGCCGAGAGCGAGCCGTTGTTGATGATCCGCCCGCCCTGCGGTTCCTGCCGCCGCATCTGGGCGAAGGCCGCGCGGGCGCCGTGGAACATGCCCGTCAGGTTGACGTCCAGCGACCGCGTCCAGTCCGCGATGTCGATCTCGTCGATCAGGCCCGCGGGCGCGAAGATGCCCGCATTGTTGAACAGGACGTCGAGCCGCCCCCATCTCGCGGCCATCTCGGCAACCGCACCCTCCAGGGCGCCGAGGTCGGTCACGTCGCCGGGCAGCACCAGCGCGTCGTCCGAGCCCGCGGCGATCTCTTCCAGCGGTGCGCGACGCCGGGCGAACAGCCCAACGCGCCAGCCCGCCGCCATCGCCCGGCGCGCCGTCTCGGCTCCGATGCCCGAACTTGCCCCGGTGATCAGCATGGTGCGGCTCATGCGTCCTCCTCTCCTTGCGCGGCCAGGGCCAGTGGCGCGGGATCGGCCTTGAGGTCGTCGGTCCTCAGCGGCTCGGACGGCCGGGCGAGGCGGTTGCGCACGACCCAGTGCAGCCGCGTCTCGGCCCGCGTGATCGCAACATAGGCGAGGCGCTTCCACAAGGGCACCCCCGCCTCGGTCCGGCCCGCCCGCGCCGCGGCCCAGAGATCGGGCGCAAAGACCTGCACCTCGGGCCATTGCGAGCCCTGCGCCTTGTGGATCGTGACCGCCGCGCCGTGCAGGAAGGTCGCGCCCATCCGCGCCGCGAAGGGGATGAAGGGTTCTTCCTCGTCGGGCATCTCGATCTTCACGATACTGGCGGCGCTGACCTGCGGCTCCTCGGCGCCGACGACGTGAAGGCGCGAGAAACCCGGCTTCTTGCCAGGCCCGAGGTAGACGACCTGCGCCCCCTTGATCAGACCGCGCGCCTCGAGGTCGATCCGCTTCTTGCGGTGCTTCAGCGGCAGTTCGAGCCCGTCGCAGATCAGCGGCTCGCCGGGCAACAGCGCGTCGCCCGGCGCCTGGTAGGCGGCGCGGAAGGCATGGATCAGGCGGATACGGGTGGCATTGCGCCACACCAGCACCGGCGAGCGGGCCATCAGGTCGGCCTGCACGCGCTGGCCCACGACCACGCGATCGTCCTCCCGCGCCTTTTCCTCGACCATCCGCTCGAACCCCTCGAAGGTGAGCGACTCGTCGGCGAGCGCGTGGGCGAGGTCCAGGATCGGGCTGCCCTCGTCCTGCCGGTGGACGCGGTTCAGAATCAGGCGGCGATCCTCGGCCAGCTGGTCGAACACCATTTCTCCCGACTGGTTCACCGGGGCCAGCTGCGCGGGATCGCCGAACAGCAGAAGCGTCGGGAAGATTTCCTTGAGGTCCTCGAACTGCTTGGTGTCCAGCATCGAGGATTCGTCCACAAACCCGATGTCCAGCGGCTCGTCCCGCCTCTTCCAGCCATTGATGAAGTCCGATCCGCGCAGACCGGCGGCGGCCAGCGCCCCCGGAACCGAGGAATGGGTCTGATAAAACGCCCAGGCCCGGTCCAGCGCGGTGTCGTCCAGCCCCTCGACATCGGGACGATCGCCCGTTCCCGCCAGCCACTCGGCGATCTTCTCGTATTCCGGGTCGTAGACCGGCGTATACAGGATTCGATGAATGGTGGTGGCCGGTACGCCGCGGTTTCGCAGGACACTGGCCGCCTTGTTGGTGGGCGCCAGAATCGCCAGCGTCCGGCGATCCTTCTTGCGGCGGCCTTCCCAATCGCCCGACACGATATCGACGCCGGCCTCGGCCAGCGCCTTCCAGAGGCGTGCAAGGAGCAGTGTCTTACCCGACCCCGCCTTGCCGATCACCGCCATGACCGCGCGGCGATCCTCGTTCATGCGGCGCAAGGCCTCGTTGTCGAGATCGACCCCGGCCGCGCGCAGCACCTCGGTCACGCGGTCGTAGGCCTCGGCCTGATCGTCTGAAAAAGTGACCTGCGGCAGCGTCATGAGCGGACCATATCGGTCCGTCCCGCGCTTGCCCAGCAGGTTCAGGCCGCGAGAACCAGTCTGCCGCGCCCGAATCCGCGTTCGACCCAATGGCGCGACACGGCGGGTGAAATGCCCGCCCGGCGCAGCAGGCGGGGCCGAACTTCGGGCGCGAACCGCCACATCCCCGCCGAGATCGCCGCGCGTCCCGGCCCGGCCGTCCCCAGCGGCGCAGGCGGCCAGCCCAGCCGCCTGTAGACCGCCAGCATCCGCGCGTCGAACACGCCGACGCCGTGGCTGAGCCCCAGTTCCAGCCCCATCTCCAGAGCGCCCAGCAGCAGCGCCGCCGGCACATGCGCCGCGGCCCCCGGCGCGATGCAGAACCGCGTACATTCCCATATCCGCGGACTGCAGACGGGGCCGTCGGGCAGAAGATGCGCGAAATGATCCGACAGCATGGTCCGCCCCGTGGTCGGCAGGAAACGCATCGATCCGGCGTGTCGGCCATCGGGCCCCTCCCAGATGACGTAGAGCGGGTCTTCGGCGTCGTAGGCGTCCCGCTCGGCCCCCGTGTCGTCGACATGGACCTCCCACCCCAAGCGGTCGGCGAACTGCGCGGCGCGGTCGCGGAACATGCTGTCGCGCAACCGCGGATACCGGTTCAGGCCGCCGGCATAGAGAAATCGGATCATCGGGGCACCTCCTGGCCTGTGGATCGCCGGAGTCTTCGCCGCATGGAGTTACCGCCGCGCTTCGTCACCGTCCGTCGTGTTTACCGTCACAGAAGCAGCAGCCCCGACGACATCGCCCGCGCCACGGCCTGCGTCGTGTTGACCGCGTTCAGCTTGAGCCGCGCGCTTTCGATGTAGACCCGCAATGTGTGCTCGGAGATCGACAGCGCCTCGGCGGCGCGCGCACGGCTCTGCCCCAAGGCGAGAAGGCACAGCACATCCACCTCGCGCGGCGACAACCGGGCCGCGTCGATCCGGTCACTCCCCCGTTCAAGCTCCAGCGCCTTCTGATTGAGATAATGGGCCGCAAGGATCAGGGCGCCGAGATTCTCCTGCCGATACAGCGACCATTCCCTGTCGCTGCCCCGGTGGCTGGCGGAGAACAGGGCGAACTGCCCCGACGGCCCCCGGATCGGGACCGAGCATCCCTGGTTGCCGACGCCTGCCGAAATCGCCTCGCCCAGGAAGGCGCGCGAGACCTTGCCGGACCAGTCGAGGTCCTTCCAGTCGATCGGGTGGAACCCGCGCAGGCAGCCCTGAACCACCGGGTCGATGCGGGCGTAATCCTCGGCCACGTACTGCTGCACCCAGCTCTCGCGATAGGTGTGGGCGGCGTATTGCCCCGCGGCCGAATTCACCGAGTGATAGACGAGATGATCGATCTCGAACGCGTCGCGCAGCGCGACCACGCATCGTGTCAATTCGTCAAGACAGCCTGCGGCCTGCACCTGCGCGATGAAGGCATCCAATCTCGCCTGCACTCGTCCCAGCCCCGATACTTCCCTGCCCTTCCTTCGTGGCGATCTCGCAGGCGGCGACGAGCGCGGTGTCGTCGAGTTGCTGCGCGAGCGCACGAAAGTCGTTTTTTTCGGCGAACGTCCTGAGATCCGCGAGTACGTGGAGCAACCAGTCGTTCACCATGGCAGAGCCTTTCGAAGAGGGGTTAATCGTGCATTAATTGCAGACTACCACCACACATTCCGTCGCGTGAATTCGCTTTATGCACCTCCCCAGAAATGGCGAGGGTGCGGGCCTTAACCCACTGTTTTCGCTTGATACCGGCCTCGAAAACACGAGGCCCCGCGAACGCCGGACGCGCGCGGGGCCTCTCGTTTCCCGGTAAGGGACAGTTTGTTCAGGTGTTCGGCCCGGCCTCGAGCGCGTCGGCGAAGGTGCGCAGGCCGGTGCGCGGCGACTGGACCAGCACCGCCATGTTGCCGGGCTTGTGCTGGTTGCGCAGCATCTTGGTATGCGCCGCCGGGATCTCGTCCCAGGCAAAGACCTCGGACATGCACGGATCGAGACGCCGTTCGACCATCAGCTTGTTCGCGGAGGCCGCTTGCTTGAGATGGGCGAAGTGCGAGCCCTGGATGCGCTTCTGGTGCATCCAGACGTACCGCGCGTCCATCGTCAGGTTATAGCCGGTGGTGCCGGCGCAGATCACGACCATGCCGCCCTTCTTGACCACGAAGGTCGAGACCGGGAACGTCGCCTGGCCGGGATGCTCGAACACCATGTCGACGTTGTTGCCCTTGCCGGTGATGTCCCAGATCGCCTTGCCAAACTTGCGGACCTCGGTGAACCACGTCTTGTACTCGTCGGTATTGACCGTGGGCAGCTGCCCCCAGCAGTCGAAGTCCTTGCGGTTCAGCACGCCCTTCGCGCCGAGGCTCATCACGAAGTCGCGCTTGTCCTCCTCCGAGATGATGCCGATGGCGTTCGCGCCGGCTGTGTTGATCAGCTGGATCGCGTAAGAGCCAAGGCCCCCGGACGCACCCCAGACCAGCACGTTCTGGCCCGGCTTCAGCTCGTGCGGATGGTGGCCAAAGAGCATCCGGTAGGCGGTGGCGAGCGTCAGCGTGTAGCACGCGCTCTCTTCCCAGGTCAGGTGCTTGGGCCGCGGCATCAGCTGCTGCGCCTGCACCGTGGTGAACTGCGCGAACGACCCGTCGGGCGTCTCGTAGCCCCAGATGCGCTGGCTGGGCGAGAACATCGGGTCGCCGCCGTTGCACTCCTCATCCTCGCCGTCGTCCTGATTGCAGTGAATGACGACCTCGTCGCCCACCTTCCAGCGGGTGACCTTGTCGCCCACGGCCCAGACGATGCCGGAGGCGTCGGAGCCGGCGATGTGATACTCGGCCTTGTGCACGTCGAACGGGCTGATCGGCACGCCGAGCCCGGCCCAAACGCCGTTGTAGTTCACCCCGGCGGCCATCACGAGCACGACGACCTCGTGGCTGTCGGGGCGTTTCACGTCCACCACTTCCAGCTGGAACGACTGGTCGGGTTCGCCATGCCGCTCTCGCCGGATCGCCCAAGCATGCATCTGCTTGGGCAAGTGGCCGAGGGGCGGCATCTCGCCCATCGCGTAGAGATCCTTCTCCGGCGCGTCGTAGCGGACGACGTCTGTCTTGATGTCCAGGGCCATTGCACTGCTCTCCCACGAAATTCGCACGCCGCACCGCAGAATCGCGCGGCGTCTCCCCGGGGATACGCAGCCTTTCGCAACAATGCAACCATCTGGAGGCCGCTATTGTAATTTTATGTCGGGCCGCCCGGCGAAACCTCACCGACTGACGCAGCGTAATAGCGCAGCAGCGCTTCCTGCCCCTGCCCCGCGGCCAGCCCCTCGGACGTCTCGACCAGAACACCGCGCAGCAGCAGCATGTCGATCCCGGCCTCGGCCGCGGCATCGGCGCTTCCGTCGGTCAGGTGCACGTGGCGGCCCGCGGCGGTCAGGGTCTCGACCACGGTCCGCGCCCTGAGGGTGATCCAGGTGCGCGTCAGCGGCCGCTGCGCGGACAGGACGATGGCCGCGACAAGCGGCACGGGCAGCACCGGCACGTTCTCGCGGACGCGGGCCATCAACTCGGATGCCAGCGGCCGGGTGATGTCGCCGCTCCGACCCTCGGAGAAGCGCTGCAGCGAGATCGGCGAGCCGAAGGCCACGCCGGCATAGCCGAACTTGCGGGCCCGTCCGGTCAGGCGGCGGCGCAGCCAGCGAAGCGCGAAGGCGGCGCCGGTCAGGAAGCCCCCGCGGAACTTCCGTTCGCCCGAGGCCGCCGCCTCGGTCAGGATGCGGTCCTCGATCACGCGGTCATAGTTCAGCGACACGGGCACGAAGACCACGTCACGTTCGGTCGGCGGGTCCGAGAGGATATAGTTCAGCAGCCCCAGCTTCGGCGGCCCCACCCGACCGTCGAGCGACAGGCCGCCCTCGGGAAAGATCGCCTGCGTCACGCCGTTGCGGGTCGCCAGCTGCACGTAGCGCGCCAGCACCCGCCGGTAGAGCTGATTGCGCGACTTGCGGCGGATGAAATACGCGCCCATCGCCCGGATCAGCCGGCTCAACGGCCAGACCCGCGCCCACTCGCCCACGGCATAGGCCAGCGCGGACCGCTCGGCGGCAAGGTAGGTCACCAGGACGTAGTCCATGTTGCTGCGGTGGTTCATCACGAAGATCACCGTCGCGTGCCGGTCGATCGCCGACAGCCCGGCCTCGTCGACATAGCCCAGCCGCACGCGGTAGAGCCGCGTCGACAGCCAGCGCGCCAGCCGGATCGCGACACCGAAATAGGCGCTGGCCGAGAACGAGGGCACGATCTCGCGCGCATAGCGGCGGGCGAGATCGAAGGCCACGTCTTCGCGCAGGCCGGTCTCGCGCGCGTGGTCGGCCACGGCCTCGGCCACGCGGGGATCGTAGATCAGCCGCTGGATCATGTCGTGGCGCCGCGCCAGCTTGAACGGCTGGATCGGACGCTCGAGCCGCTCGTTCAGGCGGGCCACCACCCGCTCCATCCGGCGCCGGAGATACCAGCGCACTGGCGGACCGACGAGACGGTCCAGCACCGCCAGCCCGGGAACCAGCAGAACGAGGATCAGCAGCCAGACCGGGATGGTGACGGTTGTGAGCATGTCTCTCCATACTTGCACCGGCCAGGGGGGCCGGCAAACGCGGACCGCACAAAAAAGAGGCGCCCCTTGCGGGACGCCTCCAAGTGTTACGCGAAAGGCGCGGCTCAGGCCATGAGATCGTAGCTCTGATCGCCGACCTGCACCGTGATGCTGTCGAGATCCGCGCCACCGTCCAGTTCCCAGAGCGCGCTGCCCTGGTAGTTGACGGTCGCGTCGCCGTTGGCGGTGTCGACCGAGAAGTCGTCCCCGTCGGCCGAGTTGTTCCCGGTGAAGACCAGGACATCGCCCTCGTCGCTCATGAAGTCGGCGATGGTGTCGAGCCCGTTTCCGGCCGAGCCGTCATGGCTGAACGAATCCGCGCCGGCACCGCCGAACACGAAGTCATCCCCAGCGCCGGCGTCGAGAAGGTCGTCCCCCGCGCCGCCGAACAGCTGGTCGACACCGGCGCCGCCCGAAAGCTCGTCGTCGCCCGAGCCCCCGCCGATCGTATCGACACCGTCGCCGCCGGCGACCACGTCGTTGCCGTCGCCGCCATAGGCTTCGTCATCGCCGCCCGAGGCGCCGATGTCGTCGTCGCCGAACCCACCAAGCAGCGTGTCGTCGCCGCCGGCACCCCGCAGGATGTCGTCGCCGGCGCCACCGTCGGCGAAGTCATCCGCCATGCCGGTCTGCGCGTCGTCGAGGCCCTGATCGCCGTCAGCCCAGCTGCCGGTGTGGATCTCGTCGTTGCCGGCACCCCCGTAGATCACGTCGCTGCCGTCGTCCGAGGCGTCGAACTCTTCGCCGGTCGCGGCACTGACACGGCTGTCGGAGTCGCCGGTGATAATGTCGTCGCCGACACCACCGGTGATCTCGTCATCGCCGGCACCGCCGGCATAGCCGTCATCGTAGTCGCTCAGCGACAGGGCTCCCGAGGCGCCGTCATCTGCGGCGTTCTCGATGTTCTGGACGCCCTGCCCCGCGAACAGCTGATCGTCACCGTTGCCACCGCTGAGCGCGTCGCTGTCGGCACCGCCGTAGATCTCGTCGCTGCCGTCACCGCCGAACAGGATGTCGCTGCCATCGCCGCCGTAGATGCTGTCGGCACCGCCGCCGCCGCCGACATTGTCGTCGCCGATTCCGGCGCCGAGGACGTCGTTGCCGCCGTCACCGCGCAGGATGTCGTCGCCCGCACCGCCATAGGCCGTGTCGTCGGCCATGCCGGTATGGCTGTTGTCGAGATCCTGGTCGCCGTCAGCCCAGCTGCCGGTGTGGATCTCGTCGTTGCCGGCGCCGCCATACAGCGTGTCGGACCCGTCGGCGGACGCGTCGAAGTCAAGCCCGGTCTCGGCGCTCACGCGGCTGTCGGAGTCGCCGGTGATGATGTCGTCACCGTCGCCGCCAAAGACCACGTCATCGCCGGAATCGCCTGCATAGCCGTTGTCGTAATCCGACAGCGACAGGGCGCCCGACGCGCCGTCGTCGGCGGCGTTCTCAGCGTTGTCGTCATCGGGTCCGGCAAAGATCACGTCGGCGCCGACGCTGCCGCCGATGGCATCGCTGCCGGTGCCGCCCGTCATCGAGTCATCGCCCTGGCCGCCGGCGATCGTGTCGTCACCGGCATTGCCGGCCAGCACGTCGTTGCCCGCGCCGCCATAGATGAGGTCGTCGCCATCACCGCCGGCCACGTCGTCGTCGCCCATGTCGCCCTGCAGCAGGTCGTCGCCGCCGGCGCCGCGGATGATGTCGTCACCCATGCCGCCCGAGGCGGTGTCGTTGGCCATGCCGGTCTGGGCATTGTCGAGGCCCTGGTCGCCATCGGCCCAGCTGCCGGTATGGATCTCGTCATTGCCGGCACCGCCATAGATGACGTCCGAACCGTCCGCGTCGGCATCGAAGCCGTCGCCCGTCTCGGCGCTGACTCGGCTGTCGGAGTCGCCGGTGATGATGTCGTCGCCGTCACCACCCTGGATGAAGTCGTCGCCATAGCCGCCGGCGTAGCCGTTGTCGTAATCCGACAGGGTCAGGCTGCCCGAGGCACCGTCGTCGGCGGCGTTCTCCATGTTCATGTCGGCATTGCCGGCGAAGATGTTGTCGTCACCGAAGCTGCCGGACGCGACGTCCTGCCCGGCCCCGGCAAAGATGCGGTCGGCCCCGGCGCCACCGCTGAGGGTGTCGTCCCCCTCACCGCCATAGACGCTGTCGTCGCCGCCGTTGCCCGCGACCAGGTCGTCACCGGCACCGCCGCCGAGTTCGTCGTTGCCTTGGCCGCCGAAGATCGTGTCGTCGCCAGCGGTGCCATAGATCGTGTCCATGCCATCGCCTCCGCCAAGCTCGTCATTCCCGGCATTGCCGTTCAACTGGTCGTTGCCCGCGTTGCCATAGGCCACGTCGTCGCCGTCACCGCCGACGATGACGTCGTTGTCCGCGCCGGCAAAGACGCTGTCACCGCCATCCTCTAGAACGATCTGGTTCGGGGCGGCCTGGTCGGCATGGTCCTGCAGGATGCGGGCCGCCGTGTCGGCGTCGATGGCCTCGATCGTGCCGGCGGCCGCGGGAAGAATCCCGGTATAGCCGTTCTCACCGCCATCGACCTCGCCTTCGGTGCCGTCACCGATGCCGTCCGGCACCGTCACGCCGTGCAGCACGACTTCGCGCAGCGCCAGTGGCATGATGTCGTCAGCCGTGTAGTCGGTGTTCGTCACCGGGCTGAAGAATTCGCTGTTGTCCGACAGGTCGAACGACTGCACATAGTTGACGTCGCCGTTCGCGTCCGACGAGGGCATTTGCCCGTTCACGCCATCCAGCGGGAGAAGCACGTCGCCGTACTTGGCCACGCCCTCGAGCACCTCGACCATCCCGTCGCGGTCCGCGTCGTCCGCGATCGTCGGCGACACAGAGTCCACGGCGTTGCCGTTACCGTCGAACAACCCATGCACGTGCTGCGCATGCACCTGGTCGGGCGCAAGCCCCTGGGCCGAGACGGACACGTTGAGCGACTGCGAGCCGTCCCCGTCGTCCGTGACCGACAGAAGTGCAGTCCCGGACACGCCGGAGCTGTTGAGAGCGTCGAGGTTGACACTCCAGAGTCCTTCGGCCTCGGCGAGCGAGCCGGCGAAGGTGTCATACGTCAGATCAGATTGCGGCATGGAAGTTCTCCCTAGTTACGCACCATTGGACACGGACTGGGGAGCCGAAAAGTTTCAGCCGGTTTCGCGAATAAACTTCTCGATTGCTGAAAATGTCCGCTCAGACCGTGTTTTCGGCGTGATGTTGCCCAAAATCTCGCCGCTCCGCCGCGATGCAGAGAATTGACACAGCCATAATATTCCACATATCAAGACAAATACGTAACAAAATTGCGCTGACAGAGGCAGTCCCCGGATGACCCAAACCGACCGCGACGATCCCTGGCTATTCCGCACCTATGCGGGCCACTCGACCGCCCGCGCCTCGAACGATCTGTACCGCACGAACCTGGAACGCGGGCAGACGGGCCTTTCGGTGGCCTTCGACCTGCCGACGCAAACCGGCTATGACAGCGACCACGTCCTCGCCCGCGGCGAGGTCGGCAAGGTCGGCGTGCCGGTCGCGCATCTGGGCGACATGCGGATGCTGTTCGACAACATCCCGCTGGAAAAGATGAACACGTCCATGACGATCAACGCGACGGCCCCCTGGCTGCTCGCGCTGTACATCGCCGTGGCCGAGGAACAGGGCGCGGATGTCTCGCAGCTGCAGGGCACGACGCAGAACGACATCATCAAGGAATACCTGAGCCGCGGCACCTATGTCTGCCCGCCGGAGCCCTCTTTGCACATGATCACCGATGTGGCGGCCTATACACGCCAGCATCTGCCCAAGTGGAACCCGATGAACGTGTGCTCTTATCACCTGCAGGAGGCCGGCGCGACGCCCGAGCAGGAGCTGGCCTTCGCCCTGGCGACGGCGACGGCGGTGCTCGACGATCTCAAGGGCAAGGTGGACGAGGCCGACTTCCCCGAAATGGTCGGCCGCATCTCGTTCTTCGTGAACGCCGGAATTCGCTTCGTCACCGAGATGTGCAAGATGCGCGCCTTCTCGGAACTGTGGGACGAGATCTGCCGCGAGCGTTATGGCGTCGAGGACCCGCGCTATCGCCGCTTCCGCTACGGGGTGCAGGTGAACTCGCTGGGCCTGACCGAGCAGCAGCCCGAGAACAACGTCTACCGCATCCTTCTAGAGATGCTTTCGGTCACGCTCTCGAAGAACGCCCGCGCCCGCGCCGTTCAGCTGCCCGCCTGGAACGAGGCGCTCGGCCTGCCCCGTCCGTGGGATCAGCAATGGTCGCTCCGGATGCAGCAGATCGTCGCCTACGAAACCGACCTGCTGGAATACGGCGACCTCTTCGACGGCAGCCCCGTGGTGGCGGCGAAGGTCGAGGCGCTGAAGGACGACGCCCGCGCCGAGCTGGCCACGATCGACGCGATGGGCGGCGCGGTCAGCGCCATCGGCTACATGAAGAGCCGCCTCGTCGACGCCAATGCTGAGCGTATCGCCAAGATCGAAAGCGGCGAGACGGCGGTGGTGGGCGTGAACCGCTACGCCGCCGGAGAGCCCTCGCCCCTGACGTCGGGACCGGACGCCGTGATGGTGGCCGACCCCGACGCCGAGGCGGACCAGATCGCCCGTCTCGAAGCCTGGCGCGCCGACCGGGACGACGCCGCCGTCAGCGCGGCGCTGGAGGACCTGCGTCGCGCAGCGGCCGAGGGCGCGAACATCATGCCCGCCTCGATCGCCGCGGCGAAAGCGGGCGCCACCACCGGAGAGTGGGGCGACATGGTCCGGCAGGCGTTCGGCGAATACCGCGGCCCCACCGGCATCTCGTCCACGCCCTCGAACCGCACCGAGGCTTTCGACGACGTTCGCGAAGAGGTCGACGCAATGACCGGTCGGATAGGCCGCAAACCGCGCTTCCTTGTCGGCAAGCCGGGGCTGGATGGCCATTCCAACGGCGCAGAACAGATCGCCACCCGCGCTCGCGACTGCGGCTTCGAAATCCATTACGACGGGATACGGCTGACCCCGCAGGCGATCGTGGACTCCGCGCGCGAGATCGAGCCGGACGTCATCGGCCTGTCTATCCTGTCGGGCAGCCATCTTCCGCTGGTCAGGGAAACGATGCGCCGGCTCGACGCCGCGGGGCTGCGGGATATTCCGGTCATCGTCGGCGGCATCATACCCCATGCCGACTCGGTCGAATTGCAGCGCCTTGGGGTTGCAAAAGTATACAGCCCCAAGGACTTCGAATTGAACCGCATCATGTTCGATCTCGTCGGCCTCATTGATACGATGCAAGTCCCCGCTCAATAAATTACACTTTCGTGCACAAGATTCCGCGACCGCAACGGTCGCGTAATCCTTTTCGCTTGCAATCCGGTGACCTAACGTGAATTAGATAATTCACCGAGACGGATTGCAACGAAAAGAGGAATATCATGGACCGCGATCTTCAATCGATGTCGAAAAAAGAGCTCGAGGATCTGCGCGCCGCGGTCGACAAGGCGTTGAAGGATTACGACGCCCGCAAGAAAGCCGAAGCCCGGAAAGCGGCCGAAGAAGCGGCCAAGGTACACGGATTTTCGCTGGACGACCTTGTGAGCGGAAAGGTCACGGGCGCCCAGAAGAACCCGCCGAAATACCGCAATCCCGACGATCCGAAAAAGACCTGGACCGGCCGCGGTCGTCAGCCGGCTTGGATCAAGGAAGCGCTCGACAGCGGACGCTCGCTCGAGGACTTCCGCATCTGATCGCCGGGCGCCCTGCGCCCGCCACAGATGGCGCGCCGGGCCCTTGCGGCCCGGCACGCCTCTGACGCCCCGCCCGGAACGGGCCGTAGCGACTGGCTTTTGCGTCCAGCTATTAACTGCTTTTATACGTCTATGTGCATTGCGCACCCCCGAGCTGCCCTTTCGGTCAATACTTGGGTCTGCACGTTTTCTCTTCCCCAAATTCAACAGGAAACGCTGTCGCCAAAGTTGTTTGACCGTGGACATGACACCCGCAAATGGCGTGCGTTTTCGGGCAAGCTTTCGCGGCAAATGCGCGCAATTCAAAGCGTCATGCGCGGCCATGCGTTCGCCGGAACTTCTGTTTCTCCACCCCTAAACGAAAGCGCCGTGGCTGCGGTCGTAACCGTTCGGCATGGGGGAAACCCACCCCTCCAGTGCGCCAGACGCGGGCTGGTAGATTTCGGCGATCAAAGGATGACAGGCTGCCGCATCGCTTGAATGTTCGCTGCCGCAATCGCCGCCCGGACAGGCCGAAAGGGCGCCGAGCAGGTCGATCTCGGAAAGGAATTCCAGGTAATCCCCCGGCCTCACCGGGCTCGCCTTCATGAAATACTGCTGGGTGTCGGGCGTGAAACCGGTGCACATGAAGACGTTCAGTACGTCGTGGACATGCGCCTCGACCTCGTGCAGCGGAAGCCCCGTCTCGTCCGCCAGGGCCCGCGTCAGGTTCGAATGGCAGCAATGGTGATAGGCATCGCCCGACAGCAATCGGTGCGTATAGGGATCGCAACGGGTGCCGATGACGTCGTGAACCGCGCCGCCATGCGGGTCGATTCCGTACCAGTCGAGCGTATCGGCGGTCAGGGTCGCCATCGGTCGCAGATAGGGAAAGCACGACCAGAGACGATCACCGGTCGTGACATGCGAGCCGTGCAGCGCCCGCGTCTTGCCGGAGTAGAACCGCTCGGCCAGCGTCGATGCGGACCAGAGGTTCAGGTCGCCCACCTGCGGCCCCTCGGTCGAGACGATGCGCACCACCTGCCCCGCCGCGGCACGGAAGCAACGCGCCTCGCGCGGTGGAACGGTCACGCTGTCGACCAGCCACATGTCCTCTCGCGCCCGTTGATAGAGCGCCATGTCGGGAGGCGGCAACGTGTCGTCGGGATAGCAGATCACTGGCGCCGCCGCGCGGCGGGCCTCGGCATCGGGCGGGGCGTCGGTCATCGGGGCGGGTCTCCTCGTCGTCAGCCCCCGTTGCGCAGGCAGGCGCGGGGGCGCTTGTTATTATCGGTCTCGGTCGTCGCCCCGCAGAAGTCGCAGACCCAGATGCCGTTGCGCCGATCCTCGCGCCAGCGGCAGTTCCGCGTCAATGTGGTGCGGGACCAGCGCCAGTAGAGCCAGGCATAGGCGCCAACCGCCAGGACAATCAGAACCGGAAGCATGGGCGCCCCCTGTCAATGGCGGGATTGACCGGATCGCCGATAGCCCGAAAATGCTGTGGCATCTGTCTCGGAGCCCTCCTCATGCGTGCGCTCGCCATTCTGCTCGCCCTCTGGACCACTTGTGCTGCCGCGCAGGACTGGGGCGACCTCGACGGCCTGCTCGACCGCAGCCTCGGCGACGGCCGGCCCCTTGCAGCCGGCGGATACTGGCTGCCCGACAACGTGGATCCGGCGCAGGCGCGTTCGGCGCTTGGCGTGATCTATCCGGTCATCGTCGGCGCGGCCGGCAATTTCGAGATCCGGGCGGGCATCTTCCGGCGCACAACGACCGGGTTCGCCCTGTCGGTTCCCGTCAGCGGCCTGTTCGGCACGCGCCCCAGGGACGCTGCCTTTCTATCGGACCGGATCGAGGTGACGACGACCATGCCGCAACCGGGAGAGCCACGGTGCTGCCCGACGGGCACCGCGCGGTGGCGCATCGATCCGCAGACCGGCGCCGCCGCGCGGCTGGACTAGGCGTGTCAGACCGCGCGTTCGACCATCATCTTCTTGATGTTCTGGATCGCCTTCGCCGGGTTCAGACCCTTCGGGCAGGTCTTGGCGCAGTTCATGATCGTGTGGCAGCGATACAGCTTGAACGGGTCCTCGAGGTCATCCAACCGCTCACCAGTGGCCTCGTCGCGGCTGTCGATGATCCAGCGATAGGCATGGAGCAGCGCGGCGGGGCCGAGATAGCGGTCGCCGTTCCACCAGTAGGACGGGCACGCGGTCGAGCAGCAGGCGCACATCACGCACTCGTACAGCCCATCGAGCTTTTCACGGTCCTCGATGGACTGACGCCATTCCTTTTGCGGCGTGTTCGACTTGGTCTCGAGCCACGGCATGATCGATTCATGCTGCGCGTAGAAATGGGTCAGGTCGGGGATCAGGTCCTTCACCACCGGCATGTGCGGCAGCGGATAGATCTTCACGTCGCCCTTCACTTCGTCGAGGCCGTGGATACAGGCGAGCGTGTTGATGCCGCCGATGTTCATCGCGCAGGATCCGCAGATCCCCTCGCGGCACGAGCGGCGGAAGGTCAGCGTCGGGTCGATCTCGTTCTTGATCTTGATCAGCGCGTCCAGAACCATCGGACCGCAATCGTCGGTGTCGATGAAGTACGTGTCGAGACGCGGGTTCTCTTCGTCGTCCGGGCTCCAGCGATAGATCTGCAGCTTGCGGACGTTCTTCGCGCCGTCGGGCTTGGGCCAGGTCTTCCCGGTCTTGATCGTGCTGTTCTTGGGCAGGGTCAGCTGGACCATGTCGCTCTCCTATTGCAGCAGTGCCGGCACCCCGTCGGATGCCAGGCAGGACAATGTCTGGGGCCTCTGTGCGACGCGCGTGACGGTCTCGACGGTCGCCGCCGTCGGGCCGGTCACGCTGTCGGAGGCGAGGCCCAGGATTTCGTTGGTCGTCGCGCCGTTGATCACGCAATCGACCGCGGGCTGCAGCGGCACACCGGGGAACCGCTCGGCAATGACCGGGCGCACGGCGCTGCGGGCCGCCGCGCGGGTAAAGTCGTCGCGGCTCGCCGGCGTGCATGCGGCCAGCCCGAGCGCGATCAGCACCGCGCCCCTCAAGGCTCGAGCCTCGGCGGACGGATCGGCCCCTGGCCCGAGCGCGACCGGACACATTCCTCGTAGACCACCATGGGATCGCGGCCCCGGATGTAGTCCGAGGTCACGCCGATCTCGAGGCCACTCACGGGGCCGTCCTGGTTGATGCCAATCGCAGCCTGTCCGAAGGGCCCGGTCGCGCGGCGGGCCTGCTCTTCGCACAGGCGCGCCGCGGCTTCGGGCGACATCGTCCCGCACCCCGCCAGCGCCGCAAGAGCGCCGAGCGACAGGACGATATACGAGACCGCGCGGTTCAATAGACGCGGGCCTTGGGTGCGATCTTCTTGAGATCGATGCCGCCCTCGTTGTGCCCCAGGAGCGGGTTCAGGTGCACCGGGCGATACTTCAGCTCGACCTTGCCGTTGACGTAGGCCAGCGTGTGCTTCCGCCAGTTTTCGTCGTCGCGGTCGGGATGATCCTCGTGGGCATGGGCGCCCCGGCTCTCCTTGCGCGCCTCGGCCCCCACGACGGTTGCCAGCGCGTTCGGCAGCAGGTTCGTCAATTCGAGCGTCTCCATCAGGTCGGTGTTCCAGATCAGCGACCGGTCGGTGACGTGCAGGTCGTCGGCCTTGCCCGCGACCGTGGTCATCTTTTCGACCCCCTGCTTGAGCGTCTCCTCGGTGCGGAACACCGCGGCGTCGTCCTGCATGGCCTTCTGCATCTCGGCCCGCAGATCCGCCGTGGGCGTGCCGCCCTTGGCGTGCCGCAGGCTGTCGAACCGGTCGAGCGCCTTGTCCACGCTCGCCTGGTTCAGCTGCACGTTCGGCGACTCGGGGTCGACCACCTCTGCGGCCTTGATCGCGGCGGCGCGGCCGAACACCACAAGGTCGATCAGCGAGTTCGAGCCAAGGCGGTTGGCGCCGTGCACGCTGGCGCACCCCGCCTCGCCGACGGCCATCAGGCCGGGCGCAACCCGGTCGGGATCGTCCTCGGTCGGGTTCAGCACCTCGCCCCAGTAGTTCGTCGGGATGCCGCCCATGTTGTAGTGCACCGTCGGCAGGACCGGGATCGGTTCTTTCGTGACATCGACGCCGGCAAAGATCCGGGCCGATTCAGAGATGCCGGGCAGGCGCAGGTTCAGCGTCTCGGGCGGCAGGTGGTTGAGGTGCAGGTGGATATGGTCAGAGTTCGGCCCGACCCCGCGCCCCTCACGGATCTCCATCGTCATGCATCGGCTGACGACGTCGCGGCTGGCGAGGTCCTTGTAAGTCGGCGCATAGCGTTCCATGAACCGCTCGCCTTCCGAGTTCGTCAGATAACCGCCCTCGCCGCGGGCGCCTTCGGTGATCAGACATCCGGCACCGTAGATGCCGGTGGGGTGAAACTGCACGAACTCCATGTCCTGCAGCGGCAGGCCCTGCCGCGCGATCATGCCGCCGCCGTCGCCGGTGCAGGTATGCGCCGAGGTCGCCGAGAAATAGGCCCGGCCGTAGCCGCCGGTGGCCAGCACGACCATCTTGGCGTTGAACACGTGGATCGTGCCGTCTTCCAGCTTCCAGGCCACGACGCCCTGGCACTGCCCGTCCTCGGACATGATCAGGTCGATGGCGAAGTACTCGATGAAGAACTCGGCCTGGTTCTTCAGGCTCTGGCCATAGAGCGTGTGCAGGATCGCGTGCCCGGTCCGGTCGGCCGCGGCGCAGGTGCGCTGCACCGGGGGGCCCTCACCGAATTCGGTAGTGTGGCCGCCGAAGGGCCGCTGGTAGATCTTGCCCTCTTCTGTCCGGCTGAACGGCACGCCGTAGTGTTCCAGTTCGTAGACCGCCTTGGGCGCCTCGCGGGCGAGGTATTCCATCGCGTCGGTGTCGCCCAGCCAGTCCGAGCCCTTCACCGTGTCGTACATGTGCCACTGCCAATGGTCGGGCCCCATGTTCGACAGCGACGCGGCGATCCCGCCCTGCGCCGCGACGGTGTGCGAGCGCGTCGGGAACACCTTGGTGACGCAGGCCGTCTTGAGCCCCTGCTCGGCCATGCCCAGCGTCGCCCGCAGGCCGGAGCCGCCGGCACCGACCACGACAACGTCGTAGGTATGCGTCTCGTATTCGTAGGCAGCCATCAACTCACTCCTTCACAGCGCCAGACGGGCCAGGGCAAACACCCCGATCGCCGCGGCGGCATAGCTCACGCAGGTCATCGCGATGATCGCGATCTCGCGCGCCAATCCTTCGACGTAGTCGTCGATCATCACCTGCACCCCATTCTTGAAGTGCATGAAGCCGACGACCAGCGTCAGCCCGGCCACGATCGCCGGGAACGGGCGCGAGAAGTAGGCGACGACCTCTTCGTGCGGCTCGCCCAGCATCGGCCCGAAGGTAAAGACGAACAGCGGGATCAGGATCAGCAGCGCGACCGAGCTGAGGATCATGTGCCAGTGATGCTCGGTCCCGGACTTGGCCGAGCCCCATCCGATGGCGCGCTTGCGGTCGGTCATGAAGGCCATGTCTCGTCTCCTCAGATCAGGAACAGCGTCAGGATGGTCAGCACGACCGACCCGCCGATGCAGCCCCAGCCGAGCTTTTCGGCCGTGGCGAGCTCCAGCCCGTAACCGGCGTCCCAGACCAGGTGCCGGACGCCCGCCAGCGTGTGATACCAGAGCGCCAGCAGCGACAGCGTCATCACAACATCGCCGAACCACGAGGTAATCACGCCGTCGGCCACGGCGAAGGCCTCGGGCGAAATCGCCGCAGCCAGAAACCACCACACGATCAGCAGCGAACCGACGAGCAGGCCGTTGCCGGTGATGCGGGTAAAGATGGAACTGGCTGAGGTGATCTGCGGACGGTAAATCTGAAGGTGCGGGGACAGGGGCCTGTTGCCCCGGTTCACGTCTGCCATTGGATCATCCTATCGCTGGCGCCCAGTGTAGGGCGTTTCATGGGAGTGATAGCAAGATTTGCGCCCGAGTCACGGGGGGCGAGCGATAACGGGCGGCTTTGGCGCAGGTTCGCGACCTTTGTGATCACTTGATGACGCGGCGTGATCACAAATTGCGCCGCCCGCTGGGGGACGCTGCCCGACCGTCACACCGGCATCAGGACCCACAGGTCCAGGTCCAGCAGAATGTGCGGCAGGTACTTGCCCTTGTCGTCCTTCAGCGCGTAGTCGCCCGGTCCGTCCTTCGCCGCCACCAGCCGCAGCCGCAGCGCTCCGACGCCCGGCACATTGGTCTCGGCGCAGTCCAGAACCTCGGACCAGGCGCGCACGGTGTCGCCGGCAAAGCACGGATTCGCATGGGCGCCACCGTTCAGGCCGACGATCATCTGCGCGTTGGCCAGCCCGTTGAAGCTCAGCGCCCGCGCCAGGCTGATGACGTGGCCGCCATAGATCAGCCGCCGCCCGTCCTCGCGGTGGGTCGCGTCGAAATGCACGCGAGCGGTGTTCTGCCACAGCCGTGTGGCCATCATGTGCTCGGCCTCTTCGACCGTCACGGCGTCGACGTGATCGATGATCTCGCCGGGCGCGTAGTCGCCCAGGCGATGCGGCTCGCCCGCGCGGTCGAAATCGTAGCCGTCGAACCGCAGCCCCTCGGGCACGGTAAGATGATCGGGCGTCACCGACTCGGCCAGGTCGGGCACCACCGGCTCGGGCGCGGGCGCTTCGGGGTCGCGCTTGCGCACCATCACCCAGCGGACATAGCTCAGGACCGGGCGCCCCTGCTGGTTGCGACCCGTGGTGCGCACCCACACGACGCCTGTCTTCCCGCTCGAGTTCTGCTTCAGCCCGATCACCTCGGAATCCGAGGTCAGCGTATCGCCGGGCCAGACCGGCGCCAGGAACCGCCCCTCGGCATAGCCGAGATTGGCCACCGCGTTGAGCGAGATGTCGGGAACGGTCTTACCGAACACGGTGTGGAACGCGATCAGGTCGTCCAGCGGCGCAACTGGCAGCCCGCAGGACTGCGCGAACGTGTCGGACGAGTGAAGCGCCCCCCGCGCGGGATAGAGCGCATGGTACAGCGCCCGCTCCCCCTGCCCGACCGTCCGGGGAACCGCGTGGCGGATCACCTCTCCCAGCCGGTAATCCTCGAAGAAGCGGCCCGGATCGGTCTTGGACATCACTGCGCCCCGAGCTTCATGTCGGGAGAGTAGTCGCCGTCGATCTCCTTGGTCACGGCCTGGGCGCATCGCATCACGCCGTTGGCCGCGTCATAGGCATAGGACGGCGAGCCGTGCAGCACCCAGCCCTTCGACAGGGCCTCGCTCACCTTGTGGCAGAAGGCGGACGTGTCGTCGCCGGTCAGAAGTCGGTAGATCTGCATGTCTTCACCCCGGAAATGGCCAGACGCCCAGAAGGACGTGCGCGTACGCGATCACGCCGTAGATCACCAGCGTGATGATGGCGAGGCGGATGTCGCCCGCCAAGCTGCCGCCGGCATACGGCGCGGGCGCGGCCTCGGCGCGGTTGATCAGTGACCGTTCCGCCAGCGCCCACAGCAGCATCGTGCCGAACAGCAGGATCGAGGCCACGTCGCCGTTCACCAGCAGGTGCGCCGCGGCCCAGACAACGACAGACCACAACATCGGGTGGCGAAAGCGCCGCCGCAGACGCGACTTGGAATGTCCAAGCCCGAACAGCGCGACGGCGAACAGCATCGCGAGGTTGTTGATGTGGCGGGTCCACAGCGGAGGCGACCAGACCGGCCAGAACTCTGCCGAGCGATAGCCCAGCACGATCAGCACCAGCGCCACCAGAAGCACCGCCGCGATCACCCCTTTCGAGGCCGGGCCCATCCGCCGTTCCATCGCGCCCCGCGCCTCGGGCGCGAGCCGCTTGAGAAGATGCGCCGCAAGCCACAGGACGAGGCCCAGAACGAGTATCGTCATTATCCCTCCAGTTCCGCGATCCGGGCGGCCTTTGCCAGCGTCGCCCGCGCGGTGACGATATGCAGATTCTCGACGATGCGGCCATCGACAACTGCCACGCCCTGCCCCTCGCGCTCGGCCGCCTCGAAGGCGGCGATCTGGCGTTCTGCCAGGTCGATCTCCTCGGGCGTGGGGGCAAAGACCTCGTTCGCGACGCCGACCTGCGCCGGGTGGATCAGGGTCTTGCCGTCCATCCCCAGGTCACGGCCCTGGGCACATTCCACCCGCAGACCCTCGTCGTCCTTGAACGCGTTGTAGACCCCGTCGACGCAGACGATCCCCGCCGCCCGTGCGGCCAGAAGGCAGGTCTGCAGCGCCTGCATCAGCGGCAGACGGTCGGCCCGGAACCGGCAACCCAGCTCCTTGGCAAGGTCGTTGGTGCCCATGACGAAACCCGCCATCCGCGGCGCGCGGGCGATCTCGGCGGCGTTCAGGATGCCCTCGGGCGTCTCCATCATCGCCCAGATCGCGGTGTCCGCCGTCTCGGCCCGCGCTTCCAGCCGGGCGGCCACATTGGCGACATCCGCGGCCGAGTTGACCTTGGGCAGCAGCACCGCCTGCGGCGCCGCCGCGGCGATCGCACCCAGGTCGTCCCGCCCCCACTCGGTCTCGAGCCCGTTGATCCGCACAAGCTGCGCGCGGGGGCCATAGCCGCCCGCGCCGAGCGTCTGGGCCAGCGTGTGCCGGGCCGCAGGCTTTTCCACGGCGGCGACCGCATCCTCGAGGTCGAAGATGATCGCGTCCACCGGCAGCGTCTTGGCCTTTTCCAGAGCACGCTCTTTGGAGCCAGGGATATAGAGAACCGACCGCCAGGGGCGTTGGTCTGCTTTCATGATTCGACCCCCTCGAAATATTCTTGCGCGAGACAGCACGAAACGGACGCATTTCGCAACCCGCTGCGGTGCGGAAGGCCGACCCACCGTACGGTGGGGTTACGGGACATGAAGCCGTGCGCGGCAACGCTGGGGCCTCCAGGACAGGGGGCCACGCCATGACACACCACTTCTTCCTTCTTTCGCTCGGCATCGGGCCGATGCTGCTCGCCACGCTGCATGTGGTGGCGGCCCTTCCTTGACACGGCTCAGGTCAGGGCGTCGAAGATCAGCTTGCCGCCGGTGATTAGCAGGAAAGCGTAGGTCAGCTGGAAGAAGAACGTCTCGCTGATGCGCCGGTGCAGCCAGACGCCCAGCATGATTCCCAACGGCGCCACCGGCGCGAGAAAGATGTTCGCCAGCACGGTCTCGCGGCTGAAGATGCCGAGCGCGGCATAGGGAATGAATTTCAGTAGATTCAGCATCCAGAACGTCAGCACCGTGGTCGCCTGGAAGGTCGTCTTGGTCAGATTCAGGGACAGGAGATACACCGCCGCCGGCGGGCCGCCCGCATGGCTGATAAAGCTCGTCAGCCCCGCAACACCGCCCCAGCCATACCCCGCGGCGGGCGAGAACGGGCGCGCGGCCGTGGCGATCCAGCCCCGTTTCCGCGCGATCTGATAGGCTACGAACCCCACCGCGACGAGCCCGATCAGCAAGCGGAACACGTCCGGTTCGGCCACGCGATACAGCGCCGCGCCAAGCGCGATCCCCGGCAGACCGCCCAGGATCAGCCGCCGGGCCGCGCCCTTGTCCCACTGCTTCCAGAACGGGCGCAGCGCAGTGACGTCCATCAGCATCAAGAGCGGCAGCATCACCCCGATCGCCTGGCCGGGCGTGAGAATCAGCGCCAGGAACGGAGACGCCGCGAACGCCGCGCCGGACGCGAACCCACCCTTCGAGATTCCCGCGAACAGCACCGCCGGAACAGCCATCAGGAAGAATGTGAGGTCGAGCTCCATGAACGGCGATTCCCCGGAAAATCGGTGCGGTCCGGGGTGCATAGCCCCTCTCCCGGACGGCGGCCACCCCCGCTGCCGCACCGCGGCGCTTGCGCGGTGGCCTGTATCGGCTTACCCATCGCGCCGATGTGACACAGGATCGGAGACCCGTTTCATGGCCAGACCCAAGATCGCCCTCATCGGCTCGGGACAGATCGGCGGCACCCTCGCACACCTCGCCGCGATCAAGGAACTCGGTGACGTGGTGATGTTCGACATCGCCGACGGCACCCCCCAGGGCAAGGCGCTGGACATCGCCGAATCGGGCCCGTCCCAGCGGTTCGACGCGCAGATGTCCGGCACCACCGACTATGCCGACATCGCCGGCGCGGATGTCTGCATCGTCACCGCAGGCGTGCCCCGCAAGCCGGGGATGAGCCGCGACGACCTGCTCGGCATCAACCTCAAGGTGATGAAGGCCGTCGGCGAAGGCATCGCGCAGCACGCGCCCGACGCCTTCGTGATCTGCATCACCAACCCGCTCGACGCGATGGTGTGGGCCCTGCGCGAATTCAGCGGCCTGCCGCACGAGAAGGTCGTCGGCATGGCCGGCGTGCTCGACTCGGCGCGCTTCCGCCACTTCCTCAGCCTCGAGTTCAACGTGTCGATGCGTGACGTGTCGGCCTTCGTGCTGGGCGGCCACGGCGACACGATGGTGCCGCTGACCCGCTACTCCACCGTCGCCGGCATCCCGCTGCCCGACCTCGTGAAGATGGGCTGGACCACGCAGGACAGGCTCGACGCGATCGTTCAGCGCACCCGCGACGGCGGCGCCGAGATCGTCGGCCTGCTCAAGTCGGGCTCGGCCTTCTACGCGCCCGCCACCAGTGCCATCGAGATGGCCGAGGCCTATCTCAAGGACCAGAAGCGCGTCCTGCCCTGCGCGGCATGGTGCGACGGTTCGTTCGGCCTCAAGGGGCTCTATGTCGGCGTTCCGGCGGTGATCGGCGACAAGGGGATCGAGCGCATCGTCGACATCGACCTGAACAAGGACGAGCAGGAGATGTTCAACAGCTCCGTCGATTCGGTCCGCGGGCTTGTCGACGCCTGCAAGGGAATCGACGAGACCCTCGCCTGATCCGGCCCGTACGACCTGACCAAAAAAAAGACGCGCCTCGGCGCGTCTTTTTCGTTTGAGAATGGGGCGCGGCGCCCGGGGCTTACTGGCCTTCCACCGCGCGCTCGAACACCAGGCCCGACAGCGGGCCGCACCCGTCGTTCGGCCCCATCACGTTGAAGCCGCGCCCGGTCGGGGTGATCTCGCATTCCAGCGGAAAGGCGTCGGTCGGGCCCTGCCCGCTCGCGTCTTCCAGCACCAGCATGTTGTCGCCCTCGAAGCTGTAGCTGCCGGTGATGTCGCTGATCCGGTCGCCGCCCGACATCGCGAAGCTGCCATCGGGGGCAAAGCTCGCCACCAGCGTGCCCTGGGCGTAGTCGCCCGGCTGGATCGGCAGCACGGCGCCGTCGTTCTGAGCGCTCGACTCGCCCGATGTGTCGCCCTCGGTCTCGGGCGTGGTCGAGGCGTTGCCCTCGATGACGCTGCCGTCTCCCTCGGTGTCCTGCACCTCTTCGCGACCTTCCGAACCCTCGCTGGACTGCTGGGCGTCGTCCGAACCGGACGATTGCTCGCCCGATTGCTGGCCTTCCTGTTCGCCCGCCTGGGCGCCGTCATCCGAGCCGTCCGACGACTGCTCGCCGGATTGCTCCGACCCAGACGACTGCTGGTCCGACTGATCGCCCGATTGCGACCCGTCGCCCGA
>NZ_FOGU01000003.1:159717-432609 GCF_900111315.1 Tranquillimonas rosea
CGTCGCCCGAACCGTCCGACGATTGCTCACCGGACTGCTCCGACCCGGAGGCCTGCTGACCCGACTGATCGCCCGATTGCGAGCCCTCCGAGGACTGCTGGCTGCTTTCCTGCGCGGCTTCCAGTTCGGAAATCTGCTGCGAGATGCCCTGCTCGATCGCGAACAGCGCGGCCGAGCGGGTGGCGACGTCCATCGTCAGCGCCGTCAGAGTGTCCTGGATTTCCGACCGCTGATCCTGCGCCTGCGAGACGTTGCGCTCCAGCGTGTCGCGGCGCTCGCTCAGGGTGACGACCTCGTCGTCCAGCTCGGTCTGGCGCTGTTGCAGCGAGGTGACTTCCTCGCGCATAGACGACAGTTCCTCGCGCACCGAGGATTCCTCGGACCGAGCGTTCTGCAGGGCCGTTTCGGCCTGCGACAGCTCTTCGGTCAGCGTGGCGTTCTCGTTCTGCAGGTTCGAGATGCTCTCCTGCAGCTGCGCTTCCTGCGAGCGGGCCTCTTCCAGCCGGTTGCCGACCTCGGCCAGCTGATCCGTCTGATCGGCGATCTGCTGCTCCAGCTCGGCGCGGCGTTCCTCGTAGTTGTTCAGCTCCTCGCGCAGCGGCTCCACCTGGCTTTCCAGTTCGGACACCTGGTTCTGCCGGTCCTCGACGTTGCTCTCCAGGTCGGAAAGCTGCGTCTGAAGGTCCTCGAGCTGCGGCTGCAGCTCGTCGATCTGCGATTGGATCTGATCCCGCTCCTGCGTCAGGCTCTCGACCTCCGGCTCGAGCGTCTCGATCTGCGCGTTCAGATCCTCGACCGAGCCCGAGGCCGAGACCTGCTCGTCGAGGTCGGCCTGCGCGGTCTCGACCGCGGATTGAGCCGCTTCCAGCTCGTCGCTCATCGAGCTGCCGCGCGTCCAGAAATAGGCTGCGAAGAGCCAGCCCAGCACGGCCACGATGACGAGCGCGATCGTCGTCCCGCCGAATGAAGTCTTAGAGTCGTCCGCCATATCGTCCCCCTGTGTCGAACACCCGTGATCGGGCGGCGCCGGCGCGGCGCCCCCAATGGGTAGGCTCAGGGCTAACCTGCGTGCAAGCCCAAGGTTCCCGCGTGCGCGACCGGCGATGCGCCCCATCGGCCATGCGCCCGGATAAGTGCGCCATGGTTAATAATTCCACTGCGCGGCGCTGAGCGATGCGGAAAATCCGCGAATCGCGCCCGGTGGCGGCGTCGTCTTCCTGCCGCGACATGTCGCATCGGCGATGATTCGCCGCAGAGAGGATATTTGTGATAACACCGCCGAAACCTGTGATCACAAAAACCCCTCTGCACTTGCGAAAGGTCGCATTGGGGTCAAAACATCTTTGACGAGCGCGCCTCGGATGTCATGTGCTTTGATGAAGCGCGAACCGCAGAAGGGACAGTGACAGGTGAATATCCACGAATACCAGGCGAAGGCTCTGCTTCGCGACTACGGCGCGCCCGTCTCCGACGGCCGCACGGTCACACGTGCGGAAGAGGCCAAGACGGCGGCCGGCGAACTCGACGGCCCGCTTTGGGTGGTCAAGGCGCAGATCCACGCCGGCGGCCGCGGCAAGGGCCGTTTCGCCGAAGCCGACGCCGGCGACAAGGGCGGTGTCCGTCTCGCCAAGTCGGTCGAGGAAGCCGCCGACGAGGCGCGCAGGATGCTCGGCCGGACGCTGATCACGCACCAGACCGGGGCCGAGGGCAAGCAGGTCGGCCGCATCTACATCGAGGAAGGCTCGGGCATCGAGCGTGAGCTGTACCTCGCCCTTCTCGTCGACCGCGTGACCAGCCGCGTGTCGTTCGTCTGCTCGACCGAGGGCGGTGTCGACATCGAAGAGGTCGCCGCCTCCACGCCCGAGAAGATCCTCTCGTTCAGCGTCGATCCCGCCGCCGGCTACCAGCCGTTCCACGGTCGCCGCATCGCCTTCGCCCTCGGGCTCGAGGGTCAGCAGGTCAAGCAGTGCGTGCAGCTGATGGGCAATCTCTACCGTCTCTTCATCGAGAAGGACTGCGAGATGCTCGAGATCAACCCGCTGATCGTCACCGACGGCGGGCAGCTCAAGTGCCTCGACGCCAAGCTCGGCTTCGACAGCAACGCGCTCTACCGCCACTCGGACATCGCCGCCCTGCGCGACGAATCCGAGGAGGATCCCAAGGAACTCCAGGCTTCGAAGTACGACCTGAACTACATCGCGCTCGACGGCGAGATCGGCTGCATGGTCAACGGCGCCGGCCTTGCCATGGCGACGATGGACATCATCAAGCTCTACGGCGCCGAGCCGGCCAACTTCCTCGACGTCGGCGGCGGCGCCACGAAGGAGAAGGTGACCGAGGCGTTCAAGATCATCACCTCCGACAAGAACGTCAAAGGCATCCTGGTCAATATCTTCGGCGGCATCATGCGCTGCGACGTGATCGCCGAGGGCGTGGTCGCCGCGGTCAAGGAAGTCGGCCTGAGCGTGCCGCTCGTCGTCCGCCTCGAAGGCACGAATGTCGAGACGGGCAAGGAGATCCTGAACAGCTCCGACGTCAACATCATCGCCGCCGACGACCTCAAGGACGGCGCGCAGAAGATCGTCGAGGCGGTCAAGGGATGAGCCGGGGGCCGGGATACCTGCCGTTCGTCGCCGGGATCGCGCTGGCCGGCGTGGGCTTCGGCCTGCGCCAGCTGCGCCCCGGTGCGCTGAACCTTCCGGCGCCGGCACAGGCGCCGCGACTGCCCGATCCGGCCGACCCGCAGGACGTTGCCCGCCAGGCCCGTGACGGCCTGGCGAACGTGATGCCCGACAATCTCAACGACAGCTTCGGTCGGACACTGATGATCATGGGCGCGGGACTGATCCTGCTGCGCGCGCTCGACGAGATCGTGGACGAAGACGACGCGCGCTACTGACACGCGACCGGGGCGCGCACGCCTCGGGGAAAGGAACAAGAGGGACGCATGGCCGTACTCGTAGACGAAAACACAAAGGTGATCTGCCAGGGCTTCACGGGAAGCCAGGGCACCTTCCACTCCGAACAGGCGATCGCCTATGGCACCAAGATGGTCGGTGGCGTGACGCCGGGCAAAGGCGGCCAGACGCATCTGGACCTGCCGGTCTTCAACTCCTGCCACGAGGCCGTGGACCGCACCGGCGCGAACGCGAGCGTGATCTACGTGCCGCCGCCGTTCGCCGCCGACTCGATCCTCGAGGCGGTCGACGCCGGGATCGAACTGGTGGTCTGCATCACCGAGGGGATCCCGGTGCTCGACATGATGAAGGTCAAGCGCGCCCTGCAGGGCACCTCGACCACGCTGATCGGGCCGAACTGCCCCGGCGTCATCACGCCCGACGCCTGCAAGATCGGCATCATGCCCGGCCACATCCACAAGCGCGGCAAGGTCGGCGTCGTCAGCCGTTCGGGCACGCTCACCTACGAGGCGGTCAAGCAGACCACCGACGTCGGCCTGGGCCAGTCCACCTGCGTCGGCATCGGCGGCGACCCGATCAAGGGGACCGAGCATATCGACGTGCTCGAGATGTTCCTCGACGACGACGAGACCGAGGCGATCATCATGATCGGCGAGATCGGCGGCTCCGCCGAAGAGGACGCGGCCGAATTCCTCGCCGCCGAGCGCAAGAAGGGCCGCTGGAAGCCGACCGCCGGCTTCATCGCCGGGCGCACCGCGCCTCCGGGCCGCCGCATGGGCCACGCCGGTGCGATCGTCGCCGGCGGCAAGGGCGGCGCCGAGGACAAGATCGAGGCGATGAACTCGGCCGGCATCGTCGTCGCCGAGAGCCCCGCCCACCTGGGCGAGGCCGTGCTCAAGGCGATCGGCTGATGCGAGCGGGGCGAGCGGCAGCGCCGACCGCCCCGTCTCCGGGTGCCGCCCGCGCGGCGCCCGGCACCCCCCTTTTCCCAGCGCGGTCCCCTCGCGGCGCCGCGCGTTCCGATTGCACTGGTTCACACGACCCATGACACCGCAACAGGCGATCCGCACCTGCCTGCGCAAGTACGCCACCTTCTCGGGCCGCGCGCCGCGCCCGGAATACTGGTGGTTCTTCCTCTTCATCCTCGTCGGCAACATCGTCACCGGCTGGATCGACATGGCGCTGTTCGGCACCGCAACCGCGCCCGACGGCGGCCAAGAGGGCACATCGCCCGCGATCGTGTCGGCGATCTTTTCCCTGGCCACGCTGATCCCCAGCCTGGCGGCCGGATGGCGCCGGATGCACGACACGGGTCGTTCCGGGCTCTATCTGCTCTATCCTCTCATCGTGATGGTGGGACTTGGCACATTCGGCGCGCTGATGGGCATGCTTGGTCCCGTATTGGGCGACGGGGCGATCCCCTCCGGGCTCGCCGGTATCGGATTCGCCATCGGCATCTTCGTCTTCTTGATCTCTCCCCTGTTGGTGCTTTGGTGGCTGGCACGGCCCAGCCAGCCCGGCCCGAACGATTACGGGCCAAACCCTCGTGAGGTAACGCCATGACCGATCAATCCCGCAACGACCTGTATCACGCCTCCTCGTTCATGGGCGGACAGAACGCGGCCTATCTCGAACAGCTCTATGCCCGCTGGGCGAACGATCCCGCCGCCGTCGACGACGCCTGGGCCGAGTTCTTCCGCACGCTGGGCGACGACGAGGGCAGCGTGAAGGCCGAGGCCGCAGGCCCCTCCTGGGCGCGCGCCGACTGGCCGATCTCGCCCAACGACGAACTGATCGCGGCGCTCGACGGGCAGTGGCCCTCCGCCGCCCCGGCCGAGGGCGCGGCGCCGGTCGCCGCGGACGACGGCAAGGCGATCGCCGAGAAGATCGCGCAGAAGGCCGACAGCTCGCAGGTCAAGGTCAGCGAGCAGGCGATCAAGCGCGCCGTGCTGGATTCGATCCGCGCGCTGATGCTGATCCGCGCCTACCGCATCCGCGGGCATCTGGTGGCCGATCTCGACCCGCTGGGGATGCGCGACAAGACCCCGCACCCCGAGCTCGACCCAAAGTCCTACGGCTTCACCGATCAGGACATGGACCGGCCGATCTTCATCGACAAGGTGCTCGGGCTCGAGGTCGCTTCGCTGCGCGAGATCCTCGACATCGTGCGCCGCACCTATTGCGGCACCTTCGCGCTGCAGTACATGCACATCTCCGACCCCGAGCAGTCCGGCTGGCTGAAGGAGCGGATCGAGGGCTACGGCAAGGAGGTCACCTTCACCGAGCAGGGCCGCCGCGCCATCCTCAACAAGATGGTCGAGGCCGAGGGCTTCGAGAAGTTCCTACACGTCAAGTACATGGGCACCAAGCGCTTCGGCCTGGACGGCGGCGAAAGCCTGATCCCGGCGATGGAACAGATCATCAAGCGCGGCGGCAGCCTCGGCGTGAAGGAGATCGTCATCGGCATGCCCCACCGCGGCCGCCTCAGCGTGCTGGCCAACGTGCTGGGCAAGCCCTACCGCGCGATCTTCAACGAGTTTCAGGGCGGCAGCTTCAAGCCCGAGGACGTCGACGGCTCTGGCGACGTGAAATACCACCTCGGCGCGTCCTCCGACCGTGAGTTCGACGGCAACAAGGTGCACCTGTCGCTGACCGCGAACCCCTCGCACCTCGAGGCGGTGAACCCGGTCGTCGTGGGCAAGGCCCGCGCCAAGCAGGACCAGCACAACGATCCCCAGCGCACCGCCGTCCTTCCCATCCTGCTGCATGGCGACGCGGCCTTCGCCGGCCAGGGCGTCGTGGCCGAGTGCTTCGGTCTCTCTGGCCTCAAGGGGCACCGCACCGGCGGCACGATCCACATCGTCGTGAACAACCAGATCGGCTTCACCACAGCGCCGCACAACTCGCGCTCGTCGCCCTACCCGACCGACATCGCGCTGATGGTCGAAGCGCCGATCTTCCACGTCAACGGCGACGACCCCGAGGCCGTGGTCCACGCCGCCAAGGTGGCCACCGAGTTCCGGCAGAAGTTCCACAAGGACGTTGTGATCGACATGATCTGCTACCGGCGGTTCGGTCACAACGAGGGCGACGAGCCCATGTTCACCAACCCCGCGATGTACAAGCGGATCAAGCAGCAGAAGACCACGCTGACCCGCTACACCGATCGCCTCGTGGCCGACGACCTGATCCCCGAGGGCGAGATCGAGGACATCAAGGCGCAGTTCCAGTCGACGCTCAACGACGAGTTCGAGGCCAGCAAGACCTTCAGGCCGAACAAGGCGGACTGGCTGGACGGGCGCTGGTCGCATCTCGACAAGGAGGGCGACAAGTATCAGCGCGGCCAGACCGCCATCGCCGAAGAGACCTTCGACGAGGTCGGCGCCGCGCTGACGCGGGTGCCCGAGGATTTCAACATCCACAAGACGGTGAACCGCCTGCTCGACGCCAAGCGCAAGATGTTCGACTCGGGCGAGGGTTTCGACTGGGCCACCGCCGAGGCGCTGGCCTTCGGCTCGCTCCTGACCGAGGGCTACCCGGTGCGCCTGTCCGGCCAGGACAGCGTCCGCGGCACCTTCTCGCAGCGCCACTCGGCGATCATCGACCAGACGAGCGAAGACCGGTACTTCCCGCTCAACAACATCCGCGAGGGCCAGGCGAAGTACGAGGCAATCGACTCGATGCTGTCGGAATACGCCGTCCTGGGCTTCGAGTACGGCTACTCGCTGGCCGAGCCCAACGCGCTCACCTGCTGGGAGGCGCAGTTCGGCGACTTCGCCAACGGCGGCCAGATCATGTTCGACCAGTTCATTTCGTCCGGCGAGGCGAAGTGGCTGCGCATGTCCGGCCTCGTCTGCCTGCTGCCCCACGGCTACGAGGGCCAGGGTCCGGAACACTCCTCGGCCCGGCTCGAGCGGTTCCTGCAGCAATGCGGCCAGGATAACTGGATCGTCGCCAACTGCACCACGCCGGCGAACTACTTCCACATCCTGCGCCGGCAGCTGCACCGCACCTTCCGCAAGCCGCTGATCATGATGACGCCCAAGTCGCTCCTGCGGCACAAGATGGCGGTCAGCCGGCGGGAAGAGTTCGTGACCGGCTCCAGCTTCCACCGAGTGCTGTGGGACGACGCCGAAAAGGGCAACTCGGACACCCAGCTGGTCTCCGACGACAAGATGCGCCGCGTGGTGCTGTGCTCGGGCAAGGTCTACTACGACCTGCTCGAAAAGCGCGACGAGGCCGGCATCGACGACGTCTACCTGATGCGGCTGGAACAGTTCTATCCGTTCCCCGCCCTCGCCCTGTCGAAAGAGCTGCAGCGCTTCCCCCAGGCCGAGATGATCTGGTGCCAGGAAGAGCCCAAGAACCAGGGCGGCTGGAACTTCGTCGAGCCCAACATCGAATGGGTGCTGTCGCGCACCAAGGCCGAGCACACCCGCCCGGTCTATGTCGGACGCGCGGCCGCGGCGGCCCCCGCCACCGGGCTCGCCTCGCAACACAAAGAGCAACAGCAGGCGCTGGTGAACCAGGCGCTGGCAATCGAGGAATAAGGATCACCGATGAGCACTGAAGTCCGCGTGCCCACCCTGGGCGAAAGCGTCACCGAAGCCACCGTCGCCACCTGGTTCAAGAAGCCGGGCGAGCGCGTCGAGGCCGACGAGATGCTCTGCGAGCTCGAGACCGACAAGGTCACCGTCGAGGTCCCCTCCCCCGCCTCCGGCGAGCTCAGCGAAATCGTCGCGCAGGAGGGCGAGACCGTCGGCGTCGACGCCCTGCTGGCCCAGATCTCCGAGGCCGGCAATGCCGGCCCCGAGGAGACCAAGGCGAAGGAGACGACGAAGTCCGACGGAGGCGAGGCCAAGGCCGACGCCAAGGGCGAGAGCGACGCGCCGAAATCCGCCCCCGACGAGGGGCAGGAGGTCGACGTCATGGTGCCCGCCCTCGGCGAAAGCGTGAGCGAGGCCACCGTCGCCACCTGGTTCAAGAAGACCGGCGACACCGTGAAGGCCGACGAGATGCTCTGCGAGCTCGAGACCGACAAGGTCTCGGTCGAGGTCCCCGCGCCCGCCTCCGGCACGCTGAAGGACATCCTCGCCAACGAGGGCGACACCGTCGAGGCCGGCGGTCGCGTCGCCACGATGACCCGCGGCGGCGAGGGGCAGGCCCACTCGGCCCAGGAAGGCACGCCCGAGACCACCGAGGACCCTAAGCAGGTCGCCTCCGAGGCGCCCGCCCCCGCCGACAAGGGCCGCGAGGACACCGAGGACGCCCCCTCGGCCAAGAAGATGATGGCCGAGAAGGGCGTCGACCGCGAAAAGGTGCAGGCCTCGGGCCGCGACGGCCGGGTGATGAAGGAGGACGTGATCAACGCCCTCAACCAGCCCAAGGAAGAGAAGGCCGAGCAGCCCAAGCAGGCCCCGCGCGCCCCCGTCCCCGCCGAGGACGAGAGCCGCGAGGAAAGGGTCAAGATGACCCGCCTGCGCCAGACCATCGCCCGCCGCCTGAAGGACGCCCAGAACACCGCGGCCATGCTGACCACCTACAACGAGGTGGACATGACCGAGACGATGGCGCTCCGGAAGGAATACAAGGAGCTGTTCGAGAAGAAGCACGGCGTCCGCCTGGGCTTCATGTCCTTCTTCACCAAGGCGTGCTGCCACGCCCTGAAGGAGGTCCCCGAGGTCAACTCCGAGATCGACGGCACCGAGATCGTGTACAAGAACTTCGTGCACATGGGCATCGCCACCGGCACGCCCAACGGCCTCGTCGTGCCGGTGATCCGCGACGCCGACTCGATGTCCTTCGCCGAGATCGAAAAGGCGATCGGCGAGAAGGGCAAGCGCGCCCGCGACAACAAGCTGTCGATGGCCGAGATGCAGGGCGGCACCTTCACCATCTCGAACGGCGGCGTCTACGGCTCGCTGATGTCCTCGCCGATCCTGAACCCGCCGCAATCCGGCATCCTGGGCATGCACAAGATCCAGGAACGCCCGATGGTCGTGAACGGCGAGATCAAGATCCGCCCGATGATGTATCTCGCGCTGAGCTACGATCACCGCATCGTCGACGGCAAGGGCGCCGTGACCTTCCTCGTCCGCGTCAAGGAGGCGCTCGAGGATCCGCGCCGGATGCTGATGGACCTGTAAGCGTCGCCCCGCCCGGACGCCCCTTCCTCGGGGGCCGTCCGGGCGGCCGCCGCCGGCCCCGGCCACGGACCGTCAGACGGACCAGGACAGACAGACCATGCCCCGACGCCTCGCCCGCCTCCTGCCCCTCGTGCCGCTTCTCGCGGCTTGCGCGGGCCCCAGCGTGAACCAGCCCGGCGCGCCCGCTGTCCGGCACTTCGCCTCGACCAACGTCTACGAGGGCGGCGCGCGCTGGCACCTGTTCGTGTTCGACCCGGCCGAACCGCGCTCGCTCGACGATCGGCTCGCCCTGGCGCGCTCGGCTACCGCCGCAGATCCGGCCTGCCGCTGGGTGCGCGCGCCCCGCGTCGAGATCGAGGAGCGAACCCGCGCCCAAGGCGCGCGTTATGCCGACACGATGCTCGCCGCGCCGCTCCGCTGCGACGCCTGAGCTCCCCGTCCGGCGCCCCGGCGCCGGTCCGACAGAAGACAACCGTGCCAAGGCCCGCCACGGCGTGCCGTTCCGAAGGAGACACCGATGCAACTTCTCGTCCGCTTCGACACCACCGGCTACGAGACCTGGAAAGCCGCCTATGACGGCGGGTCCGAGGACCGGCAACACTCCGGCGTGACGCAGATGCAGCTCTGGCACGATGCCGACACGCCGAACCGCGTCTGGGGCCTCTACCAGGCCAGCGACCGGGAAAAGGCGCGCAGCCACTTCAAGACACGCGCCAAGCTCAACGAGAACACCACGGACATCCAGCTGCACTTCCTGCGCACCGCCTGACACGCCGCACGGGCCCCCGCCTGTCCCCCTCGCCGTCCAGCGCCGCGCCCCGGCGATCCATCACCGGTCCGGCGCGGCCCCCCAATCTCGTGGAGCCGCAATGACGCCCGAACTGCTCGTCCTCACCCTCGCCGGCCTCCTGCAGGTCGTGCAGTTCGGCCTGATGTCGGTGCCGGCCAACCTCGAACTCGGCCCCGGCAAGACGATGAGCCCGCGCGATCCGCAGCGGCTCGGCAAGCCGCTGATCGAACAGGTCAGCGTTCGCACGGGCCGGCTGTTCCGCGCGCTCAACAACCACTTCGAGGCGCTGATCCTGTTCACCGTCGCGGTGGTCGTGGTCACCCTCTCGGACCAGTCGACCTGGCTGACTGCCACCTGCGCCTGGGTCTATCTCGGCGCCCGCATCCTCTACGTCCCCGCCTACGCCTTCGGCTGGGTGCCGTGGCGCTCACTGATCTTCGGTGTGGGCTTCTTTGCGACCGTGCTGATGCTGCTCGCGGCGCTGGTGTGACGGGAGCAAGACCGCGGATGTCCAGACCGAGAAAATGCGAATTTGCCCCCCGGCGCCCTGTGCGCCATCGTATGCCGCATCGGTGCACGCCCTGTGCACGCCCGGTGCACGCCCTGTGACAACGAAGGAGACCCCATGTCCAGCTATGACGTCATCGTAATCGGCTCCGGTCCCGGCGGCTATGTCTGCGCTATCCGCTGCGCGCAGCTCGGCCTCAAGACCGCCTGCGTCGAGGGCCGCGAGACGCTGGGCGGCACCTGCCTCAACGTCGGCTGCATCCCCTCCAAGGCGCTCCTGCACGCCACCCACCAACTCCATGAAGCGGAAGAGAATTTCGCCAAGATGGGCCTCAAGGGAAAGACCCCCTCGGTCGATTGGGAGCAGATGCAGTCCTACAAGGAGGACACAATCGGCCAGAACACCAAGGGCATCGAGTTCCTGTTCAAGAAGAACAAGGTCGACTGGCTCAAGGGCTGGGGCTCAATCCCCGAGAAGGGCAAGGTCAAGGTCGGCGACGAGGTCCACGAGGCCAAGAACATCGTCATCGCCACCGGCTCCGAAACCGCCTCCCTCCCGGGCGTCGAGATCGACGAGAAGCTGGTCGTCAGCTCCACCGGCGCCCTGTCGCTCCCGAAGGTGCCGAAGAAGATGATCGTCATCGGCGCCGGCGTCATCGGCCTCGAGATGGGCAGCGTCTACAACCGCCTCGGAACCGAGGTCACGGTGCTCGAGTATCTCGACGGCATCACCCCGACGATGGACGGCGAGGTCTCCAAGAACTTCCAGAAACTGCTCAAGAAACAGGGCATGGACTTCGTCCTCGGCGCCGCCGTGCAGGGCGTCGAGACGACCAAGACGAAGGCCAAGGTCTCCTACAAGATGAAGAAGGACGACAGCGAGCACACGCTCGACGCCGACGTCGTCCTTGTCTCCACAGGCCGCAAGCCCTTCACCGACGGCCTCGGCGCGACCGACCTCGGGATCGAGATCACCGACAAGGGCCAGGTGAAGACCGACGCGCACCGCAAGACGACGATCGACGGCATCTGGGCCATCGGCGACGCAATCGAGGGCCCCATGCTCGCCCACAAGGCCGAGGACGAGGGAATGGCCGTAGCCGAAAGCATCGCCGGCCAGGCCGGCCACGTGAACTACGGCGTGATTCCCTCGGTGATCTACACCCACCCCGAGGTCGCCGCCGTCGGCGAGACCGAGGAATCTCTCAAGTCCTCGGGCCGCGCCTACAAGGTCGGCAAGTTCGCCTTCATGGGCAACGGCCGCGCCAAGGCCAACTTCGCCGCGGACGGCTTCGTCAAGATCCTCGCCGACAAGGAGACCGACCGCATCCTCGGGGCGCATATCATCGGCCCGATGGCCGGCGACCTGATCCACGAGATCTGCGTCGCGATGGAATTCGGCGCCGCGGCCGAGGACCTCGCCCGCACCTGCCACGCACACCCGACCTATTCCGAGGCCGTGCGCGAGGCCGCCCTCGCCTGCGGCGACGGCCCGATCCACTCCTGACGGGCCGCGGGTCTTCTTCTGCCCGCAAATATCCAACCGGGGTGCCGCCGCTGGCGGCGCCCCGCAGCGCGGCGCCGGAGGCGCCGCCATCATCGTATGCGCCGCAGGCGCGCAATTCGGCAAACGCGCGGGCCGTCAGCCCACCAGCATCCGCAGCCCTTGGGTGACGTCCGTCCGCACCGCCAAGCGCAGCCCCGGCTCGTCCCCGGCCCGTAGCGCCGCGACGATCTGGCGATGGCCCGCCGGCAGGTCCGAGCGGTTCAGCCGCCCGTAGAGTTTCCGCATCGTCGGCCCCAGCTGCAGCCACACCGTCTCGGCCATCGCCAGCATCGCCGGCGCCTGCGCCCTCAGGTAGAGCGTGCGGTGAAACTCCAGGTTGGTCGAGATATAGCCGACCGCGTCGTGGTGGGCGATGCGCTCGGCGATCGCCGCGTTGATCGTCTGAAGCCGGTCGATCAGCGCGATATGCGCCCGCGGCAGCGCCCGACTGGCCAGTTCCGTCTCGATCAGCGCCCGCAGCGCCGCCAGCTCCTCGATCCGTTCCCGCGACAGGACGGGTGTCGTCGCCCGCCCCGAGGGCGACAGGGTCAGCGCGCCCTCCGCCGCCAGCCGGCGCACGGCCTCGCGCGCAGGCGTCATCGACACGTCGAACTCCTTGGCGATGCCGCGCAAGGTCAGCGCGGCGCCCGGGGCGAGCTCGCCATGCATGATCCGGCCGCGCAGGGTGCGGTAGACGCGGTCGTGGGCGGCCGGAACGGCCTCTGATCGGGAGGTCATCAGCATGGGGGCGATCATCCGGTCCCGGCGCGGCGCGGTCAATCGGCGAAACGCCAGCGATGCAGGCCCTGTCCGTTGTGCCGCAGCCACGATCGGGGCTCCTCGAAATCGGGCCGAAGCCGCGCCACCACGCTCCAGAACGCCGCCGAGTGATCCATGTGCTCGAGATGCGCCACCTCGTGCGCCACGACGTAGTCCAGCACGTCCGGCGGCGCGAGGATCAGCCGCCAGGAAAGCATCAGATCCCCCGCCGGCGAGCAGGACCCCCAACGCGAGCGTGTATCTCGCACCGTCACCCGCCCATAGGGTCGCCCCAGACGGGCGGCGTGAAGGTCGGCCGCCGCCACCACCCGCTCGCGGGCCAGTGCCTTCAGCAGCGCCGCCACCTGCGGGCCGGCGGACCGCCCCGGTGCCACCTGGATCGCCCCCTCGCCCAACCGCGGGCGGGGGCCCTCGGTGACCGCCATTTCCTTCCCCGCCACGATCAGCTGCGTGCCCGCGACCACCGGTGTCGGCCGCTCCTGCCCCTCCAGCGCCTTGCGAATCCACCCTTCGCGCGAGCGGGCAAAGCGCAGCGCCTCGGTCTCGGTCACGCGCGGCGGAAGCGTCAGCGTCACCCGCCCGTCCAGCCCCGAGACGCGCAGCGACAGCCGCCGCGCCCGTCCGGACCGGCGCAGGGTGATGTCGATCGGGGGGTTGCCCGGCAGGACCGCGTGTCCCATATCCGAAGCCTCCGAAAACCGCCTTGGCCGCGGTGACACTAGGCGGCCCGGCACCCCGACGCCAGTGGCGCCGTCCGATCGGGGAAAGGCTTTGACAGGGACCGGCAGCTGTGGCACGTGGCGCCGATCCCAGCCAACGAGTTGTGAAAGGGTTTGCGATGCCCAAGGAAGAATGGGGCACGAAGCGCCTCTGCCCGACGACGGGCAAGCGCTTCTACGATCTCAATGCAGATCCGGTGGTCAGTCCCTACACCGGTGAAGTCGTCCCGCTCGAGACCGGCAAGGGCTCGCGCACCATGCTTGCCGACAAGGCCGACAAGCAGAGCACGAAAGAGACCGAGAAGTCCGAGAACGACGACTCCGTCCTCGAGGACGACAGCAACAACAATGTCGATCTCGGCGACGACGTGCTCGAGGACGATGAGGACGACGACAACGTCTCCCTCGACGACATTGCCGACGTCTCCAACGAGGATGACGAAAGCTGAAGATTCGGTACGGGGCGGAGCGATTTTTTCACTTGCACCGCCCCGCGCCATCCCCTAGAGACGCCGCACGGCACGGGGCCTTAGCTCAGTTGGGAGAGCGCCTGCATGGCATGCAGGAGGTCAGGGGTTCGACTCCCCTAGGCTCCACCAAATACCCCTTCAGAATCCATCGGACGTATCTCAGGCAATCGTTCCGCGCGGGCGGCGTTGCGTATCGGTCACAATCCTGCCCTTATTCTCCGAATGGGTTGTGAGGGCGAGTGCCAGAAAGGCCGGCGATGATTCGGTTCCCTCTCGCCTTCCCCGGCGAACGGCGTTATTTTGCCGACGAGGGAGGATATCGTCGTGCCACTCACGCGTCGCCAATTCACCACCGCCCTGATCGCTGCCGCCACCGCGCGTCCCGCAACGGGCGCCGCGCGCGCCCACATGCCTGACGTCCTGCGGGCGGGCGAGTTGGGCGGTGTCGGGGGCCAGAGCGGCCCGATCTGGGCCTATGACGGCATGCTGCCCGGACCGGTGATCCATGCCGAGCGCGGGCGGCGGGTGGTCCGGCGGCTCGAGAACGGCCTGCCCGTCGCGTCTGCCGTGCACTGGCACGGGACCCGCATCGATTCCGGGAACGGCGGCGCGGATCACCTTCTGGACGCGGTCGCGCCGGGCAGCGGCTTTCTCTACGATTTCGCGGTGCGCGACGCCGGAACCTACTGGTATCGCTCGCTCGATCAGGCGCGCACGCCCATCGCGCGCGGGTTGCACGGCTTTCTCATCGTCGGTGAGGAAGCCCCTCCGGACATCGACGAGGACCTGCCGCTGGCGGTCACCGACCGGCACGTCGCGCTCGACCCCGCGCCGGACGACCACACGCCGCGGCTGGTCACCTGCGAGATGCGGCAGGGGCAGCGGCTGAGGCTGCGCATGGTGAACGCCTCGGCGCATCACCTGCTCCGGCTCGAGCCTCACGGCCTGACCGCCTGGATCGCGGCGCTCGACGGGATGCCCCTGCCGCAGGCGCGCCGGCTGAGCGCGCCCTTCCTGCTGGCGCCAGGGCAGCGGGCCGACATCCTCGCCGACGTGACGCTCGACGCGGGCGAGCGGGCGGCCCTGCTGCACCGCACGGCATCCGGTCCGGTGGTGCTGGCGACTTTCCCCGTCACCGGGCGCGGTCGCTCTCGCCGCGCACCGCTGCCGCTGGAGCCGAATCCGCTCGCGCAGCCGATGCGGCGCAGCGTCCGCCGGATGGTCATGCGTCTCAGCCGCTCGCACGGTCCGGACGGGCCGCCGCTCTTCACCGCCCGCGCTGGCGAAACGGTGCAACTGCGCCTGACGAACGACTCAACCGCGATGCAGACGGTTCACCTGCACGGACACCACATGCATCTCATCGACCGCGAGAACAGCCTTGGCGCGGTGCGGGACACCGTGCTGATACGGGCCGGCGACTCGCGTCAGGTGATCTTCGTCGCCGACAATCCGGGCGACTGGATGATCGAGTGCCACTCTCTCGCTCCCCACCACAAGGGACGGCGCGCACGGTTCCGCGTCACCTGACCCGCGCGGGGCTCAGCGGATCAGGATCGCCCGGAAATCGTTGACGTTGGTGCCGGTCGGGCCGGGCGCGAACAGGTCCCCAAGCAGGTCGAACGCCCGCCAGGCATCGTTGCGCGCCAGCAGGTCCGCGGGATCGTGGCCCGCCGTGCGCAGGCGCCGCGCGCTCTGGCCGTCGGCAAAGGCGCCGGCGTTGTCCTCGGAGCCGTCGATCCCGTCGGTATCGGCCGCAAGGGCGGCAAGCCCGTCCACCCCGTCCGCCGCCATCGCGAAGGCCAGCAGGAACTCTGTGTTGCGGCCGCCCCGCCCCTTCTGCCGCAGCGTGACCGTGGTCTCGCCGCCCGAGAGCAGAAGGCAGGGCCGCGCGAAGGGTCTGTCCCGCGTCGCGACCTCGCGGGCGAGCGCGGCGTGCATCCGGCCGATGTCGCGCGCCTCTCCCTCGATCGCGTCCGACAGGATGTGCGACGTGATCCCAGCCAACCGCGCAGCCTCCGCCGCCGCTTCGAGGGAGCGTGCGGCCGAGGCGATCACATGCACCTCGTCCCGCGCGAAGGCGGGATCGTCGGGATCCGGCGCCTTCGGAGCGGTCTCAAGGTGCCGCGCCACTGCATCGGGCAGCTCAATGTTCCAGTCGCGCACCGCGGCGCGGGCGATTTCGATGTCGCGCCTGTCGGGCACGGTCGGGCCCGAGGCCACCTCGGCCGGCGCATCGCCGGGCACGTCCGAGACGATCAGGCTGACCACCCGCGCGGGATGCGCGGCTTCGGCGAGGCGTCCGCCCTTGATGCGACTCACTTGCTTGCGAATGGCGTTCATCGCGCCGATCGGGGCACCCGAGCGCAGGAGCGACTCGGTCAGCGCCTGTTCGTCCGCCAGCGTCAGGCCCTCGGGCGGCGCCGGCAGCAGCGCCGAGCCCCCGCCGCAGATCAGTGCGACCACCAGATCGTCGGGGCCGAGGCCCGTCACCGCGTCGAGCAGCGCCTCGCTCGCCTCGAGACCGGGCGCGTCGGGCACCGGATGCGCCGCCTCCAGCACCCGGATCGTCCGCGTCGGGGCGCCGAATCCGTGCCGGGTGACGACGACCCCCTCGCACGGAGCCGGCCAGAGGTCCTCGAACGCACCGGCGAGATGGGCCGCGCCCTTGCCGGCGCCCACGACGACGGTGCGGCCCGGCGGCGGCTCGGGCAGATGATCCTTCAACGCGCGGTGCGGATCGGCCGCCTCGACGGCGGCCTCGAACAGCGACGTCAGCAGGCGGCGGTCCGTGTCCTCCATCGCTCAGCCCACCGCCGCGTCGCGCAGGGCCCGGATGTTGCGGCCATAGGCGTCGGGCTCGGTCACACTGCCACCCTTGAAGGCGGCGGAGCCGGCGATCAGAACGTCCGCCCCGGCGGCCACGCAGCGGGGCGCGCTCGTCGTGTCGACGCCGCCGTCGCACTCGATGTGGATGTCGCGGTCACCGACCATGGCGCGCAGCTCGCGCACCTTGTCGAGCTGGCCGTCGATGAAGGCTTGCCCGCCGAAGCCGGGGTTCACCGTCATCACGCAGATCACGTCGACGAGGTCCAGCACATGCGCCACGGCCGACGCCGGGGTGGCCGGGTTCAGAGCCACGCCCGGCCGGACGCCCGCCGCGCGGATCGCCTGCAGCGTGCGGTGCAGGTGCGGCCCGGCCTCGACATGGGCGGTGAGGATGTCTGCGCCCGCCTCGGCAAAGGCGGCGATGTAGGGATCGACGGGCGCGATCATCAGGTGGACGTCCATCGTGCCCTTGATATGCGGGCGGATCGCGGCACAGGTCGCTGGACCGAAGGTGATGTTCGGCACGAAGTGGCCGTCCATCACGTCGACATGGACCCAGTCGGCGCCCTGGTCCTCGATGGCGCGGCACTCGGCACCGAAATCGGCGAAGTCGGCCGACAGGATCGACGGGGCGATCTTGATGGCTCTGGCGGACATGGCGTTATCTCCCGGAAGGTCGGTCCCGAGGCTTTCCTACCGCCTCGTAGGGTGTTTGTGTAGCCCCGGCCCGGTCAGCGCCGCCGGCCAGGCCACCAGCTGGGCTTGGTGCTGGGATCGCCGTCGGTCAGCGGGTCGATGTTCGACTGACGGAACATGATCAGCAGCCGCCGGATCGTCAGGATCAGCAGCACGATGACGACGATGCGGACGATGTTGCCCCACGGGAACAGTTCGACATCCGGCGAGTCGACGGGGCGGATGCCCAACGCGTTCGGAAACACCGACAGGATGTCCATGCGCCATCCGTAGTGACGCAGCACGACCCATTGCGGCTCGTCCCCGGTCGAGCGGAGGTCGGCGGCCCGGGTCTGCAGGCTGGCGCTGTCGAACTTCAGGTAGGGCGGCCAGCCCCAGCCGGTATCCTCGTTGCGATAGACCATCGGATCGCCGTCGGCCTGGATCGTCTGGACGAAGAACACGTCGCGATTGTCGTTCTGGGCGTTGCCGGTGTTGGCGCGGGACCAGAACACCGCGTTGTTGCCCGGATCGATGCGGCGTTCATACGTGTCCGCGATCCGCACCACGTCGCGCTGCGGGAGGGTGTAGTGAAGGAACGCCGCCAGCAGCAGAAGGACGACGATGCGAATGGTCCATTTCACGTAGAGCATACCGTTGTCTTCCCTCATCGCGCGCCGCGAGGCAAGCGCGTCATCCGTTGCGGATCTCCTCGGCCTGCCGCGCCGCGCGCAGCCGGCGCCCGAGGCCCAGGATCGTCAGCAGCAGGAACGGCGCCCAGACCAGCGCCGACATCGTTCCAAGCCACAGGAAGTGCCAGACGCTCGCCAGCGGCGCGGACTGCGCCGCCGCGCCCAGTCGGGCGCCGCCGACCGCATAGAGAACGGCGAAAAGCCCGGCGGCCAGAACGACCAGCACGAGCGCCGCGAGCAGACCGCGCAGCGCCAGCCCCGCGTCGCCGCGTGGCGGCCAGACACGGCAGATCGCAAGCGGCACCGCGGCGGCGGCCACGGCCAGCACGATCAGCGGCAGGGCGAGTTCGAGCGTCAGGGTCACGGGCGGCGCCTCCTGCGGTTCAAGGTCGTGCGCCGGCGGCGGCTCGGCAAGGGGCGACTTGCCTCATCCCGGCGCCCCCTGCATCGTGCGGGCGCTGGCCGGAGGGACGCGAATGAAACCGGGTGAACGCAACCTTATCACCGACGTGCCTGGACTGCGCGTGGGCCACGCGCAGGACGCGCGCCTGAAATCGGGCACCACGGTGCTGACCGGCGACAGGCCCTTCACCGCCGCCGTCCAGGTCATCGGCGGCGCGCCCGGCACGCGTGAGACCGATCTTCTGGCGCCCGAGAACCTCGTGCCCGCGGTGGACGCGCTGGTCCTGTCCGGCGGCTCGGCGTTCGGGCTGGCGGCGGCCGATGGCGTGGCCGCGGGGCTGCGCGCCGCGGGACGCGGGTTCGAGGCGGCGGGCCACCGGGTGCCCATCGTGCCAGCCGCGATCCTCTTCGACCTGGCGGCGGGCGGCACCCATGACTGGACCCAGTCGCCCTACCAGCCCCTGGGCCGGCAGGCCCTCGACACGGCCGGGCCAGACTTTGATCTGGGCAGCGTCGGCGCCGGCACCGGGGCCACCACGGCCGGGGTGAAGGGCGGCCTGGGATCGGCCTCGGCGGTGCTGGCGGACGGCACGACACTCGGCGCGCTCGTCGCGGTCAACGCGGTGGGCAGCGCGGTTCACCCCGGCACCGGGCAATTCTGGGCGGCCCCGTTCGAGCGGGGCGGCGAATACGGCGACCGGGGCGCCCCGAAGGACGACGGCGGCGGCTTTCCGGCAACGAAACTGACCGAGGGCACCAACACGACGATCGCCATCGTGGCGACCGACGCCACGCTCACCAAGGCGCAGGCACGGCGGATGGCGATGGCGGCGCATGACGGCATGGCCCGCGCGCTGCTGCCCAGCCACACGCCCTTCGACGGCGACCTCGTGTTCGCCGCTGCCACGGGGACGCGTCCCGCACCGGACCCGGCGGGCGAGTTGCGGCTTGGCCATGCCGCCGCGTGCTGCCTGGCGCGGGCGATCGCGCGCGGGGTGCATGCCGCGACATCGGCCGAGGGCGACGTGCTGCCCACCTGGGCCGAAAGCTGGGGCTGACCGCGCTCAGGCCCGCCGCGTCCGCGACATCAGCGCCGCCGCAACCGCGTAGACCCCGAGCGTCAGAACCGCGAGCGCGGCGAGGAAGATCGCCAGCGCCGCCGCCGGCCCGCCGCCGCCCAGCATCGCGGGCAGCGCCCCGGTCCAGAGCGTCGCGCCGATGGTCAGCGCGAACAGCACAGCGGCCCCGGCCGACAGGATCATCGCGGCACGCCCCGCAACCGATCCCCGCGCCCGGCCGAGCGCCCGTCGCAAGGACGCCCGCTGCCGCGCCAGATCGGCCTGCATCGCCATCAGCGCCGGCACCACCAGCAGGACCAGCACCAGCCCGAAGCTCAGCCCGAAGACGAGCGTCAGCACCGTCGGCTTGAGGAACTCGGCCTGTTGCGAGCTTTCGTACAACAGCGGCGCCAGCCCGAGCACGGTGGTCAGCGTCGTCAGCAGCACCGGGCGCAGCCGATCGCAGGCGGCATCGACGATCGCCGGGAACAACCCGCGTCCCTCGGCGTATTCGTCGGCCGTCGTCACCAGGACGATCGAGTCGTTGATGATGATCCCGGTCATGCCGATCAGCCCAACAACCGTGAACATCGACAGGGGCATCCCCCACAGGTCGTGCCCCCAGATCGTGCCGACCAGCCCGAACGGGATGATCGCCATCACGACGAGCGGGCGCGTCCAGCTGGCGAAGATCCAGGCGAGCGTCAGGTAGATCCCCAGCAGGCAGAGCACGAAGCCGGTCGCCGCGTCGCTCAGGAACTCGCTCTCCTGCTCGGCCAGCCCCGACATGCGGGTCGAGACCCCGAAATCCGCCTCGAGCTGGGGCAGGATGCGGTCCTGCAGCTCGGCCTGGATCTCAGTGGCGCGGGCCGGGTCGTCCTCGGAGATATCGCCCAGCACCGACACCAGACGGATGCCGTTCTCGCGCCGGACGGTGGAAAAGCCCGAGGTCGTCTCGACCGAGACCACGTCGGCGAGGCTGACATAGACCCCGTCGGGCGTGCGGACCTGGGTGCGGTCGACGAAATCCGCCGTCAGCTCGTCCTCGGGCAGCTCGACGCGGATCGCGGCCGAGCGCGGTCCGACCGGATAGGTCGCCGCCTCGATCCCGGTGAGCCGGTTGCGCAGCGTCGCCCCGAGCGCGTCGATCGACAGCCCAAGCGCCTCACCCTGGGGGGTGAGCGTCAGCACCATCTCGTCCTTGTCGTAGGCGAGCGTGTCTTCCAGCCCCGAGACCTCGGGATACTGCTCCATCGTGGATTTCAAATCCTCGGCCGCGGCTTTCAGCACCGGCGTCTCGGCCCCGAACAGCTGCACGTCGAGCGAGTCGCCCCCCGGCCCCCAGCGCCCTCCGCGGAAGCTGAGCGTCTCGAGCAGCGGGTGCCGCTCGATCCGGTCCTGAAGGTCGGCGGTGAACTGTGAGGCCGGATAGGGGCGTTCGTCCGGGCCGATCAGCTCGACCGAGATCGCGCCGAGCTGATAGCTCTCTTTGCTCTCGGTGCCCGACAGGCCGCGTCCGGCGTTTCCGCCGATCTCGGCCACGGCATAGGCCACCGGGTCGCTGCCGTAGCGGTCGGCATAGTCCGAGGACGTGGCCCGCACCGCCGCCTGGAGGTTGCGCATCATCTCCATCGTGTCGGCGCGCTCGGCCTCGGGCAGCATGGCGAAGTTGCCCGACACGCTGTCCTGTTCCGGCGAGTTGAAGAAGCGCCACTGCACGTCGCCCGTCAGGACCAGCGCCACCTGGCTGGCCAACAGCGCGACGGCCCCCGCCAGCACCGGATAGCGCGCCCGGATCACGCCCCGCATCAGCGGCCGGAACGCGCGTTCGCGGACGAAGGTGAAACCGCGGTTCACCTGCCGCGAGGGCCAGTCGTACCAGTGCTGCTTCGCGGACGAGGCGAGCGCGTGCGCCATGTGGTTCGGCAGGATCAGGAAGCACTCGATCAGCGACGCCAGCAGCACGACGATGACGGTAAAGGGGATGTCGGCGATAAGCCCGCCGAAGCGCCCGCCGACGGCCACCAGTCCGAAGAAGGCGATGACCGTGGTGATCGTCGCGGAGAAGACCGGCGCGAACATCCGGCCCGCCGCGGTCTCGGCGGCCTCGGTCGGCGTCTCGCCCAGCCGTCGGACACGGAAATCGGCGTGCTCTCCCACCACGATCGCATCGTCGACCACGATGCCCAGCGTCAGGATCAGCGCGAAGAGCGAGATCATGTTGAACGTCAGCCCCGCCACGTACATCAGCGCGATGGCCACGGTCATCGCCACCGGGATCCCCGCCGCCACCCACAGCGCGGTGCGCGCGTTGAGGAACAGGAACAGCAGCGCCACCACCAGCACGAGCCCCATCAGCCCGTTGTCGAGCAGCAGGTTCAGGCGGCCGCTGATCTCTTCTGAGCGGGTGCGGATCAGGTCGATCGAGACACCCTGCGGCAACCCAGCCCGCATGTCGGCGGCGACGCTCTCGACCGTTTCCTGAAGCGACAGGGCATCGCCGGTCGCACTGCGGTCGACGCGGAGCGAGATCGCCGGATCGGCACCAACGTAGTAGGCCCTGTCGCGGTCGACGCCCTCGAACCGGATGTCGGCCACGTCGCCGACCCGCAGCGTCGATCCGTCCGGGTTCGAACGAAGGACGACGTTCGCCAATTCCTCGGGCGTGCGGCGGGCGGTGCCGGTGCGCAGCCGCGCCGCGCCCGAGACGTCGCCCGCCGGGTTCGCCTCGGCCGCCGCCGCGAGCGCCCCGGCGATGGTCTCGAGCGTCAGGTCATGGCGCATCAGGGCGATCTGCGGCACCTCGACGATGGTGTTCGGCGCCGACAGGCCCCGCAGGCTGGTGCGGGTCACGCCCTGCTGGAACAGCCGCGTGTTGAACTCGTCGGCGAAGCGCGCCAGCTGATCGACCCCGACCGGGCCGGTGATGACCACGTCCGTCACCCTGTCGCGCCAGCCGTCGCGGCTGACGCGGGGCTCTTCCGCGTCCTCCGGCAGGTCCGAGATGCCGTCGACCGCCGCCTGCACGTCGTTGTAGGCGCGGTCCATGTCCCAGCCGGGCTCGAACTCCACCTCGATGGAGGCGCGGCCCTCGGAGCTGCGGCTTTCGCTGCTCTCGACGCCCTCGACCGCCAGCAGGGCGGGTTCCATCAGGCCGACGATGGCGTTGTCCACGTCCTCGGCGCCGGCGCCCTCCCATCTGACGTCGACGTCGATGCTCTCGACCACGATGTCGGGAAAGAACTGCGCCCGCATCCGCGGCGCCGCCGCGATTCCGAGGGCCAGCAGGATCACGAGCAGCAGGTTCGCCGCCGTCCGGTGGCGGGTGAAATACGACAGGAGCCCGGCGATCGGAGAGAGACGGCGCATGGCTCAGCCCTCGATCTGGGCTTCAATGCGGGCGACCATCGTGGCCGGCACCTCGGGGGCGCGCAGCTGCGCCAGCACCCGCGTCTTGGCCTGCGGCGGCATGACGGCGTCATCCTCGACGAAGGCGACGAGTCGGGCGCGACGTTCGGCGGACAGCGCGACCATCTCCTCAGTATCCCCCGGCCCGCTGTCGGCCGGGCCACGCCGCATGTCGGGATCGACCTTGATGCCGGTGCCCAGAAGAGGTGTCTGCCGGGCGACGACCAGCTCTCCGGCGATCGCATCGGCGGCGACGATCACGTCGTCGTCCTGCCGGCGCAGCACCGGCGCCCGGACCACGGCGAGCCGCTGCTCCGGCCCCACGATCAGCACCTGCCCCGCGGAATCGACCGCGCTGGCCGGCAGCCGGGCGACGCCGCCCAGTTCGGGCTCAGTCACCCGGACGGTCGCGAAATCCCCAGCCCGGAAGCCCGCCGCGCTGTCGAGACGGGCATAGAGGACGCGCCCGGTCTCTCCCTCGGCGACCAGTGCGCTTTCGCGGGTAATCACGCCCGTGGTCGAGAGGACGTAGTCGTTGACCTCGAGCGACACGGTCACCGGTGCGTCGATCAGGCTGCCCGCCTCGTCCACCAGCCGCGCGTATTGCGGGGTCGAGACGCGAAACGCCACTTCCAGCGCCTCGCCGTCGATGAGGTCGGCCATCCGCTCGTTCGCCGAGACGAGACCGCCCTCGCTGACCACGACCTCGGACAGGATGCCGTCGAAGGGCGCGACGACCTCGGTGTCGTCCAGCGCCCGCTTGGCCTCGTCCAGCGCGATCCGCTGGCGCTCCAGCGCGGTCGTCGCCTGGTCGACCCGCGCCTCGGCATCGGCCAGAGCCTGCCGGCGCGACAGCACGGCCTGGTCGGCGGCGGCGGCGTTCAGTTCGGCGGTCTCGAGATCGGCGGCGGTGCCGACGCCGCGATCCGACAGGTCCCGCTGTCGCGCGAGGGCCTGCCGCCGCAACTCGGCCTGCGCCCGGCCCGACGCCAGGTCGTCGCGCGCGATGTCGACGGCGCGGCGCGCGTCCCGCAACTCGGCCTCGGCATCGGCCACGTCGGTGCGGGCGATATCGCGGGCGCGCTCGGCCTCGGTCGGATCAATTCGGAACAGGAGGTCGCCCCGCGTCACGCGGGCGCCGGCGTCGATGCTCTCGCCCACTCCGATCACCCGCCCCGAGGCCGAGGCGCGCACCTCCAGCGACCGGCGGCTCTGAACCTCGCCGAAGGTCTCGAGCACCGGGGCGATGGTTTCGGGCGTGACCTCGATCACGTCGACGCTGACCACCGGCTCTTCGGCCGGAGGACGGGCGGGCGTGTCGGCCAGCCGGGTCTGGAGCGCCGACCACACCGTCGCGGCGGCCAGCGCCAGAAGCCCGACCGTCGTCGCCATCAGGAAGACGCCGACCAGCGTGCGGCGCAGGAATTGCATGTCGTCTCAACCTCTCGCGAGCGGTCCCGCAGGTCTACAGGCAGGACCGGGTTCGACCAAGTTACGAGGTTGTTACGCGCCGGCCGCCTATTTCCGTCGCCGGTGTTCGTCGAGACGCGGAAAAATCTCGACGAAGTTGCAGGGCCGGTGCCGGTAGTCGAACTGCAGCGACAGGATCTCGTCCCAGCCGTCGCGGCAGGCGCCCGTGCTGCCGGGCAACGCGAACAGGTAGGTGCCGTTCGCCACGCCGCCGCAGGCGCGGCTCTGCACCGCCGAGGTGCCGATCTTGGCCATCGAGACATGGGTGAAGACGGTCCCGAAGGCGTCGATCTCCTTCTCGTAGACGTCGCGGTGCGCCTCGACCGTCACGTCGCGGCCTGTCAGCCCCGTGCCCCCGGTCGAGATGACCACGTCGACATCCGGGTTGACGCACCACTCGCGCAGCTTCTCCGCGATCGCGGCGCGGTCGTCCCGCAGCATCGCGCGGTCGGCCAGGACATGCCCCGCCGCCTCCAGCCGTTCGACCAGAGTGTCGCCCGAGCGGTCGTCCTCGGGCGAGCGCGAGTCGCTAACGGTGAGGATTGCTATGCGGACCGGGATGAACGTGCGGGTTTCGTCTATGGACGACATCGTCACTCCTTGCCATCGCCGCGCAGGCGGGCCTGCAGCGCCAGCAGGTCGGCCCAGGACTCGCGCTTGGCGGCGGGATTTCTCAACAGGTAGGCGGGGTGCAGCATCGGCAGCGCCGGGCGCCCCAGCGCCTCGGTCCAGGTGCCGCGCAGCCGGGTGATGCCCCGGCGGCCCAAGAGGCCCTGACAGCTGATGTTGCCCATCGGGATCACGAGTTCGGGGTCGACGAGATCGACGTGACGGCGGATGAACGGCAACATCATCGCGATCTCGTCGGCGTTCGGGTCGCGGTTGTGCGGAGGCCGCCACGGCAGGATGTTTGTGATATAGAGCGCCTCGGTCCCCGGCCGGTCGCGGCCCAGGCCGATGGCGGCGAACATCCGGTCCAGCAGCCGCCCGGCCCGCCCGACGAAGGGCTTGCCCTGCTGGTCCTCTTCCCGGCCGGGCGCCTCGCCGATGATCATCACACGCGCCGCCGGGTCGCCGTCGCAGAACACCAGCGACTTCGCCCCGCGCTTCAGCTCGCAGCCCTCGAACGCCGCCAGCGCGGCGCGGAGCCCCTCAAGGTCCTGCGCCGCCGCGGCGGCCTCTTCTGCAATGCCCACGGCGTCGGGTCCGGCGTCGCGCGGGGGGGCCTCGGCCACCGCGGCCGACGGCCCGTCCGCGGGCGCCGCCTTCGGCTCGGGCGGCGGCGGGGCGGCATAGCGGTCGACCGGCGCGTCGCCGATCGCCTCGGTCGCGCCCGCCTCCACCTGCCAGGCCAGCAGCGCCAAGGCGTCCTGTGGATCGAGTCCCTGAATCATGGCCCCCTTATAGGGGCACGGAGCGGCGCGGAACAGCCGCCCGAACGGGTCGTTGTACCCCGGCGGTCTCGCTTCTATACACGGCGGAGACCGAGGACGAGCGGGGCGCGATGTTCACACAGACGCATCTTCTGGGGATCGAGCCGCTTCATCCTCTCGAGATCACCGCGATCCTCGACCGCGCCGACCATTACGTCGCGATGAACCGCTCCGAGGACAAGCACGCCGAGGCGCTAAAGGGCCTCACCCAGATCAACATGTTCTTCGAGAACTCCACCCGCACGCAGGCGAGCTTCGAGCTGGCCGGGCAACGCCTGGGCGCCGACGTGATGTCGATGGCGATGCAGGCGAGCTCGATCAAGAAGGGCGAGACGCTGATCGACACGGCGCTCACCCTCAACGCGATGCGGCCCGACCTGCTGGTGGTGCGGCATCCCCATTCGGGCGCCGTGGACCTGTTGGCGCAGAAGGTGAACTGCGCGGTACTGAACGCGGGCGACGGGCGGCACGAGCACCCCACGCAGGCGCTGCTGGACGCCCTGACCATCCGCCGGGCCAAGGGGCGCCTGCACCGGCTGGTCGTGGCGATCTGCGGCGACATCGCCCATTCCCGCGTGGCGCGGTCGAACATCCAGCTGCTGGGCAAGATGGAGAACCGCGTGCGGCTGGTCGGGCCGCCCACGCTGATGCCCTCGGCCGCGGCGGACTGGGGCGTCGAGGTCTACGACGACATGCGCGCCGGGCTCGAGGACGCCGACGTGGTGATGATGCTGCGCCTTCAGAAAGAGCGGATGGACGGCGGCTTCATCCCGTCCGAGCGGGAATACTACCACCGCTACGGGCTGGACGCCGACAAGCTGGCCGGCGCCAAGGACGATGCCATCGTGATGCATCCGGGCCCGATGAACCGCGGGGTCGAGATCGACGGCACGCTTGCCGACGACATCAACCGCTCGGTGATCCAGGAACAGGTCGAGATGGGGGTTGCGGTGCGCATGGCCGCGATGGACCTCCTGGCGCAGAACCTGCGCGCCGCGCGGGCGGAGGCCGCCGATGCCTGAGCGGCGCCACGCAACGAAGAGATAGCGATGACCGACACGATCGAGATACCTGAGCGCGACTGGGGCAAGGTCCACGTCTTCACGCTGGACCTTCGCGCCGACGAGGTCCCGGCCTTTACCACCCCGGACGATTCCGGCTGGCCGCTGAAACGGGCGCTCGGCGCGACGCATCTGGACCCCGAACGGGTCGAGGTGCTGGCCACGCGCGAGCTGACCGGAATGGGCCTGTCGGGCTACCTCGTCGAGGGACAGGGCGTGCAGGAGGCGCAGGTCGTCCCCGACCGCGCGCGGCTCGATGCGCTGACCGGGCATGTCGTGGTCCTGCCGTCCGTCGCCTTGGGCACAGGGGCGCAGACGCTGAGACCGACGGCGCCGCTGGCCCATTTCGCCACCTACAGCGAAACGCCGGCCCGCCCCGCCAATGAACGGCTCGAATCCGAAAGCGCGCGCGGCACGCTCACCGGCGGGCGCACCGATCCCGCCCCGGCGGGCCAGGGATCGCGCGCGCGGCTGATCGCCGTGATCGCGGCACTCGCCGTGGCGGCGCTGCTGCTGGTCTGGGCCTTCGCCGGATGACCGAACGCACGCTGATCCACGATGCCCGCCTGATCGACCCCGAGCGCGGGAGAGATGCCGCCGGCGCGCTTCTGGTCGAGGACGGCCGCATCGCCCATGTCTTCGACACGCCGCGGCCCGACGACGTCACCTGCGATGCCCGCGTGGACGCGGGCGGAAAGTGCCTTGCGCCCGGCATCGTCGACCTCGGCGTCAAGGTGTCCGAGCCCGGCGAGCGCCACAAGGAAAGCTTCGGCTCGGCCGGTCTGGCGGCGGCGGCGGGGGGCGTGACGACGATTGTCACCCGGCCCGACACCGACCCCGCCATCGACACGCCGGAAGTGCTGGAATTCGCCGCCCGCCGCGCCAATGCCGACAGCCCGGTGAACGTCGTCCCGATGTCCGCCCTGACCCGCAACCGGGCGGGACGCGAGATGGTCGAGATCGGCTTCATGCTCGATGCCGGCGCCGCCGCCTTCACCGATTGCGACCGGGTGATCGCCGATACCAAGGTGATGCAGCGCTGCCTGACCTATGCCCGCGGCCTGGGCGCGCTGGTTCTGGCCCACCCGCAGGATCCGGGCCTGTCCGCCGGCGCCAGCGCGACCAGTGGCAAGTTCGCCGCCCTGCGCGGGCTGCCCGCCGTCACGCCCATGGCCGAGCGGATGGGCTTCGACCGGGACATGGCGCTGGTCGAGATGACCGGCGCCCGCTACCACGCCGACCAGGTAACCAGCGCCCGCACCCTGCCGCCGCTTGAGCGGGCCAAGCAGAACGGCTTCGACGTGACCGCCGGGGTCTCGATTCACCACCTGACGCTGAACGAACTGGACGTCGGCGACTATCGCACCTTCTTCAAGGTGAAGCCCCCGCTGCGCTCCGAGGACGATCGCCGCGCTGTCGTCGAAGCGGTGGCGAGCGGCCTGATCGACGTGATCTCGTCGATGCACACGCCGCAGGACGAAGAAAGCAAGCGCCTGCCCTTCGAAGAGGCGGCGAGCGGCGCGGTGGCGCTCGAGACGCTGCTGCCGGCGGCGATGCGGCTCTATCACGCGGGCGACCTCGACCTGCCGACGCTGTGGCGGGCGATGGCACTGAACCCCGCGCGGCGGCTGGGCCTGCCCGGCGGACGGCTGGGCGCGGGCGCCCCGGCGGACCTCGTGCTGTTCGATCCGGACGCGCCCTTCGTGCTGGACCGCTTCACGCTGAGATCGAAGTCCAAGAACACGCCGTTCGACGGGCAGCGCATGGAGGGCCGGGTGCTGGGCACCTGGGTCAACGGACGGCGCGTCTTCGGATGATCCTGCGCGCGCGCCTCACCCCCACGAAGAGGGAAACGACATGCTGATCCTGGTGGCCGTGCTGGCCTACCTCCTGGGCTCGATCTCGTTCGGGTTCGTCATGGCGCGCCTGTTCGGGCTGGGCGACCTGCGCCAGATCGGCTCGGGCAATCCCGGCGCCACGAACGTGCTGCGCACCGGGAACAAGCTGGCGGCGTTCCTGACGCTGGTGCTCGACGCGGGAAAGGGCGCGATCGCGGTGATCGCCGCGCGGCTGCTCCTGGGCGAAACGGCGGCGCAGGTGGCGGGGTTCGCCGCGTTCGCGGGGCATTGCTACCCGGTCTTCACCCGCTTTCTCGGCGGCAAGGGCGTGGCCACGTTCCTGGGAACGGCGCTCGCGCTGTCGTGGCCGGTGGGCCTGATCTCGTGCGCGCTGTGGATCGGCACCGCCGCGCTGCTGCGCATCTCGTCGCTGTCGGCGCTCGTCTCGGCGGCGCTGACGCCGGTCGCGGCCTTTGCCCTGGGGCGGTCCGACCTGTCGCTGCTGCTGGCGTTGCTGGCGGTGCTGGTGTTCTGGCGCCACCGGGGCAACATCGTGCGGCTGGCGCGCGGGATCGAGCCGAAGATCGGGAAGTGACCGACGCCTTTCGCCGCGCATTCGACGCGCTGCCGGAGGGTACCTTCACCGGCACGGCCCACGGGCGCCGCTGGGTGGTCGCCAAGACCTCGTGGGCCGACGGTCGCAGCCGGAAACTCTGGGCCGAGGCCGAGGACGGCGATCACGTCAGCCTGAACCTCTACACCCTGCGCGACGGGCGCCAGCGCCTGCGGCCCTGCGAAATGTCCGACGACAAGGTCGTGGCGTTCGTGCTGGCGCTGGTGCCGGATCAGTAGCTGTAGTCGCCGAAAACGCGGGTCACGTCGCCGTTCCAGTCCCCCTCGTAGCGAGCGATCAGCTCGTCCGCCGGGGTCTGGCCGGTCTCGACCGTTTCTTTCAGCGCGTTCAGGAAATGGCTCTCGTCCGGCAGCATGCCGCCGGCGCCCTGCCGGCCGCGCGCCTTCAGCCCGCGATCGGCAATGGCGACTACCTCGCGGGCGAGATCGTGCATCTTCACGCCGTTCGCCTCGGCTTGCAGGCCGTGGACCGAGGCCGAGACGCGCAGCGCCTCGCGGGTTTCGGCATCCCAGTCCTTCACGAGGTCCCAGGCGGCATCCAGCGCGTTACGGTCGTAGGTCAGCCCGACCCACAACGCCGGCAGCGCGCAGAGCCGCCGCCACGGGCCACCGTCGGCGCCGCGCATCTCGATGAACTTCTTCAGCCGCGCCTCGGGGAAGATCGTCGTCAGGTGGTCCGCCCAGTCCGACAGCGTCGGGATCTCCCCCGGCAGCGCCGGCAGCTCGCCCCTGAGAAAGTCGCGGAACGACTGGCCGAGCGCGTCAATGTACTGCCCGTCGCGGTAGACGAAGTACATCGGCACGTCGAGCGCGTAGTCCACCCACCGCTCGAAGCCGAAGCCGTCCTCGAACACGAAGGGCAGCATGCCGGTGCGGTCGGCGTCGAGGTCGCGCCAGATGCGGCTGCGCCACGACTTGTGGCCGTTCAGCCCGCCCTCGAAGAACGGCGAATTGGCGAAAAGGGCCGTCGCCACCGGCTGCAGCGCCACCGCGACGCGCAGCTTGCGGACCATGTCAGCCTCGGACCCGAAGTCGAGGTTCACCTGCACCGTGCAGGTCCGGTACATCATCTGCGTGCCGTGGGTGCCGACGCGGCCCATGTAGTCGGTCATCAGCTTGTAGCGGCCCTTGGGCATGCGGGGCATGTCCTCGTGCCGCCAATGGGGCGCGGCGCCGAGACCGATGAAGCCCGCGCCGATCCCGTCGGCCACCGACTTCACCTCGGCGAGGTGCTGGTTCACCTCGTCGCAGGTCTGGTGGATGTTCTCGAGCGGGGCGCCCGACAGTTCCAGTTGCCCGCCCGGTTCGAGAGAAACGTTCGCGCCGTCCTTCTCGAGCCCGATGATCAGGCCGCCCTCTTCCACCGGGCTCCAGCCGAAGCTGTCGCGCAGCCCTTCGAGCATCGCCCGGATCGAGCGCGGGCCGTCATAGGGCAGCGGCTTGAGCGTGTCCTTGCAATAGCCGAACTTCTCGTGCTCGGTGCCGATCCGCCAATCCTCGGGCGGCTTGCACCCGGCCTCGAGATAGGCCGCAAGCTGCGAGACGTCTTCGATCGGGCCACCGCCGGACTGGGGAATGGACATGGGTACTAACTCCGAACGTGGCCGCGCCTCAGAAGCCCTGACGTGGATTCATCGGCGGAGGAAGTCAATGCAGGCGCGGCCGATCCTTGCGCCAGACCGTGCCCCCCTGAACAGGGGATTTCGACAGGCGCGAGAGCACATCCTCGGTGCGCAGATCGGGGAACCGGGCAATCACGTCCAGCATCGCCTCGGCGCCTTCGGCATCCGTGGGGATCGACAGGTTGGTGCCGTCGCCGCCGACGACATCCCATTGCGCCCGCCCTCCGGGCAGCGCGGTCAGCCCCAGGAAGGTGATGTCGTCGGTCGCCACGACGCCCCCGGTCAGCGGTCCGAAATACCCGAGCTGCCCTTCGACCAGCTGCACCACGCCCGGCCCGCCGCCGCCCCTACGGAAGCGGCCGCGCTGAATGCCGGACACCGCCAGCGCGACGCCGCCCAGCACCACGACGATGCCGATCCACAGCATCAGTCCGCCCGTGACCAGCGCCCACCAGAGGCCGAGCAGGATCGCCCCGCCCCCGGCCAGCGCCTCGCGCCAGCGCCACATGAGGGCGCGGACCTGCGGACGGACAAAGCTCATGAGACCTCCTGCGGGCCATCGAAGAAACACAGGGCCAGCGTGCCGATCCGCTCGAATCCGAGCCCGCGATAGGCCCGCAGCGCGGCGTCGGAAGCGGCGAAGCATACCGCGCGAGAGACGCCCCGCTCACGCGCCGCTGTCAGGTGCAGCGCCACCGCCCGCCGCGCCAGCCCCTGCCCCCGGCGTTCCGGCGGGACGTAGACGCCGCCAATCTGCACGATTTCGGGCAGAGCGGCGTTGAACCCCGTCATCGCGAGCGGTGTGTCACCGTCGAACAGCATGACATGCGATCCCACCGCGATTGCGGCGTCGACCTCGGACGCGGCGCGGCTGCGCGCGCGGTCCTGCGGGATGCCGAGCGTCTCCATGACGTACTGGCTGCGCCACTCGATCGCCGTGTCGCGCGGAACCTCGGCCAGCGGCAGGATCCGCCCCGGCCCGTCCGGCACCGCCAGCGGCGACAGGTCGCGGGCCAGCAGCGGCTCGTCGGAATCCAGAGTGGTCCGCGCCCGGCCCAGCCCGGCCGCGGAAACGAGCGGCCGCAGATACTCGGCCGCGCCGATGGCGTGGGTCACGGTCCGGCCACGCAGCAGCGCCGACGCCGCCTCCCAGTCGCCGGAGGGCAGGATGGGAAAGACCGCGCCGCCGCGGGTGACCGTCAGCGCGTCGGTGACCTCGTCCCCGTCCCGCGCGATCCAGAACGTCGGAGCGTGGTCCGCCGCACCGTCGAGCCCGTAGCGGTCGAGGTTCGCGCGCGGAAACATCGCGACGTCGCCGTGCCGCTTCAGGAACCGCTCGATATCGGGCAGGTCTTCCGCGCCGGCCGGGGTCATGCCCAATCTCCCAACGCCTGCTGCCACAGTGTCATGGCCGCGACGGCGGCGGTATCCGCCCTCAGGATGCGCGGGCCGAGACTGACGGTGCGGACCTGCGGGAGGGCCGCGAGCCGCCCCCGTTCGGCCTCGGAAAACCCGCCCTCGGGCCCGATCAGGATGGCCCAGGGACCGCGCTGCGCCCCTTCCAACCCGTGCGCCATGCCCGCCTGCGCCTCGTCGCAGAACATCATCGCGCGGTCGGCGTCCCAGCCCAACACCAGATCGCTCAGCTTGTGCAGCCCAGTGACCTCGGGGACGAAGGTGCCGCCGCATTGCTCGGCCGCCTCGATGGCGTGGGTCTGAAGCCGGTCCTGCCGGATGCGCTCGGAGTTGGTGAAGTCGGTCTGCACCGGCACGATCCGCGCCGCGCCCATCTCGGCGGCCTTCTCGACGATGAAGTCGGTGCGGGCCTTCTTGATCGGCGCGAACAGCAGCCACAGGTCCGGCGGCCGGCGCAAGGGCGCGGTCTGCGCGCGGCAGAGCAGCACGCCTTTCTTCTTGCCGGTCTCGGCGACCTCGGCCCGCCACTCGCCATCGGCCGAGTTGAACAGCGCGACCTCGGCGCCGACAGCGAGCCGCATCACGTTGAACAGGTAGTTCGCCTGCGCCGGCGACAGCGCAACGGTTTGCTCTGCCCCGAGGGGCTGGTCTACAAAGAGTCGGACTTTTGCAGCCAAGGGACCCCCCGATCATGAGCCAGGCGACGACGACCGGACCTGAAGGCCAAGTGGCCGACGCCGTCAAGGGGAACTGGGTCGACAGGCTCGCCCCCGCGGCCACCCGGCCCTACCTGCGGCTGTCGCGCGCCGACCGGCCCATCGGCACCTGGCTGCTGCTTCTGCCCTGCTGGTGGGGACTGTTGCTCGCGGCTCTCAGCCAAGGGCGGTTCACGTGGTTCGATGCCTGGATCTTCGCCGGATGCGGCATCGGCGCGTGGCTGATGCGCGGTGCCGGCTGCACCTGGAACGACATCACCGACCGGCATTTCGACGGCGCGGTGGCGCGCACGATGTCGCGCCCGATCCCGTCGGGGCAGGTCAGCGCGAAGCAGGCCTTCGCTTGGCTCTGCGCGCAGGCGCTGACCGCCTTCTGTATCCTGCTGACCTTTCCGCCCGCCGCCATCGCGCTCGGGATCGGCTCGCTCGGGCTGGTCTGCATCTATCCGTTCGCCAAGCGGTTCACCTACTGGCCGCAGATCTTCCTGGGCCTCGCCTTCAACTGGGGCGCGCTTCTGGCCTGGACGGCGTCGACCGGATCGCCGGGATGGCCAGCGGTCGCGCTCTACCTCGGCGGCATCTGCTGGACGCTGGTCTATGACACGATCTACGCCCACCAGGACAAGGAGGACGACGTCCTGATCGGCGTGAAGTCCACCGCGCTGCTGTTCGGGTCGGCCACGCGGCGATGGCTGATCGGCTTTGCCGCCGCCACCGTGTCCCTGATGGGGCTGGCTGTGCTGCTGGCGCTGGTCGGTCCGGCCGGCCCACTGACGCTCGCCGTGGCGTTCGGGGCGCCCTGGGCGATGGGTTGGCACCTGTTCTGGCAGATCCGGACGGTCGATATCGATGACCCGGACCTCTGCCTGCGGCTATTCCGATCGAACCGGAACGCCGGGCTGATTCCGGTGGGACTTTTCGCCTGTGCCCTTCTGGTCTGATTGCACGGCCCGCCGCCCGGCGGTATTCACCGCGCAGACAGAGGCAACATAATCGGACCCCGATGACGCGACGCGCCCGCCTTCCCGCCCTGATCGCCTTTGGCACCGCCGGAGCGGTCGCCTTCGGCGCCGCCGCGCTGAGCGTCTCCGAGATCGAGCGCCGCTCGGTCGAGGCCGTCGACACCGCTCTGGAAAGCGCCGGGCACGGCTGGTCCGAGGTGGACGCGGACGGGCTGCAACTGACCCTGACCGGCACCGCACCGGACGAGGCGACGCGGTTCCGCGCCCTGTCCATCGCGGCCGGGATCGTCGATCCGAGCCGGGTGATCGACCGGATGCAGGTCGCCGAGGCCGAGGCGATCGACGCACCGGACTTCTCCATCGAGGTGCTGCGCAACGACGAGGGCATCTCGCTGATCGGGCTGGTGCCGGCGGCAACGGACCGTGGCGCGCTGGTCGACCGGATCGAATCGCTGTCCGACGGCGCCGAGGTCACCGACCTGCTCGAGACGGCGGACTTCCCCGCGCCCGAGGGCTGGGATCCCGCGGTGGATTTCGGCCTCGAGGCGCTGCGGCAGCTGCCCCGCTCGAAGGTCTCGATCTCGCCCGACGCGGTGTCTGTCACCGCCATCGCCGAGGACCGCGCGGCCAAGACGCGACTCGAGAACAGCCTGTCCCGGGCAGCCCCCCAGGAGGTGAGCCTGACGCTCGACCTATCGGCGCCGCGGCCGGTGATCACGCCCTTCACGCTGCGCTTCCGGATCGACGGCGACGGGCCCCGGTTCGACGCCTGCTCGGCCGAGACCGAGGAAGGCCGCTCGCGCATCCGGCAGGCGGCTGCCGAGGCCGGGATGGAGGGTGAAATCGGATGCACGCTGGGCCTGGGCCGCCCCACGCCCGACTGGTCGAACGCCGCGGCCGAGGCGATCGCGGCGGTCGCGCGCCTTGGCGCCGGCACCGTCACCATGAGCGACGCCGACATCGCCCTCGTCGCACCGCCCGAGATCGAGCGCGACGCCTTCGACCGCGAGGTCGGCACCCTGCAGGCCGCCCTGCCCGACGCCTTCTCGCTGGACGCCACGCTGCAGGAACCGGCGGAAGAGCCCGACGCCGACACCCCGGACCCCACCTTCGTCGCGACGCGCAGCCCCGAGGGCGAGGTCCAGATGCGGGGCCTCGTGCGCGACGAGCGCGCCAGCGACGCCGTCGAGAGCTTTGCGCAGGCGCGCTTCGGGCTGGAGACCGTGACCAATGCGCTACGGCTGGAACCGGATCTGCCGGACGCCTGGGCGAACCGGGTGCTGGCGGCGGTGGACACGCTGAGCCTGCTGGACCGCGGCGCCGCCACCGTCGAGCGGGACGAAATCGTCGTATCGGGCACCACCGGCAACGCCGACGCCCGCGCCGAGATCGCGCGGCTGATGACCGAGCGCCTCGGCGGATCGGCCGAGTTCACCGTCAACGTGACCTATGACGAAACCCTCGACCCGGCCCTCTCGGCGCCGACGCCCGAGGAATGCGTCGAACAGATCAACGCGGTGCTCGAGACCCGGCAGATCACCTTTGCCCCCGGCTCGGCCACGATCGATTCGGAAGCGCGCGAAAGCCTCGACCGCATCGCCGAGCTGCTGAAGACCTGCGAGGACGTCCAGATGGAAGTCGCCGGCCACACCGACAGCCAGGGCCGCGAGGTGATGAACGAGGAACTCTCGCAATCCCGCGCCGAGGCCGTGCTGGGCGCGCTCATGGCGCGGCGCGTGCTGGTGTCGAACCTGACCGCGAAGGGCTACGGCGAGACCGAGCCGATCGCCGACAACAGCACCGCCTCGGGCCGGGAGGCGAACCGGCGGATCGAGTTCTCGCTCATCGCACCCGAGGGCGGCGATGCGTCAGGTGAGGACGATGAGGACAGCGGGCCGGAAGGCGCGGGCGGGGACGACGCCTCGGGAACGGAAACAACGGACGAAGGTGACGCTCAGTGAACCGCACGGAATTCATCATTGCCACGGCGGTAATCCTCTTCGTCGCCTTCGCCCTGGGCTGGTTCGCATGCTGGCTGGTGCACCGGCTGACGCGCGTCAGCCAGGCGGATATCGGCGCGCTGGAGACCATGGCCCAGCAGCTGCACGACGCGGAGGAGAGCCGCGACCAGGCGCTGGCGCACCTGCAGCAGCGCGAGACCGAGATGGCCGGCCAGCTGAGCCAGACCGAGGCCGAACTGCGCGCTGCGATGGACGGTCTGCGGGACGCGCGCCACGAGGCCGAGGAGCTGCGCGCCTATGTCGAGCGGATGAGCCACGTGCAGTAGCGTCCGGGGGCTCTGCCCCCGTCCCCGCGATGCGGGGACTCCCCCGGGATATTTCCGGAACCAAAGAGGGTGCGGGTCACCAGCGGCCGAGGGCGTCCTCGTCCTCGGGGCGGGCCGCGACCCAGGCGGCGCCGGTCGCGCCGATTTCCTTCTTCCAGAAGGGGGCGCGGGACTTGAGGTAGTCCATCAGGTATTCCGCGGCGGCGAAGGCGTCGGCGCGGTGGCGCGCGGCGGTGGCGACCATCATGATCAGCTCGTTCGGTGCCAGCCGGCCGTGGCGGTGGATGACCAGGGTCTCGGCGAGGGACCAGCGGGTGGCGGCCTCGTCGCAGATGGCGCGGATCGCGCGGTCGGTCATGCCGGGATAATGCTCGATCTCCATCGCCTGAAGATCGCCGGTGTCGTCGCGGACGAGGCCGGTGAAGGTCACGACCGCCCCAGCCCCGGCGGCGCGTGCGGCGAAGGCGCCGGTCTCGGCCCCGAGGTCGAACGGGGCGGACTGGACGCGGACGACGCTCATCCGCCGGTCATCGGCGGGAAGAACGCCACCTCGCGCGCGCCGGCGAGCGGCGCGTCGAAATCGGCGAGTTCCTGGTCGAGGGCCACGCGGATCGCCGCGGGATCGGCGAAGGCGGCCTCGTAGCGGGCTTCGCGCGATTTCAGCTCGGCCACGAGGTCGGCCACGGTGGCGGCGTCGGTCTCGACCCGCTCTTTCGGCAGGCCGATGCGTTCGCGGACCCAGGCGAAGTAGAGAACGTCGATCATGTCTCCTCCGGCTCGCGCAGATGCGGCAGCGCCTTGCGGAAGTATTCCCAGCCCGTCACCAGCGTCAACGCCGCCGCCAGCCACAACAGCGCGAGACCGACGATCCCGGCCGCGTCGCGGGCCTGGGCGAGCCAAGTCAGGCCGACCTCGTCGGGCAGGCTGCCGGTGATGATGCCGTCGATCATGGCGGCGTCCATGCCTTGGCTGCGGTCCAGCAGGTGATGCAGGAAGATGCCCTGCGAGAACAGCACTGCGATGGCGACCATCTGCAGCGTCGTCTTCCACTTGGCGAGCTTGGTCACCTTGAGTTGCTTGGCCTTGGCCCCGAGAAACTCGCGCAGGCCCGAGACGAACACCTCGCGGAAGACGATCATCGTGGCCGGCAGGACGAGCCACGGCGACATCGACGAATAGCCGACGATCACGAGAAGCGCGATCACGACCATCGCCTTGTCCGCGATCGGGTCCAGCATCGCACCGAAGCGGCTTTCCTGCGCCCAGTTGCGGGCGAGATAGCCGTCGAACCAGTCGGTCACCGCCGCGCCGACGAACAGCAGAAGCGCGAACCAGTCGGCCCAGGGCCGGTTGAAGTAGAGAAAGGCGATGGCGACGCCCGGCGCTGCAAGCAGGCGCAGGACGGTCAGCACGTTGGGAACGGTCCATGTCATTGCGGCACATCTAATCCCTGCGGCGGGATTGGGAAAGGCGCCGCGTGCCTGCGCGGCGCCTTTCCACGATTTTTCACTCCGCGGCGAGGAGATCGGCGACTTCGAGGAGGATGAACTCGTTGTCGTCGGCCCGTCCGGCCCGGCGTCCGACCGAGAAGGGATAGTTGTTGTCGTTCGCCACGACGATCGTGTCCGCGTCGACCCGGTCGACATTTTCGATCGTCACGAAGGGGAAGGTGAAGGTCCCGTCGGTGGTGCTGTCTGCCAAACCGTCGGGATCGGCGATGTCGAGAAGGTCGATATAGGCGATCTTCTCGAGCACGCCGTTCGCGCCCGTGCGGCCGAGATCGACGAGGTAGATGCGCTTGAACGCGGCAGGATCGTCGGAGAAGGCGGCCGTGCCCTGCCCGCCGTCGCGCTCGATCACGAGACCCCGGGTGCCGCCGATCAGGTTGAAATCGCCGATCGCGTGATCCGCCGCCTCGAGCGGGTAGTAGCGTGTCTCGTCCCCCCAGGCCGCATCCTCGGGCGTGAAGGTGAACATCGGCAGGACCGGCGTCCCGTCGATCGTCATGGGCGCGCCCTCTCCGGGGTTCCAGAGCGGCTTTTCCAGCAAGGGATAGAGCGTCCGGCCGTCCTCGGACAGGGCCATCCCCTCGTAGCCGCCGGAGCGCATCGCCCGCACCTCGCTCGGAAGCGCCGTGCCGGGATTGGGCGTCGCGACGGCGGGGTTGTCGGACGAGCGGATCAGGCTGCCGCCGGGTTCGGTGGGCACGACCTGCCGCACGAAGCCCGTACCGTCGACCTCGATCAGCCACGGGCCGAACTCGTCGCCGATCCAGTAGCCGTCGCCGACGGGCTGGATCGATTCGGTGTCGAAATCGGCGCCGGTAAGATAACGCTGCACGGTGGCCTCGTTCGTGATCGGGAAGGGCACCTTCCGGTCGGGATCGGAGAGGAACACCGTCCGTTCGGGGATCATGCGGCCCGCCGCCCAGTCGGCGCGCATCTCGTGAAACATCAGGAGCGCGTCGGCCGAGTTCGCCTTGGCGCCGAACCCGTTGTCCGTCAGCACGAGGAAGCGGTCGCCCCCGAGGCTGCGGATGCCGGAGAAGCCCTGCAGCGGTTGTCCCGGAAACGGCCGCGACAGGCCCGTCGCGGGATCGTGGATCGCGTAGAGGTCCTCGACCCGCTCGTCGGCGGTGAAACGGCCGGACATGCCGAACATCGGCGGCGCATCCGCCGGCGCTGGCACGAATGATTGCGCCGGCAGGACGGCATGCTGCGCGAGCGTGGCGGTGAAGCGCTGCGGGCCGCTTTCCTGTGCCGCGAGCGCCAGCGGCACCAGGGCGAGAGCGAGGGGGGACCAAAGCCGAACGGGTATCATCTGCATTCTCCACGGTATTGTCCCGCGGACATTTGAGCGCGCCCGGTGACAGGCGTGTTTCGCAGCTGCGACACTTCGGTGACGGGCTCAGCCCTTCGGGTGGAAGAAGTCGTAGATCGTCTCGGCCAGCCCCTCGCTGATGCCGTCGACGGCCCGCAGGTCGGCGAGATTCGCCCGGCTGACCGCCTTGGCCGAGCCGAAATGCGACAAGAGCGCCCGTTTCCGCGTGGCGCCGACGCCCGGCACCTCGTCGAGAGGCGTCGCGCTGACGCTCTTGGCGCGCTTGGCGCGGTGGGTGCCGATGGCAAAGCGGTGGGCCTCGTCCCGCAGGCGCTGGATGAAGTAGAGGACCGGGTCGTTGTGCGGCAGGGCGAAGGGCCGCTGGCCGGGGCGGTGGAACTCTTCCTTGCCGGCGTCGCGGTCGATGCCCTTGGCCACGCCCACCATTGCGATGTCCTCAACCCCCATCTCGGCCATGATGCCATGCACGGCGCTCACCTGCCCCGCGCCGCCGTCGATCAGCAGCAGGTCGGGCCACATGCCCTTGTCGCGGTCCGGGTCCTCTTTCAGGAGGCGCTGGAAGCGGCGGGTCAGAACCTCTTTCATCATGCCGAAGTCGTCGCCCGGCGTCAGGTCGTCGCCGCGGATGTTGAACTTGCGGTACTGGCTCTTGATCATGCCCTCGGGCCCGGCCACGATCATCGCGCCGACGGCGTTCGTGCCCTGGATGTGGCTGTTGTCGAACACCTCGATCCGCTGCGGCACCGTGTCCAGGTCGAACGCCTCGGCCAGTCCCTTCAAGAGCTTCGACTGGGTCGCGGTCTCGGCCATCTTGCGCGCCAGGCTCTCCCGTGCGTTGCGGGTGGCGCTGGCCACCAGCTCGGCCTTCTCGCCACGCTGGGGGACGTGCAGCTCGACCTTGCGGCCCGCCTTTTCGGACAGGACCTCGGTGACGAGATCGGGATCCTCGATTCCGTTTGACAGCAGGAGCAGCCTGGGCGGGTCCTTGTCGATGTAGAACTGGCCGATGAAGGCCTGCAGCACCTCTTCGGCTCCCGCGCCCGAGCCGGTGCGGGGATAGTAGTCGCGGTTGCCCCAGTTCTGGTTGGCGCGGATGAAGAACACTTGCACGCAGGCCTGGCCCGACTCCATGTGGAGCGCGATCACGTCGGCCTCGGCCACGCCCTTGGGGTTGATGCCCTGCGCGGACTGCACCTGCGTCAGGGCGCGGATACGATCGCGCAGGGCCGCCGCGCGCTCGAATTCCATCGCCTCGCTCGCCTCGGCCATCTGCTTGGCCAGCTCGCCCTGCACCTTGGTCGTCTTGCCCTGCAGGAAGCGTTCGGCATCCGCCACGAGGCCGGCATATTCCTCTTCCCCGATATAGCCGACGCAGGGCGCGCTGCAGCGCTTGATCTGGTACAGCAGGCAAGGCCGCGTCCGGGTCTCGAAGGTGGAGTCGGTGCAATTGCGCAGAAGGAACACCTTCTGCAGCTGGTTCAGCGTCCGGTTCACGGCGCCCGCGCTGGCGAAGGGGCCGTAATAGGCGCCCTTCTCCTTCTTGGCGCCGCGGTGCTTCTTGATCTGGGGAAAACCATGATCCTTGGCGACGAGGATGTTCGGGAACGACTTGTCGTCGCGCGCCAGCACGTTGTAGCGCGGCTTGAGCTGCTTGATCAGGTTCTGCTCGAGCAGCAGCGCCTCGGTCTCTGTGCGGGTCGTCAGGAACATCATCGAGGCGGTGTCCTCGATCATGCGGGCGATCCGGGGGCTGTGGCCGGAGGGGCGGGCATAGTTCGACACCCGCGCGCGCAGGTTCCGCGCCTTGCCGACATACAGCACCGCGCCCATCGCATCGAGCATGCGGTACACGCCCGGCGAGGCGTCGAGCGTCTTCAGGTAGCTCTGGATACAGGCATAGCCGGTGAGGGCCTGGTCGGTCATCGCGGGTTATTTACGATTCTGTCATGCGGCTGCCAAGAAGCGGCAGTGGGGGCAAGGGCAAACATCTCCACCAAATGTGTGGATAAGTCGCGGGACAATTTCTCGACAAGTGCCGATTTTCCTTTGTAATCGGGCGGATTCAACGAATTGCATACTTTTTGGGCGCATATCCAACCCATTGATTTTCAATGTTATTTTTATGGTAGTTGACGCAATACATTGAATTTTCACGTATTTTTCCGGCTATACACGGCGCCTCCCGGCCCGACGTGCATAACTTACCTAGGGTCGCGGCCGAAGCTGCTATTCGACGCCCACGACGTCCGGGGTTCGCCAGGCCAGATGCTGCCCGCCATCGACGCACAGAAGCTGGCCCGTGACCGCCGGGGCGTCGATGAAGTATCCCAGCGCGCCGGTGATGTCCGCGGGGTTCGATCCGCGCGACATTATCGTCGCCGCGCGCTGGCTGTCGAAGTGCGACTCCGACTGCCGCGCCCCCTGCAGCGTCGGTCCCGGCCCGATCCCGTTGACCCGGACATGAGGCGCCAGCGCCTGCGCGGCGGTCCGGGTCAACGTCCAGAGGCCCGCCTTGGCCAGCGTGTAGGTCGTGAACTCCGGCGTCAGCTTGCGCACCCGCTGGTCGATCATGTTGATGACCAGCGCGACGGCGCGCGGTTCGTCCATCTCGTCCTGCTCGGCCACGGGGGCCTGGGCGGCAAAGGCCTGGGTCAGGAACAGCGGCGCGCGCAGGTTCGAGGCCATGTGCCTGTCCCAGCTTTCGAGCGTGGCGGTGTCCAGCCTGTCGTGCTCGAAGATCGAGGCGTTGTTCACCAACAGGGTCAACGGCCCGCCAAGCGCCTCGGAGGCGCGCGGCACCAGCGTCTCGGTCTGTCCGGCATCCAGCAGGTCGGCCTGGACGGCGTCGGCCCGGCGGCCCTTGCCGCGGATTTCCTCGGCCACCTCGCCGGCCGCGTCGACCGAGCCGTTGTAGTGCACCGCGACATCATATCCCCGGTCCGCGAGATAGAGCGCCATCGCGCGTCCCAGCCGCTTTCCGCCGCCCGTCACCAGTGCCCTGTGCTGCATTCCTCGTCTCCTCAGCCGACAACCAGCCAAAGGTAGCCGCCATAAAGTACGGTCAAGGCGCCCCCCCAGACACGACCCATCGACCAGTGCAGCAGCACGAAGGGCGCCAGCAGCACCGACGCGCCGGCCATGACCCATAGGTCGAAGCGCAGGAACGCGGGATCGACGTCGATCTCGCCCACCAGGCTCGCGATGCCGATGATGGCCAGAAGGTTGAACATGTTCGAGCCGATGACGTTTCCGAGCGCCACGTCGGCCTGCTTGCGGTAGGCGGCGGACACCGTCGTCGCCAGTTCCGGCAGCGATGTCCCGATCGCCACCAGCGTCAGGCCGATGACGCTGTCGCTGACGCCGAAGCGCTGCGCGATCTCGGTCGCGGAGTCGATCAGGATGTCGGCGCCAAGCGGCAGGCCAATCAGTCCCAGCACGAGAAACATCAGGATCTTCCACCAGCGCATGCTGGGATCCGCGCCCTCCAGGTCCTCGACATCGTCCGTCAACGCAGCCTCGGCCGTGCGTTCGGCGTCGGCGCGGCGGTGGTTCAGGGCGGCGCGGAACTGGTCGCCCAGCATCACCGCCAGACCTGCCAGCAGGACGAGGCCGTGCCACCATGTCAGCGGCGCGAAGAAGCACAGCGCGATGAACAGCGCGGTCGCGGCCAGCATCATCCAGTAGGTCCTGCGGCTGTCGCACTCGTCGGTCCAGAAGCCGAAGATCAACGCCGGCACGCCCAGCACCATAAGGACGTTCGCCGTGTTCGACCCGACGACGTTGCCGATGGCGATGCCCGGCGCGTCGGCCAGCACCGCGTTGACCGAGATCAGCAATTCCGGGGCCGACGTCCCGAAGGCGACGATGGTCAGCGACACGATCAGCGCCGGCACGCCGAGCCGGAGCGAGGTGTTCACCGCTCCGCGCACCAGTGCGTCACCGGCGAGCAGAAGAATGACGAGGCCAAGTCCCGCGAGCAGGAAATCCATCCGCTCAGCCCTTGGCCTTGCCGCAGGGACAGGGGCCCGACCCGATCCGGTAACGCCCGCAGGACGTGCATTTCAGCGACTTCAACTGCTTCTGACCCGGCATGCGGAGACGGCCGAACATTGCCATCACGCCCATGCCGATCAGGAAGAGTAAGACGATCTTTACGATCAAGGCTGCACACCGAACCGGGCATAGGCGGCGCGGTCCTCGAACTCGGACAGCGCGTCGCCCACCACGCGGGCGCCGAGGCGCGACAGAAGCGGCTTCTTCTGCTGGTACGAGATGAAGCGCACCTCGTCGCCGAAGAGCTCTTTCATCTTCGGCACGACGTGGGCCACGCCATCGACCAGCCCGATCTCGCGCGCGCGCTCGCCGACCCAGATGTCGCCGGTGAACAGATCCCGGTCGGAGGCCAGCCGGTCGCCGCGGCGGGATTTAACATGGTCGATGAAGCTGTCGTGGATCTGCCCCTGAAGGGTCTTGAGGCGCGCGACGTCCTCGTCCTTCTCGGGCTGGAACGGGTCCAGCATGCTCTTGGATTCGCCGGCGGTGTGGACCCGCCTTTCGATGCCGTGGCGACTGATGAACTTGTTCAATCCAAAGCCGGAAGAGATGACGCCGATGGAGCCGACGATCGAGTTCGGATCGACCCAGATCTGGTCGGCGGCGGCGGCGAGCCAGTAGCCGCCCGAGGCGGCGACGTCCTCGACGAAGGCGTGAACGGGAATCCCCTTCTCTTCCGACAGGCGGCGGATGCGGGCGCCGATCAGAGAGGACTGCACCGGGCTGCCGCCCGGCGAGTTGATGACCAGCGCCACGGCCTTGGGCTTGCCGCGCCGGAACGCCTTTTCCACAAGGGGTGCGAGGGCCGCGTCGCTGAGACGGCCGGGACCGGGGCCGCTGGCGATGATGCCCTGCAACCGGATGACGCCGACCTTCGGGCCGGGACGCAGGAAGGGAATGTGCTTTATCATACCTGACCATTTAGAGGCCCCGCGGACCCGCAACAAGGCGGCGCGGCACGGTATGCGATCCGTGCACCGGACGTGCACAAGGCGTGCACGATCCGGCATACGATCTGCACCCCGCCCGTCAGCTGCGGATGCGCCAGCCGGTGCGGAAGATCCACCAGATCGTCACAAGGCAGAGCGCGGTGAAACCGAGGATCGCCAGCAGGCTGAGACCGATCGACACGTCCGCCATACCGAAGAACGCCCAGCGGAACCCCGAGACGAGGTAGACCACCGGATTGAACAGCGTGATCGTCTGCCAGATCTCCGGCAGCATCGAGATCGAGTAGAACGACCCGCCGAGGAAGATCAGCGGCGTGATGACCAGCAGCGGCACCAGCTGGAGCTGCTCGAAGTTCTGCGCCCAGATGCCGATGATGAAGCCGAACAGGCTGAAGCTGAGACAGGTCAGCACGAGGAAGGCGATCATCGCGAACGGATGGGCGATGGTGACGTCGACGAACAGGAACGAGGTTGCCAGGATGATCAGCCCGATGGCGAGCGACTTGGTCGCCGCCGCCAGCACGTAGCCCGCCGTGATCTCGAGGAACGAGGCGGGGGCCGAGAGCAGCTCGTAGATCGTGCCGATGAACTTGGGAAAGTAGATCCCGAACGAGGCGTTGTTCACCGATTGCACGATCACGCTCAGCATGATGAGGCCCGGCACGATGAACGCGCCGTAGCTGACGCCCTCGACCTGCTCGATCCGGCTGCCGATGGCAGCGCCGAACACGACGAAATAGAGCGCGGTCGATATCACCGGCGACACGATGCTCTGCAGCAGCGTGCGGAAGGTGCGGGCCATCTCGAAACGGTAGATGGCGCGGACGGCTTCGAGGTTCATGCAGGATCCTTTCCCACGAGGCCGACGAAGATGTCCTCGAGCGAGCTTTGGCGCGTCTGGAGGTCGCGCAGGGTCAGTCCGGCCGCGGCCACGTCGGACAGGAGTCGGGTGATGCCGGTGCGGTCGGCCTTGGCGTCGTAGGTGTAGACGAGGTCGCCGTCGTCATTGCGGTGCAGGTCGTAGCCCGCCAGCGCCGGCGGCACCTCGGTCACGTCCTCCTGCAGTTCGATGATCATCTGCTTCTGGCCCATCCGGCGCATCAGGGCGGCCTTTTCCTCGACCAGCAGGATCTCTCCGTCGTTGATCACGGCGATGCGGTCGGCCATCTCCTCGGCCTCTTCGATGTAGTGGGTCGTGAGGATGACGGTGACGCCGTCGTCCTTCAGCGCGCGGACCACGCGCCACATGTCCTTGCGCAGCTCGACATCGACGCCGGCGGTGGGTTCGTCGAGGAACAGCACGCGCGGCTCGTGCGACAGGGCCTTGGCGATCAGCACCCGCCGCTTCATGCCGCCCGACAGCTCGATCACCTTGGACTCGCGCTTGTCCGAGAGCGACAGCTTGCGCAGCACCTCGTCGATATAGGCGTCGTTGCGCGGCTTGCCGAACAGCCCGCGCGAGAAGCGGACGGTGTTGATGACCTTCTCGAAGGGTTCGAGGTTGATCTCCTGCGGCACCAGACCGACCAGCGCGCGGGCCTTGCGGTAATCGTGGACGACATCGTGGCCGCCGACCCGTATCTCGCCCGAGGTCGGCGTGGTCAGGCCGCAGATCGACGAGATGAGCGTGGTCTTGCCCGCGCCGTTCGGCCCCAGCAGCGCGAGGATTTCGCCCCGGCGGATAGACAGGTCGACCGAGCGGAGCGCGGTGAAGCCGCTGGCAAAGCGCTTTCCAAGGCCCGAAACCGTGACGATATCGTCCATTGTCGTCCTCCCGTCGTGCCGTGTGAGCACGGGCATGCCAAAACCGAACGCCGTCAGGAACCCCGGCGGCGGCGGCCAGTTGGAGATAGTGCTTCGAAGGGGACAGGACCACGCATGATCGCTGAATTGCCGATGCCCGCCATCTGGGCCATCTTCGCCGCTTGCGCCGCCGTCATCGGTATCGGCGGCACCGCGATGACCCGGCTGGCCGACATCATCGCCGACCGCACCGGGCTGGGAGAGGCCACGACAGGCGGCATCCTGCTGGGTGCGGCGACCTCCCTTTCGGGCAGCGTGGTGTCGATCACGGCCGCGCTGGACGGGCGGGCGAGCCTTGCGTTCTCGAACGGCGTGGGCGGGATCGCGGCGCAGACCGCGTTCCTCGCCCTGGCCGATGTGGTGCACCGGCGCGCGAACCTCGAACATGCTGCCGCCGAGCTGGCCAACGTGTTCCAGTGCGGCCTGCTGATCCTGCTGCTGACCCTGCCCTTCGTCGCGGTCACCTCGCCCGAGTTCACCGTGTTCGCGGTGCATCCGGTGTCCTTCGCCATCCTCGGCGTCTACCTTGCCGGGGCGTTCGCCGCGCAGAAGGTCCACGACGAACCGATGTGGCGCCCGATCCGCACCGAAGAGACCCGCGTGGACGCCCCCGAGGACGACGAGGAGCCCAACCGCAGCGTGAAGGGCCCGGCGCTGAAATTCGCCGGCCTGATGGCGGTTCTGGGCTGCACCGGCTGGGTTCTGGCCAACACCGCCGGGGTGATCATCGACGAGCTGGGGATCTCGGGCTCGATCGTGGGCGCGCTGATGACGGCGACGGTGACCTCCCTGCCCGAGCTGGTGACGACCATCGCCGCCGTGCGCCGGGGCGCGCTGCAGCTGGCCGTGGGCGGCATCATCGGCGGCAACACCTTCGATACCCTGTTCCTCGTGGCCTCTGACATGGCCTACCGCGAGGGCTCGCTCTATCACAACGTCGATACGGCGGACCTGTTCTGGGTGGCGATCGGGCTGGTGCTGAACGGCATCCTGCTGATCGGGTTGCTGATGCGAGAGAAGCGGGGCACCGGCAACATCGGCTTCGAGAGCCTGAACATCCTGCTGATCTACGTGGGCGCGGTGGCGCTACGGTCGCTGGTGGGCTGAGGGCGCCGGCCGCCGCGCTGCGGTCCGGGTGCCTTTGGCGTGGCGTGGGCCGGTGCCGGTTCAAGTCGGAGCGGTCATTTCCCCGGCTCGGTAGATGCGGCGGACGCCTCCGGTCCTGTCCTGATCGCCGGAGGGATCAGCCCGCCGCGCGCACCGGCTCGGGGTCGGCCGGGACGGGCCTGGGGGCGGTGCGGGTGGCGCGCGCCTCCTTCGCGGCGGCAAAGCCAAGGAGCAGCGCCACACCCGCCCCGATCAGCAGCGTGTCGAGCACCAGCCCGCCCGGCGTGATCGTCTTGACCCCCTGCACCGTGTAGCCCAGCAGCGTCGACAGCGCGAAGACCGGCAGCGCCTGCCGCCCCAGAAGCGCGATCGGCGCGGCGCCGCGCTGTTCGCACAGGCGCTTGAAGACGGGAAAGCCCGCGACAACCGCGAACAGCGCGAAGGCATGCAGCAGCCGCGGCACGGCGATGTGCGTCTTGTTGAACGACGTCAGCAGCGACGACAGGCCCGCCTCGTGCCCGAGCCAGAGCAGGTGGTTGCCGCTGGCGCCGAGCCAGTCCCATTCGCGCCACGCCAGCGCCAGGACGAGCCCGAACAGGCCGACCCAGCGCAGCCAGCGCAGATGCCCCCAGGGACCGGTCTTGGCGCGCATGGCGATGCCGGTCAGCAGGCCCACGACGAACAGCAGCTGCCAGCAGAACGGGTTGAGGAACCAGCCCCCCTCGCTCGGCCAGTCGGGGATGTTGACCCGCCAGTGCCCCGCCAGCGCCCAGAGCGCGACCGAGCCCGCCAGCAGCCAGGCGGGACGCCTGACCCCGGCGGCTATCAGCGCGGGCGTCACCAGCAGGAGCGCGATGTAGAGCGGCAGGATGTTGATGTAACCGAGCTGGTGACTCAGCAGCGGCACCGCCAGCAGGAACTGTCCCGGCGCCTCGAACATCAGGTCGATGCCGTGCTTGTGCAGCAGCTCGGGCGCGGCGAACACCGCCGCGAAGGTGGCCGCGATCAGCAGCGCCACCACGGTGATCAGAAGGTGCGTGAAGTAGAGCGTCCGCGCCCGCGCCCAGATCCGCAGCGTCGTCTGCCAGGCGCTCGCGCCGCGCTCGCGCAGGCCGGGGGAATAGGCCAGTCCGGCAGAGATCCCCGACATCAGGACGAACCCCTCGGCCGCGTCGGAGAAGCCGAAGTTGCGGATCGTCAGCCCCTCGAACACGTTCGGCGGCGAGTGGGTGATGAAGATCGTGATCAGGGCAAGGCCGCGAAACACGTCCAGCCGCTGATCACGGCGGGACAGCGGCTTGCGGACAGCGGGGTCAGCCACTCGAGGCACTCCAGCCGCCCGCGGGAACAAGGGGCTCCGACGGCGGCGCGGCGTCGTTCGGAGGCGCGTCGCGATCCTGCCAGCGGGCGAGGATCTGGGACTGCAGCACGGTCACGGGGGCGGGCGCGACCTCTTGGGGAACACGGAACAGGCCAAGGGCCGCGCTGGGTTGCGAGGTCCACCAGATGATGACGGGCGACAGGATCAGCGGCAGCGCCACCGGCAGAAGCCACAGCACCAGCCCCGGCGCGGCGAGCGCGGCGAAGGTCAGGAGCGCGACGCCGATGACGACCATCCACCAGCAGCCCCGCGCCGCGGCGCCGAGCGGCACGCTGCCGTCGTCGCGGCCGGCAGCCGGCCAGCCGCCGTCGCGCCCGGCGAGAATCTGCCCGATGGCGCGCACGGTGAAGACCAGCAGGATCGGCGCCACGAGGCTGGCCAGCGCCACCTCGGCCAGCGCCGACAGCGTGGCCCGCCCCGCCCCGCCGAAGCCGCGCGCGCGGCCCCGCAGGGCGGCGTCGACCACGATCAGCGCCTTGGGCAACAGCAGCAGGCCGGCGACGCCGATGGCCAGTTCGAGGGCGCGCGTCGTCTCGAGACCGGGGAACACGGGGAACGACCAGCCCTGGTGCGGGAAGTAGTTCGTCGCCGCGGGCAAAGCCGCCGCCGCGATGGTCGCGACGAGGAAGCACAGCCAGAACAGCGAGGCGACATAGGCCAGGATGCCCTGCACGAAGACGAAGCGGCTCCACAGCCGCAGGCGGGGCGCGCCGATCAGGCGGGCGTGCTGCAGGTTGCCCTGGCACCAGCGCCGGTCGCGCTTGGCGTGGGCGATGAGGTTGGCCGGGCCTTCCTCGAACGAGCCGCCGAGGTCGTCGTCGAGCCGCACGATCCAGCCACCGCGGGCCAGGAGCGCGGCCTCGACGTAATCGTGGCTGAGGATCGGGCCGCCGAAGGGCGGGCTGCCCGGCAGGTCGGGAAGGCCACAGCACTCGGCGAAGGCCCGCATCCGGATCATCGCGTTGTGGCCCCAGAACGGACCCGTCTCACCCTGCATGCGGGCGACGCCGCGGGAGAACACGGGCGAGAACAGCGCGCCCGAGAACTGGGTCGCACGGGCGAAGAGACTTTGCGAGTTGATGACCAGCGGCACGGTCTGCAGCAGGCTGAGACGAGGCTCGGCCTCCATCCGGCGGAGCATCTCGATCATCGTCTCGGGCGCCATCAGGCTGTCGGCGTCGAGCACGAGGACATGGTCCCACGCCCCGCCCGAGCTTTCGACGAAATCGCGCAGGTTGCCGGCCTTACGCCCGACGTTGGACTCCCGCCGACGGTAGAAGATGCGACCCTCGGCGTTGCGGTCGGACAGAAGGCGCAGAAACCACTCGGCCTCGGCTTCGGCGATCTCGGGGTCGGTGGTGTCCGACAGGATCGCGAACTGGAAGAGCTTGCCCTCGGGATAGGCGCTGAGGGCGGAATCCATCGCCGCGATGCGCGAGAAGGTGTCGGCGGGATCCTCGTTGTAGATCGGGATCGCCACCACGCAGGTCTCGGTCGGGGTGGTATCTGGGGCCAGCGTCGGGACGGCATGGCCGGACCGGCGCGGCGGCAGGCCCAGAAGCGCCTGGGCGGCGCCCCATGCCAGCCAGAAGGTCGCGCCGAACAACGCCAGGTCGGCGAGCGCGCCGATGATACCGGCGCGGCTGCCGCTGTTGACGTTGTACAGGATGACGGCGGCGGCTGCGCAGGCGAGGCTGCCCAGCACCGCGGCCAGGCGCATCGCGGCCGCATTGGACGGTCGCGGCGTGCTCATGGTCAGACGCGCATCCGGGGCGCGGCAAGGCTGAGGACCGGCGGGGTGCCGATCTCGTGCTGGCGAAGCATGGTCTGGTCGGGCATCTTCATGGGCGCGCGCGGCAGCTCACCCAGCCGCGCGGCCACATCGGCCAGCGAAGTGTCATGTCGAAAGTCGAGGTCTTCGAAACTACGATCTTTGGGCATCACGCATTGATCCATTGGCAGAGCCAGACTTCGGAAAGCTTTTTCCCGAAGCCGGCGACGTGCGCCGACATTTCCACAAGCTCGTCGGCCGGCGCTTCGACATCGAACGCGAGTCTCCACGCCCCGGTTTCCTCCAGCCGATGGAGCGTGGCCTCGCGTATCTCTCCCCCTTGCGCATTAACTACCGGACGGATCGCCGGTTCCCCCGGCGGGGCCGCTGCGTCATCTTCCGCTCGCGGCGGTTCGGCGGCTTCCGGCGGCAGGTCGGCCAACATGCCACCAACGAAGTCTATTACGAATTTCCGAGTGTTTTCAGGGCTTTCGACACCTGCGACGCCCCCTGCCCCGGCATGGGTCGCCTCGGCGAACGCCAACGTCTGGTCCCGTTCCGGGGGCAGATCCCCCCAGCTGAGGCGATAGGCGAATTCCAGCTCATCCCCGGCGGCGGCCGGAATTTCCGGAATCCAGAAGGACACGATGTTGTCGTTCGCTTCGGTTTCGGTCGGAATCTCGATCAGGCGCACGACCCCTTTGCCCCAGTCGCCCTGCGGCGTGACGTCGAGCGAGGGCCGCCGGTCGTAGCGCGCGCCGTCGTCCTCGAAGTCCTCGAAGCTGCGGCTGCGCTGGTGCAGCCCGAAGCGCCGCAGGCTGGTCTCGGAGAAGTACGAGCCGGTCAGCCGCGGCGGGTTGTTCAGGGGCCGCCACAGGATGTCGCCGTCGGACCGCTCGATCAGCAGGCCGTCGCTGTCATGCACCGCGGGCCGGTAATCGTCGAAATCCGACCGGTTGCGGGCCGAGTAGAGGAACATCGAGGTCAGCGGCGCGATCCCGAGCTGTCCGATCTCGGTGCGCGGGAAAAGCCGCGCGGTCACGTCCATCTCGGTCGTGGCGCCGGGGCGGATCACGATGCGGTAGGCGCCGGCGATGCTGGGCCCGTCGAGCGCGGCATAGATCGTCATCGCGCCGGGATTCACCTGCCGGTCCAGCCAGAAGGCGGTGAAATCGGGGAACTCCTCGGGGCGGCGGGTGGCGGTGTCGATCGCGACACCGCGGGCGCTGAGGCCGTAGACGCTGTGCCGGCCGAGCGCGCGGAAATAACTGGCGCCTAGGAACGAGACGAGCTCGTCGTAATGGTCGGGCCGGTTCAGCGGCGTGTTCAGCCGGAAGCCCGCGACACCCGGCAGCTCGTGGTTCGCGTCGACCTGATCGGACAGTTCGTCGGCATAGCGGAAGTCCTCGGTCGTGAAGGTCATCTCGCGCGCCTCGCCGTCGACCACCTCATGAAGCTTCACGGGGCGTTCGAACAGCCAGCCGAGCGGAAATGCCTGAAGCCGGTAGCGCGCGTCCTCGTCCTGCGCCCAGCGGGTGCGCGATTCACGGAAGCGTACCTTGCGGTAGTCATCGTAGCTTTCGGGACGGAAGTAATCCTCGGGGACGGGCCGCGCCTCGAACGCGGTGCCGGCGGCCTCGCGCATGCGGTCGGTCAGCGCGTCGAACGAGAAGGGCTCTCCCGCCTGCTGGGGCGCTGTCGCGTCGTCCTGCGCCGCGGCGAGATGCGGGCGCACCGACACGGTCGCGCCGAGGGCGGCCGCGAGCGTCAGCGCCTGGCGCCGGGTGAGTGAAGTCTCGGGCGTCAGGGACGTCTCGGGATCGGACATGGTCATGGAAGCGGGCAAACCCTTCTTCGGCGTGTATCTTCGGACATATGGTCAAGCGATGGTGTGACTTCACCCCATGCGCAACGTCTGGACCCCCTGCCGGGCGGTCGAACGGCGAAGGATTGCCGAGGCAGGGGGCATGTGCCCCAATAATGAGCAAGTTGCACGAAAACGCCCGGCACGAGGGTCCGTGCCGGGCGTCGTGGGAACTGTCGAAAAAAGGCCGCCATGTGCGGCCCTTGGCCGATCAGAACGGGCTGTCGGGGTAGTAGTACTCTTCGGCGTTTTCCTGCGTGATCAGCTCGGACCCGATGATGAATTCGCCCGAGACCGGGGCGCTGCCGACGAAGTTCAGCGCCGTCATCTCGATCGCGGTGGCGATCATCGCCGGGGGATAGGTCACGTCGGCGGGCACCATCTCGTCGCCCTCCATCACGCGCTGGATCATCTCCTTCATGCCGGCGCCGCCGAGCACGAACTGGATGTCGTCGCGGCCCGCCTGGTCGATGGCGGCCAGCGCGCCGACCGCCATGTCGTCGTCCGAGGCCCAGACCGCGTCGATCTGGCCGTGGCGCGACAGGAAGTCCTGCATCACGGTGAAGGCGTCGTCACGGTTCCAGTTGCCGTGCTCCATGCCGATGATCTCGATGCCCGAGCCGTCGATCGCCTGCTGGAACGCCTCGACACGCTCGTTGTCGATGGTCGTCGGGATGCCGCGCAGGACGACGATCTGGCCGCCGTCGGGCATGTTCTCGACGAAGTACTCGCCCGCCACGCGGCCGAAGCCGGGGTTGTCGCCGGCGACGTAGAGATCCTCGATGTTCTCCTGGCTGAGCCCGCGGTCGACCACGGTGACCCAGATGTCCTGCTCGGCGACCGAGGCGACGGGGCCGGTCAGGGGCTCGGACTCGAAGGGCAGGACGACGAGGGCGTCGATGCCGCGGGCGGCGACCATGTCCTCGATGTCGTTGACCTGCTGGCCCGGATCCGGGGCGGTGGACAGCACGAAGTCGAGGTTGTCGTAGCGCTCGCCGAGCTGCTCGACCGCCTGCTGGGCGTGGAAGTTCATGCCCCCGGCCCAGCCGTGGGTCGCGGCAGGGATCGACACGCCGATCGTGGCGCTCTCCTGCTCCTGCGCCACGGCGGGCAGCGCCGTGAGCATCGTCGCGGCCAGAGCCGCCTTGGTAATGTGTTTCATGGTCTCTCCTCCCTTCGGAATGGCCCCTCCGCCGTCAGCGGGACACGTTGGTCCCGCGTTGCATGACGACGGCGAGGATGATGATGACCCCCTGGATCGCGCCGTTCAGGTACGGGCTCACCACGTCGGTCAGGTTAAGAATGTTGCCGATCAGGCTGAGGATCAGGACGCCGATCACGGTGCCCCAGACCCGGCCGAAGCCGCCTTTCAGCACGGTGCCGCCGATAATGACGGCGGCAATCGCCTCGAGCTCCCACAGAAGGCCGGTGGAGGACGAGGCCGATCCGAGGCGCGGGACGTACATGATCGTCGCCACGCCCACGAGCAGGCCGAGCAGCACGTAGGTGGCCGTGCGCACCCGGTCGACATGCACGGCCGAGTACCGCGCCACCTGGTCGTTCGAGCCGATCGCCGCGCAATGCCGCCCGAACGCCGTCTGCCGCATCGCGATCTCGCCCACGATCGCCACGAGGGCGAAGACGATGATCGGCCACGTCACGCCGAGGATGCCGCCGTAATAGACCGGCCCGTAGAAGGTGCGCAGGTCGAAATCGAGCGACAGCGTGCCGCCGTCGGCGAGCCACGTCACCAGGCTGCGATAGATGCCCATCGTGCCCAGGGTGACGATGAAGGCCTCGATCCGCCCCCTCGTGATCAGAAGGCCGTTGATCGCCCCCGCCGCCAGTCCCGCGACGAGCGCCGTGAGGATCCCGACGATTACCGTCATCAGCCCGACGCCCATCACCGACATCGTGGCGTTCATCACGATGATCATCAGACCGGCGATGAAGGCCGCCATCGAGCCGACCGACAGGTCGAGCCCCCCGGCGGTGATGACGAAGGTCATGCCCACGGCAATGATGCCGATGAAGGCCGATCGCGCCAACACGTTGGTGATGTTGCCGGGGCTGAGGAAGTTGGTGTTGATCAGCGTCCCCAGCACGATCAGCGCGATCAGCGCCAGGACCGGGCCCAGTACGTGAAAGTCCAGACGACGGCCGCCGCCGGTCTGGGTCGTGGTGTCCGCCGCGCTCATGCCGCTGCCTCCTTCGCGTCCAGCCCCATAGCGAGCCGCACGATGGGCTCGTCCCCGATGTCGTCGCCGGTGAGTTCCCCGGCGATGCGGCCCTGCGCCATGACGACGACGCGATGGGCCAGGCCGATCACCTCGGCCATCTCTGACGAGACGACGATCACCGCCTTGCCCTCGGCCGCCAGGCGCTGGATGATTCCGTAAATCTGCTGTTTCGTTCCGATGTCGATGCCGCGGGTGGGCTCGTCGATGATGACGATGTCCGGCTCGGCCAGCATCGTCTTGGCCAGCAACAGCTTCTGCTGGTTGCCACCCGAAAGCTGCCCCGCCAGCATCCCGCGGTCGCCCGCCCGGATGTCATAGCGCGAGATCGCGTCGGTCAGTGCCTCGTCCTCGGCCCGCTTGTCGATGGTGACGCCCGAGAACCGGTTCAGCGCCAGTAGCGTCAGGTTCTCGGCCAGGTTCTTGTTCAGCAAGAGCCCCCGCCCCTTGCGGTCCTCGGTCAGGTAGACGAGGCCCGCGGAACGGGCCGCGGCGACGTTGTTGGGCGGCAGCTTGCGCTCGCCCACATGGACGCTGCCGGTGGCCTCGCGCAGGCCGACGACGCCCTCCATCAGCTCGGTCCGGCCCGCGCCGACGAGCCCGGCAAAGGCCAGCACCTCGCCGCGCCGCAGGGTGAACGAGGCGTCGCGCACGTGGCCGGGCACGCTGAGGCCCTGCACGTCCAGCACCGTCTCGCCCGAGGGTTCGGGCGCCTTGTCCGGATAGAGGTCGCTCATCTCGCGGCCGACCATGGCGCGGGCCATGTCGTCCTCGGTCAGGCCCTCGGCCTCTTGCGCCATCACCACGGACCCGTCGCGCAGCACGGTCACGCGGTCGGCGATGCGCGCGATCTCGTCCAGCTTGTGCGAGGTATAGAGGATTGCGGTCCCCTCGTCCCTGAGCCGCGCGATCAGGTCCAGCAGGATGTCGGTCTCGCGCCGGGTCAGCACCGCCGTCGGCTCGTCCATGATGAGGACGCGGGCGTTGCGCCCGAGCGCCTTGGCGATCTCGACCATCTGCTTGTCCGAGACCGAGATCTGCGACACCCGGAGCGTCGGGTCGAGATGGCAGTCCAGCCGCTCCAGCCATTCGCGCGTGCGTGCGCGCATGGTGGTCTTGTCGAGGAACAGCCCCTTGGTCAGCTCGCGCCCGAGAAAGACGTTCTCTTCCACGGTGAGCTGTTCGGTGAGATTGAATTCCTGGTGGATCATCACGACGCCGGCGGCCTCGGCCTCGTCCGAGGCCGAGAACGAGACGGTCGATCCGTCCAGCTCGACCGTGCCCGAGGACGGCGGCAGGTAGCCGCCGAGGATCTTCATCGTGGTGGACTTGCCCGCGCCGTTTTCACCGATCAGGGCGTGGACCTCGCCGGGGCGAAGATCGAAATCGACCCCATGCAGCACTTCGATCCCGCCGAAGCTGCGCGAGACGTCGCGGATGGCGAGAAGCGGCGCATCGTTCATCCCAGGCCCACCCACGCGGCATCGTCCTTGGAGGAGGTCACGCAGGCCGCGACGAAGCGCACGCCGAACATGCCGTCGTCGATGCCGGGGAAGTGGACCCCGGCGGGTGGCGTCGCCCCGGTGCGGTGCGCGGTAATCGCGTGCGCGGCCTCGGTATAGATGTTGGCGAAGCCTTCCAGATAGCCCTCGGGATGGCCGCCGGGAATCCGCGACACGCGGGTCGACGCCTCGGAGGCGCCGGCGCCGTTGCGGGTCAGCAGCCGCTTGGGTTCGCCGAAGGGCGTGTGCCACAGGCGGTTGGGCTCTTCCTGGTACCATTCCAGGCCGCCCTTCTCGCCGAAGACGCGCAGGCGCAGGGCGTTCTCGTGCCCCACGGCGACCTGGCTGCACCAGAGCATCCCCTTGGCGCCGCCGCTGTAGCGCAGCAGAACGTGGGCGTTGTCGTCGACCTTGCGGCCCGGCACAAAGGCGTCGAGATCCGCGGCCAGCCGGTCGATCTCGAGCCCGGTGACATATCGGGCCAGGTGGATGGCGTGGGTGCCGATATCGCCGGTGGCCCCGCCCGCGCCCGAGCGTTCGGGATCGGTGCGCCATTGCGCCTGCTTCACATCTGGCATGTCCTCGGCCAGCCAGTCCTGCGGGTATTCAACCTGCACGACCCTCAGCTTGCCCAGGTCGCCGTTCGCGACCATCTCGCGCGCCTGCCGGATCATCGGATAGCCGGTATAGTTGTGCGTCAGCACGAACAGCGCGTCGGCCTTCTCGACCTCGGCCGCCAGCGCGTTGGCGTCGTCCATCGTCGCGGTCAGCGGCTTGTCGCAGATGACGTGGATGCCCACCCGCAGAAACGCCGTCGCCGCGGCGGCGTGCATATGGTTCGGGGTAACGATGGCGACGGCCTCGATCCCGTCGTCGCGGGCGGCCTCCGTCCGGGCCATCTCTTCGAAGTCGGAATAGATGCGGTCGTCGGCCAGGCCCAGCTCGCGCCCCGACGCCTGCGCCTTTTCGGGGGTCGAGGACAGCGCCCCGGCCACCAGCTGATAATGCCCGTCGATGCGCGAGGCGATGCGGTGGACGCCGCCGATGAAGGCGCCCTGCCCCCCGCCGACCATGCCCAGCTTGATCGGTCCTGTGCGGTCGGAATATCTGCTCATCGATCCAGTCCCAGTATCCGGCGGTTGGCGGCGTCGTCGCTGCCGCCGTCCGCGAAGTCGTCGAAGGCGCGCTCTGTCACGCGGATGATGTGGTCACGGACGAAGGCCGCGCCCTCGCGCGCGCCGTCCTCGGGGTGCTTCATGGCGCATTCCCACTCGACGACCGCCCAGCCGTCGAAGTCCATCGCCGTGAGCTTGGAGAACACCGCGCCGAAATCCACCTGCCCGTCGCCGGGGCTGCGGAAGCGGCCGGCGCGGTCGACCCACGACTGGTAACCGCCGTAGACGCCCTGCCGTCCGGTGGGATTGAACTCGGCGTCCTTGACGTGGAAGGCGCCGATCCGCTCGGCGTAGATGTCCAGATTGTCGAGGTAGTCGAGGCACTGCAGCACGTAGTGCGACGGATCGTAGAGCATCATCGCCCGCGGATGGTTGCCCGTCCGCTCGAGGAACATCTCGTAGGTGATGCCGTCGTGCAGGTCCTCGCCGGGATGGATCTCGTAGCAGACATCGACGCCCATCTCGTCGGCGTGGTCGAGCAGCGGCTTCCACCGCGCGGCGAGTTCGTCGAACGCCGCCTCGACCAGCCCCTGCGGTCGCTGCGGCCACGGATAGACGTAGGGCCAGGCCAGCGCGCCCGAGAAGCTGGGCAGCGCCGTCAGGCCCAGGTTGCGCGAGGCGGTCAGCGCCTTGCGGACCTGGTCGACCGCCCATTCCTGCCGCGCCTTCGGATTGCCGCGCACCGACGGGTCGGCAAAGCCCTCGAACACCTCGTCATAGGCGGGATGCACGGCGACCAGCTGCCCCTGGAGATGCGTCGACAGCTCGGTCACAACGACGCCGTTCTCGGCGGCGACGCCGGCCCAGTCCTCGCAATAGCCGGTGGACTCGGCGGCCTTGTCGAGGTCGATCAGCCGCGCGTCCCAGCTGGGCACCTGCACACCTTCATAGCCGCACTCGGCCGCCCACTTGGTGATACCATCCCAGGAATTGAACGGCGCTTCGTCCCCTGCGAATTGCGCAAGGAAAAGGCCAGGGCCTTTCATCGTCTTCATGCTGTCCTCCCGTCCGGTCGCGGCGTGTGGCCTGCCAACCGTTGTCCTAGCGAAAGGGAAGCACATGATGTAATCGTTTACAAGACGCGATTTTCTGGACGTCGCCCGCGGCATCCCGCTAGTCGCGTGCGGCAGCTTAGCGAAAGGAAGGCCGTGGACAAACGGGCGATCAGCATCCGTGACGTGGCACAGGCCGCCGGTGTCTCGACGGCCACGGTCAGCCGGGCCCTGAACGCGCCGGGCCGGGTCTCGGAAGAGACCCGCCGCGCCGTGCTCGAGGCGGTGAAGGCCACCGGATACAGCGTGAACCCGGCCGGACGGAACCTGCGCCAACGGCGCACCGGAAGTGTCGTGGCGTTGGTCCCGAACATCGCGAACCCGTTCTTCTCGGCGATCCTGGCGGGCATCTCGTCGGTGCTGCGACCCGCCGGGCTGAACCTGCTGATCGCCGACACACTGGCGGGCGAGAACCGCGAGGGGCCGGTGCGCGACTATCTCGACCGCACGCGTTCGGACGGGGTGATCCTGTTCGACGGCAACGTCTCGCCCACCGCGCTGGAGCCGCGCGCCGGGGTCGAGACGCCGCCGCTGGTCATGGCCTGCGAGTGGCTCGAGGGACGCCCCCTGCCCCATGTCGGAATCGACAACGCGGCCGGCGCTCGGGTGGTGACCGAGCACCTGCTGAACCTCGGACACCGCGACGTCGCGCACGTGATGGGACCGCCCGAGAACGTGCTGACCCAGACCCGCGCCGAGGGCTACCGCACGGCCCTGGCCGAGGCCGGCCTGCCCTGCCGCGACGACTGGATCCTGCCCGGCGACTTCAGTCTGGCGTCGGGCGCCCGCGCGGCGGAGATGTGGCTGGCCCTGCCCGACCGGCCGCGGGCGGTGTTCTGCTCGAACGACGAGATGGCGTGCGGCTTCATCTCGGCGCTGGCGGCGAAGGGCGTGTCGGTGCCGCGCGACGTGTCGGTCGCGGGGTTCGACGACATCGAACTGGCACAGCACGTGCATCCGCCGCTGACCACCCTGCACCAGCCCCGCCGCGCATTGGGCATCGACGCGGCCAAGCTACTGCTCGACCTGATCGCCGCGCCCGAGCTGTATGGCGCGACCCACCGGATCGAGCCCGTGGAACTGGTGCGGCGCGGCAGCACCGCGGCGCCCGGCGACGGCTGACGCCGCGCAGGACAGTTCACCTTTCGTTCGTTAACCGCTAGGCTACCCGTCAGGCAGGGGCAGAGCGAGGGGCCGGCATGGATACCGCATATCTGGACGGGCTGAACGACAACCAGCGGGCGGCGGCGTCCTTTGGCGCCAGCGACGGCGCCCTGCCCCCGCCGCTTCTGGTGATCGCGGGGGCCGGGTCGGGCAAGACTCGCACGCTGGCCACGCGGGTGGCGCATCTCGTCACCCACGGCGCCGATCCGCGGCGCATCCTGCTGATGACCTTCTCGCGCCGGGCCGCCACCGACCTGATCCGCCGCGTCGAAGAGATCACCGCCCGCACCGTCGGCCCCGGCTTCGCCAGCGAGGCGCTGACCTGGGCGGGCACGTTTCACGCCATCGGCGCGCGTCTCTTGCGTGAGCACGCGGCCTCGATCGGGCTCGACCCCGAGTTCTCGATCCACGACCGCGAGGACAGCGCCGACCTGATGAACCTCGTCCGGCACGAGCTGGGCTTTTCCAAGACCGAAAGCCGCTTTCCCGCCAAGAGCACCTGCCTGTCGATCTATTCCCGCACCGTGAACGCCGAGGCCGAGCTGGCCGACGTCCTGCGCGACCACTTCCCGTGGTGCGCCGGCTGGGAGGACGAGTTGAAGCGGCTATTCAGCGGCTACGTCGCGGCCAAGCAGGCGCAGAACGTGCTGGATTACGACGACCTGCTACTGGCCTGGGCGCAGGTGATGACGGATCCCGATTTCGCCGCGCATATCGGCGCCACGTGGGATCACGTCCTGATCGACGAGTACCAGGACACCAACCGCCTGCAGGCCCGCATCCTGATGGCGTTGAAGCCCGAGGGCCGCGGGTTGACCGTTGTGGGCGACGACGCGCAGTCGATCTACGCCTTCCGCGCGGCCACGGTGCGGAATATCCTCGACTTTCCGGCCGCCTTTTCGCCCCCGGCCCAGATCGTCACGCTGGACCGCAACTATCGCTCGACGGGGCCAATCCTCGCCGCGGCGAACGCGGTGATCGGCGAGGCGGGCGAGCGGTTCACCAAGGACCTCTGGACGGATCGCGAGACCGGCGCCAAGCCGCGCCTCGTCACCCTGTCCGACGAGGCCGACCAGGCCCGCCATGTGGTCGACGAGGTGCTCGACGCGCGGGAACGCGGCGTCCGGCTGCAGGAGCAGGCGGTGCTGTTCCGCACCGCCAGTCATTCCGGCCAGCTCGAGGTCGAGCTGACGCGCCGCAACGTGCCGTTCGTCAAGTTCGGCGGGCTGAAATTCCTCGATTCTGCCCATGTGAAGGACCTGCTCGCCGTCCTGCGCTTTGCCACCAACCCGCGGGACCTGGTGGCGGGGTTCCGGGTGCTGCAGCTGATCCCCGGCGTCGGCCCCACCTCGGCCGCACGGGTGCTGGACGCGCTCGACGCCGGAAAGGCGCTGGCCGACGTGGCGCCGCCGCCCCGCGCGGGCGACGACTGGCGCGCGCTGGTGACGGCGCTGGTGGGGTCGGAGGCCTGGCCCGACGCCCTCTCGCGCGCCCGCGCCTGGTACGATCCCCATCTCGACCGGCAGCACGAGGACGCAATCTATCGCCGCGGCGACCTGGAGCGGCTGGAAGAGATCGCCTCGGGCTATCCTTCGCGCGAGCGGTTCCTGACCGAGCTGACGCTCGACCCGCCGGACGCCACCGGCGGCCAGGCGGGGGTGCCGCTGAAGGACGACGATTACCTCATCCTGTCCACGATCCACTCGGCCAAGGGGCAGGAATGGACCTCGGTCTTCGTCCTGAATGCGGTCGACGGCTGCATCCCCTCGGACCTCGGCACCGGCACCACCGAGGAGGTCGAGGAAGAGCGGCGCCTGCTCTACGTCGCGATGACCCGCGCGAAGGAGAGCCTGAGCCTCGGCATGCCCGTCCGCTTTCACGTCACCCAGCAGAGCCGGCGGGGCGACCGGTTCGTCCACGCGCTGCGGACCCGTTTCATCCCCGACACGATCCTGGACCGGTTCGACCGCGTGACGCCCACGGCCACCGGCGCCAGCCACCGCGACCGGCGCCCCGCCCCGGCCCCGATCGACGTCTCGGCGCGAATGCGCGGGATGTGGACCTGATCGTGTTGCCGGGGGCGCGGGCGCCGCTATCCTAGACCGCAGGCAGGCAGGAAAGGCTGAGCATGAGTGGACTTCTGGCGCTACTGGACGACGTGGCGGCGATCGCCAAGGTCGCCTCGGCCTCGGTCGACGACGTGATGGGCCAGACGGTCAAGGCATCGTCCAAGGCCGCGGGCGCCGTGATCGACGACGCCGCCGTCACGCCGAAATACCTGCACGGCTTTTCCGCCAAGCGCGAACTGCCGATCGTCTGGAAGATCGCGCGGGGCTCTATCTTCAACAAGCTGGTGATCCTTCTGCCCGTGGCGCTGCTGCTGACGGTCTTCGCGCCGTGGGCGATCCCGCCGCTGCTGATGCTGGGCGGGGCGTATCTCTGCTTCGAGGGGGCCGAGAAGGTGTGGCACGTGGTCAACCCGAAGGACCACCATGCCGAGGAGATCTACGAGGAGAAGAAGGCCGACGCCCATCTCGAGGAGAAGAAGGTGAAGGCGGCGGTCAAGACCGACTTCATCCTCTCGGCCGAGATCATGACGCTGGTTCTGTCCGCCCTGCCCGCCGAGATGTCGATCTGGTCCGTGGCCGCCGCGCTGGCGCTGTCGGCGGTGATCATCACCGTGGCGGTCTACGGCGCCGTGGCGGTGATCGTGAAGGCCGACGATGCCGGGCTGGCGATGGCCGCCGAGGGCAATGCCGCCTTCACCCGCCGCCTCGGGCGCGGCATCGTCCGGGCGATGCCCTGGGTGATGAAGGGCCTGATGATCGTCGGCACCGCGGCGATGATATGGGTCGGCGGCTCGATCATCGTGCACGGCCTGCACCAGCTGGGCTGGCACGCGCCCACCGAACTGATCGAGCACGTCGCCCACACGTCGGACAACGGCGCGATCCAGTGGATCATCACCGCCTTTCTCGACGGGGTGGTCGGGCTGGCCCTGGGGGCGGTACTGATCCCCCTCGTGACCTACGTGATCTCGCCCGTCACCGCCGCCTTCGGCCGCGCCTGAGCGCTCAGCGCTCGGCCGCGATGCGCGTGGCCGTCTCGTTCAGGGCGGCCATGCGCGCGTCGGTGCCGCTAGTCTCGTACGCCTCCTGCAGCCGCGAGACATGGCCGCTGAACCGCTCGTACGCGGCCTGCACGTCGTCGGCGGTGATCGGCATCCGCTCGTTCCGCGCGACGAAGCTCTCGGCCGCCATCGCGATCATCAGGTAGGCCGCGGCGTGGTCGGGGTCTGTGCCGGCCTTGTCGTAGGCCTGGGTCGCACAGCGCTGGTAGGCATGGATGCTGCGGCCCATGTCGTTGAGGATCTGCACGAATTCTTCGAACATCTGGCTTTCCTTCAGATCATGATTTCCGACGCGCCGCCGTGATTGCCGGACCAGCGCAACGGGTCGGAGAGGAAGGCGTCGACCTCGGCCAGGACGGCCGGATCGAAGCGGTTCTCCTCCGAGCAGAGGGTGAAGACGTCCCGCCATGTGGCGAGGGAATGAAGCGTCAGGCCATGCTCGGCCAGCCGCGTGCGGGTCTGCGGGAAGATGTCGTACTGGAACAGCACCAGCGCGTGACCCACCTCGGCCCCTGCCCGGCGCAGCGCCTCGCAGAACCGGATCTTGCTGCCGCCGTCGGTCGTCAGGTCCTCGACCAGCAGCACGCGCTCGCCGTCCTTCAGCCGCCCCTCGACCTGCGCGGCGCGACCGAATCCCTTGGCCCGCTTGCGGACATACTGCATCGGCAGGCCCATCTCGGCGGCGATCCAGGCCGCGAAGGGGATGCCCGCCGTCTCGCCGCCCGCCACCGCGTCGAACCGCTGGAAGCCGGCGTCGCGCAGGACGGTCGCCACGGCGAAATCCATCAGCGCCGCGCGGATTCGCGGGTACGAGATGATGCGTCGGCAATCGATGTAGACAGGGCTGGCGATACCCGAGGTGAACATGAACGGCCGGTCCGCATCGAACCGGACGGCGTCGATCTCGAGCAGCATCCGAGTCGTCTTGAGTGCGATCTCGTCGCGGTCGCCGAATGTGCTGGAAAAGGTCATTCCAACGGCTCCGCGCGCCAGTGCACGTCGAAACCGGGATCGAATACCTCGACATCCATTCCCTCGGCCGACACGCGGGTCGGCAGGTCGACCGGTTCCTCCGAGCGGACGAGACGCGTGCGGGCCGTCGACGTCGGCAGGCCGTAGAAGTCCGGACCGTGGCCCGCCACGTAGTCGGGCAGCCGCTCGAGCGCGCGCTCCTGCTCGAAGATCTGCGCCAGGATGCCGAGCGCGACGGGCGCGGTGAAACAGCCCGCGCAGCCGCAGGCGGCCTCTTTCGTGTGGCGCGGATGGGGCGCGCTGTCGGTGCCGAGGAAGAAGCGCGGATCGCCCGACATGGCGGCGGCCCGCAATGCCAGCCGGTGACGCTCGCGCTTGAGCACCGGAAGACAGTAATTGTGCGGCCGGATGCCACCCGCAAGCAGCGCGTTGCGGTTCAGAGCAAGGTGCTGGACCGTCATCGTCGCCGCGATGTCGCCACCGCTGTCGCGGACGTAGTCGATCCCGTCGGCGGTGGTGACATGCTCCATCACCACGCGCAGTTCCGGCAGGCGGCGGCGGAGCGGCGCCAGCACGCGCTCGACGAAGACGGCCTCGCGGTCGAAAATGTCGATCTCGGCATCCGTCACCTCGCCGTGGACGCAGAGCGGCAGGCCGATCTCGGCCATCTTCTCGAGCACCGGCATCACGCGGTCGATGTCGCGCACGCCGCTGTCCGAGTTCGTCGTCGCCCCGGCGGGATAGAGCTTCATCGACACGATCTCGCCCGCGGCATGGGCCGCGGCGATCTCGTCGGGATCGGACGCCTCGGTCAGATACATCGTCATCAGCGGCTCGAACGGCGTCCCGTCGGGCACGGCGGCGAGGATGCGCGCCCGGTAGGCGCTGACATCGGCGCGGCTCACCACCGGGGGCACGAGGTTCGGCATGATGACGGCGCGACCGAAATTACGGGCCGAGGCGGGCGTCACCGCCCGCAGCATGGCCTCGTCGCGCAGGTGCAGGTGCATGTCATCGGGGCGCGGTATGACGATCTCGGCGCGGGTCATGGCGCTCCTTTCGAGAGATAGGCGTCGATCACGGCGACGGCGACGAGGAAGTCGTCGATCTCCATCGCTTCGTTGGGATTGTGCGAGCCGTTGCGGTTCCGGACGAACAGCATCGCCGACGGGATGCCCGACTGCGCGAAGATCGCCGCGTCGTGGCCGCCCCCCGACGGCATCACGAACGGGTCGAGCCCGAGGCCGGACATCGCGTCCTGCAACGCCGAGACGCGATCGGCGGCCATGGCGCCGGGCGCCACGGCGACCTCGTCGCCCAGCTCGAAGCGCACGCCGCGCGCGCGCTCGACCTCGGCGATCTCGTCCCTGAGCAGGGTGCGCATGTTGTCCAGCACCTCCGTGTCCTGCGAGCGGACGTCGAGCGAGAAGGTCACCTCGTCGGCGATCCGCGACATCGCGCTGCGTTCGGGGTCCGTGTTCACCATCCCGGCGGTCAGCACAAGATCTCCGCCCTGCTGCAGGATCGCCAGCCAGCTTTCGTCGAGCCGCGACAACAGGTCGGCCATCGCCAGAACGGGGTCGTGGCGATAGGCGCGGGGCACGGCGCCGGAATGGCCGGCCTCGCCGATGCAGCGCACCGCCCGGTGGCGGAAATTGCCCCGGATGGCCGAGACGGCGGCGACGGACAGGCCCTTCTCGATCAGCAGCGGGCCCTGCTCGATGTGCAGTTCCAGGTAGTCTCGCATCCGCCCCTCGGGCAGCAGCGGCTCGCCGGCGCGGACCCGGTCCATGTCGATGCCGATATCGGTCATGTGCGCGCCCATCGGGCGGCCGTCGCCCTTGTGCGGCGAGTCGATCTCGGCCGCGCTCAGCACGCCGGTCAGCGCCTTTGACGCGTTGTAGCAGGGCCCGAACCAGGCACTTTCCTCGCCGCGCATGGCCAGCACCTGAACCGGGCGGGCGAACCGCCGGCCGGCCCGCCGGGCGCGGATCAGGCAAACCAGCCCGGCGGCCACGCCTGCCAGACCGTCGAAGTTGCCCCCCATCGGCACGCTGTCGACATGGCTGCCGACGACCGAGGCACCGGGTGCATCCGCGTCCTCGGGCAGCGCGATCCACAGGTTGCTGCCCGCGTCCCAGCCGATCGACAGCCCCTCGTCCACGGCCAGCGCTGCGAGATGCTCGAGGATCTCGGTCTCCTTGTCGGAAAAGGCGGGTCGGCTGACGCCCTCGCGGTCGGGGCTGAGGGCCGCGACGCCGTCGAAGATACGCATGGCAAGCTCGCGGCCGGCATCGTCGGCCAGGGCCGCCGCCTCGGGTGCGGCGCTCATGGCGCGGCCTCCATGAACACGACGCCGTCGGCGGCCTCCTCGTCGCGGACGCTGCCGACAAGGTCCGAGATCCGCGCGATCCCGGCGTGGTGCATGTACTCTGCCAGCCCGTCGATCAGGCGCGGCATCACCGTGGGATTGATGAAGGTGGCGGTGCCGACCTGCACTGCACTGGCGCCGGCGATCAGGAACTCGACCACGTCCTCGACCTCGCCGATGCCGCCGCAGCCGATCACCGGGATATCGACGGACTTGGCGCATTGATAGGTCATACGCAGGGCGATCGGCTTCATCGACGGCCCCGACAGGCCCCCCATCAGGTTGCCCAGCTTGGGCCGCCGGGTGCGCACGTCGATCGCCATCGCCAGCAGCGTGTTCGACACGACGAGCGCGTCGGCGCCCGCCGCCTCGGCGGCCTGCGCGACCTCGATCGTCTCGCCGGTGTTCGGCGTCAGCTTGGCCCAGAGCGGCAGGTCGGTGGCGGCGCGCAGCTTTTCCATCACCTCGGTCGTGGTGCGGGGCCGCATCGCGAAGGCCTTGCCGTCCTCCTCTATGTTCGGGCACGAGATGTTCACCTCGATCGCGGCAACGCCGGGCAGCGTCACGTCCGAGCAGAGCCGCGCGAACCCGTCCGCGTCGTTGGCCGAGATCGAGACGACCAGCGGCGTCTCGTAGGCGGCGTAGTGCGGCAGGATCGTGCTCTTGAAGTAGTCCAGACCCTTGCTGGGGATGCCGATCGAGTTGAGCATCGAGCCCTGCACCTCGCAGACCCGCGGCGTCGGGTTGCCGCCCCGGATTTCCCGCGTGATGGTCTTGGTGACATGGGCGCCAAGGCAGTCGAGGTCGAACACGTCGGCCAGATCCTCTGAGAAGGTCCCCGAGGCCGGCATGATCGGATTCTTCAGCGTCAGCGCGCCGAGGCGGGTCGTCAGGTCTACCATCCCATCGCCTCCTGCAGGTCGAAAACGGGGCCCTCGCGGCAGACGCGTTCGTGCACGATGCCGCCCTCCCGGCGGAACGAGCGCACGCAGCAGTGGCACATGCCCAACCCGCAGGCCATCTGCTGCTCCAGCGCGATCTCGCCGGGAATTGCGTGGCGCGCGCCGATGTCCTGTAGGAGCGTCAGGATGCGGTTGGAGCCGCAGGTATACATCGCGTCCAGACCGCCTTCAGCGATGCGCCCCTCGATCACCTCGCGCAGCGCCTCGACCCCCGAGGTTCCCGCGTCGTCCGTGACGGGGATGACTTCGGCGCCCATCGCCTCGAACTCGGCGATGGACATCAACAGCGCCTCGGTCCGGGCGCTGCAGATGGCCGTGAGGGTGCAGCCGGCCTCGCGCGCCTCCTTGGCGAGCGGGGCCAGCGTGGCCAGCCCCACGCCCCGCGCCACCAGAAGCAGGTTCTTCCAGTCCTCGCGGATCGTGAAGCCGTTGCCGAGCGGTCCCAGCAGGTTGACCTCGGCGCCGTCGCGCAGCTCGGACAGCGCGCCGGTGCCCTCTCCGGTGACCTTGTAGAGAAACTTCAACTCACCGGCGGCCGGGTCGAAGCAGTAGATGCTCATCGGGCGGCGCAGATACGGGCGGAAGCTCTCGCCCGTGGGGCACAGGATGTGAAAGAACTGGCCCGCGCGGCAGTCCAGCATTTCCGGCGGCGCATCCAGCACCATCAGGCGGTAGTCGCCGGTGACGATGTCGTTGCTCTTGATCCGGGCCATGCCCTCGGCCACGGGCCCCTTGCGCAGGGCGCCCCGTGTGGGCATTTCGATGACGGTTTCCATCACGACCCCCTCCTATCCAAAGATGAGACGCGGCACGAAGAGCGAGATCTCCGGCACGTAGGTGACGATGAGCAGGACGATCAGGTTGACCACGACGAACGGCCAGACGCCCGCGATGATGTCGAGCACCCGCTTGCCCAGCGTCGACGAGGCCACGAAGATGTCGAGCCCGAAGGGCGGCGTGATCATCCCGAGGCTGATGTTGAGTGTGACGATCATGCCGAAATGCACCGGATCGACACCCAGGCTGGTCGCCACCGGGAACAGCGGCGGCACCAGGATCAGCAGCGCCGAATTCGGGTCGATGAACATCCCCGCGATCAGGAAACAGATGTTCACGACCAGCAGGAACTGGACCGGCCCCGCGCCGGTGGCTTCCAGAAAGGCGATGATCTGCTGCGGCACCTGGGCCAGCGTGACATAGAACGACACCAGCCCGCCCATCGCCAGCAGGATGAAGATGATGGTGGTGGCCAGCGCGCTCTGCTCGGTGATCCGGGCAAGCTCGCGCAGGCCGAAATTGCGATACACCACCATCTCGACGAAGATCGCGTAGACGACGCTGACGGCGGCGGCCTCGGTCGGTGTGACGAAACCGCTGTAGATGCCGCCCAGGATGATCACCGGCATCCCCAGCGCCCAGCCCGCGCTGCGCATCGTGCGCAGCCGTTCGCCCCAGCCCTTGCGGGCCGAGGTCTCGATCCCGCTGCGCCGCGCCTCGATGCTGACATAGATCGCGAAGGCAAGCCCCAGCAGCAGGCCCACGGCCAGCCCGCCGGCAAACAGCCGCGCGATCGACGTGCCGGTCATCCAGCCGTAGATGATGAAGGTGATCGACGGCGGGATCAGCAGGGCCGTCTCGGCGCTGGCGACGAGCAGGCCCAGGCTGAACCGGTCCGAAAAGCCGCTCTTGCGCATCTCGGGATAGACCATGCGGCCCATCGCGGCGACCGTCGCCGGCGCCGAGCCCGAGACCGAGCCGAACGCCATCGACCCGCCGATGACGGTATGGCCCATGCCGCCTGACGTGTGGCCGACGAGAGAGCGCACCAGGCCGATCAGCTGCGCCGCGATCTGGCCCGAGCCCATCAGGTTCGCGGCGAGGATGAAGAACGGGATCGCCAGCAGGGTCGAATGGTCGACGCCGCCGAGAATCTTCTGCACCACCGCGGGGTCCGGGATCGAGGCGAAGAACGCCTCCTTGGTGACCAGAGACGGGATGCCGAGGACGAGGAACATCTCGAACCCGGCCACGAGCAGCAGCACGGCGAGTGCGAGGATGGCGATAAGGATCATTGCGCCTCTCCCACCAGCGGCTCGGCCGGCTGGAATCGGTCGATCACCCCGAAGAGGCTGAGCGCGAAGCGCAGCCCCAACAGCGCGAACCCGGCGACCGGCGCGGCATAGATCCAGCCCATCGGCAGCTCCAGCGTGGGGCTCCGCTGCCCTGTCATCAGCACGAAGCGCACGAGACCGACGCCGAGCCAGACCAGGTAGGCAGAAAAGAGAACCCCGCAGAGATCCACGACCTTGAGCAGCGGCCGCCTCAGCCGGTCGGGCAGCCGGTCGCGGAACGTGTCGATCCCGACATGCAGCCCCCGCTCGAGCGCGAGGCCAAGCCCGAGAAAGACCAGGAAGATGTTCAGAAGGCGCACGGCCTCCTCGATCCAGGCGACACGGCTGGCGAAACTGCCGCCGAATTCGCGCGCGAGGACGCTGAAGAAGAAAAGCCCGACCATCGTCAGGAAGATCGTGACCAGAAGCGTCCGTTCGACGCGCCTGAGAAGGGCTAGCGCGGCCATATGACGTCTCCGCGGTAAGAAAAACAGGTGGCGGGGCGCCGGTGCGCCCCGCCTTGAACAAGGGCCGTCTTACTGGACGATCTCTTCGCGCTGCGACTCGTAGGTGTCGATCAGCTGCTGGCCGACATCGCCGGCGCGCTCGAGATAGGCGTCGCGGGCCGGGGCGTACATCTGCTCGCGGAAGCGGGCCTTTTCGTCGGCGGAGGCTTCGCGCACCTCGATGTCGCTGTCGCGGATCACCTCGAGAGCGGCGTTCACCGCGTCGGCCTTGTGCTGACGCAGCTCGGGGATGACCTCGTTGAAGGTGTCGACGATGGTGGTCCGGTGCTCTTCCGGCAGGCTGTTCCACCACGCGGGGTTGAACAGGACCACGTCCTCCATCGCGCCGTGGCCCGACACGACGAGATAGTCCTGCACCTCGTAGAACTTCATACGCTGGATCGTGTCGAGCGGGTTCTCCTGCCCGTCAACGACGCCGGTCTGAAGCGATGTATAGAGCTCGCCGAAGGGCAGCGCGATGGCCGAGGCGCCCAGGGCGTTGAACTGCTCGATCAGGATTTTCGAATCCATCACGCGGAACTTCTGGCCCTCGAACGCCGAGATGTCCTCGAGCGGCTCGTTCGAGGTGAAGTGCTTGCGCCCGTTGGGCCACAGCGCGATCGCCTCGACGCCCTTGTCGTCGAACGTGTCCAGCAGCGCCTGGCCGAACTCACCCTGGCGCAGCTCCTGCGCCTGGTCCTCGTCCTCGGGCAGCAGGAACGGAATGTCGAGCACCGAGACCGCCGGATTGAAGCCGCCCAGGAACGCCGCCGGCGCGACCGTCGCTTCCAGCGTGCCGAGTTGCACGCCCTCGGTCATTTGGCGCTGGTTGCCCAGCTGGCCCTGCGGGAAGAGCTGGAACTCGACGTCGCCGTCGGTGCGCTCGTTCACGAGCTCTGCCACCTTTTCGAGCAGCACGTGCCGGCTTTGCTGATCGGACTCGAGATGGCCGATGCGTGCGGTGTAGTCTTGTGCGACAGCGGCGCCGGAGAGCGCGCCGAGCCCGAGGCTCAGCGCCGCGGTGACGGCCCCGCGCCGCAGAATGTCTGATGTCAGCATGATCTTCTCCGTTGTTGGACAGGAAGAATGTCACGACAGCGGCGTCCCCAAGTCAAGATTTTTCTCAATTTTGAGAATATGAGGTTATTCAATCCCGATCTTGCGAAAAGTTTACGCACGCGCCTAATGTCGTGAGGCAAACCGCATCGGGGGATGGATGACCTCGCAGGAAAACGCGATCGCGGCACTGGGCGGACGGCTTCGTGCGTATCGGCTGGGCAAGGGGCTCACGCCGGACGAGATTGCCCGCCGGACGGGAATCTCGCGCGCCGCGATCTACCGATACGAGGCGGGTCAGCCGATGCGCGTCGACTCGCTGGGCAAGATCGCCGAACTGCTGGGGGTCTCGCTGACCTCACTGCTGGGCGTCGGGTCCGAGTATTTCTCGTCGGCGGTGTCGTTCTTCGAGAGGATGCGCCAGCTCGAGGCCGAAGCGGATCATATCACCGTGCTGTTCGGCCCGGTGTCCTACCTGCTGACGACGGATGCCTTCGACGCGGTGCTGCCGGACGTCCTGCGCGAGAGCGTGCCGTCGGAAGTGGCCGATCCGGAACGCGACACGGCCCACGGCGCGCGCGTCACCGAGATCCTGCGCAGCCGGAAAGAGACCTATCGCCAGCGCCGCCCGAACATCGTCAGCCTTGTCTCGGCAGGCGAGCTGGAACAGTTCCTGCGCGAAGGCTTCGTGGGCGCCCACCTGCCAGACGAGACCACCCGCGCCGAGCGCCGCGCGGTGGCCCGGAGCGAGGTCGAGAACATCGCCACCCTGCTCGCCGATCCGCCGATGGGGGTGCAGATCGGCGTGATCATCGACGCCCTGCCGGGTTCGAGCTTTCAAGTCATCGGCCAGGGGCCGTCGGCGCAGGTGCTCGTCTCGCCGTTCCGGCTGGGCACCTTCGCCAACACGCGCATCGGCGTAGCCACGGTCACCGCCGCGCAGGAATCGGTCGATCTGCACCAGTCGGTCGCGCGGGACCTGTGGCGGCGCAGCCTGAAGGGACAGCCCGCGGCGGACCTGCTGGGCGAGCTGCTGGCGAAATACAGCTAGGCGTCGGTCACCACGCCGATATCGACCCCGGCCTCGACCAGCATCTGCTCGGAGACCGCGAAGCTGTGGTCGAGCGCGCCGTCATTCTCGGGCCGCGGCGGAGCGACGACGCGGACGATCCCGCTCTGGATGATGGCGCGGGCACAATCGGCGCAGGGGAAGCGATTGACGTAGATCGTGCATCCCTCCAGCGCCGTGCCCGCCCGCGCGGCGTTGTAGATGGCGTTGCGCTCGGCGTGCTCGATCCAGAAGAACTTCTCGCCGGTGGCCCGGTCGAAGCGCGCGTCGTCGGCGTCGGACACGCCGCGCGGCAGGCCGTTGTAGCCGCTCGCCCGGACCTCGTGCCCGGCGCCCACGATCACCGCGCCGACGTGAAAGTCGCGGTCCTCGGACCAGCTCGCCATCTCGTCGGCGAGCGCGAGGAAGCGCCGGGCCCAGGTGGTGTCGTCCGCCATCTCAGCCCGCCGCCGCGCGTTCGGTGAAGGCCAGCGCGTCCAGCGCCGCCGCCTGGTCCTCGGACAGGTCGGTGAAGGGGGGCACGGTGTTCGTCCAGGCCGGCTCGCCGGTGCGCAGCGAGACGAGGTATTTCACCGACGGGATCAGCGGCTGCTGCGATATGGTGGCCCGCAGGTCGGCGATGCGGTGCACAAGGGCATCGTTCGCCTCGCCGCGCCATGCCCGCGCGCAGAGCGGCGCGGTGTGGTTCGCCGTGGCCGAGATGCACCCCGCCAGCCCCCATTCCGCCGACAGGTGCAGGCTGGTCTCGGCGCTGGGAAACACTGCCATGCCCGGCACGCGGGCGACGATGTCGCGGCAATAGTCCAGATCGCCCGAGGAATCCTTGATCCCGCGGAACCGCTGCGGCGAGGCGGCATGGAGGGCCTCGATCACCTCGACCGGGATCGTGAGGCCGGTCATCTTGGGATAGTTGTAGAAGTAGACTTCGATCGCGCGGTCGCCCAGCGCGTCGTGCAGCGCCATGTACCAGCGGATCAGCCCCGCATCCGACACCGGCGCGTAATAGTAGGGCGGCAGCACCAGCGCGACGCGGTAGCCAAGATCGTCGGCATGGGTCGTCAGCGCGATGGTTTCGGCCAGCGACGGCGTGCCAGTGCCGACCATCAGTCGCTCACGATCCAGTTCCTCGGCGGCCCATGCCATCACGGTGCGGCGGGTCGCGGTGTCGAAGGAACTCGCCTCGCCGGTCGAGCCAAGGATGTTCAGCCCGTCGCAGCCGTTGGACAGCGCCCAGCGGCAATGTTCGAGGAACAGGGGTTCTATCGGCTGCCAGGTGGCATCGACCGGGGTCGGGACGGCTGCAACGACACCCTTCATGGGCTTCTCCTCATGTGTCCTGCGGCACCCGCCTGGCGAACGCCGCAAGCTGCGGCGGGTCCTTGCGCTGCGGGTCCTTCTTGCTCCACCCGCCCGGCTCGTCGATCTCGCCGGACTCGTCACGGAACGCATCGGCGTTGATCTGCGCGAACACGGCCTCTTCGGGCTCCATCTCGTCGTCGTAGCGGATCGCGTCCACCGGACAGATACTCTCGCACATCCCGCACTCGATGCATTCGGTGGGATGAATATAGTACATCCTCTCGCCTTCGTAGATGCAGTCGACCGGGCAGGACGTCGTGCAGATCCCGTCCTTCACGTCGATGCACTGGCTTTGAATGACGAGCGTCATGGTGTGCCTCCGATTACCTGCCGCGCCACACGGGCGCGCGCTTTTCGCGGAAGGCCCTGACCCCCTCTTCGGAATCCTCCGACACGAGGGCGGCCATCAGGGCCGGTGTCTGCAGATTGCGGGCCTCGGCCGGCGACAGATGCGCCGTGCCGCGCAGCGTGTGCTTGATCGCGGCGAGCGAGAGCGGCGCGCAGGCCAGGATGTCGGCGACCCAGGCGTCGACCTCGGCATCGAGGCCGTCGGCCGCCGTCACGGCGTTGACCAGGCCGTAATGCGCCGCCTCCTGCGCCGACAGCGTGCGGCCGGTCATCATCAGCCCTGCGGCAATGTTGCGCGGGATCAGCCGCTGCAACGCCACCATCCCGCCATCGAGCGGCAGCCGCCCCACCCGCGCCTCGGGCAGTCCGAACTTGGCGCCGTCCGAGGCGATGACGATGTCGGCGCCCAGCACCATCTCGAACCCGCCGCCGAGCGCCAGGCCGTTGACCCGCGCGATCACCGGCACGCCCAGGCTGGTGCGCAACGAGATGCCGCCGAAGCCGTTGGGATTGCCGCTGGCCCAGTATTCCAGGCCCGACTTGCCGGTGTCCGACTTGAGGTCGGCGCCGGCGCTGAACGCGCGCTCCCCGGCGCCGGTGAGCACGACGCACCGGATGTCATCGCGCCCCTCGATCTCGTCCCAGATGCGGTCGAGTTCCGCCTCGGTGGCACCGTCGACCGCGTTCATCCGGTCCGGCCGGTCTATGGTGACACGCGCAACGTGGGACTCGACCTCGAAGCGGACGCTCATACCGCCTCCCGCCGGGCCGTGGCCTGAAGGTTGAACTCGCGGATCACCTCGTCGGTGTGCTCGCCCAAGCGGGGCGGGACATGGCGCACCACGACCGGCGCGTCGCTCAGGTGCACCGGAGAGCTGACCAGCGTGACCTTGCCCAGGAACGGATGTTCTAGGTCCAGGAGCATCTGGTTCGCCGCGGTCTGCGGATCGTCCAGCGCCTCGCCCAGCGACCGGACCGGCGCGCAGAGCAGGTCCTGCTCTTCCAGCCGCTCGATCCAGTGCGCAGTGGTGTTGGTGGCGAAGGCATCGCGGAACACACCCTGCAGGTAGGGCTTGTTCGCCCGCTGAGTTGCCAGCGTCGGGTAGTGCGGCGACAGGTCCTCGACCCCCAGCGCGGTGCAGATGTCGCGCAGCGGGTTCGCCTTGAACGCCCCCACGACGACCAGCGCGCCGTCGGTCGTGTCGAACACGCCCGTCAGCGGCATCGCGGCCCAGTTCAGCACCTCGCGATGCTGGGACCATTGCGCGGCCTCCTGCATCTGCATCGCGATCATCGAATCGTAGAGCGACACGCCGACCTTCTGCCCCCGGCCGGTCCTTTCGCGGCCCAGAAGCGCGGCCAGGATGCCCTGCACAAGGTGCATGCCGGCGGTGTAGTCGCACAGCGTCGTGGGATAGATCGACTTCGGGATCGCGGGATCCTGCGTCTTTTCCATCACCCCGCTCATCGCCTGGGCCAGCACGTCCTGCCCGCCCTTGTGCGCATAGGGGCCGACCTCGCCGTAGCCGGTGCCCGAGGCGCAGATGATGCGCGGATTGATCTCCTTCAGCGTGTCGTAGTCGAAGCCGAGCCGCTTCATCACACCGGCGCGGAAGTTGTCGACCACCACATCCGAGTCCGCCACCAGGTCATAGACCATGCGGCGCCCCTCTTCGGACTTGGTGTCGATCGTCACCGAGCGCTTGTTGCGGTTGAGCGAGGCGAAGACGGCGTTGTTCATCGCCTCTTCCGTCGGCTCGCCGAAGAAGTTGCGGGACAGGTCGCCGGCGCCGGGTCGTTCGATCTTGATCACGTCGGCGCCGAAATCGGCCAGCATCTGCGTGGCGCAGGGCCCCATCATGACCTGGGTGAAGTCGAGGACGCGAACGCCCTCGAGCGGCAGGTGGTGCGTGCTCATCTCGTCCTCCCTCACGCGTCGACTTCTTCTTCGACCAGGGCGTTGGCCGAGGGCACGTCGCCCGGATCGGCGCCCTGCGCCCGCATCTGCTGCTGGATCTTGCGGGCATCGACGTCGCGCAGCGGCTTGTCCTCGTTCAGCGCCAGCGACACGGCGATGCCGGCGGCCTCGCCCTGCGCCATGCACGGCGGGATCTCGCGCGACTGCTTCTGCGCCTCGCTCTCGACCGAGTAATGGCGGCCGGCGACGATCAGGTTGTCCATGCCGCGCGGCAGCAGGGCCCGGTACGGGGTATAGTAGTCGCGACCCCGGCAGACGCTGTCGGCGAAGTGGCGACGCGATTTCACGTCGTCCTTGGTGACGACGTACTCGCCCTGCAGCAGGCGGGTCTGGCGGATGCCCATCTGCTCGGCCGCGCCCAGCATCTTGGCGTTCTCGAAGCCCGGCAGGTTCTCGCGGGCGAAGGCCAGAAGGCCCATCATCCGCTCGCGGCCCTCGAACTCGGCCTCGACCATGTGCTCGGGCGACATGCCGTCATAGCCCGGCATGTGCGGGCAGTTGCACCACACCACGCCCGGCAGCGGCGTCTTGAGCCACCACATCCCCCAGGCGCCGCCGATGATCCGACGCGCCTGGCGGTCGAGCTTCTTGTACTCCTCGGGATGGGAATACTCGAACGCCTCCGCCTTGTCGGTGTCGACATCCATCAGGCGGAACACGGTGGTGACGATGTACTGCCCGTCGATGAACGGCGCCCCCGCCGACGAGGCGACATCGAGGTCGCCGCTGGCGTCGATCACCATCTTCGCGCGGATCGCCTGCCGGCCCATCTTGGTCTGGCAGATCACGCCGGTGACGCGGCTGTCCTCGACCAGCGCCTCGGAGAACCACGAATGGGTCCGCAGGTTGACGCCGGCATCCTTCACGAGGTCTAGGCTCACCCGCTTCCACGCGTCGGGATCGAAGGCGACGGCGTGGATGATCGGCTGCGGCATGCCCGGCTTGTGAAAGTCGATGCAGCCCCAGCGGGACCACTTCTGCCACATGTCCCAGTTCGTCAGGCAATCCTCCGACGGCGGGTAGACGGCGCCGTCCTGGCGCTCCATCCGGTCGACGAACTCGTCCACGATGCCCGTGGTGACGATCTCGTTGCCCTCGTTGACCATGTCGTCGAGCACGAGGACCATCCCGCCCGAGGCCATGCCGCCGAGGTGGTGGTACCGCTCCAGCAGCGTGACGGACGCCCCGTTGCGGGCCGCCGATACCGCGGCGCTAAGGCCGGCGGGGCCGGCGCCGACGACGACCACGTCGGTGTCGGCGACGACGGGGACCTGCTCGCTGCGGGACATCACGTGGGCTTTGATACGATCGGTCATTCTGACGAACTCCTCCTGTGGCGCCGGGAGCCGCGTTGCGGACCGGGCGCGAATTTTGAATTTATTGCCAGCGGCTTAGCCTACCAGCGGACGACCAGTCGCTCGGCGATCGAGACGGCGGCGAACATGGCGACCGAAAGCCCGGAAGACATGAACACGGTCGCGTAGAGCAGCGGCGAGTTGAAGTTGAAGGTCGATTCGATGATCAGAGCACCCAGGCCGAGATCCGCGCCGACCCATTCGCCGACGATGGCGCCGATCACCGACGTGGTGGCCGAGATCTTCAGCGCCGAGAACAGGAACGGCAGCGACGAGGGCAGCCGCATCTTCCAGAACACCTCCGAGCGCGAGGCGGACAGGATGCGGGCCAGCTCCAGCGCCTGGTCGCTGACCGATTGCAGGCCGCGCACCATGTTCACCAGCGTCGGGAAGAAGCAGATCAGCGCCGCGATGACGACCTTCGCGGTGATGCCGGGGCCGAAGATCAGCACCAGAATCGGCGCGATGGCCAGGATCGGGATCGTGTTGATGAACACCGCGATCGGAAAGAACGCCCGCTCGACATGGCGCGAATGGACGAAGGCCACCGCGATCAGGATCGCCGCGATGTTGCCCACCGCGAAACCGGCGACGGATTCGAACAGCGTCGGCCAGAAGTTCTGCATCAGGATGGGAAACTTCTCGACGAAGGCGACCGCCACGTCGGAGGGCGCCGGGGCGATGTAGGTCGGCACGCCGAACAGCGTCACTCCCGCTTCCCACAACAGCAGCAGGCCCAGCGCGGTGCCCAGCGGCACGCCGATCGCCGTGATCTTCTCCTTGCGGGCGGCGGCGACCTCCTGCGCTTCCACGTCATCGGCGACATTCGGGATTTCTTCGACAACAGCCATCAGCAGGTCTCCAGCAGGTCGCGCAGGTAGCCGCAGTAGCGGTTGAACTCCTGCGAATCTCTTTGCTTGATCGTGCGGGGCGCCGGCAGGTCGATGTCGACCACCTCGCGCAACCGGCCCGGATGGGCGCGCAGCATCACGACCTTCTCGCCCAGGAACACCGCCTCGGCGATGGAATGGGTGACGAACAGGATCGTCGTTCCGGTCTCGCGCCAGATGTCCAGCAGCTGCAGGTTCAGCCGGTCGCGCGTCATCTCGTCCAGCGCGCCGAAGGGTTCGTCCATCAGCAGTAGCTTGGGCTGGCAGACCAGCGCACGGGCGATGGCGACGCGCTGGCGCATCCCGCCGGAAAGCTCGTGCGGCATGGCGTCCTCGCGCCCCTTCAGCCCGACCAGTTCCAGCAGCTCCCGCGGGCTACGATTGCCGGCGGGAATGTCGATCCCGCGGCTGCGGCCGATCTCGAGCGGCAGCTCCACGTTCTTCAGGGCGCTGCGCCACGGCAGCAGCGTGGCGTCCTGGAACACGAAGGCGAACTCGCGCGCCAGCCGCGCCTGCTCGGTCGTCTTGCCGAAGATCGACACGTCGCCCGAGGCGGCGGGGATCAGGTCCGACACCAGCCGCAGCAGGGTGGACTTGCCGCATCCCGACGGTCCAAGGATCGTGTAGAACGCGCCGCAGTCGATATCGAGCGTGATGTCCTCCAGCGCGGTGAACCGGCCGAAGCGGACCGACGCGCCCTGAAGCGAGGCGGCGAGATCGCGCTGGGGCGGCGGCACGGGGTCGGCCTGAATGGTCTGTTCGACAGCCAGCATGGGTCAGCCTCCGTAGTTCGGGCGGGTGTCTGCGGTGGCCTCGAGCGGCGCGAGCGTCATCACGTCGTCGACCGCCGGCGCGGCGTTCTCGAACTGTCCGAGAGAGTCGTAGGTGTCGAGCTGGGCCTGCCAGTTCTCCTTCGTCATGGTGCCCCAGCCGCGCTCGGCGGTGGCGTCGTTGAAGGAATAGTCCAGCACCATGTCGACGGTGTTCAACTCGGCCTCGCGGTCGAGATTGGGATACCGTCCGACAAGCAGGTCCACGGCGGCCTCGGGATTATCGTGCACCCAGCCCCAGCCGCGGGCCACGGCGCGCAGCATGGCGTTCACCAGCTCGGGCTCGTCCGACAGGCTCTGGTCGGTGACGTAGTAGGGGTTGGCGTAAAGCTGGATCCCCGCATCCCACAGCGACATGTCGACCCGCTGGTCGCCGATCACCTCGAGCGCGCTGGTGTTGGTCTTCCAGCCGGTCACGACATCGGCCTGTCCGGTCATCAGCGGCGACATGTCCGACCCCATGACCAGAACCTCGACCTCGTCCTCGGGGATCTCGTTCTTGGCCAGCAGCGCCTGCAGCAGTATGCGCGCGGTGCCGTTGGTCGCCACGGTCTTGCCGATCAGGTCCTTGGGCTCTCGCACCGGGTTCTTCTCGAGCGAGAAGTAGGTGAAGGGGTGCTGCTGGTATCCCGCCGCGATGCACTTGACCGGCAGGCCCGCCGACCGCGCCAGCATCAGCGACGGGCTGGACGAGATCGAACCGAGCGCGGCACGCCCCGACGCGACCGACGCGACACCGTCCACGTTCGGACCGCCCGCGGTGATGTCCAGCTCCAGGCCCTCTTCCGCGAAGAAGCCCTGCTCTGCCGCCGCGACCTCGCCCAGGATGCCATTGCTCGCCAGCCAGCCAAGCTGGAGGTTCACGGTCCTGAGGTCCTGCGCGCGGGCCGGGCCGAAACTTGCGAAGGTGCCGGCACAGGCAAGGCCCGCCGTCGCGCCGAGCGACGATAGGACGGACCGTCGGGTCACTCCGGATTGATGATCGCTGGTCATGTCTCGCTCTCTCCAGTTGGAACTGTCTTGACGGCCATTTTGTTGGTTCGACCTTGTTTCGTTGACTCTAGGTCTGCGTCTGGCGATGCAGGTAGAACAAAGTTCTGCCAACGGTGATGCATTTTCTGCACCGCCCTTCCGGAGACGCGGACATGATCCACTCCATCTTCCTGAAATATTTCGACGAAGTCGCGCGGCACCGCTCGATCCGGAAGGCGGCGCTGGTGCTGAACGTCTCGTCCACCTCGGTGAACCGGAAGCTCCTGAGCATAGAAAAGAGGCTGGGTGTCCCACTTTTTGATCGAACGCCGGAAGGGGTGGAGCTGACGGCGGTGGGCGGCATCCTTCTGGAGCACTGCCGCAAGACCCTGCACGACTACGAGCGGACCAAGATTCTGATCGACGACATCCGCGACCTGCGGACCGGGCACATCACCATCTTCACCGTCGATTCGGTGTCAGTCGCATGCCTGCCCCGCGCGATGAACCAGTTCGCCGAGACCTTCCCCGACATCTCTATCTCGGTCACCACGGCCCAGCCCGAGGACGTGACCCACGCCGTCGCCGAGGGCGAGGCCGACATCGGCATCGCCTTCAGCTTTTCCACCCATCCCGACGTGCGCATCCTGTCCGAGAAATCGGCGCCCTTCGGGATCATCCTGCGCCCCGACCACCCGCTTGCCGGACGCGCCAGCGTCACCGTCGATGACATCGCCGCCTATCGGCTCGTCCGCACCATCGACGCGCGCGGCCGCAACTCGATCATCGACCAGGCGATCAACACGCTCGCCTCGCCCCTGTCGACACACGTCTTCACCAACACGCTGCACCTGGCCAAGGAGATGATCCTCGCCAACCAGGGGATCGGTCTTTACACCAAGATCGGCTTCTACGACGAGACGGAGCGCGGCGCGTTGCAGTTCGTGCCGCTCCTGCAGGAGACGCTGAACAACGTGCGCGTCGCCACCATGGTGTCGTCCTCGTCTGCGGTGGATCCGGCAAAGCGGCTGATGTGCGACGCCATCGGCCGCGAGATGAGCCGCATGCGGCTCGATTCCTGAACCGCGCAGCTTTCTCTTGCGCCGACTCGGGCTGTAAGCTTTAGTTGACACATGAGTGTCAGTAACGTGATACACCCCCGCCGTATGCCGGCGCCCGCCGCCCTGCTGGAACTGATCAAACCGATCACGTGGTTCCCGCCGGTCTGGGCCTATCTCTGCGGCGTCGTCTCGATCGGCGTCTCTCCCCTTTCGGCCTGGCCGCTGGTCCTGCTGGGCATGGTGCTGGCCGGCCCCGTCGTCTGCGGCATGAGCCAGGCCGCCAACGACTGGTGCGACCGCCATGTCGACGCGATCAACGAGCCCGACCGGCCGATCCCCTCGGGCCGCGTGCCCGCATCCTGGGCGCTCGGCCTCGCGCTGGTGATGAGCGGCGCCGCCCTTCTCCTGGGCTGGATGCTCGGACCGTGGGGGTTCGGGGCCACCGCGCTCGCCGTCGTCGCCGCCTGGGCCTATTCGGCGCCGCCGATCCGGCTGAAGCGGTCGGGCTGGTGGGGGCCGTCGCTGGTCGCGCTGTGCTACGAGGGGCTGCCCTGGGTCACCGGGGCCGCCGTCCTCGCCGCCGGGGCGCCGCCCTTCCCCGTGCTGGCGCTCGCGCTGCTCTACGCGATGGGCGCGCAGGGCATCATGCTGCTGAACGACTTCAAGGCCATGGCCGGGGACCGCGCCACTGGCATCAAGTCCATGCCCGTCCTCAAGGGCCCAGACATCGCCGCCCGCATCGCCTGCTCGGTGATGATCGTGCCGCAGCTGGTCGTCACGGTGATGCTGCTGGTCTGGGGCCGCCCGTGGCATGCGCTGGTCGTCGCCGCCCTGATCGCGACGCAGATCGTCGCGATGCGGCGCCTTTTGCGCGACCCCGTGGCGCAGGCCACCTGGTACAGCGGCATGGGCGTTCCGCTGTATGTTGCGGGCATGATGGCGGCGGCCCTCGCCGTCCGCAGCGTGGAGATCGGCCCATGACCCTGTCCTGGATGTCCATTGCCCGGCTCGGGCTGGTGCAGATGTGTCTCGGCGCCATCGTTGTGCTGACGACCTCGACCCTGAACCGCCTGATGGTGGTCGAACTGGCCCTGCCGGCGGTGCTGCCCGGCGCTCTCGTGGCGCTGCATTACGGCATCCAGATCACCCGCCCCAACTGGGGCTTCCTCAGCGACACCGGCGGCCACCGCACCCGCTGGATCGTCGGCGGCATGGCGGTGCTCGCGCTCGGCGGGCTGCTGGCGGCGGGCGGCGTCCTGGTGCTCGACAGCCACCTTGCCGGCGGGCTGGCCCTGTCGGCGCTGGCCTATGCGCTGATCGGCCTTGGCGTCGGCGCCTCGGGCACCTCTCTGCTCGCGCTTCTCGCCACCGCGACCGAACCGCGCCGCCGCGCCGCCGCCGCCACGATCACCTGGCTGATGATGGTCGCCGGGATCGCCATCACCGCCGCCTCGGTCGGCGCCGTGCTGGACCCCTATTCGCCGCAGCGCCTGATCCGCATCGTGGCGGTCGTCTGTGCCGGCGCGCTGGCACTGACCGTGCTGGCCGTCTGGGGCATCGAGCGGCGGATCGTCGCCCGCGCCCGGTCCGACCCGATGCCCTTCCGCCAAGGTCTGGCCGAGATCTGGGCCGAGCGGCGGGCCCGCAACTTCACCATCTTCGTGTTCCTCAGCATGACCGCCTATTTCATGCAGGAGCTGATCCTCGAACCCTATGCCGGGCTGGTGTTCGACTTTACCCCCGGCCAGTCCACCACGCTCTCGGGCGCGCAGAACGGCGGCGTGTTCCTGGGGATGCTGACGGTGGGCATCGCGGCTACCGGCCTGCGCCTCGGCAGCCTGCGGCACTGGGTCGTGGCCGGGTGCCTCGGCTCGGCCACCGCGCTGGCGGCGATCAGCGCGATCGGCCAGGCGGGCCTGCCGCTGCTGGTGCCGGCGGCGGTGGCGCTGGGGATCTTCAACGGCATGTTCGCCGTCGCCGCGATCGGCGCGATGATGGCGCTGGCCGGACAGGGCCGCGAGGCGCGCGAGGGCACGCGCATGGGCCTCTGGGGCGCGGCGCAGGCCATCGCGGCAGGGTTCGGCGGCCTGTTCGGCGCCGGCGCGGTCGATGTGATGCGCCAGGTGACGGGCGACGCCACCGCCTTCGGCGCGGTGTTCGTGTTCGAGGCGGCGCTGTTCCTCGCCGCCGCCCTCATGGCCGCGCGGATCATGGACCGCACGGCCCCACCCGCCCCGACACAACTGGTACCCGGAGAATGACCATGACATACGATGCCGTCGTCGTGGGCGGGGGGCCGTCCGGCGCCACCGCCGCCGAGGATCTGGCCCGCGCGGGCAAGCGCGTGGCCCTGTTGGACCGCGTCGGGCGGATCAAGCCCTGCGGCGGCGCGATCCCGCCGCGCCTGATCGTCGATTTCGACATCCCCGACAGCCAGCTCGTCGCGCGGATCACCACCGCGCGGATGATCTCTCCCACCGGGCGGCACGTCGACATCCCGATCGAGAACGGCTTCGTCGGCATGGTCGACCGCGAGCATTTCGACGAGTTCCTGCGCGCCCGCGCCGCCCGCACCGGCGCCCACCGCCACACCGGCACCTTCCTGCGGATCGAGCGTGACGGGGACGGCCCCCGCGTGATCTACCGCGATCGCGCCACGCAGGAAGAGCGCACGCTGGCGACCCGGCTGGTGATCGGCGCGGACGGCGCGCGATCCGAGGTCGCGCGGCAGGAGATGCCCGGCGGCAGCACGATCCCCTACGTCATCGCGTATCACGAGATCATCTCGGCCCCCGCGCCCACCGGAACATACGACCCCGACCGGTGCGACGTCGTCTATGACGGGCGGATCAGCCCGGATTTCTACGGCTGGGTCTTCCCCCACGGCGCGCAGGCCAGCGTCGGGATGGGCACCGCCGTCAACGGCGTGAACCTCAAGACCGCCACCGCGGCGCTGCGCGAGGCCGCGGGGCTTGCCGGGTGCGATACGATCCGGCGCGAGGGCGCGCCGATCCCGCTCAGGCCGCTCGACCGCTGGGACAACGGCCACGATCTCGTGCTGGCGGGGGACGCGGCGGGCGTCGTCGCGCCCTCCTCGGGCGAGGGGATCTATTACGCGATGGTCGGTGGCCGCGTCGCGGCGACGGCGGCGCTGTCGGCACTGGTCACCGGGCGCCCGCGCGACCTGTCCACCGCGCGCAAGATGTTCATGAAAGAGCACAAGACCGTGTTCAAGGTGCTCCGCTCGATGCAGGACGCCTATTACAAGTCGGACGAGCGGCGCGAACGCTTCGTCTCGCTCTGCCACGATGTCGACGTTCAGAAGTTGACGTTCGAGGCTTACATGAACAAGAAACTCGTCACCGCCCGCCCGATGGCGCATCTCAGGATCGGGCTCAAGAACATCGCCCACCTGACGCGCCTCGTGCCGGAAGCCTATACATGACGCCACCCATCCCCGCCTGGCAGGACGGAACGCTGACACCCACAGACAAGCTCGAGGTGCATCGCCGCGGCCTGCGCCACAAGGCGGTGTCGGTGTTCGTCATGCGCGGGGACGAGACGCTGCTGCAACGGCGCGCGCTCTCCAAGTATCACACGCCGGGCCTGTGGGCGAATGCCTGCTGCACCCACCCCCTATGGGACGAACCGGCCGAGCTCTGCGCCCGCCGCCGCCTGCGCGAAGAGCTGGGCCTGACCGGCCTGTCGCCGGTGCCCCACGGCCGCGTCGAATACCGCGCGCCGGTGGGCGACGGCCTGATCGAGCACGAGGTCGTGGACCTCTTCGTGGCCGAGGCCGGCCCCGCGACCACCCCCATCCCGAATCCTGACGAGGTCGCCGAGACACGGTGGATGACGCTTGATTCGCTCGGCGAAGAGATCGCGGCCACGCCCGAAAAGTTCACGCCTTGGTTGCGAATCTACCTCCGCGAGCACGCCTTTCAGCTGTTTCCGACGCTGACTCGGGCCTGAATCGCGCGGATTCGGTCACGTCTCTGTCAGGACTCACGTCTTTTTACGCCCATCGTGGGACCCATCCGGCGTCCACGCGTTAAGTTCGGATAAATAAGCCAAGAAGAGTTACGCCTGCAGATGCAAAGCCGCCGCCAATTCCTGACTTCCGCTGCCGCCCTAGGATTGCTGCCCACGGGCGCGCTCGCGCATATGGGTCCCCCGCACGACTCGCCCCAGAGCTTCGAGCCCCGCAACGTCGATGTCCGCGACGACGCCGAGGTCGGGTCGATCCACGTCGTTCCGCAATGGTTCGTCCTGTATTACGTCACCTCCCCCGGCCGCGCGATCGAGTATCACACCGCGGTGGGCGAGGCCGGTCGCAACCTGACCGGCCGCGTAACGGTGAAGCGCAAGGAGGAATGGCCCTCCTGGACGCCGACCCAGAACATGATCCGGCGCGAGCCCGAGATGTACGGCAAGTATGCCGACGGCGTGCCCGGCGGCCCCGAGAACCCGCTCGGCGCCCGCGCGCTCTACCTCTATCGCGGCGGCCGCGACACGATGTACCGCATCCACGGCACGCCGCAGCCCTGGACCATCGGCACCGCCGTCTCGTCGGGCTGCATCCGGCTGAAGAACGAGCACATCATCGACCTCTACAATCGGGTCGAGATAGGCGCCCCAGTCCGCATCTACCCGCCGATCTGAGGCGCGAACGCTCAGCGCCGGGCAATCCGCGACAGGGGCATCCCGCCCCGCGGCAGCCCCGGCAGCCGGCGGTAATCCAGGTCCAGCTTCTGCTCGGGCACGTCCCAGTCCAGCTCCTCGACGAAGAAGCGGGCAGCCACACGCATCATCCGTTCCGTCAGCCACTCGCCCGAACAGCGGTGCCCGGTGGCATGGTCGCCACCGCCCTGCGGGATCATCTCGAACGGCCCCGGCGTATGCCCCTCGAACCGCGACGGCGCAAAGCGGTCGGGGTCGTCCCAGACGCGCGGGTCGCGGTTTGTGCCCCAGACGTCCAGAAGCACCAGCCGGTCCGCGGGAAAGGCATGGCCCTGCCATTCGAACGCGCGGGTGGTGCGGGCGCCCAGCATCGGAAAGAACGGGTAGAGCCGCCGCACCTCGGTCACGAACCGCTTCAACGAGGCGTCGTCCGTGTCCGGCGCCTCCTCGACGGCCAGAGCGTGCAGCACGAAGACCAGCCAGTCGCCCACCGCCGTGATGGGCCGCAGCACGTTGAGGAATTCCACCCCCGCCACCTCGGACGGCAGCAGCGCGCCCTCGGCGTCGCGCCAGTCGGCGATGATGGCAAGCGGGCTGTCCGCCGGCGGCGTCGCCAGCCCGGCCCGCACCGCATCCACAAGGTCACGCGCCCAGGTGTCGGCGCGGCGGCGGTCCAGCCGTGCGGCCCAGTAGACCGGGCCGGCGCTGCCCGCCTGCTCGAACATCGACTGCAACTGGTCGCGGCGCCGGGTCATGTCGGGCTCGGGCCCCAGCCCGCACCACGTCGCCGCCACATCGGCCACCAGCCCCACCAGCGCGTCGTGCATCTCGACCTTGCCGCGCTCTTCCCAGGCGGCCGCGCGGATGCGCAGCTTGTCCAGCAGCAGCGTCTCCATCTCGGCCATCCGCTCGGGCGTCATGAAGGACAGGTGCATCGCCTTGCGGTGGGCGTGCACCGCCCCGTCGAGCCCCTGCACCCCGCCCTCGCCGAAAAGGAGCTTGCGGATCCGGTCGGGCAGCGCCCCCGCCCGCCGGAACCGGTCGGTATCGTAGAACAATTCGGCCGCGGCGGCGCCGTGCAGGCAGATCGTCGGCTCCATCAGCACGCGCGTGGCGAAGAGGTCGCTGCCGTGAGCCCGGCAGCGCGCCGAGATGAATCTGTAGGGATCGGCGCGCAGTTGCAGCGTGGCATCCGGCGCGCGATCGGCGGGTATGTCGGGCATGGCCGCTCCGGTCGCGGGTTTGGTCTCGGGACTCCAACGCCCCACCGCGACCACGGGTTGCGCCGCGCGGCGCCTCAGGTCGGCGGCTCGGGCGCGAAGCTGCCGGGGCTCGCCGGGAACACCACCGTCTTGTCGCCGTTCTGAAACACCCGCTGGTAGATATGGGCATGCACCGCGCGCGCCAGCACCTGGCTTTCCACGTCGCGCCCGATGGCCACGTAATCGGCCGCCGACTGTGCGTGGGTCACGCGGGCGATGTCCTGCTCGATGATGGGCCCCTCGTCGAGATCGGCGGTGACGTAGTGCGAGGTCGCGCCGATCAGCTTCACCCCGCGATGATACGCCTGCTTGTAGGGGTTGGCGCCCTTGAACGAGGGCAGGAACGAGTGGTGGATGTTGATGATCCGCCCCGACATCTTGCGGCACAAATCGTCGGACAGGACCTGCATGTACCGCGCCAGCACGACCAGCTCGGCGCCCGTATCCTCGACAATGCGCATCATCTGGGCCTCGGCCTCGGCCTTCGTCTCGGGGCGCACCTTGATGTAATGGAAGGGAATGTCGTGGTTCACGACCTCCTTCTGGTACTCCAGATGGTTCGAGATCACGCCCACGATGTCCATCGGCAGCGCCCCGATCCGCCAGCGGAACAGCAGGTCGTGCAGGCAGTGTCCGAACTTGGACACCATGATCAGCACCTTCATCCGGCTTTTCGAGTCATGGAACGCGTAGGTCATGCCGAACGGCTCGGCCACCGCGGCAAAGCCCTCGTCCAGGGTCGACGTCGTCGTGCCCTTCTCGCTGTCGAAGGCGATCCGGGTAAAGAACTGCCCGGTCTCCTTGTCGTCGAACTGCGCGCTGTCGGTGATATTGCAGCCGGCTTCCGACAGATACGTCGAGATCGCCGCCACGATGCCCCGGCGCGAGTCGCACTGCACCGTTAGGATGCCCTGTTCCATGCCTGATCCTGCCCCGCTTACTGGTCCGTCCGACCGCTATCGCCGGGCAGGCGATCCGCCGCAAGCGCGTCTACGCCCTTTGACGGTCGAAATGCGGCGCGGCGACGCCCAGCGCCTCCATCGCGGTGGCGGCGATGTCCTGCGCGCCCAGTCCGGCGGCGGCGTACATCTCGGCCGGGCTCGCCTGGTCGATGAACCGGTCGGGCAGCGTCATCGTCCGGATGCGCAGCCCGGTATCGAGCGCGCCGGTCGCCGCCAGGTGATGCAGGACATGGGCGCCGAAGCCGCCCTGCGCGCCCTGCTCGACCGTGACCAGCGCGGCATGCCCGGTCGCGAGCCGGGAAATCAGGTCGGTGTCCAGCGGCTTGGCGAACCGCGCGTCGGCCACCGTGACCGAGATGCCCCGCGCCTCCAGCGCCTCGGCGGCGGCGATGCATTCGCCCAGATGCGCGCCGAAGGACAATAGCGCCAGCGTCGTCCCTTCGCGCACCACCCGGCCCCGGCCGATCTCCAGCGGGACGCCGCGCTCGGGCAGGTCGACGCCCGCCCCCTCGCCCCGCGGATAGCGGAACGCGATCGGGCCGCTGTCATGCGCGGCGGCGGTGGCCACCATGTGCATCAGCTCGGCCTCGTCCGCCGCCGCCATGACAGTAAAGCCCGGCAGGTTCGCCAGGTAGGCCACGTCGAACGCCCCGGCATGGGTCGCCCCGTCGGCGCCCACCAGCCCGGCGCGGTCGATGGCGAAGCGGACCGGCAGCCGCTGCAACGCCACGTCGTGCACCACCTGGTCATAGGCCCGCTGCAGGAAGGTCGAGTAGATCGCGCAGAACGGCCGCATCCCGGCCGCCGCCAGCCCTGCGGCGAAGGTCACGCCGTGCTGCTCGGCGATGCCCACGTCAAAGACGCGGGCCGGGAACCGCTCGGCCATGATGTCCAGCCCGGTCCCTGACGGCATCGCCGCCGTGATGCCGACGATGCGCTCGTCCTCGGCGGCAAGGTCGGTCAGCGCGCGGCCGAACACCTTGGTATAGGCCGGGGCGTTCGGCGCCTTCTTGGTCTGCGCGCCGCTGGCGACGTCGAACTTGGCCACGCCGTGATACTTGTCCGCCGCGTGTTCCGCGGGGGCATAGCCTTTGCCCTTGACCGTGCAGCAATGGATCAGCACCGGCCCCGAGGTCCGCGCCCGCGCCGCCCGCAGCACCGGCAGGAGCTGCCCCATGTCGTGCCCGTCGATCGGCCCGATATAGCTGAAACCCAGTTCCTCGAACAGCGTGCCGCCGCCGGGCATCCCCGTCACCAGTTGCCGCGCCCGCCGCGCACCCTCGCGGAGCGGTCCCGGCAGCGCCGCCTCGAACCCCTCGGTCATCTGCTGCAGCGCCGCGGCGGGCGGGCTGGCGTAAAGCCCCGAGAGATAGCGCGACATCGCCCCCACCGGCGGTGCGATGGACATCTCGTTGTCGTTGAGGATCACGAACAGCCGGCGCCCTTGGCTGCCGGCATTGTTCAGCGCCTCGTAGGCCATGCCGGCACTGATCGCACCGTCGCCGATCACCGCGATCGCGTCTCCCGTCGCACGCCCGAACTCCCGCGCGGCGGCAAAGCCCAGCGCGGCCGAGATCGAGGTCGAGGAATGGGCCGCGCCGAACGGATCGTGCTCGGATTCCGCCCGCTTGGTGAACCCCGACAGCCCGTCCTTCTGCCGCAGGGTCCGGATGCGCCCTCGCCGGCCCGTCAGCACCTTGTGCGGATAGCACTGGTGCCCGACATCCCAGATCAGCTTGTCGAACGGCGTGTTGAACACCGCGTGCAGCGCCACGGTCAGCTCGACCACGCCCAGGGACGATCCCAGGTGTCCGCCGGTGACCGACACCGCGTCGATCACCTCGGCGCGCAGTTCCCCCGCCAGCCGCGCGAGTTCGGCGTCGCTCAGGGCCTTCAGGTCCGATGGGCCGGCCACGCGGTCCAGTGTGGGTGTGGGTGTGGGTGTGGATGTGGGTGTCGGTGTCATCGTCGTCCTCCCGTGGCGGCGATCCTGCGGGCGAACGCAAAGCGCGCCGCAGGGAGTTGGCCCTGCGGCGCCAGTTTCCTGTAGCCAACAGGAAGGGAACCGGGGCCTGGGGCCCCTTACCGCGTCCGCCTTGGCGGGCGCGATCCCGGCGGGGACGCGGGCGGCAACCGCCGTCGCGCGCCCCGTCGTCTCTCGTCAGGCCAGGCCCGTGACCCGCAGCCCCGCGTCCAGCGCGGCATAGGGGTCTTCGGGCAGCAGGCGCGAGATCACCTTGAGGATCAGGATGAAGGCGATCGCGGCGGCCAGGACCAGCGCGGCATAGGCCGCGCCGACCGTCATCTGGGTGAAGATCCAGGCCCCGAGGCCCGGCCGTTCGTTCTCGAGGTACCAGGGCAGCTTGTCGGACATCGTCTCGTCTCCTTCAGTTGCCGGGCAGATAGTTGGTGTCCGAGGCATAGCCGTGATCCAGCGCCCAGACGTACCAGTTGTCGACGACGGTGCCCGTCAGCAGGATGCCGATCCCGCCGGTGAGCGTGGTCAGCACTGCGAACCACCAGGCCCAGCGGTGGATGCCCTCCATCGTCGCGTTGAACCCCATGGTCCAGCGCCAGAACAGCCCCGCCCGCTCCGCCGCCGTGCCGCGGTCGGCGATCTGCTCCAGCTCGCGGTCGCCGCCGAACCGGCTGACCGCCAGGATCGTCGCGCCGTGCATCGCGAACAGCAGCGTCGAGCCGTAGAGGAACACGATCGAGAGCGCGTGGAACGGATTGTAGAACAGGTTGCCGTAGGTGAGGCTGAAGAGGTTGGTCCAGTCCAGGTGCGGGAAGATCCCGTAGGGCACCGCCTCGGACCACGATCCCATCAGGATCGGCCGGAACAGCCCGAGCACCAGGAACAGCCAGATCGCGCTGGCGAAGGCCCAGCAGACATGCTTGCCCATCTTCAGCTGCACCGCCAGCATGTAGGACCGCACCCACCACGTCAGCACCGAGATCAGCAGGAAGAAGCTGGCGATCAGCCATAGCCCCCCCTCCTTCAGCGGCGGCGCCACGGACAGGCCGTATTCCGGCGGTGGCGGCTCGAGCGCCATGTAGAACAGATCCCGGACGAACACCGCCGGATTGTAATCCGCCTGCCCCCAGAACGAGGCGCCGACCAGGAAGAACCAGATCGACCCGGTGGCAAGCGACACCACCCCGAACGGACCCAGGTAGATCGGCCCCAGCTGCGCGTTGCCCAGCCAGCCCACGAGGGGGCTGAAGCCAGCGGTCTTGGTGCGGTCGCGCAGGTCGGTGTCCTCGACCATGCCCATCTCGGGCGGTCCCTGGACCTGCACCTGGCTGAAGATGTTCTGATACGCCATGTCTTTGCCTCCCTACAGGTCCGCCCACCAGGGCAGGTTCAGCCACCAGTCCCACCAGACGATCCACTGGTCGAACCAGACGGTGCCCGAGATCACGATGCAGACCGCGCTCCAGAACCCGGCGTTCAGCGCCAGCAGAAGCCCCAGCCGGTGAATCCCGAGCGGTCCGATGGAATAGCCGATGAAGTCCCGGAAGAACGTGTCCTCGTGGTCGGGCTGCTTCATCGCGGTCCCCTTCTCGGGGTTGGCCGCCGACAGGATCAGCGACCCGTGCAGCGCCAGCGCCAGCGTCGTCGTGAAGAACAGCGACACCGCCAGCATGTGCGCCGGATTGTAATGGAAGTTGCCGTAGAGGTAGCCGGTATAGCTTACCCAGTCGAGATGGCTGAAGATGCCGTAGGGAAAGGCGTGCCCCCAAGCCCCCATCAGCACCGGCCGGATCACCACCAGCGTGGTATAGGCCAGGATCGCGACGCCGAAGGCGAAGGGCACGTGATAGCCGATCCCCAGCTTGCGGCAGATCTCCACCTCGCGCATCAGCCACGAGATGAACGCGCCGTGGGCGCAGATCGTGATGACCTGCCACAGCCCGCCCTCGTCCAGCGGCGCGGGCGCCAGCCCGTATTCCAGCGACGGCGGGTTGATCGAGATGATCCAGGGGTTCCACACCCCCTGCATCGCCGCGCCGTAAAAGATCAGGACCGTCCCGAGCAGCGCGAAGAACGCCGTCGTGACCCCGAAGAAGCCGACATAGAACGGCCCGACCCAGAAATCGAACAGGTCGCCGCCGACGAGCGTGCCGCCCGGCACGCGGTATTTTCGTTCGAAGCTGAGCAGGGCCATGCTTCATTCTCCCTGTTGGGCCCGGCTGGGCGCCGGGATCGTCCGTAATGCCGGATCGCCGCGGGCGGGGCCGGCCCGCCCGCGGCCTGCGTCTCGGCCGACCGGCCTCAGCCCCCGTTGGCCGCGCGCTCGGCGGCCAGCTGGAACCAGTTGAAGTGCTCGGTCGACAACAGGACGAGATGGATCATCGCCGCCAGCAGGAAGAGGAACACTCCCTGTGCCACGAAGACGCGGCGTGGATCGAAGATCAGCCAGATCTTGTAGAACTTAGCCATTTCTCTCTCCTCAGAACCACGGACGCCAGATGAACACCGCCAGGTGAGCGACAAGGGCCACGGCCGTGAACAGCCAGAGCCCGCTCATGTAGACGGAATGCAGTTCCTGCGCCTGCTCGTCGGTTAGACCTGTGAACGACAGGTCGGTTCTATCAGCCATGTACTCTCCTCCGGATCGTCATGCTGACGCCGCGGGGCCCCGCGGCCGGGTTCCGGCGGGCTCCCCCACCGGCTTCCCCCCGGCCGCGGACGGCCGGGGAAACACGTCACCGCCCTCAGGCGGAAAAGATCATCGGCGTGATGATCCGCGCCTGGCTCCAGGCCCGCGCGACCGGCCCGCGCTCGGGCAGCCGCAGCTGCCGCAGCGCGGTCAGTCCCCAGGTCAGCGCCGCCAGCGGCAGCGTCGCCAGGAAGATCACCGCGAAATAGACCGCGAACTCGGTCCGGGGCGCGGCCCTGCGGGCCCGTGCCGCCGGCATCATCGGCGTGTCGGTGGTCATGTCGGTCATGTCTGTCCTCCTTGCTGGACATGGCGCGGGGGCTTTGCCCCGCCCGGCTCGCGCGGCGTGCTCTCCGCCGTCTTCTGGTGTGGATCGGGGGCGGCCTCGGGCGACAGCGCGGCCACGGTCTCGCGGACGACGCGCGCGTCGCCCTGGGCCAGCGCCGCCCGCTCGGCGGCATCGCGAAAGCTCTTGGCGGCCGAGATCCGCGTCAGCACCGGATGCGCGGCGACGATGCGGTCCAGCTCGGCCTGGGCGTCGGCGTCCCACGGCATGTCGCGGCGCAGGGCAGTCGGCGTGGCGTCGACGGCATCCATGTCGCTGCCCAGGGGCAGGATGTGGAACAGCGCGTCGAACAGGCTGTTGCAGACCTCCTGCAGCAGGTAGGTCGCCCCGGCATAGCCCATGAACGGCGTGCCCGTGGCCCGCCGGATCGCCGCGCCGGGAAAGCTCGCCGGCAGGAATTGCGGCCGCGGCCCGTGCCCGGCGGCCAGCTCGGCCAGGTACATCTTCTCGTTGATCGAGCCCAGCACGACCAGCGGCCGCTCGCGGCCCAGCGCGGCGCGCACCGCCTCGCTGTCGGTCTTCTTGCCCCGGCACCGCGCCACGGCCAGCGCGCAGGGCAGACCCAGGTCGCCCTCGAGATAGTTGCGCACCCCGCGGGTATAGGTCTCGTTGGCGACGATGGCGAAGTTCGCGGTGGCGAAGAAATCCTGCGTGACAGACCGCCACAGGTCCCAGACCGGCTTGATCGTCGAATGCTTCTCGCGCGCGATGAAGGGTTCGGGGTCCAGCCCCAGCAGATCGCCCAGCCGGCGCAGGAACAGCGTGGTCGAGTCGATGCCGATCGGCGCCTGCAGGTAGGGCTTGCCCAGAACCTCGGCCAGGCCCCGGCCGAACTCGCGGTACATGCAGATGTTGACGTCGGCATTCACCAGGTGGCGCATCTCGGCCAGGTGCGCGCCCAGCGGCATCACCATGTTCACCTCGGCGCCGATCCCCTCGACCAGCCGGCGGATCTCGGCGAGGTCAGAGGGCATGTTGAAGGTGCCGTACATCGGCCCGAGGATGTTCACCCGCGGTGCCGCGCCCTCGTCGCGCGCGGTCTCCTTGGGCATCCGTCCCTTGGTCATTCCGAACTCGGTGAACAGCCAGGTCATCGCCCGGTCGGCCGATTCCCACTGGTCCTCGTCGATGGTGCGCGGCAGGAACCGCTGCAGGTTTGTCCCCTGCGGCGTGACGCCCCCGCCGATCATCTCGGCGATCGACCCGGTGACCACGACCGCCGGCAGCGCGGGGTCCAGCGTCTTCCAGGCCCGCGTCATCGCGCCCTCGGTGCCGTCGCGGCCCAGCTCCTCCTCGCCGAGTCCGGTGACGACGATCGGCAGTTCGTGCGGCGGCAGACCGTCGGTGTAGTGCAGCACGCTGGTCACCGGCAGGTTCTCGCAGCCCACGGGCCCGTCGATCACCACCTGCAGCCCCTTCACCGCGCAGAACGCGTAGACCGCCCCCCAGTAGCCGCCCGCCCGGTCGTGATCCGTCACCAGCATGACGCACCTCCCGCCAGGCTAATACCGGCCCGCCCATGGCGCGCTCGGCCCCATCCTTCTTCTGCCCGGAAATATCCAGAACCCGCCGGCCCGGCACAGGCACCGCGCCCGCCGGCCCGGGCGCCCGACCGCACATCGTATGCCGCCCTGTGCACGCTCCGTGCACACCCTGTGCATGCCTCGTGCATCGCCATCAGATCATCTCCTCGGCCTTGCGGGCCTTTGCCTGGCGCTCCAGCTTGCGCTGGTTCAACGCCCTGAAATCCGGGCGCAAATTCGGCTCGCCCTCCCAGATCCCGGCACTGTCCTCGGTGCCGACCCCCTCGAAGAAGGCCCGCATCCGCTGCATCCGCTCCCGGTTGCCGATCGCCCCCCGCACGACCTCCGCCAACCCCCCGGCGGCGGCGCCCATGAGCGGTCGCGCCGAGATGAGGTTCGTGAAGTAAAGCGCCGGAATTCCTAGCTCTTTCGCCTTCTGGACTACCGGCGTCGTGCCGATCGCAAGGTCCGGACGAACGCCCTCCATTGCGGCCAGGTCGTCCTCCAGGGACGCCCGGAACACCACCCGGACCCCCTGCGCCTCCAGCCACGCCGCATCCACCTCCGCCGCCGCCGTCCGCGCACAGGCCGTGCCCACATACGGCACCCGCGCCCCGCTCTCGATCAGCAGCCGCGCCACCAGAAGCTCCGAGCCCTCGTAGCCCGACAGCGTGATCGTCCCGTCGATGTGCGCCGCCTTCAAAGCCTCTCGAATCAAGGGGATAGCCGCGTTCTGCGCCGCCGCCACATGGTCTGCGGACAACCCGAACGCCGCGCCGATCGCGGCCAGCCAATCCGCCGTGCCGTCGAGTCCCACCGGCGCCGAGCCCACCACCGGGCGCCCCGCCGCCTCGAATTCCCTGAGCGCCGCGGTGTAGAACGGATGTACCGCCGCCACCGCCCCGCAATCCAGCGCGCCATACAACTCGCGCCACTCCCGGCACGGCACCACCGGCCCCGCTGCCAGCCCCATCGGCGCCAGCAATTGCCCGATCACTACCGGGTCCGCCGGGAACATCTCGCCTAACAGCGTCACGCTCGGCCGGTCCGACACCCCCGACACGGGCCGCGCCACCGGCCCCGCCTCGATCTCGCGACGGGCATAGTTCAGCATCGCCCCCGCCAGCACGTCCTTCGCCTCCGCATGGGTCGGCACCCCGAACCCCGGCACGTCGATTCCGACGATCCGGACACCGTTGATCTCGTCCGGCAGCAGCCGAAGCGGCACGCCGGAGGCGGTCGGCACGCACAGATTGGTCACCACGATCGCGTCGTAACGCGCCGGGTCCGCCAGCGCGTGTACGCTCTCGCGGATGTCCTCGAACAGCTTTCCCGTCACCAGCGTCTCGGAATCGAACGGCACGTAGCCGACCGACCGCCGCGCGCCGTAGAAATGCGACACGAAGGTCAGCCCGTAGACACAGCAGGCCGAGCCCGACAGGACCGTCGCCACACGCCGCATCCGCAGGCCCACCCGCAGCGATCCGAAGGCCGGGCACATGCTCTGGGGCTTGTCGTGCGGACCCTGGGGGTAGTCCGCGGCATACCGGTCGAGCACTTCCGACTGCCCCGCCGCGCGGGCCGCGCGCTCCATCTCTGCGGCGCCGCCGTGGCACCCCGTCGCTCCGGTGGCTGTCGCCTCCGTCTGTCCGTCAGCGTCGCAGGACTTGTCCTTCGCCATCACGCCCTCACTTCTTCTGTCCGAAAATATCCCGGGAGGGTCCGGGAGGGCGGCGCCCTCCCGGCGGATCGGATCGCGTCAGCGATCCGAAGATCGTCACGCGTCGTCATAGATCACCTCGAGGCTTTCCCGCTTCGTGGCGTACTTGCCGCGCATGTCCGCGTCGGTCGCGGGCTCCAGCACGATGCCGCCGCCGACCTCGTCGGAATCGAACAGCGCCAGCAGACCGTCCTGGTCCAGCGGCTCGGGGCGCACCGGCGGAGCGGCCGAGACCTGCTCGGCCAGCCCGGCGAACAGGTCGCCCCAGCGCGAGGCCGCGCTGCCGACGATCTGATAGTTCGCGGATTTCTTGCGCAGGTCGTCGTCCTGCGGGATCGACGCCAGCAGCGGCACGCCCACCGTCTCGGCAAAGGCCTGCGCCTCGCCCGAACCGTCGTCCTTGTTGATGACCAGCCCCGCGACGCCGACATTGCCCCCCAGCTTGCGGAAGTACTCCACCGCCGAGCAGACGTTGTTGGCGACATAAAGCGATTGCAGGTCGTTCGACGCGACCAGGATCACCTTCTGAGCCATGTCCCGCGCGATCGGCAGGCCGAAGCCGCCGCAGACCACGTCGCCAAGGAAATCGAGCAGCACGTAGTCGAAGTCCCAGTCGTGGAAGCCCAGCTTCTCCAGCAGCTCGAAGCCGTGGATGATCCCGCGCCCGCCGCAGCCCCGGCCCACTTCGGGCCCGCCCAGCTCCATCGCGAAGACGCCACCGCGCTTGAAGCAGACATCGCCGATGGCGACCTCCTCGCCGGCGAGCTTCTTCTTCGTCGAGGTCTCGATGATCGTGGGGCACGCCTTGCCGCCGAACAGCAGCGAGGTCGTGTCCGATTTCGGGTCGCAGCCGATCAGCAGGACGCGTTTGCCCTGCTCGGCCATCATGTGGCTCAGGTTGGCGAGCGTGAACGATTTCCCGATCCCGCCCTTGCCGTAGATCGCGATGATCTGCGTCTGTTTCGTGGGCTCTTCGGAGATCAGATCGGCGAGGTCCTCGTTGGCCTCGTCGCGCAGACGCTGGTCGAAGTCCTTGAGGTTCGGAACGTCGAGGGTCATGCGGTACCTTTCCAGTCCAGGATCATTTTCAGGCAGGCGGGATCCGTGAACGCGGTGCCGTATGCCGCGCCCGCCTGGTCTGCCGGCAGGGTATGGGTGACGAGACCGCCGAGAGAGAGCGCGCCGGCATCGATCAGCGCGCGGGTCGCGGCCATGTCGTCGGCCGTCCACTCGGCGGCGACGCGCAGGCGCGCCTCCTTCATGAAGGCGGGCGGGAAAGCGAATTGCAGCGGCGCGGCGTAGAAGCCCGCCAGAACGACCTCGCCCCCCCGCGCGATACGGCCGATCAGGCTGTCCAGCATGTCGGCCCGGCCGCTCGCGTCATAGATGCTGCGATAGTCGCGGCGGGCGTCGTCCTCGGGCGCGATCACGTCATAGCCGGCGGCTCCGTCGCGCCGGGCGGGATCGATCTCCCACACGACGGGGGGCTGGCCGCCCGCGGCAAGGGTCAGCCGCGCGAGCAGCCGGCCGAGCGTGCCGTGACCGACAATCAGTTCGGGAAGCGTGTGGTCGAAGCCGGCCAGCGCGTGCCGGGCGGTCGCCGCCAGCGCCAGCAGCGCTCCTTCGGCCCCCAGCGCCGGGTCGACCGGCGTGACCCGCGACTCGGGCGTCACAAGCAGGCTGGCCGCACCGCCGAAAAGGCCGCGCGCGCCGTCGAAGCAGTTGGCCCCCGGCACGAAGACGCGGGCGCCGGGGCGCAGGGTGGTGCCAGCTCCGGCCTCGACCACCTCTCCCACCGATTCGTAGCCCGGCACCAGCGGGTATCCCATGCCAGGAAAGGGCGGCATCGTGCCGTCCCAGAACAGCTTTTCGGTTCCCGTGGAGATGCCTGACGACGCGATCTCGATGACGAGATCGCCCGCGGCGGGGGCAATGAGGTCAAGGGCGCCCAGGTCCAGCTGCTGCGGTCCCTGCAGGATAACGGCATTGGTCTGCATCGCGCGTGCCTCCCCGCTGTTGGTGCCCCGGTTGGCGGCCGGTCCGATGGACCGAGCCACTCGTAAGCTCATGTGTCAGTTTAACCTTACACTTCTTTATGTCAATCTAAACAGACATTGAAGACTGTCAGTCCTGGCTGACAGGCTTCCACGCCTCGACGACGGAGGTCACGAAAGGCCGTGTGGTAGGGCGATGGCGTACGGCTCCGAACCCCGCCGCGCGGAGCGCCGCCGCGATCTCGTCAGCCGACCGGGCCCGCCCTGTGCGCATCGCCAGGGTGTAGGTCGCGAAATAGACGTCGCCTGCCGATTCGGGCCGGGCGCCGCCGGACATCGGCTCGCTCACGATCACCCGTCCGCCGGGCGGCAGCGCGTCGTGGACGCGCACCAGAAGCGCGCCGACCGTATCGTCGCCGTGATCGTAAAGCACCCGGACCAGGCTGATCGCATCCGCGCCACGCGGCAGCGACTCGTCGCGGAAAGAGCCGCTTTCCAGCGCTATCCGGCCGTCCAGACCGTGCGCCGCAAGAGCCTTCCGCGCGACGGGCGCCACCTGCGGCAGGTCGAACAATGTGAGGTCAAGCGCGGGATACCTGGCGGCGACCGCCCTGAGGAAGGCGCCCGACCCGCCGCCCACATCCATCAGGTGTCGCACCCCGCGCAGTCTGACCGCGTCGAGCGTCTCGTCTGCGACAAGGCCCTGGCTGTCGCTCATCAGCGCCGAGTACCGCGCGGCCTGCGCGTCGTCCGCGCCCTCGGCGCCAAGGACATAGGGCCAGAAATGCGCCAGCTCGGTCTCTGTCTCGCCGCGGAAGAACGCGACCGGGTCGGACAGATCGCGATACAGAACCGCGTGGTGCGAGATCATTGCAGTCAGCCCCGGCACGCCCATAAGGGCCGCACCGCGGCGCGCGGTCATGTAGCCGTCCCCGCGCCGGTCGAGCAGCTTCAGCGCCGCGCCCGCCTGCAAGAGAACCCGTGCCCGGTCGCGCGGCAAGCCACGGTGCCGGGCGACCGCGTCGGCGTCGAGCCGGTCCTCCATGAGCAGCTCGAAAATCTCGAACTCCACCAGGGCCGCAAGGCATTGCGACTGCACGAAGCCCGAGACCAGCCCGAACAGCGCGGTGCCCTCGTGTCCTGAGATGCGGCGGACCAGCGGCCACCTGGCGGCCCATGCCTGGAACCGGGGAGACGCCACGAGCCGGTTGCGCAGCGCCGCCCAGCCCGGGCGGCTGCGGCGCATCGGCAGTCCGAGATCAGCCACGCGCCCCGCTCATTCGCCCGGAACCGTGCGGCGCGCACCCTGCGGCACCAGACGGTCGGCATAGGCCCGCACCATCCCCGCCAGGGCGGCCTCGCCCGCACAGGAGGGGATCGAGGCAATGGCACCGGAGAGGATGTCGTCGAGCCGCGACATGGCTCCGGCCACGCCAAGCTCGGCAACCGCGTTCGGCCGGCCGTGCAGGTCGTCCTGGTGACAGGGCTTTCCCAGCTGCCCCTCGTCACAGAGCGCGTCGCGCAGGTCGTCGGCCACCTGGAAGGCCTCGCCGATGCGCGCGCCGAGCTCGGCCCAGGGCTCCGGCTCCTGCCCGGCGGCGGCGGCGCCCATCTGCGTCGCCGCGATGAACAGCGCGCCGGTCTTGGCCCGGTGATAGGCCGAGAGGTCGATTCGGGGCTCGCTCTCCCAGCCCTGGCCGGCGCAGATGCCGCCGGGCATTCCGGTGCGCGCCGCCAGCAGGCGGACAAGCTCCATCCCGCGCAACGGCCCGTCCGGCGCGGCCCGGGCCAGGACCTCGAAGGCCAGCACGATCAAGCTGTCGCCGGTCAGCAGCGCCAGCGGTTCGGAATAGGCGCGATGCACGCTGGGCTTGCCCCGCCGCAGGTCGGAATCGTCGAAACACGGCATGTCGTCATGCACGAGGCTGGCGCAGTGGATCAACTCAAGCGCGGTGGCGGCGGCATTGGACAGCGCCGGCCGGTCGTCGCCGCAGGCCATCGCCACGCTCAAGAGGATCGTCGGCCGGATGCGCGCGCCGCCGGGTGTCACCGCATAATCCAGCGCCGAGCCAAGCTGCGGCGGCGCGTCTGCGCCATGCGCCGAGCGGAGGGCCGCCGCGACGGCGGTTTCGATGCGGGCGTTGAGCGACATGGCGGGCCTCCGACAAAGTGTCACAATATTTGGACACATACTGTAAATCAGTCTGGACACTTAGGCGCTGCAAGTCAACAATCGCCGCATGGCAACGCGACCTGACCGCATCGTGGTGATCGGCGCCGGGCTGGGCGGCCTCGCGGCCGCGCTTCGGCTGGCCCATGCGGGATGCGCGGTGACCGTCCTCGACTTGCACCAGACGCCCGGGGGAAAGGCCCGGCAGATCGACAGCCCTGCCGGGCCCGTCGATGCCGGGCCGACGGTGCTGACGCTGCGGGGCGTGTTCGACGACCTTTTCGAAGAGACGGGCGCGCGGCTGGACGACCATGTGGTCCTGACGGCCGAGCCGCTGCTGGCGCGCCATCACTGGCCCGACGGCGCGTCACTGGACCTGTGGTCCGACGAGGCGCTCAACGTCGAGGCCGTCGATGCCCTTGCCGGCGCGAAAGAGGCGGACGGCTTCCGGCGGTTCTCGGCCGAAGCACGCGCGCTCTATGCCGCGTTTGACGCCCCGGTGATGCGCGCCCCGGCGCCCTCGCCTTTCGGGATCGCCCGAGCCCTGATGGGACGGCCGGGGCTGACGCCGGCCCTGATGCCGGGTCAGACCCTGGCCAGACGCCTGCGCCGTCACTTTGCCGATCCGCGCCTGCGTCAATTGTTCGGACGATACGCCACCTATGTTGGCGGCACGCCGGCCCGCACTCCGGCACTGCTGTCGCTGATCTGGCAGGCCGAGGCCGGCGGTGTCTGGCGGGTCGACGGTGGGCTCCATGCACTCGCCCGCGCTATCGCCGCGCGCGCCGAGACGCTGGGCGCGCGCATCCTCTACAGCACCACGGCGACCGGGATCGAACGGCGCGAGGGCACGGTCACGGCGGTGGAGACGGCCGACGGCACCCGCCTGCCCTGCGACGCGGCGCTGTTCAACGGCGATCCGGAAGCGCTGCGCACCGGCATGGTGCAGGGCGCGACAGACGCCGTTACGCCCCGGCAGGCCCGGCGGCGCAGCCTCTCGGCCAGTGTCTGGGCCTTCGCAGCGAAGGCGAGCGGCGTTGATCTGGCCCATCACAACGTCTTTTTCTGCGCCGATCCCGCCGACGAGTTCGATCCGCTCGACCGTGGCGCCCCGACCGGGGCGGCGACGCTCTATGTCTGCGCCGAGGATCGCGGCACCGGCCTGACGCCGCCCGACCTCGAACGCTTCGAGATCATCATGAACGCTCCGCCCCTGCCCGGCGGCGCCGAGGAGGAGCCCCCGACATGCCGCTTTCGCACCTTTCCCGCGCTCGCCCGCCACGGGCTGACCTTCACGCCGCCCCCGCCGGACAGCGCCCTGACGACGCCGCAGGGGTTCGAGACGCTGAGTCCCGGCAGCGCGGGGGCACTCTACGGTCTCAGCCCTCACGGGATGATGGCGGCATTCCGCAGGCCGACGGCCCGAAGCCGGATCGCCGGGCTCTACCTGGCGGGGGGCGGGGTGCATCCGGGGCCGGGGGTGCCGATGGCGACGCTCTCGGGCCGGCACGCGGCCGCGGCGATACTGAGCGACCGGCCTTCGACGTCGACGTCCCGCCGGACGGCTACGCCTGGTGGTACGTCGACGGCCTCAGCGACGACGGCACCCGCGCCGTCAGCGTCATCGGCTTCATAGGCTCGGTCTTTTCGCCCTGGTACCGCTGGTCTGGCCGGCGCGAACCGCAGAACCATTGCTGCCTGAACGTCGCCACCTACGGGCCCGGCGGGCGGTTCGCCATGACCGACCGCGGCCGCGCCGCCCTGAAACAGAGCCGGGACACGCTGCGGATCGGGCCATCGGCGATGGCATGGCGGGGCGGACGGCTGGAGATCGACATCGACGAGATCGCCGCCCCGCCCCTCGTCTCGCGCCTTCGCGGGCGGATCGTGCTGACCCCAGCCGCCATGACCGACCGCGAGCTGACGCTGCACCCCAACGGCGCGCATGTCTGGCGCCCCTTCGCGCCGACCGCGCGGATCGAGGTCGATCTGGGCCGGGGCTGGCAATGGGGCGGGCACGGCTACTTCGACGCCAATTTCGGCCGCCGCGCGCTGGAGGACGATTTCAGCTACTGGACGTGGGGGCGGTTCCCGCTGCGCGACGGGGCGGCCTGCTTCTACGACGCGACGCGGCGGGATGGCTCCACGCTGGCGGTCGGGTTGCGCTTCGGCCCGGACGGCCGCGCCCATCGCCTGCCGCTGCCGCCGAAGACGCCGCTGCCCCGTTCGCTCTGGGCCGTGCGGCGCGAGACACGGGCGGATGAAGGGCACGGCGCGCGGCAGGTGAAGGCGATGCTGGACGCCCCGTTCTATACGCGATCGGCCGTGCGCACGCGAATCTGCGGCGAGGACACGACCGGCGTGCACGAAGCGCTCGACCTCGACCGGTTCGCATCGCCCTGGCTCAAGCCGATGCTCGCCGTACGTGTCCCCCGGCGGGCGGGGTGGCGGTTCGACTGACCGCCCTCAGGCGTAAGCGGGGTTGCGGCGCAGGACGCTGGCGTTCAGCCCGCCGGCGATCGTGACCCAGACGAGGTAGGGCACGAACATCAGCCCGGCCCACAGGTCGAGCCGCAGGAACGCCACCATCGTCGCCGCGACGGCCAGCCACAGCACCCCAATGATGATCAGTGCCGGGCGCATCCGACGCAGCCCGAAAAAGATCGGCGTCCAGAGCGTGTTGTAGGCGATTTGCATCGCCCAGAGCCCCAGCGCGACGCCGCTGCCGTCGAGCGGCGCGACCCGTGCCGCCGCCGCCGAGATCAGCAGGTACAGCACCGTCCAAGTCACCGGAAAAACCCAGTTCGGCGGCGTCCATGTCGGCTTGTCGAGCGCCCGGTACCACTCGCCCGGCTGGAACATCGAACCCGTGGTGGCCGAAGCCCCGCAGACGACGAGGAAAAGGAGAAACAGAATCCAGAACATGAGCGATACTTTAGCGCCCCGTACGCCCGCGGCTAGCCCGCACGCGCACGGTCCTGCGCTTCGAGCTGGGCAAAGAGGGCGATCATCGCACCGGCCCTGCCCTCGCCCCATGTCGGGACCTCGGGCGCGCGCTGCGCCGCGGCCTCGACCAGAAACGCCGTTTCGGGCAGCGGCGGCGCATACAGCACCGCCGAGCGCGGCATGACCGAACCAAACGCCGCCCGCCCCACCGACAGGCCCAGCCAGCCGACCTTCTGCCGGCGGCTCGTCCGACCCCGCCAGCTGACCGAATCGTAGCCGTTGCGCACGATGGCCCCGCCGATCCCCGCATAGATGTGGCGTGCGGCGAAAATCCCCGGACGCGCCCCGCGTGGCAGCAGGGCGATCCCGGCCTCGGACCGGGCATAGAGCCCATCCGCCTCGCGCAGGAGCCGGCGCACCATGGCGCGGATCGGGTCGGTGGGCAGCGGGTCGGCGAAGAAGCTGCGCGGGTCGATCCCGGCCTCGGCCAGCCAGTCCGCCGGCAGGTAGATCCGTCGGGCGCGGGCATCCTCGCCCACGTCGCGTGCGATGTTCGTCAGCTGCATCGCCACGCCGAGGTCGCAGGCACGAGCCAGCGCGTGCGGATCGCGGACGCCCATCAGAACGCACATCATCGCCCCCACCGCCGCCGCGACCCGCGCGGAATAAGCCCGCAGGTCCGACAGCGAGGCATAGCGCCGGCCCGTCGCATCCCAGGCCAACCCTTCCAGCAAAGCCTCCGGCAGGGCACGCGGCATGTCGTGGTCGGCGATCACCGCGGCAAAGGCCCGGTCCGCCGGAGCGTTGCGCGGCCGCCCCTGGTAGGCCAGGTCCAGCCGGTCGCGCAGCCGAAGCACCGCGGCGGCCTTTTCCTCGTGCAGGTCCACCGCGTCGTCGGCGAGCCGGCAGAAGGCGTAAAGCGCCAGCGCCGGGTCGCGGATCTCGGACGGCAGCAGGCGCGAGGCTGTGTGGAACGACAGCGAGCCGTGACGGATCGCGGCGCGGCAATGCTCAAGGTCTCTCGGGTCGATCATTCCGCGGCCACCTCCATCTGTTGCGGCAGCGGCCGCGCCTCGGGCACGAGCTGATCCAGCACCTCGGCCGACGAGATGACCCCCGGCAGACCGGCCCCCGGATGCGTACCGGCGCCGACCAGGAACAGGCCCTGCGCCTCTTCGCTGACATTGTGCGGGCGGAACCACGCGGATTGCAGGATCCGCGGCTCGATCGAGAAGCCGCTGCCGTGGGGCGAGAGATACCGGTCGCGGAATGTCTCGGGCGTGAACACGCGGCTGGCCGAGAGATGCCGCGACAGGCCCGGCAGCGGGCCGTCCTCGAGCACCCGGCAGACCTGTTCGCGATAGGGTTCGGCCATCGCCGCCCAATCCACCCTGTCGGCATGGCCCAGATGCGGCACCGGCGACAGGGCATAGAACGTGTCGCCCCGCGCGGGCGCGCAGGAGGGGTCGGTCACCGAGGGGCGGTGAAGATACAGGCTCATATCTTCTGACAGACGCCCCTTAAGAAAGATGTCGCGCAAGAGCCCGGCATAGCGCGGCCCGTTGAGGATGGTGTGGTGGCCGACATCCGGCCACAGGTCCCGCGTGGCGGAGGTGCCGAAATACCAGACGAACAGCCCCATCGACCACCGCGTGCGGCGCAGGCGCGGCGGCGTCCAGCGCCGCCGTTCATGGTTGCGCAGCAGCCGGTCGTAGGTGTGGCCCGCATCCGCGTTCGACACCACGACGTCCGAGCGCAGCACTTCGCCCCCGCTCAGCCGGACGCCCCTGGCACGGCCCTTGTCCACCAGGATCTCGTCGGCCTCGACGCCCAGCCGCAGCTGCCCGCCCTGCCGCTCGACCATATGGGCCATCGCGTCGGCGATCGCGGCCACGCCGCCCATCGCGTAGTGCACGCCGAACGCCTTCTCGAGATGGCTGACGAGGATGTACATCGAGGTCACGTTCATCGGATCGCCGCCGATGAACAGCGGGTGGAACGAGAACGCCATCCGCAACCGCTCGTCCCGGAAGCGCCGCGCCGCATGGGCATAGACCGACCGGTCGGCCCTGAGGCGCGCGAAGGCGGGCAGGACTCGGAACAGATCGGCCAAGCGATGCATCGGGCGCCGGCCGAGGTCTTCGAAGCCGATCCGGTAGCGCAGCTCGCTGTCGCGGAGGAACGTCTCATAGCCCCTCGCGTCCGCCGGCGAGAGACGCGCGACCTCGGCCCGCATCGCGTCGGTGTCGGCGCGGGCGGTGAAGCGCGATCCGTCGGGCCATCGGATCTCGTAGAACGGGTCGAGCGACCGCAGGTCGACATCTGCGTCGAAGTCGCCGCCGCACGCCGTCCAGAGGTCGCGGAACAATTGCGGCACCGTCACGATCGTCGGCCCGAGGTCGAACCTGTGGCCGTCCACATGCAGCGCCGTGCCGCGCCCACCCGGTGTCTCGAGCCGGTCCAGCACCGTGACGCGATAGCCCTTGGCGCCAAGCCGCATCGCGGCGGCGAGGCCGCCAAGCCCGGCCCCCACGACCAGCGCCGGCGGACGATTGGACGCCGGGGCGTCGGGGGGGAGTCGCGTTTGCATTTCTCGATGCTAGCCATGTCCAGTTAAGTTGACAATCTCCCTCTTTTCCTTTGCATGCGCCTCAATCGGTGTCAGTGTAGGCTTACACATTACCGGAGGACTCGCCATCCAGACCGTCACGCTCAGCGTCCATCGCTTCGACACCGCCGCCGCCCGGCTCTGGGCGGTGGGGCAGATGGCGTTGGCCCGTCGGGACATGGCCCGCCTGCCCGGTTGCAGCTTCTGGAAGCTCTGCGGCTCGGGTGGCGAGAACTTCGCCGCGCCGGACCCGTCGATCTGGGCGATCCTCGCGGCCTGGCCCGACGCCACCACGGCAGAGCGGCAGGTTGAGGATGGCGCGCCCTTTCACCGCTGGCGCCGCCGCGCGGATGAGACGTGGACCGTGTTTCTCGCCCCGACCAGCGTGCGCGGCCACTGGAGCGGACACACACCGTTCGCCGCAGGGAGTGCCGAGGTCGCGGGGCCGATCGCCGCGCTGACGCGCGCCACGATCCGCCCGTCGAAGCTTCTGCGGTTCTGGCGGCGCGCGCCCGAGATCTCCACCATGATCGCCGCCAATCCCGATGTCCTGTTCCGGATCGGGCTGGGCGAGATCCCGGTGCTGCACCAGGTCACCTTCTCGATCTGGCCGGACACCGACAGCATGGCCCGTTTCGCCCGCGCGGGCGGGCCCCATGCCCGCGCCATCCGCGCGGTGCGCGAGGGCGGCTGGTTCGCGGAAGAACTTTACGCCCGCTTTGCCGTGACCGGCGAACGCGGCAGCTGGAACGGAACCCCGCCGCTCGCGCGGCCCCGGCGGGAGGCGGCCTGACCATGCCGCTGCCTGCGACCACGGACGACGGCATCCCATGCCCCTTGCCTAACGGAGAAGCGCCATGAAACAGCCCTTCCCATTCTCGGCCATCGTCGGCCAGGACGAGATGAAGCAGGCGATGCTCCTGACCGCCATCGAGCCGGCGCTGTCCGGCGTGCTGGTCTTCGGCGACAGAGGCACGGGCAAGTCCACCGCGGTGCGCGCGCTTGCCGCCCTTCTGCCGCCGATCCGTCAGGTCGAGGGCTGCCCGGTGAACTCGGCCCGCGCCGCCGAGTGTCCGGACTGGGCCGAGGTCGGATCGACGCGGCTGGTCAAGCGTCCGACGCCCGTGGTGGATCTGCCGCTCGGCGTGACCGAGGACCGGGTGACCGGCGCTCTGGACATCGAGCGCGCGCTGACCCGCGGTGAAAAGGCGTTCCAGCCCGGCCTGCTGGCCCGCGCCAACCGGGGATACCTCTATATCGACGAGGTGAACCTGCTGGAGGATCACATCGTCGACCTGCTGCTCGACGTGGCCCAGTCGGGCGAGAACGTGGTCGAGCGGGAAGGACTGAGCATCCGTCACCCGGCGCGGTTCGTTCTGGTCGGCTCGGGCAATCCCGAAGAGGGCGAACTCAGGCCGCAATTGCTGGATCGGTTCGGTCTGTCGGTCGAGGTCACATCCCCCACCGACGTCGATCAGCGCATCGAGGTCCTGCGCCGCCGCGACGCCTACGAGCACGACAACGACGCCTTCATGAAGACCTGGCGCCCGCGCGACGGAAAGCTGCGCAAGCGCATCGAGGCGGCGCGGACGGCACTGCCATCGGTCGCAACGCCCGAACAGGGCTTGCGCGACTGCGCCGAGCTGTGCGTCGCGCTCGGCGCGGACGGGCTGAGGGGAGAGCTGACATTGCTGCGGGCCGCCCGCGCGCTGGCCGCCTTCGACGGGCAGGACGAGGTCGGGCGCAGCCACCTGCGGGCTGTCGCGCCCTCGGCCCTGCGGCACCGCCTGCGCCGCGATCCGCTCGACGAGGCAGGATCGACCGCGCGGGTGGCACGAACGCTGGGCGATGTGTTCGGCCCCTACCAGACCGCCGCGGAATGAGCGGCACCGAGACATGGAACAGGGCCGCATTGGCACTGCGGCTGCTTGCGGCCGACCCGTCGGGCCTTGGCGGGCTGTGGCTGCGCGCCCGGCCCGGACCGGCAAGGGACGCGGTGGTTGCGGCGCTCGACCGCCTGCCGGTGCCGCCGCGCCGGATTCACCCTGCCATCGCCTCCGACGCCCTGAGCGGCGGCATGGACCTCGCCGCCACCCTGTCGGCCGGGACACCGGTGCTGCGTGACGGGCTGCTCGCCCCCGGCGCGACGATCCTGCTGACCTCGGCCGAGCGATGCGGCAGCGGGCTTGCCGCGACGCTCGGCCAGTGGCTCGACCGCGGCGCGGGCAGCCTGATCCTGCTCGACGAGGCCGCCGATGGGGACGAGTGCCCGCCACCGGCCCTGACCGACCGGATCGGCCTGTTCCTGTCGCTCGACGACGTTGCACTGCGCGACACCGGGCCGCTCGACATGCACCTCCCGGCGTCTCTTCCGACCGTGACCCTCGCCTCCGAGCAGCGCGACGCGCTGGCGGTCACGGCGGCGTCTCTGGGCATCGCGAGCCTGCGGCCGCCGGGTTTCGCCGCCGCCGCAGCGCGCACCGCAGCGACCCTCGACGGACGATCGCAGGTCCAGGACGCGGACCTGCGCCTTGCCTGCGAGCTGACCTTCGCCCACCGCGCGCAGGCCACTCCGGCGCCCGAGGACGACACGTCCGCACCGCCCGAAGAGTCCCACGAGCAGGACGGAGAGACGCAGCGCCCCGAGATCCCCGACGACATGCTGCTCGACGCGGTCCGCGCCGCCCTGCCGCCGGACCTGCTGTCGCGGCTGGCCGAGGCGCGGACGCGGCGGGCGGGCACGGCCGGCGGCAGTGGCGCGGCCCACCGCGGCAATCGGCGCGGCCGCCCGCTGCCCCCGCGACCCGGCACGCTCGACGGGCGGGCCCGAATCGACCTTGTCGCCACCCTGCGCGCCGCCGCGCCGTGGCAGCCGATGCGCCGCGCCGCCGACCGGACGGACAGGCGGCTGCATATCCGGTCCGCCGATATCCGCGTGAAGCAGTACGAGGAAACATCGGACCGCGTGCTGATCTTCTGCGTCGATGCCAGCGGCTCGGCCGCGATGGCGCGTCTGGCCGAGGCCAAGGGCGCGGTCGAGATCCTGCTGTCCGAGGCCTATGCCCGGCGCGACCACGTGGCTCTGATCGGCTTTCGCGGAAACCGCGCCGACGTGCTGCTGCCGCCGACGCGTTCTCTGGTGCAGGCCAAGCGGCACCTTGCGGGGCTGCCCGGCGGGGGCGGCACGCCGCTTGCCGCCGGATTGCAGGCGGGGTGCGAGCTGGCGCGGACCAGCCGGGGGCGCGGCCTGACACCGAGCCTCGCGCTGCTGACCGACGGACGGGCGAACATCGCGCTGGACGGCTCGGCGAACCGCGGCACCGCCGAAGCGGATGCCGGCCGGATGGCCCGCCTTCTGCGCACCGAGGGAATCGCCGGGCTGGTGATCGACACCGGCCGCCGGCCGGCGCGGTCGCTGGAAGAGCTGGCGCGCGCGTTCGATGCCCCCTATCTCGCGCTTCCCCGTGCCGACGCGCGGGGCCTGTCGGGGGCGGTGTCCGCCGTGCTCGGCTGATGGACTGGACGCGCGACGGACGCGACTGGCCCAATGCCGAAGCCTCGCGCTTCGTCGTCTGCCGCCCGCATCACTGGCACGTGCAGGTCGCCGGTCGCGGGCCGGTCGCGCTGCTGCTGCACGGCGCGGGGGGCGCGACGCAAAGCTGGCGCGGCCTGTTCCCGTTGCTCGCCCGCAGGTTCACCGTGGTCGCGCCGGACTTTCCGGGACAGGGCTTCACCCGCCTAGGCGCGCGGATGCGGTGCGGGCTCGGGCCTCTGGCCGAGGACATCGCGACGCTCTGCGCGCAGGAGGGCTGGGCGCCCGACCTGATCGTCGGCCACTCTGCCGGCGCCGCCGTCGGGTTGCAGATGGCGATGACCACGCCACCGCGGGCCGTGGTGGGCATCAACGCCGCGCTCGGCACGTTCGAGGGCGTCGCGGGATGGCTGTTTCCCGTGATGGCGCGGATGCTGGCGCTCAACCCGGTGGTGCCGCCGCTTTTTGCGCGGTTCGCCGGGTCGGAGAAGCGGGTGCGCGATCTGCTGGACTCGACCGGATCGACGATCCACGACGAGGGCATCGCGCTTTATCGCCGGCTCGTGTCGGACTCGGGGCACGTCGACGCGACGCTGGCGATGATGGCTCAGTGGCGCCTGAACGGACTGCTGGACCACCTGCCGCAGATCACGACGCCGACGCTGTTGATGGTCGGGGATCGTGACAGATCGGTGCCGCCCGCCACGTCCGAGCGCACCGCGCACCGCCTGCCGAACGCCACGCTGCGACATCTTCCCGGCCTCGGCCACCTGGCCCACGAGGAAGCGCCCGCACTGGTCGCGAGCGCGATCGACGCGTTCTGGGACGGCCTGCCCGGCTGACGCGTCAGTCGCCGTGGCGCGCCAGAAGGCCGTATTTCCGCAGCTTGACGTAGAGGGACTGGCGCGACAGCCCCAGCATCTCGGCCGCGGCGACGCGGTTGTTGTTCGTCAGCTCGACCGCGGTTTCGATGCACATCTTCTCGACCACATCGGTGGTCTCGGCGACGATTTCCTTGAGGGTCGCCGACCCGACAAGCTCCATCACGCTGCGGGCACTGTCGTCGCCGCCGCCGATCTGCGGCATCCGCAACGCCTCGGCCCGGCCGGCGTCGCGCAACACGAAGGCGATCGCACCGGCGTCGCTCAGGTGAGTGGCCGAGATCTCGACCGGGGTCTGTCCGCCGAACTCGGATGTCAGCTTGGTGCTGTAGAGCCGCATGCGCCCCGCCCGCACCGCGTTGTCGATGAGCACGCGCGCATCGACCGATCCGCGCGACAGGAAATCCGCGATCGGCTTGCCCCGCGCGGCGCCCGCGTGGGACAGGTCCGCGAGGTTCAGGAACGCCTCGTTCGCGGTGGTGACAAGGCCTTGCAGGTCGGTAAAGACGATGGCATCGGCGCCTCGGTCGTAGAGGCCCAGCAGCCCACCGGTCAGCGCGTCGCTTCCCGTGCCGGCCGGCCCGATCTCGGCCATCCGGCAGAACAGCATCCGCTCGCCCGCGGCGCGGAACACGCGCGGCGTCACGGCGACCGGACGCCCCGTCTTGCGCGCGGTCATCTCGACCGGCCCGCGCTGATCCGCGCGGTCGGGGTCGGTCAGCCGTTCGATCACGTCACGCTGCCCGTCCCCCTGGAACAGGTCGGAAAAGGCCGAACCTACGAGATCGCCCGCCGCCTGCCCGAGGATCGAGGCCGCCGTGGCGTTCAGTTCGCTGACCCGGCCCGAGGCGAGCGAGACAAAGGCAACGGCGTCGTCCGTCGATTCCATCAGCACCCGCAGCCGCGTATCCGAGTCGCGCTGCGCCTCGTAGTCACGCTCGAGCGCGAGCTGGGCCTCGACGAGTTGCTGCTGCATCTCGGCGATGGGCCTCAGGTCCCGGCCCAGCATCAACAGCGCGCCGTCCGGCCCGACCTGATGAAACGAGTACCGCACGGGGAACTCCCACGTGGTGCCGTCCGTGTGGTTCAACTCGACCGAGCGCGTGGCCTCTTCGCCGCTGCTGAAACTCTTGAGCTGCGCATCGAGCTTGGTGACGCTCTCGCCGGTGAGGAAATCGCGCAGATCGCGCCCCTCCCAGTGGTCGAGATGGCCGAAGCTGGCGTGGTGGGGATTCACGAGAACCGACAGGACGTGGCCCATGTCGGTGACCACGATCGAGATGTCCGACGCCGTCGCGATGATGTCGCCGAGAATATCCGGTGCTATGAGCGGAATTGCCCGGGCCGACCAGTACTTTGTTCCGCGAGAGCTCATTTGTTGTCCTTCGGCCTCGGCGCCGGACGCCGCTTCGCCTACCCTCCGCCGCTGCGGGTCTGCCGGGCCCCGCCGATGACCAGGCCGCATCTGCACAGCGCCTCGTCGGGATCGTTGGTGGCATGGTCGGCCCCCGTGAGGGCCATCGTCTCTGAGTCATCCTTCATCGCCACGCCGCCGATCACCACAGGGATGGACGACCGCGCCGCACTGCGGACGGTGTCTACCATAGCCGAGGCTTGTGCAACCTTTTCAGTATGCGAAATTGACAGGAAGATCGCATCGAAGTGTAAACTTGCCACCATGGCGCGCAACTCCGGCTCGGGACGCCCCAGAACGAGGCGAACCGAAACGCCGCGCCGGCGCAACTGACCGGTCAGCACCATTGCACCCAGAGTGTGATACTCGTCCGCCGGAACGATGACCGCGACGCTGGGGCCGCCGCCCGCGCGGCGTGCCGTGGCCCAGCTCTCGCCGATTTCGCGGAGCATGCCCTGAAGGCGGGCCGAGCCGATCGTGACTTCCGCGAAGCTCATCGAATCCTCGCACCATGCGGCGCCCATGCGGCGCGCGGCCTCTGGTATATAGTGATCCGCAAGCGCCACGTCATCCAGGCGGGCCGCACGCATCCGGTCGATCAACCGCCGCCGGTCATCGACACCGCCGTGCCGCACCGTCTCTTCGAGCTCGGCGAGGAACGGCTCGGACAATCCCGTGACCCGCGCTCCGCGGCGCGCGGCCAGCACCGACAACGCCCGCGAGGCGAGCGACGAGACGGGTGCGCCGGTGTCCTGCCACTCGGGCATGGCCCGTCGTGCTTGGTCTTCTGGCATGGTGAGCCCCTTCTTCCTGGGCGGGGCGCGCGGTCTTTCGCCGGTTGACGCCGAGTTACAGTGTTCTAGGCGCGAGGGCACTTGTCAAAAAGAATTGACACACCGCGCGGAAACCGGGGCGAAATCCGCCGAATGTCAGGAAGAGTTACTCGGTCAGCCTGACAGTTTGTGACTTTGTGTAAGTTAAAGTTGACACTTTGAACGCGGCCCGACTAACCTGAACCCGTTCAGCCACGCCTGACCGGGGAGAATCGCCGCAAATGACAGTGCGTCCCGATCCCGCACCAAGCCTGTACACACCGGGCGAGCGCGCACGGCGCGACTCGACCCGATGGACGCTGGTGCAGGGCATACTTGCCCCCCTGCAATTCGCGGTCTTTGCCATCTCGCTGGTGTTGGTGCTGCGGTATCTCGCAACCGGCGAGGGCTATGCGGTCGCGACGTGGTCGATCGTGGCCAAGACCGCCTGCCTCTACGCGATCATGGTGACCGGCGCGATCTGGGAGAAGGTCGTGTTCGGGCGCTGGCTCTTCGCGCGGGCCTTCTTCTGGGAGGACGTCGTGTCGATGGCCGTGATCGCGCTGCACACCGCATATCTCTGGGCGCTGTGGACCGGCGCACTTGCACCGCCCGCCCTCATGACGCTCGCGCTCGTTGCCTATGCCGCCTACGTGATCAACGCGGGACAGTTCGTGCTCAAGCTGCGCGCGGCACGGCTTCAGGCGGGGGTCCCGGCATGAGCGACCACCTGCCCCCGCCTCCCGAGACCGGCTGTCGCAACGCACCCCTCCTGAAGGAGCGCGGCCAGCGCGAGGTCTTCTGCGGGCTGACCGGCATCGTCTGGCTGCACCGCAAGATGCAGGACGCCTTCTTTCTCGTCGTCGGCAGCCGCACCTGCGCGCATCTGCTGCAATCCGCGGCCGGCGTGATGATCTTCGCCGAGCCCCGCTTCGGCACCGCCATCCTCGAAGAGGGCGACCTGGCGGGCATGAAGGACGCGCAGGACGAGCTCGACCGCGAGGTCGCGCGTCTGCTGGAACGGCGCCCGGACATCCGCCAGCTGTTCCTCGTGGGCTCGTGCCCGTCCGAAGTCATCAAGCTGGATCTCGCCAAGGCCGCGCAGCGTCTCTCGGCCCGCCACGCACCGCATGTGCGGGTGATGAACTACTCGGGCTCGGGGATCGAGACGACCTTCACCCAGGGTGAGGATGCCTGTCTCGAGGCGATGGTCCCCGAACTGCCCGCCACCGACGCGCACGAACTGCTGCTGGTGGGGGCCCTGCCCGACGTGGTCGAGGACCAGGCGCTTCAGCTGCTGGCCGATCTCGGGATCGGTCCGGTCCGGTGCCTGCCGGCCCGCCGGGTCGACGAGATGCCCCATGTCGGCCCGAACACCCGCGTGGCCCTGACCCAGCCGTTCCTCGGCGACACGCTGGCCGCGCTGGAACGCCGCGGCGCGCGCCACGTGCCCTCTCCGCTGCCCTTCGGCGAAGAGGGCACGACCCAGTGGCTCGCGGCGCTGGCGGCCGAGTTCGGCGTGGACCGCGACAGGTTCGAGCGCGTGACCGCCGCCCCCCGCGCCCGCGCCCGCAAGGCGATCGCCGCGGCCGCCGAGACGCTGCGCGGCCGGTCGATCTTCTTCTTTCCCGACAGCCAGCTCGAGGTGCCGCTGGCCCGGTTCCTCACCCGCGAGTGCGGGATGGAGGCGATCGAGATCGGCACGCCGTTCCTCCACCGGGCCATCGCCGGACCGGACCTCGATCTGATCGCGCCGGGACCGACACTGAGCGAGGGGCAGGACGTCGATCTGCAACTCGACCGCGTGCGCGCGGCCCGGCCCGACCTGACGGTCTGCGGTCTTGGCCTCGCCAATCCGCTGGAGGCCGAGGGTCTGGCGACGAAATGGGCGATCGAGCTGGTGTTCACGCCGGTGCATTTCTACGAGCAGGCCGGCGATCTGGCCGCGCTGTTCGCGCGCCCCCTCCGCCGCAAGGAGCTGCTTAAGGTTGGCGCCGCTGCCACCGCGCAGCGGGAGATCGGCGCATGAAACTGACCGTCTGGACATACGAGGGGCCGCCCCATGTCGGCGCGATGCGCGTGGCCACGGGGATGCGCGGGCTGCACTACGTCCTGCACGCGCCGCAGGGCGACACCTACGCCGACCTGCTGTTCACGATGATCGAACGGCGGGATCACCGGCCTCCGGTCACGTACACCACGTTCCAGGCGCGCGACCTCGGGTCGGACACCGCCAACCTGTTCACCACGGCCTGCCACGACGCCTATTCGCGCTTTCAGCCGCAGGCCCTGATCGTCGGCTCTTCGTGCACAGCCGAGCTGATCCAGGACGACCCCGCCGGGTTGGCCGAGGCGATGGGCCTGCCGATCCCGGTGATCGCGCTGGAGCTGCCCTCGTACCAGCGCAAGGAAAACTTCGGCGCCGACGAGACCTTCTATCAGCTCGTACGGCACCTCGCCGGCCCGATGGAGCGGACCGCGCGCCCCTCGGTCAACCTGCTGGGACCGACCGCCCTGGGCTTTCGCCACCGCGACGACATCACCGAGGTGACGGCACTGCTGGACGAGATGGGCATCTCGGTGAATGTCTGCGCCCCGATGGGCGCGACGCCGGCCGACCTTGCCCGCCTGGGCGCGGCGCATGCGAATATCCTGATGTATCCCGAGACGGCCGAGGCCGCCGCCCGGTGGTGCGAGAAGTCACTGGGCCAGCCCTATACCCGGACGGTTCCCATCGGCGTCGGCGCAACCCGCGATTTCGTCGACGAGATCGCGGGGCTGCTGGACGTCGCCCCGCGGCTCGACACGTCGCGGCTGAGGCTGCCGTGGTACTCTGCCTCGGTCGACTCGACCTACCTGACCGGCAAGCGGGTCTTCCTGTTCGGCGACGCCACCCATGTCGCCGCCGCCGCCCGCGTCGCACGCGACGAGATGGGGTTCGAGGTGGCCGGGCTGGGCTGCTTCAACCGCGAGTTCGCCCGCCCGATCCGCCAGCTCGCCAGGGAGTACGGCGTCGAGGCGCTGATCACCGACGACTATCTCGAGGTCGAGCGCACGATCGAAGCCGCCGCGCCCGAGATGATCCTCGGCACGCAGATGGAACGCCATATCGGCAAGCGCCTCGGCATCCCCTGCGCCGTGATCTCGGCGCCGATGCACGTGCAGGACTTCCCGGCCCGCTATTCGCCGCAGATGGGGATCGAGGGCGCGAACGTGCTGTTCGACACCTGGGTGCACCCGCTGGTCATGGGGCTGGAAGAGCACCTGCTGCACATGTTCCGCGAGGATTTCGAGTTTCACGACGCCGCCGGCGCCTCGCATCACGGCGGCAAGGCGGTCGTGCGCGAGACGGCTTCCTCAACCCCCGAAATCACCGTCCCCGAGGCGGGCCCAGTGTGGCTGGACGCCGCCGAGCGCGAGCTGCGCAAGGTGCCCTTCTTCGTCCGCGGCAAGGCCCGGCGGAACACCGAGACCTTCGCCGCCGAGAAGGGCGTCGCGGAGATCGGAGTCGAGACGCTGTACGAGGCGAAGGCCCATTATGCGCGATAGCGACCATATCCCGGGCTACCGCGTGGCGATCGTCACGCTCGACGCCCATGCCGCTGGCCCCGCCGCGCGGGCGCTGCCCTTGCTGACCGCGGATTTCCCGGGCCTCGAGGTCAGCGTTCACGCCGCAGCGGAATGGGGCGGCGACGGCGACGCCCTGCAACGAGCCAAGGATGCGGTCCGGCACGCCGACCTCGTCGTCGCCAACATGCTGTTCCTGGAAGAGCACGTACAGGCGATCCTGCCCGAACTCACCGCGGCCCGCGAACGGGCGGACGCGGTCGTCGCGATGATCGCGGACGCCCAGATCGTCCGGCTGACCCGCATGGGCGATTTGGACATGGCCCGCCCGCAGAGCGGCGTGGGCAAGCTGATGAAGCGGCTGCGCGGCTCGCGCGCGCCGTCGGGCAGCTCGGGCGCCCGCCAGATGCGCATGCTGCGCCGCCTGCCCAAGATCCTCCGCTACATCCCCGGCCGCTCCCAGGACCTGCGGGCGTGGTTCCTGTCGATGCAGTACTGGCTCGGCGGCTCGGACGAGAACGTCGAGCATCTGATCCGCTTCCTGATCTCGCGCTACTGCCGCAACACTGGCTGGCGCGGGACCGAGGCCGCCGCCCCGGTCGAGCATCCCGAGGTCGGCCTGTATCACCCCGACCTCGCCGAGCGCGTCGTGACAACGCCCGACGCCCTGCCGGCGCCCGAGCGGCCGGTGGCGACCGTCGGCCTGCTCATGCTGCGATCCTACGTCCTGGCCTCGGACACCGCGCATTACGACGCCGTCATCCGCGCGTTCGAGGCCAAGGGCGTCCGCTGCCTGCCCGCCTTTGCCGGCGGGCTCGACGGGCGCCCGGCGATCGAGACCTACTTCACCGGGCCCGAGGGTGCGCGGATCGACGCCCTGGTCTCTCTCACCGGGTTCAGCCTGGTGGGCGGGCCGGCCTACAACGACAGCGATGCGGCGGTCGCGACGCTGACCGGGCTGGACGTCCCCTACCTCGCCGCGCATCCGCTGGAGTTCCAGACGCTGGGCGAGTGGGCGCGGGCGGGCACCGGGCTGGGTCCGGTCGAGACGACCATGCTGATCGCCCTGCCCGAGATCGACGGTGCGACGAACCCGACGGTGTTTGCCGGCCGGCACGGCACCGGCGGCTGCCAGGGCTGCCCGAAGATGTGCGCCCCCGCCACGGATGCCCGCGCGATGGCGCCCTGCCCCGAACGGATCGAGGCACTGACGAACAAGGCGCTGCGCCTCGCCCGCCTGCGCCGCCAGCCCGCCTGCGACCGCCGCGCGGCGATCGTGCTCTACGGTTTTCCGCCCAATGCCGGCGCGGTCGGCACCGCGGCACACCTGTCGGTGTTCGAAAGTCTCTTCAACACGCTTCACGCGATGAAGGCCGAGGGCCACCACCTCGACCCGCCCGACAGCGTCGCGGCGCTGCGCGACGCCGTGCTCAAGGGCAACGCCGGGACCTACGGGCAGGAGGCGAACGTCGCCGCCCATGTCAGCGCCGATCGGATCGTCGAGACGACGCCCTGGCTGTCCGAGATCGAGGCGACCTGGGGCCCGGCGCCGGGCCGCATCCAGAGCGACGGCCGCGGCGTCTTCGTGCTGGGCTGCACCTTCGGAAATGTCTTCGTCGGGATCCAGCCGACCTTCGGCTGGGAAGGCGACCCGATGCGCCTGCTGTTCGAGGGCGGCTTCGCCCCCACCCACGCCTTCAGCGCGTTCTACCGCTGGCTGCGCGACGATTTCGGCGCCGACGTGCTGCTGCATTTCGGCATGCACGGCGCGCTCGAGTTCATGCCGGGCCACCAGTCCGGCCCCTCGGGCAGCTGCTGGCCCGACCGGCTGATCGGCAACATGCCGAACGTCTACCTCTACGCGGGCAACAATCCGTCCGAGGCCACACTCGCCAAGCGCCGGTCGAACGCGGTCTGCGTGTCGCACCTGACGCCACCGCTGACGGCCGCCGGGCTCTACAAGGGGCTGACCGAGCTTAAGGAAAGCGTGCGCCGCTGGCGCGACGGCGTCGCGTGCGACACCCGCCGGGCCGAGCTGGAACGCATGATCGCCGACCAGGCCGCCGCTGTGGATCTCGGCGGCGTGCCGGTCGACATGCTCTGGCTGCGCCTGCTGGAAACCGAGGCCGCGCTGATCCCCGACGGGCTGCACGTCGTCGGCACGCCGCCCACGGCCGAGGCGCGGGCCGCGCAGATCGACCTGATGGGCTGCGACGACGTCGAAGAGCGCGACCGCATCGACGCGCTCCTGGCGCGGGACAGCGAGCTGCCCGCGCTGATGCGCGCGCTGCAGGGGCAGTTCACCCCGCCGGTGCCGGGGGGCGACCTGATCCGCAATCCCGACATCCTGCCCACGGGTCGCAACATCCATGCCTTCGACCCCTTCCGCATGCCCACCGCCTTCGCGCTGGCGGACGGCGCCCGGCAGGCCGAGCTGCTGCTCGAGACGCACGAGACCCTGCCGCGCAGCGTGGCGCTGGTGCTGTGGGGATCGGACAACATCAAGTCGGACGGCGGCCCCATCGCGCAGGCGCTGCACCTGATGGGCGCGACGCCGCGCTTCGACGGCTACGGCCGCCTGTCCGGCGCCGACCTGATCCCGCTGGACCGGCTGGGCCGTCCCCGGATCGACGTGGTGATGACCTTGTCGGGCATCTTCCGCGACCTGCTGCCGCTGCAGACCCGGATGCTGGCCGAGGCGGCGTGGAAGGCCGCGACCGCCGACGAGCCGGTCGAGCGCAACTTCGTCCGGGCCCACGCGCTCGACTATGCCGACGCGATGGGCTGCGACATGGAAACGGCGGCGCTTCGCGTCTTTTCCAACGCCGAGGGCGCCTACGGATCGAACGTCAACATGCTGGTCGATTCCTCGGCCTTCGGCACCGAGGACGAACTGGCCGACGCCTACGAGGCGCGCAAGAGCCACGCCTATTCGCGCCACGGCACCGCCGCCGCCCAGGCACCGCTTCTGAAGCGGGCGCTCGGCGACGTCGACCTCGCCTACCAGAACCTCGAATCCGTCGAACTCGGCGTGACCACGGTGGACCATTACTTCGACACGCTGGGCGGCATCAGTCGCGCGGTGCGCCGCGCCAAGGGCACCGCGGCGCCGGTCTATATCGGCGATCAGACGCGCGGCGCGGGCAAGGTCCGGACGCTGCAGGCGCAGATCGCGCTGGAGACCCGGTCACGCTCGCTCAACCCGCGCTTCTACGAGAGCCTGCTGACCCACGGGCCGGAAGGCGTCCGGCAGATCGAGGCGCATGTCACCAACACACTGGGCTGGTCGGCGACCACCGGCGAGGTCGAGCCCTGGGTCTACCAGCGGCTGAGTGAGACCTTCGTGCTGGACGAGGCGATGCGCCGGCGGCTGGCCGAGCTGAACCCCGCCGCCAGCGCACGGATGGCCGGGCGGCTGCTGGAAGCCTCGGACCGGGCCTACTGGCAGCCCGACGCCGCGACCCTCGAGGCGCTGCAGGGCGCGGCCGACGAGCTGGACGACACGCTGGAAGGAGTGGCCGCCGAATGAGCCCCTTCGCAGAGATCACCCGCGCCCGGGGCGCCAGGACAGCGAGGGGCGCCGCCCCTCGCGCTCCCCGGGATATTTTCGGACAGAAGAAGGAGGGCCACGCTCTCCGGAAGGACATCCCATGAGCCCCAGAGACGACATTCCGCACCTGCGCGGCGAGGACGGCGAGGGATCGGTGCAGGTCCACCAGGACCCCTCGGTGATGATCGGGAGCGCCAAGGTGTTTTCGATCTACGGCAAGGGCGGGATCGGCAAGTCCACGACTTCGTCGAACCTGTCGGCGGCGTTCAGCACGCTGGGCAAGCGGGTGCTGCAGATCGGCTGCGATCCGAAGCACGATTCCACCTTCACCCTCACGGGGCGGCTGCAGCCGACGGTGATCGACATCCTCAAGGACGTCGATTTCCACTCCGAGGAGCTGAGACCCGAGGATTTCGTCACCGAGGGCTGGGGCGGCGTGCAGTGCATCGAGGCCGGCGGGCCGCCGGCGGGCACCGGCTGCGGCGGCTATGTCGTGGGCCAGACCGTGAAGCTTCTCAAGCAGCACCACATGCTCGAGGACACCGACGTGGTGATCTTCGACGTGTTGGGCGACGTGGTCTGCGGCGGCTTCGCCGCGCCGTTGCAGCATGCCGACCGGGCGGTGATCGTGACGGCGAACGACTTCGACTCGATCTACGCGATGAACCGCATCATTGCCGCGGTGCAGGCCAAGGCGCGGAACTACAACGTGCGGCTCGCCGGCTGCATCGCGAACCGCAGCCGCGAGACCGACGAGGTCGACCGCTATTGCCGGGAGGTCGGCCTGGACCGGATCGCCCACATGCCCGACATCGACGCGATCCGGCGGTCCCGGCTGAAGAAGAAGACCCTCTTCGAGATGCCCGACGAGGACGACATCGTCGCCGCGCGGGCCGAGTATGTCCGGCTGGCCGCGGCGCTCTATGCCGGGACCGAACCGCTGGTCCCGACGCCGATGGAGGACCGGGACATCTTCGAGCTTCTGGGATTCGACTGATGAGCGACACCGCCTACGAGAGCACGCGCGACCGAGTCGAGCATTATTTCGATCGCACCGCCACCGCCGCCTGGGAGCGGCTGACCTCGGACGCGCCGGTGAGCCGGATCCGCGCCACGGTCCGGGCGGGCCGCGACCGGATGCGCGCGACGATGCTTTCGCGCCTGCCCCGCGACCTGTCAGGTGCGCGGGTGCTCGACGCGGGCTGCGGGACGGGGCAGATGACGGCTGCCCTGGCCGAACGTGGTGCCGAGGTGGTGGCGGTGGACATCTCGCCCAGTCTCGTGGCGCTGGCGGAGCGGCGGCTGCCGCCGGCCTGCCGGAACAGGGTGCGGTTCGTGGCGGGCGACATGCTCGACGACGGTCACGGGCGGTTCGATCACGTCATGGCGATGGATAGCCTGATCTATTACGGCGAGCGGGACGTGGCCGCCGCGCTCGCCCGCCTGGCGCCACGGGTCGCGGGGCGGATCGTCTTCACCGTCGCGCCGCGCACGCCGCTGCTGATGGCGATGTGGAGCGCGGGGCGGCTGTTCCCGCGCGGCGACCGGTCGCCGACGATGGTCCCCCACGCGCCCACGGCCCTGTCGCGCGCGGCCGACCGCGCCGGAGTGCCGGGGCGGCTGAGCGAGGTGACGCGGGTCTCCAGCGGATTCTACATCTCGTCGTGCCTGGAGCTCGCGCCATGAGCCGTCGCACGCTCCCCCTGCGTCTGACGGCGCGGTTCCTGCCCTTTGCCGACGCGGCGAGCGCGGGCCTGCCGCTGGGCCAGCTGTTGCGGCTGAGCCTGTTCCAGGTCTCGGTCGGCATGGCAACGGTGATGCTGCTCGGCACGCTGAACCGGGTGATGATCGTGGAGCTGTCGGTCCCGGCGATGATCGTCGCCTGCATGATCGCGCTGCCGGTCCTGTCGGCGCCGTTCCGGGCGCTATTGGGCTTCCGCTCGGACACCCATCGCAGCGCCATCGGCTGGAAGCGCATCCCCTTCCTGTGGTTCGGCACGCTGTGGCAGATGGGCGGGCTTGCCCTGATGCCCTTCGCGCTGCTGGTGCTGGGCGGCGACACGGTGCACGACGTGCCCTTCGCCGGCGAGGTGCTGGCAGCACTGGCCTTCCTGATGACCGGGCTCGGGCTGCACATGACGCAGACCGCGGGCCTGGCGCTGGCGGGGGACAGGGCGGACGACGAGACCCGGCCGCGGGTGGTGGCGCTGCTCTACGTGATGTTCCTGGTGGGCATGGCCGTGTCGGCGCTGATCATCGGCGCGCTCCTGGCCGAGTTCAGCGCCCTCCGCCTGATCCGCGTCGTGCAGGGAACGGCCGTGGCCACGGTTCTGATAAACATCGTGGCGCTGTGGAAGCAGGAGAGCGTGCGGCCGATGTCGGCCGCCGAACGCGCCGCGCCGCGCCCGAAGTTCGCCGATGCCTGGGCGGATTTCGCCGGAGGCGGCGATGCCGGCCGGCTGCTGGCGGTGGTGTTCATCGGCACGCTCGCCTTCAACATGCAGGACGTGCTGCTCGAACCCTATGGCGGCGAGATCCTGGGCCTTTCGGTCAGCGCCACAACGATGCTGACGGCGCTCTGGGCGACCGGCGCGCTGGCGGGCTTCGTGGCGGCGGCGCGATGGCTGAAGGGCGGGCTTTCACCCTATCGCATGGCCGCGCGCGGCATCCTCTGGGGCATCAGTGGCTTCTCGTTCGTGGTGTTCTCGGCGCCGATGCACTCGCCCGGCCTGTTCTATGTCGGCGCGACCCTGATCGGGCTGGGCGGGGGGCTGTTCGCGGTGGCGACGCTCACCGCCGCGATGACGATGCCCGCCGCCGGCCGCGCCGGGCGCGGGCTGGCACTGGGGGCCTGGGGCGCGGCGCAGGCCAGCGCGGCGGGCCTGTCCATCGCGCTTGGCGGCACGATCCGCGACGGCGTCAACGCGCTGGCGACCTCGGGCGCGCTCGGCCAGGCGCTGGCCACACCGGCGACCGGCTATTCGACCGTCTATCACCTGGAGATCGCGCTTCTGTTCGGCACCCTCATCGCACTGGGGCCGCTGGTGAAGCTGTCGTTCCTCTCCCCGCAACCCTGTCCACAGCACGGCAAGATCGGCCTGGCCGATTTCCCCACCTGACCGCAAGAGGAGGACCATCCCATGGTCGGCGTCACATTCTTCGGAAACTTCGATCTGGCCAGCCTGGCGATCTGGCTCTTCTGGCTCTTCTTCGCGCTGCTGATCTACTACCTGCAGACCGAGAACATGCGCGAGGGCTATCCGCTCGAGGACGAGGACGGCAACATCGCGCCGAACCAGGGGCCGTTCCCGGTGCCCGCGCCCAAGACCTTCGACCTGCCGCATGGCCGCGGCACCGTCATCGCACCGAGCCCCGAGAACGAGGAACAGCACCGCCGGCACGGGCTGGCGCTGGCGCGCACGGCACAGACCGGCGGCTTTCCCCTGGCCCCGACCGGCGACCCGATGGTCGACGGGGTCGGCCCGGCCTCGTGGGTGCCGCGCCGGGACGCGCCCGAGTTGGACGGCGCCGGACATCCGAAGATCGTGCCGATGTCGGGCCGTGAGGATTACCTCGTGTCCGCCGGGCGCGACCCGCGCGGACTACCGGTGGTGGCCAAGGATGACCTCGTCGTGGGCCATGTCACCGACATCTGGGTCGACATCCCCGAGCAGATGGCCCGCTACATCGAGTTCGAGATCGAACCCGAGTTCGGCGGCGGCACGCGGCTGGCGCCGATGACGCTGGTGCGGATCACCGACCGCTGGGTCGACGTCTATTCGCTGACCGCGCCGCGCATCGCCGGCATCCCGACCACGCGCTCGGCGACCGAGATCACCCTGCTCGAGGAAGAGAAGATCGCCGCCTGGTACGCGGGCGGACTGCTCTACAGCTGACGCCGCTTCGCGCATCCCGAGGGAGGACACACCATGAGCCACGACGACTTCGCAACCGAGCCTGTCCCCGGCCTGCCGGAACGCCCGCCGAAGGGAGAGCTGATCCTGTGGCAGGGGCGGCCGGATACGCTGGCGCTGGCGCGCTCGTCGCTGGGGCTCAGCTGGGTGGCTGGCTACTTCGCGGTGCTGACCGCGTGGCGGATCGGCGTGTCGGCCACCGACATCGGCCTCTGGGCCGCGCTGCCACTGGGGCTGCCCTTCGTGGGGCTCGGCGCGGCGGCCTGCGGGCTGATCCTGCTGGTGTCCTGGGCGCAGGCCCGCGCGACGCTCTACACCATTACGACCGACCGGGTCGCGATGCGGATCGGCGCGGCGCTGACGCTCACGCTGAACCTGCCCTTCGCGCGCCTCGCCTCGGCCGACCTGGGCGCGGAGCCCGGCGGCACCGGCACGCTGGCGCTGCGGACCCTGGGAGAAACCAGGCTGAGCTATCTCGTTCTCTGGCCCCATGTCCGCCCGTGGCGGATGAAGCGGACCGAGCCGGCGCTGCGCTGCATCCCCGAGCCCGACAGGGTCGCCGGCATCCTGGCCCGCGCGGCCGAGACCAAGATCACCCGCCCCGAAATCGCCCCCGCCGCCGCCGCGGCGCCGGTGGCCGCCGAATAGGAGGGCGCGCCATGACCCAGCGCACCGAGACGGGCCTCTACTTCGATGCCGAACGCCGCGAACTGCAGGCACGGGACCGCGAGATGATCCCGACGCGGCTGGTGCTCGCGATGGCCGGGCTCGCGCTCGCGTCGCTGGCGCTGGTGAGCTTCGCCGTCCTGACGGAGCGGCCCGCGGTCGGCGCGCCGCACGCGGCCGCGCAGGTGGCGGAACGACAGATGATCCTGTCCGGAAACGGGGTGGCCGCGCGCGCCGCCACGCCGGACGGTCGCGTCCTGATGGACGCCGAGAATGGCGGCTTCATCGCCGTCGTGACCTCGGGCCTCGACAGGGCCCGGGTGAAGGCGCGGGTGGAGGACAATCCCCCCGTGACGCTGACCCGTTTCGCCAACGGGCGGCTCAGGCTCTCCGACCCCGCGACGGGGTGGAGCACCGAACTGACGTCGTTCGGGGCCGGCAACGCGCTGGCCTGGACGGCACTGTTCGAGAAATGAGGGAACCGAACCATGGGACTGTTCACACGCAACACCGAAACCGCGCCCTGCACGGTCGAGGTCTGCCACAAGTTCGAGGAATTGTCGGCGCATGTCCGGCTCGACAACGGCGCGGTCATCCATCCGGGTGACAGCGTCCAGGTTCAGGGACCGCCGGTCATGGCGCCCTGGGATCACCACGTCGTCGAAAGGCGCACGGCAAAGATCACCCGCGCGAGCGCGCTCGAGCGGTTCTGGACGAGGATGACCGGAGACCTGGAATTCATGGAACTCTGCGAGTTCTCCTTCTCCGAGGAGGCAACACTATGAACGCCCATGCCGCCGACGCCACCACCGTCGAGGAAGGCCTCGCCATCCAACAGGAAAAGGCGAAATTCGACACCAAGGCCGCCACAGACCTGGCGATGCAGAACACGCTGCTCACGCCGCGCTTCTACACCACCGATTTCGACGAGCTCGACGCGATCGACGTCTCACCCGTGCGCGAGGACTGGGACGCGCTCCTGGCGCGGATGAAGGCGGACCCCAACAAGGGACACTTCAAGAAGAACGAGGACTGGGATGCCATCGACTGGGAGGGCATGGAGCCCGAGCTGAAGAAGGAGTTCCTGGACTTCCTGATCTCGTCCTGCACTGCCGAGTTCTCGGGCTGCGTGCTCTACAAGGAGATGAAGCGCCGCGGCACCAACAAGGACATCTGCGAGCTTTTCAGCTACATGAGCCGCGACGAGGCGCGTCATGCCGGCTTCATCAACGACGCGCTGCGCGAGGCCGGCGTGGCGGTGAACCTGGGCTTCCTGACGAAGGAGAAGAAATACACCTTCTTCCGGCCCAAGTTCATCTACTACGCCACCTATCTCAGCGAGAAGATCGGCTACGCCCGCTACATCACGATCTACCGCCATCTCGAAGCGCACCCCGAGCACCGTTTCCACCCAATCTTCAAGTGGTTCAAGGAATGGTGCAACGACGAGTTCAGCCACGGCGAGGCCTTCGCCCTGCTGATGCGCACGGACCCGAAGATCACCCAGAGCTTCGCCAACAAGCTGTGGATCCGGTTCTTCCTGACGGCGGTGTTCTCGACCATGTGGATCCGCGACCACGCGCGGCCCCGGTTCCACGAGGCCCTGGGCGTCGACATCGACTGGTACGACCAGGAGGTCTTCCGCAAGACGTCGACGATCGCGCGACAGGTCTTTCCTGTCGAGCTGGACCTGGATCATCCGCGCTGGCGTCGGGGACTGGACGCGATGGACCGCGCCTTCCGGGCGATGGACCGCGCCAAGGCGCGCGGCGGCCCGGCGGGCCTGGCGGGCCGGATGATGGCCGGCAGCCGCGCGGCGCTTGCCTTCGTCTCGCTCTACACGATCCCGGTGAAGAAGAACGACGTGCCCGAAAGCGTGCGGCTCGAACCGGCGTATTGACGTAATCGCTCCGGCGGCCCCGACGGGCGGCCGGAGCCCCTGGAAGCGGAAAGGAAGACACAGGTGGGCAACCTCTGGATCGCAGCGTTCGTGGCTCTCTTCGTGTGGTGGTTCGCCACCGGTGCGATCCTGTGGGCCGTGAAGCGCGCCGACCGCCTGGGTCCGGGCGCGCATGTCACGGGCGTGATCCTCGGGCTTCCGCTGCTGCTGGGCGGCGCGGCGGCCCTGGGCTGGTCGCTGGACCGCACCGGGCCTTTCGCAGCCTACGCCGGGTTCCTGTCGGCCCTCGCGATCTGGGGCTGGATCGAGCTTGCCTTCCTCTCCGGTGTCGTCACCGGGCCGAACCGCCTTGCCTGCCCGGCCCGCCTGCCCCTGTGGGACAGGTTCCTGCGGGCCTGGGGCACGGTGGCCTATCACGAGATCCTGCTGGCGCTCGCCCTGTCGGGCATCCTCTGGGCCAGCGCCGGCGCATCGAACCCGGTCGCGCTCTGGACATTCGCCGTGCTCTTCGCGGCGCGCGTGTCGGCCAAGCTGAACCTGTTTCTCGGCGTGCCGCGCGTTCACACCGAATTTTTACCACGACCGCTCAAGCATCTGCCGAGCCATTTCCGCATTGCGCGGCAGACCTGGGCCTTTCCCGTCTCGATCCTGGGGCTGTCGCTCGCCGCCTACTGGTGGACCGAGCGGGCGATGGCGACCGGAGAGGTGCAGTACGCCCTTCTGGCCGCGCTCACCGCGCTGGCGCTCCTGGAACACTGGCTGATGGTTCTGCCGCTGCCCGACGACAAGCTCTGGCGCTGGATGCTGCCCGCGCCGGAAACCGACAAGACCAAGTCTGCGAGGATGCAAGATGGATTATGACACGCTGTTCCAGGCCCAACTGGACGACCTGAAGGCCGAAGGGAACTATCGCATCTTCGCCGAGCTGGAGCGCCGCTGCGGGACCTACCCGCGCGCCACGAGCTACGAGGGCGGCGGCACCTCCGAGGTCACCGTCTGGTGTTCCAACGACTATCTCGGGATGGGACAGCATCCCGACGTGGTCGGCGCCATGGTCGAGGTCGCGCAGACCTGCGGCACCGGGGCGGGCGGCACCCGCAACATATCGGGCACCAACCATCACCATCTGCTGCTGGAGCGCGAGATCGCCGATCTCCACGACAAGGAGGACGCGCTGCTGTTCACCTCGGGCTACGTCTCGAACTGGGCCGCGCTGGGAACGCTGGGCGCCCGCCTGCCCGGCGCCGTCATCCTGTCCGACGCCCTGAACCATGCCAGCATGATCGAGGGCATCCGCCATTCCCGCGCCGAAAAGCGGATCTGGCGGCACAATGACCCCGAGGACCTGAACCGCCACCTCTCGGCGCTGGCCGCCGACGTCCCCAAGATCGTCGCCTTCGAATCCGTCTACTCGATGGACGGTGATATCGCCCCCATCGACGAGATCGTCGACGTCGCCGAGGCGCATGGCGCCATGACCTATCTCGACGAGGTGCACGCCGTCGGCATGTACGGCCCACGCGGCGGCGGCGTCGCGGAAGAGCGCGGGTTGATGGACCGCATCACGCTGATCGAGGGAACGCTGGGCAAGGCGTTCGGTTGCTTCGGCGGCTACATCTCGGGGTCGGCGGCGCTCTGCGATTTCATTCGCTCGTTCTCCAGCGGTTTCATCTTCACCACCGCCCTGCCCCCGGCCGTGGCCGCGGCGGCGCGGACCTCGATCGCGCATCTCAAGACCAGCCACCAGGAGCGCGCCCGGCAGCGGGCGCAGGTGGCCAAGCTGCGCGCACGCCTCGACGCGATGGGCATCCCGCACCTGCCGAACCCGAGCCACATCATACCCGTGATGATCAAGGACCCGGTGAAGTGCCGGCAGATCAGCGACACGCTGATGCACGATTTCGGGATCTACGTTCAGCCGATCAACTATCCGACGGTCCCTAAGGGAACCGAGAGGTTGCGCATCACGCCGGGCCCTCTGCATTCGGATGCGGACATCGACCATTTCGCGCAAGCCCTGAACAGTCTCTGGCGGCAATGCGCGCTGGCCCGTGCCGTTGCCTGACCATCCGCCCGGTTCTTCGCCCCTTTCTCCCTGCCCTCCCGCGCCGGACCGGCGCGAGAGCGGCCTCGGCCATGCCCGCCCGTCGCGCGGCATGCCGTCGCGTCGCTTGCTCGGACTCGGCGATGCGCTATTTTCAACCTGCGATGCCGGGCGGCACGCTGCCCGGTTTCCAATCCAACAGCGAGGTTTCTATGCTCCATCGTATCGCCATCGCCGCCGTGACGGTTGCCACCGCCTCGGCCGCGCAAGCCCAGGATGTCGGAGACGCGTCCGCCGGGGAACAACTCTTCAACCAGTGCCAGACGTGCCATGTCGTCGTCGATGACGAGGGCAACACGATCGCCGGTCGCAACGCGCGGACCGGCCCGAACCTGTACGGCGTGATCGGGCGCCAGGCGGGAACGGTGGAAGATTTCCGCTATGGCGACGCCATGGTCGAAGCCGGCGAGCAGGGTCTCGTCTGGGATGCCGAGACCTTCGTTCAGTACGTGCAGGACCCGACCGGCTTCCTGCGTGAATACCTCGACGATAGCCGCGCGCGCGGCAAGATGTCGTTCCGCGTGCGCTCGGAAGAGGATGCCCAGAACCTCTACGCCTATCTCGCCTCGGTCGGTCCCGATGGCGGCGAAGGCGACGGCGACGGCGAGGAAGACAGCGGCTCCTGACGCCCCGCTGCTCTTTCAATGACGAAACCCCGGCCCTGGGCCGGGGTTTCTTGTTTCACGGGTCGTCGCGACGCCTCACTTGATGCGCGACCACCGCTCCTGCACCGCGGCGGCGACGTCCCCGGCCGAAGCGCCGGTCTGGTAGTCGACCATCGCTTCCCAGAAGGCGGATGTGCCGATCTCGCTCGGCATCAGGTCGGAGCCGTCGAACCGGAAGGTCGAGGCGTTCGTCAGGATCTCGCCCTGCGCCGCCTGCGTCTCGGTCGCGTAGGTTTCGGTGTTCGCCTCGAGATGCGGCGTCAGGAACTGGCCCTGGCTGATCTGCAACTCGTGCGCCACCGGCGTCTTGAGGAACTCGACGAAGGCGCGGGAGATGTCGCGATCCGAGGTCATCGAGATCACGCCGCCCGAACCGAGCACCGGCTTGCCCAGTTCCTTGTCGGCGTAGGCCGGGAAATAGAAGAAATCGGCGTCGAGCCCGACCTCCACGTCGGACGGGAAGAAGTTCGGCACGAAACTGGCCTGCCGGTGCAGGTAACATTCCGGCGGAAAGCTGAAGAGGCCCGCGGGGCTGTCGCGGAAATCGGTCGTCGCCACGGCGTCGCTGCCTCCGGCGACGAAGTCGTCGTTGCGGGCGAACCAGCCATACTCTTCGATCGCCGCGACGATGCGCGGATCGTCGAACGGGATCTCGTTGGTGACCCACTGGTCGTAGACCTCTGGCGGCTGGGTGCGCAGGACAAATTCCTCGACCCAGTCGGTCGCCGGCCAGCCCGTCGCGTTGCCGGCGCCGAGGCCGATGCACCACGGCGTCTCGCCGTCCTCGACGATCCGCTCGGTCAGCGCCTTCAGCTCTTCCATCGTCTCGGGCACCTCGTAGCCCGCCTCGTCGAAGATCTCGGGCGCGTACCAGACGAGGCTCTTGACGTCGGCGCCGAAGATCGTGCCGTAGATGTGCTCGTCCCCCTCGGGGCCCGGATAGGTCACGAGATCGGCCCATGACGAGCCGGCGGCGAAGGTCTCTTCGAACCATTGCCGGTTGGCGTCGTCCAGCGGCACCAGCACGCCACGCCCCGCCATGTCCGCGGCAAGGCCGGGCTGCGGGAACATGGCGATGTCCGGCAGGGTCTGCGATTCGGCGGCGATGACGATGTCCTGCTCGAAGCTGTCCGAGCCCGACAGCGTCACGGTCGCACCAGTCGCCTCCTCGAAATAAGCGAACAGGTTCTCGAGCTTGTCCTTGTCGCGCCCGGTGGAGGCGCCCAGCACTTCGAGCGCCTCGCCCGAGAAATCGTACTGGTCCGCGAAGGACTGGTAGGCGACCCAGGAGAACGGCCCTTCCCCGATCGGTTGGATCAGGTCCTGCGACACGGCCGGTCCGGCCATGAGTGCATTGGCGGCAGTGAACGTCAGCAGGCGCTTGGTCATCGTTTCCTCCCTAGAGGCGCTATCCGAAACGTTTCGGAAAACATGCCTGCGGGAAGGATTCGAGTCAACTCCGGCGTTCACTCACTCCGACAGGTGGATATCGAGAAGCGTTTGCGGCCGCCCGCCGGCGATGGCCTCGGCCAGCCCGTCGCAGAGCGGGACCCAGGCGTCCGACAGCGGCGCGACGGTTCGGATCAGGGGCGGCGGCACACGGTCGGCCGCATAGCGCAGCAGCGCGTCGTCGTGCGCGGCGAGCGAAAGGTCCGGACACGCGGCGCGCAGACCCGCCGCGAGCATCATGTTCCCAGCGATCGCACCGTCCATGCCCTTGTCGCGCAGGTATTCTCCGTCGGCGCGTCCACGCGCTTCGGTCATCGGACCCGGATGCACGTGCAGCGTGGCCGGCGCGACACCGGCCTCGGCCAGCGCCGCCTCGGCGCCGGCGCGGCGCAGGCTGGCATATGGCCGGTCCGCCGGACCGTCGATGAGGGCGAGAGACCGGCAGCCCCGACGTAGCAAGGCGGCGGCAAGATCGTGGCCGATTGCCCGGTGATCGATGTCGACGAACGGATAGGCGGCGTCCAGCCGATCGCGCCCGTGCACGATGAAGGGCGTCGCGCTGTCCTGCAGCACGACGATCCGCGGATCATCGAGTTGCGGGTCCGTGACGATGACACCGTCCACCGACCCGTTCTGCACCAGCTTGCGATGCGCCTCGGCCGGGTCGTCCCCTTCGGACAGAACGTGCAGGACGAATTGCAGCCCGCGCCGCGAGAACTCGGCGGAGAGGCCCATCACCGTTTCCATAAGGATCTCGATCTCTACGGTTTCGGACCGGCCCGGAACGATCATCGCAACGAGACCGGACCGCCCCGACTTCAGCTTTCGCGCCGTGAGGTTGGGACGATAGCCGATCTCGCGCGCGCCCTCGCGGACCCGTTCCTTGGTGGCCACGCTGACGTCCGAGTGATCGTTCAGCGCCCGACTCACCTGCGTCACCGACAGGTTTAGATGTCTTGCCAAGTCTTTCAGCGTCGCCACGAGCGCCCCCTATCCGAACGTCCACTTGCGCCGCCGTAACGTTTGGGTCAAGTTCAGCCAGCAACCCGAAACGTTTCGGATGGAGCGAAAGATGACGACAGAGCAAGAATGGTGGCGCGGCTCGGTGACTTACCAGATCTATCCGCGCAGCTTCCAGGACGACAACGCCGACGGCATGGGCGATCTGCAGGGCATCATCCGCCGCCTGCCCCATGTCGCCGACATGGGCGTCGACGCGATCTGGCTGTCGCCGTTCTTCACCTCACCGATGGCCGACATGGGCTATGACGTGTCCGATCACCGCGACGTCGATCCGACCTTCGGGACGCTTGCGGATTTCGACGCGCTGGTCGCCCGCGCGCACGAGCTGGGGCTCAAGGTCATCATCGACCAGGTGCTGTCGCATTCGTCCGACCGGCACCCGTTCTTCCAGGAAAGCCGCTCGTCGCGGAGCAATGCCAAGGCGGACTGGTATGTCTGGCACGACGCCCGGCCCGAAGGCTCGCCGCCGAACAACTGGCAGTCGATCTTCGGCGGGCCGGCATGGACCTGGGACGTGCGGCGGCGACAGTACTATTTCCACCAGTTCCTGAGAGAGCAGCCGGACCTGAACTTTCACAATCCCGAGGTACAGGACTGGGCGCTGGACACGCTGCGGTTCTGGCTGGACCGTGGCGTCGACGGCTTTCGGCTGGACGCGGTGAACCACTACGTCCACGACGCGGAGCTGCGCGACAACCCGCCCGACATCCGCGAAAAGTCCGAGCCGGACTACAAGACCTTCGAGATGCAATACCCGATCCACTCGAAGAACCGTCCCGAGAACCTGACCTTTATCGAGCGCGTCCGCGCCCTGACCGACAGCTACGACGCCCGCACCCTGATCGGAGAGATCGGCGAGGCGCACCACCCTGTCGAGCGGCTTCAGGACTATACCGGGCCGGGACGCCTGCATCAGGCCTACCACACCGCCCTGATGCACAAACCCTACGGCGCCGCCTTCATCCGCAGCCAGCTGGAGGAGATGTTCCGCGACGGCTATGCCGGCTGCCCGAACTGGGCGTTTTCCAGCCACGACGTGCCGCGGCACGTGTCCCGCTGGGCCGACTATGCCGCCACGTCCGAGGCCTTCGCCAAGATGACCTGTGCGCTGCTGCTTTCCCTGCGCGGGTCGGTTTGCCTGTACCAGGGCGAAGAACTGGGGCTCGAGCAGACCGAACTGGACTACGACGAACTGGTCGACCCCGAGGGCAAGACGTTCTATCCTGAAAATCCGGGCCGGGACGGCAGCCGCACGCCGATGCCCTGGACGGCGGACACGCCACAGGCCGGCTTTTCCGAGGCGCCAAAGACATGGCTGCCGATAAAGCCGGCGCAGGCCCGGCGGGCCGTCGACCGGCAGGAGGGCGACCGGGAGTCGGTTCTGAGCTTCTACAAGCGGATGATCGTCCTGCGGCGCGAGCGCCCTGCCCTGCGCTCCGGCGGGATGCGCTTTCTCGATCTGCCGCCGCCGCTGCTCGGGATACGGCGCGGGGACGACACGCTCTGCGTCTTCAACCTCGATCCCGTCGCGTCCGAGGCGGAGTTTTCCGGCATGGGCGGCATCCTGGCGAGCGAGGGCGTGACCTGTGACGGCGCGCACATCTCGTTCGCGCCCAACGGCTTCGTCATCGCGGAGACCGGCGGTTAGCGTGAGGGACCGCTAGGCAGCCACCGCGTCGTCGCTGTTCGACACGACGGTCACGGACACGGGGATCATCACGCTGAAGGTGGTCCCCTCACCCTCCTGGCTCTCGAACGAGATGGTGCCTTCGTGCGCCTCGATGATGGCGCGGGCGATGTTCAGGCCAAGCCCCGTGCCGTTCATCGTGCGTTCCGTCCGTTCGTGCGCCTGCGTGAACCGATCGAACACGGTGGACTGCGCGCGTACCGGGATGCCCGCGCCCCTGTCAATCACGTCGATCCGCGCCATCCCCCCGACGCGCGACAGCCGCACCCGCACGGTTGCGCCCGCGTCCGAGAACTTGGCGGCATTCGAGAGCAGGTTGTTCATCACCTGCACGATGCGGTCCCGATCGCACAGCACGTGCACGGGCTCCGGCGGCCGTTCGACCTCGATCGCGACGTCGAGGCTCGAGGCATAGTGTTCGCTGGACTGCACGGCGTCCTCGATCACCGAGGTCAGGTCGGTCCGGGTCCGCACGATCTTCATCTCGCCCGAGGCCAGCTTCTCGGCATCGAGGATGTCGTTGACCAGCTTGCCGAGACGCCGGCAGTTCTTGTGCGCGATCTCGCAGACGGACTTTGCGCGGGGCGGCAACTCTCCCAGTGCGCCCTCGCGCATCAGCGCCAGCGAGCCGCTGATCGACGTCAGCGGCGTTCGCAGTTCGTGCGTCACCTTGCCGACGAAGGCCGCCCGCTCGGCCTCGGCGGCGCGGGCCTCGGTTATGTCCTGGATGGTGCCGAAACTGCTGATCGCCCAGCCCGAGGGCAGGAACTCGGTCCGCGCCCGCTGGTGGAACCAGCGCGTGCCCCAGGGCAGTTCGAGCCGATACTCGACCTCGTACGACCCGTGATCCCGCAGTGCCGCGCGCTGGGTCTCGTAGACCCGGTCGCGGTCAAGCGGGTGGAGCAGGTTCAGGAATTCCTTGTTCGAGCGCGGCAGGCTTCCGGCATCGAGACAGAAAAGGCGCATGACCTCTTCGGACGCCTCCACCCGGTCGGCCTCGAAATCGTACTTCCACCATCCGATCTTGCCGATCTTGCCGGCCTCTTCCAGCATGTCGCGGGTCGAACGCGTGTCAGACAGGATGCCGGAATAGTCGCGCTTGATCGGACGAAAGACGAGGACGTCGCACAAGCCGACTGTCGCAGCTGCCGAAAGAAGCGCCACGCCGATAACCGACAGGACACCGCCAACCGAGTGATCGCCAACGGCCAGGAAGATCACGCTACTGCCGATCGCCGCGCCGACCAGCACACCCGCCCGTCGCAACCAGGTCCATCGCGAGAGAATACGCGCTTCCTCGTTCATGCCAAAGTCTCCAACCCGAGATGCGGCTGGCTGGCCCCATCTGCGCACACGTTACAACCAAATCTGCCGAGACTTGGGCAATGGCAGGACCATTTGCCCGGACACCAAGGCCCATCACACGGGGTCACGCGGAAAAGCGCCCCCAAAAAGGGCCGAACATGACAGATTCCAAGTACACGACCGCACTCTACATCGCAAAGTGGCCGTATCTAGTCCATTCTGCGGCGCCGCACGCGCCGGCCGGACTTGACCTGCGTCAATGATGCGTGGCGCCGATCCCCCATGCTCGGTCCCGGGCGTCGCGAACCCGCGGGCCGGGATCAAGGAATGAGGGCTGACATGGCGCGTGATGGGGTGAAGGTCGAACAGCACAGCGGGCTCGGGCTGGCCTGGCTTGCAGGCTGGCTGTTCGCGATCGGATATCTCGATCTGTCGTTCTGGCAGGGCGTCATCGCCCTTGTCCTCTGGCCCTATTTCTTGGGCGCGGACCTCGCGGCGCTGCAACCGGCCGCGGCGCCGGCGCAATAGGCCGACGGTGCGGGGCGGAGGCTATCTCTCCGCCCCTGTGAATGGCTCACTCCAGACGGTCGGCGAGCGCCCGGATTCCGGCGGCGAACGTCTCACGCCCGACGGCGTGACGAATGTCGGCTTCGTCCTTTTCGTCGACCTCGAAGGTCGCCCACCATTCCACGAACGTCGCGTCGCGCTCGGTCACCGGCGTGCAGCGGAACGTGGCCACGTAATCCGTGATCGGCATCGGCGAGACGAGGATGGTGTAGGTGAAGGCCCGGTCGAGATCGCTGAAGCTCAGCAGCCGTTCGCGCAGGTGCCCGCCGTCGGACAGGGTGAAATTGCGCACGCAGCCCACCTGATCGGCTGACAGGTCGTCCTCGATGCTGCTTTCGGCGATGCGCGGATGCCATTCCCCGTGACCGTTGTAGTCGCGGGCCAGGGCCCAGACCTTGTCGGCCGGGGCGTTGACGATGTCGCTCACATAGACGCTTGCCATCGTGTCCTCCGCTTACTGGGGCGCGCGGGCCGAACGGCCCTCACCGCGCTTGAGGTCCTTGAAGTGCCGCGTCTGCTCGATCAGCGCGCGTTCGGTCGGGAGCCGCTCCATCGAGCTGGCGCCGTAGAAGCCGTGGCAGCCGGGGCAGTTGTCCAGCACGAAGGCCGCGTCGCCCGGCATCGCGATCGGACCGCCGTGGCAGATCAGGATCGCGTCGTCGCGCACCCGCCGCGCGGCCTCGGAGATCGCGTTGACCTCGTCGACGCAATCCTCGAGCGTCCGGGCCGTCTCGGCGCCGATCGCGCCGCCGGTGGTCAGCCCCATATGGGCCACGATCACGTCGGCCCCGGCCCGCGCCATGTCCTCGGCCTCGGTCGGGTCGAACACGTAGGGCGTGGTCAGCAAGTCCTTCGACCGCGCCCGCGCGACCAGGTCGACCTCGTGGCCATAGCCCATCCCGGTCTCTTCGAGGTTGGCCCGGAACGTGCCATCGATCAGGCCCACGGTGGGGAAGTTCTGGATGCCGGAAAAGCCGACGGCCTTGAGCTGATCGAGGAACCAGTCGAAGTTGCAGAACGGATCGGTGCCGTTCACCCCGGCGATGACGGGGGTACTCTGCACCACCGGCAGAACCTCGCGGGACATCTCCATGACGATCTCGTTGGCGTTGCCGTAGGCCAGCAACCCGGCGAGCGACCCCCGTCCCGCCATCCTGTAGCGGCCGGAATTGTAGATCACGATAAGGTCGATACCGCCGGCCTCCTCGCACTTGGCCGAGAGGCCCGTGCCGGCGCCGCCGCCGACGATGGGTCTCCCCTCGGCGATCATCTCGCGGAACTTGGCGAGGATCTCCTCGCGGGCGATACGGGGCATCATCGTCCTCCTGTGGTGATCTCCCGGTACGCCGCCACGAGGGCGTCGGCGAAGGCGGGATCGTTTATGTGATGGGGCAGCCGGACCAGCCGGCGGGTATCGGTCTGCGCGAGCTCGGCCTCGAGCGCGTCGAACAGGGCGGCGCGAGCGGTGGCGTCCTCGAACGGCGCCCCCGGCGCGTCGAGCGCCGAGACGCCACCCTCGGGCAACAGCACGCGCACGGGACCGTCGCAGGCGTTGAGCCTTGCGCCCAGCCAGCGGCCCATGCGGGTATTCTCGTCGGCGGTGGTGCGCATCAGCGTCACCTGCGGATTGTGTTCGTAGAACGTCCGGCCCTTGTATCGGTCCGGCACCGTGTCGGGCGCGCCGAAGTTCACCATGTCCAGCGCCCCGACCGACCCGACATAGGGCACGCCGGTCCGGGCCACCGCACCGAGCCGGTCCTCGGTCGCCGGAAAGACGCCGCCGAACAGCAGGTCGCAGATCTCGGTCGTGGTGGTGTCGATCACGCCCTCGACGAGGCCGGACTTGACCAGTTTTTCCATCGATTGTCCGCCCGTGCCTGTGGCGTGGAACACGAGGCAGTCATAGCCCGGTCCCAGTCGCTCGACCGTCTGGTTCACGCAGGCGGTCGTGACGCCGAACATCGTCAGCCCGACCGCGGGGGTGTCGGCGACCTCGGGCGGGGTGGCGCGGGCCATGCCCGCGATCGCACCGGCGGCGTTGGCCAGGATACGGCGCGAGATCCGGTTCAGCCCGGCGACATCGGTCACCGAGTACATCATCGTCACGTCCGACGGGCCGACATACGGCGCGACGTTGCCCGACGCCACGGTCGAGACCATGAGCTTGGGCACCCCCACCGGAAGCGCCCGCATCGCGGGCGTGATCAACGCGGTGCCCCCCGACCCGCCCAGGCCGATGAGCCCGGCCAGGTCGTCGCGCGACAGGACGAACCGCTCGAAGGCGCGGGCCATCGCGCTCACGGCGCTACCCCGGTCGCCAGTAAAGACCGCGTCGGCGCCCTCGGGGTGATGCGCTGCCACGTCCCGCGCGGCAGTGTCGGCCCCGGTCCCCTCACCCGTCGTCGAAAGGTCCACGAGCGTCGCCTCGGCCCCGGTCGCGGCGATGCAGTCGCGGACATAGGCCAGTTCGGCGAGCTTGGTGTCGCAGGTGCCGGCGACGTAGATGCGCTGTGCCATGATCTCCTCCCTCATGCCTCCGCGCTGACGCCCAGGTAGCGGTTCCTGAGCGCGCGGTCGTTCAGCAGCGTGGCCGCGTCCGTCTCGAGCGCGATCTCGCCGTTCATCATCACCATGATCCGGTCGGACACCTCGGTCGCGACGGTCAGGTTCTGCTCGACCAGCAACAGCCCCACGCCGGACCGCCCGATCTCGCGCAGGACCTCGACGACGTGTTCGACGATCACCGGCGCGAGCCCCTCGGTCGGTTCGTCCATGACCAGAAGGCGCGGGTTCAGAAGCAGCGCCCGCGAGATGGCCAGCATCTGCTGCTCGCCCCCCGACAAGGCGGCGCCGCCGTTCCGGCGCCGCTCGGCGAGGCGCGGAAAGGTGCCGTAGATGCGCTCGACGGTCCACTCTCCGTCCGGCTTGCCGACGAGGCGCAGATGCTCGTCCACGCTGAGCGACCGGAAGACGCGGCGCCCCTGCGGCACATAGCCGATGCCGGCGCGCGCCACCTTGAAGGCGCGGCGTCCGCTGATCCGCTCGCCGCCCAGGCGGACCTCGCCGCCAGACGACGGGACGAGCCCCATGATCGCCTGGCAGAGCGTCGTCTTGCCCATGCCGTTGCGGCCGACGATCGACAGCGGTGCGGTGCCGGTCTCGAGCGTGACGCCGTGCAGGACGTGGCTCGAGCCGTAGTAGACGTGCAGCCCGTCGACGGAGAGAAGCGGATCACTGGCCATGTTTGCCCATGTAGATGTCCTGGATGTCCTGGTTCGCCGCGATCTCGTCGGGCGTGCCCTCGGCCAGAAGGCGGCCGTTGTGCATCACGGTGACGAAGTCGACGGCCTTGAGCGCGATATCGAGGTCATGCTCGATCAGGATCAGCGTCAGGTCGCGCGGCAGGTCGGCAAGCATCGCCATCAGCGACTCGCGCTCGCGCGTCGACAGGCCCGCGGCCGGCTCGTCCAGCAGCAGAAGTCGCGGCGTGTGCGCCAGCGCCATGCCGAGTTCCAGCTGGCGCTGCTCGCCGTGGCTCAGCTCGCTCGCCGGCGCGTCCAGACGGTCGGCCAGGCCCACGCGCTCGGCCAGCGGGCCGGTGCCGTCGCGGTCGGGCTGCGTCTCGACGCGGCGCCAGATGGCCAGCCGCGGGCCGGTCGCGCCCCGGATCGCGACGTAGAGATTGTCGCGCACGCTCAGCCCGCCGAAGACCAGCGACTTCTGGTAGGTCCGGCGTACGCCTTCCAACACGCGTTTCTGCGGTGACAGGCGGGTGATGTCGCGACCGAAGAGCGAGATGTGCCCCTCGGACGGCGGCAGGTCGCCCGCGATCATGTTGAACAGCGTCGTCTTGCCGGCGCCGTTCGCGCCGAGCACCGCCCGCCGCTCGCCGGGCGCGACGCGCAGGCTCACGCCGTCGACCGCCACCAGCGCCCCGAAGCGGCGGGTGAGGCCCTCGACGACGAGGGCCTCCTCCTGTTTCACGGCAGCGTCGGCCATCACGACGGGCAGGACGGGTTGTCGCGCGACGGCAGGCCCAGCTCCATGTAGGCCTCGCGTCCGAGGCCGAGATACTGGTCGACCTCCTCGATCCGCTCCAGCGGCTCGAGCGCGAGAGAGCCGTCCGCCTGCTCCACGACCTCGTTGATGTAGATCGCGGCGGTCGCCTGCCGGTTCTCGTTCAGGCTCACCGGGCCGGTCGGGCTGGTGAACTCGAGGTTGCTCAGCGCCTCGTTCAGCGCCTCGTGGTCGTTGGACAGGTCCCCCTCGACCTCCTGCAGCGCCAGCAGCGCGGCCTTTGTGTTGGTGTAGTAGTTCGAGGCGAAGAGCGACGGCGACGGCAGACCCTCGTCTCCGAAATAGTCCTGGTAGCGCTGCACGAACTCCTGCCACGCCTCGAGATCTGCGTTGTCCGAGACCGGGCCCGAGGACAGGATGCCGGGCAGGAGCTCACGCGCCGGACCCTGCGTGGTTAGCACGGTCTGGTCGGTGACGTTCGTGCCGCCGACGATGGGAAGCTGCCCGCCCATCTGGGCGTATTGCGACAGGAAGTTTACCGCGTCCGAGCCGCCGAGCACGACATACATCCCGTCGACCTCGCCCGTTTCGAGCGGGAGCTGTGCGATGACCGAGGAATAGTCGTTGTTGCCCACGGGCGTGAAGTACTTGTCCTGCACCGTGCCGCCGGCCTCGCAATAGGTCGCCATGAAGCCGAAGATCTGCGCGTAGGGGAACGAGTAGTCCTCGGACACGATGACGATGTTGTCCCAGCCGCGCTCGTTGACGACGTACTCGCCCAGCGGCGCGGTCCATTGCGCCCCTTCCGTGTTGAAGCGGAAGAAGTTCTCGGCTGGGTCCACCAGCGTCGTCTCGATCGCCGCCGAGCCGCCGTTGAGGAACGTCGTGCCCGGCTGCTCCTTGGCGTATTGCGCGATGCGGATGCCCTCGGAGCCCGAGAGCGGCCCGATCATGATGTCGGCACCGTCCTGCTCGACCAGCCTGCGCGCGGATTCGAGCGCGACATCCGGATTGCCGTCCGAGGACGCGGTGATCATCTCGATCGGGTGACCGGCGATCTCGCCGCCGAACTCCTCGATGGCCAGCTCGACCCCGCGCAGGCCGTCCTCGCCCGGCGCGGCGAACGGCCCTTCGAGCGTGGCCAGCCCGCCGATGGTGATCGTCTCCTCCTCTTGCGCGGACAGCGCCGTGGTTCCCATGAGCGCGGCGAGCGTCGCCGTCGCGCCCAGCGTAAGACCATTGCGTAGCATATCGGGGATCCTCCTCATTTGCCGATATTCGTGGAGTCGTCGGGCGCGTCGTCACGACGACGGCCCGTTCCGGCCCACCGCGCCCAGGCGCGGCGGACGAGACCGGTGAGCCCGTCTGGCGAGAACAGCACGATGGCCAGGAAAACGAGGCCGATCAGCGTGTTGAACCGCTCGCGGGCGATGAAATCGATCGCGAAGTTGTCGACGATGGTGAACACGAACGCGCCCACATAGGCGCCCGCGGGGTGACCGATGCCGCCCAGCACGCCCGCCATCAGCACGTCGATCACGGGGTTCAGCGCAACCGAGCCCGGCGAGATCGAGGCGTTGAGCCAAAGGTTCAGGATGCCGCCGATACCGGCCACGAACCCCGCCAGGCCGAAGGCCAGCACCCGCAGCAGGGGCACGTTGTAGCCAAGGGCCTGCAGCCGCTGCGGCTCGTCCCGGAGGCCCTGCAGGGCCAGGCCGAACGGAGTGCGCACCACGTGCCGCACGCCAGCATAGCACAGCACGGCCAGCACCGCGCTGAGATAGTAGAACGGCAGCGGCGCCCCGAGGTCGAGCCCGGCGATGACCGGCGGCTCGACGTTGTTGAACCCGGTGAAGCCGTTGAAGACGGCGTAATTCTGCAGCGTGAGGTAATAGAATGCCATCGCCACGGCGAGCGTGATCATCAGCGTGTAGATGCCTCGCGTGCGCACCGCCACGAGCCCGATCAGAAGGCCCGCCAGCGTTGCCAGGCCGAGTGCCAGGATAAGCGCCACGGGCCAGGCCAGTTCCAGCCCGACGCCGCCGGTGGGCGCGGTGAAATAGGCGGTCGCGTAACCCGCGACACCCGCCACGGTCATCTGCGCGAGGCTCAGCATGCCGGTATAGGCGGTCAGGAAGACGAGGCTCAGGACGATGGTGCCGAAACCCAGCGTGCGCCCCCCGATCTGCACCAGCCAGAAGCTGTTGACCACGAAGGGATAGACCAGCAGCACAAGGGCCACGACCACGGTAAGAAGGCGGCGCAGCGTCATCAGGCGGCCCTCCCCAGCAGACCCTGCGGGCGCACGGCCAGCACGGCCACCATGATCGCGAAGGTGTAGACGATGCCGTAGGTCGGCGTGTAGGCGAGCCCGTAGGTTTCGGCCATCGCCACCAGGAGCGCCCCGATCGCCGCGCCCGGGATCGAGCCCATGCCGCCGACGATCACCACGATCAGCGAAGACAGCAGGTACCGCGCGTCCTCTCCCGGCGACACCGACAGGACCGAGCCGCCGATCACGCCCGCCACCCCGGCAAGGCCCGCACCGATGGCGAACACCCCGACGAAGACCAGCGGCACGTTGACGCCAAGGGCCTCGAGCATCCGGCGGTCGTCCACGCCGGCGCGGATCAGCATGCCCACCCGCGTCCGGTTCAACATCAGCCAGAGGCCGATCCCGATCACCAGCGCAAAGCCGATGAGCATCAGCCGCGCCATCGCGTAGCGCCCCGCCACCGGCACCGGCACAAAGGACGACACCGCCCCGGGCAGCGTGATCTGGTAGGCCGAGCCGCCCCACTGGGCGAGCATCAGGTCGGCCGCCACGATGGACACGCCGATCGTCGCCAGCGCCTGCCGCAGGTCCTGCCCCTGCATCCAGGACAGGATCGAGACCTGCAACGCCGCCCCGGCCGCGCCGACGACCACGGCCGCCGCCGCGATGCCGAGCAGCCAGCTGCCCGTCGCCTCGGAGACCTCGAACCCGATATAGGCGCCCAGCAGATAGAGCGAGCCGTGCGCCATGTTGACGACACGCATCAGCCCGAAGATCAGGGAGAAGCCGCTCGCGACGATGAAATAGAGCGAGGCGAGCGTCAGCCCGTTCAGCGTCACGATGGCGAAGAGCCGCCAGTTGATGTCGAGCAGGGCCTCCATCAAAGCTGCCCCGCAATCTGTTCCGGTCGCTGTCGCGCCACGCTCATGTCTCCTCCGTCCACGTCACGGGCAGACCTCTCCCGCTCGCGTGACACAGGGGTCACGCGCCGACGCCGTAAGGCGCGGATTGCCGGATTGTCCTCCCTCGCCGCAGGTTCCCTCCCTCGGACGGGCCGCTGCGATGGATCAACCGTTCCACGGCGGGGCGCGGGCACTCAACATGGCACGGTTTCAGAATTGGGTAATTTAGGGTAATAATTTCTGGCAATGCGTAGATTCTCCAAATGGACAATCCGCCCCCAGACCGGCGGGGCCACATTGCCGGAGGCGCTGCTGACCGCCCCCGCGCCCTTACCGGCCGAGGACATGGCGCCGGTCGTCTCGCTCTTGTTGCCGAGTTCCGGCGGGGCGGAGGACCTGCTCGCCCAGCTTGGTCGGGGGGCGGCACCGGCGTTGGGGCTGTTCCTGGCCGACCCGAACCTCGTGCCCGCGCGGCTTGTCCGGATGCTCGAGCGGCTGGGCGTGGGCTGGGTGTGCAACCTGCCCAGCGTCGGCCAGCACGAGCACGAGTTCCGCCGCTACCTGTCCGAGGTCGATCTGGATCACGACCGGGAGATGCGGGTCCTGGCACGGCTGCGGGCGGCGGGGATTTCGACGATCGCCACCGTCTCGGCCACGCGCGACGTGGCCGGCGCCCGCGCCGGCGATCCCTCGGCCCTGCTCGTGGTGCCGCCCGTCCCGGATTTTGCCGACGCCCCGCCCGACCTCGACCGCCGACGCGGGCTGGAACGCGCGGTACGCGACGCGGCGAAGGGCTACCCGGTCATCGGCCTGCGCGCCGCCGACGAGGACGGCGAGGGGCTGGACGCCGCCCTGCTGCCGCCCGAGCCGGTCAGTCGCTGAGGCCGAGCCGCGTCATCTTGTTGTAGAGCGTCTTGCGCGACATGTGCAGCGCCGCCGCCGTGCGCCCGCGGTGAAAGTCGTTGCGCCACAGCGCCTCGACGATCCGCCGTCGTTCCATCTCGGACCCGCGCGCGGGCGGCTCCTCGCTCCGATCCGGCGCTTCCAACAGCCGGCCCACGGCGTTGCCCGACACCTCGCCCTCGGGCGCGCGTCCGACGATCCGGCCCAACAGCGCCTCGAGCTCGGCTTCGTTCTCGGGCCACGCGTGGCGCCGCAGCCGCTGCAGCGCACCGGGCGTGAAGCTCGGCACCCGACCCTTCGGCAGATCCAGCCGCTCGGCCAGCGCCTCGATCAATTCGGGGATGTCGGCGATGCGGTCGCGCAGGGGCGGAACGCGCACCGTCCAGCCGGACAGAAGCGCGGCGAGTTCGGGATGCAACTCTGCCGGAAACGCCGGCTCCTGCGCCGAACGCTCGAACACGAATAGGCAGCGCGCGGTAACCTTCATCCGCCGCCGCCGGCGCGAGGTGACAAGGATGCCGCTCGCCAGGCTGCGCGCCAGCCGCCGCTGGGCCGCCGGCAGCGCCAGGTGGATGTCGCGCAGCACGACGGCTTCGCCGTCTGGAACGGTCAGCAGGCCGTCCTCGTAACCCGACGGGAGATCGCGCCCGAACAGGCGCTGCGCGATGCGGGTGCCGTGATCCTCGGCCCCGTCGATCTGCGGCGCGGTCGCCCCGCGCCGGTCGATCGCCGAGAGCACGGGCCGCAGCGGCGTCCCCGGCTCGAACGTCACCGCCACGGAACGGCCGGCCCCCGACACGGCCTCGAGCTCTTCCAGGAATGTCCGGAACGGCTTGGCCCGCCCGACGAGCCCGTGCCGCTGCCCCCAGCGCAACAGGGTCTCCTGCTGGCGGGTCAGGTGCTCATGATGGTCGCCGGCCTGCCGGTAGCTGGCGATCCGATTGACCACCGATTCCTCGTAGGGCAGCCGATCCAGCGTCGAGCCGCCAACATAGCCATCCAGCGCGGCGACGCCCGCGACGTGGCCCAGGTCCTCGGCCGACACCACCGGCCCGCCTTCGAGCAGGATACGGACGCCGGGATGCAGGCGGCGGATCAGCGCGGCATAGTCGCGGGCGACAAGACCGACCTCCTCCAGCGATGCGCGGCGCGAATGGCCCAGCGAGCCGCCCGCGTTCCAGCCGAAATTCAGCAGCACCATGTCGAGCCCGGCCTCGGCCGCGGCGCGCGCATGTTCCTTGGTTCCGCAGTAATAGAGCGCCGTGAACCCCGCGGCCTGGACCCGCGCGAGGCAGTCGATCTCACACCGGAATCCGCGGCCGGCGCGGTCCAGCAGCTGCCGCATGCCACGGGGCATAAGCGTCGCATTGGGGAAATTGACCGCCCCGGCAAAGCCCTGTTCGGCCACGCGCCGGACGACGTCATCGGCGTCGAAATCCGCGTCCCAGCAGTTCACGCCCAGCAGGACCGGGATGCCGACACGGGGAAGGATCTCGTGCGCGGCGAAGGCGTCGGTCATCGCTGTGGCCCCGTGGCAGGGCAGCATGCTCGCGATCGACGGGGCGCCCATGTTCCGCATCCGCCCGGCGTTGACGGCCAGCAGCAGGTCGGCCCCGCCGGTTTCGGCCGTCTGGGCCGCAATTCCGCTGCCGACGGCGGCACCGATCAGCAGACCGCCTCTGGACGATAGGGTCATCTCCGCTCTCCCCCGGCTCCGCGCCGCACACTAACGCGGGGACGCGGTAGCGCCAGAGGGGATGCGGAGGCGGCGGGCGGGCTACCGCCCGAGCGTCGCGTCCAGTTGCACCGCCTCGGTGCCCGTGTCGGCGCTGGGCTCGGCCACGATCTTCGCGTTCTCGATCCCGCGTCCGGAAAAGACGATCTCGGGGCGGTCGGTCGTCTCGCGCGGACGTTCGACATCGTAACCCGCCGTCTCGAGCTTTTCCCGCCACTCGGTAAAGAGCGGTCCGAGCTGCTGGCCGGTGGTGAACTTCATCACCCGGACGGTCGAGCCTACCGCGCGGTCAATGACGACGGTCATGTCGTCCGGCAGGTCGATCTCGGCCGGGATCCACTCCTGGCGGACCTCCTGCGCCCAGACCGACGCGGCAAAGACGAGGCTGGCGAGGGCGGCGGGAAAGGCTCTTGCAACATCAGACATGCGGCGGATCTAGGCACTTGTCAGGAAAACGAAAGACAAAAATCGACGAAATATGGATGACCGGCGCCTTCTCGCCCTTTGCCCGCACGCGCGCCGCATGGTCGGGCGGGAAGCCCGCTTTTGACGCAATGGCGTGATTCCCGCCCGTTTTCTGCGGTTCTGCAGCAGCGAAACAGGGCCGACCCACGGCAAGCCGCTGATTTGGCCAACGTTTATCGGGTTTGACAGGTGTCGGACTCTCTGCATAACCTACTGGGAGGTAATTTAGGGAGGAGAAACAATGAAACCGACACGTTATATTGCTGTCGCAAGCGCGCTCGCGCTGCTCGCCGGACCGGCGGCGGCGCAGGACTCCGAGTACAGCTGGCAGCCAGACCGCCCCATCAACATCATCGTGCCGTGGTCCGCCGGCGGCTCGACCGACCAGGTCACCCGGGTCGTCGCGCCGATCCTGGAGGAAGCGCTCGGCACCGAGATCGTCGTCGTCAATCAGAGCGGCGCCTCGGGGTCGACGGGGACCAAGGCCGCGCTCGACGCGCCGCGCGACGGCTACACCTGGACGGCGAACGCCATCGCCAACAACGCCACCTACAGCGTCACCGGCCTGATCGAGGACACCTCGATCGAGGATTACCGGATCTACCTGCACGTCGCGAACGTGCCGCTGGTCAGCGTCAATTCGAACACCGACTACCAGGACTTCCCCAGCCTGCTGGAAGCGATGAAGACCGGATCGGTCACCGTGGGCACCGCTGGCGTGAACTCGTCCGGCGGCATGGCCCTGGCGGCGCTGCGGCACGGCACCGAGGACGAGCTGACCGGCGCCCGCGCGATCACCTATGACGGCGGCAACCCGGCCGTGATCGCGGCGGCCAGCGGCGAGGTCGACGCCACCACCCAGCTCGCAGTCGAGCAGACCGAGATGATCCGCGCCGACCGTCTGCGCGCCCTGACCGTACTGTCCGACGTGCCGCTGGAGGTCGAGGGCATCGAGCCGGTTCCGCCGATCACCGAGTTCCTGCCCGACTTCGAGGTCGCCAAGGACTATTTCGGCATCTTCATTCCCAAGGGCGCCCCGCAGGAGGTCTACGACACCGTGGACCAGGTCTGGCAGGACCACATCATGAACGCCGAAGAGCTCAAGACATACGCCAACGACCGTGGCGCGATCTTCGACCCGAGCTACGGCGAGGATGCGCTCGACCTCGCGATGCCGGTGGTCATCTCCGAAGCATGCGCCCGCGTCGAACGCGGCGAGGCCGTCGTCGATCCGTCCGAGATCGGTATCGACTGCGGATCGGAGTGATCCAAGTCCCGGGGGCGCGCAGAGCGCCCCCTTCCCGGCTTCACCAAGACGAAACCCGGAGCAGTTTCATGAGCATGGCGAAAGCCGACCGCGTGACCGCGGTGGTGCTGTTCGGTCTCGGGCTGTCGATGAGCGTCGGCGGCTGGACGATGGACCGGCTTGAAGTCCGCAACATCCATCCCGCGTCGATCCCCGGTCTCGTCCCGATCTTCCTCGGGGCGCTTCTGGCAATCTGCGCGGTCCTGCTGTGGTTCACGGCATCACGACAATCGGCCGAGGGGGAGGACAGCCCCTTCATGGCGGACGGATCGTGGACGCGGCTGGCGCTGACCGCCGCGACCTGCCTGGTCTACGCGCTGCTGCTGGTCGGGTGGCTGCCGTTCTTCTGGGCGACGGCGATCTTCGTCGCCACGTTCTCGCTGATCTTCAGCTGGCCCGAGACGCCCGACACCCGGGCGCGGGCGATGGCCGCCGCGGGGTCGGTGGTGCTGGGGATCGGTGTCGCCTACGGCACCGCCGTCCTGTTCGAACAGGCCTTCCTGGTGCGGCTGCCATGAGCGGGCTCGTCGACCTCGGAACCGCGCTTTGGGCGCTGATGACACCGATGACGGTGTTCCATGTCGCCTGGTCAATGCTGGTCGGCATCATCGTCGGCAGCCTGCCGGGCCTGACGGCCACGATGGGCGTCGCGCTGATGACGACGCTGACCTACTCGCTGGACAGCCAGACCGCGATCCTGGTGCTGCTGTGCATGTATGTCGGCGCGATCTACGGCGGCTCCCGCAGCGCCATCCTCCTGAACATTCCGGGCACGCCGGCCTCGGCGGCGACCTCGCTCGACGGCTATCCGCTGGCCCGCGCGGGCAAGGGCGCCTACGCAATGGGGCTCGCGACGGCGGGCTCGATGCTGGGCACGCTCGTCGCCATCGTGATGCTGGTGATGATCGCCCCGCCCCTGGCCGAGGCCGCGATGAATTTCGGCAGCTTCGAGTTCTTCTGGCTCGCCGTGTTCGGAATCGTGATCTCGGGGCAGCTGACCGCGGACACCACCCCGCTCAAGGGCTACATCGCCGGCATCCTGGGGCTGATGGCCGCGATGGTCGGCTCGGAAGGGATCCATGCCCATGTCCGCTTTTCGGGCGGCATCGACGAGCTGAACGCCGGGATCGCTCTGATCCCCGCGATGGTCGGCGCCTTCGGCTTCGCCGAGGTCCTGACCGCCATGTGGAACCGCCGGGGCGAGCTTGCCGCCGTCCGCAACGACGAGGACCGCGCGATCCCGCGGCTCATCGACCTGTGGAAGTTCAAGTTCGTCTCGATCCGCTCGGGCATCATCGGCACCCTTGTCGGGATCATTCCCGGCGTGGGCGAGGACATCGGCGCCTGGGCGTCGTACGCGGTCGCCCGGCGCACCAGCAAGGAGCCCGAAAGATACGGCAAGGGCAGCTACGAGGGCCTCACCGCGGCAGAAACCGGCAATTCCGCCGTCGTGCCCGGCTCGCTGATCCCGGCGATCACGCTGGCGGTGCCCGGCTCGGCCTCGGCCGCCGTGCTGATCGCGGCGTTCTTCATCCACGGCATCCGTCCGGGTCCGCTGATCATGATCGAGCAGCCCGAGTTCATCAGCTCGGTCGCGGCGATCCTGGTGCTGGCGACGGTGGCGATGGGGGTCTACGGGTTGTCGCTGACGCGCGTGTTCATCCAGGTGCTCAAGGTGCCCTACGCCTACCTGATGCCGGTCGTGTTCACCCTCTGCGTGATCGGGACCTACGCCCTGAGCCAGAGGATGTTCGACGTCTGGATCATGGTCGCGTTCGGCATCGTCGGATTCGTGCTGCGGCAGATGAAATATCCGATGGCGCCGCTCGTCCTGGGGATCATCCTGGGCGACCTGCTGGACAAGAGCCTGCGTCGCGGCCTGACGCTGAGCGACGGCGAGCTCACGCCGTTCCTGACCCGCCCCGTCTCGGCCGGCTTCGCGATCCTGATCGTGCTCTCGGTTCTCCTGAACCTCACGGTGGTGCGGCGCGGTCTTGCCCGGCTCTTCAGTCGGAAGAAGGCCGCGGGCGATGCTTGAACTGACGCTCTGCAACGAGCTGCTCCATGCCGAGGGCCTGCCACTGGAGCGGCAATGCGAGGTGGCGCGGCAGCTGGATTACTGCGGACTGGAACTGGCGCCCGAGACATTGGGCGCCACGCCGCATCTGCTGGACCGCGCACAGCGCCGCGCGATCCGCCGCACGGTCGAGAGGTCGGGCCTGCGCGTCACCGGCCTGCACTGGCTTCTGCGGCCCTACCCGACGCTGTCGATCACCGACAGCGACCAGACCGCCGAGGTGCAGGAGATCCTGTGCAGTCTCGTGGACCTCTGCGCCGATCTCGGCGGGCGGGTGCTGATCCACGGCTCGCCCGGCCAGCGCGCCCGCCCCGCGGCGATCAGCGATGACGCCCTCTCGGAGCGACTCGTGGAGGTGTTCGCACCGGTCGCGGAACGGGCCGAGGCGCGCGGCGTCACCTATTGCATCGAACCGCTGGCGCCGGACGAGACCGACGTGATCACCACCGTGGCCGAGGGCGCCGCGCTGGTCGACGCGGTGTCCAGTCCCGCCTTCCTCACGATGATCGACATCAGCGCCTCCGGTCGGACCGAGCCGCCGGTCGCCGCCCTGATCCGCAGATGGGTGCCGACGGGGCGGATCGGGCACATCCACGCCAACGACACGAACCGCGGCGGGCCCGGCATGGGCGACGACCCCTTCCCCGAGATCGTCGCCGCGCTGGTCGAGACCGGCTGGTCCGCGCCCGTCGGGGTCGAGCCGTTCCGCACGCGCGTCGACGCCACCGTCACGGCCGCGATCGCCGCGGCCACCCTGCGCGCCTGCGAGCGGGCCGTCCATTGACGGCCACCGGCCCGGCGTGGCGGATTTGACGACACGCCGCGTCGATTTCGGCCCCGCGGCCGATGGCGTTGCGCTTGCGGCGGGCGGCCACTACTGAGGCTGGTAGCCGTACGACAGGGACCCCATCATGTTTGCCCTCTCCGAGAACGCGGGCTTGCCGACCGGCACCGCGGCCGCGGACCTCCTGCTCGACACGCCGCGAGAGGAAGAGTTCGAACGCCTGACACGGATGGCCGCCCGCCTGTTCGACGTGCCGACCGTGCTCGTCTCGTTGCTGGACGAGAGCGGCCGGGGCTTCAAGACACAACTCGGCTACGATGCCTGCGGCGTGCGGCGCGATTTTTCGTTCTGCACCCACACGCTGAACGCGGACGAGGTCCTCGTGGTGCCGGACGCCCGACGCGACACGCGCTTTGCCGGGACGCCGCTGGTGCGGGACCACCCCTTCATCCGCTTCTATGCCGGGACGGCGCTCATCACCGCCGACGGGACGCGGATCGGGACGGTGTTCCTGCTGGACAGCGCCCCAAGGGACCGCTTCCCCGACGCCGACCGCCGGACGCTCACCGATCTGGCCGCGATGGTGGTGGAACGGCTGGAGCTGCGCCGCCGCGATCAGATCGGCCGGTTCAGCCAGACCCGCTTCGAGAAGATCGCCGCGACTTCGCCCGATGCGATCATCTGCGCCACGGCGAACGGCGGCATCACCTTCTGCAACGAGGCGGCGAACACGCTGTTCGGCTACGAAGGGTCCGAGCTGATCGGGCGCGCGACCGAGCTTCTGGTGCCCGAGCACTGGCGGCAGCATTATCTCGCCGAGCTCGGCCGGCTCCGCCACGGGGAGACGCCGCAATGGCTGGGCCGCGCGGTCGAGCTGACGGGCCGGCGCAAGGACGGTACCCAGTTCCCGGCCGAGTTCTCGTTCTCGGCCTGGCACGAGGATCAGCAGATCGGTCTGGGGGCCATCGTTCGCGACCTGACCGAACGCCAGCGCAACGAGGAACGGCTGTTCCAGCTGGCCACCCGCGACACCCTGACCGAGCTTCCCAACCGCGGCGCCTGGACCGACTGCCTGGCCAAGACGCTGTCCGCCGGCACGCCAGCCGCGGTGCTGCTGTTCGACCTCGACGGGTTCAAGGCGGTGAACGACACGCTGGGCCATTCCGCGGGCGACGCGGTGCTGCAGCAGATCGCGGGCCGCCTCAACGCCGTGTTCGCGGATGCGATCATGGTCGCACGGATCGGCGGGGACGAATTCGTGGCGCTGCTCGAGGGCGACGACGAGCAGAAGGCGCGCGAGCTTGCAACCCAGCTCATCGCCACGGTCCGCGATCAGTACGAGGCCGACGAGCGGCGCGTCGAGGTCGGCGTCAGTGTCGGCATCGCCCTGGCGCCGCGGGACGGCAAGCGGGCCGAGGCCCTGCTGGGCGCCGCCGACCTCGCGCTCTACCGTGCCAAGAACGGCGGCAAGAACCGCTACGAGGTGTTCACGCCCGCCCTGCGCGAAGGCGCCGCCGTCCGCCGTGTCTTCGAGCAGGAGCTGCGACACGCCTTTGAGACCGGCCAGTTCGAACTCTACTACCAGCCCCAGGTCTCGACCAATGACCGCAAGGTGCGGGGCGCCGAAGCCCTGTTGCGGTGGAACCATCCCGAGCGCGGCGTGCTCACGCCGGCTGCCTTTCTCTACATCCTCAACCGCAAGCCGTCGGCCGCCGACGTGGGCAAGTGGATCCTGCGCACCGCCTGCAAGCAGGCGGCGGAATGGCGGCGCCACGCCCCGGACTTCCGCATCGGGGTCAACCTGTTCGCCGCGCAGTGCCGCGCAGGCGTCCTGCTGCCGCAGGTCCGCGAGGCGCTGGACGAAAGCGGCCTGCCGCCCGAAGCGCTCGAGCTCGAGATCGTCGAGAACATCATGGTGCAGAACGACGCCTCGACACTGCAGATGATGCACGACCTGCGCGACATGGGCGTCGGCCTCGCCTTCGACGATTACGGCACCGGCTTCGCGTCCCTCAGCCTGCTGAAGTACTACCCCGTCTCGCGGCTGAAGATCGACCGCGCCTTCGTCTACGATCTTCAGAACGATCCCAACGACGTCGCCATCGTGCGGGCGATGCTGTACCTCGCGCGGAACTTCGGCACGCAGATCACCGCCGAGGGCGTCGAGACCGAGGAACAGTTCGAGTTCCTCAGGGACAGCGGATGTCCCGACGTGCAGGGCTATCTCTTCGGCCGGCCCGTCCCAGGTCCGGAATTCGCCCGGACGAACCTCGGCATCACCACGGATTGAAGCGGCGCGATCCGGAAGACATCCGGCGACCTTCCACTTGTCGCGCTCCCATATTTCGACTATTCGTGAAATATAGATTCGCAGTGGAGCCCACCATGTCCCGAAAGAACGTCCTCTTTCTCTGCAATCACAACTCTGCCCGGTCGATCATCGCCGAGGTGCTGCTGAACGATTTCGGCGGAGACCACTATCGGGCCTTCTCCGCCGGCATCCGTCCCGGCGACGGGCCGCACCCGATGGCGCTTGAGACGCTGCGGGCGCATGGACACGAGATCGGCGAGGTTCGTTCCAAGGGGGCCGAGCTGTTCACCGGCCCGGATGCGCCGACGCTGCACTACGTCATCACCTTGTGCGACAGCGTCGCCCAAGAGGATTGCCCCGTCTGGCCCGGACAGCCCGAGCGCGCGCAATGGCGCCTGCCCAACCCGGCCGCCGTCGCCGGAAGCGATGCCGAAAAGAGGGCCGCGTTCGAGGATCTCTACGCCTCGCTACGACGCGGCCTCAAGATCTTTGCCGAGGACGATGAGCGGTCGCTGCGAAACATGGCGCTGGCCTGACGAGATGCCCACCGAACCGACCGATCCGCAGCGCGTCGAACAGCTCGACGCCCTGGCCCATCCCCAGCGGCTCGCGCTATTCCGCCTTCTTGTCCGGCGCTATCCCGACGAGGTGCCGGCAGGAGAGCTCGCGCAGGCGCTGGAGGTCCGGCAAAACACGCTGTCCTCGTACCTGTCATCGCTGCGACATGCCGGTCTGATCGAGCAGACGCGCATGGGACGATCGCTGCTCTACCGGGTGCGCATGGACCGGACCGGCGGTCTGATGTCCTACCTGTTTGCCGATTGCTGCCGCGGCCGGCCCGAACTGTGCCCGCCGTCCGCCTCGGAGACGGCGCGGTCCGAGCCGAAATACAACGTGCTGTTCGTCTGCGCCGGAAACTCCGCCCGGTCGCTCTTTGCCGAGTCCATCCTGCGGACCGAGGGCGGCGACAGGTTCAACGCCCACTCCGCCGGGACGCAGCCCCGCTCGGCGCCGCACCCGCTGGCGATCGAGCTTCTCGCGGACCGGGGGCACGACATCGCGCCGCTGCGGTCCAAGACGGTGGCTGCGTTCCGCGCCACCGACGCGCCGGCCATGGATTTCGTGTTCACCGTCTGCGACCGCGCCGCGAACGAGGAATGCCCGGCCTGGCCCGACCAGCCGCTGACCGCCCATTGGGGCATGCCCGACCCGGTCGCCGTCACCGGACCGGATCCCGAGCGGCGGCGCGCCTTCGCCGACGCCTACACCGTGCTCGAGCGGCGCATCCAAGGCCTCGTCGACCTGCCGATCGAGACCCTCGACCGGGCCTCGCTGCAACGCCGCCTCGACACCCTCGCCCTGACCCAGGAACCGCAATGACCACCTTTGCCCTCAACGGCCTCGGGCGGATCGGCAAGCTCGCGCTGCGCCCGCTCATCGAATCCGGCGCCGACATCGCCTGGATCAACGACGCCACCGGCGATCCGGCGATGCACGCTCACCTGCTGGAATTCGACACCGTCCACGGACGCTGGGACGCCCGGTTCGAGTCCTCGGCCGACAGCCTGACGATCGACGGCACCCGCCTGCCCTTCGTGGGCACCGGGGCCCTCTCGGACCTGCCGCTCGACGGTGTCGACGTGGTGATCGACTGCACCGGCGTGTTCAAGTCCGAGGCCGCCCTGGCGCCCTATTTCGACGCCGGGGCGAAGAAGGTCGTCGTCAGCGCCCCGGTCAAGGACGGGCCCACGGCGAACATCGTCCACGGCGTCAACGACGCGGCCTACGATCCGGCCGCGCACCGGATCGTCACCGCGGCGAGTTGCACGACCAATTGTCTCGCCCCGGTCGTGAAGGTCGTCCACGAGGCGTTCGGCATCCGCCATGGCTCGATCACCACGATCCACGACGTGACCAACACGCAGACGATGGTGGACCGTCCAGCCAGGGACCTGCGTCGCGCCCGCTCGGCCCTCAATTCGCTGATCCCGACCACCACCGGCTCGGCCACGGCGATCACGCTGATCTATCCCGAGCTGGCGGGGCGGCTCGACGGCCACGCGGTCCGCGTGCCGCTCCTGAACGCGTCGCTGACCGACTGCGTCTTCGAGGTTGCGCGCGAGACATCGGCCGAGGAGGTGAACGAGCTCTTTCGCGCGGCGGCGGACGGCCCGCTCGCCGGCATCCTCGGCTTCGAGGAGCGGCCGCTGGTCTCGGCCGACTTCGTCAACGACACGCGCTCGTCCATCGTCGACGGCCCCTCGACCATGGTGGTCGCGGGGACGCAGGTGAAGATCTACGCCTGGTACGACAACGAGATGGGCTATGCGCACCGTCTGGTGGACGTCGCCCGCATGGTCGGAGACTCGCTGTGACCGAGCGCCCCGAAGGATTGTCCGCCTATATCGCGGTCACAGCGGCGTACTGGGCGTTCATGCTGACCGACGGCGCGCTGCGGATGCTGGTGCTGCTGCATTTCCACACGCTCGGCTTCTCGCCGGTGCAGCTGGCCTATCTCTTCCTGCTCTACGAATTCGCGGGGATCGTGACCAACCTCTCGGCCGGCTGGATCGCCGCGCGGTTCGGCCTGACCTCGACGCTCTATGCCGGGCTCGGGATACAGGTGGGCGCCCTGCTCGCGCTCGCCGCGCTCGATCCGGGCTGGGCACTGTGGACCTCGGTGATCTACGTCATGGCCGTCCAGGGCGCGTCGGGCGTGGCGAAGGACCTGTCGAAGATGAGCGCCAAGAGCGCGGTCAAGGTGCTGGCCCCCGGCGAACGTGGCGGCCTGTTCCGCTGGGTCGCCGTGCTGACGGGCTCGAAGAACGCGGTGAAGGGCGTGGGCTTCCTGCTGGGCGCGGGGTTGCTGGCGCTGTTCGGCTTCGTTCCCGCCGTGCTCGGCATGGCCGCCGTCCTGGCCGCGATCCTGGTGGCCATCATGCTGCGCATGCCCGGCGGTCTGCCCCGGGGCCGCAAGGGCGCCAAGTTCACCGAGGTGTTCTCGAAGGACCGCAACATCAACTGGCTCTCGGCCGCGCGTGTCTGCCTGTTCGGCGCGCGGGACGTGTGGTTCGTCGTGGGCATCCCGATCTACTTCTACGCCGTGCTCTCGGACGGGTCCGAGGCGGGCAACCGCGCGGCCTTCTTCATGGTCGGCAGCTTCATGGCCGTCTGGACCATCCTCTACGGCGGGGTGCAGGCCTGGGCACCGCGCCTGTTGCGCGCCGCGGACCGGCCCGAGCCCGAACTGGTCCACGAGGCCCGCCACTGGGCCGGGCTGCTGTTCGTCACGCCCGCGCTGCTGGCCACCCTCGCCTGGAGCGCCGGAGACCCGGCACCGTGGCTGACCGTCACGCTGGTGGCCGGGCTGCTGCTGTTCGGCGCCGTCTTCGCGGTGAACTCGTCGCTCCACTCCTACCTGATCCTGTCGTTTTCCAAGTCCGAGAGGGTGACGATGGATGTGGGGTTCTACTACATGGCCAACGCCGCCGGGCGGCTGCTGGGCACGTTGCTGTCCGGCCTGACCTACCAGCTTGGCGGGCTCGGCCTGTGCCTCGCCACGGCCGCGCTGCTGGTGGGCTTGAGCTGGGCCGGCGCCGGACGGCTGGCCGCCGATGAGAAGGAAGACATCCCGGCATGAGCGCTTTCGAACGGTACCTCTCCCTGTGGGTCGCGGCGGCGATGGTCGCCGGAATCGCGATCGGGGCCCTCGCGCCCGGACTCGTCGCGGCGGTCGCGGGCGCCGAGATCGCCTCGATCAACCTCGTCGTCGCGGTGCTGATCTGGGCGATGGTCTATCCGATGATGGTCGGCGTCGACATCGCTGCGGTGGGCGATATCGCCCGCCAGCCGCGCGGCCTGCTGGTGACGCTCGCCGTGAACTGGCTGATCAAGCCCTTCACCATGGCCGCTCTCGCCGTGCTGTTCTTCGAGCATGTCTTCGCGCCCTGGCTCGCCCCCGAGGACGCGGCGCAATACACCGCCGGCCTGATCCTGCTGGGCGCGGCGCCCTGCACCGCCATGGTCTTTGTCTGGTCGCAGCTGACCAGGGGTGACGCGACCTATACGCTGGTGCAGGTGTCGGTGAACGACCTGATCATGGTGGTCGCCTTTGCACCGATCGTGGCGTTTCTCCTGGGCGTGGCGGATATCTCCGTCCCTTGGCAGACACTCGTGCTGGCGACCGTGCTGTATGTCCTCCTGCCGCTTCTGGCCGGCGCGCTGACACGGCGCAGGCTGGGGGACCGGACCGCGATCGACGCCTTCGCCGCCCGTGCAAAGCCGTGGTCGGTCGTGGGGCTGATCGCGACGGTGCTGATCCTGTTCGGCCTGCAGGGCGAGACGATCCTGGCCCGGCCCGCGGTGATCGCACTGATCGCCGTGCCGATCCTGATCCAGAGCTACGGCATCTTCGCGCTGGCCTATGCCGCCGCCTTCGCGCTGCGCGTGCCGCACCGCATCGCCGCGCCCTGCGCGCTGATCGGCACCTCGAACTTCTTCGAGCTGGCCGTCGCCGTGGCGATCAGCCTGTTCGGCCTGAACTCGGGCGCGGCGCTGGCGACGGTGGTGGGGGTACTGGTGGAGGTGCCCGTGATGCTGTCGCTCGTGGCCGTGGCGAACCGCACGCGCGCCCGCTTCGCCGCCGGCTGAAGCGGCGGCTAGATGTCGCCCTCGGTCTCGATGTAGATGACGCTGCCGCAGTGCTTGCAATGGCTGGCGTCCTTGTCGTGCAGCCTGAGCCCGCACCGCCGGCACGGCTGCTCGACCTTCGAGGGGCGATAGATCGCCTGCAGGAGCTGCAGGAAGAAACCGACCCCGAACACCATGATCGCGATCGTCAGAAGGCGCCCCGCCCGATCCGACAGGGTGATGTCGCCGTAGCCGGTCGTCGTCAGCGTCGTCACCGTGAAATACAGTGCGTCGACATAGGTATCGAGGTCCGGGTTCCGCTCATGCTCCCACACCCAGACCATGCTGGTCACGACGAACACGAACGCCACGAGGTTGGCGGCCGCATCGACGATCCGCGCGTTCACCGACGTCCCTGCGAGCAGCCGGTTGATCCACGTCACCAGGTGGAAGCTGCGCACCAGCCGGAGCATGCGAAGCGCCCTGAGGAAGCCGAGGTTGCCGCCCGTCACCAGCGGCGCCAGCAACGAGACCACCAGAACGAGGTCGGCCAGTGTAGTGACAGACGCGAAGAAGCGGACGCGGTCTTCGCAGATCAGGAACCGGGCGGTGAGATCCGCCACGACCACCAGTCCGATCCCGATGTCCAAGGCGACAAGCGACCCCTCGATCTGCATGTTCGCCGTCAGCACGAAATAGGCAATCGTCAGCACGTCGAAGAGGAAGAGCGCCGTGCGGAACAGGCGACCTGTCCAGCCCGGACCGTCATAGAGCGTCTGCAGCGTCGCCTTCATCCCGTGGGCAATCCTGTGCCGCGGTCTCTGCCCTCGGTATCGCGCAAGGTCCCCTCGCCTGAACTGCGTCGCTGCCTCAAGTCCCCGCGCCGCGACCGGTTCCCGGCGCGGCGGCGCGCCCGATTTACAAACAGCAACCGGTGGAGCGCGCCGCCGGCTGTGCCGTTCGTCCCGACAAAACAAGAATAGGACGGAACGATGTTCGACTGGATCATGCAACACAAGGAAATCATCCAGATACTCGTACAGATCGCTACGGCGATCGTCTGGATGCTGTATCTTCACCTCTTCCTGACGAGCTTCGTGCGTCAGAGGCGGTCGAACATCCTGATCAACCGGGTCGCCGGCAACAACGACCGGGCGCACCTGCTGGTCGGCAACATGGGCGCCGAGCCGATCTATGTCAGCAGCCTCATCGCCGACCTCGACATCGCGGGAGAAACCGTTTCGGCCGTCGTCACCGACCGCGAGGACTTCCTCGACAACGAGGCCAGCAACGCGGTGTCCTGCACCACGCAGGGGCCGCTGGACAGCGGGCAGTATCGCGACCTGGGCAACTTCAGCGAGATCATGGAAAAGGCGCTGCGCCATCTCGGGCGGCAGAACGCGAAGGAGGAGGTGTCGCGCCTGGTGGTCACGGTCGCCGCCGAAAGCGGTCACGACGCCTTTCTCGCCGCCGGACAGCAATCCTTCACGGTCAGCCGTGACGGTGACTCGCATGTCTTCCTGCCCGAGACGACACGGACCAGGCAGATCCGCAGCCGCAAGGACCGGCGCCGGCTGGGGGTGCGGATCAACAGCGCGCTCCGCGAAGAGGCCGAGGCGATCAGGAGCAACGTCGAATCCCTCGTCCCGCGAGGCACGGACGCGGCGGCCTAAACTGGTTTACCCTGCACCGGATTCGCGGCGCGGTTTTTCTTGAGGACCGCGCCGCGTTGCGGCTAATCGAAGCGATCCCGGCAACAACATGGTCAGCCACCGTGCCCACTTCGGAACTTCTTCCTCTCGTGCTCAGCAAGCGGGATCGTCTCGACCCCGAGGATCACGCGGCCCTGTCCGCCCTGCCCGTGCGCACCGAACGCTACGAGCACGGGGCGACGATCATTCCCCAGGGTCCGGCCCCGAACGAGAGCTGTCTGGTGGTGGCGGGCATGTCCCTGCGCACCCAGCAGCTCGGCCAGAGCCGCACCATCGTCTCGGCGATCCATATTCCAGGCGACTTCGTCGACCTGCATGCCTTCCTGCTCGACGAGTTGGACCACTCCGTCGTGGCGCAGGGGCGCTGCGAGGTGCAGTTCATCCATTCCGACGCGCTGCGCGAGGTGACGCGCACACGGCCGCACCTGACGCGGCTGTTGTGGATGTCGACGTTGATCGACGCCAAGATCCACCGCGCCTGGCTGGCCGCCAGCGTCGGTCTGCGCGCGACCGAACGGATCGGCCACCTGCTGTCGGAACTCTTCGTGCGCTACCAGCTGATCGGCGCGGTGCGCGACGGCACCTTCCGGATGCCGCTGGAGCAGAAGGACCTCGAGTCGCTGCTGGGCTATTCTAAGACCCACGTGAACCGCTCGGTGCAGGAGCTTCGGGCAAGGGGCCTCATCGACTGGGAACGGAACACGGTGACGGTGCACCAGCCCGACACCCTGGCCGACCTGTCGAAGTTCGACCCGAAATACCTCGAGCTGCGGTCCGCGGCGCGCTAGTTCCGAGATTTACATTTGTGAACCTCTCCGCCACCGCGGTTCCGGGCGCCGGCAGGCTGTGGTGTGTTCGAGTCATGGAAAAGAACATTCCCGACAACCGCAGCGACATCGCCGACCGGCCGACGCCGTGGTTCGAATTCACCTCGGACCGACAGCGCCGCAGGGCCGCTGAATGCCTGTCGCACCTTGACGAACACTATCCCAACGCGGTGGCGGTGGGCAGTTTCGACTGCGCCTTCATGGCGTGGCTCATCGCCCGCTGCGACCAGCTGACCAGCCTGGACACCTCGGACACGCCGCTCGAGACACTGCTTCAGCGCCCCATGCCGCCGGGGCTGCGGCTCGCCAAGGCCAGCATGCCGTTCGAGTGGCCCGAGGGCCGGCTGGACCTGATCGTGCTGAACGAGGGCATCGCCGAGGCGAAAGAGGAACACATCCGACTCCTCGCCGCGCATGTCGCCCGTGACCTCAACCCCGGCGGTAGCATCCTGATCTCGACCTCGGACACCGCGGGGTCCGAGCGGCGGGAGGACGCCCTCTCCGCCAGCCGCGTGATCCGGACGCTGCTGTCGAAGCGCGACCTCGAACTCACCGAGAACCGCTCGACCGAGGGGCACCGTGTCGATCTGCTGCGCTGCCCCGCCGCGCGCCGCGCGCCGCAGCGCGCCTAGAGGTCCATGTCCAGCGTCGGCGCCGGGGCGCTCGCCTCGGCCTCGCTCGCGCGGCGCTCGGCATCGGGCTTGTCGATCAGCCAGACCGTCAGGTCGACCGAGCCCGGCTCGAGCACGTCGGCCCGAACGCGGGCTAGGACAACCGGCCCGCAATAGACCCGCGCCATCTCGAGCGCATAATCCGGAAACTCCGAGAACGGCGCGGGCCAGCCGTAATAGCCCCATTCGGGCGCCCGGTAGGCGCCCTCGCCGCTGCGCGCGATGATCTCGTCCCGCGTCAGCTCGGGCTCCATCCGCAGCGCGCCGTTGCCGCGGAACGTCTTGTGCCCGCCGCAGACTTGCCGGCTGTCGATCTCCTGCGGCGGGATGCCCCAGTACATCTCGTTCCCCTGTTCCTGAAAGTCCGGCCCGTACTTGTCGGTCAGCAGCTTGCGGACCGCTTCGACGCTGGCCGCGCCGGGCGGCAGACGGCGATACCGCATCAGCGCGACGGCGGCGGAGTCCTCGCTGCCGGGATCGTGGATCGACAGGATCACCTCGCTCGCGTCCGGCGTGGCGAAACCGGTCGCGTGATCGTAGAGCCCCCGCGTCGCGACGGGTGGCGAAGTGTGGCGGATCGGGTCGGTCATGCGTTCTGCCGCGACGGCCTCGACATCCGCCAGCGACGCGCCCAGGCGCAGGCCGAGGATGTCGTGCTCCGGCGCCTCGTCGGGCGGCAGCAGGCTGGTCCAGACCTCGGCCTCGTAGGTGGCCGCCGGCGCGGGACGGCGCGTCCGCTTGTCGGTCTCCCACGTCGCGATCCGCGTGACCTCGGCCGCGATCACGACCACGCCGCGCAGGCCGGGCTGGTCCCCCTCGGCCGCCCGGACCGGCACGAGGCGCACGTCCAGAGCGGCGATCTCGTAGTCGATGGCGACCGGCCCGCCCGGTGCGCCGCGTGCGACCAGCGGAACGTCCGCCTGCACCAGCGCGTCCACGTATCCGGCCTCGCCGTGGTTCAGCCCGGTGACACCGGTGGACAGGTCGCTCGACGTGCCGCGCAGTTCGACATGCTCGCAGCGCGACGCGCCGCTGGCCCCGTCCGCGTGGCCGGGCCGACCGACGACGGCGTGCACCACAGGGCCGCCGGGACGGGTGACGTTGGACACCGGGCTGACCGACTCGCCGATCTCGACCGAGGGTAGCAGTTGCGGCAGCTGCGCCACGACGGCGCGCTCGGCGACATAACCACTGGGCAACCGGTAGACCTCGCGGCAGCCCGTGGCAGGGTGCCGGTTCGTCACACCCAGCGGCAGGAGCATCCGGTCGGGCAGAGCCTGGGCGCGTGCCAGGCTCCACTCGGTGAAGGGGGACAGCAGTTCCTCGATCAGTGCGGGTGACAGGCGCACATCGACGTCCGTGAAGAACACGCCCCAAGCGGGGGTCCGTCCCGCGGCGCTGTCGGCGCGCTCACGGGCGATCCGCTCGACCAGCATGCGGCGGAAAGCGGGCGGTCCGTAAAGGTCCGGCTGCAGCGACAGCGCCAGCAGGTCCAGCCCCTCGCCATCGAGACGCAGCACCTCGGGCGGCGCGATCGTGCCGCCGGAGGCCGCCATTCGCGGCGCCGCCTCCATCTCGAGCCGCAGCGCGACCTTGTAACCCGCCTGCGTCTCGCGCAGCACCAGCACCTCGTCGGGCCGGGTGATCCCGAGCGTGGAGTGGCCGCCGTCCTGCTCATCCGCCACGCGGACATGGCCGAACATCAGCGCATGACGGCCGCCATCGGTGGCGGCGATGGTCTCGTACTGCTCGGGCGTGACCGAGAGGTGATCGAAGGCCTCGGACCGCACGAGGTGGAGTCCGGGCACGTCGTCCACCCGCTCGCCCATGCGGCTCGGCAACGGAAAGATCGAGACGTCACCCACGGCGACCCGCTGCGCCTCGGCGTCGTACTCGCCCAGTTGCAGCGAAAACCCGATCCAGAAGTCGTCGGACGCGGCGGCGATCACGCGCTCTGCCTCGGCGCGGGCGCGTTGCTCCCGCGCGCTCTGCGGCAACTGGCCGAAGCGCCGGACGAAATCGCTACTGGACGCGATACCCTGCGCAAGAACGTCCGGGCCGCCACGCGCCGCCGCCCAGGCGCCGAGGATGGTCTCTTCGGTGGTGGCATACACGACGTCGGGCACCCTCTCGCCCTCCTCCTCCGGCTGCTCGAACGCGTAGGTCAGCAACGGCTCCTGACCGGCGAGGTCTGCATGGACGGCCAGCCGCTCCAGTCGCCAGTCGAGCGCGACGCGCTGTAGGTCCTCCATGGTGATCGGGCCCGAGGATTGCGGGATCGCCCGCGCCCCGGCCAGCTGCATGTCCAGCATCACCGGCACGGTGCGCCCCGGCAGCGTGTCCCGGTCCAGACGCAGCAGAAGTGCCTCGGCGGCATCGACGGGAACGCGCACCGCTTCGGCGACTTCCGACAGCAGCCCGTCGAGATGCCGGCGCGTCCTGGGCGTGGGGAGGAACACGAGCGGATCGGGCCGGATCGTCAGGCCGAACAGCTCGGACTCGAGGTCGTAGGTGCCGAGCTCTCCGAACCCGCGCGAGCGCACCGGCAGCGGCATCTCGGGCGCACGGGCGAGGATGTAGTCCCGCAGTTTCGGCCCCGCCTCTTGCAGGGCACGCGCGCGGGCGATCTCGTTCAGGGTGCCGTCCGAGACGCCGAAGCCCGGCGGCACCATCCCGTCGCGGGACAGCGGGTCCACCACCTGATCCAGCAGCGTCAGAAGCGCACTCTCGGCAAAGCCGCGCTCCGGCGACGCCTTTAGGACCGCCGCCGCGCGGATCAGCAGGTCGGCCGTCCGGCTGGCCTCGTTCAGGTCCTGCCCAGTGGACGCGATGGTCCGCGGCTGGCCCGTCTGCTCGCGGTAGGCCGAGGACGTGTTCAACAGCCGTCCCTCCTCGAGCCCCGCGGCATAGGTCGCCGCGAAGGTCTCGAGCGTGTTGAGGCCGGTCTGGGCGACGGCGGGCTGATCCGACCGCTGCCAGGAGGCCAGCAGCACCTCCGGCGCGGGCGGCGCGTCGGCGCGCGTGCGGGGTTTCCGGAACAGGTGCACCTGCGTGACCTGCGCGGCGAACTCGGCCGAGGGACGGCTTCCCGACATCGGCGACTGCGCGTCGACCGGCAGCAGCACGCGCTGATCGGAGATCGTCATGGTGGCGCGCAGGAACACGTCCTCGTTCGGAAACGGGTCGTAGCCCGGCGTGCCGTTCGGCCCGGTGGGCGGCTCGATCGTGCGGATCGCCTCCGGCAGCGGCAGGGCCAGCGGCGCGCCCTCGCGCATCAGCGCCATGCCGAGATTATAGCCGAGTTGGACGTGCAGGGTGCGCAACGCGGCCGGCACCGAGGCTTCGAGACCGCGGTTCGGCATGTACCGCCCGCCGGACCCGAGGTCGAGCCGCACCGGCGTCCCCGGCTCGGTCCGCCGCAGGTTGGCCCCGATCTCGAGCGTGATGACCTGCGGCGCGGCCTGTGTGGCGGCATGGGCGGCGACGGCATCGAAGTGGGCAAAGCGCGCGGCCTGCTCAGCCTGTCGATACTGCTGGTATCGCTGGTAATCCCCGACAAGCGACTTGCGGTCGGGCTGGGGAATGGGCTGGAACACGGGATAGCCCGGCGGCAGCTCGTCGTTGCTGAGCGCGTTCTGCACCCGCTGGTCGCGGCCGAGGCCGGGGCGCTGGCCGATCAGCCACAGCCCGAGCGCCTTGGACACCGTTTCTTCCCCGGTCAGTCCCTGCGGCGCCGGCTGCGCGGACGCGGCCGGCCCGGCCTGAAGGCCCGGAAGCGGCGCCAACCGGCCCCCGGCCTGCATGACGGTCGCCCCGGCCGTGGACGACGACGGCAGCGGCGTGAACCTGCCGGCGGACGGCTGCGTGCCGGGCTGGGCGCCCCGCATGGGAAGGGGCGCCAGACCGCCGGAGCCCGGTTGTGCCGTCGCCGGCCCGGACGAGGTCGGCGGCGTCGCGGGTGCCGTCGCGGCGGCGACCATCAGAGAGGGGTCGAGCGGCGTGGCGCAGAACGCGCTCAGAGCGCCGATCGCGGCGGAGCTGCCTGACAGGCCGATGGACAGCGGCGCGGCGCCTGGGCGCGACAGGGTCAGGCGGCTGCCCGCGCCGATCCCGGCGACCAGCGGGCCGGCGGCGGGGACGGTACCCTCCATCGCGCCGCCGTTCTGGCGGTGCACCATCGCCACCGCCCCGCGCACCGCGCCGTCCACGAGCGCGGTCACCATCGCCGCGCCGCCGACCGGCGGGATCACCGAAGGCTGCGACACCACCAGCGTGAAGGTCCCCGGCGTCGGAGGGCGGAGCGATCCGGGTCCGGGCCACGCGGCGGGATCGGCACCCACCCGCGTACATTCCAGCGCGACCCGTCCACCGGGCACGCCGACCTCGGCCGCGCCGCGCCAACTGCTCGCGTCGGGCGCGAACTGCCACCGCCCCAGCGCCGGCACCCCCGACGGCGCGGCGACAGGCGCGGCCATGCCGCTGCCGCCGCTGACCCGCACCGCGTAGGGGCGCCCGCCCGCGCCGAGGATATCAACCGTCACAATGCCCTGCCCCGGCCCGGCCAGCGCCGCCGAGGCGGCGGCATCCAGACCGCCGCGCGCCAGGAAATCCGGCATCGCCGCGCGCATGTCGCGCTGCGAGAACACCGGATCGGACTGGTCGCCCGGTTGCATCACGCCGAAGCGATGGACGTTCGCCCGGTCCTGCGCGAGGATCTGCCCCGGCCGCGACAGCGGCGCCCCGCTCGAATTCCTTCGGTCCTCGGGGCCGATTACGGCGGTGTAGCGGCCCAGAAGCTCCTGCGCCCCTGCGCCGGAACCGGCGACCGCGGCGGCGAGGCAGAGGCCCGCGGCAGTCTGTGTCAGGATCCTGCGGGCCAGTCTGGACATGGCTACCTCGTGCCTTGGACGATGCGGGAATGAAGGATCAGCTCGGGGCGGTACTCGAAGTGCATCCCGTCGAAATGATGCCACTTGCCGCCCCAGATGAAGCCGTAGGTTTCGAACGCGGCGACGATCTCGGCCGGAATCCGGTTCTCGTAGGGGCCGACATTCCCCGCCTCGGCCCCGGTCCAGCGCCAGTAGCCGCCAAGCTCGGCGTTGATGTCCACCGCAATGCCGTAGCTGTGCGCGCTCAGCCGGTCGGTGCCGCTGATCCGCCGCCAGTTGAAACCGCCGCCGGGCTGGCGGAAATAGCGGCTCAGGTCCTGCTCGGAGGCGCGCAGGCGGTCGAGCACGGCGCCCAGCTGACAATCGACGCCCCGGTGCGACGTGACCATTACCGCGGCGTCGGCGAGGCCGCCGAACGGCACGCGGACAAGGCTCTGCCGCGCGGCCCCCTCGGACGCGAACCACAGCATCCCGAACAGCCGCTGGTTTCGGAACCGGCCAGGATCGAAATAGGGCTGCGTCCGTCCCGACAGGTCGTCGCCCAGCGGGTAGACCTGCATGAACTGGTCGGCGGGCGAGGGATTGGCCAGCGCCGCCTCGGGCGAGGCCGGGGGCGGACCGCGAAAGGTCACCCATGTCTCCCCGTCGGCCGAGACGGCAGTCCCGTCGGTCGAAACCTGCAGATCGGGATAGGCAAGGCGAAGCGCGTCCAGCGCAGGCGCATCCGACGCCTCTGGCACGGGCCGGGACATGAAATCGACGGGTGTGCAGGCCCAAGCGGGTGCGGACACGGCGGCAAGAAGAAGCGCGGGCGCGACACACGCCCGAACCGCGCTGAACATCAAATGTGCTTCCCAAAGGGCCCGACACCGGGCGGAACGCGAAATGCAGAGAGTCAGAAAATTACAGACTCACGCTAGCACGCTTCCCCCGCTCGCGGAAGATTGTACCGCCGCGGAAGGCCCTTTGAGGTTCGTCCGGCGCTCAGGTGATCCGCTGGATGCTCGCGGCGATCTCGTCATCCTCGAACACGCGCTTCCAGTCGTCGCGCATGAGGGCGGGCTTGCCGAACTCGATCGCCTTGTTGCAGGCGTCCGAGAACACGCCGTCGATCTCTTTGAAGATGACCGCGCCGAGAATGTTCATGTGACCCAGCAGGAAATCGCGGGCGCAATCCCTTGGCACGCCGCGGCTGACGACCTCGTCCATCGCCTCGCGCATCACGTCGAGAAGCGAGGCGCAGACCGTCTCGGACAGGCCGGGCTCGAGCAGGGCCATCTGCTCGACCGTGACGCGATAGGTGCGCGCGACCGGCGCATAGATCGCGCGGGAGACCGCCTCACCCAGCTCGTAATGCTCTTCCGGGCCCTGCATCAGCGCGTTGACCACGCCCTGCGGCGCTGCGATCCCGCCGAAGTAGTCCAGCCGCGCCTCCTGCGTGTCCACGTCGTTGTAGATCGGCGGGTGGCAGGGATGCGAGACGAAGTATGTAATGTCGTCGCGCTGGGGCAGATGGCCGGCAAATGGCGCGGCGGCGTCGAGGACGACGATCATCGTTCCCGGCGCGACGGCGGGCACCACCTTGGCGGCGACCTTGCCGATCACCGTGTCGGGCACGGCGAGAATGACCACCTCGGCCCCGTCGAGTGCTGCCTCGGGCTCGACGCAATCGACACCGACCTCGGCCTTCAGGCGCGACCGGCCCTCTTCGCTGACCTCGACATGGCGCGTCTCGAATTCGGTCTTCGCGAGGTTCCGCGACAGGCGCACGCCCATCTTCCCGCCTGCCCCGAACAGGGTAATCGTGGTCATCCTTCTGCCTCCTCCTGAGCATTCGACATCGGTCTTGCCGATCTGGTATGATGAGATAATAAGTATGTAAGACTGTCAACACGGAACCGGCGCCGCCGCGCCGTCCGAGGGAGGAAAAGATGACGACAGCCGCGCCCTGGGTGACGTGGTATGGCGACGACTTCACCGGCTCGGCCGCCGTGATGGAAGTGCTGGCCTTCGCGGGCGTCCCGTCGGTGCTGTTCACCTCGGTCCCGTCGCCCGCGCTATCGACCCGTTTCGCCGGTTGCCGCGGCGTCGGCATCGCCTCCACCGCCCGCAGCCAGGGGCCCGACACGATGCGAGAGCACATGCCGGAACCGCTGCGCTTTCTCGACCGGCTTGGTGCACCGATCCTGCATTACAAGATTTGCTCGACCTTCGACTCGTCGCCCCAGGTCGGCTCCATCGGCGCGGCGATCGAGATCGGGCTGGGCGTGCGTGCGGCGCGTGCCGTGCCGCTTCTGACCGCAGCCCCGCAGATGCGCCGGTATCAGGCGTTCGGCCACCTGTTTGCAGGGGACTTCGATGGCGTGCATCGGCTCGACCGGCATCCGGTGATGTCGCGGCATCCCGTGACGCCAATGACCGAGTCGGACCTTCTGCGGCATCTCTCGGCCCAGACCGCCCTGCCCTCGGCGCTGATCGATCTCGAAGCGCTGCGGTCCGACCCGCAGCAGCGATTGGAAACGGCGCTGGCGGATGGCGCACGCATCCTGTCGCTCGACAGCATGGACGCCGGCAGCGAGACGGCCGCGGGGCGGCTGATCTGGGAAAACCGCGACCGGCTGGGCCTGGTGGCCGGCAGCCAGGGGATCGAATACGCGCTGGTCCGGCACTGGGTGTCGACCGGCATGATCGGCGCGCCGTCGCCGGCCGGCAGCGCCGGTCCGGTCGACCGGATCGCGGCGATCTCGGGCTCGGTCTCGCCGATGACGGCCACGCAGCTCGACTGGGCCGGGGCGCACGGCTTCGCCCTGCTGCCCTTCGACGCGAGCGCGGTTTGCGGCCCCGACGGCGCACTCGCCCGCGAAGAGAACCGCGCCGTCGCGGCCGCCATCGCCGCGGCCGAAGGCGGACAAAGCCCGCTCATCCATTCCGCCGCCGGCCCCGACGATCCGGCGGTCGCCGTGTTCCGGGAGGCGCTCGCCGCCTCGGACCTTTCGTCGGAAGAGGCCAACCGGCGGATAGGCGAGGCGCTGGGGCGCATCCTCGACCGTGTCCTGCGCGAGACGGGCCTCCGCCGCGCGGTGATCTCGGGCGGGGACACGTCAGGGCACGCGTTCCGGCAGCTGGGGCTGGAGGCGCTGGTGGCGCTGGCCCCGACGATCCCCGGCGCGGCGCTGTGCACCGCCTACGGCGACGGGCCGCACGACGGGCTTCAGATCGCGCTCAAGGGCGGACAAATGGGGTCGGAGGATTTCTTCGGCTGGATCCGCGCGGGCGGCGGCGCGCGGGACTGACCCGCCGCGTCAGCCGTGCACCTCGTAGAGACCCAGCGAGCGGTCGAGGTGGCTGCGCATCGCCTCGACGGCCGCCTCGGGGTCGCGCCGCTCGATCCGGTCGACGATGCCCTCGTGTTCCGACAGCGTCACCTCCTCGTTGCCCTGCCAGTGCAGAAGCGAGACGTGATGCTCGAACAGCCAGCGCAGCATCGCCTCGGATACCGCGGTGATGATCGGGTTGTCGGTGATCCGCGCGATCCGGAGATGGAACTGCATGTCGGTCTGGATGAACAGCGCCGCGTCGCCCAGCATGTCCCGCTGCTGCCGGGCAAGGGCGCGCAGGTCGGCGATGTCGTCGTCGGTCGCGCTCTCGGCGGCGATGCGGATCATCCCCAGCTCGAACAGGCGCCGCGCCTGTTTCAGGTGCTCGAGGCTGGAAGGGACCGAGTTCAGCAGCAGCCGCGCCAGGTCGTCCCCCCGGTCCAGCACGTTGCCGGCGGTGATCTCGTTCACGCGACTGCGTTCGCCGTGGGTGATCGTGATGATGCCGTTGGTGTGCAACGATTGCAGTGCCTCGCGCACGGCGGGGCGGCCGACGCCGAACCGTTCCATCAGCGCGCGTTCCGACGGCATCGTGTCGCCCGGCCTCAACTCGCCTGAGGCGATCATGTGATTGAGCTTCTCCAGAACCTGATCCGAGAGTTTGCGGCGCACGATCTTGTCGGTCGAGGCGGGCGAGTCGGAAGGTGGCGTCACGTCGGTGTCCCGGTTGCTGGTGCTGTTTCGACCGATACTAGGTCAAGGTCGTGGGGCTCAAAAGAGGCTCCGCCAGCCGAACGGCGGCAGGCCCTCCTTGGTTTCGGGGGTCAGGTTCGCCTCGAAGACCGTGTCGCCCAGCGTCATGCGGGCGCGACCGTCCCGGATCGCGGCCTCGGTCACCGGACGGCCCGCGCAGGCCGCGAGTGCCCGGATCACCTCGGCCACCTGCAAGAGCGTGCCGTCGCGCGCGAACAGGCCGCGGGGCCCGAAGACCGCTGCGGGCGTCCAGACGGACGGTCCCGCCGGCGCGAGCGCGGTGGCGAGCCCCAGCGCGTAGGCCGCCCCGAACGCACCCCGGTGGCGCGGGTCGTTGTCGGTCATGCAGACACGGGACCCACCGGGGTTCGGGATCGTGCGGCTGCCATAGGGGTTCTGCCGCATGGCGATGGTGCAGGGCCCGATCCGGTATTCCGCCTCGCCGATCAGCGCGCGAGCCGAGCGGGTGATGTGCGGCACGGCCTCCAGCGTTTCCATCACCGAGACGTCGTCGGCGTCATGCACGATCGGGCACAGCGCGTGGGTGACGAAGTCCAGCATCCCCGACGGCGGCGGCTTGCGGTTCAGCTCGGTGAACAGGCTCGCCATGCCGCCGCCCATGACGGGGGCATCGAACGCGGCGCGGGCGGCGGCATGGATGGTCTCCAGCGGCGGACAGTCCGGCCAGTCCGAACCGGGCGGCGTCGACTGGCGGTCGACCGAGGGGCAGACCATGACGCTCGCCGGGGAGAAACCGGCATTGGCCGCCGCGCGGGCGTGGGCGGCCAGTTCCGCCTCGGGATCGCCGTCGAAGGCCCCGATCAGTTCCAGGTCATACGTCGACGCCGGGAATGCCGCCTGAAGGGTTGCGAACGCGGCGCACTGGCCGTCCACGTCTCCGAGCGTGGCGTCGAGATGGCAGAGCAGCCGCTGGGGCGCGACGGCGTCCAGCACGTCCGGGCCGGCCGCCAGCCGCCGCGCCTCGTCCGACGTGACGACCAGTGCGGTATCGGGAAAGCGCGGCCCCGATGGCAGGGCCGGTTCGGTCGGCGCGGGCACCGGCGCGGCGCGGCGCCAGCTCAGCTCGACCGATTGCCGCAGCGGCTCACCTGCGGCAATGACATAGGGCCAGGGCCGCGCGAGGGGGCGGTTGTAGGTCTTGAACGACGCATCGCCCCATTGCCGCTGATCCTCCATCTCGAACACGTCGCCGGCGAACCGGCAGGTGCAGGCCATGTCGCCAGCGTGATGGGTGATCGCGGCGATGTCCATGAAGGGCTGCCAAGGCGCGATGAGGTCGGGAAAGACCGAGTGCTGTTCGCTGCCGTCGGAATGGGTGACCGAGACCGGCGCGCCCGCCTGCCCCGTGATCGGATGCAGCACCGTGAACCCGGCGCGGTTGGTCTCGAACGCGCCCGCGGCGTTGCCCGTCGCCTCGAGGGTGATTCCGGTCTCGGAGGCCTGCACGGACAGCGCCACGGTCAGGCTCGCACCGCCGGTGCGGAATACCAGCACCGTCGTCAGGCAGAGAACGCCTTCGGTCCACGTCTCCTCGACGCCGCCCGGTTCGGGGGTTAGCGTGCCCCAGTCGCGGTCGCGGGCAAGGAACGCGACGCTGCGGATCAGTTCGGTGCCGCCCAGCCGGACATGCCGCAGGCCGGTGCCCGTCCACTCGAAGCTCAGCGCACCGACGCGCCGCACGGGTGGTTCCGCGGGCGGCTCTTCGGTGCCGTAGAGGTGCAGGAGATCAGTCAAATCTCGTCCAGCGCGACGCTGCGCCCCTCGCTTGCCGACAGGTAGGCGGCCTCGACCAGCGCGAAGGTCTTGAGGTTGTCCGCGCCCGACGTTTCAGGCTCGGTCCCCGCCGCGATGCAGTCGGCGAAGTGACGCTGGATCGTGCGGACGCTTTCCTGAATGTTGTGCCAGGGCCGCTCAGCCCAGGGCAGCAGCGGCGGGGCGACATCCTCGACCTGCGCATCGTCGCCCCGCTGGATCGTCAGGCGGTAGCCCGCGTCGAGTCGGAGCGTGCCCTCGGTCCCGTCGATTTCCAGCAGCGTCTCGGGGAATGTCTCGGGACTGCGCCTTGTCGCGTACGAGCAATCGACCACGCTGGTGACACCGGAATCGTGCGACAGGAGCATCGTCGCCACGTCCTCGCCCCGGATCCGCGGGTTCACCCGCCGGGTCGTTGCGGTCAGCCGCGTGACATCGCCGAACAGGGCGCGCGAGATGTCGAGGATGTGGATTCCGAGATCCTCGATGATGAACCGCTCGCCTTCGGCGAGGTAGGGTTGCCCTGAGAACACGTCGTAGCCCGAGCGGAAGCTGATCCGCCCGAAGAATGGCGTGCCGATGGCCCCGGCGCGGACAGCCTCGACCGCGCGGCGGATCGGGGATTGCCAGCGGAAGTTCTCGTGCACCATCATCACCTTGCCGCTCTCGGCGACGGCGGCCACCATCGCCCGCGCGTCCGCCATCGTCGGTGCGATGGGTTTCTGGCAGATCACGTGCACGCCGGACCGCGCCGCCAGTTCGACAAGCGGGCGGTGGCTGTCGACGGTGGTTGCGATGTCGACGAAATCCAGATCTTCACGCACCAGCATCTCGTCCGCGTCGGCATAGGTCCGCGAGATGCCGAAGGCGCGGGCGGTCTCGTCCAGCCGCGCCGGATCGCGGTCGCAGAGCGCGACGATCTCCGCGCCCGGCACCTCGGCCCAGGCGTGCAGCTGGTTGCGGGCGAAAAAGCCGCAGCCGATCAGGGCGCCCTTCATCACGCTACTCCGATCATGCGGCGGTGCGGCCGATGGGTCGCAATCTCGGTCAATCCGGTCTCCTCCCCGATGGCGGCCTTCTCCCAAGGCCCGCAGTGTTGCGGGAAAGCTGAGAGAATTGTGCAATCCTGTCAACACGTATAATGAGTATATAAGGAAGCCGCGCAGGGAAGGAGAGACCGCTATGCCACAAGAGACCGTCAGGGTGACCTACCGGATCGAGACGGCGGGCGACCCCGAGGCGATGGCCGCCAAGATCGCCTCGGACCAGTCCACCGGCACCTTCACCGACCTGCCCGGAGAGACCGAGGAAGTCCGCGCGCGATGTGCCGCGCGGGTCGAAGAGGTTCGCCCCCTGCCCCCGCTCGACGTGCCGTCGATCCCCGATCCGGAGGACACCGGCCCCTACAACCGGGCCGATGCGGTGATCTCGTACCCGCTCGAAGCCATCGGCACCGACATCGCTGCATTGATGACGATCACGGTTGGCGGTGTCTACGCGGCGCGCGGCCTGACCGGTATCCGCGTCATGGACATCGAACTGCCCCCCGCCTGGGCCGCGCATCCCGGCCCGCAGTTCGGGATCGAGGGGTCGCGCCGGCTGATGGGGGTGCCCGATGGGCCGATGATCGCCTCGATCATCAAGCCATCGCTCGGCCTGCTGCCGGAAGAGACCGCCGGGGTGGTGCGGACGCTGTGCGAGGCCGGCGTCGACTTCATCAAAGACGACGAAAAGCTGATGAGTCCGGCCTATTCCGCGCTGGAGGATCGGATCGCGGCGATCATGCCCGTGATCGAGGATCACGCCGACCGGTCGGGCAAGCGAGTGATGTACGCCTTCGGCATCTCCTCGGCCGATCCGGACGTGATGATGCGCAATCACGACATGGTCTTGGCCGCCGGCGGAACCGCGGCGGTGGTCAACATCAACTCGATCGGCCACGGCGGGATGAGCTTCCTTCGCAAGCGGTCGGGCCTGTGCCTGCACGCCCATCGCAACGGCTGGGACATCCTCACGAGGCATCCCGGCCTCGGGATGGAGTTCCGCGCCTATCAGAAGATCTGGCGGCTGCTCGGCGTCGACCAGTTCCAGATCAACGGCATCCGCGCCAAGTACTGGGAGCCGGACGAGAGCTTCGTGCGGTCGTTCCACGATTGCATGACGCCGATCTTCTCGGACGCCGACCGGCCCCTGCCCGTGGTCTGCTCAGGCCAGTGGGGCGGACAGGCCGTCGAGACCTATGAGCGGACGGGGCGCACGCTGGACCTGATGTACCTTGGCGGCGGCGGCATCCACGGGCACCCGATGGGGCCGGCGGCGGGCGTCGCGGCGACGCGGCAGGCCTGGGCGGCGGCACGCGAGGGCACGGACCTCGCCACCCATGCCCGTACCCATCCCGAACTGGCCGCCTCCCTGGAGAAGTTCGGCTAGGACCGGGCGCCGTCGCGCCCGGCCCAGAAGGCTCACTTGCCGAGCGCGCCCTGCGCCTGCAGCGCCACGCGGGCCTGAAGCCGCTGCTGAGCCTGGTCCACGACCACGGCGGCGATGATGACGAGGCCCTTGATGACGGTCTGCCAGAACGCCGAGACCCCCATCATCACCAGCCCGTCCGACAGTACGCCGATGACGAACGCGCCCACGATGGTGCCGCCGATGCGCCCGCGGCCGCCCGACATCGACGTGCCGCCCAGCACCGCCGCGGCGATCGCGTTCAGCTCGAACGTCTCGCCAGTGGCGGGGTGCGCGGCGACGAGCTGCGAGGTGATGATCAACCCCACCAGCGCCGCGCAGAGGCCCGAGAACATGTAGACGAAGAACTTGATCTGATCGACCTTCACGCCGGACAGCGCCGCGCCCCGCTCGTTTCCGCCGACGGCATAGATGTAGCGCCCCAGCGGCGTCCGCCGGGCAATGTAGGCGGCGACAAGGCCCGTGACGATCAGCATCCAGATCGAGACCGGGATGCCGAGAAAGGCGCCCGAACCGATGGCGCGGAAGCTCTCGGTGCCCCATTCCTCGCTGCCGCCGAGATTGGGAAAGGTCCGCCCGTCCGAGCTGAGCATGGCCAGCCCGCGTGCCACGTAGAGCGTACCGAGCGTGGCGATGAACGGCGCGACGTTGAGCTTGGTGATCAGGAACCCGTTGATCGCCCCCACGAGGATGCCGACGAGCGCGACGATCAGGCAGATTTCCAGCGTGTTGAACCGGATCGCCCAGCCCATGCCCAGGTCGATCCCGTTCAGCACGAGGAACCCCGCCACCATGCCCGTCAGGCCGACGATGGAGCCCACCGACAGGTCGATCCCGCCCGAGATGATGACGAAGGTCATGCCGATCGCCAGTATCGCGTTCAGCGCGACGTGCTTGGACATGATGACCATGTTCGCGGCCGACAGGAAGTTCGGCGCCATCGCGGAGAAGAACACGAAGACCACGATCAGCGCGATGAAGGTCCGCGCCTTCAGCAGCAGAAGAAGCGCACTGCCGGAGGCCGCGTTCTGGTCCGGCAGGTCGGCGGTCGAGGTGCTCATACGGGTTCCTCCTCGGAAGTGGTCAGGTGGCGTTCGGCCGAGGCCGGGGCCGAGGCGCGGATCAGTGCGGTGTCCGTTGCATCGTGACGGTCGAATTCGCCGGTCACGCGCCCCTCGGACATCACCAGGATGCGGTCCGAGAGCGACATGACCTCCTCGAGATCCGAGGTCACGAAGACGATGCCAAGCCCGTCGCGGGCCAGCTTGCGCATGACCCGGAACACCTCGGCCTTGGCGCCGATGTCGATGCCGCGGCTGGGCTCGTCCATCAGCAAGACCTTGGGCTCGGTCATCAGCGCCTTGGCGATGACGACCTTCTGCTGGTTGCCGCCCGAAAGGCTCGCCACCGGGTTCTCGGGGCTGGCGATCTTGATGGTCATGCGCTTGACGAAATCGCGCACCCGTCCCTTCTCGGTCGCTAGGTTCATGTGAAAGCCGCGGGTGAAGTCGCGCAGCGACGACAGCGTCATGTTCTCGCGGATGGAGGCGATCTGGATCAGCCCGTCGGTCTTGCGGTCCTCGGGGATCAGCGCGATGCCGCGCTTGATCCGGCCCGCCACCGACCGGCCGTCGATCCGGTCGCCGTCGACCTCGATCGTGCCGCCGGCATGGGCATGGCGCCCGATGATGCATTCCAGCAGTTCGGAGCGTCCCGCGCCCATCAGGCCGTAGATGCCCAGGATCTCGCCCTTGCGGACGCTGAGCGATACGTGGTCCACCGCCAGGCCGCCGCCGTTGCGCGGCAGCGTGACATCCTGAAGGTGAAGGACCGGTTCACCCAGCTCGTGCTCTTCGGCCTTGGCGTAGGTCTTGCTCGCCTCGCCGATCATGTTGCGGACGATCCAGGCCACGTCCACGCCCTCCATCGAGCGCGCGCCGGTGATGTGCCCGTCCCGCAGGACGGTGATGTAGTCGCCGATGCGGATCAACTCTTCGAGGCGGTGCGAGATGTAGACGAGGCCCACGCCGTCGCGGCGCAGTTCGTCGATCACGCGGAACAGGATCTCGACCTCGGCGGCGGAGAGGGCCGATGTCGGCTCGTCCAGGATCAGGATGCGGGCATCCTGCGCCAGGCTCTTGGCGATCTCGACGATCTGCTGCTGCCCGACCCGCAGATCGGCAACCGGCGTGTCGGGGTCGATGTCGTGTTCCAGCCGGCGCATGATCTCGCGGGTCAGGCGGCGCTGCTCGGCCCGGTCGATGTCGACGCCGAACCGGCGCCGTTCGCGGCCCATGAAGATGTTGTCGGACACCGACAGGTCGGGGAACAGGTTCAGTTCCTGGTGCACGATGCCGATGCCCCGCCGCACCGCGTCGTCGGTGGAGTGGAAATCCACCGCCTCGCCGTCCATCTCGATCACGCCCTCGGTCAGGCGCTCCACCCCGGCGATGACCTTCATCATCGTCGACTTGCCCGCGCCGTTCTCGCCCACCAGCACGTTCACCGCACCCATCCGCAGGTCGAAATCGACCGACTTCAGCGCGACCGTGCCGGGATAGACCTTGGTTCCGCCGCGGATCGTCAGGCCGACCGGCGCCTCTTGTGTCGCGCCCCCGGTCACGACGCCGGCTCCAGCGTCACGGGCACCGCTTCCCACGCCGTGTCGTCCTCGGGCGCGGCCATGACGGCGGTGAAGCCGAAGCTCTGGCCCACGGGGTCGCCCTCGGGCGCCGCGATGCCCTGGGCGGCGCGGTCGTTCAGCGCGCGGGCCAGCTTGGCAAAGGCGATCTGGTCCCGGAAGTCCGAGAACGAGAAGAACGGCATCGCATCGCGGATCGCCGTGCCGCGAATGACGGGGCCGAGCATCAGCTCGACATCACCCGCCCCGTCACCGTCGGTATCGAGCGTCAGGGTGGCGGCGCGGCTTTCGAGGTTGGCCTCTACCGCCTCGCCCGTGCCGGTCACGACGAAGTTCCAGGCGTTCGCCTCGCCGTCGGGACGCAGGCCGTACTGCCCGCCGGCGGCGTCGGCGCCCTCGGCCAGGGCCGTGCGCAGGGTGGCGACTTCGACAGCGTTGTCCTGGATCGCGGGCAGGATGCGGGCCTGCCATTCCTCCTCGACCAGCGCGGCCATGCGGTCCGCGTCGGTGGCCGGCTGCGCCGCCCCGCCGTCAGAGGCAGTTGGCGCGGTTGTATCCTCGATCTTGCACGCCGCCAGCACGCACAACAGGGCGAGCGCGGGCGCACCCGGTCTGGGTCCGGTCATCGGAACCTCGTTGAGACAGGAAAAGGGGCCCGGGGGACACTCCCCCGGGCGCGGGGCTCATTCCGACAGCGAGAAGGTCTCGAGCTTGTCGGCATTCTCGGGCGTGATCAGCACCATGTCCATGAGCTGCTTCTCTTCCTGCCCGGTGGAGCCTTCGGCGAGGTAGGTGTCGGCCTGTTCCACGGCCAGCTGCGCCTGCCGGTAGGCCGGCTGCATCACGGTCGCCTTGATGCCGCCATCCAGGATCGAGTCGCGCACGTCGTTCGACCCGTCGAGGCCGACGACGATGACGTCCTCGCGGCCCGCCGCCTCGAGCGCGGCCCAGGCGCCCATCGCCATGGTGTCGTTGCCCGAGATCACGCCCTTGATGTCGGGATTGGCCTGCAGGATCGTCTCCATCTTCTCGAAGGCCTCGGTCTGCGACCAGTTCGCGGATTGCTGGGCGACCATCTCCATGTCGGGGTACTGATCGATCACGTCATGGTAGCCGGCGCTGCGGATCCCCGCGTTGGTGTCTGCCTCACGGCCCAGCAGTTCGACGTAGGGGCCTTCCTCTTCCATCAGGCGCACGAATTCCTCGGCACCGAGCTGGGCACCCTGGTAGTTGTTCGAGACGATCTGGCTGACGGCCAGCCCGGTTTCCTTGATCTCGCGGTCGATCAGGAAGGAGGGAATCCCCGCCTCCTTGGCCCGGCGCACGGGTTCGACGGTGGCGTCTGCCCCGGCATTGTCGAGGATGATCGCCGCGGCGCCCCGCGCGATGGCGGTGTCGAACATCTCGGACTGCTTGTTCGGATCGTCGTCGTGAACCAGCACGAGCGTCTCGTAACCCAGCTCCTGCGCGCGCTTCTCGGCGCCTTCGGCCTCGGCCTTGAAGAACGGGTTGTCGTGGCTCGGGGTGATGATGGCCATCAGCCCGTTGTCCTGGGCGGCGGCCGGGATGGCAGCGCCGAGAAGCGCGGTGCCGGCGGTGAGGGCGCCGAGGATGGCGCGGCGGTTCAGCTTCATGTGGTCCTCCCTTTGACGTGACCGGCACCTCCTTGCACCGGGCAACATGGCGAGACGCTGGGCCAAAACTGGTATCCATGTCAACAGGTATGATAAGTATATCATCAATTATCGCAGGTGCGGCTGCCGCGCGGCATGCCGAGCGTTTTCTACTCGTGCGCCCTTGCGAAATGGCCGCGTTCCGCGTCCGCGCCCGCCGATCTGCGGCAGGGTCCACGGAGCCGGGGAGACGCCGGGCGCGTTGATCCGTAGCATCGGCCCTGAGCCGCGCGAGGCCGGCGGAACGCGTCATGCCGAGCGCTCAGGAGAAGGAGCAAGAAATGAAGATCACCCGCGCAGGTCAAAACCCATCCAAACCCGGCCCCGAGGAGTATTTCACCGGCACCGTCCGGCTCGACCCTCTGTTCCAGGCGGAGGAGCCCGGCCGCGCCACCGGCACGCATGTCACCTTCGAGCCGCGCGCCCGGACCGCCTGGCACACCCATCCCGCCGGTCAGACGCTGATCGTCACCTTCGGCCGTGGCCGCGTCCAGCGCGAGGGCGGACCGATCGAAGAGATCAGCGAGGGCGACATCGTCTGGTTCCCGGCCGAGGAAAAGCACTGGCACGGCGCCGCGCCCGACACCGCGATGAGCCACATCGCGATTCAGGAGAGCATCGACGGCAGCCCCGTGACCTGGATGGAGAAGGTCTCGGACGATGACTACGAGGGCTGATCCTACGCGTCGCCGACGTCAGGGCCGTGCGCCCTGCGCGACGGTAAAGGGGAACAGGCCGATCTCGCCCCGGATGACGTAGCGACCCGCCCCGGCGCCAGGAAACACGAGCTGGCAGGTTTCAAGCTCGGCGCCGCTCCACACCCAGCTGTCGCAGAGCCGCCCGTCCAGCACCCGGCTCGTCCCGTCCCCGCCCGCGGGCAACGGGCCGAAGGCGCCGGTCTGGACCAAGGCGCCCTCCTTGGTGCGCAGCTGGGACCACGGCTGCTGCACGGTCCACGACGTCTCTCCGACGACCTCCTGGCCGAACAGGAGCGCGCGCAGCGCCTCCGCCGACAGGGGCTGCGGCAACGATGACGGCGCCCCCGCGCCTCCTCCCGCCCGGACCAGCCCTGCGAGGAGCGACGCGCGCGCCTTCGGATCCGCGAAGCCAAGGGTCGCGGCCGCCTCCGCCGGCGTCGGCCTCCGCCAGGTCGCGGCGCGCGGATTGTCGTAGGCGACCCTGCCGACGCGCCACGCAGCGAAGGGCAGGCTTTCCACGGCAGAGGCCAGGGCCGAGAAGGCCGTCTGCCCTCGGCCCCGATCCTCGTCGTGCCCCTCGATCGCCGCCGCGAGCGTGAGCATGTCCAGCGACGGCCCCCGCGCGAGGTCCAGTGCCGACACGGTCGCGGCCCGTGCCGCCCGAAGGTCGCCTTCGGCAAACCGCGCGAGCGCCAGCGCCTCGTAGCCCCGCGCCGACGCGCCGGGGGCGAGCCCGATGGCGCGCAGGGCGGTGGCGACGGCCGCCCCGGTATCGCCGCGCAGGGCCTGCGTGCGGGCCAGCGTCTCCAACGCGGCGACATGCGCGCCCTCGATCGCCAGCGCCCGGCGCGCGGCCGCTTCGGCGGCATCGAAGTCCAGCCGACGCAAGGCCAGCCGGGCGCGCACCGCCAAGAGGTCGGGATGCGGAACGCCGCCGCGCGCCAGAAGAACTTTCAGCCGAAGATACCCCTCCAGTCGGTGTAGCCCGGCCACGCGCGCGAAATCGTCCGCGCCGAAGGCGATGCGCTCGTAGGCCAGCGCGAGGGCCGCCGCCGGCTCTGCCGCACCGGGATGCGCCTGCGAGAGCGGCACCAGCGCCGCGACAGCCCGCGCGGTCGCCTCGGGCGAGCCGGCGCGCACCTGACCCAGCGCCGAAAGATAGGGCGCGACCGCCGCGGCCGGCAGGTCGAGCGGCCTCGGCGCATGCACCGGCCCGAGCGCGAGGCCGATACGGTCGGCCACGCGGGCGACCGCCAGATCGCGCAACGCGCGAGGATCGCCGCCGTCGCCCGAAAGGCGTTCGGCCCAGACCTCCTGCCCGTCCCCCGTCGCGACGATCCAGGCGTTCAGCACCATCGCGTCATCGTCGCGGCGGAGGCGTCCGTGCAGGACATGGATCGCGCCCATCCGCCCCTCGTTCCCCTCGGGCACGGTGCGCCCGGCCTCACGCGACAGAATGGTCAGACCCGACCGGCGCACCAGCGCGGTCGACAGGTCGTCTCCGAACCCTTCGGCAAAGCCCGGATCGACATTCGGCCCGGCGAGGAAGGGCCGGACCAGAAGCCGCGTCGCCTCTGCCGGGATGGCCGGGGCGCGGGGCCAGAGCAGCCAGCCGGCAACGGCGATCACAAGCGCGGTCAGGATTGCGGAAAGGCCCCACGCAGAGCGGCGTGTGACAGGTCGCAGCCCCATGCGCGGTGGCGGCCGGACATCGCCGCTCCTGATCCTGTCCCGCAGGCCGGTCAGCGCGGTGGACGGCGCCGTGCCCAGATCGTCGTCCAACCGCCGCGCGAATCGGTCCGCCTGTTCCAGCGCGGCCGCCTGCCGCCCGGCCGACGCCAGACGGCGCATCCGGACCCGCACGGCGGCCTCGCAATAAGGGTCGATCCGGAGGGCGCGGTCGATCGTGGCCGCGTCGGCCGCCTCCGGCCGTGCTTCCCACAGCTCCATCAGACCCGCCGCGGCCGAGGCGGCGCGGTCGTGCAGCCGGGCGGCCTCAGAGCTCCGCCATTCGGCATAGGCCTCTTCCGTGTCGATCGCGAGGTCGTCGAGCAGGTCATCGCGGTAGAGGGCCAGGCAGCGCCGGAGGGCGGCCTCGGTGCCGTCCGCGGCGCAGCGCTCGAACGCCTGCACGTCGATCCGGAGCCGAGAGCGGTCGAGCGCCACGCACTCGCCATCGGTGACCAGCAGCCCCGGCACGACCGGCTCCAGCGCGCGCCGCAGGGAATAGAGCGCCTGGCTCAGCGACGCGAGCGCCTGGCGCATCTCGCCCCGGCTCCACAGCAATCCGGCCAACCGTTCCCGCGGCACGGGACGTCCGTCGGCAAGCGCCAGCACCGCGAGCAGGGCCCGCGCCTTGCGCGTCTCGATCCGGACCGGCGTGCCCGCACCATCGGTCACGCCGAACGCACCGAGAAGGGTGATGGCCGGCGCATCCATGCCGCCGAGTGTCCCGCACAATCTGACGCTGCGTCAATTTCGGTCGCGACGCCGGGACGCCGAACTAGCGAAGAATGCGCCCCGCTCCGCGTTTTTGAGACAGGTTTGAGAGCGGATTGGCCCCACGATGACCGCCAGCGCGCAGAACCGTCCCGTCAGCATCTGGATGGGAGGTCCGGCCATGAGACTCGCTGCAAGCGTCGCACTCTGTCTTCTTCTCGCCGCTCCGGCGGCCGCCGCACCCGCGGTCACCGGCGCCACGTCCCCGCAGGAACCAGATGCCGTACACGCGACGATGGAGCAGCTAGACCTGTGGCTCGACACCTATACCGACCTTCCGCGCCCGGACACGCCGCTCGCGCGCATCGGGTTCGTCGCGGCGGGCGAGGCTGTGCCCTACGCGGGCCGGATGACCCGGCTCGAAAGCACGATGAGCGGGCTCTACGACGAGGCGAGCGCGACGATCTACCTCGTCCGTCCGTGGTTCGGAGACACCGCCCGCGACCGCAGCGTGCTGCTGCACGAGATGGCGCACCACCGGCAGGCCACGGCGAAGCACTGGTACTGCCCGGAGGCGATGGAATGGGACGCCTACCGCATCCAGGAAGAGTACCTGGCCAAGCTCGGCGAGACCGGAGACTTCAACTGGACGTGGATCGCGCTGCTGTCGTCCTGCGCACCGCGGGACCACCACCCCGACTGAGGCGTCAGAGGCCGAGCGTCCTGCGCCATTCCTCGAAACGCGCGCTCAGCGCCGGGCCATGCTCGGCCCAGAACACCGGGTCGAGCACCAGCGCGTCCGCGATCCGGTCCTCGCGCGAGGGGATGTGCGGCAGCACCGCGCCGCCGGTGTGAAACCACGGCTCGTTCGCTGCGATGATGTCCAGCGCCGAACGCCGCATCGGACCGTAGGGAATCCAGCGGGCCTGCGCCGCCTGCTGCTCGGGCCGGGCGACGTGGCGCAGGAACGCCAGAGCGGCCTCTTCCCGGTCCGTGCCCGCCACGACCGCGAACCACTCCTCATCCAGAATTTGACCGTCGTAGATCGTCCGGATCTCGGTCGCGCCTGAAAGATAGGCCGCCGCCACGCGGCCGTTATAGGCGGTGGTCATCGCCACGTCCCCCGACCGCAACAGCTCGACCGGCTCTTCCCCTGACGACCAGAACCGCAGGTCCGCCGCGATCCGGTCCAGCACCGAGAACGCGCGGTCGCGCCCCTGTTCGGTCGCCAGCACATCGTACACGTCCGCTGCGGGCACCCCCTCCGCGACAAGCGCCATCTCCAGCGTCGCCTGCGGGAAGGCGGCGATGGCGCGCGGACCGGGATGGCGTTCGGGATCGAAGAAGTCGGCCAGGCTGTCGGGGGCGTCGCCGTCATAGGCCCGCGCGTCATACGCGGTGACCCAGGACCAGGTGATGTTCGGACCGACGCAGTCATTGGGGCGGGGAATGACGAGGTCGGCGTCCATCTCTGGCGGGAACAGGTCGTCCGGCAGTTTCAGGAACAGCCCCTCGTCGCAGCCGATCCGCGCGTCCCGCGCCAGCACGTCGACGACGTCCCACGCGACCTCACCCGCGTCCCGCTGCATGCGCAGCTCCGCCAGCCCGCCGCGATACTCCAGCCATTCCAGCGCGACCCCGGTTTCGGCGGTGAAACCGGCGCCGTAGGCGTTCTCCTGGCTCTGCTGATATGTCCCGCCCCACGTCACCACCCTCAGCGGCTCGGCATCTGCCACGGCCTGCGACAGCAGGAGGCACACCAGCGAAGAGGCGAGAGTCGTCCGAGACATGACGCAAGGTTAAGAAACCCGCCGGCAATCGATCAAGCCCGATGCGCATGGGCCGCCCACCGTCTCACCACGGGAAGCTGACCGCCTATTTAATGCACTTGCATGATTGACGGCGCCACGCTACTTCGGCCGACGAAAGCCAGGTCCTTCCCAGCCAGAAACAGATCGAACTGTCAGGGAGCGGACCATGACGCGTCGCAACGCACGGCTTTCACATCTCATGGCGGGCACGGCCGCCTCGGTTCTTGTCGCGCACGGGGTGCAGGCGCAGTCGCAGGAACCGTTCGAGCTGAACCCGATCCACGTCGAGAACCGCGACATCTTCGCCAACGCCGCCGACCGCGCGACCTCGATGTATGTCTCGGACTTCGAGCTGGAGCGCGCCCGCACCGGCGATCTCAAGGACGTTTTCGCCGGCGTCGCGTCGGTCTCGGTCGGTGGCGCGCTGCCCCTGACGCAGAAGATTTTCCTGAACGGCGTCGACATGCTGAACCTCGGCGTCACGATCGACGGCACCGCCCAGAACAACCGCGCCTTTCACCACGTCACCGCGAACGCGATCGATCCCGGCCTGCTGAAACAGGTCCGCGCCGACCCGACCGTGGCCCCCGCGGATGCCGGACCCTACGCGCTGGCCGGTTCGGTGGTTTTCGAGACGGTCGATGCCGCGGACGTGCTGGATCCCGACGACAGCTTTGGCGGCAACCTGCGGCTGGGCTACGCCGACAACGGCGAGACGGCGCAGGGCGCCCTGACCGTCGCCGGGATGCAGGGCGGGTTCTCGTGGCTGGGCTACGCCAAGCGGGCCGAGGGCGACGATTACGAAAGCGGCTCGGGCGACGTGATCCCGGGCACCGCCGCCGACCTGGAGAGCTACCTGGGCAAGGTGGCCTATGAGAGCCGCGACGGACACAGGATCGAACTGTCCGGCCAGCGCCTGCGCGACAGCGAGTTGCGGCAGTTCCGCGCCAATTTCGGCGGACTGAACGGCGTCAGCGACGATCTGCGGCTCTACAATACCACGCGCGAAAGCTACTCGCTGAGCTACGAGAACACCCTGGCCAACGGAGTTTGGGATCCGAAGGTGACTCTTGGCTACTCGGAAAGCGACATCGTCGTGCCGGACCCGTGGGACAGCAATGGCCTGTCGGGCACGTGGTCCGCAACGGTGCAGAACACGTTCAACCTTTCGGACGCCGACACGATCACGGCCGGGATAGACTGGCGGAAGCGGTTCGGAGAATACACCAGCCCCGCCTTCGGCGACGACTACGAAGAGCGGTCGCGCAATGTCGGCCTGTTCGCGCAGGCGCGGCTGCAACCGCTGGACCGCCTGCGGCTGTCCTTCGGGGGCCGGGTCGACCGCCAGACCTTCGAGGGGATCGACGGCAGCGAACAGACCAATACCGGCGTGTCGGCCAACGCCTCTGCCACCTATGCGCTGACCGACACGTTCTCGGTCCGGGGCGGCGCGTCGACGGTGTTCGGCGGCATCGATATCGAGGACAACTACACCTACCTGCCCAGCTGGTCCTACGGCAGCCTCGAACCGGCCCGCGCCGACAACGCGACGCTTGGTTTCGACTGGGAGGTCGGTCGCCTGACGCTGGGTGGCGAGGTGTTCGTGACGATGATCGACGACGCCCGCAGCGCCGAGGAGAATTTCGACTTCCGAAGCGAGGGCTTCAATCTCGGGGCGACCTACGATTGGGACAGCGGCTCGGCCCGGCTGACGGCCTCGCAGAGCGACGTGACCGTGAACGGCGACCCAGCGGACGGCTACAGCGCACTGGACTTCGGCGCCCCGCTCGGGACCGTGATCGCCTTCGAGATCGAGCAGGAAACCGGCCTGGACGGATTGCGGGTCGGAGGGGGCCTCGACCTCGCGCTCGACTACGACATGCCCGAGAGCGCCGACACCAATCTGGACGGCTACGAGGTGGTCAACGTCTTTGCCGAGTACATCCCGCCGCGCCACGATGGCCTGACCCTGCGAGCCGAGATCGCCAACCTGTTCGACGCGGAGTACGCTGATCGGGCGACTTATGGCGCCGACTTCGACACCGTCACGACGCTGAAGGAGCCGGGGCGGACGATCTCGCTCACCGCCGTCGCGCGCTTCTGACGGCGCGCGTCACGGATAGAGCCGGATCAGCAGACGGGCGAGGTCATAGGCCTCGTCCGTGCCGAGCCGCGCGCCGAGTTCCGCCCGGATGGCGCGTTCGTAGACCGGCCAGATCCGATCGTGCACACCCTGCCCCGCCTCGGTCAGGACCAGCGTCTGACCGCGGCCCCGGCCGGGCCGGGGCGCCCGCGACAGCCAGCCCTTCGCCTCGATCCGCCGCGCATGCCGCGACAGCGCGTATTGCGCCGTGAACAGCCGCTTTTCGAGATCGGCCATCGGCAGCCCCTCCGGCCCGGCGCGGTCGAGCTCCAGCAGGATTTCGTACCAGACCGGGTCGTCGATACCCTCCCCGCGCAATTCGCGCGCGATCCGCGGTCCCATGCTGCGCTGAAGCCGCAACAGGTTGAACCACACCCTGTTGTAGCCGATGGCCGGGTCGTCGTCGGCGGCGAACGGGTCGGGATCGGGTGTGGTGTCCACGTCGGGCCTCGTGACGCTGCGCTCGGGCCTTGATGAGCCTCCGGGCCACCCGGCACAAGGGCCCGGCCGATCCTGGCCGTCAGCCGGCGAACCGGTCGGTCGCCCGGATCAGCCGGTCGAGGATGCCCGGCTCGGTCGCGGCATGCCCGGCCCCTTCGATGAGGTGGAATTCGGCCCCCGGCCAGACCTTGTGCAACTCGAACGCGTTCCGCGCGGGGCACGGCATGTCGTAGCGGCCGTGGACGATGGTGCCGGGAATACCCTCCAGCCTGTGCGCGTCCCGCAAGAGTTGGCCATCCTCCAGCCAGCAGCCATGCACGAAATAATGGTTCTCAAGCCGGGCAAAGGCCAGCGCGAAGCGGCCCTCTTCGAACTTGGCGTTGACCTCGGGGAGCAGGCGGATCGTCTGCCCTTCCCAGAGCGTCCAGGCCATCGCCGCGGCCTGCCGGGTTTCCGGGTCGTCCGAGGTCAGGCGCCGCCGATAGGCCGCGATCATGTCACCGCGCTCCTCCGGCGGGATCGGGGCGCAGAACGCCTCCCACCGCTCGGGAAAGATCTCGGAGACGCCGTGCTGATAGTACCAGGCCAGCTCGCCCCGGCTGACGGTGTAGACGCCCCGCACGATCAGCTCGGTCACGCGCTCGGGATGCGTCTCGGCATAGGCCAGCGCGAGGGTCGATCCCCATGAGCCGCCGAAGACGAGCCAGCTGTCTACGCCCGCCAGGACGCGCAGCCTCTCGATGTCGTCGACGAGATGCCATGTCGTGTTCGCCTCGAGCGAGGCATGCGGTTCGGACCTTCCGCATCCGCGCTGCTCGAACAGCAGCAGGTCGTACCGCTCGGGATCGAAGAACCGACGATAGTCCGGCGCCAGCCCGCCGCCCGGCCCACCATGCAGGAACACCGCCGGCTTGGCCCCCGGCGTGCCGACACGCTCGTAGTAGATGCTGTGCCCGTCGCCGACGTCGAGCATGCCGCTCTCGTAGGGCTCGATGGGCGGGTACAGGCTGCGATGCTCGGTCATCGGGCGCTCCCTTCTATGTTGCCGTTTCCGCCCGGACCATAGCTTCCGGGCGGCGGAGCCCAAGGGAAACAATGCGACCGTCACACGCCGCCCTCGGCATGGCCCGGACGGGCAAGTTCAGATCGCCGGGGCCCATCGGTTTCGAAGACTGGCTTGCAGTCCGCGCAGCGCCATCGCGGTTTCCCCGACGATGCCATGGCGTGCGAAAATGGAGGCGCCTGCGCTGGTCCCTTCGAGCCAGGCCATGTCGACAAAAGGGAAGTCACGGGACCGCGAAGGCATGTTACAAGCTGGCCTCTGCGAGGCAGACGAGCTCGCCGCGCGTTTCCCGGCCGTTCAAGGGCGCGCCCACCCTCCCCGCGGGACGCGCCCGCCCGACACGTTGAGGGGCAGCGGGGGGCACTGCCGTGCCAGGCACAGCACACATGAGTCCGGACGCGCCCGGTTTGAAGGTAGCACGATGGACTAGTCATCGAGGTGAAGCGCATGAGCCCGCTTCGGGGATGCAATCCAGGGAATCCGGCCTGCGCTAAGGCTGTGCGAGCATGTTACTTTGGCAGGAAACCACGGACATGCTCCCCAAGGACGCAAAAGGCGCTACACTCGTAAGAATCTGTCGTGGCCGGAGCGTATCATCGGACCGCGGTGGTGCAGGCGGCACACTCCTGACATGAAAGATTGCCCAATGTCATCACGCGAACTGACCCGAGCCGAGACCGAGAGGCTGGCCCTGCTTTCGGAGAAAGCCAGCGCGGTCAGCCAATGTGTCGGTGCCATCCTTCAGCACGGGTACGACAGCTATTCCCTGAGCACGCCGGACACATCCAACCGAAGGAGGCTCTCGCAGGAGATCGAAGAACTCCTGGGGGTCATCGTCGTGATGGACAGGGATCTGGATCCCAATGTCGCCGACAATCCGAAAGATGTCATCGCACGGGTCCTGAAACAGTCCCAGCATCAGCCGGGCTGACCCGTTCTCCCGAACCGTGCGCGACGTCATGGCTGGTGCAAGACGACGACGCCTTTCATCCCCATGACCCGCGGCTTCGGCCAAGACCCGTCCGACATCGCCTAACGCAACGTCGCCCGGACCCGAATCCTGCCCGTTGCGCCCGCGGGCAACGTGGCCTCGTTCAGCCCCACCACGCACTCGGTGGCGCCGCAGTCCTGCCCGGCTGCGGGGCGTGAGAACTGCACCCCGTCCGCACCGCCGCCAAACCCCGAGACATCGGCCGCCTGAAAGATCAGGTCGTCGTCCAGCACATCCGTCAACCGGATGTCCGTTGCCGCGCCTGCGCCGGAATTTGTCACCGAGACCCGGTATTCGATGCAGGCGCCCGGGATCGCCGCGCGCGCGTCCGGCCTGCCGTCCATACCGAAATCGCGGCACCCTGTTCCGGATTCCGAGATCAGCCGCTGGGTCTTTGTCGCGTTCAGCTCCGCACCGAGCGTGTTGCAGAACGTCAGGTCGGAAAGCGCGATGGCCTGTTCCTGCGGATTGTTCGCCGGCGGATCGAACCCGTTCGAGTACCCCACCGTCACGCTGCTTACGGGGCTTGTGAAGCGGACCTCGACATTGCCGCCATCCACTCCGGGAGCGGCGTCGGAGCGAAAGCCCATCGCCTGGTTCGTCGCCAGCGGCGGCCCCAGATAGACCGTCGCCCGGCGCGACGTGCCGGTGCCCGAGGGAATGTGCGGCGACGTGAGCGCCGGAGCGACGGCCGCACCCGCGGCGTCGTAGCCGGTGACCGTCACTCCGTCGCGGAAACCGCGCTGCGACCGGACCCGGTCGACGAAATCCACGTCGAAGATGTCGAAGGACAACCCGGCCACCGGGGACGCGAAATCGAGGCGGAGGATCAACACCTCCTTGCGGTTGGCGAAGTCCGTGGCCATCGCGAAACTCTCGGTGCCGGCACCGCGCCCGCCCGTGAACTCGGCACTGACCGCCGGATAGCCCGGCTCGAGCCGCTTGGTCGCCCCCGACAGTGCGACGGTCACCGGTTGGCTCAGTCCCTCTCCCGGACGCGAGACATGCTCGGCTAGCACGGTTTCCGTCGTTCCGCCCGGCATCCAGCCCACGGCGGACCAGTCGAGCCGCAGCGCGGTCTGGGCAGACCCGCAACTCGCGGCCAGCGCGGGCGGCGCCAGGACCAGAACCAGCGCGACGGCGGTAAGGATGCCCTTTGCCATGTCAGAACACCTCATTGAAGCTGCCCTGGTCGATCTTGAAGCGGAACTGGATGAAGGCGCCCTGATCCGTATAGCCGGACTCGGAAAAGTCCCGGTCCCGAAAACCGACGACGTTGTAGCCCAACGACACCCACCCGTTCTCGAACGGGGTGACACCCAACGACATGCCGGCCGAGTTGCGCTGCCCCCCGCCGTCGAGGGACCAGATGCTCGCCCCGTGGACGCCGATGTCGACCCAGTCCGTCAGGTCGCGACGGTACTCGGCCCCGACCAATGTCAGCACGTCCGAGACACGGTCGCCGTCCAGGTCCTGCACGACCCGCTTGAGACCGTGGCGCAGGCTCAGCTCGGCCCGGTCTTCCAGTTCACGGGTGTAGAACAGCGAGTTGACGATGCGCAGCTCGTCGGTCTCGCCGTCTGCCTCGCGGATCGCCTCGAGCTGTTCGAGCAGCACGATCGGGCGGTCGAACGGGCGCCATGCGGCGCTGAGCTTGATCTCGTGATCCTGCTCGACCGGGCCGCCATGCTCGTCCGCCCAGAAGAAGCTGGAATAGGCCCCGACCGACAGATCACCGGTCAGCGGGGTGGTGGCGCGGGTCTGCAGCCGCGCGTGATCGCTTTCCTCGGTGAATCCCAGTTCGGTATCGACCGACCCCAGCCACCCGTCGGACACGCGCTGGATCCCGGCGCTGTAGGTCGTGAAGCCGTCGGACAGGCGCGGATTCGTCAGCCCGCCGCGGGCCGCCGGCCCCGTCTCGGCCAGGTCGCCGGCAAGAGCGCCCTGTGCCTCGATCCCGGCATAGGCACTGATCGCCTCGCCGAACTCGAGCTGCTGGTCGAACCCGAGATAACCCACCGTCTGAGAGTTCTCCCCCGTCGCCACATTCACCAGGCCGCCCGAGAGGGTCGCGCCGGGCCACGCGACGTAGTCTGCGCCGAACGACGCGATATCCACGCGGAAATCCTCGCCGATGGCGATCTCGTTCGTGGCCGAAAGCGTCAGCCGCTCGCTCGCGTCGTACGCGACAGCCAGCGACCCGAGGTCCGACTCGGCGACGTCGCCCTCTTCCCAGAGCGTGAATTCCTGCGCCAATGACAGGCGCAGGCGTCCATCGGCGCTCTCGTAGGAGTCGCTGACGACGCCTTTCAGCGTCCGGCCGTCGGGCTGATCCGGCGCATCGTCCCGCGCCGCGAAGCGCAGGCCGGCGCCACGGGTCCGGCGATCATGCTCGCGGATCAGCATCGCGTCGGCGATGTTCAGGCTTTCGCCGGTCTCGACGTTGCGCTCGGAACGGGCGGTGCCCTCGAACCGCAGGACGTTGCGGTGCACGGTGCCGTCCTCGTCCTCGGTGCTGTCGTCCGACACGACGAGGCTCGCACGCAGGGCCGCGACATTGATCGTCTGCGGGTCCTCTCCGAGGTTCTCGATCCCGAAGCCGGTGCTCTGCGAGCGCACATATCCCTCGACCAGATCGGCGCCATCCTCATAGGTCAGGCTGACCTCGGCGGCATGGGTGGTGCGTGCGGCGTCCAGCAGGTTCGACGCGCTCTGCCGGGAAAAGGCGAACTCCGCCCGCGCCGTGAGCACCTCGCTGACCGCGTAGGTGCCATCCACCGCGAACAGCTGACCGGCCCCGTCGGACCCGGCGATGTCGTCCTCGTACACCAGGGTCGCGCCCGTGCGCAGTCGCTCGGTCGGAAGGGCGTCGTAGCGCCCGCCCAAGATCACCCCGTCGCGGCGGGCGGCGTCGGTCTCGTACGTCACGATCAGGGTGTTGCGGTCGAAGTCGGCGGTGCGGGCGCGCAGGGGCTCGGACAGGAACAGGCGTCCGTCGACATAGTCGATCGAATAGTCGCGGCCCGCGCGCAGGTCCCGCCGCGATATGACCCTCAGCGGGTCATCCCGCGCGGTGGTTTCGACCACGACCGTCTCGGAGTTCGGCAGGATGTCGCTCCGGCTCAGGTCGAACGGCCCCGAGGTGCCGTCGGCCGGAAACTCGTCCTCGGCGAAGGCCAGGCTCGCCTCGGCGGCGAAGAGCTGCAGCCGCTGTCGGTCCCCCTCGAAGATCGCGCGGGCGCCGGTCAGGCTGCGGGTATAGTCGGCAAGGCGTCCGTCGCCGATACCCGTCTCGAAGTCCCCCCAGAGCAGGTCCGTCCCGCCCCGTTCGAGCCGGAAATAGAGCGGCGACCGGCTGCTGGCAGCGTCGCCCTCTCGGCTTTCGTCGCCGTAGACAAGGTAGTCGCGGTCCGGGTCCTCGGCGAAGAAATCGCGCTCGTCGGGATCGATGGCGCTGTCGTAGCGCATCGTCAGGTTCCAGCCCTGCGGCGTGATCCCTTCGAGATAGACGGCCGCGTGCCCGTCGACCGCCACGTCGCCAAAGGTCAGCAGACGCGAGTCCCCCGGCGTGGCGACCGCCTCCGCCACCTGTTCGGCAGCGACACGCCCCTCGACCAGACCGACCGCCGTCCAGTCACGGCCCGCCGCCGAGATCGGGGCGGTCGCGGTGGTCTCGGTCTCGCCGTCAAGCACCGAGAAGCGCGCGATCCCTGACCGACGACTGGGCGCAAGCCGCATGCGGAAGCGCCCGTCCGCATCGACCGTGGCAGAGGTCCGTTGCAGCGGCTCCGCCCCCTCGCGCGTGTCGTTGAGCCGTTCGCCGGGGGCGAAGGCGAAGGGTCGCGCGACCGAAACGGTCACGATCGCGCCCGGATGCAGCGGCGTGCCGTCGGCGTCCGCAGCCCGGAACACCACCAGCGGGCGCGACCGGCCATCCGTCGTGAGGTCCGACATCTCTTCGACCACCTCGAGCGATTCCGCCCGGTCGTTGAACCGGATCGTCCGGGTCTCTTCGCGGACGATGGCGTCGTCGGCATCTCGGATCACAAGCCGCAGCCGGTTAGCGCCGTACTCCAGCTCGGCCCCGCGCCAGTTGTCGAGGAACCGCGCCCCACCTTCGGACGAGACCGCCGGACGCTTGTAGAGCTCCGGCACCGGCTCACCGTTGAGGAAGAGTTTCGCGGTCTGTCCGTTGGCGCGCACCACGGCAGCGGACAGGCTGCGCGTGGGCGGCAGGTGACCGGGCGGCGGAAAGTGCAGGCCGGCACGGCGCGGCGCGGCGTTGAGCCAGTCCTCGTCATGGTCCGAGACGGTACCGGTGTCGGGCACGTCCGGATCCGGCGTCTCGGCGACCGGCACCTCCGCGAGGTTGAAGCTGACGCGGCGGACGAAGCCGTCGCGCGACTCCACGAACACCGAGCCGGCGGCCCCCGCGCGGCGGGTATTGTTCCGGCAGAGGATCGGCGCGAAACCCCGGGGCAGCGTGAACCGGTCGAGCGCAAGGACGTGTCCGCCGCGCGGCACGCGGCGCAAAGTGAAGCGGCCCCGCGCGTCGGTCTCGGCGTAGCGGCCGTTCTCGAGCATCACGCGGATGCCGGAGAGATCGCGCTCTGGCGGCCCCGCGCTCGGCCCGCATCCAAGCTGAATCTGTCCCAGCACCGCGCTCTCGTCGCGTCCGAAGGCCGGCCCGATTTCGAGGCCGTGGATCGCCGAGGCCGGGGCGAAATCCTCGCCTCCGACGGTCGTGCGCGAGGTCAGCACACCCCGCTCCGGCGCCGCGACGGTGACCCGCGCGACATAGGTGATCCGCCGCCGCTCGCCCTCGGGCAGGACGAGATCCTCGATCCGCAGCGAGCGACCGTTCCGCGACCGGACGACCGGGATGCCCGGCCGCTCTCCGTCGATGCGGAGCGAGCCTTCGACCCGCTTCAGCCCCTCGGGCACCATGTCGGTCACGTTCACCATCACCCGGCCGGGCACCGATCCGCCGACCGTCGCGGTGTAGCGGATCGCCTCACCGGGGCTCAGCCGATCGGCCGAGCCGGTGCGCGTGACATCCAGAAGCGCCGCGCCGTCGAGCGGAATGTCGTAGATCAGCGTCTCGCCCGACGCGATCGCGAACGGTTCGAGATAGGAGGCGCCGTTCACTTCCGGATCGTCCCCCGGCGGTGGCGCGACCTCCTCGGGACGGCGCGAACTGGGGGCGACATAGCCCTCGGGCGGGGTCACTAGAAAGACGTACTGGCCCGGCTCGACATAGGGAAAGCGGTAGGCGCCGGGGTCGAAATCGTAGCCTTGTCCCGAGGCGTCGGTGACCCGTCCGCCGCTTTCCACGGTCGCCGGGAAGGCGGACTCGAGGTCCGCGCCGAACACATCCGCCGGCGCCCCCGTCTCGGCGTCTATGATCGTGATCCGCGCCCCGTTCAGCGGCGTCCCGCTGCGGCTGTCGAAGACGCGGCCGCGCGGGGTGACGGGGCCGACGGTGACGCTGCTCTCGAACCTGCGTTCGGGGAAGCGCCTGGTTTCGGCGGCCGCGAGAACCCTGGAATTCTCCTGTGTGGCCAGCACGCCGTCCCGCCCCGCCTCGGTGTCCGAGCAGGCGCAAATGCCGCCCACGAAGGTGCCGGTATCCTCGCCAGTCTCGTAGATGCGCAGCATCTCGGTGTCGCCACTGACGGAATCGGAGACCTCGAGCGTGGCGCTGTCGCGCCGACCCGTATCGGTATTCTCGAGCGGATCGACCAGAACGAAGACCACGTCCTCGTCCGGCCGGACCCGTTCCGTCGGGGAGAGGCCCGCCGCCGCGCCCGCGCCGCCCGTCCGCTCGGGCACCGGCACGAAGGGACCGTCTGCGTCGCCGGACGGGCTGTATTCGGGAGAGACGATCTCCTGCCCCAGCGTATCGGCCTCTTCACCCGAGACACGCCAGGCCGACAGCTCGCCCGGCACGTCGGGGGCCACGACCGAAATCGTGGTCTCGGCCTCGATCGTGGAAAGCGCGCCCTCGTCGGGACCGAACTCGATCACCGCGCGGTTGGTGACCTGGCGGTCGGACGCGGGCGCGTCGCCATCCGGCGCCTGTGCCGAGGCGACACCCGCGACCAGCAGCGCAACGACCACGCCGGCCCGGCAAACCGGCCCGGCGCGCCATGTCGGGCGTGCCCGGCAGAGCACCTAGTTGACCGTCGCGCGCACCCGCACGGTGGCCGAAGCGCCGGGCACGAGGCTCCCGACCGTGCCGCTGATCACGCCATCTGCGACCTCGACGTTGTCGAAGCCGTTGTTGGCAGCGATCGCATCGTAGGTGACGTTCTCCGGCAGGGTATCGTTGAAGCTCAGCGTCGTGGCCGGGCTGCTGGCCTCGGGCGCGTTCGAGAGCGTGATCGTGTATTCCACGCAGGCGCCGGGGATGAACGCCTCGGCGCCCGGCTCGGGCGGGCCGTTTCCGCACGAAAAGCCACCCGCCCGGTTCTCGGACACCACGATCACGTCCTTCATCGCCGACAGCAGCGGCGCCAGGACCTGATAGCTGACCTCGCCCTGTTCGGTGCCGTCGCCGCCATCGTCGCCATAGACGATGTCGATCCCGTCGAGCCCCTGCCCGGTCACCGCGCCTTGCGGTCCGCCCCCGCCGGGCGCGAGCGGCGTCGCCGTGGCCCGCAGCGCGGTCAACTGGCCGTCGGAGGCGCTGCGCGGGATCGTCGCCCGCACCACCACGATGAGCGATCCGTCGACCGCCACCGCGGGCGTCGCCACCGTCCCGTTCGGGTCGAAGGAGGTCGCCTCGCCACCCTCTTCCGGCTGGAGAAAGACCGAATACGTTCCCTCCGCGCCGTCACCGGCGGGGTCGAAGGTCAGGCCTAGCTGATCCTCGAGCGCCTCGATGTCGATGTCGAACGGCACGGGCTCGTTGCCGGTATTTGTCAGCAGGAACCGGATTTCCTGCGCCGAGGCGCCGGGCTCGACGTTCACCGTCGCCGAGTCGTCGAGCGCGGCGAAGGCGAAGGACACGCGCTGATCGACCGTGAAGTCGGCCGAGGCGACGCCCGGCAGTTCGATCTGGTCGCCGCCGGACTCGTAGACGACGCTGATGGAGTTCGAGATCGCCGTGCCCGATGGCTGCCCGTCGGCCAGGACGGCGGGCGCGGCCAGCGCCCCGGCCAGGGCGGTCGCAAGCGAAAGGCTCTGGTGTCTTGTCATGACGTTCCCCGCGGTCCGTGTCAGTCTGGTCACGCGCATCAGTCCACCACCGCGCGGATGCGGACGCTCGCCGTCGCGCCGGGCGCGAGCGCCCCTAGCTCGCCGGTGACGGTGCCGCCCGCCTCGGTCACGCTGTCGAAGCCGACATTGGCGGCGGTGCCGGCGTAGGTGATCCCGTCGGGCAGCTCGTCGGTGACGGTCACGTTGACGGCGTCGGTGCTGGCCTCTTCGCCGTTGCTGACGCTGATCGTGTATTCCACGCAAGCGCCCGGCACCGCGGCTTCGGCGCCGCTGTCGGCGGGATCGCTGCCGCAATCGAAGTCGTTCGACAGGTTCTCCGAAATCACTGCCGCGCTCTTCGAGGCCGTCAGCTGAGGGGCCTGCACGACGTAGCGCTCGGACTGGAGCTCGAGGCCGTCCTCGCCGGGATCGGTAAAGATCGTGTCGACACCCTGCAGGCCCTGGCCCGTGACCTCGGTCGTGACCGTGTCCGTGCCGGCGTCCAGCGCGGTCGCGGTCACGTCGAACGTGTCGGTCGCGCCGTCCGCGACGTCGGAGGGGATATGCGCGACGACCTTGACGAACCGCACCGCGTCCGCATCGAGATCGCCCAGGTTGGTCGTGCCGCTGATGTCATAGAGCGCATCCTCCGCCGCGACCTCGGGCGCATCTCCGACATAGACCGAGTAGCTCCCCGGCGCCCCGTCGCCAGCGGCGTCGAACGACAGCCCGATATCCCCGCTCGCGGCCACGTCGATGTCATAGCCGGACGCGTCGTTGCCCTCGTTCTCGAGCCGGTAGACCATGGTCTGCCCGTCCGCGCCCTGCTCGGCGAGGACCGCGTCGCCGGCCTCCTGGCCCTGGAAGCTGAAATCGACCTTGCGGTCGACCACGAACTCCACGCTGGCGGCGTCATCCTGTGTGATCGTCGTGCCCCCACTGGAATACGAGATGCTGACCGAGCTGGACACCGAGGTGCCCGGCGCGGTGCCGGCGGCGTGGGCTCCGCCAGCGAAGGCGAGTGTCGAGACGGCGCAGATAAGGGAACGCCGCGCGGCGCGGATATGCATTGTCGGTCTCCTCGGTTGCGATCGGGCCGGAGTTGCCGCGTCAACGGACGACGGCGTCATACTCGACGGTGACGTCGGACTGCGGTTCGACCTGGTCGATGGTCACCCGCAGATGCGTGAGGTCCGTCGCCTGCGCCTGGCGGGTTTCGCCGCCCACCTCGACGGTCAGGTCCTCGAACGGCGCAAAGCTCTCGCCGCCGTCGGCGGAAAAGGCGACCTCCAGCGAGGTGCCCGCCGAGACGGACGTCGGGTCGATCGCCAGCGACTCGTCGAGCGGCAGCGACAGCCCGACGGAATTGGCAGGGACCGGATCGGTGTTCTCGAGCTGGATGCGGTAGATCAGCGGATCGCCGGGCACCGCGGTCTCGACCGGTTGGTACTCGGTCTCTCCCGCATCGGTCACGACCTCGCGCACGACATTCATGGAGACGGTCGTCTCGGCCGTCGCACCCTGCGCGAGCGCGGAACCTGCCACCGATCCGACAGCGAGAAGGGCAAGGCGAAAGGCTGGCATCGGCAATCTCCGTGTATGGCTCGTTAACTTATTGAAATCTCATCAAGACCGGGCAATCAACCGGCGGAGGGGAAATGCCCCAGAATGGTCACAATCGCCGGTGCATGCGAGCAACGGGATGCTCTTACCCATCGGGTTCGGGCGAATTGCGAGCTCTCCCGGGGCGGCGGCATGATCACGGGTCTGCATCCGCGGCGGATATGGTGTAATCCCAGAGCATGGAACTCACCGATCACCACCGAGCCGCCTTGGAAGACATCCTCAGATGGCGTCGTGACGTGCGGCACTTTCGTCGCGACCCGGTCGATCCGGCCGTGCTGGACCGTCTGAGGCAAAGCATGGATTTCTCGCCATCCGTCGGCAACTCGCGTCCCTGGCGGGTCTTGCAGGTCGAGAGCCACGACGCCCGCGCCCGAATCGCCGACAATTTCGAGGACTGCAACGCTAGGGCCGCGGCGTCCTATGACAGCGACGCCCGGCGCGACTACCTCGCCCTGAAGCTCGCCGGTCTGCGCGAGGCGCCGATCCATATCGCGGTATTCACCGACGAAGGCGTCGAAGAGGGCCGTGAACTGGGACGGAAGACGATGCCGGAGACACTCGCCTACTCGACGGTCATGGCGATGCACACCCTCTGGCTGGCCGCGCGGGCCGAGAATATCGGTGTCGGCTGGGTCTCGATCCTCGACCCGGCCACCGTCGCCGCCATCCTCGGAACGCCACGCACGTGGTCTTTGACCGGGTACCTCTGCCTGGGCTACGCCGAGGAGGACGCGGAAACTCCGCTTCTGCACAAGACCGGCTGGCAGAGCGATACCAGCACCGACTGGCAAATCGTTTGAACCGGTCGTTCCCGTCGCTCGTGATGGGAAGAGCGCACAAGCAGCCTTAGGCAAAGGCGGTCGTGACGCGCGTGCGGGCCTATCGAAGCCGGGCGAGCGACCGATCCGCCATCATCGCAGGCTCGGCACCTCTCCGTCGTTCCGCCCCGAATCCCGGCTCGCCATGTACAGCGAGCGCGCGATCCGCTCGGCGCGCTCGATGACATGCGCGGCCCCCTCCGGAGAGCAGACCTCGCCCGCCGTTTCGCGAAAGAGGTCCAGCCAGCGCTCGAAATGCGCCCAGGTGACCGGCAGGCCCGCATGTTTCGGGACCGGCGCGCCGTGGTAGCGCCCTGTCATCAGCGCGACGGAGGACCAGAAATCCACCATCCTTTCGAGATGCGGGCCCCAGTCGGCAATCCGCGCGGCGAAGATCGGGCCGAGTTCCGGGTCGACGCGGATCTTGCCGTAGAAGCCGTGCACGAGATCGGTGAGCACCGCCTCGCTGAGACCGGTGCGGGCGATCATCTCTTGGGTCATGGCCGGGCGCGCGGAGCGAATCGGGGGAAGCGAGGGTTGCGGCTGGGGCATTGCTGAACTGGCCTGGGTGGTTGTTGCACGACCGGGATAGAGCCGCTAATAGGTACTGTAAATGCCTATTCAAAGCGGGACCGCCGGATGCGCCTGACGAGCTTCACAGATTACGGACTTCGCGCGCTCATGCGCATGGCCAGCGACCCGGACCGCGCGTTCTCGACGGCCGAGATCGCGGACGAGTTCGGCGTCTCCCGCAATCACCTCAACAAGATCATCCAGCGCCTCGCCCGGCACGGCTTCGTGGCGACGCGCCGCGGCGCGGGCGGCGGCGCGATGCTCGCCCGCCCCGCTAGCGAGATCGGTCTCGGAGACCTCGTCCGGCTGCTCGAGCAGGATCAGGCGCTGGTCGAGTGCTTCGCGCCGGACGGTGCCTGCACGGTCTCTCCCGTCTGTCGGCTGAAGGGCAGGCTTTTCGCCGCGGAATCGGCGTTCCTGGCGGAGCTCGACCGCTCGACGCTGGCCGACATCGCCCTTCCGGCGCCGGTTTCGGCAATGACCTGAGGGGAGACCGCGATGCAGAACGTGCCCTTTTCGACCGGGAGAATCTTCCCCAACCGCTGCGACGAAGGCACGGGCCGACGGCACGTGACCTTTCGGTCCGGCGGACGCGCGCCGCGCCTCTCCTTCGTAGGAAGCGGCACGAACCTCTCCCGTGCGGCCTTCCCCGCTCACCCGCTGGCCGCGACCTCGACAGACGGCGCGGCCCCGAGCGCGACGACCTGACCACCAATCCCTCACAAGAAAGGGGCTTCAAGATGCTGCCAAACCTCCCCCGCAAACTCGGCCTCGGCGCTCTTGTCGCGCTGTCGAGCGCCTCCCTCCCCGTCGCTGCCGCGGCGCACGTGAAGTGGTTCGCGCCCTACATTGTCGACGCCGCCCCGGCGCCGATCGCCCGGACCCTGACGGATCCCTGGTTCTGGACCGGGATCGTCCTGGTGCTGGCCTTCTTCATCGCCACGCGTCTGGTCGAGCGCACCGCCGTCGGAGAGACGACGCTCGACGCGATGGACCGCGCGACGAACCCGCTCTGGCTCAGGCTCGACGATTTCGTCCGCATCATGATCGCCGGCTTCTTCGTCGCGATCTTCTCGGTCGGCGGTGTCTACCTGACACCCGACCTCGAGACGCCGGCGGAATGGGTCAGCTGGCTTCAGCTTCTGATCGCGGCCGGGATCGTCTCGCGGAAGACCATGCCGCTCTCGGCGGCGGGCGTCATCTTCCTCTGGGTCCTTGCCCTGCGAGACTATGATCCGTTCCACCTACTCGACTACCTGGCGCTCGGCGTTGCCGTGGCCGCCTACCTGATGCTCGAGTCCTCGGGCCGCGAGGACTGGCGCAAGCACCGGTTCGAGGTGCTTCGCTGGGGTGTCGCCATCGCGCTGATGTGGTCGAGCCTCGAGAAGTTCGCCTATCCGGAGTGGTTCTACCCGCTGGTCGCGGAGAAGCCCTTCCTGACCTTCGGCCTCCCGCGCGATATGTTCATCCCGATGGCCGGCGTCGCCGAGTTCACCATGGGCTTCGGCCTGCTCGCCACGCCGCTCGTCCGGCGCCTCTCCGCGCTCGCGCTCCTGGTGATCTTCATCACGGCGGTCTATCCGTTCGGCCGGGTCGACCTGATCGGACACGCTCTCATCATGGCGATCATCATCGTCATCGCGGTCGATCATACCCGCGAGCTGCACTTCTGGTCGTGGATCCGGCGCGCGCTCGTCGGCGTGCCAATCGGCCTGGCCGGCGCGCTGGTGATCTTCGTCACGGCCTACTGGGGCCTGCACGCGGCCTTCTACGGCACCGACACCCGGACGATGGCCGAAATCCGCTCCCAGCAAGGCGGGATGGCGACGCACTCCTTCTCGTTGGAGTATCCGCACGGTCCGCAGGCGACGGCCACGATGCGGCAAGGCACCGACCTGCCGCAGACCGCGCCGGCCGAGCTCGACGATACCTCGGTGACTGACGCATACGCGCAGTCGATGATGGGGATGCATGACGAGATGATGGCCGGCCTCGAGCACGAGGACCCAGACGTCGCCTTCGTGCTGGGCATGATCCCGCACCACCAGGGCGCCATCGACATGGCCCGCATCCAGCTGGCGGCCGGCTCGGACCCGGAGAACATGGCTCTGGCCCGTCACATCATCGCCGACCAGCAGAAGGAAATCGATGCGATGCGCGCATGGCTGCGGGAGCGCGGCGTGGAGGCTCCGGGACTCTGACCTGCGCCATCCTTTCGCGGAAGACCTGACCGCCCGCTCAAGTGGCGGGACGGATCAGGAAGCCAATCTCGGTGAGGTTGGCTTCGCTGCCAACTGCACCCACTGCGCGTGGCCGGTTCGGGATGGGGCCCGGCGCCATCCGTGCGCTCGGCGCGAAGGAGGCGACATCGGAGTACGCGGTATTATCCTCGGCCCTCCGGGAAGCTTGCGCATTGCATTGCCGTCGCCCAGAACGGTCCCGGCGGATATGAGCGAAGCATGAGGCCCGGCAAACACGAGCGAGACCCCGGATGAAGCGCACCTTGATCTGGCTGATGCTCCTCGTTGTTCTCGGGCTCGGCGCCTGGGGGCTGTGGGGGGCGCCTGACCTGGCGTCCGAGATCGACCGCCAGACGCTGGATCGCCTGGTCGAACGCGCCGGTGCCGCCGGACCGTTCGTGATCGTCGGGCTCATGACCCTCGCCGTGGTGGCAAGCCCGATCCCCAGCGCCCCGATCGCCATGGCCTCCGGCGCGGCCTACGGCGACTTCTGGGGATCGCTCTGGGTGATCATCGGGGCCGAGAGCGGGGCGCTCATCGCCTTCGGCCTAGCGCGCGGGCTCGGAAGGTCGGTGATGCAGCGCTGGTTCGGGGATCGGATCGAGCAGGGCCTTCTGGGATCGCAGAACGCCCTGACGGCGGCGGTCTTCGCCAGCCGGCTGATGCCCTTCGTCTCCTTCGACCTCATCAGCTACGCGGCGGGGCTCAGCAGCCTGCGGTTCTGGCGGTTCGCGCTGGCGACGCTCGCCGGCATCGCGCCCGCCAGCTTCCTTCTGGCCCATTTCGGCACCTCAGCGGCCAGTGGGGAGGCGGGCCTTTTCACCTGGATCGCCGCCCTCGGGCTGGGAGCGGTGACCGGTGCGCCGCTGATCTGGGCGGCCTGGCGGGGGCGCGGACGGTGGAATCGCTGAAGCGGGGCCGCAGCTGACGTCGCGACGAGCGCATGCCTTCGCTTTTCCAAGGCCGAAGCGCGAATGTGATCCAAAGCGGCAACCGCTGTGAATAATATGAGGCGGACGGGAATTGGGAGGTGGTTGCCTTGCAGCGCCCAATGCTCGATCTGCCGAGCCGCCTGGGCGACGCGGCGGGGTCGGATTTTCTGACCGCCCGTCTCGAGATGGAGATCGGCTCTCTCAGGGATGATCCGTCGCTACGGGCCGCACTCCTGCGGCGCTCTACGCCGGCACTCAGCAACGGCGTACCGCAGGCGGCGGATATCGCGCGGGACATGGGACGGAGCGAACGCACGCTCGATCGCCGAGATCGCCTTCCTGACCGGTTTCTCCGAACAGGGCACCTTCAGCCGCGCGTTCAAGCGGTGGCTCGGTCCGGCTCCGGCGCAGTTCCGTCAGCAGGCACTGGCGAAATCGCGTTCCGGGGTCGTGTAATGGTGGCGGCGTCGGCCAAGGCGTTGACAGAGCCGGGCGCTTGGCCCCGCACTGGTACTGCCTCGTCTCTTTAAATGGATGCGCCGCATAAACGAGTGTCCACCGACTGCCGAAAGGAACACGATCATGAATGACGGAACGGACCCCGAGATCCTGCGCCTCGCGGCCTTTTCGGACGGCGCCACGGGCGGCAACCCGGCGGGGGTGGTCGTCGGGCCTTCTCTGCCCTCGAGGACCGAGATGCAGCGCATCGCCGCAATGGTCGGCTATTCCGAAACCGCCTTCGCCGCGCCTTCGGACGGCGGATGGCGGGTGCGGTATTTCTCGCCCGAGGACGAGGTCGCCTTCTGCGGTCATGCGACCATCGCGCTTGGCAGCGTCCTGGCCGAGCGCGCCGGGAACGGCGTCTTTTCCCTGGACCTCGCGGCAGGTCGCATCTCCGTCGAGGTCCAGAGCGTCGGCTCCGGCACCCGCGCGACACTGACGTCGCCGCCGACGCGCAGCGCCAGCGCCGACCCTGCGTTCGTCACGGCGGCGCTGGACCTGTTCGGGCTTGTCCCCGCCGACCTCGACCCCGCCCTTCCGGCGGCGCTGGCCCATGCCGGGAACGACCACCTGGTCCTCGCGCTGCGCGACAGGGCGAAACTGGCGCGAATGACCTACGATCTTGCCGAGGGCGCGCGCCTGATGCGGCGCCATGGCCTGACCACGATCGACCTCGTCTGGATCGAGACGCCGCGCAAGTTCCACAGCCGCAACGCCTTTGCCGTGGGTGGCGTTCTTGAGGATCCGGCAACCGGCGCCGCCGCGGCTGCGCTTGCCGGCTACCTTCGCGACCTCGATTGGCCCCATGCCGGCGCGATCGACATCGTGCAGGGCGAGGACATGGGCGCACGCTCGTTGTTGCGGGCCGAGATCGGCGAAACGCCCGGCGAGGGCATCCGCGTCTCCGGCATGACCCGGGTCATCCACGAGTAGGGCGGGCGGTCCATGTTCGGGCCATCGCGAGCGGCGCAAACCTCGGTACCGAATGGCCTGCGCGCGCCGCGAGTGCAGGCCATTCGCGTTTTCCGCCCGATGAATGTCCTCATGACCGGGCGCGAGGCCGACATACCGCCCGCGGACCGCCGCGCAGCGTCTGGGCGGCGATGGCAGGTTCAGCCATGCGCTTGGCGGGCCCAGCCAATACCGCCGCCCGTCCCCGAGGCTAACGCAAGATCATCGATCAACGGAGAGGTCGGGTGCCGGCACGACCCCGGCACGCCCTCCCGCGGGTGAGCTCTACGAAGTCACCGGACCGCGGCTGATGACGTTCGCCGGCATGGCGGCCCAGTTGTCTGCGGCAATCGGCCAGCCCATCCGTCACATGCCGATCATGTTCGAGGCGTTTCACGCCAACATCGCCCGGTCCGGCCGAACCTTCGTGGCCGACGTCCTTGCCGCGATCGCGCGCGAGACGCTGGACGGGCGCAACGCCCGTCTGGCCGACGGTGTCTCGCGCGCCCTCGGCCGGCGGCCGCGCGACTTTTCCGAGTTCGCCCGCGCGGCCGCCCGGTCCGGCGCCTGGACCAGCGCCGCGTGATGCTCACGGTCCGAGCGGGCGTCCTCCCCCGCCCGGAGCGTCCCGTCTGCCAGCGCATGCAGCCCAAGTCCCCGGCGGCACGAACCTACTGGATCGGCACCTACCTGCCCCGCTGGAGCTTGTGGACCACGGTGCGGACCGTGGGATGCATCCTTTCCGCAACCCTGAAGTCCGGATCATGGTCATTCCGAAGGTTCATCGCCGGGACCGGGCTACGCCAGTTCCGCCAGCTTCGCGATGGCGAAGGCGTAGCCGCGGATGCCGAAGCCCTCGATCTTGGCCGTCGCCGCGCGGGAGACGTGGGAGGGGTGGCGAAAGGCGTCGCGCCGGAACAGGGGCGAGATATGCACCTCGATGATCGGCCCGTCGAATATCAGCAGCGCATCGAGGATCGCGATGGAGGTCGACGTGAAGCCGGCCGGGTTGATCAGCAGGCCGGCGGCGGTCCCGCGGGCCTGCTTGATCCATCCCATGATCTCGGCCTCGGAGTCGCTCTGGCGAAAGTCGATCTCGACCCCGCAGGAGGTACCGGTCTCGCGGCAGAGGCGTTCGACGTCGTCGAGGGTGTCGTAGCCGTAGACCTCGGGCTGCCGGATGCCGAGCATGTCGAGGTTCGGGCCGTTGATGACCAGGATCGTGGGACGGGGCGACATGCCGCGCTCCTTTCTCAACCGTTGTAGCCGTAAAGACGAGGCAGCCAGAGCACGAGGTCGGGCACGTAGGTGATGATCGCCAGGCCGCCGATCATGATGGCGAGGAACGGCAGCAGGAAGCGGATCGTCTCGCGCACCGGCGACCGGGTGATCGACGACACCACGAACAGCAGCAGCCCGTATGGCGGCGTGGCCAGCCCGATCATCGTGTTCACGACGACGATGACCCCGAAATGCACCGGATCGATCCCGAGGGACACCGCCGTCGGCAGGAAGATCGGGACGATGACCAGCAGGATCGCGTTAGCTTCGAGCAGGCAGCCCAGCACGAGCAGCAGGCCGTTCACCAGCAGCAGGAACGTGACCGGCCCCAGATCGACCCCGGCGAGCCCGTCGCGGATCACGTTGGGGATCTGCTCGACCGTGACGACATAGTTGAAGGCCAGCGCCCCAGCGATCAGGAAGCCGACGCTGGCGGTCGACCTGGCACTGTTGCGCACCGTCTCGTAGGCGCGCCGCAGGCTGACCGAGCGGTAGTAGAGCGTCGAGACGAGAAAGGCATAGAGCGCGGCCAGCGCCGCGGCCTCGGTGGGTGTCGTGACGCCGCCGTAGATCCCGACAAGCAGGATCACCGGCATCAGCAGCGCGGGCACCGCCCGCAGGGTGACGCGGGGCAGCTCGCGCATCGGCACGGGCTCTTCCACCGGATAGCCGTAACGCCGCGCCTGCCACGCGTTCATCACCATCAGGAGCACGCCAAGGATCAGGCCCGGTGCCACGCCCCCGAGGAAGAGGAACCCGATCGACGTGTCGGAGACGAGCGCGAACAGCACCATCGGGATCGAGGGCGGGATGATCGGGCCGATGATCGCCGAGGCGGCGGTGATCGCGCCGGCATAGGCCGCCGGATACTTCCCGTCGCGGGTCATCAGGTTGATGATGATCCGGCCCATCCCCACAGCGTCGGCCAGGGCCGAACCCGACATGCCCGAGAAGATCAGGGACGAGACCACGTTCACATGGCCGAGGCCTCCGCGGAACCGCCCCACCAGCGCGCGGCAGAAATCCAGCAGGCGGTCCGAGAGGGAGCCGACATTCATCAGGTCGGCGGCAAAGATGAACAGCGGGATCGCCAGCAGCACGTACGAGCCGTAGAGCCCCTGGAGCATCTGCTCGACGGCGATGCTCACGTCCTGGCCGTCCATCGCCAGATACAGGATCGACGAGGCCAGCATCGCGTGACCGATGGGCAGGCCGATCATGGCGGTCGCGACGATCGTCGCGACCGTGACACCGAACTCCCAGCTCATTCCGTGATGTCCTTGCGCGAGACGGTGGCGGAATCCGGCTCGGACGCGGACGCGCCCCGGCCCGTCACCGCCGTCCAGAAGATGTAGAGATACCGCACGACGGAGACCGTCATGAAGACCAGTGCGATCGCGAAGACCCAGCTGAAGGGAATGTCGAGATAGGAGGTGTCCTGGATCTGCATGAAGCTGACAAAGCTCCAGACCGCGGGCAGAGCCCCCGCGTAGACGATCACCAGGAACAGCGAAAATATCGCCCGGAACCAGCGGCGCGTCCCCGGCGAGACGCTGCCGTAGAGGATGTCGAAGCGGATCTCGTTCTCTTCCGAGGCAGAGACCGACTGGCCCCAGAGCAGTATCCACAACCAGGCGATGACGCAGACCTCGACGGTCCAGCCCACGGGGCTGTCCATTACATAGCGCATGAAGACCTGCACGATGAAGCACAGGAACATGGCCGCAAGGAGGATGCCGGGAACGGCGTCGGCGGCGGCGCGAGCCCTCGGGGCCCAGATCTCGGAGCGGTGCGTCAAGCGATCTGCCTTCGAAGGAACCGCGACGGACCGGCCAGGCCGGTCCGCCGTGGCGTCAGGGTCGGATCATTCGGCCAGGCCGTTGATCTGCTCCAGCATGCCCTCGGGCCAGCTCTCTGCGAACTCGGACTCGAGGTATTTCCGCTGTGCGAACTCGCGGAACGCCTCCCGGTCCGGCTCGTAGACGTCGAGCCCCTCGTCCTTGAAGAACTGCACAAGCTCTTCCTCGCGGGCGATGTGACGCTCGGTGCTTTCGGCGATGGCTTCGTCCACCGCGCCCTGAAGCGCCTCCTGCTGCTCGGGCGACATACCGTCCCAGACATCGGTGCCGATCGCCAGCACGTCGAAGCCGACGAGGTGACCGGTCATCGCGATCTGGTCCGTCACCTCGTAGAACTTCATGTTGTAGTCGTTCGGCAGCGGGTTGTCCTGCCCGTCGATCGCGCCGGTCTGCAGCGCGGTGTAGACCTCGGAATAGGCCAGCGGAGTCGGGTTGGCGCCGATCGCCTCGCCCAGGAACTGCCAGGCGTCCCCGCCGGGCATCCGAAGCGTCACGCCCGACAGGTCCTCGGGCGTCTCGACCTTCTCGTCTCCGACGAGGTTCACCTGCCGCGTGCCGAAATAGACCGGCGCGAGCACATGGACGCCCGCCTCTTCGGCGAGAGCGTTCAGCGTCTCGCCGACCTCGCTGTCGAAGACCGCCTGCAGGTGATCGGCATCGTCGAACAGGTAGGCTGAGGTCAGGATGGACCATTCGGGGATCTGCTCGGCGATGGTCTGCGGGGCGAGCAGGCCCATCTCCAGGTTGCCGCGCTGGATCGCCGTCATCTCGGTGCCCTGCGGCACCAGCGTGGCGCCATTGTAGACCTCGAGGTTGATCTGGTCGGACACGGCCTCGGAGATCTTGGCGAAGGCCTCGGCGCGGATGTCGTTGTCGGACACCACGGACGACAGGCGCAGGGTCGGCGCATCCTGCGCGACCGCGCCTCCGGCGATGGTCAGCGCCGTCGTTGCGGCAAGTCCGGTGGCCATCACGGTCCGGCGGTTGAGATATGTCATCGGTTTTCCTCCCTTTCTGACAGCGGCCCCGTGGATCGGAGCCGGTTTCCGGTTTCCTGGTGACGCCGGGGCCTCCTCCCCCGTCACATGGCTGGCATCCCTTTCGGTGGATCGAGACGCTTCTGCGCGGCGATGCGGAACGGCGCGTTCGGGGCGCCGTAGCCGGCGTATCCGCCGCGCCTCTCGACGATCTCGAAGAACATGTGCCCCGCGAAGGGCTGCGAGTAGAGTTGCAGGAACTCGCCCTGCCCGTCCGCATCGTAGAGAATGTTCGCGTCCCGCAGCCGGCCGAGGAAGTCGGCCGACAGATCGAACCGCGCGGCGAGGTCGTCGAAATAGTTCGGCGAGATCTGCAGCACCTTGAAGCCCAGCTCGCGCAGCGCAGCGGCGGTTGCGAATATGTCCCCGGTCTCGAGCGCGATGTGCTGGACCGTGGCGCCCAGCCCCTCGGCCAGGAACGAGCCGGCGAGCGTCTTGTGCGTCTCCGCCCCGTTCAACGTGATGCGGAACCGGCCGTCCGGCGCCTCGATCGCCTGGCTGCGGACCAGTCCGTCGGGGTCGATCACGTCGACCATCAGCTGTTTCCGCATGTCAAACAGCGTGGTGTAGAACAGTGACCAGCTGAGCATCTCGTCATAGGTCATCGTCTGCGCGATGTGATCGATCCGGGTGAGACCGCAGCCGGGGCCGTCCTCGCCGGCGGCATCGAATTCCACGTCCCAGACCTCAGCCAGACCGCTGGCCCCGTCGATGAAGTGCATGACGCTGCCGCCAAGCCCGCGGATCGCCGGGATCGGAAGCTCCCCCGGCCCCAGCGGCTGCGAGAACGGCTCGGACCCCAGCGCGGTGGCCCGTGTCACGGTGTCCGCCGCGGATCCCACCGACAGACCGATGTCGCACACCGTCGGGCCGCGCACGGTGTAGGCGTTGGCCGCGTGCCCCGTGCTCTCGGCATTGAGCACGATGCGGATGTCGCCCTGCTGCCAGAGTGTCACGGCCTTGGACACGTGCCGCCCGGCGGGCCGAAACCCCATGCTGCGCAACAGGCTCTCCAGAGCCGCCAGATCGTCGCCCCGCGCCGCGAACTCGACGAAGGACGTGTCGTGGACCCGGACCGGCGCCGGCAGGGCGGGCAGGTTGACCGACACTTCCGGTTCCTCGCGCCGCACCTCGTCCATCAGCGAGATGAGCGAGCGGTATCCGTCACGCGCGATGGTGGTCGGACTGCCGCCGCGGAACTGGTCGTTGAAGATCTCGAGGCTGATCGGTCCGGAATACCCCGTCGCCATCACCGCCCGCGCAAAGCGCAGCACGTCGAGATCCCCCTCGCCCGGCATGTTGCGAAAGTGCCGCGACCAGTACAGCAGGTCCATCTCGATCAGCGGCGCATCGGCGAGTTGGACGAAGAAGATGCGGTCGCCGGGGATCGCGCGGATGCTTTCGGGATCCAGCCCCCGGCCGAGCGTGTGGAAGGAATCCAGCACCAGCCCGACATTCGGATGATCGGCGCGGCGCACGATTTCCCAGGCATCGCGGTGATCGTTCACGTGGCGGCCCCATGCCAGCGCCTCGTATCCGACACGCAGCCCGCGGGCCGCGGCGCGCTCGCCAAGCTCCGCGAAGTCGGCGGCGGCGCGGTCGATGCCGCCAAGCGCCTCGGGATGGACCGCCGAGCAGACCATCAGCATCTCGCAGCCGAGATCCTGCATGACGTCGAACTTGCGCTCGGCCCGGTCAAACGCCCGCTGGCGCAGCGGCGCGGGCAGCCCCTCGAAGTCACGGAACGGCTGGAACAGCAGCAGTTCGAGCCCCGCCTCGCGGATCCGCCGCCCGACCTCGCGCGGAGAGCGGATGTCGGCGATGAAGTCCTGCTCGAAGATCTCGATCCCCGAGAAGCCGGCGCCGGCAATCGCCTCGATCTTTTCTTCGAGGTTGCCCGAGATCGAAACCGTCGCGATGCCCGTTTTCATGCCGCCCCCTCGTCCGGCGCCTGGGCGTGGAACGCCTGGCGCATCCGCTCGGCCGCGGGCCGGATGCCGGTGAACAGCTCGAACGCCCGCACCGCCTGGAAGATCGCCATACCCTCGCCCGACAGCGTCCGGCATCCCACCGCCTTCGCCTTGCAAAGGAACTCCGTCTCGAGGGGGAAATACACGATGTCGGCCACCCACTGATCGGGTGTGAGCAGCGCGGTGTCGATCGGGGTGCCGGGCATCTTCGCCATGCCCACCGGCGTCGCGTTCACGATGCCCCGCGCCTCGGCGGCAGCGGCGGGCAGCGCCTCTGCGGCGCCGGCGACCGGCCGCCCGGCGGCCGCGTTGACCGCCTGCGCCAGCGCCTCCGCGGCCCCGTCCCGTCTGTCGAAGATCAAAATTCTGCCCGCCCCGAGATCGGCCAGTGCATGTCCCACGGCGCCGCCCGCGCCCCCGGCGCCGATCAGAAGAACTGTCCCGATGTCCGCGTCGGGCAGGTTGCGGCGCAGGTTCTCGGAGAAGCCCCAGAAGTCGGTGTTGTGCCCCGACCGCCGCCCCTCGTGGAACACCACGGTGTTCACCGCCTCGACCCGGCGGGCCGCATCGGAGAGCCCGTCCAGAAGCGGGATGATCTCCTGCTTGTAGGGGAAGGTCACGTTCAGCCCGGCATAGCCCTCGGCCTCGGCCCGGTCGACGATCTCGGACAACGAACCTTCGACGCCGGCATCCATATCGAGAAGATCGTAGCGGCAGGCGAGCCCCTGCGCCGCGGCCTCGGCCTCGTGCATGCGCGGCGTGCGGGACAGGGTGATCCCCCGCCCGATCAGGCCGAGCCGCAGCGGGCGCCCCGCGCCCGTCTCTTCCGCGGTGACTGGACTCATCCTCCGTGGACCTCCCTTTCCACGTCGTGTGACTCGCAAAATGTTCCAGACGGTTAATTTCGTCAAGAAAAATGTACTGGGCGGTTAATTGCGCCTGTGCTATCCGCGGGAAGGGAGGCGAATGTGGCGTCAACTGGCGAAGAAAGAGCGGAACGGCGCGGCTGGCGGCAGAACCCCGACGCCGTAAAACGGGACATCCTCACCGTGGCGGTGGAAGAGTTCGCGGCCCACGGCCTGTCCGGCGCGCGCATCCACAGCATCGCCGCCAGGACCCGCACCTCGAAGCGGATGATCTACTACTATTTCGGGGACAAGCAGGGCCTTTACGTCAGGGCCCTGGAAAAAGCCTATGCCAAGGTGCGCGAGGGCGAGAGCGCGCTCGATCTCGGCCAGCTCGCGCCGCGGGCGGCGCTGGCGCGGCTCGTGGCGTTCACCTTCGACCACCACCGCAGCCACCCCGAGTTCATCCGCATGGTGATGATCGAGAACATCCACCACGCCGAAAACCTGGCAGGCTCGGACGTGCTGCGCCGGCTGAATCTGTCGGCGATCGAAAAGCTCGAGGACATCTGCCGGCGAGGCGAGGCCGAAGGCGTGTTCCGTCCCGGTCTCGACCCCGTCGCGCTTCACTGGCAGATCAGCGCGGCCAGCTTCTTCAACGTGTCGAATCGCCCGACGTTCTCGGCCATCTTCGGCGACCGGATGTTCTCGGACGACGCCCAGGCCACCCTACGCGATCAGGTCGTCGAAGCGATCCTCGCCACCGTCGCGACACACGACTGACGCCAAGCGCTCAGCGGCGGATGCGCCTATTCACCAAGGCGCACATCCGCGGGACGGGTGAGCGCGGTTCAGTTCCGTGCCGAACGGCGCGGTTCGAACGGATTTCTTGCGGGGGTGCCGGCGCGGGACATGTCGGACAGGAAGGTCTTGAGGCGGGTGAACATCGGAAAGCTCCATTGAATGACGCGGCGGGGACGGCCCCCGCTGGGACGAGATTTGGCCCCGATCCCGGCCGCCTGCGAGAGGTCTTTTCGGCATCGGTGGTATCGCGTGCGATCATGGCTCGGAGCGGGCACGTCAGCTGCCGGACGCAGGGTCCCCAAGGCGCTCAATCCACCCGGCGCTTGCCGAGTTTCCGGGCGAGGGTGCGGCGGTGCATGCCCAGCCGGCGGGCCGTTTCCGAGATGTTGAAGTCGCACTCGGCCAGGACCTCGTGGATGCGCTCCCATTCGAGCGTCTTGATCGAGGTGGGCCGCACCGCGACCGAGACGTCCGGGTCGCCCTCCCCCCGCGAGAAGGCGGATTCGATGTCGTCGGTGTTGGACGGCTTGGCGAGGTAGTGGCAGGCGCCCAGCTTGATCGCCTCGACCGCCGTGGCGATGCTGGCATACCCGGTCAACACGACGATCTTCATGTCGGGGTCCTGGTCGGACAGCGCCTTGACGCATTCCAGCCCCGAGCCGTCGCTAAGCTTGAGGTCAACCACGGCGAAATCCGGCGTCTCGCTGCGGATCGCCGTATGTGCCCCCGCAAGGTCGGGCGCCTGGGTCACCAGGTAGCCGCGCCGCTCGAACGACCGGCCGAGGGTGCGCGACAGGGCCGCGTCATCCTCGACGATGAGAAGCGTGGGTCTGACCTCCAATGGCGTTCTCCGGGCTGAGGCGATCGATGGGCAGTGTCAGAATGACTGACGCGCCACCTTCCTCACGGTTCCGCGCGACGACGTTTCCGCCGAGCTTTCGCATGACATTGACGACGAGATACAACCCCAGCCCGCCGCCCGGCCGGCCCTTGGTCGAGGCATAGGGGCGGCCGAAGCTCTCGAGCATGTCGGCGTCGAAGCCGGGGCCCCGGTCCTCGACCGTCAGGACGAGGGCGTCGTCCTCGCGTTCGGCCGTCACGCGGATCATGTCGGGCGTGGCCTCGAAGGCGTTGTCGAAGAGACTGGCAATGACCTGGCGCAGGGCGGGATCGTAGAGGATCTGCTGGTCCGGGTGGAAACGGTCCTGAAATTCGATCCGCCCGGTCGGACGGGTCGCGCGCCATTCCGCTACCGTCTCGCCGAGGAAGGTGGTGACGCTGGTGCGGCTGACCGTCTCGCCGCGCATCTCGCCCGACGAGACGAGGATGCCCGACACGATGTCCTTGCAGCGATCCAGCTGGACCTGCATCTCGCGCATGTCTTCGGCCAGGTCGGGGTCGTCGGCGAAGTGCGGCGTGCGCTGCCAGTCCCCGAGGATCACCGACAGGACCGCCAGCGGTGTGCCCAGTTCGTGCGCAGCCCCCGAGGCGAGAAGGCCGAGGCGCACGATGTGCTCTTCCTCCACCGCCTGCCGGCTGAGGTCGGATAGGCGCCGGTCCCGGGCCCTGAGGTTCCGACCGATCCGGCCGATGAAATAGACCAGCAGGCCGGCGGTCAGGAGAAAGCAGATCAGGCTGCCGATGACATGCAGCCGCGGCAGATTGCCGTCCGGCGCCAGGCGCAGGTCCCGCGACAGCGGATCGAACATCAGCGCCGCAAAGGACAGCACCGTCAGCGCGACCAGCGCCCAGGCCGCGCGCGGAGTCAGGAGAACGGCGCCGAGGATGATCTGCAGCAGGTAGAGCATCACGAACGGGTTCGCCGCGCCGCCGCTGAAATGCAGCTGTGCCGACAGCGCCGCCACGTCGAGCAGGATCTGCGCCAGGATTTCGCCGTTCAGCACGTCAGGCTTGCGGCGGTGACGCCAGAGCGTGCCGATGTTCAGCACCAGCAGCAGCGCGACGACACTCGCCATCGGGCCCACGGGCAGCGGGATGCCAAGGGCATAATGCGCGGTCAGGATCGTCGCGATCTGTCCCGCCGCCGCGATCCAGCGAAGCTGGGTCAGCAGGATGAGGTTCTGGCGATTGGCCGCGGCCTCGGCCGGCGCGATCTGGTCGGACACCGGCGCCCCTAGCTCTCTTGCGGTCCGTCGCGCGCGGGTGCGGTGCCGGCGCGCAGGACGAGCACGGTCGCACCGGCGCACATGGCGGCGAGCGTGAACCAGGTCAGGGCGTAGACCAGGTGGGTGTTGCGGAACCGCACGACGGTCAGCCCGCCCACGGGCGGCGTCCCGCCGTTATGTCCGGCCTCGGCGTCCACGAAATACGGCGCGGCGCCGGTCAGCCCCATGCTGCGGGCGATGGCGTCGACATCGCGCGAATACCAGCGCCCCGCGCCGGGATCGTTGGCCCTGAGGAAGCCGCCGTCGGGCTCGGTCATCCGAAGCAGGCCGACGATCCGGTGCGGACCCGTGCCGGTTGACCGGCTCGCCGTGCGCCCCTCTCGCGGGACGAAGCCACGGTTGACCAGCATCGTCAGGCCGTCCTCGGTGACGAACGGCGACAGCACCCAGTACCCTGCCCCGCGTTCGGTGACCGCCTGGACCAGCGCCTCGTCCGCCAGGAACCGCCCCTCGGCCTCGACCCGGAGGTACTCGGCGCCCTCCCGCGACAGGCCGGGCCAGTCCTCGGGCCCCGGCGGGGCGACCGGCGAGGCAGAGACGCGGCTTTCGACGCGGTCGATCAGGTCGAGCTTCCAGGCGCGGCGCTCGATCTGCCACCATCCGAGCGCCAGGAACGCGGCGGCGAGCGCGATCGTCAGCGCCGCCAGCGCAAGGGTCCGGACCGGACCGGGCCGGTCCGTCACGAACCGTCCATCTCGTGCACCGGCATCATGTTGGTGTTCATGTGGTACATCACCCAGAGCGTGCCGCTGACCGCGATCACCAGCACGATGACGGTGAAGATCAGTGCCATGAACGTCCATCCCCCTTCCGAGCGCGGGTCCATGTGGAGGAAAAAGATCATGTGGACCAGGATCTGCACCGCGGCGAAGCCGACCACGATGAAGGCCGTCGCCTGTGCGCTGTCCAGGGGCCGCTCCATCACCAGCCAGAACGGGACGGCGGTGAGAATCGCAGCCAGCACGAAGCCGGTCAGGTAGCCGCGGAGCGAGCCGTGGGCCGCCCCGTCGTGATCCCCCTCGCCCTCGTGCGCGGTGGTCGCGTGATCGTGCTTGTCGTTGTGGGCGGACGTCATTGCAGCATTCCCAGGAGGTAGACGAAGGTGAACACGCCGATCCAGATCACGTCGAGGAAGTGCCAGAACATCGACAGGCACATCAGCCGGCGCCGGTTCGCCCCGATCAGGCCGCGCTGGGTCACCTGCACCATCAGGGTGACCAGCCAGATCACCCCGAAGAAGACGTGCAGCCCGTGCGTGCCCACGAGGAGGAAGAAGGCCGACAGGAAGCCGCTGCGCTGCGGGCCCGCGCCGATATGAATCAAGTGCAGGAACTCGTAGAGCTCGATGCCGAGGAAACCGATCCCGAACGCCCCGGTCACGGCGAGCCAGATCAGCGTGCTGCGCAGCCGGTCCTGCATCATCGACAGCATCGCGAACCCGAACGTGATCGAGGACACCAGCAGGAACGTCGTGTTGATCGCGACGAGCTCGAGCTCGAACAGATCGGAGGGCGCCGGTCCGGCGGCGTAGTTCCCGCCGAGGACGCCGTAGGTGGCGAACAGGATCGCGAAGATGAGACAGTCGCTCATCAGGTAGACCCAGAAGCCCAGCATCGTCGAGCCGCCCTCTGGCGGGTGCGGCTCTTCCTCCAGGTGGAACGAGGTCCGGGGAATGTCGGGCATAGCGGACATCAGACGGCCCCCGAGAGACGTTCGGTGCGGGACTGCTCGACCTGGGCCACCTCTTCGGCCGGGATGTTGCAGTCCCGGTCATAATCGAAGGTGTGGTAGATCGCGTAGCCGATGATCGCCAGGAAGGCGAGGATCGCCAGCCACCAGACATACCAGATCAGCGCCATCGCCAGCACCACGCTGATACCGGACAGGATGACGCCGGCCGAGGTGTTGGCGGGCATGTGGATCGGCTTGAAGCCCTCGGTCGGCCGGGCGTAATTCCGCGCCTTCATGTCGGCCCAGGCATCGGTGGCGTGGACGACCGGCGTGAAGGCGAAGTTGTACTCGGGCGGCGGCGACGAGGTCGCCCATTCCAGCGTCCGCCCGTCCCATGGATCGCCGGTCTCGTCCGAAAGTGCCTTTCGCCGCCAGATCGAGACCGCGAACTGCACCAGCATCGCGGCGATCCCCAGCGCGATCAGCAGCGCGCCGATGCCGGCGATGCCGAACCAGATCTGCAGCGAGGGATCGTCGAACACCCGCATCCGCCGGGTCACCCCCATCAGGCCGAGGATGTAGAGCGGCATGAACGCGGTCCAGAAGCCGACCACCCAGAACCAGAACGACACCTTCCCCCAGAAGCGGTCAAGCGTGAACCCGAACGCCTTGGGCCACCAGTAATTGACCGCCGCGAAGGTGCCGAACAGCACGCCGCCGATGATCACGTTGTGGAAATGCGCGACCAGGAACAGCGAATTGTGCAGCAGGAAGTCCGCCGGCGGCACGGCCAGCAGCACGCCCGTCATACCGCCGACCGTGAAGGTCAGCATGAAGGCGATGGTCCACATCATCGGCAGCTCGAACCGGATGCGCCCGCGATACATGGTGAAAAGCCAGTTGAAGATCTTGGCCCCCGTCGGGATCGAGATGATCATCGTCGTGATCCCGAAGAAGGCGTTGACGCTGGCGCCGTTGCCCATGGTGAAGAAGTGGTGCAGCCACACCACGTAGGCCAGCACGGTGATGACCACGGTGGCGTAGACCATCGAGGTATAGCCGAAGAGACGCTTGCCCGAGAAGGTCGAGGTCACCTCGGAGAACACGCCGAACAGCGGCAGGATCAGGATGTAGACCTCGGGGTGGCCCCAGATCCAGATCAGGTTCACGTACATCATGGCGTTGCCGCCCATGTCCGTGGTGAAGAAGTTGGTGCCGACGTAGCGGTCGAGCGACAGCATCACGAGCACCGCGGTCAGCACCGGGAACGACGCCACGATCAGGATGTTCGTGCAGAGGCTGGTCCACGAGAAGATCGGCATCTTCATCATGTTCATCCCCGGCGCGCGCATCTTTAGGATCGTGCACACTAGGTTGATCCCCGACAGAGTCGTCCCGACACCCGCCACCTGCAGCGCCCAGATGTAATAGTCGACGCCGACATAGGGTGCGCTGTCGATGCCCGACAGCGGCGGGAAGGCCAGCCAGCCGGTCTGCGCGAACTCGCCCAGAAAGAGCGACGCCATCACGATCACCGCGCCGCCGGCGGTCATCCAGAAGGAGAAGTTGTTCAGGAACGGAAAGGCCACGTCCCGCGTGCCGATCTGCAACGGCACGACATAGTTCATCAGCCCCGTGATAATCGGCATCGCCACGAAGAAGATCATGATGACGCCGTGGGCGGTGAAGACCTGGTCGTAGTGGTGCGCGTTGAGGTATCCGTCCGAGCCCCCGAACGCCATCACCTGCTGCAGTCGCATCATGATCGCGTCGGAGAACCCGCGCAGCAGCATCACGAAGCCCAGGATCATGTACATGATCCCGATCTTCTTGTGGTCGACGGTGGTGATCCACTCGTTCCACAGATAGCCCCAGAGCCGGTAGCGCTGGATCAGGTAGACGACCGCAAGCGCCCCCAGCACGACGACGCCGAAGGTCGCCTGGACGATCGGGTCGTAGGGGATCGCGTCGAGCGTCAGCCGGCCGAAGATCGGGCTCACGGGGAGAGGTGCGGTCTGTTCCATTGCGTCACGATTCACTGTCCGGATCGGCGCGGCCCAACGGGGCGGGCGATCCGAAGATGGGGATTTCTGTGTTCACGAGGTCGTTGCCCGAGAGCGTGGCGAAGCGGTCGCGGACCGGCTGCCCCTCGCGTTCGACGAGACCGCCCATCGCGTCCTCCGGCGTGCACAGGGCGGCGACATAGCGCGGCTCGGGCCCGAACACCGCGGCGGTGCCGGTCGCAGCCGTCTCGGGCACCGTGGCGATCAGCCCGGCCAGCCCCAGCCCGCCCAGGGCGTCGATCGCCATCATCTCGCTCATGCACATGCGGTCGGGCTCGACGCAGAGATTGACGACCAGATCGAACAGGTTCTCGGCCACGCCGTCATAGGGGACGACGTCATGGTCGACGCTGGGCTCGGCGAGCGCAAGGTAGGCGTCGCGGCCCAGGCGATCCCCCGTGTCCCGGATGCCGGACACCCACTCGTCGAACCCGTCATCGTCGGTGGCGATCACGTCGAAGCGCATCTGCGAGAAGCCCTCGCCGCTGTAATGGGCCGACCGGCCCTCGTACCTGCCCTCGGCGTTCAGCACGCCATGCAACGTCGTCTCCATCCCGGCCATCGTGTAGATCATTCCGGCCATGGTCGGTACGGAGAAGGTGTTCATCACCTTTTCCGAGGTCAGGGAGAACTTGACGGGGCGGTCCACCGGCAGGGCCAGCTCGTTCACCATGGCCACGTCGTATTGCGGGTAGATGAACAGCCACTTCCAGTCGAGCGAGACGACCTGCACCTCCAGCGGCTCCACGTCCTCGGACAGTTCCGTGTCCGCATCGACGCGCCCGAGTGGCCGGTAAGGGTCGAGGTGGTGGGTGCCGACATACGTCACCGCCCCCAGCACGATGATGATCAGCAGCGGCACAGCCCACACCACCAGCTCGATCCGGGCGGAATGGTCCCAGTCGGGGGCGTAGTCGGCGTCGCGGTTGGAAGCGCGGTAGCGGTAGGCGAACAACACCGTCAGCACCATCACCGGCACGATCACGACAAGCATCAGCAGCGTCGCGAAGATCAGCAGGTTGCTCTGCTGCGCGGCGACGTCACCCGCCGGGTTCAGCAATACGAGATCGCAGCCCCCGAGCGGCAGAACCGCGAGACCGGCGAGAATCAGGCGTCGAAGAGGCATGTCGGTTGCGGCTCCGTGCGGGATTGGGCGAACGGTTAGCAACGCCCCGCGACGGCCGCGATTGGACAATCTGTCCAATGCACGCGGCCGGCCGGGACCGGCATAGGAGAGTGCGAGACGGGGCATGTCCTCGCGACAGATCCGACGAACGAGGCGAGACCAGTGGTGGATCCCAACGAAACCGCACACGACGACGCGACGCTTCACCTCGATGCCGACCACGAGGGCGAGGTGAGCCCCGCCGACGTCGCCGTTGGCGTGGTGATCGGGCGGACCTCCGAGTTCTTCGACTTCTTCGTGTTCGCGGTCGCCTCAGTGCTGGTGTTCCCGGCCCGCGTTTTTCCCTACGCGGACCCCGCCGTCGGGACGATGTTCTGCTTCGCGATCTTCGCGCTGGCCTTCGTGGCGCGGCCCTTCGGGACGGTCCTGTTCAACCATGTGGACCGCCGCCACGGAAAGAACGCTCGCCTGACCACCGCCCTCTTCATGCTGGGCACGGCGACCGTGTTGCTCGGTTTCCTCCCCAAGTACGAGACGATCGGCCACTGGTCCGCCGCGATCCTGATCGGGCTGCGGCTGCTGCAGGGGCTCGCCATCGGCGGCAGCTGGGACGGGCTGGCCTCGCTTCTGGCCCTCGACGCGCCGGACAACCGCAAGAGCTATTACACGATGGTGCCGCAGATCGGCGCGGCGACGGGCTTTCTCGTGGCCACCGGGCTGTTCGCGTATTTCCTGGCCGTGCTTTCGCCCGAGGATTTCTACGACTGGGGCTGGCGCTATCCGTTCTTCGTCGCCTTCGCGATCAACGTCGTGGCGCTCTTCGCGCGGCTGCGCCTCGTGGTGACGCCCGAATACGCCCGGCTCTTCCGCGCCCGCGAGCTTCAGCCCGAGCCGATCCTGCAGACCGTCCGCGCCGAGGCTCCGACCATCGTGCTCGGCACCTTCATCCCGCTCTCGACCTTCGCGCTGTTCCACATGATGACGGTGTTCCCGCTGTCGTGGATCTTCCTCTACACCGACGAAGAGCCCTGGCGGTTCCTGACCATCGCCTCCGTCGCCTCGGCCTTCTTCCTCGCCGGGATCGTGGCCTCCGGCTGGCTCACCGACCGGTTCGGTCGCATGAACCTGCTCAAGATCTGCGCGCTTCTGACGGGCGCCTTCAGCGGCTTCGCGCCGCAATTCCTCGACGGCGGGCTCCTTGGCGAGATCTTCTTCACCTTCAGCGGCTTCGCCCTGCTGGGCGTCTGCTTCGGCCAGTCCTCGGGCGTGGTGGCGGACCGCTTCTCGAAGCACTTCCGCTATACCGGGTCGGCGATCACGTCCGACATGGCGTGGCTCTTCGGCGCGGGCTTCGCCCCCCTCGCCGCCCTGCTCTTGTCCTCGTATTTCGGGCTGATCGCCGCCGGCGCCTACCTTCTGTCCGGCGCCATCTGCACCCTGATCGCCCTCAGCGTCGCGAAACGCTACCGCCGGACACCGGACGAGACGGCATAGGCCCGGTCGCTCGGCCGGGGGCGCGCTTTACTGCGATCAAGGCGCGGCCTCGTCCTGCCGGGCACATCCGCCGCGTCGCCCCGACGTGCCCGCGGGAGCGCAGATGCGGCTTTTTCGGATCGTGTCTCGGCGCCGCGGAGAATTCTTTCTCTCCCCCGAAACGCCTCTCAATTCCGACCACACCCTTCCGGAATTGTAGTCAGACTCAGTGCCTTACCCGACAATGATCTTCTTGGCGAAATACCTGGAAGAGTTGACGCCATATATTCCGAGTATTTCGTGGCAAAGCCCCTTGCGAGACCCCATATGTTCTCAGTGCAACCCATGACCACAGAGGTGGGTCTGCAATATTCATTTAATTCAAAGGATGAGACCATGTCTTTCAAAGACCTAATGAACAAGGCCGCCCAAGTCGTGAAAAACAAGCCTGAGGGCAGCAAGGACTCGACGCAGGCATCGACGCCCCCGTCGCCGAAATCTCCACCGGTTTCCAAAAAGACCGGCCCCTGAAATATGTCCGGGCCGGTCCGACAGGGGCATCCCAATGATGAGAGAAGATAAGAGAACAATTCAGTCGATCATCTATTTCAGACGCCCCTTCCGGATACCCGGTTTCGAGGAATTGCTTCCGCCCGGCAGCTACGAAGTCGAGACCGAGGTTCGCGCGCCCGAAGGGTGTCCTGATATCGACGTCTGGAAGGAGTCCGTCCTGCTGCATCTCCATCCGCGCATGTCCCATCCCGGTCTGGCGCGGAGCCTGACGGTGTCCATTGCAGAGCTCGAAGAGGCCCGCGCGCTGGACGACAAACCCGGACAGTCGCATCTGGAGGCCTTTCTCGACGAGATGCTGACCGACCCGATCATTCAGCTGATCATGGAGGCCGACTCCGTCTCGGAACCGCAGCTGCGCAGCTTTTACCGGCACCTGTGCAACGACAAGCATCGCGATGGGACCGAAGCGGCCGCCCGTGCCATCGTCTCCGCCCGGCTGGCGGAAAGCTTTGCCATCGACGCGGCCGAGAACGAGGGGATGCCGGCGGGGCAAGCCTGAGCCCGGCGTCCGGCCCGCGGGCCTCCCGGGCGCGAGGGCACCCGCGTTCCTGCCACTGCCCCACTCTTCTACACGCCCCCGGCCCGTGCCGTCCGAGGTTTCACCCAAAGGCGCTCCAGGGCCAATGCATCCGGGTGCCGCCCCCGATTTCGGGAGAAAGCGATGAAAGACACCACGATCGAACCGGTCCGGCACACGCCCAACGCTCCGGCCCGCAGGGACTGCCTGCGCTGCAAGGCGCCGTTCGACAGCAGCGGTTTCGGCGAACGGATCTGCCGGCGCTGCAAGCTGTCCTCGACGTGGCGCACCTCGCCGCAACGAGGCGCCGTGGGGGCGCCGGGCCGTCGGCGCTGACGCCGCCGCCCCACGCACCGCCGGTCATTCCCGTATCACGTCCACCTCGACCGAAAGCTCGACCAGCGAATCGCGCGCCCCACTGAACCCTCCGGAAACCGGCACCACCCGCCCGATGTCACGGCCCACTGCGACCGGGATCAGGTTGCGTCCGCCCATGCTCCGGTTCGTCGGATCGAAGGCGATCCACCCGGCGCCGGAAAGGAACACCTCACCCCAGGCGTGGGTCGCCCCGGTGCCGACCGCGCCGGGAGCCCCGCCCTCCTCGGGCAACAGATAGCCCGAGACGAGCCTCGCCCCGAACCCCAGCTGACGCAGCGCTTCGACGAAGAGAACCGAGAGGTCGCGACAGGTCCCGCTTGCCAGGCGAAGGGTCTCGAGCGGGGATTGCGTGCCCTCTTCCTCGCGCCAACGATACGCCGTGGCCCCGGCGACTCCGGCGTTCAGATCCTGAAGCAGCGACAGCGTATCGGTCCCCTCGCCCTTCCCGGCGACAAAGCCACGCGCCCATCCCTGCAGCCGCCCCTGCGGGTCGGGATGGGCGGGCACGGTCAGCGCCCCCATGTCGGTCCAATCGGTATCGGCGTAGCGGAACGGATAGCGATGCGCCTCGGGGGCGATCGTAAATACGGGCCACGCCTCCGCCTCGAGGTCCACCGACAGCCGGCTGTCGATCAGCAGGGCGTCCGACGGTGTGCCGATCGTGGCCGTGGCCACCGCGTTGCCCCAGACATCCTCGCCCCAGTCCAGCCGCGCCTCGGGCGAGATCGTGACGACGAGGTCCCGCACTCTCAGCCCCCGGCTCTCGCGCGGGCGCAGCATCAACCAATGCGGGCCGAACGTCACCATCTCGCGATAGCGATACCGGGTGCGGTGGTGGATGGTCACGGCGGTCATGGCCGGCACGCCGGAGGGTCGCTCCGTCCCGCAGGAGAACCGCCTTGCCTTACCGTCAACCCGGCGCTCAAGGTGCGGTGCCTCGCTTGCTTTTCGCCGCATCACTCCCCATCTTGGTAAATGGATGTCGCCATCCTGCGTCGACCACGGTGACGACGTCCCCCACGTTCCGGATATCGCTACGACCCGGCCCCGCGACAGCCTTCCTTTCGACAGACCCGGCGCGGCGCCGTCTCCCCTCTCCCCGATCCGGACTCGGTCTCGGATTCGGTCGCTCAACGTTCAGTACAGGAGGCCTTCGATGGCCAAGGGAAAATCCCGCAGGGGACGCGAAGAAAAGAAACCCAAACAGGAAAAGGCGGCTCCGGCGCCGGCGACGGACATCACCAAGGTGTTTCACCCGACTAATCCGAAGCCGGGCAAGAAACGCTGATCGGCCCCGCCGCGGGCCGCCCGCCACGCGAACCTTCGGGGACGCGTTGCGCTCTCCCGCGACAGGCCACCCACACGCGATCATTTCCGGCGCACCGAGTTCCCGCCGGAAATGATCCGGTTGATCAACGCGGCCACGGCCAGGTGGGCCTCTCTCTCGCCCCCGTCGCCGGCGGCCGTCTCATGCGTCGCGGCGGCATCGCGAAGCACGCCGACGATCTCGGTGCCCTCGAGGATCCCGCGGTCGTTCATCGCCAGCAGGAGCGACTCGCAGATCGAAAGCGCGGCCATGCCGGAATAGTCGTTCTCGTGAGGCACGGAGTATCCTTTCGCCGGGTCCGAGACCGCGGGAAGCGTTTCGCGGATCCTCACCATCCTGAACGCGAAACGGATATGGCGGACTGACTGAAAGCAGTCTCGACGCCGAAGTACCAAGACGTGTGACATTGCCAGACGAGGCTCCATGACCGCCGTCGAGACCAGCCCGCTGATCCGCAAGCTCTCGGCCTTCGCCACCCTTTCGACGGGTGAGACGGCCCTGATGCAGCGTTTGCATCGCCGGCGGAAGACGTTCGTCTCCGGACGCGATCTCGTCCATCAGGGGCAGTCGGAACAGGCGGCCTATATCCTGGCCGAGGGCTGGGTCTGCTCGTACAAGCTTCAGGCCGACGGGTCGCGGCAGATCGTGGATTTCCAGATACCGGGCGACTTTCTCGGGCTCCGCAGCCTCATGCTGCGCGTGTCGGATCACAGCTTCGAACCGATCGGCAGCATCCAGGCCTCCGAGATCATGCGGGACGAGCTGCTGGACACACTGGGCCGCTCGCCCCGGTTGGCCGCCGCGATCCTCTGGGCCGCCTCCCGCGACGAGGCGATGGTGGTCGAGCATCTGGTCAGTGTCGCGCGCCGTGACGCGGATGTCCGGCTGGCGCATTTCCTTCTGGAACTGTCGGCCCGGCTGGCGCTCGTCGGCATCGGCGGGAGGGAGGGGTATGCCTGCCCGCTGACGCAGTATCACCTGGCCGATGCGCTCGGTCTGAGCGCGATCCACGTCAACCGGATCCTCCGCCGCCTGCGGGAGGACCGCCTGGTGACGTTCCGCGGGGGCATTGTCCGGTTCGACGATTATGACCGCCTGCTCGAGCGTGCCGACTTCGACCCGGCCTACCTGGATCATGGCGGTCCCGTCCTCGGGTAGACCGCCATTGCAGACCGACGATCGCATCGGGGCAACGGTACAATGCCGGCCTCCCGCCCGTCCCGGTTCCGCGCGGCAATGATGCGGTAATAAGAGGCGCGGGCCCTTGGAGCCCCGCGCCTCTCGACTACTTCAAAAGCGTTTGCCGCTGAATCCAGAGCGGGCATCATCTGGTAGCAGGCCGGAGGCGCGGCAGCGCTTACTCAGGTTAGTTTTGGCGACGGGAGGTATCGCGTCGACGCGGACTCACACCGGTCCGGCGTTCACGGTTGCGTGCGAGGCAACGGGTTCATTTCGACCTCATGCCCTGTGACGTCGTGGCGCCGCCACCCGTCAGTTGCCCGTCTCGGCGGAGCGCCGCCTCGAGGTCTCGCTTGGTGACCGGAAGCATGCTTGTCTGGCCGGCGTCCGCGCCCTTCCCGTGTCAATCCGCCCGACCGTCTCCCGCCGCCTGCGGCAACACGAACAGCACCGCCGCAGGCGCAACGCCCACGCGAACGGGCCAGTTATAGGCCCGCGACAGCAGCGCGTCGGTCAGCACCGCCTCGGGCGCCCCCTCGCCCAGCACGCGCCCGCCTTCCAACAGCACCACGCGGTCGGCGAACATCGCGGTGAGATTCAGGTCGTGCATCACCGCGACGATTCCGCCGCCGGCCTCCGCGAAGGACCGCGCGATCCGCATCACCTGCAACTGGTGGCCGATATCCAGCGACGCGACCGGTTCGTCGAGGAACAGCCAACGCGATTCCGCCTCCCCCACTGGCTGCCAGACCTGCGCCAGGGCGCGGGCCAGCTGCACGCGCTGCTGTTCGCCGCCCGACAGCTCCTGGTAGTATCGCGCCTCGTAGCCTGACAGGCCCACCCGCACGAGCGCCTGCCGCGCGACCTGCCAGGCGCCGGCCTCCTGCAGGCCAAGGCTGACGACCTCGATCACGTTGAACGGGAAGGCCAGCGTCGTGGCCTGGGGCAGCACCGCGCGCTGCCGGGCCAGCTGCCACGGTGCGGCCTCGGCGGTGTCACGACCGTTCAGGCGCACCGTTCCCTCATGGGGCACCTCGCCCGTGAGGGCGCGCAGGAGCGTCGTCTTGCCCGACCCGTTCGGGCCGACGATGGCGGTGACCGCGCCGGGGGCGGCGGAGAAGGCCACATCGCGCAGCACGCGGCTCCGTCCCAGGCGGACCGTGATCCCGTTCGCCTCGAGCGTCACAGGTCCAGTACTCCGCGCTGGCGGAACAGGATCCACAGGAAGACCGGCCCGCCCAGCACCGCCGTGACGATGCCGATCGGCAGCTCCGCAGGCGCGATCACCGTGCGCGAGACGATGTCCGCCACGAGCAGCAGCGCCGCGCCGAGCAGGGCGGAGTTGACCAGCAGGTACCGGTGGTCCGGTCCGGACATCAGGCGCAGCAGGTGCGGCACCACGATCCCGACAAAGCCGATGCCCCCCGACAGCGCGACGGCCGCCCCCGTCGCCGCCGCGACGGCGAGGATGGCGACGTTCTTGACCCGCTGGACATGGATCCCGAGGTGAAAGGCCGCCGCCTCGCCCAGTGTCAGCCCGTTCAGCCCGCGCGCCAGGAACGGCGCGGCGACCAGCGCGGGCAGCATGATCGGCAGGCCGGTCAGCACCTTCGACCACGTCGCCCCGGCCAGCGAACCGAGGCCCCAGAACGTCAGGTCGCGCAGCTGTGCGTCGTCCGCGATGTAGACGAGGATGCCCGACAGAGCCCCCGCGAGCGCGCCGAGCGCGATCCCCGCAAGCAACATCATCGCGACCGAAGTGCGCCCCCGCCGCGTGGCGACGCGGTAGAGTACCAGCGTCGACACCCAGCCCCCCAGGAACGCCGCGACCGGCACGAGATAGTATCCCAGCGTCTCGCGGATCATCGCCGGCAGGGCGGCACCCATGACGATGGCCGCGATGGCGCCCAACCCCGCGCCGGCGCCCACGCCGACGATGCCCGGATCGGCCAGCGGGTTGCGGAACAGGCCCTGCATCAGCGCGCCGGACACCGCCAGCGCCGCGCCCACGCCGATCCCCATCAGCGTGCGCGGCGCGCGTATCTGCCACAGCACCACGCTGTCGGCGAGCGGCACGCTCTCGCCCCGCGCCAGCGCCGCCAGCACGGACCACAGCGACGTGCCCGCGGCTCCGATGGCGAGGCTGCACAGGATCGCCCCGGCCAGAAGGACGGCCAGCGCGACCGTGACCGCGCGGGCAAGGCGGGAGCGGTCGCCCGCCGCGCGGGTGTGGATCGGGCCGGCGGCCTCGAAGGCGAGCGCGCTCATCGTCCCACCGTCTCCAGCGCCGCCGCGAGATCGCGCGCGGCGGCGGCGGTGCGCACCGAAAAGCCCAGCAGGTAGAGCCCATCCATCCGGACCAGCGCCCCCGCCTCGCCCGCCGGGGTCGAGGCGATGGCGGGATGGGACAGGACCTGCGCTCGGGCGGTCTCGTGCCCTTCTCCCCGGTCCATCATCAGGATGACGTCGGGCCGGGCGGCGGCGATGGCCTCGTCGGTGAGGGGCTTGTAGCCCTCGAACGCGGTCACCGCGTTGCGCGCCCCGGCCAGCGCGATGATCCCGTCCGCCGCCGTGCCCGTGCCCGACGCCATGATCCGGCCGCCCTGCATCGACAGGATGAACAGCACGCGCTTGTCGGCCACCTCGGCGGCGGCGCCCACGCGGCGCAGGTCGGTGGCCACCTGATCGCGCAGCGCCGCCGCCTTGTCGGGCACGTCCAGCGCCGCACCGACCGCAGTGATCTTTTGCAGGATCGCGTCGCGGGTGAAGCCTTCGGGAATCTCGACGAAGGGGATGCCTGCGGAGCCGATGACCTCCACCGCCTCGGGCGGGCCGGCCCCGGCCTCGGTCACGATCAGGTCGGGCCGCACCGACAGGACGCCCTCTGGCGACAAGCGGCGGATATAGCCGATGTCGGTCAGCGTGCTGGCTTCGGGCGGATAGGTCGAGGTCGTGTCACGGGCGACGAGCCGATCCTCTTCCCCCAGGGCATAGACGATCTCGGTCACCGCGCCGCCGATCGAGACGATGCGGTCGGGCCGCTCCTGCGCGGCGAGCGGGGCGGCAGCCAGCGCGAGGGCAAGCGCGGCCAGACGGGCGAGCGGCGGCATCATGCGCCCTCCACGGCCCGGTCGGGCAGCGCGTCCAACAGCTCGGCCCAGGGGCCGGTCTCGTCGCGTTCGGCGGCGCGGTGGCCGAAGATCTGGGCGATCAGGCGGCCGTCGGCGTCGAACGCCTCGAGCGACAGCGCGGGCCCGCGGCGCGTGGGCTTGCTGACGGCCCAGACCTCGGCCACGTGGTCGCCGCGCAAGTGCATGTCGAAACCGGGGTCGAGCACGTTCAGCCACGGCCCCATCGGCCGGATCGGTCCGATCGGGCCGGAATGGATCTGGATGCAGCCGGGATTGCCGACGAAGATCATCGTCGACACCCCGGTCCCGGCCACGCGGTGCAGCGCCTCGGACAAGGCCTCGGGAGCCAGCGCGCGGGCATACGGCGCCCCGGCGATGCGATAGGCGCCAAGCCGGTTGATGCGCAGCTTGCGGGTCAGTGCGAGGAACTGGTGCGTGTCGCCCAGATCGTCCCAGCCCTTGCGCAGCGCCGCGGCCTTTTCCGGCGCCACGATTGCGCCCTCCGCCGGGGCGCGCGGGGCGACCTCCAGCGTGTCGGACGGCTCGGTCAGCGCGAGACGGTCGCGCAGGGCCTGCCACCCGGCGGGATCGGCGTCGAGCGGCAGATAGGCCTTGTGGACCGCGTCGCCGGCGGCGTCGAACACCTGGAAGGACCGGCGCACACCCTGCGCCGTCTCGGCCTCGACGGCGAACGCGTGGCACCAGTGCTTCGGAAACAGGCGCAGGTCGATCCCGGCGCCCAGGACCAGGCAGGCATGGCCGCCCGAGGCATAGCCGTCATAGGTGCCGTGGACCTCGCTGACGATGCTCTCGTTGCGGGTCAGCGCCATCATCTCGCCGAGCGATGACAGTTCGGCCACCAGCGCGTCGGGATGGGCAGCGATTGGCGTGACGTCGCCACCGTCGGATTGCGCGGCGAGAAGCTGCGCCTCGCTGACGCCGAGCGAGGCGGCAAGGTCGCGCGGGCGCAGGGTCGCTTCGGCTGCGGCGGCGCGCAGGGCGGCGGCGGACGGAGGGGCGGTGAGGTTGGCGGACATCGGCAATCCTTGTCGTCGTCTGTGGTGGAGAGGTTCGCTGGCCTGCGCGGATTGCCGCACCGCTTGCCCGGCCCAAGGGACCGCATAATTCTTGACAAAAATACTCGGCTAACTTAGCGAATGCAACCGTTGACCTGCAATCGCAGGCAAAACCTGAAAAACCTTCCCGCCAGCCCTTGGCCAGCAAGAAGACGACAACAGCCAAGGGGACAAAGATGATGTACCGCACGGGATTGCGGTGTCTGCTGCTGAGCAGCGCCGCCCTCACGCCGGCCCTGCCGGCCGCCGCCCAGACCGAGTTCTCGCTCGGGACCATCGTGGTCGAGAGCAAACGCGAGGTTCAGACCGACACCGCCACCGCCGAGACCGTGGTGGATCTCGACGAGATCGAGGACCGCCAGGCCGGCACCATCGCCGAGCTCGTGGACAGCGTGCCGGGCGTGAACCTCGTGAACGGCGGCTCGCCGGTCGGCTCGGGGATCAACGTGCGTGGCTTCGGCGCGACGGGCACCTACGGCACCGACCAGAAGGTCGGCATCCAGGTGGGCGGCGCGACCAAGGGCAGCGAGGAACTCTACCGCATCGGCACCCAGCTTTTCACCGATCCCGACCTCTACCGCGAAGCAGTGGTGCTGCGCGGGATGGGCGGCACGTTCGAATTCGGCTCGGGCTATTTCGGCGGGTTGCTGCGGCTGGAGCCGATCCAGGCCGCTGACCTGACAGGCGGCGCACCCGGCTTCGCCTTCAAGAAGACACTGCAATACTCTTCGAACGGTGACGGCCTTGCAAGCTCGTCCACCGCCGCGTGGCAGCCCACCGAGAATTTCGAGGTGCTGGGCAACTACACCTGGCGCAAGCAGGGCGTGCAGGACGACGGCGACGGCACCCCACGGTCCGAGGACGGCTACACGCTGCCCTCGTGGCTGCTGAACTCGCGCCTGACCTTCGGCGAGACTGGCGCCCACAGCCTGTCACTGCTTCTGTCGCGGACCGAGACCGACCGCAGCGACGTGCCCTACGATTCCTTCGGCACCACCGGCGACCAGTTCGGCAATGTCGACCGCGCGACCGAGGACAGCACCGCCGTGCTGGGCTATGCCTACGACGCGCCGGGCACCGACCTGATCGACCTCGAGGTGGACCTGTCCTACTCGGACCAGAAAATCGAGCAGGAATACGTCCCCGGCTCGTCGATCTGCGAGGTCGTCGATTGCGGCTTCCCCTTCCCGCCCGGCGGCTTCCCGACCGTTAACGCCGACCACCGTTACGAGACGACCAAGCTGACCGCCAAGAACACCGCCCTGTTCGACACCGGCGCGGTGTCGCACGACCTGCGGATCGGCGCGGAATACATCCGGCGCGAGCGCAAGGAGGCCTCGGCAGCGCCCGGCGGCACCGAGGACCGCGTCGCGCTGTTCGCGGTGGACGACATGCGGATGGGCCGGCTGACCGTGACGCCGCAACTGCGCTACGAGACCCAGGAGATCGGCGGCGACGGATACGACGACTACGACAACTCGGCGCTGATGGGCGGCGTGTCGGCGCGCTACGCGTTCAGCGGCGGCCTCTCGGTCCTGGGCGGGGCGTATTACAACGAGAACCTGCCGATCCTCGACGACCTGGGCACGCCGGCCTTCATGACCGAGCCGGAAAAGGCCACGACCTTCGAGGCGGGCCTGTCCTTCGACGGGCGCGACCTGCTGGCCGCGGGCGACGCGCTGGCGCTCAAGGCGATGGCCTATGACACCCATTACTGGTCCGTCAGCTCGTATTCCTCCGGCGGGGCGCACTATTCCCAGGTCGATCTGAGCGGGCTGGAACTGGAGGCGGCGTATTCACTGGCCAACGGCGTCTATGTCGATCTCAACGCCAACATCGCGCGGGGCGAGGGCGTCCTGCCCGGCGCCGGCAAGAGCGACTGGGAGGGCATCCCCGCCGACCAGCTGCGGATGACCCTCGGCAAGCGCTGGGGCGAGACGCTGGACCTCAGCTGGGAAGTGGTGACCGACGCCGAGATGACCCGCTCGGCCACGCCCTCGCCATCCTTCACCGTGCACAACCTGCGGGCCACCTACCGGCCGCAATCGGGCGTGCTCGAGGATACCGAACTGCGCGTGGGGCTCGAGAACCTGACCGACGAGTACTACACCCCGCACCTCGCCACCCGTCCGGCGCCGGGCCGCAATCTCAAGCTCACGCTGTCCAAGACGTTCTAACCGCCGGGCGATCCGGGGGACGGGTCCGATCCCCGGCCCCCGTATCCGGCCGGCGGATCAGGACAGGTCGCGCACCCAGATGTTGCGATAGGCCACGTCGGCGTCGTGGTCCTGCAGCATGATCGGCGCGCAGCCGTGAGCCTCGTCGTAGGACGGTGCGCCAATCCAGACGGTCTTGCCCTGGATCTCCACGTCGTTCTGCACGACCACGCCGTTGTGCATCACCGTCACGCGCGCCGGTTCGCTCACGCGGTCGTCCGAGCCGAACTCGGGCGCGGTGTAGATGATGTCGTAGCTCTGCCATTCGCCCGGCGCGCGGGAGGCGTTCACCAGCGGGATGTGCTGCTTGTAGATCGAGGCCGCCTGACCGTTCGCATAGGTCGGGTTGTCGTAGCTGTCGAGCACCTGCACCTCGTAGCGCTCTTGCAGGAAGACGCCGGAATTGCCCCGGTCCTGCCCGTCATAGCCCTCGGTCTCTTCCGGCGCGCGCCATTCGACATGGAGCTGCACGTCGCAGAAATCCCCTGTCGTGCGGATCGCGCCGGTGCCGCGGTTCACGCGCATGATGCCGTCCTCGACATGCCATTGCGCCTCGCCGCCCTCGACGCTTTCCCACGCGCCAAGATCGTCGCCACCGAACAGTACCGTGGCGTCCGAGGGCACGCCGTCGGCAGGGGCCTCGATCTTTTGGGGCTTCGGCCCCTCCAGTTCGGTCACGGTGGACCGCTGTTCGTCGGTCATCTCCTGCGCCGCGGCCGGCGCGGCGAGCGCCAGCGCGCAGAGCGCCGTCATCGTGCGTGTCATCGTCTCTCTCCCTTGGATGTGTGATGCCGAGGCGCCGCGCGGGACGGCGCCCCGGCGTTTTTCGTCAGGTCGCCCAGGCGGGCCCGCCGTCGTAGTCAACGTCGCCGTCGAAGCGGCCCGGCACGGCGACATAGCGTAGCACCTCGGTCGCCCCGACCTCGGAAGTGAAGAAGGCGAAGATTACGAGCTGCTTCATCATCGTGAACCAGTGCAGGTCGGCCGGGCCGGCCCCCTCGCCCGCCGTGACGGCGACCATCTTGGCCTCGCGGTCGAGATCATCGACGAAGGCCAGGCGCTGACTGTCGGACAGCCCCGCGAAATCCGTCCCGTAGACGACCTGCGCACGCTCGCGCAGTTCCTCAAGCCCCGCCTTGAACACCGCCTGCTGTTCGGCGTCGTGGCAATCCGACACGTACTGGGTAATGAACGGCCCCACATCCGCCTCGCGCGCGCCGGGCGTGTCGGTCGCGGGCAGGATCGTCTCGCCGATCGCGTTCACCAGCTCGGACTCCTCCGCCGAGAACAGGTTCTTGCCGGTCTCGGTCGGCTCGTAGGCGCGGGCGCCGCCGGCGATGAAGGCGGTCCCGGTGGCCGCGGCGATCATCTGGAGAAGCTGTCTGCGGTCCATCAGATGTTTCCTTTCTTCAGTTCCGACACGGCGAAATCCGCCGCCCGCGCGGTCAGCGCCATGTAGGTGAGCGAGGGGTTCACGCAGGAGGCCGATGTCATGCAGGCGCCGTCGGTGACGAATACGTTGGGCGCGTCCCAGACCTGGTTGTGGCCGTTCAGCACGCTGGTCTTGGGGTCGCGGCCCATACGCGCCGTGCCCATTTCGTGAATACCCTGTCCGGGTGCGTAACCCCAGTCGAAGCCCTCGACGTCCGAGCCACCCGCCGCGGTCAGCATGTCCACCGCGTCGCCGCGCATGTCCTTGCGCATCAGCTCCTCGTTCTCGCCGATCTCGACCGAGAACTTCAGCACCGGCAGCCCCCAGGCGTCGGTCACCTGCGGGTCGAGCGCGATGTGGTTGCTGTGCGCGGGAAGCATCTCGCCGAAGGCCAGCATCATCATCGTCCACTCGCCGGGCCGCGACAGCGCGCCCTTCAGGTCGGCCCCGTTGCCCAGTTCCGCGACCGAGCGGTCCCAGCCCTCGCGCCCGGCGCCGCCCTGGTAGCCGAAGCCGCGCACGTAGTCGCGGGTGTCGCCGCCCCAGTTGCGGTAGCGCGGCATGTAATAGCCCGTGGGACGGCGGCCGTAGTAGTACTTGTCCTCGAACCCCTCGATGGTGGCCGTGGCGCCGGTGCGGAAGTGGTGGTCCATCACGTTGTGGCCCAACTCGCCCGAGGACGAGCCGAGGCCCCCCTCCCACACGTCGGTGGCCGAGTTCATCAGGATCCACGTCGAGTTGAAGGTCGAGGCGTTCAGGAAGATGACATCGGCGGTGTATTCGTAGGTCTGGCCACTCTCGGCGTCGATCACCTCGACGCCCGTCGCGCGCCCCGCGTCCTTGTCGTAGCGGACCTGCCGCACGATCGAATAGGGCCTGAGCGTCAGGTTGCCTGTCGCCATCGCCGCCGGCAGCGTCGAGGATTGCGTGGCGAAATACGCGCCGTAGGGGCAGCCCAGCCAGCACTTGTCACGGTACTGGCAGCGGGTGCGCCCCTCTTCCGGCTTGTCCTCGGTCATGTTCGCCATGCGGGCGTTGATCAGGTGCCGGGTGCCGTCGAACTCGGTCCTGATCCGCTCCGACACCGTCTTTTCCACGATGTTCAGCGGAATCGGCGGCTGGAAGTTGCCGTCGGGCAGCACGTCCAGACCGTCGCGGTTGCCCGAGATGCCGGCATGTCCTTCGACGTAATCGTACCACGGCGCGAGATCGTCGTAGCGGATCGGCCAGTCGACGGCGATCCCCTCCTTGCCGTTGGCCTCGAAGTCCTCGGCGTTCCAGCGATAGGTGTGCCGCCCCCACAGGAGCGACCGCCCGCCCACGTGGTAGCCGCGATACCAGTCGAAGCGCTTCTCCTCGGTATAGGGGTTCTCCTGCTCGTCGGCCCACATGCCGTGGGTCGGCTCGTTCAGGGGATAGTCGCGGCTCAGCACCGGGTGCTTTTCGACCATCTCGCGCGTGGGCTCGCCGCGGTGGGGATAATCCCACGCCTCCTTCTGAGCGTTCACGTAGTCGACCTGGTGCTCGATGTTGCGCCCGCGTTCGAGCAGCAGGACCTTGAGTCCCTTCTCGGTCAGCTCCTTGGCGGCCCAGCCGCCGCTGATCCCCGAGCCCACGACGATCGCGTCGTAGTGCATGTCGTCAGCCATTCTCGTCTCCTCCTCTGGCGTGTCGCTGGATGTCTCAGACGGTGCAGATCTCCACCGCGTCGCGCAGCGCGGCGCTGGCGGGGTCGGCGGTGGGGATGAATTCCTGCGCGAGGTAGCCGGTGAAGCCGGTCTCCTCGATTGCGCGGACGATGGCGGGACAGCGCAGCTCCTGCCCTTCGCCTATCTCGTGCCGGCCGGGCACCCCGGCGGTGTGGTAATGGCCGAAACAGTCGCCGTGATCGCGGATCGTCCGGATCACGTCGCCCTCCATGATCTGCATGTGGTAGATGTCGTAGAGTAGGCGGAAACTGTCCGAACCCAGCCGGTTGCACAGCTCGACGCCCCAGGGCGACGTGTCCGCCATGTAGTCGGGGTGATCGACCTTCGAGTTCAGAAGCTCCATGTGCAGGACGACGCCCCGCTCTTCGGCCCGGCCGAGGATGCGCTTGATCCCCTTCTCGGCGTTCGCCAGCCCGGTTCCGGGATCCATGCCCCGCGCGTTTCCGGAAAACAGGATCAGGTTGCGATAGCCGGCCTCGGCCACGAGATCGATGTGACGCTCGTAGCTGGCGACCAGCGCGTCGTGGAATTGCGGGTCGGCGAAGCCGTCGGTCAGGTTCGGCTCGGCACCGTTGCACATCGAACTGTCGAGACCCGCCGCCTTCAGCGTGGGCCAGTCGTCGGGACCGACGAGGTCGATGGCCTGCAGGCCGATGTCGTTGGCCAGATCGCAGAGATCCGGCAGCGCGGTGTCGCCGAAGGTCCAGCGCGCGACCGCGTGTTTCACCCCGCCGTCCTTGGGCGACGTCCCCTGGGCCCGCGCTGTGCCCGCCTGCAGGCTCGCCGCCCCGGCCAGCGCGGCCAGTCCCAACTCGCGTCGGGTGATGTCGGATTTGTCCATGTCGCTCCTCCCTGGGTGGTCGGCACACACCCTCCCGGTGCCGGCCCGAGAGGTCTCGGGCCGGTCGCGCCGACCGTGTCCGTGTCGGATTGGCGGCCCCCTCGCGCGGGGGGCGCGATCAAATGATCAGTTCGCGGCGTCCTGCGGCAGCTCGGCTCGCAGGTATTCGGCCCCCTCGGCGATCACGCCCGCCGCGTCCGCGGGCAGGTCATGCTCGATGATGTACCATTCGGTGCCGACCTCCTGCGCGGCCTCCAGGATGCCCGGCCATTCCAGCGTGCCGACGCCCACGGCGGCGAAACCGCGCTGGTCCTCGTTCTCGCCCTCGGGCGCGTTGTCCTTGGCGTGGACAGCGAAGACGCGGTCGCCGATGGTGCGCAGGAACTCCGACGGATCGTGGCCACCTCTTTCGACCCAGGCGAGGTCCACCTGGGCGAGCAGGTCCGGGCCCGCGGCCTCGAACAGGATCTCCAGCGCGGTCTGCCCGTCATACTCCACCATCTCGAAATCGTGGTTGTGATAGGCCAGCCGCATGTCCTCTTCGGCAAGGTCCTCGGCAATGCCGGCCAGTTCCTCGCCCAGATCGCGCCAGCCTTCGGCGTCGGACGGACGCTGTTCTTCGGCAAGGTAGGGCACGGTGATCGTGTCGTTGCCGATCGCCCTGTTGAACTGGACGGTGTCGTCGATGCCCTCGCGCAGCGAGTCGAGCTGGACGTGGCTCGAGATCACCTCGATCCCGTGCTCATCCAGCAGACCGGTCATCTCTTCGGCGCTGACGTCATGGGTCCCGACGGTCTCGATCGCGGTGACGCCCGCATCCTCGACGGCCTGCAATTGCTCTTCCAGCGTGCCGAGATCGCGCAGGGTGTACATCTGCACCGCGATGGGCAGCGCGTCCTGCGCCGCGGCCGGCAGCGCCACCGCGCCGGCAAGGATAGTGCCAAGCGCGGCATGGCGAATGTGCTGAGTCATGTCTCCTCCCTCAAATGAGCTCGAATCCACCGTGTAATCGTTTACACAATTTTTCAATCATAGATTGTCTGGCGACGGAAATGGGCCAAGACCCGCACTCGGAGGGCCGCGTCCCCTGCACTTCAGTGCGCCGTGCGGCCTCGCGGAGGCGGGCTCTGCTGACAGGCGCCGAACGCGTGCCGAGCCATCGTTCGACACCTTGCCATTGATAGTTTCGATCAATACCGGTGATACTCGAGATGACCCGCCAGACCTTCGATCTCGAACAGCTTCGCGCCTTCGTCGCGGTGATCGACACCGGCGGCTTCACCGCCGCCGCGCGCGCCAGCGGGGCGCTGCAATCCACGATCAGCATGAAGATCAAGCGGCTCGAGGCGGAGGTCGGCCAGCCGCTGCTGGTTCGGCTGGGGCGCGGCGTCGCCCCCACCGCCGCGGGGCAGGATCTCTCTGCCCACGCGCGGGATATGCTGCGGCTCAACGATCAGGCCTGGGGCAGCCTCTCGAGCAACCGATTGAGCGGGCAGGTTCGGCTCGGGGTGCCCGACGACTACGCGGCGCAGCTTTCGGACACGATCCGGGCGTTCCGGCTTCAGCACCCGGAGGTCACGCTCGATCTTTCCTGCGCCTTCTCGGTCGAGCTGATGCGGCAGGTCCAGGACGGCGCGCTCGACCTCGCGGTGGTCACGCGGATGCCCAGTGTCCCCGGCGGCGAGATCCTGCGCCGCGAGCCGATGCAGTGGGTCTCGGCGCCGGACTTCCGTCCCGACGACGCGGCGCCGCTGCCGCTGTCGGTCTATCCGAAGGAGGTCTGCGTTCTGCGGACCTCGATGACGGAGGCGCTGAGCGCGGCCGGCATGCCGTGGCGGATCGCCTATACGAGCATGAGCCTGACCGGACAGACTGCGATGGTGGGCGCCGGCCTCGCCATGACGGCGCTCACCCGGAGCATGATGCAGCAGGCCGCACAGGCGGTCGGGCCGGCCTCGGTGTCCGGGCTGCCGGCGCTGCCGGAGATCGAGATCGCACTGCACCGACGGCCGGGACGGCCCACCGAGGCAGCGCGCCTCCTTGGCGACATGCTCAAGGAGCGGTTCGTCGCAGGCGGCGGGGTATGAGCGACAAAAGCCGCATTCCAAACTCGTCATTCCGGCTCGCGATGACGATGCCGCCCATCACCAGAGTTGCACCGAGCAAGAGCTTCCAGGTGAGTTCCGTCGCTCCGATGGACGCCAGAAGGGCCGTGGCCACCACCGGCACCCCGTAGGCCATGGTTCCAACGGTGCGGGACGGGCCTTTTGCCACGCCGTAGGCCCAGGCGATGAAGGCAATGCCGTAGGGCCCCAGCCCGATCGCCGCCGCCACGGCGAAGCCGCGCGGATCGAAGGTGAGCGCCACGGGTTCCAGCGCGAAGTGGCACAGGCCCGCGCCGACCGCGGCGAGCGTGAAGATGCGCGGCCAGGCATCCGGACCGAGCTGACCGCCGCGCTTCAGCATCAACGAATAGACGACCCAGGAAAGACCGGAAAGAAGTCCCGCGGCATAGCCCATGACCCGGTCCGCCGTGACCGCCCCACTGCCGGTTCCGAGGATGAGCACCGCCGAGCCCAGGAACGCGACCGCGCCCCCGCATATCGCCAAGGCCCGCAGCCGCCCAGTGTCCAGCACCTCGCTCGCCATGACGAACATCAGCGGCCAGACATAGGTGATCAGCGTCACCTGTGCCGCCGGTGCCCGGTCGAGACCGATGAAGTAGAAACCGATCGCGCCGATCAGTCCCAGCGCCAGCCCGAGCCCCCTCCCGAACGAGAGCGGCCGATGCCCGGTGTCGAGCTCCGGATGCCGCAGCACCACGACCCAACTTCGCAGCGTTTCCATCACCGCCGCGGCCACCAGCGCGATCGTGGCAGTGAGAAAGGGCGGCTGGTCCCCGATCATAAGCCTGAGCGCCGGCAGACAGCCCCACAGGACCACCGCCGCTCCGGCAGCGCCCAGCGGGATCCAGCCTGTCGAAATCCGGTTGCTCAGCGGTCGGTTCTGCATGTGAGGGCCTCTCTGGTGGAAGGTGACGATCCGTATCGCAGACCTCGTCTCCGCAGCCCTCACGAGCCAGACCGGAGCGGTGATTGTTGTGATCAAGACTTGTGATGGAACGCGATCCGGGCGTCGTGGCGAGCCGCGGTGTGCGGCAGCTCGAAGTTCGAACTGGTAGCGGCGGCAGATGACGAGGTCCAGGCTCAGGCACGCGCGCTGGAGGCGTCGATCTCGGCTGCGAGTTGTTGGCACTTGGCACCGGCCCATTCGTGCGCATCGGCACCGAACAAGAGCCGTCGCGCAGGAGCGGCAGAGGACGCTTCGGCGACGATCAGGGCGGCAAGGTCCTCGGGGTAGTTCTGCTGCGCGCCGTTCGCTTGTGAGATGAAACGTCGGAATCCCTCCACGACCTCGGCATAGTCCGCAATCTCGACACTTCCCTGCCGCGCGGTGGACGGGTCGAGAAAGTTCGTGCGCATCATTCCCGGCTCCACGACGAGAGAGCGGATGCCGAGCGGTGCGATCTCTTCGGCGAGGCCCTCCATCCAGCCTTCGAGCGCGAACTTGGACGCCGCATAGACCGATCCGCCCTGGTTCGAGACGAGGCCGTTGACCGACGAGATCGTCACGATCAGACCCGAGCGCTGCCGGCGCATCGTGGGCAGCACCGCGCGCGCCACGTTCATCGCGCCAAAGAGGTTGATCTCGAACTGCCGGCGCACGTCCTCGTCCGGGATCGTCTCGAACCATCCAAGCTGAGCGCGGCCGGCATTGTTGACCAGCACGTCGATCCGGCCGAACGCGTCGACAGCGGCGTCATGCGCCGCCGAAGCCGCCTCGGGATCGGTCACGTCGAGCGGCAGCACGAGCAGGCTATCGTCTGAGACGGAAAGGCTTTTGACGATCCCGTCGACCGTCCGGCTGGTCGCGACGACCTTGTCGCCAGCGGCGAGTGCATCCCGGGCGATCAGATGGCCCAGCCCCCTGCCCGCTCCGGTGATGAACCATATCTTGTCAATCATGGTCAGCTCCTCTTGTTTGCTGACCTTCTATTAGTTCATGGATGCAGTTCGCGATTAGTGCTTGGGGACTTGTCGGACTGAGTAGTATTGCTACTGAATGAACCCGCGCAAATTCTCCGACCTCGTCATCTTCCACCGCGTTGCGGAAAAGCGCAGCTTCACCGCCGCGGCCCGCAGCCTCGGCGTGACCCAGTCCGCCGTCAGCCAGACCGTGAAGCGCCTCGAGGGCGACCTCAGGATACGGTTGCTGTCACGCTCAACGCGCAGCCTTTCCCCGACGGCGGCGGGCGAGCGTCTGCTGCACACGCTTTCTCCGGTCATCGCGGAAATTGATGCCGAGATCGACGATCTGGAACAGCTGCGCGAGGAGCCGGGCGGGCGCCTGCGCGTGACTTGCGGAAAGCACGCCGCGAATACGCTGGTCTGGCCGGCCTTCTCGCGGCTGCTCGCGGCCCATCCCGAGATCGAGGGCGAGCTGAGCGTCGAGAACGGCTATGTCGATATCGTCGCCGAGCGGTTCGACGTCGGGGTACGGATGCGCGACGATCTGGAAATGGACATGGTCTCCGTACCCGTAGGGCCGCCCTTGAGGTCCGTCGTAGTGGGGGCGCCGGGGTATCTCGCCACCTGCGACCGGCCCCGCATACCGCGAGACCTGGCCGGGCATCGCTGCATCGGCTTCAGGACTGCCGGCGGCACCCTGTCGCCGTGGTCGTTCGAGAAGGATGGGCATGCCGAGACGGTGAAGGTCACACCTTCCGTCGTCGTCAACGATGGTGATGCGCTCGTGGGGGCGGCTCATGCGAGGATGGGGCTGGCCTACATGCTCGAAGACCTCGCCGCGCCCTTTCTGGCCGACGGCCGTCTTGTCGAGGTCCTCTCGGACTGGAGCCCCGAGTTTCCGGGCTATCACGCCTTCTATTCAAGTCGCCGCCAACCAACCCGCGCCTTCACCTTGTTTCTCGAACGCCTGCGGCAGGTGGCCAGAGAGAGAACCGTCGCGAGGGAAGCGGGCTGAGCGTCTTGAATAGCAGCAGACGCGCCGAACCTGCGGGCGACAGCGGACAGAGCCGTCACTCGCCGCTTGTCGCCTCGCGGGCGATGTCACCCAGGCTTTTCGCCCCGTATCGCGCCGATACGAGCTCCACGGCTTCGGATTCGACAAGGGTCCGATTGACGGCGCGTTCCACAGGGCAGCCCGGATGATCCCGCGCTTCTGGGGCCCTGCCGCACCGGGGCGGCCCAGCGCGGCGAAGACGGCGGCCATCGAGATGTCGTCCAGCGCTTTCGAGACCCGGATGTCCATTTTGAACAGGAAATATCGATGCCAAACAGCGAGATCCCGGCGTCTCTGGATGAGGTCGACCTGAATTGGGTCACGGCGGCCCTCGAGAGCACCGGACACGCGACACCTCGGATCGAAGAGCTGCGGGTCGAGCCCGTCGATGCCGCGTGCAGCACCGCCGCCCGGCTCCACCTGAGGGGCAGCGCGAACGGCGAGGCGCTACCGCCGACCATGTTCCTCAAGCTCTGCCCGCCCGGTCACGACTTCCTCGGCGCCTCCGAAGTCGCCTACTACACGCGGGATTACGTTGGTCTCGACGACGCCCCGCTCGTCCGCTGCCACGCGGCGATAGGGCCTCACGACATGGATGTCGCGGACAGCATCGGCGAGGGTTACGCCCTTCTCCTCGCGGATCTGACGGCCAGCCATACGGACAACAAGACCATTCCCCCCACGAGATCCCATGCGCGATGCCTGGGCGCATCGCTCGGCAAGCTGCACGCTCACAGATGGGGCATGGCGGGCGATCCTGACGGGACTCACGACCTCGACGCGGATCTCGACCGGTATCTCGGCCATGTAGGGAGGGGGCTGGAGCCGGTGCTGGAAGCCCTCGGCGACGAGATAGACGCGCGGCGACGCGACCGGCTGCGCCGCGTCCTGGACGAGGACGTCGAGCGCATGCGTCTGCGGGCGCGGGACGGGTCCGGCGTCGCCCTTCTTCATGGCGACCCGAACCCCACGAACGTCCTGACGCTCAGGCCGGGGATTCAAGGCGAGCCCGGTGGGCCGGCGCTCTGCCTCGTCGACCGGCAGCCGTTCGCGTGGTCGCTGCGGCTGTGGCTGGGGACGCTCGATCTGGTCCATGCAAGCGTTCCGTACTGGTCGCCCGCCACGCGCCGTGCCCAAGAGCGTGTCCTTTTGGAAGGCTATCACGAGGCGCTCTGTGGGGCGGGCGTGACGGATTATCCGTTTGCGCGGCTCGTCGAAGACTGGCGGGCCTGCCTGTGCCAGGGCGCGCTCGTCGCAGTGGAATGGGGCGCGGACGCGGAGGCCCTCGATGGCATGCGCTGGCTCTGGCAGGATCAGCTCGACCGTGCCCTCCGCGCCGTCATGGATTGGGACGACATGTGAGACGCCCAGACCTGCGCATCCGCCACGAGCGCGTTGTCGTGCTTGCGCGCGACGTGCGGTATCCCCCAGGCGATGTCGTCAATGGCGAAACAGCAGGAGATCCGCCCGGCACCACAGCATGTAGCAGATCAGCAGGACGCCGGACTGCGCGAGGTCCAGCGCGCCCCCTTCCCCGCCAGCCGAAAGGCGCGCAAGCTCCAAGAGTATGGCAGCGACCGCGGGAGCACGGCTGAGCAGGGCACTGAAGCGGAAGACATCGATCTGTCGATGCCGCGTTGTCCCGTAACCCGGCAACGGGATGCGAACCGGCCAGCCCCGTCCGGGCGTCAGCCCGTTGCCGATTTTCCCGCCTGCCAGCAAGAGCGTCGAGACCGCGGCGAGCCAGAAGCTGCCGAACAGAATGAGGGCGATCCCCAGAACGAAGGCGGCAATCCCCGAGAGGAAGTCGGCGCGGCGCACCATCACGGCGTCGGGCGTCGTCCCCGCCGACCATGCCCGATGATAAAGCTCGCCGCTGACGAAGAACATCACCATGGCAACGGTCAGAGCGGTCGCCCCCGTGCTGCCGACCAGGTACTCCCGGATGGCGGCGAGGGCCGAGCCGCCGGTCGCATCCTGCGCGGCGAGGATCTGGAACGCGACACCCGAGACGAGGCCCAGTGCGTTGCCGAGGTTGTAGTACCCGCCGGGTCCTGTGCAGCGCACGGCAATGGCGCGGAACAGACGGCGATGGGTCGGGACCCGGACTGTCCGATCAGGGGTAAGCATGTGGCGCTCCTATTCTCCGAATGTGTGGCGATCGTCGTGCGACCGAAGTCGTACCCACCCGTTGAACCAAGCCGCAGCGGCCCCGTCGCAGCCGTGGCAAGCCCCCGTATCCACCGGCGTGTCATCAGAGGGCTCCGAGGATGATGGGAACGAGAAGGATCGTGAGACCGGCGTTCAGGATCATGCCGAGCGAGGCGAAGGCACCGCACCGATCCGAAATCTGCAGCGCCCGCGCGGTGCCGATCGCGTGCGCGGCGATGCCGAGGGCGAGGCCGATCGCGCGATCGTCATGCACGCCCGAGCGCCGCAATATCGTTGGCCCGAAGGCGGTGCCGAAGATGCCCGTCGAGATCACCACCAACGCGGTCAACGCAGGTGTACCGCCCAGCCGCTCGGCCATCTGTACCGCAACAGCCGTCGTGGCCGATTTCGACGCGAGCGTGGCCAGAAGCGTCTGAGGGGCCCCGAAGACGGCAGGATAGGCCAGCGCGGTCACGAGCGCCGCCAGCCAGCCCATGAGCAGCGTCAGCACGATCGCACCACCAGCCATCCGGATCAGCGCGAACTGCCGGGAAAGCGGCACGGCCAGAAGGACGACGAACACACCGAGCGCGATCTGGAGCGGAAAGGCCTGGGCGAAATAGACCTGATAGGGCATTCCCGTGACCGCCAGAATGACAGCCACGGCCGCGCTGGCAGTCAGAACTGGGTGCAACAGCGCCGGCCTGCGCAGCCGGGTGTGCAGCGCCTCGGCAGCGGCATAGGCCACGACCGTTGCCGTCACCCCGAAGAGCGGGTTGCCGACCGCCAATGCCACGGCGCCGGTCATGCCGCGCTCCGCTCGGAGCAAAGGAGCGCCTGTGCACAAAGGCCGGCCACGACCAGCGTCGTGGCGGTGCCAAGGACGACCGCCACGACGATCGGCACCCAGAAGAGCGCCAACAGATCGACATGGGCGACGAGCCCGGCCGCCGTAGGCACGAAGAGTAACGGCGTGTGAGGCGCGACGCCGTCGAACAGCCGCTCGAGGTCGGGATCGGGCCGGCCGCGGAGGGCGAACAGCGCCACGACGGCCGTCAGCCCCAGGGCCGCCCCCGGGATCGGCGCGTTCATGAGCGTTGTTGCCAATTCTCCGACAAACAGCAGGCCGAGGGCGAGCGCGAAGGCACGGATCATGCGGGGCTCCGATCAAATGAGCAGCAACCAATGTCGGAGCGAGTATGGGGCCGGGACTCAGGGCGAGCCTCCCCCAACCGGGGGATGACATCTGCCCGCTCGCGCGAATCGCGCAGGTTCGGCGCGTGTCGCTCGGAATGACGCGGATCAGGTTCGGCCAGAGTTGCGCGCCTTCAGATGGGGTCCGGAATGGCGTGCCTACCGAGGCCGGTCTTGCGGGCGATCTCAGGGGGGTGCAGCAAGCCGGCGTCTTGCTGTGCCGGCGTTACGCCCCGCGTTCGTGACGGCCTCGCTCCGGGATCACCGGAGGCCGACCCGAGTCATGATCTGACCAAGCGCGGCCGTCGATCTGGCGCCCAGCTTCTCGCGCCCGCGCGCGAGATGCGTCTTGACGGTGCTTTCGGCTACCCCGAGGCGGTCGGCCATCTGGCGGCGCGACAGCGCGAGTGGCGTCAGACGCAGCACGTTCGCCTCTGCCCGGGTCAGTCCGAGCGCGGCCTGAAGCCGTTCGGCGGTGGGCAGGCCACCCTCGTCGCAGGGATCGCCGATCACGATGCAGGCATGCGCGGCATGCGCACCGGTCGCGGCGGACATGCCCGTCGCTCGGTAGACAGACACGGCGAGCGGCGGCAGTCCGTCTTGGCGCTTCGCGCGGATCGGTGTTTCCGTCGGCACGGCACCATCCGCGTAGAGGTCGCCCAGACGCGCCAGAAGCAGGGCATGGGCCGCCGGGTCGGCCAGCCGGAACGTCCGCCCGAACGCGCTCACGCCGCTCCTGCCTGCCAGCATCGTCTCGGCGACCGCATTGCGAAATACGATCCGCAGGTTTCGGTCCACGAGCAGGACGGCGGTCGCGCGATGGTCGATGATCTCGGCGAGGCTGCTCAAGGCCGCGCGGCCGATCTCGAGTCTCAACCGCATGTCGGTGGCGCGTCGCAAATGCGACAGCATCCCGTCGAAACGCGCGACGTCCGCCGCATCCATCGGTCCGGCTGCGGTCGGCCGCGCGATGAACCCGCCAGCCACGGCGCCGCCTTCCCGCATCACCGTGAATACCCGCGTCGAGGCGATACCCCGGCGCACGAAGCAGTGCTCGAAAAAGTCACGCTGCCGCTCGGTTTCGCCGTGGAAGATTTCGCCGCCTTCAAAGCTCTCGTTCAAGCGCGCCCGTGTGCAAGCGCGGAAGCAGGGATTTAGGTTGGGATCGAAGTTGTCCGCCACGGTAAGGCCGCAGTCGGCAAGAACGTCCTCGCCGTAGTTAAACTGCGCGATCCGATACGAGCTCTTGTCCGTGACATATCCGTCGGCAAACAACATGGCGCCGGCACCGAACACGTCGCAGACGGCATTCGGGATCTCGGCCCAATCCGTTTCTCCCGCGGCGCCGGCGTAAATCGCCGATATGAGCGCATCGTGAATCAAAATGGCAGTCTCCGGAAAGCCAAAATCCGGCACCGTTAACGCAATCAAAGCGCGAATCATAAGCGCTAATACCCGCGCTCAGTTGTACCATGTGTCAGCCGCCAGGAGGAGCCGCACGAGCGCCGCAGGGCCGTCAGTCGATCCTGATTGTAATCCGGCGCATTGCGTCGACACAGGCGCCACCGCTCCCAAATGTCCGCCTGGCTCGACACCACGTTACCGAGTGCGGCAGCTGCCAAAAGCCGCGCAATGAGACGGGAGAGCGTCCCGGCAAGGATCTCTCGGGGGATTGGGCCTCAGAAAACGGATACTCCCCAGCCGCTGCCCCGCGCGCTGGCGCACACCATCGCCAAAGCTATCCAAGCTGCGTATCACCGCACCGATACGCTAGCTGCCCGCATGCGTCCCGTCGATGTCGCAGTGGCCCGCATCGTAGCGGCGGCCGCTTAAGCCGGTGGTCATTTATCGAAGGCCGCCTGAATCTTCAGCCCCGTTGCGGGCGCTTTCCCGGCCAACACCTCGGCAACCTCTTCGAGCGGCAGGCGGTGGGAAACGAGACGTGCGACGTCCGGTCCGGCGGCGCGGATGGCACCGAGAGCCGCGGCGATGTTGTGGTTGAGTGAATGGGCACCGGCGAGCCTGATCTGCCGACGGAAGATCTCGAACGGTGCAACGTCGATGCGTGCGGCGGGCGGGCAGACGCCGAAGAACAGGCAGGAGCCTCCGTCAGCCGTGTAGTCGATGAGGGTCGCCGCAACCTCGACCTTGCCGGTCGCGTCCACGGTCAGGTCGATCTCGCGGCGCATCGACTCCAACTCCGCCGAACCGCTTGCGACGGCCCTGAAGCCAAAGCCTTCGGCCAGTTCAAGCCGGTCGGGCGAAACGTCCGCGAACGTGACCTGCGTCACCTTTTGTGCACGGAGCGCCAGCCCGATCAGCAGCCCCATCGGACCGGCGCCGAAGATCAGCACGGCATCGTTCGGGTTCGGATCGACCGCCGAGACGCCGTTGAGCGCGCAGCCCATTGGCTCGGCCAGGGCTGCGAGCTCGTAGGGCATGTCTCCGATCGGCATCAGGTTCCCTGCACGGACAGCACTGAGCTCGGCGAAGCCGCCGCCTGTCGAGACACCGTAGGCCCCGAGACGCTCGCAGAGATTTCCCAGGCCCCGACGACAGGACCGGCAGGTTCCACAGCTGAGGTTCGGATCGACGGCGACGCGATCTCCGACCGAAAGGTCGCCGACATCCGGCCCGACCGCGACAACCTCGCCGGCGTATTCGTGGCCCGGCACCAGGGGAAAGGCGCCGGGGCCGTAGCGTGCGTGCAGCACGTCGAAATCCGTGTGGCAGAGGCCGCTCGCGCGCACGGCGATCAGCGCCTCGCCCGGACCGGCGTCGGGCGCGGTGATATCCGTCAGCCGGACCTCGCCAGCAACCGGAAAGGTGATAGCCTGCATGTGACTTCTCCTGAGAGTGAAAGTACGCCGGTGCAATCGAGGCAATCGCCGAGGTTCAGCACCCGCGCCGCGGTCTCGATGCGCCGCTTCTGCTCGGCCGGCGAGAGGCCCGCCATCGCGCCGCCATGGCGGGCCTCGCCTGTCTGGTGATGTGGAAGACGGCGCGGTCGTGCGCCGAGGTGCTAAACGCCGGGAACCGGATGGCACCGGTTCCCGGGCAGGGAGGGTTACTCTGCGTAACCCGCGCGGTCGATCTCGCGCTGCGTCGCCTGCTGCGACCGTGCGAGCGCGTCTTCAGGGGACATCTGGCCGGTCAGGGCCGCCGAGATGTTCTGCCCGACCAGCGTCCCGATGCCCTGGAATTCAGGGATCGCGACATACTGGATGCCGGTGTAGGGAACAGGCTCCGCCGTGGCGTCGGCCGGATCGGCCGCCTGGATCGAGTTCAGAACCGTTTCGGCGAACGGCGCCGCCTCGACATAGTTCTCGTTCTCGTAGGTGGATGCGCGGGTGCCCGGCGGCACCGCGACCCAGCCCTTTTCTTCGCCGACGAGGTTCACGTACTCTTCACTCGTGGCCCAGGCCATGAAGTCCTTCGCGACATCGATTTTCTGCGAGCTCGCCGGGATGGCGAGCGACCAGGCCCAGAACCACGCGTTGCCCTTGTCGACTTCGGCGACCGGAGCGGCCGTAAAGCCGACATCGTCGGCGACCTGCGATTCCTCGGGATTAAAGACCCGCCCCGCTGCCGAGGTGGCGTCGATCCACATCGCGCACTTGCCGGTCTGGAACAGCGCCTGGTTCTCGTTGAAGCCGTTCGAGGCCGCACCCGGAGGTCCGTAATTGTTCATGATCTCGAGGTAGTAGTCGAGCGCGTTGGCCCACGGCTCCTGATCGAGCGTCGGGTTCCACTCCATGTCGAACCAGCGGCCGCCATGGGTGTTCACGAGCGTGCCGAAGAACGCCATGTTCTCGCCCCAGCCCGGCTTGCCGCGCAGGCAGATGCCGTAGAGCTCGTTCTCCTTGTCAGAGAGCTGCTCGGCATAGGACATGATCTCCTCGTAGGTCGGCTGGTCCGGCATCTCCAGCCCGGCCTCCTCGAAGAGATCGGTGCGATACATCGTGAACGAACTCTCGGCATAGAACGGCAGCGCATAGAGCGTGTCGTCGACCGACAGGCCGGCCCTCACGGCCGGGATCAGGTCGTCGTAATCATAGCCCTCGATGCCGTCGAGCGGCTCGAGCCAGTCCTGCTTGCCCCAGATCGGCGCCTCATAAGAGCCGATGGTCATGATGTCGTACTGACCGCCACCGGTCGCGATGTCGGTGGTGACCCGCTGACGCAGGATGTTCTCTTCGAGGACCACCCAGTTGATCGTGTTGCCGGTCTCCTCCTCCCACTGCGAGGAGAGCTCCTGCATGATGATCATGTCGGCGTTGTTCACGGTCGCGACGGTGATTTCCTCGGCCACGGCGACGGCCGCCGACCCTGCGACAAGTCCGACGCCGGCAGCGGTGCCCAGTAGCGTTCGCTTCACAGTCATGTCTACCTCCCTTTTACGCGTGTAAAGATAGGAGCCGGAAAACCCCGTTGCGTCAAGGAAAATGAAAAAGGCGCCACAGAATCCTGCGGCGCCCTCAGGTCGCGATGGGCATGGACGGGGCAGTTGTCAGGCCGACTCGCGAACTCTCAAGACCGCCTCATGTAACTGGAAAACGGGCTTATCCGATGCGCCGCTACTCTTGCGCAATCGCTCAGTCAGTATTCGAACCGCACCCCGTCCGATCGCCTCGGTGTCCTGCGCCGCCGTGGTCAGGGCGGGCGTCATGAACCGGCTCGAGGGGTGGTCATCGTGGCCCGCGATTCGGAGAATCCGGCGCCCCTCCCTTCCCCTGGAGAACAGGCCGTGACGGCTCGCCGCCCGAATGGCCCCGATCGCAAGCCTGTCATTCGCGCAGAGGATGGTGCTTTCGGTCAGATGTCCGCGGCTGAAGAGATCATCCATCACCTCGTGGGCGTAGGCCTCGAACGCCCAGCCGTCGCCCTTGATATTGGTGCTCACGATGACCGGGTCGTGGCCCAGATGTTTCATTTCGGCGATGTAGGCCGCTTCGCGCTCAAAGCTGTTGGAGTTCAGCCTCGGCATCCCCAGAAACACGGGCGGGCTTCCGGTGCGGCACAGATAGTCCGTGATCAGGGATACGCTCTGCCGATTGTCGGTTCCGACGAAATCGACGTCGGGCAGCGCGTCCCGCAACCGGGAATCGATGAAGACGAAGGGAAGGCGACCGGCCACGCGGCTCAGGGCATCGACATCGCTGTTCTCGCCGAGCGGCGCCACGATCACGCCGTCCGCGTTCATCGACAGCAGCTGTTCAACGGCGCGGGTCTCGATCGCCGGGTCGCCGTGGGAGCTCTGGGTGATGATCGTGAGGTCGGCCTCCATGGCCGCGGTCTCGATCGCCTCGAGAAGGCTGGTGAAGAACAGGTCCTTGAGGTGCGGAAAGATGACGCCGATCAGGCCGGTCGTCTTTCGGTTCATCCGCGTGGCAAAAAAGTTGGGAATGTATTCGACGCGCTCGAGGCCACGACGGATCTTTTCCGAGGTCGAGCTGCGGACGCTGTCGGGATCCTGGAAATACCGCGACAGGGTCGGTCGCGACACGCCGATCGCGGTGGAGAGCTCTTCCATCGTGTTGATCTTCGGCTTGTTCACGGGCGCTCCGGTCCTGCCTGCCATCGCTCCACCATCTGGCTGAACATCCTGACAAAGTGAAGCTATCAGCATCGGAGATTTTTGACACGCGTAAAACTTCAGGCTATGCATCCCCCGCAGTCATGGGAGGCGTCATGCTCGAAGGGCACAAGATCGTCACGGTAGGCGAGCTCCTCGTGGAGTTCATCTCGCACACGAAGGGCTGCGCCCTGGAGCGCATCGGTGAGTTCTCCGGCCCCTATCCGAGCGGAGCGCCCGCCATCTTCCTCGACCAGGCGTCCAGGATGGGCGCCGAAACCGAGATGTTCGGTGGCGTGGGAGACGATGGTTTCGGTCGGCTGTTGCTGGAGCGGCTGCGCGCGGATGGCGTGGGGACCGAAGGCGTATCGGTCCTGCCCGATCGGAGCACTGGCACAGCCTTCGTGTCGTATTACGACGACGGATCGCGGGACTTCATCTTCCACCTGGCAAACACTGCCGCGGATTCCTTGAGCTTCACGGCCGAGATGCTGCCGCCGGGACCGCTCGCGCTGCATGTATCGGCGGCCTCGCTGGGAAGCGCGCCGCTGCGCCGCGCGATACTCTCGGCTGCCGATGCGGTGAAAGGCTCAGGTGGCAAGATCACCTGCGATCCCAACGCGCGGCCTCAGTTGATGCAGGACGACGAAGCCAGGGGCGCTCTCGAACGGATCCTCGGGCAGGCCGACTGTCTCATGCCAAGCACCAGCGACCTGGATCACCTCTATCCCGGCCTGGACGAGGCCGCCGCCATCGACCGGCTCGTGCATTCTGGCGCCGAAATCCTCGCGATCAAGCGCGGCGCCAAGGGGGCGACGATCATCGGGGACGGCGCAAAGTATGACCTTCCCGGCCATGACGTCGACGAAGTGGATCCGACCGGCGCGGGCGACTGCTTTTGCGGCACCTTCGTTGCGCTCCTCGCGCAGGGCGTCGGATTGGAGGAAGCCGGGCGGCAGGCCAACGCGGCCGGCGCGATCGCGGTGACTCGGCGCGGACCGATGGAGGGAAATTCCGGCCCCAGCCAGATCTCCGCCTTCCTGAGCTCGACCCCAGCAGTTTCAGACGGGAGGGAGGCATGATCGACATTAAGACGCTCATCGAGGCGAACCGCTCAGGCACGGCGAAGGGGCTTCCCTGCTTCTGCACGGCCAACGAGCATGCCCTGCGGGCCATCCTTTCCCATGCAGCCCGGACCGGCCTTCCCACCGTGATCGAGGCGACATGCAACCAGGTGAACCAGGACGGCGGCTACACCGGCATGACCCCGTCCGATTTCATATCCTGGGTGACGGGCCTTGCCGACGAGGCGGGAGCGTCGATGGAGCAGCTGATCCTCGGGGGCGATCACCTCGGCCCGAACCCGTGGCGGAAGGAGTCGGCCGCGCATGCGATGGAAAAGGCGCGGGAGCTGGTCCGGCTTTACGCTGCCGCCGGCTTTCGCAAGATCCATCTCGACGCGTCCATGCCGCTGGGCGGGGAGCCGCCCTTGAGCTTTGCGGCAATCGCCGAGCGCGCAGCAGACCTCTGCGCCGTCGCCGAAAAGCACGCGCCCGACCCGTCGCAGCTGATCTACATCATCGGAACAGAGGTCCCGATCCCCGGCGGCGAGACCGACGACCCCGACGCCCTCGACGTCACCTCGGTCGAGCGGTTCAAGGACACCATCGAGACTCACCGCGAGGCCTTCACAAGACACGGCCTCGACTCGGCCTGGGATCGCATCGTCTCGGTGGTGACCCAGCCCGGTGTGGATTTCAGCCACACCTCGGTCTTCGAGTTCGATCCCGCCGCCGCGCAGCCGCTCGCGCGCTCGATCCTTTCGGAGCCGGGCCTCACCTTCGAGGCCCATTCCACCGACTACCAGCCCGCCTCCGCGCTGCGGGCGCTGGTGCAGAACCACTTCTTCTTCCTGAAGGTCGGCCCCGAACTCACCTTCCGCTTCCGGGAAGCGGTCTTCGCCCTGGCCGATTTGGAGGCGCAATTGCCCATCCCGGCGCCGTCGCGGCTGAAAGAGGTCATCGCAACACGGATGGAGACGAACGACGCCTATTGGCGGGACTACTACAAGGGCAGCCCTGAAGAGATCGAGCTCCTGCGGACCTTCAGCTACAGCGACCGTATCCGGTATTACTGGTCCGATCCCGCTGTCGCGGAGGCGCTGAACCGCTTGTTGACGAACCTGGAAGCCGAGCCCGTGTCCGAAACGCTGATCTCACAGTTCTTCATGGGGCTGGACTTCGGAGAGATACCAAGAGCCCCCAGGGCCTTGATCGAAAGCCATGTTCAGCGATGCATCGACAGGTATTTCGCCGCCGCGGGTATGACGCCCTGAACGAAACTCATCAGGGTTGTAGCCGGCTGCATTCTGCGCTCGGCTATGCGCCCCGGCAGCCTATGCCGCCAAGCTCATCGCGATGGCGAGGCACTTCGCACGTCTGAAACGCCGCGCGGATCGCCCAACGCTCCATCGGCGCACTGGCGCCAAGCTGACCGCTGTGCTCCGCCTTCGGGTGGATGAAGATTGGATGTCACAGCACGAACATGAAAACGGCGGGTCCCGTTCAGGACCCGCCGTCTTCGTTTCTGGTTTGTGGCTGACTAGCCTCAGCTGGCTTTCTTGGCCGCCGTGTTCGCGGCGCTCTGCGTGTTCGCGGCAACCTTGTTGCCCAGGTCTTCGCCGGCCTGCGAGGCTAGGCCGGTGGCTTCGGCGCTGGTCTTCTGGCCGATTTCGGACATCGACTGCGCGGTGCGCATGAAGAGGTTCATCTGCTTCTGCGCAAAGTCGCTGTAGGCTTTGCCGTAATCGGCGGGCTCGTCACGCACCTGGCTAACTTCGCGCAGGTTCGAGAACGTTTCCTTGGCCGACTCGCTCGCGATGTCGGTGGAGCGGGTGGCCGCCTCGGTAGCGATGCCCATCATGCGCTCGCCGGTCTGCGCCCAGCTCTGGAAGATGTCCTGATAACCTTGCGGGTCGAACAGGTTCTGCAGATCGGTGGCGGCGGATTTGGTGTTCTGCTTGGCCATGTCGGGTCTCCTTTCGAAGAGAATTGACTGTGTTGTGCGGGCCGTTTCCCGCCATTGACCCTCATCTAATGCTGCACTGCAGCAATTCAACAGGGAGGCCCCCAAAAAATTCGCCGGCGGTGCGAGAGGCGGTGTCGAACAGGCGAACCGCGCCCCCTGCGCCGACGCTCAGGCCGGCCATCCGGCCCGGGCAAAGCTGCTCCATAACCGCGCACCCGCCTTCACGACTACGTCCGCGCGCGCCGAGGGAGTTGGCAAACCTCTGTTTGCGAACGCTTTCTGTAGCCCACTTCTCCGACGCCTCCGCCCTCGCCAGCCACGAAGAGTTAACGATGGCTTTACACAACGCCATTCCCAAGCGAGGCTGCGACCCAAGCCCGTGGCCAGCCGGATTTGGAGGACGGTTGGCGGCTCTCCACTGAAAATGGGGAGACGGGCGAGAAAAAAGGGAGGAGTACTATGTCACAGAACCCGATTGGTCGCCGGTCATTCCTGCGTAAGTCGGCCCTGGCTGGCGGCGCTGCCACGGCTGGTGTTTTGGCTGCGCCCCCGGTTGTCGGCCAGAGCCCGATCACCATGCGGATGCAGACCTCGTGGCCGGCATCGAACATCTGGCAGCAGATGGCCCAGCAATACGCGGACCGCGTCGAGGCCATGTCCGGCGGACGTATCCAAGTGGACCTGCTGCCGGCCGGCGCCGTCGTCGGAGCGTTCCAGGTGATCGACGCCGTGAGCGACGGCGGCCTGGATGCCAGCCACAGCGTGTCTGCCTACTGGTACGGTAAGAACAGGGCCGCGTCGCTGTTCGGCACGGGACCGGTCTTTGGCCAGGACGCGCGCAACCTGCAGTCCTGGTTCTACGCCGGCGACGGCAAGCAGCTGTTCGACGAGCTGGTCCGTGACGAGATGGGCCTGAACGTCGACGGCTATTTCGGCATGCCGATGCCGGCTCAGCCCTTCGGCTGGTTCACCTCGCCGTTCGAGTCGATGTCGGACATCGAGGGCTCGCGCTACCGCACCGTGGGGCTCGCCACCAACCTGCTTCAGAACATGGGGCTTTCGGTCGCGCAGCTGCCCGGTGGCGAGATCGTCCCGGCGATGGAACGCGGTGTGCTCGACGCGTTCGAGTTCAACAACCCGTCGTCGGACCGCGACTTCGGCGCCCAGGACGTGGCATCGAATTACTACCTCGGCTCGTTCCACCAGGCGAACGAGATGTTCGAGTACCTGTTCAACCAGGACTTCATGGACAGCCTCGACGATGACCTGCGTGCCATCCTGATCCACTCGGTCGAAGCTGCCTCGACGGCGAACTACGCCCTCGCGCTGGACCAGTATTCCGCCGACCTGCAATGGCTGCAGAACGAAGGCGGCGTGACCGTCCACCGCACGCCGCAAAGCGTGATGGACCAGCAGCTGGTGGCCTGGGAAGATCTGATCTCGGAGCTCGAGGAAGAGGACATCATGCGACGGATCCTCGACAGTCAGCGCAGCTGGGTCGAGCGGACCGCGTATTACGAGCTGATGAACGCGCCCGACTACCAGGCTGCGTACAATCACTTCTTCCCGGAGACGCTGAAACTCTGAGTCCACCGGCTCAGCCAGAACCGCCCGGCAAGGTGCACCGCCTTGCCGGGTGAGTCGTGTCAGCGATAGGGTTTACACATATGATCGGTTTCATCCGTCTAGCCGACAGCCTGTCATCTTGGTTCGGTAAGGCGTTCGCGTGGCTCATCATCCTGATGTCGGTCGGCGTTGGGCTGCAGGTTCTTCTCAGATACGTCTTCAACAGCCCGACCAGCTGGTCGCTGGACGTGTCCTACATAATGTACGGGTCCATCTTCATGGTGGCCGGCGCCTATACGTTGTCGCGCAACGGCCATGTGCGCGGCGATTTCCTCTACCGGCTGTGGCCGATACGGGTCCAGGCGACGGTGGACCTGATCCTCTATCTCGTCTTCTTTTTCCCCGCTGTCCTCGCCCTGATCTTCGCCGGCTGGAAATACGCCGCGCGGGCGTGGCGCTATACCGAAACCAGCGTGTTCAGCCCCGCCGGTGTGCCCGTCTTCCAGTTCAAGTCGGTGATCGTCCTGGCCGGGATCCTGCTGTTCATTCAGGGCCTCGCGCAGGTGCTGCGTTGCATCATCTGCCTCCGCGACGGCTACTGGCTTCAACCCGAAGAAGATGTGCTCGAAACCGAAGACCAGCTGTTGGCCGAAGCGGCAGAGTCGCGCATCAAAGACAGGGATCAAGAACAGACATGACTGACCCCGTTCTCGCGGTGACGATGCTGGGAATCTTCATCCTCATCGTGTTCCTAGGTTTTCCGATCGCCTTCACGCTGATGGCGATGGGGCTCGGCTTCGGATATTATGCCTATTTCGACGCCGACCTGATGTGGCGCACGCTCGGCCGGCTGGATGAAACCGCCGGCAGTCTCGAGACATTCTCGGCCTGGCTCGGCGGCTTCTTCAACAACAGGATCTTCGATCTGTTCGTCAACCAGAGCTATACGGTGATGTCGAACCAGATCCTGACCGCCGTGCCGCTGTTCCTGTTCATGGGCTACATGGTCGAACGCGCCAACATCGTCGACCGGCTGTTCAACACGCTCAACATCGCGGCCAAGCGCATACCGGGCTCCATGGGCGTCGCGGCACTGTTGACCTGCGCGCTGTTCGCCACGGCCTCGGGCATCGTCGGCGCGGTGGTCACGCTGATGGGTCTGCTGGCGCTGCCGGCGATGCTGAAGGCGCGCTACGACACCAGCTTCGCCAGCGGCATCATCTGTGCCGGCGGCACGCTCGGCATCCTCATCCCGCCGTCGATCATGCTGATCGTCTACGGCGCCGCGGCGTCGGTCTCGGTCGTGCAACTCTACGCGGCGGCGATGTTCCCGGGCCTGCTCCTGGCCGGTCTCTACATCGTCTACGTCATGGGCCGGTCCATCCTGCAGCCTTCGATCGCCCCCCGCCCGGCTGAGGGTGAGATCCCCGACATATCGACCCCACGGCTGGTCTGGATGCTGATCACATCGTTCCTGCCGCTGGCTTTCCTGATCCTCGCCGTGCTCGGCTCGATCCTGGGCGGCCTCGCGACCCCGACCGAGGCGGCCTCGATGGGGGCGCTCGGCGGGATCGTCCTGGCCTTCGTCTATCGCGCGATGACCTGGCAGCGCCTGCGCGAGGCGGTTTATCTGACCGCGCGGACGACGGCGATGGTCTGCTGGCTGTTCATCGGCTCTTACATCTTCTCTTCGGTGTTCTCGTATCTCGGCGGCGAGAAGGTGATCTCCGAGTTCGTGCAGAGCATGAACCTGACGCCGCTGACCTTCCTGATCCTTGCGCAGCTGATCATCTTCCTGCTGGGCTGGCCGCTGGAATGGTCCGAGATCATCATCATCTTCGTCCCGATCTTCCTGCCGCTGCTGGAGATCTTCGAGGTCGATCCGATCTTCTTCGGCGTCCTCGTGGCTCTGAATCTACAGACATCGTTCCTCACGCCGCCGATGGCGATGTCGGCCTACTATCTCAAGGGGATCGCGCCGCCCGACGTGCGGTTGGTGCAAATTTTCAAGGGATGCATGCCGTTCCTCGCGATGGTCTTCATCACCATGGCGCTTGTCTACATCTTCCCCGACCTCGTCTTCTATCTGCCGGAGGTCTTCTATGGACGATAGGACCGCGGCCGCGGCTCCGGATCCGATCCTGACGCTCGGCGCGGTGGCGTTGCGGGACCGCCTCGCCGCCGGCGAGGTCAGCGCGGTGAGCGTGGTCCGCGCCTGTCTCGCGCAGATCGCCAACCGCGAGCCCGAGATCCAGGCCTGGGCCTGGCTGGACGGCGACCACGCGCTTCAGCAGGCCGAGCGCCTGGACGCCCTGCGCAAGTCGGGGCGCCCAATCGGGCCGTTGCACGGGCTGCCCGTTGGGGTGAAGGACATCATCGACACCGCCGACATGCCCACGGCCAACGGCGCGGCGCTTGACGAGGGGCGACAGCCGCAAGAGGATTCCTTCGTCGTCGAGCGGCTGAAATCGGCGGGCGCCGTGATCATGGGCAAGACCGTGACGACAGAACTCGCCTACATGCATCCCGGCAAGACGCGGAACCCCCACGACACGGCCCACACGCCGGGCGGGTCGTCTCAGGGATCCGCCGCCGCGGTGGCCGCGGCCATGGTTCCGCTGGCGGTCGGCACCCAGACGGCCGGCTCGGTCATCCGCCCCGCCGCCTTCTGCGGGGTGACCGGGTTCAAGCCGACCTTCGGGTCGATCCCCCGGCGCGGAGTACTCGCCCAGGCCCCCAGCCTCGACACGGTCGGGGTCTTCGCCAGGGGCCCGCAGGATGCCGCCCTGCTCGCCGACAGCCTCTATGGATACGACGCCGCGGATACCGCGACGCGGCCCATTCCGATGCCACGCCTTTTGCGGACGGCGCAGGGCAGCCCGCCGGCACCGCCGGTCTTCGCGATGATCCGCCCGCCGGGATGGGACGATGCCGATCCCGACCTTCATGCCGCGTTCGACGAGCTGGCCGAGACCCTCGGCGACAGGGCGTTCACGTTCACCCTGCCCGCCCCGTTCGACGGCGCCGAGACTGCACGCAGCCGCATCCAGCTTGCCGAGATGGCGCGCTGCCTGCACGCCTACGCCAATGAGGCGCCCGACCGACTGGGGCCCGAGACCCGGACCGCGATCGAGCGCGGCAACACCATCCTGGCGCGCGACTACCTGTCGGCACTGGACTGGCGCGAGGTGCTCTATTCCGGACTGGAACAGATATTCGAGCGCTGCAACGCCATCCTGTGCCCCGCCGCCCCCGGTCCGGCACCGCGGGATTTGTCCACTACGGGCGACCCCGTGTTCAACGGGTTGTGGACGTTCTGCGGAACGCCGTCGGTCACGCTCCCGCTGCTGACGGCGCAGAATGGCTTGCCGATGGGCGTTCAGCTGGTCGGCCCGCGCGGCGAGGACGCACGCCTGATGCGCACAGCGACATGGCTATTCGACTGGATCGGCGCCTGATCGCCAGAGAGGAGACGACTTGGACAAGCTTTTCGCCGCACTCGCATTCTTGGTTCTGGCCGGGTTCCTTGGCATCCTCGGATGGATGGTCCCGCGCGCCAACCTACTGGCCATCATCTTTCTGACGCTGCTCTTGTGCGGCATCGATTTCGTCGTCTCGTCGCGCCGCAAGTGACGCGCGCGGTGCCGCCCGGCACCGGGCGTCTTCCGCCGCTTGGCCCTTTCAGCCGCCGTTCGTCGGGTTGCGGGTGATTCATGGCCGAATGATTGCGCGTCACGCTGACGGTAACGCCCCAATAAGCGCTGCACTTGGCGTCGGCGCAATGCTGAACCGACGACCTCCGTGAGCGCGTCAGCAGGTCTGCAGTGGTCTTGCGGCTCGCGACGTTGCGCCGGTTCGCCTGCACAGGCGGTGCCTCGGCGCCGCGCTCGTAGCCGAGATGCTCAGTCAGCTCCGTACCGAGCATACGCTGCATGAGCGCGCGCTTGAGGTCCTGGTCCTGCATCAGGCCGCCGTCACCAAGCAGGTCCTCCGACTGCTCCCAGCCCGCCATCATTTCGTCCGAGAACTTCGCGTCGATCTTCTTCGTCATCGTCCATCTCCCTCTTGGGGTCAGAATGGACTGGCAACCTCATACACAGAAGATCGGACGCTCTCTGTGGCGGAGTTCGGCATCGACACGACGGTAGCCGTAGCCCTCGAACTCGTCGGTGATCGCCTGGATTTCCGCGATTATAGCCGCGTCGCCAGGCTTGAGGCCGGAGTCGGCATAGAAGATGGACCGCGCGACACCCATCAGCTCACATCCCCGCCGGATTGAGAGCCCGCGCGATCGGCAGTCCCTGATGTAGCCCGCTTCTCGGCGTGCGTCCTGAGTGCTGAGCCCCCTTTAGAAACTCGATCTCGAGCGCCTGGCGTCCCACCAACCGCTCGAGCGCGGCGATCCGCGCTTCGTATTCCGCCATCGGTTCCGTCGCCGCAACGTCCTCGTCGAGAGCGCCAGCTTCGGCCTTCTCGATCCAAATACGGATAAGGTTGCTGGACAGGTCGTGGCGCCGGCCGCGCGCATGGAGCGTCTCGCCGCCACGATACTCGGCGACGACTTGGCGCCTGAATTCGGTGCTGTGACTGCGGTGGCGTCTGCGCATGGGCTCTGAAAGCCCGCGAGGGATCAATTCAACCGATCCGGCTGGTCCACCCAGAGGGGCGCACACCAAGGTAACAGCAGTGCCGAACTGAGATAGAGAAAGCTCAGTCGAGGTGAAAGACTTCTTCCATGCCGGCCCACCACTCGCCCTCGCCCCGGCTTTCCAGCGGCCGCTGCATCGGTCCGCAGATCGCCCACCACTTGCGGGTCGTGGGATCGGCCGCGATGGCGGCATTGTCTGCCTCGAAATTCTCGCCGAGATACTCCCAGTAACTGAACAGGAGATTCTCGGGCTCCCGAAGGAAGATCGAGTAGTTTGTAATGTTCGAGGCTCTGAGCCGGTCGAGCACGCCTTCCCATGCCTCCGCATGCAGGCGCCTGTATTCGTCGATCCGCGCCGGGTCGATCCCGATCACCAGTCCCATCCGCTGCATCGCATCCTCGCTCATAGCCCGTAGAACGACGCCGCCGTTCCGCCGAAGATCGCGTCCCGCGATGCCTTGGGCAGGTCCGCAGCCATCTCTTGAGCGCAGGCTGCCCAGCCTGCGTAATCCCCCGCCAGCTCCAGTACCGGCCAGTCGCTGCCCCACATGATACGCTGCGGTCCAAAGCAGGCCAGCACGTGGTCAAAGACCGGGCGCAGCGCCGCGGCCGACCAGCCGGGGCCGTACTCATTGGCAAGTCCCGACAGCTTGCAGCTGATCTGAGGATGCGCCGCCAGTGCCGCCATTCCATCGCGCCATGCCTGTCCGGGGTCGCCGCCGTCGAAGACCGGCTTGGCGCAGTGATCCACCACGATCGGCAATTCCGGCACGCGCCGCGCCAACTCGGTGATGACCGCGAAATGCCGCGGCACGATCAGGGCATCCGCCCTCAAGCCCGCTGCAGCGACCTGCCGCAACCCCGTGACCACTTCTTCGCGCAGGACCCACTCAGTGTCCTCGATGTCCTGAAGCATTGGCCGGATACCGCGCAGCGCTGGATGCGCGATGTGGTCGAGCTGTCCCGACACGTCGCCCTCCAGGTCGATCCAGCCCACCACGCCCCGAACCAGCGGCGTCTCCTGCGCCAGCGACAGCATGAAGAGCGTCTCCTCAACCGTCGGCGCCGCCTGCACCAACACCGTCCCGCTCACGCCCGCTGCCTCGGCCAGAGGCGCTAGATCCGCAGGCAGGATGTCGCGCCGGATCCGGGCGACGCTCTCGTCCATCCAAGAATAGTCGCCTCGCGAAATGCGCCAGAAATGCTGGTGGGCGTCGATCACGGTTTTGTCCTTGCCGTAGCGTTCTGTGCTAAATAATAACAAACTATATTCAGTCCGGAGAAGTCATGTCAATCACACCCATTCTCCAGTTCGGGACGAGCCGCTTCTTGCAGGCGCACGCGGACCTTTTCCTGTCCGAGGCGATGCCCGGCGCGCGGCCCGTGACGGTGGTGCAGACCTCTGGCGATCCCTCGCGCACGAAGCGCCTGCACGCGATGGCCGAGGGCTATGAAGTGCAGGTGCGCGGCATCGAGGATGGGCAGCAGGTTGACCGCGTGAGCCACGTGGACAGCATCGCGCGCGGCCTCACCTTCGCCCCCGACATGGCCGAGATCGCCCGCATCGCCGCCGAGGAGGCGCAGGTGATCCTGTCGAACACCGCCGACGCAGGCTTCAACCCGCGCCCCGAGGACACGGGCGCCACGCTCGATCCGGCCATGTCCTACCCGGCCAAGCTTGCCCACCTGCTGCGTGGGCGGTTCGAGGCAGGCGGACAGGCTCCGCAGGTCATGCCGACCGAACTGGTGCAGGACAACGGCGCCGCTCTGAAAGGCCTGGTGCTCGACGTCGCGCAGGGCATGGACAAACCCTACCGCGACTGGCTGACCGAAGAGGTCGTCTGGGTGAACTCCCTCGTCGACCGCATCGTGTCCGAGCCGCTGGACCCCGCGGGCGCGGTGGCCGAACCCTATGCGCTCTGGGCCATCGAGCAGGCCAAGGGCGTTACCCTGCCCTGCGATCACGCGTCTGTGCAGATGGTGCCGGACCTTGGGCTGATCGAGCGCAAGAAGCTGTTTGTGCTGAACCTCGGCCACACATGGCTGGCCTCCCGCTGGCTGGAAGACGGGCAGAACCCCGACTTCGTGCGCGAGATCATGGCCGAGTCCGATCTCGCGGGCGCCCTGCGCGCGCTCTACGACGAAGAGGTGCGCCCCGGCTTTACCGCGGCGGGCGAGGACGCGAGACTGGACGACTACATCGCCGTCACGCTCGACCGTTTTGCCAACCCGTTCCTCGATCACCGCATCGCGGACATTGCCCAGAACCACGGCGAGAAGCTCCGTCGCCGCATCGGCGCCTTTGTCGACTGGGCGCGCGCCAATGGCGATGACACACCGAAACCAAGGCTTGAGGCCGCGCTGAAGGGAGAAGACGCATGAAGACCCGCAAGATCGGCCGCACCGATGTACAGGTGACCGAGGTGTCCTTCGGCACTGCGAGCGCCGGGAACCTTTATCGCGAGGCCAGCGACGACGACGTGCAGGCCGTCCTGCAAACGGCGTGGGACGCCGGTATCCGCTACTTCGACACCGCCCCGCACTACGGACGCGGGCTGGCCGAGCAGCGTCTGGGTCGCTTCCTGCACGGGCACGAGGGGGCCGTGGTGTCGACCAAAGTCGGGCGCATCCTAAGCCCTGCGAAGACGCCGATCGCCGAGGCCGACGGTTTCGTGAACCCGGCACAGAACGACGTGCGATACGACTATTCCGGGGACGGGATCGAGCACAGCCTCGAACAGAGCATGGAGCGACTTGGGCGCGACTTTATCGAGATCGTCTATGTGCACGATATCGGCGAATATACCCATGGGTCCGCAAACTCTGGCCACATGGAAGATTTCCTCGGGTCCGGCTACGAGCGGCTGGTGAAGCTCAAGGAGAAGGGCCGCATCGGCGCCCTCGGGCTAGGCGTGAACGAATGCCAGGTTTGCCTCGACGTGATGGCCCACGGGCCAATCGACGCGATCCTGCTGGCCGGACGGCTGACGCTGCTCGACCGCAGCGCCGAAGAGGCACTGGTGCCCGCCTGCCACGAGTCAGGGACCAGCCTTGTGCTGGGCGGGATCTTCAATTCCGGCATCCTTGCCACCGGCCCGGTCGAGGGCGCGACTTACGACTACGGCCCCGCCCCGCGCGGCGTGCTCGACCGCGTGGCCGAGCTTCAGCGTCGAGCTGAGGGCGCGGGCATCCCGCTTGCCACGGCCGCGCTGCACTTCGGCCTTCGCCACCCAGCCGCCGCTTCGGTTCTGCTTGGCACGGCAAAGCCCTCGTCGCTGACCCGCAATCTCGACGCCATCGCGCAGGACCTGCCGCCCGAGGCGGAAGCCCTGCTATCCGAGATCGTGATGACGCAGTGACGACAGCAGCGTCGTCTTGGACGTCCGCAGGTGGCGGCGCGCCGCCTCCTGCGCCGCATGGGCATCACGCGCCTCGAGCGCGTCGATGATGGCCAAGTGCTCGTCTATGGCGGCGGCGTTGCGGGTCTTTTCCTCGGTCTTGTCCCACATGAAGTGGTAGTGGAAGATCAGCGAGATCACCTTCTGGAACTCGGCCACGAAGCGGTTCTTCACGACCGAGTTGATCGCCTGGTGAAAGCTCTCGTCCAGCTTGGAAAATGCGTGATAGTCGCTGTCGATCCGCGCCTTGAGATCGAGATGCCTGTCACGCAACTCGGCGAGCTTCGACCAGACCGGGTGATCCACCGGCGCCTCGGCAACCTGCGCCACGGCGTGAAGCTCCAGCACCGAGCGGAAGTCCGACAGTTCCACCGCGAAATCCTTGGTGAAGCCGAGCAGTATCCAGCCACCCTGCGGACGGCGTGACACGAGGCCGAAGCGACTGAGCCCGGCGAGGAATTCCTTCAGTTCGTGCTGCGGTACCGAGAAAGTGCGTGACAGTTCGGCTACCGACAGGGTCGTGCCCGCGGGTACGTCGAAGCGCAGGACCCAATCGAGGAACCGCTCTTCCAGGTCCTCTGCCCCGCCGGAGGTTTCGGGCTGATCGATGCGGTCCTCAGCCACGGGCGTCCGCAGGATGCGCTTGTCTCGCCCGTCCCAGCTGATGATTCCCGCCTCTTCCAGGCGGGACAGGCAGCGGCGGATCACGGTACGGCTGACGCCCGCGATCTCGCACAGCCTAGCCTCGGACGGGATATGGGCCCCCTTGGGGTGTCCTTCACAGTAGTCCAGCACCTGGTTGTAGGCGGCGCGGAACCGCGTGTCGCTTCTTGCCATGTGGCCCTTTACTTCCCCACCAGGCGACTGCCCTGCCGGAGGTTCCAAATAATACAGATTACAATTATAAAAAACTATTGACCGGAATCAAGCGGCAACGGATACAGTTCTTAATTATAAAATGCACATCGAGAAGGGGAGGCCCGATGTCAGACGTAAGCAAGCCCGCGGGGTTCTATGCGCTCAAGAGCCTCACGCCGGGCGCAGCCCAGCTTCACAGGCTTTCCGCCCTGCTGACCCTTGTTCTGCTGATCCTCGGTTTCGCGCTGGCAAGCCCGGCGTTCCTGTCGGTCAACAACTCGCTGACGGTGCTTCTCCAGACCTCGGTGATCGGGCTTCTTGGCATCGGGATGACCATGGTCATCATCACCGGCGGCATCGATCTGTCCGTGGGCTCCGTCCTCGCCCTCTCGGGTGTCATTACGGGGATGAGCGTGAAGGCAGGTCTGCCGGTCATTCCCGCCATGACGCTTGGCGTGATTGCCGGCGGTCTCTGCGGGGCCTTCAATGGTTTCGTGATCACCAAGCTGCGCATCCCGCCCTTCGTGGCCACGCTCGGCATGATGCTGATCGCGCGGGGTATCGCGCTGCAACTGACCGGAGCCGCCCCGATCTCCCAGCTGGGCGAGGCCTTCGGCACACTCGGCAACGGCGCGCTTTTCCGCGTGGTCGAGATGCGCGACAACGGCTTTCCGCGCGTCGTCTTTCCGGGCATCCCCTACCCCGCCATCCTGCTGCTGATCGTGGCCATCGGCGCCGCCTACCTGCTGCGCCGCCGCCAGATCGGCCGCCACATCTACGCCACCGGCTCGAACGAGGAAGCGGCGCGCCTGTCCGGCGTGCGCGTGGATACCACCAAGCTCTATGCCTACGTCATGTCCGGCGCGCTGGCGGGCCTTGCGGGCAACGTGCTGATGTCGCGCCTTGTCACCGCCCAGCCGAGCGAGGGCGTGATGTATGAACTCGACGCCATCGCCGCGGCCGTTATCGGCGGCGCCTCGCTCTCGGGCGGCGTGGGCGGTGTGTCGGGCACCATGATCGGCGCCTTCATCATCGGCATCCTGCGCAACGGGCTGAACATGGCGGGCGTCTCCGCCTTCATCCAGCAGATCGTGATCGGCTTTGTCGTGATCGGTGCCGTCTGGATCGACCAGATCCGCAACCGGCCCTGAAGCCGGACGGAAAGACAGACATCTCAACAGTGGAGGAGGAAGAGATGAAATTCATGAAACTAGGCCTGCTGACGTCGGCGATGGCGCTCGCGGCGGGGACCGTCAGCGCCGGCGAGATCGCCGTGATCGTCAAGACCACCAGCTCGAACTTCTGGCAGAACGTCAATAAGGGCGCGTCCGCCGCCATCGAAGGGCAGTCCGAACACACCATGAGCTTTGACGGCCCGGCCACTGAAAGCGCGATTTCCGACCAGGTGAACCTTGTCGAGAACGCCATCAACCGCGGTGTCTCGGGCATCGTGCTCGCGCCCTCGGACCCCGAAGCGCTCGCCCCGGCGGTCAAACGCGCCTACGAATCCGGCATCCCGGTCGTCATCATCGATAGCGCGCTCGGCGAAGGCGCCGAGGGCACCTATCAGGCCTTCCTGTCCACCGACAACTGCGCCGCCGGCGAGCAGGTCGCGGAACGCATGATCGAAGAGGCGGGAACGGATGGCAAGGTCGCCATCATGTCCTATGTCGCGGGCGTGGGCTCCGAGATCGGCCGCGTGGGCTGCTTCACCGACTATATCGAGGCGAACTCGGACCTCGAGATCGTGGGCCCCTACTACTCGCAGTCGCAGATGGCCAACGCGCTCAACCAGACCACCGACGTGCTGTCCGCGAACCCCGATCTGGTCGGAATCTTCGGCGCCAACGAACCCACCGCCGTCGGCATGGGCCGCGCGCTGGTGCAGTCGGGCAAGGCGGGCCAGCTGGTCGCGCTCGGCTTCGACGGCAACGCGGACCTGCAGGAATTCGTGCGTGACGGCGTGCTTGAGGCCATTGCCGTGCAGGGCTCCTTCGCCATGGGCGAGATGGGCGTGAACACGGTGATCGACGTGCTCGAAGGCGAGAGCGTCGAGGACTTCATCAACACCGGCGTCGTCGTGGTCGATGAAAGCAACATCGACTCCGACAAGGCGCAGAACGTCCTCTACTGATCCAACGCCGGGGGCGGCGCACCCGCCCCCGGACACCCGCAGCCGCAGGGAAAGGCCCCCTCATGACCGAACATCCGCTGGTCGAGATGATCGACATCGAAAAGCACTTCGGAGGTGTCCGCGCGGTCGAGCATGTCTCGCTCGACCTATGGCCCGGCGAGGTCGTGGGCGTGCTGGGCCACAACGGAGCGGGCAAGTCCTGCCTGATGCGCATCCTCTCGGGCGCGATGATCCCAAACGGGGGCGAGATCCGCGTCGGCGGAAAGACGGTGGAATTCACCGAGCCCAACGATGCGCGCGCCGTCGGGATCGAGACGATCTACCAGACGCTGGCGCTTGCCGATCACCTCGACGCGCCCAAGAACCTGTTCCTGGGCCGCGAGCTGAAGACACGCTTCGGCAACCTTGACGATGCGCGGATGCACGAGGAAGCGCGCGAGGTGCTGGCGCGGCTGAACCCGAATTTCAAGAACCTCCGCGACCCGGTGTCGAGCCTGTCCGGCGGCCAGCGACAGGTGATCGCCATCGCCCGCGCGATCTACTTCGACACCAAGATCCTGATCATGGACGAACCGACGGCGGCGCTTGGCCCCTCGGAGACCGCTATGGTTGCCGACCTCATTCGCCAGCTTCGCGCCGAGGGCATCGGCATCTTCCTCGTGAGCCACGACATGCACGACGTCTTCGACCTCTGCGACCGGATCGTGGTCATGAACAAGGGCAAGGTCGTCGGCGCCCATGCCATCGAGGAAGTGAGCAAGGACGACGTGCTGAGCCTGATCGTGAAGGGCGAACTTCCCGCCGACTGGTCGGCCCGCAACCTGGAGGCGGCGCTATGAAAGACCTGGCCTCCGGCACCATGACCTGCGGCGTCTGCGCCGAACCTGGCACCTTCCGGACCGAAGAGCGCCCCCTGCCCCAGGACCCGCCCGAGGGGCACGTCCTTGTCGATATCGCGGCCATCGGCATCTGTGGCACGGACTACCACATCTTCGAGGGCAAACACCCCTACCTCGACTACCCGCGCGTCATCGGCCACGAGCTGTCGGGCACCATCGCCTCGGGGCCGGACGCAGGGCAGCTTGTGGTCGTGAACCCCTATATCTCGTGCGGCACCTGCCGCGCCTGCCGGCGTGGCAAGCCCAACTGCTGTACTGCGATCTCGGTCCTGGGCGTGCACCGCGACGGCGGCATGTGCGCCCAGCTCTCGGTGCCGCGCGGCAACCTCTATCCCGCCGAGGGGCTGACGCCCCAGCAGGCCGCGATGGTCGAATTCCTGGCCATCGGCGCCCACGCCGTGGCACGCTCGGGCACTGGTGAAGGCGACCTGGCGCTGGTCACCGGCGCGGGGCCAATCGGGCTCGGCACCGCGCTGTTTGCTCGTCTTGCCGGAGCCGAGGTGCACCTCATGGATCTCAGCCCCGAACGGCTTGAGACGGCGCGGCGGCTTTTCGGTTTCGAGCACCTGAACCAGCCCGGTGACGAGATTCTGACCGGCGATCTGGCTGAAGGCTTCGACGTGGTCTTCGATGCGACCGGAAACGCCAAGGCCATCGAGGCGGGCTTTCCGCTGGTGGCCCACGGCGGCAGCACGGTTCTGGTGAGCGTGGTCAAGGACGACCTGCGCTTTTCGGACCCCGAGTTCCACAAGCGCGAGGCCCGCATCATCGGCAGCCGCAATGCGCTCAAGTCCGATTTCGACCGCGTGATGCAGGCGATCCGCGACGGGCATATCCCCGCCGATGCCCTCGCGTCGGAGGTGGTCCCGCTGGCCGACCTTCCCCACCGTTTCCCCGGCCTCGCCGCCAGCCGCGAGGATATCGTCAAGATCATCGTCACACCGTGACGGCAACTGCGAAGGCCCAGATGACCAGCCCAATCGCCCTGCGCCTGCACGAGGCGGACAACATCATGGTGGCGCTCACCGCCATCACCCCCGGCACCGGGATCGCCCCCCACGTCAGCACATCCGAGCCCATCCCGGCCGGCCACAAGGTCGCGCTACGGCCCGTGGCGGCCGGCGAAAATGTCGTGAAGTACGGCCAGATCATCGGCACCGCCACGGTCCCCATTGCCGCCGGCGCGCATGTCCACGTCCAGAATCTCGGGATGGGGCAACACCGGCAGGGCTACGGTTTCGGCGAGGCCGCGCAGGTCCTGCCCCCGGTCGAGAGACCCGCAACCTTCCGCGGCTTTCACCGCCCCTCGGGGCGCGTCGGCACGCGCAACTACCTCGGCATTCTGACGTCAGTGAACTGCGCGGGCTCGGTCGCGCGCTTCATCGCCGAAGAAGCCAACCGCCAGGACCTGCTGGCCGGGTTTCCCAACGTCGACGGCATCGTGCCCATCGTTCACGGCACCGGCTGCGGCATGTCCGGCAAGGGCGAAGGCTACGAGACGCTGTTCCGCACGCTGGCGGGCTACGGGCACAACCCCAACTTCGGCGCGATCCTCATGGTGGGTCTCGGCTGCGAGGTCATGCAGATCCCCGACCTCATCGACCGCAAGGCGCTGAAGGATGACGCGCGCTTTCGCTACATGACGATCCAGCAGACCGGCGGCACCCGCGCCACCGTCGACCGCGGCGTGGGCATCCTGCGCGAGCTTGCCGCCGAGGCGAACAAGGCCACGCGCGCAGAGGCCTCTGCCGCGGACCTGACGCTGGGCATGCAGTGCGGCGGTTCGGACGGCTATTCCGGCATCACCGCCAATCCTGCGCTCGGCGTGGCCTCGGACCTGCTGGTGCGGCACGGCGGCATCTCGATCCTCTCCGAGACCTCCGAGATCTACGGCGCGGAACACCTGCTGACCCGCCGCGCATTGGACGAACCGACGGGCCGCAAGCTTATCGACCTGATCGAATGGTGGGAGGACTACACCGCCCGCAACTTCGGCGAGATGGACAACAATCCCTCGCCCGGCAACAAGCGCGGCGGCCTGACCACCATCCTGGAAAAAAGCCTCGGCGCCGTGGCCAAGGGTGGCGCCGCCCCGCTGACGGGCGTCTACAAGTACGGCGAACCCATCGACAAACCCGGCTTCGTTTTCATGGACAGCCCCGGCTACGATCCCTGTTCGGTCACCGGGCAGACGGCGTCTGGCGCGAACCTCATCGCCTTCACCACCGGGCGGGGCAGCGTGTCGGGCTACCAGCCCGTGCCCTGCATCAAGATCGCCTCCAATCCCGACCTCTGGAAGCGGATGCAGCCGGACATGGACGTGAACTGCGGCGACATCCTCTCCGGCGTGACGCTCGAGGACAAGGGGCGCGAGATCTTCGATCTGATGATGCGCGTGGCCTCGGGCGAGGAAACCAAGAGCGAGGCTCAGGGCTTCGGGGCGGTGGAATTCGTGCCCTGGCAGATCGGCGCGGTGATGTGAGCGTCCAAGACCGATACAAGGAAAGACAATGACCGACGTCACCGGACAGAAGGTGCTGATCACCGCAGCCGCGCAGGGCATCGGCCGCGCAACGGCCGAGACATTCGTGCGCGCGGGTGCAGACGTGATCGCCACCGACATCAACGAAGAGGCGCTGGCCTCGCTCCGGGGATGCGTCGCGGCGAAACTCGACGTGCGCAACCCTGCCGCCATTGCCGATCTGATCGCCGCGACCGGGCCTGTCGACGTGCTGTTCAATTGCGCGGGCTTCGTGCATGCGGGATCGGTGCTCGAGGCCAGCGACGACGACCTCGCCTTCGCCTGGGATCTCAACGTCATGTCCATGACCCGCATGATCCGCGCCGTCCTGCCGGGCATGCTGGAACGCGGCGGCGGCTGCATCCTCAACATGTCGTCTGTGGCCTCCTCGCTGAAGGGCGTGCCCAACCGCTTCGTCTACTCGACCACCAAGGCCGCCGTTCTGGGCCTGACCAAGTCGGTCTCGGCCGACTACGTGGGCCGGGGCATCCGCTGCAACGCCATCTGCCCCGGCACGGTGCAATCGCCCTCGCTCGACGAGCGGCTTGCCGCGACAGGCGACTACGACAAGGCGCGGTCCGAGTTCATCGCGCGCCAACCCATGGGCCGCATCGCCGAGGCCGAGGAGATCGCGGATCTCGCCGTCTACCTCGCCGGGGCCACCTACACGACCGGCCAGGCCCTCTGCATCGACGGCGGCTGGACGATCTGAACGCAAGAAAGAAGGACAGGACATGAAACTTCTGCGCTTTGGCGCCAAGGGTGCCGAGAAACCGGGCCTGCTGCACGAGGACGGCACCATCCGCGACCTCTCTGGCGTGATCGACGATCTTGCCGGGGAGAGCCTGCACCCCGACGGGCTGGCCAAGATCGCCGCGACCGACGCGGGCTCGCTGCCGGTGGTCGATGGCGATCCACGGCTCGGTCCGCCGATCGCGGGCACCGGCAAGTTCATCTGCATCGGCCTCAACTACTCGGACCACGCGGCCGAGACCGGCGCCACCGTGCCGCCCGAGCCGATCATCTTCATGAAAGCCACGAGCGCAATCTGCGGACCAAACGATCCCATCGTGATCCCGCGCGGGTCGAAAAAGACCGACTGGGAGGTCGAGCTGGCTGTGGTCATCGGCAAGCCTGCCAAATACGTCTCCGAGGATCAGGCGATGGATCACGTCGCGGGCTTTGCCATCACCAACGACGTCTCCGAGCGCGCCTTCCAAGCGGAACGGCAGGGCCAGTGGACCAAGGGCAAAAGCTGCGACAACTTCGGCCAGATCGGGCCCTGGCTGGTCACCCCGGACGAGGTCGCCGACCCGCAGGACCTGCCGATGTGGCTGACCGTCAACGGTGAGGCCATGCAGAACGGCACCAGCGCCACCATGGTCTACGGCGTGCGCTTCCTCGTCTCCTATCTCAGCCAGTTCATGACGCTGCACCCCGGTGACGTGATCTCGACCGGCACGCCCCCGGGCGTGGGCCTCGGCATGTCGCCACAGCGCTTCCTCAAGGAGGGCGACGTGGTGGAGCTCGGGATCAAGGGGCTGGGGCAGCAACGGCAGGACGTCATCTCCGACGCCTGAACCGCGCGGCGAGCCAGGCCTGCCGGAGAGCAGATATAGAGATTGCGCACAGCTTGCCGCCTCAGCGCTCGTTCGCTCTGCCGGCGCGTGCGCTTGCGCAGCACAATCTTTCCGCTAATCCAATCCGACCAGACTGCAGCTATTCGTGCCCAGATCGATGCCGAGGATCACTATGCTCATGGTTCGCTCCTTCGTAACCGGCCGGTTGATACCGTCGCCTAATTCTACGAGTTCCAGTTCCACGGGAGCAGTTCGTCGACGCGGTTGATCTTGAGATCGTGGATGCGGTCGAGGACATCGGCGAGCCAGGCTTGCGGTTCCAGCCCGCTCATCTTCGCCGTCTCGATCAAAGTCATGGCCCGGGCCAGGGTCTCCCCGCCGCTGTCGGAGCCGGCAAAGAGCCAGTTGCGGCGGACAACGCCTATCGGGCGCATCGCACGCTCGGCGGGGTTCGTCGGGAAAACGGTCCACCGGACCGTTTTCTGGCCCTCCTCACTATCTATCCCTATGCGGCCATCCTCGAGGAATAGCTCAAAAGACGGCCAGCGGGAGAGTCCGTAGCGGAAGGCCTTCGCGAGAGCGCCTTTGCCCGGGATGAGCAGCAGCTGGGCCTCGGCCCATACCTTGAAGGCGTCGACCTGAGGTCGGGAGTACTGCACCCGTGCTGTTTTGCGCAGTCCGGCGGGCTGGCCGGCGACCTGCCGTTCGACATCGTAGAGCTTCCCGATCCGGTCGAGCGCCTCCCGCGCGATCTCGGACGTCGTGGCCTCCCAGACATGGTGGAAGTCGCGCCGCAGATGCGCCCAGCAGGCCGCCTCGCGGAACTGGCTGCTGCCGTCCGCGCGGCGCCCGTAGAGCTGGCCAAAGCCCGCATAGGCGTCCGCCTGAAGGATACCGCTGCTGTTTTGCAGGTGCTGACGCGGATGCTCGCCTTTTCCGGTCCGGCGAGAAGCGGTAGACCACGCTTGGCGGCGCCGTGCCGGCCCAGGGCCTCTGGTCCGAGACATAGGCCCAGACCCGCCCCTGCTTGACTCCCTTGCCGAGGCCGCGGTCGCGGCGGGAGCGGTCCAGGACGCGTATCGGGTTCGCCATCGGTCTCGAACGCATGGCGCCGCGATGGCTCACCGTCCGCATGCAGCACGGGCGCCGCCATGACTTCGGCCTTGATCCTCTCGATGATCGGCGCGAGCACCTTCATCGCCCGGCCGCACCAGTCCAGCAGCGTGCTATCGGGCACGGTCGCCTGTGGTTGCGCCACTGATGGTGTGGATGGCCCCGCCAGCGGCATCGCGTTGTGCCAAGGTGGGTCTGTGAAGCACGCACCTGAAGGGAGCCATCCATTGACCAACCTACCACCGTCGGCCTCGATCTGGCCAAAAATGTCTTCCAAGTTCACGGAGTGGACGCGGAGGCACGATTGTCTGCCGCCGTCAGTTGCGTCGGTCGCAGATTCTGGTGTTCTTTGCCCGGCTTAGCCCTTGCCTTGTGGGGATGGAAGCCTGCGCCGGGGCCCATCACTGGGCGCGGGAGCTGGCAGGCCTTGGCCATGAAGTCCGTCTTATGCCGCCCGCTTATGTGAAGATCCCATGACCTGCACGTGGTGATGAGTGCCTCCGATCGGGTCGTCTGCCTGAACGGCCATGTGTGTTGCGAGGGCCGCCCCGAGCGCGTCGCCGAGGCTCCCGAGTATCAGGCCCTCTTCGGCCCGGGCACCGCGGGCACGATGGCCCACTACCGCCACGGCAATCACCGTGATCACGGTGATACGGACCATGGCCCCCGGACCAAGGAGGCAGCGGAATGATCCTCGATGATTTCATCCTTCGCGCCACGCTCGCGGGTATCGGTACGGGCTTCGCGGCCGCACCGCTCGGCTGCTTCGTGGTCTGGCGTCGGATGGCCTATATTGGCGATGCGACGGCCCACGCGGCGATCCTTGGCGTGGCCTTGGGACTTGCCTTCTCGCTGCCGGTCTTTGCCGGGGCGCTGGTCATCGCGCTGCTCATGGCCAGCCTCGTCTCACTGATGGCGGGGCGGGGTTACACCATCGATACCCTTCTGGGGGTAATGGCCCATTCCACGCTCGCCTTCGGCCTGGTGGCCGTCTCCTTTCTCGAGGGCATACGGATCGACGTGATGGCCTATCTCTTCGGCGACATCCTGTCGGTGTCCAGGGCGGACATCAGCGTGATTTGGGGCGGGACGGCCCACGTGCTCATCCTCGTCGGCTGGCGCTGGTCGGCGCTGCTCACCGCGACGTTGAACGAAGACCTCGCCCGGGCGGCGGGTCTCGATCCGCGACGGGAACAGCTGGTCCTCACTCTCGCGCTCGCGATTGTCGTCGCCATCGCCATCAAGGTGGTCAGGGTCCTGCTGATCACCGCGGTGCTGATCATTCCCGCGGCCACGGTCCGTCCCTTTGCCCGCACCCCTGAAATCATGGCCCTGCTCGCTTCAGGGCTCGCAATCCTTGCGGCATGGGGCGGATTGCAGGCCTCCTACCACCTCGACACGCCCACCGGACCGACGATCGTCTGTCTGCTGGCAATCCTGTTCTGCCTCTCGGTACTTGCCGGAGCGCTGAACCGAGCGACGCGAGCACGGTCCGCGTGCGGCGCCGGCACAGTTCAGAACACTTCGGGAGACTGACCGATGTCCACGATTCCCGTCACCCTGCTCACGGGCTTCCTCGGCGCCGGAAAATCCACGCTTCTCAAGCGAATCCTGAGAGACCCGCGCTTCAGCGACACAGCGGTGGTGGTCAACGAATTCGGAGAGGTCGGTCTGGACGGTGCGTTGATCTCACACTCGCCCGATCAGACCGTAGAGATGACTTCGGGATGCCTCTGCTGCACGGTCCGCGGCGATATCCGCGACACGCTTCTGCGCCTTCACGCGGACGCGGAAAGCGGCCGCCTTCCCACATTCGAACGGCTGGTGATCGAAACCACGGGATTGGCCGATCCGGCGCCGGTCATCGCCACCCTCATGCAGGATCCGCGGCTCGTACGTCGCTACGCGCTCGCAGGTGTGGTGACACTCGTCGACAGCCTCGCCGGAGCCGACACGCTCTCCCGACACGAGGAGGCCGCCAAGCAAGCGGCTGTGGCCGATCTGCTCGTGCTCAGCAAGACCGACATGGTCGCTGACGCACATTCCGAGGATCCCCGACACCAGACCTGCAAGGCTTTGGAACGCTTGAATCCGGTGGCAAGGCGCTTCGACGCGCAGGCGCTGGAGTTCGACCTGAAGGAACTCTTCGAGCTACAGGCCTTCGACCCGAGCGCGCACAGTCTCGATGTCCAGGCCTGGCTTGCCGCAGAGGCCTACGAGGGCGCGGAGGCGGACCACCACGACCAACACCATCACGACCATGGGGCCGGTCACGACCATCAACATTCGCATGACGTGAATCGTCACAGCCTGTCGATCCGAGCGTTCTGCGTCACCTTCGAGGACGCGGTCGCCACCGACCCCTTCACCAGAACGCTGGAAACCATGATTGCCAGGATGGGGCCGGCCCTGCTGCGGGTCAAAGGCATCGTCCAGCTCGCGGAAAAACCTCATACGCCGGTCGTCTTCCACGGCGTGCAGCATGTCTTTCACGACCCGCTCATCCTCCCGGACTGGCCGGATGCGGATCACCGTACGAAACTGGTTTTCGTCACAGACGGGGTCGAGCACCCGGAGATCGAAGGGCTCTTCCGCGAGGCCGGCCTGTCTCCGGCCCGCGCATTCGCACGGGCTTGAGGCCAACGGAGCGGACCGGAGCTCAAGATAACCTCGGCCATCTCCGCAGCGAAATCCTCGTGAACCCGCGGCATGATCGAGACTGCCGGGCTGGCCGCAATGAGTCTCGCCACGCAAAGTGGCCCCTCGGCACACGTTGGGCGCAGGCGTGCGCCAGTCTTGCGAGGGTCATGGCGTCGGTCAGAAGAATGATGTGGGGGGTTGGCGAGCGGCACCATTAGCGGTAATAGTTACGATATAACATTTCACTTAGGTACCGCCATGACCCAGACCGATATCCGCCTTCCCGTCACTGTCCTCTCGGGCTTTCTCGGCGCCGGAAAGACGACCCTTCTGAACCGCGCGCTCAACAATCGCGAGGGCCGCCGTGTCGCGGTGATCGTCAACGACATGTCCGAGGTGAACATCGACGCCGACCTCGTGCGCGACGGCGGCGCCAACCTCAGCCAGACCGACGAAACGCTCGTGGAAATGAGCAACGGCTGCATCTGCTGCACCCTGCGCGACGACCTTCTGGATGAAGTGCGCAAGCTCGCCGCAGAGGGGCGGTTCGACTACCTCCTGATCGAGACCACGGGCATTTCGGAGCCGCTCCCGGTCGCCGCGACCTTCGATTTCCGCGACGCGGCAGGCGACAGCCTGTCGGACGTCTCACGACTCGACGCGATGGTCACGGTCGTCGACGCGGTGAACCTCCTGAACGACTATTCGAGCCACGATTTCCTCCGCGACCGCGGCGAGACCATGGGTGAAGCCGACGAGCGGACGCTCATTCACCTGCTGACCGACCAGATCGAGTTCGCCGATGTGGTGGTGCTCAACAAGGTCACCGACGCCGGTCCCGACCGCACCGATGCCGCGCGCAAGATCATCCGCAGCCTGAATGCCGATGCGCGGATCATCGAGACCGACCACTCGGACGTGGCGGCAAGCGAGATCCTCGACACCGGCCTCTTCGACTTCGAAAAGGCGCACGAGCATCCGATGTGGGCGAAAGAGCTTTACGGCTTCGCCGATCACGTGCCGGAGACCGAGGAATACGGCGTCGCCTCCTTCGTCTACCGCGCGCGACAGCCATTTCACCCCGAGAAGGTGCTGAAGATCCTGAACGGGGACATGCCCGGGGTGATCCGTGCCAAGGGGCATTTCTGGATCGCGACGAGGCCCGATTGGGTGGCGGAGTTCTCTCTCGCGGGAGCGCTGTCCTCGGTCGCACCGTTGGGGCAATGGTGGGCCTCTGTGCCAAAGGCGCGCCGTCCCGATCACGCCAGCGCGCGGGCCTATCTCGCGCAGCATTGGATGGAGCCCTGGGGCGACCGGCGGCAGGAGCTGGTGTTCATCGGTGCAGGTATCGACTGGCCTGCATTGAAGGCGCGGCTGGACGAGGCGCTGGTCCCGGGGGATGTCGCGACCGGCCCGGATACCCTGCCCGACCTGCCCGATCCGTTCCCGGTCTGGCGGAGGGCAGCGGCATGACGGTCCACGGCTCCTTCGCTTCGGAACTCCTCCCGGGGGTCCTGGTGGTGTCAGAGCCTTCGGGGATCAAAGACATCAAGGCCGACGGCGTTGCTGGCGTGGTTTGGCAGCGCCATCCGCTGGCGTCGTTTCAGAATTGGATCGACACCCTCGACCCGCTGGTGCTTTCCCGCGCTCGCATTGTTCTGCGGCCGGAGGCGGTTCGGTCGGCGGTTGCCGCGACATGCGACAAGGCGGGCCCGCCCGATGGACCCGAGCGCGAACGCCTCCTGGACGACATCGCAGCCCTCGCGGAGATGTTCGCCAATGTGACAGGCTCGCGTTGGCTGCGCCTACGGCTCGACATCGTAGCGACCAATGCCTGCCGCCGATTCCACGTCGACCGGATCAGCGCGCGGCTGATCTGCACCTACCGTGGCACGGGCACGCAATACGGCACCACGGAGGACGGCGATCCCGAAGTGATACACACGGTAGCGACGGGGGCGCCGTTCGTCATGCGCGGCACGCTCTGGAAACCGTCTCCCGATCCGGGATTGGTTCATCGCTCGCCACCGATCGAAGGCACCGGAGAAACGCGACTGATGCTGGTTCTCGACCCCGTTGACGATCCCGACGAGGACCTATGAGCCGCAACCTATCGACCACCCTGCGAAAGCGTCGCCGCCAGGGGGATCCGATGCGCGACTACGACCGGCTGCCCCCGCCGCTGCGGGCGTGGTTGGCGCAAGCCGCCTTGCCCTGGTCTCCTGCTTCGTGCCGCCGGATCTGGCGCAAGGCTCGGGCAGGAGGCACGCCACCTGGAGACATCATCGCGATGCTTGACCGGGCAGAACGGAAGACGCTCGATCGAGACACACTGGTGGCAATCACCCCAAAGCCTCTCGGCAACGAATCTTAGCACTAGGACCACGGGGGCCACTGAGCGTCACCGGCAGCTGGCGTTCGCAGAGAACGGCAGGAAATCCCGCATCGGCGGCACTGCGAGAACGCGCAGCGAATGGTCGGTTTAGATCCTTCGGTCTGGCGCCGGCTTGAATGACCGCTTCCGTGACCTGCGCCGCGGTGCAGAACCTTGGTTGCTGCAGCTGCGAGCTTCTCCATCGCCATGCTGCAATTGCATTGGTTGGCCGCCGAATGACCGGAAAGTCCGCATAGCGGTCACCCGAGCGGAGGAAATGCTGTGCGCTTCGCGAACGTCCGGTTCGGTGAAGCCGCGCTGTGGCGACGAATCGACAGGCGAAAGGCAGCTCAAGGCCGAAAGCGTCGATGCGCCCTCGTGCGGGAAGGGCGGGACGAAGTCGGTAGTGTCCCGTGGGATGGTGTAGGAGCGCCGACCTTCGGAGAGGTCCAAGCTTGATCAGGACGCCACAGCGGGCAGCCTTACGGTGGGAGTGTCGGTGACACGCGCAAGGGTTTCAAGGCTCATGTAGCGTCGCGCGACCGTCCACTCGTCGTTGGTCTCGAGCATCAGCGCGCCGACGAGGCGGACGATGGCCTCGTCGTTGGGGAAGATGCCGATGACGTCGGACCTGCGCTTGATCTCGCGGTTCACCCGTTCGAGTGGGTTCGTCGACGCGATCTGAGCCCAGTGTTCGCGGGGGAAGTCCATGTAGGCGAG
>NZ_FOGU01000014.1 GCF_900111315.1 Tranquillimonas rosea
GTGATCCGCGACGCCGACCGCAAGGGCCTCTGGCGCATCGCCGCCGAGATCGACGCCCTCGCCGCAAAGGCCCGCGACCGCAAGCTCCGCCCCGACGAGATGGGCGGCGCCTCGATGACCATCTCGAACCTCGGCGGCATCGGCGGCTCCGCCTTCACCCCAATCGTCAATCCGCCCGAAGTCGCCATCCTCGGCCTCACACGCACCCAGACCGAAACCGCATGGAACGACGGAACACCCCGCCCCGTCCCCATGCTCCCCATCGACCTCTCCTACGACCACCGCGTCATCAACGGCGCAGACGCCGCAAAATTCCTCGCAACCCTCAAAACCGCAATCGAAAAACCAGAAACAATCCTCGTCTGACCGCACGCGATCATCCCGAACGACGGCGGAAGACGAGGAGCGCCATGAAATAGCCACCGCCCAGCAGCGAGGCGACGGTGCCCGCCGGCAGCTGCATCGGATAGAGCATCATCCGCCCGAGCCAGTCCGACAGCACCATCAGGAGCGCGCCGATCACCGCGGCGAGCGCCGTCTGCGCCATCGCGCGGCGTGCGCCCAGCATCACCGCCACGTGCGGCGCGAGGAGCCCGACGAAGGTGACCGGACCGAGGAACGCCGTCACGATCGCCGCGAGGATGGCCGCGAGGCTCATCACGGCAGGGCGCGCGAGGCGGGGGGCGAGGCCCCGCGCGGCGGCGACGTCGTCGCCCGCGGCGATCAGCGTCAGCCAGCGGTGAAAGGCCAGGATCAGCGCGCCGCACAGCGCCACCGCGGCGGCGAGCGTCAACGCGCCGGTGGGCGACACGCGGTAGGTCGAGCCGCCCATCCAGCCGAGGATGGCGAAGGTGTCCTCGCTGCCCGAGGCGAGCGCGAACTTCACCAGCGCATCCAGCAGCGCACCGAGTGTAATGCCGATCAGCGCGACGGCGGCGGGCGCGTGGCCGTGGCGGCGCCCGAACCAAAGCAGCAACACGAGCACCGCGAGGCTGCCGAGCACGGCGATCCCGGCGCCGATCTCGAAGATCGACGCGCCGGCCAGGAGCGCCGTCGCCACCAGCGCGAAGGTCGCGCCCGAGGACATGCCCAGGATGTCCGGCGAGGCCAGCGGATTGCGGATCAGCCGTTGCAGCAGCACACCCGACAGCGCCATCCCCGCCCCGGCCGCCGCCGCCGCCAGCACGCGGGGCCAGCGCAGCGACAAGACCAGATCGCCGGGCACCGCCACCCTCCAGCCCGCGTCGGTCTGCCCCGCGACAAGGGCCAGCACCGGCACCGCCACCAGCGCGAACACGATTGCCGCCACCGCACCGGTCGGAACCCGCGCGGGTCCTGGCGGCAGGCGGAACTGGGCGTGGTCCTGCGCCGAGAGACGCCCGCGGGCCAGCCAGATCAGCGCCGGCGCGCCGATCAGCGCCGCCGCCGCACCGCTCGGGACGAGGTCGCGGCTGACGCTGCTGACGGCGATCGCGATCGTGTCGGTGCCCAAAAGCAGCAGCGCCCCGAGCCCCGCGCTGGCGGCGAGCTCGGTCAGCGGGCGGCGCGCGCCGGACATCCGCGCGAGGTTCGGTGCCAGCAGGCCGATGAAGCCGATCATCCCCACGGCGGTGACGCTGATCGCCGTCAGGAACAGCGCCGTCAGCGCCGCGGCCCCAAGCGCCGGCGCCAGGTGCAGGCCCCGCGCCTCGGCCCCCGCCGCTCCGGTCCTGAGGAGCGCCAGCACCCGGCCGAGCCCCACCGCCACCAGCACCGCCACGGCGAGCCGCGGCACGAACCAGAGCGGCCATTGCCAGCCGCTCTGTCCCAGGTCGCCGGCGCCCCAGACGAAGAGATGTCCGAAATAGGGGCTCTGCAACAGCAGAAGCGCCCCCGCGACCGCGCCGAGGAACAGGTTCACCGCCATCCCGGCCAGCACCGCGTGCAGGCCCGTCAGGCCGCGCAGCCCCGAGATCGACAGGACCAGTCCAAAGGCCCCGATCGCGCCGGCGAAGCTGAACCACGCGCCGTGCGTCGCCGCGAGGCCGGGCGCGAGGAGCGTGCCGATGATCGTGGCGAGCCACGCGCCCGAGGACGCCCCCAGGGTCAGGGGCGAGGCCAGGCGGTTCTGCGTGACCTGCTGGAACAGCGACCCGGCGAGCCCGAGCGCGAAGCCGGCGAGGCCGGCCATCGCCGCGCGCGGCAGCATCGCCTCGCGGAACTGCACGTCGGCAAAGCTCTCCGGTCCCGCTCCGCCGACGAGCGCGGCCATCCGAGCCAGGCCGAGATCGCTTCCCGACCAGACGTGCAGCACTGCCAGCGCCAGCGCGAGGCCGAGCCACGCCGCGCCGATCCCCGGTCCGGCGGCCCTCAAGACGGATCGAGCATCGTCAGCGCGTCGCGGAAGGCGCGAGCGTGGCGCAGCACCGACAGGATGCCGCCGTAGCTCCAGACCGGCTCGGCCTCGGCGAAACGGCCGGCGCGGACGGCGGGCAACGCCTGCCAGAGCGGGCTATCGAACGCGGCGGCCCCGCCCATGTGTGGCCGGATCGCCAGCAGCGCCCCCTCCTCGACTTTGGCCAGGTCTTCGAGCGGCCGCTGCGCGACGCCCCATTTCGAGGCCGCGACCGGCACTTCGGGGTCAAAGCCGAGGCGGCCCAGGACATACGTCGGGATCGAGTTGTCGCCGTAGATCCAGACGGTCGAGTCGTCGTTCAGGCGGACGGCGGTGACCTGGGTCAGCCGGTCGCCGTACCTCTCTTCCAGATCCGCTGCGATCCGGTCCAGTTCGTCCTCCATCGCGGCGAGCTTCTCTTCGGCCCTGTCCTCGCGCCCGAAGAGGCGGGCGAGCGTCAGGAAGATGTCCCGCGCGGCGGCAACGTTGTCATGGTCGGCGCTGAAGGCGTCGAAGGCGAGGACAGGGGCGATCCGCTCGAGCACGGCGATCTGGTCGGGCTCGACGCCCGATGCGACGATCACATCCGGCGACAGGGCGGCGAGGCGTTCGAGGTTCGGCTCGGTCCGCAGGCCGATGTCGGTCACGTCGTCGGGCATGGCGGGCTGGCCGACCCAGTCACGGTAGAGGTCCAGCTCGGGCGCCCCGACCGGCGTGATGCCGAGGTCGAGCACCTGTTCGGCCAGGGCCCAGTCCATGACCACCACGCGCTCGGGCACGGCATCGAAGCTCTGCGCGCCGCGACGGTCGGAGACCTCGATCTCCGCAGCGGCGGGGGCCGACAGCAGGGCGAGCCCGGCTGCGAGAAAGGCGCGGCGTCTCATTCCGCCTCCGCGATCCTGGTCAGCGCCGCCGCCATGGTGTCCGCCAGCCGGCCAAGGGAAAAGGCGCCGCCGAAGGTCCAGGCGGGATCGGCCACGGCGAAGCGCCCGGCACGGACGAAGGGCATGAACTGCCAGATGTCGCTGCCGAACAGCGCGTCCTTCTGCGGGAAGGGATCGAAATGGACGACCGCCGCATCCTCGAAAGCGGCGAGGTCCTCGACCCTGGCCTGCCGAAAGCCCCATTGCGTCGGCGCGCCCGGATCGGCGGCGGTCAGCCCCATGCCGCGCAGGGCCGCCACGGCCATCGCGTTCTCGCCGTGGAGCCGCACGCTCGTCGGCGTCAGAAGGCGGATCGGCAGGACCGGCGGCACCGGGCCGTCGAACGCGGCGCGCACCCGGTCCCCAGCCTTGGAAATCCGGGCATCGAGAGCGTCGAGCCGTTGCTCCGCCATCCCGGACACACCGAACGCCCCCGCGAGCGCAAGGTAGACCTCCCGGCTCTTCGCGGCGTTGTCGTGGTCGGCCGAGAACATCTTGAAATAGGCGGTGGGCGCGATGCGGTCGAGCTGCGGGACAAGCCCCGTCTGCTGGTCGGCGGCGAGGATCAGGTCGGGGTCGAGTTCGGCGATCCGTTCCAGGTTCGGCTCGTTCCGCAGGCCGACATTCACCGTGTCGGCGGCCAGTTCCGGCTCCACCACCCACGTCGCATAGCCCTCGGGGTCGGCGACGCCGGCGGGCGCGACGTCCAGCTCGACCAGCAGCTCCGCCAAGCCCCATCCCAGCGCGACGATGCGCTCCGGCGGCGCGTCGAGGCTGACCGTGCCGCGATCGTGCGGCAGCTCGAACGCCTGCGCGGAACCCGCGAGGCACATCAGGACGCAGAACAGGCGAAGGACCATTGGATTACTCTTTGCTCAGGCGACGACGGCGAAGGGCGGCTTGCCCGCCCGTGGCAGAAGCTCCATGTCGACATCGTAGAGCCGGCCCAGCACCTGCGGGTCGAGCAGGCCGTCCGGGGCGCCGTCATACGCGACGCGTCCCGCGCTCAGCGCAACGATGCGGTCCGCGAACCGGGCGGCCAGGTTGATGTCGTGGAGGATGACGATGACGCGGCGACCCCGGTCGCGGGCCAACCGCGACAGAAGCCCCATAACCTCGTAGGCGTGGGCCAGATCGAGCGCGGCTGTGGGTTCGTCCAGCAGCAGGATCGGCGCGTCCTGCGCCAGCAGCATGGCGATCCAGGCCCGCTGCCGCTCGCCGCCCGACGTCTCGTCGGCCAGCCGGTCGGCCCGGTCGGTGCTGCCGGTCTCGGTCAGCGCATGGTCCACCGCCGCGTGATCCTCGGCCCGCCACCGGCCGAGCGCCCCGCGCCACGGAAACCGGCCCAGCCTGACCAGTTCGCGCACCGTCAGGCCCGCGACGGGGGGTAGCCGCTGCGGCAGGTAGGCCACGCGGCGCGCAAGCGCCTTCTGCCCCACCGCGTCCAGCGCCGCGCCGTCCAGGGTGATCCGCCCGGCATCGGGCCGGTCCTGCCGCGCGATCAGCGACAGGAGCGTGGACTTGCCCGACCCGTTGTGCCCGAGGATCGCGGTGACGCCCTCGGACCCGAGCGACAGGCGCGGGATGCCAAGCACCTCGCGCCCGTCGTGACTGCGGCTGATGTCGGTCAGTTCGTACATCGTGCCCCGAAGCGTCCCTAGAACCTGGTCGTTGCCGTCAGCGCGACCGACCGGCCCTGGCCGAAATAGCAGCCCCCCGACGCGCAGTAGGTCACATGCCGCTCATCGGTCAGGTTCCGGACGTTCAGAGCAACGTTGTAGCGGTCGGTCTCGTAGGCCACGCGCGCGTCGTAGAGCGTGTAGGACGGCGTTTTCTGGCTGTCCGCGCCATCCCACTTCTCGCCGGTGTAGCGCGCGCCCGCGCCGAACGACCATCCCCGCAGGGCTCCCTGGCTGGGCGAATAATCGACCCAGAGCGAGCCCGTCGTCTCGGCCACCGTGGCGATCGTGTAGCCGTCGGCGTTTTCGGTCTCGAGGAACGTCGCGCTCGCATCGAAGCCGAAGTCGCGCCATTCGGTCTGCGCCGAGAATTCCAGCCCGCGGGACGTCGCCTCGCCCGTCTGAACCTGGAAGCCCGGATTGGCCGGGTCCGACTGGGTCAGGTTCGACTTGGTCAGGTCGAAGGCCGCGGCCGAGAACAGCATGTCGGTGCCCGGCGGCTGGTACTTGACGCCGATCTCGTACTGTTCGCCCCGCGTCGGGTCGAAGGGCGTGCCGCTGGCATCGGTCCCGGCGACCTCCTGGCGGAAACTCTCGGCATAGCTGACATAGGGCGAGACGCCGTTGTCGAACGCGTAGAGCAGCGCGACGTTCGTGGTCCACGCCTCGTCCTCGTCGAGCACGCGGGCGCTGCCGGCCGTCGCCTCGGTGTCGGATTCGATCCGGCCCCAGCGGACCCCGGCATCGAGGTGCAGGCGGTCGTTCCAGGTCGCCCGGTTCTGCACGTAGACGCCGGTTTCCTGCACCTCGGTGCCCGCATCCGGGGTCGGAGTCAGGTCCGGGGCACCGGTATAGACCGGGTCGAACGGGTCGATGGGCCGCTGCGGCGCCGAGGTGACGCTGTCGCTGTCATATTGGGCGTCGCTGTAGGTCACGCCCATCAGCGTGCGCATGTCCCACCCCGCCAGCCGGTATTCCGCGGTCGCGTGGGCATCGACGGCGAAGGTCTCGAGCGACTTGTCGGCGATGTAGAAGGTTCGGTCGGCGGTGCCGTCCTCGTTGTAGCGCGGCGGATCGTTCTCGTAGTTGTTGTAGCTCCACCAGGCGTGGCGGTAATCCGCGTCCGAGGACTGGTAGCGCGCCGTCGCGTCCATCGACCAGACGCTGTTGAATCGGTGCTCGAACTGAGCGGTCAGCGCGCGCTGCTCGGTCTCGAACCGATCGAAGCCGGGCTCGCCGATGAACAGCTCGTCGCTCAGCTCGCGGCCGTCGGCCAGCGGGATCAGGGTCCCGTCCAGCGGCGCGAACTGGATCAGCGGGCTCTGGTCGTCCTTCTGGTAGTTCGCCAGCAGCGTCAGCGATGTGTCCTCGGACGGCTGCCAGGTGATCGACGGCGCCAGTGCCAGCGTGTCGTCCTGGGAATAGTCCACCTGGGTCGCGCTGTCGCGCAGCACGCCGACGAAGCGGTAGCGCAGCGTGCCGTCGGCGTTGAGATCGCCGCTGTAATCCAGCGCGACCTGCTTGCGGTCGCGCGATCCGAAGGACAGCTGCGCGATGTTCTCGGACGGCGTCGCGGCCGTCTTGGAGCGGGTGTTGACGACACCGCCCACCTCGGAATTGCCGTAGAGGCCCGAGGCCGGCCCGCGCAGCACCTCGACGCTGTCCAGAAGGAAGGGCGCGGGGGTCGTGTCGTTATAGTAGCCATAGCGCGACGGCAGCCCGTCATGGAACGTCCGCGGCCGGAAGCCGCGCACAAGGTACCAGTCCGACCGCGCGTCCATGCCGTATTCGCTGGTCGTCACGCCGGCGGTATAGCTCAGGACCTGCTCGACGGTCTGCCCGCCGCGTTCGGCGATCTCCTGCGCGCCGATCACGCTGACCGACCGCGGGGTCTCGGCGATGCTGTCGCCGGATTTCATCAGTCCGCCCGTATCCAGCCGGACCGCCTCGCCGAAGAACTCCTGTCCGCCTTCGTTCTCGACAAGGATGGTGCCGAGCTCGACGTCCTGTGCGAAGGCCGGCAGCGCGGCCGTGAGTGCGCAGAAGGATAACGCGGTGCGCCGAAGATACATGTCCCGTTCCCTTAGATTGTATCGTGAGAGCCCCCGTTCGGGGCCCTTCGACTTCCGCTACTTATCCCGAGTAATAGAGTCAACATTCGTTTCCGACTTTTCTAGTCGGGTTTTTGCGCGGTCCAATACGCGGCCACGTAGCATTCGCTGCGATCGACGCCGGCCTCGGTCCGGACGAAGCGGCGCATGGCCTGCACTCGGCGCTTTTCCGCGGCGACCCAGACATGCCGTTCGCCCGCCACGCCCAGATCGGCCGAGCGCAGAACCTCTTCCAGGCCAGGATCGCCGGCGCTCCGCCGCAGCCAGCGCACTCTCATGCCCACCGGCGCGGTCAGCGTCAGCACGTCATCGTCATCCTCGACCTCGATCGCGGCCAGCCCGGTGACGAACGGCGGAGCGGTCTCGAGGATGCGGGCGATCGCGGGCAGCGCCGTCTCGTCCCCGGCGAGGACGAGGTGCGCGGCTTCGGGCAGCCAGCCGCCTCCCGGCCCGGCCAGCCCGACCCGTGCGCCATGCGTGGCGGCCTCGGCCCAGGCGCAGGTGGGCCCGTTGCCGTGCAGGTAGACGTCGACATCCATCCATCCCGCTTCGGGGTCGATGGCGCGGATCGTGTAGGCCGGCGTGTGCAGCGCGTCGGCGCCCGAGGGCCAGACCGTGCGCCCCTCGGCCCCGATCATCGGCCAGACCGGATCGCGGCCCTCCGGCGGCAGCAGCAGGCGGATATGGATGCCGGAGCGGGCGAAATCCTGCAGATCCGGCGCCGCCAGCCGCAGCCGGAGGAACCGCGCGCCCACCCGGCTGCGACCCACCACCCGCGCCTCGCGGAAGTTCGGCGGTGTCGCGCCGCGTGGCAGTTCGCCCGCCCATTCCAGCTGCGCGCCCAGCCCCGAGCGCAGCGCATCGAGCCGCCCCAGAACGGATTCCCGCAGCATGTACAGGTTCGCCGCGCTGTCGGAGTGGATGTCCACGTGTAGGCCGTCGTCGGCGGCGTCGAACCGGATCACGCCGATGCCGGTGTCGCTTTCCACTCGCGCCGGGCGGTGATCGGCCAGCGGAAGGTCCTGTTCCAGGATCGATGCCGCGATCTCGTCCAGCAGCGCAGGGGCCGGAGCGGTGGGCAGGTGGCCGTGGGCGGTAAGGTCTGTCATCGGCATCCTCGCATCATCCGTCGAAGCTCATGGAAAGCGTGAAGCTGTAGCTCGATTGCGTCAGCCCGCGCGGCGCTGCCGGGAACCGGCCCGACCGCACCGCCTGAAGCGCCGCCTGATCCAAGGCCCGGTTGCCGGTGGACCGTGTCAGCGACAGGCCGACGAGCTGACCGTTGGGGTTGACGCTCAGCCGGACGGTCGCCGTACCCGACGCGCCCCGTGCGGCGCGGGGGTAGCGCTTGTTGCGCTCGATCCGGCGGACGATCTGACCGCCCCATTGGGCCGTCAAATTCTGCCGCTGGCCGGCCGACAACGACTGCCCGGCGGATTGCTGACCCGCGCCGGACTGGGCGCCGCCGCCCTGCCCCGCGGCGCGCTGCTGCTGCCGGTCGGCGTTCTGCTGGCCCTGCCGGGGCTCTTCCTGCTGGCGCTGCGGCTGTGGCTCCGGTTCCGGCTCGGGCTCGGGTTCCGGCCGGTCGGGACGCTGCACCGGGCGCACGCCCGGCGGAAGGTCCGCCGTCTCTTCCTCGTCCGTCGCCTCCGGCTCGGGCTCTTCCGGCGGCTCCGGGGGTTCGGGGGGCGCGGTGTCCATCTCGGCCTCGGGCTCGGGCTGGTCCGGCAGGGCGAGACCGGCCGTCGCGGGCGCCTCGGGCGTCGGCATCGACTCGGCCGAGGGCGCCTCGGGCGCATCCGGCGGGGTCATGTCGGGCGCCTGCGGGGTCTCCATCTCTGGCTCGGCCTGGGTCTCGGGCGGGCGCTCCCAGTCCTCGACCATACGCGAGACCTGCTGGCTCGCCGCCTTGACCGACACCGACGACTCGCCGCCCGCGCCCTGCGACGCCGCGGAGTCCTCGGGCGGGCGGACCGCGGCCACGGCGAGATGCGCGCCGACGGCGATCCCCACGAACACGACGCCTTCGATAACCCGTCTCATGGCGCCGCCGTCACCAGGTCGACGCGAGCAAAGCCGAGCGCGCCGAGCCGAGGCATCAGCTCGGCAAGCCGCTGACCCGACGCCGCCGCGTCGGCGCGCAGCACGACCGGCGGCCCCTCGCCCGCTTCACAGTCGATCTCGGTGCAAAGGCTCTCACGCGCACGCTCCAGTGCCGAAAGTGCCGCGTCGGCGCCGTTCGCATCGCGGAACGCCACCTCACCCTCGCCCGAGAGATACACGATCAACTCGCCCTCGCTTTCCGCCTGGCTCTCGGCCTCGGGCGGCTCCACCTCGAACGGCTCGGGCGGGGCGATCTGCGCTGTCATCAGGAAGAAGATCAGCAGAAGGAACACCACGTTGATCATCGGAACGATGCTCTCGGGCGGCTGTCTGCGGGGCGGATCGGAGAAACGCATGGTCTACTCCACCAATGTCAGACCGGTGAAGCCAGCGGTGCCCAGGGCCTCCATCACGCGGACGACCTCCTGCAATGCGGCGTCGTCACGGGTGCGCAGGACGATCGTGTCGCCCTGGTCGTCGGTCAGGGACTCCAGCCGTGCGGGCAGATCCTCGAGCGCCACCGTCTCGCCGTTCAGGGACAATCCATCGGGGCGGATGTCGACCAGTCGCGGCGGCCCCTGGTAGGCCTCACCGCCGCCGGTTCCGGCCACGTTGAGCGGCAGGTGCATGTCGGTGCCGAACCGCGAGGCCAGCATGAAGAAGACCAGCAGCAGGAACACCACGTCGATCATCGGCGTCAGGCTGGGCCGGCGCCTGGGCCTTTGGGTGGCGAAAACGAACATCGGCGCCTACTCCGCCGCCATCCGCCGGTCGACATGCTGTTCGGGCACCGGACGCAGGAAGATGCGGGTCGCGGCGTCCTCCATTTCGTGACGCAGCCGGTCGACGATGGACTCGAACCACGTCAGCGCCATCGACGCCGGAATCGCCACCGCCATACCGGCCGCGGTGGTCAGCAGCGCCTCCCAGATGCCACCGGCGAGCGTGGCGGGGTCGGCGCGGCTGCCGGCCTCCTGCAGGGCCTGAAACGCCGCGATCATGCCGAGCACCGTACCCAGCAGACCGAGAAGCGGCGCGATCGTCGCCATCAGCTCCAGCGGTCGCAGGCCCGCGCGGGCCTTGGTGATCAGGTGCCGGGCGACACGCTCGGTCTCGGCTTCGGCGGCCGAGGTCGACAGGCTGTGATCGCGGCGGGCATGCATCGCGGCACGGGTCAGTACGGCGCGGCAGGTCCTGCGGCGTTCGAGCAGGGCCAGCGCCTCGTCCGGGCGGCCGTCGGTCCAGAGCCGCACGGCCCGCTGCACCCGGCGTCCGCCGCTCCAGGCGCCCAGCAGCGCGAGGCGCCAGATTTTCCACAGGATGAGCGCGAGCGTGATGACGGACAAAGCCGCGATCGCCCAGATCGCCGGTCCGCCGAGCACGACGAAATCCAGCGCCTGTCCAAGTCGATCGCCCGTGGCGCCGGTGATCTGTTCCACGATGGGCTCCATGCCAAGACCTCCAGAAATGGCGCAGCGCGCCCGAGTACGGCGGCACTTTCATTTCCGATTATATTTGTCAAGAATTGCCAAAGGCAAATCCGACCGGCCCCTTCGGCGCGCGACGCAGCTTTCAAGGTCCGCGCGAACGCCATTCTGCAACGCAGCATTGCAGGTCGCGCAAGGCAGACTCCAAAAAGACTGTTAGCGCTCAAATCCTCAGCAAAAGTGAAAATCCCGCCTCCGCGTCAGTGCATATCGCACTTGCAGAAAGGTGCGTTGTGCGAGCGCAGCATTCGCTTAGCTTTGGGTCAGCAACGCAACACAAGGATCATCGACATGGCTTTCATCACCGCCACCAACGACCGCGGCCTCCGCGCGCGCTTCGCCGAAACCGTCGCCACCCTGCGCGACCAGATGCGCGAGCGTGCCCGCCGCAACGCCGTCTACCGCCAGGTGCACAACGAACTGTCGTCCTGCACCGACCGCGATCTGGCCGACATGGGCTTTCACCGTTCGCAGATCGGCGACATCGCCCAGCAAGCCGCGGACCGCGCCTGAACCCTCAAGCAACCCCGGAGGATCTGACATGACCGGGCTCAACCACGCCATCTCGCCTCGCCTCGAGGCCGACATCGACGCCTTCCTTCTCGGAATCGGACAGGGATTCAATCCCTACCTCGAGAAGCACGCGCGCCGCACCGAGATCGCCGCGCTGGATGCGGCATCCGACGAAGAGCTTGCCCGAATGGGCCTGACCCGCGCCGACATTCCCGCGCGCGTCTTCCGCGACCTCGCCGACTGATTTGTCGGCGGGGTCCCCCCGCTTTCCGGGAAAAATGCTGCGCGCGCGGCTCACGTGCCCTAGACTATCGGGTAATCTGACAGTCACGGGAGCACGACCCAAGATGCACGCCTTCAAGACGACCCTGCTGGCCCTCGCCGCCGCAACGGGCCTGGCTGGGGCCGCCCAGGCGGCCACCTGCGGCAACACGTCCGCCGGCTTCGACCAGTGGAAACAGCAGTTCGCGCAGGAAGCCGCCGCCAACGGCGTCGGACAACGTGGCCTGCAGGCGCTGGCCAATACCAGCTACGCGCAGCGCACCATCAATGCGGACCGCAATCAGAAAAGCTTCAACTACTCGCTCGACCGCTTCATGGAAGTGCGCGGCGCGCCGACCATCGTGTCGCAGGGCCGGCAGCGCCTGGCGCAGAGCGCCGGCTTCTACCAGTCGCTCGAAAACGCCTACGGAGTCCCCGCCGGCGTCCTGATCGCGATTCACGGGATGGAGACGGGCTTCGGCAATTTCATGGGCGATTCCAACGTCCTGTCGGCCATCTCGACACTCGCCTACGATTGCCGCCGGTCCGAGTTCTTCAGCCGCCACGCGATGGCCGCGCTTCAGCTGGTCGACCGCGGCGCGCTGTCGCCCGGAACCGTCGGGGCGCGCCACGGTGAAGTGGGCCACACCCAGTTCCTGCCGGCCAACGTGCTGGCCTATGGCGTGGATGGCGACGGCAACGGCCGCGTCGACCTGACCAACCAGACCGACGCGCTTGCCTCGACGGCGAACTTCCTTCGCCAGAAGGGCTGGCAGCCCGGCCAGGGCTTCCAGCCGGGCGAGCCGAACTTCGCAGTGATCCAGGAATGGAACGCCGCGACCGTCTATCAGCAGGCCATCGCGATCATGGCGGCCCGTATCGAGGGCTGAGACCTCAGCCCGCCTCGCGCCGGCCGGCCGGGACGATCCCGTGCCGGCCGCGCCCGCCGACCTTGGCCGAATAGAGCGCCGCGTCGGCATCCCGCATCATGGTCTCCAGGTCCGGCGCTTCGTAGAACGACGACATGGTCGTTCCAAAACTGCCTGACACCCGGCACGTCCTTCCCTCGAAATGGATCGGCCGCTGAATCCGCTCGATGATCCGCGCCGCGATCCGGTGCAGCCCACCGGGGTCGTCGAGGTTGTCGAACACAAGAACGAACTCGTCGCCGCCGATCCGTGCCACGGTGTCCACCATCCGCACCTCCGAGACCAGCGCCGTCGCGACCTGCTGCAGGACATGGTCGCCGGCCGCGTGACCGAGCGAGTCGTTCACCTCCTTGAAATGGTCCAAGTCCCCGATCGTCAGCGCGAAGGGCCGCCGCTGCGCGATCAGGCGCGAGACCACGTGCGTTAGCGCGCGACGGTTCTTGAGCCCGGTGAGCGTGTCGGTAAATGCCTGCTCTTCGGCGGCGACGCGTGCGCTCTGCAGGCGGCCGATGAGCCGCCGCGTCTCGGCCATGGCGAGCGACTTGGCCTCGTCCAGGTACAACAGGTCGAGCGTCATGTCCGTCGGGGCGAAATCCGCGCGGCTGAGCCCGCGCGCCCCGATCCCCGCGACCTCGGAGATGCCGAAGGCCAGGTTCAGCACCGAGGGCCCGCCCGGCGCCATCGGCATCAAGACCCCGCGCAGGCGCGTGCCGTCGCGTCGCAACGACAGGTGAAGCCGTGTCGCCGGCGCAAGCTCGTCGCCATCCGGCTGATGCAGCGCGAACACGTCGTGCCAGGCTGTCCCTCGCGGGGAGCGCGAACCGCACAGCTTGGTCAGCGTCGGTCCCGCATGCAGGATACGCCCCTCGCCCGACAGCACCGCCGCCATCGGCATCAGCCGGTCGAGCGCCCTGTAATCTATGGGAACCGTCATGCTAGCCGCGCGGCCAGCTCAAACCGCCGTCCCTCGGCAAAACAGACCTCGTGCACATCGATACGGATGACGGCACGCCCCGCATCCTGCCGCGCGTAATCGAGATAGGCCAGCGCCCCGTAATCGTCGGCCATGGCCCGCAGCACGCCCAGGGCGATCGGGCCGAACTCGGGGAAGCCGCCTGTGATCTCCAGCCGGTACCGCGTCGACCTCTCCCGGTGCAGCGTCAGGCGCGGCAGCTCCAGGTCCGGCAACGCCAGGCGCGCGCGGTCGGGAAGGTCGTCGAGCGAGCCCAGGAAATCGAGAAAGCTCTCGCCGCCAAAGCGCAGGAGCCGCCGCAACGCGATCCGCTCGGGATGCGATACGAGATACGTGCCCATGTCCTCGAGCAGCATGTCCTCGACCTTGTCCAGGGCGAAGGCCGCCGCGCGCAGCACCGCCGTCGTAAGCGCGTCGTCATACGACAGTAGCGCCTCGAAATCCGAGATGCCGAGCCCCGCGGCGCGAACGATCTCATCCCACTTCGCGCGACCGTACGTATCGCACAGAAACCGCTGCAAAGACGCATTGATCAGGCCATGCACGTGCCCGCCCCCTTTTTCCCACCGCCGGGAACCCTACGGGAGGGGCGTTAAGAAACGTCTAGCGGCTCAGGGCAGAACGACGAGCCCGCCCTGCCCGAGCGGCAGCATCCTGAGAGGCGCGGCCGCACCGCCCGGCGGGTCTGCCGCCAGCGTGTCGATGTCAGGCGCGGCGCCGTCGATCTCCATCGCGGCGTTCGACGTCCACTGGCCGTCGCGCTCGGCCAGCACGATCAACCGCGGCGTGTCGGTGTCGTCGTGATAGGCGATCACGGCCTCGTCGCCCGCGCCCGCCTCCAGCAGTTCGGCGCGGATCACCAGACATCCGGGACGCCCCTCGCCGGTGGCGCGAGCGCACCCGTCCGCGATCTGGCCGAGCAGCCACTCGTTCAGAGCGCCGAGCATCTCGGAGGTGACCGGCGCGCCGCCCACCGTGGGCAGGGTCTCGGCCAGGTCGACCCGGCCCCGCGGCGTGCCCAGACGCGGCGCGTCGCGCCGGCCGCTGCCGATTGCGTCGAGCCGTTCGCGCAGCGCGGCCGCCTCGGGCGTGTCGCCCGTGGCCAGACGCTCGGCCGCGGCGTCACCGGACCGGCCCCAGTCCCGCGCCATCGCCGCGAGATCGAGCGCTTCGACCGACACGGCGCCGCGGGCGAAGCGGCGTTCCTGGCTCGACGCCGAAATCCGCTGCGGATCGAGAACCGGCGTCAGCCAGGCCAGAGCCACCAGCACGGTCACGCCCGCCATCGCCACGTTGCCCTGCCGCAGCCGCGCCATCCACCCGGCCCCACGCAGCACAGCGACCGCGTAGACGACCCCGTGCCCCGCCAGCACGACCGCGATGCTGGCCGCGGCAAGTCTGTCCGGCGTCCAGCCGTACTGCCCCACGCGCAGGCCGACCGCCACAAGGGCCAGCCCCGAAAGCGCCGGCAACAGCAGCGCAAGCACAGCAGCGCACCACCGCAGCGTCGCGGACCGGGCCGCACCGTCATCGTCCGCCCCCGCGGTCGCCGTCACCAGGAGCGCGGCGGCAAAGGCCATCGCCATCAGCGTGCCCGCCTCGGACAGCACGCCGAAGGCCTCGGAACTCAAGCCCTGCAGCGGGAACGCCACGAGGAACACGGCCGTCACCGCCATCACCACAGGCACCAGCAGCCGCAAAAGGCGCAACACCTGCGCCTGCCCCTTGCCGAGCCCCGTCTCGGCCAGCGCGGCGAGCGCCAGTCCGATCAGCAGGCCGGTCAGCGTGAACCGCTGCGGATCGTCGTCGAAGAGCCGCGCGATCACGTCGATGCCCACGAGATCCAGCAGCGTGTCACCCAGGAACAGCACCAGCCAGCCCAGCCCCGCGAAGGCCACCGCCAGCGCACAGCGCAGGACGATGTCCCAGGCGTTTCCGAACAGGTCGTCATAGCGCCGCCAGTGCTGCCCCGGTCTGAGGGCCGCGATCAGGATCGGCACCGCGATCACCACCACGACCAGCACCGCCATCAGCGCATGCGCGCTCTCGACGAAGGCGATGGCATCGTCGAAGCGGAAGGAGGCCAGCAGCGTCAGCACGGTCAGCGGCACGGCCAACCCGGCGCCCAGCACAGCGGCCCGCGGCGCCGACAACGGCCCCAGCGCCGGAAGCGCGGCCGCGAAGAACACCGCCACGGGCAGCGCGAGTGCGAGATGCAGGCGTGGCGATACGCCCATCGACGCCAGGGGATCGCCCAGCGCCCAGGCCGCCAGCCCGGCCAGGGCGCCCCCGGCCACCGCCGCAATCTTCGTCGCCGTCGAAGGCCCGGTCGCGCTGATCATGCCATGCTCCTGCGGTGTCACGCGCCAGACCTAAGCACGCCGGCGCGGCGGCGCCAGTCAGGGCGTGTCGGCGATCCGGTCCAGCCAATCCGGCACGGAAGCGACGCTCGGCAGGACAACGCGGGCCAGAGGGGCAAGTGCGGACTCGGGGGTGGTGCCGGTCAGGACCGCCACCGGACAGGCGCCCGCCGCCTGCGCCGCCTTCATGTCATGGACCGCGTCGCCCACCATCACGACGCGGCCGGGCGCGATCCCGGTCCGGGTACAGAACGCTGCAATCTGGCCGGGCGCGGGTTTCGCACCGTATCCGCTGTCACTGCCGATCACGAGCTCGAACGCCGCCTCGATCCCCGCCGTGGCAAGATGCGCCCGAGTCGGAGCGACCGCGTCGTTGGTCACCACGCCGAGCCGCAGCCCGCGGCCCGCAAGCCCCGCCATCAGCGGCGCCAGGGCCGCAGCGGGCACCTGCGGCGCCACCGCGGCGCGGTCGTTCATCCATGCGACCAGCGCCGGCAGGCCGAGTTCCGAGAAGGGATGCAGGCAGGCGGCGATCGTCTCGGGCGTGCCGGTCACGGCGGGGCTGTCGGGGTAGAACCGCAGGCGTTCCAGATCATAGCCGATCGCCTGCGCCATGGCCTCCTGGCGGTGCGGCTCTCCGTCCGACAACTCGAACAGGAGATCGCCCGCCCAGGTCCCCCACGTGGCCTGAAAATCGAACAATGTCCCGTCCTTGTCGAAGAGTATCGCCTCAATCATGCGGCCCTCGCTGCACCGCCGCGCGTTGACAGGACAGAGCAAACGCCCGACCGTGAGCGCCATGCAGGACCCGCCAAGCTACAGCCTACACGATTCACTGGGATATCGCCTCTCTCTGGCCGCCCGGCTGCAGGAGCGCCGCCTGGACGACGGGCTGCGGCAGCTGGGATTGTCGCGCACGACGTGGTGCCTGCTGCTCGGCGTCGGAAGCGAGGGGCTGCGACACCCGTCCGACCTTGCGCAGTTCGTCGGCATCGACCGCACCGCGACCTCGCGGGCACTGCGGCAGCTCGAGGCCGCGGGCCTGATCGCGCGAAAGCCGGGGGTCGGGGACCGGCGCACGACCGAGGTGTCGCTGACCGATCAGGGACGCGAGGCGTTGGTGCGCGGAGTTCCGATGGCCGAGGCGAACAACGCCGCGATGGCCGCCAAGCTGAGCGCCGACGAACTGGACACGCTGCATCGCCTCCTGTCGCGCCTGACACGGGGCGAGGCGACCGCGCTGGAGCGGATCTGACGGGGCGGGTCCCGGTCACTCAGGTCCAGTGCACCTGCTGCCCGCCGGGCAGCGCCTGCCGGGCCCGCATCGGACGGTCCGTGGGCAGATCGTGGCTTTCGCAGAACTCGGTCACCCAGGCATCGTCGAGGCACAGGAAATCCAGCACCGAGGCAAGGAACTCGGGGTCCTGCGCATTCTCGCGCATCATGTCGAGCCCGACCCCGCTCGACCCCATGAAGACGTCCAGCAGGTCGTCCTTGGCGGCGATCCACCCGAGGGCCTGAACGCCGATCACTTCCGCCTCGTCCTGCCGCATGTGCTGCCCCTTGCCCCGAAAAGGAATTGTTAACGCCTGAGCGCGCAGAGTGATGGCATCAAGAACAAATCGACGCAAATGCGAGATGCCATGCCGGGTCATATCCTGATCGTCGACGCGACGTCGACCAATCGGATCGGGCTGAAGGTCAAACTGGACGCCGCCGGATACGGCATCTCGTATTGCAGCGATGTCGAGGCCGCGCCGGGCATGGCCGCGCGGCTGGCCCCCGATCTCGTGATCGCCGACGCGGACCTGTCGTTCTCGATCGTACCGGACCTGCCCTCCCGGCTGATCGGCAGCGCGGCCCCGCACCGGCCCGCCCTGCTGCTGACGACGGCCTGCGAGCGCCCGGACATGCGGCTGCGGGGACTGCGCGCCGGCGCCGACGACGTGCTGCCGCGTGACCTGAGCGAGCGTGACCTGCGCACGCGGGTGCGCACATTGCTGCGCCGCCGGCAGGACCACGACGACCTGATGCAGCGTTTGCAGGAGGGCGACCTGGGCTTTGCCGAACCCGCGGCGGCCTTCGCGCCGCCGGCCGTGCTGGGGCTGATCCCCGCGGACAAGGCGCAAGGGCTGGCATGGCGGACCGCGATGTCGCCCTGTTTCGACGGCGTGCTACGTGTCCTCGCACCGGCGGACGCCCTCACGATCACGACAGGGGCGCAGCCGCCGGATGCCTTTCTCGTCGCCGCGGGACAGGGGACCGGCACCGACGGGCTGCAACTGGTCTCAGAGCTTCGCAGCCGACTGCAGACCCGTCATTCCGGCATCGTGGTCCTGCATGCCGCGGACCCGCCCGACCTGGCGACCCGCGCGCTCGACCTCGGGGCCGACGACGTGGCCACGCTGCCGCTGTCGCCGCCAGAGACGGTGCTGCGCCTGCGCAAGCAGATCGACCGCAAGCGCGAGGCGGACGCAGCGCGCGATCAGCTTGCCCGGAGCCTTCAGTTGGCACTGCGCGACCCGCTGACGGGCCTGCACAACCGCCGCTACGCCGACCGCCGCCTCGCCCAGATCGGCGCCAGATCCGCGCAGTCGGGCGTGCCGTTCGCGGTGCTGACGCTGGACATCGACCACTTCAAGGACATCAATGACAGCTACGGCCACGCCGCGGGCGATGCCGTGCTGCGGGGGCTGGCCAAGCGGCTGACACGTCCCTTGCACGACTGCGATCTGCTGGCCCGGATCGGCGGAGAAGAATTCCTGGCCGCCCTGCCCGACACCGACGCGGCGCGGGCGCGCCGGGTGGCCGAGTCCCTGTGCGAGACCATCCGCTCGGAACCGTTCGTTCTGCCCAACGGCACGCTGCGGCACGTCACGGCGAGCATCGGCATCGCACTCGGCGGTCCGGGCGGCGACGGGCCGGACGGCGTGGTGCAACGCGCCGACGCCGCGCTCTATGCCGCCAAGGCGCGCGGTCGCGACCGGCTGGAGATCGGGCCCGAGGGCTGGATCGGCGACGCTCAATCCCGCCGTCGCACCCGGTCCAGCGATCGGTCCAACCGGTCGGCATAGTCCCGGCGGGCCTCTGGCGACATCGCCGAGACCCGATCGGAGATCAGTTCGGCCGTCATGCGCTGCTGCGTCCGGAACACCTCGCCCTGGGCTGCGATCGCGTCGACGAAGGCCGACGAGTCGAACCTCTCGGCGCGCAGCAGGTCCAGCGTCGCCTCGAAGCGGTCGCCCAGCAGCGCGCGATTGTCCTCGAACGCCGCACGGCGGCCCCGCGCCGCTTCGGCCAGCGCCTCCTTCTGCGGCTTTTCCAGGGCCATCACGAAGGGCGTCGGCCCCAGCAGACGGAGCGCGGGATCCATGTCGCCCCAATGGTGCCGCCCGCCGTGACGCCCCGGTCCATCGAAGACGATCGATCCGGCGACGATCCCCAGGACCAGCAGGTTCGCCGCCAGCGACACCGCCAGCAGCAGCCGGGCCCGGCGCGACATGTTCGGGCCGCGGGGGGTATCGTGATCGCTCATTCCGTTGCCTCCGCCACGATCTCGTAGGAGGGGCCAAGATCGGTCAGGTCATAGCTCGCCGCCACGGCGCCGGGCACCACCGCCGACAGCGACGCGGGCAGCGCCGCGCCGATCGCCAGCCCGACGAGAGATGCCGCCACCAGTCCTGAGGCCCCGCGCCAGCCGCCGATCACGCCCAGAAGGCCGCGCCAGCCCCCTCCCAGCGACCGCTGCCGGGACGCACTGTGCTGTGCGGCCTGCGTGGCGTCGGCATCCGCGAGGATGCGCGCGACGAGGTCGTCCGACGGCGGCGGATCGGAGGCGCGCACCGTGGCGAAGGCCGCGTCGATCAGGGCGTCGTCTTTGTCAGTTGCCATAGCCCAACTCCTCTCGCCGGCCGGCCAGGTCCGCCGCCAGCGCCCGTTTGCCGCGGGCGGTCAGACTTTCGACTGCCGCGACACCGATGTCCATGATCCGGGCAATCTCGGGATTGCCCAGACCGTCGAGATGCCGCAGCACCACCGCCTGCCGCTGCCGCTCCGGCAGCCTCGCCAGCGCGGCATCGAGGGCGGCGGCCCGATCGGCCTCTTGCAGGCCCGCCACCGCGCCCGGCGCCGGATCGGGCGGCTCGGCCACCTGGTCCAGCGGGTCGCTGCGGCCCGCCTTGCGCAGCCGGTCGACGCAGAGGTTCGAGGTCACGCGATAAAGCCACGTCGTCACCTTCGCCTCGCCCTGCCGCCACTCAGGCGCGATGTGCCACAGGCGCAGCATCGCCTCCTGCGTCACGTCCTCGGCCTCGGCCCGGTCGCCGCCCAGCATCCGCGTCGCGAAGGACACTATCCGCGGCGTGAGCCGCAGCGTCAGGGCGCGCGCCGCGACGCCGTCGCCATTGGCGAAGGCCACCAGCAGTGCCTCGTCGCTGACATCGCCGAGGGTGTCGAAAGGCATGTCCATTCCGCCTCGCCATAGCCGGGCGCCGCTGTCCCGGCAATCGGCGCGCGGGCCGGCCACTGGCCAGCCTGCACCCGGCCTCAGTCGTCGTGCCCGTGGCGCGAACCGGCGCGATGCCCCTCCCGCTCGCCGTGGTGCCGCCCGGCATGACGCGGCGCGGCGTCGAACTCGGCCTCGCTGACCTCGCCATCGCCGTTCACGTCGAGCCGTTCGAGCATCGCCATCGCCCGCGGGCCGCGCCGTTCGTCCGCGCTCGCGGCCATCTCGTCGGCCGAGACGGCGCCGTCGCCGTCGGTGTCCATGCGCTCGACCATCGCCTCGGCCCGCCGTGCGTCGCGCTCGGCCCGCCGCGCCTCGAAGGCGGCGACCAGTTCGTCGGCGTCCAGCGCGCCGTTGCCGTCGGAATCGGCCTCATCGATCATCGTCGCGCGGCGCTGCTCGAGGTCGGCCGCGCTCAGGACGCCGTCACCATTCACGTCCAAGGTCGAGAAGTCAGCGCCGTAGCCCGCCGGTCCGGGGCCGGCGGCCGCCGGCCCGGTTGCGACGGCACCGGCGCCGAGGGCGATCGTCAGCGCCAGCGCGCCCAGTCGTGCAGCGGGGGTCATGAGTCTCTCCGTTCTTGCCTGCGGCCGGTGCATCGCGCCTCCGACCATGCCTTTCGAACGGGACAGCCCGCCTATTCCGTCGCGCGTGTCCGAATTTTTTCGCGACATCCCGCCGCAAGGACACCCCGTCGCCTTCCGATCCGGGCGTCAGAGGCGTACCTAGAGGGAGAGAGAGGGCGGAAGGGCCACATGGCAATGTACGACTCACACCACGAGATGCGCGAAACCGAGGACCGCGAGCTGCGTCCGGCGGTCCTGCGCGGCTGGCGGCGGCGCTGCCCGAACTGCGGCGCGGGTCCGATGCTGAAGGGCTACCTGGCCGTCCGGGACCATTGCGCCGTCTGCGGCGAGGAACTGCACCACCACCGCGCTGACGACGGTCCGGCCTATCTGACGATCCTCATCGTGGGGCATCTGATGGCGCCGGTGATGCTGTGGTACTTCACGACGTTCCGTCCCTCGCCGATGGTGCTCGCCTCGCTGTTTTCGGTGGGATGCGTGGCGTTGTCCCTCTATCTTCTGCCGCGACTGAAGGGGGCGATGATCGGCTTCCAATGGGCGCGGCGCATGCACGGGTTCTGATCCCGCGCCCACGCGGGATCGGAGACACATGACGGAATCGGTACGCGACGCGGCAACGGTGATCCTCGTCCGCGACCCTGCGGGACGCCCGAGTGTCCTGATGGGCCAGCGCGGCAACGGTGCCGTGTTCATGCCCTCGAAGTTCGTCTTTCCCGGCGGGGCGGTCGACCCCGGCGATGCGCATGTGCCGATGGCGCGGCCGCTGAACGGGCTCTGCGCGGCGCGGCTCAAGGCCGGACCCGAGGCGCCCGCCCCTGCGACCCTGGCCGCCACCGCGATCCGCGAGCTATGGGAAGAGACCGGGCAGGTCCTCGGCAGCCCACGACAGTGGCGCCGCACACCGCCGGACGGTTGGGCGGGCTTCGCCGGGACCGGCCACCTGCCCTCGCCCCAGCCGCTGCGCTTCGTTTTCCGTGCCATCACGCCGCCGGGACGGCCCCGCCGTTTCGACGCGCGCTTCTTTCTTGCAGATGCGGCGCATCTGGCCACCGACCCGGACGATTTCAGCGCTGCCAGCGACGAGCTGGCCCATCTCGCCTGGGTGCCGATCGCCGAAGCCCGCGAGCTCGACCTGCCGTTCATCACCGCCGTGGTGCTGGCCGAGGTGGCCGCGCGCCTTCCAGCGCTGGACCCGCCGGAGAGCGTGCCGTTCTTCCGCAACGACGACGAACAGAGTCTCTTCCTGCGGCTGGGCGGCGCCCGGCCCTAGTCGATGCAGAGCGTCGCCTCGACACCGCGGTCGGTCAGGATGTCGTGGCAGCCGAAGAACGGCTTGACCGGCGCGCAGGTGCGCGAGCGGGCCAGGCACAGGCCGTCGCATTCGCTGCCCGAGCGGCAGGGCTGGTTGGCGTCGGCTGTCGGGCGGGTGCAGACTTGGCCGCCCGCGGCACCGGCCTTCCCCCAGCTACCGCCATCCTCACGGCACTGCGCCTCGGCACGGGCGGCGGCGTCGGGCGCGTAGCTGCCCGTCACAGGGGCTGCCGGCTCGGCCTCGTCCCGCTGGCAGGCCGCCAGCAGGACCGTGACCGCGAGGGCCCCTGCGAGGACACGACATAGCCCCAGCATCCCCGCCCGCCTCAATAGGGCATCGGGTGCGCCTTGTGCACCGCGGCGATGTCCTCCAGCACGTCGTCACTCAGCGTGATATCGGCCGCCCCGAGGCAGGTCTCGAGCTGCTCCATCGTGGTGGCGCCGATGATCGGGATCGTCGGGAACGGCCGGCTGCGGGTAAAGGCCAGCGCCATCTGCGTCGGATCCATGTCGTGCGCCCTGGCCACGTCCAGATAGGCCGCGATCGCCGGGAACACCCGTTCCGTCTTTCGCCCACCCAGATCCGGGGTAAGCGACATGCGCGAGCCGTCGGGCACGGTTCCGTCCTGATACTTGCCCGTCAGCAGCCCCGCGGCCAGCGGCGAATAGGCGAGCAGCGTCACATCGTCATGGACGCACATCTCGGCGAAGTCGCCGTCGAAGGTACGGCAGAGCAGGCTGTACTCGTTCTGAATGGTATCCACGCGCGGCCCGCCGATGCGCTCGGCGGCGGCGTTCCACTGCATCGTGCCCCAGACGGTATCGTTCGACAGGCCGAAATGGCGGATCTTGCCCTCGGCCACCAGCGCCTTGAGCGTCTCCATGACTTCGGCCATGTGGGCCAGCGTCGCCTCGGTGTCCTGCCCAGAGGGATCGTAGCTCCAGATCTGGCGGAAGTGGTACGAGCCGCGGTTCGGCCAGTGCAACTGGTAGAGGTCGATCACGTCGGTCTGCATCCGGCGGAGCGACGCGTCGACGGCTTCGCGCACCGTGTCGGGCGTGATGCCCTTGCCGTCACGCGCCATCTGGCTGGGTCCGAGGATCTTCGTCGCCAGGACGATGTCGTCGCGGCGGCCGCGCGTCTTCAGCCAAGTGCCGATGATCTCTTCCGTCCGGCCCAGCGTCTCGGCGCGGGCGGGCTGGGTGGGATACATCTCGGCCGTGTCGATGAAGTTCACGCCCGCCTCGACAGCGCGGTCCATCTGCGCGTGGCCGTCCGCCTCGGTGTTCTGGTTGCCCCATGTCATCGTGCCCAGGCAGATTTCGGACACGGTCAGGCCGGTGCGGCCCAGCGGCAGCATTTTCATTGTCTTGTCTCCTCAAGTTGCGCGCAGGGTTAGCAGCCTCGACGGGAACGGCAAGACCGGCCTTGAGAACAAATGAAGAACATATTAGCCTTGGATCATGGCCTCTGCACCCGCGCCCCACATGCTGACCCGCGCCAGCCACCGCGCCCCCGAGCCGCACGGCCTGCGGTTCGTGGGGGACCTCACCCTCGCCCCCGCCCGCGTGCACGAATTCTGCGGCCTATCCCGGCGCACCCTGGCGATGATCGCGGCGGGGCGCACCGAGGGATCGGTGATGTGGATCGCCCCCTCGTGGACCCTCGGCGGCCCTCATCCCGAAGGGTTTATGCCCTTCGTCGATCCGGGGCGGGTGGTGTTCGTCGCGCCGAAACGGGCCGAGGACTTGCTGTGGTGCATGGAAGAGGTCCTGCGCTCGGGCATCGTGACGGCGACGGTCGCCGACCTGCCGGATCCGCCGAGCCTGACGGCCGTGCGCCGCCTGCACCTTGCCGCCGAAACCGGGGCCGCCGCGTCGGGCGCCCCGCCCCTGGGGATCCTCCTGACCCCCGAAGGCGCCGCCCAGGGGGTGGAAAGCCGATGGGCGCTGTCCCCACGGCACCACGGACAGACCGCGCTGTCGTGGCGGCTGGAGCGGCTGCGCGCCCGGACGGCCCCGCCGGCCAGCTGGGCCGTCTCTCCGGGCAAGGGCGGGCTGGTGGCCGAGACGGCGGCGTGAGGGCGCGCGTGGCCGCTGGCCCCTGCCCGAGGATTTCGCTAAAGGGGCACCGACAAACGAGGAAGGCCGCCCAATGTCCCGCTACCTGATCACTTCGGCGATCCCCTACATCAACGGCATCAAGCACCTGGGGAACCTGGTGGGCAGCCAGCTTCCCGCCGATCTCTATGCCCGCTACCTGCGCCAGCGGGGCCACGAGGTGATGTTCCTCTGCGCCACGGACGAACACGGCACCCCGGCCGAGCTTGCCGCCGCCAAGGCCCAGCAGCCCGTGGCCGAGTACTGCGCCGAGATGCACAAGGTCCAGAAGGGACTATCCGACGGCTTCCGACTGAGCTTCGACAAGTTCGGCCGCTCGTCCAGCCCGCAGAACCGCGAGTTGACGCAGCACTTCGCCGGACGGCTCTACGACGCGGGCCTGATCGAGGAAGTGACCGAGCGGCAGGTCTATTCCCAGGACGACGGTCGCTTCCTGCCCGACCGCTACATCGAGGGCACCTGCCCCAATTGCGGCTACGACAAGGCCCGCGGCGACCAGTGCGAGAACTGCACCAAGCAGCTCGACCCGACCGACCTGATCGACCCCAAGAGCGCGATCTCGGGCTCGACCGAACTGGAGGTGCGCGAGACCAAGCACCTCTATCTCCGCCAATCGGCGATGCGCGACGAGCTGAACGCCTGGATCGACGAAAAGGCGGACTGGCCCGTGCTGACCACGTCGATCGCGAAGAAGTGGCTTAACGACGGCGACGGCCTGCGCGACCGGGGCATCACCCGCGACCTCGACTGGGGCGTCCCGGTCAAGCGCGGCGACGCGCCCTGGCCGGGCATGGAGGGCAAGGTCTTCTACGTCTGGTTCGACGCACCGATCGAATACATCGCATCCGCCCGCGAATGGGCCGAGGAAAAGGGCCTGGACGACGCCGCCTGGCAACGGTGGTGGCGCACCGACAAGGGCGCCGAGGATGTCCGCTACGTGCAGTTCATGGGCAAGGACAACGTGCCGTTCCACACCCTCTCCTTCCCCGCGACGATCATGGGGTCGGGCGAGCCGTGGAAGCTCGTCGACTACATCAAGTCGTTCAACTACCTGAACTACGACGGCGGCCAGTTCTCGACCTCGCAGGGGCGCGGGGTCTTCATGGACCAGGCCCTGTCGATCCTGCCGGCGGATTACTGGCGCTGGTGGCTCCTGTCCCATGCGCCCGAGAGCGGCGATGCCGAGTTCACCTGGGAGAACTTCCAGCAGAGCGTGAACAAGGACCTCGCCGACGTGCTGGGCAATTTCGTCAGCCGCGTGACCAAGTTCTGCCGCTCGAAGTTCGGCACCGAGATCCCGTCGGGCGGCAGCTACGGCCAGGCCGAGACCGACCTGATCGAAGAACTGACGCGCCGCGTGCGGGCCTACGAGACGCACATGGACAACATCGACATCCGCAAGGCGGCGATGGAGCTGCGGGCGACGTGGGTGGCCGGCAACGAATACCTGCAATCCACCGCGCCCTGGGCCGCCTACAAGGAAGACCCCGACCGGGCGGCGGCGATCGTGCGCCTGTCGCTGAACCTGATCCGGGTCTACGCGGTGCTGTCGCACCCCTTCATCCCCGATGCTGCCGACCAGATGCTCGCGGCGATGCATTGCGCGGACGACAGCTGGCCCGACGATATCGCCGCCGCGCTCGACGTGCTGCCGGCCGGCCATGCCTTCGACGTGCCGGACGTGCTGTTCCGCAAGATCACCGACGACGAGCGCGACGACTGGCAGGCGCGGTTTTCCGGCGTGCGGGACTAGCTCCCGCCCGTCACCGACAGGCTGACAGAGCGGCTCTCGCCGTTCCGGCGCAGGTCGAGTTCGACCTCCTGGCCGGGTGACAGCCGGTCGAGCTGCGCCTCGAGATCGTCCAGCGTCCGGACCTGCGCGCCGTCGATCCCCCGGATCACGTCGCCCGGCACCAGCCGGCCGTCGCGGGTCATCCGCGCCGGATCCAGCCCCGCCCTGTCCGCGGGGCTGCCCGGCTCGACGCTCATCACAAGCGCGCCGTCGATGCCCTGCCGATTGGCCAGCGCGTTGACCCGCGCGTCGAACCGGACGCCTAAGCCCGGCGGCGTGTAGCGGCCGGTCTCGATCAGTTGCGGCACCACACGGTTCACGGTGCCCACCGGCACCGCGAACCCGATCCCCGCCGAGCCGCCCGAGGGCGAGAAGATCGCCGTGTTCACCCCGATCAGCCGTCCCGCCGAGTCCAGCAGCGGCCCGCCCGAATTGCCCGGATTGATCGCCGCGTCGGTCTGGACGAGTCCGCGGATCGTCCGGCCGTTGTCCTCGGTCAGTTCGCGGTCCAGCGCCGAGACGATGCCGGTGGTCAGCGTCCAGTCCAGACCGAAGGGATTGCCGATCGCCAGCACCTTCTGCCCCACCTGCAGGTCGCGGCTGGTGCCGATGGCGACCGGCTCGGGCAGGCGCGCGGCGTCGATCTTGAGCACGGCGAGGTCGTGGCTAGGATCGCGACCGACGAGCCGCGCCTCGAAGCGCCGGCCGTCGGCCAAGGCCACCGTCGCCCGCGAGGCGCCCTGGATCACATGGTTGTTCGTGACGACGTGCCCCTGCCCGTCCCAGAGAAACCCTGACCCGCTACCCGCCGGCTGGTCATAGCTGCGCCGAGTCCACGGATCGACCACCCGCGCGGCGGTGGAGATTGCGACCACCCCGTCGCGGGTCGCCTGGAACAGCTCGATGGTCGACCGCTCTTCCGCCGCCAGTTCGCCGCGTGCGGTCACGACGCGCGGCATCTCGGTGCCGTCGAACAGGTCGATCAACGCCGGTGACAGGCGCCATCCGACAGATACGGCGAGCGCCGCGGCGACCACGAGTGCAAGACGCTGCGCAAAACTCATGGCCCTGAAATCGTGTAACGTGCGCCCGGCGTCAACGCGTGTGACGACGCGGACACGCCCTGAGAGTGCGGGTATTGATTGACGGATGCGCCTCCTTATTTAGAATTATTCTAAATTTAAGGAATCGTTCATGAGTCTCACCGCCGTCTTCCTCCTGGCCCTGATGACCGCCATCGCGACCGGCCTCGGCGCCCTGCCCTTCCTGTTCGTCTCCGGCGTGGCGCGGCGAAGCCTCGGCAGCGCGAACGCCCTCGCGGCGGGCCTCATGCTGGCGGCGAGCGCCGTGCTGCTGATGGAAGGCACCTCGGCTGGAGCGTGGCTGACAGCCGGCGGCGCGCTGGTCGGGGCCGCGGCGGTGGTGCTGGCGCAGCGGGTGCTGTCGCAGCACGAGTCGCTGTCGGTCGGCGAGCTCAGCGGTGCCGATGCACGCCGGGCCGTGCTGATCATGGGGGTGATGACGGCGCACTCCTTTGCCGAGGGGATCGGCGTCGGCGTGTCCTATGGCGGGGGCGACTCGCTCGGTCTGTTCGTCACGACGGCGATCGCCCTGCAGAATGTCCCCGAAGGCCTGGCCATCGCGCTGGTCCTCGTTCCGTCCGGCGTGTCGGTCTGGGCCGCCGCCGGATGGGCGGTCGTCTCGAGCCTGCCGCAGCCCGTCTTTGCGCTGCCGGCCTATGCCGGGGTCGAGGCCTTCACTCAGGCGCTGCCGTTCGGCCTGGGCTTCGCAGCGGGGGCGATGGTGGCAATGGCCCTGGTCGACCTGCTGCCCGAAGCCGTGGAGATGGCGGGGTGGCGGCGCGTCGCGCTCATCGCACAGGGCGCTTTGCTGGCGGGGCTCGCCGTGGACGTTGCGCTCGGCCTGTAACGTTCCGGGCGCGGACCCAGCCCGCGCCCGGAAGGGCACTCAGTGCTTCACGATGGTGCCGTCGTCCTCGTACAGCGGATAGCTGCCCTCTTCGTCGTGGTCCTCGGGACCGACGAGCGACGGACTGAAGACGCAGAGCACGGTCATGCCCTTCTCGCTGCTCAGGATATGCTTCTGATGCTTGTCGAGCGCATAGAGCGTGCCGGGCTTGAGCTCGTAGGTGCCGCCCTCGGTCAGGTCCTCGATCTGGCCCTCACCGTCGGTGCAGATGACCGTTTCCTTATGGTTCTTGTACCACATGTGCAGGCTCTGGCCGGGCTTGATGTAGGTCTCGTGGACCGAGTGCCCCATCCCGTCGGCGCGCAGGGTATAGCGCTTGGAGATGAACTTCTCCTCGTCTACGGCGCTGTTCTCGGCGTCTTTCTGGTCGCGGACGATCATGTGTCGCTCCTTCGTTCGTCGTTATGTTTAGGGTCTCAGGCGGCCAGTTCGGCCGGGTTCGGCACGGTCGGAAAGCGTGCGGGGTTGGCGTCGAGATACGCCTTGGAGGCGCGCAGCACGCGCACGTCGTCGAACTTGCCCCCGGCCAGCTGGAAGCCCACGGGCAACCCGTCGGCGGTAAAGCCGCACGGAACCGACGCGGCCGGCTGCTGGCTGAGGTTGAACGGGTACGAGAACGGCGACCACTCGGTCCAGTCGGACATGTCGCTGCCCGGCGGCACCTCCTGGTTCACCTCGAAGGGCGGGATCGCCACCGACGGTGTCATCAGCAGGTGGTAATCCTGGTTGAACCGCTCGAGCGCCTGGGTGAAGCGCGCCCGTTCGGACAGCGCGCGGAAGTGATCCAGCGCGGTCCAGTCCTCGGCCGCCTTGGCGTTGGCCACGATGCCGGGATCCAGCTTGGCGCATTCGTCGCCCGTGCAGGACTTGTAGAGGTCGAGCGAGGCCGTGAACCAGATCATCTGGAAGATCTTGATCGGCGACTCGAAGCCGGGGTCGATCTCAACCACCTCGGCGCCCAGCTCCTCGAGCTTTTCGGCCGCCTCGCGCACCCGCGCGGCAACCTGCGGATCGACGGTCGCATAGCCGAGATCGGGCGAGAATGCGATGCGCAGGCCCTTCAGCCCGTCGTCGAGGTCGCGCGCCCAGTCCTCGGGCTGGCCGCGCGTCGCGTAGGGGTCGCGATAGCTGTAGCGGCCGATCACGTTCAGCATCATCGCCGCGTCGTCCACGGTCCGGGTCATCGGTCCGATATGCGACAGCGTCGGCGTCTTTGCCGGCGGCCATTGCGGCGTCCAGCCGAAGGTCGGCTTGAAGCCGTACACGCCGGTGAACGACGCGGGAATCCGGATCGAGCCGCCGGAATCGCCGCCCTGGTGCAGCGCGCCCATGTTCAGCGCCGCGGCGGCGGCGGCCCCGCCGGACGAGCCGCCGGGCGTCAGGCTGGTGTCCCAGGGGTTCATCGTCGCGCCGAACACGCGGTTGTCGGTGACGCCCTTCCAACCGAATTCCGGCGTGTTGGTCTTGCCCAGGATGACCGCCCCGGCCTCGCGCATGCGCTCCGTCGGCGGCGCGTCGCGGTCGCACGGCTTGTCCGATGTCAGCAGCGACCCGTCGCGGGCGGGCATGCCCTTGACCTCGGTCAGGTCCTTCATCGAGACGGGCACGCCGTCGATCGGGCTCAGTTGAGCGCCCTGCCCCCAGCGCCGGGCCGACTCGGTCGCGGCGGCTTCGGCGCCTTCGCGATCGACGTGGACATAGGCGTTGACGGCGTCGTTGTAGCGGTCGATCCGGTCGAGCGCGGCGCGCGTCGCCTCGAGAGGGGACGCCTCGCGGCGGGCGAAGAGGTCGGACAGCTGGGCGGCGGTACAGCTGCCGAGATCGGTCTCACTCAATTGACATGTCTCCTTTTGTCGCATCGCCGGGCGAACGCCGACAAAAAGGGACTGTTCCTGCCCCGCAAACGACGCGGCGAAAAACATTAAATGGATTAAGTCTCGCGCGACCGAGCGGCCCCGCCTAGGCGCCGACCGAGCCTTGCGCCGAAAGACGGTCCGGCATCGCGCCGCGCGCCACGTCCATGGACAGACGGACCTGCTGTTCGACCCGCGTCAGCGCGTCCCGGATCGACGCGAGGTCTCCCTTCATGATCTCGATATCGCGCCAGTCGATATCCATGAAGTTCAGGCTGCCGGAAACCTCGCTGAGCCGCGCGACAAGGTCGACGGCCTCGTCCGCCTCTTGCCTGCCGCGATGGAGGCCGAGTTCGTCCAGGACATCCCGCGCCCGTTCCAGAAGAACGGCGCAGTGGTCCATCAGGGCCGCGACATGTGCCGCTCGTGTCGATGTGTTCATCGTGTGCTCGATCCCGCCTGTCCCGGAGCGGTTTGCCCGCCCTCACGCGCACGCAACTCCGAAGCGGCTACGGCGGTTCCGCAAGCGTCAGGCGGCTGGGCAGGACCTTGCGCGGGGCTCACGCCGGCTCGAACACCTCAACCGACAGGATCGTGGGCAGGTGGCGGGCGATCTCGGACCAGGTGTCGCCCTCGTCCGCGCTGGCGAAGACCGATCCCGAGTTCGTGCCGAAATAGACGCCGGCCGGGTCGCGCGTGTCCACGGCCATGCCCTGCCGCAGCACGGTGAAGAAACAGGCCTCCTGCGGCAATCCGGTCCGGCACGCGGCCCACGTCTCGCCGGCATCGCGCGACCGCCAGACCGCCGCCGCCGCGTCCGGCGGAAACCGGCCCTGCATGTCGCCGTTCAGGGGCAGCGTCCAGATCGTGCCGGGATCTCGGGGGTGCACGCGGATCGGAAAGCCGAAGGTCGATGGCAGCCCATCGGTCACGTCGTCCCAGCTTCGGCCGCCATCGGACGAGCGCCAGACACCGTGGTGGTTCTGCTGGTAGAGCCGCGCCGCCGCTCCGGGCGCCCGGACGAGGTTGTGCACGCAATGCCCCGTCTCGCCGTCCCGAGGCCCCGCGGGATGGTCGTGGCCACCGCAGGACGAGGTGTTCGACAGCCGGTTTCGCCGCTCCCAGCTGGCGCCGCCATCCTCGGTCGCGAACACCCCCGCGGCCGAAATCCCGACCCAGAGCGCCTGGCTGTCCGACGAATCCGCGACGATGGTGTGCAGCACCAGCCCCGCTCCGCCGGGCGACCATGTATCCGCTGAGGGATGATTGCGCAGCGCCTCCCGCTCGTGCCACGTCTCCCCGGCATCGGCGCTTTCGAGCAGCCGCGCCGGCTTGGTTCCCGCCAGCAGGCGGCCATTGGCCAGACCGAGCGACCAGATTTGCTGGAACGCGTCCGCCATCGGCGGGCTCTCGGTCTCGGACCAGCCGATCATTTGTGCGAAGTCGGGATCGTCTGCAGCCCACGCGTCCATCGTGCCGGTCGTCAGGCGCACCAGTTCCCAGTTGTGCCCGCCGTCACCGGACCGCCAGATGCCGGCGCCGGTCCATTCGCCGCCGCCACCGGCCCAGACCATACCGCTGTCCGGGTCGCCGATGGCGTGGTTGATCGTCCAACCGTCACAGAACGGCCCCCGGACGCGCCAATCTCTTCGCGCGTCCTCGGACGAGACGACGAAGGCCCCCTTGGTCGTCCCCAGAAGAAGGTGAACAGGCTGTGCCGACACATCATCCTCCCGTCCCGCATCAGGAGCCTAGCATGGTCCGCGGGACCGCCCTAGCACCCCGATCGGCGTATGGCGGAGCTTGGCCGGCATGGCGGGCGGGATCAGGTCGGTGGTGCGGACGACGGGACTCGAACCCGTATGCATGAAGCCGAGAATTTTAAGTTCCCTGTGTATACCAATTCCACCACGTCCGCACTGACAGGCCACGGGCACAGGCCCGCGCCGACCATAACGACCCGCGCGGCGCCGGCAAGCCATCGGTCCGGTCAGAGCGCCACGTCCTTGACCGCCTGCATCCCCACGTAGGTCGAGGTGTTCGCCACGTGCGGCAGCGCCGACAGCCGCTCCCCCAGCACCGTCCGGTATTCGGTCATGCTCGAGGTGCGCACTTTCAGCAGATAGTCGAAATCGCCCGCGATCATGTGGCACTGCTCGACCTCGGGGATCTCGATCACCGCAGCGTTGAAGGCGGCGAGCGCGGGTTCGCGTGTGTCCGACAGCTTGACCTCGACAAAGGCCACATGCTCGCGCCGCAGACGCACCGGATCGACCAGCGCGCGGTAGCCCGTGATCACGCCCGCGGCCTCCAGCCGCTTGACCCGCGCCTGGGTCGGCGATTTCGACAGCCCGATCTGCCGCGCCAGCTCCGTCATGCTGATTCGACCGTCGGCGGAAAGCACGCGAAGGATCGCACGATCGAACCCGTCCAGGGTGTCGATATCGAACTGCATCGGCGGTCTCCAATTTTTCAGGACAACCGCCTGCGGAAGGCTAGGTCGTCGGGCGAACGGACTCGGAATTTTACCGTATCCTAGGGGATCAAACAGGAGGCCGCCATGCCGCGTGACAGCGAATACACCCCCCTGCCAGAACTCTCGGTCGAGAAGTATCCCGATGCCGGTGCGGTATTGGCCGAGATGGTGCGGACCGCGAACCTGTCAGAGGAGGACCGCGCCCGCATCAGCGAAGCGGGCGCCGAACTGGTGCGCCGGATCCGCGGTTCGGCCAAGCCGGGCCTGATGGAGACGTTCCTGTCGGAGTATGGTCTTTCGACCGAAGAGGGCATCGCGCTGATGTGCCTTGCCGAGGCGCTGTTGCGCGTGCCCGACGCCGAGACGATCGACGACCTGATCGAGGACAAGATCGCCCCGTCCGACTGGGGCAAGCACATGGGCCATTCCTCGTCGCCGCTGGTCAACGCGTCGACCTGGGCGCTGATGCTGACCGGCAAGGTTCTGGAGGAACGGCGCCCCGGCCTCGTCGGCCAGCTGCGGGGCGCGGTGCGCCGCATGGGCGAACCGGTGATCCGACAGGCGGTCCGCCAGGCGATGCGCGAGATGGGCCGGCAGTTCGTCCTGGGCGAGAACATCAAGTCCGCGATGGAGCGCGCGGAAAAGCAGGAAGCCAGGGGCTACACCTATTCCTACGACATGCTGGGCGAGGCCGCGCGGACCATGCGCGACGCCGACCGCTATCAGAAGTCTTACGCCGATGCGATCGACGCCATCGCCAACGCCGCGACGAAGGGCGACGTGGCGACCAATCCGGGCATTTCGGTCAAGCTGTCGGCCCTGCATCCGCGCTACGAGGTCTCTCAGGCCGACCGCGTGATGGAAGAGCTCGTGCCGCGGGTGCAGGCCCTTGCCGCGCAGGCCGCGAAACTGAACATCGGATTCAACATCGACGCCGAGGAAGCCGACCGGCTGACCATGTCGCTCCGCGTGATCGAGGCGGCGCTCGCCGATCCGCGGCTCGAGGGATGGCACGGCTTCGGCGTCGTGGTGCAGGCCTATGGCCCCCGCGCCGGCGCCGTGATCGACTGGGTCCACGACACCGCGACGCGGCTGGACCGCAAGCTGATGGTGCGCCTCGTGAAGGGCGCCTACTGGGACACCGAGATCAAGGCCGCGCAGGTGGCCGGCACCTCGGCCTTCCCCGTCTTTACCGCCAAGCCCGCCTCGGATGTCAGCTTCATCGCGAATGCCCGCAAGCTGTTGGGCATGACCGACCGCATCTACCCGCAGTTCGCGACGCACAACGCGCACACGGTCGCCGCAGTGCTCGACATGGCGGACGACAAGAAGGCGTTCGAGTTCCAGCGCCTGCACGGCATGGGCGAGACGCTGCATGACATGGTCATGGCCGACCACGGCACCGCGTGCCGCATCTATGCCCCCGTCGGCGCGCACAGGGACCTTCTGGCCTATCTCGTGCGGCGCCTTCTGGAAAACGGCGCGAACTCGTCCTTCGTGAACCAGATCGTCGACGACGACGTCCCGCCCGAGGTCGTGGCCGCCGACCCGTTCAAGGAAACCGACCGCGCCGCCCCGGTGCCGCCGGGCACGGACATCTTCCTGCCCGACCGCAAGAACTCGCGCGGGTGGGACCTGACCGAGCGCCACACTCTGCGCGAGATCGAAGAGCAGCGCCGCCCCTACATGGCGTCCGACTTCAGGGCCGCGCCGGTTCTCGCCACGGAGACGCCGGGCGGGACCGACCGCAAGCAGCACAATCCCGCACGCAAGGACGAGGTTGTCGGCACCGTGACCGACGCCGACGAAACCCAGGTCGAGGCCGCGCTGTCGGCCGCCGCCCCGTGGGAGGCCCCGGCATCCGAGCGGGCCAAGGTGCTGCGCCGGATCGCGGACCTCTATGAGGAGAATTACGGCGAGTTCTTCGCGGCGCTGGCCCGCGAGGCGGGCAAGTCGATGAACGACGCCGTGGGCGAAGTGCGCGAGGCGGTCGACTTCCTGCGCTACTATGCCTCCCGCGCCGAAGAACTGAGGACACCGCCACGCGGGGTCTTTACCTGCGTCTCGCCGTGGAACTTCCCGCTGGCCATCTTCACGGGACAGATCGCCGGGGCCCTGGCGGGGGGCAACGGCGTGCTCGCCAAGCCGGCCGAGCAGTCGCCGCTGATCGCCGCCATCGCGGTACGCCTGATGCACGAGGGCGGCGTGCCCCGCCACGCGCTGCAGTTCCTGCCCGGTGACGGGGCCACCGTCGGGGCGGCGCTCACCTCGGACCTGCGGGTGGCGGGCGTCGCATTCACCGGCTCGACCCACACCGCGCGCGCCATCCGTCGGACGATGTCCGACAACCTCGCCCCCGGCGCCCCGCTCATCGCCGAGACGGGCGGCCTGAACGCGATGATCGTCGACAGCACCGCCCTGCTGGAACAGGCCGTGCGCGACATCGTGCAGTCGGCCTTCCAATCCGCGGGCCAGCGCTGCTCGGCGCTGCGCTGTCTCTACGTGCAGGAGGACGTGGCCGAAGAGTTCAAGGAGATGCTCTTCGGCGCGATGGACGAGCTGCGCGTGGGCGATCCGTGGCACCTGTCGACCGATGTCGGCCCTCTGATCGACGGCGAGGCCCATGGCGAGATCTCGGCCTATGTCGAGAAGGCGCGCAAGGAGAAGCGCCTGATGAAGGAAGTGGGCGCCCCGGACGACGGACATTTCCAGGCGCCCTGCGTCATCTCGATCAAGGGGATCGAGGACCTGGGCGAAGAGGTCTTCGGCCCCGTCCTGCACATGGCCACCTACAAGGCCGAGAAGATCGACGCCGTGATCGACTCGGTCAACGCCAAGGGCTATGGCCTGACATTCGGGCTGCACAGCCGCATCGACAACCGCGTGCAGCACGTCATCGACCGGGTGAAGGTCGGCAACCTCTACGTCAACCGCAACCAGATCGGCGCGATCGTCGGCAGTCAGCCCTTCGGTGGCGAGGGACTGTCGGGCACCGGTCCCAAGGCCGGCGGGCCGGACTACGTGGCCCGCTTCACCGAACCGGGCCTGCCGGACCTTCCAACCGACGTCGAGACCGAGACGATGCCCCTGAAGGCGCTGCAGAAGGCTCTCGATCAGACCAAGGCGCCGACCGCCGAGATCGACACACTCGAACTCCCGGGACCGACCGGTGAATCGAACCGCCTGTCGCACTTCGCGCGTGAGCCGATCCTGTGCTGTGGCCCCGGCAGGGCCGCGCAGGAAGAGCAGATCCGCGCCGTGGGCGCCCTGGGCGGCGTCGGCGTGGCCGCAGGCGGCGTGCCCGAGGCGGACGCGCTCACCAAGCTGCGCGGCCTCGGCGGCGTCGTCTGGTGGGGCGACGAGGATACCGCCCGCCGACTGTCGCGGGAACTCGCCGCCCGCGAGGGACCGATCCTGCGGCTGACGACCGAGGAACTGACGCATCCAGACGTCCTGCTGGAGCGTCACGTCTGCGTCGACACGACCGCGTCGGGCGGCAACGCCGCCCTGCTCGCCCAGGCCTCCAAGGCCTGAGCACCGCGCTTGACCTGAGGGCCGAAGCACGCCACTTCGGCCCTCATGTTTCCGATCCGCGACCACAACCCGTCACAGCGGGTTCCATTCGTCACCTACGCGCTGATCCTGGCGAATGTCGCGGTCTTTCTGGCCACGCTTCCCCTGTATTCCGATCCGGCCGAGCTGAACGCCTTCTTCGCCGACTGGGCGCTGGTGCCCGCGGTGTCGAATCCGGCAACCTTCGTGACCTCGCAGTTCCTTCACGGCGGCATCGCGCATCTCGCCGGAAACATGCTGTTCCTGTGGATCTTCGGCGACAACCTCGAGGACGAGCTGGGTCACTGGACCTTCCTCGGCTTCTACCTGCTGGGCGGGATCGGCGCCGGGATCGCCCAGGTCCTGCCCGACCCGTCGGCGCAGGTGCCGATGGTCGGCGCGTCGGGCGCCATCGCGGCGGTCATGGGAGGCTATCTCCTTCTCTTTCCGCGCGCTCGCGTCGACATCCTGGTGATCCTGCTCATCTTCTTCCGGATCGTCCCGGTGCCCGCGTGGCTCGTGCTGGGCCTGTGGTTCGGGTTGCAGCTGATCTCGGGCGCGGCGACACCTATGGATGGCGGCGGAGTCGCCTACTGGGCCCATGCGGGTGGCTTCCTCGTGGGGCTGCTGGCGACGATACCGCATTGGCGGCGCAAGGGCGGCACCGACTACTGGCACCGCACCCACGGCCACCCGCCCCACCCCGAGGCGCAGTACCGCCTGCGCCGCACCACCGTTCCACGTGCAGGGAGACACCGGCAATGAACACGGTCCGCGTCACATGCCATTGCGGCGCAATCGAGCTGTCGGTGCGGCTCAGCGACGGGCTGAACACCGCCCGGCGCTGCGACTGCTCCTATTGCGCCCGGCGCGGCGCGATCATGATCTCGGCCCCGGCCGAAGGGGTCGAACTGGTACGCGGCGCCGACACTCTGGGCACCTACCAGTGGAACACCCAGGTGGCAGAGCACCATTTCTGCACGGTCTGCGGCATCTACACGCACCACCGGCGGCGCTCGAACCCGGACGAGTACGGCATCAACGCTGGCTGCATCGAGGGCGTGAACCCGCGCGACCTGGGCGAGGTGCCGTGGGTCGAGGGGCGCAAACGTCCGCTGGAGGACTGAGTCAGGCCTGCCGGATCAGCTTGGCGAACGATTCGAACACGTCGCCGTTCGCCGCGATGATCTCGCCCGAGGCCAGGACGTCGCCCTCAGGCGTGATCGTGTCGAAGAAGCCGCCCGCCTCGCGCAGGATCAGGATGCCCGCGGCGATGTCCCAAGGCTTGGTGCCCCGCTCCCAGTAGCCGTCGTAGCGCCCGCCCGCGACATAGGCGAGATCCAGCGACGCCGCGCCCGAGCGGCGGACGCCGGCGGTCGCGGGAAGCAGACGTCCCAGGTCGCGCAGCACCGCCGGGAGTTCGGACTTGCCGCCGAAGGGCAGCCCGGTGGCGAACAGACATTCGATCAGCCGGTGGCGGTTCGAGACCCGAAGGCGGCTTTCGTTCATGAACGCGCCCATGCCCTTCTCGGCCATGAAAAGCTCGTCCTTGGCCGGATCGAACACCACGGCCGAGACGATCTCGCCCTTGTGCTCCAGCGCGATGGAGACGGCCCAGTGCGGCAGGCCGTGCAGGTAGTTGGTCGTTCCGTCGAGAGGGTCGACGATCCAGCGGCGGGTGGGATCCTTGCCCTCGTGCGAGGTGCTCTCCTCGCCGACCCAGCCATAGTTCGGGCGCGCCTCGGACAGGATCTCGTGCACGATCCGCTCGGCCGCGATGTCGGCACGGCTGACGAAGTCGCCCGCACCCTTGGCGCTGACCTGCAGGTTCTCGACCTCGCGGAAATCCTTGACCAGGCTCCGGCCCGCGGCACGGGCCGCCTTGATCATGATGTTGAGGTTCGCACTGCCCTGCATGTCGCCGCTCCGCTTGATGAGGCCGCGCGTATAGGCGCATGAGCCGCCGTTGCCAAGGGGCCGTCAAGCCGGACCGCCCGCGCGTTGCAGCTTGACCGGCTCGCTGCGCGCCAGCCGCAGGAGATGCGCCATGAAGGGCTGTGTCGTCTGGTCGCTACGCGTCGCCGCATAGAGCCGCCGCGTCAGCCCTCGCTCGGTGATCGGGCGTGTCACGTAGTCGGAGTGATAGCGCACGTCGCGCACCACCCAGTCGGGCAGCACCGCCACCCCGCGCCGCGACGCCACGAGCAGCAGGATCACCGCCGTCAGCTCGACCTGCCGGACGCCGCGCGGCTCGACCTTGGCGGGCGTCAGCAACTGGCTGAACACGTCGAGCCGGGACCGCTCCACCGGGTAGGTGATGAGAGTCTCGGGGCGGAAATCCTCGGCCTCGACAAAGGGCTTTTCGGCGAGGGGATGGTCCGAGGCCGCCACGAACACGGGCTCGTAGTCGAAGAGCGGCGTGAAATCGACGCCATCGAGCGACTCGGGATCGGACGAGACGACAAGATCGACCTCTTCGCGTTGCAGGGCCGGCAACGCCCCGAAGGCCAGACCGGGGCGGATGTCCACGTCGACATCGGGCCAGGCATGGCGGAACTTCTCGAGCACGGGGAACAGCCACTCGAAACAGGCGTGACACTCGATGGCGATGTGCAGCCGTCCCGAGCGCCCGCTGCGCAGATCGGTGAACTCGGCCTCCAGCGCCTCGACTTCCGGCAGCACCTTCTCGGCCAGCCGCAGCAGCTTGTGCCCCGCCGCCGACAGCCGCAGCGGCTTAGAGCGGCGCACGAACAGTTCGACCCCGGCCTGTTCCTCAAGCCCCTTCACCTGATGACTGAGCGCCGATTGCGTGATGTTGAGGATCTGCGCCGCACGCCCGACGCCGCCCGCGTCGTGGATCGCCTTGATCGTGCGAAGATGACGGAACTCGATGTGCATACCCGCATGAACCTCATGTAGATGATGAGAATTATGAATTTGTCTCACATGCCCTTTCGAGCCACAATCCGTCAAACGCCGATGGAGTGTGCCCGATGCCTGACCCTCGCATATCATTCGAGTTCTTTCCGCCGCAGTCGCTGAAAGCGTCGTTCCGGCTGTGGGACACGGTGAAGATGCTCGCCCCGCTCGAGCCGACCTTCGTCTCGGTCACCTACGGCGCGGGTGGGACCACGCGCGACCTCACGCACGAGGCCGTGACGACGCTGGGACAGACCACCGGGCTGAACGTCGCCGCCCACCTGACCTGCGTGAACGCGTCGAAATCCGAGACGCTGGAGATCGCCAAGAGTTACGCCGATGCCGACGTGTCCGAGATCGTGGCGCTGCGCGGCGACCCGCCCAAGGGCGAAGGCAGGTTCACCCCGCATCCCGACGGTTTCGCCAGCTCGGTCGAGCTGATCGAGGCGCTCGCGGCCACGGGCGATTTCAAGCTGCGGGTCGGCGCCTACCCCGATCCCCATCCAGACGCCGCGCATCGCGATGCCGATGTCGAGTGGCTCAAGCGCAAGCTGGACGCAGGCGCCCATTCCGCCATCACCCAGTTCTTCTTCGAGAGCGAGACGTTCCTGCGGTTCCGCGACAAGTGCGTCCGGGCCGGCATCACCGCCCCGGTAATCCCCGGCATCCTGCCGATCGAGAACTGGACCGGCGTTCGCAAGTTCGCGTCGAAATGCGGCGCCTACATCCCGCCCTGGCTCGACCACGCCTTCGACAAGGCCGGTCGGGACGACCGCGAGACCGACCTCGCCACCGCGCTGGCAACCGAGATGTGCTCGGACCTTCTGGCCGAGGGGATCGAGGATCTGCACTTCTATACGCTGAACTCGGCGCAGATGACGCGGGACGTGATCCACGCGCTCGGCATCGCCCCTGCCACGCTGCTGCGCGACGTGGCCTGACCGGCGCTCAGGACGAGGCGCCGCTTTCCGCCTGTCCCGGCGCGGCGATGGCGCCATCGTCGTCATCGCGCGCCGTGGCGTGGACCCTCTCCGACGGGTCCTCTCCCACCACCCGGCGGCTGCGCGCGAGGAAGAGCTTGCTCCACCCGCGGTAGGTGCCGATGGAGGGCGCAGTCACGTCGGTGGGAAAGCGCGCCCGCCAGCCCTGCGGCAGGTCCAGGCCGCACTCCTCTGCGCACTCCAGCATCCAGACCAGTGGGATGTTCGACAGCGGTCGCGCCGCTGTCTTGCCGCCCAGTTGCCCGCCCACATCGCCGTGGCTGCCGCGGAACCACATCTGCACGATCCGCCCCTCGAAGTCCTCGGGGCTGTTCCACAGGACCGGGGCATAGGCTTCGCGCATTTCGTCCAGCGCCAGGGCGTGAAACCCGTTTCGCGTCGTCTGGCCGATATCGTGGTTGTGAAAACCGTGCTGCGCCTCGGACAGCTGCCACAGGAACGGCACCCGCAGCCCCAGCGCCTTGACGGTATCCCAGACGCCGATCATCTCGATCTCGACCGCCTCGTGGCAGTTGAGCCGGCTGAAAGCCCGCGACGCGTGGCTCGGCTCTCCGTAGCGGTAGTAATGGTAGGCCTGCCGCACCGTGCGCTCGGTGGCGCGATCATGTCGCACCAGGCCCATCTGGTCGATCACGCCGGCCAGGGATCGCGCAGCATAGGCCCCGCGGGAAAAGCCGAAGAGATAGATGCGGTCGCCCGGACGATAGCGCGAGGCGAGCGCACCATAGGCCCGGACGATCTGCCGGTTGATGCCGCGCCCCTCGACCACGTCCATCGTCGCGCGCCAGTTCTGCCACTGGATGCCCGCCTCGTACCGCAGCGACAGCTGCGGGTCCGGCAGCCGCTCCTGCAGGAGCCGGTAGAGAAGACCGGCGTTCGTCTCTTCTCCGGGCACGAGGCTGGACATGGTGCCATCAAGGATGATGACGTGATCGACGCGCCCGCGCCGCGGGCGCTTGGGCGATTGCTCGACCTGGCGAACCCGGTCGAGCCACGCCCAGAGGCGTTCACTCAGCCGCAACGGCCGGCTCCGTGACCTCCTGCAACATCGACCAGACGCGGTACGGCGTGAACGGCATGTCGACGCGGCGCACGCCCCGCGACCAGAGCGCATCGAGCACGCCATTCGCCACCGCCGCCAGCGCGCCGACGGTCCCGGCTTCGCCGCAGCCCTTCATGCCCATCGGGTTGGCGGTGGACGGCACCGGAGCGGTCGAGAAGCCGATCATCGGGATATCGAAGGCCCGCGGCATGGCGTAATCCATGAAGCTCGCGGTCAAGAGCTGCCCGTCCTCGTCGTAGACGACACGCTCGGAAATCGCCTGACCAATGCCCTGCGCCACGCCGCCGTGAACCTGACCTTCGGCCAGCAGCGGATTGATAAGGTTTCCGAAATCGTCGACGACCGTATAGCGGTCGACCTCGGTGACGCCGGTGTCTGGATCGATCTCGATCTCGGCGATGTGGCAGCCGTTGGGATAGGAGCGCCCCGGCAGCGTCGCCGTCTCGGTGATCTTCAGAAGATCGTCGCGCCCCGCGGCGCGGGCCATCTCGGCCACCTCCAGCATCGTCGGCGTCTCGTTCCGCCCCTCGATCCGAAAGCGTTCGTCGTCGAAGCTGATCGCGTCACGATCGACGCCCATCTCGTCCGCCAGGAAATCGGCAAAGCCGGTCTGCACCGCCGCGACGGCGGCCAGCGTCACGTGGGTCTGCACGGTGACCGAGCGGGAACCGCCAGTTCCGCCGCCCCGCGCGATCCGGTCGCTGTCGCCCTGGACGACGGTGATCTTCTCGAACGGGATGCCGCTCTGGTCGGCGAGGAAGCGGGCATAGACGGTCTCGTGCCCCTGCCCGTTGGACTGCGTGCCGACGTAGAGAGAGACGCTGCCATCCTCGTTGAACTCGACCGTCGCGTCCTCTTCCGGCGAGCCGAGGATGGATTCGATGTAATAGGCGACGCCGAGGCCCCGCAGCTTTCCAGCCTTTTCGCTCTGCGCGCGGCGCGCCTCGAAGCCGGCGCGATCCGCCGCCTCTTCCGCACGCGTCATGACCATCCGGAAATCGCCGACGTCGTAATTCTCGCCCGTGGCCGAGGTATAGGGGAAGGCGTCGGCGGGGATGAAGTTGCGCCGGCGCAGCTCGAACGGATCGACGCCAAGCTGACGCGCCGCGGTGTCCATGATGCGCTCGAGCGCGTAGATTGCCTCGGGCCGTCCGGCTCCGCGATAGGCGTCGACCGGCGCGGTGTTGGTGAAGATGCCCCGCGTGCGCAGCCACGTCGTCTGTACGTCGTAGGTGCCCATCAACACGCGGGCGAACAGGTTGGTCTGGATCATCTGCCCGAACGTCGAGCAATACCCGCCAAGATTGCACGTATTCTCAATGCGATATCCGATGATCTTGAAGTTCTCGTCAAAGGCCAGCTCTGCGTGCGACACCAGATCACGGCCGCCATTGTCGCTCAGCATCGCCTCGCCGCGCTCTGACATCCAGCGCACCGGCCGGCCCAACTCTTTCGCGACCGCGCAGATCGCGAAGTACTCGGGATAGGAAAACCCCTTCATGCCGAAACCGCCGCCGACATCCGGCGTGGTCACGCGGACCTGCGCCTCGTCCAGCCCGAAGGACTTTGCCAGATGCCCCTTCATGCCCCAGACACCCTGCCCGCCAAAGCACAGGTGCATCCGCCCGTCGGCCCATTCGGCATAGGCGCCGCGCGGCTCCATCGAGTTGACCATGATCCGGTTGTCCTCGATCTCCATCGAGACGACATGCGCCGCTTCGGCAAAGGCACGGTCGGTCGCCTCGCGTTCGCCCAGTCCGAAATCGAAGGCCAAGTTGCCCGGCGCCTCGTCGTGCAGCGCCTCGCCGCCTTCCGACAGGCTCACATGCGCGGCACGTTCTGAGGCGTCGAACATGATCAACTCGGCCGCGTCGCGCGCCTGGTCGAGCGTATCGGCGACGACCAGCGCCACCGGCTCGCCCACGAAGCGGACTCGCCCCTTGGCCAGGAACGGGCGTTCCGGCGCGGCGGCGGGCGTGCCGTCGATATTGGTGACGGTCGAGAAATCCATGGCCAGCGAGACGCCCAACGCCTCGGCCCGCTCGGCCGTCAGCACCATGCGGACGCCTGGCGCCTCTTCGGCGTCCGAAACGTCAAGCTCGCTGATATCGCCATGCGCCACCGGACTCCTGAAGAAGAATCCGTGCAGCGCGTCGGCGGGTGCGATATCGTCGACATAGCTCCCCGCCCCGGTCAGAAAGCGCAGATCCTCGACGCGGGTTGCGGGTTGGGATTTGCCGAACTTTTCCATGGCATACGCTCCTGTCCGATAGGCCTTTTGCCCGGACAGTAACGACCGGCGGGGCCGAGTCCAGCCCCGCCGCCACGCTCAGTCGGTGAGCGCCATCGCGGTCGCGATCTCCAGCAGCCCGAACCCGTTGAACCGGGTGACCGTCGCCGTCGAATAGGCGCCGAGCCCGTGGAAGATGACGAAGTCGCCCTCGGCGATGTCACCCGGCAACGCCAGCTCGCCGGGCAGCCGGTCGACAGAGTCGCAGGTGGGACCGAAGACGATCCGCGGCACCGGCGCCCCGGCGCGCAGCGCGCCCTCGGGCCCGCGCACTTCGGTGCGGTCGATGATCCCGATCAGCGGCAGCTCGGCCAGCCCGCCATAGACCCCGTCGTTCAGAAAGACATGGGTGTCGTCACGCACCGCGCGCACCTGGGTCGCGAGCGAAAAGCTTTCGGCCACCAGGCCCCGGCCCGGCTCGCAGACAAGCGCCGGCGCGTCGTCCCCGAACACCTCTGCCGTGACCTGACCGATCATGTCGAAGATCGTCTCGAGCGCGGGGGCATGCTCGTGCAGGCGATGCGCGGGGAAGCCGCCGCCGACATTCAGGCGCGACAGGCGCACACCGGCCTGCGAAGTGATCTCGGCTGCCTTGCGGATATAGGCCGCCCACGCCATCGGGTCGGTGCACTGGGTGCCGGGGTGGAAGGTCAGCGACGGGGTGAAGCCCAGCTCCGCCGCCTCGGCCAGAAGGCCCGTGGCAAGGTCCGCGGTGGCGCCGAACTTGGCACCGAAATCATAGGCGCCGCCCGTCACCGGCAGCTTGAAGCGCACTGAGACCTCGGCGCCCGCGGGAACGAGCGCGGCCAGCTTGTGCAGTTCGGACCGGCTGTCGACCGAGAACGAGCGCACGCCCAGCTCGACGGCGCGGGCGATCTCGGACCGCGCGCGGACCGGGTTGTTGTAGTGCATCGCGGCGCCCGGGGCCGCGCGACCCACCAGCTCGATCTCGTACACCGAGGCCACGTCGAAGCCGCGCACGCCGGCGGCCGACAGGTTCTGGATGACCGCCTCGTCCGGGTTCGACTTCACCGCGTAGGTCACGAGGCCCGGGAACCCCTTGAGAAAACGGCGGGCCGTCGCCTGCAGGATCGCCGGCGCGAAGAAAAGCACGGGGGTCTCGGGCTGGTGCCGGACCAGGTATTCGGCGGGCGATGCCCAGATCGTTTTGGAAAGTCCCATCGGCGTCATCCTTGGTGCCATGAGACGCAGCCACCTCTTGCCCCGGTTCGACGGGTCGGGAGACGCTTGCGCGGTCTGCCTCCTCGCGGCCGGTGCGCTTTGCCCGGCCATTGTGTGCGCCGGATATGCGCGCGACTTTTACCGTTGAAAAGGGGCAAATCGTCCGATCGCCCCGGCAGTTTGACAGTCTTTGCCGGCAGACTGACAATGCCGGCAAATGCGCAACGCCGCAGGCCGGACAAGGGGCGGAAATGGACGAACTGGATCAACGCATCCTCGCGGCTCTGGCGGCGGACTCCTCCACCTCGACCTCGCGGCTGGCGCGGCGGTTCAAGGTCGCCCGGTCCACCGTTCAGGCACGGATCGAACGGATGGAGCGCACCGGCGTAATCGGCGGCTACACGGTCAAGCTGGGCGACGACGTATCGGTCCGCCGCATTCGCGCGACCGTGCTGCTGGAGATCGCGGCCAAGGCGACGGCCGCCATCCTCCAACGGCTACGGGCCATGCCCGAAGTCGAGATCGCGCATACGACGACAGGCCGCTGGGACCTGATCGTTCAGGTCGCCGCCGCCACCACGCAGGATCTCGACGAGGTCCTCGACCGGATCGAGGAAATCGAGGATGTCGGCGCGTTCGAGAGCATGATCCATCTCTCGACCCGCATCGACCGGGCGATGTGAGCGACAACAAAAAACGCGCCCCGGTGAGCGGGGCGCGTCAGTGTCACGGGTCTGGCGACGTCAGGCGGCTTCGGCCTGGGCGGCGTTGCGGCGCTCGGATTCCTCGCGCGACAGCGCGACCGACGTGCGGACACCCTTCGACACGAACTCCATCAGACCGGCGACGACGCGTTCGTTCGGATCGATGCCGGCACAGGACAGGACTTCGCGACCGTCGCGCGACCGCGCCCAACGCGCGATCTGGTCCGGCCCGTTGCCGTACTTCTTGTCATCGGAGATGGCATCGTCCAGAGCAGCGAGCACGACAGCAGCAAAGAGCTTGCGCGCACGATTGCCTTGCTCGTGGTTGAACGCGGTACCATCGACGAGATCGGCCATGTTTCGTCCTTCGTTATTGCTCTTGCATTTTCGGCGTCCGCCCCTTCTGGACTATCGCCGGGTGATTCTGGTTCTCTGTTTCGGAATGGCTGCCATGCACCTAGTGCATGTCGGGACGACCGGACGCGAGCGGAGAGGGTCGTCTTGTCAGCCTCCCGAACGCCAGATATAGGGTCCGTCGTAACTGCATCAACCTTTCGTCACGGTTCTGCCTCATGCCCAAAATCAACGGAAACGAGATCCGCCCCGGCAACGTGCTCGAGCATAACGGCGGCCTTTGGGTTGCGGTGAAGGCCGATCACGTTAAGCCCGGCAAGGGCGGTGCCTTCGCCCAGGTCGAAATGCGCAACCTGCGCAACGGCTCGAAACTCAACGAACGCTTCCGCTCGGCCGACAAGATCGAGCGCGTTCGCCTCGAACAGCGCGACCAGCAATTCCTGTATGAAAACGACGGGATGCTCGTCTTCATGGACCAGGACACGTTCGAGCAGATCGAACTGCCGGCCGATATTCTCGGAGAGCGCCGTCCCTTCCTGCAGGACGGGATGACCATTGAGATCGAGTACTACGAATCCGAGGCGCTGAACGCCCGCCTGCCCCAGAAGGTTACCTGCAAGGTCGCCGAGACCGAACCGGTCGTGAAGGGGCAGACGGCGGCGAACAGCTTCAAGCCCGCGGTGCTCGACAACGGCGTCAAGGTCATGGTGCCGCCCTTCGTCGGCCCCGAAGAGGACATCGTCATAAACACCGAGACGATGGAATACGCCGAGCGCGCCTGACGGCGCCCCACGGGCGCTGGCGGCTCAGGCCGCCAGCATCAGCCGGGCCTCTCCGGCCTCCATCGCGCCCTGCGCGCGGTTCAGCCTGAGATACGCGATCCCCTGCCCACCCGCTTGTGTATAGAGCGTGCCGGCGGGCTTGCCCTCGGACGTGATCGGCGTGCCGACCGGCGCCTCTCCTTCCACAGACACCGTGGCGAGGCCCTTCTTCAGCTCGGTCTTGTGGTGCATGCGGGCCGTGACCTCCTGCCCGACATAGCAGCCCTTGCGGAAATCCACGCCGTTCAGCCGCGTGAAGCCACATTCCAGAATGAAGCTCTCGTCCGGCACCAGCTCAACCCCCGCCTCGGGGATGCAGTTGGCGACCCGCAGCGCGTCCCAGTCGACATCCTCGTCGGTCAGGTCGGTGCCGTAGGCTCGCCACCCCATCGCGGGATGCCGCGGATCGCGCAGCGCGCCCTCGGGTGCCTCTCCGAGGCCACGGGCCAGGGACACGTCGACCTCGTCGAGCGTCACCTTGCTGCGCAGCTTGTACATCTTCAGCTTCTTCACCAGCGCGTCCCAGACCGCGGCCGGGGCATCCAGCAGGATGTCGTCCCCGCGGTCCAACAGGAAGAAATCGGCCAGGTACTTGCCCTGCGCGGTCAGCAACGCGGCGTAAACCAGGCCGTCCTTCAGATGCAGCACATCGTTCGTGATCAGCCCCTGCAGGAACTCGGACCGGTCCTGGCCGCCCACGGCCAGCATGCGTCTCTCGGTGGTCATCGCTCGCCCCTTGTCGTTTGCGCCGATATATAGGCGTCGAACGAAAGGAACGAAATGACTGCCCAGATCTCGATTGTCCTTCCGACGTTGAACGCCGCCGAGCACTTGCCCGCAACCGCGGACGCGCTGTTGCCGGGGCTGTCGGCCGGGCTGGTGCGCGAGCTGATCGTCTGCGACGGCGGCTCGACCGACGCGACCCCGCGCGTGGCAGACGCGCTGGGGGCGGAATGGCACGACTGCGCACCGCACCTGCCGCAGCAATTCGCCGCCGGGGCCGCCGCCGCAAAGGCGGAGTGGATCCTCCTGCTGCGCTCGGACGCCCGGCCCGATCCGCGCTGGCCCGATGCCGTGGGCGCGCACATGGCGACCCACCCGGACCGGGCCGCGCGGTTCCGCCTGGCCGGCGGCGCCCTGGCCGCCGCCCTGAACCTGCGCGCCGCCCTGGGGCGCCCTGACCCGCGTCACGGGCTTCTGGTGCGGCGGAATCAGCTGGACGACGCGGGCGGCGCACAGCAGGCTTGGGCCGCCCTCAGGCGCCAGTTGCGCCACAGGATGGAGGTGCTGCCGGTGCCGCTGCGGCTGGACGCTCAGCCCTCGTCGAACTGAAGGCGGTAGAGGTCGGCGTAAAGGCCGCCGCGCGCCAGCAGCTCGTCGTGGCTGCCCTCATCGACGACGCGCCCCTTGTCCATCACCACGATCCGGTCGGCGTCGCGTACCGTGGCAAGCCGGTGCGCGATCACCAGCGTGGTGCGCCCCCGGCTCAGCGATTGCAGCGCCGCCTGGATGATGGCCTCGGATTGCGCGTCGAGCGCGGACGTCGCCTCGTCCAGCAGCAGGATCGGCGTGTCGCGCAGCAGCGCCCGCGCGATGGCCACCCGCTGCCGCTGCCCGCCCGACAGCGACGAGCCGCGCGGCCCCGCCAGCGTGTCGAGCCCGTGGGACAGCTTGGGCAGGAAGTCGTCGACATGCGCCGCGGTCAGAACCGGCTCCAGCTCGGCGTCCGGCACCGTGCCGCGACCCATCACGATGTTGTCCCGCAGCGTTTCGTCGAACATCTGGGCGTCCTGGCTGACCACCGAAAACAGCCCCCTCAGCTCGGTCAGGTCCATCTGGTCGATGGGCGTTCCACCGATCGAGACCTGCCCGCTCTGCGGTTCAACTAGACGCGTCAGGACATTGAATATGGTGGATTTCCCCGCGCCGGACGGCCCGACCAGGGCCGTCGTCTCGCCCGCCTTCGCCGTCAGGGTCAGACCGCTGAGGACGGGGGTGTCGCCATAGGCGAAATGCACATCCTCCATCACCACGTCCGCCGCGGTGGCGTCCGCGGGCCCGGCGACCGGGTCGCCGGGGGTCAGGATCGTGGGTCGCAGGCCGAACAGGGCATAAAGCCGCTCGAAGCTCGCCAGCGCCGCGTTCCAGACGCCGGTGACGTTGCCGAGCCGCCGCAACGGCTCGAACACCAGCGCCATCGCGGTGAAGAAGGACATGAACTGGCCGACGGTCTTTTCCCCGTCGATGATCTGCAGGCCGCCATAGCTGAGCACGCCGAAGAACCCGATTGCCGCGACGATGTCGGTCAGCGCGGGGATGCCCGCCTGCCCCGCCACGCTACGCAACTGGGCCGAGACGAAATTGTCGATCTCACCCGAGAACCGCTCGGCATCGCGTGCCTCGGTGCCGTTCAGCTTGATCGTGTTGACCCCGTGGAACATCTCGTCGAGCCGGTTCGACAGCCGTGCGGCAGTCTCGCGGGCCCGGCGGCTGGTGTGGCGCACGGCGCGCTGCAACAGCGTGATCGGCCCCATCAGAAGCGGCGCCCCGGCCACCGCGATCAGGGCCCAGACCCAATCGACGGAAACCGCCACCGCCATCAGCGACAGGAGCGAGATCAGGTCCCGCCCGAACGCCCCGAAGACCGAGTTCCAGACCTGCGAGACCACCTGGCTGTCGCCACGCACACGCTCGATCAGCGTGCCGGGCGAGTGATCCTGGAAGAACGTCCAGTCCAGCGTCAGAAGATGCTTCGCGAGGTTCGACTGAAGCCGCGCGGAGATCTTCTGACCTGCCGTGGCCATCAGGATGCGGTGACCGAAGCTCGACACCGCGCGGACGGCAAAGACCCCCGCGACGGCAGCGGCGACCCAGAAGACGTCGCCGCGCTGGCCCGAGACGAGCACCTCGTCGAACATCGGTTTGACCATCCAGCTGAGCAGGCCCAGCATCGAGCCTTCGATCGCCATCAGGATCAGCGCCAGGAACAGCGTCACGCGATGGAAACGCAGGTAGTCGCGCCACAGCCACGCCACCATGACGCGCACGTCCTCGCCGAGGATTTGCCGGAACATCCCTGTCACCTTCCGCGCTCCGCCTTGAACCGGGCCCGCACCGCCTCGGGGTCGTACTCGGTCGCCAGCCAGTCGCGCAGCCCGATGCCCGAGCGTGCCCGCGCGGCGGCGTAGGTATCCAGGAACAGGCCCAGCACGCCCGCCTTGCTGCCCTTGCGGTGGGCATAGCGCAGCGCAAGCTGCCGCTTGGCCACCTCGGGCGCCACGCCCTCCTGATCGATGAGGTACAGCGCCGACGCCACGCCGGTACGGTCCGCGCCGGACTTGCAGTGGATCAGGAACGGCCGCTCGACGGTATCGAACAGCGACAGGAGCTCCAGGTAGGTCTCGGGCGTGTCGGGCTTGCTGGCGTGGGTCTTGAGGATGTGCAGCGTGATGCCGTGCGCCGCGCAGGCCTCTTGCTCGAACAGCAGGTAGGAATAGCGCGTCTCGCCCCGCAGCGTGATGATCGACCGCAGACCCTGTGCCGCGTGGCGTGCGATGCGCCGCGGATCGGGCTGGTTCGACCGGTACACGCCCGGCGCGAGGCGGAACAGGTTCGTCCAGACGCGGCGCAGCAGGGCGTGATCGGCAATGTCGAAATGCCGCTGCGCCCGGCGTCGCGCCTCGGGCTGGCTGATGTCGCCGGCAAGCTGCCGCGTGAAGCGGTGACGGTAATCCTTCCAGCGCTGGCGCAAGGGCGTGCTCATGGGCGGGGCCATACCCTGCTCACACGCCTGCCACAAGCGCAGCGCGCGGCGATTGACCGCCCACCGGGGCGGACATACCAATGGCCGCCACACAGTTTCGGAGCCGTACCGGATGTCTCTTGCTCAGGGTCGCCATTATCTCGCAATTCCCGGACCTTCGGTCATTCCGGACCGGGTGCTTCAGGCGATGCAGCGGCCGGCGCCCAACATCTATGCGGGCGAGCTGCCGGACATGATGCCGGGCATCTGCGCCGATCTGAAATCCATCGCCCGGACCGATGGCCAGTGCGCGATCTACATCGCCAACGGCCACGGCGCGTGGGAGGCCGCGCTGTCGAACGTCGCCTCTCGCGGGGACAAGGTGCTGATCCTCGCGACCGGGCGGTTCGGCCACGGCTGGGCCGAGATCGCGCAGGCCATGCATCTCGATGTCGAGGTGATCTCCTTCGGCAAGCGCGCGCCGGTTGACGCCGCCCGCGTGGCCGACCGGCTGGCCGCCGACACTAAGCACGAAATCAAGGCCGTGCTGACCGTTCAGACGGATACGTCGACCAGTATCCGTAACGAAATCAAACCACTGCGCGATGCTCTTGATGGGGCGGATCATCCCGCGCTGCTGATGGTCGATTGCATCGCGTGCCTTGCCTGCGACCGGTTCGAGATGGACGCATGGGGCGCCGACGTCATGGTCACCGCCTGCCAGAAGGGCCTGATGACGCCGCCGGGGCTGAGCTTCGTCTTCTTCAACGAACGCGCCGATGCCGCGCGGGAGACGGCCGATCTGGTGACGCGCTACTGGGACTGGCGCCCCCGCGCCTGGCCCGAGCACTTCTATCAGTTCTTCGGCGGCACCGCCGCGACGCACCATGTCTACGGCCTGCGTGCGGCGCTCGACATGATCGCGGAGGAAGGGCTGGAGCATGTCTGGGACCGGCACGCCCAGATCGCCCGCGCGGTCTGGGCCGCGTTCGAGCGCTGGGGCGCGGACGGCCCCCTAGAGATGAACGTGGCAGACCCGGCGATGCGCAGCCATGCGGTGACGGCGCTCAGGATCGGCGCGCCGCACGGCACGCGGCTGCGGGACTGGCTGTCGTCCGAGACGGGGCTGACGCTGGGGATCGGGCTGGGCATGGCCGACCCCGCCTCTCCCGATTGGCACGGGTTCTTCCGGCTGGGCCACATGGGCCACGTGAACGCGCACATGATCCTCGGCGCGCTGGGGGCCATAGATGCCGGCCTCAAGGCGCTCGAGATTCCGCACGGGAGAGGCGCGCTGGAGGCCGCGGCCGAGGTCTGCGCAGGCCGCTAGCGCGAGCGGCCGATCAGCCGCTCCCCCGCCCAACCGACGCCGAGGGCGGCGAGCAATCCCCAAACCGCCCAGATCGCGAAGAGCAGGACGAACAGCAGCACGCCGAAGGACACCAGGAACGCCCCGGTGAAATCGGGCACACGTCCCGGAGGTTGTGACCGGTCACTCATACGCGCGATGGTAGCACCCGGGAGGCCGGTGTCACCTCACGTTTCGGGCGGCATCCTCGAGCGCCAGCGGCAGCGTCTCTGCCAGCACGTCCATATCGCCATCCGTCCCGCAGGTGATGCGTATGCACCTGTCCAGCGGGCTGACGCCGGGCATGCGCACGAACACGCCGCGCGCGATCAGCGCAAGCATGACCTCGCGGGCGAAGCCCCCGTCGCGGCCGCAGTCGATGGCGACGAAGTTGGTGGCCGACGGCAGCGCCCGCAGCCCGTTCCCGGCCGCGATCTCGCTCATGCGCGCCTTTGAGCGCTCGACGTCGCGGCACACCTTTTCAAGCCAGTCGCGGTCGGCCAACGCAGCGACGGCGCCGTCCTGGCTGACGCGGGTCATGCCGAAGTGATTGCGCACACGGTCAAAGGCCGCGATCAGGTCTACCGGGCCGATCGCATATCCCACCCGCGCGCCGGCAAGGCCATAGGCCTTGGAAAAGGTGCGGGTCCGGATCACGCGGGTATCGGTCGGAGCGATGTCGGGAATCGCCTCTTCAGGTGCGAAATCGGCATAGGCCTCGTCCAGCACCAGCAGGCATGTGTCGGGAAGACGGTCCAGCATCGCCGCGACCGTCGCGCCGTCGTGCCAACTTCCCATCGGATTGTCGGGGTTCGAGATGTAGACCAGCTTCGCCCCGGTTTCGACGGCCTTGTCGACCAGCGCGTCCGGATCCTCATGATCCCCCCGGAACGGCACCTTGTGCAAGGTCCCGCCAAAGCCGGTGACATGGTAGTTGAAGGTCGGATAGGCGCCGGCCGAGGTCACAACGGCGCCTCCCTCGGCCACGGTCAGTCGGACGAGGTTGCCGAGGATGCCGTCGATCCCCTCGCCCACCAGCACATGCGCAGGGTCGACATCGTGATACGCGGCGATGGCGTGGCGCAGGTCGTGGCTCAAGCTGTCGCCGTATTTCCAGGACTCCGCCGCCGCCTTTTCCATCGCGGCCACCGCCTTCGGCGACGGGCCGAAGACGGATTCGTTGGCGCCGAGGCGGGCGCGGAACGCCTCGCCCGCCTCCCGCTCCATCGTTTCGGGGCCGACGAAAGGAACGGTGGCGGGCAGCGACGCGGCGAGGCGGGTGAGGCGCGGATCGGTCATGCGACCTCGGCGAGACGATCCAGGGCGGCGCGCAGCTTGGCCTCTTCGGCCGCCTTCGCATCTGCCAGTTCCCGTGTCTCCTCGACCACGTCGTCGGGGGCGCTTTCGAGGAATTTCGGGTTGTCGAGACGTCCCTTGAGGCCGCCGATCTCCTTGGTGAGCTTCTGGAGCGACTTCTCGAGCCGCGCCTTCTCGGCGCCGACGTCGATGATGCCGACCAGCGGCAAGGCGAACGTGCCCCCCTTCACCGGGATCGCCGCGGCGCCCTTGGGTGCCGTGTCGGCCTCGGTGATGGTCTCGATCCGGGCGAGGCGCTTGATCAGCGACGCGTTCCGGTCGAGCGCCGTGCGGCCGGCCTCGTCGAGCTCGAGCTGAAGCAGCTCGACCTCGAGGCCATTGGGGACGTTCATCTCGCCGCGGACCGAGCGGACGGCCTCGATCAGTGAAATCACCCACGACATCTCGGCATCGGCATTTTCGTCAACGAGATCAGAGACCTGGTAGGTGGGCCAGTCGGCATGGCACAGCAGGCCGCGGTCGCCGGCAACGCCCCAGAGCTCTTCGGTGATGAAGGGCATGATCGGGTGCAGCAGGATCAGGCACTGGTCCAGAACCCAGGCGAGCGTCGTCCGGGTTTCCTGAACGACCTCGGGGTCGTCGCTGTTCAGAAGCGGCTTCGACAGTTCGAGATACCAGTCGCAGACCTTGCCCCAGACGAAACCGTAGAGCGCGTTCGCCGCGTCGTTGAACCGGTATGCGTTCAGCGCCGCGTCGACCTCTTCGCGGACCTTCGCGGTCTCGCCCATGATCCACTTGTTCACGGTGGCACCGGGCGTACACGGAACGTGCACAGCGCGTGCACCATCCGTCTGCACAAATGCATCGTTCATCTCGGCGAACCGGAAGGCGTTCCACAGCTTCGTGCCGAAGTTCCGATACCCCGCGATCCGGCTGGTCGACAGCTTCAGGTCGCGGCCCATCGCCGCCATCGCCGTCAGCGTGAAGCGCACGGCATCGGCGCCGTACTCGTCGATCTGCTCGATCGGGTCCAGCACGTTGCCCAGCGACTTGGACATCTTCTTGCCCTTCTCGTCGCGGACAAGAGCGTGGACATAGACGGTGTGGAACGGCTTCTCGTCGACGACCGCCAGCTGCATCATCATCATCCGGGCGACCCAGAAGAAGATGATGTCGAACCCGGTGACCAGGACGCTGGTCGGGAAGTAGCGGCGCAGTTCCTCGGTGTCGTCGGGCCAGCCGAGCGTGCCGATGGGCCAGAGCCCGGACGAGAACCAGGTGTCCAGAACGTCGGGGTCGCGATAGACCGGGATCGCCACCGGCGCGTGGGTGTCGCGGATCGCGCCCTCGGTCCGCAGCCGCGTGGTGATGCCCTCGATCAGCTGCATCGCCTCGGCCTCGTCCTCGACCCACTTGATCTCGTCGTGGCGGTAATAGGCCTTCATCTGCTCGAAAGCGTCGTCCCAGCTGGGGGCGCAGAACGGCACCCATTCGGCATCGTAGAGGATATGCCCGCCGTCGGGATCGTCCGAGGACAGCGCCGGCCCGTACCAGACCGGGATCTGGTGGCCCCACCACAACTGACGCGAGATGCACCACGGCTCGATATTCTCGAGCCAGTGGAAATACACCTTGGCATCGCGTTCGGGCAGGATGCGCGTGCCCTCGGTCGAGCCTTCGGGCCGCGCCATCCCCTTGCGCACCTCGTCCAGCGCGGGGCCGACGATCTTGGTCGTGTCGACGAACCACTGGTCGGTGAGCATCGGCTCGATCACCACCTTCGAGCGGTCGCCGAAGGGCTGGGTGATCAGCTTTTCCTCGACCAGCGGGACGAGCTGCTCTTCGGGCGGGATGCCGCCCTCTTCCGGCGACGCCTTGCGCTGCGCCGCCTTGCCCAGCCGCGGATCCCAGGCCGGAACCATGACGGCCAGCCCCTCGGCGGTGATGTCGGCCACCACACGCGCGCGCGCCTCGAACCGGTCGAGACCGCGATACGCCTCGGGCACGAGGTTGAGCGCGTCGATCTCGGCGGCGCTCGCCTCGGCGCCGCGGGCGATCTCCTGCGCGCGGGCGGCCGCCTCGTCATAGGGCGCGCCATCGGCCCGCATCGCGCCGCCGGTATCCATCAGCCGGTATTTCGGAATGCCGCCCCGCTCGGCGACGGCATGGTCGTTGAAGTCGTGCGCGCCGGTGATCTTCACCGCGCCCGAACCGAAATCGGGATCGGGATACTCGTCGGTGATGATCGGGATCAGGCGCCGGCTCTCTTTCGGGCCGACGGGGATCTCGCAGTACTTTCCGACGATGGGCGCGTATCTCTCATCCGAGGGATGCACCGCGACGGCGCCGTCGCCCAGCATCGTCTCGGGCCGCGTCGTGGCGATCGAGATGTAGTCGCGCTCTTCCTCGAGCACGGTGTTTCCGTCCGCGTCCTTCTCGACATAGGTATACGTCTCGCCATCCGCCAGCGGATAGCGGAAGTGCCACATGTGGCCGGTGGCGTCGATGTTCTCGACCTCGAGATCGCTGATCGCCGTCTCGAAATGCGGGTCCCAGTTCACCAGCCGCTTGCCGCGGTAGATCAGGCCCTTGCGGTACATCTCGACGAAGACCTTGATGACGGCGTCGTGGAAATTGCCGTCCTCGCCCTCGGGCGCGCCGGGGGCGCCCGACATGGTGAAGGCCTCGCGCGACCAGTCGCAGGACGCGCCCAGCCGCTTGAGCTGCCGGCGGATGTTCCCGCCCGAGGTCGACTTCCACTCCCACACCTTCTCGAGGAAGGCGGCGCGGCCCATCTCACGGCGCGAGGGCTGCTGCGTGCGGGCCAGCTCGCGCTCGACGACCATCTGCGTCGCGATGCCGGCATGGTCGGTGCCTGGCTGCCACAGCGTGTCGAAGCCCCGCATCCGGTGCCAGCGCACCAGGATGTCCTGCAGCGTGTTGTTGAAGGCGTGGCCCATGTGCAGGCTGCCGGTGACGTTCGGCGGCGGGATCATCACCGAGAACGGCTCGGCGCCCTCCTTTGCGTTGGCTCCCGCGGCAAAGGCGTTGGCCTCATCCCAGGCCGCGGCGATGCGGGCCTCGGACTCGGCGGCGTTGAAGGTCTTTTCCATCGGCATGCCCGTCGTCCTGTTCGCTCAGCCGCCGGTCTAGCCAAACCGGGGCGCGGGGAAAAGGTCAGAAGATCAGTCCCCACAGGATCAGCGGCGCCAGTTCCAGCACCGCGATCCCCGCAAAGACGGCGCGCCAGGCGAGGCTGCGGAAACGCACCAGCAAGAGGATCGTGAGGCCCAGCGTCGCCGCCTGCTCGACCGGGCCGACCCATCCGCCGCCCCGCGCACCGTCCCAGTAGCTGACGGGCGAGCGGAAGACCCAGTCGCTCAGCGGCCAGAAATGCATCCGCGCATCGTCGGCATGCAGCGGAAAGTCGAACGCCAGGTGCAACAGCGCCGCGCCGGTGAACGCCACCGCCCAGCCCGACCGCGCGCCCACTGCCACGGCCGCGGCAAGGCCCCACAGGACGAAGCTGTTGTCGACGGCAAAGACCTGCTGCCAGGCGTCGGAATGGTAGAACGTCCCGAACACCTGCGCCGGTGCATGGCCCAGGATCAGCGCCGTTCCGGCCATCAGATACAGCGACACATCCGGCGCCAGCCCGCCGGCGAGCGCGGCCAGCGTCACGCGCCGATCGCCCGGCCGGCCAAAGGCGGCGGCGCCGAAGATGAGATGGGCGGGCGTGTTCATCGGCGTCTCCGCGTCGGCGGCTTTCCTTGGCGGCCGCGGCTCGCTAAGGCGGGAGCGTAGCAGGAGGCGGGACGATGGCCAGAGCGATCATGATCCAGGGCGCGGGCTCGAACGTGGGCAAGTCGATGCTGGTCGCAGGCCTCGCACGGGCGCTGGTGCGGCGCGGGGTCTCGGTGGCGCCATTCAAGCCGCAGAACATGTCGAACAACGCCGCCGTCACCGCCGACGGCGGCGAGATCGGCCGCGCCCAGGCGCTGCAGGCCCGCGCAGCGGGGCGTGCGGCATCGGTGGACATGAACCCGGTGCTCCTGAAACCCGAAAGTGACACCGGCGCGCAGGTGATCGTGCAGGGCCACCGCCAGGGCACCCTGCGTGCCGGCGCCTATGGGCGCCGCAAGGGCGAATTGCTGCCACGGGTGCTCGACAGCTTCTCCCGCCTCTCCGCCGGGGCCGATGTCGTGCTGGTCGAAGGGGCCGGTTCGCCGGCCGAGATCAACCTGAGAGCGGGCGACATCGCCAACATGGGCTTCGCCGAGGCCGCCGGCGTGCCGGTCGTGCTGGTCGGCGACATCGACCGCGGCGGCGTGATCGCGCAATGCGTGGGCACCCACGCGGTCCTGTCCGAGGCCGACCGCGCCCGGATCCGGGGCTTCGCCGTCAACAAGTTCCGCGGCGACCCGAACCTTTTCGCCGACGGGATGGCGGCGATCGCGGCGCGCACCGGCTGGCGCGACCTCGGCCTCGTGCCCTGGTTCGCCGACGCCTGGCGCCTGCCGGCCGAGGACGCGCTCGACATCTCCTCCGGCCCCCATCGCGGCGCGGTGAAGGTGGCAGTGCCGCTCCTGCCCCGCATCGCCAATTTCGACGATCTGGACCCGCTCTCCGCCGAACCCGAGGTGACGGTCGACATGGTGCCGCCCGGCCGCGCCCTGCCCGGAGACGCCGACCTCGTGCTGCTTCCCGGCACCAAGTCCACCATCGCCGACCTCGCCGCATTCCGCGCCCAGGGCTGGGATATCGACCTCACCGCCCATCTCCGTCGCGGCGGCCGCGCGCTCGGCATCTGCGGCGGCTACCAGATGCTCGGCCGTCGCATCGCCGACCCCGACGGCCTGGAAGGCCCGCCGCAAAGCGTCGACGGCCTCGGCCATCTCGACGTCGAGACGGTGATGCGCCCGATGAAACGCCTGGCTCTCGGCACCGCCACCTGCCGCGACAGCGGCGCGCCGCTCGCGGGCTACGAGATCCACATCGGCGACACGACCGGCCCCGACACCGCTCGCCCCTGGCTCACCCTCGACGGCGCCCCCCACGGCGCCGCCTCGGCGGACGGACGCGTGCGGGGCTGCTATCTCCACGGCCTCTTCGCCTCCGACGCCTTCCGCGCCCACTGGCTGACGGCGCTCGGCGCCCCTCCCGGCGACACCGCCTACGAGGCCGGGGTCGAGTCCACGCTCGACGCCCTCGCCGCCCATCTCGAAACCCATATCGACATCGACGCGCTCCTCGCCCTCGCCGAACCGGTCTGACGCTTCCTCTGTCCGAAAATAACCTGGGGGGGTCGCCCCATGGCGACGGGGGCAGAGCCCCCTCCGGCGCGGGGGCGCAGCCCCCGCCCGCGGCGACGCGCGCCAGCGCGGCGCAACCCTATTCGAAGTCGCGGATCGCGATCGCGCGCATGATCTCGCGCCGCACCAGCTTTCGCACGTTGCGGGTGATCTTCTCGCCCAGGGCGCCCTGCAGCTCCTCGCGCACGATCTCGGCCACCAACTCGCGCAGGGCGGCCTCGTCCATCAGCTCGCCCTCGCCCGACGCCGCCTCCTCGCGCCCGGGGGCGCGGGGCGGGCCGTGGAAGGTCAGCAGGTTGTCGGGCTGCGCTTCGGTTTCCGCACCGATCGGGGGCGAGTCCGCCGCGTCCGACAGCCTCAGCGCATCCGCCGTGCGGTCCGTCGCGGACTCGGTGACGGCGGCCTCGATCTCAGCCGCGACGGCCGCATCCAGGCCGCTACTCTCGTCGCCATCATCCTCCGCCTCCTCGACCGCCCGCGCATCGTCGTCCTCCGCTGTCACCGCCTCGGCGGCGCCCAGCGTCAGCGGCGCGGGGCGCTCGAGCGGATCGGTGTCCGCGATAAGCTCCGAGAGCGCCGTGGCGAGGTCGTCGTTCTGACCCTGCGCTTCTGGCTCCGGCGCGGGCTCCTCCGACGCGGCGTCACGGGACGCGGCCACCGCGCCGCGCCGCGAGGTGAAGCGCAGCTCGTCGCCCGAGAGCGCCGCCGCGATGTCGGCGGTCTCTTCGGGATCAGAGGTTTGCGGCGCGAGGCTCAGGCCCGGCATCCGCGACGGGCGGTGCTGCAGCGTGTCCTCCGAGCCGTCGGGCTCGAAGTCCTGCGCCTGCGCGTTGATCGCGATCTCGAGCTCGGCGATGCGCTGTTCCAGTGTCAGGGGTCGCGCGGCCTGCCGGGGCGCGGGGGTCTCGTCGGGGCGTGCGGGAAAGCTGTCGGCGGCCTCGGAATAATCCGGGTCGCCCGGATCGCGCGCCGGACTGGCGGGCGGCGCGATACGCTGCTCCGAGGTCAGGATCAGCCGGTCCGCCGCGCGGGCCTCTGGACGGACGGGCTCCGCCGAGACGAGCCGGCGGATCGACGAGAGGACATCCTCGATTTCGTGGTCTTGAACGGGATCTGACACCGGCTCGGCCTCTTGGTTTGTTGAAACCAGTCTACTGCGGCAGGAGCGTTGGCACAACATCTGGTGCAGGCGGGCGCGGCACGCCGGTCATGCCGCCCAAAAGAAAGGCCCCGGACCGTCGCTGCGGTCCGGGGCCCGATCGCCGTGTCGTGCGATCCGTTCAGGGCTTGAGGCGCTCGATGATGCGGTCGAGCCGTTCGCCCTGGGGCGAGACCTCGCGCACCGGCGCGTCGCGCACCGCGTTGTAATAGGCCGACGGATCGTAGGTCGGGATGTCGAGGCCGAGGTGATCGGCGGTCAGCATCCCCATGGACCGCAGCAGCCCGTAGACCGCCGCATAGCGCTGCGTCACCGCGTCGATGCGGTTGGCGCGGGCGTCGAGCAGGTCCTGCTCGGCGTCGAGCACGTCGAGCGTGGTGCGCGCGCCCAGCGACGCCTCTTCCTGGATGCCCTCGAACGCCACGCGGGCCGCGCGGATCTGTTCGTCGATCGAGCTGAGGCTGGCCTGGGCGACCTGAAGCTGCGACCACGCCTGCCCGACCGATTGCCGGATGTTCAGCTGCGTGGTGTAGAGTTCGCCGCGGGTGGCGTCGCGCCGGGCCTGCGCCTGACGCAGCTGCGAGGTCAGCTGTCCGCCGCGATAGATCGGCCCCTGGAGGGTGACGCCGACCGAGCTGTCGGCGTTGAAATCCTGGTCCACGCCGGTCTGCGCGCCCGCGCTCAGCTCGGGGCCGAAAGAGGCCTCGGCCGCCATGATGTTCAGCTCGGCCACCCGGACCTGTTGCTGTGCGGCCAGGATCTCGGGGTGGCTGCGGACGGCCACGTTGGCGGCGGCTTCCTCGCTGCTGGCGGTGGCCGGGGCGTTCGGCACCGATTCCAGCGGTCCGGGATAGCGGCCGACGGCGGCGCGGTAGGCTTCGCGTGCGACCTCGAGATCGCCGCGGGCGGCCGCGAGGTTGGCCTGCGCGTTGGCGAGCGCCGCCTCGGCGGTGGCCACGTCGGTCCGCGTCACCTCGCCCACCTCGAACCGGTCGCGGGCGGCGCGCAGCTGCTCGCGGATCAGCTCGACGTTGTTCTCGCGCAGGTCAACGAAGGCCTGGGCGCTCTGCACCGACAGGTAGGCGTCGACGGCGCTGAACAGAACGTTCTGCTCGACCGCGATCAATTCCTGGCGCGTGGCCAGGACCGTGGCCTTGGCGGCCTCGATGGCCAGGCGCGACGAGCCGGAATCGTACAGCAGGATGTCGGCCGACAGGCCGGCGGTGCCGCTGAGCTTGCCGCCGTCGAGCCGGCTGTTGCTGCCGCTCGGCGCGTAATCCGCCGTGGCCGCGTAGGTGATGATCGGGCGCAGCTGCGCCAGCGACTGCGCGACATCCTCGTCCGCGGCGCGCAAAAGCGCGCGGTTCTGCGTCAGCAGGCCGGAGTTGCGGTACGCCCCGATCAGCGCGTCGGTCAGGCTTTCGGCCGCGACCGGCCCGGCCGAGAGGCCCAGCACGACCGCCGCGGCGATCCGGCGCGATAGACGCCCTGCCCTGTGTGAGATCATCTTGCTCTTCCTCTCTTCCAGCGGCGTCTTCTGTCGAACGCCCGCGTTACAGCGCGAAGGTACTTTTCGTCTCGAAGCCCGGAATGACCGGGGCCCCCGCATTGAAGATCTGCCGCCAGGTCATTTCGCCGTCGATCTTGTAGCCGATCTTGCAGATGCCGAGCCGCTTTTCCATGAACAGCACCGTGATCCGGCCGCCCTCGGCCAGCTGGTCGATCAGCGCTTCGGGCAGCGTGCCGACCCCGCCCTCGACCAGGATCTTGTCGAACGGGCCAAGCTTGGGGCAGCCCTCGACCAGCGGGTTGGTGACAACGGCGGCACTGTCGACGCCGGCCTCGCCCAGCGCGGTCTCGGCGTCCTTGGCGAGCGCCTCGTCCTCTTCCAGGGCGACGACGGCCTCGCCCAGACGGGCCAGCACCGCGGCGGTGTATCCGTAGGCGGCGCCCACGTTCAGCACCAGTTCGTTCGGCTGCACGTCGAGCGCCTCGAGCATCTTGGCCAGCGTGCGCGGTTCGAAGATGACGCGGTTGTTCCCGAGTTCGACGTTCTCGCCGACGTAGCAGGCATCGCGCCACGAATCCGGCACGAAACGCTCGCGCTCCACGTGGAGAAGCGCGTCGATGATCGGGAACTTGCTGACGTCGGCGGGGCGCACCTGGGTGTCGACCATCTGCCGGCGCCGGGCTGGGTAATCTGGCATGGTAAGCGGGCGTCCGTTTCCTAGGCTTGTCTGTCATCTGCCACAAAGGCGACGACCGGGCAACAGCGCCGCGGCACTGCGGCGATCATATTGCGGGAGGCTGTGTCCATGAAATCGCGGCGCCGCCGGAACCTTGGCCGGGTGCTGAGGCTTTCTCGCAGCGTTCGACGACACGAAAGGCCCCTGCCCATGACCGATACCGATGCCGCCCTCACCGAGTTCATGGAGGCGCACGACGCGCGCAATCCCGGCGAGCCCGAATTCCGGCAGGCGGTCGAGGACGTCGCCCGCTCGGTCATGCCCTGGTACGTGACGCAGGACCGGATGCGCCGCCGGCAGGTGCTGGAACGGCTGACCGAGCCGGACCGCACGGTTTCCTTCCGCGTCCCGTGGGAGGCCGACGACGGCTCGGTCCGGTTCAACCGCGGCTGGCGGGTGCAGTTCAGCCAGGTGATGGGCCCCTACAAGGGCGGCCTGCGCTTCGCCCCTTCCGTGAACCAGAGCGTGCTAAAGTTCCTGGGCTTCGAGCAGATTTTCAAGAACACCCTGACAGGGCTGCCGATGGGCGGCGCCAAGGGCGGGGCGGACTTCGACCCGAAAGAGGCGAGCGAAGCCGAGCTGCGCCGCTTCTGCCACGCCTTCATGGACGAGCTCTATCGCCATATCGGCCCCGACGTGGACGTGCCCGCGGGCGACATGGGCGTCGGCATGGACGAGATCAGCCTGATGTTCGGCCGCTACCTCACGCTGAAGAACACCTGGCACGGGGCGCTGACCGGCAAGGGCAGCACCTTCGGCGGCTCGGCCGTGCGGACAGAGGCGACGGGCTATGGCTGCGTCTACTTCGCCGAGCTGATGCTCGAACGGCTGGACAGGTCGATCGAGGACGCGCGGGTCGCGATCTCGGGCAGCGGCAACGTCGCGCTCTACGCCGCAGAGAAGGCGCTGGACGAGGGCGCGACCGTCGTGACCCTGTCGGATTCCGGCGGCACGCTGGTGTTCGAAGACGGGCTGGACCGCGACACTCTGGAGACGGTCAAGACCCGCAAGGGCGACGGCGCGCGGCTGTCCGAGCTGGCGGACGAAACCGGCGGCAGCTATCGAGACGGCGCCGCGCCGTGGGGCGAGCAGTGCGACATCGCCCTGCCCTGTGCGACGCAGAACGAGATGGACGGCGACGCGGCCAAGGCGCTTGCCGACAACGGCGTCTGGCTGGTCTGCGAGGGCGCGAACATGCCGCTGACCTCCGACGCGGCTCAAACGCTGCGCGACGCCGGCATCCCGCGCGGCCCCGGCAAGGCGTCGAACGCGGGCGGTGTCGCGGTCAGCGGGCTGGAGGAAAGCCAGAACGCCCAGCGTCTCTACTGGAGCCGGGACGAGGTCGACCGCCAACTGCGCGACATCATGCGCGGCATCCACGACGACTGCCTCGAGGTGGCCGACGGGCATGCCGACGACATGGACTATGTCACCTGCGCCAACCTCGCCGCGTTCCAGCGGGTGTCGCGCGCGCTGGATGCGTTCTGGGTGTTCTGAGCCCTCAGTAGGTCCGGCTGGCGTTGCCCAGGCCCACCACGGGGCCCGTCGGCTGTCCGGTGGGCGAGCCGCCGGCGGGTTCGACCGTGATCTCGTAGAGCTGGTCGATGTCCGGCAACGGCAGGTCGGGGCCCGTCAGGCGCGCGCGGCGGGCGCGCTCGAGCGTGCCCAGAGAGACCGGCGGCCCGTCGGGATCCGGCTTGGTCCAGACCTCGAGCACCTGCGGCCCGTCGGGCGAGATCGGCGCCAGCGGCGTCACCCGGATCGTGTCGTCGGGATAGGTCTCGACCAGGGCGACGGACTGTCCGTCGTCGTTCAGTAGGATCGCCATCGTCAGCGGCGGACGCGCCTGGAGCACTTGCCACGTCAGGCCGGCGGCGAGCAGCACGGTCGCCGCCATCGCCGCAAGGGCCGTCGGACGCCAGGCGCGCGCGACGCCGGCGGCGCCCCTCGCTCCATCCCCGACCGGCTGCGGCCGCCCCGTGAGAGCAGCCTCGATCCGGCTCCAGAGCCCTGCGCCGACGGGAAGTTGGGGCGCGCTGCGGTCCAGGTCGTGAAACCGCTCGCGCGCGGCCCGCACGGCTTCGCGCAGGGCGCGGTCCTCGGCATCGGCGGGCGCGGCGATGCGGGCCTCGACCTCGGCATGGGCATCGTCATCGAGCGCGCCGAGGATGTAGAGTTCGGCAAGATCCGCGGGCGCCGTCATTGCAGGCACTCCCGCAGCGCCAGCAGGCTGCGCCGCACCCACGTCTTCACCGTGCCCAGCGGCCGCCCGAGCTTGCCCGCGATCTCGGCCTGGGTCAGCCCGGTGACGTAGATCAGCAGCAGAACATGGCGCTGCGTCCGCTCCAGCGTGTCGAGACACACTCTCAGCCGGCCCTCGGGATCGAGCCCATCGGCCGCCTCCCTGACCGCGCCTTCGCGCAGGTGGTCGAGGTTGTCGGGCTCGACCGCTTCCTCGTGGGACCGGTTGCGCAGGATGTCGATCGCCCGGAAGCGCGCGATCGTATACATCCAGCTGCGCGGCGAGCCGAGTTCGGGGGTATAGCGCGCGGCGTTGTGCCAGACCTGCAGGAAGGCCTCCTGCACCGCGTCCTCGGCCAACTCGTCGCGGTGGAGGACACGCATCGCGATCCCCTTCATCCGCCCGGCCTCCAAGTCGAACAGCCGGCGCAGCGCCGCCCGGTCCTGCCGGGCACAGCGGGACAGCAGGTCGGCAAGCTCGTCCTGGGGTGATGACACGTGATCGTCCTCGTTCCTTTCCTGCCGACGTAACCGAATCTCACGCGGCGGCAAGCGGCCGCGCCCGGATGCCTGTGCTACGGCGCCGGGCGGGCAAAAGGTTTCAGGTTCGTCGGGACACGGGGCGTCAGAAGAACGCCTGCAACCCGGTCTGCGCCCGACCGAGAATCAGTGCGTGCACGTCGTGGGTGCCCTCGTAGGTGTTCACCGTCTCGAGGTTGATCATGTGGCGGATCACCTGGAACTCTTCCGAGATGCCGTTGCCCCCGTGCATGTCTCGGGCCATCCGCGCGATGTCGAGCGCCTTGCCGCAATTGTTCCGCTTCATCATCGAGATCATCTCTGGCGCCGCCTGCCCGGCCTCCATCAGCCGCCCGAGTTGCAGCGCGCCCTGCAGCCCCAGCGCGATCTCGGTCTGCATGTCGGCGAGCTTTTTCTGGAAAAGCTGCGTCTGGGCGATGGGACGGTCGAACTGCTTGCGGTCGAGCCCGTATTGCCGCGCGGCATGCCAGCACGCCTCGGCCGCGCCCATCGTGCCCCAGGAAATGCCATAGCGCGCCCGGTTGAGGCAGCCAAACGGGCCCTTGAGCCCCTGGACATCGGGCAGCAGCGCCTCTTCGCCGACCTCGACGTCCTCCATCACGATCTCGCCGGTGATCGACGCCCGCAGCGACAGCTTGCCGCCGATCTTGGGCGCCGTCAGGCCGGGCGTCCCCTTTTCCAGCACGAAGCCGCGAATCTTGCCGTCATGAGCCTCGGACCTGGCCCAGACGACGAACACGTCGGCGATCGGCGCGTTCGAGATCCAGGTCTTGGAGCCGGAGAGCACGTATTTGTCGCCCTGCTTCTTCGCGACCGTCTTCATCCCTGCAGGGTCCGAGCCGGCGTCGGGCTCGGTCAGGCCGAAGCAGCCGATCAGCTCGCCACTGGCGAGACCGGGGAGGTATTTCCTTTTCTGCTCTTCCGAGCCGTAGGCGTGGATCGGGTACATCACCAGCGAGGACTGCACGCTCATCATCGAACGATAGCCCGAATCCACGCGCTCGATCTCGCGCGCCACGAGGCCATAGGTCACGTAGCCCGCGCCAAGGCCGCCGTATTCCTCCGGGATGGTGACCCCCAAGAGGCCCGCCTCGCCCATCCGGGCGAAGAGCGCGGGGTCGGTCGTCTCGTCGCGGTAGGCATCGGTCACGCCGGGTTGAAGCTGGCCTTGGGCGAAATCGCGGGCGGCGTCACGCAGCATGCGCTCGTCCTCGGTCAGCTGGGTCTCGAGCCGCAGGGGATCGTCCCAGTCGAAGGTGCCGAGTTCGGGGCCGTGGCCGGCGGGCATGTCTTTCATCGGGATCCCCCTTAAGATGTCGGACGCAGGATAACCGCTGCGCGCGGCGATGCCGAGGGGCGCGATCAGGCGTCGCGGGTCATCGACTTGAACACGCCCGTCGCGCTGGCGATCAGCGTGCCCTCCTCGTCGCGCAGTTCGCCCTCGACGAACTTGAGCGACCGGCCGCCGCCGGTGACGTTGCCGGTCGCCGTCAGGCGCGTGCCGACGCGTCCGGGCGCAAGGAACTGGATCGTCAGCGACACGGTCGAAACGGGCGTGCTGCGCGCCTCGCCGGGGACGAGGCCGGCGGTCGACCCCATGGCGGTGTCGAGCAGCGTGGTCGCGATACCGCCATGCAGGATTCCCCGCCTGTTCGCGTGGGCCTCGGCGACATCGAGCCAGCACCGCGCACGCCCGTCCCCGCCCGACAGGTCGACGTTGTAGCCGATCAGTCTGCGGCTGCCGGCCTCTCCCTCGGGCCGGCTCATGCGCGGGGCGCTTTTCGGACGGACGGTGTCTGTCGGGTCATGGCGGATCCTCCTGGGGGCGGCATGTCGCAACGCCGCGAACGCTTGCGGATGGAGGAAGGAAAGTCCAGCGCCGCCGAACGTCGGAAAACGACATCTTGGTCGAAACGCGACATGCGCCGAACGATTCGTCCCAGACGTGAATCGGACGTGTCGTCTCCGATTCACGTGTGAGGTTATCTGCACAACTTTTAGGCCAACTTGCGCGATTCCGCCGGGACAATCCGCATCTTTTGCATCGCAGCACTAACTTCCGTAGCGGCAACTTTAGCGGCGTTTGAGCCAACCCCAAACGGCTTTACTCGGTTCCCGAACAAAATTTATCGACACGAATGTCGCTTTTGGCAGTTGAAACGTCGTAGATAATTTGAATACTCCCTCTCAACACGACATGGCCCGCCATTTGGTTAGCCTCGCGAAGCAACGCAGCGCTAACGAATTCTTGCCGTGGAGCAGAGCCTCCCGGCACCGCGGGACCGCACATGACGACCGGCCGCTGCAGTGCGGCACGACTGATCAAAGCAATGTCGGGTGGGCCGCAACGCGGTCCGTCTACCGGCGAACAGGGCTGCGCCATTCGGCGCCTCCGACGGAGTGAGCCCTATGCACTGAAGGGAGCGACGACCCACGATGACCAAGCTTGACGCTGCCAACCCCGAGCTGACGATGACCGAGCAGGTCTACGGCGACGACCCGCTGGCCGATCGCCAGACGGACCACTATCGCAAGGAATACGTCACCTCCTTCGTCGACAAGTGGGACGAACTGATCGATTGGGAGGGCCGCGCGCAGAGCGAAGGCCAATTCTTCATCGACATCCTGCGTGCCCGCGGCAAGGAACGCGTCTTGGACGTCGCCTGCGGCACCGGTTTCCACTCCGTCCGCCTGACCGAAGCCGGCTTCGACGTGACCGCCTCGGACGGGTCGGCCGCGATGGTCGCCAAGGCGTTCGAGAACGCGCAGACTCGCGGGCTGATCCTCAAGACCGCACAGGCCGACTGGCGCTGGCTGAACCGCGACATCGCGGGCAAGTACGACGCGATCATCTGCCTCGGCAACTCGTTCACGCACCTCCACAAGGAGCAGGACCGGCGCCGCGCGCTGGCCGAGTTCTACGCCGCGCTCAAGCATGACGGCATCCTCATCCTGGACCAGCGGAACTACGACGCGATCCTCGACCACGGGTACTCGTCCAAGCACAAGTTCTACTATTGCGGCGACAACATCACCGCCGAGCCGGAATACGTCGACGACGGCCTCGCCCGGTTCAAGTACTCCTTCCCCGACGGATCGGAATACACGCTCAACATGTGCCCGATCCGCAAGGACTACATGCGCCGGCTGCTGCAGGAAGGTGGCTTCGAGCGCGTGCGCACCTACGGCGACTTCCAGGAGACCTACGGCGGCGACGAGCCGGACTTCTTCATCCACGTGGCCGAAAAGTCCTCGCTGCAGCTCGTGCGCTGGGGTGGAACGCGGACCGACGGCAAGGCCGACATCCGCGACGTCACCGAGGACTATTACGACAGTGACGACGCCGACACGTTCTACTCGACGATCTGGGGCGGCGAGGATCTGCATATCGGCCTCTACGACGAGACCAAGGACATCCGCACGGCCTCGGACCGCACCATCGACGCGATGATCGACAAGCTCCCCGAGCTGTCGAGCGACAGCAAGGTGCTCGACATGGGCGCGGGCTATGGCGGCGCGATGCGCACGCTGGTCAAGAAGACCGGAACACAGGCCGTCTGCCTGAACATCTCCGAGACCCAGAACGAGTATAACCTCGGCAAGATCCGTGCCGCCAAGCTGGGCGACAAGATCAGCGTGCGCCACGGCGTGTTCGAGGACGTTCCGGCCGACGACGAAAGCTTCGACGTGGTCTGGAGCCAGGATGCGTTCCTGCACTCGGACGAGCGTGACAAGGTCATCTCCGAAGCCTACCGCGTGCTGAAGCCGGGCGGTCACCTGATCTTCACCGACCCGATGCAGGCCGACGACGTGCCCGAGGGCGTGCTGCAGCCGGTCTACGATCGCCTTCAGCTGAACAGCCTCGGCTCGCCGCGGTTCTTCCGCGAAGTGGCCGAGAACCTCGGCTTCGAGACGGTCGAGCAGGAAGTGATGACGCACCAGCTGCGCTCGCACTATTCCCGCGTCCGGGAAGAGCTGCTGGCCAACTACGACAAGCTGCGCTCCAACGGCTCGTCGGCCGAGTACCTCGACAAGATGGCCGTCGGCCTGGAGAACTGGGTGAAGGCTGCCGATCAGGGCTACCTGTCCTGGGGCATCCATCACTTCCGCAAGCCGCAATAAGAACGGGTCGCGGGCGGACCGGTCGGTCCGCCCCACCCCGCACGGCACGCCAGACCCCTTTCCAAACGGAGCATACAGCATGACCGGGACCACACCCGATCAGCCCATCTCGATCTCATTCGAGCTGTTTCCGCCCAAGACCGACAAGGGCATGCAGAACCTCGGCCATACCGTCGACAAGCTGACCCAGGCCGGGCCGGAATACTTCTCGGTGACCTATGGCGCCGGCGGCACCACCCGCGACCGCACCGCGCGCGTCGTCGAGATGGTGGCGAACCGCTCCGGCATCCCCGTCGCCCATCACCTGACCTGCGTCGGCGCGAGCCGCGACGAGGTCGATGCCCAGGCGCGCGGCCTGTGGGAAGCGGGCATCCGCAAGATCGTCGCCCTGCGCGGCGACCTGCCCGAGGGCGAGACGCTGGCCGAGGACGGCTATCACGATGCCGCCGAGCTGACCGCCGGCCTGCGCAAGATCGCCGATTTCGACATTTCGGTTGCCGCCTATCCCGAGGTTCACCCCGAGGCGGAGAACGCCGAGACGGACATCGAACACCTCAAGCGCAAGATCGACGCTGGCGCCAACAAGGCGATCACGCAATTCGCATTCGACACCGACACCGTCCTGCGGTTCGTCGAGCGCGCCCGCGCCGCGGGCATCGAGGCGCCGATCGTTCCCGGCATCATGCCGGTCGCCAACTTCGCCAGCCTCAAGCGCTTCTCCGCCGGCTGCGGCGCCAGCATCCCCGACTGGATGGAAGAGATGTTCGCCGGGCTCGACGACACGCCCGATCTTCGCTCGATGGTCGCGACCAGCGTCGCCGTCGAACAATGCCGTCGCCTGGTGGCTGGCGGTATCCGCGAATTTCATATCTATACCCTCAACAAGCCCGAGGTGAGCCTGGCAATCTGCCGCTCGCTCGGACTGCCGGTAGAGATACGCGCTGACCACGCGGCCTAAGGAGGCACAATGACTCAGAGCGCAGACATCGCGGCCCACGCCGCCGAGCGCATCCTCGTGCTCGACGGCGCGATGGGCACGATGATCCAACAGCACAAGCCCGACGAGGGCGTCTATCGCGGCGAGCGGTTCGCCGACTGGCACACCGATGTCGGCGGCAACAGCGAACTGCTCAGCCTGACCCAGCCGGACATGATCCGCGACATCCATTCCGAGTTCCTCGCAGCAGGCGCCGACATCCTGTGCACCAACACGTTCGGTGCCAACACGATCAGTCAGGCCGACTACGAGATGCAGGAGTTGGTGCGCGAGATGAACACCGAGAGCGTGCGCCTGGCCCGCGAGGCGGCCGACGCCGCCTCGACGCCCGAGCGGCCCCGCTGGGTCGCCGGCGGCATCGGCCCGACGAACCGCACCGCCAGCATCAGCCCCGACGTGAACGACCCCGGCTACCGCGCGGTGACATTCGACGACCTGGCCGAAGCCTATGGCGGGGCCGCGCGCGCGCTGATCGAGGCCGGGTGCGACCTGATCCTGATCGAGACGATCTTCGACACGCTGAACGCCAAGGCCTGCATCTTCGCGATCGACTCGCTGCGCGACGAAGGCATCGAGGTGCCGCCGCTGATGATCTCGGGCACGATCACCGACCGCTCGGGCCGCACGCTGACGGGCCAGACGCCCGAGGCGTTCTGGGCCTCGATGAGCCATGCCCGCCCGTTCTCCATCGGGCTGAACTGCGCGCTCGGCGCGGGCGAGATGCGCCAGCACGTGCGCACGCTGTCCGAGGTGGCCGACACCCGCGTCAGCGCCTACCCGAACGCGGGTCTGCCGAACGAGATGGGCGGCTACGACGAGACGCCCGAGGAAACCGCGTCGCATCTCGAGGAATGGGCCGAATCCGGGCTGGTCAACATCGTCGGCGGCTGCTGCGGCACGACCCCCGATCACATCGGCGCCATCGCCAAGGCCGTCGAGGGCAAGACCCCGCGCAAGATTCCCGCCAAGGTCGAGCGTATGCGCCTGAGCGGACTGGAACTTTTCGAGGCAGGGAGCGCCGCATGACCGGCATTTCCAATTTCATCAACGTTGGCGAGCGGACGAACGTCACCGGCTCGGCCAAGTTCAAGAAACTGATCATGAACGACGACTATCCGGCCGCGCTGGAAGTCGCCCGTCAACAGGTCGAGAACGGCGCGCAGATCATCGACATCAACATGGACGAGGGCCTGCTGGACAGCGCCGCCGCCATGACGACGTTCATGAACCTGATCGCCTCCGAGCCCGACATCAGCCGCGTGCCGGTGATGATCGACAGCTCGAAGTTCGAAGTTATCGAAGCCGGTCTGAAATGCGTCCAGGGCCGCTCGATCGTGAACTCGATCTCGCTGAAGGAAGGCGAGGAGCCGTTCCTGGAACAGGCCCGGCTGATCCGCCGCTACGGCGCCGCAGTCGTCGTCATGGCGTTCGACGAGAACGGCCAGGCGGAGACCGCGCAGCACAAGTTCGAGATCTGCAAGCGCTCCTATGACCTGCTGACCGAGAAGGCCGGCTTCGATCCGTGGGACATCATCTTCGACCCGAACATCTTCGCGGTCGCCACGGGCATCGAAGAGCACAACGACTATGCCAATGCGTTCTTCGACGCGTGCAGCATGATCAAGGAGGCAATGCCCCACACCCACATCTCGGGCGGGCTGTCGAACGTCTCGTTCTCGTTCCGCGGCAACAACGCCGTGCGCGAGGCGATGCACTCGGCCTTCCTGTATCACGCGATCCCGCGCGGCATGGACATGGGCATCGTCAACGCCGGTCAGATCACGGTCTACGACGACATCCCCGACGAACTGCGCGAGCATGTCGAGGACGTTCTGCTGAACCGTCGCGACGACGCGACCGACCGGCTTCTCGAGATCGCCGACAAGTACAAGGGCTCGGGCGAGGCGTCCAAGAAGGAAGACCCCAAGTGGCGTGAGCAGGAGGTCGAGAAGCGGCTCGAGCACGCGCTGGTCCACGGGATCACCGACTACGTCATCGAAGACACCGAGGAATGCCGCCAGCGCGCGGAGAAGCCGCTCGACGTTATCGAGGGCCCGTTGATGGACGGCATGAACGTCGTCGGCGACCTTTTCGGCGACGGCAAGATGTTCCTGCCGCAGGTCGTGAAGTCGGCCCGCGTGATGAAGACCGCGGTCGGCCACCTGCTGCCCTACATGGAAGAAGAAAAGCGCCTCGCCGGCGACACCTCGGCCAAGGGCAAGGTGCTGATGGCCACCGTTAAGGGCGACGTTCACGACATCGGTAAGAATATCGTCGGCGTTGTGCTACAGTGCAACAACTACGACGTGGTGGATCTTGGCGTGATGGTGCCCACCGAGGACATCCTGGCGAAGGCCAAGGAAGAGAAGGCCGACATCATCGGCCTCTCCGGCCTCATCACGCCGTCGCTCGACCGCATGGTCGAGGTCGCCTCCGAGATGAAGCGGCAGGACTTCGACCTCCCGCTGCTGATCGGTGGCGCGACGACCTCGAAGAAGCACACCGCGCTCAAGGTCGCGCCGGAATACGAGCATGGCGTGATCCATGTCGACGACGCCTCGAAGGCGGTCGGCGTGGTCTCGCGCCTGCTGTCGGCAAAGGCCAAGCCCGACTACCTCGCCGGCATCGCCGACGAGCAGGCGAAAATGCGCGAAGGCCAGATCGACAAGGGCCCGCGCATAACGACCACGATCGAGGAGGCCCGCGCCAACGCCTTCGACGGCGGCTGGGACGAGTACACGCCCACCGCCCCGCAGACACCCGGCCTCACCGTCATCGACGACATGCCGGTGTCGAAGCTGCGCGGCTATATCGACTGGACGCCGTTCTTCAACACCTGGGAGATGAAAGGCAAGTTCCCCGCGATCCTCGACGATCCCGCCAAGGGCGAGACCGCGCGCGAGCTCTACGATCATGCCCAGGCCATGCTCGATAAGATCGAGAAGGAGCACTGGTTCACCCCGCGCGGCGTCGTCGGTCTGTGGCCCGCCAACAGCGAAGGCGACGATATTATCGTCTGGGACAGCGAGGCGCGCGAAAAGGTCGCTTGGCGGATGCCCCAGCTGCGCCAGCAGGGCAAGAAGTCCGGCGGCAAGCCGCACATGTCGCTCGCCGACTTCATCGCGCCCAAGGGCAAGGACGACTGGGTCGGCGGGTTCGCCGTCACGTCCGGACCCGAGATCCACGCGATCGCGGACCGGTTCAAGCAGGACGGCAACGACTATGATTCGATCCTCGTGCAGGCGCTCGGCGACCGCATCGCCGAGGCCTTCGCCGAGGCCCTGCACGAACGCGTGCGCCGCTCGCTCTGGGGCTACGCGCCCGACGAGCAGTTCGACAACGAGGGACTGATCCACGAGCAGTACGGCGGCATCCGCCCCGCTCCGGGGTATCCGGCCTGTCCGGACCACACCGAGAAGCGCACGCTGTTCAAGATGCTGGAGGCCACCGAGCACACCGGGCTGGAACTCACCGAGTCCTGCGCGATGTGGCCGGCAGCTGCCGTCTCCGGCATGTACTTCGCCCATCCGCGGTCGGCCTATTTCGGCATCGGGCGCCTCGGCGCCGACCAGGTGTCCGACTACGCCGCGCGGAAGGGCATGGAGCTCTCCGAAATGGAGAAGTGGCTGGCACCGAGCCTGGGCTACACCCCGGGCCTGCCTGAGCCCGAGAAGAAGATCGCCTGAACGGGCGCGTCTGAAAACCGAGACTCGAATAGAGAGAGGAACGAGATGAGCGACAAGACCTGGCTCTTCACTAGTGAATCGGTGTCCGAGGGACACCCCGACAAGGTCTGCGACCGGATTTCGGATGCCGTCCTCGACGCCTACCTCGCCGCCGACCCGATGTCGCGCGTGGCTTGTGAAACGCTCGCGACCACCGACCACGTCACCATCGCCGGCGAAGTCCGCGGCCCCGACTCGGTGCTGAAGGACGTCGAGGAAATCGCGCGCAACGCGATCAAGGACATCGGCTACGAGCAGGATGGCTTCCACTGGAAGACCGCCGAGATCGTCTGCCGCCTGCACGCGCAATCGTCGGACATCGCCATGGGCGTCGACGAGGGCGAAAAGGGCGAAGAAGGTGCCGGCGACCAGGGCATCATGTTCGGCTACGCCTGCAATGAGACCGAAGAGCTGATGCCGGCCCCGATCCAGTTCTCGCACCGCATCCTGCGCCACATGGCCGAGGACCGGAAATCGGGCAAGCGCCCCGAGTTCGGCCCCGACGCCAAGAGCCAGGTGACGCTGCAATACCGTGACGGCAAGCCGGTCGGCCTCGACACCGTGGTCGTCTCGACCCAGCACGGCGAGAACGTCACCCAGGAGCAGGTGCGCGAGCTGGTCGAACCCTACATCAAGGGCGCCTTCCCCGAAGGCTGGACGCTGCCGGCCGACCGTCTGATCGTGAACCCGACCGGGCAGTTCGTCATTGGCGGCCCCGACGGCGACGCCGGCCTGACCGGCCGCAAGATCATCGTCGACACCTATGGCGGCGCCGCGCCGCACGGCGGCGGTGCGTTCTCGGGCAAGGACCCGACGAAGGTCGACCGTTCGGCCGCCTACGCCGCGCGCTACCTAGCAAAGAACGTCGTCGCCGCCGGCCTGGCCGACAAGTGCCAGATCCAGCTGGCCTACGCCATCGGCGTGCCGGAACCGGTCGCGATCTACGTCGACACGCTGGGCACCGGCCGGGTCGACGAGACCAAGCTGGCGACCACGCTGCGCGAGATGGTCCGCCTGACGCCGCGCGGTATCCGCGAGCACCTGGACCTGCTGCGTCCGATCTACACCCGCACCGCGGCCTACGGCCACTTCGGCCGGCAGGCGACCGAGGACGGCGGCTTCTCGTGGGAGCGTACCGACCTTGCCGACGAGCTGGCCCGCACCTTCGGCGCCACCCGCGCCGCGGAGTGAGAGAGAACAAGAACGCCATCCCGACATAGGAAAGGATGACACGACATGAACAAACCTGACATGCCCACCGCGGGCGACTACGCGATCAAGGACATCTCGCTGGCGGCCTATGGCCGCCGCGAGCTCGACATCGCGGAAACCGAGATGCCGGGCCTGATGGCCCTGCGCGAGGAATACGGCGAGAGCAAGCCGCTCAAGGGCGCGCGCATCGCCGGGTCGCTGCACATGACGATCCAGACGGCCTGCCTGATCGAGACGCTCGTCGCCCTCGGTGCCGACGTCCGCTGGGCCTCGTGCAACATCTTCTCGACCCAGGACCACGCCGCGGCCGTGATCGCCGAGGGCGGCACCCCCGTCTTCGCGATCAAGGGCGAGAGCCTGGTCGACTACTGGGACTATTGCGACCGCATCTTCCAGTTCGAGGACGGCGCGAACCTGATCCTCGACGACGGCGGCGACGCGACGATGTACATCCTCGTCGGCGCGCGGGTCGAGAACGGCGAAGACGAGCTGATCGCCGCCCCGACCTCGGAAGAGGAAGAGGCGCTCTTCGCCCAGATCAAGAAGCGGATGGCCGAGAGCCCCGGCTGGTTCACCAAGCAGCGTGACAAGCTGTACGGCGTCTCCGAAGAGACGACCACCGGCGTCCACCGCCTGTACCAGCTGATGGAGCAGGGCCAGCTGCCCTTCCCCGCCATCAACGTCAACGACAGCGTCACCAAGTCGAAGTTCGACAACAAGTACGGCTGCAAGGAATCGCTCGTCGACGGTATCCGCCGTGCGACCGACACCATGATGGCCGGCAAGGTTGCCGTGGTCTGCGGCTATGGCGACGTCGGCAAGGGCTCGGCCGCTTCGCTGGCCGGCGCCGGCGCCCGCGTCAAGGTGACCGAGGTCGACCCGATCTGCGCGCTGCAGGCGGCAATGGACGGCTTCGAGGTGGTCACCCTCGAGGAGGTCATCGATCAGGCGGACATCTTCATCACCACCACCGGCAACAAGGACGTGATCCGCATCGAGCACATGCGCGAGATGAAGGACATGGCCATCGTCGGCAACATCGGCCACTTCGACAACGAGATTCAGGTCGCCAACCTGAAGAACCACAAGTGGACCAACATCAAGGACCAGGTGGACATGATCGAGATGCCCTCGGGCAATCGCATCATCCTCCTGTCGGAAGGCCGTCTGCTGAACCTCGGCAACGCCACCGGCCACCCCTCGTTCGTGATGTCGGCGTCGTTCACCAACCAGACGCTGGCCCAGATCGAGCTGTGGACCAAGGGCGACCAGTACGAGAACAAGGTCTACGTCCTGCCGAAGCACCTCGACGAGAAGGTCGCGCGTCTTCACCTGGGCCGCATCGGCGTCAAGCTCACCGAGCTGCGCAAGGACCAGGCGGACTACATCGGCGTGACGGCCGAAGGGCCGTTCAAGCCCGAACATTACCGCTACTAAGGAGCAGGCATGAACGAGACGACACCTCATATCGTCGGCCTCGGGAATGCGCTCGTGGACGTGGTGGCCCCGGTGGAAGCCGAGGTCATCACGCGCCACAAGCTGACCCCCGGCGGCATGCACCTTGTGGATGCCGAGGCCGCACACGCGCTGTTTTCCGAGGTCGGGCCCGGCGTCCGCCAGTCGGGCGGCTCGGTGGCGAACTCGATCGCGCACCTGGCCGACCTGGGCGTCAAAGGCACCTATCTCGGCAAGATCGCCGAGGATGACCTGGGCGCGACCTTCACCGAAGAGATGCGCGGCCTGGGCATCTCGGCCCCCGTCGCCGCCGCGCCGCAGGGCGAGACCGGCACCGGCCGCTGCGTCGTGCTGGTGACACCCGACGGCGAGCGCACGATGAGCACCTTCCTCGGGGCCGCCGTGACGCTCGAGCCGGGCGACATCTCGCCCGACCACATCACCGGCTGCGGCATCCTCTTCGTCGAGGGCTACCTCTGGGACGCCCCCCACGGCCCCGCGGTGATCGCCAAGGCGGCCGAAGAAGCCAAGAAGACCGGTGCCAAGGTGGCGCTGACGCCGTCCGATCCGGGCTGTGTGGAGCGCAACCGCGAGGCGATGATGGGCTTCATCAACGACCACGCGGACATCCTGATCGGCAACCATACCGAGATCGGCGCGCTGTCCGGCACCGACGACACCGAGGCCGCGATGGACTGGGCGCTCGAGCGGGTCGGCATCGTCGCGCTCACCGAGCACGAGAAGGGCTCGCTGGTGGCCGATTCCACCGGCCGGCACCGGGTTCAGGCCGAACCGATCTCGAAGGTGGTCGATTCCACCGGCGCTGGCGACGCCTATGCCAGCGGTTTCCTCGGCGGTCTCGTCCTGGGCAAGCCGGTGCAGGACGCCGGCCGCATGGGCGCCGAACTTGCGGCGCGCGTGCTGGGCCATTACGGCGCCCGTGACGGTGCCGCGGCACGGGCGATCGCCCTGCCCGCCGCCTGAAGACCTTCTGTCGCGGGCCGGCCCTGACCGGCCCGCGATCCCTCCTGCCAGAGATTTTCCGAGGAGACGCCCCGATGAACGCCCCGCACCGCGACACCGGTTTCTTCACCGAGCGGCTCGAGAGCCGCGACCCCGAGATTTACGCGGCGATGCAGAAGGAGCTCGGCCGCCAGCGCGACGAGATCGAGCTGATCGCCTCCGAGAACATCGTCTCGGCCGCCGTGATGGAGGCGCAGGGCGGCGTGATGACGAACAAGTACGCCGAGGGCTATCCCGGCCGGCGCTACTACGGCGGCTGCCAGTTCGTCGACATCGCCGAGACCCTGGCGATCGACCGCGCCAAGCAGCTGTTCGGCACCGAGTTCGCCAACGTCCAGCCCAACAGCGGCAGCCAGGCCAACCAGGGCGTGTTCACCGCGCTGCTCAAGCCCGGCGACACGATCCTCGGGATGAGCCTCGACGCCGGTGGCCACCTGACCCACGGCGCCAAGCCGAACCAGTCGGGCAAGTGGTTCAAC
>NZ_FOGU01000017.1 GCF_900111315.1 Tranquillimonas rosea
CTCGGCGACCTCGTCGACGATGTCGCGCGGGATCACCATGACGCCGTCGCCGTCTCCGACCAGGATGTCGCCCGGCCAGACGGCCACGTCGCCGCAGCCGATCGGCACGTTGATGTCCAGCGCCTGGTGCAGGGTCAGGTTCGTCGGGGCCGAGGGCCGCTCGTGATAGGCGTGGATGTCGAGCGCGGCGATCTCGGGGCTGTCGCGGAAGCCGCCATCCGTCACCACCCCTTCCAGCCCGCGCACCACCAGGCGGGTCACCAGGATCGCACCCGCCGAGGCGGCGCGGGAGTCCTTGCGGCTGTCGAACACCATGACGGCGCCCGACGGCGCCTCTTCGACGGCCTTGCGCTGGGGGTGCTCGGGGTCGCGGAAGACCGCGATCTCGTTCAGGTCCTCGCGGGCCGGGATGTAGCGCAGCGTGTAGGCCGGGCCGACCATGTTCTCGTCGCGCTGCCGCAGCGGGTGGACGTTCTGGATGAACTGGTTCCGGAGCCCGCGCTTGAACAGCAGCGTCGCCAGGGTCGCCGTGCTGACGCCTTTCAGCTTCTGCCTGGTGGATTCACTGAAGTCCTGGGTCGTCATGCTTGCCTCCCTGTCGCTGCGACACGGGTTGAAGCACTAATGCATTAGCGTTATCGGTGTAAAGACCGAATGACCCCTTCAGCCGCTGGGGCGGCCCCCCGTAGGCGTCGAGGCGCCCCCGCAGGGTTGACGCGGCCGGCTGCAGGGGCTTTTCGGAAATCGCACCCGCGCTCTGCGGGCGCCCGTGGTGACCGGGCCCCTCTGGCGAGAGTTTTCGGCGCTCTCGTGATGTCGGCACCACCACGCAGTGAAGCCGATGGATCTCGACCTATGAGACTTCGATACATGCAAGGACCGGTTACGCCCGGACTCTCCGTTCCGTTCTGTGCCGGGAGGGCGGCGCCATGACGGACACGACACATTCCACCAAGACGGCGCTGAGCTACTTCACCGCCGCGTTCATCGTCACCGCGGTCGGGCTGGCCCTGGGTGGCTGGCTGGGCTGGCAGACATCCGATACGCTCGCCGGCGCGGCCTCGATCTTCTTCATCTGTTGCGTGCTGGCGATCCTCGAGATCTCGCTCTCGTTCGACAACGCGATCGTCAACGCGAACAAGCTCAAGGACATGGAGCCGCTCTGGCAGAGGCGCTTCCTGACCTGGGGCATCCTGATCGCCGTGTTCGGCATGCGCATCGTCTTTCCGGTGCTGATCGTCGTCGTCGCGGCGCAAGTCGGGCCGGTGCAGGCGGTCGTGCTCGCCGCCTCGAAGCCGGACGAATACGCCGCGATCATGCACGACGCGCATCTGCCCATCGCCGCCTTCGGCGGGACGTTCCTGATGATGGTCGCCTTCAACTTCTTCTTCGACCACGAGAAGGACATCCACTGGGTCCACGCGCTCGAGGTCTGGGCGGCGCGCTATGCGTCGGTGCAGGGCATCTCGATCGCCGTCGTCCTGGCGGTCGTGCTGTCCTTCGCCGCGTTCCTGCCCGAGGGCGAGGCCGCCGTGTTCGTCACCGCCGCCGTCTGGGGTTTGTTCACCTTCCTGCTGGTCGAGTTGCTGGGCGGCATCCTCGACAGCAAGGCTCAGGCGACGGCCGGGGCCGCGCGGGGCGGTCTCGGCGCGTTCTTGTATCTCGAGGTGCTCGACGCGTCGTTCTCGTTCGACGGGGTGATCGGGGCATTCGCGCTGACCAACAACCTGTTCATCATCGCAATCGGCCTGGGCATCGGCGCGATGTACGTGCGGTCGATGACGATCATGCTGGTCCACAAGGGCACGCTATCCGAGTATCGCTATCTCGAACACGGCGCGTTCTACGCCATCCTCGTGCTCGCGCTGATCATGTACGCGCAATCGCTGGTGCATATCTCGGAGATCATCACCGGCCTGATCGGCACGGCGATCATCGGCGTCGCCCTTCTCTCGTCGCTGCGCTGGAACAGGCGGGTCGAAGAGCGGCCCGCGACGTGACCTGAGCCCGGCAGCGGGGCTGGCGCACGGCCCCGCTTGCCCCTGACGCCCTTCTGTGTGTCAAGCCGTTGCCGCGCGAGATTGATCGATCTCCTTCTGCCGCGCTCGCATGATCCGTGTGCGGGGCAGGGTACGCGATCCCGTGTTTTCGCCGGCGCCCCGGCAGTTTCGGAAATTATGCAGTCATCCCACGGCGCACCGGCCGGTCGGTCGGCGATGCGCTGCGCCCGTTTGTGGATGATTTTCCTGCCAATTCCCAAAAGGCTTGTGTCCGGCACGTTTGCCTTCCTAGTATGCAGAATTATCTGCACAGTGCGGGCAGGGGAAATTATGCAGCATTTCGACAATAAGATGCTAGGCGATCAGGCGGCCGCCACGCCGGTGGCGGAGCGCGACGTCCCCGTGCGCCCGACATCCCCGACCACGGCGGGGCGGGATCTGCTGCCGCTCGAAGTGCGTGGCCTGACCCTGCGGCTTGGCGGCACGGTGCTGATCGACGGGCTCGACCTCGATCTCGGACCGCATGGCTGCACGATGATCATGGGGCCGAACGGTGCCGGGAAGAGCTTGCTGGTCAAGCTGCTGCACGGCCTGATTACACCGACCGCGGGGCGGATCAGTTGGAACGGCCGGGCGCCGATGGCGGCCGTCACCAGGCGGCAGGCGCTGGTTTTTCAAAAGCCGGTTCTGCTGCGCCGCTCGGTGGCCGCGAACCTGGATTTCGTGCTCAAGGTCCGGGGCGGCGACCGGGGACGACGCGAGGCGCTGCTGCGGCATGTGGGCCTCGGGGACAAGGCGCGCCAGCCGGCGCGACTGCTCTCTGGGGGCGAACAGCAGCGGCTTGCGCTCGCCCGTGCGCTGGCCACCGATCCCGAGATCCTGTTCCTCGACGAACCCACCGCGAGCCTCGATCCGGCCTCGGTGGTGAAGATCGAGGAGATCGTGCGCGACGCCCGCGCCGCTGGCACCCGCATCGTTTTTGTCACGCACGATGTCGGCCAGGCGCGCCGGCTCGCCGACGACGTGGTGTTCCTGCACCGCGGCCGCGTGGCCGAGCATGCGCCGGCCGGCCGTTTCTTCCGGACGCCGACCTGCCGGGCGGCGCGGGATTACATGGACGGCAGGATTGTCGTCTGACGATTTCACCGAAGGGAGAGCTTTTTCATGTTCACTAGACGGACGCTCGGGACGACGGCCATCGCTCTTGTCCTGCTGCCGGGCGCGGCACTTGCGCAGGACGACCAGTCGATCATCGTGCAGTCGACCACCTCGACGGCCAATTCCGGGCTCTACGATTACCTGCTGCCGATGTTCGAGGAGGAAAGCGGCATCAAGGTGAATGTCGTGGCCGTGGGCACGGGCCAGGCGATCCAGAACGCCCGCAATTGCGACGGTGACCTGCTGTTGGTGCATGCCAAGCCCGCCGAAGAGCAGTTCGTCTCGGACGGCATGGGCACCGAGCGCACCGACCTGATGTACAACGACTTCGTCATCGTCGGCCCCGCGGACGATCCGGCCGGGGTCTCGGGGATGTCCGACGCCCAGGAGGCGCTGTCGCAGATCGCCTCGGAAGAGGCGACCTTCGCCTCGCGCGGGGACGATTCCGGGACCCACAAGAAAGAGATGTCGCTGTGGGAGGGCACCGACGTGACCCCGACCGACGCCTCTGGCGAATGGTACCGCGAGGCCGGATCGGGGATGGGCGCGACCCTGAACACCGGCATCGGCATGGGCGCCTACGTGATGACCGACCGCGCCACGTGGATCAGCTTCGAGAACAAGCAGGATTACGAGATCCTCGTGGAGGGCGACGAGGATCTCTACAACCAGTACGGCGTCATACCGGTGAACCCCGAGGAATGCCCCTCGGTCAATATCGACGGGGCCCAGGCGTTTGCCGACTGGCTGCTGTCGGACGCGGGCCAGCAGGCGATCGCAGAGTATGAGGTCGACGGGCAGCAGTTGTTCTTCCCGAACGCCCCCGGCTTCGAGGGGTGAGAGACGGGGGCGGCGCGTGCCGCCCCACGTCTAGCCGGCGGCTTCCAGAGACAGCGGCACCGCGTAGCCATGCTGCTTCAGCAACGCATGGCGGCGGGCGGTGTGCAGGTCTTCGGCGACCATCTCGGCGCACATCTCCTGCGCCGTGATCTCGGGCTCCCAGCCGAGCCGGGCCTTGGCCTTGGCGGGGTCGCCCAGCAGGGTCTCGACCTCGGCGGGGCGGAAGTATTTCGGGTCGACCCGCATCACCACGTCGCCGGGGTTCAGGGCAGGGGCGCTGTCGCCCTCGACCTTCGACACGCGGGCGATCTCCGAGACGCCGTTCCCCTCGAAGGTCAGTGTCACGCCCAGCTCGGCCGCCGACCACGTGATGAACTCGCGGACGGAATACTGCTTGCCGGTGGCGATGACGAAATCCTCGGGCGCCTCCTGCTGCAGCATCATCCACTGCATCCGGACATAATCCTTGGCGTGGCCCCAGTCCCGCAGCGCATCGATGTTGCCCATGTAAAGGCAGTCCTCGAGTCCCTGGGCGATGTTCGCAAGCCCGCGGGTGATCTTGCGGGTCACGAAGGTCTCTCCGCGGCGCGGGCTCTCGTGATTGAAGAGGATGCCATTGCAGGCATACATCCCGTAGGCCTCGCGATAGTTCACCGCGATCCAGTAGGCGTACATCTTGGCCACGGCATATGGGCTGCGCGGGTGGAACGGCGTGGTCTCGGTCTGCGGCACCTCCTGGACGAGGCCGTAGAGCTCGGACGTCGAGGCCTGGTAGAAGCGCGTGGTCTTCTCCAGCCCGAGAAACCGGATCGCCTCCAGCATCCGCAGCGTGCCCATGGCATCGACATCGGCGGTATATTCCGGGCTCTCGAAGCTGACGGCGACATGGGACTGCGCGCCGAGATTGTAGACCTCGTCGGGCCGCACCTCCGACAGAATTCGCGTGAGGTTCGAGCTGTCCGTCAGGTCGCCGTAATGCAGGTGCAGCTGCGGGTTCCGCTCATGCGGATCCTCGTAGATGTGGTCGATCCGCTGGGTGTTGAACGACGACGCCCGGCGCTTGATGCCGTGCACCTCGTAGCCCTTCTCCAGCAGGAACTCGGCAAGATACGAGCCGTCCTGACCCGTGATGCCGGTGATGAGCGCGCGTTTGGTTCCAATATGTGCGGCCACGTCGAAATGCCTTCCCAGAATGATCCCGGCCCGGAACGGGGCGGTCCCGCCGGCAGGGGGCAGCCCTGCCGGTGGGGTCAAAGCGAAACGTCAAAATCTGACAGTGATTGCATCGTCGTGCCAAGCGCGCTGTCCAACGCGCTGAGCATCTGCACGTCGTCTTCCAGCGGTTCGACCATGACATCGACCCAGTAGTTCGTGGCGTTGTAGCTCCCCGTCGGGAAAAGACCGGGGCCACTGGCGTTGAACACCCCGTTCCCGGCCCCGCCGGTGCTGGCCGGTGCACTGAGCATGCCGTCGTCGCTTGTCCAGGCAGAGGTGAAGAACGAACTGCTGTACGTGTAGTTCTGCTCGGTCCCGTACGATGCGATGTAGCTCGACCCTGCGTCGATCTCGACCGCCGTGGCCAAGGTGCCTGTCTGCCAGCCGACCTGGCCGGGTGTCGAGACGACCTCGACATTGCCCAGGTTGGTCCCGGCTGCGTCCCACAGGTTCAGCGTCCGCGTGTCGGTGTCGCCGGCATCCGCGGTGCCACGGTAGTAGCGCAGACTGGTGAGCAGGCCGTCCTCGGCCGCGACGAACCTGACGCCCAGCTCGTAATCCGTCGGGTCGCTGGTCGCGGTCTGCTCCGGGGTGTCGGCACTCGAGAACAGGCTCCAGGCCGCGCCCGAGGGCTCGTTGACGATGTCGGTGACCGAGATCGTCAGGTTCGCCGTGACGGCCGGGTTGGTGCCGTCCGAGACCGAGATGCCGACCTCGTAGATGTTGTCGGCGTCGGCATCGGCGGGCGCCTCGAAATCCGGCGCGTCGATAAAGGTGAGCAGGCCGGTCTCGGGGTCGAGGATGAACTGTCCCGCGTCCGCTCCGCCGGTGACGGCGAAGATCAAGTCGTCGCCGTCGGGGTCGATCGCCGCAATGTTGGCCGCGACCGTCTGGTTCTCGGCCGCGTTGAAGCTGTTTGAACCTATGACCGGCGGGTCGTTCACCTCGGGCTGGGCGGCGAAGGTCACGTCGACCCAGTAGTTCGACGCCTGATACGAGGCCGTCGGATACCCGCCGGTCGAGTTCGCGGAGAAGACGCCGTTGCCCGCGCCGCCCGCGCTGGCCGGGGCCTCGATCCCGCCGCCGGCTGAGGTCTGGGCGGTGGTGAAGTAGTTCTGCGTCACGGCATAGTTCTGGGTCGTGCCGTAGGAGACGGTGAAGGTCTCTCCAGCCGAGACGTTGATCGGCGTCGACAGGGCTGCACTCTGCCAGCCGGTCTCTCCCTGGCCCGAGCTGACCACCGCCGAGGCGATGACGGCGCCCGAGACGTCCCACAGGTGCAGCGTCCGCGTGTCCACGTCACCGGCATCCGCCGCGCCGCGATAGTAGCGCAGGCTGGTGATCGCGCCCGAACTGGTCGTGGTGAAGCGGGTGCCGAGCTCGTAGTCGGTCGCATCGTTCGTGACGATCTGGCCGGGCGTGTCGGCGGGCGCGAACAGCGTCGAGAGCAGCTGGCCGCTCTCGTCGGCGGTGTCCGTGACCGTCACCGTGATCGCCTGCTGGACCGGCGGGTCGACGATGTCGGTCGCGCTGACGATCAACTCGTAGACGTTGTCGCCGTCGCTGTCGGCGGGCGCCTCGAAATCCGGCGGAAACTCGAAATTGAGCGCGCCCGTGCTGGCATCGATCGAGAACAGCGCGGCATCGGCCCCGCCGGCGATCGTGTAGTAGATCGTGTTCGACTCGGGGTCCGTCGCGGTGACCGTGCCCGCAAGGACCGCATTCTCTGACACCGTGAACGTGGACGGCGACGTGATCGTCGGGGCGGTGTTGTCGGTCGCGGCCGGCGCGAAGGTCACGTCGACCCAGTAGTTCGAGGCCTGGAAGCTGCCGGTGGGCATCACGTCGCCCGTGCCGGTGACAAAGACGCCGTTGTTCTGTCCGGGCGCGTTGAGGATACCGTAGGGGTCGGTATAGGGATCGGCGAAGAACGCTTGCGTGGCGACGTAATTGTCGAGCGTCTCGTAGGCGACGATGTATTGCTGTCCCGGCATCAGGGTGACGGGCGTTGCCAGCGCGGCGGTCTGCCAGCCGGTTTCGTTGGGGGCGGAGGTGAAGGTCACGGTCGCCAGCAGCGTGCCGTCGGCGTTCCACAACCGCCCCGTCCGGACGTCGGTGTCGGTGGCGTCGTCCGCGCCGCGGTAGTAGCGCAGTTCGGTCACGTCGCCCAGTTGCGTCGGGGTGAACGTCGTGCCCAGCTGGATCGCGTCGCTGCCGCTGTAGGCGGAGCCGTCGAACTCGGTCCAGGGCGAGAAGAGGCTGACGAACTCCGGCTCGTCCGGCTCGGTCACATCGACGGTACCGCCATCCAGGGCCCCGGTCGCCGGCATGTTCAGGCTGTCGTCGATCGCCCGTACACGGATGTCGAGGGGGCCCTCGTCGAAAGGCAGGAACGAATACGACCAGGTCGTGGTACCCGTCGCGAGCTTCCACGTCGCGCCGCCGTCGAGCGAGACCTCGACCGCCGCGACGAGGCCGTCGTCGGTGGCCGCGTTGCCGTCGTCGTCGGTGGCTGTGCCGGTCAGCGTCACCGCCTGCAGCGCCGGCAGCGTGCCGGGCAGGGCGTCGAACGTGGCCGTCGCGGCGAAGGTGTCGGTCGAGGCGGTCGCACGGACAAGGTTCTGCGAGGCGAGCACTGCATCCGCCACGCCGGGCTGGATGCCCATGTCGGCGAACATGTTGACGACGAACTGCTGCAGGTCGGTGTTCTCGATCTGGGCGTCGTAGGGTTCGCCGTCGTGCTCATCGCTAAGTGCCCATGTCCAGAAGACGGTGCCGGCGCCGAACACCAGCGCCCCGCTTTCGGCGCGATAGAGCGACAGGTTGTGCGTCGCGACGCCGGGTTCGGTGACATTGCCGACATCGGTCAGGATCCGGCTCCACGGGATCGTGGTCTCGGACAGGTGGATGAGGCCGGCCGGACGCAGATCGTCATCGGGCGAGGTGTTCCATTCGTAGCCCAGGATGCCGGGCGAGAGGTCCAGTGCGCCGCCGTTGGCGATGCTGGTGTCGCGCCAGACGCGCAGCGGCGCGAACTCGGCGGGGATGTCCAGCGCGCCGCCGAACTCGCCGGTCGCGTCGGGTCCGAAGAGTTGTCCGGTCAGGGCGTTCTCGGCGCAGTTGCAGGTATGTGGCTGACCGGAGAGCAAGTGATCGTCATATCCCACCCCGGCAAGCGGGTTGCCCTCGAAGCGGGTATCGCGCCAGGTGCCCGTCCAGATGTCGGCAGGGTCGAGGTTGGGATAGTCGTCTGGACCTGCGGCCGGGTCGAGCGTTGCCCAGGTTTCCTTGTAGCAGACGAGGGTGCGGTATTCGACGCCGTCGACGATGCTCGTCTCCCAGCGTGTTTTCCAGTAGATGTCGTTGCCGCCCCAGAATAGCAGGTTGGTTCCCGCGTCGCGCGCGGTTTCGACGTTCAGGCGTTGGTCGCCGGACCAGTATTCGTCGTGGCCCACCGAGATGAAGGCGTCGTACTTGCTGATGTAGTCCCCGCCCAGACGGTCGGTGTCGAGGCCGGACATGTAGGACACGTCGTAGCCGTTCTGCTCGAGCCAGTGGATCGCCGCGTAGTCGGCTCCGAAAAGATAATCCTGGGCGCCGGCGGCGGGGCCGCCCTGCTGTCCCTCGATGCCGCGGGTGATCAGCGGCCGGTTGTAGCTGACCGCATAGGCCCGGTCCTGCGCGAAAAAGCCGGCGCCGGGAATGTCGGGGTGGTCGATTGTTCCGCTGGCGTCGCCGTAGAAGTTCGCACCGATCTCGCCATTGTTGCCGAACCAGCCGTTATAGGCGTGCCACGTGGTGTCCGATGTCTGCAGGACGATGTCGGAGTCCCGATCGTCCTCGCGGATGATGAAGGGCAGCTGGTTGACCGCCCCGTCGATCGGGTTGCCGTCCGCGTCGAGCCGCTGTAGCCGGGCGAGGTAGACGCCCGAGACCGCGTCGGCCGGGGTCTGCCAGCTGTCGGTGATGCTCCAGTTGCCGGCGTCGACCAGACCGCGCGAGGCGTCGTAGGCTGCGTCGGGCTGCACCACGGCGTCGGTGTTGGTCCACTCGGCGACCTTCCGGGCACCGGCGCCGCCGTAATACCCCATCCGGAAGACCTCGACGAGATAGTCGCTTCCGGCGTCGCCGTTGACGTTGACCTTGAAGTCGATCTGCTCGCCCGCGTTCACACTGATGTCGGTCGCGAAGCCCTCGATCTGGGTGGTGTGCTCAACATCCCAATAGGAACTCGACATGACCCCGTCGGTGCGGGCATTTTCGATGACGATCGCGTTGTCGGGCATGGCTGAAATTCCGCTCTAGAAATACTGTTTCAATGTCATCCTGCCGCGGCGCCGGAGGGCGCCGGGATCGGGCTTCGATTGGGCGGCAGGCTCGGCATGCGCGGGCCGGTCGCTGTCGTGTCATCGACGAGGCAGGCGTCGAGCGCCGCGGTGATCGCCTCGGGGTTCATGTGCTCGTTGCCGATGAAGACGAGCTCCTGCCGCCGGTCGCCGTAGGGCGACTGCCAGTGTTTGGCGATGCGCTCGACGGCCGCGGTATCGTCCGGCCATTGCGATCGCGGCATGGCGGCCCACCATCGCCCGGCGGGCTTGATCTCGGTCAGGCGTCCGGCCAGCCCGAATTCGAGAACCGCGTCGGGCTTGCCGCGGACCCAGAAATGCCCCTTGGACCGCAGGACTCCGGCCATCAGGCATGGTGCGCCGCCGGTCAGGACGTGGCGGATGCGGCCCCAGTCGAAGGGACGGCGGGCGCGGTAGCAGAACGAGCGGATGCCGTATTCCTCGGTCTCGGGAACGTGGTCGGCGAAGTCGTGCAACTCCTTGAACCACATCGGGTGGCTGCGGGCGCGGGCGGGGCTGAACAGGCCGGTATCGAAGATCTCGGCCGGCGCCACCTCGCCGAAATCGCACTCGATGAGCCGTGCTTCGGGATTGAGCGCGCGCAGGATACGGCGTGCCTCCGCGGTGCGCGCAGCGCCGGCCGTCCCGACCTTGTTCAGCACGAGGATGTCGGCGAACTCGACCTGGTCGACCAGCAACTCGACGATCGTGCGCGTGTCGCCCTCGTCGCGCACCTCGCCGCGGTCCTTCAGCAGGGCGCGACTGTCGAAATCGGCCAGCAGGTTCGCCGCGTCCACGACGGTGACCATGGCGTCGAGCCGCGCCACCTCGGCCAGGCTCTCGCCCTCGGTGCCGCAGAACTCGAACGTCGCCGCGACGGGCAGGGGTTCGGAGATGCCTGTTGATTCGATGAGCAGGTAGTCGAAGCGCCCGGCCTCGGCCAGACGCCGCACCTCGACCAGCAGGTCGTCGCGGAGCGTGCAGCAGATGCAGCCGTTCGACAGCTCGACGAGGGTTTCCTCGGTCTTGCTCAGGTTCGCTCCGCCGGAGCGGACGAGATCGGCGTCCACGTTCACCTCGGACATGTCGTTGACGATGACCGCCACGCGCATGCCCTCGCGGTTGTTCAGAAGCCGGTTCAGCAGGGTCGTCTTGCCCGCGCCCAGAAAGCCCGAGAGCACGGTGGTCGGCAGGCGGTGATCGTTGGTGTCCTTCATGGCTCCCTCCGTCAGGCTGTCTGATGCGTGTTGTGGGACGAGGTTTCTGCGGTGAGTGTCAGGCGGTCGGAAAAGCCGTACTGGCGGTGACGCCGGGTGTTCACGTCGACGATCAGCGAGGCGACCGGGCCGACGCCGGCCTTGCCGACGAGGCCGGCGATCAGCTCGACCAGGTGCCGGGTCGTGTGGCCCCACCGCAGGGTGAGGATCGTCCGTTCGGCCACCTTGGCGATCTGCATCGTTGCGGCGCGATGCAGCGGCGGGCCCCGGTAGACCGTCACGCAGCCGATGCTGTCGGCGTGGGCCTGCAATTCGCGCAGGGCCCGTCCGAACGCCGCGCCGCGCGGCGTGTCCGACCGCAGGGTCAGTCGGGCCAGACCGGTTTCGGGATCGCGCTGGATGTCGTGGCAGAAGGGCCGCTGACGCGCGGGACCGACCAGGGCTTGCTGCCGCTGCTCCTCCAGCCGCGCATCGACCAGCAGCACGCGGTGCCCCTCGGCCAGAAGCTCCATCCCCAACCACTCGGCCACGTCGCCCTGGTGGCCGCCGGTTTCGGCCGGAGAGACGAGGATCGAGGATGGCAGCCGCTCCTGGTTGTCACATTCCAGCATGAACAGCGCCTCTCGCAGACGCTCGGTCAGCGGAGTCTCGATACGCTCGCGGATGGTTTGCGGCAGCAACTGGCGCTCGCGGCGCGAGGGCGCGGGCAGCAGGCCGATGGGACGCAGCAGGTCGAGATGGCCCAGTTGCTCGTGGCTGCGGATGCTCTTGTCTCGCAACTCGATCAGGGCCCCGACGGTCAGCGCCAGTGCAAGGCCGGCCAGGGCCGCCGCCATGAGATAGCTCCTGCGGCTGGTGCCCGACGGCCGCACCGGGACCGTCGCCGGGGCCAGAACATCGAGCGAGACCGGCGAGACGAGACGCTCTGCCATGAGGTTCTGATAGCGGTATTCCAGCAGCGAGAGCGCATCCTCCTGCGCGCGCACCGTGTCGCGCATCCGGTCGAGTTCGGGACCGGCGCGGCGCTGCTCGGACAGCTCGTCGCGCAGGGTCGCCATCTGGGAGAGGATCGCCGTCTCCTCGGCTTCCAGCGCCGTGTCGCGCAGTTCGAGCGACCGTCCGTAGACGGCAAGCTCGTCCGAGAGCTCGGCACGGATGGTCTCGATCCGGTTCTTGCGGAACACCACGCCGCTGTAGTTCTCTCCGTAGGTGCCCGAGATGGTCTCGAGCTCGCGCTCTTCCTGCTGAAGTTCTCGCCGCAGCCCCTGCAGCGCCGGCGGCTCGTTCAGGGCCGGCGTCGCGAGGTCGGCCTTGGCGGCATCGACAGAGGCGAGCGCGGCGGAGAGGTCGAAACGTTCCTGCGCCAGCTCCGAGCGGCGGACGGTCAGGACGCCCAGCCGATCGGCGTTCTCCGTGTCGGCTCCAGACGTGTCGACGCCGACCTCGCTGCGGAAGGCTTCGATCGCGGCGCGACCGTCCGCCACGCGCTGCCGCTCGGCCCTGATCCGCTGATCCAGCCAGGCCGCCGCGGTGTCGATCTCGCTCTGCCAAACCGCGTCGCTGCGCTCGAGATAGAGTTCGGCGACCGCGTTCGGGACGGCGGCGGCCAGTTTCGGGTCGAGCGACACGAAGCCGATGGTCAGGACGTTGAAGTTGCCGGGCCGGTCGACGACAAGCGCGTTGCGGTACTCGCGCAGGACGCGTTGCGCGGTGCTGTCGGTGGCGTCGTCCGCCTCGGTCGCCGGTGCGGCGGCCGGTGGCAGGATCGCTGCACGGGCCCGCGCGATCATCAGTGCGAGGGGGCGCTTCTCGCGCAGGTCGGGATTGAACTCGGGCCGCTCGTCGAGATCGAACCGCTCGATCACCGAGGTGGAAATCTCGCGCGACAGGAGACGCTCGATCTCGATCGCCACGTCCAGTTCCTCGACGCGCTCGTAGCCGTCGCCGGCCATCTCGGTCACGCGGGTCGGCGACATCAGCACGCGGGTCTCGGCGTAATAGGTCTTCTTCAAGGACAGGATGGGCGGCAGCGCTGCGACGCAGACGGCGAGCGTGATCAGCACGATGATCAAGAATTGACGCCGGATCGCGCGGAACGCCGTGGTCCATGCGAAGTCGGACTCGTTCATGTGCTGGGCCTCCGGGGCCGACAGCCCGAGATTGGCGACCTTCGGGGATGTTCTGATGTTCAACGGAGCAGTCACGCCGACCTCAACACGTTTACTGGCACGTCATCGGTGCCCGATTGCAGCGCCTCGAGCCGGCGCACATAGCCGTCGATCCCGAACTGCTCGACGAACAGCTTGCGCGCCTCGGCCCCCAGGGCGGCACGGCGGGCCGGGTCGGCGACGAGGTCGGCCAGCGCGCGGGCGAGGGCCGGGGGATCGCCGGGCGGAATCAGGAGACAGTGGCGGTCGTGCTCGAGGATTTCGGGATGGGCGCCGACGGGGGTCGTGACCACGGCAAGGCCGTGGGCGAGCCCTTCGAGGACGGCCATCGCGAAGCCTTCGGCATGGGACGGCAGGACGAGGATGTCGGCCGAGGTGCACAGGGCGCGGGTCTCCGGCTCGCCCAGCCAGCCGGGCAGGGCCACGCGGTCGGTCAGGCCGTGCGCGGCGATGCGGTCGCGGTAGCTTTCGACGTCGCCGCCGCCCGCGAGCGTCGCGCGCCAGCTCAGCGCAGCCATTTCGGGCGAGGCCAGAGCCTCGATCAGTTCGGGCACGCCCTTTCTGGGGCCAAGCTGCCCGAGGAACACGATATGTGGTGTCTCGTGCGCGGGCCGGAGGCGCGCGCCGGGGTCGGGCACGCAGTTCCGCAGGACCTCGATCCGGTCGGCGGGAACCCCGAAGGCGGCGATCGTGTCGCGGTCGCGGTGCCCGAGGACGAGCACCGTCTCGGCGCCGCGAAAGAGCGTGCGGATCGCCCGTTTCTGCCAGTCGGGACGGCGGGAATAGTCCGCAGCATAGTCGTAGTCGTGCAGGTGCAACATGTAGCGCGCGCCGCTCAGTCGGGCTGCACCGCCGAGAAGCAGCTTGCGCGCCGTGCTGCCGCGACCCGCGACATGCAGCTGATGCAGAGTATGCACAGAGCGTATTCTATCCGTGCACAGACCTGCCATACACTTGGCCAGACACAGGGGGGAGCCCAGCAGGCTCAGCCGGGGGCCGCGGGTGTCGCGAACCGTGTGGCGGAGGCTCTTGCCGGGGGCGTCCAGCACGTATCCCACGAGACGCCCGATCCCGCCGCCATGCTCGCGTCCGCCAGCCACGTAGTGCCGTACCGAAGTTACTCTGGAAATGGATGCGGACATCCGAAGCGCCCTCAAAAAACAAAAATATGCACGGTCCATAACGGCGGCTGCGGGGGCCACGAACAAGCTGCCCCCCCGCGCAAGCGCGGTATCAATTTGGGGGCGTGACATGGCTTGGCACCGCTAATTGGCGGTAAAGCGCGGTCGCGGATTGTCCGATGGTGGTAGGTGCGTTGGCGCCGTCCGACCACGCGCGGGCATTGGCGGCGAGCCGGGCGCGGGTGTCGGGATCCGCGGCGAGCTCGGCCATGGCTTCGGCCAACAGGTCCGGCCGACCCGGCGGCACGATGCGGCCCAGCCCGTTCGGCTCGATCGTGGCGCGCAGCTCGCCCACGTCGGTCGCCAGGATCGGCTTGCCGAAGGTCGTGGCGAGGTGCAGCACGCCGCTCTGCGATGCCTCGTCATAGGGAAGCACCACCAGATCGGCGTCGGTGAAGAGCTGGGCGGCGACCGCGTCCTCGATGAAGCCGTGGCGGATGTCGTAGCGCGCGCGGTCGCCCATCAGGTGCCTGTAATCGTCGGGGTTGTCGCCGCGCCCGGCGATGACGATGCGCAGGTTCGGGATCCGGTCGCCGAGACAGGCCTCGGCCCGCAGCAGGGTCGAGAGGCCCTTGTAGGCGAAGATCCGGCCGAACAGCAGGACGACGAACGCGTCCGGTGCCGAGATGCGGGACAGACCCAGCCGGGTCGCGAGCTGCGCGTAGCGGGCGATGCCGGGGTGCTGAAAGACGTGAACGTGTCCTTCGGACTTGCGGAACACCTGCTCGGCCGCCGATTTCAGGCCGGCGCCGTGCACGACAAGATGCGACGATTGCCGGGCCATCAGGCGCGAGCTCCAAGCCGGCAGGCGGGCCGTCTCGCGGTCGCCGGGATGAAGCGCCACGTCGTGCACGGTCGTCACTACCGGAATGTCGCCCCAGAACGGCACGGCGGCGTTGAGCCAGACGGTCGTGTTGCTGAGCAGGTGGATCACGTCGGGCTGGACGTCGCGGACGCGCCGGGTCAGCTGCCAGAGAAAGGCGATGTTCAGCAGGCTGCGGGTGCGCGGCCAGTCGATCAGCATGAGCGTGACCCGCGGGTCGATCCATTCGCGCAGGTGGTCGTAGCGCTGGCGCGGAAGGATCGCGATGACCTCGGCGTGGGGCGCGAGGCCGTTCGCCCAGGCGATCGTGTAATCGACCGGTTCGGAAGAGATCAGAAGGATTTTCATGTCGCGTCACGCGTCTGGGGGCTGTCCGGCACCGGATGCCGGAGACCGGATACAAGGCGCTGGGTCTCGCGCAGCCGGCGCAGCGGGTTCGGTTCGCCCGGCGTGGTCAGCGCCAGCCAGAGCAGTCGCGGCAGGCCGGGATGCCCCTCGTGCCCGAGCCTCAGGGCGGCCGCCTGGTAGTCGAGGTGATCGGTGACGCGAAGGCGGCCGCTTCGCCCGCGCTCGGCAAGGAAGGCGTTCGTGACATCGGCGGTGGCCGCCCAGTGCGCCATGCGGCGCGCGAGCATCTGGCGGTCGTCCTGCTGGCGGAACCAGGTGTTGTTGTGGATGCGGTAGAAGCCGAGCGCCTCGGGCAGGGCGACCACTTCGGTCACGAACGGCACCACACCCGTCAGCCAGGCATCGGCGGAGATTCGGAACCGGTCGGGGATCGCCCCGGCGTCGTCCCACGCGCTGCGGCGGACCGACAGCGACGAGGTCATCGGATAGGGCCAGCGCCCACCGCTGCGCACAAGGCGCCGCGACAGATCCCCGGAGCAGAGCGATCGAGGGATGGCGCGGAACGCCGGCGTGCCGTCCGACAGCGACGGCTGCAGGCGGTGATACACCAGCCCGGCGCGCGGGGCCTGCCGAAAGGCCGAGACGACGGCGGACAGCTTGTCGGGCGCCCACCAGTCGTCGGCGTCGAGAAAGGCGACGAGCGGCGCGGTGGAGGCCGCGACGCCCGCGTTGATAGCGCTGGCCTGGCCGCCGTTCGGCTTGAGCACCGGGCGGATCCGGTCGCCGTAGCCGGCGATCACCGCGTGGGAGTCGTCGGTCGAGCCGTCGTCGACCACGACGATCTCGGCCCGCACGTCGCGCTGGGCCAGCGCGGTGTCGATCGCGCGCGGCAGGAAGGAGCCGTAATTGTAGTTGTTGATCACGACGCTGATGTCGGGGGCTCGAGGCATGAATACGGTCCGGAAAAATGGCTTGTAAGAAAAAGTCCTTTGGGGGGCCGAGCGGACTCAGCCGCGCAGATCGGTGTCGAGTACCACCTCCAGCACGTCCCCGGGCTGAAGCGGCGCATCCATCACGAGCTCGGTGGTCCCGGTCCGCTCGGCCGCGCCGCGGTGGAGCGTGATCCGCGGCTCGGGCGGCGCAAGGCGCGTGTCCTCGGTCAGCGCCAGGCCGGTGTTCAGCATCTGCGCCCGGAGCCCCTGCATCGAGGCTTCGAGTTCGACCTTGGCACGCCGGGCCTCGAGAAGCTCTTCGCGCAGGTCGATGCGCGTGCGCGTCTTGGTGTCCTCGATCTCGTAGCGGGCGGTCTCCTTCGCCTGCCGGGCGCGGGCGGCGAAGGCGCGGTTCTCGAGCAGGTCGCGGTTGAGCTGCGAGCTCTCGCGCAGCATCTCCTGCAGGCGCGGCCGCGGCATCAGCCCGCGTTCGACGAGGGTGCGCGCGTTGTCGATCTCTTCGGACTGGTTCTGCGCCTCGGATTGCTGGAGGTCCGCCTGCTGTTCCAGGATGTCGAGCTCCAGGTCGAGCAGGTCGAGCACCGCGCTCAGGTGGCCCGATACCGCGTCGTCCCGTCCCAGGCGTTCCCGCAGGATCGCACCCTCGGTCTCGAGGATGGTGGCGACCGTCGCCTCGGAGACACCCGTCGCCGCCGGGGCGGTCTCGATCGTCTCGTCGCCCGAGAGTTCGGTCTCGAGCCGGGCAACGCGGGCCTCGACCTGGGCGAGGTGATAGGCGGTCGCGCGGCTTCGCGCGATGACCTGGACGATGTCCTCGGGCGCGGCGGCCCGTTCTTCGGCCTTCAGGCTGAGCCCGCCGGCCGAGATGATCGCCTGCCGCGGGGTCAGGCCGGGAACGAAGGCGATGGCGCCGGGCTGCGCCACCGCTCCGCCGACATAGACGGGGCGGTAGGCGGCGATCTCGACCAGCACCTTGGGGGCCTTCAGGAGGTCGCGCTCCACCAGGGCCGTCTCGATCTGGGCGCGGATGGCGTCGACCTCCTTGCCGGCGACCTGCAGGCTGCCGAGCCCGGGCATCATGATCCGACCGTCGAGATCCACGTTCGCCTCGCGCGAGAAGTCCTCGGCGTCGGTCACCTCGATGCGGAGCACGTCGCCGCGTTCGACCGGGGCGGCCCCTGCGAAGAGGGGCCACGCGACGGCCATGAGTACGGCGACAAGGCGGAGCGTCATCTTGGCGAGAGGCGTCATGGGGCAATCCGGCACAGGGCAGAAAACGGCACGGCCGGATGCCGCGCCTTCCGTTCGCCGGGCAGGTTAGGGCAGGGCCGGCGGGGCTGGGAACGGCTCCAAGCGGGCGGATCGGGGCGATGCGGATCGGCTATTCGGCGGGGGCGGCGGGGCAGGTTTATCCGAAAGGAGGAGCGCGCGCGCTCATCCGACAGGTTCCGGTTCCGCGCCCGCGCGGGTCCAATCCCTGCAGGCTTCCGATGGTGCCGGAGGCGGTACCAGAGCGAAGGCCCCCAGCGTGACCCAGTCCCCCCCCGAGTCCCGAGAAGCCGCGTTGCGCCTTGCGGAATGGATCGGCGTCGGCCTGGCGCTGTTCCTGCTGTCCGGCGCGATCTTTCCGCTGCGGGCGATGGGCGCCGACAACGTGCTGGACGAGGCCGAGCGCGCGGGCCTGCGCATCCTGCAACTGCCGGTCTATCTTCTGACGCTCGCGCTGGCGGCGCGCCATTCTTCGCAGGTCTTCGTGGCGGTGGTCCGCAACCTGCCGATGGCGGCCCTGCTGGCGCTGTGCGTCGCGTCGGTGTTCTGGTCGGTCAGTGGGTCGATCACGGGCCGGCGTGTGATCGCGCTGCTGATGACGATGCTCTTGGCCTACGTCATCGCCATCCGCTTCACGCCGAGGCAGCAATTGCTGCTGTTCGGCGGCGTACTGGGCCTCTGCACCGGGCTGAGCCTGGCCGCCGGTGCGGTGATGCCGGGCACGGCCTATGCGCCGGGCGACGGTGCGCTGCGCGGCGTGTTCTTGCACAAGAACGTCGTCGGCTGGACCGGCATCTTTACCTTCGTGCTGGGGATCGCCGGCATCCACGACCACGCGCGAAAGGTGCGTCGGGCCAGTTGGGTGCTGGCGGTGATGGGGTTGGTCGGCGTCCTGGCCTCGACCTCGGTGACGAGCCTGTTCGGCGCGACGGTCGGGGCGGGGCTGCTGGTCGTCGTCAAGAGCATCATGCGCCACCGGGGCTTTCGGCGCATGGTGCTGACGCTGATCCTTCTGGAATTGGCAGCGGTTCTGCTGATCGCGCTGTCGCTGTATCTCGTCCCGCTTCTGGACGCGCTCGGCAAGGATTCGACGCTCACGGGGCGTGTGCCCCTGTGGGAAACAGTCGATACAAAGATCGCCGCGCGGCCTGTGCTGGGCTATGGCTATGGCGCGTTCTGGACTGACGGAAATCTCGCGGCCTGGGAGATCTGGTCGCAGCTCCAGTGGAAGGCGCCCCACGCCCACAACGGCTATCGCGACCTGCTGCTGAACTTCGGCGTCATCGGGGTGGGGGTGTTCTATGTCGTCATCGCGAAGGCGGTGCGGCAGGGCATCGCGCTGTGCACCCGCGATCCGTCCGGGGGATGGCTGTGGCCGATGCTGGCCATCGGCGTGACGCTGGTGCTGAACCTGTCCGAGACGACCTTCCTGGTGCAGAACGATCTGCTGTGGCTGCTCTGTGCCACGGGCATCCTCAGCATCTCGTTCCGCCACGGCGCGGAGACGGTCGAGCGGCCGCGCCACGTGCGGGTCGCGGCCGCCGCCGCCTGATCCGGCCCTTGTCCGGCGGAGTGAATTGCCGCCCGAAAGGAGAGGCCGATCACCCTTAGGATGATCCACTCGGCGGCGCGGTACGGCGAAGGATACGGCCAATTGCCGCCGCAGCGCCCCTTTGGTCAGGTTCCGCGATACCGGCTGCCTACCTACGATGCCCTCGATGCGCGGTGAACTCGGAAACCGGGGGCGCGGTCGCTCGATGATTTCTTCGGTTCCGATTCAATTACTTAAAACACTGAACTCATTTTATGAATGACGGCAGGCCCACGGGCCGGGACAGGTTCTGATGACCATTACGTCGCTTCAGCTTTCGTCCGAGGAAAGCGATTTCTACGGAATACCGGTGCCTCTCGACGGGACGGTTCCGTCGGGTATCGGGGCGGCCGGCATGGCACGCCGGGCCGTGGCGACCGGGGCGCTGGTGCTAGCCGATGCCGGCGCGTTCGCCGTCGTCGGGCTGCTGCTGGCGCCGGGGCTGCTGGCCTCGTCCGCCGTGATCGTGCCCGTCCTTGCCTTTGCCGGGGCGGTCCAGATCGGAATGAAGGCGGCGAGCGGCCTTTATCCGGGCATCGGCCATCATCCCGAAGCCGTGCTGCGGCGGGCCGTGGCCGCCTGGGCCGGCGCGCTCGTCATCGCCGCGGGCGGTGCCGTGATGTTGACCGGGGCGACCCCGGCGCAGGTGGCGCTTCTGGCGGTGCTGTTCGCGGCGGTCGGCCTGCTGCAGATCGCGGCGGGGTGGCTGGTGCGGTTCGTCCTTCGCAGGACCGGGCTTGGCGGCATGCAGGTGCGCCTGTTCGGCACGCCCGAGCGGGTCGAGGCGCTGAGCGAGTTCCTGAACGCCCAGCCGGGCTACGGGCTGACGCCGACGCGCGATCCCGGTCGGGCCGAGGCTGCCCTTTGGGCCGGCAACGCGCTGCCCGAGCCCGCCACGCTGGAGCTTCTGCGCCGGCAATTCGCCGAGGTGCTGCTGGTGTCCGACCTGCCGAAGGCGCGGCTTTCGGGCGTGACGCCCGTGCAGCATGGCGGCACGCTGGGACTGCGCCTGTCGGGGCACACGCGGCGCGGGACCGTTTCGGCGGCGAAACGGGCGGTCGACCTTGCCGTCACGGTGCCGGCGATGATGGTCGCGGCGCCGGTCCTGCTGGTCTTCGCGGCGGCGATCAAGATCGTCGATCCGGGGCCGGCCTTCTACGTGCAGATGCGCGAGGGCCTGGGCGGCCGCCGGATCGGCGTGCTCAAGCTGCGGACGATGTACCGCGACGCGGACCGGATGCTCGAGGACCTGCTGGCCCGCGATCCCGACGCCCGCAAGGAGTGGGAGACCCATTACAAGCTGCGGAACGATCCGCGCATCCTGCCCGTGGTCGGCCGTGTGCTGAGGGCGTCGAGCCTGGACGAGCTGCCGCAGCTCTTCAACATCCTGCGGGGCGACATGACGCTGGTGGGGCCTCGGCCGTTTCCGGAGTATCACCTTGCCGCGATGCGTCCCGAGTTCCGGGCCCGCCGCGCCTCGGTCGTGCCCGGCCTGACGGGACTGTGGCAGATCTCGGACCGCAGCGCTGCCGACGTGGCGCAGCAGGAGCAGCTCGACGGCTACTATATCGACAACCGGTCGTTCTGGTTCGACCTCTCCATCATTCTCCGGACCTTCGCCGCCGTGATCGGCCGCAAGGGCGCCTATTGATTTTTCCATTCCCCGGCTCCGCGCGGCGGCGCCCTTGAAGAAATAGTTAGAAAGGACAGGGATATGCACGATTCCAAGCGAATCCTGGTCACCGGCGGCTCTGGCTTTCTCGGCTCGTTCCTGTGCGAGAGCCTTCTGGCGGATGGCCACGACGTTCTGTGCGTCGACAACTTTCAGACCGGCGCACGTCGCAACGTGCTGCACTTGGTGGACAACCCGCGCTTCGAGCTGATGCGTCACGACGTGACCATGCCGCTCTATGTCGAGGTCGACGAGATCTGGAACCTCGCATGCCCGGCCTCGCCCATCCATTACCAGACCGACCCGGTCCAGACTGTGAAGACAAGTGTGATGGGTGCGATCAACATGCTGGGCCTCGCCAAGCGGATGAAGGCGAAGATCTTCCAGGCGTCGACGAGCGAGGTCTACGGCGATCCGCTGGTGCATCCGCAGCCCGAAGGCTACTGGGGCAACGTCAACCCGAACGGGCCACGCTCGTGCTATGACGAGGGCAAGCGGTGTGCCGAGACGCTGTTCTTCGATTATCACCGCCAGTGCGGCGTGAATATCCGCGTCGCGCGCATCTTCAACACCTACGGTCCGCGGATGAATCCCAGCGACGGTCGAGTGGTGTCGAACTTCATCGTGCAGGCGCTGAAGGGCGAGCCGGTGACGCTGTACGGCGACGGGTTGCAGACCCGCTCGTTCTGCTTCGTCGAAGACCTGATCCGCGGCTTCCGCCTGCTGATGGACGCGCCCGACGGGGCCGAGATGCCGATCAACCTCGGCAATCCGGGCGAGTTCACGATGCGCGAGCTGGCCGAGATGGTGATCGAGCTGACAGGCTCGGGGTCGCCGCTCGTCTACAGGCCGCTGCCGAAGGATGACCCGCTGCAGCGCAAGCCCGACATCACCCGCGCCACAGAGGTGCTGGGATGGGCGCCGCGCGTGCAGCTGCGCGAGGGGCTGGGCCACACGATCGCGTATTTCGACAGCCTGCTGTCGACGCCCGCGACGGTGCCGCTGGTCGGCGCGCCGAGCCTGAACCGGACGCCGGTGTCCACGCCGCTCGCCGCGCAGGAGGTCTCGCGTCGGGGCAACGGAGCGCACGTGTGAAGCTTCTCGTCTTCGCCCACCGGCTCGAGCTCGGCGGGACCCAGATCAACGCGATCGACCTCGCCGCCTTCCTCCGGGACAGGCGCGGGGTCGACGTGACGGTGCACGCCACAGAGGGGCCGGCGCTGGAGTTGCTTCGGGCCCGGGGCCTGCCGTTCATCCCGGCGCCCGACGTGCGCCTGCATCCCTCGCCGGCGCGGATCAGGGCGTTGCGCGACACGGTGTGCCGGGTGCGTCCCGACATCATCCAGGCGTGGGATTGGTGGCAGGGGCTCGAAGCCTATTGCGGCGTGCATCTGCCCGAGGGCGTGCCGCTGGTCATCACCGACATGATGATGCACCTGACCCGAGCGATGCCCCGTGGCGTGCCCACGACCTTCGGGTTCGAGGGTCTGCGCCGGCAGGCCGAGGCCGCGGGCTGGAGCCGCACGGCGCTGCTGCCTCCGCCGGTGGACACCGAGGCCAACGCGCCGGGGGCCTCGGACGGCGCTGCACTGCGCCGCCGCCTAAATGTCGGGGGGGATGCGGTGCTGCTGGTGTCGGTGTCGCGGCTGTCGGAATACATGAAGTCCGAGAGCATCAAGCGCACCATCGAGGTCGTGCGCGAGCTCGGGGACACCCTGCCGCTGACGTATCTCATCGTCGGGGACGGGGCGGCGATGCCGCGCATCCGCGAGACAGCCGGTCGGGCGAATGCCGCTCTGGGGCGCGAGGCAATCAGCCTGGCCGGTGCGATGACGGATCCGCGCCCCGCCTACGCGGCGGCGGATATCGTGCTGGGCATGGGCGGTTCGTCCCTGCGCGGTCTCGCCTTCGGCAAGCCGGTCGTGGTGACAGGCGAGGCGGGCTTCGCGCGGCTGTTCTCGCCCGAGACGGCGGAGGGGTTCATCGAGACGGGCATGTTCGGACACGGGGCCGGCGGGGCAGACAATGCGGCACTGTCCGGGCCGATCCGCGCGCTTGCGCGGTCGCCGGACCTGCGGACGGCGCTGGGTGCGTTCGGGCGCGAGTTCGTCGTTGCCAATCACGGGATCGAGGTTGTCGGCGATACGCTGCTGCGCGTGTGCCGCGCGGCCGTCGGGTATCGCCCCGGCCGGGTCGCTCTGACCGCCGATGCCGCGCGGACGGCCTATTTCTATTTGCGCGAGCGTCGCTTCCGGGTGGCGTCGCGCGATGCCGTGGAGCGGGGGTGACGTGATGCGCCGCGCCGCGCTTGTCCTTATCGCGTTCAGGGGTGCCTGACATGGTGCGTCGTTCCTTGGTTGCCGCCTTTGCCGACAAGACCGTGGGGCTGATCCTGTCGCTGGTGATGATGGCGGCGGTGTCCCGTCTGCTGACCCCAGCCGAGGTCGGCCTTTTCATGGTGGCCAGCAGCCTGGTCCTGCTGATCGAGGCGTTTCGCGATTTCGGCGTCGCGGCGTTCCTGATCCGCGAGCCGGAGTTGACGCCGGACTTGGTGCGCGGCGCGGTCACGCTGATCGGGGTGCTTTCGCTGACGCTGGGGCTGTGCGTCTATTTCGGGGCGGACCTTCTTGCGCAGGTCTACGGCGAGCCCGATCTCGGCGCGCTGATGCGGATCGCGGCGTTCGCGTTCCTCTTCGCGCCGATCAGCAATCCGCTCCTCGCGCTGTTGCGACGCGACATGCAGTTCGGCATCGTCGCGCGGATCAGCATTGCGGCGGTGGCGGTGAACACCGCCGTGACGATCGCCCTGGCGGCCCTGGGCTTCGGTCCCTTCAGCCTCGTCTGGGGCGCGGTGGCCGCGGCGGTGGTGACGGCGATCGGGTCTGCGGTGGCGCGACCCGAGTGGTGGATCTTCCGGCCCACGGTGCGACACTGGCGCCAGATTGCGCCGTTCGGGGCGTGGTCCAGTGTCGTGACGCTTCTGGGGATGCTCTACGATGCGATGCCGCGCCTGATCATCGCGCGCATCCTCGGCTTTACCGCGGTCGGTCTGTTCTCTCGCGCGATCTCGCTGACGCAGCTGCCCGACCGGCTGCTTCTCAGCGCGGTGCAGCCTGTCGTCCTGCCGGCGTTCTCGGTCCGGGTTCGTGAGAGGCAGAGCCTGACCGAACCTTACCTTCTGGGCCTGTCCATGATCTCGGCGCTGCAATGGCCGGCGCTTCTGTGCCTTGCGCTGCTGGCCGATCCGATCGTGCGGGTGATGCTGGGGCAGCAATGGCTCGAGGTGGTGCCGCTGGTCCGGATCGTGGCGCTGGCGGCGTTCACGCTGTTCCCGATCTACCTGGCCTATCCGGTCCTGGTCGCCCTGGGGCGGATGCGGGAGATGGCTCTCGTCAGCTTGATCGCTCTGCCCCTGTCGGGCGGCGTGATCCTGGTGGCGGCGCAGTACGGGCTGACGGTGCTGGCGTGGAGCATGTTCCTGGCGAACGCGCTGCAGATCGGCGTGATGCTGGTTATCGTGCATCGCCGCGTGGAGTTCGCCTGGGGAGCTTTCGGCGCGCTCGTGCTGCGCAGCCTGGCGGTGGCGCTGGGGGCGGGGCTGGTGCCGGCGGTGATCGTCCTCGTCTTCGGCTCGGTGCTGAGCGTGCCCGAGACGGTCGGGGCCGTCCTGGGGGCCGCCCTGGGTTGGTACGGGGCGCTGGTTCTTGTCGCCCATCCGCTAGCCGTCGAGGTGACGCGCGCGGCCGAGGCACTGGGAGCCTGGCGGGCGCGGGCAAGGGCGGCCTGAAAACGGCCAAGGCGCGCGATGGTGCCCGCGCGCCCCGGTCGTCGCAGCCCGAAAAGCGGTCAGGAGCCCGACCGCACTTCGATGGAAGTGTTGCCCTGGGCCAACTCGTTGAGCTTGTAGGCCGCCTGGGTGCGGTTCGTCGCCTTCAGCTTGCGCATGATGTTGCGGATGTGAACCTTGACGGTGCTTTCACAGAGGTCGAGTTCGTAGGCGATGGTCTTGTTCGCAGCGCCGCGCTGCAGGGCGCGGGCGACGGCGAGTTGCCGTTCGGTGAAGTAGCGTTCCAGGCCGCATTTCTGCGAGGCCGCCGCCGGCTGAAGCGTCATCGCCTTGCGCAGCACCTCGACGCTCTTCCGCGAGATCACGACGCTCTTGGACGAGGAGAGGCGCATCGCCTCGATCAGGTCCTCGAGACCGACGCTTGGCGGGATGTAGCTGGCTGCGCCGCACTCGAGCGCGTCGAAGAACGCCGAGGGTTCCTCGCTCTTGGCCATGATGATGACCTTGCGGTTCCCCGCCCGGTGGATGAACCCGCGCACCGCCTCTTTCGTCTCGTAATCGGAAATCGACCGATCGCCGAGGTTGTAGAGCACGATCTCGTTGGGGTTCTGTTCCGTCGCATGGGCTTCCCATTCCGAACCCGAATCGAAGCTGCGAATTTCGGCGCGCGGAAAGAGATGGCGCAGGGAGGCGATGACACATTCCCGTTCCAGGGAGGGCGCGGAAATGAGATTCACGATAGATGGAAGGGGTGGCCTTTCCAGATCAATAAGATGATCTTCGTTAAGCCTTTGGGAGTAGATAGAAGGTCGTTCGTATTGTTCGAAAGACCTGGAATTCTCGGAGAATTTGGTCATCTTACCTAACCCAAGCATTATATTTTGTCGTTAAAGTAGTGTCCGCGGCGCGAAAGTTGGCCGGAGGCAATTCAGATGATGTAAGAAATGATCCTCCATGATCTTTGTTCTATCTTGTGTTTCCTGAGATGCATGGCATGCGGCGCGTCCCTCGAATTCGTTCTCTTGGGCCATGCACGGCATGTTTGAACACCCGTATAGCGAGAATAGCATAAGCCACAAAGGCGGTGTTAACTTTTGCGTATGATCGGGGGGGGCGTCATCCAAAAGCCTTTTTTTCCGGGCATGGTCATGCCCGCACTGTCCCGATAGGATGTCGACATTCCCCTTAAAGTCAGGGTAAGAACTTATGGCGAATAAAGAAATCGTCCCGATCGGACTGAGTGGTAACTGCGTGGAGCTTTTCGAAGTTCTTGCCGATAATTTCCACATCCCGGCAATACTGGACGACGGCAAGTGCGGTGAGGACGCTCACTTCGAAGGAGTGCCGGTTCTTCCCCTCTCGGCGTACTCCAAATTCGCCGAATCGCGATTCGTTTTTCTCATCGGGTCGGATCGGAGCTATCGCGCCCGTGCAGGGCTTATCGGTGGATTGGGCCTTGCACGGGACCGCTTCGCCACGATCGTGCATCCGCAGGCGCGTGTGTCGCGTTTCGCCGAGATGGGGCAGGGCGCCGTCCTTTATGCGGGGGTGACGGTGACCTCGAACGCCCATATCGGCGATCACGTGATGATCATGCCGCACGCCGTCGTGCACCACGACGTGACGATTGGGGCACACAGCCTGGTGGGGGCGGGGGTGATCCTCGCCGGCAGCGTCGAGGTCGGGGACAGCTGCTATATCGGCAGCGGCAGCGCGATTCGGAACGGCACCACCATCGGCGCTGGCGCGCTTGTCGGGATGGGGTCGGTGGTGGTCAGGGATGTCGCGCCCGGGGCGGTGGTCGCCGGGAACCCCGCCCGCCCCCTGAAGGGGCGGGGGGGCTGATCGGCGGGCCTCAGGCCTTGATCTTTTGCCGCAGCGGTGTCGTCTGAAGCGTCGACATCGCCTCCTGCAGGACGGTGAGGACCTTGTCCTGCTCTTCGTCCGTCATCTGGGCGTAGAGCGGCAGCAGAATGCAGCGGTCGCGCGCCATCTCCGAGCGCGATAGCGCGTGGGTCAGGTCGAGCCCGGAATACGCACCCTCTAGATGCACGTTCATGATCCCGCGCCGGGTCGCGACACCCCGGTCGAGCATGCGTTGCATCAGCTTCTTCTGGTCGACCCCCCGCGCGAGGGAGACGCAGTAGCTCTGCCAGTTCGAGCGCGCCCAACTCGGCTCGACCGGCGGCGTCAGGCCGGGCATCGACTCGATCGCCCCGTGGTAGCGGTCGGCCAGTTCGCGCCGGCGCGCCACGATCTCGGGCAGGCGCTGAAGCTGCGCGCGCCCGATGGCCGCCTGAATGTCGGTCATGCGGTAATTGTAGCCGCGGACCGGGTAGGTCTCGAACACGACCGAGGCGCTGGCGTGCCGCTTGGTGTCCGACACCGACATGCCGTGCTGGCGCCGCAGGCGGAAGCCGGCATCGAGATCGGCGCGGTTGGTGGTCAGCATGCCGCCCTCGCCGGTGGTGATGACCTTGCGCGGGTGGAACGAGAAGCAGACGACATCGCCGATGGGACGGCCGATCTTCTGCCACGCCCCGTCGATGCGGATCTCTGACCCCGCGCCGCAGGCCGCGTCCTCGATCACCGGCAGTCCGAAGCTGTTGGCGATGGTCATCAGCGCGCCCATGTCGCAGGGCATGCCGATCTGGTGGACGCACAGGATCGCCCGCGTGCGCGGCGTCAGGGCGGCCGCGACCGCCTGGGGATCGATGTTGAAGCCGCTCTGCTCGATGTCGACGAAAACCGGCATCGCGCCGCACTGGCGGATCGCGTTGGCGCCCGCGATGAATGAGTGGCTGACCGTGACGACCTCGTCGCCGGGCCCCACGCCAACGCCCAGAAGCGCGAGGTGCAGGGCGGTGGTGCAGTTGGACACCGCGCAGGCATGGTCGGCACCGACGAAGGCGGCGAACTCGGTCTCGAAACGGCCGACCTCGGGGCCCTGCGAGACCCAGCCGGACAGCACCGCGTTCCGGGCGGCGTCGGCCTCGGTCTCTCCGAGGAGGGGCATGGCGATCGGGATCATTGCGCGGCGTCCTCGACCGGAGCGTCGGACCGTTCGCTCTGCCACCAGTCGATCAGTTCCCGAAGCCCGTCGCGCAGGTCGATGCTGGCGCGAAAGCCGAGCTGCTCGACCGCGGCGTCGCACAGGGCCAGCCGGCGCGGCACCGGGTTGACCGAGCGTGCCGGCGCGTGCTCGGGGACCAGGTGCCCGCGATCCATCCCGTCAGCGAGATACTGCGCCAGTTGCAGAAGCGAGGTCTCGGTCTGGCTGCCGATATTGAACACGGCGTCGGTCGCTGGGCTGGTGGCCGCAAGGATATTCGCGCGGGCGATGTCGCGCACGTGGATCAGGTCCATCGTCTGCGCGCCGTCCCCGAACACGATCGGCGGCTTGCCGTCGGCCAGGTGCTCCATCCACCGGACCATGACCTCGGTATACTTGCCGTGCAGGTCCATGCGGGGCCCGTAGACGTTGAAGTAGCGCAGCGCGACGTAGTCGAGCCCGTACATGTCGTTGAATGACCGCAGCAGCCCCTCGCCAAAGCTCTTCGCCGCTCCGTAGAGGGTGCGGTTGTCGTAGGGCGGGTCGCTCTCGGGCGTCGGGAAATGCGGCGCGAGGCCATAGATCGAGGCGGACGAAGCCATCACGACCTTGCGCACCTTCTGGCGCACGCATTGCTGCAGGATGTCGTAGGTGGCCTGCACCATGACCGACATCGCCTCGTCCGGTTCGGCCGCGCAATGGGTGATGCGCAGCGCCGCCTGGTGAAAGACGGTGTCCGTGCCTTCGATCAGCTGGCGCATCAGCTCGGTATCGCGGATGTCGCCCTCGACCAGGGTGACGCGTCCGCTGTCCATCGCCGCGGCGATGTTCGAGGCCCGGCCGCGCACCATGTTGTCGACCACGAGGATTTCCCTGCAGCCCGCGTCGACGAGAAGGTCGACGATGTGCGAGCCGACGAAGCCGCTGCCGCCGGTGACGAGCACGCGTTTGTCGGAAAGGATGCTCTGCTGGGTCACTATGCGTACTCCTTCCGGCTCGGACGGTCATGCGTCGCGCGGTCGACGAGCCGGTTCGTCGCCGTGATGACGTGCGAGAGTTCACCGGGAGAGAGTTCGGGGAACAGTGGCAGCGAGAGCGTGTGCCGCGCATAGGATTCCGCGACCGGAAAGCGGCCGGGGCCATAGCCCAGGTCAGCATAGGCCGGTTGCAGATGCACGGGATAGGGATAGTGGATGTTGGTCGACACGCCGTCCTCGGTCAGACCGGCGCGCAGCGCCTCGCGGTCGGACGGGAACACGGCGTAGACATGGCAGGCATGATCCTCGCCAAAGGGGCCGAAGGCCTTGAGCAGCATCGGCGACAGGCCGGAATCGTAGGCGTTGGCGATGTTGCGCCGGGCCGCGTTCCACGCATCGATCCGCTTGAGCTTGACGCCCAGGACCGCGCCCTGGATCGCGTCCATGCGGTAGTTGTAGCCGAGCATGGCGTGGACGTAGCGTTCGGTCTGGCCCCAGTCGCGCAGTTGGCGGATCTTCTGCGCGAGGTCCGGGTCGCTGGTCGTGACGGCACCGCCTTCGCCCGCCGCGCCGAGGTTCTTGCCGGGATAGAAGCTGAAGCAGCCGAGATCACCGAACGCGCCCGCCTTGGTGCCGTTGCGCCGTGCGCCGTGGGCCTGGGCCGCATCCTCGATCACGCGCAGGCCGTGCGTCCTGGCGACGGACAGGATCCCGTCCATGTCGGCCAGCCGGCCGTGGAAGTGCACCGGCATGATCGCCTTGGTGCGCGGCGTGATCGCGGCTTCGATCGCGGCCGGATCCATCGTCAGCGTATCGGGGTCGACGTCGACCATGACGGGTCGGGCGCCGGCATAGAGGATCGCCGCGACCGTCGCCACGAAGGTCGTCGGGACGGTGATGACCTCGTCGCCCGGTCCGATGTCGAGCGCGAGCAGCGCGAGATGCAGCGCCGCGGTGCCGGAGCTGAGGGCGATGGCCTCGGCGGTGCCGCAATAGGCGGCGAAATCCCGTTCGAAGCGCTCCACCGGTTCACCCAGGATGTAGCCGCAGCTGCGCAGGGTGGTGAGCACGGCCTCTTCGAGCTCGTCGGCGATGCCGGCATACTGGCGTTGAAGATCGAGGAACGGGATCATGACGCCACCTTCAGGCTGACGAGGTCGACGGGATGGCCGCGCAGCTCGGTCGAGCGGGACGCGGCGGCGAGCATCTCGACGACGCGCAGTCCGCCGACACCGTCGGTGATCGGCGTATCGCCTGTGTCGATGCAGCGGACGAACTCTTCCGTCTCGGAAACGAGCGCTTCCTTGGTCGAAAGGGCCGGGGCATGCATGTCGCCCAGCCGGTAGGACACGAGATGGGCGTAGTCGTCCTGGCCCTTCACGGCGCCGCGGTCGTAGATCTTGACCTTCTCGCTGGCCTGCATGTCGTCGTAGATGACCATCTTCTTGCTGCCGCCGATCAGGGTCTGGCGGATCTTCACCGGCGCGAGCCAGTTCACGTTGAGATGGGCCATCGCGCCGCACTCGTAGTGGACGGTCAGGTGCGCCATGTTCTCGGGGCTGTTGCTGAGGAAGCCCGCCGCGCTGGCCGAGATCGCCGCGGGCTTGCTCTCGAACAGGTGGTCCATGATCGCGAAGTCGTGGACGGCGAGGTCCCAGATCACGTTCACGTCGCGCTGGAACAGCCCGAGATTCACGCGGGTGGAGTCATAGTAGTAGATGTCCCCCAGTTCGCGTGAGTGGATCAGCTTCGAGATCGCCTGTATCGCACCGGTATAGACGAAGGTGTGGTCGACCATCAGCGTCAGGCCGCGCCGCTGGGCCTCGTCCACGAGGCGCGAGGCATTGGCGACGGTTTCGGCCATCGGTTTCTCGACGACGACGTGCTTGCCGGCTTGCAGCGCCGCCAGTGCCAGTGGGTAATGCGTGTTGACCGGCGTGGCGATCATCACGGCGTCGATCTGCGGCGAGCGGATCATCTCCATGATGTCGGTGGTCAGCGCGGCCGCGGGATGGCGCAGCGACGCGCGCTTCAGCGCGGCGTCGGACATGTCCGCGATCATCTCGACCCGTGCCGCGCCGCTTTCCGCGACCGCACGCGCAAGGTTGGGGCCCCAGTAGCCGTATCCGGCGATGCCGATCCTGATCATGACAGCCCCACGATGTTGTCTGGTTGCGAAGTGGCGCCCGCATCCCGGGGCGCGCGATGGCGCACGTCGCCGACCACCCGCGCCGGGTTGCCGGCGACGATGGCGAAGTCGGGGACGTCGCGGGTGACGACGGCACCGGCGCCGACAAGCGCGTGGGATCCGATGGTGATCCCGCCAAGGATCGTGGCATTCGAGCCGAGCGCCGCGCCCTCGCGAACCAGAACCGGTGCGCACTCCCAGTCGTCGCCGCCCTTGAGGCTGCCGTCGGGGGTGGTGCTGGCGGGGAAGAGGTCATTGGTGAACATGACCCCGTGCCCGACGAAGACCTCGTCCTCGAGCGTCACCCCCTCGCACAGGAAACTGTGCGACGAGACCTTGCAGCGGGCCCCGACGACGCAGCCGGACTGGATTTCGACGAAGGGGCCGATCCTGGTCTCGGAGCCGATGCTGCACCCGTACAGGTTGACCAGCTCCGGCTGGAAAATGCGCGCGTCCGGCGCGATGTCACAATCCTTTTGGGGCAAGTGACCGATCTCCGAAATAAATGACATCAAATGGCTGAAGACGCAGAGGCCTCTTCACGAGCCGACTTTAATGTCTTCGGGATCCTGGAAAATCGGGCCAATCGGTCAGTCACGCTCATCCGAAGGCGCGGAGACGGTCCTGGGCATTGGCCTTTCGGTGAAAGGCGCCCGGTGCAAGGGTCCGTCTTCACCCAATAGACGAGGGCGGCGGGCCCCGCGGGGCCGCGGACGAAAAAAGGCGCCCCCGGAGAATCCGGAAGCGCCAGTATGGGAATCCGGCGCCCGATCGGGCGGGCGCCGGAGGCAGTTCGGCGTCAGGCCATCGCGTCGTCTGCGTCCGACTTGGCCGCGACGATCTGGCCCACGTCCATGCCGGCGTACCCGACGCTCTCTTCGACGTGGAAGGTTTCCGCGTCGTTCGAGGTCTCTTCGCGAACGCGCAACTCGGCCTGGTCGCTTTCGATCGAGGCGACTTCCAGCGTGGCGGGGTTGCCGCCGTTGGTGGTCTGCATGTCGGCCAGGAAGGCGAACTCGTCGTTGGCGAAGCTGTCCTCGAAACCGAGGTCGCTCCAGGTGTCGTTGACGCCACCCTTGACGCCGGCCATGCTGCCGTTCGAGGCGCGACCGCCGGTATCGACCGCGATCCAGTCGAAGGCCTCGCCCGAGACCGAGCCGTTCGCCGCCTCCTGGTCGGACATCGACACCTTGAAGCCGTCGGACGAGACGCCGTCGACCCGCTCGGTCACGGCGCGACCGTTCTCGTCACCGGAGACCTGCGCGAACACGGCCGGCGTGTCGCCGAACGCCCCGTCGAAGGAGACGTCGCTCCAGCCGCCATCGCCCGAGCCGTGGCCGGCCGTGACGGTGCGGCCATCCTCGAGCGTGTGGGTGCCGGCTTCCACCGCGACCCAGCTCAGGGTCTCGGAGACGTGGCTGCCGTCCTGGTAGTCCCACTCGTCCATCTGGAACTCGAACCCGGTGTCGGTCACGTTGCGCACGCGGACGATCTCGGGCTGCGCGCCGTTCGATGTCATGGTGCTCATGACCACCGCCGGATCGTCGAGCTCCTGGCCGAACGAGACCTGGTGCCACTGGTCGGGGCCCGACTGCTGCACCGTCACCGTGTCCGCTTCGCCGATCACGTCCGAGCTACTGCCGCTATCCGGCGAGACATCCGACGAGCCGCCCTGGTCGACGACGAGGTCGATCCAGTAGTTGCTGGCCTTGTATGTCTGGCTCGGGGCGTCGTCGGCCGAGTTGGTGTAGGCGTACACGCCGGCGTTTTCACCGATCGAGATCGGGCCTTCGTTGCTGGACCCGGTGAAGTACTCCTCGCTGACCGAGTACTTGCCGCTCTCGGTGAAGTACGAGGCCGTGTAGGTCTCGCCCGCTTCGAGGTCGACCGCGGTGTCGAACGCGACTTCCTGCCAGCCTTCCGACGTCAGGTTGTCGGCGTCGGTCCGCGCGACAAGCTCACCGTCGGAGTTCCAGAGGCTTACGTGCTGAACGCCGGTATTGTCCGCGCTCTTGTAGAAACGCACCGCATCCAGCGTCGCGTCCTCTTTGGCCGTGAACTCGAGCCCCAGCTCGACCGACTTGCCATCGGGATCGGTGATCGTCTCGGGCGTAGCGCCCTCGTCCCACAGGCTGAAGGTCTCGCCGTCGCCACCGGAATTGTCGGCGGAATCGTCGTCGCCGTCGCTTCCACCGGTGTCACCACCGTCGGATCCACCGGTGTCACCGTCATCGGTGCCGCCGGTATCGCCACCGTCGGATCCGCCGGTGCTTCCACCATCGGAGCCGCCACCGTCAGTCCCGCCGTCGTCCGCCGCGGTCGTGTCGACCGTCACCGAAGCGTTGTCGGTCCCGCCGTTGCCGTCGGAAACGGTGTAGTTGAAGCTGGTCTCGCCCGACGCCGAGGCGGAGGGCGTGAAGACGATCGCGCCATTGTCGTTCATCTCGACGCTGCCGCCGTTGCCGGACGACACGTCGGTGATGGTGAGCGAGTCATCGTCCGGGTCGCCGTCGTTCTGAAGCAGGGCACCCGCCTGGATCGTCAGGGACTCGCCGGCCGTCGTCGTGCCGGCCTCGTCATCCTGCGCATTCGGCGCGGCATTGGTCGGCTCCGGTTCCGGCTCGGGCTGGGAGCCGCCGCCGCCCGATCCGCCTGAGCCTTCCTCATAGGGGCCCAGGTCGACCGCGCCGTCGACCACACGCGCACCGCCGTCCAGATCGTTCTCGGGCAGGCCGAAGGAGTCGGTGCCCGCGTTGATCGCCGGCGAGTCGCCCGCCAGCGCGAAGTTGACGCCCGGGTTCACGAACTCGGGGTTCACGCCAAGCAGGTTGCCGTTGGCTTCGGTCGGACCCGCGTTGCCGCCGTCGGTCCGAACCGACGCCTGGCCGGGCGTGCCGTTGAACGTCAGGTTGTTCGACCAGGTGACGTTGTCGTTGGTGTAGCCACCGTAGGACGTGCTGTCGATCGCGGTGTTGTTGCTGTTCACCGAAGGATCGGCGACGGCGATGTTGTTGACGAACGTGTTGTCGCTGGACTGCGAGTTGCTGATCTCGCCGCGCCACGTGCCGCTGTTCTGGTCGTCCTGGTTGTTGTGCCAGGCGGTATTGTTCTTGACCGTTACGTTGTCGCTCCAGACCACCTGCACGCCCTTGCCGCCGTTCTGGTAGACGAGGTTGTTCTCGACCAGCGTGGGGAAGGTGTAGTTGGGGAAGCCGTCGGTCTGCGTGCTCTGGAAATCATCGATGATGATCCCGTTGCCGTCGGTGTGCTGACCGGTTTGTGTGATGTTGTCGTAAGAGACGTTGTCCTTGATGACGGTCCGGAAGCCTTCGGTCTCGGTGTCGCCGGTGATGTTCCGGTTCTGGTAGATCGAAATGCCGGAGAACCAACCGTCGCTGGCGTTGCCATAGGTCGTGTTGCCCTCGACTCGAATGAACTCCGACCAGTTGAACTGAATGCCGGATTCGCCGCTGTCGTGGGCGATGTTGTTCAGGACCTCGATGTGGTGGACATCGTTCGCCTCGATGCCGTCACCACCGTTGCCCGTGATGTCGAAACCGTCGATCGTCACATAGTTGTCGTTGATGCTGACGGCGTTATAGGCCGATGAAGGGGGGCGGATCAGCGCCTCCCCGGGCACCTCCGACCGCAGGGTCACATTGCCGGCGGCCGAGCCGCCCGCGTTGATATTGACCTGCTCGTTGTAGGTCCCGGGTCGAACAACGACCTCGTCTCCAGGCTCAAGGCCCGAGTTCAATGCATGGTTGATCGTGCGGAAGGGGTCATCCGAATTGCCGACCCCACTGTCGCTGCCGTCGGTTGCGACGTAGTAGATTGCCATCGATCTGGTGCCTTTTTCCTGTGGCTGCTTTTCACAAGCTCGCAGTGAAAGGGAATATCTTCGGGGCGGAAGGCAGGCCAAGGGTCCCGGGAGGCGTCTCGACAAGGGCCGGCGACCGTCTGCCGAGACTTATGTCTAGGACGTCCCGGGTTCGACGCGAGCCGCCCAAAATTTCGCGTTATGGTAGAATGTCTTGACCGGCCACGGGCTTAATCAGCGGGATCTCGCAACTTTCGCGGTGTTGCTAAACAGGGCTTTTGGACCGGATTCCGTGACGAAACGAGGGTGCCGCGATTTCTCATGTCGACTCCGTAGTTTACGTGCCTCGCGGTGGAAAAGCGAGTTCTGCGCAGAGTTTCGCCTACTCTTGTCCGAGAGGTTTCGAAAAACTTAATTTATCAGTTTGAGCGCGTCCCTTCCGCCTCCTGCCAGCCGGAATCCGCCATACGCCGAATTGGCGTAGTGACTTTGCCGATCGAAGTAGAGGGGCGATTCCCGCAGGGCGGGTTCGCATTGTTCGGTCCGTGAGTGCGTCTAGACCGGTGCCGCCATTCGGCTCTAGGGCGGCCTCGATGTGCGCATCGCTCGTCCCCCGCGCTCCCGATCAGGCCGGCGGCTGCGAGCCGGGGTCCGGAAACCTTCGTAGCCCGGTGCGCTGCAGCGCCAGCAGTGCGAGGTATCGGGGCACCACGCGCAGGTATCTGCGCCACAGGCGCCGCGGCTCGGCGGCCAGCCTGAATGCCCATTCCAGCCCGGCCCGCTGAAGCCGGGCCGGTGCCTGTCGCACGTTTCCCGCGTGGAAATCGAACGCCGCGCCTACGCCGAGCAGGACGGGGGCCTCGAGACGGTGACGCATTCGGGCCATCCATCGTTCCTGTTTCGGTGCGCTGAGACCCACCCAGACAAGGTCGGGAGCCGCGGCGTTGATGCGGCGGGCGACGTCTGCTTCCTCGGTCTCGGTCAGGGGGCGGAAAGGCGGGGAATAGCTGCCGACGATGCGCGCCCTGGGTGATTTCCGCGTGAGCGCGGCCTCGAGCTTGGCCAGCGTTCCGGGTGTCGCGCCATATAGATAGTGGCGCAGCCCGTTGAGCTGTCCGCGCTCGATCAGGGCGAGCATCAGGTCGGGACCATAGACCCGGCCGGCCTCGGCATGGCCCCGTCGGCGCAATTCCCAGACCAGCGGCATCCCGTCGGGCGTGACGAGGAGCGCGTTGTTGAAGGCCTCCCGGAGGGCGGGGTCGCCCTGACAGTCGACCAGCCCATGCGCGCCCGCTACGCAGACATAGCCGCGCTCGCGCCGGACCACCGCGTCCTCGATGCGGCGGACGGCCTCCGGCAGGTTCAGCGCCGAGACCTTCACTCCCAGCAGGTTGATCGTCGCGGCGCGGTCAGGGGCGCCGGCGTGCGGGGCCGTGTCGAGTTGGGTACCGTCCATCACCAGTCCTCTTCCGAAGTGACCGGCAGAGAATAGAAGACGCGGCTGTCCGATCACTTCGGCAGATCGGATAGGGCAGCTTGCCCGAACTGCGCCGAAGGGCGTATCGCGGCGCGTTCAGACAGGCATTGACGGCAGGTCAAACCTTTCGGTGCCAACATCGAAAGAAGCTTTCGGTACGGGAAACCTTACCCTTCGTAATATTGCGGGAAAGGCGAAAATTGGGTAATACTGCAACCATTACGAGAGCAGGCCCTCTGTATTTTTAGTGGTCCGGCGCCGGGTATGGCGCGTTCAATTGCAGCAATAAGGATACTCCAATGTTGTTTTGCCTGGGACACGGCCAGCACGTCGTGCAGGAGAAGGATGCGGCGTCCAAGACTGCGGGAGCGCCGCTCACGGCGGTGGCGCCGGATATGCACCTGAAAGGCTACGCGGCGCCGACGCGCGAGCCGGAGCTAGAGGGCGAACCGGCCGAGGCCGGAATGGCCGGCGACGCCGACATGGTGTCGGCGGACATGCCCACCGAGGATGTCGGCAAGTTCTGCTACTACTTCCCCAGCGGCTATGCCCTGCCGGAAAGCGCGGACATGCCGGAGCTGCTGGACGCTCTGGCCGACAGCATGGTCGAGGCGAACCCCGTCTCGGCGGAGCAGAATTCTCAGATCCCGCCGGTCTTCACCTATTGGGGCCAGTTCATCGACCACGACATGACCGCGAACACTGACCGCGAGAGCGACGTGTCGATGATCGAGGGCAACATCAGCCCCAAGACGCGTGACGAGGTCACGGCCAACCTCTTCAACCTGCGCGACGGCTCGCTCGGGCTCGACAGCCTGTATGGCGACACCGTGGGGCAGGGCCCCTTCGCCAACCGCCTGTCGCAGATCATGCGGTTTCCGGGAAACCGCGCCAAGATGCGCCTCGGGCTGCCGGCCGCGGTGGGGGGAAGGGTCCCGCTGCCGGAGACGGACAACGCGACCGACCTGCTGCGCCTGGGCTTCCTGCTGCGCAACAACATCCTGACCGTGGAGGAGCTGCGGGCGATCCCGGATCCGGACCTGCGCAGTGTGTTCCTTGACGGTGACGGCAACCCGATCCCGACCCGCGCGATCATCGGCGACAGCCGCAACGACGAGAACCTGATCGTCGCGCAGCTGCAGGTGCTGTTCCTGCGGTTCCACAACAAGCTGGCCGACGCGACCCAGTCGCGCAGTTTCGACACCGCGCGGCGCCTGACCCGGTGGCATTACCAATGGCTGGTGCTCCACGAGTACCTGCCCACCGTCTGCGACCCGGCCATCGTGGACGAGGTGGTCGATCTTGCCGCGCCGCTCTACACGGCGTTCTACGACATGCACAACGGCAGCGGCCCCAAGATGCCGATGCCGCTGGAGTTCTCGGTCGCGGGCTTCCGCTTTGGACATTCAATGGTGCGGGGCGGCTACGACCACAACCGCTTCTTCGGCCAGGCCGAAGGCGGCTCGACGCCGCTTCAGCCCTTCGCGGCGATGAACGACCTGTTCGCGTTCACCGGCGACGGCCGGATGAACGGTTTCCCGGTCGAGCAACTGCCGCAGAACTGGGTGGTCGAGTGGGATCGCTGGGTCAGCATCGACCCCGCCAATCCAGGCCGGTCGGCGCGCAAGATCGACACCGAGCTCGCGCCGCCGCTGCTGGACCTCGTGAATCAGCCCGCCGGCGTGTTCAAGCACCTCGCGCGGCGGAACCTTCGGCGTGGCTACCGGCTGAGCCTGCCCACGGCGCAGTCCTGCGTCGAGTCCGTGCTGAACTCGGGCTACAAGCAGTTCGACGTGCTCACGCCGGAACAGCTCGCCGAGGGCAGCGACGCGCGGCAGAAGGCGGTCAAGGACGGTGGTTTCGACACCAACACCCCGCTGTGGTTCTACATCCTCAAGGAGGCCGAGGTTCTGGGCAATGGCGAGCATCTGGGCCCGCTCGGAAGCCATATCGTCGCCAACACCCTGGTCGGTCTCGTGGTCAACGACATCGAGAGCTATTGGAACGCGCCAGGCGGCCGCTGGCAGCCAGAGCATTTCGACGCCCAGCACCCGATCAAGTCGATCCAGGACGTGATGCGCTTCTGCGGCATGCTCTGATCTCTCGCATACGACGATCCAACGGCGCCCTCATCGGGCGCCGTTCCTGCCATAGTCTCCCTTGATCTGGAACAACGAGCGGCGGCGCCATCCGTCCTATCCTGCCTCGCGCAAACCCGCAGCAGGAGCCACGCACGCTCGAGGAGGACGGATGTCAGTGCTGATCATATACCAGTCGCTCGAGGGCCAGACCCTCAAGATCGCCCGGTTCGCGCGCGACGTCGCCGACAAGGCCGGCGAAGAGGTCACGATGTTCGATACGGCGGACAAGACGGCACCGGTCTCGTTCGACGGCGTCGACCGCGTGATCCTGGCGGCGCCGGTGCACGAGCGGCGGCACCCCAAGGAGTTCGAGTTCCTCCTGACCACCTCGGCCGACGACCTGGCTGCCCGCAAGACACTGCTGATTTCGGTCAGTCTGAGCGCCGCCTTCGAAGAGGGCCTTGGCGAGGCGCGCGACTATCTCAACGAGCTGGAGATGCGTACGGGGTTCAGGCCCGAGGTCGAGGTGCTGGCCGCGGGCGCGGTGCGGACCGGACGCTACGACTACTTCGCGACCCAGGTGGTCCGCCACGTCGTCCTGCGCGACCGGGACTACGATCCCGGCGAGGGCGAGCACGAGTTCACCGACTGGGCCGCGCTCGAAGTCGCCCTGCGGGACTTCCTCAGCGCCGATCCGGAGGCAGGCGCGAGGTCCGGGCATCTGGAGGGGTTGGGCCCCGCGCGGAACGGCTGATCGCGCCGGCCCCCGCGAGCCCTCAGCCGTCGACCGCGCGCTCGCGGACGAAGCGGTTCAGCAGGGCCGCGGCGGTCAGGGCCGGCAAAGCCGCGGTGCCCAGGAACATCGCCTCGGCGCCGAACGCGTCCGACGCCAGCCCGGCCAAGGCCGGACCGATGACGCTGCCCGTCGCGGTCGCCAGAAGCGCCGCGGTGAAGCTGAGCGAGGGCAGGGTCGGAAACAGGCGATCCGACCAGAAGGCCAGGATTGCGCTCGTCATCATCACGTGCAGCCCCTGCAGCCCCGCCGACAGGATCAGCCCCACCCAGGATGCCGGCAGGATCACCACGAGGACGCAGGACGCTGTCCCGGCAAGCATGATCAGCCGCAGCAGCATCGGCAGCCCGACCATCGCCTTCACCCGCCCCGTGCCGAGCGCGGCCAGCCCGAACAGGCCATAGAAGATGAAGACGAGCGGCGGGGTCGCCGCCGCAGGCAGGCCCGGCACGCCGCCGGCCTCGGCCATCTGGTCGCCGGCGAAGGCGATGTAGATCGCCGAGTTGGTGCCGTAGGCGAAGGCGACGGCATAGAGCGGGATCGCGGCGACGGGCAGAAGATCGCTCCAGCCGCGGGACCAGGTGCCCTCGGTGTCCTTTCCGATGCTGCGCAGGGCCGCCCAGTTGCCGATCAGCACGAGCGCGGCCGCGATGGCGAAGATCGACCAGCAGACGCGCCACGACAGGCCGGTGAAGACCGTCGCCAATGCCGCGACCCCCGCGCCGGCGATGCCGATCCCGGTGCCGCTGCTGACGGCCGAGAGAGAGGCCGGCCGGTTCTCGTCCTCGACCGAGCGATGAACCGCGTCGTTGAACGGCGTCCAGGCGAAGCCCGCGCTGGACGTCGCCAGGAATACCCCGAGCGCCAGGAAGGTCAGGTTCGGCGCCGCCGCGACGGTCGCCATCCCCAGCACAGCCGCGATCAGCCCCGACAGGACCGGCAGCTCGGGCCCGAGCCGGCGGAGCAGCGTCTGCGCCACGAGGAGCCCCAGGAAGAAACCGAAGAACCCCAGCGACGAGATGAAGCCCACGGTCGAGGTCGAGATCTCGAACGCGGACCGGAACTCGGGCACGAACAGGCCGAACCCCATCCGCGCGGGCCCGTAACTGATGGCGGTCGCCGCAAAGCCGGCCGACGAGAGGCTCCAGAAATAGGTTATGATCGTCCTCCGTTCGCTCGCGATCGCTGCCGTTTTTCTGCGCGCCGGACATGGCGCGGCGCTCGATGCCAGGAGAGTAGGGACGAACGGAGCGGGCGAGTGGTTCCTTGCGGACAACCTCGCAGGAGTGCTCGCCGGCGCCTGAGCGCCCGGGTGCGCGGATGTCGGTGCGGATTTCCGCTGTCGGTGCAGGCGATTTTCGTGCCTGCGCGGAGGGGCGTGCGGCCGACAGTAGGAATTGCGCTACCCGAGCACCTGCGACCGGTCGCAGTAGCGCGCTCTGAGGGCGGCGTTGTGGCTGATGATCAGCAGGCCGATGCGCCGGTTCCGGGTCAGGGCCGTCAGGCGGTCCAGCAGGGTCGCCTGTTCCAGCGCGTCGAGCTGGGCGGTGACCTCGTCGCAGATCAGTACCCGCAGGGCGGGATGGAACAGCCGCGCGAGCGAGACGCGGGCCAGCTCGCCGCCCGACAGTTCCACCGGGCGCCGGTCGTGCCATGCCGGGGCGACGCCGAGGGCCGCGAGGGCGAGCGGATCGGGCGTGCCGCCGTTGTCCAGGATGCGGCCGACGGTCCAGAACGGGTCGACGGCCAACTCCGGGACCTGCGGCGCATATTGGACCGGGGCAGGGCGCCGCGGTGCCGTGCCGGGAAGGGGGGCGCCGTCGAGGCATATCCGCCCGGCCGATGGCGACAGACGGCCCGCGAGAAGGCGGCCGAGGGTGCTCTTGCCGCTTCCCGAGGGGCCGCCGAGGCCGACAACTTCGCCGGCAGCGAGAGACAGGTCGACATCTTCGAGCACGGCCACGCGGCCGTAGGCGTGGTGGATGCCCTCGGCGCTCAGCATGCGGTCTCCGGCAGCTGCGCCCGCCACAGGTCGCGGGCGAACGGGCTGGTCAGGGCGCTGCCGTCACCGGCGAAGGCGGCGGCGGGGGCCACTTCCTCCGGGCGGCCGTGCCGCAGGATCAGGATGCGGTCGGCAAGACCGGCGAGGCGCGGCAGGTCGTGGCTGATCACCACCAGCCCGCGCCTCTCGCGCGCAAGATCGCCCAGCAGGGCCATCACGTGATCCGCGGCACTGGCGTCGAGACCGACCGTCGGCTCATCGGCCACGAGCCAGTCGGCCCCGCGCGCCAGCGCCGTCGCCAGCAGCGCCCGACGCGCCATGCCCCCCGACAGCATGTGCGGATAGGCTCGTGTCAACGCGGCGGACAGGCCCACCCGCTCCAATTCGGTGCGCGGGTCGCTGCGGCGTCCGCCGAGGCGCCGGATCTGCCGGCCCAGCGGGGCGAGAGGGTCGAGCGCGTCCAGACGTTGCGGGGCCAGCGCGATGTCCCGCGCCCCCGGCCGGGCGCCATCGACGGTGATCTTGCCGAAAGGCTGGGCGCCGCGCGGCAGGGCGCCGGCCAATGCGGCGGCGACAAGGCTTTTTCCGGCGCCGGAGCTGCCGGAGACCCCCAGTATCTCGCCCCGTTCAAGCGCGAAGCTGACGCTGTCGAGCGCCGTGACCGGGGGCAGGCCGGGGCGTGATAGGGTGAGGCCGAGGGTGTCGACACGCAGGGTCATGGCGTGCCCTCGGGCGGGGCGGTGGCGGCGCGCAGCACCTCGCCGAACCGCTCGAAGCTGAGCGCGACGATTACCAGCCCCGCGCCCGGCGCGGCGGCGACCCACCAGTGACCGGCGACGATCTCGCGCAGGGAGTCCGACAGCATCACGCCGATCGAGGGCAGGTGCGGCTCGATCCCGAGACCGATGAAGCTCAGCCCCGCCTCGTGCAGGATCGCGTGGGGAAAGATCAGCACGAACCCCGCCACCACCTGCGGCAACAGGTGCGGCGCCAGGTGATGCCGGGCGATCCAGGGACGCGAGCGTCCCAGCGCCCGCGAGGTCGCGACGTAATCCGACGCGGCGACGGTCTGCGCCTCGTGCCGCAGCACCCGCGCGAGCCGCGGCCAATGGGTCAGGGCGACGGCGAAGATCACGCCCGTCGCACCCGCGCCCGTCGCGAAAGCCACCATGATCAGCAGCACGAAATGCGGCAGGCCCAGCACCAGCTCCGTCAGCACGCCGACCACGTGGTCGGCCACCCGTCCGAGCGCCGCGGCCAGCCCGAGGATCAGCGCGATCGCGGTCGAGGCGGTGGCGGCGAGCAGGCCGATCTTGACGCTCATCGCCAGCGCGGCCAGGGTGCGCGCCGCGACGTCCCTCCCGAGGCTGTCGGTGCCCAGGGCATGTGCGGGACCGGGCGCCCGCCCCACTGCCTGCGCGTTCACGTCCAGCCATGGCTCGGGCATGAGCGCCGCGGCCGCGAGGATCAGCAGCACCAGCCCGGCCGCACCGGCGCCGCGCCAGAGCGGATGGCGCCCGCCCCGCGTTCCGCCGGGGCCGCGCGACAGGATCTCCAGCGCGGTCATGCCGGCCCCTGGCGCAGGCGCGGATCGGCCAGCCGCGCCGCGATGTCGGCCAGCAGGTTGCCGCAGAACACGAAGAGCAGCGTCGTCAGCCCGATCCCCATGAGCAGCGGCGCGTCGGCGCCGGTCGCGGCCCGCACCGTGGCCTGCCCGAGGCCGGGCCAGGCAAAGACTGTCTCGGCCAGGACCGAGCCGCCGAACAGCTCGCCCGCGCCGGCCAGGTGCAGTGTCAGCGCAGGCCCCAGCGCATGGCGCAGCCCGGCGCCGAAGGCGATGCGCTGCCATGACAGGCCATGCGCCCGCAAGTGCAGCGCGGCGGGACTGTCGAGGAACGCCACCAGCCGCTGCCGCGTGTGCAGGATCAGCGGCGCGGTGCCCACGACCGAAAGTGTGGCGACGGGCAGCACGAGATGCCGCGCCCTGTCGCTCCAGCCGGCTTCCCCGGCCGTCAGGCCCGGCGGCGCCGCGCAGCACGACGGCAACCAGCCGAGCCCCACGGCGAACAGAGCGATGAGCAGGATCGCGATCCAGAAGCCCGGACTGGCCGACAGCGCCACCGCCAGCGTGCGGATGATCCGGTCGGCAGGGCCGCCCCGCGCCGCCGCCGCGGCGATGCCGAGTGTCGTGCCCACGACGAACGAGACGGCGAAGGCGCCCGCGATCAGCACCAGCGAAGCCGGGAAGCGCCGCGCGATCACCTCGGCGACCGGCATGTCATAGGTCAGCGACCGACCCAGGTCACCGCGCAGGACATCGCCCAGCCAGTGCCCGAACCGCTCGGTCGCGGGGCGGTCGAGGCCCCAGGCGGCGGCGATGGCCTCGCGCTGTTCGGGACCGACCAGCGAGGTGCGGTCGCCCACATAGGCCTGCACCGGGTCGATCGGCGCCAGCGAGATCAGCGTGAACAGCCCGATTGCCGCCAGCGGCAGCAACCAAGCGAGCCGCACCAGCCGCCCGAGGAGAAGCGGGCGCAGCCAGCTCATTCCGCGCAGGTCCAGCGCCAGTCCGGCAGGTCGTGGGTGATCGGGAAACCATGTCCGTGCGGGTGGATCTGCCGTGCCCCGGTGTCGAGACACTCCGACACCCAATAGGCGTGCTCGAGGTTGACCATCCACGCCCAGGCGGCATCGCCCCGCGCACCGAACCCGGTTTCGCCATCCCATTCCGCGGCCTGCCATTCGGCCAGCGAGGCCTCGAAATCCGGGGCGCGTTCGGCGGCCTCGAGATGCGCGTTCACCGTCGGATTGTCGTAGAAGCCGGGGTTGAAGTAGCCGATCCCGGCGTAGTCGCCGTGGTGGATGTTGTAGACCTCGGACGGGTCATGCGCGCCCCAGCCCAGCACCACCACCTCCGAGTGCATCATCGCGCGAATTTCGTCCCAGCTGCGCCCGGTGGGCGTCGCCGCGATGCCGATCTCGCGCAATTGCTGCGCGGCGCCAAGCGCCAGCGCCTGCCGGGTGCCGTCGCCGGCCGGGTAGACGATCGCGAAGGCGGCGTCGCGCCCGTCCTTCTCGCGCGTGCCGTCGCCGTTCGTGTCGCTCCAGCCCGCCGCGTCGAGCGTCTCTCGCGCCGCCTCGGGATCGTTGCCGGGAAGCGCGCCCTCTGGATTGTCCCACGGCAGGCCGTCAGCCGGCCCCGTGGCGGGCCGGCCGTGGCCGTTCAACGCCAGCGTCACCAGCGCCTCGCGATCGAGCGCGCGGTTCACCGCCACGCGGATCGCCCGGTCGGCGGTCACGTCGTTGCCGATCGGCGCGCCGCCCTCGGTCGTCGCGCCGGTGTCGGGGACCATCGGGAACATGAGGCCGCGGTTGTCGACCGTCTCGACATGCAGCGTCTCCATCCCGTCGGGCGGGGTATCGGCCTGCGATGCGGGCACCGCGACGAGATCCGCCGCGCCGGTCCGGGCCAGCGACAGCCCGGCCTGCTCGGAGCCGAAGACGAAGCTCACCCGCTCGAAGGGCACATCTCCGCCGTGCCAGTAGGGGTTCGGCTCGACCACCAGCTGCGCGCCCTCGCGCCATTCGACCATCCGGAACGGGCCGGAGCCGATCGGCTCGCGGGCATAGCCCGGCCCGTAGCCGTCCGCCGGCACGATGCCCAGCGTGGCGAGGCGGCTGGTGAACGAGATGCGCGGCTCGGCCAGCTTCAGCTCGACCTCGTGCGGGCCGCTGACACGTGCCGCGTCGAAGCCGGTGAGATCCACCAGGCCGCCTGCGTCGCGCGCGGTGTTGTAGGTAAAGACCACGTCCTCGGGTGTCAGCGGTGTCCCGTCCGAGAAACGGGCGTCGTCGCGCAGGGTGATCGTCCAGAGCGTCCCGTCCTCAGACAGCGTCCAGTCGGTCGCAAGGTCGCCCTCGAGTGCGAGGTCGGCATCCCGGCGCAGGAGCGTCGACTGGAACAGCGGGTTGCCGTAGCTTCCCCAGCCGGTGACCGGATCGAAGCCGGACTCGGGCTCGCCCCCCACGGCCAGGACGAGGGGGCGCGCGCCGGCGGGCGCGGCGAAGAGGGCGACGGCGACGAGGAGGGCGGGCGTGAGCTTGGACATCATGTCCCTGCGTATGATTTCGGATCGCAGAATTCATACCGCATCGGAGTGCGAGGTAAAGGCTTGCGTCCGGGCCGCCGGGCGGAAACCATCGGGTCACGCGCAAGAGGGAGGCCACATGCCCCGGATCACGGTGTCCATCGAAGACGAGCTGCTCGCCGAGCTCGACGCCTACATGGAGCGTTCGGACGCCACGAACCGTTCGGAAGCGATGCGCGACCTGCTGCGCCGGGCGCTCAGCCGGCAGGCGCCGGAAGAAGCCGAGTGCATCGGCGTGGTCAGCTACACGCTCGAACTCTCGACGCGCGACCTCGGCCGGCGCGTCCCCCAAAGCCGCCACGCGCGCCACGATCAGACGGTGGCGGCGCTGTCCGTGCCGGTCGACCACGACTCAGCGGTGGAGGTGACGGTGATGCGCGGGGCCGTGGGCGCGGTCGAGGATTTCGCCAACGGCCTCTTCTCGGAACGCGGCGTGCGCCACGGCCGGCTGGCCCTGATCCCTGTCGAGGCCCGCGAGGCCGTGCACTCCCACGGCCGCGGCGAACCGCACGCCCACAGCCATTACAAGATCCGTGAAGGGTTCTGAGTTTGGCATCGCGGGGCAGGGCGCCGTCGGGTCCGCTTGTCCAGAGCGAGCGCCGCCTTGGACCGGCGAGCCGGGCCCGGCCGTCATCACCCTGAACCTGACACGGCACGAAAGGGCCCGGACACCATGCTGACCCCGATCGCCATCCTCCTCGTGTGCCAACTGGCGGGAGAGACGGCCAGCCGCGCCCTCGGTCTTCCGGTACCCGGCCCGGTTCTCGGACTGCTGCTGCTGTTCGTTGTCCTTCTCCTCCGGCCGGCGGTGGCGCGGAGCGTCGGGCCGGTGGCCCAGAGGATACTGGCGCATCTGTCCCTGCTCTTCGTCCCGGCCGGGGTTGGGGTGATGGCGCAACTGGACGTGCTCGTCCGTGACTGGTTCGCGCTCGGCGTGACGCTTGTCGCCAGCACCGTGATCTCGCTGCTGGTCGGTGTGGGCACGTTCCTGTTCGTCCTCAGGCTTTCGGGAGGCTCGCGATGACCGACGTGACCGAGATCTGGAGCTACCTGGCCGCCCGGCCGCTGCTGTGGCTGACCTGCACGGTGGTGGCCTACCTCGTCGCGGATCGCATCTCGCTGCGGCTCAACCGTCATCCGGTGGCCAATCCCGTGCTCCTGTCGGTGCTGTTCATCGCGCCGCTGCTGTGGCTGTCGGGCACGCCCTACGCCACCTATTTCGACGGGGCGCAGTTCATCCACTTCCTGTTGGGGCCGGCCACGGTCGCGCTGGCCGTGCCGCTGCATGCGAACCTCGCCAAGATCCGTGACTCGGTCCTGCCCCTGATCGCGGCGCTCTTCGCTGGCTCGCTCGCCGCGGCGGGATCGGCCATCGTGATCGCCATGGCCTTCGGCCTGCCCGACCAAGTGATCGTCTCGATCAGCCCCAAGTCGACCACGGCCCCCGTCGCCCTGGGTGTTTCCGAGGCGCTCGGCGGCAGTCCGACGCTGACGGCCGTGCTTGTCATCCTCACGGGCATCACCGGCGCGGTCGTCGTGACGCCGCTGATGAACATGCTGCGCATTGAGGATTGGCGCGCGCGGGGCTTTGCAGTTGGGGTGGCCGCGCACGGGATCGGGACCGCGCGCGCGTTCCAGGTGAACGAGACGGCCGGCGCCTTCGCCGGGATCGGGCTGGCGCTGAACGCGGTGCTGACGAGCATCCTCGCGCCGATCCTGGTCGCGCTGCTGCTCTGAGCCTCTCCGGCTCCGCTTTCGTCCCTCAGCCGATCCGGACCAGCAGCGCCAGGACGTCAGATCGGTGCAGAAGACCGGCGACCAGCCGTCCGTCCATGACCGGGAAGACGCGGTGGGGATGGGTCAGGAACATCTCCGCCACGCGGATGACCTCGTCCTCGGCCTCGACCGACACGATCTCGCGCGACATCCAGTCGGCGACCCGGCCGCTCCATTCCCGGTGGTAGCTGGCGTGAAGGGCCGGACGGAAGCAGTCCTTCTGGCTGAGAAGGCCGATCATCTGCCCGTCCTCCGCCAGAACCGGCGCCACGGCGGCCCGCGCGTCGATGAGAAGCGCCATGGCGCGGCGGATCGGTGTCTCGGCCGTCAGGGTGGGCCCGTCGGTGCGCATGATGCCGCGAACGCGATACTCGGTCATCGGTCGTGCCCCCGGTCATCGCGCCGCCGCAACGGGCAGTCGGCGCAGCGCCCCGTGGCAAGGCCGTCGGCCGCCGCGCATCCCGTCCGGGCCGGGCTGCGCCCGAACACGAGACCCAGGCCGATCCCCGCGGCGGCCAGGGAAACGATGGCGATGGCGAACAGGATCTCCATGGGATGTGCCTTTCGGTTACAGAAGCATCTCGGCAATCGCGCCGCTGCGACGCAGACGCAGCCTTCCGGCGTCCTCGGAGACGAAGAGGGCCGCGATGCCGTGCGCCTCGGCCAAGGCCGGACCGTCCTCGTCGCCGGCTGCGCAGAGCGCCGTCGCCCAGGCGTCGGCCGTCATCGCGTCCGCGGCCACCACGGTGACCGATAGCAGCGTGCCGGAGGTGGGCGTCCGTGTACCGGGGTCGACGATGTGGCTATAGCGGCGTCCGTTCAGGACATAGCTCTGCGCCCGTGTGCCCGAGGTGGCCACCGCGGTGCCGGAGGGCAGGCTCAGCGTAGCCGCGCTGGGACGACCCTGCAGCGGCGACTCCACCGCCACCCGCCACTCGCGCCCGTCGGGATGCCGCCCGAGCGCCACGAACTCGCCCCCGAGGTCGAACAGCAGGTCCTCGATCCCGGTAGAGCGAAGCCGGGCCGCCGCCTGATCGAGGGCCCAGCCCTTTGCGATTCCGCACAGGTCGAGGGTGAGATCGGCTCGCGCCTTCGTCACGCCGCTGGGGCGGGCCGCGAGCGCGCGCCAATCCGGTTCCCCGCCGCGGACGATCGGGCCGAAGCCCCAGCGGGCCACCAGGGGGCCGACGGTCGGGTCGAAGGCCCCGTCGCTCTGGCCCGCGATCCTCAGGGCGGCGGACGCGACCTCGGTCAGCGCGCGGTCCGCGGCAACGGCCCCCGCCGGCGCGGCGTTGAACCGGCTGATCGCGCTGTCGGGGCGCCAGGGCGACAGCTGCCGGTCGATCCCCGCGAACAGCGCCTCGACCTCAGGGGCCAGCCGGTGCAGCCCCCCGTCCGGCCGCGCGGCAACGCGCCACTGGGTGCCGAAAGCGGTGCCGGACAGTGTCTCGACGCGCGCCGCCATGGCCGCCCGTGGCAGCAGCAGCGACCCGCCCAGTAGGCCGAGGGCGGTGCGGCGGGACAATCGGGGCCTGTGTGTTTTCATGTCACGCTCCGAAATCGTCGTAGAAGATGAACAGCGGCTCGACGCCGAGCCTTTCCAGCGTCGCCAGGACCGCCGAGATCATCACAGGCGGCCCGCAGAGATAGTATTCGCATTCCTCCGGGGCGGGGTGCCGGGACATCTCGGCCCACAGAACCTCGTGCACGAACCCCGTCGCGCCGTGCCAGCGGTCGCCCGGCGCTGGCTCGGACAGCGCTGGGGTCCAGCCGAAATTGTCGTGGCGGGTAGAGAGCGCCGTGAACTCGTCGGAATAGAACAGGTCGGCCGCCGAGCGCGCGCCGTAGAAATATCGGATGTGCCGCTGGGTGCCGTGTCCGAGTTCCTGGTGGATCATAGCCCGCAGGGGCGCCATGCCGACGCCGCCGCCGACGAAGACCATGTCGCGCCCGGTGGGCTGGACGTGGAAGTCGCCGAACGGGCCCGACAGCGTGATCGCGTCGCCCGCCTTGAGCGAAAACAGCCAGGACGAGACGATGCCCGGCGGAACCGTGTCCTCGCGCCCGGCGGGCGGCACCGCGAGCCGGATGTTGAACACCGCGCGCCCGGCATCTTCCGGGCGGCTGGCTAGCGAATAGGCCCGCGTGACCTCGGCGTCGGAGGCGACGCGCATCTCCCGCCAGCCCGAAATCTCCCACGCGTCCGCAAAGGCGGTGGGCACGTCGAGCGAGCGGAAGTCGAGTCGGTAGGGCGGTGCCGTGACCTGCATGAAGTCGCCGGCGCGGAACTCTGTCGGGTGCTCCTGCGGAAGATCGACGACGATCTCGCGGATGAGCGGCGCGAGCATCCGCGTGGACGCGACGGTGCAGACGACCCCGCCTCCGGCGGACAGAATGTCGTCGGGCACGCGGACCGCGCAGTCGCCCCGCAGCCGGGTCTGGCAGGCCAGACGGACATGGGCGCGCCGGTCGGAGGCGGACAGCACGCCGCGCTCGGTCGCCTGCGGTGTGCCGGCGCCCGCGCCGGTGACGGTCACGCGGCACAATCCGCAGGTGCCCGACCCGCCGCAGGCGGCCGGGATGCCGATCCCGGCGTCGTGCAGCACGCCCAGAAGCGTGGCGCCGCGCCGGGCGGCCAGATGCACGGCGTCGTTGACCGACACGTCCAGCCCCGTATCGGGCAGGAGGCGCCGCCGCAGGAGGAGAAGCCCCGCGCTCATCCCCACGACGAGGACGACGATCACCGCGCTTCCCAGCAGGACCTCCATCATTCCGCCGCCGCCATCTGTGCGAACGCCGCGAATCCCAGCGACATCAGGCCGGTCAGAACGAAGGCGATGCCCAGGCCGCGCAGGCCGGCCGGCAGGTCAGCGTAGGCCAGCCGCGTCCGGATCGACCCGAGCATCGCGACGGCCAACGCGAACCCCGCGCCGCTGCCCAGGCCGAAGACCGCGGACTGCGCGAGCGTGTAGCTGCGCTCGACCATGAACAGGCTGCCGGCGAGGATCGCGCATTGCACGGTCAGCAGTGGCAGGAACACCCCGAACGCCGCGTGGATCGCGGGCAGGAAGCGGTCGAGCAGCATCTCCAGCAGCTGCACCGACGCCGCGATGACGCCGATGAACGCGATCAGCGACAGGTAGGACAGGTCGATCTCGGGCAGGCCGGCCCAGGCCCAAGCGTCGGGGGCGAGCAGGTAGGTATAGACGAGGTGGTTGAGCGGCACCGTGACGCCGAGCACGCCGGTCATCGCCACTCCGAGCCCGAGAGCGGCCTCGGGACTGCGGGAGAGCGCCAGGAAGGTGCAGAGGCCGAGGAACAGTGTCAACGGCATGTTGTCGACGAAGGCTGCCGACAGGAACAGCGCACCCAGCCCGGTCATTCCGCCGGCTCCGTGCGCAGCGGCGGCGTGTGCTCTGGCGCTTCGCTCTGCTCGGGCAGGACGCTGCGCAGCGCCCAGACGAGCAGCCCGAGAAGGAAGAAGGCCGACGGCGCCAGCAGCATCAGGCTGAGCGGTGTGAACCATCCGCCCTCGTCCACCAGCGGCAGGACGGTCGCGCCGAAGAGCTCGCCCTTTCCGAAGAACTCGCGCACCGCCCCGACGAAGACCAGCACCAGCGAATATCCAAGTCCGTTACCGAACGCGTCGATCATCGCCGGCAGGGGGGCGTGGTGGCGGGCATAGGCCTCGGTTCGGCCGAGCACGAGGCAATTGGTTGTAATCAGGCCGACATAGACGGACAGCGCGCGGCTGATCTCGGCGAAATAGGCCTGCAGGACCTGGTCGATCACGATCACCAGCGAGGCGACGATCACGATCTGGACGATCAGGCGGATGGTGTCGGGGATGTGCCGGCGGATCGCGCTGACCAAGCCGGCGGCAAGGGTGAGCACCACGGTGAGGGCCACCGACATGGTCACCGCCGTCGCGAGCGTCGTCGTCACCGCGAGCGCCGAGCAGATCCCGAGGATTTGCAGCGTCACCGGATTCTGCCGGATCAGCGGATCGGTGAGGGTGCGCCAGGGGTCGGTCGTTCGGGCCATCGCTCAGAACTCTCCCCGGTCGATCGCGCCGAGCAGCGGCCCGTAGCCATCCGGCCCCAGCCAGAAGCGCACCATCTGTGTAACGCCGCGCCCGGTACGGGTGGCGCCGGTGATGCCGTCGACCTCGTGCACGTCCGAGGCGGGGCCCCGCGCCACGCGGAACCGCATGTCGCCGCCCTCGTCGCGCAGTTCGGTGCCCGGAAAGCTCGACCGCCACGACGCCTCTTGGATGCGACCGCCGAGGCCGGGGGTTTCCGAATGGCCTGTGATTGCGATGCCCGCGACGGTGTTCATGTCGCCCTTGAGCGCCAGGATCGCGTCGATCCGGCCTCCGTAGCCCTGTCCGCTGAGGGGAAGCAGCACGAGCGACACGTCGTCGCCGTCGCGCAGGAGGTAGATCTGCGCGAAGTTCGGGCGGTGGCCGAGCCCAGCGAGGTCCTGCGCCGGGTCCAGCGCGGTCCAGTTGCCGGGATCGCCCAGGGCGGCATCGAGCGTGGCGGGTGTCACCTCGGTCGCGGCGCGGCTGCGGTCGAGGTCGATGACGACGGTGGACAGCGTGCCGCCGGATTGTTCGAGGAGCGCGGCCATGCCCGGTATGCCCTCCACCAGAGCCGCGATCCGGGCCTGTTCCTCGGCGGCGCGGTTGGCCGCCTGTATCGGGCGCAGCAGGACCGTTGCGCCGCTGACCAGCGCGGCGCAGACCGCCGAGACGAGAAAGGCCACGAGGATGGTCTTGGCGCGGCTCTCGTTGGGCAGGGCCAAGAGGCGGCGCAGGGGGTTCCACTCACGTCCGGCCATGACGCCTCTTGCGGGCGGCGATCCATAGCGCCAGCGCGGCATCGTCCAGCAATGGCGCGGCCAGTGAGGCGAGAAGTGCCGCCGCGACGGCAACCTGAACCGGCGCGGCCCCGGTCCACCCGGCAGAGAACAGCACGACGAGCGCCCCGTAGAGCGCGCCATTCAGCCAGCGCCCCAGTGCGGTCGTCGCGCTGGTGACCGGGTCGGCCAGCAGCAGGACCAGAGCCACGCCCGCTGCGAGTAGCACCGGCTCGGGCAGCAGGCCCGCAAGGCTGGCGGCGGCGCCCACGACCGCGGCTCCGGCAAGCAGCGCCGCGGGCATGATGCCGGTCGCCATGCCGATCAGGGCCGCCGGGATCGCGGCCCAGGCGACGGGGTCGTCGAAGCCGGGCCAAGCGAACGCCGGAAAGCCGAAACCGAGGAACGACAGGCTCACGGTCGCGGGGTTCACGACGTTCCGGCCCCAGCCGCCGAACACGAGCTCTCCCATCACCACGCCGAAACTGATGCCGAGCGTCATGCGGAACACGCCCAGTCCCTCGGGCGCCAGCATCGCGATCGCCAGCGCCGTGATCAGGGCGGACAGTGACGGCGCCTGCGCGCGCGCCAGCATGAAGACGAGGTGCCAGATGGCGACGACCAGCACGGCGAGACCGAGCCGCGCGAGCGCTTCCGTGCCTCCGTGACGGAGCCAGAACAGGGCCAGCGGCAGATATGCGGCCAGCAGCAGCAGGGCGACCGTCTCGCGGTTCCACAAGCCCCGGATCATGGAGCGAACTCCGCCTGGATGCGGTCGAGCATGGCGCGCAACTGTGCCTTGAGATGGCCGCCCTCGCTCAGCACGTAATCGGCCAGCGCGAGGTCTTCTTCCAGGAGTGACAGGATGCCGAGCCGCATCGCGGTCTCCTCGTCTCCGGCGCCCAGGGCGCGGATGAACGGCGCCGCCGGCAGTGCGGCCCCAAGCGCCTGCGTCAGCGCCGCCGTCGGGATGGCCGGCGCGCCGCGCGTCGAGGTGTCCAACGCCGCGACCAGCCAGTGCCGACCGGGCCGGGCGGGCGCCCTGGGCATGACGGTGATCTGGCGATGCCTCGGCGCGAGCCAGCGCGCCACGTGGCCGTCGAGTGGCGAGCCAGACATCAGCACATGCTGCCCCGGCGCGACGATCCGCCGGGTGAGCTGGCGCAGGTCGGCGCCCGGATGCGTTCGGACGCTGTGCCCTTCGATCAGCGCCGCGCCGGCGATGCGGACAAGCCGCGTCATCGGCAGCATGCCGGTCCGGAGGAGGGCGCCGAGCGCGGCCGTGTCCTCGGCATGGAGGTCCCAGACCGGCGCCTCGATCCCGGCAGGACACAGGTGATGGATGCAGATGCCGGCCGAGCCCTGCGGGTGACGCCTGCCACGGACGGCGAGCCTTGCGCGCCCGTTTGGCAGGGCGGGCCAGGACGGGGACCTGTCGCCTTGCGCACAGACCATGACCGGTCCGTCCGTCAGTCGCGCGAGCGCCGCGAGTCCGAGGGACAGATCCTCTTCTCGCCCGTCAAGTGCATGGCGCGGATCGGGAGCGCCGGGCCGCGTGTCGGTCGCCATGACGACGATCGCGGCGGGCGTCTCGTCGGCGGACGGCATGCCGCCGAACGGCCGCCGCCGCACCCATTGCCACACCCCCGCGGACTGCATCAGGCGCCGCAGACCGGCAACGCTGTGGGCCAGTTCCGTGTCGTGCCGTTCGACGGCGTCCCCGTCTTCGCGGTAGATCACGATTTCGGACAAGTGCCGACCGGGAAGCAGGACGATGCTGGCGACGTGTCCCGCGATCGGCGCCACGAACTTGATCTCGGGAGAGTGCCTGAGGCACGCGACGGCGCCGCCCTGCGAGACCCGGTCGCCTTCTTGCACGAGAGGCGCCACGTGAAGGGCGCGGCCCACAGGGGGGCAGACCGCGGCCTCTTCGGTGATTACGTCGAACACGTCGGGGGAGTCAGGGGGCGAGGGAAAATGCGGCGCAAGCCCCGCTCCGGTTCCGAGAAAGCCCATCCTGTCCCCGTTCGCCTGTGCCGTTCCTGGCGCCCTGCGCACCCAACAGGCGTGACGCTAGCACCGGCTCCGGGAGGCCAGACATGATCTACATCAATGCCACCCGGGGTACCTCGGACCATCCTTTGCACAGATCGTCGAACCCCCGGACAGGAGCCGACACGTCATGCCGTTGCCCCTCTTTCCGAAGCCGAGCTGCCTTATCCTCAGCGCGGGCCTGGCCGCACTGGCGTCGGCCGCTTTCGCCCAGACGAGTTCCGGCGCCGAAGAGGCCGGGGTAGGGGACGCGGTCGTGCCCTTCGCTCTGCCGCAATCGGGGCCGTTCGAGCCGGCGGACATCGAGATCGAGAACGATCAGGCCATCGCCGACTGGTTCCGGTCGGCCCATGCGAACGCGGCGGCCGAAGCGTTCCGGCATTGGGACGACGAGGGGCAGGTCAACGCCGCCTGCGCCACCTGCCATTCCGGCGAGGGCTTTCGCGATTTCCACGGCCTCGACGGGTCCGAGGCCGGGGTTGTCGATGGCGAGATCGACGTGGGCGGCGTCGTCGATTGTGGCACCTGCCACAATGCGGGTCTGTCGGAAGTGGAAGAGGTCACGTTTCCAAGCGGCGTGGTGCATCCGGTGCAGGGCGTCGAAGCGTCGTGCCTCACCTGTCACCAGGGCCGGTCGGCCGGCAAGGATGTGGCGGACACGATCGCCGATCGCGCCCTGGACCAGCCCGATCCGGAGCTGCGCTTCATCAATCCCCACTACGCGACAGCGGCGGCCACGTGGCTCGGCGGCTATGGCGAGGCGGGATACCAGTACGACGGCCGGGACTACTCCGGCCGCTTCTTTCACGCACGGCCCGTCGAGAGCTGCAATTCCTGCCACGACCCGCACACGCTGGAGGTCGGGTTCGAGCCGTGCCTGACCTGCCATCAGGCCGACAGCCCGCAGGACATCCGCATCGCCCGCCAGAGCTATGACGGCAGCGGGGATACATCGGTCGGTATCCGCTCGGACATCGAGGCCAATGCCGATACGCTGATGCGGATGATCCGCGACTACATGGACGAGGTCGCGGGCGCCCCCGGCATCTACGACGGCACCCGCTATCCGTATTTCTTCTCGGACGCGAACGGCGACGGGGCCATCGACATGGATGGCGGCGAGCCGGTGGTCTACGGCGCGTGGACGCCGCGGAGCCTGCGCGCGACCTTCAACTGGAAGCTCGTGACCGCCGATCCGGGCAACTACGCCCACAATCCGCAGTATTCCCTCGAACTGCTCTACGATTCCATCGCGGATCTCAGCGATCCGCTGGGCATCGACATGGAGGAGCTCGATCTCCTGCGGTAGCCGGACGGTTTGACATCGGGCGGCGGGTCGGTCGCCGCCCCTGTCGAGACGGGTCTGCAGATGGCGCGCTTTCGGAGGCGACCGGATCTGGTGACGAGCGCCTCAACCCATCTCCTCGACGGTCGCCTCGGGGGCTGTGGACATGACCGCAGCGATGCCGTTGTCGCGGGTCGAGACGCTTTCGTAGCTTTCGCTGGTCCCGACGACCTGTCCGTTAGTGGCCCTGAGATTGAACCGGTACTTGCCGTCCGACGTCTCGGTCCGTTCGAACTGCATGTCCTTGGTGGCGTTCCTGCGGACCGAGGCGATCCCCTTAGTCGCGCTGGGCTTTCGCTTGTAGCCTTCGCTGACGAGAATGATCCGGCCGTTGCCGGCCTTCAGACGGAACCGGAACTCTCCGGCCCGGTCTCTGTAGAGTTCGAACTTTCCAGCCATTGTCCCCGTCCGTGCGAATCCGGCCCCGTGACGGGAGAGGAGTATCCGTCCAAACCCGCGCGGCGCCAATACATAACTGGTTCAGGTGCAGTGATCCGGGGGGTAGCCGACTGGACGCGCCGGGCGACAGCCCGGCGCGACAGGGTCGGGTCTCTGCATGGCCCGCGCTACGCCCTTTCCACCGTGAGATGCGGCTTGCCGTCCGACGTCCTGCGATGGCTTCGGTTCTCTTGGTTGAGCGTGCCGCGAAGGCGGTGGCGCCAGTTCGAGAAGCTGTCGAACCGAACGACATCGACCGGCTGATCGAGCGCGATCTCGACATGGCGGTGGCCCGCTTGCCCCGAGAGGCCGACGATCTCGCCGCTATAGGCCTGGCCCAGATAGCGGCCGGTCACGCGGTCCCCCAGCGCGAGCTCCGGTGGTGCGTTGCGCTGGACGAGCCGGGCATGCAGCGTGTTCCAGTCCCGCGCGCCGTGCTGGCGGGCGATGAGCTCGAGCGCCTGGGCATGGCTGACGACCGTGCCCCTGGCTTGCAGAGCCTGCCGGAGCGCCTTTGCCTGCGCCTTGATGGTATCGAGGGTGGGCTGTGTCATGTTGCCTCCTTGGCGGAAGCCCTCGCGGGAACGGGATCCACCGCACGGTCCCGAAGGACGATCGTGGATGCCAACAGCAGGAGCGCGGCGGCCGCGGTCGGAAAGGCGAGCCATGGGCCATCGTCGCCTGCCACGGCGTCCAACGAGATGAGAAGCGCCGGCGTCAGCAGCCACGGCATGAGCAATGTCGGCGCCGCGATCTGCACGCGAAGCCGACCGCCCGTCGACATGACCACCGCCTTGGGCGCGGGCGTCGACAGGAACAGTGTCCCGATGGGACGGGTCAGAAAGGGGGTGTCACTTGGGGTCGGGTCATGTCCGACAGACATCGTTCACTCCTCCGGAGAGGCATTTCGGATCGGGAGGGAGCCTGCATTGCCCACCTTCGAAATGCTTCGGGGGTGAGATGTCGTCTTGCTCCGGGCTTCACCGTGACTTGCGTCCGCAGGCGGCAGGTGCCCGGCACCTTGCCTGCTCGATACGAGCAAATCTCGCAAAAGGCAATACGGAGAGGGGGACAGTTCTCTGCCGCGCGACGGCAAGGTGGATCAATGCTGGTTGCAGCCGGGGCAGGGCTCTGAGGTATCGGACGAACGCGGAAATGTCCCGAGCGGATCGGGGCGGTCTCTACCGGGTGTCGTTGGCCGCGCCTTCCTCTTCTGCCTGCTCCGCCGCCCAGGCACCGGCCGCCTCGACCGCCACGGGCGACGCGGTGGGGACCACGCCGAGGTAGCTCTCTTCACCACCCCCCGTCGCACGCTGGGTCATGCGGAACAGGGCGTAGAGCGCGATGGCCGTAAAGGTCGCTCCGAGCACCAGCCAGAAGGCGAAGGGACCGAGGCGGTCCATCGCTGCACCCGCGGCCAGCGGTCCCAGGATCGCGCCGACGCCGAAGGTCAGGACCAGTCCGCCGGACGCCGCGGGCATGTCCTCGGGCGACAGGGCGTCGTTCGTGTAGGCGAGGAACAGCGCGTAGAGCGGTGTGGTCACGCCACCCGCCAGGAAGGCGGCCGCCATCAGGGCCCAGAGCACGTCGCCGGCCGTCCAGGCCAGCCCGCAGCACACCGCGCCCAGGACGGCCGCGCCGAAGATCAGCTTGCGCCGGTCCATCCGGTCGGAGAGCCAGCCGATCGGGTATTGCAACACCAATGCGCCGGCAAAGAGCATCGCCACGAAGAGCGAGATCTGGGCCGCGGTCATGTCGATCTGGGTGCCGAAGACGGCGCCCATGCCCGACTGCGTCGCGTATACGCCCCCGAGAAAGAATATCCCCACCGTGCCGAGCGGTGAGCCCCTGAAGAGGTCGCGCAGCGGCATCGGCCGTGCGACCTGCGCCGCCGGCACCGGCGAAACCGACAGCAGGATCGGGGCGAAGGAGACGGAAACGAGAATCGAGGCGCCGATGAACAGCGCCGAGGTGGCGGCGTCGCCGAGGTTCAGTAGCGCCTGCGCCCCGATGATGCCCAGCGTCTGCGCGATCATGTAGGCTGCAAGCACCTTGCCGCGGTTCTCGTTGGTGGAGGCGTCGTTCAGCCAGCTCTCGGCCGTGACGTAGATGCCGGACATGCAGAAGCCGATCAGCAGGCGCAGGACGGTCCAGGACCAGGGATCGGTCAGCAGGGGAAACGCGATCAGCCCGGCCGACATGAAGCTGCCCAGGGCCGCGAAGACACGCACGTGTCCGACACGACGGATCAGCACCGGACCGAGCCGCGCGCCCGACAGGAAGCCGGCGAAGTAGCCCGAGGTGATGATCGAAAGCTCGGCGGCCGAGAACCCTTCGATGCCGCCGCGAAGGCCGATCAGCGTGAAGTGCATGCCGTTGCCCAGCATGATCAGCACGATCCCGAGCAACAGCGGCCAGACGCCGGACAACACCTGGTTCATGACATCTCCTCGCGCCAGGGGCGGGAGTGCCGCCACGGTCCGTATAGGTGCACATCCTTCGATATGTCCTGTCAATCGGGCAAAGAGCCCCGTGGAAAGTCCTGCCCGCGGACCCGCCGCCGGCCCGGGGTCATCACGGGGAAGAAACAATCCGATCGGTCTCGGCGTTGGCACGCAGCTCTAGCCTTGCAAAAGAGAAGACCGAGCGGGGACAGTTCGCATGGACGAAGCCAAGTTCGACCTGCACCTGATCGACTACGCCATCGTGTTGATCTACTTCATCGGGATCATCGCACATGGGCTGTATGTTTCCCGAAAGAGCGGTTCGGGCGCCGATGACTACTTCCTCGCCGGACGCACTCTCCCTTGGTATCTGATCGGCTTCTCGCTCTTCGCCTCGAACATGTCGGGCTCGAGCTTCGTGGGCCTGATGGGCGGTGCCTATGACAACGGCGTCGTCATCTACAATTACGAGTGGACGGCCGCCTTCGTCCTGATCCTGTTCGCGATCTTCATCCTGCCGTCCTACCTGCGCGCACGGGTTTCGACGGTGCCGGAATTTCTCGAGGCGCGATACGACGTCCGGGCGCGGCGCGCGTTCTCGATCTTCACGATCCTGGCCATCCTGTTCATCGATTCCGCGGGGGCGCTCTATGCGGGCGGGCTCGTGATCTCGAACGTCACAGACTACCTGAACCTCTGGACCGCGGTGTCGGTCCTGGCGCTGGTGGCCGGGCTCTACACCATCCTCGGCGGTCTCTCGGCGGTGGTGGTGACCGACACGGTGCAGGCCGTTTTGCTCATCGTGGCGGCCGCCGTGCTGTTCTGGCTCGGCCTCGACGAGATCGGCGGCTGGCAGGAGATGTTCGCCGACGTGGAGGACACGAAGCAGCACCTCATCCTGCCCGCAAGCGACGATTTCCTGCCGTGGACGGGGATCTGGGGCGTGATCCTGCTCGGCTTCTACTACTTCGCCATCAACCAGTTCGTGGTTCAGCGCACGCTGGGGGCCAAGGATCTGCGGCAGGGCCAGATCGGCGCCGTCTTCGCCGGCTTTCTCAAGCTGCCGAACCTCTTCCTGCTGATCCTTCCGGGTCTCATCGCGCTCAAGCTTTATCCGGACCTCGAGACGCCTGACCTCGCCTTTCCGACGCTGGCCTTCGAGTTGATGCCGATCGGCCTGAGAGGCCTCATCATGGCGGCGCTGATCGCGGCGATCATGTCCTCGCTCGACTCGGCCATGAACTCGGCCTCGACCCTCGTGGTGAAGGATTTCGTCCTGCCGTTCCGCGAGATCTCGGAGGCGCGGCAGGTCTGGCTGGGTCGGCTGGTCACCGGGGCGGTCATGGTGTTCGGCGCCGTCTACGCCCCGATGATCTCGAACTTCGAGAGCCTCTTCGGCTACTTCCAGTCCTCGCTGTCCTACGTGGTGCCGACCATCGTCGTGGTCTACATCGCCGGTCTCTTCATTCCCTGGCTCAACGGCAACGGCGCCTTCTGGACGATCATCTTCGGCCTCGTCGTCGGCGTGCCGCTGTTCATCGCCAAGGAGGTCACCGGCGCTTGGGAAAGCCTCGGTCTGCCCGAAATCCACTACACCATCATGTCCTCGATCATGATGGCCGTCGGGATCCTCCTGCACGTGGGGATCTCGGCCGCCACGCGAGGGTCGGAAAAGGAGAACATCCGTGATCTCGTCTGGTCCGCGGACGAGGCCAGGGAGGCCTTCCTCACAATCGAGCGGCCGTTCTGGACATCGAGGATCCTGTGGTCCGCGCTGCTGTCCGTCTGCCTGATCGGGGTGATCATCTGGTTCTGGTGATCGCCGCACGGGCCGTGACCCGGTTCGATCCGGGTCCGGCCGCGCGGTCTCCAGCGACATGACACCGCGCGGAACGGACACAGCGCGCGCGGCGCTGCCCCCCCCCGAAAATCGGACACTGACGTAAGCTACAATCTGAGGTCATCTTGGTCTTCGAGAAGGAGATGGACGAGATGGCGAAGAGGAAGCGGCACGCGGCTGCGTTCAAGGCGAAGGTGGCGCTTGAAGCGCTGAAGGGCGAACGGACGGTGGCCGAGCTGGCCGCGAGGTTCGAGGTCCACCCGACGTTAATTCACCAATGGAGCGAGCCATAGTCCGCCATCGGTCCGAGGACGATGGCGAGCGCACTGCTGGAAGGTGCGTCCGGCGTGTTCGAGAAGGGCGCGGTGAACAAGGTGCCCGAGGTCGATGCCGATACGGTGCGCGATTTGCACGCGAAGATCGGGGAGCTCGCAGTC
>NZ_FOGU01000020.1 GCF_900111315.1 Tranquillimonas rosea
GGCCGTTCTGGGGTTGATCTTTACGGCAGCCAGGTTGGGGGTCGTCTTGAGGACATGGGGTCGTTCGACAAGTATATTGGCGGGTCCCCGACGAACATGGCGTGCGGGACGGCGCGGCTCGGGCTGCGGTCGGGTCTGATCAGCCGGGTTGGCGACGAGCACATGGGTGGGTTTCTCCGCGAGGAGCTGGAGCGTCACGGGGTGTCGGTGGAGGGGGTGCGGACCGACCCCGAGCGTCTGACGGCGCTGGTGATCCTGGGCATCCGCGACCGCGAGCGGTTCCCGCTGATCTTCTACCGCGAGAACTGCGCGGACATGGCGCTGTGCGCCGACGACATCGACCCGGCCTTTGTCGGCGCGGCGCGGGCGGTGGTGGCGACGGGGACGCATCTGAGCCACCCGACGCCCCGCGCGGCGGTGCTCAAGGCGCTGGAGCTGGCGAAGGCGCAGGGCGGGCGGACCGCGCTCGACATCGACTACCGCCCGAACCTGTGGGGCGTGGCGGGCCACGGGGAGGGCGAGAGCCGGTTCGTGGAATCCGCCGAGGTGACGCGGGCGCTGCAGGAGGTGCTGCCCCATTTCGACCTGATCGTGGGCACCGAGGAGGAGTTCCACATTGCCGGCGGCTCGACCGACACGCTGGAGGCGCTGCGGGCGGTGCGTGCGGTGTCGGCGGCGACGCTGGTCTGCAAGCGGGGGCCGATGGGGGCGGTGGCGTTCGAGGGCGCGATCCCCGAGAGCCTCGACGAGGGGCAGTCGGGGCCGGGCTTCGCGATCGAGGTGTTCAACGTGCTCGGCGCGGGCGACGGGTTCATGTCGGGTCTGCTGAAGGGCTGGCTCGACGGGGAGGCCTGGCCGGTGACGCTCAAATACGCCAATGCCTGCGGCGCGCTGGCGGTCAGCCGGCATGGCTGCACGCCGGCCTATCCCAGCTGGGAAGAGCTGCAATTCTTCTTCGACCGCGGCATCGTGCGCCCCGACCTGCGCAACGACGCCGAACTGGAGCAGGTCCACTGGGCGACCAACCGGCACGGCGACTGGTCGACGATGCGGGTCTTCGCCTTCGACCACCGGGCGCAGCTCGAAGAGATGGAGGGCGCGGATCCTGCGCGGATCGGGCGGTTCAAGGAGCTGTGCCTGGAGGCGGCGCAGGCGGTCGCGCGGGGGCAGGGCGGCCACGGCATCCTGTGCGACGGGCGGCTGGGGCAGGAGGCGCTGTTCCGCGCCGCGGGCACCGGCCTGTGGACCGGGCGGCCGGTGGAATGGCCGGGGTCGCGGCCGCTGCGGCTCGAGCCCGAGACGGGGCCGGACCTGGGCGGGCTGCGGAACTGGCCGCGCGACCAGGTGGTGAAGTGCCTGTGCTTCTGCCATCCCGACGACGATGCCGGGATGTGGGCGGACCAGGAGGCGACGGTGACGCGGCTGTTCCACGCCGCGCGCCGCAACGGTCTGGAATTCCTGCTCGAGGTGATCCCCTCGACGGTGGGCCCGGTCGACACGGAGACCACGGCGCGGATCATCGAGCGGGTCTATGGCTGGGGTGTGCATCCCGACTGGTGGAAGCTCGAGCCGTTCGACAGCGATGCCGCCTGGGCGGCGGCGGTGGCGGCGATCGAGCGGCACGACCGGCACACGCGCGGGATCGTGGTGCTGGGGCTCGACGCGGCGGAAGAGGCACTGGCGGCGCGCTTTGCCCGCGCGGCGCGGTTCCCGCTGGTGAAGGGCTTTGCCGTGGGGCGGACGATCTTCGGGGCGGCGGCGCGGGACTGGTTCGCGGGCCGGATCGGCGACGAGGCGGCGGTGGCGCGGATGCGGGACAATTACGCGCGGCTCTGCGGGATCTGGGACGCGGCGCGCGCCGCGGCCGAGCGGGACGCGGCATGAGGGACGACAGGGAAGGAGACCGGGCGATGACGACGATCCGGCTGACCGCGGCGCAGGCGATGACGCGCTGGCTGGCGGCGCAGATGACGGAAGACGGCGAGCGCTTCATCGAGGGCGTCTGGGCGATCTTCGGGCACGGCAACGTGGCCGGGATCGGCGAGGCGCTGCAGGGGATGGGCAACGCGCTTCCCACCTGGCGCGGCCAGAACGAGCAGACCATGGCCCATGCCGCGATCGCCTATGCCAAGACGCAGAAGCGGCGCAAGGCGATGGCGGTGACCTCGTCGATCGGGCCGGGGGCGACGAACATGGTGACGGCCTGCGCGCTGGCGCATGTGAACCGCCTGCCGGTGCTGCTGATCGCGGGCGACGTCTTCGCCAACCGGCGGCCCGACCCGGTGCTGCAGCAGATCGAGGACTTCGAGGACGGCACGGTCAGCGCGAACGACGCGTTCCGGCCGGTGAGCCGCTACTTCGACCGGATCAGCCGGCCCGAGCACCTGATGACCTGCCTGCCGCGGGCGCTGCAGGTGATGACCGATCCGCAGAATTGCGGGCCGGTCTGCCTGGCCTTCTGCCAGGACGTGCAGGCCGAGGCGTTCGACTATCCGGCGGACTTCTTCGAGCCGCGGGTCTGGCGCATCCGCCGGCCCGAACCCGACCCGCGCGAGGTCGCGGAGGTGGCGGATCTCATCCGGTCCGCCGAGACGCCGGTGATCGTGTCGGGCGGCGGAGTGCTCTATTCCGGCGCCGAGGACGCGCTGGCGGCCTTCGCCGAGGCGCTGAACGTGCCGGTGGTCGAGACCCAGGCGGGCAAGGGCGCGCTGGCGGCGGCGCATCCGCTGAACTTCGGCTCGCCCGGGGTGACGGGGTCGGCCTGCGGCAACGATCTCTGCGCCGCGGCGGACCTGGTGATCGGGGTGGGCACGCGGTTCCAGGACTTCACCACCGCGAGCTGGACGGCCTTCCGCAACCCCGAGAGGCGGCTGGTGTCGATCAACCTGCATCCCCACGACGCGGCCAAGCACATGGCCACGCCGCTGGTGTCCGACGCGCGGGTGGCGCTGGAGCGGCTGACCGGTCTGCTGGATGACACGCGGTTCGAGGCGCACGATCCGAAGGCGCGGACCGACTGGCACGCGGCGGTCGCGACCGTCACCGCCCTGCCCGAAAACGACGGCCCGGACAATCTGCCCACCGACGCGCAGGTGATCGGCGCGGTGCAGCGGGTCGCGCGGGAGAACACCGTGGCGATGTGCGCGGCCGGTACGATGCCGGGGGCGCTGCAGGTCCTGTGGCAGGCGGCGCCGGGCGGCTACCACATGGAATACGGCTATTCCTGCATGGGCTACGAGGTCGCCGGGGCGATGGGGATCAAGCTCGCCGCGCCCGAGAAGGAGGTGATCTGCTTCGTCGGCGACGGCAGCTACATGATGGCGAACTCCGAGCTGGCCACGGCGGCGGCGCGGCGCGTGCCGTTCACCGTGGTTCTGACCGACAACGCCGGCTACGGCTGCATCAACCGGCTGCAGATCGGCTGCGGCGGGGCCGAGTTCAACAACCTGTACAAGGACAGCGACGTGTGGCCGCGGATCGACTTCGTCGCCCATGCCGCGTCGATGGGGGCTCATGCGGTGAAGGCGGCGGGGATCGCCGATCTCGAGGCGAGGATCGTCGAGGCCCGCGGGCGCGATGTCCCCTCGGTCATCGTGATCGACACCGATGCCGGTCCCGGCACCGGCGCCGGCGGCGCCTGGTGGGATGTCGCGGTGCCCCGGACCGGCGGCCCGGCGCGCCTGGAAGAGGCGCGCGAGCGCTACGACGCAAACGCCGCGCAGCAGCGCGTCCACGATTGACGCGCGCCGGACGGCAGGGAGGACCGGAATGATCCTGTACGGCACGAACCCCATCGCCTGGTCGAACGACGACGACTGGTCGATCGGCGATCACATCAGCCTCGAGACATGCCTCTCGGACGCCGCGCGGATCGGCTTCGAGGGGATCGAGAAGGGCCACAAGATGCCCGATGACGGCGCCGCACTGAAGGCGGCGCTGGAGCGCCACGGCCTGCGGTTCGCCGCGGGCTGGTTCTCGACCAACCTGCTCGTCCGGGACATCGCGGACGAGGTCGCGGCCCTGCGCGAATGGATCGCGTTCACCCGGGCGGCGGGGGGCGACCACATCAATGCCTGCGAATGCTCGAACACGGTGCACGGCTCGGACGGGGTGCCGGTGAACGACCGCCCGGTGATGACCGGGGCCGAGTGGGACCGCTTCTCGGCCGGCTACGAGGAACTGAGCCGGGTGGCCCACGAGGAGGGCATGGCGATGGGCTATCATCACCACATGGGCACCATCGTCGAGAGCGAGGCCGACATCCGCCGCTTCATGGAGATGGCGGGCCCCCATACCCGGCTGCTGCTCGACACCGGGCATGCCTGGTTCGGCGGCGCCGACCCGGCGGCGCTGGCGCGGGAGTACATCGGTCGGGTGAGCCACATCCATGCCAAGAACGTCCGCGCCGACATCGCCGCCGAGGTGCGCGCGGGCGGGTTGTCCTTCCTCGAGGGGGTGCGGCGCGGCGCCTTCACGGTGCCGGGCGATCCCGAGGGCGCCGTGGCCTTCGAGCCGGTGCTGCGCGCGGCGGCCGAGGGCGGCTATTCCGGCTGGCTCGTGATCGAGGCCGAACAGGACAGCGCGGTGCGCGACCCGGTGCGCTACCAGTCCATGGGCCTCGCGGTGCTCAGGCGCATGGCGGCCGAGACCGGGCTCGATGCCGCCGCGGCCGGGGGGGCGTGAGCGCATGTTCGACACCACCCATCCGTGGTTCCGCCCGCTCTGGGTGCGGATCGTGCTGCTGGCGGTGACCGCCGGCTGGGGGCTGGTCGAGCTCTCGGCCGGCAATGCCGGCTGGGCGCTGTTGTTCCTGGCGCTGGCGGCCTGGGTGACCTGGGCGCTCTTCGTCACCTACACGCCCGGCCCCGACACCACCGACACACCCGACGACCACGACAAGGACGGCGAGACATGAGCCATCTGCTGCACAGACCCTTCGGCACCCATGGCGAGGTCCACCGGATCACGCCCGAGAGCGCGGGCTGGCGCTATGTCGGCTTCGCGCTGCACCGGCTCCGGGCGGGCGAGAGCGCCGGCGCCGCGACCGGCGACCGCGAGGTCGTCCTGGTGATGGTCGAGGGCAAGGCCGCGATCACCGGCGCGGGCCGGGACTGGGGCGTGCTCGGCGACCGGATGGACGTGTTCGAGAAGACGCCGCCGCATTGCCTCTACCTGCCGGACGGCAGCGCGTGGCAGGCCACGGCCGAGACCGACTGCGTCGTCGCGGTCTGCTCGGCCCCCGGCCGCGGCGGCCATGCCGCCCGGCGCATCGGCCCCGAGGGGATCGCGCTGACCGAGCGGGGCACCGGCACCAACACCCGCCACATCAACAACATCGCGATGGAGGCCGAGGATTACTGCGACGCGCTGCTGGTGACCGAGGTGTTCACCCCGGCGGGCCACTGGTCGTCGTTCCCCAGCCACCGCCACGACGAGGACGACTTTCCCCGCGTCACCTACCTGGAGGAAACCTATTACCACCGCCTGAACCCGGCCTCGGGCTTCGGCGTGCAGCGGGTCTATACCGACGACGGCTCCCTCGACGAGACGATGGCGGTGCAGGACGGCGACGTGGTCTGCGTCCCCCGCGGCCACCACCCCTGCGGCGCCCCCCACGGCTTCGAGATGTACTACCTCAACGTCATGGCCGGACCCCTGCGAAAATGGCGCTTCCTCCCCGCACCGGAAGTCGAATGGATCCTGGAACGCGACGGATGATACCGAAGGGGAGACCGTGATGCGGACACAGACAGCCAGCCACGCGGAGCTCACGCTGCCCGCGGGCGTGCGGCTCGGGGTGAACCCGCTGAGCTGGACCAACGATGTCCTCGAGGATCTCGGCGGCGACATTCCGGTGGCGACCTGCCTGGGCGACGCCGCGGCGGCCGGCTATCAGGGCGTCGAACTGGGTCGGAAGTTTCCGCGGGAGGCGACGACGCTGGGCCCGATGCTGGACGACCGCGGGCTCGCCCTCGTGTCGGGCTGGTATTCGGGCAGCCTCGCGGAGGGCGGCGTCGAAGCGGAGTGGCGGACGGTGGCGGACCATGCCGCGCTGCTTCGTGACCTCGGCGCGGAGGTGATGGTCTATGGCGAGACGGCGATGATGGCATCGCTCGATGCGCCCATGTCCCGCCGCCGCCGGATGCCGGCCGAGGCCATTCCGTCCTATGCCGCCCGCTTGAGCGCGTTCGGCGCCCGGCTTCACGACGCGTTCGGTCTCCGGCTCGCCTACCATCACCACCTGATGATGGTGGCGGAGACGTTCGAGGAAACCGCGCGGCTGATGGATGCGGGCGGCCCCGGTCTGGGCCTTCTGCTAGACACCGGCCACGCGGCGGGGGGCGGCTTCGACTATGCCCGTCTGATCGACCGCTTCGGAGACCGGATCGTGCATATCCACCTCAAGGATGTCCGAGCCGATGTCATGGCGCGGGTCCGGGCCGAGGATGCGAGTTTCAACCAGGGGGTGCGTGCGGGGATGTTCACAGTCCCGGGGGACGGTGCGCTCGACTTCGCGCCGCTCGCCCGCTTCGTCGCGGACAGCTATCGCGGCTGGCTCGTGGTCGAGGCCGAACAGGACCCGGTCATGGCACCGCCGCGCCCCGCGGTGACCCGGGCGCGGAGCCACGTCCTGCGCACGTTCGCCGACATCCACCACGACGGGAGGAAGACATGACCAAGCGGCACCTCAATATCGGCCTGATCGGCTCGGGTTTCATGGGGCAGGCCCATGCCGACGCGTTCCAGAGGGCGGCGATGCTCTATCCCGACCTTCCGGCACGGCCCCACCTGTTCATGATCGCCGATGCGACCGAAGAGATGGCGCGCGCCGCCGCCTCGCGGTTCGGCTTCGCGCATGCGACGGGCGACTGGCGCCGCCTGGTCGAGCATCCGGAGGTGGACATCGTTGACATCACCTCGCCCAACGCCCTGCATCACGAGATGGCGCTCGCCGCGATCGCTGCGGGGAAGCATGTCTATTGCGAAAAGCCGCTCTCGGTGACGTTGGAAGAGGCCGAGGAGATGGCGGCTGCGGCGCGCGCGGCAGGCGTGAAGACGATGGTCGCCTTCAACAACGTCAAGACACCGGCGGCGATGCTGGCCCGGCAGATCATCGACCGCGGAGAGATTGGCACGCCGATGCGGTTCCGCGGCTGGTTCGACCAGGGGTTCTTCAATGATCCCGAACTGCCGTTCTCGTGGCGCTGCACGCGGAAGGAGGCGGGGACAGGGGCGCTGAGCGACCTGGGTAGCCACGTCCTGTCCGTCGGGCAGTACCTCATGGGCGACGTCGACGCCACGATCGCGCAGCAACAGACCTATTTCCCCACGCGGCCCGTCGCGTCCGGCGGCATGGGATACGGGGCGAAGGCCGGGGCCGACGCGCCGCGGCGCGAGGTCGAGAACGAGGACCAGATCCAGTCCCTCGTCCGGTTTTCGAGCGGGGCCGGCGGCACGATCGAGGCCAGCCGCGTCTCGGCCGGGAAAGTCTTCGGGCTCTACTGGGAGGTGTCGGGAACCGAGGGCACGATCCTGATGGATGGCGAGCGGTTCAACGAGCTGAAGGTGTCCCGCTTCGGGGACCGCAAGGAGGACCGCGGGTTCAAGACGCTGCTCGCCGGCAGCCAGGTTCCGCAGTTCGCTGGCTTCTTCGGCTTCGATTTCGGGGGCGGCGGGCTTGGATACTTCGACGTCAAGGTCATCGAGGTGCATGACCTGATCGAGGGTGTCTGCGGCTCGGGGTGCTTTCCCGACTTCGCCTTTGGACTCGAGAACGCGCGGGTCATCGACGCGATGGACCGGTCGCTGTCGTCCGGGGCCTGGGAAACGGTGCGCCGTCCGACGACGATCGCAGCCTGAAGGGAAGGTGACATGACGTTTCTGACGACGCTACCCGCCCCCCGAACGCCCGACCCGATGGAGGCGCCGGCCCTGCGCTGGGGCATCCTCGGCGGTGGCTGGATCGCCGAGCGGTTCATCGAATCCGCCCGCGCGCATACGGGGCAGGTCATCGCGGCGGTCGGCTCGCGGACGCAGGCGAAAGCGGACGCCTTCGCGGCGGCGTGGGGACTCCCGACGGCGCATGGCAGTTACGAAGGGCTGGTCTCGGACGACAGCCTGGATGTCATCTACGTCGCCACGCCTCACAACATGCACCTCTCGCATGTGCGGCTCGCGCTAGAGGCCGGTCGTCACGTCCTTGTCGAAAAGCCGATGGGGCTCGATCATGCGGAGGCCGCCGAAATGGTGGCGCTCGCGCGGGACAGGGGCGTGTTCTTCGCGGAGGCCCTCTGGACCTACTTTCTGCCGAAGTTCGACGTGATCCAGCAGATCCTGGACGCCGGCACGCTTGGCGACATCAAGTCGGTCCACACGGATTACGGCGAGTTCTTCACCCGCGATCACCGGATCTTCGATCCCGCGCTGGCCGGAGGGCCGCTGCTGGACCTGGGGACATACCCGGTTTCGTTCCTGACGAAGCTGATGGGCGTGCCCGACCGCGTGGTCGGCCTGGCGCAGCAGGACGACTCCGGCGTGCATGGGCAGCTTTCCGTCATCATGGCGGATGCGGCAGGCAACCAGGGGACCATGTCGACGACGCTCTATGGCCTGACGCCGACGAATGCGGCCGTGGTCGGCACCAGGGCGACGCTCCGCTTCGGAACCGAGTTCAATCTTCCAGGCCCGTTCCAACTAATCTCTGCGGATGGATCGGCCTGCCTGACATGGGACGAGCCCGCCGGACGCCATTTCGAGGGCCTGTGCTTCGAGGCGGCCGAGGTCGCGCGGTGCATCGGCGAGGGGCGGACCGAGACACCCTGCCGGCCACTCGGCGCGACGCTCGACACGATGAAGACCCTGGACCTCGTGCGTGGCGCGACCGGGATCTCGTTCCGCTAGCGCAAGGGGCGGTCCGGCCAGCACCGGTCACGCCGTGCAGCCGGGGCACATGCGATGGTCAGACGGCCAGTTTTTCCTGCGCGGCGAACGGGCTCAGGCCCAGCCAGGTCTGCATGGTGCTTGCCAGGCCGCTGTTCCCGATCATCGACAGCGAGTCCCTCTCGACGGCACGGGCCACGGAACAGAGCCCCATCCAGATCTCGGTCATCGTGCGCAGGTCGGTGTGAACGTAGAGGTCCACGTCGAACCCCGGATCCACGTGGCACAGATCGACGCTCCGGTCCGGTTCGACGATCAGCCACCAGCGGCGCTGTCCGGGCGGAAGCTCGGGATAGATGAACTCGATCACGGTCTGGCGGTTGGGGACCGGCTCGGTATCGAGGTTGCGCCGCATGTCCCACATCAGCAGTTCGGGATCGAGGTTCTCGAGAGACGGCTCGGTCTCGACCCATTTCTGGCCCCACAGGCCGATGGCCTCGATCACCGGCTGAAGGTCGCGGCCGGCCTGCGTCAGACGGTAGGCGGCGATCTCGGGCGTCTCGCGCAAGGTCCTGCGCTCCACGATCCCCTTCGCCTCTAGGTCGCGCAGCCGTTTCGACAGCAGCGCCGGCGACATGCGTGGGACGCCGCGGCGCAGTTCGTTGAAGCGCGTCGAACCAGCGACAAGCTCGCGCAAAAGGACGATGGTCCAGCGCGTGCACAAAGTCTCGGCGGCCATCGCGACCGGGCAGAATTGGCCATAGCTCTCATTCGTCATCGAAATCTCCCTTCTTACGGGTGCCCGGCAGTCTGCCACGGCCCTTGCGAACCGGGCCAGTTCAGAAAGTGTACGGGCGGGGTTCAGTCCGTGAACTGGCGGGCGGCGCGCCGCCTCTGGAAGGCTGGTCCTGCGCCCTGCGGAGTCGGCGCTGACAGGCTCCCCGCAGAGGGTGCAACACAACGGGAGTTCAGCAACATGACGACACTGACAGCCGATCAACTCTCGATGGTCACACTCTACGAACGGCTCGGCGGCGCGGCCGGGATTCGGTCGCTGGTCGACGGAATCGTCGAGGCGCACCTGAGAAACCCGGTCATCAAGGCGCGCTTCCTTCCCTACCTGGATCAGCCCGAGCGCGTGGCCGAGATCAAGCGGCACACCTGCGCCTTCTTCTCCGAAGGCAGCGGCGGACCGGACGTCTACCGCGGCCGCAGCATGGCCGAGGCGCATCGCGGCATGGAGATCTCGGACGCGGAATACACCGCGGCGACCGAGGACGTCCTCGCGACGCTCGCCACCCGCGGGCACGGCGAGACCACCCGGGCTGACGTTCGCGACATCCTCGAAGGTCTCCGCCCGGACATCGTCGGAGTCTGAGCACGCGTTCATCAATCGGAGACAAGTCCATGACCAGCGAAATCGAGACCAGGCGCTTCGAGACACCTGACGAGGCGCTCGACATGAAGGAACGGGGCGGCATCGACATCGTCCGCACCGCCAACGGATCGACCGGCATGTATGCCACCTTCGAGCCGGGCTGGACCTGGGAGCGGGACGAGAAACCGCTCCTCGGATCCCCCGACACCTGTCCGATACACCACACCGGCTACTGCATCGCGGGTACGCTCGTGGTGCGTATGGTCGAGACCGGGCAGGCGACGACGATCCGACAGGGCGACTTCTTCGAGATACCGCCCGGCCATGACGCCCATGTCGACGGGGACGTACGCGTCGAGATGGTGCTCTTCGAGGCACCGTCGGTGACAGGACCGTAGTTTCCCCATCGGGCGTCGGATGTGGTACTCTTCAACCGGCAAGCAGACTTACCAGGGCGGAAAATGGAGTATCCATGTCCAAGAACATGATAATCGCCGCGATCGTTGCCGCTCTTGCGCTCGTCATCATCCTCCTGCTTTCGAGCGGCACCGGTCAGGACGCCGAGAGCGGTGGGGACGAGGATGCGGCGGAACAGCAGGACCAGTAGTGGTCATCTCCGGCGCCTCGGTGAGGCCCGAGGGAGGTCTCAGACGCCTGGACGGATGGGTTTGCGGAAAACCGTGTCAGCGCGCTGCGTTCGGTCGTCGGGACCGCGCGGTCGGATGACATCCCAACGTGACAGCACTGTAGGTGACGGATATTTTCCGTGTCGCCTCTCTACCCCAAGGATGATCCGCCGCCCCGCGAGGCGGCGGATCGAGCGGTTGCTGCAGGCGACGGGCGGTGGGGTCCGCCGGCATCGCCCGCGCCTCAGCAGTAGGTGACGGCGGCCTTCCGGGCCTCCTTGGCGTCGAACCGGTCGAGCATCATCACCTTGTGCCAGGCGTTCACGAAGTCGCGGACCAGCGCGGCCTCGCCGTCGGCGCCGGCATAGAACTCGGCCACCTGGCGCAGTTCGGTGTTCGAGCCGAAGACGAGATCGCAGCGCGTGGCCTTCCATTTCGTCTGACCCGAGGCGCGCTCGACGAGGTCGAAGGTCCGTTCGTCCTCTCCGTGGGGCCGCCACTCGTAATCCATCGACACCAGCACCTTGAAGAAGTCGTTTGACAGGGTGCCCTTGCGCTCGGTGAAGACGCCCCAGTCGGACCCGTCGTAGTTCTGGTCAAGTACGCGCAGACCGCCGGTCAGGACTGTCCATTCGGGTGCCGTCAGCTTCAGCAGCGCGGCCTTGTCGAGGAACAGGTGTTCGGCGGCGACGTGGTAGCCGACCGCGTCGTTGCGATAGTTGCGGAAGCCGTCGACCACGGGCTTCAGCCACTCGAAGCTCTCCTCGTCGGTCCATTCCGGCGAGGCGTCCGTGCGGCCGGGCACGAAGGGAACCGTCACGTCGTGGCCGCCGCCCCTGGCCGCCTTCTCGACACCGGCGCACCCGGCCAGAACGATCAGGTCGGCCATCGAGATCTTCGTCTCGCCCGCACCGTCGAACTCGGCCTTCAGCGTCTCCAGCCTGGACAGCACGCGGCCCAGCTGCTCAGGCGCGTTGACCTCCCAGCCGCGCTGGGGATCGATGCGCAGCCGGCCGCCGTTCGCCCCGCCGCGCTTGTCGCTGTCGCGATAGGTCGAGGCCGCGGCCCAGGCCGTCGCGATCAGCTCGCGCACGGGCAGCCCGAGGCCCAGGACACGATCCTTCAGATCGGCGATCTGCGCCTCGGATACGAGCGGGTGATCCACCTCGGGCGTCGGATCCTGCCAGATGAACCAGTCGCCCTGGTCGGGGCCGAGCCAGCGCGAGGTCGGGCCCAGGTCGCGGTGGATGAGCTTGTGCCACGCCTTCGAGAACGCCTCGGTGAAGTAGTCGAAATCTTCGAGGAACTTCTCGCAGACCTTGCGGTATTCGGGGTCGACCTTGAACGCGAGGTCCGAGGTCATCATCATCAGCTCGTTCATCTGGCCGGGGATGTGCGCGTCCGGTGTCCTGGGCGCGTCCGGATCCTTGGGCTTCCACTGGATCGATCCGGCGGGGCTGGTGGTCTGCTCCCATTCGAACTTGAAGAGGTTCGTGAGATAGTCGTTGTCCCAGCGCGTCGGGTTGGGGGTCCAGGACCCTTCGATCCCGTTGGTCATGGTGTGCTCGGCAAAGCCGTTGCCGTGCTTGTTCTGCCAGCCCATGCCCATCGCCTTCATCGGCGCGGCTTCCGGGGCCGGGCCGACCTCTTCGGCGGGAACCGCGCCGTGGGATTTGCCGAAGGCATGGCCGCCGGCGACGAGCGCGACGGTTTCCTCGTCGTTCATCGCCATGCGCGAAAACGTCTCGCGGATGTCGCGGGCGGCGTCCATCGGATCGCCGTTGCCGTTGGGGCCCTCGGGATCGACGTAGATCAGCGCCTGATGCGAGGCGGCGAGCGGGTTCTCGAGGTCGTAGTGGTCGTCCTTGACGTCGCCCTCCCAACGGAGCGTGCGCGTGACCATCTGGTTCGGCTTGCCCTCGCGCGGACCGGCGGGGGCGTCCTCGACCCGTTCGCCGTTCCAGCCCTCGGGGCCCCAGTAGGTCGCGCGGTCGGCCTCCCAGGCGTCTTCGCGGCCGAAGGCAAAACCCTGGATCGGCAGGCCCATGTCCTCAAGCGCGACGGTGCCGGCCAGCATCATCAGGTCCGCCCACGACACCTTGGAGCCGTATTTCAGCTTGATCGGAAGCAGAAGCCGCCGGGACTTGTCGGTGTTGCCGTTGTCCCACCACGAGTTGATCGGCGCAAAGCGCTGCATCCCTTCGGACGCGCCACCACGGCCGTCGGCGATCCGGTACGTCCCGGCCGAGTGCCAGGTCATCCGGTTCATCTGCGGGCCGTAATGGTCATAGTCGGACGGCCACCAATCGACCGAGGTGTGCAGGAAGCTGCGGATGTCGGCCTTCAGTGCCTCGTAGTCGAGGCTCTCGATCGCCTCGGCATAATCGAAGTCCTTGCCCAGCGGGTTCGATTGCGGCGGGTCCTGGTGCAGCAGCTCGACCTTCAGCCGGTTCGGCCACCAATGGTCGAGTTGCGGCTCGGACCCCAGCGCCCCGCCCATGCGGGTTCCCCGAAACGGGCAGGCCCCTTGCGTCGCGGCATGGTCTTTCATGAGAAGCGCCCTCCTGTTCTTTGCGCGAAGCGGCGGACCCGTGCGGGCCTCGGCAGCTTTTCCGTTCGCGACCCGACACGGTGCGCCGGGCCTGGCAAAAAGGGTAGACTGCCCCGTCGCGCTGACGACCCCCACCGGGCCGTCATCGGGGTGGGTCCGTCAACGTGTCGCGGGTGGCACGCCTTGCGTCATGATCCCCTCGATAGTCCCAGGAGGCCGTTCGGGCGTTGACGCGGCGCATGTCGCGGTGCGATCTAGGCCCGACCTCTCAACAGCTGCGATCCGGACGCGCCACCGGAGCGTGCCACGCACTCTCTCACTGCCAAAGGCGGGCCATGACCATCACGCATCTCGTCACCCATTCCGGCGGCTTCCACGCCGACGAGCTTCTGTCGTCCGTGATCCTCACCCGTCTCTATCCCGAGGCGACGGTGGTGCGGTCGCGCGATGCCGCGTGGATCACGCCGGGCGAGGGCAGGATCATCTACGATGTCGGCCGCGCCTACGATGCCGAGGCCGGGATCTTCGATCACCACCAGCGGCCCAACCCACTGCGCGAGAGCGGGCAGCCCTACAGCTCGTTCGGCCTGATCTGGAAGCATTTCGGCCATGCCTACCTGCGCGCGCTGGATGTGCCGGAACAGGACATCGACCATCTGCACGCCGGTTTCGACGAGGGCTTCGTGTTGCCGATCGACCTGGCCGACAACGGCGCGATCGAGCCGTCCGCGGCGGGGCCGTTCTCGGGCCTGACGCTCCCGGCGCTGCTGGAATCGCTCAAGCCCGCGTTCGACGTCCGGGGCGCCGACGCCGAGGACCGCGCGTTTGCCGAGGCGCTCGCCGTCGCCGGCACCTTCGTCGAGGCCGCGATCCGCGGCCGGGCCGCCAAGCGCCGGGCCGAGGCGATGGTGCTAGAGGCGATCTCGGCGGCGGGCGCCTCGCGCGTGCTCGAACTGCCCTCGGGGATGCCCTTCCGCGCGGCGGTGGAAAGCGCGGGCGCCGACCACATGCTGTTCGTCATCCACCCGAGGGACAACGACTGGGCGCTGACCACGATCCGCAAGGGCAGCGACACGTTCGAGGCCCGCGCCGACCTGCCCGCAGCCTGGGCCGGCCTCACAGACGCCGCGCTGGAAGAGGCGTCGGGCGTCGAGGGCGCCGCGTTCTGCCACAATGCCCGGTTCATCGCCGTGGCGCGTACGCGTGACGCCGTCCTGAAGTTGGCCGAGCTGGCGGTCGCGGAGGCGGGTCAGGAGATGTCCGCGCATTAGCGCTGACGCCCCCGAGGTCCGCAAGCGACCTTGCGGGGACCGCCGACAATGTGGCCGGGAACCGACGGCTGCGGAATTGATTGCAGATGCGTCCATTATAGGTCGTGGCCCGGATCGGCCGCACCACGCGGCCCGACCGGTCCGACACAAGAGAGAGGAGACACGAGATGAAGCGCACGGGTTCCGCCGTTTGGAATGGTGATCTGCCGTCGGGCAAGGGCTCGATCAGCACGCCGTCGGGCACGCTCAAGGACACGCAGTTCTCGTTCAAGACCCGCTTCGAGGACGGCACGGGCACCAACCCCGAAGAGCTGATCGCCGGGGCACATGCAGGCTGCTTCTCGATGGCGTTCAGCAACGAGCTCGCGTCGGCCGGTTTCACGCCGGACAGCGTCGCCACCGAGGCATCGGTGCAGCTCGACCAGGTCGAGGGCGGTTTCGCGATCACCTCGATCCACCTCGAATGCGAGGCGAAGGTTCCGAACATCGACGAGTCGAAGTTCCAGGAGATCGCCGAAGGCGCCAAGAAGGGCTGCCCGGTCTCCAAGGCGCTCGCCTCGGTCGAGATCACGCTGACGGCCAAGCTGATGTCGTGATCCGCCCGCCGGTGCCGGCGCGGCACCGGTTGCAGGTAGAGGGGCGCGGTCCGATTGGGTCGCGCCCCTTTTTTTGTCAGGCGGTGCGGGCGGCGGCGGCGAAGGCGCGCGCCTCGTCCGGGGCGGTGCCCAGTTGCGCGGCGCCCGTTGCGATCTTGTGCCAGTCACGACCCGGACGGTCGCGGGCAAGAAGGTCGGGCAGGGGGGTGCCGGTGCGCATCGCCTCCTGGCAGAGCGCCTTGACCACGTTCTGCGCCTCGGGGCGGGGCATGTCGCGGGCCAGCGTGAAGGACAGGGCCTCGGCGTGGATCAGGCCAAGCCCGTCGTCGAGGTTGCCGGCCATCGCATCCGCGTTCGGCACGAGCCCGGCCGACAGTTCTGCGCCCACGGCCAGCGCCCGGCCCGTCGCGGCGGCGAGCGGCGGAAGTGCCATCCACTCGGTGAACCACGCGGCGCCGTCCCGTTGCTGGCGATGCAGCACCGCGCCCTGCAGCGCGGCGTTCTGGGCCGAGACGTGGGCGTTCAGCGCCACCAGCACGGACGGCGCCACTGGGTTCTGCTTTTGCGGCATGGTCGAGGATCCGCCCGTGGATGGCAGCCGCACCTCGGCGATGCCGGACTGAACCATCAGCGTCAGGTCCTCGCCCATCTTGGCGAGACTTCCGCTCACCAGCGTCGCCCAGCCGGCCAGTTCCGCCACCGTGTCGCGCGTCGCGTGCCACGAGCCGACAGGGTCGCCCAGGTCCAGCCCCCGCGCAAGCTCGGCGCGGATCTCCGGCCCGTGCTCGCCCATCGCCGAGAGCGTGCCCGCCGCGCCCGAGAGAGAGATCCGCAGCAGGCGTGGGCGCAGCTCGTCCAGCCGGTCCAGATGGCGCAGCAGGGGCGTGCCCCACTGGGCGCAGACCTGGCCAAAGCTGACCGGGCTGGCCGCCTGGCCATAGGTCCGGCCCGCCATCGGCAGGTCGGCATGGGTTTCGGCGAGCGTGCCGAGCGCGCGGATCGTGCGGCGCAGACGCTCTTCCCACAGGGTCAGCACCTGCCGCAGGCGCAGGATCAGGGCGGTGTCCATGATGTCCTGGCTGGTGGCGCCCCAATGCACGTACTGCGCGTGCTCGGGCGCCCCAATCTCGGCCCGGAACGCGCTTACGAGTGCGGGCACGACGACGCCGTTCCGCCCGGTCTCCTCCGACAGCGCGGCGGGGTCGATCGAGACCTCCAGCGCGGCGCGGTGGATCGCGGCTGCGGCGGTCTCGGGGATCAGGCCCGCCGCCCCCTGCGCCTTTGCAAGCGCGCCTTCCACCAGCAGCATCGCGCGGATCACCGCGCCGTCCGAGAACAGGCGCGCGGTCTCGGCGTCGCCCAGAAGGTCGCGGTAGATTGCGGAATCGAAGGCGCTCGCGGTCATGTCAGGCCACGTCCCGCAGGCCGAGGATCTGCCGCGCCTGACGCCATGTGGCGACGGGGCGCCCGTGCTTTTCGCACAGCTCGGCCGCCCGCTGCACCAGCGCGGCGTTCGACGGTGCCAGCGTATCCCGATCGAGCCGGACATTGTCTTCCATTCCGGTGCGTGTGTGGCCGCCCTTGGCGATGCACCACTCGTTGACGGTCAGCTGGTTCGGCCCGATCCCCGCGCCGCACCATTGCGCGTCGGGGGCGAAGCGGTCCAGCGTCTCGATGTAGAAGTCGAAGATCCGCTCGTCCGCCGGCATCGCGTTCTTCACGCCCATCACGAACTGCACATAGAGCGGCGTCTTGAGCCGGCCGTCGTCGGCCATCTTCGCGGCCTGCACGATGTGGCTCAGGTCGAAGGCCTCGATCTCGGGCTTGATGTCATGGGTGCGCATCTCTTCGGCCAGCCAGTCCACGAGATCCGGCGGGTTCTCGTAGACGCGGGTGGGAAAGTTGTTCGACCCCACCGACAACGATGCCATGTCAGGCCGGAGCGGCAGCATGCCGCCGCGTGCCTTGCCCGCGCCGGACCGCCCCCCGGTCGAGAGCTGGACGATCATGCCGGGGCAGTGCTTTTCCAGCCCCTCCTTGAGCGCGGCGAACCGGTCGGGATCGCTTGTCGGCGTCTCGTCGTCGTTGCGCACGTGGCAATGGGCGATCGCCGCGCCGGCCTCGAACGCGGCATGGGTGGACTCGATCTGTTCCGAGACCGTGATCGGCACGGCGGGGTTGTTCTCTTTCCGGGCCACGGACCCGGTGATCGCGACGCAGATGATGCAGGGATCGCTCATGTGGCTAGCTCCGTCAGGTGATGCGCCAGCCGCTCGGGGCAGGCGAAAAAGGGCGAATGGCCGCAGGCCAGCTCTCGCGTCGGAAGGCCCGCGCTGGCGGCCCGCTGATAGGCCGGCGGAATCGCGCGGTCGGTTTCGCAGCGGATGTAGGCCCGCGGCACGCGCCGGCCCGCGTCGGACACGCGCCCCGGGGTGGTGTTGATCGCCATCGGCTGCGGCGTCAGGCGGGCACGGGCCAGCTCGAGTGTGCCGTCGGGACAGTCGTGGTAGAAGAGGTCTGCCAGTGCCGCATCGTCGAACCAGCTGCTACCCCGGTCGGGCGCCACGCGCGTGGCCTCCAGCAGCGCCTCGGCGCCGGCGGCGTCCCGCAGGTCGCGGGCCGACTGGCCGTCCTCCGGCACCCATGCGGCGACGTAGATCAGCCGCGCGAACCGCTCCGGCATCGCTTCGGCCGCCGCGGTGATCGAGATGCCGCCGAGCGAATGGCCGACCAGAACGCACGGTCCCTCGGCGGCGGCCGCGATGGCGGCGACGTTGTCCTCCAGCCGCACCGCGCCGGGCGGCGTGGGGTCGTCGCCGCAGCCCGGCAGGTCGATCGCCCGCGCCTCGTGCCCCGCGTCGCGCAGATGCGACAGCACCGCGTGCCAGCACCAGGCGCCGTGGCACGAGCCGTGGATCAACAGGATCCGGGCCATGTCACATGTCCAGGAAGACGGTCTCGCCCGGACCCTGCAACACGATGTCGAAGCGGTAGGAGCCGTCGCCCGTGGCCTCGGCGATGAGCGTCTGCTTGCGTGGACCCTGTTCGATCCGGGCCAGCAGCGGGTCGGCGCTGTTGTCCTCGTCCGAGAAGTAGATCCGCGTCTGCAGCCCGACATTGATGCCGCGCGCCGTGATCCACAACGCGACATGCGGCGCCTGCAGCGTGCCGTCGCGGGCCCGCACCGCGCCGGGCTTGACTGTGCGCAGGGTGAACTCGCCGCTGTCCTTGTCGGCGGCAAAGCGGCAGAACCCGCTCACCGCGGGGTCGGCGCCCTCGTGGCCGGGAAAGATGCCGGAGGCGTCGGGTTGCCAGCTTTCCAGCATCGCGTCGCGCAGCGCCCATCCGGTGCCGTCATAGACCGAGCCGGTGATCGTCACGATCTCGCCCCGCGCGCCCTCGGCGATGGGCGAGCGGCCCAGGTCCTCGGGAAAGATCGAGGTGATGCCGGTAAAGCTCGGCAGGCAGCCGATATGGACATAAGGACCGCCCGTCTGTGACGCCGTCTCGCGCAGCCGTTCCAGTTTCTGCACCATCACGCCCCCTCCGGCTTGTTCTCGAACATGGTCTGCCGCGTGCCGCGCAGCACGATGTCGAACTTGTAGGCGAGAAAGTCCATCGGCTTGGACATCGCCATGTCGAGCGGCGCCACCAGCCGGTCCAACTGGCTGCGGTCCTTGACCGTGGCCGCGATCGGGCAGAGCGGGATCAGCGGGTCGCCCTCGAAGTACATCTGCGTGATCAGCCGCTGCGCGAAGGCATGGCCGAAGAGCGAGAAATGGATATGCGCCGGCCGCCAGTCGTTTCCCCGGTTCGGCCAGGGATAGGCGCCGGGCTTGACGGTGAAGAACTCGTAATAGCCCTGCGCATCGGTCATGCAGCGCCCCGCGCCGCCGAAATTCGGGTCGAGCGGGGCAGTATACCCGTCCTTCACGTGCCGATAGCGGCCGCCGGCATTGGCCTGCCAGACCTCGACCAGCGCGTGCGGCACAGGCCGGGCGTTCTCGTCCAGCACACGGCCATGCACGAGGATTCGCTCGCCCATGGCCAGTCCCGCGCCCTGGGTGAAGTTCTGCGTCAGGTCATGGTCCAGCGGCCCCAGCAGGTCGTGGCCAAAGACCGGGCCGGTCTCTTCGGTGGGCCCGCTGTCGAGCGACAGCAGCGGCATGGTCGGTGCGCGCACGACCGAGGTCTTGTAGCCCGGATCGTAGGCATCGGGATGCGCGGAGCGGTCGCGCGGGATCAGCGGGTCGGTCATTCATCCTCCTCCGAGAAATACGCCTTGGCGAGCTTGATGGCGTGGTTCGCCCGCGGCACGCCCGCGTAGATCGCCACGTGCATCAGCGCCTCGCGGACATCCGAGGCACTGGCGCCGGTGTTCTTCGTGGCGCGCAGATGCATCTCGAACTCCTCCCAGTTGCCGAGCCCGGCGAGCAGCGCCAGCGTCAGCATCGACCGCTCGCGGGGCGAGATCCCGTCGGACGCCCAGACGCTGCCCCAGGCGGCCTCGGTGATCATCGTCTGGAACGGTGCGTCGAACGGGGTGACGTTGGCCTGCGCGCGGTCGACATGGGCATCGCCCAGCGTCGCGCGGCGCACCTTCATCCCGGCATCGTGGCGCGCGCTCATGCCCGCGCCCCGCACCGGCCCTCGGTCGGTCGGCTGTCACGCATGGCCCACCTCGTGCAGGAACCCGGTCAGCAGCCCGGCATAATCCACCGGCTTCTCGACGCAGGGCAGGTGCCCCGCGCCGCGGATCAGCTCGAACCGGCTGCCCTGCACGAGGTCGGCGGTCTCGCGCACGAGGTCCGGCGGGGTCGAGCCGTCCTCGCTGCCGGCGATGGCGAGGGTGGGCAGCGTCAGCTGTGCGGTCGAGGCCATGAAGTCGCTGTGCGAGATCGCGGCGCAGCAGCCGGCATAGCCTTCGGGCGGCTGGTGGATCAGCATGTTGCGCCAGCCGTGGAAGGCCGTCGTCTCGCGGTAGGACTGGGTGAACCACTTTTCCATCACGCCGTCGGCCAGCGGCTCGATGCCCTGCTCGCGCACCGTGGCGATGCGCTGGTCCCATGCGTCGGGTGTGCCGATCTTGGCGGCTGTGTTCGACATCACCATCGCGCGGACGAGGTCCATGCGTTTCATCGCCAGCCCCTGCGCGATCATTCCGCCGATGGACAGGCCGACGAAGACTGCGTCCTTCAGTTCGAGATGGTCCATCAGCCGCTCGGCATCGCCGATCAGCGTGCCCATGGAATAGGGGCCCTTGGGGCAGTCGGTCAGTCCGTGCCCGCGCTTGTCGTAGCGCACCAGCTTCACCCCCGGCGGCATCAGCGCCACGACGGCGTCCCACAGCCGCAGGTCGGTTCCGAGAGAGTTCGCGAAGACGACAGGATGGCCTTCGGGATCTCCGTCGATGCGGTAATGGACGTGGATATCGCCGAGATCAGCGATCTTCATGGGGTGCCTCCGTCAGTAGGGCAGGCCGACGTAATTCTCGGCCAGATGCCGCTGGAGAGTCTCGGACTCCTCGAGAACCTCCAGCTCGGTCTCCTGGATGCGCTGGTCGAAGTTCGACTGGTCCGGGAAGCGGTGCATCGTGGTGGTGAACCACCACGAAAAGCGGATCGCCTTCCACACGCGGTGCAACGCGGTCTCCGAGTAGGTCGCGACGCCCTCGTCGTCTCCGTCATAGTGCCGCACCAGCGCATGGTAGAGATAGTGCACGTCCGAGACGGCAAGGTTCAATCCCTTCGCGCCGGTCGGCGGCACGATATGGGCCGCGTCGCCGACGAGGAACAGCCGCCCCCATTTCATCGGCTCGGCCACGAAGGACCGCAACGGCGCGAGCGATTTCTCGATCGAGGGGCCGGTCACCAGCCGGTCGGCGGCATCCTCGGGGATACGGCGCCTGAGCTCGTCCCAGAAGGCGTCGTCGCTCCAGTTGGCGGCATCGTCGTCCGCCGGCGCCTGGATGTAGTAGCGGCTGAGATTCTCGTTCCGCATCGAGCACAGGGCGAAGCCGCGGGAATGGTTGGCGTAGATCAGCTCGTGGCTGACCGGTGGCGTCTCGGACAGCACGCCGAGCCAGCCGAAGGGATAGACCCGCTCGAAGGTGCGCAGCGCGTGCCCTGGGATCGACCGGCGGCTGACCCCGTGCGAGCCGTCACATCCCGCGATCCAGTCGCAGTCGACGCGGTGCTCGGTCCCGTCCTTGACGTAGGTGACATAGGGGCGGTCGGTCTCGATGTCGTGCGGGGTCACGTCGGCGGCCTCGTCGACGATGTCGCCGCCCATCGCGTCCCGCGCGTCGTAGAGATCGTGGGTCACCTCGGTCTGGCCGTAGACCATTACCGAGCTGCCCACGAGCCGGTCGAAGTCGATGCGGAAGCCGCGGTTCTGCAACGACAGGTAGGTGCCGGTATGGACATAGCCCTCGCGGTGCATCCGCGCGCCGACGCCGGCCTCGTCCAGCATCCGCATCGTGCCGCGTTCAAGGACGCCGGCGCGGATGCGGCTCAGGACATGGTCGCGGGACCGGCGTTCCAGGATGACGCTGTCGATCCCGGCACGGTGCAACAACTGGCTCAGCAGCAGCCCGGCGGGGCCGCCACCGATGATGCAGACCTGCTTGCGCATGACATGGTCCTCCCGCAAATGAGCGTGCGGGAGATAGTTGGCCCTGTCAATTACCGCGTGCCGCCAACGGGATCGGGCGGTGGCAGCGTCTCGAGCGCACGGGCGAAGGTCGCCGGATCCACGTTGCCGCCCGAGACGACCGTGACGACCGTGTCGCCCTCCAGCGCATCGCCGTGGAACAGCGCCGCGGCGAGCGACACGGCGCCGCCCGGTTCGAGCACGATCTTGAGATGGGCAAAGGCCAGCGCCATCGCCCGAAGTGCCTCGTCCTCGGTCACCACCACGCCGGGACCGCAGAGCGCGTGCATGATCGGGAAGGTCAGCTCGCCCGGCTGCGGCGTGATGATCGCGTCGCACAGGCCGCCGCTGATCCGCTCGTTCGACCGGATCACCCCATCGGCCAGGGACCGCGTCACGTCGTCGAAGCCCTCCGGCTCCACCGGGCGCACGCGCAGCCCGTCGAGCCGCTCCAGCGCCAGCGCGATGCCCGAGGTCAGGCCGCCCCCGCCGCAGCAGACCAGCACGTCGGCCCTGTCGACCTCGAGCTGTTCCGCGAGGTCCAGCCCGACGGTGCCCTGTCCGGCGATGACCAGCGGGTCGTCGTAGGGCTTGACCAGAGTCAGTCCGCGTTCGGCAGCCAGTGCCGCGCCGATGTCTTCGCGGCTTTCGGTGGCGCGGTCGTAATGCACTACCTCGGCCCCCAGCGCGCGGGTGCCGGCGATCTTCGCCGCGGGCGCGTCGGCCGGCATGACGATCACCGCCGGGGCGCCCAGGTCGCGGGCCGCGCGGGCGACGCCCTGCGCATGGTTGCCCGAGCTGTAGGCGATCACGCCCTTCGCCCGCGCCTCGGGCGACAGCGACGAGATGGCCGACCACCCGCCCCGCGCCTTGAAGCTGCCGGTGATCTGCAGACACTCGGCCTTGACCAGCACCCGGCGCCCGGCAATGGCGTCGATCGCGTCGCTGCGCAGCACCGGTGTGCGGCGGACATGGCCGTTCAGGCGGACGGCGGCGGCGGCGATGTCGTCGGCGGTGACGGCAAGCGCGCTCACAGTCTGGCCACCCACGATCGCAGCGCGGCCAGCGCCTGCGGTTCGTCGAGAAAGGGCACGTGCCCCCGGTTGGGCACTTCGGCATAATCCATGTCGGGTCTCCTGTGTCTCATCTGCGCGGCCGTCTCCGGCGAAATGATGTTCGAGTTCTCGCCCCGGATCAGCGCGAGCGGCAGCCCGTCGAACGCGTCGAACAGCGGCCACATGTCGGCGGCGGGCTGCGCGCCCGCATCCAGGAACGCCTTCCGCAGCCCGGGATCGTAGTTGATGACCAGCCCCTCCGGCGTCTCGCGGAACTGCCGCTCGGCCGCGTCGCGCCACCTCTTCAGGGGCACGCCGTCAAAGCCCGGCAGCCGGTCGGCCATCGCCCGCGCCGCGCCGTCGAGGGTCGAGAAGGGCGGGTTGCGACCGATATAGGCCTCGATCGCCTGCAGTCCCTCTGGCGCGATCTCGGGGCCGACGTCGTTCAGCGCCACGCCCGTCAGCCGGTCCTTTGCCGTCGCGGCCAGCTGCATCGCCACGAGCCCCCCGCGCGAGGTGCCCAGGATCGCGGCGCGCGGCAGGCCCAGATGGTCCAGCAGCTCGACCACATCGCGGGCCTCGACCGGGATGGTATAGCTCTCGGACTCGGCCCAGTCGGACCGGCCACGCCCGCGATAGTCCAGCCGGATCAGCCGGCACTCTGCCAGGTGCGGCGCCACGTCGTCGAAGTCGCGGCCCGACCGCGTCAGGCCGGCGAGGCAGACGATCGGCGTGCCGTCGCCCTCGGAACTGTAGTGCAGCGACAGGTCGTCGGAGGTGGTGAAACGGGGCATCAGCGCAGGATCTCCGGCAGGCCCGACAGATCGGGCAGGATATGGTCGGGCGCCGCGTCCAGCCGGTCCAGCGGCGCGGCGGCGCGGTTCACCCAGGCCGTCGCGAAACCGTAGGCCGCGGCGGAACAGACGTCCCAGCCGTTCGAGGACACGAAGAGCACCTCGTCGCGGGCACAGCCGTAGCGATCCCCGACAAGGTCGTAGACGCGGGCGTCGGGTTTGAACACGCCCACCGCCTCGACCGACAGGACGTCGTCCAGCAGCCCGCCCAGGCCGGCGCTTTCGACGGCGCCCTTCAGCATCTCGGGCGACCCGTTCGACAGGATCGCGCAGCGCTTGCCCGCTTGCTGAAGCTCGGACAGGGATTCCGGAACCTCGGGAAACGCCTCGAGCTCCCAGTAGAGCGCGAGCAGGCGCTCGCGCAGCTCGGCGTCACCGTCCAGTCCCACGGACTCAAGCGCGTAATCCAGCCCGTCTTGGGTGAGCTGCCAGAAATCCTTGTGCCGCCCTGTGACGGCGCGCAGCCAGGTGTATTGCAGCTGCTTGTCCCGCCAGGTCCGCGCGACCTCCTGCCAGTGCGCCCCGAACGCCTCACGGCCGGTCTCGGACGCGGCGGCGCGGGCGGCGGCGCTGACGTCGAACAGCGTGCCATAGGCATCGAAGATGCAGGTGGTGACGGTCATCGCGATCCCTTCAGGCCGGTCCGGAACGGACCCTGCCACAGCCGCCCGCCGGGGGGAAGCACGCCCCCGGACGTATACATTTCGACAAAAAACCGCGACTCCGGGCGCGAACTCGCCAAAACCGGCCGGTTTTCCCCGATTCTGGCCCCCTGAATCACCTCCGTGCGGTTTACATTGCGGGGTGCCGCTGCCACGTTTGTTGCCGACCGTTGAGAACCCGCCGTGAGGGCGGCCTCAAAACCCATTCTTCCCGATCACGAGGAGATATCCGATGGCCGAGGTGAAATCTGGCGACACCGTTCGTCTGCACTATACCGGCACCCTTGCCGACGGCACGACCTTCGACAGCTCTGAGGGCCGCGACCCGCTGGAATTCCAGGTGGGCTCGGGCCAGATCATTCCGGGCCTCGACGACGCGCTGCCGGGCATGGCCGTGGGCGACACCAAGAAGGTGACCGTCAAGCCCGAAGACGCCTATGGCGAGCATGATCCGTCGCGCCAGCAGACCGTCGCGCGGGACCAGATCCCCGAAGACATCCCGACCGAACCGGGCACGCAGCTGCAGCTGCAGACGCCGGACGGGCAGGCGGTGCCGGTCGTCGTGGCCGAAGCCACCGACACCGAGATCACGCTCGACGCGAACCACCCGCTCGCGGGCAAGGAGCTGACCTTCGACGTCGAGCTCGTCGAGATCAAGTAAGACGCCGGGCCCGCGCCGCGGGCCTTCGCGCGACAGGGGCGTCCTTCGGGGCGCCCTTTTTCGTGGGCTACCCCTTTGGCTTGGCGCGCAGCGTCGGCTCGGCCCGCGTCGGGTCCTCGGGCCAGGGATGCTTGGGATAGAGCCCGCGCATGTCCTTGCGCACGTCGGCATAGGACGTGGCCCAGAACCCCGGCAGGTCCATCGTCGTCTGCACCGGGCGGTTCGACGGCGACAACAGCGTCACCCGCAGCGGCCGGCCCGCGACCACGGGATGCGCGGTCACGCCGAACATCTCCTGCAGGCGGACCGAGACCTCGGGGTCCGGCGCATCGTAGTCGATCGGAACCTGCCGCCCCAGAGGCGTCGTCAGCGACCCGGGAACATCCCGGTCGAGCTCCTGAATCCGGTTGTAATCCAGCATCGCCCGCAGCGGCGGCAACAGGTCGAACGCCTTCCACTCACTCTCGCTCCGCACGTCGCCGAGGAACGGCAAGAGCCAGTCCTCCAGCGTCTCCAGCAGCGTCTCGTCCGACATGTCCGGCAGGTCGGCACCTCCTTCGCGAGCCAGCGCGACGCGGGCGCGGAACCGGTCGGCCGCGGCCGAGGGTTTTAGCCCGACCTCGCGGATGCCCTCCAGCATGGTGGTCGCCACGCGATCCGGCGGCGCGTCGGGCCAGTGCCGGTCGTCCAGCACCACCGCGCCAAGCCGCTCCTGCTGCCGGGTGACTACGCGCCGCTCGCGCCGCGACCAGGCGCATGTCTCGTGCCAGGCGATGCGGTCGCTCAGCACCTCGCGCAGCGCGCTCTCGGCCAGCGGCGCGGCCTGCCGGATCTTCGCCTCACGCGGGTTGCCGTCGGTGCCGGTGACGACGATCAGGCGCTGGGTGCCCAGCGGCTCGTCGTCGGCCATGAAGGCGCCCTTGCCGCCCGACAGCACATAGCGCGGCGCGTCGCCGGGGCGGCGCAGCCCGATCCGGTCGGGATAGGCCAGCGCCGCCTGCTGCGCCGGGCTCAGGCCGGCGTCCGGCCCCGCGTCGCGCGCCAGCCGCTTCGCCTCCTGCCGGACCCGCGCGACGGTGGCCTCGTTGGCGCCGCCCTCCTTCGGCGCCCGCAGCGCCCGGATCCGCAGCGCGAGATCCGCCTTGGCGCCCCGCAGCGGGTCGCGCTCGGCCAACAGCGCGGCAAGCTCCGCCGCCCCGCGTCCGGCCCGCGCCAGCATGTGCCCCAGCCGCGGATGCAGCGGCAGCGCCGCCAGCCGGCGCCCGTGTTCGGTGATGACGCCGTCCTGCACCGCGCCCAGATCGGCCAGAAGCGCCTGCGCCTCGGCAAAGGCGCCGGGGGGCGGCGGCGTCAGGAACGGCAGATCGGACGGGTCCGGCACGCCCCAGAGCGCCAGCTCCAGCGCCAGTCCCGCAAGGTCCGCGGCCTCGATCCCGGCGGGCGGAAAGGCGGGCAGGGCGCCTTCCTCTCCCTTCGTCCAGAGGCGATAGCACACACCGGGCGCGACCCGTCCCGCGCGGCCGCGGCGCTGGTCGGCCTCGGCACGGCTGACGCGCTCTGTCACCAGCCGCGACATGCCGCTGCCCGGATCGAACCGGGCCCGCCGCGACCGGCCCGCATCCACCACGACGCGCACGTCCTCGATGGTCAGCGAGGTCTCGGCGATCGAGGTGGCGAGGACCAGCTTGCGCCCGCTGCGCGCCGGCGCCACGGCGGCGCGCTGGGTGGCGAAGGGCAGGGCGCCGAACAGCGGCTGGATCGTCACCTCCGCCGGCAGCCGGTCCTTCAGCGCCGACTCGACGCGCCGGATCTCGCCCTCGCCGGGCAGGAACACCAGCACGCCCCCTTCGGTCTCGGCCACCGCCCGCGCCACGAGGTCCGCCGTGGCGGGCTCGATGCGGGCGCGCTTCGACAGCGGCGCGTCGAGCCAGCGGGTCTCGACCGGATAGGCCCGGCCCTCGGACGTCACCAGCGGCGCGTCGTCCATCAGCGCGGCCACCGGCCCGGCATCCAGCGTGGCCGACATCACCACCACCTGCAGGTCGTCGCGCAGCGCGCCGCGCACCTCCCATGTCAGCGCCAGCCCGAGATCGGCGTCGAGCGAGCGCTCGTGGAACTCGTCGAAGATCACCGCGCCGACCCCCGTCAGTTCCGGGTCCGACTGGATCATCCGCGTCAGGATGCCCTCGGTGACGACCTCGATCCGTGTCGTCTTCGACACCTTCGACTCGCCCCGGATGCGGTAGCCCACGGTCTCGCCGGCGGTCTCGCCCAGGGTCTCGGCCATGCGTTCGGCGGCCGCCCGCGCGGCCAGGCGGCGCGGTTCCAGCATCACGATGCGCCCGGCGACGGCGCCGTCGTCCAGCATCGCCAGCGGCACGCGCGTCGTCTTGCCGGCGCCGGGGGGCGCCTGCAGCACGGCGCGGCCCGCGCGGCGCAGGGCGGCCAGAAGATCGGGCAGGGCGTCGTCGATCGGAAGGGGATGCGGCATCCCGCCTCTATCGCGCGGGTGGCGGGGCTGGACAAGCCCCGTCCGCCAAGGGCAAGAGCGGGCGGAACCACGACGACCGGAGGCGGGGCATGGACATCGACGCGCTGGCCGACCGTATCGCCCGCGGCGACCGCCGGGCGCTGGCCCGCGGCATCACGCTGGTCGAATCCGGCCGGGCCGACCACCGCACCGCCGCGGTCGCGCTGCTCGACCGTCTGGCCGGCCGGGGCGAGGCGATGCGGATCGGCCTGTCCGGCACCCCCGGCGTCGGCAAGTCCACCTTCATCGAAAGCTTCGGCACGCTCCTGACCGGGCAGGGCCACAGGGTCGCGGTGCTGGCCGTCGATCCCTCGTCGGCACGCTCGGGCGGATCGATCCTGGGCGACAAGACCCGGATGGAGCGCCTCTCGCGCGATCCCAACGCCTTCATCCGCCCCTCCCCCAGTCAGACCGAGCTGGGCGGCGTCGCCCGCCGCACGCGTGAGGCGGTGCGGCTGTGCGAGGTGGCGGGCTTCGATGTCGTCCTGATCGAGACGGTCGGCGTCGGGCAGTCCGAGACGCTGGTGTCGTGGATGACCGACCTCTTCGTGCTGCTGCTCGCGCCCGGCGGCGGCGACGAACTGCAAGGGGTCAAGCGCGGCATCATGGAGATGGCCGACCTGATCCTGGTGAACAAGGCCGACGGTGACCTGAAATCCGCCGCCACGCGCACGCGCGCGGATTATGCGGGGGCGCTGCAGCTGCTCCGCAAGCGGCCGCAGGATCCGCAGGGCTTTCCCAAGGCGCTGGCGGTCTCGGCGCAGGCCGACACCGGGCTGACCGAGGCCTGGACCGAGATGCAGTCGCTGCACGCCTGGCGGGTCGAGCACGGCCACTGGGAGACGACGCGCCGCGCCCAGAATGTCCACTGGTTCGAAGAGGACGTGCAGCAGGGCATCCTGGCCCGGCTCAGGACCGATCCGGCGATGGCCGCCGCCCTTGGCGACCTGCGCGAGGCGGTCGAGGCGGGCGAAAGGCCGCCCTCGGCCGCGGCCGCCGAGGTGCTGGACCGGCTGGCGCTGCCGGGGGCGGGCGGGGCCTGACGCGGCCCGCGCCGGCGGGATGAATCGCTTGACGATGGCGCGCAACACGCGTAGATCGCGCGGACGGAATTTCGGGGCACTGCCGTGGGCGGTGCCCGTTTGCATTGGCCCAGCTGCCAAAACTGACGAGGATACGCCCATGTCGCGCCGCTGCGAACTGACCGGTAAAGGCCCCATGACGGGCAACAACGTGAGCCACGCCAACAACAAGACCCGTCGCCGGTTCATCCCGAACCTGAACGACGTGTCGCTGATGTCCGAGGCGCTCGGCCGCACCTTCAAGATGCGGATCTGCTCGTCCGCCCTGCGTACGGTGGATCACCGTGGCGGGCTGGACAACTATCTCGCCGCCGAGAAGGACGACGCGCTGCCGCCGGAGGCGCTCAAGATCAAGCGTGAGATCGAAAAGGCGAAGGCCACCGCGGCCTGATCACCGCCCTTTCGAGGTTTCAGCGCCCCGTCGCCCGAAAGGGCCGGCGGGGCGTTCGCGTTCAGCGTCCCAGCAGATCGTCGACCCAGGCCGGGACGATTTCGCTCGCCGGACCATAGCGGCCTGCGTCGAAGGCGCCCGCGGTATCCGACGGCTCGAGGTTCAGCTCCAGCGTCTCGGCCCCCGCGGCGTCGGCCTCGGCGACGAATCCTGCCGCCGGATAGACGCTGCCCGAGGTGCCGATCGCCACGAACAGGCTGGCCCGGTCCAGCGCCTCGGCGATCCGGTCCAGGTGATGCGGCATCTCGCCGAACCAGACCACGTCGGGCCGCGTCGCCGGGGCGGCGCAGGCCGGGCAGGTGTCCGTGGGTGCCATGCGCTCTGGTGCGGGCCAGCGATGGCCGCAGGCGCCGCAGAGCGCGCGCATGATCTCGCCATGCATGTGCACGACGTCGCGCGCGCCGGCGCGCTCGTGCAGGTCGTCGATGTTCTGAGTCACCAGCAGCACGTCGTCGCGCGCCTGCGTCAGCCGCGCCAGCGCGTGATGCGCCGGGTTGGGCGCGGCCGCCCGCGCGCCGTCGCGACGGGCGTTGTAGAAGTCGAGGACGAGGCGCGGATCGCGGGCATGGCCCTGCGGCGTCGCCACGTCCTCGAGATCGTATTGCGACCACAGCCCGCCCACGTTGCGAAAAGTGCCCAGTCCGCTCTCGGCCGAAATTCCCGCGCCGGTGAGGACGACGATCACGGCGTCAGCTGCAATACCGCTCGGCGTTCGAGCCGAACTCGCGGTACTTGGTCCAGAAGCGCTCGTCGCTCTGCCGGTCGGATTGCCGGATCTCCTGCGCGCGATGCGGGTCGCGGAAGAACTTCGCCGCGAGGCGCTGGTCCCGCCCGTCCAGCGTCAGGTCGGCGACCTGCTGGATGCAGCCGCAAAGCTGCGTGTTGCCGCTGGCCCGATCGGATTTCTCGCAAGCCTTCTCGACCGGACCGGCACATGCAGCCGACCCCAACGTGGCGGCCAGTGCCGCCAGCAGCGCGAAGTGTTTCATTGATTTCCTGCCTCATAACTGTCCCGGCGCCCGTCTTGTCGCGGTGTCGCCGGCTGCCCGTGGCAGGAACTATGCCCGAAACGGCCCCACCCATCAATCGTAACGCACGGCAAAGTCGCGATGATTCGCGACCTCGGCCGGCTGGCGGTGCACGGCGGTCACGCGGGCGGCCCGAGGGCCTTCCCACAGGGCGTTCTCCATCGCCGCCACGTCGTCCGCGGCGCCCTCGATATGCGCCTCGACGCGGCCATCGACGAGATTGCGCACCCAGCCTGCGACGCCATGCCGCCGCGCGGCGTCCTCGGTCCAGGCGCGGTAGGACACGCCCTGGACCTGGCCCTCGATCGTGACGCTGATCGCGGTCCGTTCCATCCGAAACTCCCCTGGTTGATGCTGCGCGCCATCCTGAGGGGCGCGGGCCGGTGCGTCCAGAGGCGCGGTGCCGCGCGCTCAGGCCAAGGCGGGCGCGGGCAGGCCGGTGCGCATCGCCAGCGGCGCGGTGATCAGGGCCGTCATGTCGCGGCCCGGCGGATCGACCGCGACTGTCCAGCCGACAAGGCGCGAGAGGTGGTCGATCAGCTCGGCGGTGTCCGCGGTCGGGAGCACGGGCGCGGCGTCGCTGCGGCCCCTGGCCGACAGGCGCACAGTCACCGTCGCACCCGTCGCCTCGCCCGTGACCGCGATGGCGGCCGGGTCATGGGCGTCCTCGCCGGCCAGCAGCAGCAACAGCCGCGTGACCAGCCGCCCGGCCAGCAGGCGGTTGCCCGCCAGCACCGGCAGCCCGTCCACGGTGATGCGCGACAGGCGGCAGCGGTCCTGCGGCGAGCCGGCGGCGCGCGCCTGCGCGATCAGCGCCGACAGGCGGATACGCTCGGCCCGGTCCACCAGGAACCCGTCGAGGAGAAGCGCGCGCAGCGCCGCGATCTCGTCCTGTGCGGCCGTCAGGCGGCGGGTCGCTGTCGACAGGTCGGCGGTCAGGCCCAGCCCCTCTCGCCGGTCGACCGCGGCCAGCCGTTGCAGCAACGCGTCCAGATCGGTCAACGGCGCGGCGGCGACGCCGACAAGGTCGTCGGTGGCCAACCGCATCCGGTCGTTCGAGTTGCGCAACTGCTCGGCGCGGGCGGCTTCCAGCCGCAGCGCCCGCTGCGCCGCCTGCCGTTCCTGCGTCAGGGCGTGGAATCGGCTGGCCAGCGGGGGTGCGATCTCGAACGCCGCCCGATCCTCGGACAGGCGCCGCAAGCTGCCGCGATGCACCTCGCCGAATAAGCGCACCGTCGCCGGCAGCGGGCCGCGCTGTGCCAGCGCCGCGCCCAGGCTCAGACGCAGGCTCTCGGAGTCCCGCAGCGCCGGCAGCAGCGTCTCACCGAAGCGGCCGGGAAACAGCCGCTGCGCCCGCCGGTTCAGCCAGCCGTCGGTCAGGTCGAGATCCATGACCAGGATCGGGTTCGGCGCGTCGGCCAGGTGGTCGAGGTCATCAATCCGCATCGCGAGTCCCCGTCTGTGCGAAGTAATCCTTTTCTTCCGGGCCCGGCGCGGTCTCGGCCAGGGCGCTGTCCGGCCGGATGACGACGCGGCAGCAGGGATGGCCCGAGGCGATGGTCTGCTCCAGCCGCACCCGAGCAAAGCCCAGCTTGTCGGCCGCCACCCGCCCGAAGACGCCCGACGTCATCGCGCAGAGCGACGGTCGCCCCTTCACCCTGTCGCCGAAGGGGCAGCGCGTGTTGGTCAGGATGATCTCGCGTGGCTCGGCCCGCTCGACCCGGAAATCGCCGTCGATCCGCCGCTTCAGGGCGATCAGCGTGTCGGCCACCGCCTGCGGATCGGCGGGCAGGGCGTCGAGCCCGGCGCTGAAGTCGCGGCCCAACCGGTTCGCGACGAGGTCGATGAACCCTTCCGCGTCGTCGCGGCCGATCGCCGTCTCGAGGATGTCCGCCAGTGTCGTCAGCAGGTCGAGGGTAAAGGTTTCGCGGTCGGAGAAACTGCGAAAGTCGATATCGTCTGGCGCAAGCATGGGGCGGCGTCCTGTCTGGGTAGGTATCCGGTTGCCCCGATGCTGGCCCAACTTGTCTAACAGGACCTGAAGAATCCCGAGACTCTCGCGCCATCTCGCGCGATCGCCTGCCGCGCCCACTGGATTCTCGCGCATATTCGCGTATGTCGTGGGGATAACCCGACACGAGGCGCGCGTCCCCGTGCCACCAGGACACCTCCGAGGCCCATGACCGAGCTTGCCTATATCCGCAACTTCTCCATCGTCGCCCATATCGACCACGGAAAGTCGACGCTGGCCGACAGGCTGATCCAGCTGACCGGCACCGTGGCCGAGCGCGACATGAAGGACCAGCTGCTCGACGCGATGGATATCGAGCGCGAGCGCGGCATCACCATCAAGGCCAACACGGTCCGCATCGAATACCCCGCCAAGGACGGCAACACCTACGTCCTCAACCTCATCGACACGCCGGGTCACGTCGACTTCTCCTACGAGGTGTCGCGCTCGATGCAGGCGGTCGAGGGCTCGCTCCTCGTGGTGGACGCCACCCAGGGCGTCGAGGCGCAGACGCTGGCCAACGTCTATACCGCCATCGACGCCGACCATGAGATCGTCCCCGTGCTCAACAAGGTCGACCTGCCGGCGGCCGATTGCGCCCGCGTGCGCGAGCAGATCGAAGACGTGATCGGGATCGAGGCCGACAACGCGGTCGAGATCTCGGCCAAGACCGGAATCGGCATCCCCGACGTGCTCGAGGCCATCGTCCAGCGCCTGCCGCCCCCGCAGGAAGGCGACCGCAACGCCCCGCTCAAGGCGATGCTCGTCGACTCGAAGTATGACCCCTATCTCGGCGTCGTGGTCATCGTCCGCGTCATCGACGGCGTGCTGCGCAAGGGCCAGCGCATCCGCATGATGAAGTCGGGCGGCACCTACGACATCGACCGCGTCGGCATCTACCGCCCCGCGATGGAGAACGTCGACGAACTCGGGCCCGGCGAGATCGGCTATATCACCGCCCAGATCAAGCAGGTGCGCGACACCCGCGTCGGCGACACGATCACGACCGAGAAATCGCCCACGCCCAAGGCGCTGCCGGGCTTCAAGCCGTCCGTGCCCGTGGTGTTCTGCGGTCTCTTCCCTGTGGACACGAACGACTTCGAGGACATGCGCGACGCGATCGAAAAGCTCGCGCTGAACGACGCCTCCTTCACCTTCGAGATGGAGACGTCGGCCGCGCTCGGCTTCGGCTTCCGCTGCGGCTTCCTGGGCCTCTTGCACCTCGAGGTGATCCGCGACCGGCTCGAGCGGGAATACAACATCGAGCTGATCACCACCGCGCCATCGGTGGTGTTCAAGGTCCATACCCGCGACGGCGCGGTGATGGATCTCCACAATCCCGCCGACATGCCGGATCCCGGCCTGGTCGAGAGGGTCGAGGAACCGCGGATCAAGGCGACGATCCTGGTCCCCGACGAATATCTGGGCGACGTTCTCAAGCTCTGCCAGGAGCGGCGCGGCATCCAGGAGGACCTCACCTATGCCGGCAGCCGTGCGATGGTGGTCTACGACTTGCCGCTGGCCGAGGTCGTGTTCGACTTCTACGACCGGCTGAAATCGGTGACCAAGGGCTATGCCAGCTTCGACTACTACATCCTCGGCTACCGCGAGGATAACCTCGTGCGGATGTCGATCCTCGTGAATGACGAGCCGGTTGACGCTCTGGCGATGATGGTGCACCGCGACCGGGCCGAGATGCGGGGCCGCGCCATGTGCGAAAAGCTCAAGGAGCTGATCCCCCGCCACATGTTCAAGATCCCGATCCAGGCAGCCATCGGCGGCCGCGTCATCGCGCGCGAGACGCTGTCGGCCATGCGCAAGGACGTGACCGCGAAATGCTACGGCGGCGACGCGACGCGAAAGCGCAAGCTTCTGGAAAAGCAGAAGGCCGGCAAGAAGAAGATGCGGCAGTTCGGCAAGGTCGAGATCCCGCAGGAAGCCTTCATCAACGCCCTCAAGATGGACAGCTGAGGGGCAGGGGCGGCCACGCCCCGGCCTTGGCTTTGTCTTACGGAATCGCCCACCGTTCCGGCCGGGTGGCCCGTCTGCGTCCGCCCTGCCGGAACGGCGAAAGTGATGGCGCCACGCGTGGCCAAGGCGCACCCCATCACTCGCACCCGGATGGCGGCCGGCTTTGGGTTGCGCTCTTCGTCACCTCCGGCGTGCGCGGCTGGATCGTCCGGTCAAGATCAGGGCCGGTGGCATCGCAGACCGGCTGGACGAGGGCCTCGACCGGCGACCGGGGACCGAGGCGGCGATGCGCGACGTGTATGCCGTTCCGTGCACACCCGGTGCACGGATGGTGCACGCCCTGTGTACCCCTCGAAAACGAAAAAACGGGCCCCGAAGGACCCGTCACTCATCACGCGAGAGGTGCAGATCAGTACTGCACTTCGTTGCTTTCTTCCTGGATCAGCTCGCCGGTGTTTTCCACCGTCTGACCGGCGCCTTCGACCGTCTCGCATGCGGCAAGGCCCAGCAGCCCGACGATCATCAGAAACCGTGTGGTCATGTCACTCTCCCTTCATTTGACGGCGCTCCAACTCGCGACGTCGGGACAGAGTTCCTGAAGTTTTTCAATAGCGTGCGGGCGGATCGCTGGCGGGAAATGTCTCGTCCATCTCCTCGTCGACGCGGTCCCAGCGGCCCGGCGCGTCGCGCATCTGGCCCGGTCCCGCGTCGCGAACCTGGGCGATTTCCTTCGGCGGGCCGGCATTGTCGGGCCGCGCCAGCGCGGGCCTCGGGTGCGGCCGGTTGAAGTGGCGCCACAAGGCGTATCCGGCCGCTCCGATCATCAGAACACGGATCATCGCGTAGCTCCTTCGCTCGGGGACTTTCCCCCTGTTATATCAAATCGTTGATCGCCGTCGCGGTTCCCCGGATCAGTAGCCGCGCTGAACCTCGCGGCTCTCCTGGCTCAGCGTGCGGCCGGCATTCTCCAGGTCGCGTCCGGCCCCTTCCATCGTCTCGCACGCGGTCAGTGCGAGCAGTCCCACAAGCACCGTCAGGCGGGTCAGAGTGGTCATCGTGATCTCCGTTCTGTCACTCCTGTCGAGGCAACGACGCCCCGCTCAAAGCGTTCCCCGCCGCAGCGGAGAACCGCCATTCACAACGCCCGGCTCCGCGTCAGCGCAAGGTACACGACCACCGCCGTAACTGCGTAGACCGCGTTCACCGCCAGCGCCAAACCCCACGGCGCCGCCACCCCGAACACCGTCTTGGCCAGGATCGACGGGATCACCGCGAGCGCCACCACGGCCACCGCATGCGCGGCAATTCCGTGCATCCGCGCATAGATCACCGGCAACATCAGCGCCACCAGGATGGCCACCGCGTTTCGTCCGAAGGACAGGATCAACCCCCAGAGCGGGGCCCCCACGAGCCCGGCGACGACCAGCGAATTCGCGATCGTCCCCGCGATTCCCGCCAGGATGACGGCCATCAGCGTGCGCCGCGTGAACATGAAGGTCTCCTCACCCTTTCGCCTGTCAACTCGGGGCGACGTGCTGCGGTTTCCCAGCGTCAGGCCCACTTGTCAAAATGACGCAGCACGCCATCTGATAGAAGACTCTTCCAGAGGACAAACCCGAGTGACCCCAGCCCCGACCCCTCTGCGTGAGGGCGCAGCCGCGCACGACAACCACGCCCGCATGCTGGCGAGGCTCGGCCTGCGGCTGCTGCCGAAAGCCACCGAAAGCGAACGCGCCGACCACGCCGCCGCGGCCGACGGCTGTGCGCTGTGCGACCGCCGGCATCCCTGCGCGGTCTGGCTGGATCTGGGTGGGGGAAACCGCGCGCCGTCGTTCTGTCCGATCCGGGGAACGCTGGCGCGGCTGTCGGCCTGACCTCGGCTCAGGCGTCGAGAAAGGCGCGTAGGCTCGCCTCGAAGTCCCGCGGTTTCTCGGCATGCAGCCAGTGCCCGGCGCCGGGAAGCTTGGCGAACCGGGCGCGCGGAAAGAAGGCGCGGATGCGGTCGCGGTACTCTCGCAGGACGTAGTCGCTCTCGCCGCCCGACAGGAATAGGGCGGGGCCGTCGAAACTGCCATCCAACTCGTCCGGCCATCCGGTGATCGTGTCCATCTCGCGGCCGAGCACGTCGAGATTGAACTTCCACGCCTTGCCCGAGACGTCCAGCCCCTGCAGCAGGAACGCCCGCACGCCGCGGTCGTCGACATGCTCGGCCAGCTGCGTGTCCGCATCCGACCGGCGCGAGACCTGCGACAGGTCGAGTTTCTGCATCGCCTCGACCAGATGCATCTGCGTATGGGTGTAGGCGACCGGCGCGATGTCGGCGACGACCAGCCGGCGCACCTTGTCCGGATGGCGCAGGGCAAGCGCCATCGCAGCCTTGCCGCCCATCGAATGTCCCACCACGTCGGCGCGCGTGTCGATCTCCGCGGCGAGATCGTCGGACAGGTCGTAATAGGAATGGGAGTCGCTCCACGGGCTGTCGCCGTGGTTGCGCATGTCGACCGACACGACCGGCCCGCGATCCGAGAGCCGCTTGGCGATCACGTTCCAGTTCCGGGCCGAGCCGAACAGCCCATGCGCAACGAGAAGCGGCGGCGCATCACCCGCGCCGCCGTAATCGATCGTGTTCAGGGTCAGTGCGCTCACAGGTTCTGGTAGATCGGGAACTTTGCGCAGAGGGCTTCGACCTCGGCGCGGACCTCGGCCTCGACTGTGGCGTTGGCGTCTTCGCCATTGGCGGCGAGGCCGTCGGTGACGCGGACGATCCAGTCGGCGATCTGGCGGAACTCGGGGTCGCCGAAGCCGCGGGTGGTGCCGGCGGGCGAGCCCAGGCGGATGCCGGAGGTCACGGTGGGCTTCTCGTCGTCGAACGGGATGCCGTTCTTGTTGCAGGTGATATGCGCGCGTCCCAGCGCCGCCTCGGTGGCGTTGCCCTTGACCCCCTTGGGCCGCAGGTCGACCAGCAGGACGTGGCTGTCGGTGCCGCCGGTGACGATGTCGAGCCCGCCGGCGATCAGCCCCTCGGCCAACG
>NZ_FOGU01000008.1 GCF_900111315.1 Tranquillimonas rosea
ATGCCGGGCCGCAGGGCGGGCCGGGCTTTCCCGAATGGGGCATGCTGCCGCTTCCGACGGCGCTGGTGAAGCAGGGCTACCGCGACATGCTGCGGATCTCGGACGCGCGGATGTCGGGCACCTCCTACGGCGCCTGCGTGCTGCATGTCGCGCCCGAAAGCTTCGTCGGCGGGCCGCTGGCGCTGCTGCAGACGGGGGACATCGTGCGGCTGGACCTGGCCAACCGCTCACTCGACATGCTGGTCGACGAGGCCGAGCTGGAGCGCCGCCGCGCCGCCTGGACCCCGCCCGAACCCCGCTTCCAGCGCGGCTATGGCTGGATGTTCCAGCGCCATGTCAGCCAGGCCGACCAGGGCTGCGACTTCGACTACCTCATGTCCGCCCACGGCGAGACCGCCGGAGAGCCCGACATCTTCTGATGGTGGCGATCCGGCGGCGTGAGGGGCGGCGGCATCGCGCCCCTCTCTTCCCTCAGAACCCCGTGGCCTGTCCGTCCTTGCGCGGGTCCGAGCCGGCGGCATAGCCGCCGCCGGGCAGGCGGTGGACCAGTTGCGCGCCGCCGAAGCCGAAGGCGGCGTCCGGCGCCTCGACCTCGATCTCGTGGCCCATGTCGGACAGCGCCTGCAGCGTCGCGGGGTCGACCGCCGTCTCGCAGGCGACCTTCAGCCCCTCGACGAACCGCCAGCGGGGCGCGTCGGCGGCGGTCTGCACGTCCTGGCCCCAGAGCTGCGTGCGCAGCACCATCTGAACATGCCCCTGCGCCTGCATCGGGCCACCCATCACACCAAAGCTCATCACCGGCGCGCCGTCGCGCATCAGGAAGCCGGGGATGATCGTGTGGAACGGCCGCTTGCCGGGCGCGACCCGGTTGGGGTGGCCCTCCTTCAGGGTGAAGCCCGCGCCGCGGTTCTGCAGGCTGATGCCGGTGCCCGGCACCACCACGCCCGAACCGAAACCGGCATAGTTCGACTGGATGAACGACACCATCATGCCGTCGCTGTCCGCGACGCTCAGGTACACGGTGCCGCCGTTCTTCGGCGCACCCGCCGCGTGGTGCTGTGCGCGGGCGGCGTCGATCTCGGCGGCGCGCGCCTTGAGGTAGGAGGGCGACAGCAGGTCCTCGGGGGTGATGCCGGTCATGTAGGCGCGGTCGGCGACATAGGCGTCGAGGTCGCGGAAGGCGAGCTTGATCGCCTCGATCTGCAGATGAACCGCGGCGACGTCGTCGGGGCCGTGATTGCGGATGCCGGTATGTTCGAGAATCCCCAGTGCCATCAGCGCCGCGATGCCCTGGCCGTTCGGCGGGATCTCGTGCAGCGCCGCGCCGTCGAAGGCGGTGTCGATCGTGCCGCACCACTCGGGCGCGTGAGCGGCGAGGTCGTCGGCGCTCAGCGCGGCGCCGTGCCGGTCGGCGAAGGCCGCGATCTTTTCGGCCAGGGCGCCCTCGTAGAACGCCTTGCCCTTGGTCTCGGCGATGGCGCGCAGGCTGTTGGCCTGGGCGGGGTTCGAGAACCGCTCGCCGGGGCGTGGTGCGCGGCCGCCGGGCATGAAAGCCTCGGCGAATCCCGGCTGCTCCGACAGGGCCTCGGCCCCCTTCGCCCAGAGCGAACCGATGACCGGCGACACGATGAAGCCCTCGTCGGCGTAGCGAACGGCCGGTTCCAGCAGCGTGGCGAAGTCCAGCCGGCCGAACCGCTCGGACAGGGCGGCCCAGGCGCTGATCGCGCCGGGCACGGTCACGCTGTCCCAGCCGCGGAAGGGCATCTTGTCGCGACCCGCAAAGCGCTCGGGCGTCCACCCGGCGGGTGCGGCGCCCGAGGCGTTGAGACCGTGCAGCTCTTGGCCGTCCCACAGGATCGCGAAGGCGTCGGAGCCCAGGCCGTTGCCCGTCGGCTCGACCACGGTGAGCGCCGCAGCGGTGGCGATGGCCGCGTCCACGGCGTTGCCGCCGCGCGCGAGGATCGACAGCCCCGCCTGCGAGGCCAGCGGCTGCGAGGTCGAGACCACGTTGTCGGCCAGCACCGGCGACCGGCGCGAAGCATAGATGGGATCGTGACGCAGGTACATCAGGCGCTCGTCTCCGTTGTCTTTCTTGATTTCAGATGGCCGCGGACGGCCCAGCCGATCGACAGCACCGCCGCGATCAGCAGCACCAGGCTGACCGGCCGGGTCAGGAACAGCGTCCAGTCGGCATCGGTCATCAGCGCGCGGCGCATGTTCGTCTCGGCGATGGGGCCCAGGATCACGCCCAGCACCAGCGGCGCGAGGGGATAGTCCAGCGCCCGGAGCGTGTAGCCCGCGACGCCGATGAAGCCCAGCAGATAGAGGTCGGTGACCCGGTTGTTCAGCGCGAACGACCCGACCACGCAGCAGACGAGCACGGCGGGCACGATCAGCCATTTCGGCACCTCGGCCACCCGCAGGAACACCCGCATCGACAGCACGCAGACCACCAGCATCATCAGGCTGGCCACCGACATCGCGATGAACATGCCATAGACGAGATCGGCGTTGTCCATGATCAGCCGGGGCCCGACCTGGATGCCGTGGACCATGAGAGAGGCCATCAGGATCGCGTCGACCGCCGAGCCGGGGATCCCCAGCGCGATCAGCGGGATCAGGCCACCTCCTGCGGTGGCGGAGTTGCCGGCCTCGGACGCGACGACGCCGTCGGGGATGCCGGTGCCGAACTTCTCGGGGGTCTTCGAGGCCCGCCGCGCCTGGTCGTAGGCCAAGAGGTTCGCGATGGAGCCGCCGGCGCCGGGCAGGGCGCCCACGCAGACGCCCACCACGGCCGAGCGTACCAGGTTGACCGGCCGCATCAGCACCTCGCGCATCACCGACCAGGTGTGGAACTCGATCTCGCCCTTCACGAGCTTCTTGCCCGAGCGGATCGCGCCCACGTCCTCGACCTCGGAGGCGAGCTGAGAGATGGCGAAGATGCCGATCAGCACGACGAGGAACGGCAGGCCCGCGGCCAGCACCTCGAGCCCGAAGTCGAAGCGCGGGCGGCCCATGATCGGGTCGTCTCCGATCGTCGACAGTGCAAGGCCGATCAGCGCCGCGATCAGCCCCCGCTGGAGCGAATTGCCCACCAGGCTCGCCACGATGGTCAGCGCGAACACGATGAGCGAAAAGTATTCCCACGGCCCCAGCCGCACCGCGAAGATCGCCAGCGGCGGCGCGGCGACGATCAGCACCAGCGTCGAGATGACGGTGCCGAAGAACGACGCCCACACCCCCAGCGACAGCGCGCGCCCCGGCTCGCCGTTGCGGGCCATGGGGAAGGCGTCGAAGGTGGTGGCAACGGCAGAGGGCGTGCCGGGTATGCCCAGCAGCGCAGCCGAGATGAGACCGCCGGTGTAGCCGCCGACATAGACCGACAGCATCACCGAGATGCCGGTCAGCGGCTCCATCGAGAAGGTCAGCGGCAGCGTCAGGACGATCGCCATCGTCACGGTGAAGCCGGGGATCGCGGCGGCGACGATGCCGGCGATCGACCCGATCAGCATGTAAAGCAGCGTCCAGCCCGAGAGAACCTCGGCGGCGCCGGTCAGAAGGGCGTCCATCTCAGAACCTCCCGCGCGGCAGGAAGACGTTGAAGACCTCGGCGAAGAGCCAGTTCAGCCCGAACGAGAACAACAGCGCGATGACAAGCGTGAGGCCGAGGCTGAAGGGCGTGCGCGGCGACAGGATCACCAGCAGCACGACCAGGAAGGCGAAGGTCGCCCAGCTGAAGCCAATCCACGGCAAGGCGGCGAGGTAGACCCCGAGGCAGGCGAAGACGGCAAGCACCAGACGCCGCCGCACGAACCAGTCCGGCACGCTCGGCGCGAAGCGGGACAGCGCGCCCGAGGGCAGGCGGCGCACGGCACCGAAGATCGCGGCGCCCGACAGCAGGACGAGACCGCCGTAGATCAGCTTGGGGAACGAGCCGGCGCCGAGCACCTCGAACCGCGATGTCGGGATCGTCGTCGCCTCGACGAACAATCCCACCGACGCCAGGAAGATCACGACATAGGACAGAAGGCGGGCGACATCGCCCGCCTCCGCCGACTTGGTGGTGTCGTCTTCGCTCACGGCGCCAGCACCGAGGACAGCCGCGAGACGGTCTCGGAGAGGTTGCCCAGGTAGGAGGCGTAGTCATCCTGCCCGCGGAAATCGACCTGGGCGCCGGCGTTGTTCACCTGCTCGATGAAGGTCTCGTCCTGCGACAGTTCCTGAAGCGCGGATTCCAGCGTGTTGCGGGCCTCTTCCGGGGCGCCCTTCGGCATCACGATGCCGCGCGTGACCGCCAGCTCAAGATCCGCGCCGAGCTCGTTGAAGGTCGGCACGTCCGGCGTCTGCTCCATTGGTTCGGCGCTGCCGACGGCCAGGAACTGCAGGTCGCCGTTCTCGACGAATTGCTGCGACGAGGCGATGTCGCCGATCGCAACGTCGAGGTTGCCGCCGACCAGCGCGCGGATGCGCTCGCCCGTGCCCTCGTAGCCGACATACGAGAACTCCAGGTCGAAGGCCTCTTCGATCATCGCCGCGTGCAGGTGGGGCACGCCGCCCAGCGTGACGCCCATCGTCACCTCGCCCGGATTCTCCTGCGCATAGGTGACGAAGCTCTCGAAATTGTCGTAGGGCGCGTCGGCCTGTGCCACGAGGTATTGCGGCGAGGCGGTCATCAGCGCGATCGGATCGAAATCCTGCCAGGTCAGGTCGGTCAGGCCGGTCTCGGACGCGGTCAGCAGACCCTCGTGCACCTGCGAGATGGTGTAGCCGTCGGCATCGCGTCGCGACGCTTCGGTCAGGCCGACGGTGCCGCCGACGCCGGGCATGTTTATGACCGGCATTTCGACGCCGAGATAGGGCTGGACGTTGTTCGACACGATTCGCATCAGCGTGTCGCTGCCGCCGCCCGGCGACCACGGCACGATGAACTCGACCGGGCGCTCCGGATAGTCCTGCGCGGTCGCCGAAACCGGCGCGGCCAGCGCGACGGCGGCGCCGAGTCCGGCGGCGAACTTTTGCATGGCGTGCATTTGGAATCTCCCGTTGGTCTGGTCTTTGTTTCTCCGGAACAGGCTAACCACATGCATCTCTGTTGGAAGCGAATTGTTTTTGTCTAATTCTTAAGAATTGCTAATGATGGCCCATGGACTCCCGCCAGCTTCAGACCCTTCTCGCCGTTGCCGACACCGGCAGCTTCGCCGCCGCCGCCGAGGTCGTGAACCTCACCGCCTCGGCCGTCAGTCAGCAGATGGTCGCGCTCGAGACCGAGCTTGGCACGCAGATCTTCGACCGCTCTCGCCGCCCGCCGACGCTGAACGCGAAGGGGGCCGAGGTCGTCCAGTCCGCCCGCGCCATCCTGCAGATCCTGAGCGAGACGCGCGCCGCGATCAGCGGCGGGCGGGTCAGCGGCACGCTGAACCTGGGCACCCTGCGCACCGCGTCGATGCATCTCGTGCCGCAGGCCCTGGCCGAGATGCGGCGCTCCTATCCCGAGATGGCGTTCAACCTGCGCGTCGGCATCTCCGAGGACCTGATGAACGACGTGGTCGCGGGCCGGCTCGACGCGGCGGTGGTGGCCGAGCATGTCGGCGTCCCGCCCACGCTGCAATGGACGCCGTTCCTGCACGAACCGCTGCTGCTGGTGGCGCCGCCCGATTGCGCGGGCGTGCCGGCCGAGCAACTGATCGCGGCGCGCAGTTTCATCCGCTACCATACGAACGTACCGCTGGCGAAGCAGATCGAGACGGAGATCGCCCGCCTCGGGATCACGCCGACCGAGGTGGCGGTGGTCAATACCATGCCCTCGGTGATCGGCTGCGTTCATGCCGGCCTCGGCGTCGCGGTGGTGCCGCAGATCGCGCTGCACGATCCCGCGGCGTCGGGCCTGGCCTGGCAGGTATTCGGCACCCCTCCGATCCACCGCAGGCTGGGAATCGTCCGGCGGATCACCTCGTCGCGGTCCGAGGTGCTGTCGGGCCTGCACGGCGCGCTGGCGGCGCGCAGCCGCGCGCTCGGCGTTGGGGTGCCCGACGAGAGCTAGAAGTCGAGGCCAAGGTCCAGCGTCCGCGCCGAATGGGTCAGCGCCCCGGCCGAGATGTAGTCGACGCCGACGGCGGCCACCTCTGCCACGCGCTCCGGCGTCATGGTGCCCGAAGCCTCCAGCACGAGGCGCCCGCCGGCCATCGCCACGGCCTCTGTCAGGGTGGCGGTATCCATGTTGTCCAAGAGGACCACGTCCGCGCCGCCCTCGGCCAGCACCTCGGTCAGCTGTTCCAGCGTATCGACCTCGATCTCGACGCGGACCATGTGCGACGCCTGCGCCTTGACCGCGCGCAGCACCGGCACGATGCCTCCGGCGGCGGCGATGTGGTTGTCCTTGATCAGGATCGCGTCCGACAGCGAGAACCGGTGATTGTAGCCGCCGCCATGCAGCACCGCCTGTTTCTCGACCACGCGCAGGCCCGGCGTGGTCTTGCGGGTGCAGGTGATCCGCGCCGCGGTGCCGTGGGTCCGTTCGACGTACTGCGCGGTCAGCGTGGCGATGCCCGACAGCCGCCCGGCAAAGTTCAGCGCCACCCGTTCCGCCGAGAGCACGCCATGCGCCGGGCCCTGCAACTCCATCAGCACGTCGCTCGGACCGCAGCGGGCGCCGTCGGGGATCTTGACGTCGACCTCGACCGCGGGGTCGACCAGCCGGAACGCCAGTTCGGCCACCTGCATCCCCGAGACGACTCCGGCCCCGCGGGCGCGCAGGCTGGCATTGGCCTTGGCGCCGGGTGGCACCGCGCAGCGCGTGGTGATGTCGCCCGACCCGCCGAGATCCTCGGCCAGCGCGGCCCGCACCAGCGGTTCCAGCACGAGATCGGGAAGGGGGGCGTGGGTGGTCATGTCGGCTCCAGCTCGGCGTCGCGGCGGACGGCCAGCGCCGCCACCAGGGTCAGGCGACTGCGCCGCGCCTCGGCGGCGGTGTCGGGGTGATCGCTGCGGTGATGCGCGCCACGGCTCTCGGTCCGGGACAGGGCGGCGGCGGCGATGAGGGTGGCGGTGGCGGTCATGTTGCGCAGCGTGGCGTCCTCGCCCGCCGCTTCGTCGATCCGGGCGATGTCCCGCAGGGCCTGCCGCAATCCCGCGCCGTCGCGGACCACGCCGACCCGGTCGGTCATCGTGCGGCGCAGCGCGGCCACCGACGCCGCGGCGACCGCCGGCTGCGACGGCCCCTCCGGCGCTAGCGCGACCTCGCGCACGGTCGCGACGCGGTCGAGGTCTCGGGCGATGTCCCGCGCCGCGCGGCGAGAATAGACCAGCGCTTCGAGCAGTCCGTTCGACGCCAGCCGGTTCGCCCCATGCAGCCCGGTCGAGGCCGCCTCGCCGCAGGCCCAGAGACCGGACAGGCTGCTGCGGCCCGCCGCGTCGGTGGCGATCCCGCCCATGTGGTAATGCGCCGCCGCAGCCACGGGAATCGTGCCGGTCACCGGGTCGATCCCGGTCGCCCGGCACGCGCCCGCCACTGTTGGATACTGCGTCACGATCCGGTCCCCGAGCGCCGCGCGGGTGTCGAGCGCCGGCACCATCCCGGCCCGCGTCTGGGCGAAGATGGCGCGCGCCACCACGTCGCGTGGGGCAAGCTCGGCATCGGGGTGGGCGTCCGTCATGAAGCGCGCGCCGGTCCGGTTCACCAGGATCGCTCCGTCGCCGCGCAGGGCCTCGGTCGCCAGCGGCGCCGGGTCGCGGCCCACGTCGATCGCGGTGGGGTGGAACTGCACGAACTCGGCATCGGCGATCTCGGCGCCCGCGCGGGCGGCCATGCCGATCACCTGTCCGCGTACCCGCGGCGGGTTCGTCGTGACGGCATAGAGCCCCGCCGACCCGCCGCCCGCCAGCAGCACCGCCGGCCCGCGCACGGCCTGATCGGGGCCGCCCCCGGTCGCCGGTCCCAGCCGGACGCCGGCGACGCGGCCGGCCTCGTGGATCAGGCCCGTCGCCTGCACCCCTTCCAGCACCTGCACCGAGGGCGTGGCGCGGACCCGGTCGATCAGCGTCGCCATGATCGCCGCGCCGGCCCGGTCGCCGCCCACGCGCACGACCCGCGCGACCGCGTGGGCCGCCTCGCGCGACAGGATGTAATCGCCCCCGGTCGTGCGGTCGAAGGGGGCGCCAAGCGCGGTCAGGCCGAGGATGTGCTCGCGCGCCTCGGCCGCGACCGACAGCGCGACGTCGCGGTCCACGGTGCCCGAGCCCGCGCGCACCGTGTCGTCGGCATGGCGCGCGGCGCTGTCGGACGCGGCCATCGCCGCCGCCACGCCGCCCTGCGCCCAGGCCGAGCTCGCCCCGCCGCCCAGCCGGTCGGGGGAGACCACCAGAACGGGGTGGGGCGCCAGCGCCAGCGCGGCATAGAGCGCCGCGATCCCGGCGCCGACGATGACGACGCGGTCGGTCCGGATACCGTCCATCGCGATCAGGCTGCGGCGCGGCGCGAGATCTCGATCATCCGCTCGACCGCGCGGCGGGCACCGTCGGCGACCGCGGGATCGACCTCGACCGGCTCGGCCATGGCGTGCAGCGACCACAGCACCTTGGCCAGCGTGATCTTCTTCATGTAGGGGCACATGTTGCAGGGGCCGACGAAATCGACCTCGGGCAGCGCGTCGGCGATGTTCGACGCCATCGAGCACTCGGTCACCAGCATCGCCTTCTCTGGACGCTCGCGGTCGACATAGTCGATGATCCCGCTGGTCGAGCCGGAATAATCCGCCTCGCCGATCACGTCCGGCGGACATTCGGGATGCGCGATGATCCGGGTGCCGGGGTTCCAGTCGCGAAAGCCGCGCAGGTCGTCCGCGGTGTATTGCTCGTGCACGATGCAGGCCCCGTCCCACCAGACGATGCGCTTCTGCGGCACCTGCTTGGCCACATTCTGCGCCAGGTACTTGTCGGGCGCCATGATCACGGTCTCGCTGTCCATCGCGGCGACGATCTGTGCGGCGTTGGACGAGGTGCAGCAGACATCCGAGGCGGCCTTCACCTCGGCCGTGGTGTTGACGTAGGTGACGACCGGCGCGCCGGGATAGCGCGCGCGCATCTCCTCGATCCCCGCCGCCGTGACGCTTTCCGCCAGCGAGCAGCCGGCGCTGGAATCCGGGATCAGCACGGTCTTGGAGGGGTTCAGGATCTTCGACGTCTCGGCCATGAAGTGCACGCCGCACTGGACGATCACGTCGGCCTCGATCTCGGCCGCGGCGACGGCCAGCTGCAGGCTGTCGCCCACCACGTCAGCGATGCCGTGATAGATGTCCGGCGTCATGTAGTTGTGCGCCAGCACCACGGCGTTGCGCTCTTTCTTGAGACGCTCGATCGCGGCGACATAGGGCGCGTGGATCGCCCAGTCCGGCGGCGCGACAACCCGCGCCATCCGGGCATAGACGTCCTTCATCTCCTCCGCCAACTCGGGCGAGGGGGCCAGGTCGTACCGCTCATCGAGTTCGGCGCTGCGGGCAGGGTGGTCAAGCAATGGGCCGCTCCTCCGTCAGCCGCCGCGCGGGCGACTTCCATCCTCCTTCGGCGACGCGTCCGGTCGCCCCGTACCGGGCGCGTGATAGTCGCCGCGGCGCCTCATGGCAACTGCCGTTACGTCACCGGCGGCGCGGTCACGTCTCGATCAGGGCGATCATCCGCTCCAGCCGCTCCATCGCGCGCACACCGTCCTCGATGTCGGGCACGTCGCGCGTCTCGCCCCGCAGCACGGCGGCGGCGTCGGCGATCAGCGCGTTGTAGCCCTTGTGATCCTCGTTCGCCGCGGCGGTGAAGTTCGGCCGCCACGACAGCGTGTCGGCGGCCGGATCCAGCGTCGCCGCCGGATCGTCGGCCTTGAACGGCGGATCGCGGTAGAGCGCAACGTCGATGATGTTGTCGACCTCCAGCCGCTGATGGTCGCCCATGATGCGCAGCTCTTCCATCGGTGTGCCGCGCGACTGGGTGGTGCCCATGACGATGGTGCCGATGACCCCGTTGGGCGCGGTGAAGCCGAGATGGAACATCATCTTGCCCGGCGCGGGGCTGACCTTGCGCACGCTCATGTCGTCCAGATCGCCGCCCGCGAACCAAGGGATCAGGTCCATGTAGTGCACGCAGTGATGCAGGTAGAACCCGGTATAGTCCGGCTCGCCCTCGAAATAGGTGGGGGCCGTCATGTAGGTGCCCGAGATGCCCAGCACCGGCCCGAACGTCCCGCCGTCCAGCACGTTGCGGGCGATCCGGTTGCCGGTCGAATAGCGCTTCATGAAGCCCACGACGACGGGCTTGCCCGCTTGCCGAGACGCCTCGGCCACCGCGCGGGCGCCGGCGACGTCGGCGGCGGGCGGCTTTTCCATGAAGACCGGCAGCCCGCGCTCCAGCGCGGCGATCGCGGCGGCGCGGTGCAGCTCTGGCCCGACGGCCATCCCCACCGCGTCGAGGCCGGGATGCGCGACGAGATCGGCGGCGTCGGAATACTGGTCGGCAACGCCGTATTCCCGCGCCACCCGGCCCGCGGCCTCGGCGTCGCGGTCGCAGATCGCGGCGATGCGGATGTCGTTTCGCCCCAGCTGCGGCAGCAGCATCTGGCGCGCGTGCCGGCCGCAGCCGATCCAGCCGATGTTCAGCGTCATTGGTCCACCTCCGCCAGCGCCAGGGCCGAGCGCACGACGCCCAGCCCGGCGCGCAGTTTCGCGCTTTCGTCCTCGTGCGGGGCGCGCCAGTGGGCGATCGGCAGGCCCACGCGGTCGTCGTCGCGCCGGAACGGCTCGAGCGAGATCGGCCCGTCATAGCCCGCGTGGTGCAGCGCCCGCATCACCGACGTCCAGTCGATATGCCCGGTGCCCGGATGGCCGCGGTGGTTCTCGTTCGCCTGGAAATGCACCAGCCGGGCGCCCGCCGCGCGGATCGCGTCGGGGATCGAGCGCTCTTCCATGTTCATGTGGAAGGTGTCGAGCATCACGCCCAGACCCGCATCGCCCACCGCGTCGACCACCTCGATCGCCTGCCGGGTGGTGGAGACCACGTCGGTCTCGAACCGGTTCAGCGGCTCCAGCCCGAAGGTCACGCCCGCCGCGCGGGCCACCGGCGCAACCTGCGCCAGCCCCTCGATCGTGCGCGCGGCGCGGGCCGCGATGTCGTCGTCGCCGCGCGGGACCGGGGGGCGCCCGGCGAACACCATCGGCTCGCCGTAGAGCGGCCCCCCGACGAGCGACACGCCCATCGCCTCGGCCACCTCGACGCAGCGTTCCAGGTAGTCCAGCCCGCCTTGCCGCGCCGCCGGATCCTCCGAGGCGATCGAGCGCTGCGGATTGACCCGCGCCGCCAGCACCAGCGACACACCGGCATCCGCCGCGGCCCGCCGCACCTCGGCGGGGGGCAGGTTGTCCTCGGGCTCGGGCACCAGCAGCTCGACGAAGTCGAAGCCCAGCCGCGCGGCGTGGTCGAAGTAGTGCAGCTCGGCGCCGGTGAAGGGCCGCGCGAACTGCATCGAGATGATACCGATCGGGTTGTCCAAGATCGTCTTCCTTTCTCGGGGTCGGGACTCAGCCCTTCACCGCGCCCTGCGTCAGGCCGGAGATCAGGCGTTTCTGCACCAGCAGGAACAGCACCGTCGCGGGCATCGCGCCGACGATCCCTCCGGCGGTCAGCAGGCCCCATTGGACCTCGTACTCGCCGATCAGGGTCTGGACGGCGACGGTGATCGTGCGCACGTCCTGCCCGCCCAGGGTCAGGGCATAGAGGTACTCGTTCCAGGAGGTGATGAAGATGTAGATGCCGGTGGCGATGATGCCGGGCACGCACAGCGGCAGCACGACCCGCCGCAGCGCCCCCAGGCGCGTGCAGCCGTCGGTCATCGCCGCCTCGTCGAGAGAGCGGGGGATGCCGTTCATGTAGCTGACCATCATCCAGACCGAGAACGGGATCGCGATGGTCGAATTGGCGATGATCAGGGCGAAATGGGTGTCGAGCAGCCCCAGGATGCGCATCACCACGAACAGCGGCAGGATCAGCAGCACCAGAGGGAACATGTTGATCAGCAGGAACTGCAGCATCAGCACCCGCTTGCCCCGGAACGAGAAGCGCGAGAACGAATACGCCGCCGTCACGCTCAGCGACAGGCCGACGACGACCGTGCCGGCCGCGACGATGAAGCTGTCCAGAAGGTTGTCGCCGAAGCCCACGGTGCGGAACAGCCGGGTGTAGTTGTCGATCGTCGCCTGCACCAGCGACGGGCCCTCAGTGAACAGCCGCGATTCCGGCGTGACCGAGGTGACGAACATCCACAGGTAGGGGCCCAGCGTGAAGACCAGCACCAGCGCCATCGGCAGGTCGACGGTCAGCAGCCGCCGGCGGAGGGAGCGTTTTCCAAGAGCCATCATTCCACCGCCTTTCCGGTCCGCCTGAGATAGAGAAGCACGATCACCATCAGCAGCATCGTGAACAGCACCGCCAGCGCCGAGCCGTAGCCGAAGTCGAGGTTCGTGCGCGCCTTGACGAAGGCGTAGAGCGGCAGCGTGTAGGTGGCGTAGCCGGGGCCGCCACCGGTCATCACGAAGATCACGTCGAACGAGTTGGCGACCCAGATCGTGCGCAGCAGCACCGACGTCACCAGCACGCCCGAGATGCCGGGCAGGGTGATGTAGCGGAACTGCTGCCAGGTGCTCGCCCCGTCCAGCGACGCGGCCTCGTAATAGCTCTTGGGGATCGACTGTAGCCCCGCCAGGATCATCACCGCGAAGAACGGGAAGCCCTGCCATGTCAGCGTCAGGATGATCGCTCCAAGCGCGGTGTCGGGGTTGGCCAGCCACGGGACCGCCTGCTCGATCAGGCCCAGCCGCAGCAGGAAGTCGTTCAGCACGCCGTAATTGCTGTCATAGATCCACACCCACATCAGCGCGATCACGACCGAGGGCAGCGCCCAGGGAATGATGATCAGCGCGCGGGCCACGGGGCGCCACGGGAACTCCTGGTTCAGCAGCAGCGCCGTCACCAGCCCCAGCAGGACCTGCGCCGGGATGGTGATCCCGATCCAGATGATCGTGTGCCAGAGCGAGATCCAGAAGACCTCGTCGTTGAAGGCAGTCACGAAGTTCTCGAAGCCGATGAAGGTGAAATCGTCCGGCCGGAACAGGACGTACTCGTGCAGGCTCATCCACGCGGTCTGCAGCATCGGAAAGAACACGATGGCCAGCGTGACAATCACGGCGGGCGACAGCATGGCGTAGGGCAGGACGCGGCGGCCCAGCTTGTGCCGCCCGGTGCCGGCTTCGGCGCGGGCCGGTCCGGTGGCTGAATGGTCTTGCGCGGTCATGGCTCACCTGTTCACGGCGGGCGGCCCGCCATGGCGTTTACGTCGGGTGGGGCGAAGGGGCGCGGGGGCGGCGCGGCGTGCGCCGCCCCCTGTCACGTCACTCCGAGTAGAGTTCCGCGATCTCGGCGTTCATCTCCTCGGCCGTGATCTCGCCGGTCAGCGCGCGCTGCATCGCGACGGGCCAGACGGTGTTCACGAAGTCCGAGGTCTCGGGCCGGTTCGGCAGCAGGTTGGCGAAGGGCAGGGACTCCGCCGTCGCCTCGACGAACCGCTTGGGGTGCAGCGACCACTCGTCCCGGTCGGTCTTGGTCACCGGCAGCTGGCCCGTCGCCTCGTTGAACAGCGCGTTGTTGCCCGCCTCGGACAGGAACGAGATCCACTTCCACGCCGCGTCCTTGTCCTCGGCCGAGGACATCACCGCGGTGCTCTCGTCGCCGTAGGCCGTCCACCGGCCGCCGCCGCACTCCGGCACCGGCGCTGCCGAGACCTTGTCGCCGAGCGCCTCGACCATGCCGTTGGCCGACCCGATATGGTGGATCGTCATCGCGGTCTTGCCGGCCTTGAACGCGCCGATCGTCTCCTGGAACCCGTCATTCGGGGCCGAGGGCGGAAACACGCCATCCTCGCGGAACAGGTCGACCACGAACTGCGTGCCCGCGACCGCCGCCTCGCTTTCGATGTTGTCGGTCAGGTCGGCGCCCTCGCGGCCCAGGGTGAAGCTCGCCCAGTGGTCGTGGCCGCCCTTGCCGCCGCGAAAGCCGAAGCCGTAGACGTCGGTCTGCCCGTCGTCGTCGGTGTCGCGGGTCAGCGCGTTGGCGGCCTCGCGGAACTCCTCGCAGGTCTGCGGCACTTCCAGCCCCAGCTCCTCGAACATGTCGGGGCGGTAGTACATGTAGAGCACGACATACTGCACCGGCAGGTAATAGCTGCTGCCGTCCTCGGCGACGGTCAGCTCCAGCAGGTTGTCCTGCAGGTCGTCCTTGCCCTCCCAGCTGTCGATCCGGTCACCGATCGGCTCCAGCGCGCCCATCTCGATCAGGCGCGGCTGGGCGAACATCTTGACCATCGCCGCATCGGGGGCGTTGCCGCCGATGATCGAGGTGTAGAGGTTGTCGTAGTAGCTGTTCCACGGGATGTTTTCGGCCTCGACCGTGATCTCCGGGTTCTGCTCCTCAAAGGTCGAGACCAGCTCGTCCATCGGGTTGTCGGCGTTGTCGAAATGGTACCAGAACCGCACCGTGCTTTCGGCGCTGGCCATCCCTGCGGTCAGCGCCAGCAGGCTGGCGGCAAGGCCGAGTGTCTTCTGTCTCATCGTCTCTCTCCTCCCAGGTTGCGGACCGTTGCTCCTCAGCCGGCCCTTTCGCGGAACACCTCACCCGCCCGCGCGAACGCCTGTCGCGCCTCGGGCAGGGCGGGTCCCATCTGCATGAAGCCGTGCACCACCCCCTCGACCAGGTCGAACGGGTCGGCGCGGCCCAGCTCGCGCAGCCGCGCGACCAGCGCCTCGGAATCCGAGCGCAGCGGGTCCAGCGCGGCGGCGTTGAGATAGAGCGGCGGCAGCGCGGCCAGCGCGGCATCCTCCGCCGCAAGCGGCGCCACCGTGGGCTCGCCGCGCAGGTCCCACGGCGCGTACCAGTCCCAGTAGCGCTGCATCTTGGCACGGGTCAGGCCCGGGCCCTCGGCCTGCGCGAGATACGAGGGCGTGTCGAAATCCGCGCCGTAGACGCCGTAGAACAGCAGCCCCTGCGCCGGCATCGCCGCGCCCTCGGCCCCCAGCCGCAGCATCGCCGCCAGCGCCAGGTTCGCCCCCGCGCTGTCGCCGGCCACGCTCCAGCGGCGGTCGCCGGGCAGCGCGCGCCACGCGGCAAGGCAATCCTCCAGCCCCGCCGGATAGGGATGCTCGGGCGCCAGCCGGTAGTCGATGGTTACCACCGGCGCCGCGCAGGCCAGCGCCAGCCGCCGCGCCGCACCCTCGTGCGTCGCGGCCGAACAGAACGCCCAGCCGCCGCCATGGATATGCAGGATCGCGTCGGTGCCGGTGTCGTTGCCCGGCACGATCCGCCGCGCGGGCAGCCCGGCGATCAGCGTCGTCTCGGCCCGCGCCACCTCGGGCAGCTCGGCGTTCCAGCGCAGGTTCGTCAGCGCCGACAGCGCGCGCCCGGCCTCTGGCCGCAGGGTCGTGGGATCGGCCAGGTCGCGATCCTCGTGCGCCAGCCGCTCCAGCACGGCGCGCATGCTGTCGCTCGGCCCGCTCACGCCCCGGCCTCCTCGGTCAGGTCCGGCCCGAGGTCCACGATGGTCGAGATGTGGTGCCCCAGCACCCCGCGCAGGGTCTCGACATCCCGCGCGCGGACGGCATCGACGATCGGCACGTGCCGGTCGGCGGTCTCGGGCAGGGCGCGGTTCGGCTGCGAGTTCAGGATCTTGAAGCGGTGGTTGTGGATCAGGCACCGGGTCAGCATCGGCGTGACCACGGGCAGGTCGGCGGCCTCGAACAGGCGGCAGTGGAAGCTGCGGTCGTGCACCGACAGGAGGTATTCGTCACCGTCGCGGGCGGCGTTGCGCATGGCGTTCAGATGCACCGACAGGTCGGCGTCCAGCGCCGCGTCGGCTCGCTCGACCACCCGCTCGAGGTAATCGCACTCGATCCCCCGGCGGATCGCGATCAGCGCGCAGGCATCGTCCGAACGGCAGGCGGCGACATGGGTGCCGCGATGGGGCAGGCGGCGGACCAGCCCCTCCTCGTTCAGCTGCATCAGCGCTTCGCGCACGGTGCCCTGGCTGCATTGAAAGCGCTGGGCAAGGTTCAGCTCCAGCACCGTCGCCTCGGGGGCAAGCTGACCCAGCACGATCTCCTTCTGCAGGGCGACGTACACCGCGTGGCTGCGCCGGCTGGACTGGCGCGGCACAAGGTCGGTCACGGACGAGTGCGAAAAGCTTTCGACGGCCATGTCCAGCGGTGTCTCCGATCGGGCTTGCTCCAAATTATCAATATCGATAACATGCAGATTATCGATAATGCAAGTCCCAATCGCCCGACGGCGACACCGACATCCGGGAGGAACAGATGGCGGATATCCAGCTGGAAAAGATCGTTAAGGATTTCGGCGCGGTGCGCGCGATCCACGGCGTCGACCTCGATGTCGAGGATGGCGAATTCGTCGCCTTCGTCGGCCCATCGGGTTGCGGCAAGTCCACGATGCTGCGGATGATCGCCGGGCTCGAGGAAATCTCGGACGGCACCTTGCGGATCGGCGGCCGGGTGGTGAACGACGTCGAGCCGCGCGGTCGCGATGTGGCGATGGTGTTCCAGGATTACGCGCTCTACCCGCACATGACGATCGCCGAGAATATCGGCTTCGGGCTCAAGATGCGCGGCTTCCGCCCCGACGACATCCGCACCAAGGTCGCCGAGGCCGCCCGCATCCTGCAGATCGACGCGCTGCTCGAACGCCGGCCCGGCCAGCTGTCGGGCGGCCAGCGCCAGCGGGTCGCGATGGGGCGGGCGATCACCCGGCAGCCGTCGGTGTTCCTGTTCGACGAGCCGCTGTCGAATCTCGACGCCAAGCTGCGGGTCGAGATGCGCACACAGATCAAGCGGCTGCACGCCATGCTGGGCACCACCACGGTCTACGTCACCCACGACCAGACCGAAGCGATGACCCTGGCCGACCGGGTCGTCGTCCTGCGCGACGGCCACATCGTCCAGGAGGGGCACCCGATCGAGCTGTACGAGCGGCCCAATTCCCGGTTCGTGGGCGAATTCATCGGCTCGCCGCAGATGAACGTGTTCGAGGCGGTGGTCGACCGCGCCGGCGGCGCGCCGCGCCTGCGGATCGGCGATGCCAGCATCGAGGTGGGCGAGGTGCCTCTGGCCGACGGCGCCAACGTCGATGTCGGCATCCGCCCCGAACACCTGCGCTGGTCGCAGGGCAGCGGCATGCTGTCCCCGCGCGTCGAGGTCTACGAACCCCTCGGCTCGGACACGATGGCGATCTGCGATCTCGACGGGCGCGAGCTGACCGCGCGTCTCGACCCCTCGGTGCGGCTCAAGGCGGACCAGAGGATTCCCCTCGATTTCGAGCCCGCCAACCTGCACTTCTTCGACCGCGACAGCGGCGCGCGCATCGCCGCGGCCTGACCGGCGAACCCGCGCCCGCAATGCCGCGTTGGTGGGGCAACACCATCATCGCAAGCCAGGAGACAGCGGCATGGAAAAACGCAGGCTCGGACGCAGCGACATCTCGATCGCGCCCATCGTCTTCGGCGGCAACGTCTTCGGCTGGACGGCCGACAGCCGCACCTCGTGCAACCTGATCGACAGGTTCCTCGACCAGGGCTTCAACGCGATCGACACCGCCGACGTCTATTCCGCCTGGGCGCCCGGCAATGGCGGCGGCGAATCCGAGGAGGTGCTGGGCGATTGGATTGCCTCGCGCAAGCGGCGCGAGGACATCGTGCTGATGTCCAAGGTCGGCATGTGGGAGCAGCGCAAGGGCTTGTCCGAGGCCAACATCATGGCGGCGGTCGACGACTCGCTGCGCCGGCTCGGCACGGATTACCTTGACGTCTACTTCGCCCATGTCGACGACAAGGACACGCCGCTGGACGAGACGCTCGGTGCCTTCGCCAAGCTGGTCGAGGCCGGCAAGGTCCGCACGCTGGGCGCGTCGAACTACGACGCCGCCCGGCTCGACGCCGCGCTCGACGTGGCCCAGCAGAACAACCTGCCGCGCTACGAGGTGCTGCAGCCGAACTACAACCTGCACACCCGCGACGGGTTCGAAGGTGAACTCGAGTCCGTCGCGACGGAACGCGAACTGGGCGTCGTCACATATTTCTCGCTCGCCTCCGGCTTCCTGACGGGCAAGTACACCTCGAAGGACGACATCGCCGGCACCGACCGCGAGGCGATGCTCGAAGGCTATTTCGACGATCGCGGCCAGCGCGTCCTCGACAACCTGCTCGAGGTGGCGAACGACGTGGGCGCGAAACCGGCACAGGTGGCGCTCGCCTGGCTGGTGCAGCGCGACGGCGTCACCGCCCCCATCGCCAGCGCCCGCAGCCTCGATCAGCTGGACGAGACCCTCGGCGCGGCGACGCTGAACCTCTCGGACGAGCACATGCTCAAGCTCGACGCCGCCGGCGGCTGAGCGGGCAGGGCGGCTCAACTGCCGCGTGCACCGGGCCGCCCGCGCCGACGGCGCGGCGGCCCGGAATCGTATGCCGGCTTGTGCACGCACTGTGCACGTCCGGTGCACGCTTTGCAGACGTCCGAAATCCCGCTTTCACAGCACTTTGAACGCTCAACCGGCGGGCTCTTGCCGCTTCGCGCGACGTAACGCCCATGCACGCCTTGCATGTGTGTCCAACAGCCAGAACACTGACGCACACGATACGCCAATAACGAGAACGGGCGCACCCGATCGCGCCTCGGACACGAAATGGGAGTACCCGATGAAACGCCGGACGCTGCTGTCTCTCACCACCGCCACAGCCCTCGCCGCCACCCCGCTCCTCGCCGCCGATCCGCCCGAAGACGCCGATCTGGCCGACACCCAGACCTTCTCGTACCGGATGCTCGACCAGTTCCCCACGCTGGACCCGGCGCTGAACGAAGAGACTGCGGGCTTCCACGCGATTCGTCAGCTTTTTGAAGGGCTTGTGACGCAGGATTCATCCGGAAATCTGCGTCCCGGCGTCGCGACGGACTGGTCCAGCGAGGACAACACGACCTGGACCTTCACCCTGCGCGACGACGCCACGTGGTCCAACGGTGACCCCGTCACAGCCGAGGATTTCGTCTGGGCGTGGAAGCGCGCCGCCGACCCGGCGACGGCCTCTCCCTATGCTTGGTACATCGAACTGAGCTCGATCGAGAACGCCGCCGACATCGTCGCCGGGGACGCCGATCCCGACACGCTGGGCGTCGAGGCGGTCGACGAGCAGACCCTGCGCGTCACCCTCGACCAGCCGCTTCCCTATTTCCCGGCGATGACCAGCTACGCCACCTTCATGCCGGTCCACCAGGAGACCGTTGAAGAGCACGGCAGCGACTGGACGGACCCCAGAAATATGGTCTCGAACGGCGCTTACACACTAGATGAAGTGTCGCTCAATGAGTTCTGGCGCGCCTCGAAGAACCCCGAATACTGGGGCGCCGAGGACGTGGTGATCGAAGAGGTGACGGGCTACGTCATCAACGACGTGAACCAGGCGCTGACCCGTTGGGAATCGGACGAGTACGACATGCTCGAACCGCTCCCCGCCGGCAGCTTCCCCCGCCTGAAGGAGCAATATCCCGAGGCGGCACATTCGGTTCCGCGTCTATGTTCTTATTATTACGCGCTGAATCAGCGCGAGGACGCGATCCCCGAACTCAAGGATCCGCGTGTCCGCAAGGCGCTCAGCTATGCCATCGACCGCGACGTGATCGTCGAGCAGCTGCTCCAGGGCGGCCAGTCCCCGGCCTATTTCTTCACCCACGAGGCGACGGCCGACTTCCAGGAGCCGCAGGTCGAATACGCCGAATGGTCCCAGCAGGAGCGCGACGCGCGTGCCAAGGAGCTGATGGACGAGGCTGGCGTCGACAGCCTGAACCTCAAGCTGATCTACAACACCTCGGAATCGCACAAGCAGATCGCCACGGTGGTCAGCCAGATGTGGAAGCAGAAACTCGGCGTCGAGACCACGCTCGAGAACATGGAATGGTCGACCTATCTCGACGTGCGAAAGGCCGGCAACTTCGACGTCGCGCGCTCGGCCTGGTGCGGCGACTACAACGAGGCGTCGACCTTCCTGCAGATCCTGACCACCGAGAACGAGCAGAACGACGGGCGCTACTCGAACACCGAGGTTGACGAGCTGATGGCCGAGTCCCGCACCTCGGACAACCCGCAGGAGCTCTATACCCAGATCGAGGAGCTTCTGGCCGAGGACATGGCGATCATCCCCGTCTACCACTACGCCAACACGTTCCTGCTGGACACTGCGGTCAAGGGCTTCCCGATGCAGAACGTGGAAAACAATTGGTACGTCAAGGACTTCTACCGCGTCGCGGACGAGTGATCCTGCCCGGCGGGGGCCGTGCGGCCCCCGCCTTTCCGGCCTGACGAGGCACCCCAATGATACCCTTCATCCTGCGCCGCCTGCTGGTGGCGATCCCGACGATCCTGGCGCTGATCGTCTTTTCGTTCCTGTTGATGGACTTCGCCCCCGGCAGCCCCTTCGCGACCGAGCGCGGCGTGCCGCCCGAAGTGCTGGCGAACCTCGAGGCCAAGTACGGGCTCGACAAGTCCCTGATCGAGCGCATGGGCATCTACATCTGGAACGTCGTCACGCAGTTCGACTTCGGGCCCAGCTTCAAGTTCACCGACCGCACCGTGAACGAGCTGATCGCGCAGGGCTTTCCGGTGACGCTGACCTACGGCTTCTGGTCGTTCGTCGTGGCGGTGGCCGTGGGCGTGACGCTCGGCGTGATGGCCGCGGTGTTCCAGAACTCGTGGCTCGACTACTTGGCCGTCGGCGTGACCGTGGGCGCGCAGGTGCTGCCGAACTTCGTCATGGCGCCGATCCTTGTCATCATCTTCACGCTCTGGCTCGGCTGGTTGCCCGGCGGCGGCTGGCAGGGCGGGCAGATCGAGTACCTCGTGATGCCCGTCATCGCGCTGTCGACAAGCTACATGGCCTCGATCGCGCGTATCACGCGCTCATCCATGCTCGAGGTGCTGAACGCGGGCTTCATCCGCACCGCGCGGGCCAAGGGCCTGCCGATGCGCCGGGTGGTGATGCGCCACGCGCTCAAGCCCGCGATGATGCCGGTGATCAGCTATCTCGGCCCCGCCTTCGTGGGGATGATCACCGGCTCGGTCGTGGTTGACGTTTTCTTCTCGACCGGCGGCATCGGCCAGTTCTTCGTGAACTCGGCGCTGGCCCGCGACTATTCGGTGATCATGGGGATCACCATCCTCGTCGGGATGCTGACGGTCTTCTTCAACCTTCTGGTCGATATCCTCTACGCGTGGATCGACCCGAAGATCCGCTACTGAGGAGCCATCATGGCACAAGGCAGCACCGTCGAAGCCGTGGTCGAGGCGGGCGAGATGCGGGCGGCCAAGGGCCGGTCGCTCTGGGCCGACGCCCGCGCGCGCTTCTTCCGCAACAAGGCCGCCGTCGCCAGCCTGGTCGTGCTGGTGCTGGTCGTCCTCTTCGCGACCTTCGGACAGACCGTGGCGCAATGGTCGAATGAGGAGATCGACTGGTCCCTGCTCGGTAACGTGCCCCAGGCCGGCGGTCCGAGCCTGGCCAACGGCCACTACTTCGGCGTCGACGAGACCGGCCGCGACCTTTACGCGCGCACGGTGCAGGGCACGCGCATCAGCCTGGCGGTGGGCATCGTCGGCGCGCTGATCTCGGTCGTCGTCGGCACCTCCTACGGCGCGGTGGCCGGCTATGTCGGCGGGCGCACGGACGGCGCGATGATGCGGTTCGTCGACCTGATGATGTCGATCCCGTACATGTTCGTGCTGATCCTGCTGCTGGTGGTTTTCAACCGCTCCATCGTGATGCTCTTTCTCGGCATCGGCCTGATCTCGTGGCTGGACATGGCGCGGATCGCGCGGGGGCAGACGCTGAGCATCAAGAACAAGGAGTTCGTCGAGGCGGCGATCGCCACGGGTGTCAGCACCCCGGTCATCATCTTCCGCCACATAGTGCCGAACCTGCTGGGCGTGGTAGTGGTCTACGCGACGCTGCTGGTGCCGCAGATGATCATCTTCGAATCCTTCATCAGCTTCCTCGGCCTCGGCGTACAGGAGCCCAACACCTCTTGGGGGGCGCTGATCAACGCGGGCGCCGACAACCTGCGCAACGGCACGCCGTGGATGCTGGCCTTTCCGCTTTCGTTCTTCATCGTCACGCTCTTCGCCCTGTTTTTCCTGGGCGACGGCCTGCGTGACGCGCTCGACCCCAAGGATCGCTGATGCCGCTTCTGGACGTGGACACACTAGGCGTGACCTTCGACACGCCCGACGGCACGGTGAACGCCGTCAACGACCTGTCGTTCTCGGTCGATCCCGGCGAGACGCTGGCGATCGTCGGCGAAAGCGGCTCGGGCAAGTCGCAGACCGTCTTCGGGGTCATGGGTCTTCTGGCGCGGAACGGCCGCGCGACGGGGCGCGTCAGTTTCGAGGGCAAGGCCCTGTCCGAGATGAGCGACGCCGAGTTCAACCGGGTCCGCGGCGACGCGATCTCGATGATCTTCCAGGACCCGATGACCTCGCTGAACCCGTATATCCGGGTGGGCGACCAGATGATCGAGGTCCTGACCCTGCACAAGGGCCTCGGCCGCCGGGCCGCGCGGGACGAATGTGTGCGCATGCTCGACGCGGTGCGCATCCCCGACGCCCGCGCCCGGCTGGACCAGTATCCGCACGAGTTCTCTGGCGGCATGCGGCAGCGTATCATGATTGCCATGGCCCTGTTGTGCCGGCCCAAGCTCTTGATCGCGGACGAACCGACGACGGCGCTGGACGTCACCGTGCAGGCGCAGATCATGAAGCTGCTGGGCGATATCAGGGAAGAGTTCGGGACCGCGATGATCCTGATCACCCACGATCTGGGCATCGTCGCCGACAGCTGCGACCGCACTCTCGTGATGTATGGCGGCCGCGCGATGGAAGAGGGGCCCACGCAGGCGCTGTTCGAAAGCCCGTCGCACCCCTACACGACGGGCCTTCTGAAGGCGGTGCCACGGCTCGACATCGACCAGCCCGAGCTGCAGACGATCCCCGGCGAGCCGCCGGACATGTCCCGCCTCGGCCCCGGCTGCCCCTTCGCCCCGCGGTGCCTGCTGGTGCGCGAGGTGTGCCGTGAAACCATGCCGCCCCTCGTTTCGCATGGCGCCCTGCGCCGCGCCTGTCACGCCGATCCCGCGGAGGTCACATGAGCCTGCTCAGCGTTCGCAATCTCGACGTCACCTTCGACATCCGCCCACGCGGCGCCTGGCCGTGGACGCCTTCGCAGCAGCTGCAGGCGGTGCGCGACATGTCCTTCGACCTCGAGGCGGGGCAGACGCTGGGGATCGTCGGGGAAAGCGGGTCGGGCAAGTCGACCCTGGCCCGGGCCATCATCGGCACCGTCCCGTCAAGCGATGGCCAGATCCTCTGGGGCGACACCGACCTGCGCCGGATGGACCCGCGGGAGCGGCGGCGGCACCGGCGCGAGGTGCAGATGATCTTCCAGGACCCGCTCGCCGCGCTGAACCCGCGGATGACGGTGGGCGAGATCATCGCCGAGCCGCTGACCACCCACGACCGCGATGTCGGCCGGAAAGAGGCCCGCCGCCGCGCCGGCGAGATGATGGAGAAGGTGGGTCTGCTGCCGAACCTCCTGAACCGGTATCCGCACGAGTTCTCGGGCGGCCAGTGCCAGCGCATCGGGATCGCCCGCGCGCTGATCCTGAACCCGCGTCTGGTGATCTGCGACGAGCCGGTGAGCGCCCTCGACGTCAGCGTGCAGGCGCAGGTGGTGAATCTTCTGAAGTCGCTCCAGCGCGAGATGGGGCTGTCGCTGATCTTCATCGCCCACGACCTGAGCGTGGTTAAGCACATCTCGGACCGGACGCTGGTGATGTATCTGGGCCGCAAGATGGAAGAGGCCGAGGCGCGGACCCTCGTCCGGGCGCCGCGTCACCCCTACACCCAGGCGCTGATCGCGTCGGTGCCGATCCCCGATCCGCAGCGCGAGAAGGCGCGCCACCGACCCGTGCTCGAGGGCGAATTGCCGTCGCCGGCCAATCCGCCCTCGGGATGCGTGTTCCGGACCCGGTGCCCCAAGGCCCGGCCCGACTGTGCCAAGGCCGTGCCCGCGATGCAGGTGCCCGAGGACGGGCACCTCGTCGCTTGCCCCTACCAGGAGGTCGTCAGCCCGCTCGCCCGGAGCGCGTGACCACCGATCAGACGATACCGCCGCCGCCCCCGGCGCTGGCAGGGCGCTCTTCCGCGACGCGGGCGCGATAGCCCGAGGCGCGATAGGCCGCGACGGGATCGATCGCCGCGCCTTTTTCAAGCCGGGCCATCGCGAGGATCGGCTCGACATCCGTGCGGAACGCGCGCTTGAGCGTCGTGGTCGCCATCAGCGCGTCGTTGTCCTGCTGGAAGCCTTCCAGTGCGGTCCGGTCGACGATCAGCGCCTGCGCGTAGGCGCGCTGCACCTCCATCGCCGAGGACATCAGCGACTCGATGGGATCGTTGACGTTGTGGCTCTGGTCCAGCATGTGCGCGGGATCGAAGCCCGGCGTGTCGGCCGCGTCCATCAGCTCGTTGAAGACGAGGAACAGGCGGTAGGGATCAATGGCGGCGGTGTCGAGGTCGTCGTCGCCGTACTTGCTGTCGTTGAAGTGGAAGCCGCCCAGCTTGCCGAACTGGATCAGGCGCGCGACGATCATCTCGATGTTCACGTTCGGCGCATGGTGGCCCAGATCGACTAGGCAATGGGCCCGGTCGCCCAGCTCCTTCGCGATCAGGTAGTTCGTGCCCCAGTCCTGCACCACGGTCGAGTAGAAGGCCGGCTCGAACATCTTGTGCTCGGTGAACAGCCGCCAGTCCTCGGGCAGGCCGGAATAGATCGACCGGGCGCTGTCGAGATACCGCTCGAACTGCCGGGTCATGTTGGTCTGACCGGGAAAGTTCGACCCGTCGCCCACCCAGACGGTCAGCGCCTTCGACCCGATCTTCTGGCCGAGCTCGATCACATACAGGTTGTGCTCGACCGCCTGCTGCCGGACGGCGGCGTCGGTGTGGCTGAGCGATCCGTACTTGTAGGACAGCGGATGCGACTCGTGGTCCTGGAACGTGTTCGAGTTCATCGCGTCGAACCGCAGGCCGGTCTCTTCGGCCTTGGCGGTCAGCGCGGCGGGATCGGCGTCGTCCCAAGGCACATGCAGGGAGACCGAGGGCGTCGCGCCCGTCAGCTGGTGGATGATGCCGCAATCGTCGAGCTTGTCGAACACGTCGCGCGGCTCGCCTGTGCCGGGAAAGCGGGCGAAACGCGTGCCGCCGGTGCCCACGCCCCACGAGGGGACGGCGACGCCGTAGGCGGCCACCTTGTCCTTCACCGCGGCGATGTCGATGCCGCGCCGGTCGAGATGTTCGCCAAGCGCGTCGTAATCGGCGCGCAGGGTGGCTTCGGCGGCGGCGTTCGACCGCTCGACGCTGTCTTTCGAGATCATGTGTGTCCTCCCTTGGTGCGGGGCGGCGCATCGGCGCCGCCCGCGTCGCTCAGCGCGTGAACGCCTGCACGTTGCCGGCGTCGACGTTCAGGATGTTGCCCGTGGACTTGGCGCTGGTTTCGGCCGCGAAGAAATAGCAGGCCTCGGCGATGTCCTCGGGCAGGACCGATCGCTTGAGCAGGGATCGCTGGCGGTAATGCTCTTCGAGCCCGGCCTTGTCGGTGCCGTAGGTGGCGGCGCGCTGTTCCAGCCATTCGCCTTCCCAGATGCGTGAGCCGCGCAGCACGGCGTCGGGGTTCACCACGTTGACGCGGATGCCCTCGGGCGCGCCTTCCAGCGCGAGGCAGCGGGCGAGGTGGATTTCACTGGCCTTGGCGGTGCAATAGGCCGAGGCGCCGGGCGAGGCCGCGAGGCCGTTCTTTGACGCCACGAACACCATGGAGCCGCCGATGCCCTGCGCCTTCAGCAGCTTGAAGGCTTCGCGGGCGACCAGGAAGTAGCCGGTCGAGAGGATCGACATGTTCCGGTCCCACAGCTCCAGCGTGGTGTCCTCGATCTTGGCGGACGAGGCGATGCCAGCGTTCGACACGACGATGTCCACGCCCCCGAACTCGACCGCCATCCGGGCATAGGCGGCGGCGACGGCGTCCTCGGAAGTGACGTTCATCTCGACCGAGCGCACGGCGTCGGCGCCGTATCTCTGGCTCAGCGCGTCGCGCGCCTGTTCCAGCGCGCCGGCGTCGATATCGGCGAGCACCACGCAGGACCCCTCGCCAAGATAGCGTTCGGCCGTGGCCATACCGATGCCGCCCGCGCCGCCGGTGACGATGGCGACCCTCCCGGCGAGCGACTTGGGCTTGGGCATGCGTTGCAGCTTGGCCTCTTCGAGCAGCCAGTACTCGATGTCGAAGGCCTCCTGCTCGGGCAGGCCGCGGTATTCGCTGACGGCATGGGCGCCGCGCATCACGTTGATCGCGTTGACGTAGAACTCGCCCGAGATCCGGGCCGTGGCCTTGTCCTTGGCGAAGGTGATCATGCCGACGCCGGGGACGAGGTAGACCACGGCGTTGGGGTCGCGCATCGCCGGGCTGTCGGAGTGTTTGCAGCGCTCGTAATAGGCCGCGTAGTCGGCGCGATACGCCTCGACCATGCCGCGCAGGTTGTCGAGCGTGGTGTCGATGTCCGGGTTGGCGGGATCGAAGTCCACGACCAGCGGGCGGATCTTGGTGCGCAGGAAGTGGTCCGGGCAGGAGGTGCCGAGCGCGGCGAGGTCCGGCATGTCGGTCGCGCCGACGAATTCCAGCACCGCGTCCTGGTCGTCGAAATGCCCGACCTTGTGGCTGTCCTCGGAGATCATGCCGCGGATCGCGGGCATCAGCGCGGCGGCCACGCGGCGGCGCTCGTCCTCGGGCAGGGTGGGGTGCTTCTCGCCCCCGAAGGCGGACACGCCGTCGGTCTTAGTCTCGAACCACTCGATCGCGCGGTTGATGACGTCCAGCGTGGTCTCGTAGCAGGTCCTGGCGTCGTCCGCCCAGGTGAACAGCCCGTGCGATTCCAGCACCACGCCCTTGGCGTCGGGGTTTTTCTTGCAGAAATCCTCCAGCCACAGGCCCAGCTCGTAGCCCGGCCGCTTCCACGGCAGCCACCCGATCTCGTCGCCGAAGATCTCCTGCGTCAGCTCCTTCGAGTTCGCCGACGCCGCGATGGCGATAATCGCGTCCGGGTGGACGTGATCGACATGGGTCCTGGGAACATAGGCGTGCAGCGGCGTGTCGATCGACGCGGCGCGCGGGTTCAGGTTGAACGTGCAGTGGGGGAGGTAGCCCACCATCTCGTCTTCGTGCTCAGGCCCGCGATAGAGGTCCTTCAGCGCGTGCAGCTTCTCCATGTAGAGCGTCGCGAAGCCGTCCATCTTGATCGTGCCGATGTCGCCGCCCGAGCCCTTGACCCACAGCACCTCGACCTCGTCCGAGGTGAGCGGATCGCGCTCGATCACCTTTGCCGAGGTATTGCCGCCGCCGTAGTTCGTGACCCGCATGTCCGAGCCGAGAAGGTTCGACCGGTAGAGCAGTTTCTCGGATTCGCTCATCCCATCGGCCTTCGCATCGTCCCACAGGGACTCGAGCCGGGTGCCCGCAGCCTTCTTCAACATCGCTTTCCTCCCGTTCGGGCCAGTGGGCCCACTTTTGGCGCTCGCGCCGACAATCGACTGAGCGGTAGCTTGTGTCAATCAAAAACGATCATAAGCGATCACTATGCAGGTGCAGAAAGTCATATTCGATCATTTGTGATTGACACTGAGCGAGGCTGACGGCAGTGTCGGTGGTCAGGGAGGATCGTTGAATGCACGAGAGCGAGCGCCACAGAGTCATTCTTTCGGCCGTGCAGGCGCGGCCGATGGTGACGGTGGCCGAGATGGTCGAGCTGACGGAATCGTCCGAGGCGACGATCCGGCGCGACATCGCCACGCTTCACATGCAGAAGAAGCTGCGCCGCGTCCGGGGTGGGGCGGAATCGATCACGCCACCCCAATTCGTGGGCCTCGCCGGCCGCCCGTTCTCGGTCAACCAGACGATCAACAGCGCGCAGAAGCGCGCGGTCGCCAAGGCGGCGGTCGATCTGTGCGAGGATGGCGATCCGATCATCATCAACGGCGGCACCACGACGTTTCAGATGGTGCACTTCCTGGCCAACCGGCGCTGCCAGGTGTTCACCAACTCGTTCCCGATCGCCGAGCATCTGCTGAAGCAGACGAAGAACACCGTCATGCTGTCGGGCGGGACGATCTACCGCGAGCAGAACATCGTGCTCAGCCCGTTCGAGAACGACGTGACCCGCAATTTCTATGCGCGCCGGATGTTCATGGGGTGCCAGGGGCTCGGCGCACTCGGCGTGATGGAGCAGGACCCGCTGATCATACAGGCCGAGACGAAGCTGATCCACCAGGCCGACGAGCTGGTGATCCTGGCGGATTCCACGAAGTTCTCGAAGCGCTCGAGCCTTGTGCTGTGCCCGCTGGAGCGGCTGACGACGGTGATCACCGACGACGGCATCGAGGACCGCCATGCCGAGTTGCTCGACGCGGCGGGTGTGCAGCTGATCGTGGCGCCCACCGGCGCCACCGAAGAGGAAAGCGCCGCCGGCTGACGGCGGCGGAAAACGATCGACTTTTTCAGGGAGGAGAAACGATGAGACTACTTGGGAAGATCACGGCCGGGCTGACGCTCGGCGCAGCGCTTCTGGGCTCGACCGCGGCGATGGCGCAGGACGATGATGTCCGCATCGCGCTGGTGGTGAAGTCGCTGGGCAACGGCTTCTTCGAGGCGGCAAACCGCGGCGCCGAAGAGGCGGCCGAAGAGCTGGGCAATGTCGAGATCATCTATACCGGCCCCACCGACACCACGGCGGAAGGCCAGATCGAGGTCATCAACTCGCTGATCGCCCAGCGGGTCGACGCGATCGCCGTGTCGGCCAACGATCCCGACGCGCTGGTGCCGTCGCTCAAGAAGGCCATGCAGCGCGGCATCACTGTCGTATCGTGGGATTCGGGCGTTGCCCCCGAAGGCCGCGAGATGCATCTCGCCCCGTCCTCGGACGAGCTGATCGGCAAGACGATCATCAAGCTCGCCGCCGATCACCTGCCCGACGGCGGCAAGGTGGCCGTGCTGTCCGCGACCTCGACCTCGACGAACCAGAACGCCTGGATCGAAGAGATGAACAGCGTCATGGACCAGTATCCCGACATCGAGGTGGTCGAGACCGTCTATGGCGACGACCTGGCCGACAAGTCCTACCGCGAGGCGCAGGGCCTGATGCAGACCTATCCCGACCTCGACGCGATCATCGCGCCCACGAGCGTCGGCATCGTCGCGGCGGCGCAGGCCGTGCAGGACGCCGACAAGGTGGGCGAGGTCAACGTCACCGGTCTGGGCCTGCCCTCCGAGATGGCCGGCGCGATCGAAAGCGGCGCGTCCAAGTCCTTTGCGATCTGGAACCCGGTCGATCTGGGCTACGCGATCACGATGATCTCCTACAACCTCGCCACGGACGAGGCCGAGGCCGCGCCGGGCGCCGAGATCGGCATGGGGCGGATGGGCTCCGCCACGCTCGACGACAACACCGAGGCGGCGATGTCCGAGCCGTTCACCTACGACGAGAGCAACATCGACGAGTTCAAGAGCGTCTTCTGATCTCGTGGCCGGGCGGGCTGCTGTCGGCCCGCCCGGCGCCCGTTGTCACCAAATATTCCATGTCTCCCGGGGATTCCATGCAGTTGCAGTCCAATGCAGTCACGTCCGACGCGCAGGCCGTCCCGGTGCTCGAACTGCGGGGCATCTCGAAGGGCTTTCCCGGTGTGAAGGCGCTCGACGACGTGTCGCTGTCGCTCTACCCCGGCCAGGTTACCGCCCTGATCGGCGAGAACGGCGCCGGGAAGTCGACGCTGGTGAAGGTGCTGACCGGCATCTACCGCCCCGACGGCGGCACGATCATGGTCGACGGCGCCGAGACCCGCTTCCAGACCGCGACCGATGCCTCGGACGCCGGCGTCACGGCGATCCACCAGGAGACGGTGCTGTTCGACGAATTGTCGGTTGCCGAGAATATCTTTCTCGGCCATGCGCCGCGCTCCCGGTTCGGCCTGATGGACTGGCCGCGCATGCGCCGGGACTCCCGCCGGATCCTCGACCGGATCGGCGCCCGGATCGACCCGGACGTGATGCTGCGCGACCTCGGGATCGCCAGCAAGCACCTCGTGGCCATCGCCCGCGCCCTGTCCGTCGACGCGCGCGTCGTGGTGATGGACGAGCCGACCGCCTCTCTCAGCCAGACCGAGATCGAGGAGCTCTACGAGCTGGTCGAGCGGCTGAAGGCCGAGGGCAAGGCGATCCTCTTCATCAGCCATAAGTTCGACGAGGTGTTCCGCATCGCCGACCGCTACACCGTCTTTCGCGACGGGCAGATGGTCGGCGCGGGGCTCTTGGCCGACACGAGCGAGGACAAGCTGGTCGAGCTGATGGTCGGCCGCGCGATGGACCAGATCTTTCCCGACCGCACGCCCGAGCTGGGTGACGAGGTGCTGCGCGTCGACGGCTACTGCCACCCCACCGAGTTCGACGATATCGGCTTCGGCCTGCGCAGGGGCGAGATCCTCGGCTTCTACGGACTGGTCGGTGCAGGGCGGTCGGAGTTCATGCAGGCGCTTTTCGGCGTCACCACGCCATCCGCCGGCACGATCACCCTCGACGGTGAGCGCATCGCCGTGGGCTCGCCCGCGGACGCGATCCGCAAGGGCATCGTCTATGTCCCCGAGGACCGCGGCAAGCAGGGCGCGATCACCGCGCTGCCGATCTTCCAGAACGTGACGCTGCCGTCGCTGGGACGGATCTCGTCACGCGGCTTCCTGCAGATGGCCGAGGAGTTCCGGCTGGCCCGGAAATACACCGAGCGGCTGGATCTGAGGGCCGCGGCGCTGGACCAGAACGTCGGCAACCTGTCGGGCGGCAACCAGCAGAAGGTCGTCATCGCCAAGTGGCTGGCGACCATGCCCAAGGTCATCATCCTGGACGAGCCGACCAAGGGCATCGACGTGGGCAGCAAGGCGGCGGTGCACGAATTCATGGCCGAACTGGCCGCAGAGGGGCTGTCGGTCATCATGGTCAGTTCCGAGATTCCCGAGATCCTCGGCATGTCCGACCGCGTGATCGTCATGCGCGAGGGCCGTATCGCCGCGCGGCTCGACCGCGCGGAGTTGAGCCCCGAACGCCTGGTGCGCGCGGCCGCTGGCATCGAGGAGGCCGCATGATCACCGAGTTCCTGAAATCGCGCGAGGCGATCCTTCTCGCCGCGCTCGTCGCCCTGATCCTGTTGGTCGAGACCCGCTTTGCCGGGTTCGCGGCGCCATCGAACATGGTGGACGTGTTCAACGACACGTCGATCTTGATCATCCTGGCGCTGGGGCAGATGGCGGTCATCCTGACCAAGTGCATCGACCTGTCGCTGGCGTCGAACCTGGCGCTGACCGGGATGGTCGTCGCCACCATCAATGCAGCCGCGCCGGGTGTGCCGGTCGCGGCTCTGATCCTGCTGGCCATCGCGCTCGGCATGGTGCTGGGCGCGTTCAACGGCATCCTTGTGTGGAAGCTCGACATTCCGCCCATCGTCGTGACGCTGGGCACGCTGACGATCTACCGCGGGATCATCTTCCTGATCTCCGAGGGCGCCTGGATCAACGCGCACGAGATGAGCGCCGCGTTCAAGGCGTTCCCCCGCGCCGAGTTCCTGACCCTGCCGGTCCTCAGCTGGATCGCCCTGGCCATCATCGCGCTGTTCGTCGTGCTGATCGGGCGCACCGGGCTGGGCCGCGCGTTCTACGCGGTGGGCGGCAACCCGCATGCCGCGGTCTATACCGGCATCTCCGTCGGCTTCACCCGCTTCGCGGCTTTCGTGATCGCCGGCGGGCTGGCCGGGCTGTGCGGCTATCTCTGGGTCAGCCGCTATGCCGTGGCCTATGTCGATGTCGCCGGCGGGTTCGAGCTGGACGTGGTCGCCGCCTGCGTCATCGGCGGGATCTCGATCGCCGGCGGTATCGGCACGGTGGGCGGCGCGGTCCTGGGCGCGCTGTTCCTGGGCGTGATCAAGAACGCGCTGCCGGTCGCCGGCATCTCGCCGTTCTGGCAGCTCGCCATCTCGGGCGCCGCGATCATCATTGCCGTCGCCTTCAACGCCCGGTCCGAGCGGACCAAGGGCCGCGTCATCCTGAAATCCGCGGAGCACGCCACATGAGCCTTGCCGACGGAACCCGCCCGCGCCACGTCCCCGACCACCTGACCAGTCGCGGCCAGCGCGTGATACGCAGCTGGGAGACGCTGCTGGTAGGTGTCGCGGTGCTGATCTTTCTCGCGAACACGTGGGCGAGCCCCTATTTCCTGGACCCCTGGAACCTCTCGGACGCGACGTTCAACTTCACCGAGAAGGCGATGATCGGCTTCGCCATGGCCCTGCTGATCATCTCGGGCGAAATCGACCTGAGCGTCGCGGGCATCATCGCGCTGGCGTCGACGGCGATGGGCTATGCACTGCAATTCGGTGTCGGCACGCCCGGCCTCGTGCTGATCGGGATCTCGGTCGGCGTCGCCTGCGGCGCGTTCAACGGCGTGCTGGTGACGCGGCTGGGCCTGCCCTCGATCGTCGTCACCATCGGCACGATGAGCCTGTTCCGCGGCATCGCCTACATCGTGCTGGGCGACCAGGCCTACAACGGCTATCCCTCGAGCTTCGCGTTCCTCGGGCAGGGCTACGTGTTCTGGGTGATCACGTTCGAGCTGGTCGTGTTCCTTGTCCTCGCGGTGATCTACGGAATCGTGCTGCACGCCACCAATTTCGGGCGGCAGATCTACGTCATCGGCAACAACCCGACCGCCGCCCTGTTCTCGGGGGTTCGGGTGCAGCGGATCAAGATGATCCTGTTCCTGCTGACCGGGCTGATGTCGGGGATCGCCGCCGTCTGCCTGACCGCGCGGCTGGGCTCGACCCGACCGTCGATCGCCTATGCCTGGGAGCTCGAGATCGTCACGATGGTCGTTCTGGGCGGTGTGTCGATCCTCGGCGGAGCGGGCAGCATCCTGGGCGTCGTGCTCGCCGCGCTTGTGATGGGCATGGTGACCTTCGGGCTTGGCCTCCTGAACGTGCCCGGCATCGTGATGTCGATCTTCATCGGCGGCCTGCTGATCGGGGTGATCGCCCTGCCGCGCCTGATCACGCTGATCCGAAAGGGGCAAATCTGATGCAGAAGCACGCGTTCCGCATGAAGCTCTTTCCCGGCCAGGAGGCGGAGTACAAGCGCCGCCATGACGCGATCTGGCCGGAATTGTCCGACCTGCTGCATGAGGCGGGCGTGGAGGACTACTCGATCCACCTGGACCGCGAGACATCGACGCTGTTTGCCGTCATGTGGCGGCGCGACGATCACGGGATGGACGATCTGCCGGATCACCCCGTGATGCAGCACTGGTGGGCCCATATGGCCGACATCATGGAGACACATCCCTCGAACGAGCCGGTCACCATCCCGCTCGAAACCGTGTTCCACATGCCATGATCGTCGCCGTCCTCGATATCGGAAAGACCAACCTCAAGGTCGCGCTGGTGGACCCTGAGACGGGTCGCGAGATCGAAGTGCGCAAGCAGGCGAACATTGTCCTGCCCGGACCGCCCTATCCGCATTTCGACACCGAGGGGCAGTGGACGTTCCTGACCGGGGCGCTGAAGGAGTTGGCGGCCCAGCATGCCGTCGACGCGGTCTCGATCACGACGCACGGCGCGTCGGCGGCGCTGGTGGACGCGGAGGGCGCGCTGGTCCTGCCGGTGCTGGACTACGAGCATGACGGCCCCGACGCCACCGCCGCGGGCTATGACGCGGTGCGGCCCACCTTCGAGGAGTCCGGCACGCCCCGCCTGGGCGCGGGGCTGAACCTCGGGGCGCAGCTCTACTGGATGTGGGAGGCCTTCCCCGAGACCCGGCGCACCCGGCATATCCTGACCCTTCCGCAATACTGGGCGTGGCGGCTGACCGGCGTGGCGGCCTCGGAAGCCAGTTCGCTGGGGTGCCACACCGACCTCTGGACCCCGCGCGAGGCGCGGCCCTCGACGCTCGTGCGGCGCATGGGGTGGGACGAGCTGCTTCCCGACCTGCGCCGCGCCGACGACGTGCTCGGCCCGGTCTCGCCCGACGTCGCACGCCTGACGGGGCTGCCGCCCGAGACGCCGGTGCTATGCGGCATCCACGACAGCAACGCCTCGCTCTATCCGCATCTCCGGGCCCGGAGCGGGGCGTTCTCGGTCGTGTCCACCGGCACTTGGGTCGTGTCGATGGCCGTGGGCGGCGCGGCCGTGGCGCTGAACCCGGCGCGCGACACGCTGATCAATGTCAGCGCCACGGGCGAGGCCGTCCCCTCGGCGCGGTTCATGGGCGGGCGCGAATACGAACGCATCCGGCCCAACACCGACGCGCCCCCGGACCCGGCCGACGTGCGGGCCGTCCTGCGGGACAGGATCCACCTGCTGCCGGCGGTCGAGCCGGGGTCGGGGCCGTTCCAGGGCCGGGCGCATGGGTGGAGGGCGACGCCGGCGACCGACGGGCAGCGTTCGGTGGCGCTGGCGCATTACCTGGCCATGATGACAGAGACCTGCCTGTCGATGATCGGCGCCGCGGGCCCGATCGTGGTCGAGGGTCCGTTCGCCGCCAACGAGGCCTATCTGCGGATGCTGGCCGCTGCCGCCGGACGGCCGGTCGAGGCGCTTACGGGCAGCGTGACGGGCACCTCGGTCGGCGCGGCCATGTTGGCACTCGGGCCCGACGGGCAGGGCCCCGCGGCGCAGCCCGAGCGAGTCCTGCCGGACGAGACGCTGGCGGCCCATGCCCGCGACTGGTGCGCCGCCGTGGCCTCGAGCACTGCGCGGGCCGTGGCCGGTGAGGCGGGCTGACGCGCACAGCCTTTACGGCGTGGCGGCAAGGCTGTAGCGGTCATGCGATGCCCCAAGCCCACGAGCCCCGCCGATGACAGACCAGACCCAGCACCTCACCGTCGTCACGCACCCTCTCGTGCAGCACAAGCTGACGATCATGCGCGAGAAATCGACCTCGACCGCCGTGTTCCGGCAGTTGCTGCGCGAGATCAGCCAGCTTTTGGCCTACGAGGTGACCCACAAGCTCGCCATGACGACCAAGCGCATCGAGACGCCGATCCAGGAGATGGACGCGCCGGCGTTGGACGGGCGCAAGCTCGCGCTCGTGTCGATCCTGCGGGCGGGCAACGGCCTGCTGGACGGCATGCTCGAACTGATCCCCTCGGCACGGGTCGGGTTCATCGGTCTCTACCGGGACGAGGAGACGCTGAAGCCGGTGCAGTATTACTGCAAGCTGCCGACCGAGCTGGGCGAGCGGCTGGTCATTGCGGTTGACCCAATGCTGGCGACAGGGAACTCGTCGGCCGCGGCCATCGACCTGTTGAAAGAGCAGGGCGCCAAGGACATCCGCTTTCTGTGCCTGCTGGCCGCGCCCGAGGGGGTCGCCCGCATGAAAGAGGCGCATCCCGATGTGCCCATCGTCACCGCGGCGCTTGACGACCGACTGGACGAGCAGGGCTACATCGTGCCTGGCCTTGGCGATGCCGGCGACCGGATGTTCGGCACAAAGTGAGCGCGATTGGGCCTTTACGGGCCGAATCGCATTGGGCACTCTGCTCCGACATCTTGTGTGGGGGCACAGAATGAAACCGATGCGTTCCGCTGCCGGCGCGCTCTTCGCCTTGTGCGCCTGCATCGCGGCGCCCGTTCCGGCGCAGGCGCAGGGCAGTTTCGCCGAACCGGCGGAGTTTCCGCCGCAGAGCTACCGCGGCAGCCAGTATGTCGACAGCGAGGGCTGCGTTTTCGTGCGCGCCGGTTCTGCCGGGGCGACGACGTGGGTTCCGCGCGTGAACCGCTCCCGCGAGCAATTGTGCGGCTTTCGCCCCACTGCGGTGCAGGGCGCGACGACGGCCGATGCCTCGCGCCGCGCCGCAGCCATCGGTTCCGGCTGACGCGGCGTCTCGACCCGCACGCGTGGCGCCACCCGTCCGTCCGTCGTCGCAACCCGCAGCCGCGCCCCAGCCGACGCGGCGCGTCGCGGCCAGCCCCGGCCTCGCGCCGACCCGTCGCCCGACGGACGAAGTGGGCGTCGCCGTGCCGCGAAGCGCGCGCCCCGCGCCCGCACTCACGCCGCCGCCGGGCTACGAGGCCGCGTGGACGGATGGCCGGCTGAACCAAGACCGCGGCAAGCAGCTGCTGAGCGGGGCGCTGCAGACCTCGCTCGTCTGGACCCAGACGGTGCCGCGGCGCCTGATCGACCGGCGCACCGGCGCGGACGTGACGAGCGAATATCACCTGCTGGTCTATCCCTACACCGATTACGACAAGCAGATCCGGGACCTGCGCGGTGGCGAGAAGATCGTCGTCCGCACCCGTGGAGGAGAGCGGCAGATCGTCTCGCGCGACCGGCTCGGCACCAACGCGGCGGGTCAGACCGTCCTGTCGACGAAGGCCGCGCCGCAGCGGTCGCATGACGCCTCGGGCACCGAGGCGCGGGCTTATGTCCAGGTCGGCACATATGGACGGGACGCAAACGCGCGGCGGACCGTGACGCGGCTTCGGGAACTGGGGCTGCCGGTCAGTGTGTCACGGACGCGCCTGGGCGGGCAGTCGGTACAGGTCGTGCTGGCGGGGCCGTTCGCGGACCGGCGCAGCACGGGCGCGGCGCTGTCGACCGTGCGCCGGGCCGGGTATTCCGACGCGTTCACCCGCTGAGGCTCAGGCGCCGCAGATGCCCTGAAGCGCGACCCAGGCACGGTCTTCCAACACCGGGCGGGCGTCTTCGGGCGGCACCGGGTCGGCCTCGATCAGGCTCAGGGTCGTCTCGCCCGTCACGTCCCGCGCAAATGCATAGGGCGCGGCGGGCACGTGGGCCTCGGCGAACCGGTCCAACAGCGGCTTGCGGGACACCTGCAGGGGCGGACGCAGCAGCAGCGCCTCGGCGTGGGCGTTCAGCGTATCGGCCTTGACCTCACCCGTCGTCAGCAGCCGCACCGCGCTGAACGGGCCGGCCCATTTGAGCAGCCGCAGCAGCGGGTCGCGGCGGTCGGCCCGCTCCATCTCGGCCAGCAGGTAGCCGGCGAGGGGATCGGGGCTGTCGAAATCCTCGACCAGCGCGCGGTTCACCAGGTAGATGTCGCCGGGCAGGTGCTCGGTCGTCTGCACGCCGTCGCGCAGCACCACGATCCGGCCGGTGCCGTCCATCAGCCGCTGCGACAGCTGCGACAGCGCCCGCCGGCCGGCCCGGCTCTCGCAGGGGGCGCCCGAGACGCGGCGCATCGCCCGCAGCATGTCGGTCCCGATCTCGGTGCGCATTGCCGGCGGCGCGACCCGCGCGGCATGGCCGATCAGCGCACCGGGCAGCCAGAAGACGCCGAGCGCGACGACGGCGGCGAGCGTCGCCAGCACCAGGCCGAGGCGCAGCCGCCCCTGTCGCGGACGCCGGCGGCTGACGGCGGTGCGAACCCGCTCGATCGCCTCGATCATGGTGTCGTCGTCGATCTCCAGCGTCTCGTCCGCCGCGCTGCCCGGCGCGAACAGGGCCGGGGTCTTGCCGGGATTGAGCCGCTCGATCGCGGCCAGCGACCAGTGGCTCAACGCGCGCTCGCGCAGGTCGAAGATCGTCAGCGTTGCATGGCCCACGGAAATGACCACATCGCGGCGCTGTGCGTCGGGGTCCGAACGCCAGAGGCCCGACGCTTCGAGCCGTTGGTATTCCTTCAGTGCGGTCATGAGCCTGCCGGGCGGTCGCGCCGCCAGTTGATTTCTTTCGTTGGCGCCAGACTACGGGGCGCGCGGTCCGGGGGCAATCACCGTGCGGCCGGGCTTTGCGCGGCTTTCCTCGCGTGGCATCAGAGAGTTATGAGTTGCGCTACGTACCTTCCCGGCTTGCGGGGCTTCGCGTGATCCTGTCGCCGGGCCGCGGCTATGTCTTCGTGCATATCCCAAAGACCGGTGGCACCGCGCTGGCTCTGGCGCTCGAGGCGCGTGCGATGAAGGACGACATCCTGATCGGCGATACGCCCAAGGCGCTGCGGCGAAGGCAGCGTCTGGGCCGCCTCACCCCTGCCGGGCGCCTGTGGAAGCACGCGACGCTGCGCGACATCGACGGCGTTCTGCCACCCGAAGAGCTTGCGGCCCTGCGGGTGTTCACCCTGGTGCGCAATCCGTGGGACCGGATGGTGAGCTATTATCACTGGCTTCGCGTGCAGGGTTTCGACCATCCGGCGGTCACGCTCGCCCAGCATCTCGGGTTCGGTGATTTCCTGCGCCATCCGCATCTGGACGCGTCGATCGGGGCGGAAAGCTACGGCGGCTATGTCACCCGTCCGGACGGGCACGAGGCGCCGTGCGACTTCGTGCGGATCGAGGCGTTCGACCGGGACATCGCGCCGGTAGAGCGGTATCTCGGCTTCCCGCTGCACCCGCTGGCGCGCCACAACGCCTCGGCGCGCGACCGGGACTACCGCCGCTACTACACCGACGTCACGGCGGAGAGGGTGGCACAGCTCTGTGCCGGGGATATCGCGCGGTTCGGCTACCGCTTCGATGGGGATCCGGCGCGGTCCTGAGGGCCGCGCCGGAGGGAGCGTCACGCGGCGGCGGCGTCCTGTCCGGTGCCGAAGCGGCCGTAGAACGTCTCGCCCTTCCGCGCCATCTCGCGCAGAAGGTCGGGCGCGGTGAAGCGCGGACCGTGCGCGGCGGCGAGGCCGTCGCACAGGTCGACCGCCCGCTGCGCGCCCAGGATGTCGAGCCAGCCGAACGGCCCGCCGGACCACGGGGCGAAGCCCCAGCCCAGGATCGCGCCGACATCGCCCTCGCGGATATCCTCGAGCACGCCGTCCTCCAGCGCGCGCACCGCCTCCAGCACCTGAGCGAAGAGCAGGCGGTGCTGCACGTCCGTCACGGCGGGCTGGTCGTCCAGCGGGGCGTACCGCTCGGCCAGGCCGGGCCACAGCTCGACCCGCTTGCCGGCCTCGTCATAGGCATAGAACCCCGCGTTGGACTTGCGCCCCAGCCGGCCCTCGTCGGCCATCCAGAACAGCACCTCGTCCACCGCCTCGTCGGGATAGGCGTCGCCCATCGCCGCGCGGGTCGCCTTGGCGATCTTCACGCCAAGTTCGATCGACGTCTCGTCCACCAGTTGCAGTGGCCCCAGCGGCATGCCGACCTGCTTGGCCGCGTTCTCGATCAGGGCAGGGGTGACGCCCTCCTTCACCATCCGCACACCTTCGTTGATGTAGGGAATGATGCAGCGGTTGGCGTAGAAGAACCGCGCGTCGTTGACGACGATCGGCGTCTTGCGGATCTGCCGCACGAAATCAAGTGCCTTGGCCACCGCCCGATCGCCGGTCTGCCGGCCCTTGATGATCTCGACGAGGTTCATCTTGTCGACGGGCGAGAAGAAGTGGATGCCGATGAACTGGTCCGGCGTGTCCGCGGCCTTGGCGAGCTCGGTGATCGGCAGGGTCGAGGTGTTGGTCGCGAAGATGACGTCCGACGGCGCCTTGGCGAGCGCGGCCTTCGTGACCTCGGCCTTCACGCCGGTGTCCTCGAACACCGCCTCGACGATCAGATCGCAGTCCGACAACGCCTCGTACTCGGTCGTGGCGTTGATCCGGCCCAGCACCTCGGCCTTCTTCTCCTCGGTCACCTTCTTGCGCTTGATGCCCTTGTCGAGGATGCCTTCGGCATGCGCCTTGCCGGTGTCGGCGGCCTCCTGCTTCTGGTCGATCAGCACCACGTCGATCCCGGCATTGGCGCTGACATAGGCGATTCCTGCGCCCATCATGCCGGCACCCAGCACGCCCACCTTGCGCACCGTCTGGTCCGGCGCCTCGGGCCGGTTCGCCCCCTTCTCGAGAGCGGTCTTGTTGAGGAACAGCGACCGGATCATCGCGCTGGAGGACGGGTTCATCAGCACGCCGACGAAATACCTCGCCTCGATCCGCAGCGCCGTGTCGAAGGGCACGAGCGCACCTTCGTACACCGCCGAGAGCAGCGCCTTGGCGGCCGGGTAGACGCCCTGGGTCTTGCCGTTCACCATCGCCGAGGCGCCGACGAACGTCATGAAGCCCTGGGGATGGTAGGGTGCGCCGCCGGGCATCTTCCAGCCCTTTTGGTCCCACGGTTTGACGATGTCGGCATCCTTCGCCGACAGGACCCATTCCTTGGCCTTGGCCATCAGCTCGTCCGGGGCGACGACCTCGTCCACCAGGCTCGCCGACCTGGCGGCCTTCGGATCCATCATCTTGCCTTCCAGCAGCACGGGCGAGGCGGCCATCGCGCCGACCATGCGGGAATATCGGGTCGTGCCGCCGGCGCCGGGGAACAGGCCGACCATGATCTCGGGCAGGCCGATCCGGGCCTTCGGTGCGTCGGCCATGAACCGGCGGTGGCAGGCCAGCGCGATCTCGGTGCCGATGCCGGCGCTGGTGCCGGGAATGGCGCAGGCGACCGGCTTGCCGCCCTTGTTCGTCTTCGGGTCCAGCCCCGCGCGCTCGAGCTTGCGCAGCACCCGGTGGCCGTTCATCGTGAAGTCGAACAGCGCCTGGGCCGGCTGGTCGCCGGATTCCTCGCGGATGCGGGCCAGCACGTTGAGGTCCATGCCCCCGGCAAAGTCCTTCTTGCCCGAGGTGATGACGATGCCCTTCACGGCCTCGTCCGCCAGCGCCTTGTCGAGGAAGCCGTCGACCAGCTCCATCGCCTCGCGCGTCAGCGTGTTCATCGACTTGTCGGGCGCGTCCCACGTGATGACGGCAACGCCGTCGGAATCCACGTCGTAGTGAAAATCGCTCATCTCTCTCTCCCTTCCGGAGCCTGTTCCGCCGGGCTCAGACCCGCTCGATGATCGTCGCGGCACCCATGCCGCTGGCGACGCAGAGCGTGGCAAGACCCGTCTCGCGATCGGTGCGCTCCATCTCGTCGAGCAGCGTGCCCAGGATGATCGCCCCAGAGGCGCCCAGCGGGTGGCCCATGGCGATGGCGCCGCCGTTGACGTTGAGCTTGGAGTGGTCGACGCCGAAGGCCTGCATGAAGCGCAGCACCACGGCCGAGAACGCCTCGTTCACTTCGAACAGGTCGATGTCGCCGATCTCCATCCCCGACTCGCGCAGGATCTTCTCGGTGACGGGGACCGGGCCGGTGAGCATGATCGTGGGGTCGGTGCCGATCTTTGCCGTCGACCGGATGCGGGCCCGCGGCGTCAGGCCGTACTTCTCGCCGAACGCCTTCGAGCCGACGAGCACGCCCGCCGCCCCGTCGACGATTCCCGAGGAATTGCCGGCGTGGTGGATGTGGTTGATCCGCTCGAGATGCGGGTACTTCATCAGGGCGATGGTGTCGAAGCCGGGCATCACCTCGCCCTGCTCCTTGAACGAGGGGTTCAGGGCGCCGAGCGCCTGCATGTCGGTCTGCGGCCGCATGTACTCGTCACGGTCGAGGATCGGCAGGCCGTTGCGGTCCTTGATCTCGATGACGGACTTGGCGAACCGCCCCGCGTCCCAGGCCGCGCCCGCGCGCTTCTGGCTCTCGACGGCGAAGGCATCTGCGTCGTCGCGGCTGATGCCGTATTGCGTGGCGATGATGTCGGCGCTGATGCCCTGGGGCACGAAATACGTCTCCATCGCGACCGACGGGTCCACCGCGATCGCGGCGCCGTCCGACCCCATGGCGACCCGGCTCATCATCTCGACGCCGCCGGCGACATAGGCCTCGCCGGCCCCGGCGCGGACCTGGTTCGCGGCAAGGTTCACCGCCTCCATGCCGCTGGCGCAGAAGCGGTTGATGGACAGGCCGGGGACCTGCTCGTCGAACTCGCTCGCCAAGACCGCGGTCCGCGCCAGGCAGCCGCCCTGTTCCATGACCTGCGTGGCATTGCCCCAGATCACGTCCTCGACCGCCTTCGTGTCGAGATCGCTGCGCGCCTTGAGCGCGTTCAGGACATCCGCCGAGAGCTTGACCGAGGTCACCTCGTGCAGGCTGCCGTCCTTGCGGCCCTTGCCACGCGGTGTGCGCACGGCATCGTAGATATAGGCGTCGGTCATTAATCCTCCTCAGGCCCGGTCCGACGGTCTGCCGGGCATCAGATCGTATGGATGTTTCCAGCCCGGCAACGCCGCGATGCGGTCGAGCCAGGCGTCGACATTGGGGTACTCGTTCCGATCGAAACCGAACGGTTCGGTATAGTAGAGATAACCGCAGCAGCTGAGATCCGCACATGTGACGTCGCGGCCAACCAGCCAGTCGCGGTCGGCCAGGACAGTATCGAGCACGCCGAGCGCCGAGGCGAGCCGCCCCTTCAGGAAACCGATGACTGCCTCGTCGCGCTTGTCCTTTGCCAGGAAGTTCATCTGGAAGCGCAACGGTCCGGCAATGCCCGACACCTTCTGGTTGTCGTAGAGCACCCACCGCCACACCTCGCGACGCGCCTCGGGCGACGCGCCGCCCAGCTTGCCCGTCTTCTCGATGACGTAGTCCTGGATCACGCCCGATTGGGTGAGCACCAGGTCGCCATCCTCCATCACGGGAACCTCGCCCATCGCATTCAACGCCCGGAAGGCGGCCGTGCGCGTGGCCCCGTTGAAGAAGTCGACGAAGACCGGCCCCCAGTCGAGCCCCGCGAGTTCAAGGGCCAGCGCCGCCTTGTAGGCGTTGCCGGATTCCCCGAAGCAGTGGAGCTTGATGGTCATGGCGTACCTCCCGGGTGGCTGCCGTGGATTGAGTATTTGTGCGAAGATGAAGCCGGCATCCGGTAAGAGTCCATCAATGTCTCGGCGCTATCCTGAAGGCGCGGTACAGGCTGGAGAGCCGATGACCGCCGAAGGTGAAGTCGTCCTGTCCGGTGAGCCGACGAGGCTCTGGATTAGTTTGCCGCTCCGGGCAGGACGCATCCCTTCATCTTCGCGTAAATACTCCCGCCGGAGGCGGCCCGACACTGGCAGCCCGCGCGGCCTCACCGCTTTCGCGCCTCGAGTTCGGAATTGAACAGGCGCAGGCGCGCGGTGAGGGTCTCGGAATCCGTCACGCTGTCGAAGTTCTCGAACAGGAAGCTCAGCGCCTCCCCTTCGTCGAGCCCGGCTTCGGACGCGAAACGGCGCAGGCGGCGATAGGCGTCCTCGGTCATCGCGACCGGCATCCGGCGCGTCAGGCGGAAGCGTTTCGGCATCGGCATCCTCCCCGAACGAAAGGCGGCGGCCCGATCGGGCCGCCGCGCGGGTCTTCAGAAGTTCGCGGCGTCGAGAGCCATCACCGGCCCGGCTCCGCTTTCGATCCGCGCCAGGTGCATAGCCGTGGCGGGCAGCTGACGGGCCATGTAGTAGCGCCCGGTGGCGAGCTTGGTCTCGTAGAATACGGTGTCCTCGGCGCCGGCGTCGAGCGCCTCGGCGGCGGCCTTGGCCATCTTCGTCCACATCAGGCCGAGGCAGACGTGCCCGAAGAGGTGCATGAAGTCATACGAGCCCGACAGCGCGTTGTTCGGCGCCTTCATGCCGTTCTGCATGAAGTACATGCCCGCGGCCTGCAGGTCCTTGGACGCCTTCTTGAGAGGGTCGAGGAAATCGGCCTTCAGGGCCTCGTTCTCCTCGTTCTCCTTGATGAAGGCCTTCACCATGTCGAAGAACGCCATCACCGTCTTGCCGCCGTTCAGGCCGAGTTTGCGGCCGACGAGGTCGAGCGACTGGATGCCGTTGGTGCCCTCGTAGATCATGGTGATCCGGGCATCGCGGACGAATTGTTCGAGCCCCCATTCGCGGGTGAAGCCGGAGCCGCCGAGCGTCTGCTGGGCCAGAACGCACGTCTCGAAGCCCTTGTCGGTCAGGAACCCTTTCAGCACCGGGGTCAGCAGCGAGATCATCGCCTCGGCCTCGGAATCCTCGTTGCGGTGGGCGCGGTCGATCATCTGGGCGCCCCAGAAGGTGAAGGCGCGGGCACCCTCGACGAAGCTTTTCTGGTCCATCAGGTTCCGGCGCACGTCCGGGTGGACGATGATGGGGTCGGCGGGGCTGTCGGGGCTCTGCGGCCCGGTGACGTCGCGGCCCTGCAGGCGGTCCTGGGCGAACGCCAAGGCGTTCTGATAGGCGACCGCGCCCTGGGCATAGCCCTGCAGGCCGACGCCGAGACGCGCCTCGTTCATCATCGTGAACATCGCCCGCATGCCCTTGTGCAACTCGCCCACGAGGAAGCCCCTGGCCCCGTCGTAGTGCATCACGCAGGTGGCGTTGCCGTGGATGCCCATCTTTTCCTCGAGGCCGCCACAGACGAGGCTGTTGCGCGCGCCGAGGGAGCCGTCCTCGTTCACCAGGAACTTGGGCACGATGAAGAGCGAGATGCCCTTGGTGCCCTCGCCACCGCCGGGCGCCTTGGCCAGCACGAGGTGGATGATGTTGTCCGAGAGGTCGTGCTCGCCGGCGGAGATCCAGATCTTCTGGCCGGTGATGCTGTAGCTGCCGTCGTCCTGGGGTTCGGCCTTGGTCCGGATCAGCCCGAGATCCGTGCCGCACTGGGGTTCGGTCAGGTTCATCGTCCCCGACCAGCTGCCTTCGATCATCTTCGGCAGATAGGTCGCCTTTTGCGCCTCGGAGCCGTGGGCGTGGATCGCGGAATAGGCTCCGTGGGTCAGGCCCTGGTACATGTTGAAGGCCATGTTCGAGGAGACAAACATCTCGCCCACCGCCGAGTTCAGCAGGTAGGGCATGCCCTGGCCGCCGTATTCCGGATCGGCGTCGAGCCCCATCCAGCCGCCTTCGCGCATCTGGTCGTAGGCGGCCTTGAACCCTTCGGGCGTTCGGACCACCCCGTTCTCGAGCGTGCAGCCCTGCCGGTCGCCCACCGGGTTCAGCGGTGCGAGCACGTTCTCGGACAGCTTTCCGGCCTCTTCGAGGACCGCGCCGGTGAAGTCGCGGTCGAGCTCGTCATAGCCCGGAATGTCGCTTTCCGCGATCTTCAGGACGTCATGCAGGACAAACTGCATGTCCTTCGTCGGCGCGTGGTAGATCGGCATGTATCGGGTCCTCCCCCAGAGTGTCGTGTCGGTGTCAGCCGGCGGCCTGCTTGAGGCTCATGCTGTTGAGTGTGCGACCGACCCAATCGAGCTGTCCGCGCAGTTCGTCGATGGCCTCGTTCAGCGCGTCGCGCTGTGCTACCATTTCGTCCAGGCGGGCATGGCCCAGCTCGTGGGCCTTGGCGAGTTGCGCTTCCTGCTGGTCGTCGGCGTCGTAGAGGTCCAGAAGCTGGCGAATTTCCTCGAGGCTGAAGCCGAAGCGCTTGCCGCGGAGGATCAGGGTGAGACGCGCGCGGTCGCGCTTCGTGAACAGCCGCTTCTGGCCCTGGCGCACCGGCGACAGCAATTCCTTCGCCTCGTAGAACCGAAGCGTGCGCGGGGTCACGTCGTAGGCGTCGCACATCTGTCGGATCGTCATCATCGAGTCGGTCATTCTTATGCCTCTGAGTGCGGGGTCAGACGCCTCAGATGCCTTTCGTGAGGACAGCATACAAGAAGGGGTTACGTGCAGGTAAATGGAACGTGGCGTCACACCGTCCCGGACGCAAAAAAGTTAAAACTGGAGCGCCTGAAAAGAAACTTGCGGAAACCGGATGGTTGCGCCGAGAGGGCGAAAAGTGCGGGTTTTCCGCACCTTGCGCTTCGCGTCAGCCCTCGCCTTTGGCCACGTCGTCGCGCAGGTCACGCAGTTCGGCGATGGTGCGGTCGAGTTGCTCGCGCTCCTTGGTCAGGGCGTCGAGCTGGCGGTCGGCGAGCCGGATCCACTCATCCATCTGGGCCTGGGTGCCCTGGTGGTCGTAGATCAGCAGCCACTGCCGGATTTCCTCGAGGCTGAAGCCGAAGCGGCGGCCGCGGAGGATCAGGGTCATCCGCGCGATCTCGCGCGGGCCGTAGAAGCGCGAGCGGCCGTCACGTTCGGGCTGGAGGAGCTCGATATACTCGTAGTATCGCAGCGTGCGCGGTGTCACGTCGAACTTCGCGCACATCTCCTTGAAGCTCAGGCGGGTCTCGCTCATCGTGCGTCCTCCACGCCGCTGCCTTAGCCGCTCGTGCCGGCTCTCGCAATCACGTCACTCGAAAACGTCGCGCAGCACGGCGCCGGGGCCGCTTGCGCTTGCGGGTTCTTCGCGGGCGATCGCCGGTTTCTGACGGATCCAGTTGCCTTCCTCGACGCAGACCAGCGCGAGGTCGGCGAGGTCGGCGTGGCGGGTGCGGATCAGGGTCTCGGGTATGACGTCCTCGGTCACGACATAGTCGCGCGTCGCCGGACCCTCCATCAGCCAGCCGGGCCGCAGGGCGGTCCAGGCGATGTCCTCGGTCGCGCTCAGGATGCGCTCCATCTCGGCCATCTGGCCGAAGATGCGGTCGAGCGCCACGCCGGTGGTGTTGCGGAACCAGACAGGGCCGCGATTGCGGTCCCCGACAAAGCTTGCCGACACGACGACGAGCCGGATGAGGCCGGCCGCGCGCATGCCGCTGATGATCCTCAGCGTGCCTTCGGTATAGAGCGGCGGCGGCGACAGCAGCGTCTTGGCCGAGACGCCGAGCCCGAGCGCCGAGATCACCGCGTCGGCCCCTTGCATCACAGCGCCGAGGTCGTCGCGCAGCACGTCGGCCGACACCTTTCGGACCCCTGCGGGCGGCTCGGGCAGGTCGGTCCAGTCGCGCTCGACGGCAATCACGGTATGGCCCCGGTCGACGGCCTGGGCGACAGCATGACGACCGGTCGCACCGGCTGCGCCGAGGATCACGAGGGTCTTCGGCTCGGGCATCTTTACTCCTTTTGCGTTCATCCGTGGGAACGGTACGGGCGGTGTCAGGGTTCCGTTGCGGCTGGGCGAAGCGGGCGAGTTATCGCTTGCGGTGCGCCGCACAAGCCGAATACCCGTGAGACGAAGGCCGATGTGACAGCAGGTAGGGATCGCATGACCGACCGACAGATGACGATTGCGCGCCAATTCATCGAGGCGATACCCCATGCGCGTGCGCTCGGCATGGAACTGACCGCGGTGGGCGAGGGGCATGCCGCGATCTCGATGCCCTACGACGAAAAGCTGATCGGCGACCCGGCGACACGGGTGATCCATGGTGGCGCCGTCTCGGCGCTGATGGACACCTGCGCGGGCGCGGCGGTGATGAGCCACCCCGAGAACGCGGGCGACACCGCCACCATCGACCTACGCATCGACTACATGCGGGCCGCCGTGCCGGGGCAGACGATCCGGGCGCGGGCCGATTGCTATCACGTCACCCGCACCGTCGCCTTCGTCCGCGCCGTGGCGATGGACGATGACGACGATAACCCGGTGGCCGCCGCGACCGGCGCCTTCACCTTCAGCCGGACCGAGGCCGCGACATGAAGCGCGAAGGTCCCGAACCCGTGCACCAGATCAAGCATCGCCGCGACGGCGCACTGCGCGCGCTGATCGACGCGGTTCCCTATATCCAGACGCTCGGGATCGGCTTCGACCGGCGGGGGGACGAGCTGACCGCGGTGCTGAGCTATTCCGAGATGCTGGTGGGCAACCCGATGCTGCCGGCGATCCACGGCGGCGCGACGGCGGCCTTCCTCGAGGTGACGGCGATCATCGAGCTGGGCTGGTCGATGATCTGGGAGGACGTCGAATCCGGCCGGCTGGAACCCGAGGCGATGACCCGCGGAGAGCTGCCACGGCTGCCGAAGACGATCGACTTCACCGTCGATTACCTGCGCTCGGGCCTGCCGCGCGACGCCTATGCCCGCGCCCGCGTCAACCGCTCGGGCCGCCGGTATGCCTCGGTCCATGTCGAGGCGTGGCAGGACAACCGCAGCCGCCTTTTCGCCCAGGCGACGGGACATTTCCTGATGCCAACCCGCGATGAGTGAGGCGGACGCGGCCGCAGCTCCGCGGGCCATCACAAACCGCCGGCTGCTGGCCGTCGCTTTGCCGATCGTGGTCTCGAACGCCACGGTGCCGATCCTGGGCGCGGTGGATACCGGCGTCGTCGGGCAGCTGGGCGAGGCGGCCCCGATCGGCGCGGTGGGCGTCGGCGCGGTGATCCTCACGGCGATCTACTGGATCTTCGGCTTCCTGCGCATGGGCACCGTCGGCCTGACGAGCCAGGCCTTCGGGCGCGGCGACCGGCCCGAGGCCGACGCGATGCTGTCGCGCGCGCTGATGGTGGCGCTGACCGCCGGGGCAGGGCTGATCCTGCTGCAGGTGCCGATCTTTGCCGGCGCCTTCCTGATCGCGCCTGCCAGTGAGGAGGTCGAGACGCTGGCGCAGGGATACCTCGGGATCCGTGTGTTCTCGGCCCCGGCGGCGATCTCGATCTACGGGATCACCGGGTGGCTCATCGCGGCCGAGCGCACGCGGGCGGTGCTGGTGATCCAGCTGTGGATGAACGGGCTGAACATCGCGCTAGACCTGATCTTCGTCCTGGGGATGGGCTGGGGCGTGTCCGGCGTTGCGACGGCGACCTTCCTGTCGGAGTGGTCCGGGCTGGCGCTGGGGCTGTGGCTCTGCCGGGACGCGTTCCGCGGCGGCCACTGGCGTGACGTGGCGCGGGTGTTCGACCGCGTGCGGCTCAAGCGGATGGCAAGCGTCAACACCGACATCCTGATCCGCTCGGTGCTGCTGCAGGCGGTGTTCGTGTCCTTTCTCTTTCTCGGCTCGGACCTTGGCGACGTGCCGCTGGCGGCGAACCAGATCCTGCTGCAGTTCCTCTATGTGACGTCCTATGCGCTGGACGGGTTCGCCTTTGCCGCCGAGACGCTGGTGGGGCAGGCCTTCGGGCGGGCGCGGCGCGACCTGGTGCGCCGGGCGTCGGTCCTCAGCGGTGCCTGGTCTGCGGGGGCGGCGGCGGTACTGGCGGCGGCGTTCGCGCTGCTCGGCGGGATGGTGATCGACACGATGACCACGTCCGAGGCGGTGCGGGAGGCGGCGCACACCTACCTGCCGTGGATGGTCCTCGCGCCGCTCGTCGGCGCGGCTTCCTGGGCGCTGGACGGCATCTTCATCGGCGCGACCGCGACGCGGGACATGCGCAACATGATGGTGATCTCGGTGGCCGGTTATTTCGCCGCCGTGGCCGTGCTGCTGCCGACGCTGGGCAATCACGGGCTGTGGCTGGCCCTCATGGTGTCGTTCACGCTGCGCGGGCTGACGCTGGGCGTGCGGTACCCTGCGCTCGAGGAGCGCGCGGGCTGAGCGGTCAGAAGTCGGGGCCCAGCCAGTCGCCGCGCCGCGTGCCGACGATCTCCGAGACGTTTCCGATGCCCAGCCCTGCCAGGCGCGAGTCGAGGTCCCACGCGATCCGGGCGGCGAGCGACAGCCCCTCCCAGGCGAGCGCGGTGTAGAGCTGGACGGCGCTTGCGCCGGCGCCGACCTTCGCCAGGACATCCTCGGCCGAGCGTACCCCGCCGACGCCGATCAGGGGCAGGGCGCCCCCGGTCTCGTGCGACAGCCGCGCCAGCACCCGCGTCGAGCGGGCAAAGAGCGGCGGGCCGGACAGGCCGCCCGTCTCGCGGCGCGCGGGGCTCGTCAGCCCGTCGCGCGACAGGGTGGTGTTCGTCGCCACGATCCCGGCAAGGCGCGTGTCCATCGCCACGGCCGCGATGCCCGCGACCTCTTCGGTCGAGAGGTCCGGTGCGATCTTCAGGAAGACGGGACGCGGCACGGGCAAGGCCTCGTTCGCCTCCTGCACGCCCTCGATCAGGCCGCGCAGCGCGTCCGCGCCCTGAAGCTGCCGCAGCTTTTCGGTGTTGGGGGACGAGACGTTGATCGTGACGAAATCCACCACCGGCCCGGCGCGGCGCAGGACCTCGGCGAAATCGGCGGCGCGGTCGGGGCTGTCCTTGTTGGCGCCGAGGTTCAGCCCCACCGGCACAGCGGGCCGCGCGGCATCGAGCCGCGGCACGATGGCCGCGATGCCCTGGTTGTTGAAGCCGAAGCGATTGATCGCCGCGCGCTCGGCCGGCAGGCGGTAGAGGCGGGGGCGGGGGTTGCCCTGCTGCGGGCGGGGCGTCGCGGCGCCGACCTCGACGAAGCCGAAGCCCGCGCGGCTCAGCTGCTCGACCGCCTCGGCGTTCTTGTCGAACCCCGCCGCCAGGCCCAACGGGTTCGGCAGGCTCATCCCCGCCAGCGTCGTGGTGAGCCGCGACGAGGTGACGGGGCCGGGCAGGGGCACGAGGCCCGCGCGCAGCCCGCGCAGCGCCAGAGCGTGCGCCGTCTCGGGGTCGATCCGGCGCAGCGCCAGAAGGCCGAGCCGTTCGGCAAGGCTCACTTCATGTCTCCGGGCAGGATGTGCTTGCCACCTTCCAGCGCGATCGGCGTGTGCCAGGCGACGTCGGACATCCGCAACTTGCGGTAGAGGTGGGGGAACAGTTGCCCGCCGCGGGACTCCTCCCATTCCAGCGCGTCGCCCAGGTCGTCGGTCTCGACGGCGAGCAGGATCAGCCCGTCCTCGCCGGCGAAGTGCTTTTCCAGCGTCTCGGCGGTCTGGGCCGCGGTCGAGAAATGGACGAAGCCGTCGGTCACGTCGATCGGGGCGCCGGCGGTCTCACCGTCGCTTTGCAGGGTCGCCCATTCGGGGGCGCGGAAGATCTTGTATATCAGCATGGCCCGCCAATGCCGCCTGCCGCGCCGTCGGTCAAGCGGCAGATGCTGCACGCGCGAATGGGTTTTGACAGCCCCTGCCGCGCGGGCCAGAGTTCCCGCAGGTCCAACACCTTGAGGGAGCCCCCCATGAAACGAACTACCCTCGGCGCGGCAAGCGTGCTGGCGCTGACCGCCGGCGTCGCCCATGCCGATTACGCTCTGACGATCCTCCACACCAATGACTTCCACGCCCGGTTCGAGCCGATTTCGGGCTACGATTCAACCTGCGCGGAAGAGGACAACGCGGCGGGCGAGTGCTTCGGTGGCTCGGCCCGGCTCGTCACCGCCATCGAAGAGGCGCGCGCGGACAGCGACAATGCGCTGCTCGTCGACGGCGGCGACCAGTTCCAGGGGACGCTGTTCTATACCTATTACAAGGGTGAACTCGCCGCCGAGATGATGAACAAGATGGGCTACGACGCGATGACCGTGGGCAACCACGAATTCGACGACGGCCCCGAGGTCCTGCGCGGCTTCGTCGACGCGGTCGAGTTCCCGATCCTGATGTCGAACGCCGACATCTCGGGAGAGGAGCTGCTGGCGGACGCCATCCAGAAGTCCACCATCATCGAGAAGAACGGCGAGCGGATCGGCCTGATCGGCCTGACGCCGCAGGACACCGACGAACTGGCCAGCCCCGGACCGAACGTCACCTTCACCGACCCGGTCGCGGCGGTGCAGGGCGAGGTCGACAAGCTGACGGGCGAGGGCGTCAACAAGATCGTCGTGCTCAGCCACTCGGGCTACGGCGTGGATCAGCGCGTGGCCGAAGAGACCACGGGCGTCGACGTGATCGTCGGGGGCCACACGAACACGCTGCTGGGCGACATGGAGGATGCCGTCGGGCCCTATCCGACGATGGTGGGCCAGACGGCCATCGTGTCGGCCTATGCCTACGGCAAGTTCCTGGGTGAGCTGAACGTGACCTTCGACGACGAGGGCAACGTGGTGTCGGCCGAGGGCCAGCCGAACCTGCTGGACGCCGCCGTGACCGAGGACCAGGCGACCAAGGACCGTATCGGCGAGGCGGCCGAGCCGCTGGACGAGATCCGCAACGAGGTCGTCGCCGAGTCCGCCGCCGCGATCGAGGGCGACCGGACCGTCTGCCGCTATGGTGAGTGCGAGATGGGCAATCTCGTCGCCGACGCGATGCTGGATCGCGTCCAGGACCAGGGCATCGACGTCGCCATCGCCAATTCCGGCGGTCTTCGCGCGTCGATCGACGCGGGCGAGGTCACGATGGGCGAGGTCCTGACGGTGCTGCCGTTCCAGAACACCCTGTCGACCTTCCAGGTCACGGGCGACACTCTGGTCGCGGCGCTGGAGAACGGCGTGAGCCAGATCGAGGACGAGGCCGGGCGCTTTCCGCAGGTCGCGGGCATGGCCTTCACGTTCGACCCCGAGGCCGAGCCCGGCAACCGGGTGAGCGACGTGATGATCGGCGGCGCCCCGGTCGAGCCCGACACGACCTACGGCGTGGTCTCGAACAACTACGTCCGCAACGGTGGCGACGGCTACGGGATGTTCGTCGATGCCGAGAACGCCTACGATTACGGCCCCGACCTTGCCGACGTGACGGCCGAGTACCTGGCCGAGAACTCGCCCTACGAGCCCTATACCGACGGCCGCATCACCGAGAAGTGACGCGGCCCCGGTTCTAGCCGGCCAGAAGATCCGCTCCTTCGGGGGCGGATCGTTGCGTTTCGGGGGCGTGATCCTCGTTCGCCGGGGCCTCCGGCGTGTCGTCTTCGCCGGGCAGGCCCAGCTCGGCGGTCTGCGGCGTCGAGGCGCGCAGGACCGGTTGCACCATGAACGCCGTCTTGTCCTCGGCGGCGACCTTGGCGCGCTGGCTCAGGCGGAGAAGCGTGAAGGCGATGATCAGGCCGTGCGCGGCGATGGTCGTCGCGAACAGCGCCCGCGTGCCGATCGCGCTCATGCCCCAGCCGGCCAGCAGCGGCCCCACGATCGAGCCCAGGCCAAAGACCAGCAGCAGCCCGCCCGACACCTGGATATGCGTGTTCGGCGCGGCATGGTCGTTGGCATGGGCCACTATCACCGGGTACATCGCGAAGATCGCGGCGCCGAGCAGGGCCGATAGCGCCAGGTTGGCGGCGCGGCCCTCGGGCTGGAACACGAGGAAGGCCAGATCGGCCGAAACCGCCAGCACCGCGACGCCGAGCAGCACCTTGCGCCGGTCCATCCGGTCCGACAGCAGCCCGACCGGGATCTGCGCCAGCGCCCCGGCGAGGATTGGGACCGAGGCGAAGAGCGCGATCGTCGTCAGCACGAGGCCCACCCGCTCGCCATAGACGGGGGCGAGGGTGCCGAAGGCCGCGTTCGAGAGGCCCACCATGAACACCGCGAACACCGCCACCGGCGAGTTGCGCCAGAGCGCGGGAAGGTCCAGCCGGACGGAGACAAGCGGCTTGGGCGTCACGGTCGTGGTCAGCGCCGTGGGCACCAGAGACAGGCAGTAGAACATCGCCGCCAGCACGAAGAACAGGTAGCCGGTCGGGTCGCCCAGCGTCAGCGTCATCTGTCCCGCGGTCGTCGCGACGAGGTTCACCATCGTGTAGAGGCCGAAAATGCGGCCGCGTGTCGACGGTTCGGCGCGCTCGCCCAGCCAACTCTCGACGATCATCGCGGCGCCTGCAAAGCAGAACCCCGCCAGCCCGCGGAAGATTATCCAGCTTGCCGGCGACACCAGGATCAGCGAGGCGAGGATCGAGATCGCGGCGAAGGTCGCCATCACGCTGAAGGCGCGGATATGGCCGACGCGGGCCACGATGCCGGGCGTCGCAAGGCATCCCGACACGTATCCCAGCGCCCAACCGGTGCCGAGCAGGCCGAGCGCGAAGGCGCTGAACCCCTCGGATGAGCCGCGGACGGGCAGGATGAGCGCGTTGATACCGCCCGCGAACAGCAGGAAGGCAGAGCCCAGGAGAAGGGCGCTGATGGGCAGAATCTGGCGGACCATTTGGCGTGTTCCGGAAAGACGGTCCGCAACGGTCCGCGGAGCCGATATATACCCGCCCCCGTCTTCCACAAGTGGGATTTGCCGCACCTCACGCTCTGGTGCAGCATTGGCGCATCGGGCAGGATGCGTATCATGTGCGGACGCTTTGCCATCACCCTGCCGCCCGAGGCGATGTCGCATCTGTTCCAGGCGCAGCCGGGCAATGACCTGCCCGACGTGCCGAACTACAACGTCTGCCCCACGGATTCCGTGCACGCGGTCCTGGCAGCCGACGGCATCCGGCGGCTGACGGCAATACGGTGGGGGTTCCTGCCGCACTGGTACAAGACGACGTCGGACGGGCCGCTGCTGATCAATGCCCGCGCCGAAAGCGTGGCCGAAAAGCCGGCCTTCCGCGAGGCCGTCCGCACCCGGCGCTGCCTGATCCCGGCGAGCGGCTTCTACGAATGGACCAAGGACGCCGACGGCGCGCGCCTGCCGTGGTTCATTCACCCCACCCAGGCCCAGTGCTTCGCCTTCGCCGGTGTCTGGCAGGAGTGGGAGCGGGGCGATCAGGCGCTCACCACCTGCGCGATCGTCACCACCCAGGCCGAGGGGCCGATGGGCGATATTCATCACCGGATGCCGGTGATCGTGGCGCAGGACGACTGGCCGCTCTGGCTGGGAGAGCAGGGCCACGGCGCCGCGCGGCTCATGCGGGCTGCGCCTGCCGGGCATGTCGCGATGCACCGCGTCGATCCCAGGGTGAACTCCAACCGTGCCAGCGGCCCCGACCTGATCGAGCCGATTTCCGGGGCCGAGACGGCCGGATCCGGCTGACTCCGCCCGTGACGCGCCTGAGCCCGCTTGCCCGCGTCACGCTCGCCCTGTTGCTGGCGGGCGCGGTCGTGCTCGGCCTGTCGTCGGGCCGGCGTCACGCGGTGGACGACGGCGATCTCGTGGCGCGCTACGCCGAGGCATACGTCGCGGCTGCCCGAGACGCCGGGATTCGGGGCGTTCCGGCGGATTGCGTGGCACATGCCGGGCAGGGCGCGGTGCGGCTGGTCATCCGGTGCAGCCCCGCAGGCGCGGGGTTCAGAATCGAGTACCGCGTCGACCGCGCGGGGCGCCTATTGCCGCGGCAGGATGAGGCGATTTGAAGCGTCGGGAAATCGGCCGGTCATCGGGCGCTCAGGAATTGATCATCATGCGGCGAGGCTGAGGAAGTATCGGGCAATTCCCGTCGGCGCCCCGTTGCCGGGGCCGCAGGTATTCGGGTGGCCGGCCCGGTCGGGGTAAAACGTCACGGCGGCGGATGATCCGCCGCGATGACGCCGTGCGGACGGGAAGATCCTGGCAGACCGACCGCCCGCACGACAGCAACACATCGGCTGCGGACAGCCACATAGCTCGGCGCGACAGCGGGTCCAAGACCGGCGCGCGCGCATCCTGTGTCCGCCGCCAACTCTGGGGGACGTATTTCCATGACCAAGCTGACTTCCGCCCTGGTGCTGAGCACAGCCGCCATCGCCCTCGGCGGGGCCGCCGCCGCGCAAGAGGCCGAGTGCCCGATACAAGTGGGTGTCCTGCACTCGCTCTCGGGGACGATGGCGATTTCCGAGACCACGCTGAAGGACACGATGCTGATGCTCATAGAGCAGCAGAACGCCGATGGCGGCCTTCTGGGCTGCGATCTCGAGCCCGTGGTCGTCGACCCGGCCTCGGACTGGCCGCTCTTTGCCGAGAAGGCGCGCGAGCTGCTGACCGTGCACGAGGTCGACGTCATCTTCGGCAGCTGGACCTCCGCCAGCCGCAAGGCGGTTCTGCCGGTGCTGGAAGAGCTGAACGGCCTGATGTTCTATCCCGTGCAGTACGAGGGCGAGGAAAGCTCGAAGAACGTCTTCTACACCGGTGCCGCGCCGAACCAGCAGGCGATCCCGGCGACGGACTACTTCCTGAACGAGCTGGGAATCGAGAAGTTTGCGCTGCTCGGCACCGACTATGTCTATCCGCGCACCACGAACAACATCCTGCAATCCTATCTCGAGGAGCAGGGCATCGACGAGGACGACATCTTCGTCAACTATACCCCCTTCGGCCACTCCGACTGGTCGACGATCGTCTCGGACGTGGTCGAACTGGGCGAGGACGGCAGCCGCGTCGGCGTGATCTCGACGATCAACGGCGACGCCAATATCGGCTTCTACAAGGAGCTCGCCGCCTCCGACATCTCGGCCGCAGACATCCCCGTCGTCGCGTTCTCGGTCGGCGAGGAAGAGCTCTCGGGCCTCGATACCTCGAACCTGGTGGGGCACCTGGCGGCCTGGAACTACTTCATGTCCGCCGACACCGCCGAGAACGAGGAGTTCATCGCGAACTGGCACGAGTATATCGGTGACGACAGCCGCGTGACGAACGACCCGATGGAAGCCCACTACATCGGCTTCAACATGTGGGTGAACGCCGTGGAAGAGGCCGGCACGACCGACGTCGATGCCGTCGAGGACGCGATGATTGGCCAGACCCATCCGAACCTGACCGGCGGAACCGCCGAGATGCTGCCGAACCACCACCTGTCGAAGCCGGTGCTGATCGGCGAGATCCAGGACAACGGCCAGTTCGACATCATCTCGCAGACCGAGGAAGTGCCGGGCGACGCCTGGACCGACTTCCTGCCCGAAAGCGCGCCGCTCAAGTCCGACTGGGCCGAGCTGGAATGCGGCATGTACAACACCGAGACCGGGACCTGCGTGCAGCAGAAATCGAACTACTGATCCCGCTCTCCTCCCCGGGATCAGCCCGGACGGGGCGAACTCTCTCGCGCCCCGTCCACCTTCCACTTGCAAAGGCCCGAACAATGCTGCGCGCCCTCTGCCTGACACTCGCGCTTTGCCTGCTGGCCGCTCCGCCCGCCGCGGACGCCCAGGGTGAGTTGCAGTCGCTTCTCCAGACCCATTCCGAGGAAATCCTCGATCCGTCCTTCCGCACGGTCGGGACCGCGGTCGACGATCTGGTCGCCTCCGGCCTGCCGGCGGTCGCGCCCTTCCTGACCCGGTGGCAGGACAAGGAGGTGTGGCAGCGGACGTCGGACGGGCTGTTCTTCTTTGCCGAAGAGACGGGCGACGATCAGCTGACGCTCTATGACATCGCCTCGGGCGACGAGGTCGGCACCGCGCCCGACGACGATTTCGAGCAATCCAAGCCGAACGGCGGCGTCCGTCGCGTGATCGGGCAGGCGCTGGTGCAGTTCCGCCTGAGCTCTCCCGACATCTCCGACCGCAGGCAGGCCGTGCGCAGCATCGAACGGAACCCGGACGCCGACCAGTTGCCAGTCCTGCGCGACACCATCGAGGGCGAGAGCGACCCCTCGTTGAAGGCCCGCAAGGAGCGGCTCGCGACCCTGCTCACCGCCCGCTTCGGCGAGTCGACGGAGGACCGGATCGCGGCCATCGAGACGCTTTCGGACGACCTGTCGATCGACGCGCGCGCCGTGCTGAACCAGATCCTAGACACCGATGCCGAGGTCGCCCAGACCCTGCCCGACGACGTGAACGTGGCCCGTGTGTTGCAGCCGGGCACGGACATGCCCCTGGCCGAGGCCTACGAGACGCTGGTGGACGAGGACCTTGCCCCGGCGCGCACCTCTCCTTCCGAGATCCGCGCCGCGCTAGAGGCCAATATCGAGGATGGCCGCGTCGCAGGCATCCCGACCGGCCAGCTGGGCGACCCCGCCCGCCGCCACGACGCCTATGCCGCCCTGGCCGAGGCCGGGACCGTGCCGCCGCTGGTGACCGAGGCCGACATGGAAGAGGCCGTCGCGGCGCATGTCTTCTACGCCGAATACGACGAGGACGATCCCGCCATCACCGACGCGGCCGAGGCGGCCATGTCCGGCGTGACGACCCGCGTCGGCGTGAACCAGGCCTTCGACCTCGGCCTCGACGCGCTGTCGCTGGCCTCGATCTATTTCCTCGCGGCCATCGGGCTGGCCATCACCTTCGGCGTGATGGGCGTGATCAACATGGCGCATGGCGAGTTCATCATGATGGGCGCCTATACCGGCTTCGTCGTCCAGCAGATCGTGCCGGACTACACGGTGTCTCTGCTGGTCGCGCTGCCGCTCGCCTTCGCGGTGACGTTCGGCGCCGGCGTGCTGATGGAGCGGCTGGTGATCCGCTGGCTTTATCACCGTCCGCTGGAGACGCTGCTCGCGACCTTCGGCATCTCGATCGCGCTGCAGCAGTTGGCGAAGAACATCTTCGGCACGCAGGCGCGGCCGCTGACCTCTCCGGGCTGGCTCGACGGAGCATGGGTGCTGAACGACGTGGTGTCGATCAGCTATATCCGCATCGCCATCTTCGTACTCGCGCTGGTCTTCCTCGCGCTGCTGCTTTTCGTGCTCAAGCGCACCCGCCTCGGGCTCGAGGTGCGGGCGGTCACGCAGAACCCCGGCATGGCGGCGTCGATGGGCATCAATCCCGACAAGATCAACATGCTGACCTTCGGTCTGGGCTCGGGGATCGCTGGGATCGCGGGCGTGGCCATCGGGCTCTACGCCAAGGTGACCTCCGAGATGGGGCAGGACTACATCGTGCAGTCCTTCATGACGGTTGTGGTCGGCGGTGTCGGCAATGTCTGGGGCACGCTGGCCGGGGCGACCCTGATCGGCGGGCTTCAGAAGCAGATCGAGTGGTTCAACCCGTCGAACACGCTCGCCGCGCAGACCTACATGATCCTCTTCATCATCCTGTTCATCCAGTTCCGCCCCAAGGGCATCGTCGCCCTCAAGGGCCGTGCGGCCGGAGACTGACGCGATGGCTTACACCTCCACCTGGCAGAAGTTCTCGACGCGCCCCGCCATGCCGCGGCGCGGCCTGATCGCCCGGAACCCCTCTGTCCTGTACTTCCTTCTGGCGCTCGCGGCCTTCACTTTGGGGGTGACGCTGCTGTCCGAGGCGACCGGCGTGGGCGTGCTGTCGACCTCCTTCGTCAAGACGCTGGGCAAGACGCTGTGCCTGTGTCTCGTCGCCGTGGCGATGGACGTGGTCTGGGGCTATTGCGGCATCCTCTCGCTGGGGCATTTCGCGTTCTTCGGGCTGGGCGGCTACGCCATCGGGATGTGGCTGATGTATGCCCGGACCGAGATCATCGTGGCCGAGTCGCTGGCCGCCTCGCCGATCCCCCCGACAGGGCAGGAGATATCCGAGGCCATCGCGAGCCAGATCTTCGGCGTCGTCGGCTCGTCCGAGTTGCCCGCGATCTGGACCTTCGCCGACAGCCTTTTCCTGCAACTGCTCGCGGTGGTGCTGGTGCCGGGCCTGCTGGCGCTGGTCTTTGGCTGGCTGGCCTTCCGCAGCCGCGTCACCGGCGTCTACCTGTCGATCCTGACCCAGGCGATGACGCTGGCGCTGTCGCTGTATCTGTTCCAGAACGAAAGCGGCCTGCGTGGCAACAACGGCCTGTCGGGCCTGCAGAACATCCCCGGACTGGAGGATGCGAGCCAGGCGTCGATCTCGATCGCGTTCTTCTGGGCCTCGGCGCTGGCGCTTGGCCTGGGCTACGTGTTCTTCGCCTGGATCGTCTCGGGGAAGATGGGCAGCGTGATCCGCGGCGTACGCGACGACGAGGCGCGGGTGCGGTTCCTGGGCTACCACGTCGAGCACTACAAGCTGTTCGTCTTTACGCTGACGGCAGTGGTCGCCGGGATCGCCGGGGCGCTCTATTACCCGCAGGCGGGCATCATCAACCCGGCCGAGATCGCGCCGATCGCCTCGATCTACCTGGCAGTTTGGGTTGCCATCGGCGGGCGCGGACGGCTCTACGGTGCGGTGATCGGCGCGGCGGTCGTGTCGCTTATGTCGAGCTGGTTCACCGGCGGCGGGGCGCCCGACGTGAACCTCGGCGTCTACGTGATCCAGTGGACCGATTGGTGGCTGGTGCTTCTGGGCGTGACCTTCGTGCTCGTGACGCTGTTCGCGCCCAAGGGGATCGGCGGCCTGTTCGACCTGGTCGCAGACTGGCGCGCGCCGCACCGCCACGAGGATTACGGCCCCGACGCCAGCGCCAAGCGGGCCGAGGAGGGCGAGGAATGACACTGCTCGAAGTATCCGGCGTCTCGGTCTCGTTCGACGGGTTCAAGGCGATCAACAACCTGTCCATGCAGATCGGCGAGCCCGAGCTGCGCGCGGTCATCGGGCCGAACGGTGCGGGCAAGACCACCTTCATGGACATCATCACCGGCAAGACCAGGCCCGACGAGGGCAGGGTGATCTGGGGCGAGAGTTCGGTGTCGCTGCTGGGCATGAACGAAAGCCGCATTGCGCAGGAGGGGCTGGGCCGCAAGTTCCAGAAACCCACCGTGTTCGAGGACCAGACCGTGCGCGAGAACCTCGCGATGGCGCTGAAGAACCCGCGCGGGCCGTTCTCCGTGCTGTTCTACCGCAAGACCGCAGAAGGCGCCGAGCGGATCGAGGAGATCGCCCGCGAGATCGGCCTGACCGACCACCTGACGCGAAAGGCGGGCGAACTGAGCCATGGCCAGAAGCAATGGCTCGAGATCGGGATGCTGCTGGCGCAGGACCCGCGTCTGTTGCTGGTGGACGAACCCGCTGCCGGCATGACGCCGGCCGAGCGCGAGCACACGACCGACCTGCTCAAGCGGATCGCCAAGACCCGTGCGGTCGTGGTGGTCGAGCACGACATGGAGTTCGTGCGCCGGCTTGATTGCAAGGTCACCGTGCTGCACGAGGGCTCGGTGCTGGCCGAGGGTACGCTGGATCACGTGACGAAGAACAAGGACGTCATCGACGTCTACCTGGGGCGCTGAGCCATGCTGAACGTATCGAACCTCACTCTCCGCTATGGGCAGAGCCAGATCCTGCACGGGGTCGACCTGGTGGCCGAGGCCGGTCAGGTCACGGCCGTGATGGGCACCAATGGTGTCGGCAAGACCAGCCTGCTCAAGGCGATCGCCGGCCGCCATCCCTATGACGGGGGCACGATCCGGATGGACGGGTCCGAGCTGCGGCACGTCTCGGCCACGCGCGCGGCCAAGGCCGGGATCGCCTACGTGCCGCAGGGCCGTGAGATCTTCGCGCTGCTCTCGGTGATGGAGAACCTCGAAACCGGCTTTGCCTGCCTTCCTGCTGCCGAGCGCACGATCCCCGACCGCATCTTCGAGCTGTTCCCCGTGCTGTGGGAGATGAAGGACCGCCGCGGCGGCGACCTGTCCGGCGGCCAGCAGCAGCAGCTCGCCATCGCGCGGGCGCTGATCGCGCGGCCGCGGGTCCTGCTGCTCGACGAGCCGACCGAGGGCATCCAGCCTAACATCATCCAGCAGATCGGCGACGTGATCGAGACGCTGCGTGCCGAGGGCGAGATCGCGATCGTCCTGGTCGAGCAGTATTTCGACTTTGCCTGGCGGCTTGCGGACCGCTTCGTCGTGCTGACGCGTGGCGAGGTTCGGCTGAACCGGCCGAAGGAGACGACCGACCGGGCCGAATTGCTGTCCCAGGTTTCGATCTAGCCGCCGGCGCCCCCCCCGGCTGGTGCGCTGGGCCGTGATCCCTATGCTGCCGCTCGTCGTGGAACTGTGCAGCGGGGGCGCATGATCGGGGTTGGATGTCGAACGGAGCCGGCGGCGTGAGCCCGCTGGACCTCTTGCCGCCTGACGTGGGCGGGGCCGCCTTTGCGGTGATGCTGATGGTCAGCTTCGCGGGCTCGTTCATCACCATCGCCTTCGGGATCGGAGGCGGCGGGCTGGTGCTGGCGGTGCTCGCCTCGCTCCTGCCGCCCGCGGCGCTGATCCCGGTGCACGGCGCTGTGCAGTTCGGGTCGAACGTGACGCGGGCCGGACTGCTGCTGGGGCAGGTGTCTTGGCGGACGGTGCCTGGCTTCGCGGTGGGCGCGGTCGTCGGCGCGGCCCTGGGCGGTGTCGTCGTGGTGGACCTGCCGCCGGGGCTCGTCCAGGCCGGGGTGGGGGCGTTCCTGATCTGGACCATTGTCGCCCGGCCCCCCGCCTGGCTGACGCGCTGGCCCTGGCTGGCCGGGGGCGTGTCGACCTTCCTCACCATGTTCTTCGGGGCGACGGGGCTGTTCGTGGCGGGGTTCACCCGGTCGCTCGGGCTGCCGCGGCACGGATACGTCGCCACCCATGCGACGCTGATGACCCTTCAGCACGGGCTGAAGATCGCGATGTTCGGCCTGCTCGGCTTTGCCTTCGGCACCTGGGCGGCGCTGGCGCTGGCGCTGATCGCCGCCGGCTTCGCGGGCACGCTCTGCGGGCGGCTGGTGCTGAACCGGATCACCGACACGGCCTTTCGCCGCGTCCTTGACGTGATCCTGGTGCTGATCTCGCTCCGGCTGATCTGGGCGGGCCTCGTCGCCGGATAGCGCGGCCCGCCCTTTGCGTCACGCGGGCTGGGGCGTGCCCTGCTCGGCTGAGGCCGCCTTGTCCGCTTTCCGCGCCTTGGGGAAGAAGCTGTAGTACAGCACCGGCGCGGCGATCAGCGTGAGGACGGTGGCGAAGGCGAGGCCGCCCATGATCGTGACCGCCATCGACGCGAAGAACGCGTCGCCCAGCAGGGGGATCATGCCCAGGATGGTCGTCGCCGCCGCCAGGACCACGGGCCTGAGACGCGAGGTCGACGCCTCGACCACGGCGCGGGTGAAGGGCACACCGTCGGCGCGGGTCAGGTCGATCTCTTCCACGAGGACGATGCCGTTCTTGATCAGCATCCCCGACAGGCTGAGCAGGCCCAGCAGCGCCGTGAACGAGAAGGGCAGGCCGGTGCCCAGCAGGCCGATCGCGACCCCGTTCACCGACATCGGCACCAGCAGCCAAATGATCAGCGGTTGGCGCAGCCGCCCGAACAGGAAGATCGAGATCAGCACCATCACCAGCAGGCTGATGGGCAACTGGCGGCCGAGGCTTTCCTGCGCCTGGCTCGAATCCTCGTATTCGCCGCCCCATTCCATCGCGTAGCCCTCGGGCAACTCCATCGCCTCGATGGTGCCACGAACCTCGCTGAACACGTCCGCCGCGTTGGCGTCGCCGACCAGCCCCGCCTCGACCGTGATGGTGGGCAGCCGATTGCGCCGGCGCAGAAGGGTGTCCTGCACCTCGGTCTCGAAGCCGTCGACGATCTCTTCGAGGATGATAAAGCGCTGTGCCGGCTCGGAATAGACCACCTGGTCGATCAGGCGGGCCTCGCCGCCCTCTTCGCCCGCGTCGGTGCGCACCACGATCGGGATCAGGCGGTCGTCCTCGCGGTAGGTGCCCGCGCGCTCGCCGTCTGTGGCGATGCTGAGCGCCCGTGCGACGTCCTGGCGCGAGACGCCGGCGGTCTGGGCGCGCTCGTCGGCATAGATGGGCTTGAGCACAATCTCGCGCTCGCGCCAGTTGGTCCGCAGGTCCTGCACCCGGTCCGAGGCCTCGCGCAGACGGTCCTCGGCCTCTTCGGCCAGGCGGCGCAGCACGTCGGGATCGTTGCCCGAGAACCGCGCCGCGATGGGCGAGCCGCCGCCGGGCCCGAAGGCCAGCCTTTCGGTCCTGAACTCGCCGGAGACCAGCTCGGAGCGTCCGAACCGTTCGAGATCCGCCCTGAGGCCGGGGATTTCCTCGAGGTTGTGGGTCCGGATGATGAGGTGGCCGTAGGTCGGCAGGCTTTCCTCGGGCGCGTAGGTCAGCATGAAGCGTGTCGCGCCGCCGCCGACGAAGGTCGAGACCGATACGACCTCCTCTCGCTTGGACAGCCAGTCTTCGACCCGCGCCATCTCCGATGCCGTCTGTTTGATGTCGGTGCCCTGGGGCATCCGGTAATGGGCGTAGAACAGCGGCGTGTTGCTGTCGGGGAAGAACTGCTGCTCGACCTTGCCGAAGCCCCAGTAGCAGGCGACCGTCAGGCCGACGAGCGCCACGAGCACCAGCCAGCGCGCCTTCAGCGCGCCGCGCAGGACGGCGGCGTAGGTGCGGAAGATCGGCCCGCCATAGGTTTGCGCGTCGTCGCCGGTGCCGCGCTTGAACACGTAATGCGCCAAGAGCGGCGTTGCTGTGAGCGCCAGCACCCAGGACAGCAGGAGAGAGATGCCGATCACGGCGAAGAGCGAGAACAGGAACTCGCCGGTGGCGTCCGGCGACAGGCCGATCCCGGCAAAGGCCATGATGCCGATGACCGTCGCCCCCAACAGCGGGATTTGCGTCTTGCCGGCGACCTCCTGGGCCGAGTCCCGGGATGACTTGCCCCGGGACATCTCGATCTGCATGCCCTCGGCGACGACGATGGCGTTGTCGACCAGCATCCCCATAGCGATGATCAGCGCCCCGAGCGAGATGCGCTCCATCTCGATCGAGAAGACCGCCATGAAGAACACGGTGCCGACGACCGTGAGCAGCAGTGTTGTCCCTACCGCCACCGCCGAGCGCCAGCCCATGAAGAGCGCCAGCACCAGCACGACGATAGCCACCGACATCGCGAGGTTCTTGAGGAACGAGTTCGAGGCCTCCTCGACCACGAGGTGCTGCTGGTAGATCGGGTGCAGCTCGACACCGATGGGGATCTCGGACTGCAACTGGGCGAGCTTGTCGTCGACGGCGTGACCGATGTCGACGATGTTCAGGTTCGACAGGCCCGACACGCCCAGCGTGAACGCCTCCTCTCCGTCGAAGCGGATGATCTGCTGGGGATCCTCGGCGCGTCCGCGGGATACGGTGGCCAGGTCGGTCAGCTCGACGATCTCGCCGTTGACGCCGATCGTGAGGCTCGCGATCTCGTCCGTGGTGGTCGATCCGTCGGGCGCGTCGATGCGGATGTCCTGTCCGCGTCGGGTGACGCTGCCGGCCGCGACGACCTCGTTCGAGGTCTGGATGGCGTTGATTATGACCTGGGGCGACAGGCCGAGATTGGCGAGGATCGGCAGGTCGGGTTCGACGTAGATGCGCTCGTCTGGGAGCCCGGCGAGCGAGACGTCGGCCACGCCCTCGACCGCCAGCAGTTCACGTCGTAGGAAGCTGGCGATGCGGTGGGTCTCGGCGTCGGTGAAACCGGGTGTCGTGACGGCGAAGAAGATGCCGTAGACGTCGCCGAAGCTGTCGTTAACGATGGGAGCCCGCGCGCCAGACGGCAGTTCGGCCTGTGCCGTATCGTTGATCTGGTTGCGCAGCTTGTCCCAGATCTGCGGCAGTTCAGAGCCGTCGAACGTGTCCTCGATATGCACGTCGAGCCGCGACACGCCGGGCCGGTTGGACGAGGTGACGAAGTCGATCTCGTCCATCTCCTGCACCGCCGATTCCAGCGGCTCGGACACTTCGCGCGCGACCTGCGCGGCGGAGGCGCCGGGATATTGCGTGACGACGACGGCCTGCTTGATGGTAAACGACGGATCCTCAAGCCGGCCGATCACCGAGAACCCCCAGATGCCGCCCAAGAGGCAGCCGATCATCAGGATCCAGGTCAGCAGCGACTTGTCGATCGAGGCGCGCGCGATCTGCATGGTCTAGCCCTCCACGCCGGCATAGCGCCGGACGGTCTGTCCGTCGCGCAGCTGCGAGGCGCCCGCGACGACGATCGGCGTTCCCGCCTGCAGTCCCGAGACGACGCGGAAGCGGCCGTCATGGGTGGCCTCGACCTCGACCGTCTTGCGGCGGACGGTGCCGGTGTCGCCCTCGGCCGGCTCGAACACCATCACCGCCGGATCGCGGTCGGGGGTGAAGATCAGCGCGGTCTCGGGCACGAAGATCGGGCCGTCCATGCCGCTGTCCACGACCGCCTCGACCCGCGCCGAGGCGCCGGGCAGAAGCCAGTCCTCGGGTTCCTCGGTGAAGGCGAGGGTCAGGGTGTAGGTCTGCCCGACATCCGCCGTCTCGGCCTCGAACTCGCGGATTTCCAGCGGATAGGCGCCGGGCCCGCCGGGGAAGGTCGCGCTGAACTGCACGTTCGGTTCGTCCTGCACCCGCTGGAACAGCACCTCGGGCACCTCGATGTCGACCTGAAGCTCGGACATGTCGTGCAGCCGGACGACCGGCGTGCCGGCGCTGACGGTCGAGAACTTGGCTTCGAGCCGCCGCACGACGAGCGCGTCGAACGGGGCGTGCAGCGTCGCGTCCTCCAGCTGGTCGCGGGCCTCCTGAAGCTGTATCTCGGCCAGTTGCTCGGCCGTCCGGGCGTCTTCGATGTTCACCTCGGTCACCGTCTCGCGGCCCAGGTTCTCGAGCCGTTCCCGGTCGCCCCGCGCGTCGGCGAGTTCGACCTCGGCGCGTTCGACCGCAAGCTCGAAGGACTCGAGGTCGAGCTTGCCGACCAGCTCTCCTTCGTCGAGGAACCTGCCCTCGACCACCGGCAGCTCGACGATCTGGCCGCCGACCTGGAAGGCCAGGTTCACCGTCTCCTGGGCCGAGACACGGCCGAAGAACTGCCGGCGGAGCGTGCCGTCGCCGGGCTGGACGGTCTCGATCTTGGCCGGGCGCAGCGGTGCTTGCCCCGTTTCGTCCTGTCCGTCGCCGCTTTCCTGCGCGGAGAGCGGTGCGGCGAGGACGGCGCAGAACGCCAGGGCAGCAAGCAGGGTCTTGGTCATGGCGATGATCCTTCGTCAGGAAAGGCCGCGGGCAGGTTGGAGAATCCGCGCATGGCGAGCAGCGCGAACGAATTGGCGACGTCCTCGGCGTCGAGATCCTCGGCGTGGAACACCCAGAACCGCATCACGCCGAGCAGGGCGCCGGAGAAGAAGTAGACTTTGGTGCGCATCAGGGGCGTGGGCGGAAGATCCTCGCCGCCGCGCTCGAGCCGCATCAGCGTCTCGAAGAGGGTCGCGAACCGCGCCTGCAGGTCCAACCCCGAGCCCCCCGACAGGATCGTGCGAAGGCGCGGGTCGTCCCGGTCGATCCAGCGCAGGATGCTCGCCACATGGGCGGTGAACTTCGCCTCGACGTCGTCGCCGGTGGTGATGCAGCCCGAGGCCCGGCGCATCTCTTCGAGGTTGGCCAGGAAATCGTCGAGATACGCGCTGAGCATGTCCTGAAGCCCGGCGTAATTGGCGTAGAAGGTCTGCCGCGTCACCCCGGCCTGCCGGGACAGCCCCTCGATCGAGAGCTGGCAGAGGGGCTGCTCGCACAGCGCTTCTCTGAGGGCGTGCTGCAGCTTGTTGCGGGAGGTTTCGCGGCGCTTGTGCATGCGCGGCACCTAGAGAGCTGCTTTACGACTGTCAAGAAAATGACCTGTCGCGCGGTGTGCTTCTGCGAAGGGCGGGTCTGCGTTCTTGCGGCGGTGCCCGGATCCGCGGCAACGCCTCTTTCCCAGCCCGGGCGCGGACCATAGTGTTGTCGGGCCAAGAGAGGGTCCCATGAGCCACGTTTTTGCCCGCAACAGCCGCCGCTCACCGCCTCGCGCCGTGGGGGGCGAGGGCTGCTATCTGATCGACGAGAGCGGCAAGCGGTATCTCGACGGCTCCGGCGGGGCCGCCGTCTCGTGCCTCGGCCACGGCGATGCCGAGGTAATCGCGGCGGTGCAGGACCAGCTGTCGACGCTGGCCTTCGCCCATACCGGGTTCTTCACCTCGGAGCCGGCCGAGGCGCTGGCCGACCTGCTGGTGTCCAAGGCGCCCGAGGGGATCGACAAGGTCTATCTCGTCTCCGGCGGGTCCGAGGCGATGGAGGCCGCGCTGAAGCTTGCCCGGCAATACTGGGTCGAGAAGGGCGAGCCGCAGCGGGGCCGCGTAATCGCACGACGGCAGAGCTATCACGGCAACACGCTGGGCGCCCTGTCCACCGGCGGCAACGCGTGGCGCCGCAGGCAGTTCGCGCCGCTCCTTCTGGACGTGAGCCATATCGACCCCTGCTACGAATACCGCCATCGCGCCGACGGCGAGAGCGCCGAGGCGTACGGCGCGCGGGCGGCGCAGAAGCTGGAGGACGAGCTGCTGCGCGTCGGGCCCGAGACGGTCATGGCCTTCGTCGCCGAACCGGTCGTCGGTGCCACATCGGGCGCGGTCCCGCCGGCCCCCGGCTATTTCCGCCGGATCCGCGAGATCTGCGACCGCTACGGGATCCTGCTGATTCTCGACGAGGTCATGTGCGGCATGGGCCGGACCGGCACGCTGTTCGCCTGCGAGCAGGAGGGAATCGCGCCGGACATCTGCGCCGTGGCCAAGGGGCTTGGCGCCGGATACCAACCGATCGGCGCGATGCTGTGCAGCGCCGAGATCCATCAGGCCATCGCGGACGGGTCGGGCTTTTTCCAGCACGGACACACCTACATGGGGCATCCCACGGCCGCGGCTTGCGGGCTGGCGGTGCTGCGGGCCATCCTCGGCCGCGACCTGTTGCCGCGCGTCGTCCGGCAGGGCGAGACGCTGGATGCCGCGCTGCGGGACCGTTTCGGCCAGCATCCGCATGTCGGCGATATCCGGGGCAGGGGCCTGTTCCGCGGGCTCGAGATCGTGGCCGACCGCGATGACAAGGTGCCGTTCGACCCCTCCCGTGGCACGGCGGCGCGGATCAAGACGGCAGCGTTCGAGGCGGGTCTGATCTGCTATCCGATGAGCGGCACGATCGACGGGCGGCAGGGCGATCACGTCCTTCTGGCGCCACCATTCATCATCTCGGACGAGCAGATCGACGAGCTCGTCGAGAAACTCGCACAGGCGGTCGAGGCCGCTGTCACCTGAGACGCGGCGTTTGCCGGGATTTCAATAACTTGCAGGCAGATGCTGCAAGACGGTTGCGGCACTGCTCTTTGTAGGCAACCATACAATAACAAATCCGCGGTCATTCCGCCGGGACCACTCTGGCGCGGCCGCAATAACTAGGGAGATCGCACATGACTCTGCTCAAGACGACGGCACTTGCAGGCCTCATCGCCGTGACCGGCGGCGTTGCAAGCGCGCAGGAAGAGTTCATCACAATCGGCACCGGGGGCCAGACCGGCGTCTACTATGTCGTCGGCCAGTCGATCTGCCGTCTGGTGAACCGCAACCAGGAAGAACACGGCCTGCGCTGCACGGCGCCGTCGACCGGCGGCTCGGTCGCCAACATCAACGCGATCAAGGCCGGCGATCAGACCATGGGCGTCGCCCAGTCCGACCAGCAGTACTATGCCTATAACGGACAGCAGGCGTTCGATGAACCGTTCGAAGATCTGCGCGCGGTGTTCTCGGTCCACCCCGAGCCGTTCACCGTCGTCGCCCGTGCCGACAGCGGAATCGAGACCTTCGCCGACCTCGAAGGCAAGCGCGTCAACATCGGCAACCCCGGCTCCGGCCAGCGGGCGACGATGGACGTCGTGATGGAAGCCACCGGCATGACGACCGACGACTTCTCGCTCGTCTCCGAGCTGCAGGCGACCGAGCAGGCGCAGGCGATGTGCGACAACAAGATCGACGCCTTCGTTTACCAGGTCGGCCATCCGAACGGCTCGATCCAGGAAGCCTTCTCGTCGTGCGACGCGCAGTTCGTCGACGTCGAGGGCGACGCGATCTCCCAGCTGATCTCCGACAACCCGTTCTATGCCGAAGCTACGATCCCCGCGTCGCTGTACGAGGGCGTCGAGGAGGACACCACCACCTTCGGTGTGCGCGCGACCTTCGTGTCGTCCGCCGAGGTGCCGGAAGATACCGTCTACACCGTCGTCAGCGCGGTGTTCGACAACTTCGACCGGTTCAAGGGGCTGCATCCGGCCTTCGGTAACCTCGACCAGGAAGAGATGACCCAGTCGGGCCTCTCCGCGCCGCTGCATGCCGGTGCCGAGAAGTACTACAAGGAACAAGGCTGGATGGAGTGATCCGGCACGCGACCCTGCGCTCGCCGGGTCGCACCGACGACCGGCGGTTCCGCCACGGCGGGGCCGCCCAACTTCCGCGAGATCGACATAACGGACCGGGCCCCGAGGCCCGCGCGGATCAGCAGGGTGGCCAGCGATGAGTGATACGACCAACGGGTCCGATTCGAAGAAGTCCGGTCTCAACCAAGACGACCTCGACGCCCTCGTCGCTTCCAGCGATACCGGCGGCCGCAATCCCACCGGCCCCGCGGGCATGCTGATCCTGGCTGTCGCGCTGGCCTGGTCACTGTTCCAGCTTTGGATTTCCTCGCCGATCCCCTTCATGGTCGGCTTTGGCGTGTTCAACGACACCGAGGCCCGCTCGTTTCACCTGGCCTTCGCGCTGTTCCTGGCCTTCGCGGCCTATCCTTCGCAGCGCACGCCCGTCCAGCTGGTGCTGGGGCTGGGCGTTCCGATCCTGCTGACATTCCTGTTCTGGACGGCCTCGGGGCCGAATGTGCCCGGCTGGTGGATACCGCTCGTCGGCCTGGCCGTCGTCGCGGCGATCCTCGCCGGGTCGCCGCGGGATCACGTGGCGCCCTGGGAATGGGCTCTGGGGATCGTCGGCGCGGCGACGTCGCTGTATATCTTCTTCGCCTACGAGGGGATCGCCAATCGTGTCGGCGCCCCGATCACGCAGGACCTCGTCGTCGGCGTCGCAGGGCTGTTGATCCTGCTCGAGGCGACGCGCCGCGCGCTTGGCCCCGCGCTGATGATCGTCGCGACCGTGTTCCTCGCCTATACGTTCCTCGGCCCCTACATGCCGGGCATAATCAGCCATTCCGGCAAGTCGCTGTCGGTGGTGATGAACCACCAGTGGATCACCACGCAGGGCGTATTCGGCATCGCGCTGGGTGTCTCGACCTCGTTCGTGTTCCTGTTCGTGTTGTTCGGGTCGCTGCTCGATAAGGCGGGCGCGGGCAACTATTTCATCCAGGTGGCCTTCTCGCTGATGGGCCACATGCGCGGCGGCCCGGCCAAGGCGGCGGTCGTCAGTTCGGCGATGACGGGCCTGATCTCGGGCTCGTCCATCGCCAACGTCGTGACCACGGGCACCTTCACCATCCCGCTGATGAAGAAGGTCGGGTTCAACGCCGAAAAGGCCGGTGCGGTCGAGGTCGCCTCGTCGGTCAACGGGCAGATCATGCCGCCCGTCATGGGCGCCGCGGCCTTCCTGATGGTCGAGTATGTGGGCATCCCCTATTTCGACGTGGTCAAGCACGCCTTCCTGCCGGCGGTGATCTCGTACATCGCGCTGGTCTACATCGTGCATCTCGAGGCGATGAAGGCTGGGATGGAGGGCTTGCCGCGCCCGGTGGAGCCGAAGCCGTGGGTCGCGTGGCTTCTGAGCCTGGCCTTCACCATCGCCTGCATCTGCGCCCTGAGCTTTGCTGTCTACTACGGCATGGGCTGGATCCGCCCGACCTTCGGCGCCGCCTCGCCTTGGATCGTGTTCGCGATGCTCATCCTCGCGTATCTCGCCCTTCTCTGGATCGCGTCCAAGGAAGAGGTGCCGCAGCTGGCGGCGGACGAGCCCGTGACCGAGCTGCCCAAGCCGGGGCCGACGGTCCGCTCGGGGCTGCATTTCATCCTGCCGGTGGTGGTGCTGGTCTGGGCGCTGATGATCGACCGTCTGTCGCCGGGCCTGTCGGCGTTCTGGGCGGCGTCGTTCATGATCTTCATACTCGTCACCCAGCGGCCAATCCTGGCCGTGATGCGCGGGCAGGGGCGGCTCGGCGCGGCGGTGCGTCACGGCTTCGTCGACCTGCTCGAGGGCCTCGTGGCCGGGGCGCGGAACATGATCGGCATCGGCATCGCGACGGCGACCGCCGGCATCATCGTCGGCGCCGTCAGCCAGACCGGCGTGGGGTCGGCGCTGGCCGACGTGGTCGAGGTGCTGTCGGGCGGCAACATCTTGGCCATCCTGTTCCTGACGGCGATCCTGTCGCTGATCCTCGGGATGGGGCTGCCGACGACGGCGAACTACATCGTCGTCTCGGCGCTGCTGGCGCCCGTGATCGTCACACTGGGGCAACAGAACGGGCTGATCGTGCCGCTGATCGCGGTGCACCTGTTCGTGTTCTACTTCGGGATCATGGCCGACGTGACCCCGCCCGTGGGACTGGCGAGCTTCGCCGCCGCGGCGGTCTCGGGCGGCGATCCGATCCGCACCGGGGCGGTGGCGTTCTTCTACTCGCTGCGGACCGCGGCTCTGCCGTTCCTGTTCATCTTCAACACCGATCTGCTGCTGATCAACGTCGACTGGATACACGGCATATTCGTGTTCATCACCTCGACGATCGCGATGCTGCTCTTCGCGGCGGCGACGCAGGGGTGGTTCCTGACGCGCAACCGTATCTACGAGGGCGCCGCGCTGCTGCTCATCGCCTTCACTCTGTTCCGGCCGGGGTTCTGGATGGACATGGTCGCACCGCCCTTCGACACCGTGCCGCCCGCCCAGATTCAGGAGGCCGCGATGGAGCTGGCGCCCGGCGACGACCTGCGCCTGTCGATCGACGGCGTGAACGGCATCGGCGAGCCGATCTCCTTCGTCGCCCTCCTGCCCGTGGGCGAGGGCGAGACCGGCGAGGACCGGCTGTTCAATTCCGGCCTCGAACTGATCGAGAACGGCGACGAGGTCGTGATCGACAACGTGACCTTCGGCAGTCCGGCGGCCGAGGCCGGCTTCGACTGGGACCAGACGATCACCCAGGTCGAGGTGCCGGCCAACCCGCCGTCGAAATACTGGATGTTCATTCCCGCCGTGCTGCTGCTCGCGCTCGTCGTGTTCCTGCAACGGGCGCGGGGCGGCGCGGTCAGACCGCGCCAGGCGGCGGTCTGAGGAGAGTGGCGATGTTCAAGACGATCCTGCTGCCCATCGACGTCAACCACCCCGAGTCCTGGGACAAGGCACTGCCCATGGCGCGCCGGCTGCTGGCGCCCGACGGGACGCTGCACCTTCTGGGTATCGTGCACGACATCGGCTCGGCGATGGTCGCGGCGGCGCTGCCGCCGAACTTCGAGGAGATCTCGCTCAAGCACATGAAATCCGCGCTCGAGGATTTCCGGCTGGAGCATTGCGCCGACCTGAGCTGCGAGACGCATGTGGGCCATGGCCATGTGGCCGACACGATCGTGCGGGCCGCCGACAAGGCCGGCGCCGAGGTGATCGTCATGGCGTCGCATCCGCCCAGCGACCTGCGCACGCTTCTGGTCGGTTCGAACGCGGACCGCGTGGTGCGTCACGCGACCCTGCCCGTGATGGTCGTCCGCTAGGGCAGGGGCGGCGCGAACGCAGGCTGGCACTCCCGGCGCGGCTGTTCTATGGGGCGGGGACGCGGAATTCACGAAGGACCCCTCGCCATGCTCCGTCTTGCCCTTGCGTTCAGTATCGCGCTCGGACTGCCCGTCGCCGCCACCGCTCAGGACGCGCCGACGCTCTATTTCTCGGCGATCCCCGACGATGACGAGACCCGGCTGACCGAGCGCTTCGGCAAGATCGCCGACTACCTGTCGGACGAGCTGGGCATCCCGGTCGAATACATCCCGGTCAAGAGCTACGCCGCCGCCGTGACGGCCTTCCGCAACGACCAGATCCAGCTCGCCTGGTTCGGCGGGCTGTCGGGTGTGCAGGCGCGGCTTGCCGTGCCGGATTCGGTCGCCATCGCGCAGGGCGCCGAGGACGAGGAATTCGTCACCTACTTCATCGCCAACGACGAGACCGGCATTGAGCCGTCCGAGACCTTCCCCGAAGAGGCGTTGGCCGGCCTGCGCTTCACCTTCGGGGCGCAGACCTCGACCTCGGGCCGCCTGATGCCGGAATACTTCATCCGCGAAGAGACCGGGCAGGCACCGGACGAGCTGTTCTCGGATGTCGGGTTCTCGGGCGATCACAGCCAGACGCTGCGCCTCGTCGCCTCTGGCTCGTACCAGGTGGGCGCGCTGAACTACGCGATCTACGACAAGGCCACGGCCAACGAGACGTCCGAGAGCGACGCGACCACCGTGATCTGGCAGACTCCGCCCTATCCGGACTACAACTGGACGATCCGCGGCGACGTCGAAGAGCGCTGGGGCGAGGGCTTCGTCGGCGAGGTCCAGGAAGCGCTTGTCGGCATGGAGAACGAGGAGCTTCTGGCGTCGTTCCCCCGCAGCGCGTTCATCCCGGCGGACAACGCGCTCTACACCCCGATCGAGGAGACCGCGCGGGCCCTCGACCTGATCGAGTAACCGGCATGGACGGCGCCGCGCCGCTCGCGCGTTTCGCCGCCGAAGAGATCGGCTGGCCGGGCAGCCCCGTCCTGCGCGACGTCTCGCTGAGCCTGCGGACGGGCGAGCGCATCGTGATCCTCGGGCGCAGCGGCGCGGGCAAGTCGACGCTGCTTGGCGCCATCCGGCAGCGGTTGGAGGAGGCGGGGCAGACCGTGGCGCTGGTCCCACAGGAGCACGGGCTGGTCCCGCAACTGTCGGTGCACCACAACGTCTACATGGGGCGGCTCGACGCGCACGGCACGCTCTACAACCTCGCGAACCTGCTTTGGCCCTTCGCGCGGGAACGCGCCCGCACGGCACCCTGGATCGACACGGTGGGCCTGTCCGGGCTGGAGCGTCGCGCGGTCGAGACCCTGTCGGGCGGGCAACGGCAGCGCACCGCGCTGGCCCGCGCGCTGTTCCGGGGCGGCGAGGTGCTGCTCGCGGACGAGCCGGTCAGCGCCGTCGATCCCGCCCAGGGCGCCGGGCTGCTGGACGCGCTCGGCGCGCGGTTCCCGACACTGGTGCTGGCGCTGCACGACCGGGACGCCGCCCTGCGCGTGGCGACGCGCATCATCGGATTGCGCGAGGGGCGGGTGATGCTGGACGCAGCGCCCGATGCGCTGGGGCCGGACGATCTCGCGATGCTCTATGCGGCCTGAGACGATCGGTGCGCACGTGACGCGCAAGCACGTCCTCGTGGGCTTTGCCGCCCTGACGCTGCTGGCGCTGGCGCTGGCCGACATCCGCCTGCTGGCCACGCAGCCGTGGGAGACGCTGGCACAGATGGGCCGGGGGCTGATCCGCCCGGACTTTGCCGAGCCCGTCGCCATGGCGCGCGCCGCCGGCATCACGGTGGCCTTCGCGCTCTGCGGTGTGTTCCTCGGCGCCGCGACCGGCCTGTTGCTGGCGCCGTTCTATCACCGGCGGCTGGTGCGCCATCTCTGCATCGCCGTCCGCGCCGTGCACGAGCTGTTCTGGGCGCTGCTGCTGTTACAGGTGACCGGCCTGTCGCCGGCGACCGGCGTGCTGGCCATCGCGCTGCCCTATGCGGGCATCTTCGCCAAGGTGTTCGCCGAGACGATGGACGAGGTCGATCCCACGCCGTTGTCTGCGCTGCCGGCGCGAACGGGGACGGTGTCGGCGCTGCTCTTTGGCCGGCTGCCCCAGGCCCGGCGGGACATGCTGTCATACACGCTCTACCGGATCGAGTGCGGGCTGCGCTCGGCGGCCGTTCTGGGCTTCATCGGGCTGCCGACGCTGGGCTTCCTGCTGGAGGGGTATTTCCTGCAGGGCACCTATGGCGCGGCGGCGGCGGTGTTCTTCGTCTATCTCGCCCTGATCCTGCCGCTGCGGATTTGGATGCGCTGGCCGCTCGCGCCGGTCTACCTCGTGGCGTCGCTGTGGATGCTTGGGCAGATCCGGACCCCGCCGATGGGCGACGGTGTGCTCTGGCGCTTCTTCACGCAGGACATCGTGCCCGCGCCGCTGCGCGACGGGGGCTGGCTGGCGCCGGCCGGCTGGACCGAGTTCGCCGGGTGGTTCGCCAGCTTGGGGTGGGAGCAGATCCTGCCCGGCATCGCGGTGACGCTGGTCCTGTCGCAGCTGGCGCTGGCGCTTGCCGCCGGGTCCGCGCTGATCGGCTTCCCGCTGCTTGTCCGCCGGGTCGCGGGGCGCGGTGGGGCGATGCTGGGGCACCTCGCACTGGTGCTGTCGCGGTCGGTGCCGGACTACATGCTGGCCTTCGTGCTGTTGCAGGTGACCGGGCCGTCGATGCTGCCGGCGATCCTGGCGCTGGGGGTGCATAACGGGGCGATCATCGCGCACCTGATGGGGCGGCGCTCGGAACTGCTGAGCCGCAGCCTGCGGGACGATGCGCCGCGGGGCCTGACCCTGTGGGGCTACGAACTCGTTCCCCGGCAATTCGGCGTCTTTCTCGCCCTGTGCCTGTATCGCTGGGAGATCATCGTGCGGGACAGCGCGATCTTCGGGCTGATCGGCGTCGCGACGCTGGGCTTTCACGTGGACGCGGCGATCCAGCAGTTGCGCATCGACCGGGCGCTGGTGCTGCTTCTGGCGATGGGCGGCCTGACCCTGCTGATCGACACCGTGTCCGAGCGTCTGCGCAAGGCGCTGCGACTGGCCGCCGTGCCCGAGACGACGCCGCGCGGCGCCGTGGCCGCCCGGTGACAGCCGATGATGCGACATGACACCCGCGTGACCGCGCGGTGACTTGAGCCCGGCCATGCTATATTCCGTAGCGGTCGGGTCTGTGCCCGGTCAAGCAGGGAGCCGCCCGAGATGTCATTGCTTCGCCAAGCGCTGTTGGGCTTGCTGATCCTCGCGGGCACGCTTGCGCTGTGGGTCGCCTATGTTCCCTCGGCGTCGGCGGTGCTGGAGCGCGCCGGCATCCTCGACCTGATCGGCATCGACCCGGTCGAGGCGCAGGACCAGGCAGGCCGCGGCTATGGCGGTGGCGTCCCCCAGGTGGTCACGGGCGAGGTCGAGACGCGCGCCCTGGGCGACCGCGTCGTGTCGATCGGGGACGCCCGCGCCCTGCGCTCCGTCACCGTCCGGGCCGAGACCGTGGGCCAGATCACCGAGATACCGGTCGAGGCGGGGCGACACGTCGATGAGGGCGCCGTCCTGGCGCGGCTGGACGACGAGGCCGAGGTGATCGCGGTCGAACGCGCGCGACTTGTGCTGGCCGATGCGCGCGACGACCTGGACCGCCTGCAACAGCTGGAACGCACCGGGGCGGTCACCTCGGTCAGCCTGCGCGAGGCCGAACTGGCCGTGCGCACCGCCGAGCTGGAGGTGCGGCAGGCCGAGTTCGACCTCGACCGCCGCGTGTTCGAGGCGCCGATCTCGGGCTGGCTCGGCCTGATCGACGTGGAGGTCGGGGATCGCATTTCGGCGCAGGACGTCTTTGCAACGATCACCGACCGGACATCCATCCTGATCGATTTCCGCGTGCCCGAACGGGTGGTCGACCGCCTGTCGCCGGGCATGGAAGTGACCGCGCAGCCGCTCGGCATCTCAGGCGGCCCGCGCGAGGGACGCATCCATGCCATCGACACGGTCGTCGACCGCGCCAGCCGCACGCTGCGGGTGCAGGCCGAGCTTCCGAACGACGAGGACCGTCTGCGCTCGGGCATGGCCTTCGAGGTGGTGCTGACCTTCCCCGGAGAGCCGATGCCCGCCATCGACCCGCTCGCGCTGCAATGGTCGGCCGACGGCTCCTATGTCTGGCGCGTGGACGAGGGCGCCGTCCAGCAGGTGCCCGTCGTCGTCCGCCAGCGCAACGCCGACGCGGTGCTGGTCGAGGCCGACCTTGCCCCGGGCGACCGTGTCGTCACCGAGGGCGTGCAGACCCTGCGGCCCGGCGCCGAGGTCGAAATCGTCACGCCCGGCGCCGGGGCCGACGCATGAGCGCTGCCGGCCAAGGGGCAGGGACCGCGCTGTTCGTGCGCCGGCCGATCCTGGCATTCGTCCTGTCATCGCTGATCGTCATCGCCGGCATCGCCGGGCTGTTCGGCGTCGAGATCCGCGAACTGCCTGATGTCGACCGGCCGGTCATCACCATCACGACGCAATATCCCGGCGCCGCGCCCGAGACGGTCGACCAGGAGCTTACCGGCCGGATCGAGGGCGCCGTCGGCCGCGTGGCCGGGGTGCGGTCGATCTCGTCAAATTCGCGCTTCGGACGCAGCCGGGTGACGCTCGACTTCAATGAATCGGTCGACCTCGACGTGGCCGCCACCGACACGCGGGACGCCGTCGCCCGGATCGCGGGCCAACTGCCGGACGAGTCCGAGGAGCCCGAGATCGTCAAGGCCGACGCCGACGCGCAGCCGGTCCTGCGGATCGCCGTCACCTCGCAGGGGCGCTCGCCGCAGGAGCTGACGCAGATCGTGCAGGAAAGCGTCGAGGACCGGCTGATCTCGATCCCCGGCGTGGCCGACCTGCAGATCTACGGCGACCGCGAGCCGATCTTCCGCGTCGACATCGACCAGGCCGAGCTTGCGAGCCGCGGCCTGACCCTTGCCGACATGGCCGGGGCGCTGGGGAACGTGGCCTATGACGCGCCTGCCGGCGATCTCAGCGGGTCGCGCCAGACGCTCAGCGTGCGCACCACCGCCGCCGTGTCGACCCCCGAGGCGTTCGAGGCGCTGCGGCTGGCCGACAACGTGATCGTCGGCGACGTCGCGCGCGTCAGCCTTGGCCCCGCGCCGGACGAGACCATTCTGCGGGCCAATGGCGAGACGGGGCTTGGGCTGGGCGTGATCCGGCAGGCGACGTCGAACACGCTGGAAATCTCCTCTGCCGTCCGCGCCGCGGTGGCGCAGCTGGACCGCGTGCTGCCGGACGACGTGAACATCTTCGTCACCTCGGACGACGCGGTGTTCATCCGCGGCTCGATCGAAGAGGTGCTCAAGACGCTGGCGCTCGCCATCGGCATCGTCGTGGTGGTCATCTACCTGTTCCTGCGCGATCTGCGCGCGACGCTGATCCCGGCGCTGACGATGCCCGTGGCGCTGATCGGGACGCTGGCGGCGATCTATCTCGTCGGCTTCTCGGTCAACATCCTCACGCTTCTGGCGCTGGTGCTGGCGACGGGCATGGTGGTCGATGACGCGATCGTCGTGCTCGAGAACATCGTGCGGCGCCGCGCCGACGGGATGGGACCGCGGGCGGCGGCGGTGCTGGGCACCCAGCAGGTGTTCTTTGCCGTCGTCACCACGACTGCGACCCTGGCGGCGGTGTTCGTGCCCCTGTCGTTCCTGCCGGGGCAGGCGGGCGGCCTGTTCCGCGAGTTCGGCTTCACGCTCGCCATCGCCGTGTCGCTGTCGTCTGTGGTGGCGCTGACGCTCTGCCCCGTGCTCGCTTCGCGCCTGCTGCGCGATGCGGGGGGAGAGGGCGGCGGCGGTGCGCTTGGCTGGCTCGGGGACCGGCTGGCCCGGTTCTATGCGGCGACGCTTCGTGGCGCGCTGGCGATGCCCCTGGTCGTGGTGCTCGTCGCGGCGCTTTTCGCGGCCACGGCGGCGCTCGTCGCGGGCAACATCCGGCAAGAGCTGACGCCGTCCGAGGACCGCGCCGTCGCGCTTCTGTCCGTCAGCGCGCCGCAGGGCGTGTCACTGAGCTACACCACCGCGAAGATGCGCCAGATCGAGGCGCTGATCGAGCCCCTGCGGGAGTCGGGCGAGGTGACCAACGTCTTCTCGATCACCGGCTTCGGCTCGGACAATCGTGGCTTCATGGTGTTTTCCCTCGCCGATTGGGCCGACCGCGCCCGGTCCCAGCAGGAGATCGTGGGCGAGATCAACGGGCGGCTGGGACAGATCGTCGGCGTCCGTGCCTTCGCGATCCAGCCGAACTCGCTGGGGATCCGCGGGGCCGGGCGCGGGCTGACCTTCGCGGTGACGGGCAACAGCTATGAGCAGCTCGCCGGGGTCTCCGAGGACCTCGTCGCCCGCATGCAGCAGAACCCCGCCTTCGGACAGGTGCGGCTGGAATACGAGACGACCCAGCCGCAGCTCTTCATCGAGGTCGACCGCACGCGCGCCTCGGATCTCGGCGTCGACATCACCGGGCTCGGTGACGCGCTGCGGGCGGTGCTGGACGGGCGCAGCGTCGGGTCTGTCTTCATTGACGACCAGAGCTATGACATCCAGATGCTTTCGACCTCCGACCCGGTGAACGACCCCGGCGATCTGGAGAACATCTTCGTGCAGAGCGGCGACGGCACGATGGTACCCCTGTCCAGCTTCGTCACGCTGGAAGAACGGGCGGTTGCCCCTGAGCTGGAACGCGAGGGTCAGAACCGCTCGGTCGAAATCTCGGCCGGGCTGACCCCCGACTTCGCGCTCGGCTCGGCGCTGGCCGAGGTGCAGACGCTGGCGGACGGGCTGCTCGCGGAAGAGAACCGGGTCGTGCCCTTGGCCGAAGCGGCGACGCTGGACCAGACGGCCTCGGGGCTGCTCGTCACCTTCGGCTTCGCGATCGTGGTCGTGTTCCTCGTGCTGTCGGCGCAATTCGAAAGCTTCATTTCCGCTGTCGTCGTGATGGCCACGGTGCCGCTGGGCCTCGCTTGCGCGGCGTTCGCGCTGCTGTTCACTGGTTTGTCGCTGAACGTCTACAGCCAGATCGGTCTGGTCATGCTGATCGGCATCATGGCCAAGAACGGAATTCTCATCGTCGAGTTCGCGAACCAGTTGCGCGATCGCGGGGCAGACGTGCACGAGGCGATCCTGGATGCCTCGACCCTGCGTTTGCGGCCCGTGATGATGACCATGACCTCGACCGTCCTCGGGGGCGTGCCGCTGATCCTGTCTCAGGGGGCGGGGGCCGAGGCGCGCGAGGCGCTCGGATGGGTGATCGTCGGTGGCCTGGGGCTGGCCACCGTCTCGACGCTGTATCTGACACCGGTGGCCTACCTCCTTCTTGCGCGGTTCTCGCAGCCCCGCGCCACCAACGAGAGACGCCTCGCGGCCGAGCTCGAGGCCGCGGCGGGATAGAGCCGGCTCAGAACAAGTCCACGTCGCCGCTGCGGACGCGTTCGGCGGGCGTGTGACCGGCAAGCGCGTTCGACAGGTCGCGCAGCCGGATCGCCGCGACGGCATGGTCGATGTCGACGCGCAGCTGCGGCGGCGCGCCTTCGGCAAGCCGGTCGAGATACCCCGCCACCGCGTCCAGCGATTGGACCATGTGGTCCAGCCCTTGCAGGGCGACATGCAGGTCCTGAATGGTCTGGGTGCCCGCCGTCACATGCGCGCCGACGCGGTCCTCCAGAGCGCGACCCTGCGTTTCCATTCGGCGCAGTTCCGTGGCGGCCCGCGAGAGGGCGTCGGATAGGGCAATGGTGCGGGTGCGGATCAAGGGTTCGGTTCCCATCGGTCAGAGCGGCCCCGTTACGGCTTCGATGCAGCCCTTCAGCTGGGCCGTCGTGAATGGCTTGGCGATGCAGTTGTTCATTCCCAGCGCGCGCCCGCGATCCAGTAGTTCCTGATCCATACGGCCGCTGACGAGGATGAAGCCGATCCGTTGTGTCATCCGGTGCTCGCGCAGCCCCTTCAGCAGCGCGAGGCCATCCATCCCGGGCATGTTGTAGTCCGAGATGACGAGATGGACCGGCGACGCGACGAGATGCTGTAGCGCTTCCGCGCCGTCCTTCCGGAAATCGATCTTCTTCACGCCGATCTCCTCGAGCGCCATGATGATGATCCCACGGCTGGTCGACATGTCGTCGACCACCATGATCGAGAGAGACTCTCTCAGCCCCATTAGGTCTTTCCTCTTGTCTCGGCATTGCGGCCGCCCGATTCCGGGGCGGACCCGTCGATCAGGCGGTAGGTGGTCTTGCCACACAGGTCGAAGCGGGGACGGATCTCGGCAGAGATTCGTTCGGAATGGCCGGTGAACAGATAGCCGCCGGGCCGCAGCAGATCGGCAAAGCCGCGCCAGATCCCCGCCTGGGTCGCATCGTCCATGTAGATCGCGACATTGCGGCACAGGATCGCGTCGAACGGCCCCCGGACCGGCCAGGGCTCGACCAGGTTGAGAAACCGGAAGGTGACGAGGGCCCGCGCCTGCGGCGCGATCCCGACGCTCGCCCCGGTCGCGGGCCCGAACCCGATCGCGCGCAGCGCGTCCGGCACCGCGCCGAGCGCCTCCGCGGGATAGAGCCCTCGCTCGGCCTGTGCGAGCACCCGGCGGTCGATGTCGGTGGCGAGGATGCGGAGGTCGAGATCGGGCGCATCGGGAAGCGCCTGAAGAATCGACATGGCCAGCGAATAGGGCTCTTCGCCGCTCGAACAGCCCGCCGACCACAGCCGCACGCGTTCGCCGCGACGCGCACGCTCGGCGAGTTCCGGCAGCAGGTCTGCCACGATCGTGTCGAAATGGTAGTCCTCGCGGAAGAACCGCGTCGTGTTGGTGGTCAGGGCCGAGATCATGGCCTCGCGCTCTTCCGCACCCGAGGGACTGCGGATGATCGCGAGGTAATCCGCGAACGTCGTCAGCTCGAGCGCCCGCACCCGCTTGGCGAGGCGCGAGAAGACCAGCGGCTCGTTCGCCTCGGTCAGGCGGATGCCCGTCGCGATATGCACGAACGAGGCGATCGCGGCGAAGTCCGCCCGGGTGAAGGCGATGTCGCGCTGCAGGGGGGCGATGGCCGGCGTGTTCATGCCAGCGCCTTCGTCGCCGGAGGCGGCAGCACGGGCCCCAGCGCAATCAGGCGCAGCATCCTGCTGTCCACCGAGATCACACCTTCGACGAATTCCTTGGTCGTCTCGGCCATCACGTCGGGGGTGTCCTGGATGCTGGCATCGTTGACGCTGAGGATATCGGAGACGGCATCGACGAGAAGGCCCACCATCTGCTCGCCGACCACGGCGATCACGATGACATGCCGAGGTGTCGGCACGGCCGGCGGCAGCCCCAGCCGGGCGGCCAGGTCGACGATCGGAACGACCGAGCCGCGCAGGTTGATGACGCCCAGGACATAGCCCGGTGAATGGGGCAGGACGGTCGCCGGGGTCCAACCACGGATCTCCCGGATCGCCATGATATCGACGCAATAGTCCTGCTCCCCGACGCGGAACGTCACCAGTTCTCGGTTGTCGGAAGCGGCTGGATCGGCGGATGCGGACATGGTTACACCTCGTCAAGAACAAAGCTTTGGATGGCGGTCGGGCGGGCGCGGACGGCCGTCTCCTCGGGGTCGATGATCAGGGCGATCTTGCCGTCTCCGAGAATGGTCGCGGCGGCGACGCCGGGCACGTGCCCGTAATTCGCCTCGAGCCCCTTGATGACGACTTGCCGTTGGTCGTGGATACTGTCGACGGCAAGCGCCCAGCGATCGTTCTGGTCCGTCTCCACCAGCAGGAGCACGCGGTCGGAGAAGTCCTTGCTTGGGTGCCTGTGCCCGAAGACGGTGCCCAGATCGACGATCGGAACGAACGTGTCGCGGACGGAGACGACCGATCCGTCGCCCGCCAGAGCGTGGATGTCCTCGAGGCGGGGCCGCATGGTTTCCACGATAGCGGTGATGGGGACCACCATGGTTTGACCGGCCACGTCCACGACCATGCCATCGAGCACGGCAAGCGTCAGCGGAAGGCTGATGGAAAAGGTCGTGCCCTTGCCGGGCGCGGATTGGATCCCGACGCGACCGCCGAGTGCCTGGATCGCGCTTTTCACGACGTCCATGCCGACGCCCCGACCCGAGAGGTCGGTCACCACGGCGTTCGTCGAGAACCCCGGCTGGAACAGGAGCTTGTCGGTCTCGGCTTCGGAAAGGACCGCGTCGGGCGGGATCAGCCCCTTCGTGATCGCGATTTCCCGGACCTTGGGACGATTGATTCCCGCGCCGTCGTCCGCGATCTCGATCAGGACGCGGCCGGACCGGTGCGCGGCGGACAGCGTGATCGTGCCCTGCGGCGGCTTGCCGGCAGCTTCGCGCGTCTCTGGCACCTCGAGCCCGTGGTCGACCGCGTTGCGCAGGATATGCGTCAGCGGATCGACCAGGCGTTCGATCACCGTCTTGTCGACTTCGGTCGTCTCGCCAACCGTGACCAGCCGGACCGATTTGCCAGAGATGTCGGACGCCTCCCGGACGATCCGGCCCATGCGCTGGAACAGGGGTTTGACCGGCTGGGCGCGGATCGACATGACGTATTCCTGTACCTCGCGGGAGAGGTTCTTGAATTCGTCCAGACCGGCGCTGATGTCCGTGTGCGTCGACAGTCCGGCCTCGGCCACGCATTGGGCGAGGACGGCTTGGTTGATCACCAGTTCGCCCACGAGATTGATCAACCGGTCGACCAGGTCGAGATCGACACGGACAGTGGCCTTCGGGCTCTGTCCCGCGGGCTTGGCGGCCTCGCGCGGTGACGCCGCGCCGGGATCGCTTGGCGGTACATGCTCGGCCGGTGCCGGCATGTCCGGCACGGTCGGGGCCGGTTCGGCGTCGAGCCAGACGCGTAGGCTGCACAGTCCCTCTACGAATTCAAACACGTCATGTATCGCGTGTTCGCTTTCGCTCGTGACAAGCCGCAGGCTCCAGGCGAGGTACGAATTGTGTGGGTCCAAGGCATCGAGCGTCGGCATCGATACGGTATCGACCGACACCGACAGGTCGCCCATCTCCCGCAATGTGCGAAACAGGTGGACGGGGTCGTTCCCGTTGGTGAAGAGGGCGGCCGTCGGCGTGAACTCGATCCCGAAGGTCGTGTCCTGCGGATCCGCCGTCGGTCCGATTGGGATTGCCAGGGGAACGAAGCCGAAGGTCTCGGGCGTGGGTGTGCCGGCTGTCTCGGGCACGGTTCCCGGCGGTACGGGACCCTCGACAAGAGCCACGAGCCGCTTTGCCAGGTCCTCGCTCGTGTCATGGGCGGGTTCGGTGCCGTCTCGTTCGGCGGCGACGAGATCCGACAGGTGGTCGCTCGCCCGGTAGCACAGTCCGATCACGTCGTCCGTGATCGTCAGACGCTCGGCCCGCATGGCATCGAGCACGGTCTCGAACTGGTGGGCGAACCGCACCAGGGCGTCGAGGCCGAAGGCCGCGCCCCCGCCCTTGATGGAATGGACGGCCCGGAATACGGCATTGACCGTCTCGAGACAATCGCCCTCGCCCTCGATCTGCTCCAGCCCGTCGCGAAGCTGCTCGAGAAGTTCTTCGCATTCCTGGAAGAACGTTGCACGGATATCTGCCATCGACATCGCTCAGACCACCGCGATGCGCCGGATGGCGGAGATGAGTTTGGAATCCTCGAAGGGCTTTACGATCCAGCCGGTGGCCCCGATGCGGCGCGCGCGATCCTTCAGGTCGGGCGCGCTCTCGGTCGTCAATACGAGGATGGGAAGGGCCTGGTGTGGCGGGGGACCGCTGCGGATGGCCTCGATCACGCCGAACCCGTCGAGGCGGGGCATGTTGATGTCGGTGATGACCACATCGGGACCCACGTCACCGATCTTGTCGATGCCGTCCTGGCCGTCCACCGCAAGATGAACATCGAAATCGGCCCGACCGAGAGAGTCGCGGAGCATCTCGCGAATGGTTCGGGAATCGTCGATGGCAAGTATCCGAAGGCTCATCGCGGCGCCTCCCCATCCAGAAGCTCTTCGCCGAGACCAAGACCGTCGACCTGCGCCGCCATGTCTTCGGAGGGCGTTATGTGGAACGCGAGGCCGTCCTGGGCCCATGTCTTTTTTGCCGACACCAGAAGCTGAGCGGCCAGTGTCCCGAGGAACGTCACCTTACGCCCGTCGACTTCCAGCGCGGTCCCTCGCCGTGCCAGGAGGTCGGCGTGCAGGGCGGCGGTCGCGGCGTGGTCTAGACGGTCGGATAGGAGCAAGGCATCGGGCATCTGTGTCGGGCTGTCCCTGTCAGGCGCGGTTGGCTGAGATGTCGGCAAGCTAGACTGCGGCATGTTAAGAAAGCTTTTCTCTCCTGGAGCCTTGCTGCGGCTCGGTCCTAGAAAAAGACGACGTCGGTCTTCGGGTCAGGCTTCGGTGCGGTGCGCGCGGGCAGTTCTTTCAGTGCGGTCGGGTCTGTGATCTGCATCTGCTGCGCACGTCCGGACACCGGGTGGTAGCGCACCCGTCGCGCGGCGGTGCCGCCCAGGCTGGTCGCGACGCAGCGGATGCCCTCGGCCGCCAGAAAATCCTGTGCGAAGCGGCCGTTGGCCGAGCCGATTGCGCCCAGTCCGTCATGCATCTGCGCCCCGCCGAAGAGCTTTGCCTCGAGCCGGTCCTTCCGGGCTCCCTTCTTGAGCAGCGCATTGATCAGGAGCTCCATCGCGTGACTGCCGTAGCGCAGCTGGTGGGTCTGGCCGATGTCGCCGGCGGGAAGCAGAAAGTGGTTCATGCCTCCTATGCGCGCGACGGGGTCGCAGAGACAGGTGGCCACGCATGACCCGAGCAGCGTGCTCAGGATGTCGTCGGCCCGGCTGGACACGCGATGCTCGCCCTGGATTACGTGGACCACGTTCTGTCCAGCACCTGTCTGGAGCTGCTCCTGGGTCATGACGTGACGATCCTTCCCGGCGGGCGGTGCATTTCAGGGACGCGGGCGATCTCAGAAATCCTCCCACGAGCCCGGCTCGGCGTTGGCGAGCGTGTGGCCGGCCGCGGCGGTCTTGCGAGGCTCGGGGCGCGCAGTGTCCTTGGGAGGCTCTGCCGAGGCCTTCTGGCTCGAACGGAAGGCGACGACAGGCGTCGCGCCGTCGCGGGCGATGTTGAAATGCGAGACGGTCTGGACCAGGGAGACGGCGTCCCGCGTCAGCGACTCGCTCGCCGCGGTCGTCTCTTCCAGGCGAGCGGCGTTCTGCTGCGTCGACTGGTCGAGCTGGGTGACGGCGTTGTTGATCTCGGCCAGCCCGTTGGATTGCTGGGTGGCGGATTGCGCGATCTCCGAGACCTGCACGGCGATCTGCGAGACGGAGTCGACGATCTCGCGGAGGGCGTCGCCGGTGCGGCCGACGAGTTCGACACCGCGTTTCACCTGCGTGCCGCTCTGGGCGATCAGGTCGTTGATTTCGCGCGCCGCATCCGACGAGCGTTGCGCCAGCGCGCGCACTTCGGAGGCGACGACGGCAAAGCCCCGGCCCGCGTCGCCGGCTCGAGCAGCCTCGACCCCGGCGTTCAGCGCGAGGAGATTGGTCTGGAAGGCGATGTCGTCTATGACCTTGATGATCGACGTGATCCGGTCCGAGGATTCGGCGATCTGGTCCATTGCCGAGACCGTCTCCACCACGACTTCGCCGCTCGCCTCGGCATTGCTCTTGGCGCCGGCGACGGCGCTGTCGGCCTTCGTCGCCATGTCCGCGGCCGTGCGGACCGAGCTGGTCATGTCGTCCAGTGCGGCGGCCGTCTCTTCCAGCGTGGCGGCCGTCGTCTCGGTCCGGCGGGACAGGCCGTCGGCGGTGCTGGAGATGTCATTCGCTTCGTTGCGGATGTTCTCGGCGTTCTCGATGATCTCGAGCAGCGCCTCCGACAGGCGTTCGACGGTGATGTTGAAGTCGTTTCGCAGCTCTTCGTACGCACCGGCGAAGGGATCGGAGAGGCGGGTGGTGAGGTCGCCGGCGCTCAGCCCCTTCAGGCCGACGCGGAGCTCTTCGACCACGCGGCTCTGCTCGCGCTCGGTGATTTCCTGGGCCTCGCGCGCCTTGCGCAGCCGGGTCTCGGCCTCGGTCACGTCCTTTCCCATCAGTAGGAAGCGCACCGTCTTGCCCTCGTGATCCTTGATGCAGGTGATCGAACCGTCGAGGATGTGCGCCTCGTCGCCTCGGTTCAGGGTGAACTGGCCGACATGGACGCCGTCGCGCGTCACCGTCGCCATGAGATCGGATCCCGTCCCGTCGTTCGTGCCGTCGTAGCGCGTGACGAGCGACTGGAACGGGGTGCCCTTCGCCTGGTCCTCGGACTGGGCGAGAAGCGCGAGAAAGCGGCGATTGGCGGTCAGAAGCTGGCCGGACTTGTCGAAATCGACCTTCAGGAGGTTGGAATCGATGGCGTCGAGCACCGCACCGTTCAGCCAGTCCTGCGTGATGTCCGACCATTCCAGCACGTAGCCGAGCCGCGCCCCGTCAGACCCGGTCACGGGGCGGACGGTCAGGGAGATGCGGGCGTCGCCGAAACGGAGGATCGTCTCGAAGCGGCCGTCGCTCCGGGAGTCGAGCTTGCGGCGGATGTCCTGGCCGTCGTCATGGAAGAAATCGATGCTCTGGCCGATCATGCGGTCACTGTCGGCGCGGTCGCCGAAAAGCGGCTCGAACCGCTTCATCAATGTTCTGAGCCGCGGGTTCACGTGGCGGACGACCAGGTCGGCGTCCAGTAGCATGAGTGCCGCCGACGACCCCATGAAGGCCGCGCTCTTGAAGGCGGCGTCGCGTTCCTGTTCCTGCGCCTCGGCGAGATGGGTGCGCAGGCCGTCGAGTGCGCGGGCGATGTCGCCGATCTCGTCTCCACGCTCGGTGGAGGGGACCTCGCTGCCGTAGTCGCGGTCCTCCATGGCACGGATGACATCACGGATCCGGTTGAGCGGGCGGACGAGAAGCCAGTTCGACGCGATCAGCGCGGCGATGATCGCGGCCATGAACACCCCGCATGCGGCGAGCGCCGAGCGGATCATGCCGTCACGGGCGATTGCCAGCGCGGGGTCCATCGACCAGTCGCTCGCTACCACGCCCACGAGCTCGTTGGAGGCGCCGTAGCGGACCGGCATGGCGACCAGGAACCGGTCTTCGCTGGTGGCCACCTCGCCCGTCGCGATCACCCGCTCCGTGAGCAGCCGAAGTTCGGGAGCGATTTCCGCGCCGACGCGCGTGGCGACGGAGCCGTCGGAAAAGAGGGCCACGAGGCCGTCGATCGCGCCATCGCTGACCTCGAGCGCTTCCTCGAAAAGATGCTCGACCGGTCCCGTCTTCTGGAACTTGAGAGGGCCGCCGACCTGATCGGCGAGCAGGCGGCTTTCCGAGATCGCCCGATCGCCCGTCTGATCCGTGGCGACCGTTTCCAGCGCGCCGGTGTTCAGCAAGCTGAGCGTGGCCGCGACGGCACCGACGGAGAGGGCGAGGATCGCGGTGATCTTGACGAAGATCGTGCGCATGGAAAGCGCGGGGGAGGCAGCACTCATGGGTGTATCCGTTCTTGAATTGGGTGCGGGGCGCTCAGAAGGCTTCCGCGTTCAGACCGATCGTGGCGGCGCCGATGGGCGTCGATGTCGCCGGATCGATGAGGGTAAGCGAGACCTGCGCCTGATAGAGCTGGGTCGATTCGTCGTAGTCGATCTCGCTCACGTGCCAGGCGTCCGGCCCTTTGCCGTAGGTTTCCGTGTATTTCGCCTCGTCGCCCTGCCAGTAGTCGGAGGTCAGTGTGCTGACCGCCACGTTGAGGCCGCGCGAATCCATCACAAGAATTTCGGTGATGACGCCGCCTGCCGCGTCCACCCGCTCTTTCAGGAAATCGGAGGTCGCGGAATTGGCCACTGGATCGATGGTGGGTGCGGAATCCTGGCCGAGTTCGGCCCGCCATTTCAGGTCGAGCGCCGTGATGTCGTCGGCCGACAGCGCGGCATGGGCGCGGTTCGCCCGGCGCACGGCCGACACGATCTGCGGGTCCGAAAGCCAGGCCTTCACATCCTGCGAGACATAGTCGCGCATCGGGGCCTCATACGTGTCGGCGAATGCGGCGGTCGCCACCAACGCAAGAAGGGCAGAAGGGAAAAGGGGGCGCATGTGCAATCCTCCGAGGCATTAGGGACGCCGCCGTGAGGCGGTTACCCGGGCACACTAGTGAGGGGGCCTTAATTCAGCGTGAACTGCGCCACGGTTGCGAACGAAGTCCGGGGCGCGGGTGTGAGACGCGGCGAAAATGCGGTTTAGTCACGACATGACAGAAGATTCGCCCACGCTTGCCGCGCGCCTCCGCGACAAGCTCCCGCCGATCGTGCTCCAGGTTGGGAGTTTCGTGAAATTCGCTGTCCAGCGCTTCTTCAACGACGGTCTGTCGCAGGCGGCCGGGGCGCTGACCTATTCGACGCTGCTGGCGCTGGTGCCGCTTCTGGTCATCACCTTCGCGGTCCTGTCAGGCTTCGCGGCCTTCGACGACGCACGCACGCAGATCGAGGATGTCTTCTTTCGCGCGCTGGTGCCCGAGGCCGGGGCCGAGGTCGAACGCTATCTCACCGATTTCGCGGGCAACGCCACGAACCTGACGGCGGTGGGCACGGTGGCGCTGGCGGTGACCGCGGTGCTGCTGCTGTCGACGATCGAGACGACGCTGAACCAGGTCTGGCACGTCGAGCGGCCGCGTCCCTTCGCGGTTCGGATGCTGATCTTCTGGACGATCCTGACGCTGGGGCCGCTGCTGCTGGGGGCGAGCTTCGCGCAGACATCCACGACGCTGACCACGATCCAGACCTGGGGCGCGGGGGACAAGTCGCTCTACGGGCTGGAGGAATCCTTCGGCTTCCTGTCCTGGCTGTTCGGTCTGCTCCTGCAGATCCTGGCGTTCACGTTGCTCTACATGCTGGTGCCTGCGCGTCCGGTGCGCCTGCGCGAGGCGGCGATCGGCGGCGTCATCAGCGGGCTGTCGTTCGAGGTCCTGTCCTGGGGATTCAACAGCTTCCTCACCTCGGGCTCGACCTACGAGACGATCTACGGGGCGGTCGCGGTCATCCCAATCTTCCTCGTCTGGGTCTACGCCTCGTGGACCGTCATCATCATCGGCGCGGTGTTTGCCGCCTCGTTCCCCGACTGGTGGAAATCGCGGGATTCGGTGCCCGGCTTCGACCTGCGCCCCGCCGAGCGTCTCGAGGTCGCGGTGGCGGTCCTGTCCGTGCTGGCCGAGCGCGCCCGTATCGGCGGCACGATCTCGATGGGCCGCCTGCAGGAGGTGGTGCCGCTGGAGGCGCGCGAAGAGATCATGGAGACGCTGATCCGCAAGGATTGGATCGTGGCCACCGAAACCGAGGGGATCGTGCTGGCCCGCGACCTGCACACCGCCACGCTGACCGATCTGGCGGTGGATCTGGGCCTGTCGCTCGGCAGCCAAGGTCCGCACCGCGAGGCGCAGGAGCGGCTGAACCTGATCGAGGCCTGCACCGGTGCGTTGCCCGACATGCTGACCGAGCTCGACCGCGCCGAGGCGTCCGTGCTGGACCGCGACATCGCGAGCGTCCTGGCGGGAACACGTGGCGCCGGAGAGACCGGGGCGGAGGCCCCCACAGGCGGGCGCCCCCCGGGGACCGCCTCTTGATCGCAACCGCTTGCGATTGGCACTCTGCCTCTGATGGGCTAAGCCGCGAAAAAGCCCTCTAGTCTGGATTGTGTCATGGGTGAGATGTTTTTCCGTCGTGTTCTGGCGGCCCTGGTCCTCGTTACCGCACTGGCGCTCGCGCCGTTCGGAGCCGCCACCGCGCAGACCGCGGAGGGCACGCCGTCCGAGTCCGAGGCCCCTGAGGCCTCACCTGCGCAGGCGCTGATCGACATCCTGCAGGACGACTCCGCCCGGACCGAGCTGATCGACGAACTGCAGCGAATCGCCGAGGACGGCGCGGAAGAGCAACTGGGCTCGGACACGCCGCTGACCGTGCCCACGGAAGAGACCTCCATCGGCCGGCAACTGGCCGAGCTGACGCAGGAGGTGGCCCAGACGGCGGCGGGGCAGGCGGCATCGCTCTGGCAGACGCTGACGCAGGCGCCCGACGCCTTCGACGGGCTTGACGGCAGCGAGCTGGGGGTCCTGCTCGAGGCGTTCGGCGACCTGCTTCTGGCGATCGTCATCACGGTCGTCCTGTTCATCGTGCTGCGGCGGCTGGCGATCCCGTTCTACCGGCGGATGGGCGCGTCGGCGGACCGCTCGGGGCTGGTGCGGACGGTGCTGATCTTCATCGCCTCGGCGGTGATCGAGGTCGTCGTCGTGGTCCTGGCCTGGGCGATCGGCTATGCCGCGATCCTCGCCGTGCTCGGAGAGTTCGGGCAGATCGGCATCCGTCAGTCGCTCTATCTCAACGCCTTCCTCGCGGTCGAGCTGGTGAAGGTCGCGATCCGGCTGGTGCTGTCGCCGGCGACCGGCGGGCTGCGGCTGGTCCCGCTGGGGGACGCGGCGGCGCAGTACCTGTCGCGGCGCGCGAACCTCGTCGTCGGGGTGCTGGGTTATGGCTTCCTGCTGATCGTGCCGATCCTGAACCAGAGCGTCTCCTATTCCGCGGGACGCAGTTTCAGCGCGCTTCTGTCCGTGATCGTCATCCTGTTCGTCGCCGGTCTCGTGATCGCGCGCCGCAAGGCGGTGTCGGGCTGGCTCATGGCCGAGATCGCCTCCGAGCCAGAGCCGGGCGAGGCCGATCCCGAGGCGGACGCCGAAGAGACGCTGAAACCGCCGCGCCGCCGCACCGGCCCCGCCGCAACGTTGGCGCAGGCGTGGCACTGGCTGGCGCTGGGGTATCTGGCAGTGATGATGGTCATCGTGCTGTCGCGGCCGACGCGGGTGGTGTTCGATGCGCTCTGGGGCTCGGCCAAGGTGGTCCTCGTCCTGTTCGTCGGTGTCGCCCTGTCGGGGATGCTGGCGCGGGCGATCGCGCGGGGCATCACATTGCCTGAGGACGTGAACGCCAAGCTGCCGCTGCTGGAGAAGCGCCTGAACCAGTTCGTCCCCAAGACCCTGACGGTGGTGCGGGTGCTGATCCTGATCGTCGGGCTCGCGGTGATCTGCGATGTCGTGGGGCTTCTGGACTTCTCGGCCTGGCTCGACGGCGATGTCGGCGCGCGGGTGCTGCAGGCGCTGTTCAGTGTGGCGGGCATCCTGATCGTGGCCTTCGCGCTGTGGCTCGCGCTGACGAGCTGGGTCGATTACCGGCTGAACGCCGAATACGGGCGCGTGCCGACCCCGCGCGAGCAGACGCTGCTCACGCTGCTGAAGAACGCCGCCACGATCGCGCTGATCATCCTGACGCTGATGTTCGTCCTCGCCGAGATCGGGTTGAACATCGGGCCGCTCCTCGCCTCGGCCGGTGTCTTGGGCCTCGCCATCGGTTTCGGCGCGCAGAAGATGGTGCAGGACATCATCACCGGCGTGTTCATCCAGTTCGAGAACGCGATGAACGTGGGCGATGTCGTCACCGTCGGCGGCGTCACCGGCGCGGTCGAGAAGCTGACGGTGCGGTCGGTGTCGCTGCGGGACCTGCAGGGCGTGTTCCACATCATCCCGTTCTCGTCGGTGGACATGGTGTCGAACTACATGCGGGACTTCTCGTATCACGTCGCGGACATGGGCATCGCCTATCGCGAGGATTACGAAGAGGCGAAGCAGGCGATGTTCGACGCCTTCGACGAGTTGCGGCAGGATCCCGAGCAGTCGGTCAACATCCTGGGCGACCTGGAGTGGTTCGGCCTCAACAGCTTCGGCGACAGCGCTATCGTGCTGCGCGGCCGGATCAAGACGGTGCCGGGGACTCAATGGGGCGTGGGCCGGGCCTACAACGCCGTGCTCAAGCGTGTGTTCGACGAACGCGGCATCGAGATCCCGTTCCCGCACCAGACGATCTACTTCGGCGAGGCCAAGGACGGCACCTCGACCAAGCTGCGCATCGCCGAGACCCACGACGACACGGCCGACCCGGTGGGCCATGCCCCCGCGGGAGAGACACTCGAGGGCGAGATCGACAGCCGCGTCACCGACGCACCGCAGGACGGTGAAGACTGATCCGAAACGACGAACGGCCGCCCCTCGGGGCGGCCGTTTTTCTTGGCGGCGGAAAGGCTGGCGTCAGCCGCCGTCGGACCACCGCGTGCGGTAGAGATCGAAGCGCCGGTCGCGCAGGTTCCGGACGGAGCCCTGCGCGCGGGCCCAGCCCACCGTAGCCAGGTTGAGGTCAGCGACGATGATCATCTCGACATTTTCACTCGCCTCTGCGGCGATGCCGTCGCGGGCGAAGGGAAAGTCGCAGGGCGTCAGGATGGCCGACTGGGCATACTGGATGTCGATGTTGGACACGTTGTCCAGATTGCCGACCATGCCGCTGGTGACGACGTAGCACTGGTTCTCGACCGCCCGCGCGGCGCAGCAATAGCGGACCCGCAGATGCCCGTGCCGGGTGTCGGTGTTGTAGGGCACGAACATGATCCGGGCACCCTGATCGGCGAGGCTGCGCGCGGCCTCGGGGAACTCGGAATCATAGCAGACCAGCACACCGACGGGGCCGCAATCGGTCGGGATCACCTCGATTCCGTCGCCGCCCTTGATGTTCCAGGACGACCGCTCGTCCGGAGTCGGGTGCAGCTTTTCCTGACGGAACACCGCGCCGTCGCGCAGGAAGACATGGGCGACATTCTGGATGTCGCCGTCCTCGGTCACGGTGGCATGGCTGCCGCCTATGATGTTGATCGCCCGGCTCAGCGCCATCTGCTGCATCCGCTCGACGAAGTCCTCGGTATGCTCGCTGGCGCGCTGGATGGCGCGTTCGGGCGGCAGCTCCTCGTCCTCGCAGGACAGCAATTGCAGCGTGAAATGCTCGGGGAACACGACGAAGTCGGCGCCGTATTCGCTGGCGATGTTCACGAAGTAGTCGACGTTCTGATAGAACTCCTCGGGCGTCTTCAGCGTCCGCGCAAGGAGCTGGACCGAGGCGACGCGCACCACCTCGGTGTTGCGCCGGGTGACCGGCTGGGCGTCGGCGTATTCGTCGAGCTGGTGGTTGCGCCACACCATCAGCACCGCATGCCCGCCCGACGCCTTGTCCTCGGGGGCGTAGTTGCGCAGCACGCGGATCGGCTCGAAGCCGGACTTCATCTGGAAATTGATGACCGGGTCGCGGACCTCGCCCTCGGTCACCGCCTCGAGATAGCGCTCGGGCGAGGGCCACGGATTGCGCACCCTGCGATAGCCGGGCATCCGGCCGCCGAAGGCGATGCCCTTCAGCTCGTGGTCGGTGCACAGCCGCTCCCGCGCCTGGTAGAGCCGCTTGCCGATCCGCAGACGCCGGCGCGACGGCTCGACCATGACCTCCATGCCGTAAAGCCAGTCGCCGTCTCCGGTGTACTGGCTGCCATAGCCGCCGCCCGTCACCTCGGACCAGGTGTGCTGGTTCATCACCCGGTGCTCCTTGAGCACGGTCGACGCCGCATAGCCCACGACCTCGCCATCGTAGAGCGCGACGAAGACCCCTTCGGGAAAGGTATTGATGTGTCCCGAGATCTGGCCCCGCGTATAGGGCGGCTCTTCGGGATACACCCGGCGCGACAGGGCGATGATCCCGTCGATGTGTTTCAGCTCGGCCAGCTGAACCGTCAGGTTCGGGCGCTTGGAGTCGGTCATGGCGGTTCCTTCGTCTCGCACGGCGGCGGCGCAGCGGTGAAACCAGACATGGCCGGAACCGCGATTGGGTGCAACCACGCGGGTCCTCGCCGACGTGGATGTCATTTCATTGGGGGAATGTGGCGAATTGCGCTACCGTTCGGGGGATGGCGAGTCCCGTTGGCGGCTTCTTCGGCCAGCCGGGATCGCCGCGAGGAGACGAAAGGCAGATGCGCGAAAGATGACCACAACGCCCACGCGAATGCTCATCGCGCGTGCCGCGAGCTCCGCCGCCGGAACGTCCAAAGGCGCCGTCGTACTGGGCGGGCCGGAGGTGGCGTGCGTCGCGAAAGCCTCGGAAGTCAAGGACTTGGCGGTGGCGGGCGGCTTCGACGTGGCCCTCGTCTACAGCGACCTGCCGGGGCTCGATCCCGAGCATCCGGTCGAGGCCGCGCTGGCGGTCTCCGGGGGGCGGCCAGTGGTGCTGGTCCACGTGCCGATGACCCGCGCCTTCGCGGTTTTCGCGCTGTCCGCGGGGATCGCCGCGGTGATGTCGCCTGACATGCCGGAAGAGGCGATGTTCCACGTTTTGCAGCTTGTCGCGGCGGGACAGCGCTTTGCACCGGCCGAACTTCTTCTGCCCGACATGGCGGTACCGCAGGCGGTGCCGGTCCTGTCGCTGCGCGAGACCCAGGTGCTCGAGGGGTTGATGGCGGGCAGCACGAACAAGACGATCGCTCGGGCGATGGGTCTCAGCGAGCCCACGGTCAAGCTGCACCTAAAGACGCTCTGCGACAAGCTCGGGGCGGCGAACCGCACGCAGGCGGCGCTGCTGGCGCGCGACCTCGGGCTGACCTGAGATCAGGCGACCTCGTAGGGGGTCTCGAACCAGTGCTCCTCGAGATTGTCGCCCGCGCCGATCCGGTCGACCACGGCGAAGAGCCCCGGCGCGTGCAGCGGCGTCAGGACCCCGTGCCACGTCCCGCGGTGAAGGTTGATCGCCTGGCCCGGCTCGGTGACATAGGCGCGCGGCGTTCCCGGCCGACCGCCCACATCGGGCGCGACGATCACCAGGAACGGAACCAGGCTCATCGGGATGAAGGCCTGGCTGCCCAGCGGGTGCCGCTCGACCATCTCCAGCCGGTAGGGCAGGGTGCGCGGCTCCGCCCGGAACAGGCTGATCCCGGCGCGGCCGTCGCCGAAATCCAGCGCCGCGCGGTCGTGCCAGCGGCCGCAGAAGCCCTGGTTGATGATCTTGTCCGGGGCGCCCTCGGTCTCGATCACGTCGCCGAAGCCGGCAAAGGCGTCACGGTCGATCGGCGTTGCCGCGAGGGTCCGGGTCACGCCAGCTTTTCCCTCAGCCGCAGTTCTGCGATCCTCTCGACCTGGCGGCAGGCCTCGGCGATCTCGGTGTCGCGGTCGTTTTCGAGCCGCCGCTCGAAGGCCGCGAGGATGCCCGGCTTGTCGTGGTCGCGCACCGCGATGATGAAGGGGATGCCGAACCGCTCGGTATAGGCGGTGTTAAGCCGCTCGAACCGCGCCCGCTCGTCGTCGGTCAGCGCGTCGAGCCCGGCCGAGGCCTGCTCGGCGGCACTGTCGTCGGTCAGCCGCGCCGCGGCGGCGAGCTTGCCGGCGAGGTCGGGATGCGCGGTCAGCACGCCGATGCGTTCTTGCTCGGACGCCGAACGGAACACCCGCGCCAACGCGTTGTGAAGGCCCGTCGCCGTGTCGTGGGCGGGCCCGAGCTCGAGCGCATGGGCGCGCTCGGCGATCCAGGGGGAGTGCTCGAAGACGCCGCCATAGGCCGCGACGAAGGCGTCGCGGTCCATCTCGCTGGGGCGCGGACCGTCGACGGCAGGCGGGTGCGTCTCGGCCCAGTGGCGGGCGATGTCGATCCGGCGGGCGAACCAGACACCGTCATGGGAAGCGGCGTGGTCGAGAAAGCGCTTCAGTCCCATGATCCGGCCCGGCCGCCCGGTCAGGCGGCAATGCAGGCCGATCGACAGCATCTTGGGCGTCCCGGCCTCGCCCTCGGCATAGAGCGCGTCGAAGCTGTCCTTGAGATAGGTCGCGAACTGCTCGCCCGAGTTGAAGCCCTGGGGGGTGGCGAACCGCATGTCGTTGGCGTCGAGCGTGTAGGGCACCATCAGCTGATCGCGCCCGCCCACCCGCAGCCAGTAGGGCAGGTCGTCGGCATAGCTGTCGGCGAGATACGCGAACCCGCCCTCGGCCGCCGCCATCGGGACCGTGTTCATCGAGGTCCGGCCCAGGTAGTAGCCGTGCGGCCGCTCGCCCGTCACCTCGGTGTGCAGGCGGATCGCCTCGTGCATCTGTGCCCGCTCCTCGGCTTCGGGCATGTCCTTGAACTCGATCCACTTCAGGCCGTGGCTGGCGATCTCCCAGCCCGCATCCTGCATCGCGGCCACCTGCTCGGGGCCGCGCGCGAGCGCACTGGCGACGCCGTAGACGGTGACCGGTATGCCGTAGCCGGCGAACAACCGGTGCAGGCGCCAGAAGCCCGCCCGCGTGCCGTATTCGTAGATCGATTCCATGTTCCAGTGCCGCTGGCCCGGCCAGGCGGCGGCGCCGACGATCTCGGAGAGGAAGGCCTCGGAGCCGGCATCGCCGTGCAGCAGGTTGTTCTCACCGCCCTCCTCGTAATTGATGACGATCTGCACGGCGATCTTTGCGCCGCCCGGCCAGGCGGCGTCGGGCGGAGTGGCCCCGTAACCTTGCATGTCGCGGGGATAGCGCGGCGCGTCCGTCATCTGGGTCTCCTGTGCGGTTGCGGGGAGAGTTAGACCCAAGCGGGGCCGGCGGGCAAGCCGCCGCCGGGGGGGGGCTGGGCGGAGCGCCTGCGGCGCGTGCGATGTCTGCGCCGCCTTTGGCGGCGCGGTCGGGGGCTCTGCCCCCGTCGCCTGCGGCGACTCCCCCGGGATATTTGGGAGAACCGAAGAGGTGGGAGGTGCTTGGGATTTGGGCGCTTGTGGCGGTGAATTGGGCGTGTGGGGCGCGGGCACGCGGCGTTCGCGGCGGGGGGAGGTTGCGCAGACCGGGCGGGGCGGTGCACACAATGCGGGCACGATGACCGCAGGGAGGGCGCCTTGCCCGGATTTCTCACCACACATGTTCTCGACACCTCGCGCGGCGCACCCGCCGCGGGCCTGGCCCTCGAGCTGTTCCGCCTGGAGGGCGGGACGCGCGCGCGGATCGCGACCGCGGTGACCAATGCCGACGGCCGGACCGACGGGCCGATCCTGCCCGAGGCGGAGTTCGCCACCGGGACCTACGAGCTGGTGTTTCATGCCGGCGACTGGCTGCGCGCCGCGGGCCTCGCGGGGGCTGAACCGCTGTTCCTCGACATCGTGCCGATCCGGTTCGGCATGGCGGAGGCGGATCACTATCACGTGCCGCTGCTGCTGTCGCCCTTCGGCTATTCGACCTACCGGGGCAGCTGAGATGCACGACGCCGCAATCCTGTGGGAGTGGATCGGTTTCGCCGTCCGCTGGACCCATGTCATCACCGCGATCGCCTGGATCGGATCGTCGTTCTACTTCATCGCCCTGGATCTCGGCCTGAACCGGTCGGTTCCCGGGCCGGCGGACGGCGAGGAATGGCAGGTCCACGGCGGCGGCTTCTACCACATCCAGAAGTACCTCGTCGCGCCAGAGCGGCTGCCCGAGCACCTGACCTGGTTCAAGTGGGAGAGCTACGCGACCTGGCTGTCCGGGGCGGCGCTTCTGATGGTGGTCTACTGGGTCGGGGCGGAATTGTACCTGATCGACCCGTCGAAGGCGGACCTGGCCGTGTGGCAGGGGGTGGCGATCTCGGCCGCGTCCCTGGCCGTGGGGTGGCTGGTCTACGACCGGCTCTGCAAGTCGCCCCTGGGAGACCGGCCGACGGCGCTGATGGTGCTGCTGTTCGGCGTGCTCGTGGCGATGTCCTGGGGCTATCACCAGGTCTTCACCGGGCGGGCGGCGATGCTGCATCTCGGCGCCTTCACCGCCACGATCATGACGGCGAACGTGTTCCTGATCATCATCCCGAACCAGAAGGTCGTGGTGGCCGACCTGAAGGCCGGGCGCACGCCCGATCCGAAATACGGCAAGATCGCCAAGCTGCGCTCGACGCACAACAACTACCTCACCCTGCCGGTGCTGTTCCTGATGCTGTCGAACCATTACCCGCTGGCCTTCGCGACGCCGAACGCATGGATCATCGGGGCGCTGGTGTTCCTGATGGGGGTGACGATCCGGCATTATTTCAACAGCCTGCACGCCCGCACCGGCAATCCGACCTGGACCTGGGCGGTGACCGCGCTGTTGTTCATCGTGATCGCGTGGCTGTCCACCGCGCCGCCGCCGGGTGAGGCGCAGGCGGCGCCCGAGGGCGCCTACGAGAGCCGTTTCGCCGAGGCCGAGGGGTTCGACATGGCGGCGCAGGTGGTGCGCGGGCGCTGTTCGATGTGCCACGCGGCCGAGCCGAACTGGCCGGGCGTGCGCTGGGCGCCGAAAGGTGTCATGCTGGAGACCGACGCGCAGATCGCGCGGCACGCACGGGCAATTTACCTGCAGGCCGGGGTCAGCCATGCCATGCCGCCGGCGAATCTGACATACATCGCCGAGGACGAACGCGCGGCCCTGGTCGACTGGTACCGGGCCGCTTCACGCTGATTGCTGCGGAGCGCATCGCGAGATGACGATCGCCGAAGACCTGCCGCCGGGCGAGACGGGCGAGCTCATCGCCTGTCCGCAGTGCGACGCGTTGTACCACGCCGAGATGCCGGCCGCGGGCGAGCGCGCGGTGTGCCATCGCTGCCACACGGTGCTGATCTCGCCCAGGCGCGGCGCCTATGCCCGCGTGATCGCCATGGCGGTGGCGGTGGTGATCCTGATGGTCGGGGCGACGTTCTTTCCGTTCCTGCAGATCCGGGTGGCGGGATTGACCAATGCCAGCTCGGTCTTCGATGCCGCGCTGGCCTTCGTCGACGGGCCGATGGTGGCGCTGTCGGCGGCGGTGGCGGCGCTGATCGTGCTGATCCCCGTGGCCCGCGCGGTGATGGTGATCTACGTGCTGGGCCCGCTCGCGCTGGACCGCCGGCCATTCCCGCGGGCGGTGGACGTGTTCCGCTGGTCCGAGGAGCTGCGGCCCTGGTCGATGGCGGAAATCTTCGTCATCGGGGTTGCGGTCGCCCTGGTAAAGGTGTCCGATCTGGCGCGTGTCGAGTACGGGCCGGCCTTCTGGATGTTCGCGGCGCTGGTGCTGGTGACCGTCTTCCAGGACGGCTTCATGTGTAGGTGGACGATATGGAAAGCGCTGGAGCGCAAGACGGAGTCATGACCGCCCGCGAGGCGGGGCTGATCGCCTGTACACGCTGCACCCGCGTCTGGCCCGAGGGGCAGGCGCGCTGTGCGCGTTGCGGCACGCCGCTGGTGTCGCGCGATCCGCGCAGCCTGCAGCGGGTCTGGGCGTGGCTGGCCGTCGGCGTGATCTGCTACATTCCGGCCAACCTCTACCCGATGCTCAAGACGCGGACGCTGTTCCAGAGCTCGGACGACACGATCATCGAGGGCGCGATCGAGCTGGCCAGTCACGGTGCCGTGGGCATCGCCCTGGTCATCCTCATCGCAAGCGTCCTGATCCCGATCGGCAAGTTCCTGGCGATCGGCTTCCTGGCGGTCAGCCTGGGCTCCGACAGCCGGATGTCGCCCGGCGCGCGGCACAAGCTGTATGAACTGGTCGAGTTCATCGGCCGCTGGTCGATGATCGACGTGTTCGTCGTGGCGATCCTGTCGTCGCTGGTGCAGCTCAGCGTGGTGGCCAACATCAATCCCGGCCCGGCGGCGATCACCTTCGCCATGTCGGTGATCTTCACCATGCTCGCGGCGCAGAGCTTCGATCCCCGCATGATCTGGGACGCCGAAAAGAGATCGGCCCTGTGAGCCAAGTTCAGCGCCCCGAGATCAAGCCCGCCCGTCGAAGCCTGCGCGAACGCGCGTCGATCGTCTGGATCGTGCCGCTGGCCGCGCTGCTGATCTCTCTCGGCGTGGTCTGGCAGCAATACCAGGACCGCGGTCCGCTGATCGAGATCGCCTTCCAGGACGCCAGCGGCATCTCGGCCGACGAGACCGAGCTGCGCTATCGCGACGTGACCGTGGGGCTGGTCGAGACGGTGAGCTTCTCGGAGGGGCTCGGTTCGGTGGTGGTCGAGGTGCGGCTCGACAAGGAGGTCGCGCCCTATGTCGACGAGGCGGCGCAGTTCTGGGTGGTGGAGCCCGAGGTCTCGGCCCGCGGCGTGCGCGGCCTGAACACCGTGCTGTCGGGCAACTACATCGAGGGCAACTGGGACACCGAGATCGGGACCGAGGCCGACAGCTTCGACGGGCTGCCCAGCCGGCCGGTGGCGCTGGCCAGCCAGGACGGCCTGCGGATCACCCTGCGCGCGGCGGATGTCGAGGGGCTGTCCGAGGACACGCCGATCCTCTACCGCGGGATCGAGGTCGGCAGCATCGCCAACCTGCGGCTGTCGGATGACGGCGTGTCGGTCATCGCCGACGGGTTCATCCGCGCGCCCGAGGACCGGCTGGTGACCTCGGCGACGCGGTTCTGGGACACGTCGGGCTTCTCGTTCTCGTTCGGGGCCCAGGGGGCGCAGCTCAACGTGTCCTCCATCGCCTCGCTGCTGGGCGGCGGCGTCAGCTTCGATACCGTCGTCTCGGGCGGGCAGGAGGTGCAGGACGGCGCCATCTACGAGCTTTATCCCGGCGAGGAGGCCGCGCGGTCCAGCGCGTTCTCGGCCAGCGACATCGGTCCGACGGTGAACGTCGCCGCGGTCTTCGACGAGGCCGTCAGCGGGTTGTCGGCCGGAGCGCCGGTGGAGTACCGCGGCATCCGTGTGGGCGAGGTGGCCGCGATCACCGGCATCGTCGACCAGGAACGCTTCGGGGACGAGCGCACGCGCCTGCTGGCAACGCTGGCGCTGCGGCCGGGCAAGCTGGGCCTGGGCGACGACGCCGACCCCGAGGAGGTCGTCGATTTCATCGGCGACACGGTCGAGCGGGGCATGCGGGCGCAGCTCCAGAACAATTCGCTGCTGTCGAACGAGCTGAAGGTCGTGCTGGTGACGATCCCCGACGCGCCGCGGGAATCGCTGGACGAGGGGCCGAACGGCAACCCGATCGTGCCGACGCTCCCGTCGGACCTGTCCGACATCACCGATACCGCCGAGGGCGTGTTCCAGCGCATCAACGACCTGCCGGTCGAGGAACTGCTCGCCTCGGCCATCGGCGTGCTCGACAGCGTGAACCGGATCCTCAACGACGAGGACCTGACGCGCACCCCGGCCGAGGTCGTGGGCCTGATCTCGGACGTGCGCGGCATCGTCGGCTCGGACGAGGTACAGCAATTGCCCGACGACGCGGCGCAGCTGATGGGCTCTCTCCGCCTCGCCGCCGAGGACATCGAGTCGCTGCTCGAGACGGCCGAGGCCGCCGGCGCCGCCGAGGCGCTGGTCTCGGCGCTGAACTCGGCCGAGGAGGCCGCCGACGCCGTGACCGTCGCGGTCGAGGACCTGCCGTCCGCCATCGAAGAGATCGAACAGGTCGCCGCGGACGCGGATGCGCTGCTGCTGTCGGTGCAGGAACTGCCGCTCGACCAGGTGGTCGCCCGCGCGCAGGGTATCCTGACCGAGACCGAGACGTTGTTGCAGAGCGAGGGCGTGCAGGCGCTGCCGGGGCAGGTGAACGCCGCCGTGGCCGAGGCCGAAGGGCTGCTGGCCGACGTGCGCAGCTCGGGCGTGCTGCAGACGGCGAACGAGACGATGGTGTCGGTGCAGACGGCGGTGAACGACCTGTCCGCCGCGATCGATCCGGTCGTCGCCTCTGCCGAAGAGACGCTGAACAGCATCGACACCGCCGTGGACGACGTGCAGCCGGTGCTCGAGGAATTCGCCGCGGTCGCCCGCAGCGCCGACCAGCTGGTGCAGAATGCCAACGAGGTGCCGCTGGACACGCTGGCCGCCCGTGCCGACGCGTTGCTCGCGACGGTGGAGCGTCTGCTGGCCTCGGACGGGGTGCAGGCGTTGCCCGACCGGCTGAACGGCGCGATCTCCGAGGCGTCGGCGGTGCTGGCGCAGATCCGTGAGGGCGGCGTGATCGAGAACGCCAACCAGACGATCCTGGCCGCCGAGGGCGCCGTGCGCGACGTCTCCGAGGCGCTGATGCCGGTGCTCGACTCGGCCCGCTCGGCCGCCGCCAGCGTCGACCGTGCCGCGCAGGGGGTGCCCGACATCGTGGACCAGGCCGACGCCATCGCCGCCGATCTGCGCGCGCTGACCGCCCGGGCCAACGAACTGCCGCTGGAACAGCTCGTGACCGAGGCGACCTCCCTCGTGGAACAGGCCCGCACCCTTGTCGCGCAGGACGAGACGCAGGCGTTGCCCGGCACGCTGAACGCCGCGCTGTCCGAGGCCGAGGGCGTGCTGTCCGACCTGCGCGAGGGCGGGGTGGTCGAGAACACCAACGCCACGCTCGCCTCGGCCGAACGCGCCGCCGATGCCATCGCACAGGCCAGCAACGAGCTGCCCGCGCTGGTGACCCGGATGAATACGCTCCTGTCGCAGGCCGAGACGACGCTCTCGGGCTACAACGCCGAGGGGCGACTGGGGTCCGAGGCGCAGGCCACCCTGCGCGACATCCGCGAGGCGGCGCAGGCCGTGGACTCGCTGGCCCGCACGATCGAGCGCAAGCCGAACTCACTGCTTCTGGGACGCTGACATGAAATACCTGATCCTCGCCCTCGCAGCCGTGGCTCCCGCCGCCTGCACCGACAGCACGCTGCGCTACGACGTGCCCGCCCCCGCGCCGATGGAGCGGCAGGCGGTCAATGTCCGCTCGGTCGAGGTGCGCGAGGTCAGCCTGCCGCTCTATGCCGGGCTCGAGGCGATCACCGTGGCGGACGAGACCGGCGCGCTGGTCAGCAACCCCGACGTGCTCTGGGCCGACGATCCGGTGCGGACCTTCACGCAAGGGCTCGCCAGCGCGCTCGACCAGCAGACGACGGCCACCGTCGCGGCCGAGCCCTGGCCGCTGTCCGAGGATCCCGACCTGCGGCTCGACGTGCGCGTCGCCTCGGCGCTGGCGGGGGCCGACGGCCAGTACCGCCTGGCCGGGCAGTACTTCGCCGCCGCGCCGTTCGGCGACGGGGCGCCCGACCGCTCGGGGCGGTTCGACATCTCGGTGCCGTTCACGCCGGGCGACACCGGCTCGATCGCCCGCGCTCAGGGGCAGGCGATCGAAGAACTGGCGCGCACCGTCGCGCGGCAGTCGTTCTAGCGCCCGCTCACTGGTCCAGCCAGATCGTCACCGGCCCGTCGTTCACCAGGTGCACCGCCATGTCGGCGCCGAACCGTCCCGTGGCGATCGGCACGCCCTCGGCCTGCAACGCAGCGGCAAAGCGGGTGTAGGCGGCCTCGCCCTCCTCGGGCGGGGCGGCCTCGGAAAAGCCGGGACGGTTCCCGCGCGAGGTGTCGGCGGCCAGGGTGAACTGGCTCACCACCAACGCCGCGCCGCCCGCGTCCAGGACCGAGCGGTTCATCCGGTCGCGGTCGTCGCGGAACACCCGCAGCTTGGCGATCTTCGCGGCCATCTTCTCGGGCGCGTCGGCGGAATCGCCCTTCATCGCGCAGACCAGCACAAGCAGCCCGGCGCCGATCTCCCCCACCACGGCGCCGCCGATCTCGACGCGGGCGCCGGTGACGCGCTGGACTAGGGCCCTCACAGCTCACCCCGCGTCGGCGGATTGGCCCCGGCGCGCGACACGGTGACCGCGGCCGCCCGGCTGCCCAGCGACAGCGCCGCCTCGATCGTCTCGGGGGGCAGGGCGGCCACGGCATCGCGCCCCAGCGCGCCCGCCTCGGCCAGCGCCGCCAGCACGCCCGCGTTGAACGTGTCGCCCGCGCCGACGGTGTCGACCACCTCGACCCGTGCGGCTTGCACCGACACGGTGTGGTCCGCGGTATAGCCCGTGGCCCCCTTTGCCCCCTCGGTGATGCAGACCAGGCGCGGGCCCCGTTCCAGCAGACCGCGCGCCAGCGGCGCCACGTCGCCGTCGCCCTCAAGCCAGTGCAGGTCGTCGTCCGACAGCTTGACGATGTCCGCCGCCGCGATCATCCGCCCGATCCGGGCGCGATAGGCCGCCTCGTCGCGGATGAAGCCGGGGCGGATGTTGGGGTCCAGCATGATCGTGCGCCGCCCCGCCTCGCGCAGGGCCAGCGCCTCGTAGGCGCCGCCGCAGGGCTCGACCATCAGCGAGATGCCGCCCAGGAACAGCGCCTCGACCTCGTCGCCGGGCTGGGGCAGGTCGTCCGGCGTCAGCATCCGCGCGGCGGTGTTCTCGTCGTAGAAGGCATAGCTCGCCTGGCCGTCCACCAGCTGCACGAAGGCCAGGGTGGTGGGCCGGTCGGAGCGCTTGGCGGGCGAGGCATCGACGTGGCTGCGGGCCAGCGCGCCGGCCAGGATGTCGCCGAAGAAATCCGTCGAGAGGCCGCTGAAGAACGCGGTCGGCATCCCCAGCCGTCCCGCGGCGATCGCGGTGTTGAACACGGCGCCGCCGGCATGGGGGGCAAAGGCGGCCTCGCCCCCGTCGGTCTGCCTCGGCAGCATGTCGATCAGCGCCTCGCCGCAGCACATCAGCATGGTCGGATGTCCCTCTCCCTGTGGTCTTGCAGGCTTAGCGGTGCGCGGGCCGGCAGGCAATCAGCCCTTGGCGACATAGCCGGCGATCCCGGCGACGATCAGCCCCGCGACGACGGCCAGCGCGATCTTCCACGCAGACCACGGCCGCTCGCCCTGGACCCGCGCGGTCTGGCCGTTGACGACGAAGCGATAGGTCTCGCCCCGGAACTTGTAGGCGGCCAGCCATACCGGCAGCAGCACATGCTTGAAGGTCACGTCGCTGACGCTGGTGTCGATGGAATGGATGCGCTGCCGGTCGCCGCCGATGTCGAAGCGCACGTCGCGCTCGATCACCCGGTCCATCTTGCCCCGCGCCTCGGTAAAGCCCTCCTCGAGCCCGACGGCATAGCCCTCGGCCCGGAAGCCGGACAGGAAATCGGGGCGGTAGGGGACCAGCGCCGACAGGTCCCACGGTTCCAGCGCGTCGGTATGGTCCCGCGGCAGCGAGCGCGAGGCGACCACCAGTACGTCGTCGAAGAACCGCGCGACCTGTCCGGCGGCGGGACGCCAGCGGATCTTCTGCACCCGCCGCGTCTCGCGCTTGCCGTCGCGCATGACAGTCCGGTTCTCGTAATAGACCGTGCCGCGCTGCCCGCTATAGCGCGAGCGGGTGTCGGCATCGAAGGTCCAGTAGGGCACGTAGATGCCCTGCATCCGCCGTCCCTTGCGGGCATAGGCCTTGAGTCCGTTGGGCGCGAACCACAGCGATCCCAGCCAGCGCGACATCGCCTCCTGCGCCGCCGCCTCGTCGACCGAGAAGGGCAGGACGCCGCGCGGCTTGATGTGGCGGTGGGTACCCGTGCCGGCGACGACCGGCGTGGCGCAGAACGGGCACTCCTTGGCGTGGGTCTCGGTGTCGAGCGCCACGTCCGCGCCGCAGTTCGGGCATTGCGAGACGCGGGTCTCCTCCATCTCGGCCTCGGGCAGCCGGGCGGCGAGGGCGGTGTCGAAATCCAGCTCGCGCAGCGGCGCGGTGGGCGATGGCGCGTCCTCCATCGGCGCGTCGGCGCCGCAATGGGCGCAATGCATCATCCCGCGTGCCGGGTCGAACCGCATGTCCGCGCCGCACGACTCACAGGGGAACCGGTGTTCGGCCGGGGGCGGCGGCGGCGTGGTGTCGGGCATCGCTCAGGCGCCGGGCGGCGGGGGCGGCATGACGGTGAACAGCTGGGCCAGCTCGGTCACGTCCTCGGCCCGCTTCCAGCCGTCCTGGCCCTGGGTCCAGACATAGCTTTCGCGGGTCAGCGCGCCGTCGGTCACCATCCGCCCCATCCGCGCCTTCGAATAGGGGCCGTGGGTCTGCCCGTTCTCGGCGACGTGCCAGACATGCTCGACCGGCGGCGGCGGTGGCGGCGGCGCGGCGGCCTGCGGACGGGGCCCCCACGGGCCGGCCGGCTGCGCCTCGCCCGTCATCCGGCCAGCCATCGACAGGCCCAGCCCCGCGCCCAGCCCCTGCGCCATCGCGCCGCCCGCGCCGCTCTCGGCGCGGCCCAGGGCCTCGGCGGCCTGGAACTGCGTGTACTTGCCGATATCGCCCACCACGCCCATCGAGGTGCGCCGGTCCATCGCCTTCTCGACCTCGGCGGGCAGCGAGATGTTCTCGATATACAACTCGGGCATGGTCAGCCCGTATTCCGCGATCGTCTCGGAGATGCCCTGCGCCAGCAGCTTGCCCAGCTCGGCGGTGTTGGCCGCCATGTCCAGCACCGGGATCCCCGAGCCCGCGACGATGCGCGAGAACTCCTGCACGATCACGTTGCGGATCTGGAAGGACACCTCGTCGCGGGTGAACTCGCCGTCAGTGCCCACGATCTCGGTCAGGAAGCGGCCGGGATCGGTGACCTTGACGGTGTAGGTGCCGTAGGCGCGCAGACGCGTGGGCCCGAACTCGGGGTCACGCAGCATCACCGGGTTCTTGGTGCCCCACTTGAGATCGGTGAAGCGCGCGGTCGAGACGAAGTAGATCTCGGACTTGAACGGCGAGCGAAAGCCGTGGTCCCAGTGCTGGAGCGAGGTCAGCACCGGCATGTTGTTGGTCTCGAGCATGTAGAGCCCCGGCGTGAACACGTCGGCCAGCTGCCCCTCGTGGACGAAGACGGCGGCCTGTCCCTCGCGCACGGTCAGCTTGGCGCCGTACTTGATCTCGTGGCCCTCGCGCTCGAACCGCCAGACCATCGTGTCGCGGGTGTCGTCCGTCCAGTGGATGACGTCGATCAGCTGGCCGCTGAGGAAATCCAGTATGCCCATTCGTGTATGCCCATTTGTGCATGCTCTGTGCACGCCCGGTGCACGTCCTGTGACTCACGTCTCGGTGCCGAGAATCTCCCGTGCGATCTCGGTCGCGACCTCGCGCGCTTCCTCGACACCCATACCCGGACGCATGCGCGGGTCATACAGCATCTTCAGCAATTGCTCGTCATGCGTCGTCAGAAGACCGAACTCCTCGTCGTCGTTGAACACCGAAGGCCGCGCCGAAGGCGAGTCGTTCGACAGCCCCATCCCCTGCGCCAGCTCCTCGTGGATGCACGACAGCCGCAACAGGTCCGGATGCTCGGCCCGGATGATCGCCACGGCCCGTGTATAGGCACCGGTATTGGCGGGATCCAAAGCGAAAACAAGGCAGTAGTTGGTGCGGGGCAGCTCCGTCACCGTCCTGATGGCGGCGTCCGAGATGCCCGGCAGGATTGTCCGCAGCTGCGGTCCGAGAGCGCGGCGTTCCTCTTCGGTGACGACGAAGACGTGGTAGTTGCCGTCCGCCTCGACCTGCCGGATCGGGTGCCCGCTGACCCGCGACAGCCGGTTGGCGTACGAGATGATCGCGTTGCGGTCGCGCGTCTGCTTCGCCGGCGGCACCGCCTCGCCAATCTCGATCTGCATGTCGATCGGCATCTCCCAGCGATGCAGTTGACTCGCCGTCTGCCGCGCCACGATCTGCCCGCTCACCGTCGCGTATTCCTCGTAGAGCGCGATCCGGACGAAGTTCTCGACCAGCTGCCGCACGTCGTAGGGCGTGTCCGGCCCGCCCCCGTCCGTTCGCAGAAGTCCTTGCGCCACAAGGGATCTTTGCACGCCGTCGTAATACGAGACCAGCTCGGGGTCCTGCGTGCGCGAGCGCTCCGGCTCCGGTGCCGGCGGCTCCGGGGCGGGCGGGCGTTCGGGGCGCGCCGCAGGCCGCGGCACGGGGTCGACCGGCGCCGTCTGGGCGCAGGCCGCCAGCGTCGCGAGCAGCGCGAATCGAGTCGCGAGGGCCATTCTTACGTGCCTTTCAACGCTCCGGCACGGCGCCGCCCGTGGCCGCCCCGGTCTTGTCCTGCCGCGTCCGCGCGGCGGAGAGCGCGGACTTCAGCTCGGTTTCCATCTTGTGCAGCTCGTCCTCCGCCGCCGCGCGCCGCTCCTTGCCTTCGTCGGCGATCTGCAGGCTTTCCTCGATCGTGGCGATCAGATCCGCGTTGGCGGCCTTCACCGCCTCGATATCGAAGACGCCGCGCTCCATCTCCTGCCGCACGGTCTGGTTGGCTTCGCGCAGGTTCTTGGCGTTCGCGGTCAGAAGGTCGTTGGTCAGGTCGTTCGCGCCCTTCACGGCGTCGGCGGCCTGTTTCGAGCGCTGGATCGTCACGGCCTGCGCCAGCTGCGTCTCCCACAGGGGCACGGTGTTGACGAGGGTCGAGTTGATCTTGGTGAGCAGCGACTTGTCGTTCTCCTGCACCAGCCGGATCGAGGGCAGCGACTGCATCGTCACCTGCCGCGTCAGCTTGAGGTCATGCACCCGCCGTTCCAGATCGTCGCGGGCGGCGCGCAGGTCGCGCAGTTCCTGCGCGCGCATCACAGCCTCGCCCTCGGGGGCGCCGTCGGCCTCGGCCTGCTTGGCGGGGATGTCAGTCTGGTCCAGCCGCCGCAGCTTTTCCTCGCCCGCCGCGATGTAGAGCGCGAGCTCGTCGTAGAAGGCCAGCGTCTTGTCGTAGAGGATGTCGAGCGACTTGATGTCCTTCATCAGCCGGTGCTCGTGTTCCAAGAGTTCGCCGGTGATCCGGTCGATCTGCGTCTGGACCTCCTCGTAGCGGGCTACGAACTTGGACATCGGAGCGGCGCGGCCGAGCATCTTTTCCCACCACGAGCGGTCGCGGCGCACGTCCAGCTCGCTGACCGAGAATCCGCGCAGGGTGCTGACCATGTCGCGCAGGGACTGTCCGGCGGGGCCGATGTCCTTGTTCTGCACGTCGGCCAGCATCGACTGGCTGATCTGCTGCAACTCGCTCTGCGAGGCCGAACCGAACGAGACGATGGAATTGGCATCGCCGATATCCAGCTCGGCCAGGCGCCGCTCGATCTCGGCGGTCTGGTTTGGGGCGGCGTCGGCGTAGTTGACCGAGTCGGCGGCCGGCTCGGCGAGCGGCTGAGTCGCATCGCGAAGCGCGGCCTCGTCGGCCTCGGCCCTCTTGCGCACGGTGTCGGACATCTGCGGGTTCCTCGTGGACAAAGCGTTCGGGGTCTATTCCAGCGCCACGCCCTCGCGGGCGAGCCGGTCGCGCAGCACGCCGATCTCGACGTCCAGGTCCGACCGGTCCTCGAGCAGCAGCTTGCGGTTCTTGGCGGCGAAATTCTCTTCCAGGTCGTCGAGCAGGGCGAGGTAATCCTTGCGGGCGCCGGGCGTGCCGCCGCGCTCGGCGAGGTCGGCATACTTCACCGTCGCGTCCCGCGCGCCCAGTAGGTAGACGCCCAGGTAGCGGCGTGCCGCGGTCAGGTCTCGGGGATCCTCCTCGACCGCGCGGCAGGTCTCGCGCGCGGTGGCGGCAAAGCGGTCGACCCGCGCCTCCAAAGCCCGGTCGCCGGCCCGCTCGATCGCCGTGCGCATGGAGGTGAGGTATCCCTCGGCCTCGTCGACGACGCGGGCCACACGGTCGCTCTGGAAGCTGTCGACGCCGTGGGAGCCCTTGTCGCGCAGCGGGTCCGGCCCGAACGAGAACAGATGCAGCCCGCCGCCCAGCACCGCGAAGATCGCCGGCGCCACGGCGCTGCCGCCGTCGAGCGCGGCGACGGCAAGGCCCAGACCGGTCAGCACGCTGCCGAAGATCTTGCGCGGGATGGCGGGCCGTTTGGCGACCTTGCGCGCCTCATAGGCCTCCTGCGCGAGGATGCCCTCGCGCGTCATCCACGCTCCGCCGAACAGCAGACCGGCCCCGCCCAGGTTCAGGGCAAGGCCTGTCGGGTCCTGCCCGAAGGCGAAGAGGATCAGCGGAATCGGCGCGACGAACAGCAGGTTGACCCGGCCGCCCGCACGGCTGCGGCGCTTGCCGCGATAGGGGCGGGGCGCGTCGGACGGACGCGGCCGGTCGCCGTCGGTGGGGCTGAAGCGTCCGCCAAACCGTTCGGCCAAGATCAGGCGCCTCCCCATACGGAGACGTAGAGAATCAGTGCCATCAGGACTGCAAAGGCCAGTTTCTGCATCGTCTCGCCCCCGAATTCGGCCGAACGCACCCGTCCGGCTGCCTGCACCGCATGGCCAAGAGCGCGTCCCGCCGCGATGACGATAAACGCCACCAGTGCGACCGTCACGATTGCGATTGCAAGCCTGGCCATTCGCGCCCCCAGCCGTCCACTGCGCCGCAGCATAAAGCAAGCGGAATATCGCTTCCAGCCAAGCCGACGGCGTTGTGTTCGAACGTTCCGCGACGGGGGCCTGTTCCCTCAGCGCCGGCGGCGTCGCGGGGGCGCGCGCTTGGGCTTTTCGCCGCCGCCTTCGCCAAGCTGATCGCGCAGCACGCGCGGCTTGACCTCCTCGACGGTGTCCTCGGCCAGGTTGCCCAACTGGAACGGTCCGTAACTGATACGGATGAGACGATTAACGCTCAGCCCCACGGCTTCGGCGGCGCGGCGAATCTCGCGGTTGCGGCCCTCGCGCAGCGCGATGGTCAGCCATGCGTTCGCGCCCTGCTGCCGGTCGAGCGAGGCGGTCATCGGCTGGAACCGCTCGCCCTCGATCACCAGGCCCTTGCGCATCGGCTCGAGGTCCGAGTCGGTTGGCGCGCCCTTCACGCGGACGCGGTACTTGCGCAGCCAGCCGGTCGAGGGCAGCTCCAGCTTCCGCTTCAGGCCGCCGTCGTTGGTCAGCAGCAACAGTCCCTCGGAGTTCAGGTCCAGCCGCCCGATGCTCATCACGCGCGGCAGGTGGTCGGGCAGCGCGTCGAAGATCGTCTTGCGGCCCTTCTCGTCCCGTGCCGTGGTCACCAGACCCGCCGGCTTGTGATAGAGCCACAGCCGCGCGTCATCGGGCGCCTCGACCGGCTTGCCGTCCACCGTGACGCGGTCGGAGGCGGTGACGTTCAGCGCCGGGCTGTCGATGCGCTTGCCGTTCACCGCCACGCGGCCGTCGGCGATCATGCGCTCTGCATCGCGGCGGCTCGCGATGCCGGCGCGGGAGAGGACCTTGGCGATCCGGTCGCCGGGGGGAGGTGTCTGGCTCATGCCTCTCCCATAGCGGGCCGCGGCGGACATGACAAAGCCCCTCTGAGCCTCCGGGCGCTTGCGGCGGCGGGGCCTGGGCTGCATGACGGGGCCATGACCTTCACCAGCCACATGCCCCTGGCCCTGGACGAGGCACGCGCCGCGGCGGCGCGGGGCGAAGTGCCGGTGGGCGCCGTGGTCGTGGCGCCGGACGGGAGGGTGCTGGCCCACGCGGGCAACGAGACCCGCGGGCGCAACGATCCGACCGCGCATGCCGAACTGCTGGCGATCCGCGCGGCCTGCGCCGCGCTGGGGCAGGAGCGGCTGACGGGCTGCGCGCTGTACGTCACGCTCGAGCCTTGCGCGATGTGCGCCGCCGCCATCGCCGCGTCGCGGATCGCGCGGCTGTACTATGGCGCGGCCGATCCGAAATCGGGCGGTGTGGCCCATGGCGCGCGGGTGTTCGCGCATCCGCAGGCTCATCACGCGCCCGAGGTCTATGACGGCATCGCCGCCGAGGCGGCCGCGGCGCTGCTGACGGAGTTCTTCGCCGCGCGCCGCTGATCCGTCCGGATCAGAGCTCGATCGTCTCCATCACCTCGGGCGTCTTCACGTCGACGCCGGGCAGGCCCTCGACCAGCGCGTCGGCGGATTGCTCCAGCGCGTCGAAGGTCGCGTAGTGGCAGGGGATCACCGTCTTGAAGTCGAAGTACTTCTTCGCGGCGAAGGCCGCCCGCTTCATGTCCATGGTGAAGTGGCCGCCGGCGCACAGGATGCCGATCTCGGGCCTGTGGTACTCTGCCATCCACTCCATGTCGGCCATGATGTCGGTGTCGCCCGAGACGTAGATCGTCTTGCCCTCGCCCGAGATCATGAAGCCGGCCTCGGCCCCGGCATACATCGGCCCGTGATCGGTGGAGATCGACGATGAGTGAACCGCGTTCACCATTGTCACCGACACGTTGCCGAGCGCCACGGTGCCGCCCTTGTTGAAGCCCAGCGTCTTGAGGCCGTGCGCGCCTTCGAGGTGGCCCATCAGGTCGAAGATGCCCACAACCGGCACGTCAAGCTCCTTGGCAATGTCGACGACCTCGGAGGCGTGGTCGAAATGCCCGTGCGTCAGGAGGATCTGCGTCGCCCACTCCGTCGCCTCGGACTTGCGGTCGTCGGGGAAGCTCGGGTTTCCGCCGAGCCAGGGGTCGATCAGCAGCACCTGGTCGCCGATCTCGATGCGGAAGCTCGAATGGCCAAGCCATGTGATTTTCATCGCGTCCTCCTATAGCTGTTCACGCTACGAGGTAGAGTCAGCACAGAGAACGGCCAGATGGACTGGACCACCTATATCGACGGATACTGCGAGCGGACCGATCCGGGCTACTGGGCGGAACCGGTGAACGCCGTCACCAACGCCGCCTTCCTGCTGGCCGCCGCGTTCACGTGGCGGCGCAGCAGCGGGCTGATCCTGGCGCGGCTCCTGTGCGTGCTGCTTTTCGCCATCGGGATCGGGTCGTACCTTTTCCACACGCACGCGACGGTCTGGGCCTCGACCGCGGACACCACGCCGATCGGGCTTTTCATCCTGCTCTACCTGTTCGCCGCCAACCTGCACTTCTGGACCTTGCCAGGCTGGGCGGCGGCGCTGGGGACAGCGGCGTTCGTGCCGTGGACGATGGTACTGACGCCCTTGTTCGCGGCCATGCCGTTCTTCACGATTTCGTCGTTCTACTGGCCGGTGCCGCTGCTGATAGCGCTCTACGCGGTGGCGTTGCACCGGCGGGCGCCGCAGACGGCGCGTGGGCTGGCGATCGGGGCGGCGATCCTTGTGGTCTCGCTCACCTTCCGCTCGCTCGACGAACCGCTTTGCGGCGCGGTACCGGTCGGAACACATTTCCTGTGGCACGTCCTGAACGCGACGATGCTGGGCTGGATGATCGAGGTCTACCGCAGGCACATGCTTGAAGCCGGACGGGCAGGGCGCTAAAGCCGCGGGCGAACCAGAGGGATCAAGCGATGTCGATCGACACCAAGACGGCCGCCCACGTGGCCAAGCTCGCGCGGATCCGCGTGGACGAGGACGACCTGCCGGCGCTGGCGGACGAATTCAACACCATCCTCGGCTTCATCGAGCAATTGCAGGAAGTCGATGTCGAGGGCGTGGAACCGATGACCGGCGTCACGCCGATGCGGCTGAAACGCCGCGACGACGTGGTGACCGACGGCAACCAGACCGACAAGGTCCTGTCGAACGCGCCCGACGCCCGCGAGGGCTTCTTTGCCGTGCCGAAGGTGGTTGAGTGATGAGCGAGCCGAATTCCCTGACCATTGCCGCCGCCCGCGATGCGCTGCGCAAGGGCGAGACCACCAGTGTCGCGCTGACCGAGGCCTGCCTCGCGGCGGGCGAGGCGGGCGGCAAGCTGAACGCCTTCGTGCATCCCACGCCCGATCTCGCGCTCGAGCAGGCGAAGGCCGCCGATGCGCGGATCGCGTCGGGCGAGGCGCCCTCGATGTGCGGCATCCCGCTGGGCATCAAGGACCTGTTCTGCACCAAGGGCGTGCCGAGCCAGGCGGCGAGCCGCATCCTCACCGGGTTCCGCCCGGAATACGAATCGACCGTCACGCGCCAGCTGTTCGAATCCGGCGCGGTGATGCTGGGCAAGCTGAACATGGACGAATTCGCCATGGGCAGCTCGAACGAGACCAGTGTCTACGGCGACGCGATCAACCCCTGGCGGCGCGGGAACGACGAGACGGCGCTGACGCCCGGCGGCTCGTCCGGCGGTTCGGCGGCGGCCGTGTCGGCCGATCTGTGCCTTGCCGCGACCGGCACCGATACCGGCGGCTCGATCCGTCAGCCCGCGGCGTTCACCGGCATCACCGGGCTCAAGCCGACCTATGGCCGCTGCTCGCGCTGGGGCATCGTCGCCTTCGCCTCGTCGCTGGACCAGGCGGGTCCGATGACGAAGGACGTGCGCGACGCGGCGATTATGCTGCAGGCGATGGCGGGCCACGATCCGCTGGACTCGACCTCGGCCGACATGCCGGTGCCGGATTTCGAGGCGATGCTGACCGGCGACATCCGCGGCAAGGTCATCGGCATCCCCGACGAGTACCGCATCGACGGCATGCCCGACGAGATCGCAAAGCTCTGGGCCGAGGGGCGTGCGATGCTCGAGGATGCGGGCGCCGAGATCCGCGACATCAGCCTGCCGCACACGAAGTACGCGCTGCCGGCCTACTACGTCATCGCACCGGCCGAAGCGTCGTCGAACCTCGCCCGCTATGACGGCGTGCGCTTCGGGCACCGTGCCTCGCTGGCGCAGGGCGACGGCGTGACCGAGATGTACGAGAAGACCCGCGCCGAGGGCTTCGGCGACGAGGTAAAGCGCCGGGTGATGGTGGGGACCTACGTGCTGTCGGCCGGGTTCTACGACGCCTACTACAATCGCGCGCGCAAGGTCCGCACGCTGATCAAGCGCGACTTCGACGAGGCGTTCGCCTCGGGCGTGGACGCTATCCTGACGCCGGCCACGCCGTCCGCCGCGTTCCCGCTCGGGCAGATGGAAGACGCCGATCCGGTGGCGATGTATCTCAACGACGTGTTCACGGTGACGGTGAACCTCGCCGGGCTGCCGGGCGTGTCGGTGCCCACCGGACTCGACCGCAGCGGGCTGCCGCTGGGGCTGCAACTGATCGGGCGTCCGTTCGAGGAAGGCGATCTGCTGAACGTCGCGCACACACTGGAACGTGCGGCCGGCTTCGTTTCCAAGCCCGAGAAATGGTGGTAGACGCAGCGTCCGGGGACAATCGCGGGGGCGAACCATGATGCGTATTTCTGGCGGAGTGCTGGCGGCGGCGATCCTGTTGCAGGCCTGTGCGCCGATGGTGCCGGACAGCGGACCCGGTGCCGGTTTCTCCGAGTACGACAGTTCGCAGGGTGGCCAGTCGGGGGCAGGGACCGCGGGTTCGTCCCCTGCCGAGGGGCCGCCGACGCCGCGCCCGGCGATCTCGAGCGAAGAGCTGCGGCAGGCCGGGCTTCCCTCCGCCGAGCCCGTCGACACCGCGCCGCTGGACAACGGCGCCACAGCGCCCGCTGCGGCGCAGAACGTCGACACCAACAATCCCGGCATCTCGGACGAGCAGGATTTCAGCGCCGTTTCGGACCGCGAGACCATCGAATCGGACCGCGAGCGCCTTGAGGCGCAGCGCGAAGCCTATCGCGTGATCCAGCCCACGGCGCTGCCCACCCGCAACGGGGCGCAGGGGCCGAACATCGTCGCCTACGCGCTGCAGACGTCGAACGCGGTGGGGGAGCGGGTCTACCGCCGCTCGGGCTTCCGCGCGGAGGCTAAGTTCAACAATTCCTGCGCGCAGTACGCCTCGTCCGATCTGGCGCAAGAGGCGTTCCTGGCCAATGGCGGCCCAGAGCGCGACCGCGCGGGCATGGACCCGGACGGCGACGGCTTTGCCTGCTACTGGGATCCGACGCCGTTCCGCGAGTCCCTGCGCTGACCGGGTGGAGATCCTCCGGCATCCCTCACCGAACTTCACCGCCCGGCGCGGCGGCGCGCGACCTGATCTGATCGTCCTGCACTACACCGCGATGCCCTCGGCTGAGGCGGCGCGGGACCGGCTGTGCGATCCGGCCGCGGAGGTTTCGGCGCATTACCTCATCGCCCGCGATGGAAGGTGCCTGCAGCTGGTGGACGAAGAGATGCGGGCCTGGCACGCCGGGGCGGGGTATTGGCAGGGCTCCCGCGACGTGAACTCGCGCTCCATCGGGATCGAGCTGGACAATGACGGCGTGTCCCCGTTCTCCGAGGTGCAGATGTCCGTGCTCGAGACGCTGCTGGCGGGCCTGATGGAACGGTGGGGCATCGCCGCGGAGGGCGTGATCGCCCATTCCGACAGCGCGCCCGGCCGCAAGACCGATCCAGGCCCGCGCTTCGACTGGCGGCGGCTCGCGCAGCAGGGGCTGGCGACCTGGCCCGACCGTTTGCCGCAAAGGGATGGCGCCGTGGACCCGGCCGCTTTCGCCGTGGCGGCCCATAGCGCCGGCTATGATCCCGAGCTTGCGCCCGAGACGATCCTCGCGGCGCTCCGTCTGCGATTCCGCCCCTGGGCGTGGGGGCCGCTCGACGCCGAGGATATGGCGCTTGCCGAGGCTCTGGCCGGGATTGACCGCGGCGCGGTGCGGGCCTAAGCCCGTCGCGCGCGGATGGCCGGATGGTCGCGGCGCCCGCGTTCCGCGGGGGTCGAGGAAAGTCCGGACTCCACGAAGCAACGGTGCCGGGTAACGCCCGGGCGGGGCAACCCGACGGAAAGCGCCACAGAAAACAGACCGCCCGCGTGCGGCCGTCCCACGGTCCGCAGCGGGTAAGGGTGAAACGGTGGAGTAAGAGACCACCGCGGGCCCGGTAACGGGTCCGGCACGGCAAGCCCCACCGGGAGCAATGCCGAATAGGGATCCCGCGGGCCTTCGCGCCCAGGGCAGCTTCGGCCCAGGGATCCGGGTTGGCAGCTCGAGCCGCGCGGGCAACCGCGTGGCCAGATGAATGACCATCGCCGTCCTTCGGGGCGGTACAGGATCCGGCTTACAGGCCGTCCGCGCACCCCTGACCGCCCGTTTACCCTCGGCCGACGGGCAGACGATCACGAAGATCGACCGACGGCGGGGAAAGCGGTTGACATACGCGCGCCCAGGCGTAAAAGCCGGGGTTCAGATTTCGAGGCGGGTGCCGTTTGCGCCCGGCCCGCTCTATTGGGAGACGCGCCATGGCGAAACCGACTACGATCAAGATCCGCCTCAACTCCACGGCGGATACCGGGCACTTCTACGTGACCAAGAAGAACGCGCGCACGATGACCGAGAAGATGGTCGTCAAGAAGTACGACCCCATCGCGCGCAAGCACGTCGACTACAAGGAAGGCAAGATCAAGTAAGCTGATCTTACCGGACGACCTGCGGGGCCGCGCGGCATATGCCGACGCGGCTCTTTTCGTTTCGGGAGTGACGAATGGACGAGACACACGCCGTTACGATTCGCCTCGCGCGGCCCGATGACCTGGCGGTGCTGGATGCGCTGTTCGGCCGGTCGTACCCGGCGCTCCTGAAGAACGACTATCCGCCGTCGGTGCGGGTGACGGCGATTCCCCTGATCTCTCGCGCGCAGCCCGCCTTGCTGGCTTCGGGCACCTACTGGGTGGCCGAGCGGGAGGATGGGCAAGTGGTCGGCGCCGGGGGATGGACGCGCGCGGAGCGCTCGGGCGCGGTGGGGGATGTGCGCCACGTCGTCACCGAGGCCCGCTGCGTGCGGCAGGGCATCGGCGGGCGGCTGATGCGGCACGCCATCGCTGCCGCGCGGACGGCCGGGCTGATCCGGCTGGACTGTCTCAGCACTCGCACGGCGGTGCCGTTCTACGCCTCTCTCGGCTTCGCGGCGGGCGAGGCGGTGGATGTGGCCCTTGCCCGCGGCGTCGTCTTTCCGGCGGTGCGGATGCGGCTGGGACTGTAGGGGGCCACAAAAAAAGGGCCGGCGAGAGGCCGGCCCTTGATCTGTCGGTGTTACCTGAAGGTGCCGCTCACTCGCGCTGGCCGAGGAACTGCAGCAGGAACATGAACAGGTTGATGAAGTCGAGGTAGAGGTTCAGCGCCCCCATGATGGCCGACTTGTGCAGCCACTCCTGATCCATCGCCTGCGCATGCTGGATGTAGTCGTTCTTGATCTTCTGCGTGTCGTACGCCGTCAGGCCCGCGAAGATCAGCACGCCGAGCGTCGAGATCGCGAACGCGATGGCCGGCGAGCCGAGGAAGATGTTCACGATCGAGGCGACGATCAGGCCGATCACGCCCATGATGAGGAACGACCCCCAGCCCGAGATGTCCTTCTTGGTGGTATATCCCCAGAGAGACAGGCCGGCGAAGGAGATCGCGGTGATCAGGAACGTCTGCGCGATGCTCACGCCGGTGAAGACCAGGAAGATCGAGCTGATCGACAGGCCCATCAGCGTGGCGAAGACGTAGAAGAAGAGCTGCGCGCCCGCCGCCGAGATGCGGTTGATTGCCGCACTGAAGGCAAACACCATGATCAGCGGCGCGAACATGATCAGCCACTTCAGCGGCGAAGCATAGATCGCGGTTCCGAACTGCGTGAGCTGCCCGTTGTCCACCGCCAGCCCGGAGATGGCCCAACCGGCGAGCGCGGTGATCAGCATGCCTACGGACATCGTGCCGTAGACCTTGTTCATATGGGCCTTAAGGCCCTCGTCGATCTGCGCCGTCTGGGCTCCGGCCCCGGCGCGGACCGTTTGGTAGTTGGCCATTGATCGCCTCCATAAAGGGTCAGTTACGAAGGCGGTCACGAGAATACCGCCCTTGCCTACGAATATCGGGAAGAGCGGCGCGATTTTCAAGATATAGTGGGTCCGAGTGGCGCGGCGAACCGTCCTATCCAATGCCTCGGTGGCCGGGCAGTTCCCAGATCGGGCGCGCGGCCTCGTCGCGGGCGGCGCCGCGGCTCACGCCGATGTCGCGGAGCGCGCGGTCATCGAGGTCCGCTAGGGCGCGGCGCTCGCGCCAGACAGCATGCACGGCAAGGAGGCGCGAGAGCAGGCCGGGGCGGCGGCCGCGGACCGGGGCGCCGGCGGAGGCGAGCGAGGCGGACATCTTTTTCTCTTTCGGTTCTGTGACGGTGCTGGGGCCGTCCATCAATTTGCTTGATCGATATGGCGCGCCGTGATCCATATGAAAAACGAATACTTGTGACGTCCAGCATCAAGGACCGTGATATGCCGCGAAATCTCGACCTGACCTCGCTGCGCTCCTTCGTGGCCGTGGCCGAGACCGGTGGGGTGACCCGCGCCTCGGGCGTTCTGAACCTGACGCAATCGGCGGTGTCGATGCAGCTCAAGCGGCTCGAGGACAGCGTCGGGCTGGCGCTGCTGGACCGGTCGGGCCGCTCGGTCGCCCTGACCAGCGCGGGTGAGCAGCTGCTGAGCTACGCGCGGCGGATGCTGGACCTGAACGACGAGGCGATCGGCAAGATGACCGACACCGCCTTCGAGGGCGATCTCGTGCTGGGTGTGCCGCACGACATCGTCTATCCCGCCATCCCGCAGGTCCTGCGCCGTTTCGCGGCCGAGTTCCCGCGCATCAGGGTGCAGCTCGTCTCGTCCTTCACGCGGAACCTGAAGGAGCTCTTCGCGCGGGGCGAGGCGCATTTCATCCTGACCACCGAGGACGGGTGCGACCAGGGCGGCGAGACCCTGGTGCGCAAGCCGCTGGTCTGGATCGGGGCGCCCGGCGGCTCGGCCTGGCGCGAACGGCCGCTGCGGCTGGCTTTCGGCAACCATTGCATCTTCCGCGCCGGCGCGCAGGCGGCGCTGGACCGGGCGGGCGTTCCCTGGGAAATGGCGGTCGACACCATGTCCGACCGCACGATCGAGGCCACCGTCAGCGCCGACCTCGCCGTGCATGCGGTGATCGCGGGCACCGAGGGCCCCCATGTCGAGGTCATCAACCACGGGGGGGCGCTGCCCGAGCTGACGTCGCAGCGGATCAACCTCTATGCCCGGCCGATGGTCCGCAGCGAGGTCAGCGACGGCATGGCCGGGCTGATCCGCCAGCACTTTCGCATGATGTGACGCTCAGGGCGTGACCACGACCTTGCCCGTGGACTTGCGGCTGCGCAGCAACTCCATCCCCTCGTCCGCGCGGTCCAGGGGCAGGGTCTGGCTCACATGGGGATGCAGCCGGCCTTCGGCGTACCATGCGAAGAGCGTGGCGAGGCTGTCGGTCAGCACGGCGGGACGGAACGCCATGTAACCGCCCCAGTAGAACCCCATGACCGTCAGGTTCTTCACCAGCAGGTGATTGGCGGCGATCTTGGGCACGTCGCCAGCGGCGAAGCCCACGGTCAGGATGCGTCCCTCGGGTCGGGTGGCCCGCAGCGCCTCGGTGAAAAGCGGATCGCCGACCGGGTCATAGACGACATCGGCGCCGCCAAGCGCCTTCACCGCGGCCCGCAGATCGTCCTTCTCGCTGTCGATCAGGTGCTCGGCGCCGGCCCGTTCCGCAACGGCCAGCTTGTCCGCCCCGCGGGCGCAGGCGATCACGCGGGCGCCCATCAGCTTGCCGATCTCGACCGCCGTCAGGCCGACCCCACCGGCCGCGCCGAGAACCAGCAGCGTCTCGCCCGCCTGCAGCCCGGCCCGGTGGGACAGGGCGACATGCGACGTGCCATAGGCGATCTGGAAGGCGGCGGCATGCTCGAACGGCATCGCGTCGGGAATCGCCACGCACCGCTCGGCGGCGAAGGCGCCCCGCTCGGCCAGTCCGCCACGCCCGCCGAACACGGCGACCCGCTGCCCGAGGTCGGGGCCGAAGGTGCCCGGCCCGTGTCCCGCGACGGTGCCCGCGACCTCCATCCCGAGGGTGAAGGGCGGTTCGGCCTTTTCCTGGTACTGCCCGCGCGACATCAGCAGGTCGGCGAAGTTCAGACCGCAGGCGGCAATGTCGAGCAGGATCTCGCCCTCGGCGGGAGCGGGATCCGGGACTTCGCGCACAGCTGGCACTGTTTCGAAGGATGTAACTTGGAAAGCGCGCATGGGCATCCTCTGACGAAGCGAGTCGGTGATGCGTGTCTATCTTCCGGACACGCAGGAGGCGATAGGCGGTCGAGACCGGAGCATGCGGGCGCTACATCCTTGAGGCGAGCCGGCCGCGACGATGACGAACCTGTATTTTTGTCTAGGTTGCGCGGCGAAAGCTTAAGAATGTGCCCTTGCTTCATTGGTTTCATTGCGTGTTCTGCCCAGACCTGACCAAAAGGTCAGGTTGTCCGACAGCACAATCAGAAGTGATATCGATAGTGGAAACGAGTTCAGGAGCGATAACAATGAAACATCCAGTGGATGTGCACGTCGGGAAGAGGGTCCGCCATCGCCGGTGGATGACGGGGATGACCCAGCAGCAGCTGGCCGAACGTGTCGGAATTAAGTTTCAGCAAATTCAGAAGTACGAAACGGGCATGAACCGCATCAGCGCCTCGCGGCTCTGGGACATCGCGGATGCCCTCGATGCGCCCGTCTCCTTCTTTTTCGAAGGCCTCGACGAGCGTGAGCCGGCCGGCCAGTCCCGCTCGGGGATGCCGGGCGATATCATGTCGGACCGTGAAGCGCTGGAACTCGTGCGGTCCTATTACGCGATCCCCGAGAATCAGCGCCGCCGCCTGTTCGAGCTGGCCCGCGTGCTGAGCGACGCCGGCTGAGGTCGGGCCGTGCGGGGCTTGACCCTGCCGACGAACCACCGCAAGCCGGGGCCGTTCTTCCAGGATAGGACGCCCCGGCATGCCAGACCTCGATCCCGCTCTCACCGATGAGCTGACCGAAACTGCTCTCGCCCTGGCGGATGCCGCCCGGCCCGAGACGCTGCGTTGGTTCCGGTCCGACGCGCTCTCCGCCGACAACAAGGAAGAGGCCGGTTTCGACCCGGTCACGCAGGCCGATCGCGACGCCGAGGCCGCGATGCGTCGCGTCCTGGCCGAACGGCGCCCGTCGGATGCGATCCTGGGCGAGGAATATGGCCACAGCTCTGGTAGCACGTGCCTCACTTGGGTGCTGGACCCGGTCGACGGCACCCGCGCCTTCCTGGCCGGGGCGCCGACCTGGGGCGTGCTGATCGCGGTGGGGGACGCCGCAGGCCCCAGTATCGGGGTCATCGACCAGCCCTATATCGGCGAACGTTTCGTCGGTGCCGGGGGCCGGGCGTGGAGCGTCGGGCCGCAGGGGCAGCGTGCCCTGGCCACGCGGGCGCCGCGGCCCCTGGCGCAGGCGACGCTGCTGACGACCTTCCCCGAAGTGGGCGAGCCGGACGAGCGCGCCGCGTTCCAGGCCGTCGCGCGGCAGGCGCGGCTGACGCGCTATGGCCTCGACTGCTATGCCTATGCTCTGGTCGCGGCGGGGCAGGTGGACCTGGTGATCGAGGCGGGGCTGCAGGCCTATGACATCCAGGGACCGATGGCGGTGGTCCAGGCTGCGGGCGGGATCGTGAGCGACTGGCGCGGCAACCCCGCGCACGAGGGCGGGCGCGTCATCGCCGCCGCAAACGCCCGGATACACGCCGAGGCGCTCGCGCTGCTGCGGGACGTGCAGTGACCCACACGCTGATCCGCGGGGCGCAGGCCATCGTCACGATGGACGCGCAACGGCGCGAGTTGGCCGATGCGGACCTGCGCCTGCGGCACGGAATGGTCGCCGAGATCGGCCACGGTCTGACGCCGAGCGACGCCGAGATCGTCAGCGCCCGTGGCTGCGTGGTCACGCCGGGTCTGGTCAACACGCACCACCACCTGTTCCAGACGCTGACGCGCGCGGTGCCCGAGGCGCAGGACGCGTTGCTGTTCGGCTGGTTACAGACGCTCTACCCGATCTGGGCGCGCATGGGGCCCGAGGAGATCTTCGTGTCGGCGCAGGTGGGGCTGGCCGAACTGGCGCTGTCCGGCTGCACGATGTCCTCCGACCACCTTTACCTGTTCCCGAACGGCGCGCGGCTGGACGACACGATCGCGGCGGCCGCGACGGTGGGGCTGCGGTTCCACCCGACCCGCGGCGCGATGTCCATCGGGCAGACCGCCGGCGGCCTTCCTCCCGATGCGCTGGTCGAGCGCGAGGCGGACATCCTCGACGACTGCGACCGCGTGATCGCGGCGTTCCACGAACCGGCCGAGGGCGCGGTGGTCCGGGTCGGCGTCGCGCCCTGCTCGCCGTTTTCCGTCAGCCGCGAACTGATGCGAGATGCGGCCCTGCTGGCGCGGGACAAGGGCGTGCGACTGCACACGCACCTGGCCGAGAACGACGAGGACGTCGCTTTCTCGATCGAGACCTTCGGTTGCCGGCCGGGGCAATACGCCGAGGATCTCGGCTGGACCGGCGAGGACGTCTGGCATGCCCATTGCGTCAAGCTGGACGCCGCCGAGATCGACCTGTTCGCCCGCACGGGAACGGGCGTTGCGCATTGTCCGTGTTCGAATTGCCGGTTGGGTTCGGGCATCGCGCCGGTGGTCGCGATGCTGGACCGCGGCGTGCCGGTGGGGCTGGGCGTCGACGGCTCGGCCAGCAACGATTCGAGCCGCCTGTCGGACGAGGCGCGGCAGGCGATGCTGCTGCAGCGTGTTGCGATGGGGGCGGACGCGATGTCGGCGCGGACCGCCCTCGAGCTTGCCACGCGCGGCGGCGCGCGGCTGCTCGGCCGCGAGGATTGCGGCGCGCTGGAGGTCGGCAAGCGCGCGGATGTGGCAATCTGGGACGTCTCGGGCATCGAGTCCGCGGGCAGCTGGGACGCCGCGGCGCTGTGCCTGGCGGGGCCGCGCCTTGTGCGGGACCTGTTCGTCGAGGGACGGCGGATCGTGCGCGACGGGGTACTGACGACCATGGACCTCGGGACCGTGCTCGAGCGGCAGCGGCGGCTGGCGTGCGGGCTGATCGACGGGTGAGCGCTGCGATCCGGCCCGCGGGGACGCGGGCCGGGCCTCCGGCGGGGATATTTGGGGACCAAAGAGGGTGGGGTCAGCGCGCTGTCGGCGCCCCGTCGATCCAGGTGGCGGCGACGGCGCGGTCGTCGCCCATCATGATCGTGGGGAAGACCTGTTCCCATACGCTGTCCGCCCGCGCGGCGGCCTGTTCGATCGCCGGGGTTGAGGCGAGGTCGAGGATGCAGAGATCGGCCTCCATCCCCGGCGCCAGCGTGCCGATCCGGTCGTCGAGCCGCAGGGCGCGGGCCGAGCCGGCGGTGGCCAGCCAGAGAAGCTGGGCGGGGTGCAGGGCGGTGCCGGTGAGCTGTCCGATCTCGTAGGCGGCCGCCATGGTGCGCAGCATCGAGAACGACGAGCCGCCGCCGGTATCCGTGGCGAGACCGATCCGGTGCCCCTCGGCGGCGCGGCGCGCGGTGTCGAACAGCCCCGAGCCGATGAAGGTGTTCGAGGTCGGACAGTGCACCAGCGCGCCGCCGGTCTCGGCGATGCGGGCGGTCTCGCGCGGGGTGAGGTGGATGGCGTGGCCGAAGAGAGCGCCCGGCCCTACGAGGCCGGCGGCCTCGTAGGTGTCGAGGTAGTCCCGCGCCTGCGGGAACAGGTCGGCCACCCAGGCGACCTCGTCGCGCTGTTCGCTGAGATGGGTCTGCATCGGGCAGCCGGGATGCTCGGCCCAGAGCGCGCCCATCGCGGCGAGCTGTTCGGGCGTGGAGGTGGGCGAGAAGCGCGGCGTCACCGCGTAGGACAGCCGGCCCCGCCCGTGCCAGCGTTGCAACAGCGCCTTGCTGTCGTCGTAGGCGGATTGCGCGGTGTCGCGCAGGAATTCGGGCGCGTTCCGGTCCATCGCCGTCTTGCCGGCGACGAGGCGCATGCCGCGCCGCTCGGCCGCGGCGAAGATCGCCGTCACGCTTTCGGGGTGGATCGTGCAGAAGGTGCAGACGGTGGTGGTGCCATGCGCCGTGACGAGGTCGAGATAGGTTTCGGCCATCTGCGCGGCGTAGGCCGCATCGTGAAAGCGGCTCTCTTCGGGGAAGGTGTAGGTTTCGAGCCAGTCGATCAGCCGCTTGCCCCAGCTCGCGATGATCGCGGTCTGCGGATAATGCGCGTGGGCGTCGACGAATCCCGGCAGAATCAGCGCCTCGCCGTAATCGGTCACGTTGGCGTCGGGATGTGCGGCGCGCAGCGCGTCCGCGGCGCCGACCGCCGCGATCCGCCCGTCGTCGACCAGGACGCCGCCATGGCGCTCGTGCCGGACGGCGTCGTCGGGCGGCCCGGCGAAGGGATCGGCGGTGAAGGCCAGGGTCTGGCCGAGGAGGAGGCGGGACATGGACGGTGAACCTTGAAACGGACGCGACCGGCGCACCCTATGGCGGCCGTCCGGAGAGGTAAATCGCATGGCGCCCACTGGCCGGTGCGGGGCTCGCGTCCTATGGTCCGCGCGGGCAGGCCAGGAGACGAGCATGAGCGACGCGGACCAGGTGATCGAGACCGATGAGCAGGACGAGGACGCCTACGCCCTGACCGGCAAGACGGTGGCCGCCATCCTCGATGCCGTGGAGGCCGAGGACGCCGCTCTGCTGACCGAGCTGATGGAGCCGCTGCACGCGGCTGACATCGCCGACCTTCTCGAGCAGATCGACAGTGACAAGCGGCACCGGCTGATCGCGCTCTACGGCAAGGCGTTCGACGGCGAGATCCTGTCGGAGCTGGACGAGAGCGTGCGCGAGGACGTGATCGCGGCGCTGTCGCCCGAAGTCCTGACCGAGGCGGTCCGTGAACTGGAATCGGACGACGTCGTCGACCTGATCGAGGACCTCGAGAAGATCCACCAGCAGGTGATCCTTGAGGCGCTTGAGGCCAGCGACAGGGTCGCCGTCGAACGCGCGCTGACCTTCCCGGAATACTCCGCCGGCCGCCTGATGCAGCGCGAGGTCGTGATGGCGCCCGAGCACTGGTCGGTGGGCGAGGCGATCGACTTCATGCGGGCGGCGGAGGATCTGCCCGAGCAGTTCTATCACATCATCCTCGTGGACCCGCGGCTGCGGCCGGTGGGCCACGTGACGCTGGGCAAGGTGATGTCGTCGCGGCGGCAGGAAAAGCTGGCCGACCTGGCCGAGCCGTCATTCCGCACCTTCTCGGTCACGCAGGACGAAGAGGACGTCGCCTATGCCTTCAACCAGTATCACCTGATCTCGGCGCCGGTGGTGGACGACGAGGGTCGGCTCGTCGGCGTCATCACCATCGACGACGCGATGATCGTGCTGAGCGAGGAGAACGAGGAGGACATCCTGCGTCTGGCCGGTGTGGGGCCGGAATCGCTGTCGGACACCACGGTGCAGATCGTGAAGCAGCGCTTTCCGTGGCTGTTCGTGAACCTGATGACGGCGATCCTCGCCTCATTGGTAATCGCCCAGTTCGAGGCGACTCTGGCCGCCGTGGTGGCGCTGGCCGTGCTGATGCCGATCGTCGCCTCTATGGGCGGTAACGCTGGCACCCAGTCGCTGACGGTGGCGGTGCGGGCGCTGGCGACGCGCGACCTGACGGGGTCGAACGCGCTACGGGTGATCCGGCGCGAGCTGGTCGCGGGCTTTCTCAACGGCTGCGTCTTCGCGGTGCTGATGGGGGCGATCGGCATCTTGTGGTTCGGGACGCCAATGCTGGGGGTGGTGATCGGCCTGGCGATGATCGCCAACCTGGTCATCGCGGGGCTGGCCGGCATCCTGGTGCCGCTGACGCTGGACAAGGTGGGCGTCGACCCGGCGCTCGCTTCGGGTGTGTTCGTCACCACGGTGACGGACGTGATGGGCTTCTTCGCCTTCCTCGGCCTGGCCGCGGTGCTGATGCTATGAGTGGGTGCGACGACCCGAAGGCCGCGGCGCGGAAGGCCGCCCTGGCGCGGCGGGCCGAGGCGCATCGCGCGGCGAGGGGCCGGGCGGGGGCGTTGTCATCTTTCCTGGCGGGGCATCGGGGCGTGCCGGTGGCGGGCTACCTCCCGATCCGGTCCGAGATCGACCCGGTCCCGGCGATGGCCGAGGCTGCGGCCCACGGGCCCGTGGCCGTGCCGGTGGTCGAGGCCGAGGCGACGCCGCTGCGGTTCCGTGCCTGGACGCCGGACGTCCGTCTGACCGAGGGGCCGTTCGGCGTGCAGGTTCCAGTGGAGGGCGAGTGGGTGACGCCCGAGATCGTCATCGTGCCGATGCTGGCCTTCGACCGGCGCGGCGGGCGGCTGGGTTATGGCGGCGGCTTCTACGACCGGACGCTGGCGGCGCTCAGGGCGCAGGGGCCGGTGCTGGCCGTTGGATTTGCCTATGCCGGGCAGGAGATGGACGATCTGCCGCTGGAAGAAACCGATGCGCCGCTGGACATGATCGTCACGGAGAGCGGCGTGATCGACATTTGAGCAGACCGCGCTCCGGCTCCGGGGTCGTGCGATGCGAAGAAACGTGCCGCGCATCTTGCTCCGGCCCGTCCCAGCGCCTAGCAGGGACTTCATGAGACTTCTTTTCCTGGGCGACGTGATGGGCCGGTCCGGACGGACCGCGGTGCACGAGGGGCTTGCCGCGCTGCGTACCGCGTGGCGTGCCGACTTCTGCATCGTCAACGGCGAGAATGCCACGAACGGCGCGGGCCTGTCGCCGGATCACGCCAAGCTTCTGTTCGACGCGGGCGCGGACGTGGTGACTCTGGGCGATCATGCCTTCGACCAGAAGGACATGCTGCAGTTCTGCGAGAGCGAGCGGCGCATCATTCGGCCGCTGAACTATTCCAAGGCGGCGCCGGGGCGCGGCGCGCGGGTCTTCGACGCGCCGGGGGGGCGACGGGTGCTTGTGGCGCAGGTGCTGGGCCAGGTGTTCATGAAACGACCCTTCGACGATCCGTTCTCGGCGATCGAGCCGGTGCTGAAGGCCGCGCCGCTCGGGGCGCAGGTGCAGGCGAGCCTCGTCGACATGCACTGCGAGGCCACGAGCGAGAAGATGGGCATGGGCCATTTCTGCGACGGCAAGGCGAGCGTCGTCGTCGGCACCCACACCCACGTGCCCACGGCGGACGCGATGATCCTGCCGGGCGGGACGGCCTATCTGACCGATGCGGGGATGTGCGGCGACTATCACTCGGTCATCGGGATGGACCCCGAAGAACCGCTGCGCCGGTTCGTGACGGGCATGTCGAAGGGGCGGTTCACGCCGGCCTCCGGAGCAGGAACCCTGTCGGGCATCTTCGTCGAGACCGACGACGCGACGGGCAAGGCGGTGCGCGTGGCGATGGTGCGCGAAGGCGGCGTGCTGGAGCCGGCCCGTCCGTGATCCGCGATCGCCCGCTTGCCAGCCGCGTGCGGACCGTTAAGGTCTGCGCGATGCGCCCGAGCCGCGAGAAGACCGCAGGATGATCGCCCAGTATCTCGACCCCACCGCGCAGGCGATCCTCACCTTCGGTGTGGTGTTCGGCATGTTCATCGCCTTCGCGCGGGAAAGCTACCCGACGGAGGTCGTGGCGATCTCGGGGGCGTCGCTGATGTTCGCGCTGGGGCTGTTGCCCTACGAGGCGGCGCTCGAGGTGCTCTCGAACCCTGCACCGTGGACGATCGCCGCGATGTTCCTGGTGATGGGTGGGCTGGTGCGCACCGGGGCGGTGCAATGGCTGACCGAGCAGGCGGATCGCCGGTCGGATTCGCGGCCGATCATGACGCTGATCACGGCGCTTCTGGTCGTGGCCATCGGATCGGCCTTCATGAACAACACGCCCGTCGTCGTCGTGATGATCCCGGTCTTCGTGCAGCTGGCCAAGCGGATCGGCGTGCCTCCGTCGAAGATCCTGATCCCGCTGAGCTATGCCGCGATCCTCGGCGGGACGCTGACGCTGCTGGGGACATCGACGAACCTGCTGGTGGACGGCGTGGCGCGTTCGCGCGGGATGGAGCCGTTCACGATCTTCGAGATCCTGCCCCTGGGGCTGGTGCAAGTGGTCGTCGGCGGCGCCTATCTGATGCTGATCGGGCGCCACCTGCTGCCGGACCGCTCGTCGATGAGCGTCCTGCTGAGCGACCGGCGCAAGCTGAAATACTTCACCGAGGTCGCGGTGCCCGAGGGGTCGGGCCTGATCGGGGAACCGGTGCTCGAGGCGGAGCTGTTCAAGCGCGAGGGCGTCCGCGTGGTCGACGTGCTGCGCGGCGACGCCTCGCTGCGGCGCAATCTGGAAGAGGTGACGCTCGAGACCGGCGACCGGGTCGTGCTGCGCACCGAGATGGCCGAGCTTCTGGGGCTGCAGCAGAACAGGGACCTGCGCGCCGTCGACAAGCTGTCGAGCGTGGCCACCGACACCGTTGAGGTGCTGATTTCTCCCGGGTGCCGGATGATCGGCCGGTCGCTGGGCGCCATGCGCCTGCGCCGCCGCTACGGCGTCTATACCCTGGCCGTGCACCGGCGGAACCAGAACATCGGGCGGCAGCTCGACGACGTGGTGGTGCGCGTCGGGGACACGCTGCTGCTCGAGGGTGCGCCCGAGGACATCCAGCGGCTCGCGCAGGACATGGACCTGGTGGATATCGCCAAGCCGGCCGCGCAGGCGTTCCGCCGCGACAAGCAGCCGATCGCGATCGGCTCTCTCGGCGCGGTTGTGGTGCTCGCCGCCGCCGGCGTCGCGCCGATCCTGGCGCTGGCGGTGCTGGCGGTGGCGGTGATCCTGCTGGCGCGCTGCGTCGACGCGGACGAGGCGTTCTCCTATGTCGAGGGGCGCCTGCTGGCGCTGATCTTCGCCATGCTGGCCGTCGGGGCCGGGCTCGAGGAGACGGGCTCGGTCGAGATGCTGGTGGGGCTGATCGAGCCGGTGCTGCGGGGCCTGCCGCCCGCGCTGGTGATCTTCTGCGTCTATGCCATCTCGTCCACCCTGACCGAGATCGTGTCGAACAACGCGGTCGGCGTGATCCTGACACCGATCGCGATCGAGCTTGGCTCGGCCCTGGGGCTGGATCCGCGGCCGCTGGTCGTCGCCGTCATGTTCGCCGCGTCGGCGGCGTTCTCGACCCCGATCGGGTACCAGACCAACATGCTGGTCTACGGTCCCGGCGGGTACCGTTTCACCGACTACATGCGCGTGGGGGTTCCGATGAACATTCTGCTCGGCATCACGGCCAGTCTCGTGATCCCGCTGATCTGGCCGCTATGAGACGGGGCCTGCTGTTTCTGCTTCTGGCCGGCTGCGCGGCCGCACCGCGCGGGGATGCGCCGCGGCCCGGCGCGCAGCCTGAGCAGGTCGTGCTGTACCGCGACACGGTGACGGTGCGCTTCGACGACGGGCAACTCTGCGCCGTCCCGCGCGAGGCGCGCTCGGGCGGGTGGAGCGGGCGCACCGTCGGCTGCGCCCATGCCTGGACGGCCCGCATCGCCGTCCCGTCCGAGCGGCCGCGGCAGTCGCTGGCCCGCGGCGGCGAGCGCGTGCGTCTGACCGGTCCGGACGGCACGGCCATAGGCTACGGCCCGGCGCCGGGCGTCTGAGAGTGGACCGGGCCGGGGCGCCGGATCACGCGCGGAGGCTTGAAGCGGGGCGGGACCCTGCGATATACGACGCCATCCCGAGACATACGGAGCGACAGGACCATGGCAGGCCATTCTAAGTGGGCGAACATCCAGCACCGCAAGGGCCGGCAGGACGCCGCACGGTCCAAGCTGTTCTCGAAGCTGTCCAAGGAGATCACCGTCGCCGCCAAGATGGGCGATGCCGATCCAGACAAGAACCCGCGCCTGCGCCTCGCGATCAAGGAGGCGAAGTCGAACTCGGTCCCCAAGGACGTGATCGACCGGGCCATCAAGAAGTCGCAGGGCGGCGACGCCGACAATTACGAAGAGATCCGCTACGAGGGCTACGGCCCGCAGGGAGTCGCGGTGATCGTCGAGGCGATGACCGACAATCGCAACCGGACCGCCTCGACCGTGCGGTCGACCTTCGGCAAGCACGGCGGCAACATGGGTGAGACCGGGTCGGTCAGCTTCATGTTCGACCGCAAGGGGCAGGTGGTCTATCCCGCCGACGCCGGTGACGCGGACGACGTGATGATGGCCGCGATCGAGGCCGGCGCCGAGGATGTCGAGAGCGGCGAGGACGGGCACGTCATCTGGTGCGCCGACACCGATCTCAACGACGTGTCGACCGCGCTGGAGGAACAGCTGGGCGAATCCGAGTCGACCAAGCTTGTGTGGCGGCCGCAGACCACGACCGAACTGGACCTTGAGACGTTCCAGAAGCTGATGAGGCTGATCGAAGCGCTCGAGGACGACGACGACGTTCAGCGAGTGACGACCAATTTCGAGGTCTCCGACGAGGTCATGGCCGAGCTCGAGAACGCCTGACGCCCCGCGACACCGATTTTCCGAGCGGGACCGGTGACATGCGGGGCACCGCGCGCTAGGGACGCCGCATGGGTGCCGCATATCTCGCCGGCTTCGCGCTCGGCCTGTCACTGATCCTCGCCATCGGCGCGCAGAACGCCTTTGTCCTGCGCCAGGGGCTGCGGCGGGCGCATGTCCTGCCGGTCTGCCTGACCTGCGCGGTCTCCGACGCGGTGCTGATCGCGGTCGGGGTCGGCGGGTTCGGTTGGCTGGCCACGTCTGTGCCGTGGCTCGCGCCGGCGATGCGCTGGGGCGGGGCGGCGTTCCTGGCCGTTTACGGCGCCATGAGCCTGCGGGCCGCCTTCGGCCCGGCCGAGCACCTCGACCCGGCGGAGGGCGATGGCGGCGGGCTGTGGCGGGTGCTGGGCACCTGCCTGGCGCTGACTTGGCTGAACCCGCATGTCTATCTCGACACGGTCGTGCTCCTGGGCTCGGTCTCGGCCGGGTGGGAGGGTGCGCGTCCGGCCTTCGGCGGCGGGGCGGTGACGGCGTCCTTCGTGTTCTTCCTGGCCCTCGGATACGGCGCGCGCCTGCTGTCGCCGCTCTTTGCGCGGCCGCTGGCGTGGCGAGCGCTCGACGCCCTGGTCGGGGTGACCATGTGGGCGATCGCGGTAGGGCTGGTGACGGGCTAGTTCGGCCCGTGGTGGTGAGGGGGCTGTCCGCCCCCTCTTGCGCCTGCGGCGCAATTCACCCCCGAGGATATTTCCGGAACCAAAGAGGACGCGCGGTCAGGCTCCGGGCCGGGAGAGGGCGGCGAGGAGCGAGGACGGGGTGACGGTGCCGATGGGGCGCCCGTTCTCGGTGACCGTCAGAGCGACGGTGCCGTCGTCGAGCCGCGAGATCGCCTCGCCGATCGGGGCGGCGGCGTCGATCTCGGGGCCCTGGGCGGGTGTGCCGGCCATGGCGTCGCGCGCCGTCAGCACGCCGAGGGGGTTCATGTGGGCCACGAAGTCGGCGACGTAGTCGTCGGCCGGGGCGCGGAAGATGTCGCGCGGCGTGCCGTGCTGGACGATCCGGCCGCCCTCCATGATCGCGATGCTGTCGCCCAGCTTGAACGCCTCGTCGAGGTCGTGGCTGACGAAGATGATGGTGCGCCCGAGATTGCGCTGGATCTCGATGAGCTCGTCCTGCAGCCGGTTCCGGATCAGCGGGTCGAGCGCCGAGAAGGGTTCGTCCATCAGCAGCACCGGCGCGTCGGTGGCGAAGGCGCGCGCGAGGCCCACGCGCTGCTGCATGCCGCCCGAGAGCTCGGACACCTTGGCGTCGGCGCGGTCCGAGAGACCCACGAGGTCGAGCTGCTTGCGCACGCGGTCCTCGCGGTGGGAACGGGAGGCGCCGCCGAGTTCCAGGCCGAGGCCGACATTCTCGGCCACGGTGCGCCAGGGCAGGAGGCCGAATTGCTGGAACACCATGGCGATGTGGTTCAGTCGCAGGCGACGCAGGGTGGCGGCGTCGGCATGGGTCACCGAGGTCTCGGCGCCGTCGACGGACACCTGTACCTCGCCCCGCGTCACCGGGTTCAGCCCGTTGACCGCGCGTAGCAGCGTGGACTTGCCCGATCCGGAGAGGCCCATGAGCACGAGCAGCTCGCCCTCGGGCACTTCGAGGCTGCAATCGTGGACCCCGAGGACCTGGTCGGTCTCGTCCTGCACCTGGGCGCGGGTCTTGCCCGCGTCCATCGCGGGCAGGGCGCTTTCGGGCGCGTCTCCGAAGACGATGGAGACGCGGTCGAAGGTCACGGCGGGAGCGGTCATTTCTGGGGCATCCTCAGCATGCGGTCGAGAAGGATCGCGACGACGACGATGACGAAGCCGGATTCGAAGCCGAGCGCGGTGTTCACGGAGTTCAGCGCGCGGATCACCGGCACGCCCAGCCCGTCGGCGCCGACGAGCGCGGCGATCACCACCATCGACAGCGACAGCATGATGGTCTGGTTCAGCCCGGCCATGATCTGCGGCACCGCCGACGGCAGTTCGACCCGCCACAGGAGCTGGCGCGGGGTGGCGCCGAAGGCGGTTGCGGCCTCGACCAGCGCGGTGGGCGTCGACGAGATGCCCAGATGGGTCAGACGGATCGGGGCGGGCAGCACGAAGATCACCGTGGCCAGCAGGCCGGGCACCATGCCGATGCCGAAGAACACGATGGCCGGGATCAGGTAGACGAAGGGCGGCAGCGTCTGCATCAGGTCGAGGATCGGCCGCATCCAGGCATAGAGCCGGGGCCGGTGGGCCGCGCCGATGCCGATGGGAACGCCGATCCCCATGCAGACGACGCAGGCGGCGATCACCAGCGTCAGGCTTTCGGTCGTTTCCTCCCAGTAGCCTTGGTTCAGCACGAAGAGAAAGCCCAGCACCACCAAAAGGGCGGTCTGCCACCGACGCTGAAGTGCGTAGGTCAGCCCCGCCAGTACGGCGACGACGATCAGCGGGTGCGGGGTCTGCAGCACGGCGAGCAGCGACTCGATCAGCCATTCCATCGCGATGGCGAAGCTGTCGAACACGACGGCACCGTGGGTCTGCAGCCAGTCGAAGGTCGTCCCGGCGGCATCACCGATCGGGATCTTGTGTTCTGCGAGCCAGTCCATGACGGTTCCTTAATTGATTACTCAATCAAAATAAACCGGAACGCTCCGAGATGTGAAGCCCCGGACCGCAATCCGCGGTGGACGCCGGGCAGCGGAAACTATGTTGCAGGACATAGCACGAAAACAGATCGGAGTTTCGCCCAATGACGACCAGACGCACATTCATTAGAGGCGCCGCCGCAGGCATTGCCGCGACGACGATTCTTCCCTATGCGGCGCGGGCGCAATCGCAGGATGGCGACACGTTCGCCACCGACGGTGGCGAGATCACCGTGCACCCGGTCAGCCACGCCTCGTTCGTGATGGAGACGCCGGCGGGGGTCATCTACAACGATCCGGTGGGCGAGGCGTCGGCCTACGAGTCGTTCCCCGCGCCCGACCTGATCCTGATCACCCACGAGCATGGCGACCACTACAACGCCGAGACGCTCGCGGCGCTGGTGGGCGAGGACACGCAACTGCTGACCAACCCGGCTGTCTACGACATGCTGCCCGAAGATCTGAAGGCGCAGGCAACCGCGATCGCCAACGGCGAGACGGCCGAGATGATGGGCGTTCCAATCGAGGCGGTGCCGGCCTACAACACCACCGAGGACCGCCTGCAGTATCATCCCGAGGGGCGCGACAACGGCTATATCCTCGAGATCGACGGGATGCGCGTCTACATTGCCGGCGATACCGAGGGCACCGACGAGATGCGCGCGCTCGAGAACATCGACCTCGCCTTCGTGCCGATGAACCTGCCCTATACGATGGCCGTCGATCAGGCGGCGGACGCGGTGGCCGATTTCGCGCCGACCTATGTCTACCCCTACCATTATCGCGACAGTGACCCCGAGGAGTTCGCCGCGCTTCTGTCCGAGTCGGACGCGGAGACCGAGGTGAAGATGGGACCGTGGTACTCCTAGAGTTTTAGACGGCGCTTCCGGCGCCGTCTGTCCCGTGATGCTTGTCCGGCTGACCCGGCGCCGCCGTTCTCAGATATGCCGCCATGTCAGCGCGGCATGCGACCGACGGGTGCAGTCGGATGATCATCAGCCATCCCGACGTGAGCGAACGGGCCGGGCCGCGGTCCGGATCGCGCGTCCCGAGGAGCCGGCGCCCTGTGTGCCCAAGGCAACCGCCCGCTTTCGCCGTGAACGTCGCGGCACGTGGTCCGTAGCGGACGCCGCACCGGTGTTGTCCTGACGTAGGAAGGGTGACCGGCAAGGGCGATTTTCCCTTGCGTAAAGGTATTTTGCAGGTGGCCCTTAATGCGCAACAAAATTAGCCTCGGCATGCTGATCAATTTGACACGGTCCGATCCGGCGGGCATCAAAGCGCTGTGGTTCGCAAAGGGGAGGAGCGCCAGTGCTCATGCGAGCGATCGATACGGTGAACGAGGTCGTGGGGCGCGTCATCTGCGTTCTGGCGATCGTCTTTGCCGGGATCATCATCTTCGACGTCATCATGCGGTACGCGTTCAACGCGCCGACACGGTGGGCGTTCGACGTGTCCAAGCAGATCTACGGGTTCTACTTCATCCTGCTCGGTGGCTATGCCCTGCGCCACAAGGCGCATGTGCGGGTCGACCTCGTCACCGAGGCCCTGCGGCCGGGCCTGCGCCGCATCGTCGAGGCGGCGGGATACGTGATCTTCTTCTTTCCGTTCGCCTACGTCTTCGTGACGCGCTCCTACTCCTTCGCGTCGACCTCCTGGGCACAGAAAGAGCTGACCTACGGCGCCGTCCAGCTGCCGGTCTATCCGCTGAAGGCGGCGCTCTGCGTCGCGGCGGTGCTGCTGCTGATTCAGGGTGTCTCGGAATTCCTGAAACTCGTCCTCGGTACGGAGGAGACCGCCGATGGGCGCTGAAACGATCGCATTGTGCATGTTCGGCATGCTGCTGCTGGGGCTGTTCATGGGCCACCCGCTGGCCTTTGTCCTGGGCGGCTCGGCGGTGCTCGGCGCGGTCCTCGCGGGCAAGACGATGGTCCTCGGGATCGTCATCAACCGCATCTTCGGCGACGTGCTGGATAACTACACCCTGATCGCGATCCCCCTGTTCGTGCTGATGGCGCAGTTCCTGTCGAACAGCGGCGTCACCGACAAGATGTTCGAGACCCTGCGCCTGCTGATGGCCAATGTCCGCGGCGGTCTCGCGCTGGCGGTGGTGTTCATCTCGATCCTTCTGGCGGCGACGACCGGCATCATTGGCGCCTCGATTACCGTGATGGGCGTGATGGCGCTGCGGCCGATGCTGCAATACGGCTACGCGCCGACGCTGACGACCGGCGTGATCGCGGCGTCGGGCTGTCTCGGCATCCTGATCCCGCCGTCGATCATGCTGATCCTGATGGCCAGCTACTCGCCACTGTCGGTGGGCGAGCTGTTCGCTGGCGCGATGATCCCCGGCGTCGTGCTGGGCCTGCTCTATGCGGCGTGGGTGGCGATCCTGTCGGTGATGCGTCCCGACATGGCACCGTCGGTCGAGCCCGACGAGCACCTGCCGCGCGGACAGCTCTACCGCATGCTCGCGGTCGAGGCGCTGCCTCCGCTGTTGCTGATCTTCGGCATCCTGGGCTCGCTCCTGGCCGGCATCGCCACGGCGACCGAGGCGTCGGCCATCGGCGCGGCGCTCGCGCTGGTCATCGTCATCGCGCGGGGCCGGTTCACCTGGCCGTCCTTCTATAACGCGCTGCAGGAGACGGGGAAGACGTCGGCGATGATCCTGTTCATCGTGGTCGGCGCCACGGCCTTTACCGGCGTGTTCAACATCACCGGCGGCCTGCGGGCGACACAGGACATCATCCGCTCGCTCGACATGCAGCCGTGGATGTTGCTCACGGTGATGCTGTTCATCGTGTTCCTGCTGGGCGCGTTCCTGGACTGGACGGGCATCGTGCTGCTGTCCTTCCCGATCTTCCTGCCGATCGTGCAGGAAATGGATGTCAGCCTGCTGTGGTTCGTGGTGCTGATGGCGGTCGTGCTGCAGACCTCGTTCCTGACGCCGCCCTTCGGCTACGCGCTGTTCTACCTCAGGGCCATCGCGCCACCCGAGGTCAAGACGACGCATATCATCGTCGGCGTGCTGCCGTTCATTGCTCTGATCGTGCTGATCTGTCTGCTGGTCGCGGCGGTGCCGGGCATGGTGACCTGGCTGCCCGACGTGATCTACTGATAACCAGAAAACCAAGGTTCAACGGAGGAGAAAGACATGACGAAACTGACTCTCGCCGGTGTGGCGCTTGCCACCAGCACGGCACTTACCGGGGCGGCCCAGGCCCAGGACTCGTGGCAGATGACCACGACGTGGCCCAGCTCGCTCGAGCTGATCGAGTTCGACCGGCACTTCGTCGACCTTGCCAACAAGCTGACCGGCGACGCTCTGACGATCGAGTTCTTCGAGGGCGGCGCGCTCGTCCCGTCGGGTGAGGTCTTCGGCGCAGTGCAGTCGGGCACCGTGCAGGCCGGCGCCGACTGGCCGGGCTACTGGGCCGGGCGCGATGCCGCGTTCTCGCCGCTGGCCACCACGCCGGCGCTGTTCAACGCCGTCGACTACGTCAACTGGATCAACCAGTGGGGCGGTGACGAGCTGTACGACGAGGTCTATGGCCGCTTCGGCATGGTCTATCTGCCCTATGGCGTGACCAACAACGAATCCGGCTTCCACACCAACGAGCCGCTCAGCACGATGGAAGACCTGCAGGGCATGCGCCTGCGCGTCTCCGGCCTCGAGCAGGGCCGCATCCTCGAGCAGCTCGGCGGCAGCCAGGTCTCGATGGCCGGTGGCGAAGTCTACCAGGCGCTCGAGCGCGGCGTCATCGACGGCGGCGAGTTCTCGACGCCGAACGTCGACTGGTCGGCCGGTTTCCAGCAGGTCACCAGCCACTGGGCGACGCCGGGCTGGCACCAGTCGGCCTCGGTCTTTGGCGTGATGATCAACAAGCAGGCCTGGGACGCGCTCGACGACGAGACGCGCGAGGCGCTCGAGGTCGCCGCCGACGCCACGATGCTGTGGTCGCTGGCCTTCACCGAGAAGCGCGCCACCGAAGCCTACGAGAAGTGGGACGAGGCGGTCGAGATCACCCGGTACGACGACAACGCGCTGGAAGAGATCCAGCAGGTCGCCAACCAGGTCATCATCGACGTCTCGTGCGAGAACCCGACCTCGGCCGAAGTCTACCTGAGCATGCTCGAGTATCTCGAGAACTATGCCCAGTGGCGCGAGGCCTCGGCGCCGTACAACCTCGGCCGCACGCCGAACGGCCCGGCCATCGACGAGGTGCGGGCCTGCGCCGAAGAGCAGTGACGCGCAGCCTGAACCTGTGCTGATTTGCGACGCCGCCGGCCCCGCGCCGGCGGCGTTTCTCGTTGTCCGGGCGCCCGTACGGGATTGATCTGGAACAACGACCCCCCCAATCTCCGTTGGTACGGGGTGGTCATGGGATCGCCGATGACCGGCAACTCCATCCACGCGCGCCGTATCGATCCGGCCGAGCGAAGAGAAGGGGAGACACGACATGTTCAATCACATCATGAGCCCGGTGGACCTGACGCACATCGACCAGCTGAGCCGCGCACTCGACGTCACGGCCGACATGGCCAAGCGGTACGACGCCAAGGTGACCTTCGTCTCGGCGACGAACGTGACGCCGGGCGAGGTGGCGCACTCCCCCGAGGAGTTCAGACAGAAGCTCGCGGACTTCGCCAAGCAGCAGGGCGAGAAATACGGCTTCGACGCGGAGTCGAAGGCCATGATCCTCCATGACAAGACCGCGGATCTCGACGATGCGCTGGTGGACGCCGTGGACGATCTGGGCGCCGATCTCGTCGTGATGGCGTCGCACACGCCCAACATGGCCGACCACTTCTGGTCTTCGAACGGCGGCAGCGTCGCCCGTCACAGCAAGGTGTCGGTGATGATCGTGCGCGGTCAGTAGATCAGACAAGCCCCAACGCGCCGCGCAGGGGCGGATAGAGCTGCACGGCCAAGTATGCGGCGTAGAGCGCGAGGAAGATCGCGCCCTCGCGCCGCGACACCCGCCATCCCGTCACCGCGAAGAGAACCAGCAGCAGCGTCGCGCCCAGCATCGCCCAGATGTCGAGCCGGATGATCTCGTCGGGGATGCTCAGCGGTGAGACGACCGCCGTGATCCCCCCGATCCCGAGGATGTTGAACACGTTTGAGCCGACGACATTGCCGAAGGCCACGTCGGCCTGCCGCCGCAGTGCCGCCATTACAGAGGTTACGAGTTCCGGCAGCGACGTGCCCACCGCCACCAGCGTCAGGCCGATCACCGCTTCGCTGATCCCGGCGAGCCGCGCCAGTTCGACCGCCGCACCGACCAGCAGGCTCGCGCCGAACACGACGCCCGCGATCCCGCCCGCCGTGAGCGCAAGCGCGGCGGGGATGGCCATGTCGCTGCTGCTGGCGTCGGCCTCGGCCGTGTGCAGGTGGCCCGCCGCCGACATGCGCCGTCGCTCGGCCAAGTAGGTGCCGATCGTGTAGCCGGCCAGCAGCACCAGCAGCCCAAGCCCGGCAACGCGTCCCAGGCTTCCGGTCAGAGCAATCGCCACGAGGATCAGCGTCACCGCCACCAGCACCGCCCCGTCACGCTGGAACGCCGCCCGCGTCGTGGCGATCGGCAGGATCACCGCCGCGGTGCCGAGGATCAGCAGGATGTTCGCGATGTTCGATCCGACGACGTTGCCCACCGCCAGCCCTGGCGCCCCGGCCAGCGCGCCCTGAAGGCTGGCGACAAGCTCGGGCATCGAGGTGCCGAACCCCACGAGCGTCAACCCGATCAACAGCTTCGAGACGCCCAGTCGCGTCGCCACGGCCACGCTGCCCCGCACCAGCGCCTCTCCTCCGGCCAGAAGCAGGACAAGGCCGGCGAAAAGGGTCAGAAGGGTCATCGTGACGGAAACCTCGTTACGCGCACGCCAGGAGATCGGGCGCCGATTGCGGATAGATCGTTGGTTTCGCCACCCTATTCAAGCTAAGGGCATGGAAAAACCGGCAGGACGCGCCTGCCGGTTCCTCGTCGTCGCGTCAATGCGTCCCAGGGGGCTCAGAGGCCGAGCTCGGCCTTCACCGCGGGCAGGCCCTCTTCGCCGTCGAGCGTCGTGACGCCCGCGAGCCAATCCTCGAGAACCTCGGGATTTTCCTCGATCCATGCGGTCGCCGCCTCGGTCGGCTCGGCACCGTCGTTCAGGATCGCGCCCATGATCTCGTTCTCCATCTCCAGCGTGAACGAGAGGTTGTCGAGGAAGGTGCCGATGTTGGGGCACGCCTCGGTGAAGCCCTCGGTCACGTTCGTGTAGACGGTGGCGCCGCCAAGATCGGGACCGAAATAGTCGTCGCCACCCGTCAGGTAGGTCAGATCGTAGTTCGCGTTCATCGGATGCGGCTCCCAGCCCAGGAACACGACCGGTTCGTCGCGGCGGCTCGCCCGGCTGACCTGCGCCAGCATGCCCTGTTCCGAGCTCTCCACGACCTCGAACTCGTCCAGCCCGAAGGCGCCTTCCTCGATCATGTCCATGATCAGGCGGTTACCGTCGTTGCCCGGCTCGATCCCGTAGATCTCGCCGTCCAGTTCCTCCTGGTGTGCCGCGATGTCGTCGAAGCTCTCGATCCCCAGCTCGGCGCCCGCGGCGTTGGTGGCGAGCGTGTACTTCGCGCCCTCGAGGTTGGCGCGAACGGTCTCGACGCTGCCGTCCTCGCGATAGGGGGCGATGTCGTTCTCCATCGTGGGCATCCAGTTGCCCAGGAACACCTCGACATCGCCGTCGGCCATCGACGTGTAGGTGACCGGCACGCTCAGCACCTTGGTCTCGGTCTCATAGCCGAGCGCCTCGAGCACGGTGGTGGTGGCGGCAGTCGTCGCGGTGATGTCGGTCCAGCCGACGTCCGAGAAAACGATCGTCTCGCAATCGGCGAACGCCGGCGCGGCGGCCGCGCTCAGGGCAAGGGCGGAAAGTCCCGTCTTGAGGGTCATGGCTGGTGTCTCCCGATTTGCATTCAGTTTCTTGATTGACGCGTCAATTAAAACGCACCAGATTGGCCTTGTCACCCCTTGATTGCGGATTGCGCCAAGATGCCGAAGCTCGGAATGGAGCCCATTCGCCGCGCCGCTCTCGTCGAAGCCGCCATCGACGAGATCGGCGATGCCGGCACGCTCGACGTCACCGTCGGGCGCATCGCTCGGCGTGCCGGCGTGTCCTCGGCGCTGGCGCACCACTATTTCGGCAACAAGGAGTCGCTGTTTCTGGCCGCGATGCGCAAGATCCTGTCTGATTACGGCCGGACGGTCCGCGCCGCGCTGACGGGGCGCGACGATCCGCGCGACCGGATCGAGGCGATCATCCGCGCCAGTTTCGACGAGACGAACTTCCGCGACGAGGTGATCGGCGCCTGGCTCAACTTCTACGTTCACGCGCAGAAGGTCCCGGCCGCCGAGCGGTTGCTCAAGATCTACCAGCGCCGGCTGATGTCCAATCTTTGCCACGACCTGCGCCCCCTCGCCGGAGAGCGGGCGGAACTCGTGGCCGAGGTCCTGGCCGCGCTGATCGACGGTATCTACATCCGCGCCGCCCTGGGGGACACGACCGGCGGCGCGACCAAGGTGCTCGACGTCCTCGACCACATGCTGGAGGCGACATGACCAAGCCGAACATCCTGATCTTCATGGTGGATCAGCTGAACGGGACCCTGTTCCCCGACGGTCCCGAAGACTGGCTCCACACGCCCAACCTGAAACGGCTGGCGGAACGCTCGGTGCGCTTCCGCAACGCCTACACCGCCTCGCCGCTCTGCGCGCCGGGCCGGGCGTCGTTCATGTCGGGCCAGCTGCCGTCGCGCTCGGGCGTCTACGACAACGCCGCCGAGTTCTCGTCGGACATCCCGACCTACGCTCACCACCTGCGCCGCGCGGGCTATCAGACCTGCCTGTCGGGCAAGATGCACTTCGTCGGCCCCGACCAGCTGCACGGCTTCGAAGAGCGGCTGACCACCGACATCTACCCCGCCGATTTCGGCTGGACCCCCGACTACCGCAAGCCGGGCGAACGGATCGACTGGTGGTATCACAACCTGGGCTCCGTCACCGGCGCGGGCGTGGCCGAGATCTCCAACCAGATGGAATACGACGACGAGGTGGCCTACCACGCCGAGCGCAAGCTCTACGACCTGTCGCGCGGCCACGATCCGCGGCCCTGGCTGATGACGGTCAGCTTCACCCACCCGCACGACCCCTACGTCGCCCGGCGCCGCTTCTGGGACCTCTACGAGGATTGCGAGCATCTTCACCCCGAGGTGCCCGCGATGGCCTACGAGGATCACGATCCCCACTCGCAGCGCATCTTCGACGCGAACGACTGGCGGAAGTTCGAGATCACCGACGAAGACATCGAGCGTTCGCGCCGGGCCTACTTCGCCAACGTGTCCTACCTCGACGAGAAGATCGGGCGCCTGATGGACATCCTCGACGATACCCGGCAGGAGGCGATCATCCTGTTCGTCTCCGACCACGGCGACATGCTGGGCGAGCGTGGCCTGTGGTTCAAGATGAGCTTCTACGAAGGCTCCGCGCGCGTGCCGCTGATGGTTTCGGCTCCGGATCTCGAGCCCGGCCTCGTCACCGAGCCGGTCTCGACGATCGACGTCTGCCCCACGCTCGGCGATCTCGCCGGCGTCGACATGGGCGACGTTATGCCCTGGACAGATGGCGAAAGCCTGGTCCCGGTCGCCAAGGGCAACGCGCGCACCAAGCCGGTCGCGATGGAATACGCCGCCGAGGCCTCCTACGCGCCGGTTGTCGCCCTCCGGTCGGGGCGCTGGAAATACACCAACTGCGCGCTCGACCCCGAACAGCTCTTCGATCTCGAGGACGACCCCCACGAATTGCGCAACCTCGCCCAGGCCGAGGGCCATGCCGGCACGCTGGCCGAGTTCCGCCGCGAGGCCGAGCGCTGGGATCTCGAGCGGTTCGACTCCGAGATCCGCGCCAGCCAGGCCCGCCGCTGGGTCGTCTACGAGGCCCTGCGCCAGGGCGGCTACTACCCGTGGGACTACCAGCCGCTGCAGAAGGCCTCCGAGCGCTACATGCGCAACCACATGGATCTCAACACGGTCGAGGACTCCCAGCGCTTCCCGCGTGGCGAGTGACCCTGACTTCATCTTCGGAAAAGTACTCATGACCCGACCCGACATTCAGCCGAAGGCCAGCCATTTCATCGATGGCGCCGCAATCGAGGACACCGACGGCACGCCCATCGTGTGCACCTACGCCGCGACGGGCGAGGAACTGGCCCGTCTCCACGCCGCGACGCCGGCCATCGTCGACCGGGCGCTCGCCGCCGCGGACCGGGCACAGGCGGAGTGGGCCGCGCTCCAGCCGGTCGAGCGCGGCCGCGTCCTGCGCCGCGCCGCCGACATCCTGCGCGAGCGCAACCACGGCCTGTCGGTGATCGAGACGCTCGATACCGGCAAGCCCCTGCAGGAGACGCTGGTGGCCGACGCGACCTCGGGTGCCGACGCGCTCGAGTATTTCGGCGGCCTCGCCGCCAGCCTCGGGGGCGAGCATATCCCGCTGGGCGGCGACTGGGCCTATACCGTGCGCGAGCCGCTGGGGGTCTGCACCGGGATCGGCGCGTGGAACTACCCGATGCAGATCGCCTGCTGGAAGGCGGCACCGGCGCTGGCCTGCGGCAACACGATGGTGTTCAAGCCGTCCGAGGCGACGCCGCTCTCCGCGCTGAAGCTGGCGGAAATCCTGGTCGAGGCGGGGGCGCCCGCCGGTGTGTTCAACGTCGTGCAGGGCTACGGCGAGGTCGGCGCGCAATTGATCGGCGACGACCGCGTGGCCAAGGTGTCGCTCACCGGCTCGGTTCCCACCGGCCGCAAGGTCTATACCGCGGCGGCCGAGGGGATGAAGCACGTCACGATGGAGCTCGGCGGCAAGTCCCCGATGCTGGTGTTCGACGATGCCGACATCGACAAGGCCGTCTCGGGCGCGATCCTCGGCAACTTCTATTCCTCGGGCCAAATCTGCTCGAACGGAACGCGGGTCTTCGTGCAGCGAAAGGCGCTCGAACCGTTCCTCGACCGGCTGCGCGAGCGTCTGTCGGGCGTGGTCATGGGCGACCCGCTGGACGAGGAGACGAATTTCGGCCCGCTGGTCAACGAGTCGCAGATGGAGAAGGTGCTGGGCTTCATCCAGGCCGGCCGCGACGAGGGGGCGCGCCTGGTCGCGGGCGGCGCGCGGGTCGACCGGCCCGGCTACTATGTCGAACCCACGGTGTTCGCCGACGTGACCGACGACATGACCATCGCCAGGGAAGAGATCTTCGGCCCCGTCCTGTCGGTCCTGTCCTTCGACACCGAGGAGGAGGCGATCCGGCGCGCCAACGCAACGCCCTACGGCCTTGCCGCCGGGGTGTTCACCAACGACCTGGCCCGTGGCCATCGCGTCGCCGCGGCGTTCCGGGCCGGGACGACCTTCATCAACCACTACAACGTCACGCCGGTCGAGATGCCGTTCGGCGCGGTGAAGATGTCCGGCTTCGGGCGCGAGAACGGCAAGGCCGCGATCGAGCACTACAGCCAGGTGAAGAGCGTCTATGTCGGCATGGGCGATGTCGAGGCGCCGTTCTGAGGCGCGACCGGAGCGGGGCGCGCGCCCGTCGGGCGCCGGCGCCCGCTCCGCCAAGCAGGAGGCAGAGATGCAAGCCGATTACGTGATCGTTGGCGCCGGCTCGGCCGGATGCGCCATGGCCGACAGATTGTCCGAGGCAGGGCGGTCGGTGATCGTGGTGGAACACGGCGGCTCGGATGCCGGGCCGTTCATCAACATGCCCGGCGCGCTGTCGTACCCGATGAACATGAAGCGCTACGACTGGGGCTACGAGACCGAGCCCGAGCCGCATCTGGGCGGGCGCCGTCTGGCCTGTCCGCGCGGCAAGGTGATCGGCGGGTCGTCCTCGATCAACGGCATGGTCTATGTGCGCGGCCACGCCCGCGACTTCGACACCTGGAACGAGATGGGCGCGACCGGCTGGGCCTGGCCCGACGTCGCGCCGTATTACAAGCGGCTCGAGACGTGGCACGACGGCGGTCACGGCGGCGATCCGTCCAGGCGCGGCACCGACGGGCCGCTGCATGTCTCTCGCGGCAAGCGGGATAACCCTCTGACGAAGGCCTTCGTCGAGGCCGGGCGCCAGGCCGGCTACGAGACGACGGACGACTACAACGGCGAAAAGCAGGAGGGCTTCGGCCCGATGGAGGCGACGATCCACAAGGGTCGCCGCTGGTCTGCCGCCTCGGCCTATCTCCGGCCGGCGTTGAAGCGGGACACCTGCACGCTGGTCCGGGGGCTGGTGCGCCGGCTCCGTATCGAGGACGGCCGCGTCACCGGTGTGGAGGTGGCGCGTGGCGGCAAGACCGAGGTGATCTCGGCGGCGGCCGAAGTGATCGTGGCCGCCTCGTCGATCAACTCGCCGAAGCTCCTGATGCTGTCGGGCATCGGCCCGGCGCAGGAACTGCAGGGCCACGGCATCGATGTCGTCGCGGATCGTCCCGGCGTCGGGCGCAACCTGCAGGACCACCTCGAGGTCTATGTCCAGCAGGCGTCGACGCAGCCCGTGTCGCTGTTCAATCACTGGTCGCTCCGGGGCAAGGCGATGGTCGGGCTCGAATGGTTGCTCCGCGGTACCGGGCCCGGCGCCTCTAACCAGTTTGAAAGTGCGGCCTTCATCCGAAGCAAGGCGGGCGTCGAGTATCCCGACATCCAGTACCACTTCCTGCCGCTGGCGGTGCGCTATGACGGTTCGGTCGCGGCCGAGGGGCATGGCTTCCAGGCGCATGTCGGGCCGATGCGCTCGGCCTCGCGGGGGAGCGTCACGCTGCGGTCGTCCGATCCCGACGATGATCCGGTGATCCGTTTCAACTACATGAGCCACGAGAGCGACTGGCAGGATTTTCGCACGGCGATCCGCCTGACCCGCGAGATCTTCGCCCAGCCCGCCTTCGATCCCTATCGTGGCAAGGAGATCCAGCCGGGCGAGGACGCGCAGAGCGACGCCGCGCTGGACGCCTTCATCCGCGAAAACGTCGAGAGCGCCTATCACCCCTGCGGCACATGCCGGATGGGCGCCGCCGATGATCCCGACGCTGTGGTCGATCCCGAGGGCAGGGTGATCGGCGTCGACGGCCTGCGCGTCGCCGACAGCTCGATCTTTCCCAGGATCACGAACGGCAACCTCAACGCGCCGTCCATCCTCGTTGGGGAAAAGGTCTCGGATCACGTGCTGGGCCGGACGCCGCTGCCGCGCGACAATGCACAGCCGTGGATTCACCCGGACTGGCAGACCGCGCAACGCTGATCCGCGCGCCGTCTGTGCGCTGCCGCGCATGGACGGCGCCGGATGCCGTGCCTAGCTTCGGGGCATGGATACGACGTTGAAACTCGAGAACCGCGAGGGGCTGCCAGAGCGCCTGCGCGTGCTGGTGGAAGAACTGCCGCGATCGGGCTGGGACGCGCATCCCAACTTCGACGGCCTGACGAAGTTCTGGCTCGACCGGCACTTGATGTTCCGCGACGTGCTGGGCCGGCTGCGGACCGGCAGCGAGGGTTTTCTCGACAACCAGCGCGAGCTGATGGCCCATGCGCGCGAGACGCAGCGCTATGCCGGCTTTCTTCTGAATGAGCTGCACGGCCACCATCACATCGAGGACGTGCACTATTTTCCCGCGCTGCAGGGGCTCGACCCGCGGCTCGAGGACGGGTTCGAACTGTTGGACGGCGACCACCACGCGCTCGACGGTCACATTCACGCGCTGGCGGAAAAGACGAACGCGTTCCTGCAATCGGTCTCGGAAGGCGGCTCGCGCGATGCCGCGGGGCGGCTGCACGAGTCGCTGGCGGGGTTCGAGACGTTCCTCGATCGCCACCTCGATGACGAGGAGGACCTTGTCGTGCCGGTGATCCTGAAATTCGCGCCCAAGCTCTGACGGCTTGATCCAGCGCAATGTGCCGCGCCATCCGGCGTGGGAGGCTTCCGTCGTCACAGACGGGAGCAGATCACATGGGCCACACACCCCACATCCTTGCCGAAGCGTTTCCCCGCGATGCCGAGAAGATCGCGCATCTGGCGGAGACGGACCCGCATTTCGCGCGGCTGGTCGATCAGTATCGCGAGGTCAACCGCGCCGTCCATCGGGCCGAGACGCTGGTCGAGCCGACCGACGACCTGCACGAGAACGAGCTTCGCAAAGAGCGGATGCGGCTGAAGGACGTGATCGCGCGGGCGCTGGCCGAGCGTCAGCCGACCTCGTAGGGCAGGGTGCCGCGCCGGTCGGGGTCGATGAGCAGGCTCCGCTCCAAGGGCGGGACGGCGCGCTGGTGGCAGTCGCGCCGTTCGCAGATCCGGCACGAGATGCCGATCGGCTCGAACGCCGCCGGGTTCGTCAGGTCGAGGTCGTCGGTATAGATCAGCTGGTCGGCGTGGCGCAGCTCGCAGCCCAGCCCGATGGCATAGCGCCGGGTCGGTGCACCCCATGCGCCACCGGTCTTCGAGACGTCGCGCGCCAGCAGGAAGTAGCGCTCTCCGTCCGGTGTCTGCGCCAGCTGGCGCAGGAAGCGGCCCGGCGTCTCGAACGCCGCGTGCACGTTCCAGAGCGGGCAGGCGCCGCCGAACCGCGCGAATTGCAGGCGTGTGGCGCTGTGGCGCTTGGTGATGGTGCCCGCCTGATCGACGCGGACGAAGAAGAACGGCAGGCCCTTCGCCCCCGGCCGCTGCAACGTGGACAGGCGGTGTGCCACCTGCTCGATCGAGGCGCCGAACCGGTCGGCAAGCCGTTCGACGTCGTGGCGGGTCTCCTGCGCGGCCTCGAGGAAGGCGCGGTAGGGCAGCAGCGCCGCCCCGGCGAAGTAGTTGGCCATCCCGATCTTCGCGATCGCGCGGGCCGTGTCCGTCCTGAACCGCGCGAGGTCCAGCGTTGCCTCCAGCAGGTCATCGTGGGTCAGCAGGGCAATCTGGTGCAGCAGCTGGAACCGCCGGCTTTCGGACGTGGCGCGGGAGGACAGGAGCAGGGTGTCCCCGTCGAACCGGCGCAGCGCGTCGTCCTCGGCCTGCCGCACGGTGATCCCGCGCTCGGCCAGCAGTGCCTCGGCATGGGCGACCGGATCGCCGTTCTGTGCAAACTTTTCCGCCGCATGATCCACGGCGTCGACGTAATTGTCGCAATAGTGAAAGAAATCGCGCACCTCTTCCCACGGGGACGGCTCGGCGCGGGCGCTGTCGCGGCCAAGCGCCTCGTCCAGCGAGGCGAGGCGTTCGTGGGTCTGGCGGTAGGCGCGGTGCAGCTCCAGGAACGCCCGCGCAAAGACGGGCGCGTTCGAGGCGGCGAGCCGGAGATCGGCCAAGGGCGGGGCGGTGTCGCCGAAGACCGGGTCGGCCAGCGCCTCGCGCATGTCTGTCACCATCCGCTCGGCATCGCCCGCCGACAGCTCGGTCACGTCGAAGCCGAACTCGGACGCCAGCGCGAGCACCACGCCCGTCGAGACGGGGCGATGGTTGTTCTCCATCTGGTTGAGATAGGGCAGCGAGACGCCGAGCCGCTGCGCGAACGCCTTCTGCGTCAGGCCCAGCCGGGTGCGTGTCTCGCGCAGCTTGACGCCGGCATAGAGCTTTTGCTGGGCCATTTGGCCGGCTCCTTCGGGTTTGCTGTCGCAAACCTGCCTTTGCAAAGCCGCTCGGGCAAGGGCCGTCAGGGCGCGTTCACCTGCCGGTCGCGATAGATCGTGTAGAGGATCGAGGCCACGCCAAGCACACCGGTGACCAGCATCATCACCAAGAGCGGCGTCGCGCCCGTGCCGGGCGTCAGCAGCGCCCCGGCCAGCGCAGACAGCGCCGCGCCGCCGCCGATCATGATCGCCCCGCCAAGGCCGCTGGCCGTTCCCGCAAGGTGCGGCCGCACCGACAGCAGGCCCGAGGTGGCGTTGGGCAGCACCATTCCGTTGCCGAGGCCGACGAAGGTCATGAAGCCGAAGAAGCTCAGCGCGGTGCCATGGCCCGCCAGGAAGATCAGCAGGGAGACCGCGATCCCGCCCGCCGACAGCAGTGCGCCGACCAGCACCATCGTGTTGATCCCGAAGCGGACCGAGTAGCGCCCCGACGCGAAGTTGCCGCCGATATAGCCGACCGCCGGCGCCCCGAACAGCACGCCGAGCATGGTGGGCGTCAGTCCGAACACCTCGGAGCCCACGAAGGGCGCGCCGCCAAGATAGGCGAAGAACGCCCCGGATGCGAAGGCGGCGGCCAGCGAATAGCCCCAGAACCGGCGGGCGGTCAGCAGTTCGGGGTATTCGCGGAACTGGGCGGCAAAGCTGGCCGAACGCGACAGCGCCGTCTCGCCCATGTCGCGGTGCGCGATCCACATCACGAGGGCGCCCAGCAGGAACAGCAGCCAGAAGCTCGCCTGCCAGCCGAACGCGCCGTCCAGCGCGCCGCCGATCGCCGGGGCGACCATCGGGGCCACCGCCATTCCCATCGTGACATAGCCGATCATCGACGCCGCCTGGGCCTGCGGAACCATGTCGCGCACCACCGCCCGGCTCAGGACCAGCCCTGTCACCATGACCGCCTGCAACATGCGGAAGGCCAGGAAGCTCTCGACGTTGGGGGCGTAGATGCAGCCCAGCGTCGCGGCCATGAACAGGACGATCGAAATCAGCATCACCGGCCGCCGGCCGTAGCGGTCCGAGACCGGCCCGATGATGACCTGCAGGATCGCGTTCATCGCCAAGTACAGCGCCACCGACAGCTGCATCACCCGGTACTGGGTGTCGAACCACTCGGTCATGCTGGGCAGGGAGGGCAGAAAGATGTTCTGCGCCAGCGCCTGCAGCGCGGCGAGGAAGATCAGGGTCGAGATATGGGGCGGGGTCGTCCGGTCGAGGAACCGGACCGTCGGAGCGTCTGTCATCCCGCATGGAGCTAGCGGCGCGGCGCGGCAAGGTCCAGACTGCGCGGGATCACCGCGATGGCGCTGTGGCTGATTTTGCACATTCGCAATATTCCGGAAGGTGGCGCCGAACGATTTGCAAATATTCCGGATGAGGCTTTTGCCGTGGCCGGGCTTCGCCTATCACGGGGAGGAATAAGGGAGGCCGAGCCGATGAAAGACATCCTCGAACAACTCGAAGCGCGGCGTGACACTGCGCGGCTCGGCGGCGGGCAGAAGCGCATCGACGCGCAGCACGCCAAGGGCAAGCTGACGGCGCGCGAGCGGGTCGAGCTTCTCCTCGACGAGGACAGCTTCGAGGAGTTCGACATGTTCGTCGCCCATCGCGCGACGGATTTCGGCATGGCCGAGCAGAAGGTTCCGGGCGACGGCGTCATCACCGGCTGGGGCACGATCAACGGCCGGCAGGTCTATGTGTTCAGCCAGGACTTCACCGTGTTCGGCGGCTCCCTGTCCGAAACGCATGCCCAGAAGATCTGCAAGATCATGGACATGGCGGTGCAGAACGGGGCCCCCGTGATCGGCATCAACGATTCCGGCGGCGCGCGCATCCAGGAGGGCGTGTCGAGCCTCGCGGGGTATGCCGAGGTGTTCCAGCGCAACATCATGGCGTCGGGCGTCGTGCCGCAGATCAGCGTCATCATGGGGCCCTGCGCAGGCGGGGCGGTCTACAGCCCGGCGATGACGGATTTCATCTTCATGGTGAAGGACAGCAGCTACATGTTCGTCACCGGCCCCGACGTGGTGAAGACCGTCACCAACGAGGTCGTCACCGCCGAGGAACTTGGCGGTGCCGTAACCCATACCCGCAAGTCCAGCGTCGCCGACGGGGCGTTCGATAACGACGTCGAGGCGCTGGTCGAGGTGCGCCGGCTGGTGGATTTCCTTCCCCTCAGCAACCGCGAGAAGGCGCCCGTGCGCCCCTTCTTCGACGACCCGCGCCGTCACGAGGACAGCCTCGACACGCTGGTCCCCGAGAACGCGAACACGCCCTACGACATGAAGGAGCTGATCACCAAGATCGCGGACGAGGGCGATTTCTACGAGATCCAGGAGGAGTTCGCGAAGAACATCGTCACGGGCTTCGTGCGGATGGAAGGGCAGACGGTCGGCGTCGTCGCGAACCAGCCGATGGTGCTGGCCGGGTGCCTCGACATCGACTCAAGCCGAAAGGCGGCGCGCTTCGTCCGGTTCTGCGACGCGTTCGAGATCCCGATCCTCACCTTCGTCGACGTTCCCGGCTTCCTGCCCGGCACGGGGCAGGAATTCAACGGCGTCATCAAGCACGGCGCCAAGCTGCTGTTCGCCTATGGCGAGGCGACGGTGCCGAAGGTCACGGTCATCACCCGCAAGGCCTATGGCGGCGCCTACGACGTGATGAGTTCCAAGCACCTGCGCGGCGATTTCAACTATGCCTGGCCGACGGCCGAAATCGCGGTGATGGGTGCCAAGGGGGCGACCGAGATCCTTTATCGCTCCGAGCTGGGCGATGCCGAGAAGATCGCCGCGCGCACCGAGGAATACGAGACGAACTTCGCCAACCCGTTCAAGGCGGCGGAGCGGGGCTTCATCGACGAGGTCATCATGCCCCATTCCACCCGGCGCCGGGTGTGCCGTGCCTTTGCCGCGCTGCGCGGCAAGAAGCTGCAGAACCCCTGGAAGAAGCACGACAACATCCCGCTGTGAGACACGCGATTCCGAACCGTACCGCCGCGATCCTGGTCGCCGGCCTTGTCTGCGCCGGCACACCGGCCGCGGCGCAGCAGGACATCCACCTGCCGTCGGGCCGCGACGTGTCGCTGATCGAGATGCGGACGGACTCGCCGGGGGCGGATCGGATCTATCGCTTCCGATTCCTCGCGCCGGGGCTAGAGGGGCCGTCGGATTTCGATACCGCCGAGGACGACATGGCCTATCTGTGCGAGCACTACGCGATTCCGCATCTGCCCGAGGACGGCCCGGCGGCGGACAGGATCGTCGTGTCCCTGTCCGATCGGGAGATCCCGTTCGGCCAGTCGGTGCCCGAGGCCGTCCAGTTCTTCGAAGCCTACCGGCCCGAGGGCGGAACCTGCATCTGGGAGGGGCTGTGATGGCGGCAAGCATGGGGGCGCATGATGCGCGCCAAACACAAGATGACGCCCACGTGAACACCGCAATTGTTTCCGGCTACGCTTCGGTTATCGTTGCAAAATGGCCTCAGTCGGGGCCTCGCCGCGCCGGGCCGGAACACGGGGACGTGTCGCGCCGTTGGCCGGCGGCAATTGATACGAGGAGTGACCAATGCCCAAGAGCGTCAAGTTCGCCGTCGTTCTCGGCCTCACGGCTTTCGCCGCGGCCTGCGCGCAGGAAGAACCCACCGAGGTCGTCTACACCGACCCGGCCCCCACGGTTCAGCCCGAGCCGAGCTACAACAAGTACTGAGGCCGCGCTGCGGCGGGTCGCCCCGTCGCAGCGGTACGAGAACGGGGAGGGCGCGAGGTGATCAAGCATCGCGGCTTCCCCGGCCGGCTTCCCGGCACCGACTACCAGTTCACCATCCGCCGTCCCAACCCGAAGGGCGCGACGCGGATCATCCGGCGCGAGCGGCACGCCGACCGCCGCCCGGCGGACCGGCGCGCCGACGAGGGTTTCATCCTCGCCCTGTGGGAGCAGTTCGGCGAAGAACCGTTCGAACGCGGCAATCTCGACGCCGGACGCATCTCGTGGCTCTTCGGGCGCGAGGTCGTCCCCGCCGAGGAGCCATTCGATCCCGAAAGCTACGACGCGCTGCTCCGGCTCGATGCGGAACAGGTGCTCGTCAGCTTCCCCGACCTGTTCGACCGCGCGTGATCGGCATGATCCGGCGCATCGTCTTTTCCGACCGGCATGTTTCGGCTGAACACGGCCCGGTTGCGGAAATTGCCTTTGGCGTTGCCGGGTCAACGCGCAATCTCGTTCACGGCGGCACGCCATCCCTCGAGCGGCGCGTCGTCTGGTTTCTGAACCGTTACCCTTCCCCTTCGCTTCGGCCTGGTCCTTCGTGGATCAGGCCGCCTTTTTCGCCGACGGCGGAAAACTGGCGCGCGCGGCGGGGAATTGCCTACAGGTACGCAGAAGAATACTCTGTCATTGTAGACATTTGTGTGTCGGCACTAGGTTGCCTTTCGCAAACATCGACAAACGGAGACGATAGCTCATGTCGCACAAGATCTGGATCCTCGGCGTGGGTGCCGCCATCGCCCTTTCGGCGTGCACCTACAACCCCGACCTCAACCGTGCCGCGGTCGGCGCGGGCGCCGGCGGTCTTGCCGCTGCTGCGACCGACAACGATCCGGCCATCGGTGCGGCGCTCGGCGCCGGCGCCGGTGCGCTGTGCGACGACGTGGGTGCCTGCCGCTAACGGTCGGTATTCCGGCGGTGGCCATACGGCCGCCCGCCACCTGTTTTCAGGAAATGGCGCGTCCCGCACGGGGCGCGCCATTTTTCGTGTATCCTGCCGCCCTGCGGTACCCCTGACGGAGAGAATTGCATGTTCGCCCGCCCCCTTGCCCTATTGCTGACACTGGCCGCGCTGACGGCCTGCGCGCCGAGCACCGCCCTGGAAGAGCCGCCGACCGGCGGTCTCGACGCCGCCGACAGTGCCGAGCGTCCCTGCGACGGAGTCGTTCCGCAGATGTGTCCCTACGATTACGAGCCGTGATGACGAGCGACGATGCGGGACGGGGGAGCTGAGATGTTCAAGAAGATACTGATCGCGAACCGGGGCGAGATCGCCTGCCGGGTCATCAGGACGGCGCGGGCCATGGGGATCGGCACCGTCGCCATCTATTCCGACGCGGACCGGAACGCGCTGCACGTCGAGATGGCCGACGAGGCGGTGCATGTCGGGCCGGCGCCCGCCAACCAGTCCTACATCGTCATCGACAACGTCCTGCGCGCGATCCGCGACAGCGGCGCGGAGGCGGTCCATCCCGGCTATGGCTTCCTGTCGGAGAACCCGAAATTCGCCGCCGCGCTGGAGGAGGAGGGCGTCGCCTTCATCGGGCCGCCCAAGGGCGCGATCGAGGCGATGGGCGACAAGATCACGTCCAAGAAGCTCGCCAAGGAGGCGGGCGTGAACACCGTGCCGGGCGTCATGGGGCTGATCGAGGACGCCGAGGAGGCGGTGCGCATCGCCTCCGAGATCGGCTATCCGGTGATGCTCAAGGCGAGCGCCGGCGGTGGCGGCAAGGGGATGCGCATCGCGTGGGACGACGAGGAGGCGCGCGAAGGCTTCCAGTCGTCCAAGAACGAGGCCGCGTCGAGCTTTGGCGACGACCGAATCTTCATCGAGAAGTTCGTCACCCAGCCGCGCCACATCGAGATCCAGGTGCTCTGCGACCAGCACGGCAACGGCATCTACCTGGGCGAGCGGGAATGTTCGATCCAGCGCCGCAACCAGAAGGTTATCGAAGAGGCGCCGTCGCCGTTCCTCGACGCCGAGACGCGCGAGCGGATGGGCGAGCAGGCGGTCGTGCTGGCCAAGGCCGTGGGCTATACCAGCGCGGGGACGGTCGAGTTCATCGTGGACGGCGACAAGAACTTCTACTTCCTCGAGATGAACACCCGCCTGCAGGTGGAACACCCGGTGACCGAACTGATCACCGGCGTCGACTTGGTCGAGCAAATGATCCGCGTCGCGAACGGCGAGCCGCTGACGCTGCACCAGGAGGACGTCGAGCTGAACGGCTGGGCGATCGAGAGCCGGCTCTATGCCGAGGATCCGTATCGCAACTTCCTGCCCTCGATCGGGCGGCTGACGCGCTACCGTCCGCCGCAAGAGGCGGTGACCGAGACCGCCATCGTCCGCAACGACACCGGCGTGTTCGAGGGCGGCGAGATCTCGATGTACTACGACCCGATGATCGCCAAGCTGTGCACCTGGGCGCCGTCCCGGTCCGAGGCGATCGAGGGGATGCGCGTGGCGCTCGACGCGTTCGAGCTCGAGGGGATCGGACACAACCTGCCGTTCCTGTCGGCGGTCATGGATCACCCCCGGTTCGTCAGCGGCGACATCACCACCGCCTTCATCGGCGAAGAATACCCCGAGGGTTTCGCGGGCGCCGAGCTGGAACACACGCGCCTGCGCAAGGTCGCCGCGGCTGTGGCCGCGATGAACCGTGTCGCCGAGATCCGCCGTACACGCATTTCGGGACGGATGGACAATCACGAGCGCAAGGTCGGCACCGACTGGGTCGTGACCGCCCAGGGCGCGCGCTTCGACGTCACCATCGACGCCGACCGCGAGGGCGCGACGGTGCATTTCGCCGATGGCAGCATCCACCGCGTCGCGTCGGACTGGCTGCCGGGGCAGCCGCTGGCCCGGCTCGACGTGGACGGCGAGCCGCTGGTGCTCAAGGTCGGGCGGATCACCGGCGGCTACCGTATCCGCACCCGCGGCGCCGACCTGCGCGTCCACGTGCACGCGCCGCGCCAGGCCGAGCTGGCCGCCCTGATGCCCGAGAAACAGGCGGCGGACACGTCGAAGATGCTGCTGTGCCCGATGCCCGGCCTGATCGTGAAGATCGACGTCGAGCCGGGACAGGAGGTGCAGGAAGGTCAGCCGCTCTGCACGGTCGAGGCCATGAAGATGGAGAACATCCTGCGGGCCGAGCGCCGGGCCGTCGTGTCCAAGATCAACGCCGGGCCGGGCGACAGCCTGGCGGTGGACGACGTCATCATGGAGTTCGAGTGAGGCGATGATGCGCGGGTCAGGGCAACGCCGGGAGGGTCGCGCGCCGTGGGCGTGTCAGCCGCCGGGCTTGTTCGCGTCGCGGAGCTCCTGCCGGCGCAGAGGCGACTTGTCGATCGATCGGGTGATCTCGCGCACGTTCCAGGGGAAGGGCTTGCGGAGTTTGACGCCGCCATCCTTGCCGACCATCGCGAACATGAACCCGCGCGGCCGCAGCGCCTGCCGCGCGTCGCTCTCGCCGGCTGGATCGGTGTCGGTGATGACGACCACGTCCCGGTCGGCGAGGGACTGCGGATCCTCGCGCAGGAGGTTCAGCTGCTCGCGGAAGTTGGGGTTGTTCGGGCTGTCGGAAAACACGACCAGCGGCCGCGCGATCCAGCGGAACGCCTCCAGATCGACCTCGGCGGCATCGAAGAACTGGGTCGGGTCGGCCTGCCAGGCCTCGACCGGATCGAAGGAGTCGGTGCTCTCGATCGTGCCGGCGTCCTGCGCGGCCGCCGGCGAGATGAGGCTCAGGCCCAGTAGAAGCGTGAGAAGCGTGCGCATGATCCCTCCTGTTCAACGGGATATAAGACGGATCGCAATGAAAACGAAGGGTGGTGCGGGCTTCGGCCGCGCCTCGGGTCGAATGGAGGAGACGGCATGAGCGAGTGGGAACGCCTGGCCGAAAAGGAGCTGAAGGGGCGGTCGCCGGACGAGCTGACCTGGCACACGGCCGAGGGCATCTCGGTCAAGCCGGTGCACGGCCCCGAGGATGCCGAGGGGCTGGACCACACCGGCGCGATGCCGGGCCTGCCGCCCTATACGCGCGGACCGCGCGCGACGATGTACGCGGGCCGGCCCTGGACGATCCGGCAATATGCCGGGTTCTCGACCGCCGAGGAATCGAACGCCTTCTACCGGCGCGCGCTGGCGGCCGGGCAGCAGGGGGTGTCGGTGGCCTTCGACCTGGCGACGCACCGGGGCTATGACAGCGACCATCCGCGCGTCGAGGGTGACGTGGGCAAGGCCGGCGTCGCCATCGACTCGGTCGAGGACATGAAGATCCTGTTCGACGGCATACCGCTGGGCGAGGTCTCGGTGTCGATGACGATGAACGGCGCGGTGATCCCGGTGCTCGCCTCGTTCATCGTCGCCGGCGAAGAGCAGGGCGTCGACCGGGCGCAGCTGTCGGGGACCATCCAGAACGACATTCTCAAGGAGTTCATGGTCCGCAACACCTATATCTATCCGCCCGAGCCATCGATGCGGATCGTGAGCGACATCATTCAGTACACCTCCGAAGAGATGCCGCGATTCAACTCGATCTCGATCAGCGGCTACCACATGCAGGAGGCCGGCGCGAACCTCGTGCAGGAGCTGGCCTTCACCCTGGCGGACGGCAAGGAATACGTGAAGGCCGCCGTGGGGCGGGGCCTGAACGTGGATTCCTTCGCGCCGCGGCTGTCGTTCTTCTTCGCCATCGGCATGAACTTCTTCATGGAGGCGGCCAAGCTGCGTGCAGCACGCTTCCTGTGGCACGAGATCATGCAGGAGTTCGGCCCCGAGAAACCGCAGAGCTCGATGTTGCGGACCCATTGCCAGACCTCCGGCGTGTCGCTGGCCGAGCAGGACCCCTACAACAACGTCGTGCGCACCGCCTACGAGGCGATGAGCGCGGTGCTGGGCGGGACGCAATCGCTGCACACCAACTCGTTCGACGAGGCCATCGGCCTGCCGACCGACTTCTCGTCCCGGATCGCGCGGAACACCCAGCTTATCCTGCAGAACGAGACCGGCGTGACCAACGTCGTCGATCCGCTCGCCGGCTCGTACTATGTCGAAAGGCTGACAGCGGACCTGATCGACAAGGCCCGCGACCTGATGCGCGAGGTCGACGAACTGGGCGGCATGACCAAGGCCGTCGCCAGCGGCATGCCCAAGCTGCGGATCGAAGAGGCCGCCGCGCGCAAGCAGGCTGCGATTGACCGCGGCGACGAGGTGATCGTCGGCGTCAACAAGTGGCGGCTCGAGACCGAGCAGGATATCGACATCCTCGATATCGACACGGCAAAGATCCAGGACGGCCAGACGGCCAAGCTGAACGCGATGCGGGCGTCACGGGACCAGGCCGCCTGCGACGCCGCGCTGGCGGCGCTGGAAGAGGGCGCGCGCTCGGGCGAGGGCAACCTGCTCGCCCTTGCGGTCGAGGCGGCGCGCGCGCGTGCCAGCGTGGGAGAGATCAGCATGGCGATGGAAAATGCGTTCGGGCGGCACCGGGCCGAGGTCAAGACGCTCGCCGGTGTCTACGGCGCCGCCTACGAGGGCGACGAGGGCTTCGCCGCGATCCAGAAGGACGTCGAAGCCTTCGCCGAGGAAGAGGGCCGTCGCCCTCGGATGCTGGTGGTGAAGATGGGCCAGGATGGTCACGACCGCGGCGCCAAGGTGATCGCCACGGCCTTTGCCGATATCGGCTTCGATGTGGATGTCGGACCGCTGTTCCAGACCCCTGCCGAGGCGGCGCAGAACGCCGTCGACAACGATGTGCACGTCATCGGCATCTCGTCGCAGGCGGCGGGCCACAAGACGCTGGCGCCCAAGCTGATCGCCGCCCTGAAGGAGGCCGACGCCGAGGACATCATCGTGATCTGCGGCGGTGTCATCCCGCAGCAGGATTACGACTTTCTGCGCAAGGCCGGGGTCAAGGCGATCTTCGGGCCGGGCACCAACATCCCGGCGGCGGCGCAGGACATCCTGCGCCTGATCCGCGAGGCGCGGGGCTAGGCCCATGCCGGCATCTCCGATCCGGTCGGCGCGTCCCGCGGACGTGCCGGCGATCCTGTCGATCTGGAACCCGATCATCCGCGACACCGCGATCACCTTCAACGCGACCGAGAAGTCCGAGGCCGAGGTCGCCGCGCTGATCTCCGAGCGGGCGGCGGCTGGACATGCGCTGCTTGTGGCCGAAGGGGCAGGGCGGGTCATCGGCTTTGGCGGCTATGGTCAGTTCCGCGGCGGCGTCGGCTATGGGCGCACGATGGAGCACACGCTGCTCTTCGCGCCCGAGGCGCGCGGGGCAGGCCTGGGACGCGCGATGATCCAGGCGCTGTGCGCCCATGCGCGTGAGACCGGCGCACACAGCCTGATCGCGGGCGTCAGCGCCGAGAATCCCGGCGGCCGCGCCTTTCACCGGGCGACCGGCTTTGCCGAGATCGCCACGCTGCCCGAAGTGGGGTTCAAGTTCGGGCGCTACATGGACCTGCACCTGATGCAGAGAATGCTGTGAAACGATCTTGTCGGCGGTGACTGACAATCCCGATCGGCCACGCTAGAAGGCCCCCATGTCGATCTGGACCCGCATCGCCGACGCCATCTCCGCCCTTACGTCAGGTGAGGGGCTGTCGTCCGTCTTCGAACGCCTGCGCACGCCGCCCGAACGCAGTGTCGGCTTCGCCATCGCGGTGATCGCGCTTGGTGCCAAGATGGCCAAGGCGGACGGGCAGGTCACGCGGAACGAGGTGACCGCCTTCCGCGAGGTCTTCGACATCCCCCGGCGCGAAGAGCGCAACGCGGCGCGGCTCTTCAACCTTGCACGGCAGGACGTGGCGGGGTTCGAGGAATATGCCGGCCGCATCAGGCGCATGTATACCGCGGGCGATCCGGTGCTGGCCGACCTGATGGAGGGGCTTTTCCACATCGCCGTGGCCGACGGCCGCTATCATCCCGACGAGGACGACTTCCTGCACCGGGTGGCGCAGATATTCGAGCTGGACGAGGCGCAGTTCAAGCGCCTGCGGGCCCGGTTCGTGCCCGGTGGCGATCCCGACCCCTACGAGGTGCTCGGCGTCTCGCCGGACGCCCCGATGGACGAGATCCGCAAGGTGTGGCGGCGGGCGGTGCGCGACAGTCATCCCGACACGATGATCGCCCGCGGCGTGCCCGAAGAGGCCGTGCGCATGGCCGAGAACCGGATGATCGCCATCAACCGCGCCTGGGAAGATATTTCCGCCGCCCGGCACTAGCGCGGGCTCTGTGCACCGGACGCGCGCATCCTATATTCCCTAGCATGAGACGCATGCTGTTCGCCGCCATGATCGCTACCGCGTCGCTGACCCCGGCGACCGCGCAGGAGGGCGACATAGAAGAGGGCGCCTCGCTGCTCGAACGCGGGGCGCTGATGCTGCTGCGCGGGCTTATGGACGAATTGCAGCCCGCGATGCGCGACATGGTCGATGCGCTGCAGGGCCTCGATATCGACGACCTCAGCCTCTATCACGCGCCCGAGGTGATGCCGAACGGCGACATCATCATCCGGCGGCGCGAGGATGCTCCGCCGCCCGAGAGCGCGCCCGAAAACAACGAGATCGAGCTCTAGACGCTAGTCGCGGGTGACGACCGGCTCTGCCTGCAAGGCGGTGGCGAGCGCCTTGAACCGCGCCTCTGCGACCTCTCCGAACAGGTCCGACGCGGCCGGTGTCAGGGTCAGCTGAAGGCGGCTCTTCTTCGGCGTCCAAGTGAGGCGGCCCAGCGAATCCGGCGTCTCGGCCGAGAACATCGCGCCAAACCGCATCGCCCGGCCCAGGATCTCGGCCCGCTTGACTTCGTTCTCGCTCAGGATGCCGAGGAAATCGTCGAACCGCTTGGACCGCCCGTTTTTGTAGCGGTGCATCAGCGCCAGCCCGAGGAAGATGCGCTCGGGGTGGGTCAGGCCGCCGAGATTGGCCCGCGTCGCGTTGTCGAAGCACGCTTCGTGGCGATAGTCGGGGTGCGCACGCCAGCTGACATCGTGCAGCAGGCAGGCCGCGCGGACGATACGCAACCGCTCGTGCGGCTCGCCCGCGAAGATCGGCAACACGAAATTGTAGAGCGCCCGTCCGAAGCCCGGCAGGCGCGAATCCTTGCGCTCCTGGAACCGGCACGCCTCGATCAGCGGGTCGCGGTCGCGCAGTTCGGGGCTCATCTGCTCGTACAGCATGCCCTCGCGGATGCCGTAGGACGAGACCGCGATCTCCTTGGGCTTGAACACGCGCACCAGTTCCGAAAGCACCTGGCTGGCCAGCGGCACCAGCGCCATCCGCGCCTCGCCGATGCCGGTGCCCGAGCGGAGCGCGGCGGTGTCCTGGCCGGCGATCCACTTGACCGTCTCGCGAACGTCCGCCGGCGTCATCCGGTATTCGTGCAGCACGTGAAGCGGATAGCCCCGCCGCTCCATGTCGAGCCGGGCAATGGCCCGCCACGACCCCCCGACTAGGAACAGGCGCTTGTGCGTCGTGCCCATCTTTTCGGCCAGCGCCTTGATCCGGGACTTGATTTCCTTCGTGACGGCCCTCTGGCCACCCTTGATCCCCTGCAGGCGGAAGGGGCCAAGCTCGGAGGTCACGCGCTTGCCAACGCCGCCGGCGCCGATCTGAGCCAGCTCCATCGACGAGCCGCCGATATCGCAGACCAGCCCCTCGGCCCCAGGCCAGCCCAGCAGCACGCCCTGCGCCGAAAGCCGCGCCTCCTCGGCGCCGTCGATCACCCACACCGGCACGCCGGTCTCGGTCTCGATGCGCTGGCGGAACTCGGGGCCGTCCTCGGCCTCGCGCATGGCGGCGGTGGCCACGGCGCTGAGCGGCTTGACCCCCATGCCCTCGGCGAGCTTGGCGAACCGCCGCATCGCGGCGAGCGCCCGCACCCGGCCCTCGGGGTTCAGGCGGCCGCTTTCGGCAAAGCCGGCGCCGAGCCCGCACATGACCTTCTCGTTGAAGAAGTACGCCGGGCTGCGGGCCGCGCCGTCGAACACCACCATCCGGACCGAGTTCGATCCGATGTCGATGACGCCGACGCGGCTTAGGGCGCGCGCCTTGGGATCATCGAAGAGGGGCCGGCCGAACGGGCCCCAATCCTCGGGGCCGCTCTGCGCGTGGTCGTCCATTGCCTCACTCCCCTGGGGCGTTGCCTGAACCTACGCGGCGGCGCGGGCAGGTCAATCCTTCGCATGCGCGAGATGTGGCACATCCGCCGCACCCGCCGATCCCCGCCCCGACAGCGAGGGGTTCTCCATGAAGAAGCGGTGGCAGCTGAAGGCATAGCCATCCTCGTCGGGCGGATAGCGGGTAAAGGTGCCATCGGGCTGCAACACCCAGCTCTGTGCGGTGTCGGCCATGTTCGCGGCCATGATCTGACTGACGATCTGCGCCTTGACCGTCGGATTGTGACACTCGATCAGCGTCTCGACCCGGCGCTTCAGGTTGCGGCCCATCCAGTCGGCCGAGGAAAAGAACACGCGCGCCCGTTCCGAGGGCAGGTCGGCCCCGTTGCCGAAACAAGCGATGCGCGAGTGTTCGAGGAACCGCCCGACGATGGATTTCACGCGGATGTTCTCGCTCAGTCCGGCGATGCCGGGCTTGAGCCCGCAAATCCCGCGGATCACCAGCGACACCTTCACCCCGGCCTGGCTGGCGGCATAGAGCGCGTCGATCACGTCGTATTCGATCAGCGCGTTCATCTTCGCCCAGATCGCCGCGGGCCGTCCGGCGCGGGCGTTCTCGGCCTCGGCCTCGATCAGCTCGATCAGCTGTTCCTTCATGCCCGAGGGCGAGATCGACAGGTTCTCGAGCACCTCGGGATGGGCGTAGCCCGAGAGATAGTTGAACACCCGCGTCGCGTCGCGCCCCAGCGCCTTGCTACAGGTGAACATCGACAGGTCGGTATAGATCCGCGCCGTGATCGGGTGATAGTTGCCGGTGCCCCAATGGGTGTAGGTGACAAGCCGGGTGCCCTCGCGCCGGACGACCGAGCTGATCTTGGCGTGGGTCTTGTAGGCGACGAACCCGTAGACGACATGCGCGCCCGCCCGCTCTAGCTTGCGCGACTGGCGGATGTTGGCGGCCTCGTCGAACCGCGCCTTCAGCTCGACCAGGGCGGTGACCGACTTGCCGTCCTCGGCCGCCTCGCACAGCGCGTCGACGATGGGGGACTGCGTCGAGGTGCGGTAGAGCGTCTGCTTGATCGCCACCACGTCCGGATCCCGCGCCGCCTGCTGGAGGAAGCGGACCACCATGTCGAACGTCTCGTAAGGGTGATGCAGCAGCATGTCCTTCTGGCGGATCGCGGCGAACATGTCGCCCTCGTGATCCTGCACGCGCTCGGGCACGCGGGGTGTGAACGAGGGCCACAGCAGGTCGGGCCGTTCGTCCAGCACCAGTTCCTTGAGGTCGGCGACCCCGATCAGGCCGTCGATCTCGATGATCTCTTCCTCGCCGACGCCGAGCTCGCGCTTGATGATCGCGCGCAGCGGAGCGGGGGCGCCGGCCGAGATTTTCAGCCGAACGACCTCGCCGCGGCGGCGCCGCTTCAGCGCGATCTCGAACTCGCGCACCAGGTCTTCGGCCTCGTCCTCGACCTCGAGGTCGCTGTCCCGCAGGACCCGGAAGGTGCAGGAGCCCGTCAGTGCATAGCCGGGGAACAGCCGCTGCAGGTGCAGCAGCAGCAGCTCTTCGAGCGGCAGGAACCGCGCGACGCCGTCATCGGCCGGAAGCCGCACGAAGCGGTCGGTCTGCGCGGGCACCGGCAACAATGCCTGCAGCCGCCGCTTGTCGCTGCGCCGTTCCAGCTGCAGCGCCAGGCTGAACCCGGTGTTCGGGATGAACGGGAACGGGTGCGCCGGGTCGATCGCCAGGGGCGTCAGGATCGGGAATACCTGCTCGAGGAAGACGTCCTCGAGATAGGCGCGGTCGGCCTCGGTCAGCATCGACCGGTCGAGCACGTGGATTTCGGTGTCGCGCATCGCGTCGATGAGTGCCTGGTAGACCTTCTGCTGGCGCTCCATCAGGCGGCGCGCATCCGCGTTGATCAGCTTGAGCTGCTCCGCAGGCGTCAGGCCGTCGGCCGCGGCCGTCGTGTTGCCGGCCTGGGCCAGTTCCCGCAGGCCGGCGACCCGCACGGTATAGAACTCGTCCAGGTTGGTGGCGCTGATCGACAGAAAGCGCAGCCGTTCCAGCAGGGGGACGCGGGTGTTCTCGGCCTCTTGCAGGACGCGCCAGTTGAACGCCAGCCAGCTCAGCTCGCGGTTGAAGAACCGGTTCGGCCCGTCGACGTTCATCTCGACGGGACGGGGGAACGGGGCGGTCAGAAAATCTGACGGGATCATCTGGGCTCCTGCCAATCCTTCAGCGTCGGCGCCGGGCCGCAACCTGGTCAGTGTTCCAGAAAACGCGCGGCGAGAACACGGGTTACCGGGCGTTTTTCGGCCAGGGACAGCCGGTCCAGCGCGGCGACGATGTCGCGCGCCGCGCCGGCGGACCGTTCCATGCGTCGGGCGATGTACTTTATCGTCTCGGGGCGGACCTGCAACTGGTGGTCCGCGAAGTTCTTTTCCAGCAGCCGATGCAGCAGCGCATCGTCCGGCGCGTCGATCTGCACCGTCGTCGTCGCTTCGAGCCGGCTGGCGAGGTCCGGCAGCGTCAGGCCCCACCGGCTGGGCGGGGTGCGGGCCGTCAGCAAGAGCGGCGTCGCCTGCGCCTGGGCGAGGTTGTGCAGGTGGAAGGCCGCGTGCTCGGCCGACGCGTGTCCGGCGATCGTGTCGGCGGCTTCGACGGCCAGGGGGCCGCGCAGCAGGGTGGGGATGTCGGCGTCGGGCAGCTCCGCCGCCGAGACGATGCGCGCGCCGCTCGCCTGCGCCCAGACATGGGCGAGGTGGGTCTTGCCACCGCCCGCCGGCGCCGTCAGCACCAGCTTGGACTGCGGCCACGCCTGCCAGGCGTCCAGCATCGCCACCGCGCTGACATTCGACGGCGCGACGTAGAAATCCTCGCGCCCCAGCGCGGGCCGCGCCGGCAGGGGAAAGGCCAGTTGGCGTGCCATGTCAGCCCTCGCCGTCCTGGCTTGCGCCCCGATAGAGCGCGCTGCTCTGGTACTGCTGCAGCGCGAAGCGGGTCAGCACCCCCATCGCCGCGGCGACCGGCACCGCGACCAGCAGGCCGACGAAGCCGAACAGCGCCCCGAAAGCCGACAGCGCGAACAACAGCCAGACGGGATGCAGCCCGACCGAGTCGCCCACCAGCTTGGGCGTGAGGAAGTTGCCCTCGACGAACTGGCCCGACTGGAAGATCGCCCAGACCGCGACGATCCATATCCAGTCGCCCCAGAACTGGAACAGCGCCAGCCCGATGGCGAGCCCGCCGCCGACCACCGCGCCGACATAGGGAATGAAGGTCAGGAAACCGGCGATTGCGCCCACGACCAGACCGAACTGAAGCCCGACCAGCCCCAGGGCGACCGAGTAGTAGACACCGAGGATCACGCAGACGAGACCCTGGCCACGGATGAACGAGGCGAGCGTCGAATCGATCTGCGACGCCAGCCCGCGGATCGTCGGCGCATGGTCGCGCGGCAGGAGCGAGTCGATCCTGGCGACCATGCGGTCCCAGTCCATCAGAAGGTAGAACGCCACGACCGGCACGATGACGAAAAGTACCACCACGTTGACGATGCCGCTGACCGAGGACAGCACAGTGTTCAGCAGCTCGACCCCGCGGGACTGCACCGTCTCGCCCAGGGAATTGAGCGAGCGCCGCACCGCCGACCCCTCGTCGACGATGCCGGGGAAGCGCTCGGTCAGGAAGCTCTGCAGATTCTGCGCGATCTCGGGGGCCGCGGCGACCAGTTGGTTCGCCTGGGTGACGAGCGTCGGGATCACGGCAATGGCGAGGATGACGAACAGCAGCACCGCGACCACGCCGATTATCGCGGCGGCGAAGGCCCGGCGCATCCCCAGCGCCTCCAGCCGGTCGGCGATCGGATCGAGGCAATAGGCGATCGCGCCGCCCAGCAGGAACGGCATGATCACGTCGCCGAGCCACCACAGCAGCAGCAGGAACACCGCCGCGGCGATGCCCCAGTATTTCGCTTGTTGGCGGACGGGGAGGACCATGGCGCTCGCTTTCCTTATGGCGCGCGAGACTGCCCGCAGAGGGGAGGGGTTGCAAGGCGCTTCGAGCGGCCGTCCACAGGCATCTGCGGCGGCGTCGCGGCGGGTGTTCGTCCTGCGACGGGCGGCTTGCCTGCCCCGGCAGGGGCGACTACACCCCCCGGAGCACCGATTTCGATCCCCGGGGGAGCCTTGCCATGCGCCTGAGCCGTTATTTCCTGCCCGTCCTGAAGGAGACCCCTTCCGAGGCGCAGATCGCCAGCCACCGGCTCATGCTGCGGGCCGGGATGATCAAGCAGGCGAGCGCGGGGATCTATTCCTGGCTACCGCTGGGCTACAAAGTGCTGCGCAACGTCGAGCGCATCGTCCACGAAGAGCAGCAGCGTGCCGGCCACATCCCGATGCTGATGCCGACGCTGCAATCGGCGGATCTCTGGCGCGAGAGCGGCCGCTACGATGCCTACGGCCCCGAGATGCTGCGCATCCGCGACCGGCACGAGCGTGACCTGCTGTTCGGCCCCACGAACGAGGAGATGATCACCGACATCTTCCGCAGCCATGTCAGCAGCTACAAGTCGCTGCCGATGACACTCTACCACATCCAGTGGAAGTTCCGTGACGAGGTGCGTCCGCGCTTCGGCGTGATGCGGGGTCGCGAGTTCCTGATGAAGGACGGCTACAACTTCGACGTCGACTACGACAGCGCCATCCACGCCTACAACCGTCACATGGTCAGCTACCTGCGCACCTACGAGCGCATGGGGCTCAAGGCGATTCCGATGCGCGCCGAGAGCGGCCCGATCGGTGGCGACGACACGCACGAGTTCCTCGTGCTGGCCGAGACCGGCGAATCCGAGGTGTTCTACGATTCCGCGATCACGGACCTGACCTTCGGAGACCGGGATGTCGACTACGACAACCGCGAGGAATGTGCGGCGATCGTCAAGGAATGGACGACACCCTATGCCCGCACCGACGACACCCACGACGAAAGCGTGTTCGCCGAGGTCCCCGAGGACCGGCAGCGCCGCAGCCGCGGTATCGAGGTCGGTCAGATCTTCTACTTCGGCACCAAGTATTCCGAGCCGATGGGCGCCACCGTGGTCAACGACCAGGGCGAACACGTGCCAGTGCACATGGGCTCTCACGGGATCGGCGTGAGCCGTCTGCTCGGCGCGATCATCGAGGCCAGCCACGACGACAACGGCATCATCTGGCCCGAGGGCGTGACGCCGTTCGACTGCGGCATCGTCAATCTCAAGCAGGGCGACGCCGAGGCCGATTCCGCCTGCGAGGGTCTGTATCACGCGCTGCGCAAGAAGGGGCTCGAGCCGCTCTACGACGACCGGGAAGAACGGGCGGGCGCCAAGTTCGCGACGATGGACCTGATCGGTCTGCCCTGGCGCATCACCGTCGGGCCGCGCGGGCTGAAGAACGGCGTCGTCGAACTGACCTCGCGACGGACCGGCGAGAGCGAGGAAATGTCGCCCGAGGCCGCCGTGGACCGGGTCGCGCAGATCTATTCCGGCACCTGAGGGGCGGCTCGGGACGCCCGGCAGCGGAAATGCCCCGATCGTGAAAGACCGGCGGGCGCGGCGCATGGACCGTCGCGCCCCGCTGCGCTAAGGCCGGACCGGAACCCAGCGAGGAATTGCACTTGGCCGGCCGAACCGCACCCTTCTCCCGTTTCGAATGGATGATCGCCTGGCGCTACCTGCGTGCGCGCCGCGCCGAGGGCGGGGTCAGCGTGATGACGTGGATCAGCCTCGTCGGGATCACCCTGGCGGTCTTTGCTCTGATCGCGACGCTTGCCGTGCGGTCCGGCTTCCGGGACGAATTCGTCGACACGATCCTGGGCGCCAACGCCCATGTCACCATCTACTCGCAACTCTACGAGACCGAGGACGGCCAGCGCTCGCGCATGATCGAGGACTATGCCGAGATGGCCGACCGCGTGCGCCAGGTCGAGGGCGTGACCCGTGTGGCTCCGCTGGTGAAGGGGCAGGTCATGGCGACCGCCAACGGCGAGAACGCCGGCGTGGAGATCTTCGGGATCTCACCCGATGACCTCGCCACGATCCCGCGCATCGCCGACCCCGAAACCTCGCGCGGCGACATCGGGGCTTTCGGCGGCGAAACGGTCGCCATCGGCTCGGGCGTGGCGCAGATCCTCGGCGTCGGGGTGGGCGACCGCGTGCGCGTCATCTCGCCCGACGGGGCCAAGACGGCGTTCGGCACGTCGCCGCGCGTGTCGGCCTTCGAGGTCGGCTATATCTTCACCGCGGGGCGCTATGACATCGACCGGACGCGCGTCTACATGCCGTTTGGCGCGGCGCAAACCTTCTTCAATTCCGAGGGTGTGGCCGACGAACTTGAGGTGATGGTGGAAGACCCCGAAGAGGTCGGGGCGATGGGCACGGCCCTGTTGCAGGCCGCCGGAGAGCGTGCCTTGCTCTGGACCTGGCGCGACGCGAGCGGGTCGTTCCTGAGGGCGCTCGAGGTCGAGGACAACGTGATGTTCATCATCCTGTCGATCCTCGTGCTGATCGCGGCGATGAACATCGTCTCGGGGCTCATCATGCTGGTGAAGAACAAGGGGCGCGATATCGGCATCCTGCGCACCATCGGCCTGACCGAGGGCGCGGTGCTGCGCGTGTTCTTCATCTGCGGCGCCCTGACGGGCACGATCGGGACGCTTCTGGGCGTGATCCTGGGCTGCCTCTTCGCGCTCTATATCGATCCCATCTTCGCCGCCGTGAACTACGTCATGGGCGGCGGCGTCTGGGATCCGTCGATCCGTGGCATCTATGCCCTGCCGGCAAAGCTGGAGCTACGCGACGTTCTGTCGGCGGTGCTCCTGTCGTTGGGGCTGAGCTTCGTGGTGACCATTTTTCCGGCCCGCCGCGCGGCGCGGCTCGATCCGGTGGAGGCCCTGCGCTATGAGTGATCCGTTGCAACTCTGCCCGGAGGCCGCATGACGGCGGCCCTGGAACTCGACGGGATCGAGCGCATCTACAACCGCGGACTGCCAAGCGAGGTCGCCGTCCTGCGCGGCGTTACGATGTCGTTGGCGCCGGGTGAGGTCGCGGCACTGGTCGCGCCCTCGGGGGCGGGCAAGTCCACCCTGCTGCACATCGCGGGCCTCCTCGACACCGCCGACACGGGCGCGGTGCGGCTGTCGGGGCGGGACATGACCCGTCTGAGCGACCGCCAGCGCACGCGGGCGCGGCGGGACGAGATCGGGTTCATCTACCAGTTCCACCACCTTTTGCCCGAGTTCAGCGCCGCCGAGAACGTGATCCTGCCGCAGCTGGCGGCCGGCGTGTCCCGCCAAGACGCCGACGCGCGGGCCCAGAGCCTTCTCGATGCAGTCGGTGTCGCGCCGCGTGCGGGCCACCGTCCCTCGGCGCTGTCCGGCGGTGAGCAACAGCGCGTCGCCTTCTGCCGCGCCCTGGCCAACCGGCCCTCGTTGCTGCTGGCCGACGAGCCGACCGGCAACCTCGATCCCGAGACGTCGGACGTCGTCTTCGGCGCGCTGATGGCGCTGGTCCGGGACACCGGGCTGTCGGCGCTGATCGCCACCCACAACCTCGACCTGGCCAAGCGGATGGACCGCGTCCTGACGCTGGATAGCGGCCGGATCTCCGGCTGAACACGCCGCCCCGACACTGTTTCCGGATCCGGCAATACGCGTTTCCGCGGCGGCAGGCGCTTGTGCGGACGCGCCCGCTCGGTCCAGATCAGCCCCGGTGGGGTAGGCCTTTGGCACGAAGGGGTGTGAGTGATGTTGGGTATGATGGTGCTCGGGAGTGCGCTCCTGGCATTCGGGCTGTTCGAGGTCTTTAGCGACGATGACGACGCGGCCGAGGATGAGCCCCGCGCGCCCGAGACCGACGAGACGTTGCAGGGGACGGGATCGGCCGACCTGATCTTCGGACGCGGTGGCGACGACGTGATTTCCGGCTTCGGGGGCGAGGATACGCTCCTGGGCAATCTGGGCGACGACAGCCTTTCGGGCAACGCGGATGCGGATATGATTGTCGGCGGGCTTGGCGACGACGTGCTGGCGGGCAATGCCGGCGCGGACGAACTGATCGGCGGGCCGGGGCAGGACAGCCTGTCGGGCGGTCCCGACGACGACACGCTGGTCGGCGGGCTGGGGGACGACACGCTGGAGGGCAATCCGGGCGACGATCTGCTGGTCGGCAACGGCGGCCCGGACCAGATGTCGGGCGGTGCGGGCAATGACATCCTCGACGGCGGAGCGCGGGCCGACACGTTGTCCGGCGGCCCCGGCGACGACATTCTGATCGGCGGGTCGGGCGACGATGACCTCGAGGGCGGCAAGGGTCGCGACGAGCTCAACGGGGGATCGGGCGACGACCTGATGCGCGGCGGGCGCGGTGCGGACACGCTGTTCGGCGGGAACGGGCAGGACACGCTTCTGGGCGGGGCCGGCGACGACCTGCTGATCGCGCGTGAGCCGAACGGTGCGCAACAGGCCGACATCGTGCAGGGCGGCGCCGGCAATGACGAGCTGGTGCTGGGCGCCGGAGACAGCGGTACGGGCGGCGCCGGCGAGGACGGTTTCATCGTCCAAGACGGGGACGAGCCGGCGACGGGCCGCACGATCCGCGTCGAGGACTTCGACACCGCCGAGGACATGCTGCTGGTCGTCTACGAGTCCGACGGCGCCCCGGACGGGACCGCTTATGCCGACCGCCAGGTCATCACGCCCGAGGGTGTGGAGGTGACGCTGTCCAACGGCGAGACGGTGCTTCTGGCCGGCCTGACCGCGCCGATCGACCCCGGCCTGATCCAGGTGGCGCAGGCCTGAGCGCTCTACCTGGCGGCGGTCCGGCGGGGGCCGGGCCGCGTGCCGCCGATTTCGAGGATCAGCTTGCGGCGGACCGCGTCGGCAAAGCTCTGCGAGCCGTCGGCCGTGACGACGAAGCTGCCCGGACCGCCGATGATGCGCTGGCGGTAGATCTCTTCGAGGTCGCCCGATTGTGGGCGTCCGCTGCAGGTCAGGCACAGGATCGGCAGGCCGTTGATGACGATGCCCGCGTCCAGCGCCGCCTGTCGGCCCTCGGCGATGCTGGGGCCGTTCCAGTTGTTCGCGCTGTCGCCGGAAAAGTCGATCACCTTGCGCCAGCCCTCGAAGTCGTTCTCTTCGATCAGGCGGGTGCCGAACATCAGGGCCGAGCCGATGGAATTGCGGCCGAAGGCCCGCCGTGGCGGGCCCGAGAGGGCGTCGGCGAAGGCTGCGGCGGTGTCGGGGCCGTCGACGATCGTCCAGGGCACCACCACGTCCTCGGTCCCGGCGCTGGCCCATTCGACATAGGTGACGGCGATGCGGCCATAGGCGGTGAGGGTGATCGCCTCGACCACGCGGGGATCGGTGATCGCGTCGGCGTAGCCGGAGCGCTGGAAGGCGATCTCGTCGGGGTCGATGGAGCCGGAGGCGTCGGCGAGAAGCACCAGCTCGACCTCGACGTCCTGCGCCGGGGCGGCGGTGGCGGTGGCGAGGCAGAACAGGGCGGTCAGGATCGGTCGCATCGGCGTGGGCCTTTCTCAGCTGCAGATGCCGCGTGTCTCGGCTCCGTCCCATGGCAGGACGACACCCGCACGGGCCACGGTTTCCTGTCGGGCGATGTCGGGGAAGTGGGGGCGCAGCAGGTCGTAGAGCCGCTGCGTGCGCTCGCCCTCGGGGTCGAGCGCGCGGCAGCAGACATATTCCTCGACCACCGCGCCCTGCTGTTCGTAGCCGAAATCGAGAAAGCCGCGGCCGTCCAACTCGAACAGGTAGGGATCGGCGCCGGGGTCGTGCTCTCCGGCGGCCTTGAACGGCGAATAGCCTGTTTTCTCACGGTTTTGCCACTGCCACACATGGGTCAGCTCGTGCGCCAGCAGCATCGCGTGCCAGAGCGACATCTGCTCGGGGTAGCTTTGGAGGAAGTCGCGGCGGTAGAGCGAGCGGTCGTAATAGACCCGGTCGAACAGCACCAGCGCGCCCGGTGACACGCTCACGACGGGGCCGTCGGGCGGGGGCAGGATGCGGTCCTGGCAGGCGGTGCGAGGACGAGCCGGGCGTTCCATCGAGAAGGCCGAGAGCAGCGCCGTGTCGGTCACGCGGACACGGTCGACGGCCAGCGCGTCGCCCTGCACGGTGGCGGCGAAGCGGCGCTCGGTCCCGGTCAGCGGGCGGCCGCAGGCGGCGAGGGCCAGGCAGACCGCGAACATCACAAGCCGTCTCGTCACCCGCCGGACCCCTCCGTTTTCACGATACACAGGGCGTGCACCAGGCGTGCACAGAGCGTGCACCATCCGTATGCACACTTGCCCCACAGGATTACCGGCCGGCCGGGGGCCGGTCAAAGGTCCGACGGGCCCCCATGGCGCGGCTATCGGTCGCTCACCCAGAGGGGCATCGTTCGCGAAATGGAAACGACCGGCGCCGGCCGGACGGCCGGCTCACACGTCCAGCTCTTCCACGAAGCGGGCGTTCTCGCTGATGTACTGGAAGCGCAGCTCGGGCTTCTTGCCCATCAGGCGCTCGACCAGGTCGCCGGTCTCGCCCGGCTCGTCCTCGTCGATGGAGACGCGGATCAGCTTGCGCGAGGCGGGGTCCATCGTCGTCTCCTTGAGGTCCTTGGCGTCCATCTCGCCCAGGCCCTTGAAGCGCGACACCTCGATGCGGCCCTTGCCGCCGAGACCCGTCTGCATCAGCCGCTCCTTTTCGTCCTCGTCCTGGGCATAGACGCGCCGGGCGCCCTGGGTCAGCCGGTAGAGCGGCGGGCAGGCGAGGTAGAGGTGGCCGGTGTCGATCATCGGGCGCGTCTGGGTGAAGAAGAACGTCATCAGGAGCGATGCGATGTGGGCGCCGTCCACGTCCGCGTCCGTCATGATGATGATCCGGTCATAGCGCAGATCCTCGACGTTGAACTTGGTGCCGAGGCCGACGCCGAGCGCCTGGGTCAGGTCGTTGATCTCGGCGTTCGAGCCGAGCTTGGAGGACGCCGCCCCCAGCACGTTCAGGATCTTGCCCCGGAGCGGCAGCAGCGCCTGCGTCTTGCGGTCCCGCGCCATCTTGGCCGAGCCGCCGGCCGAGTCGCCCTCGACGATGAACAGCTCGGTGCCTTCCTTGGCCTGCGAGGTGCAGTCCACCAGCTTGCCGGGCAGCCGCAGGCGCTTGGTGGCGGACTTGCGCTGTGTCTCCTTCTCGGCGCGGCGGCGCTGGCGTTCCTCGGCGCGCAGCACGAGGTAGTCGAGGATCGCGCCCGCAGCCTTGGTGTCGGCGGCCAGCCAGTTGTCGAAATGGTCGCGCACCGCGCCCTCGATCAGCTTCTGCGCCTCGCTCGTCGCCAGCCGGTCCTTCGTCTGGCCGACGAATTCGGGCTCTCGGATGAAGCACGACACAAGCGCGCAGCCGCCGGCCATGAGATCTTCGCGGGTGATGTCCTTGGCCTTGCGGTTGTTCACCAGCTCGCCATAGGCGCGGATGCCCTTGAGGATGGCGTTCCAGAAGCCCTGTTCGTGGGTGCCGCCCTCGGGCGTGGGGACCGTGTTGCAGTAGGACTGGATGAAGCCGTCGCGCGAGGGGGTCCAGTTGATCGCCCATTCGACGTTGCCGGGGGCGTTGAACTTTTCCTTGAAGGAAACCTTACCGGCAAAGGGCTTTTCGGCATAGGTGACCGAGTTGCCCAGCGTCTCCTTGAGATAGTCGGCGAGGCCGCCGGGGAAGTGGAAGGTCGCCTCCTGCGGGGTCTCGCCGTCGTCGATCGCGGACTTCCAGCGGATCTCGACGCCCGAGAACAGGTACGCCTTGGAGCGCACCATCTTCAACAGGCGCGCGGGCTTGAGCTTGAGCGAGCCGAAGATCTCGGCGTCGGGGTGGAAGGTGACCGTGGTGCCGCGGCGGTTCGGCGCCGCGCCGGCCGGGCCGACCGGGCCCTGCGGCAGGCCGCGGGCAAAGTCCTGGGCGAACAGCTCCTTGTTGCGGGCGACCTCGACGCGGACGCGGTCGGACAGGGCGTTGACCACCGAGATGCCCACGCCGTGCAGGCCGCCGCTCGTCTCGTAGGACTTGCCCGAGAACTTGCCGCCCGCGTGCAGCGTGCACAGGATCACCTCGAGCGCGGATTTGCCGGGAAACTTGGGGTGCGGGTCGATCGGGATGCCGCGGCCGTTGTCGCGCACCGAGCAGGAATGGTCGGCGTGCAGCTCGACCTCGATCCGGTTGGCGTGGCCTGCGACGGCCTCGTCCATGGAGTTGTCGAGCACCTCGGCCACAAGGTGATGCAGCGCCCTCTCGTCCGTGCCGCCGATATACATGCCGGGGCGCTTGCGCACCGGTTCGAGCCCTTCGAGCACCTCGATCGAGGCGGCATCGTAATCGGCCGGCTCGCCGCCGGAGAGAAGGTCGTCTGCCATGGGAGCTGCTCTTTTGTGTTTGGTGGTGTGATTGCCGGGCAGTCTAGGGCACACAGGGCGGGTAAGGGAAGGCCGGTCGCCGCCGCGTCGCACCGCCCTAGGTGCCCGCCGGGACCGGATCGCACGGAGGAGTTTGATCATGCGCGTTTTCTTCACGGGTGGCAGCGGCAAGGCGGGGCGGCATGTCGCGCCCTACCTGGCCGAGGCCGGGCATCACGTCGTCAACGCGGACCTGACGCCGCTGGGCCACGAGGCCGTGGACGACCTGGAGGTGGACATCACCGACCAGGGGCAGGTCTTCGAGGCGATGACCTCTTATGGCAGCCTGGCCGAGCTGGGCACCGGGCGGGGGCCTCAGCCCTTCGACGCGGTGGTGCATTTCGCCGCGATCCCGCGGATCCTGATCCGGCCCGACGGCGAGACCTTCCGCGTCAACACGATGGGCACCTACGCGGTGATCGAGGCGGCGGTGAAGCTGGGCATCCGCAAGATCATCATCGCCTCGTCCGAGACCACCTATGGCATCTGCTTCGCCGACGGGCACCGGGTACCCGACTACCTGCCGGTGGACGAGGAGCATCCGACGGTGCCCGAGGACAGCTATGCGATGTCGAAGGTCTGCAACGAGGCGACGGCGCGCAGCTTCCAGGCGCGGTCGGGGGCCGACATCTACGCGCTTCGGATCAACAACGTGATGGAGCCGCATGAATACACGGAAAAATTCCCGGATTTCTTCGCGGCGCCCGAAACCCGCGAGCGCAACATCTTCGCCTATATCGACGCCCGCGACCTGGGCCAGATCGTCGATCTTTGCCTTCGGAAGGACGGCCTGGGCTACCAGGTGTTCAATGCCGCGAACGACCACCATTCGGTGCACCTGCCCACCGACGAGCTGATCCGGCGGTTCTATCCCGAGGTGCCGCTCCGCCGCGAGATGGGGCCGCGCGAGACGTTCTATTCAAACGCGAAGATCCGCGAGATGCTGGGTTTCGAGGAGGCGCATGACTGGCAGCGCTACGTCTCTCCGCCCGAGGGGTGACGCTGGCGCTTGCCGCCACGGCGGGCGGATTGTATCGCCCGCCGCATGACCCGCGCCCTGCGATCCTCCGTCTTCCGCGCCGACCTGCGCCGCGTGCTGGCCCTCGGGCTGCCGCTGATCGGCAGCCACGTGGCGCAATACGCCCTGACGCTGACCGACGCGGTGATGCTGGGGCGCTACGACGTCACCGCGCTGGCCGGCGAGACGGTGGGCGGCGCGCTGTTCTTCGTGCTGTTCATCATGGGGTCGGGCATCGCCTGGGCGGTGATGCCGATGGTGGCGCGGGCCGACGGGGCGGGCGACCCGACGCAGATGCGCCGCGCCACCCGGATGGGGATGTGGCTGTCGGCGCTGTTCACCCTGTTCTGCGTGCCGATCTTCGTGTTCGCCACGCCGCTGATGAATGCCATCGGGCAGGAACCCGACGTGGCGGCGCTGGCGGGTGCGTATCTGGGCGTGCTGGGGGCGGGGCTGCTGCCGGCGCTTTGGGTGATGGTGCTGAAGAGCGCGCTGGCCGCACTGGAGCGCACCCGTGTCGTGTTCTGGGTCACGCTGGCGGCGCTGCCGGTGAACGTGCTGCTGAACTGGCTGTTCATCTTCGGACCCGGCCCGCTGCCCGAGATGGGGATCCGCGGTGCGGCGCTGGGATCGCTGCTGGTGCACCTGGCCTCGTTCGCGGTGCTTGTCGTCTACGTGCGCGCCACGCTGCCCGAGCGGGCGGTCTTCGCGCGGTTCTGGCGGTTCGATGGCGAGGCCTTCGCCGCGGTGTTGCGGCTGGGCTGGCCGATCGGGCTGACGAACCTGGCGGAGGTTGGGCTGTTCTCGGCCTCTTCGGTGATGATGGGCTGGGTGGGGACGATCCCGCTGGCAGCGCACGGTATCGCGCTGCAGATCACCTCGACCGCCTTCATGGTGCATGTGGGCCTGTCGAACGTAGCCACGATCCGCGCCGGCAACGCCCTGGGCCGCGGCGACGCGGCGGGGCTGCGGCGCGGCGCGGTGGTGGTGATCGGCGTGTCGGGTGCTGCGGCGCTGGCCACGATCACGGTGTTCCTGACGCTGCCGGAGACGCTGATCTCGCTGTTCCTCGACCCCGACGAGCCGGCGCGGGCCGAGGTGCTGGCCATCGGGCGGGTGCTGCTGGCGGCGGCGGCGCTGTTCCAGCTGGTCGATGCCGCGCAGGTGCTGGCGCTGGGGCTGCTGCGGGGGGTGCAGGACACACGCGTGCCCATGGTGATCGCGGCGATCGCCTATTGGGGCGTCGGCGCGCCCCTGGCCTGGGCGCTGGCCTTTCCGCTGGGCGTGGGCGGTGTCGGCATCTGGCTGGGCCTGGCCGGGGGGCTGGGCGTGGCCGGGGTGTTCATGATGCTGCGGTTCTGGCGCGGGCGGGCCGCGACCGGGTAGGGGGCGGCGCCGACCTCGGGCCCCGGCGGGCCCTCGGCCGGCGCCCCGCGCCCCTGGCGCGGTGCCTCCGGCGGGGATATTTCACGGCAGAAGAAGGGGGCGTCAGGCGAAGGGGTCCTGCGGGTAGCCGACGCCGGTGAGGTAGAGGCCGTGCGGCGGGGCGACCGGACCGCAGGCGGCGCGGTCGCGGGCGGCCAGGGCGGTGGCGACGGCGTCGGGCGGCCAGGCGCCGGTGCCGACGCGTTCCAGCGTGCCGACGAAGCTGCGGACCTGGTTGTGCAGGAAGGAGCGGGCGCGGAAGGTGAGCCGGATCTCTGTGCCGTGGTCGGTTTCGGAGGCCGTGACCGCGGCAGCGTCGAGGGTCTTGAGCGGCGATTTCGCCTGGCACATCGACGAGCGGAACGTGGTGAAGTCGTGGTGGCCCACGAGATGCGCCGCCGCCTGCTGCATCGCGGCCGCGTCGAGCGGCTGGCGCAGCTGCCAGACCAGGCCCGCGAGATGGGTCTGGGGCGCGCGCCGCACGACGATCCGGTAGAGGTAGCGCCGCTCGACCGCGGAGAACCGGGCATGCCACTCGTCTGCGACGCGGGCGGCGGCGGTGATCGCCACCGGTGCGGGCTTGAGATGGTAGTTCAGCGCCTCGGACAGGCGGAACGGGTCCCAGTCGCGGGCGAGGTCGCACTGGGCCACCTGTCCCAGCGCGTGGACGCCCGCATCGGTGCGGCCGGCCGCGGCGACGGAGGGCACGTCGGCTTCGAGCCGGGCGAGCGCGGCCTCGAGCGCGCCCTGCACCGAGGGGCGGTCGGCCTGGCGCTGCCAGCCGGAGAACGGGGCGCCGTCGTATTCGACCCTGAGAGCGTAGCGGGGCATGGCGCGAGGGCTTAGCGCCGGGCGGCGCGATGCGCAATCGGCACCGGGGCACTGGAAGGCGGGCGGGCTGGGCTTTATGTGCGACACACGAGGTGACGGAGAGGACCGGCGTGATCCTGGGAGATATCGCAGACGGACTGACCCGCGGCGTGGGCCGGATCGGCGGCACCGTGTCGGAGGCGTTCTTCGAGCCGGTGGTGCGGCTGGGCGTGACCGGCCTGAGCCGTGCGGGGAAGACGGTGTTCATCACCTCGCTCGTGGCCAACCTGCTGAACCGGCAGCGGATGCCGGGGCTGTCCGCCGCCGCCGAGGGGCGGATCCGGGCGGCCTATCTGCAGCCGCAGCCCGACGACACGCTGCCGCGCTTTCCGTTCGAGGATCACCTGGCCGCCCTGACCGGGCCGGCGCCCTACTGGCCGGACGGCACGCGGGGGATCAGCGAACTGCGGCTGTCGCTGCGGTTGCAGGCGGGCGGCTTCTTCGGCGGGATGCAGGGGCCGCGGACGCTGCATCTCGACATCGTGGATTATCCCGGCGAGTGGCTGCTGGATCTCGGGCTGATCGAGAAGAGCTATGATCAATGGTCCGAGGAGATGCTGCGCCGGATCGAGAACCGGCCCCAGGCGCAGGATTTCCTGGCCCGCGCCCATGCCACCGACGGCGACGCCGCGCTCGACGAAGGCACGGCGCGGGGGCTGGCCGAGAGCTTTACCGCCTATCTGCGCGCGGCGCGGGCGGCGGGGTTTTCCGACTGCACGCCGGGGCGGTTCCTGCTGCCGGGGGACATGGCGGGCTCTCCCGTGCTGACCTTTGCGCCGCTGCCGGGGACGGGGCGCCGGCGCGGCTCGCTCCGGCGCGAGTTCGAGCGCCGCTACGACGCCTACCGGCGCGAGGTGGTGGGGCCGTTCTTCCGGGACCATTTCGCGCGGATCGACCGGCAGGTCGTGCTGGTGGACGCGCTGGGTGCGATCCATTCGGGGCCGCAGGCGGTCGAGGACCTGCGGGTGGCGATGGCCGACATCCTGGGCGCCTTCCGTCCCGGGCGGAACGCGTTTCTCAGCCGCATCCTGCAGGGCAAGCGGGTCGAGCGTATCCTCTTTGCCGCGACCAAGGCCGACCACCTGCACCATGTCCAGCATCCGCGCCTGACGTCGATCATGGAGGCGCTGGTCGCCGACGCGCGGGCGCGGGCCGATTTCGCCGGAGCGCGCACCGAGGCCATGGCGATCGCCGCGCTCCGGGCCACGACCGAGGACAGCGTCACCCACGAGGGGCGCGAGCTGGCGGTGGTGCGGGGGCTTCTGAACGGGTCCAAGCGGTCGGCGGCGTTTCATCCCGGCGACCTGCCGGAGGATCCCGCGCGGCTGCTGACGCCGGCGCGGCAGGGCGAGCAGGCCTGGCTCGACGGCGATTATGCCGCGATGGATTTCGCCCCGCAGCCCGCCGTTCTTAAGCCGGGCGAGGGGCCGCCGCATATCCGGCTGGATCGGGCGGCGCAGTTCCTGTTCGGGGACCGGCTGTGAGCCGGCGCCCCCACGCCACGGGGAGGGCGGCCCGATGAGCGAGCGGCGGTCCGGTCCGGTCCTGATCGAGGACGAGACCCGCGAGGGTCTGAGCCCGGCCGAGGCCCCGCCCGTGCCCGACGCCGAGCAGGAGACCCCGCGCGGGCAGGCGATGCAGACCGTCGCGGTGCTGGCCGGGCGGCGGCGCTCGGCTCTGTCGCAGTGGTTCTGGCGCATCCTCGGGGCGCTGGTGGCGTTCGCCGTCTCGGTGCTGGGCTGGCAGGCGGTGACGGCGCTTCTGGCCGCGCATCCGGTCCTTGGCTGGACGGCGGCGGTGCTGACCGGGGCGCTGCTGCTGGTGCTGCTGCTGATCGCGCTCAAGGAGATCGCGGCGCTGGCGCGGCTGTCGAAGCTGGACCACCTGCGGCGCGGGGCCGAGGCGGCGCAGACGGCGAACGACCTGGGCGCGGCGCGCAAGGCCGTGGCCGAGTTGTCGCGGGTCTATTCCGACCGGGATGCCCTGAAATGGGGCCGGCAGCGCCTGGCGGACCGCACGGGCGACATGTTCGACGCCGACGCGATGCTGGCGCTGGCCGAGGGCGAGCTGCTGGCGCCCCTGGACGCCGCCGCCCGCGCCGAGATCGAGACCGCAGCGCGGCAGGTGGCCACCGTGACGGCGGTGGTGCCACTGGCGCTGGCGGATGTCGCGATGGCGCTGACCGCCAACCTGCGCATGATTCGCCGCATCGCCGAGATCTATGGCGGTCGCGGCGGCACCCTGGGCAGCTGGCGGCTGACACGTGCGGTGATGACGCATCTGGTGGCGACCGGCGCCGTGGCGGTGGGCGACGACCTGATCCAATCGGTCGCGGGCGGCAGCCTGCTGAGCCGCGTGTCGCGGCGTTTCGGCGAGGGAATCGTCAACGGAGCGCTGACCGCGCGGGTGGGCGTCGCCGCGATGGAGGTGTGCCGGCCGCTGCCCTTTGCGGCGCGGACCCGCCCCTCGGTCAGCGCCATCGTGCGGCGGGCGTTGACGGGGCTCTTCGGACAGGACTAGGCCGGAGGGGTCCGGAACCCCGCGCCGCGGGGCGGCATTGGGCGAGCGGGGGACGCAGCATGGCGGAAAAACGGCGCTCTTTCGCGGTGATCGGACTGGGCAGCTTCGGCGCCACGATCGCGCGCGACCTGGTGAAGTTCGGGGATTACGTGATCGGCGTCGACATCGACGAGCGCCGGGTCAACGCGGTGGCGGATGACATCTCGGAAGCGGTGATCCTGGACGCGCGCGATGAGACCGCGCTGCGCGAGGCGGGCATCGCCGAATGCGAGGTGGCGATGATCGCCATCGGCGACGACCTCGAGGCCAACGTCATGGCCGCGATCAACGCCCGGATGATGGGCATCAAGACCGTCTGGGCTAAGGCCGCGAACCGCAACCACCACCGCATCCTGACCAAGATCGGCGCCGACCGGGTGATCCAGCCCGAGACCGAGGTGGGGGCGACCACGGCGGAGATGCTGCACAATCCGGCCGTGCGGGACTTCGTCGCGATCGGCAACGGGCTGCATGTCGTGAACATCATCATCCCCGAGCGGCGGGACGGCACCGCGGTGTCCGAGTTCGACCTGATGAACCGGTTCGACATCCGCCTGCTCGGGGTGATGCGCGGCACCAAGTTCCTGGGCGACGGAAGCGAGGACGTGGATCTGGAGGAGGGCGACAGGATGCTGCTGCTCGGCCGTCGCGCGGCGCTGCGCGACTTCGGCGCGACGCTGTGAGCCCTTCGCTCGACCGATCTCCGTGGGACATACCGCCGCCGTTGCTGCTTGCGCTGGTCTATCTCGCGATGATCGTCGTGGGCTCGCTGGTGCTGTGGCTGCCCTGGGCCCATGGCGGCGACGTGGGGCTGGGCGACGCGGCCTTCACCGCGACCTCGGCGATCACGGTGACGGGGTTGACCGTGGTGACGACGGGCGACGATTTCACCGTCTTCGGGCAGGTGGTCATCGCGCTGTTGATCCAGCTCGGCGGGCTGGGGATCATGACCTTCGCGGCGCTGCTCCTGAGCGCCATCGGCGTGCCGATCTCGCTGCCGCAGCAGATGGTGCTGCGCGCGGACCTCAACCAGACCTCGATCCGCAACCTCGCGCTGCTGGCCCGTCGGGTGCTGTATGTCGCGCTGGCTTGCGAGATCGTGGGGGCGGCGGTGCTGGCGACCGTCTTCGTCCCCGAGGCGGGGTGGGCGCACGGCCTGTGGCAGGCGGTGTTCCACGCGGTGTCGGGGTTCAACAACGCGGGGTTCTCTCTCTTTCCCGACAGCCTGATGGGGTTCGCGGGCGATCCGCGGATCGGGCTGACGCTGCTGGTGCTGTTCGTGATCGGCGGGCTCGGCTTCGTCGTCATGTCCGAGCTGATCGAGTTTCGCCGCTGGTCGCTGCTGTCGCTGCACGCCAAGCTGATGCTGGCGGGCACGGTGTCGCTGGCGCTGCTGGGCTGGATCGGCTTCGGCGTGCTGGAATGGAGCAATCCCGACACGCTGGGCCCGCTGAGCCTGTGGTCCAAGGTACAGACCAGCCTGTTCCAGGGGCTGACGCCGCGCACGGCGGGGTTCAACAGCATCGACATGGCGGCGATCAACGACGCGACGGCGCTGCTCTTGATGGGGCTGATGTTCATCGGCGGCGGCAGCGCCTCGACTGCGGGCGGGATCAAGGTGACGACGTTCATCGTGGCGGTGCTGGCCACCATCGCGTTCTTCCGCCAGAGCCGGAACCTGCGCGCCTTCGGGCGGTCGATCGGGATCGAGACCGTGCTGAAGGTGCTGGCGGTGTTCACCATCAGCCTGTCGCTGATCTTCGTGTCGACCTTCGCGCTGTCGCTCGACAGCGGCTCGCCCTTCCTGCACGTCGCATTCGAGGCGGTCTCGGCCTTCGGCACGGTCGGGCTGTCTATGGGGGCCACGCCCGAGCTGGACGCGTTCGGCCGGATCGTCCTGTGCGTGACGATGTTCCTGGGCCGCATCGGTCCGCTGACGCTGGGCTTCTTCCTGGCCAGCCGGACCTCGGCGCTGATCCGGTATCCCGAGGGGCGGATCTATATCGGCTGAGGGCGCACCTTTACCCTGCCGGACGGCGGGCCTATAAGCGCCGGCAAGATGGCCTTTCATGCGATACACCGGCGAATTAGCGGCCCGGCGCTCTGACTGCGGAGCGGCCGGGACAATGGCGTCGATTGCCGCGCCGACCTTCACGCCCTTTCCATCTCCAGCCTGAGGATTCCCCTCATGTGCGCCGACACGACCGACACGACCGAAGACTACCGCGACACGCTGAACCTGCCGCAGACCGACTTTCCCATGCGGGCCGGCCTGCCCAAGCGCGAGCCCCAGTGGCTCGAGCGCTGGGAGCGGATCGGCGTCTATGACCGGCTGCGCGAGAAGGAGGGGCGCGAGGCGTTCATCCTGCACGACGGTCCGCCCTATGCGAACGGGCACCTGCATATCGGCCACGCGCTGAACAAGGTGCTCAAGGACATGGTGGTGCGCAGCCAGCAGATGATGGGCAAGGACGCCCGCTATGTCCCCGGGTGGGATTGCCACGGTCTGCCGATCGAGTGGAAGATCGAGGAACGGTACCGCGCCAAGGGCATGGACAAGGACACCGTCCCGGTCGTGGATTTCCGCCAGGAATGCCGCCGCTTCGCCGAGGGCTGGATCGACGTGCAGCGCGACGAGTTCAAGCGGCTCGGCGTCACCGGCAAGTGGGAAAAGCCCTACCTGACGATGGACTTCCACGCCGAACGCGTGATCGCGGAAGAGTTCCAGACCTTCCTGATGAACGGCACGCTCTACCAGGGGTCCAAGCCGGTGATGTGGTCGCCGGTGGAAAAGACCGCGCTGGCCGAGGCCGAGGTCGAGTATCACGACCGCCAGACCGAGGCGATCTGGGTGCGGTTCCCGGTGGTTCGGGCCGGCTCGGACGACCTGTCGGCCTCGACGGTGCTGATCTGGACCACGACCCCCTGGACCATCCCGCAGAACCGGGCGATCTGCTTTGGCCCCGAGATCGCGTACGGTCTCTACGAGGTCACCGGCACGCCCGAGGAATGCTGGGCCAGACAGGGCGAGACGCTGCTGATGGCCGATGCGCTGGCCGAGGGCGTGATGGCGCAGTCGCGCCTGGACGACGCGATGTATCGCCGTCTCCGCGACGTGAGCGCGGACGAACTGGCCGGCCTCGTCTGCGCGCATCCGCTGCGCGGGGCCGAGGGCGCGGCGGCCGAGTGGGACTATGACGTGCCGCTCTTTACCGGCGACCACGTCACCGACGACGCCGGCACCGGCTTTGTCCACACCGCCCCCAGCCACGGCGACGACGACTACCAGATCGGCCGGGCGCACGGGCTGGAGATGACCTACAACATTGGCGACGACAGCGCCTTCCGCGCCGATCTGCCGTTCTTCGGCGGCGAGCGCGTCATCAAGGAAAACGGCAAGCCGGGCGGCGCGAACAAGTCCGTCATCGAAAAGCTCAAGCAGGTCGAGGCGCTGATCGCGCTCAAGCGGATCACTATCTCTGACGCCCATTCCTGGCGCTCGAAGGCGCCGGTCATCCGTCTGAACCGCCCGCAATGGTTCGCCGCCATCGATCGCGCGGTGGGCGACGGCAAGGACACCTATGGCACCACCATCCGCGAGCGGGCGCTGACCTCGATCGACGAGCTGGTGACATGGACGCCCCGGACGGGGCGCAACCGCCTGTACTCGATGATCGAGAACCGGCCCGACTGGGTGCTCAGCCGCCAGCGCGCCTGGGGCGTGCCGCTAACCTGCTTCACCAAGCGGGGCGCCAAGCCCGATGACGCGGACTTCCTGCTGCGCGATCCGGCGGTCAACGCCCGCATCGTCGAGGCGTTCGAGGCGGAAGGCGCCGATGCCTGGTATGCCGAGGGCGCCAAGGCGCGGTTCCTGGGCAACGAGTACGACCCCGAGGAGTACGACCAGGTCTTCGACATCCTCGACGTGTGGTTCGACAGCGGCTCGACCCATGCTTTCGTGCTGCGCGACCGCGAGGACGGGACCGAGGACGGCATCGCGGATCTGTATCTCGAAGGCACGGACCAGCACCGCGGCTGGTTCCATTCCTCGATGCTGCAGGCCTGCGGAACGACGGGCAGGGCGCCCTATCGCGGCGTGCTGACCCACGGCTTCACGCTGGACGCCAAGGGCAACAAGATGTCCAAGTCGCTGGGCAACACGGTGGCGCCCGACGACGTGACCAAGCAGTTCGGCGCCGACATCCTGCGGCTCTGGGTGGCGCAGTCGGATTATACCGGCGACCTGCGGATCGGTGACGAGATCCTCAAGGGCGTGGCCGACAGCTATCGCCGCCTGCGCAACACGATGCGGTTCCTGCTGGGGAACCTGCCCAAGGAGGTGCCGCAGGTCGATCCCGCCGAGATGCCCGAGCTGGAGCGCTGGGTGCTGCACCGCCTGGCCGAGCTGGATGAAACGGTGCGCAAGGGCTACGCCGCCTACGATTTCCAGGGGGTGTTCCAGTCGGTCTTCACCTTTGCCACGGTGGACCTGTCGGCGGTCTATTTCGACATCCGCAAGGACGCGCTATATTGCGATGCCGACGACAGCCCGCGGCGCCGGGCGGCGCTGGCGGTGCTGGACATGCTGTTCCACCGGCTGACGACCTGGCTGGCGCCGATCCTGACCTTCACCATGGAAGAGGTCTGGCTGGAGCGGTTCCCCGGCGATGACAGTTCGGTCCACCTGCAGGACATCCCCGAGACCCCGCAGGACTGGCGCAATCCGGCGCTGGCGGCCAAGTGGGACAAGATCCGCCGCGCCCGCCGCGTCGTGACCGCCGCGCTGGAGATCCAGCGGCGCGAGAAGGTGATTGGCGCCTCGCTCGAGGCGGCGCCGATCGTCCATGTCGAAGAGCCCGAGACGCTCGAGGCGCTGAGATCGGTGGATTTCGCCGACATCTGCATCACCTCCGCGATCGAGGTGACCGGGGCGCCCGCGCCCGAGGACGCCTTCCGCCTGCCGGAAGTGCCGGGCATCGCCGTGGTCTTTGCCACGGCCTCGGGCGAGAAGTGCCAGCGCTGCTGGAAGATCCTGCCCGATGTCGGCAGCCACAGCCATCCCGGCGTGTGCGGCCGCTGCGACGAGGCGCTGGACTGACCATGCCCGACGAGGCCGAGATCCGCGACGCGATCCTCGGCCTCGTCCGCAGCCGCGCGGCGGGTAAGACCGTCTGCCCATCGGAGGTGGCGCGTGGGCTTGCCGACGACTGGCGGCCGCTGATGGACGACGTGTGGCGCGTGGCGGCGGACCTGCACGACGAGGGGCGCCTGGCGGTCACGCAGAAGGGCGAGGCGGTCGATCCCCGCGCCGCGACGGGGCCGGTGCGGCTGGGCCGGGTCTAGCCGCGCTCGGGCACGAGCTGCTGCACGATCCCCACCAGTGCGAGGTAGACCGACGTTGCCACCAGGCCCCATTGCGCCCAGCTGGCGGGGTGGAAGTCGACCCAGGCCGCCCACGCGGCAAACACCGTCCAGGCGATCGCCACCGGCAGCGACACTGCGCGCCACCGCTTTGTCCGCACGGGATGGATGAACTTCAGCGGCAGGAACTGCGCCACAGTGATCACCGCGACCAGCGCCAGGATCAGCCAGAAGCCCGGTTGCAGGCCGAACATCACGACCACGAACATGTTGAACGCGCCGGGAAAGCCCCAGAACGAGTTGTCCGCGGTCTTCATCCGCGTGTCGGCGAAATAGACCACGCCGGTGAACACGATCACGATCATCGCCAGCCAGCCCATCCAGCCGGGCAGCAGGCCAGAGGCGAACAGCGCGTAGGCGGGGATGAACACGTAGGTCAGGTAGTCGATGATCAGATCCATCAACACGCCGTCGATCATCGGCGCGTTGGTCTTGACCTCGTACTTTCGTGCGAGCGGACCGTCGATGCCGTCGACGGCGAACGCGACGACCAGCCAGAGATACATCAGGTCCCACCGCTCTTCGAACGCGGCGAGCATGGCGAGCATCGCGAAGACCGCGCCGGTGGCAGTGAGGAGGTGGACCGCGACGGCGCGGAATTGGGCTGTCATTTTCTTGTCATGCCGGAAGCGGATGCGCCGCGCAATCGGGCGCGATCCGGGTGGGGTTATGTGATGCAGCGGCGCGTCAGGCGCGCGGATGCGCCTTGGAATAGACCTCGAGCAGCCGCGCGGTGTCGACGGCGGTGTAGGCCTGCGTCGTCGACAGCGACGCGTGGCCGAGAAGTTCCTGTATGGCGCGCAGGTCGCCCCCGGCCTCGAGCAGGTGGGTCGCGAAAGAGTGGCGCATCGCGTGGGGCGTCGCGGTCGAGGGCAGGCCAAGCTGCAGCCGCGCCCGCTCCATCACCTTGGCGACGAGGCGCGGGTTGAGCGCGCCGCCCTTGGCCCCGCGGAACAGCGGGCCGTCGGCCGGCAGGTCGTAGGGGCACAGCGCGAAATAGGCCGAGACGGCGGCGCGGGCGGCGTCCAGCACCGGCACCTGCCGCTCCTTGCCGCCCTTGCCGTGGATCAGCAGGGCGTCGGGCAGCGGGTGGTCGGCGCCGGTCAGCCGCAGCGCCTCTGAGATGCGCAGCCCGCAGCCATAGAGCAGCGTGACCACGGCCATGTCGCGGGAGGCGATCCAGGCCTCGTCGGACTGCAGCTCGACCGTGTCGATCATCGCGCGGGCCGCGTCTGGATCGAGCGGGCGGGGGAGCTTCTTCTGGAACTTCGGCGCGCGGGTGGACAGGATCGCCGTGGGATCGAAGCCCTCGCGCTCGGCCAGGTAGCGGGTGAAGCCCTTGACCGACGACAGCGCGCGGGCGAGCGATCTCGCGCCCAGCCCGCGGCCGCGTTCATGCGCCATCCAGGCGCGCATGTCGGACAGGCCCACGGCGGCGATCATGTTCGTGCCGCCGCCCTCGTCTAGGTGGCCCTGCAGGAAGGCAAGCCACGACAGCACGTCCGCGCGATAGGCGGTGCGGGTGTTCTCGGCCGCGCCGCCCATCGCCGCCAGCCCGTCGAGCCAGCGACCCAGGGCGTCGGTGAGACCCGGCGAGATCACGACAGCCAGCGCCGCATCTGGCGCTCGAACACGCCGCCGAAGAACGCCAGAAGGTCGGTGCCCTGCGCGGCGGTGAACAGCTCGGGATCGGTCGCGCCCATCGCCAGCATGCCGGGCAGACGGCCCTCGCCGAAGTCCAACTTGATGCAGGCCTCGGATTGCAGCTTGCGCGCCGTGTCGCCATAGACCGAAGCGTCGGACGGATTGGAGGGCCGCAGCGTGACCTGCCGCACGGGGACGTTGCGCCCCTCGGTGATGTAGGCGTCGACGAAGCCGGGCTCGACCACGTTCAGCACGTCGCCCAGCCGGCGCAGCGCAGGATCGTCGGCGGCGTCCTGCGCCTCGAGCACGAATTTCAGCGCGTCGATCCGAAGGATGTCGGCGACGTCGCCGCCGAGATTGGCGAGGAAGTCGTCGAACGTCACCGGGTCGAGCATGCGCAGCACGGCCCGGTGCACCTGGTTGGTCCCTGCGAGGTTCTCATAGGCGGCGGCGATGACGCTGCGATGGGTGTCCTCGAGCCGGTCGAGCCGGGCCTCGAGGCGTTCCATCGCGATGCCGCGCAGGTCGACCACGTTGCCGCCGAGCGACTTCTCGTTGGCCATGACAAGCGCGCGCATCAGGTCCTGATCCTCGAGGATCGCCTCGGGTTCCGAGAGGATCCGCTCGCGCAGATCCTCGGCGATCGCATCGCTGCCGCCCATGTCTGCCCCTCGTTCTTGTTCTGCCTGCTCGTTGGGGGACATGCTACATCGGCCTCAGAGGATTTTCTGCCCGGTTTTTTCCCAGTCCTTCAGGAACGCATCGATGCCCTTGTCGGTCATCACGTGGTTCGCCATGGACTTGATCACCGCCGGCGGCGCGGTGGCCACGTCGGCGCCGATCAGGGCGGCTTCCTTCATGTGGTTGGCGGTGCGGATCGAGGCGGCGAGGATCTGCGTCTCGAAGCCGTAATTGTCGTAGATCGTGCGGATGTCCTGGATCAGGTCCATGCCGTCGATGTTCAGGTCGTCCAGCCGGCCGATGAAGGGCGAGATGAAGGTTGCGCCGGCCTTGGCCGCCAGCAGTGCCTGGTTGGCCGAGAAGCAGAGCGTCACGTTGACCATGTGCCCCTCGTCGGTGAGGTGCTTGCACGCCTTCAGGCCGTCCAGCGTCAGCGGAACCTTGATCGCGATGTTGTCGGCGATCTTCTTGAGCTCGTGGCCCTCGTTGATCATGCCCTCGGCATCCAGCGCCACCGTCTCGGCCGAGACGGGGCCGTCTACCATGTCGCAGATTTCTTTAGTGACTTCCTTGATGTCGCGGCCGGCCTTCATGATCAGCGACGGGTTGGTCGTCACCCCGTCGATCAGGTTCAGCTCGTTGAGGTCGCGGATGGCGTCCGTGTCGGCGGTATCGACGAAGAATTTCATGGGATCGGTCCTGTCGTGGGTTGCCCGTGGTGTTGCCTGCTAGATAGACCATGGGACGCCGTGCTGAAACCCCGTTTGCCGGACCGTGGCCCATGCAGCAACATTTCGACGAGGGTGCGCTGGTTGCCGTGATGACCACGCAACCGCTTGACCGTGCACTGGATTACCGGGCGCCAGAGGGGGGCTGCCTGACAGGGGCGTTCGTCGAGGTTCCGCTGGGCCCGCGCAAGGTCGTGGGCGTCGTCTGGGGGGCAGGCGAGGGCGGCTACGACCTGTCGAAGGTGCGCAGCGTGATCCGCGTGCTCGACGCGGTGCCGATGCGCGACGAGATGCGCGAGTTCCTGGTGCGCGCGGCGGACTATACCCTGACGCCGCTGCCGGCGATGCTGCGGCTGGCGACGCGGGCGCCCGGGCTGGGCGACCCGCCCTCGATGCGCAAGGTCTATCGTCCGGGCGACCGCCACCCCGACCGCATGACCGAGCCGCGCCAGCGCGTGCTCGACACGCTGGCGGAATACGGCGGGCTGTCCTTCACGCTGAAGGAACTGGCCGAGCAGGCGGGCGTCTCGACCGGGGTGATCAAGGGCCTCGTGACCCAGGGGGCCGCCGCCGAAGAGGACAGCCCCCGCGACACGCCCTATCCCCGGCTCGACCCCGAGCGGCCCGGAATGACGCTGGCCGACGATCAGGCCACCGCCGCCGCGAGCCTGCGCGAGCGGCTGGCGACGGGCCGCTACGGCACGACCCTGCTGCGCGGGGTGACTGGGTCGGGCAAGACCGAGGTGTATCTCGAGGCGGTGGCCGAGTGCCTGGCGCAGGGGCGGCAGGCGCTGGTCCTGCTGCCCGAGATCGCGCTGACGTCTGAGTTCCTGACGCGGGTACAGGCGCGGTTCGGCGCGATGCCGGCCGAGTGGCATTCCGGCGTCACCGCGACCGAGCGGCGGCGCTGCTGGAAGATGGTGGGCGAGGGCGGCGCGCAGCTGGTCGTCGGCGCGCGCTCGGCGCTGTTCCTGCCGTATCGCGACCTCGGGCTGGTAATCGTCGACGAGGAACACGACACCTCCTACAAGCAGGAGGACGGCGTGCTTTACAACGCCCGCGACATGGCGGTGCTTCGCGCGTCGATCTGCGGCGCGCAGGTGATCCTCGCCTCGGCCACGCCCAGTCTGGAAAGCTGGGCGAATGTCGAGGCGGGCAAGTACCAGAAGCTCGAACTGACCTCGCGCTTCGGCGACGCGGTGATGCCCGAGATGCGGGCGATCGACATGCGGTCCGAGGATCTGCCCGGCGCGCAATGGGTGTCCCCGACGCTGCGCGAGGCGGTGCAGCAGCGGATTGACCGGGGGGAACAGGCGCTCTTGTTCCTCAATCGCCGCGGCTATGCGCCGATCACGCTTTGCCGGGCCTGCGGCCACCAGATCGGCTGCGACCAGTGCGACGCGCGGATGGTCGAACACCGCTTCCAGAAGCGGCTGGTGTGTCACCAGTGCGGCGAGACGAAACCGATCCCGACGGTCTGTCCCAACTGCGAGGCCGAGGATCGGCTCGCGCCCGTGGGGCCGGGGGTCGAGCGCCTGGCCGAAGAGACGACGGCGCTGTTTCCCGATGCGCGGGTGGCGGTGCTGTCGTCGGACCTGTTCGGCTCGGCCCGCGCGATGAAGGCCCAGATCGAGGAGATCGCGCAGGGCGGCGCCGACATCATCATCGGCACGCAGCTGGTGGCGAAGGGGCACAACTTTCCGCTGCTGACGCTGGTGGGGGTGATCGACGCCGATCTCGGGCTGCAGGGGTCCGACCTGCGGGCGGCCGAGCGGACCTTTCAGCTGATGCGGCAGGTGGCCGGACGGGCCGGGCGGTCCGAGAAGCCTGGGCTGGCGCTGTTGCAGACGTTCCAGCCCGAACACCCGGTGATCCGCGCGATCCTGGCCGGCGACGAAGACGGGTTCTGGCAGGCCGAAGCGGCCGAGCGCAAGGCGGCGGGCGTGCCGCCCTATGGCCGGATGGCCGGGATCGTCCTGTCCTCGACCGACGTGCAGGAGGTGTTCGACCTGGGCACGGCGATGGCCCATCAGGACGACCCGCTGCGGCGGATCGGGGCGCAGGTGTTCGGCCCCGCGCCGGCGCCCATCGCTCGGATCCGCGGGCGGCACCGGGTGCGGCTTCTGGTCAAGGCGGACAAGGCCGCGCCGCTGCAATCGGCGCTCGCGGCCTGGGTGGGGCAGTTCAAGCTGGCCGGTCAGCTGCGCCTGAGCGTCGACATCGACCCGCAGAGCTTCTTCTAGAGGTCAGCCCATCCCGCTGCGGCTGGGGCGGTTCGCCGCCCGGCGCTGATCGTCGCGCCAGCTCCACAGCGCGATGGTGCCCCAGCTGAGGCAATAGAGCGCGCCGAGCGACAGCACCACGATGCCGGGCAGGGGGCCAATATCCGCGCGGGCGATCAGTTGCTCCGGAGAGGTCATCGGTTCGGGGTGCACCGCCAGCTTTCCGAGATAGGCGATGGTCTGGATCAGCAGGATCCAGAAATAGTTCCGGCGGATGCGGCGCCCCAGCGCGACCCACCGCGTGACATGGTAGCGCGGATGCAGGTAATCCTGCGCCAGCGTACTCTGCCAGCCGTCGTCGACGATCTCGCCGTCGTCCAGCATCGGCGCGAAGAAATGCGTCTCCATCCAGCGGCACCGGGCCCGCCAGACGTTGAAGTAGCGATAGCGCCGGGCCTCGAGCATCAGGAAGAAGATGATCAGGATGCCCACCAGCACCAGCGGCAGCACGGACGCCGCCGGGGACGAGAAGGTGATCGACAGCGCGATCCCCAGCGTGACAACGGCCCAGTTCGTCGTGGTGTCCAGCCGCGTGCGCCAGAGGGTCGAGCGATAGACCTCGCCGCGGTAGAGATGGGCGAGCGCGCCGATCTCGGCCGATGTCAGCGCCTTGCGCTGGGTCTCCTCGCCCATGCCGAACTCCTCCTCCGCTCGGGGCGAGGGTTGCATGCGCGGTGCGGCCGGGCAAGACGGCGGCGGGGGGCTAGCCTTCGAAGAGGTCGCTCTGTCCGGGGCGCTTGGGCGCGTCGAGGCCAAGATGCGTCCACGCGGCCTGGGCCAGCATGCGTCCGCGCGGGGTGCGCTGGATCAGACCCTGTTGCAGCAGGTAGGGCTCGATCACCTCTTCCAGCGCGTCGCGGCTTTCCGAGAGCGCGGCCGACATCGTCTCGATCCCCACCGGCCCGCCGCCATAGCTTTCCGCGATCAGCCGCAAATAGCGGCGGTCGGCCCCGTCGAGGCCACGTGCGTCGACGCCCATCCGCGTCAGCGCGTCATCGGCGAGCGCGCGGGTCAGGTGCCCGCCGCCCTCGACCACGGCAAAGTCCACGACCCGCCGCAGGAGCCGCCCCGCGATGCGCGGCGTGCCGCGGGCCCGACGGGCGATCTCGCGCGCGCCGTCGTCCTCGGCGGTGACGCCGAGCAGCCGGGCGTTGCGGCTGACGATCTCGAACAGCTCGGCCTCGGTATAGAATTGCAGGCGGGTGGGGATGCCGAAGCGGTCGCGCAGCGGCGTCGTCAGCAGGCCGAGCCGCGTCGTGGCGCCGACCAGCGTGAACGGCTGCAACTCGATCCGGACGGTGCGGGCGGCCGGGCCCTCACCGATGACGAGGTCCAGTTCGAAATCCTCCATCGCCGGATACAGCACTTCCTCGACCACCGGGTTCAGGCGGTGGATCTCGTCGATGAAGAGGACGTCGCGCGCCTCGAGATTGGTGAGGATCGCGGCGAGGTCGCCGGCCTTGGCCAGCACCGGCCCCGAGGTCATGCGGAAGTTCACCCCGAGCTCGCGCGCCATGATCTGCGCCAGCGTCGTCTTGCCCAGGCCCGGCGGGCCGTGGAACAGCGCGTGGTCCATCGCCTGCTCGCGGCGGCGGGCGCTCTCGATGAACACGGCGAGGTTCGCGCGCGCCTCGGCCTGCCCGATGAACTCGCCCAGCTGTTGCGGGCGCAGGGCGCGGTCGTCCTCGGGCAGACGATCGGGGCGAAGCGTGGGATCGGGCGACTGGGTCATCTCATCCCTTCGGCGCAAGGAGACGCAGGGCCGCGCGGATCAGCCCCGTCGTGTCGGCCTCGGGCTCGGCATTGGCGGCTTCGGCCACGGCCGAGGCGGCCTCGGACGGACCGTAGCCCAGATTGGCGAGCGCCGACATCGCCTCGGACTGGTGCGAGCGGGCGGGCGCCGCGGGGGCCGGGCGCGGCGTCTCGACCACGGCGTCGTCGCCGCCATCGGACGGGGGCGGCGGCGACGCGGCGGGACCCGCGGCCATCGCCATGACGCCCGGTGCCTTGTCCTTCAGCTCGTTCACCACGCGCTGCGCGATCTTCGGCCCGACGCCGGGTGCCGCCTTAACCGCGCCCCAATCGCCGAGCGCGATGGCGCGGCTGACGCCATCGGGGCCGAGCGTGCCGACAATCGCCATCGCCGCTTTCGCGCCCACCCCCTGCACCCCGGTCAGCAGCCGGTGCCATTCCTTCTCGGCCAGGGTCGGGAAGCCCACCAGTTGCAGAAGGTCCTCGCGCACGATCAGCTCGGTATAGAGCGCCGCGGCCTCGCCCGGACCGGGCAGCGCGGCCAGCGTGCGCTCGGAGCAGTGGACGACGTAGCCCACGCCGCGCACGTCGATCAGGACATGGTCGCTGCCCCGATACTCGATCCGTCCGGCAATGCGCCCGATCATGCCACCGCACGCGCGTTCGAGCCGCGCATGTGCACGGCGTGGCAGATGGCGATGGCCAGCGCGTCGGCCGCGTCCGGTCCTTCGGGATCGGCACCGGGCAGTTGCATGCGCACCATGTGGTCGATCTGCTTCTTGTCGGCGTGGCCGACGCCCACGACGCATTTCTTGACCGCGTTGGGCGAATACTCCCCCACGGTGAGGCCCGCCTGCGCCGGGACGAGCAGGGCGATCCCGCGGGCCTGTCCCAGCTTGAGCGTGCCCGCCCCGTCGCGGTTGACGAAGGTCTTCTCTACCGCCGCCGCGTCGGGCGCGTATCGCAGGATGATGTCGGTGAGCTGCGCGTGCAGATCCATCAGGCGGGCGGCGAGGCTGTCTTTCGTCCCGGTCCGGCACGCGCCGTTCGCGATATGCGCCATCCGGCTGCCCGACGCCTCAATGATTCCCCAGCCCATCGTGCCGAGACCGGGGTCGATCCCCATAACCCTCATGCCTGTCCTGCCCGTTCTCTTGCGTTGTTGCCAGAGCGTTAGCACGAAAGGCGAACATTCGCCAGAACCGATGGCGCCTGCCACCCGCTGCGGCGCGCCCGTGTGGCGTGAGGGCAAAGAAATTTCCGGCGATGTCGGAATTGATCTCCGCTGTGTCGCAGCGGGATTTCGGGTTTTCGGAGCACGCCCCCAAATCCCCCTCAGAACGCAGCCAAACCCTTAGAGAGAAAGGATAACTGCCATGAAGCGCAACACCGACCCCCAACCCTTCCCCAGCGGCCACCTGCCCGACGGCCGCGTCTTCCGCGCGGTCAAGCGCGCCATCGTGAGCCTGTTCAACAGCCGCTCCGCCCGCGCTTGAGTTGCCGACGGCTGTGGCCCCGTGAGATGCCACCGAATGTTTAAAGGCGCAGCCGGTCCACACCTCTGCGCCTTTTTTCATGTCCGTCCGAAAGTGGGGGTCTACGCCGTCAGCGCGCGCAGCCACTCGGCCAGTTTGAGCGTCACGGTGTCCGCCTGCATCACCCAGCCGCCGACCTGTTCGACCATCGTGCCATTCGCCAGCCGCGCCGTCTGTTCGGCATAGACCGTCTCTCCCAGCGCGACGAACAGCGCCGCCTTGCCGACGAGCACGACGGTCAGGATGAAGAACACGCCCTGCCAGGGAAAGTTCAGCCCCTGCGGCCGGGGGCGGGCGATGATGAGCCCGTCGTGATTGACGCTCAGGACCGCGCCGCGCGACAGCTTCTTGCGCTTGGCAAGGAAACGTCTGCGCCGCTGGTCGAACATGTCCGCGTTGGAAGCCATGATCTCGAAATCCGTACTCTGCCCTCGGCCGAAACCGAATGGCAGGACTGTATCACGAAATGTGGCGGAAAGGGGGCAGGATTGCCGGCGTGCGTCGAAAGCCCCTGTTTTTGCGGTATTTCGGGCTATTCTTTGGTTAACGTGAGGGTGCTCCAGTCGCCAATATCCTCACGATGCGTCAGACTGTATCCCAAGCCGCAATAAACCCCCGAGACCTCGTCGGCCTGGTCGGTGAGAATCCCCGACAGGATCGCCACCCCGCCCGAGGCCGTGTCTTCCGCCAGCGACGGCGCGAGCGCGATCAGCGGGCCCTTCAGGATGTTCGCGAAGACCACGTCGAATGGGGCCTCGGCCCGAAGCGTCTCATGCTCCAGCCCCGGCGCCTCGACGCAGACCACCCGGTCCTCGAGGTCGTTGGCGCGGGCGTTGGCGCGGGCGACCTCGACGGCGACGGGGTCGTTGTCGCCGGCCCAGACGGTGCCGGGCCAGACCCGCGCCGCCGCCATCGCCAGCACCGCTGTGCCGCAGCCCACGTCGACAACCTTGCCCGCCGCCCGGCCCTGGTCCAGCAGGCGGTCGAACGCGCGAAGGCAGCCCAGCGTCGTGCCGTGGTGGCCGGTGCCGAACGCCATCGACGCCTCGATCAGCAGGGCGATGCGATCCTCCGGCACCTTGTCGGCGTCGTGGCTGCCGTAGACGAAGAAGCGACCCGCCTCCACGGGGCTGAGCTCGCGCCGTACCTTCGCGACCCAGTCGATGTCGGGCAGTTCCGAGACGGCGAAGTCCTCGGCGCCGTGGGCCCGCGCAAGCAGGGACAGCGCGATCTCCTCGGGCGGCGCCTCGAAATAGGCGCCCACTTCCCACAGCCCCGAGCCGTCCTCCATCTCAAACACGCCCACGCCGGTCGGAGCCGGTTCCAGAGCCTCCAGCGCTTCGCCGAGCGCTTCGGCGGAGTCCTTGCCGGGCAGGGTGGTCAGGGCGGAATAGGTGGGCATCGGAACTCTTTCGGAAGTTGTGCGCCGCACCTGCCGCTCCTCCCTGTGGGGAACCGGCGGCGACGTGTCACGGTTGCGCTGCAGGACAGGGGAGGCCAATGGCATGGAAGAGACGACGGTTCAAGATGTCAGCCAGGCGATCACGACCCTCGATCTGGTGGTGCTGGCGTTATATTTCCTGGTCGTCATCGCCATCGGCGTCTGGGTCGCCCGCCGCACGAAATCGGGCGAGGACCTGTTCCTCGCGGGCCGTGCCCTGACCTGGGGCGTCGTCGGCTTCTCGCTCTTCGCCTCCAACATCTCGTCGACGACGCTGATCGGCCTGACCGGCGCGGCCTATGCCACCGGAATCGCGACCTCGGCCTACGAATGGATGTCGGGCCTGCCGCTGATCGTGCTGGCCTTCGTCTTCGTGCCGCTGTTCTTCCGCTCGCGGATCACCACGATTCCGGAATATCTCGAGCGGCGCTTCGACCGGGCGACGCGGCTCTACTTTTCCGGCGTGACGATCCTCTTGACGATCATCGTCGACACCGCGGGCGGGCTCTATGCCGGGGCGGTGGTGACCCAGTCGTTCTTCCCCGACATCCCGATCTGGGTGACCTGCGTGGGCATCGGGCTCTTCGCCGGCCTCTACACCGCCGGCGGCGGCCTGCGCGCGGTGGTCTATACCGACGTGATGCAGGCCGTCGTGCTGATCGTCGGAACCACGGCGATGACGCTGATCCTGTTCGCCGAGCTCGGCTGGTCCTGGTCGAACGTGGTCGAGCAGATGCCCGACCCCGAACAGCTGTCGATCGTGCAGCCGATGTCGGACGAGATTCTGCCCTGGCCGGGCCTGATCCTGGGCGTGCCGGTGCTGGGCTTCTGGTACTGGGTGACGAACCAGTACATCGTCCAGCGGGTGCTGGGCGCCCGCTCGCTTAAGGATGCGCAGCAGGGCGCGATCCTGGGCGGCTTCCTTAAGATCCTGCCGATGTTCATCATGGTCCTGCCCGGCGCGATGGCGATCTCGATCGTGCCCGACCTGCCGAACCAGGACATGGTGTTCCCGACGCTGACCTCGACGGTGCTGCCCGCCGGCCTGACCGGCGTCGTCCTCGCCGGCCTCATCGCCGCGATCATGTCGAGCGTCGATTCGACTCTGAACTCCTCCTCGACGCTTGTCGTGCACGACTTCATCAAGAAGGACCGCGAGGAGATGGACCCGACGCGGGCCCGCAACTACGGCCGTGTCACCACGCTGATCCTGATGGGGGTCGCGATCCTGTGGGCGCCCTTCATCACCAATTTCGGCGGCCTCTGGCAGTACCTGCAGCAGGCCTTCTCGATCCTGGTGCCGCCCGTCATGGCGATCTTCATCCTCGGGGCGCTGTGGTCCCGCGTCACCGCCAAGGGCGCGATGGCCGCGTTCATCGGCGGCCACGCGATCGGTCTCGTCCTCTTCGTGCTGACGCAGATGGGGGTCTGGCCGCTCCACTTCACGATCAATATCGGCCTGATGGTGTTCGTCAGCGTCGCCATCCTCGTCGGCGTCTCGCTGATGGACACCGCGCCGCGGCGCGAGGATCTCTCCGGCGTCATCTGGCGCCCGTCGATGGCGATCGACCGCGAGGCATCGGGCGGCGGGCTGACCGACGTCCGCGTCCTCGCGGCCATCCTCGGCGCGGCGATGTTGGCGATCCTCGTGATCTTCTGGTGAGGCTTCTTCTGCCGGGAAATATCCCGGGGGAGTCGCCGCAGGCGACGGGGGCAGCGCCCCCGAACCGGCCTCACCACAGTGCCCAGTGCTCTCCCGCGAAGGCGTGGCCGACGAAATGGACGAAGGCCGCGCCATAGACCAGTGCAAACCCGGCGCAGGCCATCCGCTGGACGGCCCCGTCCAGCCGGCGCCAGATCACCACGAGGCATGCGACGAACAGCAGCCCCTCCAGCGTTCCCGCGATCCGACCGAAATGCGCCGCGTCCCAGAACGACACCGGGCTGACGAAGACCGCGTCGGTCAGCGGCCAGAAATGCACGTGCGCGTCGCCGGCATGGAGCGGCAGGTCGAAGCCGACATGCAAAAGCGCCGACCCCGCAAGCAGCGCCGGCCCGCGTGCCCCAAGGACAAGGGAGGCGGCCAGCCCCGCCAGATAGACCGGCACCGAATTGAAGACGTCGATCAGCAGCGCCATCGTGTCGCCGTCGCGTCCGGGCAGGCCATAGGCTGCGAACAGGAACAGGTCCGGCAGGATCGCGCCCGCCGACAGCAGCCACCAGTCGCCCGGCCGCCGGTGGTGGCCGAGCGTGGCCAGGCTCAGAGCCATGTGCGCGGGCGTGTTCATCGGGATGCGTCCTCCGCCGGGCACAGTGCCACGGACGGACGGGCCGCGACACCGGGAACCGTGGGTCTAGCGGGCGGAGGCCGTCTGAGCCGTCGCACCGCAGACGACGGCGCGGGTGCCCTCGGCGATCACCGCCTCCTCGTCTGTCGGCAGGGCGAAGATGGCGATGTCGCTGTCATCCGCATCGAGCCGCGCCGCATCGCCTGCCGCGTTTGCCGCCGGGTCGATGCGGCAGCCCAGCCACGCCAACCGCGCGCAGATCGCCGCCCGGATCGGCGCGGCGTTGGTGCCGATCCCGCCGGTGAAGACGAGCGCGTCGAGTCCGCCGAGGCTCGCGGTCAGCGCGCCGCACTCGCGGGCCGCGCGGTGGACGAACAGCGCCACCGCCTCGGCCGCCTCTGGGGCGTCGCTGTCCAGCAGCGTGCGCATGTCCGAGGCAAGGCCCGAGACGCCCAGCAGGCCGGACTTTCGGTTCAGCAGCGTGTCCACGGCGTCCGGTGTCATGCCGCGCTCGCGGATCAGATGCAGCACGACGCCGGGGTCCAGCGCGCCGCACCGCGTGCCCATCAGCAGCCCGTCCATCGCGGTGAAGCCCATCGTCGTGTCGACGCTCAGCCCGTCGCGCATGGCGCACAGGCTGGCGCCGTTGCCGAGATGCGCGGCGATCACCCGCCCCCGCGCGATCTCCGGCGCCATGCGCCGCAGGCGGCCGGCGACATGGGCATAGGACAGACCGTGAAAGCCGTAGCGCCGGATGCCCTCGTCGTGCAGCGCGCGGGGCAGGCCGAAGCGCGAGGCCATCTCGGGCATCGTGGCGTGGAACGCTGTGTCGAAACAGGCGACCTGGGGCAGGTCGGGCCGCAGCCGGACGAGCGCGCGGATCGGGGCGAGGCTGCGCGGCTGGTGCAGCGGCGCCAGCGGCGTCAGCGCCTCGAGATCGGCAAGCAGCGCCGGCGTCACGCGCGCGGGCTGGCGATGGGTCACGCCGCCATGGACGACGCGGTGCCCCGCCGCCAGCAGCGTGGCGTCGCCCAGATGCTTCCGGCACCAGTCCAGCGCCGCCGACAAAAGCGCGTCGAAGCCCGGCGGCGCGGGCCATTCGCGGACATGGACCGGGCCGCTCTTGGGCCGCGCCACCAGGCGGGGGCGGTCGGCGATGCGCTCGATCTGCCCGCGCGCCAGTTCAGCGGGCGTACCCTCGGGGCCGGGCGTGGCGGCGTGCAGGGCGAATTTCAGGCTCGATGAGCCGGCGTTGAGCGACAGCAGCGCGTCACTCATGGCCCGGTCACCGCCGCATCCGCGCGCTCAAGCCGGGTCTGCGCCATCAGCGCGGCGACGGCGCAGGAGGCGAGATGCGTCTCTTCGGTGTCGGCCCGGCTGGTCAGCACGATGGGCACCCGCGCGCCCAGCACCACGCCCGCGGCCCGCGCCCCGGCGAGGAAGGTCAGCTGCTTGGCCAGCATGTTCCCCGCCTCGAGGTCCGGCACCACGAGGATGTCGGCGTCGCCGGCCACCTCCGAGACGATGCCCTTCTCTTCGGCCGCGGCGGGGTTGATCGCGTTGTCGAAGGCGAGCGGGCCGTCCACGCGGGCGCCGGTGATCTGGCCGCGGTCGGCCATCTTGCACAGCGCCGCCGCCTCGACGGTCGAGGCGATCCGGGGCGTCACGGTTTCGACCGCCGACAGCACGGCGACCTTCGGCGTCGCGATGCCGAGGCAATGCGCCAGGCCGATCGCATTCTGCACGATGTCGCGCTTTTCCATAAGCGTGGGCGCGATGTTGATGGCCGCGTCGGTGATCAGCAACAGCTTGGGATAAAGTGCTACATCCATCAGGTAGACATGGCTGAACCGCCGCCCGGTGCGCAGACCCAACGCGGGGTCCAGCGCTGCGCGGATCACCTCGTCGGTGTGCAGCGAACCCTTCATCAGGAGGGTCGCCTCGCCGCTGCGGACAAGCGCGACCGCCGCCGCGGCCGCCGCGACAGAGTGCGGCGCGTCGATCCGGCGGAGGGTCGAGATGTCGCGTCCCGCCGCCTCGGCAGCGGCGTCGATCTTGGCGAGCGGGCCGATCAGCACCGGGTCGATCAGCCGTGCCGCCGCCGCATCCACCGCCGTCGCGATGGATGTCGCGTCGCAGGGATGGGCGATGGCCGTGACCGGGGTGCTGGCCCCGGCGGCGCGGGAGAGGATCGGCTCGAAGCGGGAGGTTCGGCCGCCGCTTAGGGACGACCGTCGCATCGAAGAGCTGTCGCGCATGGGGTCACGTTCCTTGGTCGGGTCGCGGCGCGGAGTGGGTGGCGTGCCCGGCCTGGTCGTACAGGTGCGACCGGACCACCCGGCGAGTGATGGCGGAGCGATACGGTCCGAGGCCGGCGCGGGCATTGATCCACGTCAACGGTGCCGACCGTGGCCCGGTTGATCCCGATCAACGCGGCGGCGTCCGGCAGGGCGTAGCCGGGACGCGGTTCTGAACGGAGGCAGAGATGGAACGCGATTTCGAAGGCAAGAGGGCACTGGTCACGGGCGGCGGATCGGGGATCGGCACCGCCATCGCGCGGGAGCTGTCCGAACGTGGTGCGCGGGTGCTCGTCGCCGATCTCGACATGGAGGCCGCCGAAACGGTGGTGGACGGTCTGCGTGCGGCCGGCGGCGAGGCCGAGGCGGTTCGCGTCGACGTGGCCGACGCCGCATCGGTCGAGGCAATGGTGGCCAGGGCCGTGGAGGCGTTCGGCGGTCTCGACATGGCGGTGAACAACGCCGGCATCGGCGGTCCGAGCGAACTGCTCGGGGACTACCCTCTCGACGGCTGGCGCAAGGTGATCGACGTCAACCTCAACGGCGTGTTCTACGGCTGCCGGTACGAGATCGCGGCGATGCTGGACTCGGGCGGCGGGGCGATCGTCAACATGGCGTCGATCCTGGGATCGGTCGGGTTCTCGACCGCCAGCGCCTATGTCACGGCCAAGCATGCGCTGCTGGGCCTGACGCGGACGGCAGCGATGGAATACGCGCAGAAGGGCATCCGTGTGAACACCGTCGGGCCGGCCTTCATCGACACGCCGCTGCTGTCCGCGAACCTCGATCAGGCGACATTGGATTCGCTTGCCGGCCTGCATCCGATGGGTCGCATCGGCCGGCCCGAGGAGGTCTCGGCGCTGACCTGTTTCCTGCTGTCCGACCGGGCGAGCTTCGTGACCGGCAGCTATCACTTGGCCGACGGTGGCTATACCGCCCAGTGAACGTGACGGCGCGTGCGTATGGATCGGACGCGCCGCGCCTGCGTTGCCCCCGCAAGAGGAGACACCGCAACCGCAAGGACGCACGACATGAGTATCAAGAGTATCGGTCCCGCCGGCATCCCGAGCCTCGGGCTGGGCACCTTCAAGATGGAAGCGGACAAGACCCGCGGCCTGGTTGATGCCGCGCTGGCCGAGGGGTATCGCCATATCGACACCGCGCAGGCCTACGAGAACGAGAAAGAGGTCGGGCAGGGGATGCGCGACTCGGACGTACCGCGCGACCAGGTGTTCCTGACAACGAAGATCCTGCCGCAGGACTTCGCCGCCGACGATTTCCGCGCCGCCGCCGAGCGGTCGCTGAAGGCGCTCGACACCGATTATATCGACCTGCTGCTGCTGCACTGGCCGTCGAAAGAGGTGCCGCTGTCCGAGACGCTGCCGGTAATGGATGCGCTCATCGCCGAGGGCAAGATCCGGCACGCGGGCATCTCGAACTTCACCATCGCGCTGACGAAGGAGGCGCAGGGCATCCTCGAGGCGCCGATCGCGGCGAACCAGGTCGAGGTGCATCCATTCCTCGACCAGACCAAGCTGTTGGGCTTCCTAGAACAGCAGGGCATCCCGTTCGAGGCCTACGCCCCGCTCGCACGTGGCAAGGTCATCGGCGACCCGACGCTCACCCAGATCGCCGGTGCGCATGGCGTCAGCGAGGCCGAGATCGCCGTGGCATGGGTGCTGACCAAGCCGAACGCCATCGCGATTCCCAAGACCTCGAAGAAAGAGCGCCTGGCCTCGAACCTCCACGCTGCCGAGGTGACGCTGACCGAGGACGAGGTTCGTCGGATCGACGGTCTGGCCAGCAAGGACGGCCGCCTGATCTCGCCGGACAGCATGGCGCCCGACTGGGACTGATCGGGGCAGGGGCGGCCTGTCAGGGCAGGTCGCCCTCGTTCTCGACGTAGTCGGGATAGTCCCTGGCGACCATCTCGGCCATTTTCGGCGTGCGGGACATGTGCTCGCGCATCGCGGCGGCGGCGGCTTCGCCGTCGCCGGCCGCGATCCCGTCGATGATCTGTTCGTGCAGTTGCACGACCCGGCCCATCCCCAGGCTCGGCAGCGCCAGCAGGCGCACGCGGTCGAGATGGCCGCTCTTGCGCTGGAGGATCTGCCACAGGTCCCGGATGCGGGCGTGGTCGAAGATGATCCGGTGGAACGCCTTGTCGGCCTTCTGGAACCCCGGCGCGTCGTCCCGGTCGCGCATCGCGGCGAGGTCGGCATTGGCATGGCGCAGGGCGCGGATCGTCTCTGGCGCCGCGGTCTCGGACAGAAGACGCACGGCGTCGGATTCGATGGCGCGGCGCATGAAATGGATCTGCCGTGACAGGCTCATGTCGATTTTCGACACGAGCGTCGCGTGCTGGGGGTAGACCGTGATCAGCCCCTCTTCCTCGAGCTTCTGCAGCGCGTCGCGCACCGGCGTCTGGCTCAGCCCGAACTGCTGCTGCAGCCCGTTTCGCGAGACGGGCGTTCCGGGCGCGAGCGTGATCGAGATGATCTGGTCGCGCAGGTAGTCGGCGATCTGCGGTGCGATCTGCCGTGTCCTGTCCAGGCTCAGGCGGCCGCCCGTGGCAAGGTCCATATCGTGTCGACTCTCATTGCGGCGCGTTCCACTAATGCATTAGATCTTGTTGGCGAGCATTTCCAGTCCGCCATCTGCGCCGTGCCGCATGACGAAGGGAGAACCGCCGTGCCCCCCCACGACAGCCCGCCGGGCCAGATGCGCAAGCCGCGGGTCGCGACCTTCGCCGATCAGATCTATGGCCGGATCCTGGCGCAGATCTCGGCCGGTCTGTTCCCGAGCGGCTCCAAGCTGCCGTCCGAGACGCGGATGGCCGCGGATTTCGGTGTCTCGCGCCCGGTGGTGCGGGATGCGCTGGCGAGGCTTCAGCGCGACGGGCTGGTCGAGTCCCGCCGGGGCAGCGGCAGCTTCGTCCTGAGCGCCCCGCCGGCGGACCTGTCGCACGTCACCGACATGAACGACGTCGCCCGGTTCCAGCGGTTCCAGGAGTTCCGGCTGGCGATCGAGGGGCCCGCGGCGGGGCTGGCCGCCGCGCGGCGCGGCGAGGACGAGCTTCGCCGCATCGTCGAGGCGCACGAGCATTTCCTGGGCGAGGTGCAGGCCGGCAGGTTCGTGTGGGAGACCGACCGTGCGCTGCACCTCGCGATTATCGAGGCCTCCGGCAACGAGTTCTTCCTGCAGAGCATCGACGGGCCGGACATGGCGCTCTCCGATTTCATGAGGGTGTCACTCTCCCTGACAAGTTCGCGGTCCGAGAGGCGCGGTCGCCTCGTGGCGCGCGAACATACGAATATCGTCGATGCGATCCGCATGGGGGACAGCAAGGCGGCGCAGATATCCATGGAAAATCATATCATTCAGGCGCGGCGGCGCATGCTGGACGGGTCCCTCGAGCCGTAGCCTGTAAAATATGTTGACAAGTTGCGGGCCAGCGGCAAGTCTCCGGCAACACTTTGCAGGAGGATGACCCGTGACCGAGACCCCCCGCCTTTCGCCAGAGGATTACGCCAGGTCGGTGGTCGCCGTGCCGCCGCTCGCGCTTGATGACGACGGCCATTTCGCCGCCGACGCCAACCGTCGCGTGCTGTCGCATATCGCCGACGGCGGCATCTCGACGGTGCTCTACGGCGGCAATGCGAACATCTACCATTTCGGCGCCGGGCTGTTTCGCGAGGCGCTCGAGGGCGTCTTCGCGGTGTGCCCCGAAAACCTGGACATCCTGTTCTCCATCGGCCCCGATTTCGGCAAGGCGATGGATCAGGCGGAGGACCTGAAAGACGTCGGGATCAAGAATGCGCTGCTGCTGCCGATGGCCTTTCCGTCGGATTCGGCGGGCATCGTGGCGGGCGCGCGGCAACTGGCCGAAAAGCTGGGCTTCGGGCTGGTGCTGTATATCAAGCGCGACGCCTATCTCGCCCCCGAGGCTCTGCAGACGCTGATCGGCGAGGGCACGGTCAGCTACGTCAAGTACGCGGTCGAGCGCGGTGATCCGGCGCAGGATCCGTATCTCGACGTGATCCTCGACGCGGTCGGCGTCGACAAGGTCGCGAGCGGCATGGGCGAGACGCCGATTGCCGACCATATCGGCGGGCGCGGCATGTCGACCTTCACCTCGGGCGCCGTCTGCATCGCGCCGGCCGCGTCGAACGCGCTTCTGTCGCTGTACCGCGCGGGGCGGACGGACGAGGCGGCCGA
>NZ_FOGU01000015.1 GCF_900111315.1 Tranquillimonas rosea
CCGTCGACCGTCACCCGGAAGCCCAGCACGTCCTGGTCCTGGTTGAAGTCGAAGTCGCGGATCACGTCGCTGCCATCCGTCGAGCTGAACGAGAACCCGCCCTGCCCGTCCGAGCTCAGCGTCAGGTCGTAGAAGAACACGTCCTTGCCGACACCGCCGGTCAGGTCGTCGTTCCCCTCGCCGCCGAGGATGTAGTCGTCCCCCGCCTGGCCATCGAGCGTGTCGTCGCCGGTCCCGCCGGACAGGAAGTCGTCTCCCTTGCCGCCGTAGACCCGGTCATCGCCGAACTCGCCGAACAGGATGTCGTTCCCGACATTGCCGTCGATCTTGTCGTTCTGCGTCCCGCCGAACGCGACGTCATCGCCGGACCCGCCGTCGATCTTGTCCCAGCCCTGCTGGCCGAAGATCGTGTCGTTGCCGCCGTTGCCGAACAGCCAGTCGCCGCTGTCCGACTGGGCAGCGCCGCCCACGTCGGGACCGTCGTCGCAATCGTACGGGGTCTCCAGCTCGGGCAGCGGGCTGTAATCCTCGCACTCGCCATCCATGTTCAGGTCGAGGTCGAACCCGTCGCCGCCGAAGATCAGGTCATCCCCGCCTTCGCCCTTCACCACGTCGGTATTGCCGTTGCCCTGGAGCGTGTCGTCGTCGGCACCACCGAAGATCTTGTCGCGCTGGTTGCCGCCTTCGGCCCAGTCCTCGCCGGTCCCGCCCTTGAGCTTGTCGTACCCGTCGTTGCCTTTCAGCACGTCGTCGCCGCTGCCGCCATAGGCGGCATCGTTGCCGGTCCCGCCATAGATGACGTCGTCATCGGCGCCGCCGGCAAGCTTGTCGTTGCCGCTGTCGCCGACAAGGAAATCGTCGCCGTTGTTGCCGCGGACGACGTCGTTGCCCGACCCGCCGGAGGCGAAGTCATCGCCCCACTGACCGGCGATCGTGTCCGCGGCGCCTTCGCCGAAGATCGTGTCGTGGCCGCCGCCACCGGTCAGAAGGTCGCAATTGTCCTCGCCGGTGTCACCCTCGCCGCCCGGCGCCTCGGGGCAGACCTCGCCGTGCTTGGTCGATTGCGGGCCGAACGAAATCGGGTCGCACGCCCAGTCCTCGTCGCAATCGTAGCCGTCGAGACCCTCGATGTTGCCGTTGTCGCCGAAGATGATGTCATGGCCCGCGGCGCCGTCGACGATGTCCGCCTCGCCGCCGCCGCGCATCACGTCGCGGCCCGCGTCGCCGTTCATCGTGTCCTTGTCGCCGCCGCCGCTCATCGTGTCCCAGCCACGGCCGCCGAACATCAGGTCGCGGTCGTCGCCGCCGAACATGGTGTCGTGGCCGCCCTGACCGTCCATCTCGTCGTTGCCGGACCCGCCGTACATGCAGTCGTCACCGTCCTTGGTGGTGTCGGTGCCGTAGTTCAGGTTCGGGCCGAGACCGCCGCGCACGTCGCCGTACATCTCGTCGTCGTCCGCGCCGCCCAGCATCAGGTCGTCGCCCAGGCCGCCCGCCATCTTGTCGGCGCCGCTCTGGCCGCCCATGCGGTCGTTGCCGGTCCCGCCGTACATCAGGTCCTTGCCGGTCCCGCCCCACATGCAGTCGTCGCCGCCTTCGCCGTCCATGCAGTCGTTGCCGGCGCCGCCGTCCATGTAGTCGTTGCCGTCACGCGGGTTGTCGACGTCGATCGTCGCGTCGTCGCCCGACATGATGTCGTTGCCGTCGCCGCCCCACATCGCATCGTCGTCGAAGCCGCCGATCATGCTGTCGTTGCCGTACTCGCCCCACAGGCAGTCGTCGCCGGTCTCGCCGTTGAGGTAGTCGTCGTCGCTCGAGAGCGGCGGATAGGGCAGGTAATTGTAATCCCCGTCGTAGCCGTAGAGGTAATCGTCGCCGGACCCGCCGTAGAGGCTGTCCTCGCCCTCGAGGCCCCAGAGCTTGTCCTGGCCGCCCTCGCCGTTCATGTAGTTGCCGTTCTCGTTGCCGAAGAACGTGTCGTTGCCCTTGCCGGTCTCGACGTGATCGGCATCGACGTCCGAGGTCAGCGAACCGATGTCGTCATCGTTTTTGAGCTGCAGGACGCTGGGATAGGGATCCGGGAACGGCTGGTTGGGATCGCATTCGCCCCAGGTATCGTAGGGAACGGGATTCTTACCGGACATCTCTCAATCTCCTTGGCACAGACGGGTCCCCGGACCTTTCCCGGACCGGCCACCGTCAGGTTTTACGAAAAGCGACCGGGGAAACCGGTCTTCAAATAATGGACAATGCTGTCATCCACGCGGCCATTAGAGACCGCTTCCCGTCCCCGCGCTGCCCCCATACGGGGATACAAATAGGGATCCGGGCGGCCCCGGAACGCCACGGCCCCCGCCCGGGCGGGCGGGGGCCGGCACACCCGCGCAAGGGGTGTCAGTTGTTGCTTTCCTTCATCGCCGTCGACATCCCGCCCAGGACCGGGCTCAGGATGTAATCGGCGACGGTCTGCTCGCCGGTGGCGATCATCACCTGCGCCGGCATGCCCGGCTGCACCTCGACATCCGGCACGGCCTCCAGCGCCGCCTCGGGGACCCGCACCTTGACCAGGAAATACCCCCGGCCCGTCGCCTCGTCGACGAGGCTGTCGGCCGAGACATGCACCACCTCGCCCTCGACGGGGGGCGTGGTGCGGAAGTTGTAGGCGGTCAGCCGCACCCGCGACGCGGCGCCCTCGGCGACCTGGTCGACATCCTCGGGGCGGACCTGCGCCTCGACCACGTAGCGCGCGCCGTCGGGCACGATGCGCAGGATCTCCTCGCCGTCCTGGATCACCTCGCCCGGCGCGGTGAAGCGCAGGCCCAGCACCTTGCCGGTGCGCGGCGCGCGCACCAGCAGGCGCTCCTTGACGTCCTCGTTGGCGACGATGCGCTGGCGGATCTCGAAGATCCGCTCCTTCACCGCCTGGCGCTCCTCGGTGATCTGCCGGGCGCGGTCGCGGCGCACCTGCAGGATGCGTTCCTCGGTCTCAGAGATCCGCTGGCGCACCGACTGCACCTGGCTGTCGAGGATGTTGAGATCCCCCAGCAGGGACACCTCGGCCTCGCGCCGCGACAGGTAGCGCGTCTTGGTCACCAGCCCCTTGTCGTGCAGCACCTTCAGGTCGCCCAGCTCGTCCTGCACCAGGCCCAGCTGCTCGGTCAGCGCCGCCTGCCGCGCCGCCAGGCCGACCAGCTGCTCGTTCAGCTCCTCGACCCGCTTGCGCAGGATCTCCACCTGGCCGCGCCACATCTCGCGGTTGGTCTCGAACAGCTCCCGCTGGGCCTGCACCATGCCCCCGAAGGACGCGTCGCGGGCCGTCAGCGCCACCAGCTCGTCCGACAGCGTCATCCCGGCGGCGTCGCGGAACTCGGCCGCGAGCCGTTCGTCGTTGGCCAGCGCGTTCACCAGCTGGCTCAGCAGGATGTTGTCCTGCGCCCCGGTCATCGTGCCGTCGAGCACGGCCAGCACCTGGCCCTCGGTGACGCGCTCGCCCTCGGTGACGCGGACCTCGCGCAAGAGGCCGCCCTCGAGATGCTGCACCACCGGCAGGTCGCCCTCGACCCGGAAGTTGCCCGTGGCCACCACCGCGCTGTGCAGCGGCGCGCGGGCCGCCCAGGTGCCGAGCCCGCCCCAGAACCCGGCGATCATCAGCACCAGAAGGAAGATCAGCCCGCGGATCCGGGTGGGCGGCCGGGCGCCGCCGGGGGTATGGGGCGGCAGCGCGTCGCGCAGGGTCAGGTCGCCCGCGGCGCGGGCCGTCGGCAGGGTGTCGGTGCTCATTGGGCCACTCCTTCGGCAAGCTGCGCCTCGACCGCGGGCCGGCGGCGCAGGATCTCGATCTTGGCGTCGCGCGGCCCCTCGGAGACCTGCGCGCCCATCGGCCGGACCTCGGCCCCCAGCACCGCGGTGGCGCGGCCGAAGCGGACCATCCGCCCGGCCTCCATCACCGCGGCGTGGCTGACCGATTTCAGCACGCTCATCCGGTGGGTCACGACGATCACCACCGCCCCGCGGGCGGTCGCCCCGGCGATCGCCGCCGACAGCGCCTCCTCGCCCGCGGGGTCGAGATTGGCATTGGGCTCGTCCAGGACGATCAGGCGCTTGTCGCCGAAGAACGCCCGCGCCAGGCCGATGCGCTGACGCTGACCGGCCGACAGGAACCGTCCCTGGGGCCCGACATCGGCGTTGTAGCCGCCGGGCAGGGACAGGATCAGCTCGTGCACCTGGGCGCGCTTGGCGGCCTCGACGATGGCCGAGGGCCGGGCGTCGGGATCCATCAGCGCGATGTTCTCGGCCACCGAGCCACGGAACAACTCGACCTGCTGCGGCAGAAAGCCGGTATAGCGGCCGATCTGCTCGGGCGGCCAGTCGGTCAGGGCCGCGTCGTCGATCCGCACGTAGCCGCGGGTCAGCGGCTGCAGCCCGACCAGCGCCCGCGCGAGCGTGGTCTTGCCCGCCCCCGAGGGGCCGATCAGGCCCAGCGAGTCGCCGGGCTCGAGCTGGAAGCTCACGTCGAAGATCAGCGGCTCCTGCCGGGCGGGGGTGACCACCGCGGCGGTCTCGACCGACAGCCGGCCCTGCGGCTCGGGCATCTCCATCAGCGCGCGCTCCTCGCCCGCCTCCGACATGAGCGCGTTCAGCCGCTGCAGCGCGAGCCGGGCCTGCAGCAAAAGCCGCCAGCCCGAGATCGACTGTTCCACCGGCGCGGCGGCGCGGCCCAGCAGGATCGAGGCGGCGATCATCATCCCCGGCCCCATCTGCCCCTGGAGCACCAGGATCACCCCGGTGCCCATGATCGCGATCTGCAGGAACATCCGCACCATCTTGGCCAGCGACGTCATCGAGGCGATGCGGTCGTTGGCGCGGGTGCCGAAGCGCATCGCGGCGAAGGATTCGCTCTCCCACCGGCCCACCAGGGTCGGCGTGCGGCCCATGGCGCGGACGATGTCGGCGTTGCGCAGGATCTCGTCGGCGGTGGCGTTCGAATCCCGCGCCGCCGACGAGGCCGCCTTGGCGGGGTCGCGGCCGGTGAGCTCGCTGATCACCCCCAGCGTGAACAGGATCACGATGCCCACCGTCGCCACCGCGCCGAGCAGCGGGTGGAAGAGGTAGATCAGCGCCACGAACAGGATCGACCAGGGCGCGTCGAGCAGCGCGGTGAAGACCGGCGAGACGACGAAGCCGCGGACCTCGTGCAGGTCGCGCACCGGCTGGGTGTCCTGCACGCCGCCGGTTCCGCGCACCACCGCGCCCAGGATCTGCGGCCCGAGCCCGGCCTCGAGCCGGTTGCCCAGCCGCGAGATCAGCCGCTGGCGCAGGGCGTCGAACAGCATGAAGAAGACCAGCGCGATGCCCGCGCCGACGGTGAGCGCCACGAGCGTGGCGATGCTGCCCGAGGACAGCACGCGCGAGAACAGCTGCAGCATGTAGAGCGGGGCGGTCAGCACCAGCAGGTTAAGACACAGGCTGGTGACGAAGATGGCGACGATCAGGCCGCGCTGGCCGTCGAAGACACGCGGGGAACGCATGGCAGATCTCCTTGCGGAAAGGCGAAGGGCGGTGCGGCGGCCCGGGGGCCGCCGCGCTGTCAGAAACCGATGAGCGCGCGCGCCTCGGCGGCGCCGAGGGCGATCCGCTCGGGCATCGCGCTGCCGAGCGCCACCCCGAGGGCGAGCGCGGCCAGCACCGTCAGCGCGGCGCCCAGGCGGCGGCGGGCCGGGCGGCGCTCGGCGGCGAGCGCCTCGGCCACCGCGTCGCGGACCATCGGGCCGAGCTCGATGCGCACCGCGCCCTCCAGCCCGTTCACCGCGCCCTCCATCGCCTCGAGCCGCGCCGCGGCCGCGGCCTCGCGGGCCTCCAGCGTCTCGCCCATCCGGGCCGGCAGGCGGTCGAACATCTCGCCCACGCGCTTGTGCAGCTCGACGATGTCGCCCTGCCGCGCGAAGCCCGACAGGCCCTTGCCCAGCGATCCGCGCAGCGCGGTCAGGTCGGCCTCGCTCAGCCGGCGCTCGCCCGCGGCCACGGCCCCCTCCTCGGGGTGCGCCGCCGTGTCGATCCCGGTCTCGTCCTCGTCCGTCTGGGAGGGGACAGCGGTTTCCTGTGCCATTGCGATAGTCATAGCGAACGCTCCATGGATGCCTGCCAGGTCAGCAGCTGCGCCATCTCGGCCCGGCAGCTGACATTCATCTTGGACAGGACGCGCTTGGCGTAGGTGTTGAAGGTCTCGACCTTGAGGCCGGCGATCTCGGCGGCCGTGCGGTTGGAATGGCCCGCCCGCATCAGCGCGGCGACCCGCGCCTCGGTCGGGGTCAGACCCATCCGCCGGGCCAGGAGCTCGATCCGCTTCTGCTCGGGCGGCATCGGCAGCATCGCCAGCACCAGCGGCGCCGTCGCGCCGTCGGGCGCGTAGAGCGACAGCGACAGCGGGACATGCGCCGTCTTCCCGGCGCCGCGCAGGATCAGGACGAACTCGGTCTTGGCGGGGTCGGACGCGCCGGCGGTCTCGGCCAGGGCGGCGCGCAGGGCGCGGGTCTCGGGCTCGCGCGCGGCGCAGATGCCCTGGGGCCCGGCGCGCAGCAGCGTGCCCTCGGCCAGAAGCTCGCGCGCCGCGGTGTTGGCCTTGAGCACATGCCCCGCCGCATCCAGCACCAGCACCGCGGCGTTCACCCGGCGGCTGATCATCCACAGCATCGCGTCGTCGGAGAGATCCGACAGCGCGCCGCCCACCTGGGCGACGATCATCCGCCGCAGGCCGCTCCAGACGGTGCGCAGCAACTCGGCCGCCGCGGTCGCGGCGGCGTCGGTGTGCAGGGCGACGTGATCCTCGATCCCGCTGTCGAAGCGGCAGCGCAGGATCACCCAGCGGGCCGCGGGACCGCCGGCGGGATCCACCGCCAGCCCCATCAGCGCGCCGGGATCGCCGGCGATCTGCGCCACCTCGACCAGCCGGCCGGGCTCCCCCGCCGGGGCCGCGGCGCGGGCCGTCGGCGCCCCGGTGGCACAGGAGGTGACCGTCAGGCCGCCCCCCGCGACATCGAGGCACGCCACGGACATCCTCGAGAGACTCCCGAGGATGTCGTGCAGCGCGTCCGAGCGAACCATCTCGCTCGTATTGAAAAGGCTTCTCTCAATGATACTCATGAATCCCCCCCCGGAAACTCATTTCGAAAGATAGAAAGGTGATTAAATGACTTTCCGACCCATCCGAGTTTAAATGCTATCGGCTGAAATTCGCCGCTCCGATCTATAGCACGAATCGGCGGAAAATAAGCTGCGCGAAAGGACTAAGTATCCGGATTGAGCTTTGCGCCCGAGGGAGTAGATCGAATTGTCAGCGGCGCGGAGACTGGCAATGCGGATACAAGTATTTGCCGGCGTGGCCTCTTGGCGAATCGTATTACAACCATGGCGTGCAGGCGGGTGCAATTCCACCCAAAGGCGAAGACGTCCGGGGGGACATTCCGTATCGCGATATGTGACGCAATAAGATTTCAAGTATTTTCAGTTATTTAAAGAAATATGGTGATTTAATGGCAGAGATGTGCAACTTTACGCCCTAAGGGGAAGGGTCTGGGGCGGAGCCCCCGTACTCTCGATATTGGAATAATTTTTTTACTGTAAATCCTTTGAAAGGGTTTACCGATGGGTCTTTATATTGTCTCCCGGCAATCGCTCTCCCGGGAATTGATCGTCTCGTTCCTGACCTCCGAGGGATTTCAGCCCGACGGGGTCGTGGAATCGCTCCACAACCTCCCGCCAGAGGAAACGGAACCGACGATCCTCCTCCATGTCGGCGCCGGGGACTGTCCCGAGAGCGGGCAATTGGCGGCCTTCCGCGGCCGCTGTCCCGAGGCGCGGATCGTGCTTCTGGCGACCGAGCAGATCTGCGGCGCGCTCGAACAGGCGGTGCTCTCGAACGTCGAGGCGGTGGTCTCGGACCGCACCTCGATGCGGACCCTGGCGGGAATCCTGACGGTGGTGCACCAGGGCTTCCGGGTGGCGCCGCCGCTGGCCCCCGCGGGGGCCGAGCCCCCGGCCTCGCTGGCCGCCCTGCGCCCTGCGGCGGAGCCCGCCGCACCGACCCGTCCCGCGGCGACCGACCTCGCCGCGCGGGGCATCCGCCTGTCCGAGCGCGAGCTCTGCGTCATCAAGAAGCTGCGCGACGGGGTGTCGAACAAGGACATCGCCAAGGACCTGCAGATCGTCGAGAGCACGGTGAAGGTTCACCTGCGCGCCTGCTATCGGAAGATCGGCGTGCGCAACCGCACCCAGGCGGCGATCTGGGCGGCGCAGAACCTGCCGGGGTAATCCGCCCGGCTCAGGCCATCAGCTCCTTGTGGTAGGAAATCGCGGCGTCGAGGTCGTCGAAATAGTGCAGCTTGCCGGCCTCCAGCACGATGCCGGCGTCGCAGAATTCCTTCACCTGGCCCATGTCGTGGGTCACCAGGATCGCGCCCGACCGCTTCATCCGCTCGCGGAACACCGCGCGGCTCTTGCGCTTGAACGCCGCGTCGCCCACCGCCGTCACCTCGTCCACCAGGTAGGTGTCGAAGCGGATTCCCATCGACGCGCCGAAGGTCAGCCGCGAGCGCATCCCCGAGGAATAGGTGTTCACCGGCATGTGGAAATGGCGCCCCAGCTCGGCGAAATGCTCCACGAAGGTCACCAGCTCGTCGGTGTCCACGCCGTAGATCCGGGCGATGAAGCGGACGTTCTGCGCCCCGGTCAGATCGCGGTGGAACGACCCCGAGAACCCCACCGGCCACGAGATCGTGCCGCCATGCACCACCCGCCCCCGCGAGGGGCGCATGGTGCCGGCGATGATCTGCAGAAGCGTCGACTTGCCCGCCCCGTTGCGCCCCAGAAGCGCCAGCGACTCGCCGGTGGGCAGGGTCGCCGTGAGATCGTCGATGACGGTCTTGTAGCGCCCCTTCAGCCAGAAGCCCTTGCTGAGATGATCGAACCGGATCACGGCCTGCGCCCTGCCCTATTGCCGGTCCCGGATGCTGTAATAGACCAGCGCGAGGATCGCCCAGCCCATCGCCAGGAACAGCGCCGCCAGCCCCGTCAGCATGAAGCGGCGGGGATATTCCGCGGTCTCGGCCAGCGTCGGGCGGATGAAGGTGGCGAGATACAGCGTCTGCCGTGCCGCCCGCTCGCGCGCGGCGTCCAGCGCGGCCAGCGCCGCGCGATAGGATTCCTCGGCGAACTCGCGGTCCACCGTCAGCCCCTCGTATTCCTCGATCAGCGTCGGGTAGTCGGTGCCGATGCCGGCGACCTCGTCCTGGGCGAAGGACTGGCGCTCCGAGGCCAGCCGCCCGCGGATCACCTCGATCCGGCGGCGCGCCTGCGCCACCCGCGGGTCCGAGCTGTTGGTGTCCTCGCGCAGCAGGTCGAGCTCGATCAGCGCCGAGGCCAGCTGTTCCTGCAGGTTGTTGACCACCCCCATCTGGCCCTGGATCTCGGCCTCGGGGTCGACGATCTGGGTGCGCGAGCGGAACGCGGTCAGCGCCTGCCGCGCCTCGCGCAGGCGGGTCTCGGCCTCGGCGAGGTCCTCCTCGGCGTAGCGTAGGGAATCCTCGCGCTCCTCGGCGTTCAGCGCGTTCACCTTGCTCTGGCTCTCGGCGACGATGGCCTGGGCGATGCGCTGCGCGGTATCGGCGGAAAAGGCCAGCACCCGCAGCTCGATCAGCCCGGTGGACTGATCGTACGAGATCCGCACCATGCGCTGCCAGTACCACAGCAGCTCCTCGATGCTGGCCGAGGGCCAGAGCGAGAAGATCGGGTCGTTCGGCCAGGGGCCGGAATAGGCCTCGATCAGGTTCACGTCCTCGTTCACCGCGGTGATGATGTCCTGGCTCTGGATGAACTCGTAGAGGATGTCGGGGTTGGACTGCCCGCCGCCGCCGCCGGTGAACTGCGACAGCCCGCCCAGAAGCTCGCTGGCCGTGCCGCCCTCTTCCTGGCGCACGGTGAAGCCGGTGCGCGAGGCGTACTGGTCGACGCTGACGCCCCAGAGATAGATCGACACCAGCGCCAGCGGCAGCAGCACCGCCAGCACGAAGCTGGTCACCAGGCCCCAGTGGCGCTTCTGCATCCGCGCCGGAGAGGCCACGGGCGCGACCTCGACCACCTCGGCCGCCGGCGCGGCCTGCTGCTGCTGCGGACCCTTCTTGGGCCCGCCCTTGTTCGGGCCCTGGCCCTTGTTCGGACCCTGCCCGCCCTGCGGACCGCCCTTGGCCGGACCCTGGCCCTTCGCCGCGCCGCCCTGGCCGCCGGCGCCCGCCTTGCGCGGCAGCGGCGTCACCTGGCCGCCGCCCTGCTCCGCCGGCGTGCCGGAGTCGGGCGACGAAGTGCCGTCCTCTCCGGGCGGCGCGTCGGGCGCCGTCTCGTCGTCCTTGGGCGGCGCCTTGCGCGCCTTGTCGTCGTTCTGCATCACGGCCGCCGTTCGTCGAACCCGTTTGAAGTCGTCGGGGGCTTTCTACATACTCGGGCGCGCAACGTCACACCATGACGGATTTTCCCGTGACGACATCCACCGATCCCCAGTCTCCCGTGCCGGAGGCGCAGACCCCGCGCCGCACGGGCGCGATGCGGACCATCGCCGCGCTGATCCTGCGCGAGATGTCCACCCGCTACGGCCGCACGCCGGGCGGCTATGCCTGGGCCCTTCTGGAGCCGCTGGGGATGATCGTCATCCTGTCGTTCGGCTTCTCGCTCCTGCTGCGCTCGCCGTCGCTCGGGACCAGCTTCCTTCTGTTCTACGCCACCGGTTTCCTGCCGTTCAACCTCTACCAGGGGGTGTCGCTCAACACCTCGCGGGCGCTGACCTATTCGCGCCCCCTGCTCGCCTACCCGGCGGTGACCTGGATCGACGCGGTGCTGGCGCGCTTCCTGCTGACCGTGCTGACGGCGGTCACCGTGGCCGCGGTGCTGATGGTGGGGATCCTCAGCATCATCGACGCGCGGGTGGTGATCCAGCTCGGGCCGATCCTGGGCGCGATGGGCCTGGGCGCGGTGTTCGGGCTGGGCGTGGGCGTGCTGAACTGCCTGCTGACGGGGCTGTTCCCGACCTGGGCGATCGTCTGGTCGATCATCACCCGGCCGCTCTTCATCGTCTCCGGTGTGATCTACATCTACGAGGACCTTCCCCGCGCGGCGCAGAACGTGATCTGGTACAACCCGCTGATCCACATCACCGCGATGATGCGCAGCGGCTTCTACCCGATGTACGAACCCGACTGGGTGAGCCCCGAATTCGTGGTCTTCTCGGCGCTGATCCCGATGGCGGCGGGGCTGCTTCTGCTGCGGCGGCATTACAAGGACATCCTCAACGCCTGACCTCGGCCAGCGCCACGACTTCGTCATGGGACAGGTCCAGCCGCCGGGTCACCGCATCGCGGACCGCGCGGCGCATCAGCCGCAGGTAGACCGGCCGGTCGGCGCCGTAGCGTGCCGCCGCCAGCCGCCATTTCGGCCAGAGCACCAAGAGCAGCGGCCAGAACAGCGGCCCCGCGGCGCGGCGGTACATCAGCAGGCCGTTGCGGTAGGTGTAATAGACCTTCCACAGGGGCCGGAACGCCCGGCGGTAGTCGCTCTGGAAGGTCGAGCAATCGTGCTCGAACCGGATCCGCGGATCGAACAGGATGGAGAAGCCGCGCTTTCGCAGCCCCAGCGTATAGATCACGTCGTCGCCGTAGAGGAACAGCCGTCCGTCGGGATAGCCCGCCGCGCGGATCATCCCGGCGGGCAGGAACAGCCCGACGAAGGAGGTCAGGTCGATCGGCCGGGGCGCGGCGCCGTCATAGGCGCCGTAGGGAATGTGGTAGCCGTCGCGCCCGCGTCCCATCGCGGTGCGCAGGAACACCCGGAGCGACCAGAACGGGTTCACCGAGGGGCGGTTCATCTCGCAGATCCGGCCGTCGGGGAAATAGACCGCGGCGGCCAGCGCGGCGGCGGCGCCGCCGGCCTCTCCGGCGATGGCGTGGAATGTGGCGAACGCGTCCCCTGCGGGGCGGGCGTCGTCGTCCATCACCACCACCCAGTCGGGGGCGCAGCGTTCCATCGCCAGCCGCAGGCCGGTCTCGAACCCCCCTGCCCCGCCGATATTCGCCTCGCTGCGATGCACGACCAGCCGGCCGGATTCCTGCGCGGCGAGCCAGTCGGGCGTGGCGTCGGTCGAGGCGCAATCCACCACGACCACCGCCGCCAGCTGGTCGTCCGGCGTCTCCAGGAGGCAGGCCAGGGTCCGCTTGAGCTGGTCCAGCCGGTTGTGGGTCACCACCACCGCCACCAGGCGCCCCGCGCCCGCCGTCCGAGCCTTGTCCGTCATGGTCCGACCCCTGTCCCGTCGCGGCTGCTGTGCCCCGCCCCGGCCCCGGTGTCAAACGGCGGCGCGGTGTTTCGCGCGCGAAACATCAGGAGTCGCTAATGTTTCGCGCGCGAAACATCCCCCTCTCTGGACAAGCCCGCCCCCGGCGGGATTTGCTGGCCGCCGGGATGACGGGCGACACCGGGCCGCGGAAGAGGCCTGCGGACCGGGACCGAGGGCGTGCCGCCCCCCGCGCCCCCGCGCCACGGCGACGCCCGTGGCGGATCCGTGGCGAACCCGGCCGGCCTCCCGGCGTTTCGCTGCGGGAGGGCCCCGAGCGCGCGCTGCGCCGGCATCACGACACCGAGCCCCGGTGGCGGGCCCTGCAGGACCGCCGGGGCGTGGGACAACGATTGGGAACGGTATGAAAAGCCTGGTTTTAGGCCATGACGGACAGCTCGCCACCGCGCTGCGGCGGCTGGGAGGCGACACGGTGATCGCGCTGGACCGGGGCGCGGCGGATCTCTCGGACCCCGAGGCCTGCGCCGCTCTGGTGCGCGACACCCGCGCCGACGCGGTGATCAACGCCGCCGCCTGGACCGACGTGGACGGCGCCGAGGCCGACGAGGCGGCGGCGCGGGTCGTCAACGCCGAGGCGCCCGCGGCGATGGCGCGGGCGGCGGCCGAACGCGACCTGCCGTTCCTGCAGGTCTCGACCGAGTACGTCTTCGACGGATCCGGCACCGCGCCCTGGCGGCCCGACGACACGCCCGCGCCGCTCAACGCCTATGGCCGCACCAAGCTGGCGGGCGAGGAGGGCGTGCGCGCCGCCGGCGGCCGGCACGGGATCCTGCGCACCTCGTGGGTGATCTCGGGGACCGGGCGCAACTTCCTCACCACGATGCTGCACATGGGCGCGACCCATGCGGGGCTGCGGGTGGTCGACGACCAGGTCGGCGGGCCGACCCCGGCGGGCGGGCTGGCCACGGCGCTGCTGACCCTGGCGCGGGCGCTGGCGGACGGGCACGACAGCGGCACCTGGCACTATGCCGGGACGCCGGATGTCAGCTGGGCGCAGCTCGCGCACGCGATCTTCGGCGTCTCGGGGCAGGGGGTGCGGGTGCAGCCCATCCCGACCGAAGAACAGCCCCGGCCCGCGCCGCGACCGCTGAACTCGCGGCTCGATTGCGGCACGCTGGAGCGCGACCTGGGGATCGCGCGCCCCGACTGGCAGGCGGCGCTGCCCGATCTCGTCCGCGGCGGGGACGGGGCATGAGGGGCATCAGGACGGGCCTCGTGCCGGCGACGTGTTTCGCGCGCGAAACATTAGCGACTTCTGATGTTTCGCGCGCGAAACACCGCCTTCAGGCATGCCATAGAGACTGTGTAAGACCCTGACAGGCCCGTTTCAGGGCCTGTTGCGAGGGATCAGCGCCGCTGCACGTCGTCCTTCAGCCAGCGTTCGAGCCGCAGGCGGAACGCCCGGTCCACCCGGTCGCCCTCGATCGAGACGCTGCCGTCGGCATGGGACAGAAGCGCGATCCCCGGCGCCGGCTCGGACCGGGTGGGGGCGGGGCGGCGCGGCTTGGGCGGCGACACCGCGGCGGCCAGCCGGGCCTGTTCCTCGTCGGGGCTGGCGGCGGGCTGGGCGGTGAGTTCGGACCGCACCGCGGGGCCGAAGCCCGGCTCGTCCTCGATCGCCTTGGCCAGTTTCAGGCCCGCCCGCTCGCCCATCGCCTCGGGAAAGCACAGCACCCCGTCGAGCGCATGGACGATCGACAGGAACGAGCCGATCTTCGAGCGGCGCGACCGCGAGGCGGCGGCGAAGAGATCGCGCAGGGCCGTGGCCTCGTCGGGGAAGACGCCGTGCTCCACCGCCTTCACCACGATCCGGGCCCGCTCGTAGTAGCTCAGCCCGACGCGGATCTCGTTCTCCTCGACCATGGCGAGATAGGCGTCGGCGGCCTGGTCGGGACGGCGCAGCAGGGCCAGCACCGTACCGAACCGCGCCTCGCCGGTCTCGTCGCGGAGCCGGCGCAGGGCCGTCAGGCGGCGCCAGCCCGAGATCAGGCCATAGCGCCCGCTGTCCAGCCGCGTGACCTCGATCGGGGTCTGCTGGCCGCGGGCGCGGAGCGAGTCCATCAGCGCCGCCATCTCGTCCTCGTCCGAGGCGAGCCGGTCGCGCACCAGGTAGCCCGCGTCGATCTCGTCGAGGGGCAGGGGCAGGACCATGCGGCCCTCTTCGCGCGCCGCGCGCAGGGCCTCGGCCATCTCGTCGGCGGCCGAGGCGGCGGCGGCCTCGCCGGCGACATCGGCGATCGGCGCGGCCCGGCGGGGGCCCTGGCCCAGAACGCCGGCGGCCATGCCGGGGGCGCGGGCGGCCGCGTCCGGCCCCTCCTGCGGGGCCCGCGTGGCGGGGGTGGGGGACAGACGCTTACGCTTGGCCATCGGCGGCACTCCTCGGCAGGGCAGGGCGCAAGGCTCTCATGCCCGGATTGTCACGGGGTGACACCACCGCGCGGTGGTCCCCGGCGCGTTTCGCGCGCGAAACATTAGCGACTCCTGATGTTTCGCGCGCGAAACACCCGCTCATTCCGCCGCCTCCCGCGCGGCCAGCTCGTCGCGGCGCCAGGCACCGATCAGAAGCCGTTTCACCGCGGCATAGGTGGCGTCGAAGGTCTCGCGCCCGCGGACATAGGTCTCGCGGTTGAAGTCGCGGTAATCGGCCTCGTAGATGCCCTGCACCTGCTCGCCCGCCTGGCCGATCAGCGCGGTATAGCCCTGGCGGTGGGGCGAGAGGGTGCGGCCCAGATAGGCCTGCATCAGCGAGGCCATCTCGGATTGCTGGGCGCCGTCGTAGCGGGTCACCACCGCGCGCACCGCGTCCCATTCGAAGGCCAGCTCTTCGCGGCCCAGGGCGCGGGCGGCCATGTTCTCGCCCTCCTCGATCGAGGAGAAGGTGGTGTGCAGCATGTCGAAGAACCGCCCCGTGGAGTCGAATTCCAGGAACGACGCGCCCAGGGGCACCAGCAGGATGTCCGCGGCCGCCAGCCCGTTGATCGTCAGGTAGCCCAGGGCGGGGGGCGTATCGAGCAGCACCACGTCGTAGGCGTCGAGCGCGCCGCTTTCCTGCAGCATCTCGCCGAGGGCGTCCCACAGCTTCCAGCCGCGGGCCTGCATCCGCCAGACGGGGATCTGGAACTCGGCCCAGTAGAGGTTCAGCTGCGCGCCGATCAGGTCGATGTTGGGCCAGTGGGTCTTCTGGATCAGCGTGTCGACGCCGGTCTCCAGCGCCTCGCCCAGGGTGTCGTCCAGCGGGATCGGCGCCTCGCCCCGGTCGGCGCGGCGCTGGTTCTCGGACCGCAGGTAGGTGGCGTAGTGCCGCGCCAGGAGGGGGAACACCGTCTGCCATTCGTCCGCGACGCTGCCGCCGAAGATCGAGGTCATCGAGCCCTGGCTGTCGAGATCGACCACCAGCACCCGGTAGCCGTCGAGCGCCGCCGACATCGCCAGGTGCGCCGCGGTCGAGGTCTTGCCCACGCCGCCCTTGAAGTTCGCCACCGCCACCATCTTGGCCGGCAGCCCCTTGGGACGGTAGGGCAGGTATTCCTTCGCCTTCGATCCCTCGGCGCCGAAATGAGAGCGCAGGCGCAGCACCTCGTCGAGGGTGAACCACTTGGCACCGCCCTCGGTCTCGGACCGGCCCTGAGGCAGGGAGGGATTGGCCTTGAGCACCCGGCGGAAATGGGCCTGGGCGACGGGGATCAGGTAGCGGGTGATCTCCCAGGTCGAGAACATCCTGAGCCGCCGGGCGCCGCCCTGCTCCTCGAGCCCCCGGCCCGAGAGGTCGGCGCGGCCGTCGGCGCAGGCGCGGGCGATGGCGCCGAACCCCTCGGTCGAGGTTTCGGGGCCCAGGTCGCGCAGCGCGGAATCGGGGTCGATGTTGAAATAGGGGGGCGGGGTATTGCCCTGGTCCGATCGCATCTGTCCTGCCTCATGTGCGCCGTTTTTGCCAGTATACGCGCAAACGGCGCACATGGAAGAAAAGACCTCACATATTTTGGATTTCCCCAGTATATCAGGGGGTTGCCACCAAGCGCCCACGGGTCGGGGCAGGGGACCCAAATCGGCGGCCCAGTTATTTTATGGTTAGATAGTACGTTACGGGGCCGGGGCCGATCCGCCAAGGCCCCGTGAAACAAGGGGTTTCGGTGGATCGCGCGGGGCGTCTCCGACTCCGAACCCCCGATCGTGTGATTCCGAACCCCCGCCCCTCCGACTCCGATCCGCCGAAGCCCGGCTGGACGCGGGCCCCCTCGGGCCGTACTCTGGGTGTCACTGAAACCCCGAAGCAAAAACGGGGGCACGAGCAGGGCGCGGATGACAGGACAGGATCACGGCAGCGGCGGGCTGATGCCGCGGCGTCACCCGACGCCGGACTTCTTCGTCTGCGATCTCTTCGACGCGGCGCCGAAGGACGACCTGGGGACGATGGAGCATCCGATCTTCTCGCTCTCGACCCGGCCCGACCGGCGCATCCTGTCCTATGCCCACAACGGCACCAGCGTCGAGGTCACGCCCTCGGTCCGGGGGCGGGCGACGATCCACGACAAGGACATCCTGATCTACTGCGTGAGCCAGCTGATGGCCGCGCTGAACGCCGGGCGCGAGGTGTCGCGCACCCTGCGGCTGACCGCCCACGACCTGCTGGTCGCCACCAACCGCGACACCAGCGGCGACGCCTACCAGCGCCTGCGCGAGGCGTTCGAGCGTCTCGCCGGCACCCGGATCACCACCAACATCGCCACCGGCGGGATCGAGACCACCCAGGGCTTCGGCCTGATCGAGAGCTGGGAGATCGTCCGCCGCTCGAAGGGCGGGCGGATGATCTCGGTCGCGGTGACGCTGTCGGACTGGCTCTACCGCGCGGTGCTGGCGAAATCGGTGCTGACCCTGTCGCGCGACTATTTCCGCCTGCGCAAGCCGCTGGAGCGGCGGATCTACGAGCTGGCGCGCAAGCATTGCGGCCGCCAGCGTGAATGGCGCGTCTCGGTCGAGGTGCTGCACAAGAAGTCGGGTTCGACCGCGCCGCGGCGGGTGTTCCGCGCCGCGCTGCGCCGGATGATCGCCGAGGCGCGGCTGCCCGACTACCACCTCGCCGAGGAAGAGGGCGACATCCTCCGCGTCAGCCGCGCCGGTCTGGCCGAGCGCGACAGCGGGCCGCTCTTGTCGGCGGACGCGCTGGAGGCGGGCCGGGCGATGGCGCCGGGCTGGGACATCCACGCACTCGCCGCCGAATGGCAGAGCTGGTGGGAAGAGACCGGCCGCCCCCGGCTGAACGCCCCCGACCGCGCCTTCCTGGGCTGGCTCCGGGGACGGCTGGGCCGCTAGGCCACCTTCCACAGCGCCAGGTGCGTCCGCCCCGCGTCGTAGCGCAGCAGCGTGGTGCCGGGGCCGGTCCGCAGCCCCACCGCGTCGCCGGGGGCCAGCGCCAGGAGCGCCGTCAGCGCCACCGGCGCCGCGCCCCGCAGCTCGACCGCGTGGGATGTCGCGGCGCCGTTCACCGACAGCGCGAGCGCCGCCTCGGTGGCGGCGTCCGCCACGCCCGAGACCGCGGCGGCATAGAGCCCCCCCGCCGGCACGGTCAGCGCCCCGCCCGCAAGCGGCATCGCCCCCGCGTCGCGCGCCGTCAGGGGCAGGGGGATGTCCGGCGCGGCGATGTCGGTCCAGCCGCCGGCGCCGCGGGCCGAGGCGGCGGTGTCGTGGGACAGGTGCAGCGCCCCGGTCGCGGCCTCGACCCGCAGCGCCTCGCGCCAGGCGGTGCCGTCGGCGCTGACCTTGAGGGTGAGGTCGTCGTGCCCCGGCAGACCGATCTCGGCCCGCCCCGCCCAGCCGGACTGGAACAGCAGGCTTGCCGTCTCGGCCGGGGCGGCCTTGTTCACGATCAGCCGGTGGCCCGCGCCGTCATGGCTGAGCCGGGTGGCCTGGGCCGCCACGGCGAGGCGGGTGGCGGAATCCGCCCCCGCGTTCAGCCCCAGCGTGCCCGCGGCGGCGAGGTCCTCGGTCACCGCCGGACGCCAGGCGCCGTCGCGGTGCACCACCAGCCGGCCCGCCGCCCGGTCCCAGCCCAGCCAGCCCTCGCCGGGATCGGCGAAGACCCAGCCGCCGCCGGCGGCCAGCGCCAGCCGCCCGCCCTGTCCCGCCCAGGCGGCGCCGGGCGCGGGGCCCAGCCCGTGGACCGTGCCCTCGGGCGCGGCGGCGGGCGGGGTTTCGGCGCCGGTCGTCTCGAGCACCAGCTGCACCAGCCCGTCGAGCCGCGCCAGCGCCTCGTTGTGGGTGACGTGCTTCTGCGCCTGGGCGGGGCGCAGGCGGGGCAGGGCGAGACGGCGGGTGGCGTCGGGGCTGTCGAGAAGGGGGGCGGCGGGCATCGGCACTCTCCATCGGGGAACGGCCCGCTCTATAGGCGCGGGGTGGTTAACCGCCGGCTGGAGCACCGCGCGGCGGCAACGCCCCGCCCATGCGCGGATCCGCCCGTTGCCCCCGGCGCCGCTGCCGTGCTCTGCAACCCCCGCGAAAGTCGCGGCGGGCCGGATGCGCGGCTGAAGATGCCCATGTTTCGCCGCTTCTTTACCAAAACTTCGCCCGCCCGATCCACGAGACAGCAGCCGAACCCCCCTTGTGCAGACGCGCGCCGCCTCTCCCCCGCGGTGCGAGGAGACTTCAGCGGAGACGGTCATGAGTGCCTCTTACGAGACGATTGCGGACTATATCACCACGGGCAACTGGGAGGACCAGAACGCCCAGCCCCACAGCTTCGACACCTCGGGCAGCAACGTGCTGACGGTGGATGTCTCGGGGCTCGATGCCGGCGCGCAGGCGCTCGCGCGGCGCGCGCTCGACGCGTGGGAGACGGTGGCCGACATCCGCTTCAGCGAGTCCGGCGACGCCCAGATCACCTTCACCGACACCGAGACCGGCGCGATCACCTACAGCTCGTGGACCGTGCCGGGCGGCGACGTGGCCTTCGCCGAGGTCAACGTGCCGGGCTCGTGGGTCGACCGCTACGGCAGCGGGCAGGACAGCTACGCCCAGCAGGTCTACATCCACGAGATCGGCCACGCCCTCGGGCTCGGCCATGTGGGCCTTTACGACACCAGCGCCACCCATGCCGAGGACGCCCGCTTCGAGAACGACAGCTGGCACGTCTCGGTGATGTCGTATTTCTCGCAGACCGACTCGCCCCTCGCCGACGGCGACAAGGCCTACGCGATGACGCCGATGATGGCCGACATCCTCGCGATCCAGGATCTCTACGGCGCCAGCACCGTCAGCGCGGGCGACACCGTCTACGGCACCGACGGCACGACGGGCTATCTCAACGGCGTGTTCCGCGCGATGGCCGCGGACAACACCAACCCGATGACGCTGACCCTGCACGACACCGGCGGCACCGACACGCTGGACCTGAGCTTCTCGGGCGCGGGCGACCGGATCGACCTGGGCAGCGGCAGCTTCTCGACGGTGGGCGGCGTCAACGGCGCGCTCGGCATCGCCGGCGACACCGTGATCGAGAACGCGATCGGCGGCGAGGGCGGCGACGCGATCACCGGCAACGCCGTCGGCAACCTGATCCTGAGCCGGGGCGGCGACGACACGCTGCGCGGCGGCGCGGGGGACGACACGCTCTATGGCGGCACCGGCGAGGACCAGGTCTATGGCGGCGCGGGCGACGACGAGCTGGGCGGCGCGGCGGGCCACGACATCGTCTATGGCGGCACCGGCAACGACACGATCTATGCGGGCACCGGCGACGACGTGATCGGCGGCGCCGAGGGGGCCGACGACCACTGGGCCGGGGCGGGCCACGACACCGTCTACGCCGCCTCCGGCGACGACCGGGTCGGCGGGGGCCTCGGCGACGACGAGCTCTGGGCCGGCACCGGCGCCGACAGCGTCTACGGCGCGGACGGTGCCGACCGCGCGGGCGGCGGCAGCGGGGCCGACGCGCTCTATGGCGGGGCGGGCGAGGATTCGCTCTACGGCGTCGACGGCGACGACCTGCTGGGCGCGGGAGACGGCAACGACGAAGCCTGGGGCGGCGACGGGGCCGACACGCTGAATGGCGGCGACGGGGCCGATTCGATCTATGGCGGCGACGGCTCGGACGTGCTGGACGGCGGCGCGGGCAACGACATCCTGTCCGGCGGCAGCGACGGGGCGGCGGACGTCTTCGTCTTCGCGGCGGGCGGCGGGTCCGACACGATCACCGATTTCGGCATCGGCGACGCGCTGCGGCTCGACGCCGACCTGTGGTCCGGCGGGCTCGACGCGGACGCGGTGGTGGGGCGGTTCGCCTCGGTCCAGGACGGCGACGTGGTCTTCGCCTTCGACGGCGGCGAGCGGCTGGAGCTGCGCGGCGTCGGCGGCACCGACGGGCTGGCCGACGACCTGCTGTTCACCTGACCCCGAGAGGGGGCCGCGCGTGACGCGGCCCCTTGCGCGAACACGGTTTTTCGGGACACTGCGGACAGTGTTAATTGTCTGTTAATTTTCCCGAAAGGCCGTCCGGCATGGTACAGGTAAATCTTTCTTCCGAGCTTCTCGACCGCATCGAGTTCGATCCCGTCCTCAACGATCTTCTCTCCGGCGAGGGGCCGGACATCGCGCTGGATTACGAGGACGCGCTGGCCGATCTGGATTATCTCGACGACATCGAGCTGGTCGGCTTCTCGTCCTCGGGGCTGACCGTCACCGGGACCTCGTACCGCACCGGCACCGACTTCCTGCTCGAGCTCGACGCCACCGGCCTGTCGCCCACCAGCAGCCCCGAGGCGCTGGGGCGGGCGATCGAGGCGGGCACCGCCGACGGCACCCTGACGGGGCTGACGGTCACCGCCGACGGCACCGAGATCCTGTCGCTCGACATCGACGACGACGGCTACACCCTGACTTCGGGCACCCAGCGGATCGTGCTGGAGGGCGCGCTGCCCGCCGACCTCTCCGAGTTCGGCGACCTGGTCGACGCGGCCAACGCGCCCAACGGCGAGGCGGCGCTGCTGGCGGCGCTCGAGGATTATTCCCTGACCACGATCGTGTTCGAGGATGCCGGCCGCGAGATCGCCGCCGTCCGCTCGTCGTCCGACGGCGTGTCGGTGGCGCTCGAGGGCTATCGCCTGACGCTCGACGCCGACCAACCGCTGACGCTGGGCGCGCTGGCCGATCTCGAGGACGCGGCCGACGGCGACAGCCCCTTCGCGCTGTTCGACGACCTCGGCGCCGAGGGGCTGCGGCTGACCGCGCCCGACGGCACGGTGCTGATCTCGAGCACCGGCACCGGGCCCGGCACCACCTACCGGCTCGACGGCAAGGAGATCTCCGAGCCGGGCTTCGCGATCGGCCGCTATGACGGCGGCTCGGGCGACGAGACGATCTTCTCGGTGGACGGCGGCGACGCGGTCTTCGCCGGCGGCGGGGCCGACATGGTGTACGGCCGCTGGGGCGACGACACGCTGACCGGCGGCTGGGGCGACGACACCCTGCGCGGCGGCTGGGGCCGCGACCGGATCTGGGGCGACGACGGCGACGACCAGGCCTATGGCGACGGCGGCGACGACACCCTGCGCGGCGGCGACGGCGACGACACGCTCTATGGCGGCACCCAGGACGACCAGGTCTACGGCGATGCCGGCAACGACGTGCTGGGCGGCGCGGCCGGCAACGACACGGTGTTCGGCGGCGCGGGCGACGACACGATCTATGCCGGCACCGGCAACGACGTGATCGGCGGCGCCGAGGGCGACGACGAGCATTGGGGCGGCGTGGGCCACGACACCGTCTACGGCGCCGACGGCGCCGACGAGATCGGCGGCGGCCTGGGCGACGACGAACTGTGGGGCGGCACCGGCGCCGACAGCATCTACGGCGCGGACGGCGACGACCGCGTGGGCGGCGGCACCGGGGCCGACGAATTGTGGGGCGGGTCGGGCAACGACACGATCTACGGCGTCGACAGCTTCGACCGGATCGGCGGCGGCGCGGGCGACGACGAACTGTGGGGCGGCGACGGCGCCGACACCCTGAACGGGGCCGAGGGCGACGACGCGCTCTATGGCGGCGCCGGGGTGGACGTGCTGAACGGCGGGGCGGGGAACGACACCCTGACCGGCGGTCAGGGCACGGGCGCCGACACCTTCGTCTTCTCCGCCGGCGGCGGCGAAGACCGCGTCACCGATTTCGACGCGGGCGAGGGCGACGCGCTGCGCCTCGATGCCGGGCTGTGGGCGGGAGATCTCGACGCGGATGCGGTGGTGACGCAGTTCGCCTCGGTCCAGGACGGCGCGGTGGTCTTCGCCTTCGACGGCGGCGAACGGCTGGAGATCGCCGGCCTGGACAGCACCGACGGGCTGGCCGACGACATCTTCCTGGTCTGACCCCGCGCGGGGCAGGGGGCGCGGCGGCGGACCGCCGCGCCCGGTCCGACCTCAGACGAAGTCGAAATCGTCCGCCGAGAGATCGGTGCTGAGCACGCCCGCCAGCTCGATCGTGCCGGCCCCCGTGGTCACCAGCGTGCCGCCGGCCTGGGCGGTCAGGCCGAGATCGTCGAAGCCGGTATTGGCCAGGCCGATCTCGATCGTGTCCACGCCCAGCTCGAAATCGGCGATCCGGTCGTTGCCGTGGCCGGCACCGAAGACGAAGGTGTCCGCCCCGTCGCCGCCGAGCAGCGTGTCGTTGCCGAACCCGCCGGTCAGCACGTCCGATCCGTCGCCGCCGCCCAGGCGGTCGTCGCCGTCGATGCCGTTCAGGGTGTCGGCGCCGTTGCCGCCCCAGGCGGTGTCGTTGCCCCACCCGGCCATGATCAGGTCGTCGCCGTCGCCGCCGAGCACCGAATCCGCGCCGGTCCCGGCCCAGATCTCGTCGTCGCCGTCGCCGCCGCCGATGTCGTTGTCGCCGGCCACGCCGTAGACGGTGTCGTTGCCGCCACCGGCCCAGATCTCGTCGGTGCCGGTGCCCGCGCCGATCCGCTCGGCGCCGCCGCCGGCATAGACCGTGTCGTTGCCCGCACCGGCCCAGATCTCGTCGTCGCCCGCGGCGCCGCCGATCAGGTCGTCGCCCGCGCCGGCATAGACGGTGTCGTCGCCCGCGCCCATCCAGATCGTGTCGTCGCCGGTGCCGCCGCCGGCCTCGTCGTCGCCCGCGCCGCCATAGATCGTGTCGGCGCCGTCGCGCGCATACAGATCGTCGTTGCCGGTGCCGCCGCGCAGCACGTCATCCGCGCTGCCGCCGGCGAGGAAGTCGGCGAAATCCGAGCCGATATGCGTGATCGGGATCGGCAGGCCCGAGAGCGGGTCGTCCATCGCCTCGACCGACTGGCTGGCGTCGAAGGTCAGCTCGGTCTCGTTGCCGAACAGCAGGTTTATGGCCTGGGGATTGTTGTCCTCGAGATCGCCGATCAGGAAGGCGGCGAAATCTTCGAAGCTGACCTCGAAGTCCGAGAACGCGACCAGGGTGCGACCCGCGGCGTCCTCGGTCTCGATCCCGGTGATCGTGCCGGTCAGCGCCTCGTCGGGGTCCGACAGGCCGGTGCCGCTCAGCGTGGTGACGTAGCCGCTGTCCTCGTTGCGGCCGACGATGCGGGTCGGGCTGACGCTGAGGAAGTCGAGATCGACCTCGTCGTCCTCGCTGTCGAAGAAGGCGTCGCGGAAGAAGTCCTCGCCGGTGGGGCCGTAGTATTTTATGAGCATGAAAAATACGCCTTTTGTTGTAGGGGCAGTATTCTTTTAGGCAGTCCTGCCGGGGGCGGCAGCGGATTTTACCCCCTCCGGTCCGGCGCGGGCGGAGTGTGGCCGCCCGGACACGCGGGGCCCGCGCGTCGCCCCTCAGCCCAGAAGCAGCGCCTCGCCGATCCAGGGCGTGTGCACCCCGTCGAGCACCAGGACATCGCCGTCGCCCATGTCCAGCACCGCCGTCCCCTCCGCCCCGAGGCGGGCATGGTCGCGGAGCACCTCCGCCGCCGGGGGCGGGGGGGTGTCCCAGAAGCCCGCCTCCAGCACCAGCCGGTCGCCCGCCGCGATGTCGAGATCGGCGATCGTGTCGCGGCCGTCGCCGGGGGCGAAGACGAACAGGTCCGCGCCGTCGCCCCCCGCCAGCAGGTCCGCCCCCGTGCCCCCCGACAGGCGGTCGTCGCCGGGCCCCGCGCGCAGCGCGTCGGCCCCGGCCCCGCCCGAGAGGGTGTCGGCGCCGGTCCCGGCCCACATCGTGTCGTCGCCGCCGCCGCCGCCCACGAAATCGTCGCCGTCGACGCCGTAGAGCAGGTCGGCGTCGCGCGCGCCCCAGATCACGTCGTGGCCCGGCCCGCCGCCGATCCGCGCCGCCCCGGCCGTGCCGTAGAGCCTGTCGTCGCCGGTGCCGCCCCAGATCTCGTCGGTGCCCCAGCCCGCCGCCACGGTGTCGTTGCCGGCGGCGGCATAGACGGTGTCGTCGCCCGGCCCGGCCCAGAGCCGGTCGTTGCCGGCGACCCCGCCCAGCACGTCGTCGCCGTCGTTGCCGATCGCGGTGTCGTCGCCGTCCCCCGCCCAGAGCGCGTCGTCGCCCGCGCCGCCGCCCAGGATGTCGTCGCCCCCGTCGCCGTAGAGCCGGTCGGCGCCGTCCTCGCCCCAGAGCGAATCCGTCCCCGCGCCGCCGCGCAGGGTGTCGGCCCCGGTGCCGCCCAGCACCCGGTCGTCGCCGTCTCCGCCGGTGACGGAATCCGCGCCCTCTCCGCCCTTCAGGCGGTCGTCGCCGCCGCCGCCCTCCAGGGTGTCGGTCCCGCCGCCGCCGGCCAGCGTGTCGCCCTCGTCCGCGCCGCGCAGCCGCTCGGGCTCGGGCGTTCCCTCCAGCCACAGGCCGGTGGCATAGCCCAGCACCAACACCCGGTCCGGCGCGCCGAAGCCGGGGCCGGGGCCGAACAGGTCCGCCGCCCCGAGCGTGTCGCCGTCGGCGGCGCGCACCGTCACCACCCGCGCGCCGTGGCGCAGCCGCGCCCCGTCGTCGAGCGGCATCACGTCGATCTGGCCGGGATTGCGCAGCATCGGCAGGTCGGTGGGGTCGATCCGGTCGGTCCCCGGCTCGAAATCCTCGATCCAGGTGCGCGTGGCCGCGCCCGACAGCACGAAGACATCCGCCCCCGCGCCCCCGGTCAGCGCGGTGCGGCCCGGCCCGGCGACCAGGACGTCGTCGCCCGCGCCCCCCGACAGGACGTCGTCGCCGTCCCCGGCCACCAGGAGATCGTCGCGCGCCGTCCCCTCGAGCCGCGCCCGCCCGTCCGCCTCCGAGAGGCTGCGCCGCACCGCGCCGATCCGGTCGGCGGGCAGCGACAGCTGCGCCAGGCCCGGCGCGCCCTCGGCGGCGGCAAAGACCTCGTGCCCGCCGGCCGTGGCGATTGCCGCGATCGCGGTGATGTCGTCGAGCCCCTCGGCCGCGCCGTTCGGGATCGCCTGTAGGTGCACCAGCCGGCCGTCGGGCAGCAGGGTGAACAGGCTCAGCCCGTCGTCGGCGCCCCCCGCGACCACCAGGACGGGGCCGCCGGTCTCGATCACCTCCAGCGCCTGCACGCCGCCGAACCGGGTCGCGCCGGTGTCGATCACGTGGTCGGTGGGCGTCAGCCGTCCCGCGCCGTCGAGCCGCATCACGCTGATCGAGTCGCTGCCCGCCGCCGCCAGCAGCACGAAGGTCGCGCCATGGACCGTCACCGTCGCGAGCGCGGCGGGATGGCTCACCCCCAGCCCGTCCGCCGCGCCCATCGTGCCGGTCAGCGTCGCCGCCGTGCCGTCGTCCGACAGCCGCAGGGCGAGCACGCCGTGATGCGCGGGATCGGCCGCCAGCACGAACCCGGCGCCGCCGCGCGTGGCCGTCTCCAGCGCCACCGCCTCTGCCGCGCGGTGGGCGTCCCCGCCTAGGGGCCGCCCGGTCCCGCCCCCCGGCAGGACCGGGGCCAGCCCCGCAGTGCCGGCGGCCAGCAGGCGCGGCCCGGCCTCGGTGTCGAGCACCGCCAGCGCCGTCACCGCGCCCCCCGCGCCGTGCCCCCCGCCGACCGCCCCGCCGGCCCCGAGCGCATGGACGGCGGCACCGCCGGGACCGCCCACCCCCAGCCGGTCGCCCGCCACCGCCAGCGCCCCCTGCGCCGCGCCCCCCGGCGCGTCATGGGGGCGGGTGCCGTCCATGCGCGTGGCCCCCTCCGCGTCGACCGACAGCGCGGTCACCCCACCGCTGCGGCCGGTCGCCGCGTAGAGCCGTCCCTCGCCGCCCGCCGCCAGCGCGCGCACGTCGTTGTCGAACGCCGGATCCCCCGATCCCGCGCGCCCGCGCCAGCCGAGCTGCATCCGCTCACCCCCGATGTCCCACCGCGGTCGTTCTGCCGGGGCGGTGCGGCGCAGGGCGGGGCGCGATCCGGGCGGAAACCGGGCGATCGCCTCGAATGCGACCGATCCTGGCGGCGAGGGCCTGCCGGGGCGGCCCCATCGCGTTGCACGGCCGCGGGCGCTCGCCTAGAACCGCGCGGAACGGGACGCGCAGGAGGGACTCCGTGAAGCTTCTCATGGTCGGGGCAGGGCTGTCCGGAGCGGTCATCGCCCGCCGCCTGGCCGAGGCGGGTCACCGCGCCACGGTGATCGACGCCCGGCCGCACATCGCCGGCAACTGCCACACCGAGCGGGATCCCGAGACCGGGGTGCTGGTGCATGTCTACGGGCCGCACATCTTCCACACCGACGATGCCGAGGTCTGGGACTACGTCACCCGGTTCGAGACGTTCCGGCCCTACAAGAACCGGGTGAAGACCACGGCGCGGGGCGAGGTGTTCTCGCTGCCGATCAACCTGCACACGATCAACCAGTTCTACCGCAAGACCCTGCGCCCCGACGAGGCGCGCGCCTTCATCGCCGCCCAGGCCGACACCTCGATCACCGATCCGCAGAGCTTCGAGGAGCAGGCCCTGCGCTTCGTCGGGCCCGATCTCTACGAGGCGTTCTTCAAGGGCTACACGGAAAAGCAGTGGGGCTGTCACCCCAGCGCGCTGCCGGCGAGCATCCTCAAGCGGCTGCCGGTGCGGTTCAACTACGACGACAACTACTTCTTTCACCGCTTCCAGGGCATGCCCGAGACCGGCTATACCGCGATGGTGGCGCGCATCCTCGACCATCCCAACATCGACGTACATCTCGACACGCCCTACGCCCCCGGCATGGCCGACCGGTACGGCCACGTCTTCTGGTCGGGGCCGCTCGACGGGTATTTCGGCTACGATCTGGGCCGGCTGGGCTACCGCACGCTGGATTTCGAGCGCTTCACCGAGACCGGCGACTGGCAGGGCTGCGCGGTGATGAACTACGGCGATCCCGAGGTGCCCTATACCCGGATCACCGAGCACAAGCACTTCGCCCCCTGGGAGGATCACGCGGGCACCGTCTGCTACCGCGAGTTCTCGCGCGCCTGCGGGCCCGACGACATCCCCTACTACCCGATCCGCCTGGTCGAGGAGAAGGCGCTCCTGTCCGACTACGCCGCCCGTGCCGCCGGCGAAGAGGGCGTCACCTTCGTCGGCCGCCTCGGCACCTACCGCTATCTCGACATGGACGTCACCATCCGCGAGGCGCTGGATACCGCGCGGGCGTTCCTGTCGGGCGGCGTCGAGCGCGGCGTGGCCGGGGTTCCGGGGTGAGCCCGCGCCCGGCCCGGGGAACGAGGGTTTTTATGCGCCGGGGGCTTTGCTATCCCCGTTCCACCGCCGGACGGGGCCGCTCCTGCCCGGCGCGTCCGGACGGCTCTTTCGTCCCGTTTCCCGCAGCGCCGCCGAGGTGACCCAGATGCAGCACGCCCCGCTGACCCAAGCCGACCGGGATCTCGTCCGGATCGCCGCCGCCGAGGCCGACATCCCGGCCCTGGGGGCGCTGACGCTGCCCGCCGAGATCGTCCCCGTCGCGGTGGAGGACGACCGCTGCGTCTTCCCGCGCGAGGGCGGCACGCTGCCCCCCGAGGAGGCCTATCGCGACATCGCCGGTTTCGTCGCCCTCTCGCCCGCCGGGCGCGAGACGATCGGCCGGGCCCGCACCGCCTGGGCCGGGATGTTCGGGACCGAGGCGCCGGAGCTCTTGGATCTGGGCGGCGGCCCGTCGGGGGCCGAGGCGCAGCGGGGCGCCGTCCTGGACTGGCTGGTGACGCAGCTGGCGCGGACCCGGACGCACCTGGCCCGGCGCAACGTGACGCTGACGCGGGCGCTGTCCCGCCTGCGCGAGACCCACGAACAGACCCAGACGGCGTTCCAGAAGCTCGACAAGCTGTTCCTGGACACCGCGCGGGGCACGCGGCTGCCCGCCGGCACGCTGCCCGCCGATTCCCGCAACGGGATCGGCGTCCTGCAGGACGGCGACATGGTCGAACAGCGCCTGCCCTGCAGCTCGGAGGGCCTGAGCGACGTGGCCGTCCACCTGTGGTTCGGCGGCCCGGCCGAGGGCACGCTGCACGCGGCGCTGGAACTGGTCGAGAGCGGCGAGACGGTGGCGGACTGGCGCCTGCGGGCCGCGGATCTGCGCTCGGGCTGGACGCGCCTGTCGCTGCCCGTGGCGCTGGGGCCCGACCCCCAGACCGTGCGCCTCAAGCTGGTCTGGCAGGGGCGGGGGGACATCACCCTGACCGGCTCGGTCCGCCCGGCGGATCCGCAGTTCCGGGGGCAGCTGAACTCCGTGCCCCAGGCCTCGGCCATGGCGATGAAGACCTGGAAGTACATCCCCCTGGCCAGCACGGTGATGCCCGCCGACGGGCATCCCTCGAGCGGCGCACCGGAGTCGCGGAAGTGGGTGATCGGGCGCGGCTTCCTGGAGGCGGCGACGCCGATCGCCACCGACCCCGGCAATGTCGAGTTCGTGCGCGACGTCGGCGGGCTGGCCGTGCGCCCCGCCTCGACCGCCATCAGCGCCGCCCGGCTGTCGCGGGCCTGTCGCGTCGGCACCCGGCGGATCACCGGCAGCGCCGAGACCAAGCAGGCGGCGGGACCGAACGTGGAATACGCCATCGCCGTCGCCCCGGCCGCGGCGGAGGGCGACGAGACCCTGCCGCCCTTCGCCGAGGGCTGGATCTCGGACTGGACGCCGCTGGCGCCGTCGCAATGGTCGGAGCTCGTGCTGTTCCTGCCCGCGCCGCTGGAGGCGGCCTCGGATCTCTACCTGCTGACCCGGATCGCGCGCCGCGGCAAGACCGACACCCCGCCCGAGGCGTGCTTCTTCCGGCTGGTGAGCACGACCTGAGATGACCGAAACCGCGCCGCCGACCGCCCCCGCCGAGACCGCCGCCGCGCCGCGGGTCGCGGTGGTCGTTCCGATCTTCCGCCACTCGGTCCTGGTGGGCGAGGCGGTGGAGAGCGTGCTGGCCCAGACCGCCGGCTTCGGCATCCGCATCGTGCTGGTCAACGACGGCTGTCCCCACCGCGAGACCGACGACATCTGTCGCGACTACGCGCTCGCCCATCCCGACCGCGTCACCTACCTGCGCAAGCCCAATGGCGGGCTGAGCGACGCCCGCAACTTCGGCATCCGCCACGTGCTCGATCGGCTGCCCTCGGTCGAGGCGATCTACATGCTCGACGCCGACAACCGGCTGCGGCCGCCGGCGCTCGAGCGGGCGATGGCCGTACTCGATGCCGATCCCGACGCGGCCTGGATCTATCCCAACATCGACATGTTCGGGAACGGCCAGCAGGTCGACTTCTCGGGGCCCTATTCGCTGCTGGTGCATACCGCGCTGAACGTCTGCGAGGCCGGCAGCCTGATCCGCCGCGAGGTGTTCGAGGCGGGGATCCTGTTCGACACCGGCTTCCGGCTGGGCTTCGAGGACTGGGATTTCTTCCTCTCGGCCGCCCAGGCCGGGTTCCGCGGCCGCAACCTGCCCGAGTTCGGCTTCCTCTACCGCAAGCGCCCCGAGAGCATGCTGGCGGAATCCGAGCGCGAGGCCTCGGAGATCCGCAGCAGCCTGCGCAAGAAGCACCGGTCGCTGTTCACCCCGCGCCGCCGGCTCGAGCTGGAACAGGAGGAGACGCCGCGCTACGCGATCCTGCTGTCCGACCGGTCCGAGGTGCTCCTGACGGTCGATCCCGACAGCGCTCCCCGGCGGATGTCGCTGGAGGAGTATACCGCGCTCTACCGGCTGGCGCGCAACAACCCCTCGCGGGCCCATGTCCCGCCCTATCTCGTGGTGACCACCTCGGGCATGCTCGAGGTGGTGCGGCGGGCGCAGTGCCTGCACTGGCTGTTCTGGCATCTCGAGCAGCTCTCCGAGACCCGCGGTCTCGCGGCAGTGACCGTAAGGCACGATCCCGAGGGCCGCTACCGGGCGGTGCAGCGCCCGGTCGAGGCCGGCGCCCAGGCCGCGGCGGGCCTGCTGATGCTGGAGGGGCGGATCCTGGATGAAATCCTCGAAGACGAGAGTATGGACTGGATCAACACCATCATCAGCGAGACCTGCGCGCCGCCCGTGGCGCTGGTGGAGCTGGCGCTGCCGGCGCATGTGGATCTCTCGGGCCTGTCCGACACCGCCGCCTTCGACTTCCTGATCGCCCTGCGCCGGATGCGGGCCGAGACCGATCCCACCGCCGCGCAGCCGCGGGAATGGCGCAAGCCGGGCATCCCCTGGCGCGAGAAGGCGCACAAGATCGTCCGCGACAGCTTCGACGGCGCGCCGGTCTATCCGCGGCTGGCCGACGGCGCCCGCCACGTGGGCTTCGTCCTGCCGCTGGTGGAGTTCGGCGGGGTCGAGAAGGTCGCGCTCAACATGGCGGCGGGGCTGAAGGCCCATGGCTGGGTGCCGCATCTCTTCGTGGTGGGCCAAGACGACGGCGCGATCTCGCGCGAATGGACCGAGGTCTTCGCCTCGGTGAACTTCCTCTCGGATGCCGATTTCTCCGCCTGGGGCGGCGACGGGCGGGGCAGCTATGTCGGCACCACCATCCCGGACTGGGCGGCGAAGGGCCGGCACAACCGGGCGCTCGGCCTGATGTACTGGCTCGACGCGGTGGTGAACGCCCATGGCGGCGCCTTCGCCGGCGTGATGGGACAGCTGCGCGGGCTGGGGATCACCACGGTGAACTCGCTGCATCTCAACGACCTGTCGGCCTCGGGCCGGCCGGTGGGGAACACCTATCTGGGGCTGGCCTACGAACACGCCTTCACCGTCGTCGCGCCGTGCTCGTACCAGCTGGCCGACTGGTGCCACGCCCTGGGCGTGCCCGAGGACAAGATCGTGCCGGTGCCCAACGCGCCCAGCTTCGCCGTGCCGCGGGCGCGGCTCGAACGGGACCAGGAGGTCCGCCTGGCGCGCGGGCCGGAGACCCCGCTGCGGGTGATGTATCTCGGCCGCCTGGACCGCCAGAAGGGGATCCACCGGCTGGAAGAGACGATGCGGCAGACCCAGGCCGAGGGGCTGGAGGTCGAATGGCGGATCATCGGCAAGGCCGTGGTGCCGGAAGAGGGCGGCGCGGTCCCGTCGGCGACGCTGGCCCGGGCCCTGGAGCCGCCGCTCGAGACCGTCGGCGGACTGACCGACGCCTTCGCCTGGGCCGACGCGATCCTGCTGCCATCGAGCTACGAGGGCCTGCCGCTGACGATCCTCGAGGCGATGCGCAGCGGGGTGGTGCCGATCGCCACCGACGTGGGCGCGGTCTCCGAGGTGGTCCGCCCCGGCCGCAACGGCGTGCTGCTGCCACTCGAGACGGCGGTCCCCGCGGCAATGGCGGCCCTGCGCGAGCTGAGCGGCGACCGGGGGCGGCTGGCCGAACTGTCCCGCCAGGCCTACGCCGACCTGCGCGACCGGGACTGGACCGCCGCGACCGAGGCGCTGAACGCGCGGCTGACAACCACCCGCATGGCTGCGAAATCCCAGACTTCGTAGTGTCACACCTCCCGCAGGCAGCGGAGATGACGGCGGGGAGATAGCGGGGCATTCCAGGGAGAGAGAATGAGACTGATCCTTCACATCGGGATGGGAAAGACGGGGTCGAGCTCGATCCAGAGCGCCCTGAACAACGCCACCGAGCAGCTCGCGGCGCAGCGCGCGCGGTATCTGGGCATGTGGTTCGACATGATCGATCCGGGCTTCCGCGGCGTCGCCAACCAGCCGAAGTTCTTCCGCCAGTCGCCCGAGGAGCTGCGGGAGGCCGGCGCGCGGTTCGCCGAGGTCGTGCGGCAGCAGGCCGCCGAGACGGGGACCGAGACCTTCATCCTGTCGAACGAGGCGATCTCGGGCGCGGCGGGGGCGATGGAACCCTTCATCGACGTGCTGCGCGAGACGATGGAGGTGCAGGCCATCGGCTATGTCCGGCGCCCCGAGAGCTGGCTGCCCTCGGCCTATGTCCAGTGGGGCATCCGCGACAAGACCGACACCGGGCCGGTGCCGTCCTACGGCACCAAGGCGCGCACGCTGGTGAACTGGTACAACGGCCTGCTCGACTGGGCCGAGCGGATGCCCGAGCTGCTCGAGGTGCGCTCCTACGACGCCGCCGAGGACGTGGTGCAGGATTTCGCCGCCGCCTGCGGCCTGGCGCTCGACAGCCCGCCGAAGAGGGCGCTGGAACGGGGCGACGACACCGAGATCGTGCTGCGGGCGCTGTTCAACGCGCGCTTCGAGGAGACCGTGCTGCCGCAGGTCTTCGAGCGCATGGTCCTGCGCGGCACGCGCGGCCCCACCGATCTCGAGACCGCGGTGCGGCGCTATCTCGACTATTCCGAGACCGGGGAGATCGTCGCCGAGAACCGCGCCCTGTTCGAGCGCTACAACAGCGCCTTCGGGCTCGACCTCGTGGACACCGACGCCGCCCCGCCGCCGCCGCCTGACCCCGAGACCCTGCGCCGCCGGATGCTCGACCACGTGGTCGAGCTGACCCTCGAGCAATCCCGCCGCATCTCGCGGCTGGAACAGCGGCTGCGCAAGATCGAGACGACGCTGGCGGACGATTGACATGCCGGCCCATCCACAGGAGGCAGACGCCGTCCGAGGCCGGGCGGAAGGTGGAGTGATGGACAGGACGTTTCTTCTCGGGGTCGGCGCGCAGAAGGCCGGGACCACCTGGCTTTACCAGTACCTGCGCCGGCTTCCCGAGTGCAACATGGGGACGATCAAGGAATACGCGGTGTTCGACACCCTGTTCCGCCCCGACCTGTTCCCCCGGCGGCCGGTGAACCGGCTGCGGCAGCTCTCGAAGCTCGTCGAGACCCATCTCGAGCAGGCCCGGAGCGGGGAGGGGGACGCGCCCCCCGTCCAGCCCCTACTCGACGCGATGGACAGCGTCGCCCTTGGGCTGGACCTCGACCGCTACGTGCCGCATTTCGACCGGCTCGCCGCCGCGCGGCCCGGCATCCGGATGGTGGGCGACATCACGCCCGAATACTCTGCGCTGGATGCCGCCCACTTTCAGCGCATCCGCGAGATGCTCGATTCAGGCGGCTATCGGGTGAAGGTGGTCTTCCTGATGCGCGATCCGCTCGAGCGGTGCTACTCGGCGATCCGCATGTCCGACCGCAACCGGCGCACCGAGACCGGCACCGCGAAGACGCGACCGGCGCACGCGCGCTTCGAGCGCGAGGCGCAGGCGCGTTGGTGCGAGGTGCGCAGCCGCTACGACCGGACGATCCCAGCGCTGGAGGCCGCCTTTCCGCCCGAGAGCCTGTTCTACGGGTTCTACGAGACGCTGTTCTCGGAAGAGCGCATCCGCGAGCTGACCGATTTCCTCGGCGTGTCGTTCCGCCCCCCCGATTTCGGGCACCGGGCGAACGCCTCCCCCCGCGAGGACGAGCCCGACGCCGCGGCGCTGGACCGGGTCAGGGCGTTCTACGAGCCGACCTACGCGTTCTGCCGCGAGAGGTTCGGGCAGGCGTTCATCGACGGCATCTGGCGGCACGCGGCACGCGGCTGAGCACTAGGAGCCGCTTTCCTGGCGGCGGGACTCGAGCCGGGCGAAGCCCTTGGCGTTGATCTCGTCGATCCGGTCGAACAGGGCGTAGTCGTCGGCGTAGAAGGCGCGCATCTCGGCGCGCAGGTCGGGGTCGATCTCCTCGCCGATCTCGTCCAGCCGGCTGACGTTGCGGCGGGGCAGGCGGCAGGGCAGGCCGAGCCCCTCGCAGAGCCGCGCGAAGCCGGTCTCGAGATCGTGGTAGGGCAGGATGACATCCGCCATCACGCCGCCCTTGGGGCCGAGGAAGCGCTCGCCCTGCAGGTGCTTGCTGCCGTCGGGGCGGCGGATGTTCCAGTCGGCGCGCTGCCAGAACTCGGCGAAGGTCATGCCCGCGGGCAGCGGCTGGTCGACCTTGTTGCCCTTGCGGTAGCGGAACCACGAGCCGATCCAGTCGATCGGGTCGCGCATCACCCCGAACTTGAGGAAGTGCCGCGGGCGGTGCTCCTCCTGGCCGAACAGGAAGCGGTACTCGCGCAGCGCCTCGCGCAGCGAGATGTGCTTGCGCGCGGGGCTGCCGCCGCGGTGGATCTCGGCCTGGTCGATCAGCGCCGCCTCGATCGAGGTGGAGGCGGCCTTGGTGTTCGCCACGAAGACGAAGCGCTTCTTCACGCCTATCAGCATCGGCGGCGGGCTCCTTGCTCAGCGGGTGCCGGTATGGGTCAGCCGGCGGTTCATCACGGCGTCGACGGCGGCGGGGTCGTAGTCCTCTCCGAGGAAGTCGAAGAGCGGGCGCAGCGCCTCGGGGCGGCCGGCGTAATCGTCGTAGTGCAGCGCCAGCGCCTGGTTGCCCAGCCGTGCGCGCATCCGCGCGAAGGCCTCCTCGGCGGTCTCCAGCTCGCGCCGGACGGCGGCGGGGTCCATCGAGGCCCACCAGCCCGAGCGGGCGGTGGCGGCGTGGTCGCGGGTGTTGAAGATGAAGCGGGCGGGCGCGAAGAAGCGCAGCAGGAAGTCGATGTAGCTTTCCATGTGCGCCCCGCCCAGGTGAAAGCGGATCTCCTTGAAGCCGGCGACGCGGACCCCCGGTGGCGGCATCAGCACGTCGCGCACGAAGGCGTCGGCCAGCCCCCGGCCGATCCGGTCGGGATCGGTGGCCTCGGCGCCGTACCAGGGATGGTCGGGGCCGGTGGCCACGCCCGAGCGGCGCGCGCCCTCCATCGGCTCGGACATCTTCACCGCGTTCCAGGCGCGGGCGACGTGGTAGAGCGCGTTGTTGTTCTCGCCCCGGATGCAGTAGCCGTCGATGTGGTTCAGCACGTTCTGCAGCAGCGTCGAGCCCGAGCGGCCGTAGGTGACGATGAAAACGTAGCCCTCGCGGGGGGCATCGAGATGCGAAACCGGGGAGTCGGGCTGGGCGGCGCTCACGCTGCTCTCCTTGGCGGGGAAACCGGGGTCTGACTACTATCCGCGCCCCGCCGCCTCAATCGCGAAATCCGCTTTACCGGGGGCGCGGCGCGGCCCAGAAGACCGCCATGACGCCGCCCGCCCCCCTGATCTCGGTCATCGTCCCGGTGCATGACGTGGCCGGCCATGTCGGCCCCTGCATCGCCAGCCTGCGGGCCCAGAGCCTGGGGGATTTCGAGGCGATCGTGGTCGACGACGGCTCGACCGACGGCAGCGGCGCGGCGGCGCGGGCGGCGATCGGGGGGGATCCGCGGTTCCGGCTGGTCGCCCAGGAGAACCGCGGGCTGTCGGGGGCGCGCAACACCGGGCTGGACCTGGCGCGGGGGGCCTTCGTGGCCTTTCTCGACGGCGACGACCGGCTGGCGCCGGACTACCTGGCGCGGCTCCATGCCGCGCTGGACCAGAGCGGCGCCGACTGGGCGGCCTGCGGCGTGCGCGACTGCCATCCCGACGGCGGCACCGCCGACCATCCCGCGATCCACGGCGGCGCCGCGCCCGCGGGCCCGCAGCTCTGCGATATCGGCGACTGGCGCGCGGTGATCCGGCACTATCCCTCGGCCTGGAACAAGCTCTACCGGCGCCGCCTGATCGAGGGGCTGCGCTTCGACGAGGGCACCTGGTACGAGGATCATGCCTTCTTCTGGCAGGCGGCGGCGCGCACCGGGCGGCTGATGCACCTGCCCGACCCGCTCTACTGGCAGAGCCAGGGCCGGCCGGGCCAGATCACCGCCACCGAGAGCGACCGCGTCTTCGAACAGATCGACGTGCTCGAGCGGCTGGCGGAGATCGCCGCCGCCTCGGACAAGCCAGGCGGGCCCGAGGCGCTGGCGCGCAGCGCCGCGCGGCTCAGCTTCGAGCGCAGCCTGGTGCTGCGCGACCCCGACCGCCGGGCGCGCTTCGCCGCCGCGACCCGCGCCTTCCTCGACCGGCACGGCCTGTCCTTCAGCGCCGCCTGGGACCCCGAGATCTCGCCGGCCTGGGGGCTGACGGTGGCCGGGACGCTGCCGCTCAGCGTGGTGATCCCCTCTGACGGGCAGGGCGCGCCCCTGGGCCGCACGCTGGACAGCCTCGGCCAGGCGGGGATGCCGGAGGCCGAGATCCTGGTGGTCACCGACGGCGCGCCCGCCCCCGCCCTCGGCGCCGTGGCCGCGGCGGCGGGCGCGCGCTGCCTGGCGCAGACGGGGCAGGGGGCGGGGCCGGCACGCGACCACGGCGCGGCGGCGGCGCGGGGGCGGATCCTCCTGTGCCTCGACGCGGGCGACCTGGTGCGCCCCCACGCGCTGCGCCACTGGGTCGACGCGATGCTGCGCGAGGAGGCCGATCTCGGCCTGTCGGCCTTCCGCGTCGGCACCGGGCCCGGCGATGTGGTCCATTCCGGGCTGCACGATGCCGCCGGCGGGCCGGAACTGCCGGCGCGGGCCGGCCCGGTGACGCTGGATCCCGGCGCGGCGGTGCGGCTCCATGCCCATCCCTCGGCCAAGCTCTTCCGCCGCGGCTTCTGGCAGGAGGCGGGGCTGGCCTTCGGCGACGGCCCCCTGGGCGACTGGAGCGTGACGCTGGCCGCCACGCTCGCGGCGGGGCGGGCGGTCTACCAGCCCGACCCGGCGATCGAGGTGTCGGAACGCCCCGAGGAGCGGCGTCTCTGGCACCGCCCGGTGCCGGCGGCGGCGCTGGCGCGGGGGGTGCGGGACCTGGCGGCGCTGCACGGCGCGGCGCGGCTGCCCGAGGGCTGGCGCCGGCGGCTCTATGCCCGCGCGGTCTGGGAGAAGCTGCACTTCGCCCCGCCGCCCGGCCCCGCGGCGCGGACGCGCTTCGTGCTGGCCGCCGCGCTGGCCGGCCGGCGGGCGGGGCTCGCCGCCGGGCAGGGCCCGCTCGACCCCTATGTCGAGCCGAGTCTCGGCCGCTGGCTCTTCGCCGGGCCGACGAGTTGCATCGCCCGCCCGCGCCGCCCATAAGGACCGGCAATTCCGCGCCCCTCTTGCAAGGAGACCCTCTGCAGATGCTGGCCTTCCACGTCCGGGACGGTGCCACCTTCCGCTACCGCGCCCGGTTCGGAACCTACCGTTACGCCAACATCTCGTTCTACGATTCCGAGGGCGAAGAGATCCTGTTCCACCTGTCGCTGCGCCCCGACGAGGGCCTCGCGGTGTGCAACCGGCGCGGCCCGGACCCCGGCGCCTGGGCGCGCGAGATCCCACGCCGCGCGGCACTGTCCGGGGAGGGCGCCGAGGTCGAGATCCGCTTCGCCCCGCCGAAGGTCACGGTCTGGATCGACGGCACCGAGATCTTCCGCTTCGGCGGCATGCGGCGGCGGTTTCCCGGCCTCGAGCGGATCGCCCAGGCCGATTACCAGGGCGGCATCGCCACCGGTGCGATCGAGATCCGGCTGCCCGGCGCCACGCCCGAGCTGACCGCCGACGGGCTGGCGCTGAGCGACCGGATGGTGCTGCACGGCCGCCATACCGGGCCCGACCGCGACGCCGCCTTCGCGCTCGAGGTGCCGGGGCTGGACAGCCCGCCCGAGGTGATCGCCCGGCCGGTGCCGCGGGGCGGCGGCTGGCGGATCACGCTCGAGGCGATGCTGCCGGGCCGGGCCTGGCAGGCGGTGGCCGGGGACGCGCCGCTAGTGGTGCGCGTCCGCCGCCACGACGGCGGCGCCTGGAGCGACGAGATCCGCCTGACCCGGAGCGAGGCGGCCGAGCGGATCGGCGCGCTGCTGACGCGGGCGGACCTGCGGGCCGATCCCGGTGCCGCGATGCAGGCGCTGGAGCATGTCCGCTTCGGCGGTCTCGGGCCGCTCCTGCCCGCGCCGGCCCGCGCCGCGCTGGCCGAGCTGGCGCAGTTCTACCGGCTCGAGGGTTTCCTGCCCGAGGCCGCGGCCGGCGCGGCGGTGCCGCCGCCCGGCGGCAGCGGGACCGACCGCCGGCGGGTGGCGATCGCCGGGGCGCAGGCGCGGGTCTCGGAGGCGCTGCGCGAGGATCCGGGCGTCGACGCGGTGGCGCTGATCCGGCAGCAGGATCTCGACCGGGCGGACCAGCGCGAGCTGCTGCTGGCGCTCAGCGAGACGCTCTGCGCCCGGGGCGAGATCGGCCGCGCCCATGCCTGGGCCGAGGCCGAGGGCCTGCCCGACATCGCCCCGGTGGGAGATCTGTGGCGCGATTCCGCGATGCTGCCCTTCCTGTGCCTGTCGCGGCGCTTCGACACGCTGACCGGGACCCTGCGCGAGCTGGTCGCGCTGCGCGAGGGCTGGCTGGTCACCCCGGCGCTGGCCTGGACCCTGCGCCACGTGCTCGAGGAGACCGGGCTCGACGAGGCCGACCGCGAGCGGGTCTTCCGCGCCTATGCCGCGCTGGTGAGCTCGCGCACCGACAGCTACTGGGAGCGCAGCCCCTGCCAGGCGCTGGTCGCCGCCTCGGTCGAGCTGGTGGTGCGGCGCGACCGGCTGCCGGATGCCGCGCAGGAGCGGGTGATCCGCTTCGTGCTGCAGACCCACGGCCTGTCGCGGGCCTTCTGGGACGGCATCGCCGCCGCGATCGAGGCCGGCCGGCTGGCGCTGCCGGCCGAGCTGAGACGCGCCCGCGCCGCCTTCGGCGAGCTGCTCGGGGCCGGCGATCCCGAGGCGCTGTCCGGGGCGCTGGCGCTGTTCGAGCGGGCCGGCAACCCCGAGGCGCCGCGCTGGCGGCACGAGCTTTTGGGCCCGGGGGGCCTGGACGGTCCGGAGCACGCTCCCGATCCCGAGGCGCTGGTCGCCGCCGGGCTGGACCCCGGCGAGGCGGCGCTGCGTCACCTGGCCCATCCCGGCGCCGCGCCGGGCGGGCCGGCGCTGGCCGCCGCGGCGGCCGAGGCGCTGCCGGCGCGCTACGAGAATGTGCCGCGGGCGCCCTATTACGGGCTGCAGCTGCGCGCCAGCCGCCGCACGGCGGGGCTGTTCGCGCGGCTCGCCGCCGGCGGCACGCCCCCCGGCACCCCCGAGATCGACGCGCTGGCCGGCGACCTGATGATCCTGGCCGGGCGGCGCAGCCGCTACCTGGGCTTCGGCCTGGCGGTGGCGCTGCTGCACGGGCTTTTGCGGCTGGACGAGCTGGACGCCGCCGAGCGGCTCTACGGCCATGTCGCCCAGCGGCAGGCGGCGCTCTCCGAGGACGAGCGCGGTCGGCTGGCCGAGGCCCCGGCGCTGACCATGGCGCTGCACGCCCTGCGCGCCACCGAGACCGCCGGCGGCCACGCCCTGGCCCGGCGGGTGATGGCGCTCTTCGCCGAGGCCGCCGCCGCGCTGCCGTCCCCCGTCGCGCCGCCGCCCTGGCCCGACCCGTTCGTCTCGCCGATCTTCGACACGGTGGTCTGCGTGTTCTCGTGCCGGGCCAATCTCGACAGCCGGATCCCGGCGATGCGCGAGGGCTGGCTGGGGCTCCTGCGCCAGGTGGGGGTACCCTACGTGGTGATCGTCGGCGACGGCGACGGCCGCCACGAGGACGACGTGGTGCATCTCGACGCGCCGGACGATTACGAGGGCCTGCCGCAGAAGACCCTCGCCGCGATCCGCTGGGTGCACGACCGCACCGCCTTCACCCACATGGTGAAGGTCGACGACGACTGCTTCATCGACCCGGCCGAGTTCTTCCACAGCCAGAGCTACCGCAAGTTCGACTATTACGGCCGCCCGCTGACCCGGCGGCCGGGCCAGATGGACCGCGCCTGGCATTGCGGCAAGTCCGGCTCGGCCCGCGGCCGGCTGGAGCTCGACAAGTCGCCCGAACCCTCGACCTATGCCGACGGCGGCTCGGGCTACGCGCTCAGCCGCACCGCCATGGCCGCCGCGCTCGAGGCCGCCGACAGCCCCGAGGGGCGGCAGCTGATCCAGGTGTCCTTCATGGAGGACAAGCTTCTGGGCGACCTCCTGGCGCTGCGCGACATCCGCGTCGCCGACGAGGATTACCGGATCTCGATCCGCCGCCGGACCGGCGGCGCGGCGCAGCCCGTGTCGCTGTGGGTCAACGGCTTCGACGCCTCGCGCGCCGCGCCGGTCAAGCTGGTGCATCTCGACGGCGGCGGCGACCAGGCCGCCGCGCGGGACGCGCTGGAGCGCGAGACGCTGACGCCCAAGAAGATCTGGCCCTCGTTCCAGCGGGTCACCCTGGGCTACCAGAGCAACGCGATGGAACTGGTGAGCCCGCCCGACAGGCTCGAGGCGGCCCGCGCGGCCGAGGTCGCGGTGGTGGCCTGCCTGCGCAACGAGATGTTCATGCTGCCGCATTTCCTGGCGCATTACCGGCGGCTGGGGGTCGGGGCCTTCCTGATCGCCGACAATTGCTCGGACGACGGCACGCTCGACTATCTCGCCGCCCAGCCCGACGTGGCGCTGTTCTCGGTCGATACCGATTACGCCCGCTCCAGCTACGGGGTCGCCTGGCAGCAGGCGCTGTTGTCGAATTTCCGGCGCGACCGCTGGTCTCTGGTGGCCGATGCCGACGAACTGATGGTGTGGGATCCCGCGCTCGGAGCGACCCTGCCCGACCTGGTCGCCGGGCCCGATTTCGCCGGCGCCGAGGCGGCGCGGGTGTTCATGCTGGACATGTATCCCGGCGGCCCGCTGGAGGCCGCGGATTTCTCCGGCGGCGACCCCTTCGCCGAGGCGGGTTATGTCGACCGCGCGCCGTTCCTGACGAACTGGGCGGGGCGGGGGCCCTATTCCAACATGCCCACCTGGACCTCGGCGCTGCGCCACCGGCTGATCCCCGGCTCGCGCGCCGACCTGTTCGTGGCGCAGAAGATCGCGCTGTTGCGCTACCAGCCGTGGATGCGGCTCTCGGCGGGGATGCATTTCGTGGCCGACGTGACGCTGGCCCGACGCGAGCTTCTGTTCGCGCATTTCAAGTACAACGCCGATTTCCGCCGCAAGGCGCGCGAGGAGGTCGCCCGCCGCCAGCACTTCAACGACGCCGAGGAATACCGCAAGTACCTGGCCCTGGTGTCCGAGGGGCGCGACGCGATCTACGACCCGGCGGTCTCGGTGCCCTGGCGCGACAGCCCGTTCGTCGCCGCGCGGCTGTCGCCGGAGACGGCCGGGGAGGGCGCGGCGTAGCTGTCGAGCAGCGCGTCGAGATGCGCCTCCATCGCCACCGGGGCCATCGCCCCGCGCCAGTAGTCGCCCGGCGTCACCCGCCCGGCCAGCACGTCCTCGATCCGCGCCGCGAAATCGCCCGCGTCGCCGGCGCGGAACACCAGGCCCGGACAACGGCCGAGCTCCTGCGCGCCGCCCATGTCGCTGGTCAGGATCGGGATGTGGCGGGCATGCATCTCGATGGCGACCTGGGGCAGGTTGTCGTGCCACAGCACCGGCACCACCCCCAGGCCCGCCTCGGCCAGGAGCGCGTCGAGCCCCTCGTGGCTGTAGCCGTCCACGTGGGTCAGCTCGGCCAGCCGCCCCCGCAGCCGGTCGAACCGCGCCAGGGTGGCGCGGTCGGCGCCGCGGGCGGCCACGATCAGCCGCAGCCGGGCGGCGGTGGCGTCGGGCAGCGCCTCGAGCGCGTCGAGCAGGAAGAAGAACCCCTTGTCCCGCCGCATGTAGCCCAGGAAGGCCAGCGTCAGCGTGCCGTCGTCGTTCAGAAGGGCCGGGCGCGGCTCGGTGGCGGCGAACTTGTCGGCATGGGCGGTGCCGATATACGAGGTCTGCAGCAGGTCGGTGCGCAGGCCATAGCCCGCGGCCACCGCGCCCACCGCGTCCGAGACGCAGAGCACCCGGTGGCAATGGCGGTTGATCAGTCGCACGAAGGTCTCGCGCCGCCGGGCGAAGCGCGCCGCCTCGGCGCTGCGGGCGGCGGCCCCGGGCGCCCCGCCGGAGCGCGGCCGCACCAGCCGGGCCAGCCGCGCGCCGCCGCGGGCCAGCCGGGCGGCGATCCGGATGCCGGGCCAGAACAGCCCGTCGAAGACCATCGTTCCCGGCCGGATCCCGGCGGTCTTGAGCCGGAAGGCCACCGCGTCGGCCTGCCGGATCAGCTGCCCGTTGGGCCGCTGCTCGAGGCAGTCGATGCAGGCCCGCCCGGCGTCGAAGTCGCGGCAGGTCTCGCGCTCCTGGTGCCACAGGTTCACCTGCGGGCAGACCGGGTAGTAGTTGTGCAGCGTCAGCACCACCTTCATCCCGGGAAAGCGCCCGGCGACCTCCAGCGCGGTGGCGGGCAGCCCCTCGAGGTTGTTGAAGTGCAGCACGTCGTAGGGCCCGGTCGCGGCGATGAAATCCGCCAGCGCCTCGACCGTGGCGGGGTGGTCGATCTGCGCGGGATCGCCGAAGGAATGGTGCGCCGGCGAGGTAACGCCGGAATTGACGATCTCGTAGCGCCGCGCGCGGTCGGTGCGGGCGCCGTGGCGCACCCGCGTCCAGCGCGGCCGGCGGCTGAACAGGTCGTAGGACAGCCCCGAGGACAGGAACGTCGCCTCGACCCCCTCGCGCCGGTCGATCGCCTGCAGCAGGTTGCGCTGATAGATCGACACCCCGCCGCCGCGGCCCTCGTCGTCGAGATAGTCGACCCAGTTGTAGTAGAGGATCCGCATGGGGCCGCGTCCTGCCTCTCGGGGGGCGGTCAAATCTCGTCGTCCAGCCAGCGCCCCAGTCCCAGCGAGCGGAAGTACCTCTCGATCGCCGCGGGGTCCTCGAAGCGGTCGAGGATGGTGTTGCTGCCCTGCTTGACCAGCGGGCTCTTCATCTTCCGGTCGTGGCGGACGCCGAGGAAGTCGCAGATCCGCTCCTCGAAGCCGTCGGCGAACATGTCGCGGTATTCCAGCGCCAGCTTGTGATGGGGCAGCCCCTCGAACCAGGACGAGAACAGGTGATCGAAGGTCTCGTATTCGTGCCAGCGGTGGCTGATCTGGCGCGGCCCGGCCTTGATCTTCTCGTCGACGCGGGAATCGGGCTTCACCTGGGCCCAGTTGCGGCTGCCCGCCGCCTTGATCAGCGACGAGACCTGGGCGAGCTTGTTCTCGCGGTGGACGTAGATCAGCGCGAGATCCTCGTCCTCGGCCAGCGCCTTGAGCACGCGGATGTTGTGGCCGATCATGAACTTGAAGCCGACCCGCGCATGGCCCTCGTCCTCGTGCGTCTCGAAGAAGCGGCGCATGAACCAGACCGGCCCCTTGTCGCGGCCCCAGACCGCGTTGGGATTGGTGTCCTTGCCGTGCACGCCGACGATGGCATGGGGATTGAACTGCTCGCCGCTGCAGAGAATGTCGCGATGGGCGTTCAGCAGCGTCATCAGGTAGGTGGTGCCGCTGCGGGGCAATCCGATGATGACGAAACGGCGGCCCTTGAACCGCTGAGCGGCAGTCTGGTCGGTCATGGTGGGGCGGTGTCTTTCCAAGCGTCGGATCCCGGCGGCCCGCCAGGGGCGGGCACGGACGCCCTGCGCCCGCGACGGCGCTCTTACCGCAGCCCGCCCAAGGGCACAATCGCGGCGCGGGGCGCGGGCGAAAGCATGTATGTTACATAACGCTTATTATGCGTCACAGTGTTGTAGCGCGGCGCGCGCTATCCCACACACACAGGCGCGCACACCGCACAGGCCGCCTCCGGTCCGAAGGCCGGAGGCACCGTGTCCGTGCTCCGGGGCGGCGAACGTCGCCGCGGTTACAGGACCCGGGCGGTGAGCGTGTTGGCGACGCGCAGGCCGGTCTCTCCCCACTCGGCCAGCTGCGCGGCCGTGATCGAGAGCGCGGTCCCGGCCCCGGCGACTGCCTGCCCGTAGAGCGGGCCCAGGGCGCCGGTCTCGAGCTCGACGACGAGCGCGGCGGCGAGGGCCGCGGCGGCCAGGACGGCCCGTCCCGCGCGGCGCTTCTGCCGGTCGTGGGCGGCGTGCCAGCGCTCGGCCGCGCCCACTTCGCTGCGCAGCACCTCGCCCATCCGCTCGGCGAGCCCGATCGTCAGGTAGGCCTCGGTGAACTGCACCGAGGCGTGCAACCCGGCGGTCTCGTCCGACAGCCGGCCGAGCGTGGCGTTCTGCTCTCCGAGCGCGCTCTCGATCCCGGCGAGATCGCCCTGCCGGAGCGCGTCCGCGGGGGGCGTGTCGGCCGTCTCGCGGGGGCCGCCGGCCCGGACCGCCCGCACCTTGCGGGGGGACTTGGCCGACCGGAGCGCGCTGCCCGCGGTGACGGGCGGCTCGGCGAGGTTGCGGGCGGCCGGGGTGTCGGAGACCGGCGTCTCGGCGGCGGTGGCGGAATGGGTCATCTCGTCTCTCCCTTGGGGCGCGTCAGCTTTCGCGCATGGCGTGCTGGATCTGATCCGTGACCGGCTTGATCAGGTAGGACAGGATCGTCCGCATCCGGGTTTCGATGAACACCTCGACCGGCATGCCGGGGCGCAGTTCGGCGTCGCCCAGCCGGGCGAGTTCGTCGGGCGCGATCCGGAGCCGGGCGAGGTAGTAGGTCGTGCCGGTCTGCTCGTCGGTGGTCGAATCCGGCGAGACGTCGAGCACCGTCCCGGTCAGCTGCGGCGTGGTGCGCTGGTCGAGCCCGGTGAAGCGCAGCCGCGCCGTCTGGCCGGGATAGACCTGGTCCACGTCCTGCGGCGACAGCCGGGTCTCGACGATCAGGCGGTCGTCGCCGGGCACGATCGTCACCAGCGTCTCGCCGGCGGTGAGCACCTGCCCCAGCGTGTTGACGTCGAGCTCGTGGACATAGCCGGAAATCGGCGCGCGGATCTCCAGCCGGCGCTGCCGGTCCTGCGCGGCGATGCGTTCCTCGCGCCGGCGGGCCAGTTCGCCGCGCTTCTCGTCGAGCACGGTCAGCACCTCCTCGCGGAAGGTCTCGTCGATGCGCGCGCGCTCCAGCTCGCGGCCGAGGATCTGGTCGCGGGTCTCGACGATCTGCGCCTCGAGCCCGGCCACCTGGGCGGCAAGCTCGGCCTGCATCCGCTGCGCGGCCCGCAGATCGCTGGAGCGCAGGAGGCCCCGGTCCGAGAGATGCACGGCGTCGGCCACCTCGGCCTCGGCGAGCGCGAGGTTCCGCCGGGTCGCATCGCCCTGCGCCTCGAGGGCCGTGACCTTCTCGCCCAGCTGGTCGATCTGCGCCGAAAGTTGCGCGTGCCGGCCCTGCCGGGCGCTGGCACGGGCCGCCATCAGTTCTTCCTGGCCGGCCCGCAGCATCGCGGTGTCGGCGGTGTCGGCCAGGGCCTCGGGAAAGCGGATCCGGCCGGTCCCGGCGAGTTCCGCCTCGAGCCGGGCGGTCTGCGCCAGAAGGCTCTCGATCTGCCCGGTGACGATGCCGAGATTGGCTTCCACCACGGTCGGGTCGAGCCGGAACAGGGTCTCTCCGGCCTCGACCTCCTCGCCCTCGCGCACCAGGATCTCGCTGACGGTGCCGCCGTCGAGATGCTGCACGTGTTTCGGGCGGCCCTCGACGATGATCTTGCCGGCGCCCACGACGGCGCCGCTGACCTCGGCCAGCGCGGCGACGCTGCCCGCGCCCCCCACCAGAAGCGCCACCATCGCCAGCGCCAGGCCCAGCTGACGGACCAGCGAGCTGCCGATACTCCTGTCGATCTGTTCATACCGCATCGAACTGCATCTCCCTGGATCCGCTTGCCTTGGTCACGGGGACCACCTTGTCGAGGACCTCGTCCCGGTCGCCGAACTGTACCTGCTGGCCGTCCTGGATCATCAGCACCTTGTTGAGCGCCGTCAGGGCGCTGGGACGGTGGGCGATGACCACGACGATGCCGCCGCGCGCCCGCACCTCGCCGATGGCGGTGGTCAGCGCCCGCTCGCCGACCATGTCGAGATTCGAGTTGGGCTCGTCGAGCATCACCAGGAACGGGTCGCCGAACAGGGCCCGCGCCAGGCCGATGCGCTGGCGCTGCCCGGCCGAGAGCCGTGCGCCGTTCTCGCCGATCACCGTCTCGTAGCCCTCGGGCAGCGCGGTGACCATCTGGTGGATCCCGGCCAGCTTGGCGGCCTTCAGGATCGCCATGATGTCCGGCTCGGCGGCGAAGCGGCAGATGTTCTCGGCCACGGTGCCGTCGAACAGCTCGACGTCCTGGGGCAGGTAGCCGACGAAGCGGCCCCGCTCGGCCTCGGGCCACTGGTCGAGCGTCGCCCCGTCGAGCCGCACCGATCCGTGCAGCGCCGGCCAGATCCCCATCAGCGCGCGGGCGAAGCTGGTCTTGCCCGCCCCCGAGGGGCCGACAACGCCCAGCCCGTCCCCGGCCCGGAGTTCGAACCCGACCCCCTGGAGGAGCGGCGCCTGCTCGCCCGGGGCCGCGGTGGCGAGCCCCTCGACGCGCAGGGTCTCCGTCGGCGCCGGCAGGCCCTCGGTCGCGGCGGGATCGCCGCAGGCCTGCACCGCCTCGTCGAACCGGCCGGCGGCCTGGCGGGCGGCCACGAAACTCGGCCAGTGCGACACCGCCTGCTCGATCGGGGCCAGCGCGCGGGCCATGATGATCGACGCGGCGATCATCACCCCCGCGGTGATCTCCTGCTGGATCACCAGGAAGGCGCCCAGACCCAGCATCGCCGATTGCAGCATCAGCCGCAGCATCTTGATGACCGACGAGAAGAAGTTGCTGTGGTCGGTCATCGCCTGCTGCCGCAGGTAATGCTCCTCGACCGCGCCGGAATAGCGCCGGGAGAGGCTGTCGAACATGCCCATCGAGGTCAGCACCTCGGCGTTGCGCCGCGCCGCCCCCATAAGCCGGCTCTGCGCCCCCGACGTGCCCGACAGCTCGCGCGAGGGACCGCGCGAGAGATACTCGTTGGTGATCACCAGGCAGGCGATCACCACCCCGCCGACCACCGCCAGCGTGCCCAGCCAGGCATGGAACAGGAAGATCAGCAGGAAGTAGAAGGGCATGAACGGCATGTCGAAGATTGCCGCCGGCCCCGGCGAGCCGAGGAACCGGCGGATCGCCTCGAGGTCGCGGTGCGGGGCCATCCCCGCCGCGCGGCGGCCCATCAGCACCGGCATCCGCATGTTGGCGCGGAAGGCCGGACCCGAGAGGCGGGCATAGACCCGCATGGCGATGCGGTTCAGCGCCCGCAGGCGCAGGATGTCGAGCATCCCGCCCATCAGGTAGAGCCCGATGGCGATCCCCGCGAGCACGACCAGGGTGGGCACGCTGCTGCTCGCCAGGACCCGGTCGTAGATCTGCAGCATGAACAGCGGCCCGGTGAGCATCAGCACGTTGACCACGGCGCTGACGAGGAAGATCGCCAGCATGGCCCCGCTGCAGGCGCGGAGCGCGTGATGCACGGGTTTCTGAGACTTGGACTGTAACACCTTGAACATCCTCCCACGGATGGAACGGGGCCCGCCGCGCCGGAACTCCGGCGCGGCGGGTGCGGATCAGGTCGCCAGGTCGTGGCCGAAGAGCGACTGGGTCTGGCTCGACAGGCCGTCCGCCGGATCCGGCGCATCGGCATCCTCCGGCTCGGGGGGCAGGTCGTCCCCCGGCCCGTCCGAGCCCTCCGCGAGGAACGGGGACATCATGCTCCCCGCCGCCGACAGGATGGCCGCCGCGGGCTGGCCGCCGAAGTCGAACAACGCCGCGAACGGTTCCGGCGCCGCCGGGGTGAGGGTCACCGAGGCGAGGTCCTGCGAGCCGCCGGAGAAGGCGACGCGCATCACCTGGGTGCCGGCCTCGAGCTCGACCTGGGCGGGCGCGGTGGAGTCGAAGGTCCACCAGTTCGCCGTCCGTCCGACCTCGACCTCGCCGCTCGAGGTGTAGACCTCGCCGTCCTTGGCGAAGCTCGCCTCGACGCTGCGCTGCTCCGTGCCGGAGCTGGCCATCGCGGAGAGGAAGCTGATGTCGTAGAGACCGGCCTCCTCGACCTCGATGGTGTACTCCACCCACTCGCCGTCGGCGATCCAGCCGACCGCGTCGCCCTCGCCGACGATGTCCACCCCGGTGTCGGGCCGGAAGGTGTCGTTGCCCTCCTGCCCCGCCGAGCTGTCGTTGTAGGCGACGTCCTGGCCGCCCTCGTCGAACAGCGCGGCGTCGAGCACCAGCCCGTCCGTCGCATCGACCGACCGCGCGGTCCCGCCATAGGGCGCCTGCCCGTCTCCCGGCACCGGCGCCAGGTCGAACGAGCGCAGGTCGAACGAACCGCCCGAGAAGGCGAGCCGCAGCACCTGCTGCCCGGCCGCGAGGTCCAGCTCCACCGTGTCGCCGGTGACGTAGCTGGAATAGGCGCCGGTGTTCGGCACCGCGGCGGTGCCCTCGGCATAGACCGCGCCGCCCTGCGCCGCGCTGACGGTGATGCTGCGGCCGTCCGCCGGCGTGGCGGTGGTGAAGCTCAGCGCATAGGTGCCGGCCTCGGCCACGTCGACGGTGTATTCCAGCCACTCGTCCTCGGCGATCCAGCCCACGTCGCCGCTACTGGTCTGCTCCACGTCGCTGCCGGTACGGCCGCCCGCATTGCCGCCCTGCAGGCCGGACTGGTCGTTGTAGGCGACCCCCTGCCCGCCGTTGTCGTAGTCCGAGGCGTCGATCGTGACCGGCGCATTGTCCACCAGGAAGGGCTGGCCGAGGAACGGCGTCTGGCTGTCCTCCGGCGGCTCCGACGTCTCGACCTGGTCGAGCGCGAAGGACCGGAAGTCGAGCAGGTAGCCGTTGCTCGCCGTCTGCCCCCCGAAGGTGAAGCGCAGGGTCTGCAGGCCCGCGGCGAGCTCGACATTCGTCGCCGGGGTCTGGCCGAAGCTGGTCCCCCCGAAGCCGGTCCCCGCCCCGTTGCTGTCGGGCAGCGCGAAGGTGGCGATCGGCGCCCCGTCCTCGACCGAGACGGCGATGGTGTTGCCGCCGATCGGGGTCTTGGCGTTCAGGCTGAGGGCGTAGGTGCCGGCCTCGGCCACGTTCACCGTGTACTCCACCCATTCGCCCGGCAGCACGTGGCCGATGTCCTGGGGGCCGCCCACGAGCTCGACGTCGGTGTCGCCGCGCTCGGCCTGGCCACCGTTGTCGCGGCCGGGATTGTCGTTCCACGACACGCCCTGCCCGCCCTGGTCGAAGTTCGAGGCATCGACCGTGAGGCTGTCTTCCAGCAGCGGCGCGTCGGGCCCCGGGAAGGGCGCCTGGCCGCCGCCGGTGTCCGGCTCCTCGTAGGTGAACACCGTCACGGCGTTGAGCGGCGCGTTGTCGATGTCGGCGCTCAGGCCGATGTCGATGCTGCCGTCCGTCACGGTGACCACGGCCTCGACCGCGATCGGCGTGTCGCCGCCCGACTCCGCGAAGGGATCGAGGTCGACGATCACCGGCTCGCCGTTGATCGTGGCGTCGAACTGCCGCTGGCCGGCGGCGTCCCAGTAGGTCTCCTGGGTGTAGAGCGTCACCAGGTAGGTGCCGTTCGCCACCGCAAGCGAGGCCGTCCAGTCCGCGCCGTCCTCGTAGGTGACGAAGGCCGAGCCCGGCGTGGCGTTCGCCCCGTTGGGGTTGCCGGCATTGTCGGTCCCCGCCCCCGGGTTGACGCTGCCCGACACGGTGACGCGGCTGTCGTCCTGGCCGACGAGCGCGAGCCCGAGGACCGGATCGCTGGCGATCGCGCCGCCGCCGAAGTTCACCCCGTAGACGTAGCCCTCGGGGCCCGGTTCCGGATCCGGCGTGTGGTCGGGATCGAAGAAGTCCACGGTGCCGTCGCCGTCGACGTCGGCCTGCAGCGCGTCGTTGATCCCGTCGCCGTCCGCGTCGGCGTCGCCGAGCGCGTGGGGCGCCACGTTCTTGATGACGAACATGTGGTCGTTGTAGTCGTAGTTCCCCGCGCCCGGATAATCCTGGATCGCGATGTAGGTCCCCTCGATCACCTCGCCCTCGGCGTCGAGCGCCTGGAAGAAGCGGATCAGGTGGCCCTCGTCATCCCCCACCAGCTGGCCGAAATCGGGGTCGATCCGGTTCGCTTCCGGGTCCGTCCACGAGGCGTAGGTCGGCCGGCCGTCCACCGAGACGAAGAGCCCGAAGGGATCGTCGCCGCTGATCGTGGCCCGCGCCACCCCGCCGGTGGAGCCGTCGCCCGGCACCAGTCCCTCGGGGAGGATGGTCTGGTACTGCTGGTCGTCCTGGGCGAAGAGCTCGGTCGTGGCCGAGGAGCCCAGCCCGTGGACGCCGAGGCGCGCCACGTTGTTCTGCTGCAGGAACGCCGCGATCTGGATGACCTCGACATCCCGGCTCGGATCGAGAGCCTGCATGTAGGGCATCAGCACCTCGTCGCCGACGGTCTCGACCGCGCCGCCATTGGCGAGGCTGCCCTGCGCCATGTCGGTGGAATAGCCGAAGGCCTCGACGATCTGCGCCACCGTGGGCTCGGACCCGTTCTCGGAGAATTCCTGCGCGATGCCGGCGAGCTGCACGGTCATCTGCGGGGCCGAGACATCGTCGGACAGCACCGTCAGGGTCGAGTTGTGGATCTGCGCCCCCGCCGAGCCGCCGTCATGGGTGCCGGTGAACTGCACCGTCACCTGGGCGCTGCCGCCCGCCGGGATCTCGGTCGGGACCGTGCCCACGATCTCGAAGGCCGAGGGATCGCCCACCTCGATGCCGCTGATCGACAGCGTCGAGAAACCCTCGTTGGTCAGCGTCACCACGGCGGTGTCGCGGACCTCCTGCGCGCCGTTGGCGGGCTGGTCGATCGAGGTGAAGACCAGGCGGTCGTCGGCCGCCGCGTCGTCCAGCCCCTCGAGGCCGAGCTTCTGGCCGAAGCCCAGCGGCGCGACCCCTTCGATGACGAAGGTGTTGTCGTTGTAGTCGTAGTTGATCCCCGTGTAGTCCATGATCCCCAGGTAGACGTTGGGGATCGCGTTCCCCTCGGCGTCCAGCGCCTGGAAGATCTTCACCGTGTGGCCCTGCTGTTCGCCCTCGACGGTCACCCCGCCGGTCGGGTTCAGCGTGGGATCGGTGGACAGGTTCGCCACCTCGATCCCGAAGGCCCCGTCGCCGATCCAGCCGCCCGGAATGTCACCGCTGGTGAAGGTCTGGGTGGCAAAGCCCGAGTCGGTGTTGGCGTTGGGCAGGATGCGCTGGTTGTCGGTCCCCTGGTGGTTCCAGAAGATGTCGTCCTGGCCCTTGTTGCCCGGGTTGTGGATGCCGATCGTCGCCCCGCCCGGCCCGTGATAGGCGGTGAGCTGGGTGATCTTGGCCTCGCTGTAGCCGTCGGCGATCCGCCAGTAGGGCGACAGCACCTCGGTCTCGTCCGTCTGGGCGAAGACGTCGTTGGTGCTGAGCACGCTGTTCTCGCCGCCGCCGTTCAGGGAGAGCCCCTCGATGCGGTTGCCGAAGCCGAAGATCTCCCAGATCTCGTTGACGTTCGGCTCCTGTCCGCCTTCCCAGCGGGACTGCCAGAACCCGGCCAGGTCGATGTCGGTGATCGGGTCGTCCGCGTCGTTGGTCTGCAGCCGCAGCCGGCCCTCGAAGATGGTCGAGGTGCCGTCGACGTTGCTGGTGGGCGGCGTGTAGGCGCTTCGGTCGAACAGCACCTCCACGTCGAGCACCTCGCCCGGCGCGAGCGTCAGCCCCTCCAGGGCGTCGGGATCGGCCAGGACGAACGGTCCCGTCAGGTCGACGTCCAGCACCTCGAGCGCCTCGGTCCCGCTGTTGCCGATCCGGACCGTGCCGCTGTCCTTGAAGTCGCGGTCGGCATCGCCGTCGCCCATCTCCGCGTTCTCAAGATACGAGTAGTGCAGCCGGTTTTCCAGGAAGGCCGGGTCGAGGCTCTGCACCTCGATGTCGGCGTTGGCGTTGCCCTGCGAGGGCGAGATGTCGAGATAGTCGAGATCGCTCGCGCCCGGGGCGTCCGAGATGATCCGCAGCTGGTACTCGGTGCCCGCCTGCAGGTCGAGGAAGACGGATTCCTCCCCGTTCTCCCCGGTTCCCGGGAAGGCCGAGTCGTCCAGCTCGGTGCCGTTGAGGAACCAGGTCAGGCCGAGCCCGTCGCTGGCGCCCGCATTGGCGGCCGTGTCGATCTGGTAGACGCCGTCACTGTCCACGGTGAAGTAGAAGTCCACGGTGCTGCCGTTGATCGTGTTGGCGCTGCCGTCGGTGTCCTCCAGCTCGATCCGGCCGCTGCCGCTGATGTCGGCATGGACCGGCTCGAAGAGGCTGACCGGCTCCTGGGTGAGGCGCAGGTAGTCCACGTTCGGGCCGTTCGCGCCGGGGGCGGTCACGGTGATCGTGTTGGTGCCGGCCACCAGGTCGACGGTCGCCGATTGCGGCCCCCAGAGGGTCTCGCCCTCGTTGGAGTTCGGCGCGAAGGCCAGCTCGCCCGCCTCGGTGCCGTTGACGGACAGCGCCATCGGCCGCGCCGCCTTGGTCGAGGCCAGCGCGTAGAGGATGTCGAACGAATAGGTGCCCGCGGCCCCGGCGGTCACCGTCCAGGTGATCGACTGGTCGGTGGTGCCGTCGAAATCCACGAAATCGCCGGACTGGGTGCGCTCCTCGGTGACCACGACGGGTCCGTCGAGCGTGGCGGTCTCGGCCTCGTAGACGTCGTAGGCCACGCCGTTGATCACCTCGGTGCCGTCGCCCGGAGTGCCCTCGGTGGCGGTCGAGACCAGCACCTCCAGCTGGTCGATGTTCGGGCCGGTATCGGAGACCGAGCGCAGGGTCACGGTATTGGTGCCGTCCACCAGCGTGGCGGGCACCTCGACCACCTGCCAGGTGCTCCAGGCCTCTTCCTCGGCGGGCGTGCCCGGCGTGGGGAGGAAGGATGCCACCGTGACGATGGAGCCGTTGACCTCGACCTGCAGCGGACGGTCCCCATCGCCGCCGTTGGCGTAGCGGAACTGCAGCAGCGCGCTGCCGGCATTCTCCGCGGGCACGTCGAAGGTGAAGGTCAGGAAATCGGCGTTGGTCGAGCCGTAATCGGCATAGCCGCCCAGCGTGCCGTCGGTGTTGTCGGTGTTGCCGTCGGTGCCGAAGGCGCCGGGCCGCAGGCCGTTCTCCAGCCCCTCGGTGTCCTCGGGGTTCTGGGCGTCGCGGATCTCGATCTCGGCATCGGGCGAGGTCGGCACCGCGACGGCGGTGCCGTCACTGGGGGTCCGGTCCTCGGCCTGGATGGTGACCAGCGAGACGAACTCGGGCTGCGCGCCGGGCGTGAAGGTCACGCTGGCGCTGGCCGTGTTGAGATCGTCGTCGGTGACCTCGAGCGTGGCCACCGTCTCGCCCTCGAGGGTCCCGAGGTCGATGACGAAGCGGTTGTCCGCGTCCAGCGTCACCGTGGTCCCGGGGCCGCCGTCGAAGGACACCCGCAGCGCGGTGATGTCGTCGTCCAGACCCGAGACCTCGAAGAGGGCCGCCTCGGTGTCGCTGACATCCACCGCCAGCAGGGTCAGGTCACCCCCCTGGTCGGCCGACAGGTCCTGGGTCACGCCGCCCGGGGCGGGGGTGAGCAGGATCAGCTGGCTCGCCCCGGTGCCGCGGTTCAGCGTCATCAGGTAGAGCTGCCCGGTCAGCGGGTTCTCGACGATGTCGAGCGGGTCGATGTAGTTGTCGATCACCGAGCCGTCCGGCCGCCGCAGCACGTCGTCGCCGGTGATCGCGCCGGTCTCGTCCACCTGGATGACCCGCACGTTGTCCCCGGTCGAGAACTGGGCGAACAGCACCGCCCCCTTGAGGTTCGAGCCGAAGGCGTTGCCGGTGTATTCCGTCGCGCCGTTGGGCGAGCGGTTGTAGCCCAGGTTGTAGACGCCGTCGTAGTCGTAGTTCCCGTCGACCTGCACGCCGGTGGGATAGCCGTCGGTGTTGGGGTTGCCGTCGTTGCCGCCGACCACCTCGTTGGGGTCGAGCCCCGAGGTCGGGTTGCCGCCGTTCAGGACGTACTCGTCCCGCAGCACGTTGGGATGGCCGTAATAGCCGTCCTCGTCGACCGTGAAGAAGTAGTCGTACTGCTTCGGCGAGTTGTCGATCGTGGTGTCGAACTCGGTCTGGGTCGGGTCCTGGGGCGTCTTGGCGCCGGCGGCCGTGCCGTTGGTGGGCACGTAGAGGTTGCCGTTGGAGTGCCAGACGAGGTCATAGGCGTTGCGCACGCCGGTGGCGAAGATCTTGACCACCGCGTCCTCGGCGAAGGGGTCGTACATCCCCGGATAGGTGCCGTTCTCGTCGAACGCGCTCTCGTCGAAGCTGGTCTCGGGGTCGTCGCCGAGCGTGATCGGCTCGGTGCGGACGTCGAACCCGCTTTCGGGCGCGTCACGGGTGGGGTCGATCTCGAGCACGGCGGCGTTCAGCAGCCGCTCGGGCCGGTTGCCCCAGGCATTGTCCGGTGCGCCGCCGGCGGAGTTCGAGCCCTGCACGAGGTAGAGCAGGTATTCCGGCTCGCCCTCCTGGCCGAAATCGGGATTGGCCCTGAACTCGAGACTGTTGGTGACGTGGTCGCCGCCCGAGCGCGGGAAGCCCGTGGCGTAGGTCTCGGCCGTCACGCCCTCGAAGCTGCCGCCCTCGCCCAGGTTGATCTTGCTGACCCGGCCGGAGAATTCGGGCGTGTCGAACGCCTTGGATTCCCGCGGGATCGGCCAGTTGTCACTGATCCAGATGGTCTCGGGATCGTTGGGATCGAAGGTGAAGCCGACGATGCCGCGGCGTCCCGCCGCCCCCTCGGAGAGATAGTCGAGCGACAGCGTCTCCTGCGAGCCCTTGTCGATCGAGCCGTCCTCGAGCACGTCCCAGCGGTGGATCTCGCCGGTGATGGTGCCGACATAGAGCTTTCCGTCGGGGCCGAACTCCACGACGGTGTAGCCCCCCGCCCCGTCGGTGAAGCCGTCCAGCATCACGTCGGTCGAGAACGCCACCTCGCGCGGGACGTCCTCGGGCGCCTCGCCGGTGACGAAGCTGGTGGTCAGATCCTGGATCTGGCGCAGCGGCGCCTCGGCGTCGCTGACCGCGCCCAGGTCCATCACGTCCTGCACCTTCAGGGTGTAGCTGGTATTCTCGTCGAGATCCTCCAGCGGCCGGATCGTGAGCGAGTCCGCCCCGCCCGAGACCTGGACGTCGATCGCGACCTCCTCGCCGGTGAGGGTGTTCACCAGCGTGACGCCGTCGACATAGGCCACGTTCGGGCCGCGCTGGCCCGGCGCCTGCAGGTTGACCCCCACCACGAAGGACGAGGTCGGGTCGATGCCGGTGGGCAGTTCGCCGTCAGGTCCGAGCGCGATCGAGGTCTGGCCGTCGATCGAGGCGGCCACCGGCGCGTCGAAGAAGGAATAGTCCTGATCCGCGCTGCGGTCGTCCTCCGGCGTCAGGTCCTCGATCCGCTCGATCTCGAGATGCTGGATCTCGGTGTTCTCGCCGCCGATGGAGTCGATCGTCAGCCGGCCGTCCTCGACGGTGACCACCCCCGACACCAGGGTCGAGCGGAAGCCGCCGCCACCGGTCGAGCCGTCGATTGGGTTCGCCGGCACCCAGTCGGGCATGAAGCTCTGGCCCTCGACGTTCAGCACGTAGTTGCTGTCGAAGGCGCCGGCGGTGTCGCCCACCGAGACGGTGAGCTGGTAGGTGCCGTTCGCCAGCCCCATCTCCCAGGCCCGCGAGGCGTCCGCCCCCGCGCCGGGATACTCGAAATGGGCGTAGGTCTTCTGCAGGTCCGAGGCGCCGTCGACGACGTCCTTGTACCAGTGCGCGTTGTCGGGCTGGTCCTGCGGCGTGGTGCCGTCGGCGGTGCCGTCGGCGACGCTGTCCTCGCTCACCCAGCCATAGCTCAGCCCGTTGCCGCGGTCGCCGTAGGCGGCGCCGGTATCGGCCAGGTAGCCCTCGGGCGTCTCGTAGCCCGCCGGCAGGCCCTGCGCGGTCTGATCCTCGGGCGGCTGGAAGTTGATCCGGGCGACCTCCTCGAAGGTGATCAGCTCGCGGGTCTCGCCGCCGGGATCGACGCCCTCGCGGCTGACGGTGACGCGGTCGATGTTCGGCCCGTTCGCGACGGTGTTGGTGAACGAGATCTCGTTCACCCCCGCCGACAGTTCGACATCGACCGTGACCTCGGTCCAGTTCTGCCAGTGGTCGTCGCTGTCGCCCCCCGTCACCAGGGTCGGCGCGAAGGCGACGGTCTGCTCGGCGCCGTCCACGCTCAGCGCCATCGGACGGTCGTCCGTGCTGCCGTTCACGTAGCGCACGGTCAGCTGGTAGGTGCCGGCCTCGGGCGCGTCGACCGTGAAGGCCGCGCTGTCGCCCACGTCGTTGCCCATATCGAGATAGCCATCGCCCTCGTAGCCGGGGCGCAGGCCGTCGGCGTCGAAGGGCAGGCCGGGCCCGCTGTTGGCGTCGGTGGCGTTGCCCTCGGGATTCTGGGCGGTGCGGTACACCGTGTCGGGCTCGGCCTCGCTGTCGGTGATCGAGAAGGTCTCGCCCTCGACCGTGACCGAGAAGGCCTCGACCGCGTCCCCGTCCTGGTAGGCGAAGGTCGCCTCGTCGATGTTGGGCCCGTTGGTGCCCCCCGCGGGGATCTCGAGACGGATCTGGTTCGCGCCCGCCGCGAGATCGAGTTCCACGGTCTGGGTCACCCAGGATTCCCAGCCGGTCATCTCGTCGCCCACGTCGACCACCGGGCCGGGGACGAAGTCCACCGTGGTGGCCGAGCCGCCGTTCAGGCTGAGATCAAGCGGCCGGTTCTCGTCGCCGCCATTGGCATAGCGGAAGGTGACCGCGTAGGTGCCCGCCGCCGGGGCGTCGACGTTGAACACGATCCCGTCGCCCGGATCGGAGCCGAAATCAATATAGGCGCCCCCCGTCGCCCCGGCGCGGTAATTGCCGAAGGCGTCGACGTTGTCGGCGTCGACCACGCGGGTGAAATCGCCGTTGGCCGGATCGCCGCTGTCCTCCACCGTGACGCTGCCGGCATCTTCGGCCTGGATGGTGAAGGGATCGACGGTGACGTCCTCGCCGGCCACCACGATCGGCATCGTGACCTGCGCCTCGTTGCCGGCCGCGTCGGTGACGATCGCGATGACGGTGTAGTCGCCCGGCGCCAGCGCCGAGCCGTCGATGGTGAAATCGCCGTCCGCGTCGGGCAGCACCTCGGTGCGGGTGGCGCCGCCGTCGAAGCTGATCTCGGTGGTGACGATGTCGGCGTCGATGCCCGCGAGGTTGAAGTTGATCGAGGCCGCCTGGGTCTCGTTCAGCTCACTGTCGGGGCCCGACAGGAACAGCGGCTGCTCGTCGGCATCGGCCGAGGTGTCGGCGGCGCTGACGAGTTCCAGGCTGTCGAGGTTGGGGCCCGAGGACGCGCCTGCCGGGATCGACAGCTCGACGGTGTTGGTGCCCGCCTCGAGCGTGACGTCCACGCTCAGGACATCCCAGTTGTTGAAGCCCGCATCCGGCCCGTCGCCGCCGGGACCGGTGGACGGGAAGCTCGTGGTCACCGCGCCGGCGCCGTTCACCGCGAGGTCCAGCGTCCGCGCCGCGCCGCCCGAGTCCTGCGAGGCGTAGCGGATGTTGAGCCGGTACTCTCCGGCCGCCGGCACGTCGAAGCTGTAGGACAGCGTGTCGCCCGGATCGTCGCCGTAATCGACATAGCCCTCGCCGGTGAAGCCGGGCCGCAGGCCGTTCTCGAGCCCGGCCGTCTCCTCGGGGTTCGAGGGATCGCGGATCACGGTCACGGTGTCGTCGCCGTCGGGTGCGGAAGACAGCGTGACGATGCCCTCCTCGGCCTGGATCAGGATCGGGGCGAAGGGTTCGGCCTCGCCCACGGTCACGGTGAACAGGACGGACTCCGAGTCCAGCGCGCCGTCGGTGGCAAAGACCTCGACCTCGTAGCTGCCCTCGGCCAGGCTGGCGCCCACCTCGAGCGTCGCGTCGGACAGGGTCAGGCCGGCGGGCAGCGGGCTGCCGTCCGACAGCTGCGCGGCATAGGCGACGGTGTCGCCGGCGTCGGGATCGCTCGCCCCCAGGGCGGCGGCCAGGTCGACGCTGCCGGTCTCGCCGGTGGCGACGAACACGTCCTCGACCGCGGCGTCCTCCGCCAGTTCCGGCGCCTCGGGAAGATCCGCCACCGCGATGTCGAGCACCGCGGTCGTGGTGTTGCCGGCCGGATCGGCGGCGGTCACCTCGACCTGCACGGTCTCGCCCGCCTCGTGGTCGAACGACACGCCGTCGGCCAGGCGCAGGCTGTCGCCCTCGACGACGAAGCGCGCGTCCTCGGTCGAGAAGGTCATCGCCGCGCCCTCGGGATCGACGGCGCTCAGGGTGCCCACCACGGCGGCCGCGGCGTTCTCGTCGACGCTCGCGGTGTCGAGCACGGGGGCGCCGGGCGCCAGGTCGGGCGCCTCGGCCCGGGTGAGGACCAGCCTGTCGATCCGCAGCATCTCGCCGTCGGCCTCGCCGGTCAGCGTCAGCACGCTGTCCGCCGCGATCTCGATCACGCTGTCGAAGCTCAGGGTCTTGAGGTTGCCGGCCTGGGCGGCATTGCCCCGCCCGGTGGTGCCGTCACCGTTCTCCCAGGTGCCGGGATCGTCGAAGCTCGCCCCCTCGACCACGGTCACGCCGTCCACGGCGATCGAGAAGGTCGCGCTGCCGTCGGTCTCGTCGAACACCGACAGCGCCAGGGTGTAGTATCCCGGCGGCACCTCGCCCGCGGCGAGGTCGGTCGAGACGGTGCCGGACTGGTTCGCGTTGGTCTTGATGATCTGGTTCCCCGACGCGCCCGGCGCCGCGGCGGCGTAGAAGGCCTCCGAGTCGGCGAGGCCGGTGAAGGTCTCGGCCTCGATGGTGAAGCTGTCGCCCACCTCCGGGGCGTCGATCTCGAGCGCGAGGGTCAGCGTCGCGGTCAGCCCGCCCGGATCGGTGGCGGTCACCGTCACCGGGAACGAGCCGCCCTCGGACGGGGTGCCCAGGATCACCTGCTCCTCGGCGTCGTAGACCAGGCCCTCGGGCAGCGTCTCGGGATCGACGCCGAGCGTCAGCGCGTCCCCGTCCGCGTCGCTGAAATACGCCGCCAGCGCGCCCACGTCGATTCCGTCGAAGACCTGGCCGGCGGCCCCGAAATAGGGCTCGAGCGCCACGTCCTCGGCCACCGGCGCGTCGTTCACGTTCTCCACGGTCAGCTGGAAGCTGTCGGTCGCCGTGGCGTCGCTCTCGGCGCCGTCGTCGGCGGTGACGGTGATCGTGTAGACCCCCGGCGCGGCGGACAGCGGGCCGGTCAGCGTGCCGTCCGCGACGGACAGCCCCGCGAACTGGTCGGTCACGTCCGCGCCGGTGCCGTCGGTCACCGTGACCTCGTAGCTCAGCGCCGCGCCCTCGGGATCGACGAAGGGCAGGTCGATCTCGACCGTGCTGCCCTCGCCGGCGGCGAAATCGGCCATGCCGCCGCCCACGACCTCGGGGGCGAGATTGCCCTCGGCGGCCGGCGTGCCCTCGATCAGCTGCACGTTGGAGAAGCCGACCGAGCCGATCCCGTTGGCGGCGAGGTCGTCGTCCGCGATGAAGACCAGTGAGTCGATGACCGTCCCGGCATGGGCGCCGAGATCGATGACGTAGCGCTGCACGCCGCCGCCCAGGTCCTCGCCCGTGCCCTTGAGATCGACGAAGGCCCCCTGCCCGTCGGTGCCGTCCAGCAGGTAGAGGCTCGCGTCGCCGTCGAAGGCGTTGTCGTCGAGATCGAAGCCCACGGCCACCAGCTCGGGCTCGGTCTCGCCCACGGCGATCTCCACCGACAGGCGGGTCTCGGCGGTGATCGTGTACTCGGCGCCGAGCGCCGCGCGCTTCCAGTGGTTGTCGTTGAGCTCCAGCGTCGCACCGTCATCCGAGATGACCGTGTCCGCGCCCTGGTCCTGGGAGCCGGCATAGCTGCTCAGGCCGTCCTCGGTGAAGCTCAGCGTGAAGGGCGCGCCGTCCGTGGCCTCGGTCACGCCGAAGCTCAGCCCGGTGGTCGAGGTCTGCCCCCCGTCCGAGGCGGTGACGGTGACGTCCACGGTCTCGCCGCTCGCGAAGGTCGCGTCCTCGCCGACGACGATCCGGCCCTCCTCGAGGACAAGGCGGGAATCGTCGATCGCGAAGGTCACGGTCTGCCCCTCGGGGTCGACCGAGACCAGGGTGCCCAACACGGTGCCGGGGGCGATGTCGGCGGGGAAGGTCGGGCTGCCGTCGAAGACCGGAACGCTCGGCGCCTCGTCGCTGTCGGTCACGGCGATGGTGACGATCTGGGAGACCGTGTTGCCGCCGGCGTCGGTGACGGTGATCTCGGCCTCGTACTGCGCCTTGGCCTCGTAATCCGCCGGGGCGACGAGCGTCAGCGCGCCGGTCCCGGAATCGATGGCGACCGCGTCCATGTCCGCGCCGCCGGTCACGGCGAAGCTCACCGGGCCCGAGGTGTCGACCCCGTCGGTGGTGTCGGCATCGACGTCCGCCGCCGTGACCGTGCCCGCGGCGGTCTCGCCCTCGTCCAGGACGAAGTCCGGGGTCGAGGTGAAGCGCGGGGCGAAATCCGGGGTGCCGCCGACGGCGGTGATCGCCATCACGTCGACATTCGGTCCGTTGCCGGCGTTGAGGAAGAGTTCCAGGTCGTGCAGCCCCTCGGACAGGGTGATCTGGGTGGTCAGCACCGACCAGTTGTTGAACGGCTCGGTCCCGTCGTAACCGGCGTCGGCGTCGACGGCGGGGCCGGCCGTGTCGGGAAAGCTCAGGGTCGCCTCGGTGGTGCCGTCGATGCGGACCTGGGCGTTGCGCGGGCCGCTCGATGCGTAGCGGATATGCAGGTCGAAGGTCCCGCCCGAGGGGATGTCCACCTCGTAGGTCGCGGATTCCCCGGTGCTGCCGAAATCGAGATAGCCCTCGCCGCTGTAGTTCGGACGCAGGCCGAAGTCGTCGACGGCGCTGTCGCCCTCGTCGAGCGCGTTGGTCTGCGTCAGGACCTGGCTGACCGGGACCCCGCCGTCCGCGGTGGTCAGCACCGCGGTCTCGCCCTGGATGTAGATCGGCGCGACGTATTCGGTGACGGCGACGGACACGGTCCGCACGACGGTGGCACCGGCCTCGTCGGTGGCGGTGACCTCGACCTCGTAGACGTTCTCGCCGGGGGTCTCGCTGTAGACCGGGGCCTCCGCGAAGGACAGCGCGCCGGTCGCGGAATCGATCGCGAACGCTCCCTGGTCCGCCCCGCCGGTGATCTCGTAGCTCAGCGCCTGGCCGTCGGCGTCGGTCGCGGCGAGGATGGCGACGTCTGTGCCGCCCTCTTCCAGCGCGAAGCTGTCGGCGCCCTCGAAGACCGGGTCGAGGAAGCTCACCGTCTGGCCCGCCGGGGCGATCGCCACGGCGTCGACGTTCGGCCCCTGGGTTCCCGTCTGTTCGAAGGTCAGGACGTAATTGCCGTCGCCATCCGGCTCGCCGAGCGCGATGTCGAGGCTCAGGGTGTCCCAGACGCTGAAGCTGCCGGTATTGGTGTCGGGGATCTCGGCGACCACGGTGTCGCCGTTGCGGATCACGAGCGGGCGCGGTTCGCTGCTGCCGTTGGCGAATTTCACCACCAGCGCATAGGTGCCGGCGCCATCCAGTTCGGAGGCCGGCACCGAGACGGCGAACTTGTCCTCGGCCCCGCCCCCGAGATCGAGATAGCCGCTGCCCGAATATCCGACCCGCAGATCGAATTCGTCGAAATCGCCGCTGTTGTCAGCCGAGGCTTCCCCGTTGTCGGGGTCGCGGACGACGGTGTCCACGTTGAGGATGTCGAATTCGGTTTCCTGGAAGATCAGGGGAAGGGCCATGGTACTGTCACTTTCGGTAAAAGTTGTTCTGGAAAAATTCGTCTGAAGAGGTGGTCGCTAACGGGATCGGCCGGGATCGGCCCCGCCGTCCGGCGGTCTCGTCGGCGGTCTGGTGGGCGGGCCGAGACGGTCCCGCGGGATGTCGTGCAGGGCGCTGCGCGAGACGGACGGGACGGAGCCGACGCGCCGGGTCTCCGCCGCGCGGCTCCCGGACGCCCCCTCAATCCTTCGGGCTTCTCCTTCGGAAGAACCCGCATGCATCTCGCGATACGCCATCCTACGCCCCCCCCCGACTCGTCTGACGACCTGTTCGACGTCAGAATACGAGCCAGCCGCTGCGGCCGGCTATTGGCCTTGCCGCCGAGGGAGAGGGATCATTTCGATGAGGGAAACAGCTGGTTCTAAACGAAACGGCCGACCGCCGGGCGCCGGCCTAAACGGACCGACAGGCCCGGCCGATTTTGCCCAGCGGTTCCGGCAGATCCGAATCGAGGTGGAAGTAGTACCACCGATTCGCGTTACTTCTCCTGCTCTTATCTACCTCCGCGAGAGTAGTTTGTTCGATTATGATTAATAATTAGGCACTGACTCAACCGTCACTGGGGAGTCTCTCCGGCGTCTGCAATCTGGACAGAACATCACTGACAAATGTCTTTGCCCTCGGCGAACTAAGGCAAAAACATGTCACTTGTTAGTAAGATGTTAATTAAAGGGTCTATCGCCCATATTTCCGGGCGAAAGATGATTAAACCATGAAATCAACAGTCTATATCGTTAGTGAAAGCTTTCTCCTGGGCAATCTCCTGCGCGAGCCGTTTTCGGAACACTTCACCGAGGTCGCGGTGATCCCCTGTCTCGACGCGATGGACGGCACCGACGGTGCCGTCGTCCTGGTCGACGTGGGCGACGCCGAGGCCTGTGCCCGCGCGCTGCGCCGAATCCGCGGCGCCGGGCAGGACCTGTCCTCGATGGTGCTCCTGCTGCGCAGCGAGGACCAGGGCGCGGAACTCGAAGGCCTGATCGGCGAGGTCGGGGCGATGCTGCCGCCGACCACCGGCGCCGAGGATGTCGTGCGGATCTGCAACGTGGTGAATGCGGGTGTCTGCATCTGGCCGCGCTCGCTGATCTCGACCTTCACCGCGGGGCGGACCCGGCAATGCATGACGCGCCGCCGGCTGGGATCGCTCACCGTCCGCGAGCAGGCCGTGCTGGACCGGCTCTCGGACGGCGACAGCAACAAGTCGATCGCCTCGGCGCTGAACATCAGCGACAGCACCGTCCGCGTCCATGTCCGCTCGGTCCTGCGCAAGCTCGGCGCGACCAACCGCACCCAGGCCGCGCTCTACGCGGCGGGTCACGGCTGACGCCGGGGCGCGATCGCCGGTCCAAACGTTGCCCCGCCGCCCCGCATCGGGTCTAAGGCGGGGGACGACAGCAGACGGACCAGCCCCATGCAGATCACCTTCGTCCTCGGCGTGCACCGCTCCGGGACCTCGCTGCTCACCGCCGGACTGCAGGCGGCGGGCTGCGACCTGGGCACCTTCGAGAACCGCATGAACGAGGACAATCCCAAGGGAGAGTTCGAGCGGCGCGACATCGTCGGCTTCAACGAGCGCCTGCTGCGGCATCTGGGCGTCAGCTGGGACAACTGGGGATTTTCCGCCGACAGCGAGGACTTCCGCGACCCCGCCTTCGCGCCGTGGCGGGCCGAGGCGGCCGACCTGTTGCGGGCGGCCTTCCCCGCCCCGCCCGCGCGGGCCTGCGCGATCAAGGATCCCCGGACCGCCGGGCTGCTGCCGTTCTGGACGGCGGTGGCCGAGGACCTGGGCTGGACGCAACGCCATCTCCTGGTCCTGCGCCCCCCGCGCGAGGTCGCCGAGAGCCAGCGGCAGCGCGCCCTGCGGCGGCCCGGCGGCTTTCCGGTGATCGCCGACATCGAGTCGATGTGTGCGCTCTGGGCGGTGACCATGCGCACCACCCTCTCGGCCCTGCCCGGCGAGACGCTGGTGATCCGGCACGCCGCGCTCTACGAGCAGCCCGAGGCGGTGCTGGGGCAGAGCGCGGCGCATCTGGGGCTTGCCGTCGACCCCGCCGGGATCGCGCGCTTCGCCGCCGACCATCTCGACCGGGGGCTGCGGCGGGTCGCCGGCGACACGGACGACGCCGCCCCCGCGCCCGGCTTCTGGCAGGACTGCGCCGAGCGGCTCCACGCGGCCTGCGACCCCGGCGCGGCCACCGGCCTGCTATCGCCGGAGACGGCCCGCGCGGCCGCCGGCGCGGCCCCGGCGCTGGACGCCGCGCTGCCCGCCCTTCCGGCCGTGCGCCATTCGCTCGGCCGGCTGCGCGAGCGGCACGGGACGCTCGCGGCGAAGGCGGCGAAGAACCGACGCGAGGATCTCGACGCCACCCTCACCGCGCTGTCGGCGAGCCTTCTCGCCGAGGGCCCGGCGCGGACGGAACAGCTGCGCGCGCTTCGCGACCGGCTCAACCGGACCCAGCGGATCCCGCCCGACCCGGTGCTGCTGGAGGTCAAGGCCGACCTCGACCGCGCGCTCGCCGCCGCCCTGGAAGAGGCCGCCACCGCGCCCCCACGCAAGGCACCCTCGCGGCTGTCGCGCCTGCGCGCCGCCCTGACCGGGCGCGGCGCCGGCTGAGCCCCGCGCGCACCGGTCACGGCAGGCCGGAGAACTGCCCGCTCCACAGGACGAAGGTACCGGTCAGGTCGCGCAGCTCGATCCGCCCGGCCAGCGCCGTCTTCCGCGCCCGCTCCGACAGCGGCACGGTCCGGGGCATCGGCCCGACGGTCACCTGGAAGGCGGGCAGCGCGTCGATCCACACCGCCAGGCGGTCCTCCCGCTGCGCCCGCAGCCGCAGCACGCTGTCCTGCAGAAGCTCGACCTCGGCCCCCAGCCCGGCCAGGTCGACGAGGGTCTGCCGCCCGCCGTCCCACTCGAGCTCGACCCGCGGCGGGCCGGTGCCGGACAGCGCGCCCGCGGCGGTGGAATGCCAGGCGTGCTCCGCCGTCTCCGCCCCCGGCGCACGGCGGCGGGCGGGCCAGACCAGGTCCGGCAGCGCGCTCGGCTTCAGCAGGAGCGGCGCCGTCACGAACAGCACCGACTTGCCCCCCGCCACGCCCTCGGGCCGGTGGAACCGGTCGGCCACCAGCCGCAGCGTCCTGTCGCGCCCCGCCGCCGGGATCCGGAAGCGGACGACCTGGTAGCCGTCGAGCGCCTGCCCGCCGGTGAAGGTGCGGTCGAACGCGACGGTGTCGACGGGCTCTCCGGCCGCGCCGTCGGGGCCGGCCTCCTCCAGCACCAGCCGGGCCTCGGCCCGGTGCGCGGCGAGCGCCACGGACAGCTCCAGCTCGCCCTCGGCGGCCGGGACCGTCACGCCCTCGGTGACCGGGCAGCGCGACGTTTCCGCCGCCGCCGGGTCCTCGACGATCAGCCGCCCGGTCTCGAGCCCCGCGACGCGCCAGGCCTCGAAGCCCCGCGTGTCGAACCGCACCGCGCCCGCGCTCGACGGCGCCAGGGGAAGCGGCACGGGCGCCTGGCCGATCGCCGGCCCGTCCGGGTCCGGCACCAGCGGCACCGACAGCCCGCCGCGCCCCGCGCACAGGCCCTCCGCCGCCTCGGGGGCGCAGCGCACCCAGAGCCGGCCCTCGCGCAGCAGCGTCTCCGATACCGGCAGGTTGGCGGGCAACGGCGCGGGGGCGCTCTCGCGCAAGGCCCGCCACCGCCCCAGGCCGGGGCGTTCCTCGGACAGGATGGTGATCCGCACCGGCTCCTGCCGGGTCTCGATCAGGCTTTCCCGCGCGGCGATCAGGCGGCGCTCCTCGGAGGTGAGCTGCGACAGGAAGCGGCGCATCTGCCGGCTCGCCTCCTGGCTGGAATAGCCCCGCCCCTTGGGATGGTGGACCGACACGGCGGTGTCGCGGACCACCTCGAGCCCGCAGGCCGCCGCCAGCGCCGCCGCCGCCCAGTCGAGCCCCCAGCCGAGATTGTTGTCGTCGTAGTCCAGCGCCGCGAAACGCTCGACCACGGGACGGGCCAGCGCCCAGACGATCCCGTCCGTCTGCGCCACCCGGTAGAGCATGGTGCCCGGCACGTGGTCGCGCACGGCCCATTCCGCGGCATAGGGGGTCCAGTCGATGCTGGGCGCCCAGACCCCGAGCGCGGGCGTCTCCGCCCAGACCCGGCCCACATGGCGGGCCAGCGCGCCCCAATCCTCGTGCTGCGCGTCCGCCTGGATCTGCAGCATGACGTCCTCGGTCCCGTGGCCACGCACGGCCTCGGCGAATTTCGGGCCGAAGAACCACGATTGCGGCACGCCGATCCAGTCGCCCGGCCCGGTCTCGGGCGTGCCGGACTCGTTGGAATAGATCACGGTCAGCCGCGCCACCACCGGGGCCAGTTCCCGGGCGATGCGCAGCGCCCGCTCGTGCATCCCGTCCCAGCCGATCACCACGGCATGGACGTCGCGGGCGGCCGCCGGAGCGGCCTCTTCGGGTGCCGGCGCGGCGGCGTGCGGGGCCGGGGCGGCGACGGCCCAGCTTTCGGCCATCAGGCCGGCCCAGGTCTCCTCGACCCGGCGGCGCAGTTCGGGCGTGCCGAGCCGCGCAAGGGCCGCGGCCCGGCGCGCGGGATCGTCCGCCGGCGGCGCCGCCGGCCCCGCCTCTTCGGCCACGGCGGCGGGGATCCAGACGCCCAGCCGGGCCAGGGCGTCCCGCAGGGCCCCCGCCGGCGCCGACAGGAGCCTTTCGGCGGGCAGCAGCATCCGCGGCCGCCCCCGGGTGTCCCGCTCGAGCGCCTCGATCCCGGCAAGCCATGCCTCCGCCGCGGCATCGGCCTCGGGCCCGGCGGCCTCCAGCCGGTCCCAGGGCGGGTCGATCAGCAGGATGACGGCGGCCGCCACGCGCTCCGCCGCGGCCAGCCGGTCCCACGCCGCCAGGGGGCCGGTCTCCTCCGTCCCCGCCAGCACGAGCCCGTGGCCCCGCTCGGAGAAGCGGGCGAGGATGCGGGCGATCTCGGCGTCGAGCGTCTCGTCGGGCCAGCCGTCCGCGCCGGGGGCGGCATGGGTGGCGAAAAGCGCCGACAGAAGCTCGGGCGCCGGGGTCTCCGGGCGCGGCTGCGGCGTCCGGGCGCCCACCGCGCGCAGCCGCGCCGCAACCGCCGCGCGATCCTCTGCGCGCCCGCCGAGCACGAGCAGCGGCGTCGGCGGGCCACCGGGCGTCGCCGCGGCGGTGACGCGGCCGCCGGCCCCGGCCAGAGCGCGCCGGGCGGCGGCGCCCTCGCGGGCCGCGACGACGCCGTCGCGCAGCCGCGTCTCGGGCACCAGCAGACTGGCCCGCCAATCCGCCAGCAGCCTCTCGGGCGTGGGCAGGATCTCCTGCAGCACCCTGTCCCAGCCGCCGCCGGGATCGCCGCTGGCGTCCTCGTCCGCGAACCGCGCCCACCGGCGGTACTTGGTCGACACCTTGGGGCCCGCCGTCGGATCGCGCTCCACCGCGGCGGCGATGCGCCGGGTCGAGGCCGCGACCTCGTCGGCCCGGCGGAACGGCGCGTGGAACACGGTGACGTCGCCGTCGACCGCCCGGCCGCCCTCCGAGAACTCGGCCTGGTGGGCGCCCCGCGCGATCTGCCGCAGACGGCCGGGCCTGAGGGCGACCTTGGGCGGCAGCCCGTAATAGAGGAACGGGTCGGCCAGCGGCGTGTCGTCGTCCAGCCGCTCCGGCGGCAGCCTCCCGGGATCGGCGGCGCGCCAGATCAGCGCCTCGGGCCAGTCGAGCGCCGCGAGATCCTCCCACGAGGCCAGGAGGTTCCGGCGCGGGCAGCGGACCATGTCGACATCGTCGTCCCACCCCGCCAGGGCGCCGGGCAGGTCGGTGCCCGCCGGCGGCGTCCAGAACTCGTCGGCATCCGACGGGATGACCCAGTCCGCGCCGAACCGGTCCCGCGCCATCGCCGCCATCTGCGACATCCAGAGATCCTGGCGATAGGTCTCGTCGGGCTGGTCGAGACAGGTCAGGCAGCCCATCGCGGCGAAATCCCCCAGGATCTCGCGCGTGCCGTCGCCCGAGCCGTTGTCCATCGCGATCACGTGGGACACGCCGTGGCGCAGGTGCCAGTGCAGCATGTCGGCGATGATGTCGGCCTCGTCGCGGACCACCACGGTCAGCACGACGCGGGGGCGCGCGGCCTCCGGCGCGGCGGGGGGGCTCAAGACCCGGTCTCGCGGTCGAGGACGTAGATCTGCCGGCCGCCGTCGCAGAGCGAGGTCACGATGATCCGCCGCCCGTCCGGGGACGGCACCGGGTGGAGATCGCAGCGATACTCCCCCTTGGGGGGACGATGCCCCCCGAACTCCGCAATCGGCATCGTCTCTCCCGTCCTGCGATCGAATTCGGCCAGCGACACGTCGGTCGCGTACGGTGTGTCGAAGATCATGCGATCGGGATCCTCCGCAAGGTGGCGCAGGTGGACATTGGCCCCGAAGACCTCGGGCGCCAGCGCGGTCTCGGCGGGCGGATCGGTCGCCTCGGCATCGGGCGCCAGAACCACCCTGCCGTCGCGCTGGTTCCAGAAATAGAGCCGCGCGTCGTCCAGCCACATCACGTGCGAGGCGCCCCGCGCGACGACCCGCGGCGCGCTGCCGTCGACGCCGCAGGTCAGGCTCACCCCCATCGTGCCGTTCCAGGGCCCGTCCCGGCGCCGCCAGCGCAGCTTGACCGTGAACCGCCTTCCGTCCGGCGAGAACTTGCAGTGGTTGAACCAGTAGACGAACGGCGTCTCGCGGTGGGTGCGGCGCTCGTCCGGCGGCAGGTTCCGCTCCAGCACCTCCCGCGCCTCTTGCAGCGACAGCACCAGCCGCGCCGCCCCGGTACCGAGATCGAGATGCCAGAGCCCGTCGTCGCCGGGCGCGGGGGACAGGTCCGCCTCCCTGTCGAGCCCGGCATAGCCATAGCCCGGGCGAAGCGCGTTGAGCCGCGCGAAATCCAGGCTCAGCGCCCCCTCTCCGGCCGGGTCCACCGCGTAGACCGGCCGGTCCAGCAGCCGCGCGCCGCCCTCGGGGTCGCGGATCCGCGCCACGAAGCGCCCGTTCGCCCGGTCGTTCCAGACCAGCGCGCCCCCCACCCATTGCAGCATCGGACCCTGCTGCCAGCTCCAGGCCCGGCTGTGGCCCAGGCTGCGGAAGCCGCCCTGCCCGATATCGACCACCCCCACCTCGACCGCGTCCCCGGGGCGCGGGGTCCGGGGGGGGTGCGGCAGGCGGACGGCGGCGACGCGGGCGCAATCCCGGTCCATCACCGGGATGTCGTAGTAACTGTGGAAATGCCCCACCCCGTGGCCCGAGCCGAAGGTCAGCTGCCGCACCGACCATCCCGGCGCGGGACGCACGTAGTCCTGCGACCAGGCCCGCACCGGGCCGAAGGCGCCGGCCCGGCGCTCGGCCTGGCGGCGCAGGGTCTGCAGGTGGCGCCGCCAGGGCGGACGCGGCCCCCGCGCCCGCGCCAGATGCGCCGGGTCGATCCGGTCGCCGCCCTCTTCCAGAAGGTCCAGCAGCAGATCGGTATAGGCCCGCGCCGCGTCGGTCTGCAGCCCGCTCGCCCGGCGCTCGGCCATGTGCCGCGCCAGCGCCGCGCGCCACTTGAAATGCGCCACGTGGATCGGGAACGCCAACCGCTCGCCCGGCTCCTTGATCCGCGGGTGGCCCGCCAGGTTCTCGCCCGCCGCGTTCGCCGGCCGCCGGTCGTGGATCCGGCGCAGCCGCGGATGGCCCGGCCAGGCCCGCTTCGCGGGGTCGAGCCCCAGCTCCGCGGCCCGGCGCCCCGCCTCCTCCGCCGAACGGTCGAAATCGAGCCCGTGCCCGCCGAGCCCCGGAAACAGCAACCCCGCGCAGAGCATCGTCTTCACGGTGCCGCCCTGGTCCTTCAGCTCGGGGCGCCGGCTGATCTGGCACATCAGGTCGCCCTCGAGCGGGAACTGGGCGAAGATGTCGGTGCCGGGCTCGACGGGGCGCAGGCGGCCGTCCGCCGCCAGCCGGTCGATCATCGGCCCCTGCAGCCAGTCGAAGCCGCGGGTCTCCATCTCGTCGAGGACGGGGGCGATGCCGTCGGGATAGACGTGCAGCTCGTCCACATCGGCGCTCAGGACCCAGGCATCGGCGGGCACGCGCGCCGCCTGCAGGTCACGGCGCCGGCGCCACATCTCGATGCTGGAATAGGGGCCGGTCCAGATTTCGGGATCCGTGACGCCGAATTGCTCCAGAACATTCGAGGCGCCTGTCAGAAGCTCCCTGTCCTCTCCGGCGGAAACATTCAGAATGACCAGAATGTTTTCCGGGGCAATACCAAGGTCGAGGTAATGGCCGAGAAAATGAGGAAGGATGTCCAGATCGGAAGGAACCGCAACCGCCGTGACGAGGTAGACGTCTTCATGGACCGAATGGCGAGGTACTTCCGTACCATCGGGATCAGCCATTCTTTTCAACAAGCACCCCCGGAACCATCAACGCACAGACCAACATTTACCAGGACACCCCCGCAGGAGCACACCTCGCGCAAGCTTGACAGCCACGAATTACTACTGCCTTTCAAACGTTCTCGGCTTCCAGAATCGCGTTCTCGATAGTGCTCGACTTGGGCCGAACTCTCTGGAGAACCTTCAGCAGCACCAATGCCCCCTCACGCGACTCGCCTCCCCCACGGGCGAGCCCGACCGCAAGCTCGGTCAAGCGCTCAACTTCCTTCTCCGTTATCACGGTGAGTCCGTTTATATTCAAGAGACTTTCGGTCAAGTCGTGAACGATTCCGATCTCTTCTTTCGGACTTTCCTCGCTCCGATCCCGAGGAGGAGGTTCGAAGAGATTCTCATCGGCGTTGAAGTACTTCCCGAAGAAGCGTCGGTTCGACTCCGCGAAGCCGTTGAAAATCTCTTCCGAGCGTCCATCGGAGACACTTCCCCGCTTAAGATGCGCCGCCCCGATAACCGAACGCACCATCCTGTTTCTCAAGGAATTCGCCTGGTTCTTGATGAACTTCGGATGGCGCTCGTTTATCAGCCTTACGGCAACGGACTGGAGCGCCGAAAGAGATTCATTCTCTGAGGAGACGTCGTAGAGCAATCCGCCCAGATCGACGTCAGGCATGGTACGTTCTATGAAATCTTTGCGGATATCGCCGTGTCTCATCTTGTTCCGGTCGAACATGACGGGAGAGACGGAGCCGGCACCGAACGCCGTCACCCACTTATCCATGATGAATTCGTAATCATAGTAGTGCCGGTATTTGAACGGATCGGCATGAAACTTCTGAAAGGAAATCGCCTTTCCGGATTTCAAGGCCGTGGAGTACAGGCTTCGCCGGAACTGAGACTGCTCGCGGAAATAACATACAACTTCCACGTCCGTAAAGAATTCACCGATGAACGTAGCAAGCTCCGCAACCTCCTCATGGGTCTTGAGCCGGCTCTGCATGTGTTCGGAGGTCAGGACAACCGTATGGTGATCTTTCGATAAAGCCTCCACCTCGTCTCGGAAATTCGCGCGAAATGTCTCGAATGATGCCTTTCGTCCGGCCTCGTCGGTAACGCCGATCATGCGAAGGTAATCATCCAGGTTTCTCTGGAACATCGCGGCAAGCATCCTGTTGTTCGGATGACCGGCCGTTTTCGTAAGCGCGACGCCTTGGCGAGAAAGACTTTCCTCGTTGGAATAAATCCATTTTTGAATGAGAGTGGTGCCTGTTTTCTCGGTTCCGATGTGGAGGATACATTTCATTTCGCCACTCCAGACAGGAATACGGCCTCGAATAACAAAAATGGGGGTAAATTCGAAAAACTCGTCTGACGCGAAAAATGAAATTGCATACAGGAAGAGTCCATGCCCAAGATTCACTCTCGTCAAGGCATAGACCAAACCGTGACTCGGACACAACCAACCGTTGCAGCGGAAAAGCCGGGCGGGATCGCCCCATAGGTCCGGAGCGGCAGACATTGCTCCGCCCCCCGCCCGCCGGAAGCTGCGGATCGTGGAAATCCGATGTCTCGTATCGACGCGACCGGCGGCGTACCGCCCCTAGTCCACCGGCAGCCCGCTCGGGACCTCGGCCGGGCGGCCCAGGGGGCGGCTGCCGGCGGTCTCGCCGGTGAGCGCGCCGAGGAAGGCGACGATGTCGTCCACGTCGCTCTCGGTGATGTCGGGCAGCGGCGTGATCGTCAGCGAGGCCAGCTGCAGCGCCACCTCGACGCCGTCGGCGGTGGCGGCGAAATCCGCCTCGGCCACCGCGTCGAGCGGCGGCAGGCCCGCCATCTCGGGGCGCCAGGACAGGAGCGCCTCCTCGGGGTGGCAGTGATGCGCGATGATCCCCTTCAGCGTGGCATAGGCGCCGTTGTGCCCGTAGGGCGCGGTCAGCGTCACGTTGCGCAGCGACGGCGTGCGGAAGCGGTAGGCATCGGCGGGGTCGCCGGTGGTCAGCATCCGCCCCGGATCCACCCCCAGCGCGCCGCGCAGGGTCTTGCCGGGGCCGAAATTCGGCAGGCCGATGGCGTGGAACTCCTGGTCGGTGAAGAGCGGCCCGGAATGGCAGCCGGCGCATTGCGCGTCGCCGAAGAACAGGTCGCGCCCCCGCTCCTGCGCGGGCGACAGCGCCGCCGCCTCGCCCGCCAGCCAGGCGTCCCAGGGGCTGTCGTAGCTCTGCCATTCCACGGCGATGAAGGCGCCGAGGGCGTTGACGATCTCGACGATGGTGATGTCCTCGGGCGCCTCGACGTGAGGATAGGCCGCGCGCGCCATCTCGACATAGGCGGGAATCGCGGCGACCCGCCCGGCGAGCAGCGCCCAGGCGGCGGGCCGGTCCGCCGCGGTCACGGCGGCGTCGGCGACCGGGTTCTCGCCGGGGCTGCCGGCCATCTCGTGCTCGGAGGTGACGGGAAACAGCGCCTGCGCGGCGAGGATCGAGCTCAGCCCCTCGGGCAGCGCCTCTCCGGCGGGCGACACGAAGCCCCCGGGCGCGGCGGCATCGGCCTGCAGGCGGCCGTCATGGAACAGGGTGTGCACGTCGCGGTGGCCGAGATTCCACAGCGCGGGCGCGTTGCGCGGGATGCGGGCATGGACCTGTGCCGGCCCGTAGCCCGGCTGCCGCCGGGTGCCGAGCCCCGCGCCGCCCTCGCCGAAGCCGAGCGCCACGGCGTCGCCGCCGGCCAGGTCGTGATGGTGGCAGGTCCCGCACGAGATGTTGCGGTTGCCGCTGAGCACCTTGTCGTAGAACAGAAGCCGCCCCAGTGCCGCGGCGTCGGGCGCGGCGCCGGGAAAGTCGGCGCCGGTGATCCGTCCGGGACCGGCGGCGGCGGCGAGAGGGGCCAGCAGCGCGGCGCCCAGGAAGAGGATGCGGAGCTTCGGAAACGCGGCCATCTCGGGCTCTCCTGTCTCGAACGCGGGAGACCCGCCCCCGCGGCGGCCCCCCAGGGACCGCCCGGCGCCCTCGCGCCGGGCGGAAGATCGTCACGCCGGGGCTCAGCCCGGGGTGTTGCAGAGCCAGTCGGATTCCTCCGGCAGCTCGGGGCAGTAGAAGTCGTGCTCGACGTCCCACGAGCCGACGGCGGTGTAGCCGCCGGAGTCGAGCCCGTTGGCCGTGGCGTTGACGCCCACGCCGCCCTGGGTGTT
>NZ_FOGU01000022.1 GCF_900111315.1 Tranquillimonas rosea
CTGATCGCGCCGATCGCCATGGAAGACGGCCTGCGCTTCGCCATCCGTGAAGGCGGCCGCACCGTCGGCGCCGGCGTCGTCTCGAAGATCATCGAGTAAGCGTCGCCTTGATGCGCATGTTTCAGGGCCGTCCCGCCGGGACGGCCCTTTTTCGTGCGGCGTTGCCGGGACGCGGCGCCGAAATAGGTTGCGCGAGATGAGCGAGCACGTCCACTTCGCCTACCGGTTGGGCGCGGCCCGGCCCTCGGACCTGACGGATCACGACGAGATCGCCGAGGCGGTCCGGCACGACGATCCGGCGTGGCTTCACCTCATGGCCGACCATCCCGAGACTCCGGGATGGATCGACGAATACCTGTCCTTCCTCGACCCGGCGATCCGCGAGGCGCTGACCGCCGCCGAGACGCGGCCGCGCACCCGGCGCATCGGCAGCGGCGTGCTGGTGGTTCTGCGGGGCGTCAACCTGAACCCCGGTGCCGACCCCGAGGACATGGTCTCGCTCCGCCTCTGGGTGGACCCGGCGCGCGTGGTGACGCTGGCCCGGCGGCCCCTGCGCTCGGTCGATGCACTGAAGGCCGAGATCGAGGGAGGCAATGGCCCCAGGAGCGCGCCGGCGCTGCTGTCGGCGATCATCGACCGGATTGTCGACCGGATCGAACCCGTCCTGACGGACCTGGACGATCGCACCGACGAACTGGAAGAGGTGGTGATCGACGGGCCGGACGCGCGTCTGCGCGAGACGATCACAGACATGCGTCTGCAGGCCGCGGGCTTTCGCCGCTACCTGGCGCCGCAGCGGGACGCTTTGGGGGAGCTGGGGCGGCTCAGGCTGCCGTGGCTCGAAGGGCCGGAGCAGAGCGAGATCGGCGAGAATCACGACCGCATGATCCGCGTCGTGGAAGAGGCCGAGTCGATCCGCGACCGGCTGCAGCTGATCGACGGCGAACTGGCCGGCGCCGTCGCGGAACGGCTGAACCGGAATCTCTATGTCCTGTCGATGATTTCGGCGATCTTCCTGCCGCTGGGGTTTCTCACCGGGCTCATGGGCATCAACCTGGCCGGCATGCCGGGCGCGGCGTGGGAGCCGGCGTTCTGGGTCTTTACCGGCGGGCTGGCGGTCCTGGTGGGGATCGTCTTGCTTCTGCTGCGACGCGCCCGATGGTTGTGAGCGCGCCGCGTCCGATGCTCAATTGAGGTCGTCGAGGATCTTCATTGCTTCGAGCTTGCGCTGCGAGTCTTGGGTGTCGCTGCCCGAAAAAATGGACTTCAGTTGAACGATCTGGCTTGTCGTCATTGTGTCGAGGTTGGTCGGATCCGCCCGCACTTTCTTCAGCGAGTGATAGACGCTGGTGCTGAGCTGGTCCCGGGCCGCGTTGGCGACCCCGCCTGTGACGGCGAGTGCTGCGGCCACGAGCAGGATATGTAGTTTCATGCAAGGGCTCCTCGCTGCGAACGACCGGGCGGTTGCCCGGCGTCTCCGGTATGCGCCCCGATGAAGGATTAGGGAAAACACGTTCGGGTCGCGGTCTGTCGCCGGAACGGTGTCGGGCGTCACGCACGGTGATCGGTTCGTGATGCGCGGGGCAGGTTCGCTATCGAACCTGTTGGTCCGGGCCGAGATGGCCTTCACAATCGTGTGGCCGGCCCGTGATGGTGCGGAGTGGCGCAGGGCGGCCGCCTGCAAGGGCGCAGGTGTAGTGTGCGCCAGGTCGGACCTCTGGGAAGAAAAGGGCCGGCCCCTGTCGGTGGCCGGCCCCTCTGGTCATCCTGTGTCGCGTATCAGGCGGCCGATGCGTTGATGCCGCTTTTGGCGATGCGCGTCAGGTGCTCGTCGCCCTGACGAGTCTCGTCCAGGCACTCCTGAAGGATTGCTGCATCGCCGTCGAGCTCCAGGCGGTTGGCGAACGCCATGAGGCAACCATACCCGGCGATCGCATAGTGCATCATGCGCTGATACTGCGTGATCAGCATCGCGTCGCGCACCGCCGGATCGCCGAAGCTTTCTTCGAGGCCGTGGGCGCGGGCTTCGGCGACGAGGCCCTGCATCCCCTTGCAGTGCTCGCCGGCGGGATCGACACCATGATCGCCGCAGATCCGAGCGATCTTCTCGATCCCTTCGGCCGTGCCGTTCTGGCCTTGGATCAGCGCTTGGCTGAGTTCCTTGTCATCGGCAGCACGTCCAAGCTCGTCGATCACCGGAAGCGCCTGCGTGCAGGCACTGTGCAGGTCTTGAAGCTGGTCGAGGTAAAGATCTTTGAGGCTGTTCACCGGCATGTCGTCATCTCCTGCGTTTGGCATTTGGCGCGACAACGTCGGCAGGTGCCCGGCCGTTCCTGTCGATCCATAGACGAGGCTCGCGATAGCGGTGACACACGTCACACGGGATGTGCAAAAATGCACGTCATTGCAAAAATGGTCGATTTTAGTGCGTCACCGTGAGGCTAGCGCTCGAATTAAGTGACGGATATCGCACGATTTTTCTCGGTGTCTGTTAGCTCTCCCTTCACTTTCAAGGGCACAAGTGCGTGAGTGTTCGGCGCCGTTGAGCCGTCTTTTCGCGCCAGCCGAGTGTCCCTAACTGACTGTCATGCTCCGACGGCGCCCCGGACGACGGGGAGCGCGCCGAAGCAGAAGAAAAGTCAAAGGAGCACGTCATGAAGACCCTTATCGTTTCCGCCGCCCTCGGCCTCACCGCGATTGCCGGTGCCGCGCAGGCGAACCCGCAACTCGAAGCCGCCGCGCAGCAGAAGTTCGACCGCTACAACGTCGCGGCCGATGCCAGCGCGCTGTCCGTGGCCCAGCTGGCGGAAATCCAGTTCATCGAGACCGATGACACGGCTGCCGGCGCCAGCACGCGCGCCCTGCTGACCCAGGCTGCCTCGCGCTGAGAGGCGGCAGAACCATACCTGTAACGAGTAACCCCACCAAAGGAGTAACCGAGATGAAAACGATCTTCGCAACCACCGCCATCGCCGTGACCGCCCTTGCCGGCGCCGCGTCCGCGAACCCGCAGCTGGAAGCCTCCGCGCAGACCAAGCTGAACCGCTACCACGTGTCGGCCGATGCCGGCGCGCTGTCCGACGCGCAGCTGGCCGAAATCCAGGCGATCGAGACCAACGACACGGCCGGTGCCACGAACACCCGCTCGCAGCTGATCGCTGCCGTCGAAGGCTAACAATCGCGGTCCTTGGCGACCATATCGGGCGGGTCGGGCCATAGGTCCGGCCCGCCTTTTTCGTTCGGAGACATCACGATGAAATCGCTCGTTCTTCCTGCCGCACTGGGCCTTGCCGCACTGTCGGCCATGCCGGCCGCCGCGACCTCGCAGCTCGAGGCCTTGGCCCAGAACAAGCTGGACCGCTACAACGTGGACGTCGACGCCAGCACGCTCGACACGCAGGCGCTGGCCGAGATCAAGTTCGTCGACACCAACCCCAGGGAACACAGCCGCGCCGAGATTCGCGCCCTGTTGTACCAAGCCGCGCGCTGAGAGGCGGCAAGAGCGGCCGAACCCCCTTGAGGCCCGTGCGGATTCGGTCTAGAAGCGCAGTCGGCCTAGGGGTTTAGCTCAGTTGGTAGAGCATCGGTCTCCAAAACCGAGGGTCGTGGGTTCGAGTCCCTCAACCCCTGCCATTTCACGACATGCGATGGCCGGCCCGAGCCGGCCTTGAATTGTCGGGCCGGGACGCGTATCCGGCGATTGAATACTTTCCGGGGACGCGACATGGCCACCAAGACCAATCCGCTTCAGTTCATCCAGCAGGTACGTGCCGAGGTCGCGAAGGTCGTCTGGCCCACGCGCCGCGAGGTCGTGCTGACGACGGTCATGGTCCTGATCATGGCGACGCTGACGGCGATCTTCTTCTTCCTCGTCGATCTCCTGATCCGCACCGGCCTGCAGACGCTGTTGAGTGTCGTGAGCTGAACGACGCCGCGGGGTCTTGAACTGCCCCGTCATCGGCGCTAAGGCACGCCCTCACTTCCTTACAAGGCGCGCTGTGATTCGAGCGGCGCGCTGCTTTTGTTTGGAAATGGGCGGGACACCGCGTCCCACCTTCAACTGAATGACATCCGCCTGCCCCGCGGCAGGCGAAGGGCAGAGGCGACAATGGCGAAGCGTTGGTATTCGGTGAGTGTGCTGTCGAACTTCGAAAAGAAGATCGCAGAGCAGATCCGCACGTCCGTCGCCGAGGCCGGGCTCGAGGACGAGATCGATGAGGTGCTGGTCCCCACCGAAGAGGTGATCGAGGTGCGCCGCGGCAAGAAGGTCTCGACCGAGCGCCGCTTCATGCCGGGCTACGTGCTGGTGCACATGGAGATGACCGATCGGGGCTATCACCTGATCAACTCGATCAACCGTGTCACCGGCTTCCTCGGCCCGCAGGGCCGGCCCATGCCGATGCGTGACGCCGAGGTGCAGGGCATCCTCGGCCGGGTGGAAGAGGGCGAGAGCGCGCCGCGCACGCTCATCACCTTCCAGACCGGCGAGAAGGTTAACGTCACTGACGGTCCGTTCGAGGGCTTCGACGGCATGGTCGAGGACATCGATCACGAGAACCAGCGCCTGAAGGTGTCTGTCTCGATCTTCGGCCGGGCCACCCCGGTCGAGCTGGAATACGCCCAGGTCAGCAAGGCGACCTGACGCGTCGAGACGCGGAAGGCGAGGCGGGCGCGCCCGTCGGACCGGACCGCGACAACATCAAACCGCCGGATCGCGATCCGTGTCGGTGTTGGACAGAAGGAGAGGCCCTATGGCCAAGAAGAAGGTCGGCAGCCTGAAGCTGCAGGTCCCCGCCGGCAAGGCGAATCCGTCGCCGCCGGTCGGCCCCGCGCTGGGTCAGCGTGGCATCAACATCATGGAATTCTGCAAGGCGTTCAACGCCCGCACGCAGGAAATGGAAGTCGGCGCCCCGTGCCCGACCCTGATCACGTATTATCAGGACAAGTCCTTCACGATGGAAATCAAGACGCCGCCGGCGTCGTATTACCTCAAGAAGGCTGCCAAGCTGCAATCCGGCGCCAAGACGCCGGGCCGCCAGACCGCGGGCACCGTCACGGTGGCCCAGGTTCGCGAGATCGCCGAAGCCAAGATGAAGGACCTCAGCGCGCACGATGTGGACAGCGCGATGAAGATCGTCCTCGGCTCGGCGTCGTCGATGGGCATCGAGGTGAAAGGGTAAGTCATGGCCAAGATCGGTAAACGTACCCGCGCCGCCCGCGAAGCCGTCTCCGGCAAGGAGAACCTGAGCGTCGAGGACGCCGTCGCGCTGATCAAGGCGCAGGCGAGCGCCAAGTTCGACGAGACGGTCGAGATCGCGATGAACCTCGGGATCGACCCGCGGCACGCCGACCAGATGGTGCGCGGCACCGTCAACCTGCCGAACGGCACCGGCAAGACCGTGCGCGTCGCTGTGTTCGCCCGTGGCGGCAAGGCCGAAGAGGCCGAGCAGGCCGGGGCAGACATCGTCGGCGCCGAGGACCTGATGGAGCGTATCCAGAACGGTCAGATCGACTTCGACCGCTGCATCGCCACGCCCGACATGATGCCGGTCGTCGGCCGTCTCGGCAAGATTCTCGGCCCGCGCAACCTGATGCCGAACCCCAAGGTCGGCACGGTGACGATGGACGTCGCGCAGGCCGTCAAGGACGCCAAGGGTGGTCAGGTTCAGTTCAAGGCCGAGAAGGCCGGCGTGATCCATGCCGGTGTCGGCAAGGCGTCGTTCGACGACGCGCAGCTGGCCGAGAACATCCGCGCCTTCGTCGACGCGGTGGGCAAGGCCAAGCCGGCCGGCGCCAAGGGTACCTACATGGAAAAGGTCTCGCTGGCCTCCACCATGGGCCCCGGCGTGTCGATCGACGTGACCAACGCGACGGGCAACTGAGCCCGTTGAAGAATTTGCCGCCCTCGGGCGGCGAATGGCGGGGGCGCCCCTGGTGGCCCCGTCCTGTCCGAGACGGAGGGTTGGGCCGGCCGGTCCAATAATTCCTTCCTGAGATGGGAAACGAGACGTCAGACTTTTCCGGAGGGACAACCTTCGGGCGGTCTTGGCCTCGGGACCCTGATACGGACCCGACGCGCCCCGCGGGGCGCACGAAGAAGAGCCGGGCGGGGAGACCCGTCCAAACTTGGAGTGAAACTGTGGATAGAGCCCAGAAAGAGAAAGTGGTCGAGGAACTCGGCCAGATCTTCGAAAGCTCTGGCGTCGTGGTGGTGTCTCACTACCAGGGACTCACGGTTGCCGAGATGCAGGACCTGCGCGCGCGTATGCGTGAAGCGGGCGGGTCCGTGCGCGTTGCCAAGAACAGGCTCGCCAAGATCGCCCTCGAGGGGACCCCGCCGGCAGCCATTGCCGACCTCCTCACGGGCATGACCGTTCTGTCCTATTCCGAAGACCCGGTGGCAGCTGCCAAGGTCGCGGAAGGCTACGCCAAGGATAACTCGAAGTTCGAGATCCTCGGTGGCGCCATGGGCAGTTCGATCCTGGACCGGGCCGGTGTGAAGGCAGTGTCCGAGATGCCGTCGCGTGAAGAGCTTCTCGCTCAGATCGCTGGCATGGTCGGTGCACCCGCCAGCAACATCGCCGGTGCGATCGGCGCACCTGCTTCGAACATCGCCGGCATCCTCTCGACCATCGAGGAGCGCGGCGAGGCCGCGTAAGGCAATCACGAACATCCCGCGTGGAGGACTTGTCCCCACGACGTTGGACCCCAACTTAGTATACGGAACCGAACAATGGCTGATCTGAAGAAACTCGCCGAAGAGATCGTTGGTCTGACGCTTCTCGAGGCCCAGGAACTGAAAACCATCCTGAAAGACGAATACGGCATCGAGCCCGCGTCGGGCGGCGCCGTGATGATGGCCGGCCCTGCCGGTGGTGAAGCCGCTGGCGAAGCCGCCGAAGAGCAGACCGAATTCGACGTGATCCTGAAGAGCGCCGGCGCTCAGAAGATCAACGTCATCAAGGAAGTTCGCGGCATCACCGGCCTGGGCCTGAAAGAGGCCAAGGAGCTGGTCGAAAGCGGCGGCAAGCCGGTCAAGGAAGGCGCCTCGAAAGAGGAAGCCGAAGAGATCAAGCAGAAGCTCGAAGCGGCTGGCGCCGAAATCGAGCTGAAGTGATCTTGCGCGGGTCGCGACGACCCGCAGCTTGAGCTAGAAGGCCGGTCCCGGCTGATGCCGGGGCTGGCTGTCCGCGTCTTGGTGATGATCTTTCCCGAAAGGGTCATCTCCAGGGCGCGGGTCCGGATCGGGCGGCGGCCTGTGGGAGGGTCGCCAGGGATTGATCCGGTCCCCCTGTCTTCGAGAGCGTGCCGCCCGCGGCCCCGGCGGCCGGCGCGCTTGCGAAAGATGAAAGGTGCAAAGGCGCATGGCTTCGACCTCCTATCTCGGCCAGAAAAGACTCCGCAAATATTACGGCAAGATCCGCGAAGTGCTGGAAATGCCGAACCTCATCGAGGTTCAGAAATCCAGCTATGACCTGTTCCTCGATTCCGGCGACGGGCCCGAGCCTGCCGACGGCGAGGGCATCAAGGGCGTGTTCCAGTCCGTTTTCCCGATCAAGGACTTCAACGAGACCGCCGTTCTCGAGTTCGTGCGTTACGAGCTCGAAAAGCCCAAGTACGACGTCGACGAGTGCCAGCAGCGCGACATGACCTACAGCGCGCCGCTGAAGGTCACCCTGCGCCTGATCGTGTTCGATATCGACGAGGACACCGGCTCGAAATCCGTGAAGGACATCAAGGAGCAGGATGTCTTCATGGGGGACATGCCGCTGATGACGATGAACGGCACGTTCATCGTCAACGGCACCGAGCGCGTGATCGTCAGCCAGATGCACCGCTCGCCGGGCGTCTTCTTCGACCACGACAAGGGCAAGACCCACTCTTCGGGTAAGCTGCTGTTCGCCTGCCGCATCATCCCCTACCGCGGCTCGTGGCTCGACTTCGAGTTCGACGCCAAGGACATCGTCTATGCCCGCATCGACCGTCGCCGGAAGCTGCCGGTGACGACGCTGCTGTATGCGCTGGGGCTGGATCAGGAAGGCATCATGGATGCCTACTACGACACGGTGAGCTTCACCCGCGAAGGCACGCGCGGCTGGAAGACCAAGTTCTTCCCCGAGCGCGTGCGCGGCACCCGTCCGTCCTTCGACCTGGTGGACGCGGACAGCGGCGAGGTGCTCACCAAGGCCGGTGACAAGGTCACGCCGCGCCAGGTGAAGAAGCTGCTCGACGAAGGCTCGGTCACCGATCTTCTGGTGCCGTTCGACCACATCGTCGGCCGCTATGTCGCCAAGGACATCATCAACGAGGAAACCGGCGCGATCTATGTCGAGGCCGGGGACGAGCTGACCTGGGAAGTCGACAAGGACGGCGAGGTCACCGGCGGCACCCTCAAGGAGTTGCTGGACGCCGGCATCACCGACATCCCGGTGCTGGACATCGATAACGTCAACGTCGGTCCGTACATCCGGAACACGATGGCGATGGACAAGAACATGAACCGCGACAGCGCGCTCATGGACATCTATCGCGTCATGCGTCCGGGCGAGCCGCCGACGGTCGAGGCCGCCAGCGCGCTGTTCGACACGCTGTTCTTCGATTCCGAACGCTACGACCTGTCCGCCGTGGGCCGCGTGAAGATGAACATGCGCCTCAACCTCAACGCCGAGGACACGCAGCGCACCTTGCGCCGCGAGGACATCGTCGCCTGCATCAAGGCGCTGGTCGAACTGCGGGACGGCCGGGGCGAGATCGACGATATCGACCACCTCGGCAACCGCCGGGTGCGCTCGGTCGGCGAACTGATGGAGAACCAGTACCGCGTCGGCCTTCTGCGGATGGAGCGCGCGATCAAGGAGCGCATGTCGTCGGTCGAGATCGACACGGTCATGCCGCAGGACCTGATCAACGCGAAGCCCGCCGCGGCCGCGGTGCGCGAATTCTTCGGCTCGTCGCAGCTGTCGCAGTTCATGGACCAGACCAACCCGCTGTCCGAGGTGACGCACAAACGCCGCCTGTCGGCGCTCGGGCCCGGCGGTCTGACGCGTGAGCGCGCCGGTTTCGAGGTGCGCGACGTGCACCCGACCCACTATGGCCGGATGTGCCCGATCGAGACGCCGGAAGGCCCGAACATCGGCCTGATCAACTCGCTGGCGTCGTTCGCCCGCGTGAACAAGTACGGCTTCATCGAGACGCCCTACCGCGTCGTGAAGGACGGACAGGTGACCGACGAGGTCCACTACATGTCCGCCACCGAGGAAATGCGTCACACCGTGGCGCAGGCGAATGCCAAGCTCGACACGGACATGAAGTTCGAGAACGATCTCGTGTCCACCCGTCAGGCGGGCGAGTACATGCTGCAGCCGAACGAGAACGTCGACCTGATCGACGTGTCGCCGAAGCAGCTGGTCTCGGTCGCGGCGTCGCTGATCCCGTTCCTCGAGAACGACGACGCGAACCGCGCGCTTATGGGCTCGAACATGCAGCGTCAGGCGGTGCCGCTCCTGCGGGCCGAGGCGCCGTATGTCGGCACGGGCATCGAAGGCAAGGTCGCGCAGGACTCGGGCGCCTCGATCATGGCGCGCCGCGCCGGCGTGATCGACCAGGTCGATGCGACGCGTATCGTCGTCCGGGCGACTGAGAACCTCGAGGCCGGCGATCCGGGCGTCGACATCTACCGCCTGCGCAAGTTCCAGCGGTCGAACCAGAACACCTGCGTCAGCCAGAAGCCTCTGGTGAAGGTCGGTGACAAGGTCGCCCGCGGCGAGGTCGTGGCCGACGGTCCGTCGACCGACATGGGCGAGCTCGCGCTCGGCAAAAACGTGGTCGTCGCGTTCATGCCCTGGAACGGCTACAACTACGAGGACTCGATCCTGATCTCCGAGCGCATCGTGCGTGACGACGTGTTCACCTCGATCCACATCGAGGAGTTCGAGGTCGCCGCCCGCGATACCAAGCTCGGGCCCGAAGAGATCACCCGCGACATCCCGAACGTCGGCGAGGAAGCCCTGCGCAACCTCGACGAGGCGGGCATCGTCTATATCGGTGCCGAGGTCGGCCCCGCCGACATCCTCGTGGGCAAGATCACGCCCAAGGGCGAAAGCCCGATGACCCCGGAAGAGAAACTGCTCCGCGCCATCTTCGGTGAAAAGGCGTCCGACGTGCGCGACACGTCGCTGCGTCTGCCGCCGGGGGATTACGGCACGGTCGTCGAGGTCCGCGTCTTCAACCGGCACGGTGTCGAGAAGGACGAGCGCGCCCTGCAGATCGAGCGTGAAGAGGTCGAGCGTCTGGCCCGTGACCGGGACGACGAGCTGATGATCCTCGAGCGCAACATCTATTCGCGTCTCAAGCAGATGCTGCTCGGCAAGACCGCCGTGAAGGGGCCCAAGGGCGTCAAGGCGAACTCCGAGATCACCGAGGAGCTGCTCGGTACCCTGTCCAAGGGGCAGTGGTGGCAACTCGCGCTCGGCGAAGAGGAAGAGGCGCAGCAGATCGAGGCGCTGAACGCGCAGTTCGACGCGCAGAAGCGCGCGCTGGAGCACCGTTTCGAGGACAAGGTCGAGAAGGTGCGCCGGGGCGACGACCTGCCGCCGGGCGTGATGAAGATGGTCAAGGTCTTCGTCGCGGTGAAGCGCAAGCTGCAGCCGGGCGACAAGATGGCCGGCCGTCACGGCAACAAGGGCGTCATCTCGAAGGTGGTCCCGATGGAGGACATGCCGTTCCTCGAGGACGGGACTCCGGTGGACTTCGTGCTGAACCCGCTCGGCGTGCCGTCACGGATGAACGTCGGTCAGATCCTCGAGACCCACATGGGCTGGGCCGCGCGCGGTCTGGGCATCAAGGTCGAAGAGGCGCTGGACGAGTATCGCCGCTCGGGCGACATGACCCCGGTCAAGGATGCGATGCGGATCGCCTATGGCGACGAGATCTACTCCGAGGGCATCGAGACGATGGACGACGACCTCCTGCTCGAGGCGGCGGGCAACGTCACCCGCGGTGTGCCGATCGCGACGCCGGTCTTCGACGGTGCGAAAGAGGACGACGTCAACGACGCGCTCCAGCGTGCCGGTTTCGACAAGTCCGGGCAGTCGGCGCTGTTCGACGGCCGCACGGGCGAGCGCTTCTCGCGGCCGGTCACGGTCGGGGTGAAGTACCTGCTCAAGCTGCACCACCTGGTCGACGACAAGATCCACGCCCGTTCGACCGGTCCGTACAGCCTGGTCACCCAGCAGCCGCTGGGCGGCAAGGCGCAGTTCGGCGGGCAGCGCTTCGGCGAGATGGAGGTCTGGGCGCTGGAAGCGTATGGCGCGGCCTACACCCTGCAGGAGATGCTGACCGTCAAGTCGGACGACGTGGCCGGCAGGACCAAGGTCTACGAGAGCATCGTCAAGGGCGAGGACAACTTCGAGGCCGGCGTGCCGGAATCGTTCAACGTGCTCGTCAAGGAGGTCCGGGGTCTGGGCCTCAACATGGAACTCCTGGATGCGGAAGAGGACGAGGAGTGACGCGGAGAGGCGGGGAGACCCCCGCCCTGCGACGTCCCGGTAGGGCGGGGATCACCCCGCTCCTGCCCGTCCTTCTCCGGCCGATATTCGAGGTATCAAGATGAACCAGGAACTCACGACCAACCCCTTCAACCCGATGACGTCGGCCAAGACGTTTGACGAGATCAAGATCTCCCTGGCCTCCCCCGAGCGGATCCTCAGCTGGTCCTTCGGCGAGATCAAGAAGCCCGAGACGATCAACTACCGCACGTTCAAGCCCGAGCGTGACGGCCTGTTCTGCGCGCGCATCTTCGGTCCGATCAAGGACTACGAGTGCCTGTGCGGCAAGTACAAGCGCATGAAGTATCGCGGCGTGGTCTGCGAGAAGTGCGGCGTCGAGGTGACGCTGCAGAAGGTCCGGCGCGAGCGCATGGGCCACATCGAGCTGGCCTCGCCCGTGGCCCACATCTGGTTCCTCAAGTCGCTGCCGTCGCGCATCGGCCTGATGCTGGACATGACCCTGCGCGATCTCGAGCGGGTGCTCTACTTCGAGAACTACGTCGTCATCGAGCCGGGCCTGACGGACCTTCAATACGGTCAGATGCTGACCGAAGAAGAGTTCATGGACGCCCAGGACCAGTACGGCATGGACGCCTTCACCGCCAATATCGGCGCCGAGGCGATCCGCGAGATGCTGTCGATGATCGACCTCGAGACCGAGGCCGAGCGTCTGCGCGAGGAGCTCAAGGAAGCCACCGGCGAGCTGAAGCCCAAGAAGATCATCAAGCGGCTCAAGATCGTCGAGTCCTTCCTGGAATCGGGCAACCGCCCCGAGTGGATGATCATGACCGTGATCCCGGTCATTCCGCCGGAACTGCGCCCGCTCGTTCCGCTGGACGGCGGCCGGTTCGCCACGTCGGACCTGAACGACCTCTATCGCCGCGTGATCAACCGGAACAACCGCCTCAAGCGGCTGATCGAACTGCGCGCGCCGGACATCATCATCCGCAACGAAAAGCGGATGCTGCAGGAATCCGTCGACGCGCTGTTCGACAACGGCCGCCGCGGCCGCGTCATCACCGGCGCCAACAAGCGTCCGCTGAAATCGCTGTCGGACATGCTCAAGGGCAAGCAGGGCCGTTTCCGGCAGAACCTTCTGGGTAAGCGTGTCGACTTCTCGGGCCGTTCGGTCATCGTGACCGGTCCCGAGTTGAAGCTGCACCAATGTGGCCTGCCCAAGAAGATGGCGCTCGAGCTGTTCAAGCCGTTCATCTACTCACGGCTCGAGGCGAAGGGCCTGTCGTCGACCGTCAAGCAGGCCAAGAAGCTGGTCGAGAAGGAGCGTCCCGAGGTCTGGGACATCCTCGACGAGGTCATCCGCGAGCATCCGGTCCTTCTGAACCGGGCGCCGACTCTACACCGTCTGGGCATCCAGGCGTTCGAGCCGGTCCTGATCGAGGGCAAGGCGATCCAGCTTCACCCGCTGGTCTGCTCGGCCTTCAACGCCGACTTTGACGGCGACCAGATGGCCGTGCACGTTCCGCTGAGCCTCGAGGCGCAGCTGGAAGCGCGCGTCCTGATGATGTCGACGAACAACGTGCTGTCGCCGGCCAACGGCGCGCCGATCATCGTGCCGTCGCAGGACATGATCCTCGGCCTCTATTACCTCACGCTCGAGCGTGAGGGGATGAAGGGCGAAGGCATGGTCTTCTCGGACGTGGATGAGGTGCAGCACGCGCTCGACTCGGGCGAGCTGCACATGCACGCCCGGATCACCGCGCGCCTCAAGCAGGTGGACGAGCAGGGCCAGGAGGTCATGCGCCGCTACGAGACGACTCCGGGCCGCATCCGCGTGGGCGCGCTTCTGCCGCTCAACGCCAAGGCGCCGTTCGATCTCGTGAACCGTCTGCTCCGCAAGGGCGAGGTGCAGAACGTCATCGACACCGTCTACCGCTATTGCGGCCAGAAGGAGTCGGTCATCTTCTGCGACCAGATCATGTCGATGGGCTTCAAGGAGGCCTTCAAGGCCGGCATCAGCTTCGGCAAGGACGACATGGTCATCCCCGAGCAGAAGTGGCCCATCGTCGAGTCCGTGCGCGAGCAGGTGAAGGACTTCGAGCAGCAGTACATGGACGGCCTGATCACCCAGGGCGAAAAGTACAACAAGGTCATCGACGCCTGGTCCAAGTGCAACGACCAGGTGACCGAGGCGATGATGGACGCGATCTCGTCCAAGCGTCTCGACGACAACGGCGCCGAGATGGAGCCGAACTCGGTCTACATGATGGCCCACTCGAAGGCGCGTGGCTCGGTCACCCAGATGAAGCAGCTGGGCGGGATGCGCGGCCTGATGGCCAAGCCCTCGGGCGAGATCATCGAAACGCCGATCATCTCGAACTTCAAGGAAGGCCTGACCGTGCTGGAGTACTTCAACTCCACCCATGGCGCGCGGAAGGGCCTGTCGGACACCGCTCTGAAGACGGCGAACTCGGGCTACCTGACCCGTCGTCTGGTCGACGTTGCCCAGGACTGCATCGTGCGTCTGCACGATTGCGGCACCGACAACGCCATCACGGTCGAGCCGGCCGTGAATGACGGCGAGGTCATCGCCACCATCGGCGAGCGAGTGCTGGGCCGAGTGGTGGCCGAGGACGTGATCGTTCCGGGCACCGACGAGGTGCTCGCGGCCGAGGGTGAGCTCATCGACGAGCGCAAGGCCGACGCGATCGAGACCGCGGCGATCCAGTCGATGCGTGTTCGTTCGCCGCTGACCTGCGAATCCGACGAGGGTGTCTGCGCCATGTGCTATGGCCGCGACCTGGCCCGCGGCACGATGGTGAACGTCGGCGAGGCCGTCGGCATCATCGCGGCGCAGTCCATCGGCGAGCCCGGCACCCAGCTGACGATGCGGACCTTCCACATCGGCGGCGTCGCGCAGGGTGGTCAGCAATCGTTCCAGGAAGCGGGTCAGGAGGGCTTTGCCAAGTTCCACAACCCGAACCTGCTCGAGAACGAGGCCGGCCAGCAGATCGTCATGGGCCGCAACATGCAGCTGGCGATCGTCGACGAACACGGCGTCGAACGGGCGAGCTTCAAGCTCGGCTACGGCACCGCGATGCATGTCGACGACGGCGCCGAGATCAAACGCGGCGACAAGCTGTTCGAGTGGGACCCCTACACCCTGCCGATCATCGCCGAGAAGGCGGGGACGGCGAAGTTCGTCGACCTTATCTCGGGCGTCTCCGTCCGGGAGGAAACCGACGACGCCACCGGCATGACCCAGAAGATCGTGTCGGACTGGCGTGCGGCGCCGCGCGGCAACGATCTCAAGCCCGAGATCCTGATCGTGGGCGAGGATGGCGAACCGGTTCGCAACGAGAACGGCAATCCGGTCACGTACCAGATGTCGGTCGACGCGATCCTGTCGGTCGAAGAGGGCACGCCGATCAAGGCGGGTGACGTGGTCGCGCGGATTCCGCGGGAAGGCGCCAAGACGAAGGACATTACCGGCGGTCTGCCGCGTGTGGCCGAACTCTTCGAGGCGCGGCGTCCCAAGGATCACGCGATCATCGCCGAGATCGACGGCTATGTCCGGTTCGGCAAGGACTACAAGAACAAGCGCCGGATCGCGATCGAACCCGCCGACGAGACGATGGACAAGGTCGAGTACATGGTGCCGAAGGGGAAACACATCCCCGTCGCCGAGGGCGATTACGTCCAGAAGGGCGACTACATCATGGACGGCAACCCGGCGCCGCACGACATCCTGTCGATCATGGGTGTCGAGGCTCTGGCCGACTACATGATCAACGAGGTGCAAGAGGTCTATCGTCTGCAGGGCGTGAAGATCAACGACAAGCACATCGAGGTCATCGTCCGGCAGATGCTGCAGAAGTGGGAGATCCTCGACAGCGGCGAAAGCACGCTGCTCAAGGGCGAACACGTCGACAAGCTCGAGTTCGACGCCGCGAACGAGAAGGCGATCGCCAAGGGCGGCCGTCCCGCACAGGGCGAGCCGATCCTGCTCGGCATCACCAAGGCGTCGCTACAGACCCGGTCGTTCATCTCGGCCGCGTCCTTCCAGGAGACCACCCGCGTGCTGACCGAGGCATCGGTGCAGGGCAAGCGCGACAAGCTGGTCGGCCTGAAGGAGAACGTCATCGTCGGCCGTCTCATCCCGGCGGGCACCGGCGGGGCCTCGCAGCGCGTGCGCCGCGTCGCGGCCGAGCGGGACCTGAAGGTGCTGAAGGCCGCCCAGTCCGAGGCCGAACAGGCCGCGGCGCTGGCGGCGCCCGAACAAGCGGCGGACGTCTCGCCCGATCCGTTCGAGGACACGCTCGTCGACACGCCGGAGAGCCGCGAGGAGTAAGCGCTCCGGCATCACTATCGAGGGGCCCCGCCAGGTGCGGGGCCCTTTTCATTTCTGGGCTCGTTTCCCCGCCGAGGGCGAATCGAACTGCCTCTATTTCGATCGTCGGGCGGGATTTTCCGCGTTTGGCGCTGGAATCCCGCGGCCACGAAAGGTATCCTGTCGCCATTCACATGCTTGAACGGTCCGACCGGCCGCCCCAGATACAGCTGCCCGCCCGTTGCTTTCCGGGTGGGGTGCAGTAGGGTGGCTCAGGCGGCTGTTGACAGCCCCCGCGACTCCCCTTATACGGCGCGCACTCAGGTACCGGGGCCGGCACGGCCCATGACGCCTTTACAGAACCGAAGTGGTCAAGATCCGGCCCTGCGCCCGATCCTCTGAAGGCCCACCGCGTGCTTTTCCGTTCGGGGAAGCAATGCGGTTTTTCTCGTTTTGCGGACGCGCGGCGCGCGGCCCGACGACAAGACCGAACAGGGGCGCGCGCGTCCCGCCCAGATAGCCCCGCGCGACAAGGCGGGACCGAAATTTGAAGAGTTGCAACACGGGGATACGACCGGAATGCCAACGATCCAGCAGCTGATCCGCAAGCCGCGGCAGCCCAAACCTCAACGCTCGAAGTCGCTGCACCTCGAGGGCTGCCCGCAGAAGCGCGGCGTCTGCACGCGCGTCTACACCACGACGCCGAAAAAGCCGAACTCGGCCATGCGGAAGGTCGCCAAGGTGCGCCTGACCAATGGCTACGAAGTCATCAGCTACATCCCGGGTGAGAAGCACAACCTGCAGGAGCACTCGGTGGTGCTGATCCGCGGTGGCCGTGTGAAGGACCTTCCCGGCGTCCGCTATCATATCCTGCGCGGTGTTCTCGACACCCAGGGTGTCAAAGACCGCAGACAGCGCCGTTCGAAGTACGGCGCGAAGCGTCCGAAGTAAGAGGATACCAGCATGTCCCGCCGCCACGCCGCCGAAAAGCGCGAGATCCTGCCCGACGCCAAATATGGCGACCGGGTCCTGACGAAGTTCATGAACAACCTCATGGTCGACGGCAAGAAGTCCGTCGCCGAGCGGATCGTCTACAATGCCTTCGACCGCGTCGAGGGCAAGCTCAAGAAGGCGCCGCTCGAGGTGTTCCACGAGAGCCTCGACAACATCAAACCTTCGGTCGAGGTGCGCTCGCGCCGCGTCGGCGGCGCCACGTATCAGGTGCCCGTCGAAGTGCGCCCCGAGCGCCGCGAGGCGCTGGCGATCCGCTGGCTGATCGACGCCTGCCGCAAGCGCAACGAGAACACCATGGAAGAGCGTCTCGCGGGTGAGCTCGCCGATGCCGTCCACGGTCGTGGCGCCGCGGTGAAGAAGCGCGAAGACACCCACAAGATGGCCGACGCCAACAAGGCGTTCAGCCACTACCGCTGGTAACCCCTAGCCTGAGGACCCTTCCCAATGGCACGCGAATATTCCCTCGACCGGTACCGGAACTTCGGGATCATGGCGCACATCGATGCGGGCAAGACCACCTGCACCGAGCGCGTCCTGTTCTACACCGGCAAGTCGCACAAGATCGGCGAGGTGCATGACGGCGCCGCGACGATGGACTGGATGGAGCAGGAGCAGGAGCGGGGGATCACCATCACCTCTGCTGCGACCACGACCTTCTGGTTCCGCACCGAGGACGGCGAGAACCCGACTGGCATCTACGGCGACACGCCGCAGGAAGCCAAGTTCCGCTTCAACATCATCGACACGCCCGGCCACGTCGACTTCACGATCGAGGTCGAGCGGTCGCTGGCCGTGCTCGACGGCGCGATCTGCGTGCTCGACGCCAACGCCGGCGTCGAGCCCCAGACCGAGACCGTGTGGCGTCAGGCCGACCGGTACGAGGTGCCGCGCGTGGTGTTCGTCAACAAGATGGACAAGCTGGGCGCCGACTTCTGGAACTGCGTCACCATGATCCGCGAGCGCACCGGTGCGAACCCCGTGCCGATCCAGATGCCCATCGGGGCAGAGGACAAGCTCGAAGGCATCATCGACCTCGTGACCATGAAGGAATGGGTCTGGAAGGGTGAAGACCTCGGCGCGACCTGGGTGATCCAAGACATTCGCGACGAGCTGAAGGACCGCGCCGAAGAGATGCGTTCCGAGCTGATCGAGAACGCGGTCGAGCAGGACGACGAGGCCATGGAGGCCTACCTGGAGGGCGAAGAGCCCGACGAGGCGAAGCTGCGCGAACTGATCCGCAAGGGCACGCTGTCGCTGTCCTTCGTGCCGGTTCTGTGTGGCTCGGCGTTCAAGAACAAGGGCGTCCAGCCCATGCTGAACGCGGTCATCGACTATCTGCCCGGTCCGCTCGACGTGCCGCCCTACATGGGCTTCTCGCCGGACGACGAGACCGAGACGCGCAACATAGAGCGTCGCCCCGGTGATGATCAGCCGTTCGCCGGTCTCGCGTTCAAGATCATGAACGATCCGTTCGTCGGCTCGCTGACCTTCACCCGCATCTACTCGGGCATTCTCGAGAAGGGCGGCAACGTCATGAACTCGACGAAGGGCAAGCGCGAGCGCATCGGCCGGATGATGATGATGCACTCGAACTCCCGCGAAGAGATCAGCTGGGCCGGTTCGGGCGACATCATCGCGCTGGCGGGCCTGAAGGAAACGACGACGGGCGACACGCTCTGCGACGCGCAGAAGCAGGTCGTGCTCGAGACGATGACCTTCCCCGATCCGGTGATCGAGATCGCCGTCGAGCCCAAGACGAAGGCCGACCAGGAAAAGATGTCCGCCGGTCTGCAGCGTCTTGCCGCCGAGGACCCGTCGTTCAAGGTCGAGACCGACCTGGAATCGGGCCAGACGATCATGAAGGGGATGGGCGAGCTCCACCTCGACATTCTCGTCGACCGCCTGAAGCGCGAGTTCAAGGTCGAGGCGAACATCGGTGCCCCGCAGGTCGCCTATCGCGAGACGATCCGTCAGCCGATCAACCACACCTACACGCACAAGAAGCAGTCGGGTGGTTCGGGTCAGTTCGCCGAGGTTCAGCTGGAGATCTCCCCGACCGAGCCGGGCGAGGGCTATACCTTCGAAAGCCGCATCGTTGGCGGTTCGGTGCCGAAGGAATACGTCCCCGGCGTCGAGAAGGGCATCAAGTCGGTGATGGATTCCGGTCCGATCGCGGGCTTCCCGGTGATCGACTTCAAGGTCGCGCTGGTGGACGGCAAGTACCACGACGTCGACTCGTCGGTCCTGGCATTCGAGATCGCCAGCCGGATGTGCATGCGTGAAGGCCTCCGCAAGGCGGGCGCGATGCTGCTCGAGCCGGTGATGAAGGTCGAGGTCACGACGCCCGAGGAATACACCGGTGGCATCATCGGCGACCTCACCTCGCGTCGCGGCCATGTGACCGGACAGGACCCGCGCGGCAACGCCGTGGCGATCGGCGCGATGGTGCCGCTGGCCAACATGTTCGGCTACATCAACAACCTGCGTTCGATGTCGTCGGGCCGCGCCCAGTTCACGATGCAGTTCGACCACTACGAGCCTGTGCCGCAGAACATCAGCGACGAGATCCAGGCGAAATTCGCATAAGCCGCGGTGCGTGGGCCCCGCCCACGCACCCTACCGCACCGTAGGGTGCGTGTCCGCACGCACCGCCGAAGAACAAGGAGGCCATTATGGCAAAGGCAAAGTACGAACGCACGAAACCGCACGTGAACATCGGCACGATCGGTCACGTTGACCACGGCAAGACGACGCTGACGGCTGCGAT